>JBFWUX010000003.1:0-632234 GCA_050247055.1 Dehalococcoidia bacterium
CACTGAGTTAATCAGGTAAGACCACAGGAAGACTACCTGTTTGATAGGCGCCAGGTGTAAGCACAGTAATGTGTTCAGCTGAGGCGTACTAATGGTCGAGGGCTTGACCTATATTCAAGACTCGCTAGCTAGAATTCCCTGCGTGCAGTTCTTCGCTCTTCAGTTCATTAAGGCCCTATTCGCCGTCTCTTCCACCGCGGGGTGGAGCAGTGGCAGCTCGTCGGGCTCATAACCCGAAGGTCGGGGGTTCGAATCCCTCCCCCGCTACCAGAAAATTGAATCTGGTAACCCCAGAGAAGGCCCCTCAATTGTTGAGGGGCCTTCGCATTTGCAAATGGATTTGCAAATGGGCCGTCAGAACACCTTCGACGGAGAACCCTTGAGGACCGTGTCGAACGCCTGTGCCGCGGCATCCTGAAGCCCTGGAACCACATGCGAGTAGATGTCCAGCGTTGTCGCGATGGTCGAGTGCCCGAGGCGCTCCTGCACGATCTTGGGGTGTACGTCCTGCTTGAGCAGCAGCGTGGCGTGGGTATGACGCGCGTCATGCAGCCGGACGCCATGAAACCCGTTCCGCCGGGCGAGTCTGCGCCACGCTTGAGAGAAGCTGTCGGGCGGGATCGGCGAGCCGTCGATACGGGCGAAGACCAGCTGCTGGTCGTCGACGGTCGAGCCATCGACGAGCTCGCGCCGGCGCTGCTCGCTCTCGCGGTGCTCGCGCAGCATGAGCGCGGCAGAGGGCGGCAGGGCCACCACGCGCCGGCTCTTCGCTGACTTGGTGGTGCGGAAGATGATCTCGCCCGTGCGGAGCCGATGCACGGCGCGGTTCACATACACGCGGGACAGGTCCAGGTCGATGTCTCCCCAGCGCAACGCGAGCACCTCGCTTCGCCGGAGTCCGGTGAACAGCGCCAGGTAGACCATCGGATACCACTGGGTGCCGCTCGCGGCCGCAAGGAAGTTGCGGACGCCCTCGTCGTCGAGCGTGTTCATCTCGCTCCGTTCGAACTTGGGCGCATCCACAGCATCCGCCGGGTTCCGGCCGAGCAAGCCCCACTTCACGGCACTCTGGAGGGCATCGTGAAGGGTGACGTGGTGGTGTCGTACGGTACGGGGCGATAGGCCGCCCTTGCCGTTGAGACGGCCGGAATCGAGCTTGTCCGAGTAGTAGCGCTGGAGTCGTGCTGGCGTGAGCTTCGCGAGCTGAATGCCACCTAACGCGGGGACCAGGTGGCGGACGATGATGTGCTCGTAACCTTCGTAGGTCCGCGGCGAGACATTGGTCTTGGCGTAGTCGCGAAGCCACCTGCTCAGGAACTCGCCGACCGTCTCCCGGGTGGGTTCGACGTAGGCGCCAGTGTCCAGCTCTCGGAGCAGCTGGGTCAGCTTTGCCTCAGCCTCGCGCTCCGTCCGGAAGCCCGAGTACCACTGGTAGCGATACCGACCGCCATCGTCCCGACCGAGACTGACGACAACGGCCCACGTCCTCCCGCGACGGCGCACATGACCTCGCACCACTTCCTCCTGACCAGGTATGCCGCACGGGCATCGTCTGCGTATCGTGGTCGACCGTGAGTACAGGCAGAAGCGGCGGCTGAAGCCGCGATCGCCCCAAAACACAGGGCTCCGGCTGGGATCCTATGCGTGGCTGTTATGGCCAGCGGACTGTCGAGGCAGGCTCGACCGGCGGCCGATGACCATCTACCTGCCGCTCGAGCCAGGCCTCAAGCCCGTGCTTCGGGACCCGGATCACCCGGCCAAGACGGATTGCCGGGAGCTCATTGCGTGCGACGAGTTCGTAGGCGAGGTTGCGCGAGATGCGCAGCATCTTCGCGGCCTCCGGTACGGTGAGCAGGCCGAGGTCGTGCCCGTTGTCGGTGGCGTGATCGTTCATCCTGGAACCTCCGGTGGTTTGCGTTCGGTGGAACCCGAATCGGGCCACGATGTCCGTGGTTCGGTCGTGCCGGCGCGCCAGATCGCCGCTCGCGGGCCGAAGCGTTCGAGCATCGATGCGGTCGTGGTCAGGAGGCGCCTGCCGTGCTGGAGGAGGATTGCCGTCGCCATCTGGCGCACAAGGTCTTCGCGTTGCGGGGAAGTGGTCACGAAGAGCACGGTGGGCTCGTTCGCTGCGGTCGTGTGCGAGCGGAAGAACTCCTCGTAGCGCGCCAGCTTCTCCGCGAGCACGGGTGGACGCTCCGTTCCGCGATCCCACTCCAGCAGAAACGGGGAATGGTGGTCTCGGGTAAGGAGGGCGCCCGCGCCGTCCGGCCGCAGCCAGCGTCGTCGCCCGCCGCTCTCGAAGCGGACAGCCGACTCCGCCGCGCCTAGCCACGAGAGGAGACGCGGCCCGCCCTTTGGGCGATCCAGCCAGGCGATGAAGAAGCCGTTCGCGCCAATCGTGTGCTCGTATTGCTGCAGGAGCGTTGGCGCGCGTTCTCCCTCGCCGGTCGCTAGGACGGTGACAGGTGCGTGCCGCGCGTAGCGCCGGACGGGCACACCGTCGCGGAGTGCCAGCACCCGCAGGCCGGCCGGGGCGAGGCAGTAGCGCAGGCAGCGATCGCCCGATCGCTCGAAATGCGCGATCAGGGCCTGCGTGGTGGCGCGCTCGATTGCGCTCCGGACCAGGCGGCGCTCGCAATGCAGCACGGTGGCCAGATCCGCCTCGCTGAGGAGCGGATGGCGGGCCACGCACTCGGTCAGCAGCTTCTCGACCATCGAGGTCGTGAGCGCGTTCGCCGCGGTGCGCTCGACGGTTGTTGAGTTACGCGCACCGGTAGCCACCTCGCGCGCCCACCGGTGCAGCGGCTGGCGTTCCTCGCCGGGAGCGGGCGGGTGCAGGTCGGGCAGCGGCGCAGCAGAGAGGGCGAGATGGTCCCAGTGCCGCACCGGCAGCCACTCCATGAGTGCGGCACGGCCGGGGCCGGCGACCAGTTGCCAGGTGCGTAACCCGAAACCGTCGGTGCCTGCCGCCACGCTCGTGAGGAGGACCCTTAGAGGGACGGAATCCCGCCGCTCGGCTGAGGCGAGCACCGCTCGCGCCCACTCGCCCTCCCGCGCCTGTCCCGGGCAGAGGACGAGGATCGGTGGGATGTCGTAGCCCCACGGCTGACCGCTGTCGCGGAACCGGTACCAGCCCGCGATGAGCGCCGCTCGATGGGCTGATGGCGCCCCTGCCCGATCGACGAAGATGAAGAACGGCGCCGCCCCGGCCACCGCGCGGATGCAGCCGTAGCCCTGCACGCCCGGTGGCCACCACGCATCCTGCGGCCGCCGCACCGGCAGCACGTGGAAGTCGGAGACCTCGTGATCGGCCGAATGCAGCGAGGCTGCGAGGCCGGCAGCGAAGGCGTTGAGGGCGACGGTCGCTTCGAGCCGGGCGAGCCAGTGGATGATATCTCTCCAGGCGAGGGGCAGGGCCCGGACCGGTTCCCCATCGAGGGTGGATCCCAGCCAGCGGCGCGTGGGCTCGGTAAGGACGTAGAGCGGAGCACTATCCAGCTCGGGCGAGGAGGGCGTGACCGCGTCCACGAGCCCGTCCTGCCTCATCTCCCGCAGCACCCCTTCGACATCCGGCCCGGGTTGCCCCGTCAAGAGGGCGAGGTCATCGACTCCGAGGAAGGGGAGACCGGCGAGCCAACGCAGCACGTCGGAAGCTAGCGGAGAGTTCTGCCGCATCATGGCGACCTCCTCCGGCCGCGGTGCTCGTTTCGCTTCAGCGGTGGGTTCTCGGTGAGCGAGAGTTGGACATGGCCATCGGCCGCCCCGGCGAGTGCCAGTGCTTCCTCAGGGATGTCCCGGCCGAGCTTGCCCGCCCGCGACGCGAACACCTGGTCGAGTTCCTTCGCCACCTCCTCGCGCGGGCGCCCGAAGCGCGCGGCCGATTCCGCAGCGATCGCAGCGATCCGCGACGGGTCGAGCGGCGACGGCGGGTCCAGACGGAGCGAGAAGGCCGGATGCCGGTGACCGCCGGACGACCAGCGGGCGTAGCACTCGTAATCGTCGAGGGAGACGAGGTCATCCACCTCGAGGTCGTGGCCGAGCTCCGGTGCGAGGTAGCGGGCATCCTCGGCGCTCACCTGGAAGACGGTGAGGCTGTCGAGGTTGGCGAAGACGGTCGGGCGCAGCTCGCGGTCGATCGCGTCGAGCCTGGCAAGGGACTGCGTGACGAGGACGAAGGACGCCCCGTACTTCCCCAGCTCGCTCATCATGCGCGGGTAGTCGGCCCCGCCGAGCGTGCTCGACTCGTCGATGAGGGCCACCATCCGGCTCCGCTCCCCGGCCGGCAGGTCGATCTGGTCCTCGACGATCAGCCCAAGGAGATTGAGAAGGGTTGCCCCGATGAGCGCCGAGCCGCCCTCGCCCAGAAGGCCGACGGCGGTGTTGACGACGAGGACGCCGCCGTCGCGCAGGAGCATGCGCGGGTTGATGGTCGACTGTGGTTGGCCGAGGGTGAGTCGCGCCGCCTCCGTCACCTCGAAGCGGCCAACCTTGGTCGTGACCGGCGTGGCCACCTGGATCTGGAACGCGCGTCCCAGGTTGTCGTAGTTGCTCCGCCACCACGACCAGAGCGTTTGGTCCGGGACCTGCGACATCACCCGCTCGCGGAAGTCCGGGCTCGTCAGCAGCGGCACCACGTCGAGGAGGGTGTACTGCTCCTCGCGCCGCCGTACCTGGTTCGCCTGGTGGAGGCAGAGCAGCGCGGCGCGCAGCGCGCCTTCCATCCGCGGACCCCAGTTGTCGGGCCAGAGACGGTGGAGCATCGCCACGATGTTCTCGGCCGTCCGGTCGCGGTTGGGGAAGAGGGCGACGTCCAGGAGGTTGAGCCCAACGGGCCGCCGCCGCTCCGTGAGGTCGAGGTAGGCCGTGCGATCCTCAAGACCGAATGGGACGACCGAGAGGACACTCTCGGCCAGGTCCTGGTGAGGGTCGATGACCACCAGCAGGAGGCGCTCCCGGCGCGAAGCGATCTCCTGCATCAGGTGCCTGGCGATGTGCTGGAGCAGGGTCGACTTGCCGCGCCGGGTCTTGGCGACGACCAGGTGGTTCCGATAGAGCGCGCCGTGCGGCAGGTGAACTGGCACCACCTGTCCGTGATGGCGAGACACCCCGACCCGGCTGCCTCGCCCCGTGGCGTCGCCGACCGGAAGGAAGCGGCGTCCGCCAGGCTTCGCTGCAGCGGGCAGACCCGAATTCAGGTCCGGAAGGTGCCAGAGCGCCGCGAGCTCGGCGGCGTTGAGGACCTGCGCGCCACGGAACATGCCGCCCGACATGTCGAGCGGAGCGCGAGCTGTCTTGGACCGCCCTGGGCGGAGCCTGTTGCCAGCGTGGTGGTCGAATGCCTCGTAGGCCGCGCTGACGCGATCGCGAATGTCCTCGAGGGTCTCGGCGCGGTCGCGTGGGCCGATCACCGCCAGACGCAGGCGAGCGCTGAACGCGGGGAAGGCCAGCTTCTGTTCGGCGAGTGCTGCGCTCAACGGCTCGCGGCCGCGGAGAACCCGCGACCAGACGAAGGCACCGATCGGAAGTCCGGCGGCAGCAGCTGAGCCGCCAGCCAACAGGGGAAGATAGTCCCCTGACTGGTACCAGTCGTAGCCCTGCATCCCGGCCGCGCCCACGCCGGCGAGCGCAACGAAGGGAAAGAGGCTGGCTGCGCCGCTCTCTGGGCGCTCCGTTGGCACGCGCTGGCTCGACCGGTAGGCCCGAGCCTGGGTCCTGGTAGCCCAAGCCGGGCGAGGCGGGCGTCCGATCACAACCTGGCTGACGACGCGGACATCGCCACGGGTGGCGGCCACTGCCGCCGCCAACACGCCGGTCAGTGGCTCGCCGTGCCGGGCATCTGTATCGAGTGGAAGGGCTGCCTCCCGGTCGAGACGGAGCTCCGCGAGCGAGGCCAGCTCGTGCCCGGCGACGTGCAGCGGGTCGAGGTGAGGCTTGCGCTCCACGGGGACCGCGTCGAGGTCGGCCTGCGGATAGGCCGCGCGGATCTGGCCGAGAACCGCCTCGGCCGCGGCTTCGTCGGTTGCGCGAACGTAGAACCCCAGTCCCGACTCCATCGCCGTCCACTCCAATGCGAAGTCCTGGACACCCGCGAGTCCGGCGAAGACCGTGCGCGCGCGAGAGACCGGGTCGTCGTCCCAGCGCGATGGGAAGAGCTCGTAGAGGGCCATGGGTCGGTCAGGATGCCGGCGCATGTTGCACCTCCATCGCTGCAGGCCCCAGGTCGGCGAGCAGCCGGGAGAACGTCTCGCGGCCACCGTCGCGGGCGCCCAGTTCGCCAAGGTCTTTGACGCCGTCGGGGAGGTGCAGAATGCGGGCGTGGTCGCCGAGGGACTTGGCCAGTTCGCAGGCGGCACGCTGCCCCTCGTCGTCGTTGTCGAAGACGAGGACGACTTCTGGCACCCGTTCCAGGAAGCGCAGCCGCTCGGCCCGGACATGCGTCCCGAGCAGGGCGCAGATGGGCAGGTTCCAGCTCACGCCGGTGAGATAGTCGAAGGCGCCCTCGGTCACGAAGATGCGGCGGTGTCCGCGGACGCGCTCATACCCGAGGATGGGCTTCGGCAACGAGAGGCCGAGGTACTTGAGCCGGCGCTCGTTGAGCGCGCGCCCGACCATCCAGGCGCATTGGCCGCCGCGCAGCTCGGGAATCACGACGCGCCCGGCGAGCGCCTCGTTGCCATCCTTCCGCAGCAGCCCCATCTCGGTAGCTCGCCGAAGGCTGAAGCGGTGGCGGCGCAGGAAGGGCTTGAGCGCTTGCCCGTCGCTGTAGCCAAGGCGGCACTGCCTGACGACCGGCGTCCCGATGCCCCGGCCGTCGAGGTAGCGGAGCGCCCGCTCGTCGCGAAGCAGCGCCTCGTGGTAGAGGTCACATGCCGCCGCGAGGATGAGACGGTCGTCGACCGCCAGCGGAGACTCGGACGGCGCCGGCGCGCGGCTGCCGTCGCTCGTGGACGCAGCCTGCGACGCCGCTTCGCCCAGCAGCTCCAGCGCGCGCCGGAAGCCGACCTTCTCCTTGCGTCTGACGAAGTCGATGACGTCCCCCGAGGCCTTGCAGCCAAAGCAGAAGAAGCTCCGGGTACTCGGGTAGACGACCAGGCTCGGATGCTCCTCCTCGTGAAACGGGCAGCACCCGACGAACCGCTCGCCACGCTGCTGGAGCTTCACTCCGTGCGAAGCGATGACCCGCTCGATGGGGTTGTGTTGCTTGACGAGCTCAACATCAACCGCTGCCATCACGCACCTCCTCGTCCCGCGCAACCAGCTCCGCCGGGTCCGTCGTGGCCAGCTCGTGCTCGTACGGACTCGCCTCGATGCGCAGTGCGAGGTGATTCCCCGAGGCGAAGAACAGCCCCTCACCCTTGCGGCAGGAGAGCAGGAACTCGCGTTCCCCGGCGCTCAGCCGGAAGGTGCTGGTGACGGCGTCGATCGTTGAGCTGTCCTGCCGCATCAACAGTTGGACCGAAGAGTTGGCGAGGACCGTGTGCCCCTCGGAGGTCGTGAGGAAGTCCTCCACGTCCTGCGTCACCGTCGTCAGGCCGAGGTAGTGCTTGCGCGCCTGTCGGGCCATCGAGGCGAGGAACCGGGCGCCCTCCTCGTGCTGGATCAGCGACCACGCCTCGTCGATGAGCAGCATCCGTGGCTTGCGGCTGCGCCGGACCTCGCGCCAGATGTGGTCGGCGATCAGGTAGACGCCGAGGGGTCGCAGCTCTGGCTCGAGGTCACGGATGTTGAAGACGACGAAGGGCCGGTCGAAGTCGACCGAGGTCGGCGACGAGAAGACGTTGCCGAGGCTGCCGTCCACGAAGCGTTCGAGCCGGTCGGCCAGGCCGAGCGGGTCCTCGCCCTCGCGCACGAGGTCGTAGAGGTCTCGCAGCACCGGCGGCGGCTTGCGATGGGTGGACGGGTCGCGGGTGATCCCGGCGCGGCCGTAGGTCTCCAGGAGCGCCCGGTCGAGCGCGCCGCGCTCCCGCTGGCCCAAGCTGCTTCCCCGGTCGGCGAGCATGAGCCCGAGCAGGCCCTGGAGCGCGAGCAGCCGCTCGGTCAGCGCATCGCGCGTCTCCCCGTCGCGCTCGGCACCCTGGGCGAGGTCGAAGGGGTTGATGTGGTGCGCCGAGCTGCCGGAGAGGCGGATGTACTGACCGCCCACCGCCTGGCAGATCCGCGCGTACTCGTCCTCGGGGTCGATGATGTAGTACTCGACGCCACGCATCAGCGCCCGGAGCGCCTCCACTTTGCAGGCGTAGGACTTGCCCGCGCCGCTCTTGGCGAAGACGACCTTGTTCGCGTTCTCCAGCTCACGGCTGAACGGGTCGAAGATGACGAGCGAGTTGTTGTGGACGCTGATGCCGTAGAGGATGCCGGCCTGCATCGACAGATGGCTGGACGTGAACGGGATCATCGTCGCGGCGCTGGTCGTGTCGAGGTTGCGGTAGCGCCCCAGGTAATCACGGCCGGCCGGCAGGCACGAGAGGAAGCCCGGCAACATCTCGAAGAGGGCCGCCCGCGAGGACGCCATCATCCCGCCGAGCGCCGTCTCGACGCGGCGATGGAGGTCGTCGACGGCTGAGGACGAGCCGGAGCGGAGGCACACGTAGAGGCTGACGGAGAAGACGCGCTCCTCGCCTCGCTGGAGCGCATCCCGCAGACGCTCCACGTCCTCGTAGGCGATTTCGCGCTCGGCGCTGGCGATCTTGCCGCTGCGCGCGTCGAGCAGGCGCGACGACTGGAGCTCCACCAGCTTGTGGGTGAGCCTGCGCACTGTGGTCGCTGAGTCGAGCGGGTCGACGTGGATGCTCAGGTCCAGCGGCTCGTCGAAGTCGATCAGCCGCGCCAGCCAGTTGGGGTGGACGTAGCGGGGATAGTCGGCCAGACCGAGGACGCGGACGCAGCGGCCGTCGATGACGAGGTGCGAGCGGGAAGCTTCGATGGCTGCCGGGGCCAGGTGGTCGATCGCCGATCGGGTGCCGAGCTCGAAACGCAGGTCGTCCACGGAGGGTTCCTGGCGGCGTCGCCGGGTTCGTCGCTGAAGTGGAAGGCTAGCCATGTTGCTGGACCTCCTTCCGGGCGGCCGTGACCACCGGTCTTGCGCCGGCCATCAGCGACGGTGCGACCTGGGACACCTGGGAGCAGAGGCAGGCCGTCCACAACTCGGCCAGGTCTCCGCTCCGCAGCCGCCGGGAACTGACGCCGAACGAGGTCAGGCCCTGTTCGATCTCATGGCAACGGGCGTCGAGCTGGGCTGCCGCGACTGCGAGCTGCTGCTCATCCCGCCCGCGCGGGAAACGCTGCCAAGGCCAGCGGATCGCGACGTGGCCCTCACCTTCGGTGTGGCCGGACGGCAGGACGATGTAGAAGCGCCGTTCCAGCAGCGTCCGCTCGCGGGCGAGTCTCCGCACGAACATCTCGTGGTCGAGGGCGAGACGGCGGATGGCCTCGCTGTTGGCGTGGGCGGTAACGTTGGTGCGGAAACCCTTGAGGTAGGGCTCGACGTTGGTCGGAAGAATGCGGACGAGCATCTGGACGGGATGGCTGAGGGAGTTGAGGAAGGAGCGGTAGGCGGCCATCACCGCCTCCTGCTCTTCTTCGGACTTGAGGGCGAAGTTGACGCTCTGGGCCTGGATGACCGCCCGGTACTCGCCTCCTCGGAGACAGAGCACGCCCTCCACGATCTCCTCCAGCGGCAGCATTTCCTGGACGCTTCCGTGCTTCCCGTTCGCCGTCATCGCTGCGCGCTCCTGCGCCCGGCGTCGAGCTCCTGCCGGTCAGGCAGCACGACCTCGAAGCGCGCCTCCTCGGCGGTCGCCGCCTCCCGAGAGGTGCGGACGCGCCAGACGACGACGCGCGGGATGCTGACGTAGCGAAGGAGGACGAAGGCCCAGTCCTCCAGCGAACGGCCCGCCGGCTGCCAGAACGAGACGACGGCGGTCGTCAACAGGACCGTCGCTCCGGCTGCGAGGCGGACCGCGAGCGGCAGCGGCGCTTCGCTCAGGGCGGAGTACGCCAGGGCCAGGCCGATGATGGCCACCATCAGCTGGCGCATCGTCAGCCCGGCAAAGGCCTTGTCCTCGATGTTGAGATGGGTAGGGACTTCGTGGCGTTGCACAGGCATCTCCTCATCTGTGTTCGAGGAGAGCGTGCTGGTCGCGGTTCCACGGGCGTTCCAGGATCGGGGCCCGTTCGCTCCAACGTCGGCCCTCCTGTTCCAAGATCGCTCCAGTCCTGTGGAGTCGGCGTCCGAAGCACTCTCACGACGCCACCCGAGCGGATCCAAGCCTGCTGGACCTTGCTAGGATCTCGACTGTGCCAACCCTGAAGTCCAGTCGATTCCCTCCGCCGCGTTCCTGGGAGGAGTTCGAGATTCTATGTGCTGACCTGTTCCGGCGGGTTTGGAAGGATCCCGGGACGCAGAGGAACGGAAGGACGGGCCAGCCACAGCACGGCGTAGACGTGTTCGGGCGGCCTGGCGGCGGTCCTCATTACGCCGGAGTTCAGGCGCGAAACAAGGTTTACCCGCCGACGGCAGTGCCGGTTGCCGAGCTTCGCGAAGAGGTCGAGAAGGCCAAGAGGTTCGTGCCGGCGCTAAAGAGTTTCGTACTGGCGACCACGGCGCCGAACGACGCGACGATCCAAGAGGAGGCGCGACGGCTGACGGAGGCCAACGAGACCGAGGGCCTCTTCTCGGTCGAAGTGTGGGGCTGGGACGAACTTGAATCGAGGATCACGGAGTATCCCGAAGTCCTACGGCAGCACTATCCGCAGTTCGGGGTCGCCGACGACCCTGCCGCCGAGCTTGTGCGCGTGATGAAGGAACAGGCCAAGTGGGCCGAGGAGAAGGACCGGCCAACCTTTGAGAGGACCAATGGGGCGCTCAGCAGGCTCGCACCGAATTTCGAGCCGAGTTGGAGGATTCGGCAGGCCAGCGGGGACTATGTGCCGAATCTCGAATGGCGCTTCTGCGGCCCGAGGTTTCACATGGATTGGCGCGTCGCCGATGGGTCTCGCCTGGAGGACACGACCGTCGCGGAGGTCTTCGATCTCACCAGGCAAGAGTTCGGGGAGCATCCATACGTCGGCATCGACGAAATCGGGCTTGAAGTTCGGTTTCCCTGGCGCGGCAAGATGCGCCACGAACTCCATCGTTGGCCACTGTCATCGAGGGAGCTGCCGACGGGCATCTTATGGGATGTCGGACGAGAGATTCTTCCAGTGATCAGGTTCGATGAGGATGATGGGCTACTGCCCCGCGGGTGAGATCGGCAGCATTCAGCGAATCTCTCCAGACCCCTGCACCGGGCATGGACTACCCGGCCAACCCATGTTCGTGACGATGACGTCGAGCTCCCGGCCGTCCGCCATCCGAAGGGTGTAGGTCTCGAGATCGATCCGGCCGTCGACCACTGTCACGGTCCCGTGTGTTTCGCGAAGACCATCGAGCTCCTCACGGCTGCCATCGATGGCGTCAGCGATGAGCACTTCCTGATCTTGCTGAATGCGGTAACGAACGGTAGCGACCTTGTCGCCGGCGAGGAGCAGATCGCGTACGCCAGTGAGGACGCCGAGCGATTTGATGCGCTTGCGCATCTCCAAGGCCTCCTTCCGAACACGTTTAGTATCACGACGCCCGCATCCTGCGCCAGAGCGCTCGGACATTGACGTGGATGCCCCATAGGCCAGGCTTGATCTCGATGATGTCGTCGGGCGCACGGCTCATCACGTCGTCGCGGGTTGGTGCCGGAAGCGGCGCCAGGCCTGCGAGGCGCACTGATAGTTCCGTGCGGATGGAGGCAAGGATACTCGTGATGCTGGCGGCGCTAAACGTGAACGAATAGACCTCGACGTCAAGGCTCTCCTTGATGAGTTGGACCATGGTGGGGTTGTGCACCGTGACCATCTTGTGGTCTCTTTCGAGGCGCTCAAGTTCGGCTGCGCCCATTCGAAGCCGGTCTTCGTTCACGATTGGGAGTTCGGGCGGCGCCAGGAAGACGCGACCGTAGATGTCCCGATGCTGGCCGACCACCGTCCGGTAAACGGGCACCGTGATGTCCTCGCCCATGGCAGGATTGCCTGCGTCGTATCCTTGGGCTTCGAGCCGGCACCACCGGGCAAGCTCTTCGTCGCCTCGCGCGTGGGCAAGGCGCATAGAGCGGCCAAGCGCTTTGCTGACCGGGATCGAATCGAGATCCGTGAGAAGTTTGCGGACTTCTTTGTCGAGCGCCGGCATCAAGTACCCCCATCGGTGAATGCGGCTCTTGCTTCATCGAAGCTGTGGCACTCCTTCTTCAGCCGCCGATCGAACAGTGCATGACCGATCGTCGTTCGGTCTGTCCAGTACTTGCCACGCAACCTCGTGACTGGTCGTCCCTCAATGGCGTAGATGAATGACCCGTGGTGCATCTGGCTGTGCTCGCGGTGTGGAATATCGGGTTCGTTCTCGTAGACTGCATGCAAGTACATCGCACCATCGGACTCGCGACAGAGTGAGCCGCTCACGAGCTTCGATGAGGACTCCTTGGTGAACTGACGCACGGAGATTCGAAAGAAGCTCTGCCGGACAACGATGTAAGTCTCGATCGGCTCTCGGTCGCTTCCGTCAGTGTTGGGAAAGCTCGACTTGAGTTGGCCCTCCCATGTTCCTCGCAGGTCCGGAACCGGGTGGAAGGGAAGGCGCTGGATGGGCCCGAGCCGCCATGCCCAGGATTCGAAGGCTATCAACGCGAGGGGCACTGTAGACGAGGCTGCACCCGCGATGCGCAACGTCGAGTTGAAGGGCTGACCCGTGATGATGAGTGTGGCGGCGAAAACGTAGAGGGCTATCGTTACGGCGGCGCGAACGAAGCCGTTGGACGTCATCTACTCAGCGAAACCGCAGTACATGTAGGCGGCCAGCGCGAAACCGCGGACCTGTTCCTCGGTCCAGGACTGGCCCCACCCGAAGAGGGGCTTGACCTGATTTACCTCGAGCCAGGCTCCATTTACGTTCACGGAGATGTGGGCCAAGGCGCTCCGGACGTCGTCAACGTAGGCAGGGTTGCTGAAGTAGGAATCGGGCACGTTGTAGACCAAGCACTCGATCAGGTAGGACGGGATAGACTTCGCAACCTGTATACCGGCATCCTCCATCTCGTTGCGGAGTCGCTTGATCGCGCGAGTGATGAACTTGTAGCGGCCACCTGTCGCCAGATTTTTAGCGATGCCATTGGCCTTCTGCTGTTCGGGCCAGTTGATGATAGCCGTCCCGTCATCGGCAATCAGTTCGGCGCCTAGTACGTACTGCCCGGGGCCGGGACCGTAATATGCCCGATACGCCCAGCACGGAACCACATCTGCATCCACGCGTGACGTGGTCTCGTGGATGTCGAACGCCTTATTTCCCGGCGTGACGTGGGTGTAGCCGAACTTGTTGCACAGCGCGGCGTAGACGTCCCACTTGAACGTGGCGAACGTATCAGGCGACGGTTGCCAGATGCCCGCCAGCACTGGGACAAAGCCGGGCACCGCCTCGGCGTTGAAGTAGAAGGAACGCCGCAACTCCACGGCCACGTCGACGTCGCTGTCCAGGCGGACGTTGGTGTTGTTGGCGTACGAGCCTTTTGCGTACACGCGGATGTCTACACCCTGAAAACCGGGATACGCCGCGATCGCCTGCTTGATCATCCGCTCGGCCCGGTCGCACTTTTCCGCTTCCGTGTCGCTGGAAGGCTTGGACCAGTCTCGAAAGGTCTGCTCCCAGTTGCGGGCCGTCACCACCATGGAGTGCCTCCGCGCTCACAGTTCGTTCCCTGATGGCTCGCCACCATCCGAGAGGCCCGACCGTTGCTGTGCATTCTAGCACATCTGTTCGAGAGGGTTGCAAACCTGTGGCACGGTGGCGGTGCGCGGGCTCGCACATGTTCCTATGGGGGCTTAGGGAGACGGAGATGTTGTCTGCCACCGCGGGCTGCGGGGCTATCGCCGGGTGAATGGGAGAGGTCGCGGGTGGATCGGGGGAGGGGAGGGGCCCCGACGCCTGGAAGGTGCCGTTCGCACGCCGCTGTTCAGGCCGGTGCCGATCGGTCCGCACAAGTGGGGACCCGAGACGGAAGGGGCCGAAGTGAACCCCGGGTACGGACTCGCGAGGGGAACGTGGAAATGCGGGCGGTTGCCGGGAAGCCGCGGAGTCCAGCGGCGCGGTACGAGTCCCGCGGGTAGCAGGGCGTTGGAACGAACTGAGAGCAAAGTTGGAGCAGGCAACGCCACGTAGGAACAGCCGCGCCGGGATCCTGGAACGCTGATGGAACGCCGGTTCGCACGCTGACTCATCACGGCTTCCTGGCCGCTGGAGTCAGACATGCGCATCCTCATCCTCGCCGCCCTTGCACTGGGATTGGCTGGCGCGCTCGTGGTTGGAGCAACCTCCGCCACCGCGCAGGAGGCCGACGACACGCTGGACGAGCTGTCGTCGGCGGGCATCCCTCTCCTCAATACCCCGCCTGCGCCGGCCCCGCAGCAGGTCCCACCCGGCCAGCCCGGCCCTGACGGCCAGCTGCCACCTGACACGCTGGTCGACCTTCCGATCCCCGACCCGACCGACTGGATTCCCAACCCCCTGGACTGGCTTCCCGGCGGCCTCAACCCCGTGAACTGGGCGAAGGACATCGTCAACGCGGTGTTCACGCTCATCGGCCAGGCGATGCTGGAGGCGATCCGCGGGTTCGTCGACTGGGCGCTGGGCATGGGCGGCTCATCGCTCAACTTCGTGACGCGAACCCCGGCCGAAGGCACCTACGACAGCCCGACCGTCCGCAGCCTCTACGACTTCTCCCGCGCCATCGTCAACGTCGCCCTCGCGGTGGTCGTCATGTGGGGCGGCTTCAACGTCATCATCAAGGAGCACACGAGGTCGCCCTACCACGAGGCGATGGAGCTCCTCCCGCGCGTCATCCTCGCCGCGCTCGCCGCCAACCTGTCGATCGAGTTCGCGCGGATGCTGATCGACATCAACAACGCCCTCGCCGCCGGCGTCGGCGATGTCGGCCTCCCCGGGTACGACCAGGCAACGCCCTCGCAGGAAGGCCTGGCGCTCATCTTCACCGCCGTCGCCTACGGCATCGTGGCGATCCTCCTGGTCTTTCAGATGCTGATGCGTCTCGCCCTGCTGGCGATGCTCATCGTCCTCGGGCCGATTGCCGCGCTCCTCTGGGTGTTGCCGCAGACCCAGCAGTGGACGCGCTGGTGGACCGACCTCTTCGTAATCACGGTCTTCCAGCAGGCCATCCAGGTCATGGTCCTGGCCCTCGGCACGGCGCTCATGGTCGAACTGACTCCCGGAAGCGTTTCGAACGCCCTCCTGACGATGCTTCTCGGCCTCGCCGTCTGCTGGCTGACCCTCAAGGTGCCCTCGCTCCTGCGTTCCGCCCGGAGCCAGGCGGGCGTCACCAACGTCCTCACGTTCGCGATGGCCACGCACGCGCTCGGCGCGATGGCGGGAGCGGGCCGTGCCGGTGCCGCTGCGGGCGGCGCAGGTGCGGCCGGTGGCGGTGGCGGGGCAGCTCCGCGGCCCGCGGCGGGAAGGGCTTAGGCGGCCATGAACGCGAACCCACCCACGGGCGACATCTTCGGCAGCGTCGGCAGTGAGGGCCTCAAAGTCGTGGGCGTTGTCGGCGTCACCCTGCTCGCACCGATGCTCTTCCTCATGGCCGCGCTCGGCGGCACTCCGGGCATCGCCCAATCACCGGCGTCCGCAGCGGCGCTCGCGGAGATTCCTCCAGAGCACCTCGCCGTGATGCAACAGGTGGCCGCCGCGACCGGCATCCCCTGGCAGGTGTTGGCCGCGGTTGCGAAGGTCGAGTCGGGCTTCGGCGCGAACATGGGCCCGAGCTCAGCCGGCGCCATCGGCTACTGCCAGTTCATGCCCGGGACCTGGGCGCACTACGGAGTCGATGGCGACGGCGACGGCGTTGCCGACCCGTTTAACTACCGCGACTGCCTGCCCGCCGCGGCCCAACTCCTGCTCGCCGGCGGAGCACCCGGCGACCTCCGGAGCGCGCTCTACGCGTACAACCACTCCTGGTCCTACGTCGATCACGTCCTCAGCATCGCCACCAGCTACGGCTACCTCGATCCCGCGGGCTTCCCCGCCCAGGCGGTCGCGCTGGCGCGATCCCGACTCGGGACGCCCTACGTCTGGGGCGCGGCGGGGCCGGATAGTTTCGATTGCTCGGGCCTGACCCAGTGGGTCTACGCCCACCTCGGCGTCTCCCTGCCGCGCACGTCGCAGGCGCAGTTCGACGCCACGATGCCCGTGGCGCTCGAGTTCCTGCAGCCCGGCGATCTCCTCTTCTACGAGAACACCTACCCGTCGCACGAACGCATAACCCACGTCGGCATCTACGCCGGAAACGGCGTCGTGATCATGGCCACCCAGCCAGGCGAGTTCGTCAAAGAGGTGTCGCTGGACAACTCCTACTGGAGCCGCCACTTCGCCGGCGCTGGGCGCCCAGTGAGAGGGCCGCAGGCATGAGCGGCGGGCGTGGTGTGATGCTCATCCTCGGCGGCCTCGCGGCAACACTCCTGGTGATCGCCATCGTGAGTGGCTGGCAGGGCGCGAACCGCCTGCGCGGACAGGGCGAGGGCATGGCTGAGGTCGAGGAAGCTGCCCGGCTCTTCGTCGAGGCCTACGGCACCTTCGACTTCCGTGAGCCCACTGCCTACCGCGCACGAATGCTGAGCCTGAGCACCGGCGACGTACACGCGGCGGTCGCCACCTCGCAGGTCGACCCGACGGCGCTCGGGCAGCAGCGAACGATGACGACCGGCACGGTCTCCATCCAGGTCACCGCCTACTCAGACGCCGAAGCGACGGTGTCTGCCACCACCGAACAGACCCGGCGCGCGGTTGACCCTGCGACCGGCCAGCTTCGCGAGCAGCGCCTCCGGCAGCACGTCACGTGCCGACTTGTCCGCGTCGAAGGCCGCTGGCTGGTCGCCGAGTTCCGGCTGCGGTCGGAAGAACCCCTTCAGAACACCGGCAGATAGGAGGCCGACGTGATGGAACAGATCAACACACTCTTCGAGAACCTGCTCAACATCGGCATGGGCGTGGGCGCCGCAGTGGCTGCCTTCTTCGTGATGTGGGGCGCATTCCTCTACATGTCCGCCGCCGGTAGCCCGCACCAGATGGAACGCGGCAAGTCCGCCATCGTGAATGCCCTGGTCGGGTTCTCGATCGTGCTCCTGGCCAGGGTGATCGCGGGGATGATCCAAGACTCGATTGGGGCCTGATTACCGAGGCGGCGTACCCAAGCGCGGACACACTGGGGAGTTCGCGATTGTGCCGAAGCCGTCGTGTAGAAGGGCGCCGCACCGGCTGACGGACCTACTCTTGCTGGCGACGAGGTCGTGGGCCAGGCTTCCGGGGCATCGGGTGAAACGACGCACTTTGCTGCCGATCTGCAATCAGAGCTGATTTCACGGTGGCAAGTCGGTAACGCCGCAACAGTGTTGAGATTTCGTCCAGGTTTGACGAGGCGTTCAGGATTAGGGCGGCAATCAGTTCCTTTCGAGTGGTCCTCTCGCCAGCCTCCTCGGCGAGCGCAACTAGAGCGTCGACACGGTCGCTGAGCACCGCGGGGAGCGCGAGCCCAATGCGCTGTTCTGGGCAGTTGCGCAATGCAGTGGCCTCTGCGACTTGGTTGCCATCGGTCATCTCACGATCCTTGGGAGATAATGTACTTCTGACGCGCGTTTCGTACACTTGCAGAAACCGTGGCCATGTGGAGGTCTTGAAATGCCATCTCGCTCGCAGGTGCGATCGTCTCCGTTCGGAGGGGCTTCGACAGGCGTGGGACTCCTCGGCACCGTCGGGGCCCGAGCTGGCGGAAGTGTTGGCGCGCCCCTCAGCCAGTTGGTCAACTCGCCGAACTTCCTTCTAGCGACGAGGGACTCAGGTTACAGGACTACCTCACTCTCGATCGCGGAGTTAATCGATAACTCCCTTCAGGCTGGCGCGACGATGATCGGGGTCGTGGTGAAGCTGACGGAGCGGGAGCGCCATCCAATCGAGATTCTCGTAACGGACGATGGAATCGGGATGGATGTCGATTCCCTGTCTGCCTGCCTCTCGTTCGGCGGATCCACGCGATTTGGCGATCGCTCCTCCTTGGGTCGCTATGGCATGGGCTTGCCTAACGGTGCCCTGAGCTGCGCCCGCAGGGTAGAGGTCTACTCCTGGCGCAATCGGTCTGTGCATCGGGCTCACTTCGATCTCGACGAATTCCTCGAGCGCCCTAGTCACCATCTCCCGGAAGTGGAGGAAGTCGAGCCGCCGGCATTCCTCCCGGACACGGAGCGCGGGACCGCCGTGCGGCTGCAACGGTGCGACCGAGTCCCCGTCAAGCGGCCATCGACGCTCGCGGCGCGGCTGCAGCAGGACTTGGGCCGCATCTACCGGCGCTTCCTCTGGGACGGCGTGGAGATTCAGGTGAACGGGACCGTTGTTCGCCCGTCTGATCCTTTGCTGCTCGCCACCGATGGCCCTGAGCCCATGGCGAGGCCGTTTGGGGACCCTCTTGTCTATCGCTTGACCACGGATGCGGGCGAGGGACGAGTTGAAGTTCGATTCACCGAGTTGGCACTGGAAAACCTGCACAGCTTGTCGGTAGAGGAAAAGAAGAAGCTTGGGATCACAGGAGCCCCTTGCGTGTCGGTGCTGCGCGCGAATCGCGAAATCGACCGCGGATGGTACTTCATGGGTGCGAAGCGACGGGAGAACTACGACGACTGGTGGCGATGCGAAGTTAGCTTCGAGCCGTGCTTGGACGAACTCTTCGGTATCACACATTCAAAGCAAGGCATATCGGCCTCCGCTTCGTTGAGCACGTTGCTTGCAGCCGATCTCGAACCCATCGCGCGGGCACTCAACGGGCGAGTGCGTCGACGATTCGAGTTCGCCAAGTCGGCAGGCGCATTACGGGCCGCCGAGCGGCAGGCTGCCCGCGCTGACCCCTCGCTGCCCGCGCTCCCGCGTCGCCGGGACGCCATTCCTCCCGGGGCCAAGGAGATCCTGACCGGTAATGGGGAGCCTGGCCCATATGCTATCCACGTTGCCGAGATGCCCGTAACGGCTCCATACGACATATTTCAGTCGGGCAGCCACTTGGTACTCCTGTTGAACGGTAAGCACCCGCTGTACCGGGATCTGTTGGCCCCCTACGTCAACAGTGAGGCTGCGAATGATCAGGCTCGTGGGAAGGACCTGGCGCTGGCGATTCTCGCCGCAGCGCGCGCAGAGGCGTCGGTCCGCCGCTCTTCCGATCGCACGGCCCTCCGGACCTTCCGAGACGCATGGGGCGATGTCCTTGCAACGTTCCTCCGTGCTTGACCGATGACGAACTCTTGGCATCGCCTCCCCACACCCGCTGGTTGGCCCGCAGTCGACCGCTGCGATTTCTTGAGTCTCGCTCGAAGCATCGAGTGCGGCGGCAATGGCTCTTGGGCCTTGTATGAACGACTATCGAACGAGGCATTCCGGCGAGACAAGCCAGGACTGTGCGCAGCTTCCGGAATTCTCATCGATCTCGCGCGCCAAGGCTGGAATGTCCGCATAGATTCCGGCGAAAATATCGAGGTTCAGGCTCCAGAAATCCTTCTGGACGCGACCGACGAGAAGCGGCGGGTGCGCGGCCAGGAATTGCTGAAGCGAAACGAACAACTGTCGACCGCCTCTGTACGACGATTCGTGCGAGCGATGGAGCGACCTCGCGAATTTCACGGAACCATCGTGTCGATCTTCAATCTTATGCGGGACGGTGCCGAACTGGCCGATGCTCTCCGAGCGACGGCTCAGCGGGATGATCCGACCTCCTATGAACAAGCCATCGATCCATATATAGAAGTGGTTTCGGAGGGGAAAGCCTGCCCTTATACGGGACTGCGACTTAGGGACATTTGGAGATATTTCCGGCACACATGGTCGAACCAGTACAGCAGTACTCCGGGCCGAACCATGCAACTCCTCATTCGAGATCGAGCTGCTCCATTTCATCCGGTTATCGGGATAGCGGCGCTTGGCAGCCCGATTATTCAAATTGCGGAGCGAGATGAAGCGATAGGCTGGCAACCGGAACAGATAATCGCCTCGCTATCGTCGAACCCCTCCACCGAGACGGCATCTTGGCTGATGAAGCGGCTGGAAGGGAGCCTCCGGGAGTTGTACTTGGACGACCTCATCGAGGACGGGTTGTACTGGCCCGATCTATGGCGCTCGCCGAACGCCGATGCGATAACTCGGCTAAGGGAGGAGGCTCTGGCCTGTCGCCGGGGCCATCATCGTTTCGGACGAAGGCGCGACTTCGCCAAGATGACTGCCAAAGACTCCAGTGACTGGGTTCGGCGCGCCAGGACCGACCTCTATCGCAGCAAGCGATGTGCGCTGCTCGCCGAGATCCTCCAATGTCGGCAGGCCCTGTTGCCCTACCTCGCGCCGCGACCGTCCGCCGAAGGCCTGCGACGTGCGCTCCTCGATCCTCGGGCGACGGCAGCCATGTCGGGCATCCTCCGCCGGGCGAAAGCTGAAGCCGTTGGGACGGAAATGGCGGATCTCACTGTTTGCGGAGCAGTCGCACCGTACGCTGACCTGCTTGGTGGGAAGCTGATCTCGATGTTAGCGGTCAGCCCCTCCGTGGTGAGGGCATATCACCACCGCTACAAGGGCTATGAGAGCGAGATTGCCTCGGCAATGGCAGGACGGCCAATTCGTCGGCGCTCACATCTAGTGTTTGTCGGCACAACGTCGCTCTACGGATCAGGATCCAGTCAATACAACAGGGTGCGGATTCCGGCGGCGGTTCTGAAGGCATCTTCCGACATTAGCTTTGTGGCCCTGGGGAGGTCTCGGTCGTTTGGGACATCCCACCTATCGGAATCAACCGTCCAGAACCTCGCTCGGATGGCCGAGCAAACTCACGCAGGCGTTCGAGTCAACAGCATCTTCGGTGAAGGGGTGAATCCGAAGTTTCGCAAGGTTCGCGCTGGGTTGGACCTGCTGGGGTGGCCTTCGGATGCCCTGCTGCGGCATCGCCGGGAGCGGATCGTGTACGGCATCCGCCTGGCCAGCAATGTGCTTCCTTACCTTCTCGGCATCGACCGCAGCCCCCGCTATCTTGCGTCCCAAACCTTGCGAACTGATGTCGCGAGGATCAATCACTGGTGGGTGGCGCGTTGGCTCATTCCGCGGCTGTCCTCTGACGACGTGGTTGAACGCGTTCGCCAGCATACGCTGACACGGCCGGTCAGGCACGGAGCCAGGGTCGTGCTTCCGGAGGTGCCCGACGAAGCGTTGGAGCCGCTACCTGAGTTGGAAAGCTTCTGACGAGCGAGAGAGCGTTATGGTCTTTGTATTGGTCGCATCGTCGTCATTAATAACGACGTTCAAGAGTCGTATGCTGTCGCCAGACGAGAAGTGAATTGCCTCGTCTAGAGTTCGGAGAAGCACCAAGGAGCCGTCCATCGCAAGCTCGGCAATCCAACTCCGTGTACCGTTGCGCTCGCCGATCTTCAGCTCAACATCAGCGAAATAATCTACACGTGGGGCTTGCCATGCCGTTCTCACCAAGTGGCTTTGCCAGTACTCATCGCAGAGATGTCTGACAGTGCAGTAGGTGCAGTTTGCTTCGGTCGGTTTGGCAGTAGGTGGCCGACCTTGCAAATCGGATGTTGCCAACTCGATGCGACCCAGAATCTGTTCGGCTAGGGCCTGCAATTCGCCGTCGCTCGGCGGTTCAACCGTACGATCGTATCCGGGATACGCCACGGTGAGCTTCTCGACTGGGATGGACTTTGGGTTCCGCACGCGGTCTCGTGACCACAACAGGGCATACAGTCGAAGCTGTTCGTCGTGCTCGGCTTGCGGAGCCCCGCTCTTGTAATCGGTGATCTCGCAGTGGGAAGCCGATACGAAGATGAAGTCGACCCGGCCGACGAGGTGCAACTCGGGCACGTCGAGCGTGACTTCTGTGTATGCGCCAAGTCTGAGCGGTGTCGGGACATGGAACTGGGGAGCGGGGACAGTAGGGGGTTGGGCAAGGGACTCCGCCATTGAGGTCCTCGCCACGAGCGTTTGTACCTGTTGTCGTATGTCTGGAAGCCGACGTTGGAGGTCAAGCCGAATGGTGGTGAGCATGGGCTCGGCGCGGGGATTGTTGGCGAATTCCTCGAGGACTTCATCCGTTGTGTGTTGGGCCAGGCGTGAGTAGCCTCCCAGCGTACGGAGCACACTCACTGCCTTCGGGTCACTCACTGCTGTGCAACCTTGAGATCGTAACTCGCGAAGAACGACTTCGATGCACCTGTGGACGATGCGCCCAGCGAGTTCGGGAACGCTCGGCCGATGAGGATACCCCGGGCGAGCCCAGATCGAGGGATACGAAGCGTGCGTCAGCATCCAACGCCTGGGACATGCCTGCGCTTCGGTCAAGCTGGAGTAACTCCACACGACGGGCGCCGCTGGATAGACCCCACTAACCGACCGCACGGCGGTATCGAATGCGTTCTCGTTCGAGCTCATTTGCCCAGAGCTCCCATAACCTGCCTGGTGGCGGTCTGCAGGTTACGGGAGATCACGATCTCATCTAACAGCAGAACGGATACTGCGGTCCCGTACTCCTTGGCGTCCTGGATGCGAGTGTCGGAAGCGTAATCAGGGGTCAGTGGGCCGTGGACCCCCACTACAAGATCTCGCTGAGGCGAGCGTGCCAGAATCGGGGCCGTGACGACTCCAATCCCCGGGACTTCGATCGGGCTATCGCGAAGGAGCGCAACTCCCTCAATGCCTTGCCGGCTTAGGTCTGCGAAAAGCCGATCGCAGGCCAGTCGCACCCTAAGGTCGTCGAACCTTGGTTCGGCTCCGGTTAGCAGGTATCGAAGCAAACTCGCCCCTAGGAAACGATCGAGCAAGTCGTGTTCGAAACGATTCTTGAAGCTTCGGAGGCAGCGATAACAGGCACGGTCACACATGGCCGGACATGTTTCGAGTAGACTCAGAGCATCCTCGAAGACTCGAATGCCAAGTTCGCCAATGCGTCGCGCGAAACCCGCACCGCCGGCCAATGTGTCGTAGATATAGATCTCGGCCTCAAGGCCTGCTTGCCCGCCCGAGGTCAACGCCGGCCGGTATTCTGCCTGCACCTCTCCTGCCTCGATCTCCAGTAAGCGGGTGGCGGCCAGCGTGAATGCTTCGGACAGTGTCCGCAGAGCCACATCCGTCGCGAGGTATCCAGGCTGAAGGACAAGCGGGGATTCCACCCGCAGCGAGATTAGAAGCACATCCGAGATGAAGTCAGTCCCCAGCACGAGTCCCCGAGTTGTGGCGGTGCCGGCGCACTGAGGCTGTCGTTCATCTGGAAAAGGTTTCAGGTGTGGGCCGACTATTGCCCCGGCAGCGATCGCTGTCGGCTGAATCAGCCCGCATTGGGTGCAATAGGAGTAACCCTCTCCTCGTGGCCCGGTGTTGGAGACGAGCAACTGTGTGCGTTCAAAACACAATCGCAACCGCGGAGTGACCTCGCGCCAACTTGATGGATCGGCCGGACCCTGGGCGACCAGCTTCGCTCGCGTAGCGTAGCTGCGAGCTGGCTGATCATCGGGCGAGGTTCCCTCCTCTTGCGAGACCGGGTGAGCGAAGCCGGGCGGCCTCATCCAGTTCTTTGCCCCGCCGAATTGCCCATCGGCTCCGCAAGCGGGACAGGTCCGAGTCTCCCCGCGGGTGGCCGTGTTGTGACCCTCGGTACTTGCATAGTGGCAGACCGAGCATTCGAAGTAGAGCCTTCTGCGCTCCCAGGCCTCGAAGCGTTCTCCGGGCATCGGTGAGTAGAGTGCGCCTGAAGTCCAGAGTTTCCCATCTACCCAAACCTCCTTTCCTGGGGCGTACTGTGTCAGGGCGGTGGGAAGTCCTTGGCTCGGCGCGTACTGGTACTCGGTGCGGAATCTCGTGGACCGATCCTGATCGAAGACGTGGAAGGCAACCACATCGGTTGGGAACGCGTATCTCGGCAGAACGCCCTTGTAGAGCAGGCGGTCGAGCAGGTTCTCCGCGGCACGGTGGGGATTCCTGCGCTCCTCTCCCGGTTCGGCCGGGAGCTCGTCGTCAGCCCCTGTTGCCGGTTCGCCGTCAGTTCCTGATTCGGTGACACCCCCTCTTGCCGTGGACGCCTCTTCAGCCGTCGAAGTCGCTTCGATTAAGGCATTGTCAATGGCCACAAGCGTTTCGGGAACGAGTCTCTGCAGAAGGTGGTTGCGGTCATCGCCTCCGAGTTCCCTCGGCAGCCATGCCTCAACAGTTGCCGTCAGGGTGGCTTCGTTCGCCTCTAACCAGTGGCCGAAGTCTCCGCGATTGAGGGTGCTGTCTGCTTGGAGGAAGCTTCGGACGCTCCCCAGGACCTCGAACAACTGCGGCTGGTCGGCGGGTGGGATCTCAGGGAGGCGGTCGTGGTGGTATGCCTGAAGGAGAAATGCGGTGACATGCCTCCGAGCGATCTCCGCGTTGTCGAGCGTAAGCACCGGATCGGCGACTTGCCCACGAATCATCGCGTCCGGTTCGGCGAAGTAATGCTCATCGTGGCTATCGGCGCTACCGAACGCGACGACGGTCGCAACGGCATTCCCTCGGCGCCCCGCCCGGCCCGATCGCTGCTGGTAGCTCGCCCGTGACGGAGGCATGTTACGGAGAGCCACGCCTGACAGCGTGCCGATGTCGATGCCTACCTCCATCGTCGTCGTGCACGAAAGGACGTCGATCGCAGCCTCGGCTTGTGGGACGGGACCAAGTGTTCTCAGCTCGACGTCTTGAAACAGCAATTCGTGCTCTTCGGCCTTTGAAAAGACCTCTTCAGCGGTCGAAGAGTTCAACTGGGCTGTGTGCTCGGCGGCAATGATCGCCATCGGGGTTTCCGGCGGATCTGCAAGCGCGCGGACGGAACTGGCCCGGTAATACCCTTTGCGCGCCGCAAACACTCGGTCGACATCAGGATCCAGGACTACAACGCGATCCTTCCCGCAGGCACTACAGAGGTCAGTTCCAGGAAACGGACGTTGTGTAGTTCTACAGGCCTGACAGTATCCCCAAGCCGAGCCCAGATCGAGACGAACTCTGGATGCACGTAGCCGGAATTGACGCCCTCCAACTCCTTCGCATAGAGATTCGAGAAGCACTGGTAACCATTCGCGTTCGAACGCTCTTTTGCTCTCCTGCAAGTCCAAGTACACATCCAGCGCTCTGAATCGGCCGGAGTGTGGCCGGACACCTCTCGGGGTCTTCCACCAACTCGGGTTCATGCCCTGAAACCAGATTCCCGCGGACGTCCATTGACCAATCCATGCGCGCCCCAGAGCTAGCTTCTGGTCCTCGCTCACCACGCTTGGCCGGAGAGGTGGGAGCGCACAAAGGCGCCTCTCCACGCTTAACGGCGCGCGGAGCGACGCGAGCGCAAGCGACTCGAACCCGTAGTAGCGATCTGTAATTGTTGTTGAAATTCCCCGGAGGAGTGACTGCGGCGGGACCTCGCCCCGAACCGTCATTGCCAACTCCAGAAGCCGCTCGGGATCGTCCAATGCTCCGGTTTCAACCGCTCGGGCAACATCCTGCATAACCTGATGCGATTCTGTTCCGCGCAGTTCTGGTCGTAGACGAACGCCAAGCAGACGGGCGCCAACCACGCTCGCGAGGTAGAGATCCTCGAGAGTGAGCAAGGGGCCTAACACTGGAGACTGCTCAAGTCGTCGCCAACCGTGCAAAATCACCGGGCGCAACACGTCTTGCATGGAGTATGTCTGGAGGTTTGGTGCGAGACGGGCGGCCGTCTGCCGCGAGTCCGAGAATGCCAGGACCTTGCGTCCACGAAGCGGCGCGAACTCGCTGAACGGCTGAGGACCGGGCGGCTGCACTTGAATCTGGCGGGTCACGAGCGCCTGAAACGGCTGATCGCCTTTTGTCTGGTGGTCTTGGACGGACGAACGGCCATATCCGGCCCGCCCGCCGCATACGCCACAAGGGCGAAACTCCCCGAATCCCCCGTCGTCCACTACTTCGGCTTCGTCCCGATCGTCGGTGCCGTTCGGTGTCCGGTCCAACGGCAGGAATACCTGCCTGGTTCGAGGGCCCAAGGCTGGTGGGTTCAGGCGGCCAGTGACCAGATCGAGGTCAGCTGGCTCGACCCGCAGCCCCGGACTTGGGGCCTCCAGCAAGAGGTCAAGCGCAAGCAACTCGGCCACCTGTCCGGACACAGACTGGAACTGTCGACCAGGCTCGCCCCAGAGGAACTGGGGGGCTGTCAGATCATCGGTGTAAGTGCGTGCATATGCGGCCCCACAGTTACGGCAGGTATAAAGTTCGAAGACCCTTGCGCCGCACACGCATGTGTCTCGCGGTTGCGCATAAAGGGTGCCGACGGGGCTTCCGCGGTATCCCTCGGGGAGATCGGAGCAGTTGGGATCCACGCACGCCCACAAGCCCGGCAGGCCACGAAAGAACGCATGAATGCGGCATGGAAGTAGCCCCGGCTCGCCGGTCGAGCGACGCGCCATGCTGCCCAGGGCTATTAGTACGGTGAGCGCTCGCGCGGCTTCCGTCGCATCAATTCCCGGGAAAACCAGGTCGCTGAGCTCGCTTACGGGGATCGCCTCACGCATGGTGAGGTTCACCAGGAGGCTAAGCGGCGAGAAATCCGTCAAGGCGGCGTAGAAAGTCGAGCCAGCATCGTCACCCGGCGGAGTGTCCAGATACGCTAGTAGTTTGGCCGCCGCGCCGATTCGTTCAGCGTCGTCGTCGGCTGCGTAGAACTCGGCCAGGTCCACGGTGTTCAGTGCATCAGCGTCATCTTGGGAGCCGACTGCCTCACCGGGCCTCAGGGCGAGCTCTCCCTGGATAGTTCGGAACCGCTCGGAACTGGTTCCTGTGAGTTGGGCGCCGAACTCTCGCGCGTACTCCGGATTTGCGAAGCTAGCGCTTGTGCAAATCACCTGAAGCTGCTCCTCAGGAATGCCCAGACGCGCCCGGAGTCTTCGCAAGAGTAGCCCAACCTCGGCGCCAGCTGCGCCACGGTAGAGGTGGGCCTCGTCCACTACCAGCAACAACTTCTGTTCTGGGTTCTCCGATAGCCAATTCTTGGTCGCATCGAAAATCGGACGTTCGAGCGGTCGCATCATCATGTACTCGAGCATGGAGTAGTTGGTGATGAGGACGTCAGCGGGATGCGTGAGCATTTCGTCCCTTGTCAGAAGTTCCGGATCGTCGGGACGCATCACTGCCCGTACGAAGTCTCCATTACGGTTCGTCCACCGTGATCCCTTCGCGCCGTACCAGGCGGGCAGGTCGCCCTTCGCCGGCCACTTGCCGCGGCGCCTCAGGTTGTCGATCAGTGCCGCGGCCGCTTCGCGTTGCGGGGAGGCTGGGTCGGCCGCCTGCTCCAGGAGTGACACGTAAAAGCGTTCGATCGGACGAAGTCGATCTTGGTCTTTTTTTGCGGTTCGAACCCCCGGATACAGAGTTCGGCTGGTATACCGCGCGAATCGTGCCGGCCGGCCCGCCCAAGCCATGAACAGCTCTGACACCGATGCGTTGCCCAGAAGCAGCCGGAGGCGCCCGAGCTGGTCATTCACGAGGGCATTCATTGGATAAAGCAGAATCGCCCGCACGGCCGGGGTAGCGAATGAGGCGGGAGTGTCTCGCGCTTCTCCAGCCAAGCGGGCGAATATCGGAAGGAGGAAGGACTCGGTCTTGCCGGACCCAGTGCCAGTCGTGATCACCAGATTCCTGTTCTCCCCGATTGATTCCTCGAGCGCGATCGCCTGGTGGCTGTAGGGAGGGTCGTAAATCAAAGGTGGATCCGACTCGGACATCAGCGCGAAGAGTTCCTTGGCGGCGGAAGGGATCGCGAGTTGCGCGTAGCGGCGGCCTAGTTGGTAACGAGGAGTGCTCTCCAGGTACGGGGCGCGGAATATCGTGCCCTCTTCCGCCAGCAGGCTCTTCCGCTGCGACACGAGCGCAGGGTGACCTACGTGGTACGTCGCCTCGATGTAGTCACTGAGCGCATTCTTGATCTCGTCGATGGTCTGGCCAATGGTCAGTTGCGTCATTGTCACTCGGCCCTCTTCGCGCTCTCGTCGCTTAGCTCCATCCACATTAGCGTCCGTATGAACTCTAAAGCTTCATTCTCTTCGGAGGCCGGCACCGAATACGAGAACAGCGCGCCCCGACTCCTCGGAATCGGACGACCCACAACATCCAATTGCCGCTGAAGCCAGCTAGGCACCGGCGAGAAGAAATCAAACGAGCGCTCATACTGATCGATCGGTCCCACCCGCAGTCTTTGCGGCCGCCCGAGTGAGGAGTCGATCGCCGCCTGCAGCCACCAGGCCTCGTCGGCCGCCCGCCGCCACTGTTCGCGAGCAGGGAGATCCAAGACTCGAACGACTTCGCCGTTCGACACCTCCACGTAGCACCACAACCCAGATCCAAACGCTTGCGGCCGGCGTGCGACGAATCGCCCGCTGTCCTGAGGCCTGACGCTTCGCCATCTGCCCCTGTAATAAAGCACTGACGTCCTGGGATCGACTATCTGTAGGCCGGGGATGTCTGGGCAAGGTACCGCTGCCGCCAGGTGGGCGTCGTATTGCTTGGTGAGGTCTTGGGCCGCCACCTCATCCGGATGACGCAGCCACTGAGACGGCGCAATCCGGGTCAACCCCTGCGACTCGAGGTCTCGGTTGGTGACGGGTCCTTGAGCGGCCTGTCCCAGAAGGAGGCGAACATGGTTCCGGTGCACGACGGATCTGGCCAAGTCTCCCTCGACCAGTGTGGCTCCATCGGGTCGAACTCCGAGAAGCAGGAATGTTCCACCCGAAACGGGCACGTATCGAGCGGGCCCAAGTCGCAAAAGTCGCGCGGCTCCGTTGAGGCTGTCTTCCGGATACTCGGTCTCATACAGATCGCCGTGGGCGACCAGCGAGTCGAGCATCTCATGCAGTTCGGACTCAAGACTGTCGCCTTCCGTCGCCAGATTCTCGATTGCGTCGGCCACCACCCTCACCAGCCGTCGAGCGTCGATAGGGCAGCGGAACGACGCCGCACGCCTCAGTAGCGCCGCCCGTACCTCGCCTGATGACAAATCGTAGCGCTCGGGGTCAAACCCGAGCGACTCAACGACATGCCGCACCACGCCGCCCGGCTCCAGCGCGGTTACTCCCATGTGAATCCCTGATATGGATGTATGCCGTCGTCCCCTGAGCTTCGACGATGCACGCAAAGGACGACAGCACGAGCCGCGCGAACGAGGACGGGATACTTCACCGCCCGCTCGACAAGCGACCGGATCTCGCTCTCGGGCCACTCCGAAAGCGTCCCAGGCTCGCTCGCGAGCCGGAACAAGAATTCGCTCCAACGCGCGTGTCCGCCGGCGTAGTCCGCACGGAATTCCGCTAGAGCCATCTCGAAAAGTGCGGCCTTTTCGTCGAAGGACAGAGTTGCGAAAGTCTTTCTCAGCCGCACCAGAGTCCGTCCCAGATCTCTCTGGTACCCGGGCGGGCCAACGGCATCCGCGAAGTCAATGGGGCGCAGCGACTCGTCGGACGATGCGACGCGCCGTTCGAGTCGCGCCCAATAGCCCAGCCCGATGAGGCTCACGAGGCTGGCGGTGATCGCCCGCAGGACGCCCAGTCGTGAGTGGGCGGCGATGGGGTTAATGGGAACGGGGGAAGAGCGCCAGAGCGCCGCAAGCGTGATGTGTTCGAGCACCGTCTCGACGGACCGCGAGCCCAAATCGATGGCATGTCGGATATTCGTCCGCTGTAAGTCAGCAAGGTTGCGTACATGCGGCGGCAATACGGCGGCGACCCGAAACCCGTTCACTGTGGCTACCAACAAACCTCCATCCTGCCATCGGATGATGCCGTCTGCCGGAAGCGGCATCGACACGGCAACAGCCGGAGTGCGGAAAGACCTCCGCTCAACAGTCGACGGTGCTCGGCCGGTGTGATCGATAAGTTGGAGGAAGGGCCCATCGCGATCATCCGCCACCGCCCACCTTAAAGGGCTAAACTCGCGTTCGCACCGAAACCGAGCGGCTCCCAACTCAGGATGTCTGAACGAGATTGAGCAGGCCTCTGCACGGTCGTAACTGCGGCCCATCCGATCATTCGTCCGCACTTCTCTCGCGAACGCAGTGGACCAGGCGGACGAGTGGATCGGAAGGGTCAGCGAGAATCGCCTTTCCTCAAGGATGCGGTCGGTGCTCCCTCCGAAAAGTGCCACACTTGCCTCTACCGTCTCCCCTGAGGGTCCAAGAACGTCGAGGGTTGCCCGACCATCCCAAACCTCTGAAAGCCATGGACTAGCGGGTGCTGGCAAGATGACCAGGGCGTCTCTCATGGTTCCGGCCCCCGTCGAACTTCTAGGACTGAGTATGGTGGCCGTGAACCGACCCTCAGCGATAGGAGGGCCAGCCGATTCCGGAAGGAGCGTGAATCGAAGGTCGTGTTCGCCCACTGGGAGATCGTCTAGTGAAAGACACAGTTGGTTGTCGGTCGCCGGCCAGGGGAACATCTGGGCCGCTCCGTCAACTGTGACGATCAACTGACGGGCCCTCTGTTGCGTTCGCACGGACAGCAATGGCCGGTCGCCGGCGAGCCAGTCCGCCGAGCCCTCCCCGTCCCACGAAGCAGGCACCAAGCCGACAGGTCGGACCTCCACGTCGAGGATCACACCCACCCCGATGCCGCGGAGTTGGCCTACGTCTCCTTCCGACAGCGTCGCTGGGACCTCGAGTCCAACGGCAGCAACACCAGCGGTTGTGCAGGGCTCTTGCCGGAGCCCGAGACCGTGCATGAGCGCGGGATCAACCGTCCCGGCCAAGAGCAGCAAGTACTTCTGGCCGGGCCGAACGAACTTTCCGCGCACCTCTACTCCGGTCGACGAATCGGACAACCGGAATACCCACGAGGGGCCAGTCGAGAGCCGAAACTCGCTCAACGGCAGTCGGTCAATGTCCTTGGCACCGCTCTCGAACTGCAAAAGAGGTGTGTCTGAATCGGGCCAGGAGTCCAAGCGAAGCCGTTGGCCGGGGAAGAGCAGGCGTCCTCGGGCAAGCGGTGGCCCATCGACGCCTGCAATGCGACAACGAAGCCGGCTGAGCTGCTCGCCGAAGTCCGGAATCCGCTCAGCCAGCGATGACAAATCCGGGAGCTCCATCATCACTGCCCAGCCGTCACTAGTCCTTTGGACCGAGAGTGACGGGACCGGAATAGCCGTTTCCCGGCGCACGGCTGAGGTCGCAATGTTGCTTGGCTCACCGGACTGTGTAAGGCCCCGGATTCTGATTCGCGTTGCCGTCGTAGCAGCTGCTCGAAGCCACTGACCTGCCTCTCGTTCTGTCGAGAGATCCGCGGTGATCCGCTTCTGCGTCGATGCCAGAAGGTATGGTGACTCTTCGTCGTCGCCCGATAGGAGAGCCAGAGCGACTTGGCCCAGGAGCTCTGAGTTCTGGGCGAAGTTTCGAAAACGCGAGGAAGCGTTCCAAGAGCGAGCGGCAAGTTTGCGTCCTAACTCGCCAGGGTTGCCCAACTCTTCTGAGGTCAGAGCATACCTGTAGTCGAAGAGCAAACGGGCTAACTGCCGTTGGAGATCCTTCGGTAGCACAGCATGGGTTATGGGCCACGCGATGATCGAAAACCATTCTGCCCAAGATCCAGAAGGGATGGCGCCGCCGAACTCTTCCGAGAATTTCTGAAACGTTTTACGGATGTATGCACGATCGCCAGTCTGCGCCCATCCGGGGGTCTCAGATTCGAACGTTTGCCAATACTCTTCACCGCTGTATGAGTAGCCAATTTCCGTTGCATACACGACGATTGGCAGCCACGAGTCCGCCGGACGTTCGCCACGACCGAGAGCCTCGCGCGCAGTGGCTTGGAGAAGCAGCCACTCGGCGTCGGACAAAGCATGCTCGAGGGCGAACACCGGCAGGTGGGGTCCCCACTGGTCTCGCGTCCGTCGCAACTCGGCGAAGTGCTCACGAAGACGGGAGTGCAGTATCTCGAGAGTCGCCCTCGTGTTCACTGTGTTCCTACACTTCCCGGACACCATGGCACGTCGGACCAACCCGAGAAGCGGTCGCTCGCCGCGGGTGGTCGAGCGGCAGGACGAGCATCCCGACGATCCCGCGACCTTGCTTCTGCAATTCGCTGGTGTTCACCAGGTTTGCCCGCCGCGGGGAAGGGGCCGCCGACGGTGCGCTGGGCAATGTTGGCTGTTGTAGATGCAGTTCGCAACCGCAAAGCCCGCACCAGCACCGGCCGCGGTCAACCCGAACGGGGCCGGGACTCTCCGCGACTACGCTAACGCTGGCGACGAACTTCTCGACCTGTGACCCAGACTCTGAGGGCGTCGGTCGGTCGAAGTCCTCGCCGCTCTTGACGCTGACGGCCGAGGGGCAGAAGGGCCCAACAAGCACCGCAGCTTCTGGATGCGGCATGGATAACACGGAGAGGGGGCCTTTCAGACTTCGGTGTCGGTACTGTGCTCACGCTATCGTCGGCGGCGGCGACGACAAAGGACGTCGCGGTTGCGCCGGTTTCGGGCTTGATGCCAGGTCGATGGCCAGTGGGCCCGACGAGCGTGGAGTCTTCGCGGGCGGGAGGGACGCACGAACACAGGCCTGTCCGGAGGTGGATGCCCTGCGGCAGCCCCATGGCCAGGGGCGATGAAAGCCGTTTCATCGCCGTAAGTCGCTGTCCCTCAGCCGCCAGTGAGCACCGGCCGCTCCAGTTCGCCCAGCATCTTCGTCGTCTCGGGCATCGGCTCCGCCTCGTCGTCATCGAGCGCCTCACGTAGTTCCTCGACAAGCTTCTTGTAGAGGCGTTTCGCGGAGTTCCGGTCGCCCACTGCGGCGTAGCAGCGCATCGCCTCGCGCACGGCCTCTTCGTCGATGGGGTCGCGCTGCAGGATGGCGTCGTAGAAGCGTAGCGCCAGCTTCGGGTCTCGCAGGTCGCACGCCAACTTCGCAGCGCGGTGGGCGGCAGTGATGAACCGCTTCTGGTAGTCGCGCCGGTAGGCGTCGGCCCATTCATAGTCCTCGTCCGCGAGGAAATCGGCGGGACAGAGGTCCAGCGCTCGCTGGTACTCGACCATGGCCTCGTAGCCCTGCAGGCGCTCGGCCCGGGCGAGGTGCGCGTCGAAAGCGTCCAAGTCTGTCCGGAAGAGGCCCGCCCGCAGCGCGTACCGCTGGCGCGCCGTAATGAGGATGTCGCCCTCCAGGTCCTGGACTGCCCGGCTGAGCGTTCGGCGAACGTAGTAGGCGGCATTAGGAAGCGGGTGTCCTCCCCGGTTCTCTGCACTGAGACCAAGCGCCTCCGCTGCGGTGTCCCGCAGGACCGGCGTGCCGCCATGGGCGAGAAGGTAGGCGAGTAGCTCACGCGCCTTCTGGATCGACCAGCCATCGACCTCACCGGCGTCTGTCTCGACACGGAACGTCCCAAAGAGCCTCGCTCGGAACACGGGCCCATCCTCGTCACCCGACTCCCCGCCGGGTCCGTCGAGTGGAAGCGATGCCTGCCTATCCATATCTCCGCGCGCTGTGGCGTCCGGCTCCTCGAGAACGGCTACGGGGTTTACCGGATGCGTCCCGTTCGGCCTCGGAGGCATCACCTCTGGCGCACCGGACTTATCACCTTCCCCGGCGGGTTCGTCGTCGTCCTCCGGCCAGGGTCCCAACGAGGCGTGGCCGTTGTGATCTGCTGACGATTTTGGGGATTCGGGCGGCGCGGGCACGGGTATCGCGGTATCCCCGCGCCAGCGGTGCGCCACCTGCCGCCGCACCACGACCGGCTCCAGGTGGATCGGAGGCACAGGCGGCAGGGTCAGCGTGATGGCAGGCGACCCGCCGGAATCCTCGTCCTCGCCGAAGACGACACTGGCACCGAACGACCGCCGCGTGTCGGTGCCCTCGACCATGTCGGCGAATGCAATCACGAAGATGCCGCGCTCTGGACCCTGTCGAAGGACGCCTTCCATCTCGGCCACGCCGATGGCTGGCTCGGGGGTCGGCCCCAGCAACGCCAGGAGCACCGGGGCACCCAGCTCCTCGTCCCGCTCAATCAGCTTCTCCTCCAGCCATCGGGCGAAGGCTGAGGCCGAGTCAGCTGGCGGGTCGGCGCCGGCTGGACTCGGCAGCAGCTCTAGGCACTCGCCAAGCGACCCCCAGGCCGCCTCGTCGGCGACGACTGCTACGGTCCCCTCCGGGTGGAGCGAATCGAGGGTGGTGAACCAACTCGTGAGGAGATCCCGTCCCTCCAGTCGTCCACCGGCGACCAGGACACTCCCAACGGCGGCCAGGTTGAGGTAGTGGATGCCGGAATCCGAAGCGCCGACCGGCACGAGAAGCGGCTGCTCGCGGCCGTTGGCGTCGGCGAGCAGCGCCGCCGCGAGCTGACTCATCCGCGAGAGCTTCAACCGGACCAGCGTCGCTCCGAGAATGTCGCCATCGACCGCGCATCCGAGCTGACGGCCGAGTGCAAAGCGGGATTCGACCAGCGCCTCCGCATCGCCCGGCGGGTAGTCGAGCGTGAACTCCAGGTACCGGTCGGATTCGCGGACGAGGAGGATGCCCGTCGCGGCGAAATCGAGCTCCGACAGCGCCGCCATGAGGGCCGTACTCGTGGCGAGCACGCGAGCCGCATCGCCCGAGCCGGCGGGCCGACGTTCGGGTCGTCCGTTGGACCGCCATGCCCGATGCCGCGCGCGGCGAAACACCAACAGCATGACCGCCCCACCGACCGTGATTGCGGCTGCCGCGGCAACGACGCCACCGCCAGGGGTCGGCACTGCTGGCAGGGAGGGCCGAAGGTCCGGCCCTCCGGCATCGTCATCAGCCGGAGCGACGGGTCCACCTGGAATCACCGTTGGCGTCGGCATCGGGGCGACCGCTGTCGGGTCGGGAGTGGGTGGAAGCGGGGAGGGTTCGGGCGTCGGTTCCGGCTCCGGCGTCACGCCGAGCCCCTCTTCCTCATCGAGCGGTTCGGGCTCGACGTTGTTGACGTCCTGTGGAAGCTCCAGCTGCCAGCCGGGATAGATGAGATTCGGGTCGACGAAGGCGCGTCCATCCGACATGGTGCGCTGCTGGTTGAGCTTCCAGATCTCGAGCCAACGGAAGCCGTCCCCGAGGAACCTCTCCGCGATGCCCCAGAGGTGGTCGCCCCGCACGACGCTGTAGGTAGCAGGAACGGTTTCCGCCGAAAGGGCTGGAGCAATGTCCGTTGTAGGGGCGGCTGGACCGTCAAACGACGCCACGTATCTGTCGAGCGGCGCCTCTACACTCGCCGTGATTGCCGCCGGGGATGCAAACGCCGCCGACGGCGTGTGGAACGTGGCGCTGAACAGAATCGTTCCGGCAAGGGCACCGTCGACCACCCGGCGCACGATGGGGAGCGTCAGCGGAGCGGTGATGCGAAGTCCGCTCCTCACCCAGGCTGACTGGCCGGTGAGCAGGCCGGCGAGGCCGAGCGCGAGCCGTACGACGATCGAAAGCAACAGGTACGCGACGACGACCCACGCGATGCCGATCGTGACGATGATGACGTCCTGATCGCTGAGCCGGGAGCCGGTCAGCACGTCCCGGATATGGCTCCAGTCGGGCAGCGAAGTGAGCATCGTCGGCGGTCCCGTCAGCGACCAGAGGCCGACTGCGACCGTGGCACAAGCAGCGATCATCGCTGCCAGGCCGAGCCAGCCACCGCCGGACGCTTTGTCTCGCCCCGCCGCGAGATCCCTCGTGCTCACGGCTGCTGCCCCACCAGAACGGACTGGAGCTGCTGGACTGGGTAGTCATTGCTGAACGACCGCGTGATCGGCTCGAGCGCTTCCCATGCCCCGCCGTTGACCCGGTACCGTGCCGAGAACGTGACCTCCACCGTGACCACATAGGCACCGCCGGCCGCCAGGGAGGACTGTTCGTAGACATGCCGGATGTCGCTCTCGGCGGGAAAGCGCTGCCCGAGCGAGGTCGTGTCCTCGGTCGTCCCATCGCCGAAAGACCAGCGGTAGACCAGCGGCTCAACCTCGACGTCCACGGCGACGCCCGGCAGCGCGTCCGAGGAGCTGATGGGCGAGCCGTCGTAGCCGTCTAGCCAGAACCAGGAGGGCAGTGCGACAAGACCGGTCGCCGGGTTGGCGTCGATGGCGATGTCCGGGATCGGGAGGTGGTTGAGGAGTTCGAGGGCGATCGCGACCGGGTCGACACCGTCGTCGTCGACGAAGACCACCTGGACGGTGGCGCCTGCCGGCGTGCCGATGGGGATCCAGATGAAGGCAAAGAAGCCGTCATCGCAGCTCACGCTGGCGAAAACGTGGTCGGGATGTGCAGCCTGTTCAGCCTGGTACCAGGGCGAGTTCGAGAGCACGATTCCGATGTTCTGAACGCTGATGCGGCAGGACCGCGAGTTGCCGGTGCTGACGGACGTACTGGAGGTTGAACTTGGAGTGCTCCCCGGCGACTCTTGAGTCACACGAATGAACACTGTCACGCCATTCGGGCCTGATTGCACCGTGGCCGTACCCCGTGGGACGTTGGGCTTCGGGGTGAACGAACCGCCGGGTGTTGGAGGTTCCTGTGCGCGCACTGTGCCCGGCGCGGAGACCCAAACCCCGCTGATCGTCAGAGCTATGAGCAACCAGCCTGCCGCGAGGCTCACTCCTGACGGACGCTTCGTACCACTATCCATTGTCCATCCACCTTTTCGAGAAAGAACGTGTCCGTCAGCGTTTCACCGCTTCCCTCGCCCTCTTGGGGTTCGAGCGTCTCCGGATCGACGTAGAAACTGTTGTTCGTGATCTCGTCGAGAACGGTCGCCGACGTTGCCGACGCTTCGATCACGACGGGGTTGTGCTCCAGCACCACCCGCGCCGCTACCCCCTGTGATCGGAGCATCTCGACGTCGTCGCGAACGCGCTGCAGCTCCTCGTCGGACGCAACATCTGTGACCAGCGTCGCGTCGAGATGGAGAACGGCTTCGGCGTACAGATCCCAGTAGCGGAGATAGGCGGCGATCACCTCGGCCTCGGCATCGGGCGTAGCAGTTGGTTGCGGCGCCGTCGGCGTTTGGCTGGGATTCGAGGTGGCTGTTGCCGTCGGCGTCGGGTCCGTGTCGTCACCGCCGCACGCGGCAGCGATCACTGCTAGCAGCAGGCTTGCTGTGAACGCCTTTGTGACCCTTTGCCAATCCATCCGCTGTGCCTCCTACGGCCCCGCGCTCTCGACGCCATAGCGCGGCTCCGCCGATGCAGCGGCGCTCACTTCGACGCCATCGATGCCGATGACACGCAGGAAGCCGGTCGTCGCCTGCCGCGAAACCGAGACCTCCACCCGGTCGGGCAGCACTGACACCACGTAGTCGAGATCGCCTTCGGCATCCAGGTAGAGGGCCGCGGCATCGCGTGCCAGTTGTTCGTCGAGGACCACTTCACCGCTCGAGCGGTAGACTGCCTCGTCTATCTGCATCGCCCCCGCTGCGGCGGCGGCGTCGGCCACGTTCTGGAGGTCGCGCCGCTGGGCGAAGACCAACCCGCCATCCGAGACGAGCCCGACGACGCTGACCACGCCGACCATCATGAGGGCGACCATCACGAGCACCTGGCCCTCGTCACCGTGCAGCCGGCGGACGACGTTCATCGCGCGATTGCCTCCCGGCTCCGGTAGATCTCGATGCGCTCCGAGTGGCTGGCGCCGACGTCCACGTCGAAGAAGCTCAGCAGCGGCAGGTCCGAGAGCGAGACGCTGTATTGGACGTCGGAGGTCACCGTGCCGCCGCGGTTGAAGCCGCCGGAATCGACCTCGATGATGAGCCGGTCGCCGTCGAGTCCATAGCCGACGGCGACGCTCTCACCGGCGGTCAGTGCATCCGCGACGCCCTGCTCCTCCGATGGCGCCACCGCCAGCGCCCGGCTGGACTCCCTCGCGGCTGCCTGCACTGCGATCTTGGCCTCGACGACGCGACCTGCAGCCACCACCCCGAAGACCAGCATGAGCAGGACCGGGATCGCGAGCGCCGCCTCGACGAGTGCCTGCCCGGACTCACCACCTGCCTTCTGTGTGACGGTGCGGAGCCTACGGACCACTGCGGAAGCCCTCCTTCCGCATTTCGGCCGAGGCGTCGATGGAGATGGCCTGGCTCCCCAGCCAGGGGATGATGAACGGGTAGCCACCGGTGGTGGTCACGGTGATCCAGTCATCGGAATCCTCGGCCGTCACCGCGAACCCATCGCCGACGCCTCCAAGGCCCGACCGCAGGACATCCAGGGTTCGGCCCTCGGCGACCACGGCGTCACCATCCTCGGCCGCGCCGAGTCGAGCGCCTTCCTGGGCCGCCGTCGTCGCAACGTTCTGCGCGTGGTGGACCAGCGCGAACTGGACGACGCCGATCAGGACGAGGAGAACCAGCGGGAGCACGAGCGCGAACTCGACCATGCTCTCGCCCGCCTCGCCGCTCGTGGGCCACCGGCCCAGGCGCCTAGATGCCAGCCAACTCATCAGTGATGCTCTCGAAGACGTCGACAATACCGCCGCCGAGAGTCTCGACCGCGGTGAGGGCCACCACTGCGATGAGCGCGGTGATAAGGCCGTACTCGACCATCGACTGGCCGGACTCGCCGCGCGTCAATGCGGAGAGGAGTCGGTGCAGGCTCATAAGGAGTTCTCCTTTCTTTTGGGGTCCACCTCAGTCGCTCAACCCGAGCAGCTGCACGCCCGCCGGGTAGAGAAGGACGACGAGGAAGACCGGGAAGATGAAGAGGGCGACGGGGAAGAGCATGCGGACGCCGCTCTTCTCCCCTTCGGCGATGAGGGTTGTGCGCTTCCGCTCGCGGACGGTGTCGGCGAGCGTGAGCATGACCTGGCCCAGCGGCAGCCCCTGTTCGAGCGCCGACTGCCAGGCGTCGGCCATCGAGACGATCTCCTGGACGCCCTCGCGTGCTGCGAGCGCCCGCAACCCCTCCGGATGGGTCATCGCACCGAGCCCGGCCTCCCGTGCGACGTTGCGGAGGCCCTCACCGAGGACGCCCTTCACCTGCCGGCTCACGTCCAGCAGGGCCTGCTCCGGTGAGAGACCGGCGCTGGCCGCCATAGCCAGCAGGTCGAGGACGGTCGGGAGTTCCATCAGGACCTGTTGTCGCCGTTGCGACACCCGCCGTTCCAGCAGCCAGTCCGGCTGGATGAACCCGACAAAGCCACCGGCAAGCCAGGTCCAGACCGGCCAGGGCCCGAAGGGCTGCAGCCCGGCGAGATTGAGGGCCGGGAAGCTGGCGAAGAAGAGGAGGGCCACGGCCAGCTTCTGCCCGAAGAACTGGCTCGGTGTCATCCCCGGCCAGCCCACCGCCAGCCGCTGTTCGAGGTCGGCCGTCCGGACGCCCAGTCGCGTCATCAGCCGGGCGACCAGCCTCCCCGCGTCGTCGAGTACCGGCCGGAGCGTCCGTTCCAGCACCGGCGACGCGAACATCGACGGTCCGGCCTTCTGGCGTTCGGCTTCCAGCGCCATCCGCCCCTGGGCCGACAGGCGGCGCAGCTCGAAGGCCACGTCCGGCCGGCGCTGCGCCCACGGCAGGCTCGTGAGCACGAGCCAGAGCCCTAGCCCCAAGAGCCCTCCGAGCAACAGTCCAGCCGTCACAGGAGCACCCGCTCTTCACCCGGCAGGCGGGTCGCCCGGAGCATGCCTGCGTAGCCGATCGCAACACTTAGCAGGCAGAGAGCCAGGATCGCCTGCCCCTCGGCCGACGAGAACACGTCGAGGTAGCCGGGGTTGAGGCCGCGGACGACGAGGATGAGGCCCAGCGGCAGCGCTGCGATGATGCGCGCGGAGAGGACGTTCTTGGCCTGGTGCGCGCGCAGCTCCTGCTCGACCTGGATGGTCTGCCGGACCGAGCGGCTGAGCGCCTCGAGCACGGTGCTGAGGTTGCGGCCACCGACCCGGTGAGACATGAGCAACGCGGCCGCGACCATGTCGAAGACGGGATCGGCGATCCGCTCACGCGTGCGCCGGACCGCCTCCTCGAAGCCGGTGACGCGCAGGTCACGGGCGAGGCCGGTCAGTGGCGGACGGAGCACCTCGGGACCGTTCCTCGCCAACGAGGCCAGCGCCTCCTCCACGCTCATCCCCGAACGCACGGCCGACCGCAGCGAATCGACCGCATCCGCCAGGGCCGACTGCATCGCCGTCCGCTCGCGCTGATGGCGGTTCGTCACATACCAGGTGGGTAGCGTGAGTCCGAGGAGGAAAGCCGCGGTGCCGACCATCGGCCAGCCAAGGGCGAGCTGCGTCGCCAGGGCGAGGCACGTACCGGCAGCTGCACTTATAAGGACGAAGTCGCGCACACCGATCTGCCCCGCGCCGTTTCGGTCGAGGAAGGCCCGGAGCGCCGAGCGCCGCGGCTGCTCATCGCGCACTGGCGCCCAGCGCGTGGTCGCCGAGAGGAAGACCAGGAGCAGTCCCACGGCGAAGGTGAGGGACAGGATCAGCGGCATCGGCCACCTCCCGAGCACCCCATCCTGCCCGCCGCAGTTCCAATTCCGTTCCAAGCTCCGGGCGCGTCCGTTCCAATTGGGGCCTGTCCGCTCCAAATTTGTTCCAACTGCCGCCGGCCGGGCACCGCGATCCGTTCCAATTGGGCTCCAAAGGTCCGGCTCATCGCTCCAGCCCCCGCCCGTTGCCGTCCAGGCCTGCGCGAGCCGACGCAAGAGCGCCATCCAGCCGGTCCCAGGGGAAGGCCCCGCCGTGCAGCCGGGGAGCGAAGCGCGGGCGGATACCGCTCCAGCGCAGGCCACCTTCGCTGAGGCTGAAGAGGTCGCTTCCCGCCACCGTGTCGCCTTCGAGGCCCGTGACTTCGTAGACGTTGGTGACGACCCGCCGTGCGCCGGCCGGGTCCAGGCGGAGGTGGACGACGAGGTCGATCGCTTCCGCGATCATCTCGGTCACGGCCTCGGCGGGTAGCGCCTCCTCGGCCATCATCGCGTACATCCGCAGCTTCGAGAGCGCCTGGCGCGGCCCGTTGGCGTGGATGGTGCACATGGAACCCTCATGCCCGCTGTTCATGGCGGCGAGCATGTCGAGCGCCTCCGCGCCCCGGACCTCGCCCACGATGATCCGCGTCGGGCGCATGCGCAGCGCGTTCTTCACGAGGCTGCGGATTGGGAAGGCGCCGACACCTTCGACGTTCGGCAGCCGGGCCTGCAGCGCCACGCAGTCGGGGAGGGTGCCCTCGAGGTGGAGCTCGCCCGTCTCCTCAATGGTGACGACCCGCTCCTCCGTCCCGGCGATGGAAGCGCCGAGGGCGTTGAGGCAGGTCGTCTTGCCGCTGCCGGTCCCGCCCGAGATGAGGATGTTGAGCCCAGCCTGGACCGCCGCTTCGAGGAAAGCGGCGGCTTCTTCCGTGAGCGTGTCGAGCGCGACCAGGTCGGCGAGCGTCCGCGCCCGCAGCAAGAACTTCCGCACCGTCACGTGCGTATAGCGCGTCGTCAGTGGCGGGATGATCGCGTTCAAGCGGGAGCCGTCCGGCAGCCGTGCATCCACGAGCGGGCTGGTCTCGTCGAGCCGCCGCCCCAGCCGGCCCACGGCGCGGCGGACGACGCGGAGCAGGTCGGCGTCGTCCTCAAAGACGACATCGGTCAGGCGCTTCTGGCCGCGCTCAATGACGAACGTCCGGTGCGGACCGTTGACGATGATCTCTTCGATCCCTGCGTCGTCGAGCAGCGGCTGCAGCGGGCCTAACCCGAGAATCTCGTCCACGAGCCGGTTCGCGAGGCCCTCCGGGTCGGGCAGCGGGAGTTCTCCGACCGAAGCAGCGCGGTGATTGGCGGCTTCGACGAGCCGGCGCACCGTTTGCCGCACTTCGTCGCCGTCGTCGGCGAGGGCGTCGAGCTGGACGACGCGCCGCAGCTCCTCCCGGACCTCGTCGCGGAGCGCCTGCTCCAGCCGGGACGCGGATGGGGTGGCCATTGTCAGCGCCTCCCCTCGGCAGGCTGCCGGCGCCAACGACGCCACGTGGAGGGCTCGTCAGCGCTTGCTTGCTCTTCGATTTCGGGCACACCGCCCAGTCGCGTGGCGAGGTCGGCGATTGCGCGGGCGGCCTTCCCTCCGGCTGCGCTGATCGGTACCTGGTTCGCCCGCGCTCTGCGCGCCGCCCGCGGGTCTTCGGGGATCGCGGCAACGACGCGGATGCCGAGAGCGCGTTCGACCTCGTGTTCGCCGTATTGGTCGCGTCCAGTGCGACGGTTGACGACGGCGTAGACGGCCTCCGGTGGCACGCCAAGCGACTCGGTGACGAACCGCAGCGAGCCACGGGCATTCCAGAGCCCGAGCAGGTCTGCGGCGGTCACCAGCAGGACCCGTTCAGCCGACCTGAGGACCGCGGCACCCACCGCCGACGTGACCCCGCTGAGGGTCTCGCCGCCGTCGATCAGGATCACGTCGAAGTGCTCCTGCAGCGCCGACACCGCCCCGGCGATGCGTTCGGGCGTCAGGCGTTCCTGCACCTCGGGGCGCTCGACACCGGTGAGGACGGAGAAACCCGGCCCATCCTGGAGCTCGTCGAGAACATGCTCCGGTCGATCGCTCTGCCCAACGCTGAGTCCCGATAGACCACGGCGTGGATCGAGGTCGAGGCTCGGGCCAACGGAGCCGCCGCGCAGGTCGCCGTCGATCAGCAGAACGCTTCTCTCGCTGGTCCCCAGCGAAGCGGCGAGACCGACGGCAACCGTGGTGGTCCCGGGCGCTCCCTTCCCGCTAACCAGGGCGATGACCTCGCCGTTCGCCGGGTAGCCGTGGGCGGCACGCTCGGGTGCTGAGCGGTTGTCTGCGGTCGGCGGGTTGGCTACCGCGCCACGGCGGATGGCCTCACGCAGGGCCGCGATGATGACAGGCCCATCGCTGGCGGCCGGAAGCACATACGCCAGCCCGTCGTATGCGTCCGCCTCGGCCGCCGACGCGAGGAGGACCATCGGCACTCCGGCCTCCCGTACGGCGATGAGCGAGGTAGCTGTCAGCCGGTGCAGGCCGGCCGAGGCGAGCACGACATCAGCATTCCCAGGGACTGCCTGCTGGACGAGCGAAGAGCCGTCGAGGCAGCGTCCGGCGATGGTGCATCCACTCTCGCGCAGCGCGGTTAGCAATTGCCGCTCGCGCTCGGGGTTGCCGATGGCGAGGACGACACGTGGAGGCCGGTCGCTGGCGTCGTTCATGGCGCTGCTCCTCAGGTCGTGGCTATGGCTGCAAGGTGGTCTCCTGGGGCGCGAGGAGGACGACAGTGATGGTCGCGTTCGCGACGGCGTGGGCGACGGCTTCCGCCTCCGAACGCGGGACGGCGAGGGTGATGTTGGCGACGGTGGCACCGTCGTTGGGGTTGTCGGATGTGCTTGATCGGATCACCCGTCGCTCCAGCCCGATGGCGAAGACGGTCGCGCGGTCGATCAGGGTGACAGTCCTGCTTTCGGGTTTGCCCGCGTTGCTGGTGGCCAGCAGGGCGACCTGGTCCGTCGGACGCAAGCCGGGATAGATGGTGTCGGCCGCGACCGGGATGGTGACGGCGACCTCGTCGGCGCCGAGCACCGGTCCAGAGGCGAGGTCCGGGGCCACCACCATCTCACCGGCGTGGATCGTTGTGCTGGTTGTGCGGCCCACCGCCGCTTCCAGGTCCGTTTCGGTCAGCGCCATCGATGCGAGGCCGCCGTCGAGGCGCGCCTCGCCGATGCGGAGATCATCGCGTTGGAGGACGTGCCCGGGCGGGATGTCCCTCGCTGCCACGAGGATCGGCGTCGTCCCGGTGGCGCTCCGCCAGAGGAGAAGCCCGCCGGCCAGCGACACCACCACCAGCAGGACACCCGCGAGCATCCTGCGATCGACGCGAAAAGGGAGCGCTACATTTGCCCGGCGGCGCACTCCGGGCAGCGCCGACACGGCTCGATCTCCTGCATGGCACACCTCATGGCGGGGAATGAGGGGGCGACTGGCCGCAAGAGAATGCCATAACGTTGAGGGCCGCGATCGGCGCCTGCGAGCGTTTCGCAAGGAATCTGAACGTTCGCGCGAGAGATTTTACGCAACCGCCAACGACATCTTGCCGCCGGTTTGCATTGGTTAAGGTCATACGGGCTGGACACCGTGTCCTCCGACAAGGCTCGATCCCTCACGCTGCAGCTGGCGCGCTCCGCGGTCCCTGGTTCCGCGATGCGGCCCCTCCGTCCTGGGTCGGCGACGCGACCCAGTCGCATCCCTCTCGGCTGGACGCCTACCGGATCAATAGCAGCGCGACGGCCGCCGCCGAGGCAACCGCAGCTAGCCAGAGCGCGACGATCGTAGCGGCGCCTCGACGTCCGAGCATGCGCTCGGCGTTGTCTGCCCAGGCGCGTTCGCGGGCGTCGGCGATGACCTTGGGCGGCACGAGCCGGAGTGTTAGAACCATGCCAGCCGGGACGAGCAGCAGATCATCGAGATAGCCCAGCACGGGAATCACGTCAGGGATGAGGTCGATCGGGGACAGCGCGTAGGCGGCGACGCTGACCGCCATGAGCTTCGCGTACCAGGGCGTGCGCTCGTCCCGCGCCGCAAGTACGAGCACGTGCACCTCGCGCTTGACGCGCCGTGCCCACTCTCGCAAACGCCCAACCAACGGCGGCTCGGCCACCAATCGCGCTCCCCCATCGAACCTAGGAGCGCGTCAGAGGTCGCGCTCCAGGTGTGTCGCCGGCAACCCGCTCGAGGACTAGCGCGCGGTAGAAGCCGCGGGCCAGGCGCTCGTCGCGTAGTACTCGCAGCGGCAGCCCGGTCAGCATACCCTCAAGCCTTCGGTCGAGGTGCGTTCCCAACCAGGAAGGCGGCGTGCCGGCCAGCAGCCGTCGTGCTGCGCTCCAGCGACCGGGCGGCGCGAAGTGATCGAGGACAGCGATCCGCCCACCGGGCTCCAGGACTCTCGTAGCCTCCTGGAGTATGGCGTGGGGATCCGGCGCGACGCTGAGGACGAGGTGGAGGACCACCGCGGACACGGTCCTGTCCCGGAGCGGGAGCAACCCACCATCGGCCAAAAGATAGTGCCCGCATGGAGACTGCCGCACGCGGCGCGCCCGTTTCAGCATCGCCGGCGAAAGGTCGAGAGCGACGACCTTCGAGACGGGCGGCAGAAGTGGGATGTCGAGCCCGGTGCCCGCGCCGACCAGCAGCACAGCGTCAGACGGTTGTAGGTGGAGGGCTGCGACGCTCGCCCTGCGCATCGACCGGTAGGCGCGGCTGAAGAGCAGGTCGTAGATGGGCGCTATCCAGCGGTAGGTCTTGCGGATCTGAGCACTGTCCATGGGGCGTGGACTCATTCTGCAAGAGAGTCTGGTGATCGTCGTCACCGACGACGGACGGTCGAAACGCGCCATGATGGGTGCCGGGCCGCCGACAGCGTGCGGCGGATGCGCCACAGGTCGCGCCAGGAGGTACGAGGATGAGTGAACGCACACTTGACGCCGAGCTCGAGACGATGCGCGAGGTCGCTGCGGCGCGGGCAACGCCCGAGCGGGCAGCCCTCCAGGCCGAGGCGATCGCGGAGATTGACCGGCTGGTCTCCGGGCGAGCGCTGGCAACCGGCGCGAAGGCTCCCGATTTTTCGCTGCGTGCCGCCGAGGACGACCGTGACGTATCTCTGGGCGGCCTGCTAGAGCGGGGCCCGGTCGTGCTGTCGTTCTACCGCGGTCAATGGTGCCCGTACTGCAACGTCGAGCTGCGAGCGGTTGAGCAGCGCTACGCGGATATCAAGGCACTTGGGGCGGAGGTGCTGTTCATCGGCCCGGAGACGCGCGAGAACGCGGCGAAAATGATCGAGAAGGCCGAGGCGACGGTGCCGGTGCTGTACGACATCGACGGCGACGTGATGGATGCCTACGGGCTGACGTTCAAAGTCCCGGAGTCGCTTCGGCCGATGTACGAGCGTTTCGGCTTTCCCGACCTCAATACCGCCACCGGTTGGAAGTTGCCGGTTCCCGCGACGTACGTCGTGGGCCCCGACGGTGTCATCGCCGCCAGCTTCGCCAACGCCGACTATCGCTATCGCATGGACCCGGAGGACATCATTACGGCGCTCCGCGAGATCGTCGCGCCGGTATCCTGAGCGGTCATCTCATGCGGGGAGGGAGCCATGGCCGTCGTCGGGAGCGATCTCTGCGCTTGCGGGCACGCGGCGTCACGGCGCTTCCGGTTCGCGGCCGGATCGGCGCCGGTCGAGAAGTGCCTACGCCACGCAGCCGTCCATCGGCCTTTGCTGCGCAACGCCGTCGCTACGGCACTGGTGGTCGGCACCATCCTGACCACGATTAACCAGGGGAACGTGCTGCTCGATGGGCGTTTCCCGGCCGAGCTCTGGTGGAAGATCCCGCTCACCTATTCGGTTCCATACATGGTCTCGACGTGGGCGGCGCTTCGCATCTCGCTCGTCCGCAGCGTGCCCGCCATTGGAGGCAAATGATGCCCGGCGGCAAGACGGCGCTCGTCCTGGGCGGCGGCGGCACGCTGGGCGCTGTGCAGTTCGGGTTCGTCCGCCGTCTCAACGAGCTCGCAATCCCCATCGACTTTCGACCTGCGCCCGGCGCTCGTTCGCCGGTGTCCAAACAACATCGTCGACGTGCTCACGCGGTCGCTCGAGGTCCTGGCAGAGTCGCGCTCTGTCTGCTCAACCGAGCACGTCGGCTACGGCGACGTCGAGGTGGTGCACATCCAACCCGGCCTGGCGGCGACAGACCGAGCGGGATTCCGCGATGCGAGGCGGCTGATCGACGAGTCCTACACGATGGCCTGCGAGGTCTTCGGCCGCTGTTGGGACGGGCACGCACTCACTCCAGGGCACTACCATCCCGCGCCCGCTACGGCCGGAGAACGTGGTCCCTCGAGCGACCGGCCGATCGCCGCCATAACGGGCCGGTGAGGGGGTGAGCGGGATGACAGCATCGACCATCCGTTTGGGTCGCTGGCGCGGCTTTTCAGCCATCGCACTGGTCACGGCCAGCCTCGCACTCACTCTCGTGGCCTGTGGCGATGACGGGCCCGAGCCAGCGGTCAGCTCGATCGACGGCATACTCGACGGAGCGATCCTGGTCGAGGACATCCGCAGCGACGCGGCGAACGTCCGTGTGGTGACGACCATCCCGGTAGTGTGCGCGGTCGTCTTCGGCACCGACACGAGCTACGGCGGCATCAGCACCGACCCGGACATGGGCGGCGCGGCTCACTCGGACCATTTCGCGCCGCTGCGAGGGTTGGAGCCGGACACGGTGTACCACTACCGCCTGCAGGGCACCGGTCCCGATGGGATGCTGTACGTCTCGGGCGACCTGACGTTTCGAACTGCGCCTCGCGATCCGGACCAGCTTGATCGTGGACCGAATGTCGCTTCGCTGACGGAGGGCGCCCGAGTCCTCGAAGTCAGCTCTGTCTTCGGCGGCTCGATGGCCTGGCGCGCAGAAAACGCGGTTGATGGAGACACTGCGACCGAGTGGTCGAGCGACGGTGACGGCGACGCCGCCTTCATTACGATTGAGTTGCGTGATGAGACGCGGCTAACTGCGGTCGGTCTGTGGTCGCGGACGATGGGCACCTCAGCGGAGATCAAGCAGTTCCAGGTCGTGACGGATCGCGGTGAGACCCTGGGGCCGTTCTCCCTACCGGACGCGAACGGACTCCATGTCTTTGAAGTCTCGGCTTTGGCTCGTTCGCTTCGCTTCGAAGTCCTGTCGTCGTCGGGAGGCAACACGGGCGCGGTCGAGCTCGCGGCTTCTGGCGAGGTAGGGCCGTGAGTAGAGGGAGGAGGAGAGTCCTTACGGCTCGAACGGTAGCCCCGCGACCTGGCGCACGCCGAGCGCAAGCGTCGGGTAGGCCTGCATGTTCCATGCGACCATGCCGACTGGCAGCCTGGCGCGCATCGCCATCACGACGGGCATGAGGAGGTCGCCGGCGTTGGGCCCTACGAAGCAGGCGCCGACGATTTCGTCGCCAACTCGGCTCGCAAGCCCCGGGACCCGGCTCTGCCAGCCGCGTGCGGTGACGAGCTTCAGGAAGCCGTCGCTCTGACCCATGGTGATAGCGCGGTCCACATCGGTGAGGGGGACCTGCCAGGTCCGCACGCCCTTGCGCTCGCGGCGCGCCCGTTCTTCGGTGAGGCCGACGGCCGCGACTTCGGGATCGCTATAGGTCACCCGCGGCACCACGCGGCTGTTCCATTTCGCCGCCCGGCGCCAGCCGCCGGCAAGCGTACGAGCCACCGTCCGCGCCTGGTCTTCGGCCACGTGGGTGAACTGGGGCCCGCCGTTGACGTCGCCGACGGCGAAGATGTGCGGCTGCGAAGTCCGCAGATACGCGTTCACTCGCACACCGCGAGACGATGCAGCGACACCCGCAGCATCGAGGTTGAGCGATTCGAACACCGTCCTCCGACCTGTCGCGACGACGAGACGCTCGGCAGTGATGGCGATCTCGGCGCCGTCCTTCTCAATCGATAGGCGCCGACTCTCCCCCTCCCGCTCAACGCGGGCGACGTTGGCGCCAGTCAGGAGTTCGATCCCGTCTTGGGCCAATACGCGCTCAACGACTGCCGAGGCCGCCGGTTCCTCTCGTTCGAGCAGCCGGGGCAACCGTTCGAGCACTGTCACCCGTACGCCGAACCTGCACATCATCTGGGCGAACTCCACCCCGATCGGGCCGCCCCCGAGGATCGCGAGCGAGCGCGGCAGAGCCTTCCAGTCGAGGATCTCTACGTTGGTATCGAACCCGGCTTCCTCCATGCCGGGAACCGGCGGTACAGCGGGCCGGCTGCCCGTCGCGATGACGAACGCGTGGGCCTGGAGCCGCCGCCCGGCAACAGAGACAGTGTGCTCATCGACGAACGTCGCATCCCCGCGCACGAGCTCGACGCCCCACGACGAAATCTCCCCCGCGGAATCAACCCGGCCGGCGGCTTCCTGCGCGGCCGCCACGTGCCGCCGGACTTCTTCGAAGTCGAGCCTCAGCTCCGCCGCCTGCACGCCGAAGCGGCCGCCCGTGGAGGCGTCGTGGAAAACCTTCGCGGCGTGGATCAGCGCCTTCGTCGGCACGCACCCGGTCCAGAGGCAGTCGCCGCCGGGGCGATCACGCTCGACCAGCGCGACTCTTTTACCCTGGCGGGCGACGAGCCTCGCGGCGGTCAAACCACCGGTGCCAGCACCGATCACAACGAGGTCGTACATCGCGCCTCCAGTCAGCCTCGCGTGCCCGTGATGACTGCATAGCCGAGCCGGCCATCGCGGATGCACGCAGTCGCAGCTCTCGCGATCTGTTTCGCCTGCAGTACTTCGTTGAGCGGGACGGGGCCTTTGCCCAGGCGGGCCATGACCTCAACGCCCAGCAGCTTGAACCTGACCCGCGAGGCGAAGCTCGCCAGGGCATCGTTGTGCTCTTCGCCAGCCATGCCCTCGAAGCCCGTGCGGGAAAGCAGGGCCACATAGTCATCGAGCGGACGCGCATCGGCCAGGCAAGCGACCCAGCCGAGCAGCGTGTCCAGCTCCGTCGGCAACTCCCCCTGCCGTGTGATGTCGCTGACGCCGAGCTTGCCGCCCGGGCGCAGGACCCGAGCGAACTCGGCCGCGGCAGCCTCCTTGGAGGGAAATGTGCAGAAGGCACACTCGCAGAGCACGGCGTCGAACGAAGCGTCGGTGCAGGGAAGCGCCTCGGCGTCGCCCACCTCGAACGACAGAAGTCGGTCCACCCCCACCTGGCGGGCGGCGTCCCGCGCCGCCTCAATGTTGGCCGCGCCGAGGTCGACTCCATGGACCGAACAGCCGAACGCCCGCGCCAGGGCGATGGCTGATGTGCCCCGGCCGCAGGCAACATCCAACACGCGCGACTCGGGGCCGAGCTGGAGCAGCCGCCCGAGGCGCAGCGTCAGATCGAGGCCACCGGGATGGAAGGAGTCGCCCAGGAGGAGCCGCGCCCACTCACCTTCGTAGGCGCTGGCGCAGCAGGCCTTCGCCTCCGCGGGATTGGGCGCCAGCGTCATCTGGGTCGTCCGTTGCCGTTGGCAGCGGGTGGCGGGTCGAACCGGAACGTCAACGGCTTGGGGTCGAAAGGCACGCCCTCTCGCCTGGCTTGCGCTCGCTCCCGCTCGCGCTGGCCGAGCTGCACCCTGGCCTGTTCGCGGTAGCCGAGCGTGTTGTAGGCGCAGAACGGGATCTGCTTTCCGTCCGGCAGCAGGAATTCCTTGCAGCACTTCATCAGGTTCTTCTGGTTAAAGGTCCAGGGGTCCATGAAGTCCTGGAGCATGACCATGAACACCCGCTTTGAGAGCTCGCCAACGTCCATCGTGGGCAGGTCACAAGCGGCGCAGGAGAGCGCGAAGTCGCGGCTTGCCTTGTCCGAACCGGGCAGCGCCGCCGAGGACCAGAGCCCTTCGAGGGCTGCCCGGACCTCCGCCCCCAGGTCGGGGACGATGCGGTTGGTGATGTAGTCCAGGTAGTCGTCGACCTCGAGGAGCCGTGGCAGCGGGATAACGCTTCCATCGTCATCGAGGTAGGCGTAGGTGACCGAGTTGCAGGTCGGGAAGCAGCACGGCACGGGCACAAAGTCCCTCACGAGGAACTTGCCCGCGGTCTGGCCCTCAAGCTCCTTGAGGATGTCGGGGATGGTGATCCGCTGCATGGGGTCGTGGGTCGAGTGCCGCCCGGCGTGGAACGCCGGCTGGAAGTTAATGCCGCGGACAGCGGGATGGTCTATCCCGAACTCGACGATGCGACCGACCTCGTGCAGGTTCACGTCGCGCTCGATCGCGGGCACCAGGACGACATCGCAGCCGATGGCAGCCAGGCGGTCGAGGGCGCGGAGCTTCTCCGGGAAGAGGTCGGGCTCGCCGCGAATCGCGAGGTAGGTGGCGCTTTCGAAGCCGTCGAACTGGAAGTAGATCGAGGGGCGGATGTCCGCCAGCTCGGCGAGGAAGACATCGTCGTTTGCGATGCGCCGCCCGTTGGTGTTGATCATCACGTGAGGGATGCCGCGCGCCTTCGCCGCCCGCAACATCGCCGGCAACTCGGGATGGATCGTCGGCTCGCCGCCCGAGAACTGGACGAACTCCGGGTTGCCCTCGGTCTCGACGAAATGGTCGAGGATGCCCTCGACGTCCTCCAGGGTGAGGTTGAAGCCGGCGCCGGCGTCCGCGAAGCACAGCGGGCAGTCCATGTTGCAGGCGCTGTTGACCTCGATGATGCCCACACAGGCGTGCTGCTGGTGGTCGGGGCACAGCCCGCAGTCATACGGGCAGCCCTGAGCGATCTCGGTAGAGAAGGCGAGCGGGATGGTGCCCGGCTTGTTGAACTTCGTGGAGGACGTGTACGCCTCGGCGTCGCCGTAAACCAGCGCCTCGAACTGGCCGTGCTCCGGGCAGCGCTTGCGCATGTAGACCTTGTTGTCGCGGAGCAAGATGTGCGCGTCGATGACGCGGCGGCACTCAGGGCAGATGCTGCGGGTCAGCTCGTAGAAGACGTAGTCGGAGTCCTGTTTGGTGCCCCGAACGGCGCTCGCGGTGGCGAGGTCAGTCAAAACGGCGTGCCTCCAGGCGATTTCGTTCATGGTAGGAATCCAACGGGCAGGACTCGGTGACGGCGGTCACCGTGCTTCGCGGAGCCCTTACAACCCCTGGTTGAAGTCCGCGAACGAGAAGTACTCGTTCAGCGCGGTAAGCCGTCCGGCGAGTAAAAGCGTACCAAGCCCCACCATCATCACGGCGCTCGCGAGCTCGAGGGCGGTGAAATGCCTCTGCACTCTTTTCAGTGCGCGGGAAACGTCGGCGACCGCGAGCCCCGTGATGAGGAAGGGGATGCTGAAGCCGGCCGAGTAGAAGAGCAGCAAGTAGGCGCCGGTCCACGCCTCCCCCGAGGTGGCCGCGAGCGTGAGAATGCCGCCGAGAATCGGCCCGACGCAGGGTGTCCAGCCGGTCGCAAATGCGCCCCCGACGAGCGCCGACCGCGCATACCCAACGGGTTGGTTGGCGCCGACATTGAGCTGCATCGTCCTCGCGAACACGTTGAGCTGGACGTAGCCCGAGGCGCGCGCCCAGAGCAGGCCCAATCCTGCCACCAGGAGGCCCAGGCGGAGGGGCGACTCGGACAGGTGAGCGAGGCTGTCGAGGACGATTACCGCGAGGACGAGCCCCAGCAGCAGGCCGGCAGACCTGAGCGGCGCCAGGCGACCGTTGATCGGCAGGAGCAGCGCGCCGAGGAAGATCAGCAAGACGCCGGCACCCTGCTCGATATCCCGCAGGTGGTCCTGCACATAGAAGCCGGCGAGGCCGACGCTCGCGCCGAGCGTAACGAAGACGGCGCTGAGCCCAACGATGAACGCGACGGCGTGGCTGAACGTCCTTCGGCGGTCCACAACGACGGCGCCATCTACGGCGCCGGTCCCCGCGAGGTGGGTGATGTAGATCGGCACGAGCGGGAGGACGCACGGGCTCAGGAATGAGAGCACGCCCGCTGAGAACGCGACCAGTGGGCCGCCCGCGCCCTTGAGCCCGAAGCGTGTCGCATCTACGCCGAGCACCACGAACACGACCGCCGGGATTGCCACGAGCAGCGCCAGAGCCGCGTAGGCCAGGACGCGCAAGTCCCGCTGGCTGCCGGTGGCCGCCTCTGAAACGCTCATGCCCCCTCCCGGTGACGTTCTTCGGCAAGCGTTGCAGCACGCCAGCGGGGTTCTCAGCGATCCCGATCACTGAACTGAGGCGGCGCTATCCGGTGAACTCCCAGAGTCCTGTAGGGACGCCAGGAGGAACTGCATGGCGAAGGCGCGCGCTGGACGACGAGCACCGAGCACTCGAGGAGGCCGTGGATCGACCCGGAGGCGCTTCGCGTGGAAGGCCTGGGCCGGCGGCGCAGCAGTCGTAGCTCTGGTGGCGATTCTGTTCCTGACGGTCCAGGCAGCGGGGCGAGAGACCGTCGAGGATCCGGCGATCACCACACTCGCCCGCGAGAACGCTGGCGGCGATGTCCGGGTACTCACGGGGAGCCACCATACGGTCTATCACTCCGTCGCACCCTTGCCGACCAGTTCGGCGTCCCGCGCCGACGGAAAGCCGACACTCGTCTGGTTCTCCGGGACCTGGTGCGAGTACTGCGCGCGGATGGAGCCATTCGCCCACGAGACGGCGAGCAGTTTCACCGGCAGGCTCGCGTTCGTTGAGAAGTCTGTTGATGACGACCGGGGTGCGGCGGCTCGCTATGGGGTAAGGGGCACCCCGACGTTCGTTCTGATCGACGCCGGGGGGAAGGAGATTGCGCGGTTCGGGTTCCAGGCCACTTCGAGCGCCTTCGCGCAGACTATCGAAGCCGCCCTGGCACGTGCGGCACAGACCTGACTCCGTCGGTGCGGCAGGTCACTCGGGCTCACCGCACTGGCGCTGGAGCGCCGCGATGTCCAGGAGTTTGATGCAGCGACGGTCGATCTCCACGATGCCGGCCGTTTTCAGGTCCACCATCGCGCGAGAGACTGTCTCTCGTGACGTGCCAATCATGTCGGCCAGCTCCTGGTGGCTGTAACCGGCCACTTCTCCGTCCTGCGCCAGGCTCAGCAGGAGGCGGGCCACCCGCTCGGGCACGGGTGCGAACGCGAACTGCTCCAGCCGCTTCTCCGCGTCGTGCAAACGGCCGGACAGCACGCGCACCAACTGCACAGCAACGCTCGGGTGCTCGAGCATTACCTGCTCGATGTCGATCCGGCTCATGATGCAGACGACCGCGTCGTCGATGGCCTCGGCGAAGGAATCGGTCATCGACTGGCCGACGGCGGCCATCTCGCCGAACACGGTGCCGGGCCCGACCGTGCCCAGGACGAGCTTGCGGCCATCGGCGGCGATGCGGTAGAGCCGCACCTGGCCGGCCTTCAGGATGAAGAGCGCCTCACCGGTCTCGCCCGGTGCGTAGAGCAGCTGGCCGCGTTTGCAGGTCGCCATGGGAAGCTTGCCGGCGATCGCGTTCATCTCTTCGGGGGCGACACCGCGAAAGAGGTCGTTCTCGCTGAGCAGCCGGGCGCGCAGGCGCTCGACCTCTTCGCGGCTGGAACCCACCCGCTTAAGGTTCGAGCGCCCGGGGAGCCGGTCGAGGATCTTCATCACCATCAGTCTAGCCTCTCACTCCAATCAGGGTTTCCAGGCGGTCCGCGAGCTCGGCGCAGTCGGGCGTGCCCAGGGCCACGACGGTCCCCTCAAAGACGGTCGTCGGGCCTCCGATCACCCCGGGCGGGCGTATGGCACCGTCTGCGCCCATGTCGATCACGGTCAGGTCAGCCAGCCTGCGAATGCGATCGCAGTGGCGAAGCGTGCGCTCGGCCCGCCGGCAGGCGGAACAGCCGCGCGTGATGTACAACTCCAGAGTGGGCTTGCTCTTCACACCAGCAGTGTTGCGCGCCGGCAGGGTGCCGCGCGGTGACAACGATCACTGACCGTCTCCGGCCAGCGGCCCGACCATTGACACCGTGAGAGTGCGACAGGCTCTGTACGCCGCTCTTGCCGGGGGCGTCCTCCCGGTGGCCGTCGCGTGCTCCGGCGAAGATCCGCCCGTTTCGGCCGGGGACTCGACACCAACCGGGATCGCCACGACCGCCGGGCCGGCGCCCCAGGCGGCGCCCTCGCACCTCACCGCCGGTTGGCCCAACACCGACTTCAGCCGGCACACCGTCGAGTTCGACGAGATCATCCAGGGATGCCCGGGGAAAGACTGTATCCCGGCGCTGGATGCCAACGGCGCGACGAGCATCCCGTCCGCCCCGGGCGGGCAAGCTCGGTTCGCGCCCGTTGGCGAGGTCGATTATCCCGGGCAGGTGCCGGTCGCCTATGTGAACGTCGGGGGCATCGTCCGCGGCTACCCGCTCCACATCCTCACCTGGCACGAGATCGTGAACGATCGGTTCGGCGACGTGCCGGTGGCGGTAACGTTCTGCCCGCTCTGCAACACCGCGCTCGCCTTCGATCGGCGCGTCGGCGACCATGTGCTGGACTTCGGTGTCTCTGGCAACCTGCGGAACTCAGACCTGATCATGTGGGACCGCCAGACGGAGAGCTGGTGGCAGCAGGCGACGGGCGAGGGCATCGTTGGCGAGCTGGCCGGGACCGTCCTGACGCCGGTCCCCATCTCCGTCATTTCCTATGCGGACTTCGTCCGCGCGTTCCCGACGGCGGACGTGCTCACGGAAGAGACAGGCTTCGCCCGCGACTACGGCATCAACCCCTACCGCGGATACGACGCGCTCGGCTCGACGCCCTTTCTGTTCAACGGCACCATCGACCCGAGGATGGACGGTCTGGCGCGCGTCGTTGGCCTGGCGTCGGGCGAGGAGTCCCTCGCCGTCCCGTTCGAAGCACTGGCCGAGCAAGGCGTCGCCAACGTCCCTGTTGGCGGAGAGCGTCTCGTCGTCCTCTGGGCGCCGGGAACTGCGTCCGCGCTGGACAAAACAGTGATCGCCGACGGTGAGGATATTGGGGCTGCCGTGGCGTACGTCCCGGTGCTCGGGAATCAGGCTCTCACCTTCAAGCAGGTTGAGCCCGGCGTCTTCCGTGACAGCGAGACCGGTTCCACCTGGGATGTCACAGGGTTGGCGACGGCCGGGCCGCTGGCTGGCCAGCGGATGGAGGTCGCGGTCCACACGGTTCACTTCTGGTTCGCGTGGGCGGCATTCCATGCTGGGACGGCGATCTGGGCCCCCTGATCGCGAGCTCCGCTACGACCGGGAGGAACGGCCGGCGAACACATCGCGCAGGGCCGACCAGCGAGCTCGGCGTGGCGCGGCTGATGAACTCGCGGCTGGCGCTTCCGCTGACTCGAGCGCCGCGAGGATCGAGGAAGCGGTCACTTTGCGGTGCGAGGCCGACCAGCGCGCCTGCCGGTGGTGCAGGATGAGCGCCTGCGGCGATTCGTGCCGTACCCCCGTCAGCCGCGCCACCTCCATCCCGAGGTGGTGGCGGGCGTGGACATCGATCCAGGCGATGCGCATACCGAGCTTCGACACCTCGCCGTGCGCCACGGCGCTGAGCCCGCAGTAGGGGTCGTGGAGATAAAGCAGCACCGGTGCACGCTCCGACCAGGCGAAGACCTGATTGAGCTCGCCGTCGGTCGCCACCTCGTCAAGCTGGCTCTCCATTCCCCCTCCTCCGTTGGAGCCGGTAGCCCGCGAACTCCTCCAATCGTCGGCGCCTGCGCTCGCCGTGCTCAGTGATCGCCGTCACCGCGGTGGACTCATGCGTGTCCGTACCGTCGTGGAGGAGCGACGGAGGTATGGCGATGAAGCGGATTGAACTGCTCTGGTTCGAAGGCTGCCCGAACCACCCCGCGGCTCGTGCGATGATCGATGACGTCGTCGCGGAGTACCGCGTACGGGCCGACGTCCGTGCCATTGAGGTCGCCGACGAGACCATCGCCCGCCGCATCCGGTTTCCTGGCTCGCCGACCATCCGGGTCGATGGCGTTGATATCGAGCCCGGGTTCACGGATTGCGACGACTGCACGCCGCGTTGCCGCGTGTACCACACGTCCGCCGGCCTTCGAGGGCTGCCTGAACGGTCGTGGCTGGTGGCGGCGCTGGCAGCCGACGGCAGGAAGGCGGGCTGAGATGCCGGGAGAGCGTGCCGGGTCCGACGGCCGCCACCGGAGTCGCTTCTGGCCGCGCCTCGCCGGAGGAGTGGCCGGGCTGGCCGTGCTTGGAGCTGTCTTTGCCTACCTTGTTGTAGGCGGTAACGAGGGTGACTCTGTCGGTGACGACGACCAGAGGGTCGCCCTGGGCGTCCTCGACTCGGCGCACCCTGAAGTCGGCAAACCCGCGCCGGACTTCGCGCTGATCGATACCCGAGACGGGACGACGGTTCGCCGGTTGTCCGACTACCGGGGCAAGACAGTCATCCTGAACTGGTTCGCGAGCTGGTGCGGGCCGTGTGCCGCGGAGATCCCGGACTTCCAGGAGGCCTACACGGCCCTCGACGGCGAGATCGTGGTCCTCGCCGTAAACCTCCAGGAGTCTCGCGACACAGCCTCCAACATGCTTGATGCGCTGGGCGCGACGTTTCCGTCTGTGCTCGACACCGACGCAACCGTCGCCCAGCACTACCGCTTGCTCGGGATGCCCACGACGTACTTCATCGATGAGGAAGGGATCGTGCGGATGTTCGGCAGCGGCCGCATCGACGCAGCGACGATACGGGCGGAACTGGCCAAGCTCGGGCACGAGTACTAGGTATGGCTGCAGAAGATGCGCTGCGATGCGCGCCGAGCCGAAGATCACCACATGAAGCGACTCGTTCGCGGACAGTGGCCAGCTATGCTCTCTGCCGTCGGTGCCGGGATAGCCGTGGCCCTGATGGTTCTCGCCGCGCCCCGCGGTTCAGAGTTCGCCGTGCCACCGGGCTGGCTCCTGGGTGGGACCGCCGTACTGGCGGCGCTCTTCGCAACGGCGATTGCCGTGATTGCGTGGCGGGCAGCGGAGTGGTCGCCCGCCTTTCTTGCCCTCGGCTGCATCTGGATGGGCCAGGCGGCGATCATCCGCGGTCTGCAATCTGTTGGCCTCCTGCCTGACTCCGCGGGTGCCCTCGAAGCTGTCAATGCCGTCGGCATGCTTGCCGGCGGAGTCTGGTTCGCCGTAGGCGCCCGGCCCCGATGGCCAGCCGGGTCCGGGAATGCGACCGACGTCCGGCTCCTGCTGGCTGGCGGAGCGTTCCTCGGCGCGGTCGCAACGGCAGCCGCCGCGCTCGCCCCGGGGCCGTGGACCGGGGAGGTCTCGGTGGCAGTCCTGAGCGCCTCGGCTGTTGCCGGGTACCTGCTGGCGGCATTCGCATTCGCTGCGGCCTTCCGGTTCCTGCGCCTCCCCTCCCAGTTCTCGATGGCAGCCGGGACAGCCGCACTGGCGGCGGTGACCGTCGTCTCAGCCCAGCCACTCGTGCACCTGTCGACCACCACCATCGAACTTCTCGTGGTTTGCGCCTCCGCGCTCCCACCTATCGGCTTCGTGCTCGAGCAGCGAGCGCGGCCCGGCCTTCGGACGATGGTGCTGTCCCTCTTCGTGAGCGGGGCGGTGGAGCACCTGCAGCGCGGCCACCCCCAACCTGTACTCGAACTACTGGAGGAGGTAGCCGGGTACGACGAGGGGCTCGCAGGTCACCTTGATCGGGTCGCGAAGCTCGCGGTTCGTGTGGGGCAGGCGCTCGGCATGGGGCCGGCGGAGCTCCGGACCGTAGCCCAGGCCGCGCAACTCCACGACGTAGGGAAGATCGTGATCCCGCGCCACGTCCTCGACTCGACCGGCAAGCTCTCCGGGGACGATTGGGAGCTGATGAAGTCGCATGCCGCGGAGGGTGAGCGGATCGTCGCCCGGATTGCGCCGGCAGTCCGGGCGTCGCGATCCGTCGGCGAGCACCACGAGCGCTGGGACGGTAGCGGCTACCCCCGGGGGCTCTCGGGCGAGGCGATCTCTCTCGCGGGCCGGGTGGTCGCCGTTGCGGACGTCTACGACGCCCTCTGCAGTTCCCGGTCCTACAAGGCGGCGTGGTCACCGTCCGATGCCCTCGCCGAGATCCGGCGAGGCTCCGGTACCCACTTCGACCCGGCCGTGGTCGACGCCCTCGAACAGGTCGTGACGCCCGAGGCCGCGCACCTCGCGGCCGCGTAGCGTCCTAGCAAGACCAGATCCGCCTCTCGGCTACGCAACGGGCGCGAGCACGGGCACGGGGCAGTTGACCATGAACAGCTGGCCGCCCGTATCGGGCGTACCGTTGAAGCGCTCGAGGGCGTCCTCCGACTCCTTCGCGAGGACATCCTGTTCGCTCTTGAGGAGCTCGGCGGTCTTGCCCTGGGCCCAGAGGAATGTGTAGTGGTCCCAGTAGGGACTCCACTTGGGGTCGCCGACGGTTGTGTCGGTGATGCTCTTCTGGAAGCCCATCGGGCCGCTGCCTTCGACGCCGTTTCCGAAGACGAGGATCTTCGCAGTCGCGCCCGCTTCGATGAGGCCAGCCGCTCCGGGCGCCGGCGCGATGTGCATCCCGTCGGCCATTGGCCGCATGGTCACGTCGGTGACGATGTAGCGGGAGCTCGGGTAGCAGGCATGGAGCTTGAAGGTCACCTTGTCCCCCGCGACGTCGACCGGTTCGAGCAGCTGGCCGTCGCCGAGATAGGCCTCGCGCTTCTCGTCGTGCGGGAGCTCGCCGCCCGGCCACTTCACGACCGGGTAGTTGACCACGATGTCCGTCTCCTCGACCTCGACCGTGCCAGCGTCCGCCGCGGCCATCACCGCACGCTCGGAATCGAGGTCCACGGCTGAGCCGGCGAAACGCACCCGATGGACGCGGAAGGCGGGCGAGTAGTCGGGCATGTGCGGAGCCGTGCTCAGGATCGCGTCCTGGCCGTCTTCGTCCGGGAACAGGTAGATCTTGCTGAGGCCGCTGGTCGCGCCGAGCGCTTCGGCAAGCAGCGGGACGTGCACGAGCTTCTCGGCCCGGGCGAACTCCTCATCCGATGCGTCGGTCCGGATGAAGTACGCCAGCTCTCCGTCCACGAGGGCGCTGTGGAGCCTAAAGGTGATGAAGCCGAACTCGCCCGACCAGTCGTCCGACGACAGGGCGTGCTCCAGGATGTCGCCGACGAGCGGCGTGCCCCGATTCGAGCTCGGTGCTGTGGTGTTCGACGGGGCGGCTCCCCCAGCGGTCGTGGGAGTGCGGCCGTCATCATCGTCGCCATCGCCGCAGGCAGCCGTGATCGCGGCCGCGGCTGCCGTTCCAGCGCCGAGGGCGAGGAACCGCCTGCGATTCATCCGCAAGCTTCGCATCAAGTCAGCTGTTGAGCCTTGCAAGATGTCCTCCGTTCAACTTCGTTGGTGGCAGGATGAGGGGCCATCCGGCCGGGAATCGGTGATCGCCATCACAGGTGCGAGCGGGTCCACGGGTAGCGCCTTAACCCGCGACCCGCTCGTCGGCTCACCTGGCTAGCGGGCGACGATCGTCCCCTTCATCTGGTTGGGGTGGACATCGCAGACGAAGGTGTACTCACCCGGCTGCGCGGGCGTGAACGTCAGCTCGCGTGAGCCTCCATCGTCCTCGGTGAAGATCTCGGTCTTGGCCTCGAAGCCGCCCGGGCCTGACACGTGGAAGTTGTGGGGAGTGGCGCCGTCGTCGTTCACGAACGTCACCGTGACTTCCCGGCCGGCGGGAACCCGCAGCTCGGTCTTGTCGAATGCGATGTTCTTCGCCGTGACGGTCACTTCGGTGCCCGCCGCCTCCGGCGTGGGACCAGCTCCGGACTGCTCGTCGCCGAGGGGCGGGAAGGGCACCGAGCCCAGGTGAGGGCCGAGCCAGTTCAGCTCGTTGGCGAGGTGCATGCCGCCGGCGCTTTCGAATCGCGTGTCGGTCACCGTCCACTCGCCATCCTCGAAAGAGATCTCGGCGGCCGGGAGCATCAGGCGACCGAAGTCGCCGCCGGCCATCGGCGGCGGAGGCGTGTTGCGGCCGTGGTAGTAGACGAGCGAGGGGAGATCCTTCTCGAACTCACCGGCCATCGCCCCGTCCTTGCCGGGAGGCGCCGAGAGCTGGAGGCCGCTCTGGTCGAGCGTAGCCTCGTAGAAGGCGACGAGCATCTTCGCCGCCGGCGCCCGCAGGTCCTCGGGGCCGACCTGCACCAGGGAATTGAACCCGCCAATGATCCAGGCGACGTCGTCGACGGTGTAGACCGACGTCGACTTGAATGTCCCCGACGTCGCGTCGAACTCGTCTGCGAGCGCCTGCCAGTGGGCTCCAACGGCATCGAGCAGGTCGTCGTCAGCAGTGGCATGGAAGGCGGCGAGCAGGCCAACGAGCGCCGCCGACCGCTCTGCCGGGCTGCCGTCGGCGCGGCCCGTATCAGTCCAGTCGGCCGCGAGCTCCGCGATCCGGTCGAGGGCTGCCGAGCGCATCGAGTCGTCTTCGGTGGTCCACGCGAGGTAGGACAGTGCGCGGGTCGCGGAGGCGAACTCGTCGGCCGTCTCGGGCGTGCGGTCCGCGAGGGCGGTGAACAGCTGGCTCGCAGCCATCGCGAACATCGCGTGCGAGTCCGGGTTGAAGTAGCGGAGCGATTCGTCGCCCGTCAGACCGGCGATGTCGGAGAGCGTCTGCAGCATCGTCCAGTTGCCGCGGTACTCCAGCGTGCCGTCGCTGTCGTGGTAGAGGCCCGTGCCGGGGTCCATCAGCTCGGTCATCGCATACTGGCCCTGCATCTGGGCGAGCATGCTGACCATCATCCCGAGGAAACGCTGCTGCGCGCCGAAGTCCGACTCCGGCGTGCCGAAGTGGCTCTGATCGTGGAAGTTCCGGGCCCACTGGCTCTCTTTCAGCATCAGCTGGGCCTGGCCTTCGACGCCGACGACCTCGTCGAAGGTGGAGGGGTCGAGCCGTAGCGCGCTGAAGTCCGTCGGCGGGAGCTGGGTCATGTCCGTCGTGAGCGCGGTGTCGCCGCCCCGGAAGATGGCATGGAGCGGAAAGATGTTCTCGGGCAGGAACGGCATCCCGGGTTCGTTGCTGCCGACCATCTGCATCGCCGCGGTCACCATCTCCATCGGCGGCTCGAAGGGGATGCCCATGCCCGAGCCCATCACCAGGGGTCCGAAGTGGTCGCGGCTGAGCCAGTAGCCCTGCCAGACCATGGCGGAGTAGTTGAACTCGGCGTCCGCGCCGTCGATGCCGCTCGGCGAGCTGAAGTCGATCTGTGCCGGGGCACCGCCGGCTGACGGCGTTGCTGTCCGTTCGGCTGCCTGCGTCGGGCGCTCTGTCGCCGTGGCGGCAGGCGTCGACTTGCTCGAACCGCCTCCCGAGCAGGCGGCTGCGAGGGCGAGGATGGCGCCGGCAACGCCGAGGAGCAGTGAGCTGCGTTTCGTGATCAAACCAGGTACTCCCGGGCCGCATGGATGTGACCTGTCCGGCAGAATGCGTCCGGACCCCCTTGGTCTCGCGGGCCTCTCCGGAGGGTCTGTCGGGCTAGCTGTGTCGCTCAGTGCCCGTGATCACCGAGGCGGGTGCGCACCTGGTGATCGGGATCACAAGGCGCCGTCGTAGCCCATGCGAACAGAAGGCCCCGACCGAGCGGTCGGGGCCTTCCTCCGCTTGCCGGCGCTCTGCTCACGCACCGCGTCGCTGGAAGGCGGTGACGACCATCGCCGTAATCGCGCCAAACATGAGGTGCCCGGCAACCCATGCCCACTGCGGGACAGAGTCGGCGAACAGGTCGCTGCTCTGCAGACCGCCCGCGACGATGAGCACCATGACCACCCAGACCGCGAGGCCAAACACGGCCCCCGCCATCCAGGTGGCGGCCGAGCTGGCGCGCGTGAGCACCAGCCCGGCCATGAGCCCAAAGACGGCGCCGAGGACGACGGAGTTCATCATGTGGCCGGCCGCTCCAACCGCGACGGTCCAGAAGTCGAAGCCGCCGCCGTAGTGCTCATCGCCGAAAACGACGCTGGTAATGCCGCGGACCGGCGCCCAGAAGCCGTCCCGGCTGATGGCGACGAGCATCGAGAACATGGCCATCGCCATGCCTCCCAGCAGTCCGCCGATTGCGCCAGGCACGGCAAGCCTGGAAGCGGGCCACTGCTGTGCGTGGGTGTGTGAGGTAAGGGTTGTCACTGGAGTCTCCTGATCCCCGAAGGGTTGTGCTGACTCCAGCGAAGCACCAAGGGGCGGCTCCGCTCAGTGACGGCTATCACCACGGTGCGGCCCAGCGCGCAGAGTTATGCGGGAGCCGGGATGGCGCCGATCTGCTGCAACAGCCCCAGCATGTCGATGTCCCCGCTATGGCTGACGATCTTTCCGTCCCGGATGCGTTCGATGTGTGTCTCTGACATGGAGACCTGCCTGCCCGTCGCCGGGACGCCCATGAAGTCGCCCGAGTGCGTCGCGGTGAACGTCATCCGGTAAGCGAACATCTCGCCGCTCGAGACGACCTCGCCCAGGGTGACCGCAACGTCGCTGAACGCGGCTCGGAAGGCCGGCAGGGCTTGCCGCATGCCGTCGATGTTCGGCGGCATGCCGGGCACACTGACCGGACAGGCGGGATCGAACTTGGCAACGAGTTCCGAATCATCGCCGCTGCGGAAGTACTCCTCCATGGCGGCGTGAAACGCATTGATGACGTCGAGATTAGAGCTTGATTCTGCCACGGCTACCTCTCCTGAAACCCGCCGAGTGTACAGGACAGAGACGGCAGGAAGTCAGAAGCAGCCGGCCGCGCTACGTGCCTCGACGCGTGGGTTCGGAGTACGCGAGCGCGTGCCCGCCAGGAGGGATCGCGCCTCGGGCAAGCTAAGCGTTGACCGCGGCAACGGGCAGATGGTGGTGGTCACGAAGGTACTGTCTCGCTGCGAGCAGCGCCGCGATACCTTCGCCGACCGCTGCGCCAAGCTGCTTGGTCGAGCCCGCGCGACAATCCCCGGCCGCAAAGACCCCCGGCAGCGACGTAGCAAAGTGATCCGCCAGGATGAATCCCCACCGATCGAGGTCCAGGGAACCGCGCAGGAACCCCGTGTTCGGGTCCAGGCCGACGAACACGAACGCACCGCTCGGCCGCCAGTGGTGCTCCTCCCCGGTCTGGCGGTCGCGGGCCATAACTTCTTCGAGCCGCCCCTTGCCTGTCAGCGAAACGATCTCCGTGTTCGTGAACACCTCGAACTGCGGGTGCGCGCGCACCTTGTCCTGCAGAAGCTTCGACGCTTTCAATTCGCCGGCGAACTCGACGACCCGGATCTTCTTCGCGAACTGCGCAAGAAACAGTCCCTCTTCGAGACCGGAGTTCCCGCCACCGACAACGAGTAGCTCATCGGCGCCCTTGTAGAACGGGCCGTCGCAGGTCGCGCAGAAATGGACTCCGGAGCCAATCAGGTCGGCCTCTCCGGGGACGTTGAGCCGCCGGTACGATGAGCCCGTCACGATCAGGACGGCATGGGCGCAGACGCGTTGCCCGTTTCCAAGCCCGAGCTCGACGTCGTCGCCGTCGGGCTCGACCGCCGTCACGCCGACCGCGGACGCCAGCTCGACGCCATACCGCCGCGCCTGGGCTTCGAAGCGGTCTGCCAGCTCGCTTCCCTTGATGCCATCAGGGAAGCCGGGATAGTTATCGATCCGCTCAGTGACACCGGCCTGTCCGCCGAGCGTGCTGCGCTCGATCACGACGGTTTCGATACCTTCGCGAGCGGCGTAAATCGCGGCAGAAAGGCCGGCCGGGCCGCCGCCGACGATGGCCAGGTCGTAGAACCGCCGGGCGGCTTCAAGCTTGAGGCCCAGCCTTCGGGCTAGATCCTCGTCCGAAGGCTCGATCAGGGTGGACCCGTCCGCAAAGACGATGGTCGGGATCGACCGCCCTCCGCGCTGTATCTCCTCCACCCGGCGCAGGCCATCGCGATCGGCATCGATGTCAACCCAGTCATAGGGAACACGGTGCTCCGCCAGGAACTTCTTCGATCGCTTGCAGTCCGGGCACCACGGCGCCCCGTAGACGATGATGTCGGCCAACTGGTCTTCCTCCTGTGCCCGGTCAACGGTGGGCGCGGCGCGCCGGCTGGTGCAGTGACCGGCATCACCGCCGTCCGCCTGGCTGGCGCTGCGCCTCCGGGTGCGTGCCGTGACGGCGATCACCGAGCCCGAGCAGCCGCGGTCTCTATCCTCGCCACATGGTTGAGGGCGATTCCGGGGTCACACCGATCGAAGCGTACGGAGTGATCGGCGACCGCCGCACGGCCGCACTCGTCTCGGCTTGTGGCCGCGTCGATTGGCTCGCCCTCCCCGACTTCGATGGGCGCACTGTGTTCGGACGACTCCTGGACCCGCGCGGCGGGAGCTGGCGCTTTGGACCGCACGCGGAAAGCCCGGGATCGCAGCACTACGAGCCGGAGACATGCGTCCTCACCACGCGATGGGAGACGGCCGAAGGCACCCTCGAACTGACGGACTTTATGGCCTGGCCCGAATCGAGCCGGCCCGAAGGGATGGCAGATGTTCGCCTGGTTGTCAGGCGTCTGCAAAGCACCGCCGGCAGGCACGTCTGCGCGCTCGAGCTCTCGCCGGTCTACGTTTTCCGCGAACGCCTCGCTGGTCTGGGTGGAGAAGGCTCACCGCTGGCGGTAGACGGAACGGCGCTCCGGTTCTGGACGACAGTGCTGCGCTCTTCGTGGAAGGCCCGTCAGCGCATCGACTTCGAGCTCGCCGAAGGCGAAGAGCAATGGGCCGTGCTCAGCTGCGGGAGCAGTGACGCGGTAGACCCACTCCTGAACGCTGAAGGACTGACGGGCCTCCTGGAGTCGACACGGAGCTACTGGCGCGGACGGGCCAGACGAGTCCGGTACGAGGGCCCTGCCAGGGAGCTGGTTGTCCGCTCTCTGCTGACGATCCATCTGCTCAGCTACGCCCCTGCCGGCTCAGTGGTGGCCGCACCAACAACCTCGCTCCCCGAGCGCCTCGGCGGCGACCGCAACTACGACTATCGCTTTGCCTGGGTGCGCGACGCGTCGCTCAGTCTTGCCGTCGTCGCGATGCTCGGAGATACCGAGGCGGCGCGGGACTACATGGACTGGCTCGTGGCCTGCCCGCCGGGCGCCGAGGGGCCACTCCAGGTCGTCTACGGCATCCGCGGTGAAGTCGACCTGACGGAGGTCATCCGCGACGACATTCGCGGCTACGAGGACTCACGGCCGGTGCGCGAGGGAAACGCGGCCTACGATCAGCGGCAGCTCGACTCGCTTGGCTACCTCGCGGACTGTGCCCTTCGATATCTGGAGTCCCGCGGCGAGTGGCGTGCCTCGTTCTGGGATCTCATTCGCCGCGCGGCGGACTACGTGGTCGCCACCTGGCGCGAGCCTGACAGCGGCATCTGGGAGATTCGCGGCGACCAGCGCCACTACGTCAGCAGTAAGGTCATGAGCTGGGTGACGCTGGAGCGCGCCATCCGTATCGCGATGTCACTGGGAGAGCCCGTCGCCCCCGCCTGGAACGCTGCTCGCGATGAGATCCACGCCGAGGTCTGCCGGAGGGGCTGGAGCCCCGTCCTCGGCGCCTTCCGGCAGCACTATGACGCCGACACGCTGGACTCGTCCGCGCTCCTGATCCCGGTGATGGGCTTCCTGCCCGCGACCGACCCCCGGGTCGTCTCGACGGTCGAGCGGCTCAGGGCAGATTTGGAGATCAACGGCCACCTCCATCGGTTCGACGCCCGAGTGCTTGCTGGCGAGGTACCGCTCGCGCCCGGCGACTTCGAGGGCGCATTCGTCCCCTGCACGCTCTGGCTCATTACGACGCTGGCGCTCATGGGCCGCGGCACCGAAGCCGAGCGCTTGCTCACGAGCCTCGAAGGCCAGCTTCCACTCGGCCTGCTGCCCGAGGAGATCGACGCGCGCTCGGGGAGGTTCCTCGGCAACACCCCGCTCATGTTCGCCCACGTCGAGTACCTTCGCGCTCGCCTCCAACTGGCAGGATCAGTCGACATGGACGAGGGAGGGTGATGTTGGTCGGGGCATATGGCTTGCGAGCGGGCTTCGTCGGTCAGCAGCGCACCGCCTCGGTACTTCGTCCCGGTTCGGCCGTTGCCCCGGACGAGCCACCTTCGCACCGTCCGGCGATAGGCCGTCTCGTCCGCAAGTGAACCTGCGTGTCTTCCTGAGCATCGCGCCGGTACTGGCGTTCCTCGCGGTGAGCCGGGCGGCAGATCCCTGGGTCGCTGTGGCTGCTGGCTTCGGGGCTTCCGTCCTGGTGTTCGTGTTCACGCGCCGCGACCGGCTGATCGGCGTCCTCTCGCTGTTTGGCCTGACAGTCGTCGGTGTGTCCGCGGCGCTGGGCGTTGTTTGGAACAGCGAGCGCGCCTACCTGGCCTCGGGTCCGGCCAGCGACTTCCTGTTTGTCCCACTCTACGTTGCGAGTGTCTGGCTGCGCCGGCCGCTCGTGGGAAGCATCGTCCACGAACTCTTCCCCCGACGGTTCGCGACGGTTCCCGCGAACCACGACGTGTTCATGCGCCTGTCGCTCGCGTGGGCGGGCTTCGATGTGGTCCATGGAGTCGTCCTCACCACGCTGCTGCTCAACTTCAGCGTCCTCGAGTACGTCGTCTGGAGCCGCGTTCTTGGCTGGCCTATGACCGGGACGATGCTCGTTCTGAGCTTCCTGACCGTGCAACGAACGGCGAAGTAGGCATCGCACGTTCCTCAGCATCGCGCGCTGGCGCACTCGGCCCCCGGGGTGAGTCCCGGTAGCCCGGCAGCGCGGCCTGCCGGGAACAGCAGGAGCCGGGACTCGGCAATCCTGGGCGCCACATCTTGGGTATCCCGCCAAGAGAACTGACCGGTCGATCACGAAATCGGAACGGAAGCAGTTCCATCCTCAGGGCGTGACCTGCAGTTCAAGCCGATGGGACTCTCACGCTGATCCTGCGCCGGGCCTTCACGAGGTCTGGCCCCGACCAAACGGCGGCTGCCCGGCGTAGTCCGATCACGTAGCGCAGAACACAAACTAAACGACATACAGTTGCGCTCCAATTCTGTTCCAAGCGGCCCGTCCCTAACCTGATGTTGACCTACGGCTGTATGGTCAGGCACGGAAGATCCCGCCTGAACAAACGGAGATGGGCTCCACCAACGGGCAGGATGTCGGGGTGAGCCAGCTTCGGACATACCCCCTCGCTTTCGCGCTACTTGCGATCACACTCCTCTACAACGTGGTTGAAGGCGTGATCGCCATCGCGAGCGGCCTGCGGGCCGGTAGTCTCGTGCTCCTGTCGTTCGGAGCGGACAGTTACCTCGAAGTGCTCGCCGCCGCCGCGGTGATCTGGCGCTTGTCCTACCAGGATGAGGAAGCGGGCGAGCGCGCGGAGGGCAAGGCGCTCCGGTTCATCGGCATCACCTTCCTTGCTCTCGCTGCCGCCGTCGTCTTCCAGGCCGTGTATGCGCTCGCCGCGCGCGAGGGAGCGTCAGAGTCGCGCATCGGCATCGCGCTTCTGACAGCGTCGTTCGTCATCATGCCCGTCCTGGCCCTGGCCAAGCTTCGCACCGCCGCCAAATCCAACCTCCCCGCGCTGGCGGCCGAAGCGAAGGAAACAGTCGCGTGCTCGTACCTGAGCCTTACCGCCCTCGTCGGATTGCTCGCGACCGCCATCTTCGGTGCCTGGTGGATCGACTCCCTGGCGGCACTCCTCATGGTGCCCTGGCTTGTTCGAGAGGGGCTGGAAGGCATCAGGGGAGACGCTTGCTTCGACGGCGCAAAGACGTGCTGGTGTCGAGAGTGCTGGTTTGGCCTTCGAGCGTGCACGGATACGGCCTAGGCTTGCTCGCTCCCACACTCACCAGATTCCCGCGACGTCGATTATTGTACGCCGCTCGTCGCCTCCCTGGCCCTCTAGTTTAGCGCCCGCGGCGTCGGCAAGGGCGAACCGCAATCTCGCCCCGACGGAACCCCGATTGGAACAGATCGTCGGCAATTGGAGCGTTTCGGCCGGAGTCTTGGAACGGGATTGGAACGGCCACGGCTAGGCTGGCCTCCAGAAATCGCGACTTGCCGGTGTTGCCAGACCGAACTACCGGTGCGGAAAGCCCATCCGGGACCGCAGCAGGGATCTCTCCGCAAGGAAAACGAGCTCGCTCTCCAGGTGAAGTCGAACTAGGGCAAGCAACCGACGGACATCCAGTAGCAAGGAGGACCTGCCAACCACATCAATGCACCAGTCAGCGAGAACTGCAGCGAAAGGAGACCAGCAGCCCATCCAGCGATAGCGAACGATTTCGCCCCATCTGAACTCGACCCGGCCGTAGCCACGCGCATCGCGCACGGACCCGGTCGCGCAGTGCCCTTCCCGGTCATTGACTGCGTTGAGGTATTGCTCCCACGAAAGCCTCACACGATCCCGCTTCTCTTCGAGAGGCAGGAACCCGTGCGGGGCTTTCCGCGCGTCCACCAAATCCCCGAAAGGAGAAGACATGTCATCAAGACCCTACCGGGTGCGGGAGGAGGGATGGCTCATGCGCCACCTCCGTCTCGCCGCCATCGTCGTCGCCGTCTGCTCGGCGGTGCTCGTCGCACTGAAGAGCTGGCCGTTCTGAAAAGGCCAAAAGGAGGAATCACATGGCCACAAGACACCGGTCCCGGAAGCAGCACTGCCTGCTCTGCCGCTGGACCATCGCCTGCCGGGCACAGGCCCGGCGCATCGTCATCGCCAGCGGCCACAAGGCCCAGCAGGCGTGCCGCCGAATCCGCCGCCGGCGCCTGACCATCGTCGTTGACGCTCCGCGCCGGGAGGCGTGGCAGCTCGGGCGACTTATGCGGCGGACCGTCCGGGGCTACGCGAAGGCCCTTGGGGTCGGGCTGCCCGGCGGGCTCGCCATTATCGTCCAGCGCGTCGTCTTCGACGGACGGCACGTCAACGGTCTGCTGACCGCCTTCGAGACCGGAGCCACCAAACGCTACGTCATCCAGATCGCGCTCTCGGTGAACGGGCGCGAGGTCGGCGACGGGGAGCTGGTCGCAGCGCTCCGTCACCAACTCTCGGCCGTGTTCGCCGACGCCATCGGCAAGCCCGTCCTCAGCCTCGTGCTCGACTTCGAACGCGGCATGCCAGCCCAGGGTGGCGGCTCGATCGTCGAGCTGCGGCCCCAGCCCGGCGTGGCCGCCAACGGCCACGGCCAGGAGGCGGACCCCTTCGCCCTGTCGCGGGTGACCGACTACCAGGAAGGAGAAGCATCGTGAGCCAATCCATCGTCCTCCGGGACCTTGCCGAGCTTGCCCGCTACAAAGGCGAGTTCGCGGGTGATCCGGAGCCAACCGTCGCGACCCCGGTGGCCCCGCCACCGCCAGTCCTCGACGACCAGCCGGACCAGCTCGTGCAGGCCATCCTGCGGTCCGCACGCGAGCTGCAACGGCTCAGCGAGCAGGACACCGCCGCCCGCCGCGAGGCCGAGACCATCCTCGAGCAGCATCGGCGGCTCCAGCAGGAAGCGGGCCGCTACCGGCAGATCGAACGCGACGCGCGGGAGGTCGTCGATGGCGCTCTGAAGGTCGCCGCGACGGCTTTCCTCGCCGCGAGCCAGGCGGAGGCCGACCAGCTCGTGACCACCGCCTCGGCGGTCGCGACCGTCGCCGCCAACCGGCTCAAGGCCGTGGAAGCGGAGATGGCCGAGCTCGAAGGGCGGGAAGACCTTTCGCGGCTGATTGCCGTCGAGCGGGCAGAGCGGGAGGCGCGTCAGCGCGAAGAGCGGGCCGTCGCCGCGATGGAGCGGGCAAAGGCGCTCGCTTCGGAGCACAAATATAACGAGGCCCTCAGGCTGCTGGGTTCGCATCTGAAAGAGAATCCCAACATGCCCGCCGTGGCCTCGTCTCATGACACGATCCGGCGGCAGGCGCACGCTGTCAAGACCCTCGATGTCGAGCGCGCGCTCGCCGAAGCACGGCGGCTTCACCGCCGCGAACCCGCCCGCGCTGCCGAGGTCCTCGGTGGCCTCGACCTCTCCGGGATGCCATCGGTGCTCGTCCGCGACGTCTACGGTTGCTGGCTCCAGTCCTGCCGCAGGCTCGGTCTGGCGGACGCCGTCCACTACAGCCCTGGCAGCGGTAAGGGTGCGCTGCTCGTGCCCGAAGGCGAGGGCAAACGCCTCAAGGTCGTCGCCGCCATAGGGCTTCCGGGCTGGACCGCGGGCCGCACCTTCGCGGGGAAGGCGCTCCGCGGCGCCAGGCCACTCGCGGCCTGAAAGGCCTCCCGTCGCGGGTTCCCCTGGGGCCGCCCTTCGGGGCGGCCCCTTCCCGCGGCGGAGCGTGTCCCGATGCACGACACCGATGCGATCCGGCGCAATCACCCCATCGCTGATGTGGCCGCCGCAGCCGGACTCGAACTGCGCCCGACTGGCGGCAGGCTGGTCGGCGTCTGTCCCTTCCACGGGGACACCCGTCCGAGCCTCATCGTCTACCCGGCCAACCGGAGCTACTACTGCTTCGGCTGCGGCGCGGGCGGCGACGTCATCGACTTCGTGGGCCGGCTCCACGCGGTCGATTTCCGGGAGGCGGTCACGCTGCTGGCCGGCGCTCATGTGCCCGCAATCCCTGCGGGCGTTTCCCGACCACAGGCGGTGGCGGTCCCCGAGGTCGATCCCCTGAAGGCGGGACCCCTCATCGAGGCTGCCGTCGTCTTCTATGAGGAGGCGCTCTGGTCGCGGCCGGAGGCGCTCGGCTACCTCGCATCGCGGGGTATCCACGAACGGACGGTACGGCGCTTCCGCCTGGGCTTCGGTGTGCCGGGCCTCGCCGCCCAATTCCGTGATCGGAACCTCGACATCGAGACCGCACACCAGCTCGGCCTCCTGGACGAGGACCGGGAGTGCTTCACCGGGAGGATCATCATCCCCGACGTCGTTGAGGGACGAGCGACGTGGTTCACGGGCAGGCGTCTCAGCGACCGTGAGCCCCGCTACCTCAACCTCCGCCTCCCCAAGCCGCTCCTGGGCCTCGCCAGTGCGAAGGCCGCAGCGGTGGTCATCACGGAAGGGCCCTTCGACTGGCTCACTGCCGTCGAGTGGGGCTTCTGCGCGGTCGCCCTCCTCGGGACACGCGTCCCCGGCAGGGCGGCGCAGCTCCTGGAGCGCTTCGAAGAGGTCTACCTCGTCCTCGACCCGGACGAGGCCGGGCGCGAGGCGACCGCGGAACTCTGCGAACGCCTTGGCGACCGGGCCATCCCGGTTGTGCTGCCTGCTGGCGTAGCCGACCTCAACGGCATCGGCTGCCGGCGCGACGGACGTAGTACGTTCACGCGCTGCGTCCTCGCCGCGGGCCGCAACGCCCACGCCACCCGGCAACGCGCCGCATGACCGACGTGACCAACGGCGGCCTGCCTCAGGAGGTCCTCGACCTCCTCGCACAGCCGCTCGACCTCGCGCTCGTCCGCGAGCGCGCACGCGACGATGGCAGCGTCTTCGCCTACCTCGAAGGCCAGGCCATCATCGACCAGGCCAACCGTATCTTTGGCTACGGAGGCTGGGGCGCCGAAGTGATCGGCGAGACCCGCTACCAGGCGACCGAAGTCGTCGACCAGAGCAGCGGCGAGCTACTCGCACACGGCATGTACACCGTCGCCGTGCGGGTGACGGTCAACGGCTGTCCTCCCAAGGGGGACGTCGGATCGGGCTTCGTCACCGAGCGGACGCTCGAAGCGCATTCCAATGCCGCGAAGGCCGCGGTTACGGATGCCATCAAGCGTGCCTTCCGCCAGTTCGGCCAGCAGTTCGGGAACAGCTTGAACGAGCGCCGTCCCGGCACTCTGGCGAGCCCGGCCAAGCTGGACGACATGCGCCAGCGGGTCATCGCCCTCTCCGGCAGGCTCGGAGTCGATGAAGCTCGCACCCGCTCCTGGTTCCAGGAACGCTGCGGACTCGACCTCGATGACGCCGCGGAGCGCGAGCTCTCCAGTGCCATCAAGGCGCTCGCGACCGAACTGAACGAGCGCGAAGCCCAGCGCCGGAAGGCGGCCTGACGTGGCCCTCTTCCGCAGGCAGCCGGTTCGGGACATCGCAACCCGTTCCGGCCAACGCCAGCTGATCCAGGTCCCTCAGGTTGGCCCTGTCCTGCCCGGCTGGCGCACCTACGCGGTCACCGCTCTCGGCCCGAACCGGGATGACGGACCGCTACACCTGACCGTCTACGACCGTGTCGACGAACTGCCCGATGGCCCGCTCGCAGCGTAGGCCGTCAACACGGCTCACACAGGAGGGTGGCGATGCCGCCCTCCTGCACCTCGTCGAAGAGAACCTCCGTTTCCTCGCCGAGCTTCGCTCGAACGGACGGTCGGTCACTCGCGGCGGCCCGCTCGGGTGCTGCGTGTCCCGGCCGGCGGACGTCTACGAGCTGGTGCGGCCCGAGATGGAACACCTCCTCCAGGAGCAGGTGCGGGTCGTCCTCCTGGATACCCGCTGCCGCGTGCTGGATGTGGTCCTCGTCTACCAGGCAACGTCAGCTCGGTGAACTTCCGCGCTGCCGAGGTGCTCTGCGAGGCGGTCATCACGAACGCGCCGTCGCTGGTGCTCGTCCACAACCACCCCTCGGGTGACCCCGAGCCGAGCCCGCCCGACATCGCGCTCACGAAAGAGCTCGTGAAGGCGGGAGAGATCCTCGGCATCGAAGTCGCCGACCACGTGATCGTCGGCCGCGACGCCTTCGTCAGCCTCAAGGAACGGAAGCTCCTGGGGTGGCGTTGATGCCACCCTTCTACGTTTCCATCCCCTACGGCTGGCTTGAGGCCGAGAGTCCACCCGATGCCGTGCGACGGGTCATCGCTGACGACCCGCGAAGAAATCACGAAGGCGTGACCTTCCTCGTCCGCGAGGATGGCACCAATCGCCTGGTTCTCGTCGTCGTGGGCGACGAGGACGAGCCCACACCCGTGACGGAGGCCGTCATGGACGACTGGGAGTACCTCTTCGAGTAGTCCCGAGCCCGACAACAGGCCGCGTCCCACGCGGAGATCCATCAACGACGAAGAGGAGCCCGGCATTCCTGCCGGGCTTCTTCCATCCTCATTGGAGAAGCACCCCATGGCACACAACCTCGAAATCTCAAACGGCAAGGCTTCCTTCGCCTACGCCAACGGCCGGCCAGGCTGGCACGGCCTCGGCCAGGCCATCCCCCCAGGAATGGAGCACTCCGAGACGGTCGCTGAGCTCGCCGGCCTCAGCCGCCGCGTCGTGCTCGCGCCCCTGTACACCATGGTCGACGGCGAGCCCGTCGCCGTGCCCGACAAGTTCGCCACCGTCTATGAGGACACCGGCTTCGTCCTCGGCGTCGTCGGCAGCCGCTACACCGTTGTCCAGAACGTGACTGCGTTCGGGGCCATCGACCGGTGGCTCGCGGACGGCCGCGTCCGGTACGAGACCGCCGGCGCTCTGGACGAAGGGCGCAAGGTTTTCATCCTCGTCCGCATCGACGAGGACTTCACGATCGCCGGGACCGACCCCATCACGCCCTACGCGCTCGTCACCAACAGCCACGACGGCTCGAGCGGCCTCGGCGTGAAGCTCGTCTCCACCCGCGTGGTCTGCGCGAATACCCTGAACGTCGCCTTCCGCGAGAAGGGCGAACGCATCGGCATCCGTCACACGGCCTCTGCCGAGGCGAACATCGAGTCCGCCGCGAAGGCGCTCGGGCTGGTTTCCCGCCAGCAACGCCAGATGATGGAGCGCTTCGAGCAGCTCGCGCAGCTAAACGCCGGCCAGGCCCTCGTCGAGCAGGTCGTGAACCTGGTCGCGCCCGACCCGTTGAAGATCGAAGTGAGCCTCACGGAGCGGCAGCGGAACCGCGCCGGCCGCCGCCACGAGAGCTTCATGACCTTCCTCCAGCACGCGCAGGAGCTGCCGACGATCGTCTCTGCCGGCGGCCTCGACAACCGCTGGGGGCTCTTCAACGCCACCACGGAGTGGATGGAGTGGGTTGACCCCACGAAGAGCACGCAAATCCTCGAACGCCGCATGGTCGGCTCGCTCGAAGGCGCGGTGTCCGATGCCCGGCAGCAGGTCTACGACCTCCTCGCGCCGGCCTGAACCACGGCGTCTCCGGGGGCCTTCCCTCACACCGGCACATCGCACAGAGCCCGGCATCCAGCCGGGCTCTGTCGTGCCGCGTTCCCGCCCTCCAACCAAAAAGGAGGCAACTGTGAACATCCAGACCCGAGAACCGACGCCCTACCCACCCGGCGAAGGGCCGCTCTTCCACTGCACGCGACCAGGACCGGGCGGCACCAACTGCCCCTGGAGCGGCTTCCCGCTTGCATCCGACCGGTGTCCGTTGAACGCGACCGACGGACCGCATCGCTACGAGCCATCCAACTTCAACCCGCTGAGCTTCCAGCCCCTCTGGAACTACGCCAGCCGCTGTGGGTTGTGGCTCTACCCCGCCGATTTCATGGCGATGGGCTGCCGCGCTCGCCACATCGATGGCGCGGAAGTGGTCCTCTTCGCCTTCAAGGACCGCAAATCGCGCAATTACCTGCACCTCGACGACCACGGTTACTCGGCCTGGACAACGGGAGTTCACCCCGAGCCCATCCCACCGTCACGCGCCATCCAGCACGCGACCGGGATGGACCACCGTCACGGCGACGGCTGTCTCAGCGGCTCCCGCGTCGTGACCCTCCAACACGCGCGGAAGGCAGGGTAGCGATGGGAGCGCCCAGCCCCGACCGCCGCAAGATCGACGCGGCACGACACGTCGCCCTGCAGTTTCGGTCGCTGACGGGGATCGGAGACGACCCCAATCCGTTGGCCGCCTGGACCGACACCATTGCCGAGCTGCTCGCGGCGTTGCACCACCTCGCCGACGTGGAGATCGGTGAGCAGGGCTTCGACGGTTGCCTCGAGCGTGCGGCCTTCGACTACACCTACGCCCTGCGACCGGACGAGGACGGCCAAGCGTGACGGCCGAGCCCATCGTCCGCCTCATCCCGCACGGCGAGCACGGCCACTTCGAAACGCCTCTCTGCCCGCAGTGCAGGGCGTTTCTCGACGAACTGGAGCACCTGGACCGCCAGATGCGCGGGCTCTGCGATCTCGGCCTCGCGGAGGTGGTGAGCACCGACCACCGCGGCGAGCGGAGGTACGAGCTCACTCCCGCCGGCCGCCGCTGGCTCGACCGGCAGAAGGCACGCCGCGGCGAAAGCCGCTGAACGACGGAGCGGATCGATCCGTGGCGCGAAGGATCCGCTCCCTCCCCAGACACTGGTGAACGAACACGGATCCAGCGCCAGCCTCGGCGGCCAGCTCTCGCTCTTCCAGGAGGAGGGCACGCTGCCTGTACCCGGCTGGCGTGGCAAGACACCACCGGAGATGCGAGCCCAGGCACCTGACGGCTATCGGCTCGACCTCTCCGGCGACGAACCGCTCTACGTCCTCGACGAGGACGACGCTCCCCTTCCAGCAGAGGCAGGTGGCGAACTCCTCGATGAGGACACGGATCTCGAAGGCGGCGACGCGGATGGTCTCGACGGGGACGACGACGCCGCCGACGACACTCAACAGGTTTGTGCGCCGCGTGAATGGGCGCCCTACTGCGCCGACACCATCGCCATGAAGGGCACCCTCCGAAAGCCCGCAAGCCGCCTAGGCGCCCTCTGGGTTTGCACCGGCGGCAGTGGCCGCGCGATCGACCGTGACAAGCGGGGCATGAGCGTCTACCGCGTCGTGCCTATGGAAGCGTACCGCGGTCCGCATCCCGGCCTGCCGCTGAGCTACCGGGAGCACACCGCCCTTCCGAATGACCACCCGTTTCGCTGGGGCTACGAGGGCATGCTCGTCACCTGGCAGAAGAAGCCGCACGTGCTCACAGACGAGCACGTCGTCTTCAGCCACCCGTACATCCCCAACCCAGACGGGCATGGCTACGTGCCGGACCCCGACTGGCATCCCCGCGACGAGGACGCGGTCCGCAGCGACCGCAATCCGTGGCGGGAGGACCCGGACGCATGGCAACCAACAAGGAGGCTGATCTAATGGAAGAACATACTTCCGCGGAAGTACTGCACCGCGCCGCTCTGGCGGTCGTCCGCAGCATCGACCACGAAGCGACCTTCTACGAGGCCCAGTCGCCCGTCGAGGACTGGGCACTCGACGCCCTTGAGGCGGCCGTCGCAGGCGAGCTCGACAGGGCCGCATCCCTGCTCGACCGCTACGAGAGCGCCGAGTGGGAGGGACGCCGCGCGTACGCGATCACGGAATGGGACGAGGCATGTCCGGCTGCTGCCCGCGCTGCGAACTCCCATTGACCGAGGACGGCCACCTGCGCTACTGCGACCGCTGCGGCTACGAACCGCCGGAGAGCGCAGCGCTGCCCGTCACGCCGCCCCTCTTCGAGGACGCGGACGACAACAACCCGCGGTCTGCCATGACAAATGGCTCCCAGGCAACCGCGCCGCGAGGCCGATGATGGACCTCCTGACGATCAGGGCCGGAGGCTTCACGGCGACCGTCGACGGCTGCGCTCGCGGGGACAACGAACTCTGGTTCCTCTCGATGCTGGGTCACCAGCAGGCCGTCCGCGCCATCTGGGCGCGGCTGATCAAAGGAGAGGCAGGCTATCTGAGCAGCACCGAGCTGGGTGGCGAACCAATGCCGCTCGCACGCGAGGCGTGGGGGACCTGGCGCTTCACGGGAATGCGCCTGCCATCGGGCTCCGCCTACCATGGGATGCTCATCCCTGAGATCGCTGGCTACGCGACCGACCGCCTCGACTTCCTCCTCCTCGTTCGGGAGCAGGACGTCGCAGCTCAGCTTCACTTCCGTTTCCTGGCCCGTCGGCTCGACGTGCCGCTGCACATCTCGTGGGCGGATTGGCTCTGGCGGCGCGGGCTGGAGAATGGTGAGGTGGAGCAACTCGAATCCGTCGGAGTCCAGGCCCACCGCTGCCGGCCGCAGCCAGAAACGCTCCGAGCCGACATCAGCGACGCTGTTCGGCGACGCGAGCTTGTCGTGAAAACGAATCGAGTCGCGGGCGTTGAGCTGAAGGCCGCCTGAACGATGGCCGAAGCCATCAACCCAGACATCTATCGAGCGGCAGTCACGGCCCTGGTCGCCAAGGCCGCCGCCGCTGGCATCCCTGCCGTGCCCGTGGCCGGGATCAGCGTCGGCGGTTGCGCCGAAGCGATCGGCACGCCTCGGCGCGGCGCGTTTCGCCGGCGGGCTCACGCCCACAACCATCCTCGCGATCCCCTCTTCGGGTGGATCTGCATCCTCAGTACCAGTGCTGGGCGGCTGCTAACTCCAACAGGACGTCCGTCGGCCTTGCTCGCCCACGAGTACGCCCACCTCCTCGCGCCGAACAGCGGTCACGGAGAACGGTGGCGGACCGCCGTAACAGCGCTTGGACATCCGGCCCAGGCGAGAGCCCGTCGTGGCCGATAGGCAACTCGACCTCTTCGGTGAGGTGGTGGCGGGGGCATCGGCCACCACCCTCCCGGACGAGATCTCCGAGGCGCGGGTTCCACTGATCCCGCAGCCGATCGTCGAGGCCGTCCTGGACGACGATTCCGCGGCAACCGAGAGCCACGGGTCCGTGGCGGTTGAGCCGTACCGCTTCACGCTCACAGATCCCCAGGGCCGGTGGATCATCACCGCGGCCCACGAGGATGAAGTGAAGCGTGGAAAGGTCACCCGGCGCATGGTGGGGAGATGCTCGTGTGGGTGGGTGTCAGGGTTCCGTCTGCATCCGTACGGGAGCAGCGGGCCTAACCTGCTCGTCGCACACCTGCGGTCGCACCAGCTCGAAACGCATCCGCCCGCATGGCAAGTCGACGCCGAACGGGACGGGTGGCAGCGGGTACACCTGCTCGCCGGACGCGTGCACTGCGCGTCCGCGGACTGCCATCGCCTCGGGCCGGCTCCAGGAAAGCGGCGCACCGACGGCGGCCAGAACTACCGCCTCGCAGCGGGTTTCGGCGAGCCATGTCCCGAGCACAGCGGCTCTGTGTACGACCGCCCGTACCACTGGGAAGAGCACGACCCGGACGATCACTCCGGCGAACCGGGGCGGTCGCACGCGGTCGGGCTGCTCGACCCCGCTGGGACGTTCTGGCACTACTGGTGCGCGCCGCTCGAAGGAAGGGGGCTGTTCGGGTTCGTCCGCGACGATGAGGTCGCATGGACGGGCCGTACGACTGAGGACACCACCAGAAGGGAGGGCACCCTGACAGATGTGCCCTCCCTTCGTCCGCTCAGGAAACGAAAGGAGCACTCGATGCATGTCAGCGCAGCGGAAGGCGGCCGGTATGGCACGCCTTGAAGGCGTCGCGAAGGCGCAGTTCTACCCGACTCCGCCTTCGGTCGTTGAACGCGTGGCGGCGCTAGTCCGCCACGCCCCATCCTCTCATCGCCGCGTCGTCCGGCTACTCGATCCTTGCTGCGGTGCAGGCGACGCGCTCCGGCAGTTCGCCGACGCTCTCGGCGGAGGCGGGACATACGGTATCGAGATCGAGCAACATCGTGCTGGAGAGGCTCGTGAGGTCCTCGATCATCTCATCGCCGGGAGCGCCTTCGCGGTCCGGCTCGGACACGAGGCGTTCTCCTGCCTCTGGCTCAACCCCCCTTACGATGAAGGCGACGACGGGAAGCGGCTCGAGCACAGCTTCCTCACAACGCTGAGCCGGGTGCTCGCGCCGGGCGGGCTGCTGATCTTCATCGTCCCGCAGGCTCGGCTCGTGCAGTCAGCCCGCTACCTCGCATCCCGCTACGAGGCGCTGCGCTGCTATCGCTTTCAGGACCCCGAGTACGACGCCTTTCGGCAGTGCGTGGTGGTCGGGAAGAGACGCGCGACACAGGCGATCGCCGCTGACGCACAGGCCCAGGTGGAGGCATGGGCGACTGGCAGCCTGCCGGAGCTTCCATCGCCGGGCTCGAGCCCGCCTGTCTATGAGCTGCCCGCGCTACCCGCCGGCCCTGTCGTCTTCGCGTCACAGTTCTTCGAACCCGAGACGGCGGCGGCCGAAGCTCGGCAGCGCGGTCTGTGGGCGAACTCGACGCTGATCGAGCGATTCTGGCCGGCGGGGGAACGGAGAGTCCGTCCCCTCATGCCGCTCCGGCGCGGGCACCTCGCCGTGCTGATCGCCGCCGGGTTCCTCGATAACGTCACCATCGACGACGGCACCCGTCGCGTGCTCGTCAAAGGCCGCATCACCAAGGTGAGCCGCCCTGTCGAGTCGGCCGACCCGGAGGTCGACGTCGAACGCGAGTTCCTGCGGACGTCGGTCGTCATGCTCGACCTGGAGACGGGGGAGTTCGAGGACATCCAGCAGGGTGGAGAGCTCACGGAGGGCTCCGCCTGAACCTCGCCCAGTTCGTCGAAGCCTTCCAGGGCGCCATCACCGATGCAGTCCTGAAGGCCTATCCGCCCATCTATTCGGCAAGCAGCCGGGAGGATCTGGCCTTCGACCTGCGGCGGCTCGGCCGCCGCCCGATGGGCGCCCAGGCCGATGTCATTCGGGCCTGCGCGCTCTCCCTGCAAACCCACCGGGCCACCAACCTCGTCGGCGAGATGGGCACCGGCAAGACCACGATCGGGACGGCGGCCGCCACCCTCGCCGGCTTCGACCGTGTGCTGGTCCTTTGCCCGCCCCACCTCGTACGCAAATGGCAGCGCGAGGTGAAAGCGACGGTGCCGAGTGCCAACGCCGTGATCGTCCGCACGATCAGCGACCTGGAGAAGGTTCGTCACATCGGCGGCTGGCCGCTCTTCGTCATCCTCTCGCGTGAACAGGCGAAACTCTCGTACCGCTGGAAGCCGGCGGTCGCCAGGCGACATGTCGTCGCCGGAAGCGCGGCGGCTCGAGACGAGCAGGGTGAAGTGGTCGCGCTGAGCTGTTGCCCGGCGTGCTTCTCGCCCGTCGTCGACGATGAAGGTCTCCCCTTGGAGGAGGCTGACCTTGGCCGGAAGAAGCACACCTGCGAGGAATGCCACGGACCACTGTGGCAGGCGGACTGCCGTGGCCCGCGGCGCTACCCGCTTGCGGACTACATCGCCCGGCACATGGCCGGGTACTTCGAACTCCTGCTCATCGACGAGCAGCATGAGTACAAGGCTCGCGGCTCGGCCCAGGGGCTGGCGGCGGGCACGCTCGCCGAAGCCTGCAAAGCCGTCCTCACACTCACCGGCACCCTGATGGGCGGCTATTCCTCGACCCTCTTCTATCTCCTCTGGCGGTTCTCGCCAGCCGTGAGGGAGGAGTTTGCCTACGCCGACGAGTCGAAGTGGGTCTCCCGCTACGGCATCGTCGAGCGAATCAGCCGCAAGGCCGGCGACGACGACGCCTATGAGGATGGCCGTACGAGTCGCCGGAAAGGCTATCGCACTCGCGTGATCGAGAAGCCCGGAGTCTCGCCGGCGGTGCTGTTCCACCTCATCGGCAACACCGCCTTCCTCCGGCTCGCCGACGTCCCGTCGGGACTACCCGAGTACACGGAGGAAGTGTGCCTCATCGGGCTCGCGACCTCCGATTCACCAGATGAGCCGTCGCAGGCTGCGTACTACCAGCAACTCGCATCGCAACTCGAAGCTGCCGTTCATGAGGCGCTGGCCAAGGGTTCGAAGCGATTGCTCGGGGCGTACCTCCAATCGCTGCTCGCCTACCCGGACGCCTGCACAAAAGGAGAGCAGGTCATCGACCCCGGCAGCGGCGAGGTTATCGCGGCGGTCCCGCCGCTGCCCGAAGGACACCGTTACCCGAAAGAGCAGGCGCTGCTCGATCTCGTCGAGGCCGAGAAGCGCGAAGGTCGGCGGGTCTTGGTCTACATCACGCACACTGCAAGCCGAGACATCACGATTCGGCTGGCATCCGTGCTCAACGACGCAGGCCATCGCGTCGCCTGCCTGAAGGCCGACACCGTCACCCCTGAACGCCGGGAGGACTGGGTCGCACAACAAGTGAGGGCAGGCCTCGATGTCCTCCTTGTTCACCCGAGGCTCGTCCAGACAGGTCTCGACCTGGTCGACTTCCCGACCATCGTCTGGCAGGAGGTCGAGTACTCGATCTACACGATGCGCCAGGCTAGCCGTCGCTCCTGGCGCATCGGCCAACGACTTCCGGTCCGCGTGGTCTACCTCGCTTACCGGGGAACGCTCCAAGCGCATGCGCTCACGCTTGTCGCGAAGAAGCTGAAGGCTTCTCTCGCGGTCGAGGGTGAGCTCGGCGACGACGGTCTCGCGACTTTCGGCGATGACGGCGAGGACCTGCTCATGGCGCTCGCGCGCAGTCTAACCGAGCGGGTTGAGGCGAATGAGGAGTCGCTGGAGGGGCTGTTTGCTGGCCTGGGAGAGTCCGAGGGAAGACAGGACTCCGCACTCGGTTCCGACACCGAGGCCGAGGTGCATGACATCCGACGGGCTGCCCATCGCTCGACGGACGAGGCAGGGGAGCCTGCGTTGACCCCGGCCTTCCGGCGCTCGGAGGGAACACTCCCCGGCCAACTACGGCGACGGGTCGAGCTGGCCGGCCAGCAACTCAGGTTGTTCTGATGGCAGCGCACGGAGGTCATTCCTCCCTGCGCTGCCCCCTACCTCTCGAGGCGGGTTCTTTTTTGTTGCCCGGAGGCCCGGCCGTCGGCGGCCCTGGCCGACGCACGAAGGCCCAGCAATGAAGTGCGGCCGCACTTCGATTGAGTTATGCTTGGCCAATGCACAGTACCCCGGGCGAACAGAAGCTGTCGGGAGAAGTTCGACACGGCGATGCATTCGATCTAATTGGCGGTCTGTTGGATCGGTCCGTGGACCTGATCTTGACGTCACCGCCCTACTGGGGCCTGCGCACGTATGGGCTAGACGGGACCATGGAGTTCGCCGGGTCTGCAGTGCGGGGAGGTGGCTCTGCGCCGGAGCCGCCCTCGTATGAGTCATACCGAGATGCGGGCGGCATCCTCGGCCTCGAACCTTTCCCGGAATGGTACATCAGCCATCTCGTTGAGTTCTTCGCCGGGGCATCCCGAGTGCTCAAGCGGGCGGGAAGTCTATGGATCAACCTGGGAGACACGTACTTCGCGCGCTGGGCGAGCATTCGCGACCAGGGTCGGCAGGGTTACAGCGAAGGTCGCACGCGGAGACGCGCGCCCGCGGGAGGCTATCGTCACGAGAAGCAGCTCTTACTCATCCCAGCCCGCTTCGCGATTGCGATGCAGGATGCAGGTTGGATCCTTCGGAATGACCTCATCTGGGCTAAACCGGCCCCTTTGCCGCGGCCCGAGTCAGATCGATTGAAGCTTTCGCACGAGCATTGGTTCCACTTCGTCCACCGGCAACCCAGCGCGCGCCCAAAGTACTACTACGACTTGAGCGGTTCCGAAGAGGGTGGCCGAGACGTAATTATTTGCGCTCCTACGGCGGGCCGTGCTGGACACAGCGCAGCGTTCCCGCCGGCGGTGATCAGGCCTCGCATCCTCAGCTCCTCGCCCCCTGCAGGTCTCGTCCTGGATCCTTTCTGCGGAACCGGCAGAGCGCTCACCGAGAGTCTAGAGCTTCAGCGCAACGCGCTCGGCTTCGAACTCTCCGAAGTTTATGCTGCGGTTGCGGAGTCCGCCGTGCGAGCATCGCTGGCCGACCTGGCGGCGAAAGGCCACTGCTCGGTGGGCCACAGCGACGTAGGATGCCATCAGTGACGGATTCAGAGCCTTCGACACTCCCGATGGACCTCGACACGCCCAGGGTTCTCGAGGCGCTCCGTGCGGTTAGCAAATTCGGCCGAGACCCGGATGTTGAGCTGGTGGAGCTACTTGCGAACTTCGGCGAGCGGGACGAAGAGACGTGGCTAGCGTCCGCCCTAGACCGACTGGCACGCGATGCAAGTTCAGATTGACACCGACCCGGTGGGACCACTGCGGGTCCTCCCGGAGCTACCCGCTGCCCGCCTCGCGATGATCGAGGGACTCAACGGGATTGGGAAGACACTCGCTGTCCGTCTGCTGTTGTTGTGTACCGGTACGGCGCCGTATCCCGCGAATGCGCCGGCGTGGGAGAGCCTGAGACGGGATCTCGGTGCGTTCACCGTGACAGTCACGGGCTTGAACGGCGGGCGCCAAGTTCGTTGGAAGAGCGATAGTCGGGACTGGCCGGCCACCGCGGCCGGGTCCATCTCGTCAGATTGGTTCAGTGAAATCACGATTGACGGACAGCTCGCTTCACTCGACCAAGCGCGTCAACTTCTGTCAGTAGTTCGTCTGGGCGGCGAAGAAGTGATTGTGGAGATCCTCGCGCAGGAGGCAGAGATGTTCGTTGAGAACGTTCGCCGCTGGCAGCGTCGCTTCACGGATCCGTCCGTCGGGCCCTTGGCAACCCTTGAGGCACAAGCAGCCGACAGCCTGAGCCTATTGGGAACACTCTCAACGCGGGACGTTGAGAAGCTAAGTATGGAGATCGAATCGGCGGCCGCCGACACCGAACTCGCGGAGCGAGAGGCAGACCAGGCTCGCACATTGCGCGATAACTTGGCGCATGCCCGGACTTTGCGACAGCATCTTGACGATCTCCGCAGACGAACGCCTGAGCTTGCCGAACAACTGGCCGCCGTCGACTTGGAGATTAATCAGGTCAAGATCCAGGTCGAGTCTCTGGAAGCCCGATGGCGCGGTCTTGTTACTCAAGTTGCGACGACTGAGCCGTGGGCCACCCAGCTGAAAAACGCGAGGAGAACCGCGCAGACTCGTCGCGATCAGCTCGGCACTCAGCTGCAAAACGCCGCCCTCCTGGCGCTCGATCTTGGCATCGAGGCAGATCCAACCATCACACGCAGCCTCATTTCCTCGTCGACGGACGAAGCGGCGCAACTTGAGTCTGAACGCCAGGCCCTCGACGCGGCGCCGGCCATGCTCTCGCTGCTGACTGACATGGACGCCAAGCTGGCCAGCGCCGAGCGAGACGGGCTCGGCAGTGAGGTTGCGCTTGAAGATGCGGACAACCAACTCGAGCTAACTGTCGCTGAAGTACGAGCAGGCGTTTCGCTCAGGCAGAGCACCATTCGCTCCACTCCTCCGCCCGTCGAGGCGGAGAGCATTTCAGAGAAGCTGAATGAGGTGCGTGAGAGGCTTAAGAAGGCTCAGTCGCTCCGAAGTACGCTCAATGAAGCAGAGAGACTTAGGGGCCTCGTCGCGCGGAACGAGTCAAGGGTCAAGGCCGCACTGTCGCGGCTGAATCCCAACGCCATTGAAGAGATGCAAGAAGTCGAGCGTCTCCGTGAGATCGCCCAGGACAGTCTGCTGAACCTTGCGTCCAAACGGTCGGCACTGGCACAGCAGTTGGGTACCGAGGGTAATCAGACCACGGAGCAATCTCTCCAAAACCAATTGACGAACGTACTCGCTGGGATAGAGGTCGCCGCCGACAGTATCGACGCAAGGCTGACTGACGTGGAATCAGATCTCAGTCGCCGGCAGATGGAGTTGACCGCCGCGCGGGATCATGATGCCGACTTGCGAAAAGAACTTGGGCGCGTTCGTAGCGACATTCGTCGCGGGTACCTAGCGCTCTTGAATCGCGAGGAACTGACCTGGATCCGTTCAGTAGTACCCGCTGCAGCGATCCGCGCAGAGGCCGGGACCCCGCTTCAGCAACTCTCCGCCTTGGAGGCTGCCAGAGCTATCGCCGAACGCGTGAACGATCGCCTCGGAAAGCCCAGGGGACAGCTTGCCGCACTGGAGTATGGACTCCAGGTGGTAGCTCGCCATCTCCGCGACCGAGGCTCCGAACCTGAGGCGAAATACGTTCCCGAGCTGCAGAACTGGCTCGGGAAGCGGTTCAGCGGTTGGTTCAACGCACCCCGGGTTAGAGAGGTGCTTCTGCCCGAAGCCGATGGCGAAATCGCTGTTGACGCCGAAGCTGGGGAAGTCACCTGGACCGAACACGGCGCGCACCGCTCGCGACCCCTGTCGGCGTTCAGCAGTGGAGAGCAAGTCTTTGTCTACACCCGCGCAAGGTTAGCTTTGTTGGAGGAGGAGGAAACTAAGCAGGCCAACAGACTGATAGTGCTCGACGAATTCGGTGCATTCGTTGCTCACGACCGGCTTACCGCGCTCCTTGACTACCTCAAGGAGCGCGTTCGAGAGCATCCGCGGGATCAGATGCTCGTTATGCTCCCGCTAACACGCGATTATTCACAGGATGCATCGAGCGCGATCGGCGAAGATGCCGACCGCCTGCGCCGCCTCGCGAGCGATGTCGCTGCCAAGAGCTACACGATTCAGGTTCTGCACGAGTGAGCGCGGAAGTTAGCCTTCTCGGGTTGCCGGCTCACCTAAGTGCCCAATCGGCCCAGGCGCTTCGAGCAGCGCTGGCAGCGACTTGGTTTGAAACGGTCGGCGCCCATCCGACGGATCTCGAGTCCGACCTGGAACTCTGTCGCCGTTGGTTCGATCCAGTCGCGCAGGGACATCGCCTGAGACGCGAACTCGGTGAACTCAAAGACCTGTCCGACTCGATCGAGGATCCCGGGCCTCCGCTGACCTTCTACGTGACCGCCAAAAAGCGGCTCGTTACGCCGGAGGGTCGGTGCGCCCTGGATCTTCTCGACCGCCTGCCTTCGAGCGCGCCGAACGCTTTGGGCGACGACCTGTTGATACCGTATGACCGGATCCTGGCACGGCTCTACCAGACATGGTCTCGCCACCGCCTGCAAACCGTGGTCGACCTGCTCGCCGGCAGCACGAAGCCGCTGCAGATCCCGGCGGCCGGAGTCGTCATCGCGTTACTCGTCAATCGGTGCACATCAGAGGACCGGGCGCTGGCACGGTTCTCTTCTGGTCCAAAGCGGGAGACAGTGGATAGAGCCTTCTTTGCCCCTGTGCAAGCGTTTGCAGACACCCTGGCGCCCCATCGGCGTGGCAATCGAAACGATCCTAAGTTGGTAAGCGGATGGATGCTGTACGAGGCACGTCGGCGACTCGGCGAAGGTTTGGTTGTGGTGGATGCCCGCGGCGGTACAGACGGGAAGGTTTGGATCTCGCCCGAAGCGGAGCCCTCGGTCATCGATGGAGTAAGCCGAGACCTCGCGCGCGGACATCGAGCGCGCGTTTCCATCGAGTCTTTCGATCTGGCCTTCGATCGACTAGTCGCCGAGCTGCGCACCGAGCTGCCGAAGCTGGCTGCATTCGGTCTCGTTTTCGAGCGACCACGAGATACGGAGCGGCTGCGGCAACGATTTATTGATCGGCTACGCCATCACCTCGAAGTCGACGTATGACTCGGGCAGGGGCTCTCCTCGACTTGGCGAGGGAGATCGAGCGCAAGCACGACCAAGCTCCAAGTGGCCGAATCACCGTAGTTCCAATAGTGGTCGACGACCTTCAGGAATCTCGCCCCGTCCTCGAGGCCGTCGCAGCGGTTTGCCACGGGCGGCTCTTTGTTGCAACGGATCCGGAGCTTCGGAGTTCAGTTCCGAGCAGGAATGATCCCGTACGGCGGGCCGCGGTCCTTAGAACGATGGAGGCAGATGCGGTCAGCACCCGATTCGTCGAGCTGCTCGATTTAGGGAATGGCGAGATCGATGCGGCTCTTGCCGCTCCGGTCTCCGGTGTTCCCAGTCCAGGCGAGCAGACCGTCCTTGGCGTCGTGCGGGCAACCATGCACCGCGACTTTGACGATCATGAGCTCGTGATCATCGCGTACGAAGAAACGTTGCTTGACCCCATCTTCCGGGAGCGTCTGTGGCGGCTGGCGGTCGATCAGCTCAACACGATGAACCACCTAACGTTGCGGACCGTCGTGTTCGTCGCTCAGGGAGCGATCGACATCGGGATGCACTGCAGGCCCGGACGCGGATTCCAGCTGGCCGTAGATGGACCTCGGCTCCTGCGGCGACACGGGAAGGCTGATCTCGACGTACAGGTTGCGGGCTTTGTAGCAAACCACGATCCTCTCGTGATCTTTCTGGGTGCGGGGTTCTCCGCCTCGTCGAGGATGCCGCTCGGCAATCAACTCAGAGACGTGGCTATCCGCCGCATCCTGAATATCAAATCCGGCGAGCTTCTAAGCTCACCTGCACTGGCTGAACGGTTCCACGGTTGGATATCGGACAAGGGCCTACTGACGGACGCTGAGACAGCGCTCGGTCCCGCGCTTTATGCGCAGCGACTTACCCTCGAGCAGGTGATACGCGTCGAACAAGGGATATACCCGGACCTCCCCACGCTTACAGAGTTCAAGCAACACCACGACGATGTGTTGCCCGCACCCGGCGACGCAGTCCTCGAACTCGCTGCGATCCTCGACGAGGCGGTTGGGCGCGTCGTGTTGGTCGAAGTCAACTTCGACACGCTTGTCGAAAGTCATAGCAGAGCTCGGCTGAAGGTCTTTGCGACGGACGACGAATTCAACGACGCCGCTCCGTTCCTCGAACGCTACTTGGCTGGAAACGAATCGGAGATCCCGCTGTTGAAGCTACACGGAACAATCGACCAGCCGGACTCGTGCGTCGTCAGTGTGGAGCAAACGGAGACAGGCCTAGGGCCAACCAAGGTGGCCGCGCTTCGTTCTCTGCTGACCCCCGACGCGCCCCGCAAGCGACGTTGGCTATATGTAGGAGCGAGCTTGCGAGACCTCGACCTCCGGCCTCTGTTACGGTCCGAGGAATTCGCGCGCGGCCTAGACGAATGGTGGGTGAGTCCATACCTTGTTGACAGCGTCGAGGAGTTCGGGACCGACCGGTTGGGGTTTTGGAAGGACACAGGCCGCCCAACGATCGAGGCGAGGCTGATCACCGAAGACGCAGATGCCTTCTTCCGAGTGCTGCGGGCTGCTTGGGTGCGTCGGCGAGCCCCCTAGCTTGGTGTTGTGTCCTGACGCAGGCTGGAACCCCGAACCCGTTCAACACTGGAGCCAGCCCCCGCGTGGCGAAAGCGGTGCGCTCGGCCGGCCTGGAACGCGTGGTACTCGCCAAGCCGGCGCTGTGTCCGACGTTTGGGCTATCCTGTGTCTCATATGTCGGACGCGGCGCACGACCAACTGTTATCAGGTTTCGAAGCAGCAGGCGGGCCAAGTTGAGAGAGTCCAGCCGTCGGCCCCCGAGCGTCGTGAACAGGCGCTTTTCCCGAAGGTGCCGGCCTCGCCTTGCCGCACGCCAATGTTACACGTAATGTAACATTCATGCAGGAAAAGGGCGTCGACGCGCTCTACCAGATAGCGGAGCCCCAGGGCGGCTACTTCACCACTGCCCAGGCCCTTGAAGCAGGCGTCTCTCGTCGTCTGCTCAGCCATTACGCGGCCCGGGGGGATCTCGAACGGGTGGCGTACGGCATCTACCGGCTCCACCGCTTCCCTGCGCACCGATTTGCGGACCTGATCGCGACCGCGCTCTGGGCTGGCCCAGGCAGCGCAGTTAGTCACGACAGCGCCCTTGCTGTCTACGAGCTCGGGTCGGCGATGCCGGCGGTCATCCACCTCACCGTGCCCCGTGCTTTTCGCGGAAAGCGCCCTGGCGTAGTCATTCACAGAGCGTCCCTGTCTCCGGAGGAGGTCACCCTTCGCGATGACGTACCCATCACGAAGATCGAACGGACGCTCCGCGACGTGGCGGTGGCTGGTGATCCATCGTTGGCCCGTGACGCAGCTCGCGAAGCAATCGAACGAGGGCTGACCACCCGCGCACGGCTGTCGGAGACGGTTGACGAGCATCCTGACCGCGACCACGTGCGGAGTACCCTGGGCCTCCCCAAAGCGAAGCGGGCGGTACCATCGCGGGGTGGCACGTTATAGTCGGCCGGAGTCGCTCCGCCAGGCACTTGAGGATCGTCTGAAAGCACGCGCCAGGGACGGCTCGCTGCCGCTCGATCGGCTCCGGAAGGAGGCGGCCTTTCAGCGATTGCTGGCGCGAATCGCCGCGACGGCGCCAGAAGGCAGCTGGGCTCTCAAGGGTGGCATGGCCATGATCGCGCGCGTCAGCGCGCGCGCCCGTGCCACGATCGACATCGATGCGTCCTGGCGAGAGGATGCCCGTAGCCTCCAGGTGATGGTGGAGCAGGCTGCCGCAGCTGACCTCGGCGACTACTTCGAGTTTGCGATCGGACGCGGGAGCCCGATTCAGGGCGAGGGACCGGAGGGCGGCATCCGCTTTCCGGTTGAAAGCCGACTTGGTGGCCGGCAGTTTGAGACGCTTCGATTCGACGTGAACGTGCAACCTGGCGATGTCAGACCGGTCGAGCAGCTGGAGCTGCGGAACCTCTTCGACTTCGCCGATCTCCCGGCAGTCGTCGTGCCGGCGATACCGGTTCCCCAGCAACTTGCGGAGAAGCTGCACGCCTACATAAGGGACTACGGTTCGCGCGAGAACTCGCGACCCAAGGATCTCTACGACATGCTGCTGATTGCAGAAGAGCTGAGCGTCCCGCCACTGGGCGAACTGGCGGATGTGTGCGTTCAAACCTTCGGTCTTCGCGACGCGCCCTGGCCGCCGACGTTGGCCATGCCACCGGAGTCCTGGGCCGCTCCGTGGGCTGGGTTCGTTCGCGACTACGGCAGTCGGTTCGGAGAGTTGAGCTCCGCCTTCTCTGCGCTGGAAGCCTTCTGGGGGCCACCCCTCCGATCCGGCGATGAGCGGACGCTGAAATGGGACCCCGCCGAATGGCGCTGGTCCGAGGCCATTAGCCGCGCCCCGTACTCCAGACCGCGCGAAGGAGCTGAAGACGTGACCGTGGGTCGCCGGTGATTCGTCGGGCTCAACGCCACTGTTCGTCCGCAAGTGCATTCCGAGGCACGTGGTCTCACGCCTCCTTCGGGCTCGACCTCGACGATGACGAGGCTCTCATCAGTCAGCCCGACGCTGCTGGATAGGACGGGACGGCTGTCCCGACGCGTCATGCTGCGTCCCATCTCGTCCCAGTGGTCTCTCATCGATGGATAGGGGAGTCGGAACTGGCAGCACTTCGCCCGGACCGACTGCACGAGCCATGGTCAGGGCCAGCGGATCGCATGTGAACATCACGTCCCGTTATGCTGGTGCGGCCGTCGATGTGCGCCCTATGAGGGCGGTTGGAGGGTTGCGATCTTCACCAAATCGCTGGGATTATGGTCGCAAGTTAAGGTGTTCCGGCGGTGTGGCAACGGCTCCTTCAGCACGACGTACGGTGAGCGAGCACTGTGGCGAGGAGCCGACGCCACGACACTTCAGCCCACGAGGGTGTGTCGGCGAAAACTGCAAATGGACTGCAAATGGGCGGGGCTGGACGCGGTGGGATTACGGAAGACTGGCGTTACCAGGCGTGACGTCCGCAGATTCAGAAGACGACATAAGGTGACGGATTGTGACGGCGCCGGACGTGCTTACTCGCCCTCATAACCCGAAGGTCGGGGGTTCGAATCCCTCCCCCGCTACCAAACAAATCGAAGAGACCCCTGAACCCAGGGGTCTTTTCTGTTTCCCGCTTTGGGGGCACTCGAACTTCCAGGACCACTGGTAACCGGTCGCGTGAATTACGAGCTGTGCGTCGCAGTCGCCCCAGCCGTTCCCAGTGCCCTCTTTGGTCAGCGCGCCCAGGCCCGTGAGACCAGGGAACATCATTACCCTGAATGCGAGCAGCGAGGTGAGCACCAACCACGAGCGAGGTCCGATGCTGTCCCCAAAGAGCCGCGCAGGGCCATCCTCCGGGCCCCTGATGCGAAACTCGAGCATGCTGTAGACGAGGACGGCAATCACAAAGGTGAAAACCGGGAACCCCATGGCCAGCAGGATTCGGAAGATCTGGTCGAAGTCCTTCGCCTCGTGCGAGCCCACGGTCGGGAACCAGTTCAACAGAATCGTCGCTTCCCCAACTCCCGTGAAAAGGCCCACAGGAGCACCGCCGATATGACGTGTCGAGACACGGCTTCTCCCTGAGTGCGTGGCTTGGTCCGCTTCGACGACCTTTTACCGGTCAGTCAGGAGGCACTGGCCAACCGTTCAGGATTCGGCGGCCGAACGGACGTTCTCACCCGGCTCCAGCGACAGGCACACATTCCAGCTCGTCAGCACACCGCGTTACCCTCTCGCCGCAGCCGCGTTGAACCTCACGGGCGAGCAGCCCCAGGAGATGAAAGGGAATGAAGTCACACCTCGGCCACGTCGAACTCAAGATCGACCAGGCAAACACTCCGTTTTATAAAGAACTGTTGGGCTTCCTCGGTTGGAACACCCTCTACGAAGGCGACGGCATGCTCGGAGTCGGCGGCAGCCAGGGAGCCAGCCTCTGGTTCACGGCCGCAGCCAACGGCTCCAAAAACGACTACGACAGTGCCGGTGTGAACCACCTCGGCATTTCTGCCGAATCCCAGGCCGATGTTGATGCCGCCGCCGAATTTCTCAAGGCGAGGGGAGTCGCAGCACTGTTCGAAACCCCGCGCCACAGGCCTGAGTTCGCTTCGGACCCCAAGGAGACGTACTACCAGGTGATGTTCGAATCTCCGGACAAGATCCTCTTTGAAGTCGTCTACACCGGGCCCCGCCAGTAGCGATTTCGCTCTCTCAGCAGGCGCCATGCCACAGCCCCCGAAGGGCTAGAGCAAACCTTGCCGTCGGGCGGCCGCTACCGCCTCCATCCGTTTCGTAACCCCGAGCTTCTCGTAAACTCGGTGGGCTAACGTCCTCACGGTGGTCCACGAAATGCCCATCTCCGTGGCTGCCTCTTTGTATGTTCGGCCGCGGTCAAGCCGCTTCAGCACCTCGAGTTCCCTCGGCGTAAGCAACGGCCTTGACCGTGGTGCCCTCCCTGCGTCCCATGCGAGGTGAACAAGATATTGATGTGGTACGGGATCGATCCCGAGGTCCGTCAATTTCTCTCTCTCGTCACCGTGTTCGCCATCGGCAACCCCGGCCTTCATCCGGAGTTCCTTCACCTGCACGCCGGCGAGAGCGGCCTCCAGTTTCATGCCGGTGGTGGCCTCGGTCGCCGCCTCGTCCAGCCAGCGCCGGGCAGCCGCTTGCTTCCCGGCCCGAAGGGCGAGAAGCCCCTGGATTCGCGTCACAGCGATCGGCGCTTCAAGGCTCGTCACAATCCCGCGCCGGCGGAGTTTGGTCGACCACTCGAGCCATCGGACCGCGTCGTTCGCGGAACCCGCGATCGCAACTGAATAGGCCGCCGCAAGGTTCGACGGCAGGTTATCCAGCGTGAGCGACTGCACTGGTGTCGGGCTCAATTCCCGCAAACGGATTCCCATCGCCGCTTCCAGGAGTGCGTCCACATGCGCCGGGTCTCCCGTGTGGTGCCCGAGTCGCCTGGCTCGCCGGGCGAGGGTTTCTCGAGCGCTCTCGGCGGCCCCCCAATCGCGCCGAAGAATCGCAACCCAGTAGTCCAGCCACGCATCTCGCCACGCGGGGATGTGGGCACGGCCATCGACGCGTCCATCCCCCGCGATCTCGGTACCCGAAACGATGCTTTGCCAGCGTTCGAACACGGCGGAATCGGCCAGCCGCAGCCGGGCGTCCTGCGATCCCGCCATAGCCCTTCCCAGGCGAATGAGTGGCCGCGCGCCCGCAACCTCTCCTCTTGCCGCGAGGTATGGAATCCTCCAGCTCAGCAGGAACAGGTGGTCGAGTTCGCGGGCCTCGGCGGTCAGCTCCGCAAGGAGCTTCGGCAGAGTGGGCGAGGGTGGATCGAGAATAACCAGCCGCGTCGATTCCACCAGTGCCAATGCCTTCAGCCTGGATTCCCCCGTTAGGTGCGTTTCCGCGAGCTCCGCCGCCCGGTCCGCCGTCCCTCGCGCCTCTTCAATCAGCCCAAAGGTTGGAAGCACGGATGCCCTGAGGGCCAGGAGCGAGGCCGTTGGCCCAGGATGGGCGGCCGTCAGCTCCAGTGCCGCATCTATCTCAGATAGGATTGCGTCGAAGCGGCCTTCGGATTCGAGAAGGTGCGCAACTAACTGGACCACCCTCGTGAATCCCGAGAGGTCCCCTGCGCCCAGTGCCTCACCGATTCCACGATCGACCACCGCGCGCCAGTTCGCTTCGCCGGGTTCCTGCAGTTGGCCGATACGTCGCCGCGCTGCTTCCACATACGCGTGGAGCGGAGAGTCTGGGTACTGCATCGCTGTCCTCTTGTTGTACGAGAAAAGATACATCAGTTGATGAATTCCGGTGGCATCAGCTTCCGGGAACACTGGCCCCCAATCCTCAGGGAGGCAGTGCCATGGGACACACCGGTTGCGAAGAATTCCTCTGGTGGTTCTGCGAGCGGCAAGAACGCGACCCCGAATTTCGCCGGCGCATGTTGGAGGCGCTCAAGTCGCCAATCGATCCACTTCGGTCCGTAAGTCGTGTCATTCACGAAACGGACCCGGTTCAGGGCCCAATCGCCGAGCGCGAGCTACGAGACCTTCCGGAATTCGCCGTCAACACTCTCCTCGGTGCCTGGCTCGAAGCCACCAGCCGGGGCCTCGGTTTCTCAGCGTCCGCAGCTGCCACCGAGACCCCGATGGAGTTCGCTCGCCACCGCCGTGTCAGGGTCACTGTCGAAGAAGACCAGGATTCGATAGGAGTGCAACTGACCCACATCCCCTCGAGGCACCCCATTCGCGAGTGAGCTAAGCCGTGGAGCGGCCACAGCGCGACTCCGGCCGCTGAGTCCGCGTCTCGCTCCGCGGACCCGGCCGGAATCACCTCCGCCAGTGTCTTGAGGGTGAACTGCGTCACATCGCTCCCGCGCCCGACGCGCCACGATGGAGGTAGGAGCAGAAAACAACACTGAGAAGGATCTGCTCCAATGAACAACACGCTCGCAAAAGTCTATGCCGGGATCGTTGCTATCCCGCTCGCTGCCGTCATGATTGCTGGCCTCGCCGCTGGCGGTGGCTCGACCGAATATTCCGGCTACCAGGGAGACTCCGCCTCCATCCGTCCTGCGTCTGTCTCTTCAGCGAACGGTACGCGGCTCAATGAGGCCGAGGCTTACTCGTCGCTCGGTCGATATAACCCCTGCATCTTCATCGCCTGCGACGGCGAATAGTCGCTGCCAACAGCGGCCCGGATTCCATCGATGATCCGGGCCGCGTAGAGTTTCTTCCGATGAAACCGTACGTTCTCGTCATTGGTCATGCCTGCGCCGCCGGCGAAGCCCCCGCCAACACGCTGGCTGGCGTCCGCAGTTGTCTCGATGCCGGCGCCGAAGCCATGGAGATCGATGTTCAGCTCTGCGCCGATGGGGTTCCCGTGCTTATGCACGACGACACCATCGACAGGACCACGAACTTGTCAGGCCCGGTCCGCGAGAAGACGCTCGCCGAACTTCAGTCTGCTGATGCCGGCAACGGCGAGCCGGTGCCCACACTCGACCAGGTGATGGAACTCGTCGCCGGTCGCCTGACCGTCATGTGCGAACTAAAAGCCACACCCGGCGCTCCCGATCAGGATCAGGCGTGCGTCGATGCTGTCGTCGAAGTCATCCGACGCCACAAGGCTGAGGGCTGGTCGGCCGTGCACTCCTTTAATCCCGACATGGTTGAACGCGCGCGGAGCACTGAGCCGCGAATTTCCGCCACGATTATCACGGGCCCGGTCGCCGGCGAGCAGGTTGATCGGCTCCTTGGCGGGCTTATGAAGCGCAACGCCCAGGCCATTTCCGTCGAACATCATGCCGTCGACCGCGCCCTTGTCGAAAAAGCCAAGCGCCGCCAGGTCTCGGTCTGGACGTGGACTGCCGACACGCCCGATGACTGGCAGCGAGTCGTTGAGGCCGGCGTGGATGGCATTATCACAAACGTCCCGCACCAGCTCAGAAACTGGCTTTCTTCCCCGTTCCCGCTTGGGTGACGACCGAAGAGTGAAGGCGACGGCTCACCAGCTGCCGCCACCGCCGCCACCGCCACCGCCGCCCGAAGAACCCCCGGAGAACCCGGATCCTCCACTCGACTGCGTGCTGCTTAGTGTCGAGCCTACGGAACTCGAAAAGCTTTGCAGGTTGCTCGAAAACGCCATCGCCTGGAATGGTCCCGTCCCCGTGTACCAGGTGGCTGTCGAGGCTGCCGCGGTCGCCTCCAGCCCCTCGAACGCCTTCGCCCATTTGGCGACGGAGCCGAAGACGATCGCGAATGGCAAATACCGGGCGAAGATGTTCTCTTGCTCGTTGAACTGTTGCCGGTACTTCTCTGCCGTCTCGATATAAAGCCGGAACCCGAGGACTCGTCGCAGCATCTCGCTGCCCTTCGCGGTCCGGCTGGCCATTGCGCGGGAAACTACCAGCATCACGATTCCCGCAGGGATCAGCCCAAGGAAGAACAGTCCCCGGTGCACCCCGATCGCGGTGAAACAGGAAAGCCCCACCCCGAACAGCATCAGGCTCAGCGACACAATCAGCCACATGCCGCGAGCCGTTTCCGGCTTGATAGCGAACCACTTTTGCTTCATCGCGTCGTCGTAGAGCAGGTTCTTCGCCTTCGCCAGGTCATCCGCGAATTTGTACTTCAGGTCCGAAAGTTCAACTTCAGTCCCCGAACTAAACAAGCCATTGAGCACGCGCTTTTCGAACGAATTCAGGCCCTCGGTGTCCTTGAGCTTGTTGAGCTTCCAGTCCTTGCTTCCAAACATCCCTTTCTTGGGAATCTCCGTGATGTGGAGGTAGCCGCGGACGGCGAGATCCACGATCGTCGCTGTGACATCGAGTGTGTCCGCCCGCTCATCGAGCAAAACGCCCATTTGGGCCGGCCGGAGTTCCTCCGGTGGGAGAAACTCGACCACCACCGGCGGGCCTCCCCGGATCGGCTTCGTCGCCTCGACGGTTTCATTCGTGAGGTAGTGAATGGTGAGGTAAGCCTTGTCCCGGCCGAACCGCCACCACGAGGCGATGACGATCAGCACGCCGAGTATCGCGCTCCCGATCAACCCACCGAACTCCAGCGGATCGAACGTGAAGAAGCTCCGGAATGTCGTCCGTTCGGCCAGCACCGGTGCTCCCACGTCGACGAGCCCACGCTGCCAGCCCGCGACGATGGTCACCTGTTCGTCCGATGCGAGTTCCCGCGTGGCCCGGTATCTGATCGTTGAACCATCGGCGTTTGATTCGCACTCTGCATTCGAACCCGCGTAGCCCTCGTAGCAGACCGCCATCGAATTCGCTCCCGGTGGCAACTCGAGTGTCAGCGTGAACGCCTCGATCGGCACCGGCCACGTTCCCGAAGCATCCCAGTACAGCTCGTCGTGGTCGTCGTACGCATCAAAAGCACCTCGTACCGCATACTTGATGACGTAGTCCTGCTTGCCACTGATCTCCACGTCGGCGTCGCCGATCTTCACCGTGAGCCGCCCGTTGGCGTTGCTCACGTCGTACTTCCAGCTCTGGCCGTTCAGCTTCGTCACGCTTCGAATCGAATAGTCGTACTCCCGGTAATCGCCGTCCGGGCAGGGGGTAATCGGCTGTTGTGCACCCGGAATGGGCGCCGCACACGGGATCTTCGTGTTGAAATAGCGGAAGATGCCGTGCTTCCGCAGAGACCCGAAGTCCGCACGGATCGTTTCCGTGGCGTCGATCGTCCCGTCCTTCTGCACGTCGTAGACAATGTCGTACGAATTGATGGTCCAGCCTTCGTCGGCGCTCGCACTCCGGGGCATAGCAGCCACCAGTCCACTCGCCAACAGAAGAGCGCCGACCAAGAAGACGACTTTTCGCATGCCGGGATTGTACTGCTCGCTCCGTTTGGAACGACCGTTCAAGACAACCCTCCGTCAGGCCCGTATCATTCAGGGCAATACGCGGCTCGTCGTTCGCGAGCCTCCGCTCATTCCCAAAGGACGGTGCATGGACTCCTTTAACTACCTCGCGCCGCGTTCGCTGGACGAAGCCTTCAGCGCACTCGGCAACGGCAAGACATCGCTCCTCCTGGCCGGCGGCACCGATGTCATCGTCCAGCTTCGCGAAAATCGCCGCCATTGTGATCAACTGATCGACCTCAAGCACATCCCCGAGTTGATGTCGTACAACATCGCACCGGATGGCTCCCTCGAAATCGGCGCCGCGGTCCCGCTCGCCGAACTCTACGAAAACCCCGACATCCAGAAGCGATTCCCGGCACTCGTGGATTGCGCGACCATCATCGGCGGCATCTCCATCCAATCCCGGGCCACGCTCGGCGGCAACCTCTGCAATGCCAGCCCCGCCGCCGATTCATCGCCCGCCCTCATGGCCCTCGGCGCGAAGCTGGTTATCGCTTCCAGCGGTGGCACCCGCGAAATCCCGGCTGAAGAATTCTTCGCGGGCCCCGGTCGCAATAACCTCCAGCCCGGCGAACTGCTTCTTCAGGTCAAGATACCGGCCCCGGCAGCCAACTCAGGCGCGTTTTATCACCGATTTATCCCGCGCAATGAGATGGATATCGCGGTCGCGTCCTCGGGTGTCTCGCTCACCGTTGATGGCGATAACAACATCACCGCCGCCCGCGTCGCCCTCGGCGCCGTCGCAGCGACGCCGATCATGGTGCCGGCGGCCGCTGCCGCACTCGTTGGCAAGCCTGCGAACGCAGAAACTTTCGCGGCGGCAGGTGACGCTGCCGCCGCTGCCGCCAGCCCTATCGATGACATGCGCGGTGGCGTCGCCCAGCGCAAGCATCTTTCCAAAGTCCTCACCGTTCGCGCGCTCGAAAACGCGCTCAACCGCATCCGGGAGACTCGCTAACCCTATGGCTCGCACCCACGTCAACACCACCCTCAACGGCGTCGAAACGGATTTCCTCTGTGAGCCTCGCCAGAGCCTCCTCGAAGTCCTTCGCGACGACATCGGTCTTACCGGCGCCAAGGAGGGCTGCAACAACGGCAACTGCGGCGCTTGTGCCGTCAACCTCGATGGTCGCGTCGTGAACTCCTGCTGCGTCCTCGCAGTCGAGACCGAGGGCCGCAAGGTAACCACCATCGAAGGCCTCGCCGAAGGCGACAAGCTCCACCCGCTCCAGGAATCGTTCCTCCAGGAAGCCGCTCTCCAGTGCGGCATCTGCACTCCCGGTTTCATCATGTCAGCCAAGGCGCTCCTCGATACGGAGCCCAACCCCGATGAGTACAGGATTCGCTTCTGGCTCTCGGGCAACCTTTGTCGCTGCACCGGTTACGACAAAATCGTCCGCGCCGTGCAGCGTGCCGCCAAAGAGCTTCAGGAGACGAAGTAACCATGACCACCATCGAACGTCCCGAATACAAAGTCATCGGCACCCGCCCCATCCGTCCGGATGGCGCCGAGAAGGTCACGGGTAAGGCCCAGTACGGCGCAGACATTCACCTCCCCGGCCTCATTCAGGGCCGCATCCTTCGCTCGCCCCACGCTCACGCGAAAATCCTGTCGGTCGATACCTCCGAAGCAGAAAAGCACCCCGGTGTGCTCGCCGTCATCACCGCGAAGGACTTCCCGGGCGCCGAAGACAAGGTTGAAGAACTTGGCGAAAGCGCCATCAACCTGAAGGACGCCCTCGATAACATCCTCGCTTCGGACAAGGCGCTCTACCGAGGTCACGCCATTGCCGCCGTCGCCGCCCTGAATGGCCACATCGCCGAGGAGGCGATGGCCAAGATCAAGGTCCAGTACGAAGTCCTTCCGCCTGTGATGAATGTCCGCGATGCAATGCGCGATGACGCTCCGCTCCTCAACGAAAACCGCCACACGAAGACGCTCATGACCGGAGAGATGTCGGAGAAGCCTTCGAACATTGCCAGCTACAACAAGTTCGCCGGCGGTGACCTCGATGCCGCCTTCGCCGAGGCCGATGTTGTCGTCGAGCGCGAATTCACCACGGCAATGGTCCACCAGGGCTACCTCGAGCCCCACAACTCCACCGCCAACTGGAACTCCGACGACACGATCACCATCTGGACCAGCACCCAGGGCGCATTCGCCGTCCGCAACCTCACCGCCGACGTGCTCAAGCACCCCATCGCGAGCATCAAGGTCGTCCCGATGGAAATCGGCGGTGGCTTCGGCGGCAAACTCCCGATCTATCTCGATCCTGTGGCCGCTCTCCTCTCCAAGAAGAGCGGACGCCCGGTGAAGGTGCTGATGAGCCGCACCGATGTCTTCGAAGGCAGCGGCCCCACGAGCGGCACCTACATCAAGCTCAAGGCAGCCGCGAAGGGCAATCGGCTGACGGCGGTGCAGGCGACACTCTGTTATGAGGCGGGCGCCTTCCCGGGCTCTTCCGTCGGCGCCGGCTCCATGACCATGCTCTCGCCGTACAACATCGATTCATTCGAAATCAATGCCTACGACGTTGTCGTGAACAGGCCGAAGACTGCCGCCTACCGCGCCCCTGGCGCCCCCGCAGCCGCCTTCGCCATCGAAAGCGTCATCGACGAAATCTGCAAGAAGCAGGGCCTCGATCCCCTCGACTTCCGCAAAGAGAACGCTTCGAAGGAAGGCACCCGCATGGTCAACGGCGTCGCCTTCCCGCGTATCGGCGCCGAAGAGACCGTCCAGGCCGCCATCGATTCGCCCCACTGGAAGTCCCCGATCGAAGGACCGAACCGCGGCCGTGGCGTTGCCTCTGGCTACTGGTTCAACGGTGGCATGCAGTCTTCCGTCGTCGCCAACGTCAACAACGACGGCACGGTGAACCTCGTCGAAGGCTCGACAGACATCGGCGGCACGCGCGCTTCGCTCGCCATGCAGCTCGCCGAAACTCTCGGCGTCGATTACGAAACCATCCGTCCAACCGTCGTCGACACCGACTCCATCGGCCACAACGACGTTACCGGCGGCTCCCGGACCACCTTTGCCAGCGGCCTCGCAGTCTTCGAAGCCGGTATGGACATCCGCCGCCAGATGATTGCCCGCGCAGCCAAAATGTGGGGTGTCCCGGACGAAGAGGTCGTCTACGAATCCGGCCGGCTCCACAGCCTGAAGGACTCCACCAAGGAACTCACCTTCAAGGACATGGCAGCCCAGAGTGCTCGCACCGGCGGGCCAATCGCTGGCAAGGCCTCGCTCCTCGCTCGCGGCGCCGGTGGCGCCTTCGCCACCCACATCGTGGACGTCGAAGTGGACCCCGATACCGGCAAGGTCACCATCCTTCGCTACACCGCCACCCAGGACGTCGGCACCGCGATCCACCCTTCCTACGTCGAAGGACAGATCCAGGGCGGCGTCGTCCAGGGCATCGGCTGGGCCCTCAACGAGGAGTATTACTACGACGAAGACGGTCGCATGGTAAATTCGAGCTTCCTCGATTACCGCATGCCAACCGCCCTCGACGTGCCGATGATCGATACCGTTCTCGTCGAAGTGCCAAACCCTGGCCACCCCTACGGTGTTCGCGGCGTAGGCGAAGTCCCGATCGTCCCGCCCCTGGCGGCGATCGCCAACGCCATCGCCGACGCGACTGGCCATCGCTTCACCGATCTGCCGATGTCGCCGCGCCGGATTGTGGAGACCCTTAACGGCCTGGAGTAGTGGCCCTCGTCATCATTCCGGCCACCTTGCGTGACTTCTGTGCCGGGGCTTCGAAGCTCGAAGTCCTCGGCGCAACCGTCGGCGAAGTCCTTCGCGCCGTCGATGCGCAATGCCCCGGCTTCTACGACCGCGTCGTCGAGGAGAATCGCCGGCTGCGCCCGGAGCTCGCCTTCGCCATCAACGGCGAGGTCTACCCGCTCGCCCTCCACGACGCCCTCGCCCCCAACGCAGAAATCGCCATCGTCCCTGCCCTCGGCGGCGGCTAACTGGCAACGAACCGCGAGCGTGAGCGACCGGCGACCCTCCCCTCCAGCGTAGCGCCGAGGGGCTGAAGCCTACCGGAACACGTTCAACCATTGGATGTAGTCCAGCCCGGGCGCCTCTTTCCCGGCCCGCGCAATCCCAGCGCACACGCCGGCCCGGTGCTGCACCGAATGTGTTGCCACCTGCGTCAATCCCTGCTCCACCGTGAACTCCCGCCCAAACCACGGCACAAGGAATCGCTCCGCGAGCCGGCCGGAAAACTCCGGCATCTTCTCCAAGAATCCGGCGCTATTCTCAGCGAATCGTTCGCGGATCCCCCGGTACTCGGTCACCCGTGGCGGACGCTCCATCTTCCCGGTGAGCAGCGCCAGGAACCCTGCCTCCGTCTGCGCAGTGTGCCCCAACAACTCAAGCGCTGATCCCCCGAGTTCGTCCATCGGCGCTTGCAGCTCGGCATCCGAAAGCTCGTCCGTTACCTTGAGCACCAGCTGGTTCGCCCAGTCGTTGTATTCGAACAGGTCGCGAAAGTTCGTCATCCGAGCCCTCCGGAAATCAAGACGCCCGGCGTTGGCCGGGCGTCCCATGTTTGGTCGAACGTGGAGCCTAGCCTCGCGGCAGCCCCAGTCCGCGTGTCGCGATGATGTTGCGCTGAATTTCGCTGGAGCCGGCGGCAATCGTCGCCGGGACAACCTGCATGTATTCCATCGCCGCGTTCATCCGGTTCTCTTCCTGGATGCCGCGAGGCTTCCGCTCCTGCCCATACATGCCGGTCAGGTGCATTTTCGTCAGGGCAATCCGCTGCGAGAGTTCCGACCCGTACATCTTGCACATCGAAGCTTCCATATTCGGGACGCCGCCCTTCGCCTGGATCGAAACCACGACGAACGAAAGAAGCTCGCAGATGTTTGTTTCAATGGCGCGGTCGGCAACCTCAAGCCGGTACGCCGATGACACTGGCTGGCCCGCGGACTGGCGCGCGCGAACGTAGTTGGCCAGCCGGCCCACGTTCTTCTGCGCGGTGATCGCCCGAGCGATGTTCGAACGTTCGAAGTCGAGCGTCGTCGTCCCCACGTACCAGCCGCGGTTTTCTTCGCCGATGCGGTTCCGCACCGGCACGCGCACGTCTTCGAAGAACACCTCGTTGAAAACGTGGCCATTTGCCATGTTGATCAGTGGACGGACGCTCACGCCCGGCGCCTTCATATCGAGCAGCAAATAGCTGATGCCGCGGTGCTTCGGCGCATCCGGGTCGGTGCGGGTGAGGATGAACATCCAGTCCGCGCGGTGCGCGCCCGAGGTCCAGATCTTTTGGCCGTTCACCACATACTCGTCGCCGTCGCGCGTCGCGCGCGTCTGCAGGCTGGCCAGGTCCGAGCCAGAGCCAGGCTCGCTGAAGCCCTGGCACCAGGCCACTTCGCCGCGAAGCATCGGCGGAAGGTGCTCCGCCTTCTGCTCCTCGGTGCCGTGCAGCATGATGGTTGGGCCCACCAGGTTCAGCATTTGGCGGCTCGTTGGGGCGCCGGCCTCATGCAACTCCTGGCTCAGCACAAACTGCTCGAGCACCGACATGTCGGCGCCGCCGTACTTCTTCGGCCAGGCCGGAGCCAGCCATCCATTCGCGCCGAGCTTGTCGAGCCACTTCTGCGTACGGCTTTCGTCCACGGGGCCTTCGAAGCCGGGATCGTCTTCATCCTTGTCTTCTGGCCGTCGCCAATTTTCGTCCACGAACTTACGGACGGTGCCTCGCCACTCGGCGAGTTCGGGAGTGTCCTGGAATCGCACTGGATTGTTCCTCCGGTAATATGCCGCCGAATTCTAGCCGAATCTGCATACGCGGCGCGAACCGGAGGGCCGTCGTTAACCCGGCCCGAACGCTTCCGCGGCCGCCTCGCCCGAGCGCACCGCCCCTTCGACGCACGCCTGGTGCGTCCAGTCCCCGGCGAAGACGATCGGCGGCCGTCGCGCATACGCCGCCATCCGGGAAAAGTGTCCCGGGGGCATCGTCGGCACTGCGTTTCGCCACTTCACCGTGTGTTGAACTTTCCAGCTATCCAGGGGCGGCAATTCAGGCACGATGTCGACAGCCGCCCTCCAGAGGCGTTCGGCGACCTCGAAATCGGGCAGGTCGACCAGCTTCGCGTTGTACGCTTCGTTCGCGCAGATGAGTGCCCACTGCCAATCCGGCGGGCACGAGCCCCAGGCTCCGTCGGAGCCCGATTGCCACTCGACGCTCGCCAACAGCCCCATTGGCAGCGGCCGCTTGTGAATTCGAGCGGGCGCCTTCCCGGGCATCGCGAGATAGAGTCGGCACTGGCCGGCGTAGCTGATCGTTTCGTAGTGCAGTTGCGCAACCCACCTCGGTTCGAGCGCCCGAGTTACGAACGCGGTCCCCACCGGGGGCGGCACGGCGACCACGATCCCGTCATATGGGGCGCCGGCGCTGTTCGCCACAACCTCGAATTTCGAACCGCCTTGCCGGATCATCTCCACCCGCGAGTTCACTCGTACATCGATGTGCGTGGCGATTCGCTGCCACGGCGCATCCATTCCGTCTTGCACCTGGAAGTAATTCGCCCGCGACGCCGCGATCCACGAACGCAGGAACTCCGCCGATTGCTCTTCCAGCGGTGCGAAAAGTCCCTCGAACATCGGCGCGAAAAGGAATCGTTCGGCTGTTGGGCTTACGGGGGCCAGGTGCTGGCTCGCGTTCTCATTGTCATTGAACGTTCTGAACCCAAGTGGCGGATAACCATCCAGCCAATGCAGCCAGTTCCTCAGGCGCTCGCGCTCCTCGCCGGGGATCAGGTGGTCGCCGCCCGGCGTTCGAGGCAATCCCGCGCCAATGTAGCGCTTCCCATCGACGAGTAGTTCGCTCGGCCCGGAAGCCTTCATCGGGTGGAGCCTGTTTCGTTCGCCCAGCTCCTCGAAGAACCGGAGTGTGTGGGTGTAAGCCGTGGTCAGCCATCCGGCCCCGGTATCAAGATGGTGTCCCGGGGCGAAGTGCTGGCTGCGCGTTCGGCCCCCGACGTAGGGCTCTGCCTCGTAGACGGTTACCCGGTGACCGGCCTGGAGTAACCGAAACGAAGCCGTTAGTCCTGCCGCCCCCGCGCCAATCACAGCAATCTGCATTGGATCGAGTATACGTGGCCGCCGCCGCGTTCTCGCCCTCGCCCCACAAACTCCGGGTAACAACTTGGAGAATGCGGGCAATCCCTTCTGTAGACTCCGCCTTCAAACGAGACCGAAGGTGAGCCGAATGTTGAACTGGACCCGCGAAGCAGACATTTCCATGGGCGTCAGCGAGCGACCGTTCGTGGTCTCTCGAAATGGCGACCGGATACCCGGAATCTTGTGGAGTCCCGAATCTGCCGATGAGCCAACGCCCCTCGTCCTCATGGGTCATGGTGGCCAGAGCGAAAAGCGCAATGCCGGTGGCCTCGCACTTGCTCGACGCTTCGTCCGCCGTCACGGCATCGCCGTGGCTGCCATCGATGCAATTGACCACGGCGAGCGAGGCAACATCGTCGTCACCGAAGATGTCGCCGGCCACCCAGACTACATCGCACTCTGGAAACGTCCCGACACCTTCGATCGAATGAATGCCGATTGGAAAGCCACGCTCGATTCTCTTCTTGAGCTGCCCGCTATCGATCCATCTCGCGTCGGTTACTGGGGGCTCTCAATGGGCACGATGCTCGGGCTTCCGTTCGTCGCCTTCGAACCTCGAATCAGGGCTGCCGTCCTCGGCCTCTGTGGGTTCGAGGGCCGCAGCGCCATCCGCGGCCGGTTCTCAGACCGCCACCGTGCCGACGCCCCGAACGTGACCTGCCCGGTGCTCTTCATGGTCCAGTGGGATGACGAGCGCTTCGACCGAAATGGCGCGTTCGATCTCTTCGGCATGCTCGGCTCAAACGACAAACGGATGCAGGTCCACACCGGCCTTCACGCCGAAATGCCACCGGAAGGCACCGATGCTACCCGGGAGTTTCTCGCCGGGCGGCTTTGATCAGGCGCTGAGCACCGCGGTTTTGGCGGGCTCCTTCTCGCAGCGCACATTCGCGATGACGAATCGCGCTCCGATGGCTTTCCGGTCGTCCGCCGTTTCCACGGCGGGCAAGGGTTGGTCCGCGGGAATGACTTCTCCGTTTGCCATCCACTCGCTGAGCATGGCCCTGGCCACCGCACCTGCATCGAGCACGTAGGTGCCCTCGCGGACCTGCCTCTTGAGTTCCATCACCCGGCGGGTGCGGTTGTCGAACGCGACCGGTTCGTTGCCTGGGAACGCTGCCTGGATCTCGGTGTCTCGCGCCATGTGAAGGGCCTCCAAAAGGGTTACACCTGAGTAGACGGCAGGTGACTCCACTACCTTGAGGGCTTCTTACAGTGTTCTGTCGGTTTCTTCACAAAAGTAATGCAGGGTTGCCCCCGATACGGAGATTTACCGGCCCTGGATATCGCGCCGGATGAACACGGGCACGGCGATGGCCGTCACAGCCACCGCCAGCACAAGCGCCGGGAGAAACACGACGGCGTTCGCTCCGGTCACCATCAGGTTCTGCTTCAGGAACCAGTACCAGGGCGTCAGATACCGGACTGACGTTGGGGCATCGATCGCCGAAAACAGCCCGAGCGCCATATACCCTGCTGCGGCAACAGCACTTGCGATTGCTATCGCCGGCGTGCGGCGCCCCAGCCACGCGCCCACCGTGAAGGCGATGCCAGCGTGCAGCATCGCGAGAGCACCGCAGCCAACGCACTCTGCCGCCAATCCAGCCTTGTCCACGCCCTCAAGCGCGCCGAACATCGGGCAGATCACGAACATCGAAATCGTCACGATCAACGTGTGCAGAACAAGGACCGCCATCACTCCCAATGCCCGGCTCGTTAACAATGACCGGCGTGAGACTGGTTGCGAAAGCAGGAATTCCAGTGAGCCATCCTCTTCGCTGCCGCCCACCGCGCCCGAACCGAGGCCAATAGCCAGCACCAGCAACAAGATCGGCATCAACGACGAGAACACCTGGGCCTGGATGTAGCCCGCCGCCGAGCCAATGGAAATCCCCGATTCGATACCGAACATCGCTTTCAGGGCCGGCGGAAGGTCCGCTACCGTCTTGTCCAGTTCCGCGTCCCCTTTGATGCCGGGATAGAACGCCATGTTCACCAGGGCCATAGCGACGATTCCGAGGGCCCACCACGCATCCGCGCGCCATCGGTCGATGATGAACCGGCGAAACACCGTCACGCGTCACCCTCGTAGAACGCCCGGAATATCTCTGCGAGGTCGTCGCCCGGCGTGTCGAGCCGCGTGACGGTGAGTTTCGCCGCCTCTTTCACCACCGCATCAACACTCCCCTCCACCACGACTTCGAGCTTCTGGCCGTTAGCTTCGGCACTGACCACCCCCGGCAGCCGCTTGAAGTCAGCCGGATCAAATGGTCCGCCCACGACCATCACCATCCGGTGCCGGGCGCGAGTCCGCAGCTCGTCGATGTGCGCGACCGTCGCCAGTTGGCCCGCCCGGATGATCGCCACCCGGTCGGCGAGGGCCTCGACTTCCGGCAGCACGTGCGAGCAAAGGAACACCGTGGCCCCCTTCTGCGCCGCTTCCCGCACCAGCGCCTGGAATTCGTCCTGCAAGAGAGGATCCAGCCCTGAGGTGGGCTCGTCGAGGATGAGCAGGTCTGGATGATGCATAAAAGCCTGGATGATGCCGATCTTTCGTCGGTTGCCGGTGGAAAGCTCCCCGAATGGCCTGCTCAGGTCGAGGTGAAACCGTTCCGCCAGGTCTCGTGCGAACGGCTCGTCGAAGCCTCCCCGGAGGCTCCCCAGGTAGTGCATGGTGGTTCCGCCCGAATAGCGGCGATTCAGATGCAATTCCGCGGGCAGGTAGCCGAGCTTCCGGCGAATCGCGGGGTCCGCGCCACTCCCGCCGAGCACCTGGCACGTCCCGGCCGTCGGCCGGATGAAATCCAGCAGCATGCGAATCGTCGTCGTCTTACCTGCGCCGTTCGGTCCGAGGAAACCGAAGACCTCGCCCCGTTCAACCTCCAGGTTCAGGTTGTCGACGGCGCGTAGCTCACCGAATTCTTTTGTCAGTCCCGTCGTGGCAATCGCGGCGCTTGCCATTTGGCCCGAACCCTACGCCCGGAACCTCTCTCGTCCAAGCCGATGGTTATTCCCGCGGAAGCCCCAACCCACGCGTGGCGATGACCGAACGCTGGATCTCGCTGGTGCCGCCCTCGATGGTGTTGGCGACGCTGCGCAAAAGTGAATATTGGTACGGTTCCACCTTCGAACCCGTTCGAGAGGCCTGGCCCTCCATCCCGAACACCTGCACTGCCGTCGCGGCGATGCGCTGCTGCAACTCAGCCCCGAACAGCTTCGCCATCTGGGCCTCACGCGTGGGCGCAATACCGGTCTTCTCCTGCTGCGAAGCAATGTAATAGGCCATGTTCCGCAGAAGTGAGACCCCAATCGTCTCGTCCACCAGCCGGTTTGCGACCGCCCGGTCAACCTTCGTGGGCAGCGACTTCAGGTGCGCGACTAGGTTGTCCACCTGCCGCCGCGAATTCGACGTGGCGCCGATCGATGACCGCTCGAAGTCCAGTCCGACCGCCACGTTGTACCAGCCGCGGTTCTCCTCGCCGATCAGGTTCGCCGCTGGCACGCGTACGTCTTCGAAGAAGATTTCGTTGAACTCGTGCGTGCCGGCCATGTTCACCAAAGGCCTGACCGTGATACCCGGTGTGTCCATCTTGATGGCGAACGTCGAAAGGCCCTTGTGCTTCGGCACGTCTGGGTCCGTGCGCGCGGCTAGCCATCCCCAGTCCGCATAGTGCCCGAACGTCGTCCAGATCTTCTGCCCATTGATGATGTAGTCGTCGCCATCGCGGACCGCTCTCGTCTGCATCGCCGCGAGGTCGCTCCCGGCCCCCGGCTCGCTGTACAGCGTGCACCAAAGGTCCGATCCGTCGGCAATACGCGAAAGGTACTGCTGCTTCTGGTCATCGGTGCCGTACAGCATCACTACTGGCCCAACCCAGGCGACGCCCATGTTCACCGTGCCCGGGACGCCGTTGTACGCCATCTGTTCGTTGAAAATGAGCTGCTGCATCGGCGAGGCACCCATCCCGCCGTATTCCTTCGGCCACGGCAACGCCAGCCAGTGCTTTTTCGCGAGGCGTGTCATGACTTCGCGCTCGACCTCGAGATGCGCCTCCAATGAACCGTGGTCGTCGTTCCACCCCGCCGGAAGGTCCCGCTCGATGAAGTCAGTCACTTCCTTTTGGAAGCTTGCCTGTTCTGGGGTGAATCGGAAGTTCATCTCGTGTCTCCTGCTCGACTATTTAGGGGTCGTAGTGGCGCGTACAAGTAAGGAGTCTCTTACGGCCGTCCGCGAGGCGTTCGAAAGTCAATCGTAGGGTATCGGAGGCCGAGGCCGACCACGAGCCTCGGCGGTCGCCTTCGAGCTGATGGACTCTCGGCGATGGATGCCGCTCTTCTACGTCCAGCAGGCGAAGAGCCTTGAGAATCCGTCCCCGGTCCGAGGCTGAAAGGCGCCGATCGGTGAAGTCCTCCAACCACGTGTCAGTGAACTCCAGCGTTTCGTAACCGGTCACTCATCGGAAACCGGCGCAAGTTCGCGGAGGTCGTCTTCACTCATGTGACGCACACGACCGGCACGGCTGTCGGCGTGAGCGCGCTCGAGGCGCCCTCGGTGGTCAGAAGTGTATGCCCATGCGTCCTCCCGGAGCATTACTATCACGGGTCGGAGCACGAATCCCTCATCACCCGGGAGCGGCTCCACCAGGAACTCGGCCTCGCCTTCCAGTTTCAGCAGCTTCCGAATTGAAGCTGGGAGCGTTATTCGGCCCGTCTTGTTCATCGATACACGAATAGCCATATCGGCAGCTTACCACATTGGCAAAGTGGCAAGGCTAGTCACTGTCCTGAAGCAACCGCGCCGCACTGCCGATTCTTATTTCAGGGAGCGAATTCTATGGAGTGCACCGCCTGCGGTTCGAAAATGCGCGATGAGGCCCGTGTCTGCCTCTCCTGCGGTGAGGTCGTTCGCAAGAAGGTCGCCCCCGCCGACCGTCTCGAAGTTGCCCCCGCTGGCGTCCCCCATTGGATCGCGCTGGACACATCGCCACGCCGAGAAGTTGTTCTCGGCGCTGGAAGGCCGGCTCGTGCGCTTGCGCTGATCTTCGATGCGACCGTCCTTGGTCTGTTGGGCTGGGCCCTGGTTGCCGCAATCGGAGGTACGAGCATGCGCGTCACCACCGAAGGCGAATACCACATCGACTGGTGGGTAGCCGGCCCGTTGTTAGCAATTCAGACGGCCTACTTCGTCATCTTTCCTGCGACAAAATGGCAGGGTACCCCCGGAAAACGCCTCGTCAGCCTCCGCATCGTCGACCTTGATGAGAATCCCATCAACATCATCCAGTCCCTGGTCCGCTACGTATTCCAACAGATATGGCTGGTGGTTGGCGTGCCGCTCACGGTCCTTGGGGTATCGTTCTCTCCCTGGGCGTTGTTCCCGTTTGTAGCGGTCATTGCTGTTGGCGTCGCCTTCTGGATGCTCTGCAACAACGGCCGCTCTCCGTGGGATTGGATGGCTGGAACGAAAGTGGTCGAATAACTCGTTGGTGGCCTTAAAGATTTCGGCGACGCTTCCGTGATTTCAAGCCTGAAGTTCAGCCTCAACCCCGTTCTAGCCGGAGAATGGGAATCGTTTGCGGCGGTGCCGGTCGAGGAACTGCGTACGGAAGGACTCTCGTATTCGACGGAATGGTACTTGCGTTCGACGTTTAGCATTGATTGGAACGGGAGTCGGCTTCTGGATCCGATGAACGGTTTATGGGAGATCGGGTTGGTAGCAGTGCCTCTCAACCTAACACCTGTGATGAACCACTGCGTTCGGGGAGAGGTTCAGCCATGGGACATTGGTATTGGCGGTCCGCGACTCTGGTTCTGGCCCTCCGGCGACCGCGTCGAAATAAGCCTGGTTGAGCGAGGAGAAGTTCGACCAACAACTACAGAAATAACAACTACCATCGACGAGCTGATTGACGCGGTGACAGACATTTGCCGTGATTGCGTTGAATTGGTAGAGAGAAATCTCCCCACGCGTCACGCCGCGCTTGTCCTCGAGTGGTGGCGCAACGGTAGTGTGCCGGGAACCTAAATCGCCACGAATGGGCAACGACGCAGGGGAGTTCGCCGAGGAACTAACAGTGAAGTTGCGTCGGCTTTCGAAGCTGCGACTGTTTGATCTGAGGACAGGACCAGTGTGCGCCGGAGACCTAGGCAACGACTTCCGCCTTCGCCGCTAACACACTTGCGTGAGGAATAGCGCCAGAACGCACTCGCTCCATCGGAAGCAGTTCGCTAACGCCAACCCTCGGACACTCCCACGCCATCCCCGTCCTATAATCCCCGGGTGCCTTCTCCATCCACCGGCAAACCACGCCTCGTCGTTCTCGATTCGCACGGCATCCTTTATCGCGCGTTCTTCGCCTTTGCCCATTCTGATAACCCGCTGATGACCTCGAAGGGCGAGCTCACCTTCGCCACCCACGGCTACGCCGAAACCCTCATCCGCGTCCTCGACCTCCTGAAGCCAACTCACATATGCGCCGCCTGGGATGCTCATGGCCCCACGTTCCGCCACGAAGCCAGCGCCGAATACAAGGCCACCCGCCGCGAAACCCCTTCCGAGCTCATCGTCCAGATGAAGCGCGTGCGCGAAATGCTGGACGCCTTCGGCATTCCCGTCTTCGAAATGCCCGGCTTCGAAGCCGACGACGTCGCCGGCACCATCGCGAAAAAAGTCGCGAGCACGGGGGTTGAAACCTACATCGCCACCCTCGATACCGATCTCGTCCAGCTCATCGGGCCGAACGTCAACCTCTTCATGTTCCGGCCTTACCAGCGCGATACCGTCGACTACAACGAAGCGCGCGCCGCCGAACGTTACGGCTTCAGCCCCCGCCACATGATCGATTTCAAGGCTCTCAAAGGCGATACCAGCGACAACATCGAGGGCATCAAAGGCATCGGCGAAAAGACCGCCACCGACCTCATCCGCCAGTTCGGCGGCGTGCCCCAGATATACGAGAACATCGAGCTCACGAAGGGCGCACTTAAACAGAAACTCATCGACGGCCGCGAAATCGCCTTCCGGAACCTCGATCTCGTGACAATCCACACTGACCTGCCGATCGAATTCGACATCGACCAGTGCCGCGTCAAGGACTTCGACCGCGAGAGCGTCATGGCACTCTTCCGCGAACTTGAGTTCCGCATGCTCGCCCAGCGCCTCGACGAGGTCATGGGCTCGAAGCCCGCGCAAGAACTGCTTGATGCCGAAACTGACTACAAGATCGTCGGGTCGGAATCCGAACTTGTGGAACTGGCCGCGACCCTGAAGAGGGCCGGTTCGTTCGGTCTCGCAGCAGTCTCCTCAACCGGGGACACCGCTCACCCGATGCTTCTTGGGCTTTCCTTCGCCACCGAACCCGGCAAAGCCTGGTATGTCCCGGTCGGCCACGCTCCCCGCATCGACGCCCCGCTCGAACAGGTGCCAATGGCCTCCCTGCGCAACGTGCTCGGCCCCATCCTCGCCGAAGAGTCCATCAAGAAGACCGCCTACAACACCAAGTACCTGCTCCACCAGCTCGAAGCCAACGGCATGGCCCTCGCGGGTTACGAGTTCGATGTCTCGATCGGCGCCTTCCTTCTCGGTGAGACCTCGTCCACGCTCGAGGCGCTGGTCAACGAACGCCTCGGCATCGAACTCGTGACCGTGGCCTCGCTCATCGGCACTGGCCGCAAGGCAATCGTCCTCTCCCAGGCCGAGCCAGAACAGGTGGCGCTCCACGCCTGCCAGCAGGCCGAAATGCTCCTCCGGGTCCGGCCCCAGCTCGAATCCCAGCTCAACGAGCGGGGACAGTGGCCATTGTTCTCGGACATGGAGATGCCACTGATGCCGGTGCTTTACCGCATGGAACGCACCGGCATTTCCGTCGATGTCGCCGTCTTGCGCGAGATTTCTCGCGCCCTCGGCGCCGACGCAGAAAAGGCCGAGCGTGAGATCTACTCCATCGTCGGCCACGAATTCAACATTGGCAGCCCGAAACAGCTCAGCGACATCCTCTTCAACGAACTCGGCCTGCCGAAGACGCGGAAGACCACCCAGGGCTACAGCACCGACCAGCGTTCGCTCGAAAACCTGCGCTCCGTCGCCCCGATCATCGACCAGATTTTCAGCTACCGGGAACTCACGAAGCTGAAATCGACCTACACCGACGCCCTGCCCGGCACGGTCGCCGCGGACGGGCGCATCCATACGGACTTCCAGCAAACGGTCGCCGCTACGGGCCGTCTCAGCAGCACGAACCCCAATCTCCAGAACATCCCCGTCCGCAGTGACACCGGCCGCGACATTCGTCGCGCATTTGTCGCGAGCAACTTCGAAGATCCCTGGTTCGTCGCCGGCGACTACTCGCAAATCGAACTGCGAGTCCTCGCCCACGTCACCAAGGACGAGGGCCTGGTTTCAGCCTTCCTCGCCGACCTGGACATTCATCGTGCCACCGCCGCCACGGTCTACGGCGTTCAGCCCGAAGAAGTCACCCGCCAGATGCGCGACACTGCCAAGATGGTGAACTTCGGCATCGCCTATGGCATGGGCGAATTCGGCCTCGCCAGCCGCACTGGCATGACGCGGGAAGAAGCCGAGGCCTTCATCACCAGCTACTACCGGAACTTCCCCGGCATCGCCCTCTGGCAACAGACCACGCTCTCTTCAACCCGCGAAAAAGGCTACGCCGAAACCCTTTTCGGGCGGCGCCGCTACCTCCCGGCCATTCGCAGCACGAACTTCCAGGTGCGTTCCGCCGCCGAACGCGAAGCCATCAACATGCCCATCCAGGGAACTGCCGCCGACATCATCAAGCTCGCGATGATCCGCGTGGATCAGGAACTGCGTGATCGCGAACTGCAGAGCCGGATGATTCTCCAGGTCCACGACGAACTGATTTTCGAATGCCCCGCGGACGAGGTCGACGAAATCCGAGACCTCGCAACGCGCATCATGCCCGCCAGCCTCGAGATGAATGTCCCCCTCAAGGTGGACCTCAAGCAGGGCAAAAACTGGAGCGAAATGGCCTGACCCGGAGGCTGAAATGACGTTCGATGAATTTATCGGCATGAATCACGGCGACTTCGAAGGTTCGGCCAGCGCGACCGTCACCATCGAAGACCATCACCGGAACCCGACCGGCAACATCAACGGCGGTGTTTTTCTCTCCATGGCCGACAACGTCTCCACTGGGGCCGCGAACCGTGCCTATTTCGAAAAGACCGGCGAACGCAAATTCATGGTCGGCGTCGACCTGCACGCCGTGATGCTCGCAAACCAGCAAGGCGGGACCATCCGCGTTGTCTCGAAACCGGTACGCATCGGCCGCCGGATCACGGTCATCCGCAGCACCGTCTTCGGCGATGACGATCGCATCCTCTGCGAGGTCACCACGACGCATGTCCCCACGTAGCACGCTGCCGATCGCCAACCTTCTGATTGGGGTTGAATTCGGGGCCGCGCTTTTTCTACGATCGGGTCATCCAATGTTCATTGATGGGGTGTGTCATGGAAACACGACGATCCTCGACGATGGATCGGGGACAAGAATCAGCCGTTCGCGGCGCCGGACGAACGCAGAACGCGCTGCTGGCAGCGCAAGAGCACCTCTATGCGGCTCTCCGTCGCCCGCAGCCCCTCCGGGAGCGTAAATGGGCGGACGCCGTTGGCACCGAGTTGTCGGCGGCGCTCTCGGCCTTCCGGGAACACAGGCTCGAAGTTGAAGGTTCCTCCGGCCTTTACGCCGAGATCCTCCGCGATGCTCCCTGGACAGAAGCCCGGCTCCGGCAACTCGCCGCTCAACTGCGTCGCATCGAAGCAGAGGTCATCGACCTGCAGATTGAAGTCGCACGTGTAGCGGCCGGCGACTTCGAAAGCATCTCCTCCATTCGGGCTGATGCCGAACGGATGTTGTTCACCCTGCGGGACCTGCTTTCGAAGGAAACCGACTTGATCTACGAACGGTTCAATCAGCCGGCGGCGCTGGACTGATCTTGAAGTCGCTCGCCCCGCCTTTCCGCGCCACGGTCACCGCGAAACTGACTGCGGGTCTCGCATCCGCATCCTGTGCGACAATTCACCCGTTCAGCGGGCCGGGTGATCGCCCTTCCGGGCCTCAGGCGTCGGAGGGGAGGAAAGTCCGGACTCCACCGGGCAGGGTGCCAGGTAACGCCTGGGCGGCGTGAGCCGACGGAAAGTGCAACAGAAACATACCGGACGTCCGGGTTCGCCCGGGCTCTAAGGGTGAAATGGTGCGGTAAGAGCGCACCGGCGTACTGGCAACAGTGCGGCCGTGAAAACCCCACCCGGAGCAAGGCCAAATAGGGGAGAAGGGTCGCCCGGCCCGCCATCACTCCCGGGTTGGCTGCTAGAGCGCCGCAGCGATGCGGCGTCGAGAGAAATGATCACACAGGCTCCCCGGCTCGCCGGAGGGCTGGACAGAATCCGGCTTACAGGCCCGCTGAACCTCTATCATGTCCACCGTACGGAGGGACCAATGGCACTCGAAGAGCTCAAACCCGGTATGTCCACATCGCTCTCAGTGGTTGCGGGGCCGGAGCATTTCGCCAGCAAAATCGTCGCCGGCACGCCTGATGTCTTTAGCACCCCGGCCCTCGGCGCCCTCGTCGAGAAGACTGCCGCCGAATGGATTGGCAAACACCTGGAACCAGGCCAGATGACCGTCGGCGCCCAGATCGTCATCAACCACACTGCTGCCACTCCAGAGGGTCTCACGGTCACCGCCACGGTCACCATCGCCGCCATCGAGGGCCGCCGCGTCGATTTCACCTGGACCGCTACCGACGGAGTCGATGATGTAGGCAACGGCACACACCAGCGTTTCATTGTCGACCGCCCTCGCTTCGAACAGCGGCTCGCGGCTAAGACCCAGGGCTAGCGCTTGCCGTGCCTGGTTGTCATCGCCGGGCCGAACGGAGCGGGTAAGTCCACGGCAGCACCCGGCCCCTCGCAGAACTCTTCCATGACTTCGAGGCTCAAGCCGTCGCCATGCACGACGCCATCGACCGCGACATCGAACGCCATCGCCTCCTCGGGCACTCGATCTGGGTCTGGCGCGATGGCAAGGCTGTCGAGATTCCTGCCGAAGAGATTGAACCCCTCGCCTCGGTTCGTGCTCGCCGGGCCGCCGAATCCCCAAACGACATCTGAGCCGTCCCTCGCCTCAAACTGCCCATTCGGTCCCCCAACACCCGCCCGAACCACCCCTGACAGTCTCAACGCGTTTCGCTAGGATCGAAGCACTACTTCTCTCTTCGGAGCCGCTGCATGTTCCCGCAGACCTACGTTGAAGTCACCGACGGCAACTTCGCCGTCGAGGTTCAAGAACGGTCGAAGACCCTCCCGGTCGTCGTCGACTTCTGGGCGCCATGGTGCGGCCCCTGCCGCGTCCTCGGCCCGATCATCGAAAGGGTCGCCGAAGAGAACAAAGGCAAGGTCATCCTCGCCAAGCTCAATACCGACGAGAACCCAAAGGTCGCCGCGCTCTTCCGAATCCAGGGCATTCCCGCCGTAAAAGCATTTAAGGATGGCAAGGTCATCGCGGAGTTCACAGGCGCCCACCCGGAACCCCAGGTTCGCGCCTTCTTCGAAAAAGTTGTCGGCGGCCCCGCAATCCGTGTCACCCAGGATGCCGAGGACTTCCTCCGCGCTGGCGATGTCCCCGCCGCCGAAGCCGCCTACCGGGCGATCCTTATCAAGCAACCGTCTCAACCCGACGCCGTGGTTGGCCTTGCGGCTATCCTCATCAGCCGCGGCAAGACGCAGGAAGCTGAAGAACTGCTGGATCGCGCCCCAACAGACCGCCGTGCCAAGACCCTGAAGCACCGCATCTTCCTCGATGGTTTCGCGGCCAAACATGGCGGCGAAGACCTCGAGGGCGCCGCCCGAGCCAATCCCCGCAACCCGCGCGACCGCTACCGCTGGGGGGTCATGCTCGCGGCCCGCGAAAAGTACGAAGACGCCCTCGACGAGCTGATCGATTCGGTCCGCATCGACCGTTCATTTGCCGATGGCGCCGCGCGAAAAGCCATCCTCGCTATCTTCGACATCCTCGGTCTCGATTCCGAACTCACCCGCGAGTACCAGCGAAAGCTCTCAAGCGCGCTGTTCTAGGACGCATTTGCTGTGTATCGCCTCTAAGTCCGCGGCGTCGCACACTGGCTCCCCAACATAATCTTTGCGAGCCACTTCTCATGATCATCCATATGGCCCCCGGGGCCTCAATCGATCAGGTTGAGCGCGTCATCAATCGCGTCACAAGCGACTACGGCCTCCGCTGCGAAGTCATTGTTTCCGATACCACCGTCATCGGCGTCAAAGGCATCGCCTCCGTCGTCGATGAGGGCCGCATCACCGAGTTGCCCGGCGTCGATCGTGTCATCCGTATCACCGAGAAATACAAGGACGCCAGCCGCAACTTCCACAAGGACGACTCGATCATCCTTGTCGGTGGCAAGGTTCGCGTCGGTGGCGATAACCTCACCTTCTTCGGTGGGCCCTGCGCCATCGAAACCGAGAAGCAGTCGATTGAGTCCGCCATGATGGCGAAAGACGCGGGTTGCGACATCCTCCGCGCCTTCGTCGATAAGTCCCGCACCAGCCCCTACGACTATCGCGGCCTCGAACTACAGAAGGGCCTCGAAATCGCTTCCGCGATGAAGGAAGCGACCGGCATGCCGACGGTTTCCGAACTCATCGACCTCCGCCACCTCGATGATTTCCTCAAGGCCGGCATCGATGTGATCCAGGTCGGCGCGCGTAGCGCCCAGTATTCCCCGCTCCTCGAGGAGCTCTCCCGGATCGATACCCCGGTCGTGCTCAAGCACGGCTTCGGCAACGACCTCAACGAGTGGCTCTGCTCCGCCGCCTACATCATGTCCGGCATCGACCGCGAGGGACGCGTAACTGGCTCGGGCAACCGAAACGTCATCCTCTGCTACCGCGGCATCAAAAGCTTCGAATCCGAGACTCGTTTCGGCGCGGACGCGGGCATGATCCCGCTCGTCCGCATCAAGTCGCATCTCCCGCTCCTCGCCGACCCGAGCCATAGCGGCGGCGACCGAAAGCTCGTCGAGCGCATGACCTACTCGTTCGTCGCGGCTGGCGCCCAGGGCATCGAATTCGATATCCACAGCAATCCGGCCGAAGCCCTCTGCGATGGGAAGCAGGCGGTCCAGCAGGAAGCCGGCCGCATCGTCCAAACGGCTCGCAAGATGCACGCGATGCTCTCGGGCATCGGGATCGAAACCGGTTCCTCTGTAGCCGTCGCCGCAGCGAAATAGGCCTGGCCTACAGCCGAACGCAGCCCTCGACCACGGCCGCACACTGCAGCATCTCGGGGATGACGAGGTACTCGTCCTTCGTGTGCTGCGCGTAGCCGCCCCGTCCGATTACCACGCTCGCGATGCCGTGGCCGCGGAACACGTTACCGTCCGTCCCGCCGCCAACCGGATGAGGATCGGGCTTGTATCCGAGCCGCTCCAGCACGGGGAAGAGCAGCTTCACGGCCGGGTCGTCCGGCGTGAGCGAATACCCCGGGTACGCCTGCCCAAACCGCGCATCGATGCGTGCATCCGGGTGTGCGCCTGCCACCTCATCGACGTGCTTCTTCGCGCTCGTCATCAGCGTCTCGAGCTTTTCTTCCACCATGCTCCGGATTTCGCCCTGGATGAGCGTGTGGTCCGGCACGGCGTTGCGCACGAGCCCTCCCTGCACCTTGCCAACGTTTCCCGTCGTTTCGCTATCGAACCGCCCTTGCGGCAAGCCGACGATGATTTCTGCCGCGATGGTGATCGCCGGAACGCCTTTCTCCGGCTCGAGCCCGGCATGGGCACTCTTGCCATGGACCTCGATGTCGTAGGTGCTGTGGTACGGCGCCTGGCCCTGGATGCTCGATGGCGGCCCGCCGCTGTCGATCACAATCGCGACCTTCGCCGAGATGCGCGAATAGTCCATCTTCGTCGCACCAACCAGCCCTATCTCTTCACCGCGGCTGATCGCTACTTCGATGGTTCGCGTCTCGGCGCCATCCTCAATTGCCGACTGGATGACCTCGAGGACAACCGCGCACCCGGCCTTGTTGTCCGCCCCGAGGATCGTGGTCCCATCGCTTCGGATGATGTCAGGGCCGTCCCAGACTGGTTTGATTCCCCGGCCCGGTTCAACCGTGTCCATGTGCGCCGAAAGCAAAATGGCCTCGCTGGTGCCTTCCTTTCGGCCGATCACATTCCCGGCCGGATCCTGGCTCGCTTCGAGCCCGAGGTCGCGCAATCGCCTTTCAAGCTCCAGAGCGATTGCATCCTCCTCGCCCGAGGGCGAATCGATGGCAACGAGGTCGAGAAAGGTCTGAACGAGACGGTCGCGGTTAATCACGGTGCGAAACGTATCACCACCGGCGCCTGGCCTGCGAGCGCCCAACTGAAGCCACAGAGGAACAAGGAAACAAAGACATGCCTCACACACTTCGGCCCAAATCGAACGGTCTGCTTCTTCGCTCTCTTTGTTCCTTCGTTCCTTTGCGGCGCCCACCTTCGTTAACGCGTGGTTCATCGAGGGCTGCGATACTGTTTGTATGACCCTAACTATCACCAATCGCGAACTCTCTCTCGAAGTCGCGTACAACGTCCGCCATATCGGCGGCTATTCCACCCGCGAAGGCCGGCTCACCTCTGAGTCGGTCGTCCGCTCTGCGGGTCTTCACCGGCTCACGCCAAACGGCATCGGTTCGCTCTCCGATTACGGGATCGCGGCCATCGTCGACCTCCGTTCGTCAATGGAACGGGAGCGCGACATCACCCCGGACCCGACATCTGCCGGCATCCGCCACTTCTTCGCCCCTGTCTTCGAACAGGACCACTCCCCCGTCGGCATGGCCGATGAATTCCCGGGCTATGCGGTCGTCTACGAGCGAATGCTCGAGACCGGCCAGGCAGCTTACCGCACGCTTTTCGAAGTCATCGCCGAGACCGAGGGGCGCGTTCTCTTCCACTGCTCCGCCGGAAAGGACCGCACTGGCGTTGCCGCGGCCCTCATGCTCGGCCTCGTCGGTGTCGATGCCGAGACCATCGCCGAGGACTATTCGCATTCGGCCCGGCTCCTCGAACCGCTCCTGGATGAATGGCTCCCGAAGATGGCCGAACGTGGCGTCGACCCGGAACGCGGCCGCAAGCTTATGGCCTCGAACCACGAGGACATGCTGAGCACCCTTGCCCACATCGACCGCCTCTACGGCGGCCCTGCCGGCTACCTCGAAAGCATTGGCATCAGTACCGCCACCATGTCGTCGGTGAAGGCGAAGCTCGTCGCCTAGACGCGGGATCCGCTCTTTAAGCCCGCCGGTCAACGTAACATGCGTTTCCGGAGGCCTGTCATGCCTGAAACCGTCCGCGAAACTATCTCCTTGCTCCTCGAATCTACCCGCCAGATGTGCGACCAGCTCCTCGCGTTGCCGGCGGATGAGCTCACGATGCCCTCGTCCCACGTCTGCGCCCAGGGCAAGGACCTCTGGACGCTTCTGACCAACGACATCGATCACGAAGTCATCCACACGGGCCAGGTGCTCGAAGCTCGCTACGAGGCCCACGCGACCGCTTCGCCCATGGAAAGGCTCATCGGCGAGTGGCTGACCGCTCGCTCGGGCTTCATCGCGAGCCTCGTCGGCATGACTGACGAAGCCTTCAACGGCGAGACGGAGCCAGGCCAATGGACCTATCGCCAGGTAGCGAAACACCTCTACGAGCTCCAACAGCACTCGCTGAAAACGATCCGCGAAGACATCTCGGGCCGGGTTTAATCCAGCCACCCGGGCGGCGGCTCCGGCGACCATGCAATCCCCAGGAGCGAGTCGCCTTTGCTCCGGTCCACCGGCTCGAACATCTTCCATTCTTCGGGCGATGCTTCGATCTCGATGACCGGCCAGCCGATCGGTACCCCGCTGCCGCCCACCACGAACGTCTCAGGGTCGAACGATGGCGACCCGTACGCCTCCGCGATAGCGATTCCCACCTCGCGCTGCCATTCGGTCGGCGGGTGCGATCGGTGAGGCACGGCCGCCGGATTTTTGAAGAAGTTCCGAAAGCTCGCCGGGTGGGCGCAGCGCCCGCATCCCAGCAGCCGTTCTGCCGGCGGCAATGAATTCCCGCTCAGCGCGGCCCGCTCAAGCTTCCCGAACAGTCCGTGGCGCCTGAAGTCCGCCCCCACGCAGGCAAGCCCGTGCAGATGCACATTCGAATTGGGCAGCCGCGGGAGGTCGACTACGCGCGCCTCCGCCAGTGCGAACCCCGCAGCCACTCCGCTCGCGCTTCGTGCGATAGAAAGAAACCGCAGCTTCCCCAGGCTCCCCTCCAGGTACGCAATATTGGCGTCCCGATAGTTCTCGCCGAACAGCCGGCGCACCTCGTCGAACACGCTGTCGCTCACTCGATCCGTGCGCAAAATGTCAAAGTGGATCACCTCTGAATCGTCCACGGTCGATGCTGTCTCCTGTCCCCGCAGCGGACTGTAAGTAGCTACTATTCCTGCGACAACAGGAGGGCCCATAAATGCCAGTCCACTACTCCACAGAAGGTCCCATCGCCATCGTCACTATCGACCGTCCGGAGGTGCGAAACGCGGTCGACCGCGCCACAGCCGTGGAGCTTGCGACGGCCTTTCGCACCTTTGACGATGACCCAGCCGTCGCCGTCGCGATTCTTACGGGAGCGAACGGCACCTTCTGCGCCGGGGCCGATCTCAAAGCCGTCGCCACCGGCGGAGGCAACAGGACGGCTGACTCCGGTGACGGCCCCATGGGCCCGACTCGTATGCGGCTTTCTAAGCCCGTCATGGCCGCGGTCGAAGGCTTCGCCGTTGCCGGCGGGCTCGAACTCTCGCTCTGGTGTGATATACGCGTCGCCGCCGAGGACGCCGTCTTTGGCGTCTACTGTCGCCGTTGGGGCGTCCCTCTCGTCGATGGTGGAACCGTCCGGTTGCCGCGCCTCATCGGCGAGGGCCACGCGATGGACCTCATTCTCACGGGCCGTGGGGTCAGCGGCGAAGAAGCGCGCACCATGGGCCTTGCCAACCGCATCGTCCCGAAGGGCCAGGCACTCACCGCCGCGAAAGAACTTGCCGTCCAGATCGCGGCCTTTCCACAAATCTGCATGCGCAGCGACCGCCTCTCGGCGCTCGAACAGTGGGACAGCGACTTCGAGACCGCCATGCGCAACGAAACTCGCCGCGGCCTCGAAGTCATCAACTCGGGCGAAACCCGTGAAGGCGCGGCTCGCTTCGCAGCTGGTGCCGGTCGTCACGGCTCCTTCACCTAACCTGCCTTCACAGCCAGCACCACTGTCCGGAACGCGTACTCGCCTTCGTCCGGGGGCCCGCTGCATGTCATCAGCGTGATCGACTCGAAACCTTCGCGTCCGTGGAGGAGTGCGCCCATATCAATGGTCGCCAGCGCGTACTCAACCACCGAAGTAACGCTGTACGTGTGCGTCGAGCCGTCGGTCAGCGCGACGGTCACTTCGTCGTCTTTCGCCAGTGTTGAAAGCTTCGCAAAGATGCCCGGTCGCCCGCCATACGAAACGTGCGCGGCCAGGAAAGTCGTCCCTCCCTCGCCCGGCAGCGAGCAGTAGGCCGGGTTCCAGCCAATCGTGAAAGTGTCCTGGGGTACATCGAGCCGGCCGTACCCGTCGAGCCCGAACCGGGCTGTGCGGGTCTCGTTCAGGCCAAGCTTCGGGATAGTCACCGTCGCGATGTCCACCGGCCCCGGCGGCGGTGCCGGCTGCGGCTCTCGCGCATCCTGCCCGTACCTCTCAATTGCCCGCTCTGTCTCTGCGATGAATACGTCGTTCACACGCACAGGCATCCCGGTCAGCCCATCCCGTCCGATGTACCGAAGTTCCTCGCCGAAGCTTCGATCTCCCATGGCACGAGTCTACCGCTGCAGGGTAAACCCCGCGTGTGTGAACTGCCGCACAAACCAACCCGACCAAAACAAAATTGTTCGTTGACAGTTAACCTTTATGCAGGCAGTATCGTTTCTCAACAACAAGCGCGGCAACGCCAGTTAGGAGTGTCCAATGGTTATCGATTTCCTGAACCAGGCGACCGCACGCGGAGCAGCGTCGATAGGCTAGTGATCCTGTAACAGCAGGACGGCCCCGACGCCGTACCGCCTGGCGGTACGGCGTTTTTGTTTCAACAGAACAGCGCCCCCGCACAGACCGCGTCCGGCAATCGTCAACAGTCATTCGCACGTAGCTCCGAATTTCGCGAGCTCCAATCAATCCATCACTTCCGCATCTTCGTTCGCTTAGTTGCCGACGAACTGTATTCGCACGCGTCTCGTTAATGGACGCCAAATGGATCATGGAGTGATCAGACGTGTTGAACTTTCTGCTTACGCAGTCTCCCCATCTCGCCGCAATGGCGATGAACAAACCTTATATGGACGCCGAACAGCCTCACGCTGTCGTTCATCGGATGTCCTGGAGAAAACTGGCGAAGGCCAGCTCCAAGAAGTCCACCGTCCTTTCCAACGATGCGGTTCTTCGTGAACGCACCGCTTAAGCCCAGCCCATTCTGGAGCATCGATAGCTCCAGTCATTCTGAAAGGAATTCAGAAGTGTTTCAGTCTCAATACTTTGTCCAATACGGTCCCGTGCAGGTCCTCCGCGATGGTCGCCTGTCCGGTTTCGGCCAACCAGAACCGGAGTTCGTCCGTCGCCGCTACGAGCAGGCTGAAGAGCTCCGCCGGCTCGACCGTGAAACGCGCATCAGGCGATTGCTGAGCAACGAGTCCCAGGGTTTCGTCGAACGAATCCGTGGTCGGCTCGGTCTCGTACAATGACCGCCAACAGGACCCGCTTGAGAGAGGGCTTCTCCGGAAGCCCTCTCTCTTTTTCCCTGATCCGGTCGCCCCGCCAACATGAAACTTGGTAAACACCCCTCATCCACCCGGCCGTACCTGTCGAAAGAAAAGTTAGAAACCGGGGAGGAATTCAATGTCTCGAATCGAAAGCGGATGCCCCTTCGATGCCCGCAGCCGCGCAAGCCGCTGTGAAACCTGCGTTCCCGCCAGCAACAATGTTCCGCCGTGTGTTGTCGCCTATCTCGGCAAGGGTGCTTCCATGCCGGCCTCCAACGTCGTCCCGCTCCACCGCATCGAAGTCTTGAGCGAACGCAAGGCCGCCTGAGAATTACCGCGAACTTCATGGTCCCGTTCGCGGAGCGCTTCGCTCTCGCCGTCGTGTTCGGTTGTCTCTTCGCAGCCGCAATTATTTGCTAGCCGCATTCATCGGTTTCGTGGCACGATCGCGGCATGCCGAAACAGGTCTCGAATGTTGCGAGCGATGACTACCTCACCGCGATCTACCGCCTGAACCACGACGAGGGCCAGGACGTCATCGCCGTCCGCCTCGCCGACCGGCTGGATATCACTCCACCGTCAGTCGCTGGCATGCTCAAACGCCTCCTCAGAGACCACCTTGTCACCACCGACTCAAGAAAGATCATTCGCCTTACGCCCGAGGGTCTCCGGCGCGCAGAACAGATGGTGCGCCGTCACCGCCTCGCCGAATGCCTCATCACCGATGTCCTCAAAGTCCCCTGGTGGCGCGCCTACGAAGAAGCCCACCTTCTCGAACACGGCATCTCCGATATCACCGAGCCCCACCTCTTCGAGACCCTCGGCCGCCCTTCTCGCAGCCCGTTTGGCTACCCCATCCCCGGCCACGGCCCCGCCAAAAAACTCACCATGACCACCCTTGCCGACATCCATGAAGGCGACCGGGTCATCGTCGATCGTGTCTTCGAAGAGGATGAACAGCTGCTCCAGTTCTTCGATGAAGAAGGCATTCGTCCCGGTGTTATGGTCATCCTCGAATCCGTTGCCCCCTACCGCGGCACTGTTACCTGCCGCATCGGCGAGCGCTCAGTCGTGATGGGTACACAGGTCGCGAATCGCATCTGGGTCGATAGAGCAAAGTAACTGACCCACATTTGCGGGTTTCCACTACGCGACCCATCCAGAATGCCGACGATCTACCAAGATGGATGGCATCGTTTCCCTGGACAGCCGCAGGCCGCTGCGTGTTCTGGTCATCGAAGATGACCCCGCGCTCGGCCGCCTGATTCAGCTCGTCCTCGGCCAGCACACGCGCGATGTCACGGTGGCGAGGAGTGGCGCGGCCGCCCTTGAGCTCGTTCGCCAGAAGCGCTTCGACGCTATTGCTTCCGATATCTCGCTCCCAGACATGTCCGGTCTCGATGTGATCGCCGAGACTCGCGTCGTTGCACCCGCTGCCGGCATCGTCGCCATCACCGGCTTCGTCGATGTTGATGTCGCCGTTCGCTCCATGAAGGCGGGCGCCGATGACTTCCTCGGTAAGCCCTTCGATGCCGAAATCCTCTGGCATATGCTGAACAAGGCGGTAGATTCCCGCGCCCGTCAAATCGAGGCGGAGCAGGCCACCGTCTATCGCACGCTTGCCTACACCGATGCCCTCACCGGTTCGCCGAATCGCCGCTTCATCGATGAGTTCATCATCGAAGCAGTGACAAGCTCGCAGCGGACCAACCTTCCTCTCGCCGTCGCCTACCTGGATATCGACAACTTCAAACTGCTCAACGACTTCGTCGGCCACGAAGAAGGGGACCATGTCCTCAAGAAAGTCGCCGCAGCGCTCACCCGCCATATCGTCCAGCCCGCACGCTTCGCCCGGTTCGGCGGTGACGAATTCGTCGTCGTCTTCCCGGAATGCGACGAGTTTCGCGCTCGCCACGTCATGGACCGCGTATGCCGCGCTGTTTCCGAAATCGAAGTCGTCAACGGCGCCCGCATCAGTCTCCCCACCCGCATCAGCTGCGGCATCGCTTCGTTCCGGGGTTACGAGTCCCCGCGAGACCTCATCGCAGAAGCCGAAGACCAGATGTACATCGATAAGAGCATGTCGCCCGATTCGGTCGTCGGTCACTCGGCCGAAACGCCAACGGACGGTCTCCTCAAGGTCAGCAACCTGAAGGCGCTCCGAAACCTCGTGAAGGCAATCGACCGGCGCGATAGCTACACGCGCTTCCACAGCGACCACGCCACCCAGATGGCCCTCGCCACAGCCCGTGAAATCGGCCTCAGCGATGAGGAAGTGAGCGCCATCTCCATCGGTGGCCCGATCCACGACCTCGGCAAGATCGTCGTCGCCGATGAAATTCTGCGGAAGCCGGGCCCCCTCACCATCGAAGAACGCAAGAGCATGGAAGAACATCCGTTGCTCGGCGCCGCGATCACTGCCGCTGTGACCGACTACGACACCGTTGTCGATCTCGTCCGTCACCACCATGAACGCATGGACGGCGAAGGCTACCCCGGCCACCTTAAGGGCACGGAAATTAGCGTCCCCACGCGGCTTTTCACGCTCGCCGACGCCTTCAGCGCGATGACTACCGACCGCCCGTACCGCAAGGGCTTCAGCCGGGACCGTGCGATCGAAGAGATCCTGCTCGGCCGCGACACCCAGTTCGATCCGGACTTCGCCGAAATCTTCGTGAAGGTCATTGAGCGCCAGTACCGGGAGGCTGCCGCGTGAGACCCGGCACCTACCACCTCTTCGAAATTGTCGCCTGGCCCGCCGCCGCCTGGTGCGGACTCGAACTGGTGCTGCGCACCGCCACCGGCACCTTCGACGGCATTGCGGCCACCGCAACCACCGGCATCTTCGCGGGCCTCACCATCGTCGCCTGCCGCCTGCGCACGACCGCCCTCCGCACCGCAGCCACCGTCCGCCACTAACCCGGCCGTACAGCGAGCCTAAACGACCGGCCGCACCCCCCTCCTGACCGCCGAGGAGCCCCATCCTCCACCCCGTCCACCACGCGAACCTCCCCTTCTCCCAGACTTGGGAGAAGGGGCCGGGGGATGAGGGCTCGCGCTCCCCCGGCTACCTTCGCGATTCGGCATTCCCGCCGCGGCACGCTACCCTCTTTCCGTGGGTCATCGAAAAAAGCGAAAGCGCGAACGGCGCCTCGATCAGCAATCACGAGAGCATTGGCGACGCGAACCTCGCGTCACCGAGGAAGATTTCATTCAACCCCAGCCCATCTCGCTGGCCGAGTTCACCGGGATGACGCCCGGGTTCTTTTCCCGCGGTGAACAACCGCGGACCTGCGGAAACTGCCGTCAGTTCGTCGAAGACCATGACTTTGGCCGCGGCACTTGCCTCCACATCGCCAGCGGTATCATGAACCCCTTCACCGATACTCCCGCCTGCGACTACTTCGAGCGCACGAAGGCCTCCGCTCGGCGATAAGGAAGCTATACCGTCTGTCGCGGATAGATGGCTCGCTCGCTACCCTGCTTCCATGCGCCCCTTTCCACTCGCCGGTCTCGCGGTAGTTGCCGTTCTGCTTCTTGGCGCCTGCGGCGATGGCCCTGATAAGCCCGAACCGACCGCCACCGCCGAGCCGGAGGACACCGGCCCCATCACGGGCCTCCCTGTCCTCGGGCAGGCTGAGCAGGAGCTCGAGTTCAACGGCGTGGTCGAAGGCACGATGATCGAATCTTCGGCGAGCTGTGCCTGGCTACACGATCCCGCGGGCGGTCTTGGCAAATTCCAGATGGCGCTCCGCGGCCTCGTCGGTGCCGAAGCGCATACTTTCCGCGTCCTCATCGACGAATACGATGGCCCGGGCGACTACAGCTGGGACGGCGTCGCCGGTTCCGGCCCCAAGATCCTGTTCGAACTTGATGGCAAGCAAACCGGTCATGGGACGATCTTCGTAGACGAAACCGGTGCCGGCGAGATGGATGTCACCATAACCACGCCCGATCAGGGCCGCGTCCATGGCTACTTCAACTGCCCCGGCATCCCCCGTTAGCTTTACTCACCCGCTTGCGCATCCCTCGGAACTCTTCATAAGACTGGTACAATATCTTGTGTTGGACCTGTTGACGTCCCACAAGATATTGATCCATACTCCCCGACGCACCCCAAGTAATTGTTAAGGTGTCTAGACGCTTCAAGGAATTACGTCAACCGATGCGCTGCCCGTTCTGCCACTTCCGAGACTCCAAGGTCACCGATAGCCGGGCGAACGATGATGGCATCCGCCGCCGCCGCCAGTGCATCGCCTGCGGCGAACGCTTCAGTACTGTCGAAACCGTCCAGTTCTCCAGCGTCCAGATCCTCAAGCGCGATGGCCGCCGCGAAGAGTTCTCTCGCGAGAAGCTCCTCCGCGGGCTCCGCAGCGCCTGCGCCAAGCGCAACATCTCAGTCGCACAGCTCGAAGGCATCGTCGGCGACATCGAAGCCCGCGTGAACGGCGACGGCCGGCCCGAGGTCCCATCGCAAGTTTTGGGAGAACTTGCGATGGACGCCCTCCGCCGCCTCGATCACATCGCCTACATTCGCTTCGCCTCGGTCTATCGCTCGTTCACCGATATCGAATCGCTCAAGGAGGCCGTCGAAGCACTCCAGCAGGGCCGCGTTCCGACCGCCGAGGAGCGCGACCTCCAGCTCGGTCTCCCCGAAATGACTCCGCCCGGCCCGCGCGGCCCGCGCCTGCTCCAGGATGTCGAAAGCCTTCATCTCGCGGAATCGGTGAGCTAGCTATGAAGATCTGGGAAGTCCATGCCATGCATTCGGGCGGCCGCGTTCGCACCACCGCGGAAGGCAACTGCGAAATCGATGGCCTGCTCTTTTCCGAAAAAGGCTATCTGCTCGCTATTCGCGACATGCGGCCCGCTCAGCTCTTCAAGCTCATCGACGAGATCGGCCCAGAAAACGCCGCCGCCGAACTCCTGAACTACTACACGTCGCCCGAACCCGGCCACCTTGGCCGGGCGCTCACCCTCGGAAGGTCCCGTCTTGGTGATCCAATCCTCATGCGGAGCGACGAGGTGCGAATTCCTGCGAGGGAGTTCGTGCACTGAATCCATCGCTTAGCCGCTAGACACCTAGAACGTTTGTTCGTATCTTTAAAGCCCCCCGTCATCAGGCGGACCATCGAAAGTGGGAGGAACATCATGGTCACGACTTCTTCGGATACAGTCGGCTTCGGAGGTTCTGGCGAATTTCGCCCGAGAGAACTCTCAGAAAATGCGAAGGTCGTGATCGAACGCAGGGTCGCCCGCCGAGACGACCGGGGCAATGCCCTTGAGACTCCCAACGATGTCTTCCGCCGTGTCGCCGCCAACCTCGCCGAGGCCGAAGTCCGTTTCGGCGGCACCGAGGGCGATCGTGCCGCAGCCGAGGAGTCGTTCTATCGCCTCATGGCCTCGCTCGATTTCCTGCCGAACTCCCCGACACTGGTAAACGCCGGCCGCGATCTCCAGCAGCTGTCCGCCTGCTTTGTCCTCCCGGTCGAGGACTCGATCGACGGAATCTTCGAGACCGTGAAGCACACCGCCATCATCCACAAGTCGGGCGGTGGCACCGGCTTCTCGTTCTCGCGCCTCCGCCCTTCCAATGACCGCGTTCGTTCGACCATGGGCGTCGCCAGTGGCCCTGTCTCCTTCATGCGCGTCTTCGATTCCGCGACCGAAGCCATCAAGCAGGGTGGCACCCGCCGCGGCGCCAACATGGGCATCCTCCGCGTCGATCATCCGGACATCGATGAGTTCATCGCCATGAAATCCGACATGACGACGCTGCAGAACTTCAACATCAGCGTTGCGGTCACCGAAGCCTTCATGAAGGCCGTCGAAGCTGGCACCGATTTCGACATCATCAACCCGCAGACCGGTGCCTCCGTCGGTAAGCGCGATGCGCGCCAGGTGTGGGAGACGATGTTCGCCAACGCCTGGAAGAACGGCGACCCCGGGGTCGTCTTCATCGACCGCATCAACCAGGGCCGCGCCAACCCGGTGCCCACCCGCGGCCCCGTCGAATCCACGAACCCCTGTGGTGAACAGCCGCTCTATCCGTACGACTCGTGCAATCTCGGCTCGATTAACCTCGGCCACTTCGTCAAGGGCACGCCCGGCAGCAAGACCGTGGACTTTGAGCGTCTCGGCACGGTCGTCCGCCGCACCGTTCATCTCCTGGACAACGTCATCGAGATGAACAACTACCCGATCCCGGAAATCGCCGACACCTCTCACGCCATTCGCCGCATCGGCCTTGGCGTCATGGGCTGGGCCGACATGCTTATCGAGCTTCGCATCGGCTACAACTCGGAAGAAGCGCTCGCCACCGCCCGCGAAGTGATGTCCCACATCCAGCGCGAAGCCGATGCCGCCTCGCAGCAGCTCGCCATCGTTCGCGGCAACTTCCCCGACTGGCAGGACTCCATCTACGGACCCGGCGGCCAGGAAGGCCCGCGCCCGATGCGGAACTCCACCCGCACAACCATCGCCCCGACTGGGACGCTTAGCATCATCTCCAACTGCTCAGGTGGCATCGAGCCGGTCTTCTCGCTTGCCTTCATCCGCTCCCACTACCTCGATAAGGACGACCCGACCAAGCGAACTGAGCTTGCCGAAGTCAACGAACAATTCGAGGAAGTCGCGAAGTCGGAAGGCTTCTTCAGCGATGAGCTCATCCGCTACCTGGCCGAAGGCGGTCACCTCTCCGAACGCCCGGAAGTCCCGCAGTGGGTGAAGGACACCTTCGTCACCGCCCACGACATCGCCCCGGATTGGCACGTCCGCATGCAGGCCGCCTTCCAGGAGTTCACCGACAACGCCGTATCGAAGACCATCAACTTCCCGAACACGGCCTCCGTCGATGACGTGCGCACGGCCTACGAACTCGCCTACCGCACCGGATGCAACGGCATCACCATCTACCGCGACGGTTCCCGCGAACTGCAGGTCCTCAAGCACGCCAGTAAGAGCGATGGCGAAAAAGCCATCGAAGCTGCCCAGGCCATCGTCACCGCTGGCCTCGGTCCGGTTCGCCGCAAACTCCCGGATGAGCGCCAGGCCATCACCCACAAGTTCCGCGTTGGCGAACAGGAAGGCTACATGACGGTCGGCCTCTTCGATGACGGCACGCCCGGCGAGGTCTTCATCAACGTCAACAAACAGGGCTCCACGGTCTCGGGACTCATGGACACCGTCGCAATGCTCACCAGCTACTCGCTCCAGTACGGCGTCCCGCTAAGCGAGCTCGCGGCGAAGTTGAAGAACACCCGCTTCGAACCGAGTGGCCCGACCAGCAACCGCCAGATCCCGATTGCTACCAGCATCGTCGACTACGTCTTCCGCTGGCTCGAACTGAAGTTCGATGGCGCCAACGCGTCCATCCAGCCCACGCTCATCCCCGCCGAAGAAGTCGCCGAAAGCACCAACCCGAGCGTCGCCGCCAACAAGCACTCCGATGCCGTCGCTAGCGGTGTCGGCTGCCCCGAATGCGGCGCCGTCCTCTACTACGCCGAAGGCTGCCTCATCTGCCACAACTGCTTCTACAACAAGTGCGGCTGAGGTAATTCGCGCAAAGCCACAACCCGGAGGCCGCCGGTGACGCAGGATCCTGAACCCATCAGCCCCGCGATTCACCGGCGGCTTGCCGTTTCCAACTTCAACCGCAGCTGGGAACTGATGCTTGCCCCGGGCCGCACCCCGGCCCAGGACGACGAGCTCATCCACACCGTCCACGCCTCCGCCTACCACTGGCGGATGTTCGGCGGCACCCCTGCGAACCTCGCTCGCGGCGAAAACCAGTGCGCCCGCGTCTATGCCGCCCTCAACCGCTCGGAAGCTGCCCTCTACCACGCGACCCGCTGCCTCGAGCTCACCGAAGCAGGCGGTGAAGGCTTCGAAGACTGGGACTTCGCCTCCGCGCTAGAAGTCCTCGCTCGGGCCTACCTGGTTGCAGGAAACCGGAAACAGGCGCTCGCAGCCGCTGCTCGGTGCCGCGAAGCTCTCGCCGCCGTCGCAGACCAAGACGATCGCGAAGTTATTGCCGGCCAACTGGCGGAGTTGGGCCTCGGAGAAGGTTCGCGGGCCTGATACAATCGAACCATGGCACAACCGCTCGTAAAAGAGGAATTGCACCGGCTTATCGATAGCCTCCCCGAGGGCGCCACTCTCGAAGATCTGCGCTACGCCCTCTACGTCCGCGAGCAGATCGAAGCGGGAATGCGTTCACGAAACGAAAAGCCCCTGATTTCAAACGACGAGTTGCGTGCGAGGTATGGGCTCGAGCCGCTCGATTGACCGTCGAGTGGTCGGACGCGGCATCCATACAATTCGCCGCGCTTGTTGCTCGCCTCGAGTCGTTGTCAACCGGAGCAGGAATCGGGCTTGTCGATCGAGTCACACGCCGACTGAGGCAGATTGCGGACTTCCCTGACTCGGGCCGAATGGTTCCCGAATTCGGCTTTCCTTCATTTCGAGAACTCGTAGAGGGCGATTACCGGGTTGTCTATGAGCGGTTTCCCGACCGCATCGAAGTTGTCGCCGTAGTCCACGGCTCGCGTTCGTTTTCCGAAGACATCTAGCCGCTTTCGTTCCTCCAGAGCACTTCCATCTCCTTCCCGGCTACACTCGATTCATGACTCTCCTTCCCCACCTCTACCGCCACCACAAATGGGCCAACCTCGCACTCGTCGACCACCTCGCCGGTCTGCCCCAAGAAGACCTCCAGCGCCGCGGGCCCGGCGGCTTCGGGACCATCCATGAAACCCTCTTCCACATGCTTGCCAACGAGGGCCGCTTCATCGACACCCTCTCGGGCAAAGAACTTGTCTTCAATCCGCTCCCCGCAGAACTTCCGGCCTGCTCCACCCTTCGACAATGGGCCGAAATTCAGGGCGATCAGCTCATCGACTACGCGAAGAAGCTCACCGAGGACTCACGACTCTCCGGCACCTTCAAGGGAGAGCCGTTCAGCATGCCCCTCTACGTGCCCCTCTTCCAGGCCTACAACCACGGTGTTGAGCACCGCACCAACATCACCAGCGTCCTCGCGACTTACGACATTCCCACGCCCGGCCTCGATCTCTGGTCCTTCATGGACGCCGGCCAGGCTCCGTAAGGAATTCGGTTAGCCCGCTGCTCGTCCAGTTGGGTTCCTCACGTACACTGAGGCGATGGGCTTCTATTACGGCTCTTCCCAGCCCCCGGACGATGATCCCAAGCCCGGTTCCTGGGCCGAGACCATCGCCATCATCATCGCCGTATTCAAGGCGCTCGCCTTGCCGCTCGGGCTGCTCTTCGGCGCCATCTTCGGACTGCTGTTTATCGTCTGGGCATTCACCATTAGCGGCTGGTTCGGACTCGCTCTCATCGGCACGCTCGCCGTCGCTCTCGTTGGCTACGGAATCTGGGAAGCAAAGCATCCACCGGAGCTCGGATGACCGTCGCCGCGTCCGAATTCGCGACACGCCTGTCGGAAGTGCGTGAGCACATCGCCCGTGCCGCGGAGCGTTCCGGCCGTTCGCCCGAAGCCATCACCCTCATCGCTGTCTCCAAGACTCATCCCGCCGGCGCCGTCATTGCCGCGCTTCGGACAGGCCAGTCCGACTTCGGCGAAAACCGCGTACAAGAGGGTGTCGCCAAAGCAGCCGAGGTCGCTTCGCTCGCGGGAGCCTTGCCTGGCTCTCCGAAATGGCACCTCATCGGCCATCTCCAGACAAACAAGGTCCGGGCCGCTCTCGGCACCTTTGCTATACTCCACTCCGTCGATTCGGAGCGGCTCCTGCGGGCCATCTCCGCCGCGGCGACCTCTCCAGCCCAGGTATTTATCGAAGTGAATGTTGCCGCCGAGCCGCAAAAGTACGGGATCGCCGTGGCCGAGGTGCCCGCCATGGTCGAAGCCGCTCGATCTCTCCCAAACATCGTCGTCACCGGCCTTATGACCGTGGCCCCACATGTCCAGGACGTCGAGCAGACTCGCCCGATCTTTCGCACCCTCCGCGGGCTGGCCGAAGCCAACGCGCTCGAGTCCCTCTCCATGGGGATGACCAACGACTACGAAGTCGCCATCGAAGAAGGCTCCACCCATGTGCGGATTGGCCGCGCTCTTTTCGGAGACCGCCAATGAACGTCGCGATCGTTGGTGGTGGCCTCATGGGCGAAGCACTTCTTGGTGCCGCGCTGGAAGCCGGTGTCCTTGAAGCGTCGTCGGTGACGGTGATCGAAAAGCTTGAACCGCGCCGTGCTGCGCTGGAGTCCAAGCATGGGGTCCACGTTTCTGGCGGCCTCGAGGCAGTTGCCGATGCAGACGTCGTTCTCTTATCGGTGAAGCCCCAGGAGATGAAATCGGTAGCGACTTCCCTGAAACCGGGAGCCCTCCTCCTTTCCATCATGGCGGGAGTGACCATTGCCTCACTCCGCGAAACCTTTCGTCACGAGGCCATCGTCCGCGTGATGCCCAATACCCCGGCCGCCATCCGCTCTGCGATGAGCGCCTGGTTCGCGACTCCGGCGGTCACCCCAGCCCAAAGAGAATTCGTCCAATCGCTACTCTCCGCCATCGGCAGTGAGCTCTACGTCGATGACGAGAAGAAGATCGACATGGTCACCGCCGTCAGCGGGAGCGGCCCCGCCTACGTCTTCATGTTCATCGAAGCCATGATCGACGGCGCGGTCGCCATCGGTCTTCCCCGCCTTGCAGCCGAGGAGCTTGTCCTGCAAACGCTCGTAGGTTCCTCGCTCTATGCCAGGGGCAGCAATCACAGTGCCGCAGAATTGCGCGCCATGGTCACTTCTCCCGCCGGTACAACTGCCGCCGGACTGCTCGAACTCGAAAAAGGCGCGTTCCGCGCATCGGTCATCGAGTGCGTTCGCGCGGCGCACCAGCGGGCCCTGGAGCTCGGCAAGGCATGAACGATCAGATCGCGCTCCTTTTCACAACATTCCTCTACATCCTCATCGTCGCGATTATCGTGCGCTCGCTCTTCACCTGGTTTCCGAACTTCGACCGCAACAACCAGTTCGTCCGCCTGCTGGATATGGTCTGCGAGCCGTTGCTTCAGCCCGTCCGCCGCATCATGCCCCGTACTGGCATGATCGATTTCAGCGCGATGATTGTCATCATCGTCCTCTTCGTCATGATTACCGTTGTGCAGTCAGCTGCCTCGCAGTAACCATTCGGAAAAGTCGCCGGGCCGTCCGGAATCCACATTCTGATATACTCTTACGCAGTTCCGTACACGTTTCGGAGTCGTCGCCATAAACCCGTACATCGCCCAGCTAACTATCACCTTCCTGAGCATCCTGATGTGGGCTGTGATCGCCCGGTCCCTATTGAGCTGGTTCCCGGTCGATCAGTCGAGCCCCCTGTTCCAGATGCTCCACCGTGTGACGGAACCGATCATTGAACCCATCCGGCGCGTCATGCCGCAGACCGGCATGATCGACCTCAGCCCGCTCGCCGCCATGTTTGCCCTCATGATGATGCAGTACCTGGTCGCCATGCTTGTTGTCCCGGCTTAACCCTTTCCTGCCCTGAATCCTCGTTTCACGGCCATCCCTGTGGGACACTGGTGCCCGTGAGTGATCTGGCGATCAGCGCAGTAAACATAACTCGCACCTACGGCGACCGCCGCGCCCTCGACGGTTTTTCCCTCGAAGTTCCCACTTCCGGCGTCTTCGGTCTGTTGGGGCCAAATGGCAGCGGCAAGAGCACCTTCATGGCCATGGTAGCCGCGATGGAGACTCCCGCCGAGGGAACGCTGGAGGTGTTCGGTTCGTCGCCCTCGCGCGCGCTTCGCGCCCAGGTCGCGACCGTCTTCCAGGAAAACTCCGCCGACCCGCTGATGCGCGTCGGCGAATATCTTGAGTTCGCCGGGCGGTTGTTTGGTGTTCGCCCCACAGTCCTCCGCTCCCGCATTCCTGAGGTCCTGACCCAGTTTGGTTTGCTCTCGCGAACCCGTGACGAAGTTTCGACGCTTTCTGGGGGCATGCGCCGCCGTCTCGAAGTCGCCCGCGCACTGCTTCATCGGCCAAAACTCCTCCTCCTCGATGAACCAACGACCGGGATAGACGCCGAAGAACGCTCGCTCCTCTGGCAGAACCTCCGTGAAGCAGAATCCGGAATCACCATTCTGCTCGCTACCAACGATCTCGCAGAAGCCGACGCTGTCTGCGACCGTGTCGCATTCGTCCAGGATGGCCGAATCGTGATCGCTGGCACCCCGCACGACCTGAAGGCGGGTCTGCGCCGCGAATCGGTGCGTATCGGCTGGGATTCGCCCACTGCGAACGACCTCGCTCAACTCGCGTCATGGCCAGACACCGGCGAAGTCACACAGGATGACGACCTCGTCGCGGTGACCACCGATGACGCGGCTACCCTCGTCCCGCGACTCTTCGAACTCGCGCCCGGCGCGATCCGTTCCATCGCGATAGCTTCAGCATCCCTCGAAGATGCCTACTTCCAGCACGTTCGCCGCCGCCATGAGGAGGTCTCGCCATGAACGCGGCACTCGTCATCGCCCGCCGAGACCTGGGGGCCGTCGTCCGCTCCCGGAGCCAGCTGTATAGCTCCATCTTCACGCCGCTGCTCTTCCTGGTGTTCCTCGGCAACGGCGTCTCCGAAGGTCTCGAACCATCAAATCTTCCGGCTGGCAACTTCACCGCCTACCTGGTGGCAGGGGTCATCGCCATGACCGCGGTGTTCTCGTCCACCTTCTCCAGCGCTTCGTACTACCGCGACCGCGACAATGGCCTCCTTCGGCTCATGCTTTCGAGCCCGGCCCACCCGAGGACGCTCCTCCTGGGAAAGTCGCTCGCAGCCCTTGTTATCGGCACCGTCCAGGCGCTTGTCGTCCTCGCCGTTGCTTCGCCCTTCGTCGATTTCCAGTGGCAGCACGGCAAGCCTGCGGGGGTCGCTATCGCGGTCGCTGCCATCGTTCTTCTGAACCTCATGCTCACCGGTATCGCGCAATCGCTTGCCTCACGCATCCAGACCATGCAGGGCTTCCACCTGTTGATGAATCTGGCGCTTTTTCCGCTGTTGTTCTTTTCTGGCGCGTTCTTCCCGCTCGATGGCCTCCCTGCGTGGTTGGAGGTGCTCGCGCTGATCAACCCTCTGACTTATGCAGTCGATGCCCTGGAGCTCGCCACTTACGCATCCAGCGACGCCACCTTCATCGGCCTCGGCATCGACTTCGTGGTTCTCGCTGTGCTTTCTGTTGCTATCTACATGCTCGGACTCGCCCGCACCCCGAAACTTACCTACTCCGGCTCCTGAAGCCGGACACAATGGCTCAGCAAAACCAAAGGCGCGACTGACAAGGAGCGCTGCGATGCCGGCCGGCCACCCCCGCCGCAACAGCAACCGTTCGTTGCGAACCACAACAAAAAGGCGCCCGTTTGGGCGCCTCTTCAACCTTGAACCTGGCTGGCGAAATCTAGGCGATGGCCGCCTTCGCCGTCCCGGCAAGCTCCTCAAAAGCATCCGGTCGCGTCACCGCAAGGTCCGCGAGCGACTTGCGGTCGAGTTCGATGCCGGCTTTCTTCAGGCCAAACATGAACCTGCTGTAGCTCAGCCCGTGAAGGCGCGCCGCGGCATTGATCCGCATGATCCACAGTTCGCGGAAGTCGCCTTTCTTATCTCGACGGTCCACCCAGTTGTAGCGAAGCGAATGCAGCATGCTTTCATTCGCGCGCTTGATCAGGCGATGGCGCTGTCCCGCGTGACCTTTGGTCAGCGACAGGATCTTCTTGTGGCGGCGATGAGAAGTGACGCCACGCTTTACTCGGCTCATGGTTCGGGCTCTCCTGGAAGTGCCGGCGCGCCTATTGGCCCGCGAGCAATCGCTTAATGATTGGGGCGTGACTCGGCGCGACCTCTACGGTGCGGCTGAAATTCACGGTCACGGGTTGGCGCTTCTTGCGGCGGAAGTTGTTTCGGCTTCCCTGCATTCGCATGATCTTGCCACTACCGGTTACACGGAAGCGGCTCGCTGCGCCCTTGTGGGTCTTCAGCTTCGGCAAGTTCAGTCTCCTGTTTCATCGTCGTCGTCGTCTTCTTCGTCGACGTCATCTTGGTCGTCTTCGCCAACCACCGGAGCAGCTTCCGCGGCCGCGGTAATAGCTTCGTCTTCTTCCTCTTCGGCGGGTGCCTTGCCTCCGGCGGCTCCCGCAGCTGCGCGGGCCTTGGCGGCAATTTTCTTCTTGTCAGGCGCCAGGATGATGGTCATGTGCCTGCCTTCGAGCATCGCATCCTTTTCCAGGACTGCCACGTCTTCGAGGCTGGCCAGTACACGGTCGAGCAGCGCCTTGCCGATCTGCGGATGCGTGATTTCGCGCCCGCGGAACATCACCGTGACTTTGACCTTGTCTCCTTGCTTGAGCAGCTTCGCCGCGGTCCGCGTCTTGAAGTCCACATCGTGGTCATCAATCTTCGGCTTCATCCGCACTTCGCGGAGCTGCACGTTTACCTGGTGCTTCTTGGCCTCCCGTTCCTTCTTCGATTGCTCGTACTTGAATCGCCCGAAGTCCATGAGGCGCGCAACTGGAGGGCTTGCCTGGGCTGCGACTTCCACCAAATCGACCTCGCGCTCGCGCGCCATGGCCAATGCTTCTGCCGTTCGAATGACGCCGATCTGGCGCCCTTCTTCATCAATCACGCGAACTTCCGGTACACGGATTCGTTCGTTGATTCGTGGCTCTGGTGGTGCCGGCTTCGGTGGGACCTTCGATCGCTTCCTCAAAATGCTCCCCGGGGAAAGATAGACGGCTTCGAATAATAGCAGCAGTGCTACTTTCTGTATATCCGGTGCCAACCCACAGGGTACCATGCTGGTTCTATGCAATCTGTCTCCACGGCCGTCATCCTCGCCGCTGGCCTCGGCACCCGGATGCTTCCCGCCACCAAATCCGTTCCTAAGGAAATGCTTCCCATCGTCGATCGCCCCCTGGTTCAGTACTGCGTCGATGAAGCCCTTGAGGCCGGTATCACTGAGATCGTCTTTGTCATCGCCGAAGGCAAGGATGCCATTCGCGAACATTTCCAATCCGGCGCCCGCGTCGAACGCGCCATTCGCGAAACTGGCAACACGAATCTCGCCGATCAGCTCCTCGCCATCGGTTCGCGAGCCACCTTCCGCTACGTAAACCAGGACAAACAGCTCGGCATCGCCCACGCCGTCAACTGCGCTCGTCAATACCTCGAAGGTCGGCCTTTCGCCCTCATGTTCCCGGATGACCTCGTCCTCGGCGCGTCATGCGTCGCCGAACTCGTGCGCGCGCACGCCACATCGGGCGGCAGCCTTATTGCCGTCGAAACCGTCGCGGATGCCGATGTTCCACAGTACGGCATTGTCGATCCAGTCGATTCTGCAAACCCGGCCCGGCTTCGCCGCGTCATCGAAAAGCCCGCACTCGCCGAAGCGCCGTCACGTCTCGGCATCGTCGGCCGCTACATCCTCAGCGAGACCATCTTTCGCCACATCGATGCCATCCCTCCCGGCGCGAACGGCGAGCTCCAGATAACGGATGCGCTTGCGAGCCAGATCGCCGGCGGCGAGCCGGTGTTCTCGTTCCAGTTCTCCGGAGTCAGGTACGATACGGGCAGGCCGCTTGGTTACCTCACCGCCTCGGTGGCGGCGGCCATGCGCAGGCCAGAGCTTGCTGACGCACTTCGCGAACGCCTCGGCCCACTTCTCGCTTAAGGTGAACGCTGAATGCGCATCCTCTCGATCGGTTTTCCCCTACCCAACAAGGAAATCGACAACTACAACCCGCTGACAGCGCCGAGCTACAACGACTACGACGCGCTCATCGTCGATCCCGCAAGCGTCACCCGCTCTGCCGCCGATCTCGGCGACCCCGAGAAGGAATTCGAAGCGTACGACAGCCGCCCGATCATCAATGCTCCCACCACCGCTTCCTCTGTCGGTGCCGCTGAACAGTACCGCCGAAGGATCGACGAAACGTCCCGCCTCCTCGAATCCGGCGGCCTCGTCGTCGTTTTTGCTCGGCCCAATGCCGTCCAGGGCGGTGTGCTCGGCTTCGAAGGTCTCGATCGGTATCACTGGCTGCCCGCGCCCGGCGGACTCTCCTGGGGCCCGCCGTATCTCAAGCCCGCCGAAGGGAAGACCGTCCGCATCTCGGGAACCGAGGAACACCCGTTCGTCCCCGTCCTCCGCGAATTCCGCAAAGAGATCGGCTACCGCGCCATCTTCGATGACCGCCATGCCGAAGTCCGCAAAACCGGCAAGGTACTCGCCACCGGCGGCGCCGGCGTGCCCATCGCCGTCGAATTCTCGGTCCTCGGCGGCCGAGTCCTCTTCCTGCCCGTCATGGCCGAAAGCTCCTACGCCAACAAGTCCGACCTCGCCCAGGCGCTCGTCGATGCCTGCACCCGTCACGCCGGCAGCGAGTTCGGCGCCCAGGAACCCTACTGGGTGCGCTCCCAGGCTCTCCCTGGCCTCGAGCAGGTCGAAGCCGAGCTTGAAGAGGCACAGGCCGCTGCGGAAGAGGCGGCTTCGAAAGAGCAGGCAGTTCGCGAGCGACATGACAGTCTCGCTCGGCACCGCCGGCTCCTCTGGGAAGACGGCCAGTCGTTCGCCGGCTCGGTCGTCGAAGCCCTCCGCCTGATTGGCTTCACCGTTGAGTACATCCCCGGCGAACCCATTTCTCTTGAGCACGAGGGCAACAAGGCCCTCCTCGAACTCGAAAGCGCCCGCGAACAGGCCGTCGAATGGCCGTACATCCGCCTCCAGCGCCGACTCGAAGAACACCTCCTCAAACAGTCTGAACTCCTGAAGGGCATCGTTATCGCCAACGGCTATCGCGAAAAAGACCCTGAGCAGCGCGAAGAAGAATTCAGCGCGCCACTCAAAGTCGCCTGCGAGAACTACCGCTATAGCCTCATCTCCACCCGCACCCTCTTCGAGTTGGTGAAGCGCGCCCTCGCCGGCGCCGACGATGCCACCCTCCTCGGCATTCGACGTCAGATCCTCAAAGGGGCCGGCCCCCTCACCGTTGAATCACTGCTCGGCGAATCCACCGAGGAATCTTCGAGCAAGGGCCCGATTTTCTAGGCGGAGCAACTCGCCATGCCCATTTCAGACTCCGAATTGAACGCGATCCTCCAACAACTCGGCGAAGCTGTTTCGCGCGTTGAAGCGCTGATCCGCGAGGTTCCCGACAACCGCTGGGACGACATCGTCCACACAGGCGAAGGCGCCTGGACCCGCCGCGAGTTGCTCGCGCACATGGCCGCCAACGACCTCCGCCAGTTGGTCCGTGTACGCATTGGCGCCGGCATCGCCGAACCCGACGATCCCGCAACGCACGAACAAGAACTCGATGTCCACGTCTGGAATCGCGCTCGAGTCGCTGAGCGCGCCGGTTCTGAAACGGCACAGCTCATCGAAGAGATGCGACAGAACAGGGAAAAGCTGTTGCGCCTCCTCGGGGGCCTCACCTCCGAACAGCGCGACCGCCCCATGCCCTTCCGCGGCGTCCCCACCCCTCTCGCCGACATGATCCCCACATTGATCGGACACCTCGATAGCCACGCCCAGGAGCTCGTCTCGGGATTGTAGCTTCTACTCGGAAGCGGCCGCTTCGCGGTGTTTCGCTTTGGTCCGGGAGGCGTTGGGTCCGGAAGCCCCAGACCGCCCGGCCGGGTTCAACTGCAGGTCCCGCATACTGAACCCGGCGATCAGGACCGCAGCTACAACAACATGCATGGCGATCAGCGCCACAGCCGCCGCTCCATCGGCAAGCCAGGAAGGACCGATGATCGATATGGCCAGGGCTGTGCTTCCGATGAACGGCCACCACCGCAGCCACTCTCGCCGCGCAAGCAGACTGTGTACGCCCCATGCGAGCAATCCGCCGATAACCGAAACGATTGCGACCGCGGCCGGTCCGATATCCCGAACTTCCCCGTTCTGCTCGGCCTCGATGTCCACTCCGGCCAGGCGCGCAACCGTCCAGGTCGCGATTCCGGCGAGGACGGCTGCCGTGATGATCGCTGCAACGCCGTAGCGGCCGGTCGGTGAGAGTCTCGATGCATTCAAAGGGGCTCCTCCTGGTTTGGGAGTCCCTTCCAGCGTAACAACCAGCGCAAGTCGCACAGGGCCCGGCCGGGCCCACCGCTGGCCGACGTCGAGGGGGAAGTGGTAGCGCGTAGGGGATTCGAACCCCTGATCTCCGCCTTGAAAGGGCGGCGTCCTGGGCCTCTAGACGAACGCGCCGCGCCACAGAGCGTATCACCCGCTCCGCTCTAGCCGCCACCGCTCGCCCCTCAATCCAAAATCCGAAATCCCGAATCCAAACTGGCTAGAGTCCTTCGTTGAAGTCCGCGAACGAGAACAGGTCGTTCAGCCCTGTCAGCCGCCCGGAGATCAACAACACGCCGACTCCGATGATCATCAGCCCGCTCACAACCTCGATGATCGGCGTGTAGGGCTGGATTCTCCGCAGGAAGCGGTTCACGTCTGAAATTGCCAGCCCCGCGATAAGGAAGGGAACGCTTAATCCCAGCGAGTACCATCCGAGCAGATAGGTACCGCGTAGTGCCCCGCCAGATTCCCCGGCCAGCGTCAGGATGCTCCCCAGGATCGGCCCCACACACGGTGTCCAGCCGAGTCCCCATGCGCCGCCAACAAACGCGGACCGCAAATAGCCCACCGGGCGGTTCGAAGCGATGCGCACCTCAACCGTCCGCGAGAACAGCGCCAACTGCAGGTAGCCAGCAAACCGCAGCCAGACCGCCAACAGCACGAGTCCCAGCAAGAGCAGCCGCGAATTATCGCCTTCCAGGCGGGCCACCCGCGCCAGGAAGAGGTACACCCCGGTCAGAACAACAAGCAGGATCGCAGACTTCAGCGGGTCCGCTCGCCCTCGCGGCGGGATCACCAGGATGCCCATGAGCACGAGAATTGCCCCGGCGAACTCGCCCAACTCGCGCTGGTTGTCCACCAGGAAGTACGAGCCGAGCAGCCCGGCCGCCGCGCCAAGTGAGATGAACACGATCGAAAGCCCAGTCACGAAGGCCACCGCGTGCGTGAACGTCACCCGCTTGTCCGCGGTGAAGTTCCCGTTCTGGATACTCGAACCAGAAATCTGCGCGATGAAAATGGGCACCATCGGCAGCACACAGGGCGAAACAAATGAGAGCACACCCGCCGAAAACGCCACGAACGGCCCGGCCGGTCCATCGAGGCTGATGCTCGAACTCGTCAGCGGCCCGATGCTGAACGCCGCGACCGGGATCAGGACAAGGATCGCGAAAAGGAGATAGAGGTTCGTGCGTGTGGCTAGCGGCCGCCCGAATGCGCGTTGACTTGCCATCGAACCTGATTCTACCCCCGGTCTCCAGCTACGGACGGTGAGGAACGCTTTACTTGAACGGGTTGGCGTCCGGGTCGGCCGGCGCTTCCCCGGATTCGTCGAGGCCCAGCAACTTCAATCGCGCTGCCTCGTACTTCCCCTTCGCACGAGCCTCGCGGTTGAGCAACCCCTTCAGCTGGTCAGGCTTCGGGCGCTCTTCCCCAAGGAACACGCGGTGCACGTGCTCGATCTGCTTGTACCACGCGTCCCAGGCCTCCTGGTAAAGCGCTGCGGTTGCCTCATCCACAAATGCCATGACACTCTCCAACGAGGAGTCTCACTACTCTCAAGAATGTTACGAAAGTCGTCTTTCGGGAGAAACGAAACGAGCAGGGCACGTGCCCTGCTCGTATTGTTCACGCTGGTAGCGCATAGGGGATTCGAACCCCTGATCTCCGCCTTGAGAGGGCGGTGTCCTAGGCCACTAGACGAATGCGCCGTACCGCTCAGGATAGCCGTGACCGCTCCTCGCGAGCAAGAATTCCGGCGCGCGCCGGCCACGCTCATCGCTGCAATCCTCCTCACACTCTCGATTACCATCGCCGGCTGCGGCGGCGGTAAATCCGAAGACACCTATCCCTCCGCAGGGGCACCGCTCAGCCCGGCCCTCCAGCAGGTCCTTGAGGATGACGCCACACTCCGGGACCTTCCTGTCCCCGAGGGTATAAGAGCTGCCGCCATTCCCCGCGACCAGGTGCGCGAGGTCATCGCCGGCATGCTCTCGGACGAAGACCGAGCCGCGTTCCAGCAACTCACAGCTCTCTACCGCCTCATGGGAATCATCGGCCCCAACGACGACTACGAAGTTCTCTACCTCGACTTCGCCTCCCGCGCCGTCATCGGCTTCTATGCTCCCGAGGACCTCCTCCTCCGCATCATCGATGAAGATCAGTCGCTCGATTTCGCGTCGTTCTCGCCCATCCTCCAGTCCACAGTCGCCCACGAACTCATCCACGCCATCCAGGACCGTCACTTCAAACTCGAAGACCTCCTTCATCGCGCCGCCTCCGACCCCGACTGGTCTCTCGCCCTCAGCGCCGTCATCGAAGGCGATGCCGTCCACTACGAGCGGCTCTGGGGCGCGGAACACCTCGCCGGACAATCAGGCGGCCTCCCGGGCGAGGGCCTGACCGGCGCTGGCATCCCCGCCGCCCTCGAACGCGAACTTCGCTTTCCCTACGAATCCGGCATCGATTGGGTGAACCTCAAAGGCTCCCTGGACGACAACGCCGCCACCAACGCCATCCTCGCGGGCCGCCGCATCTCCACCGCCGAAATCCTTCACCCCGACCGTCCCACCGGCTCGCAGCGTTCCACCATCGACCTCCCGGATGTCTCCGGCCAGCTCGGCAGTGGCTGGAAACGCGAATTCCGCTCCTCCTTCGGCGAATTCCGCCTCCGAAACTTCCTCCAGCTCCACCTCACGGGCTTGCCCGCGGTTGACGGCGCCGCTGGCTGGTCCGGCGACCAGGTCGCGCTCTACTCCGATGGCGAAGACTCACTCGCGGTCCTCCAAGTCGCCTTCGAAACCCCCCAGGACGCTGACGAATTCGTAACGGCCATGGACAGCTGGCTCAGCGCCGCCAACGCATCCACCACCGACGACACCTCCACTCTCCCAGGCGGCCGCGGTCTCGCCATCCGCCGCCCCGCGCTGAACTCCGTCGTTCTGGTGTTCGGTTCCAACCCGCGCATAACTCAGCGTGTCGCGGCCATTCCTTGACGTATGAGAACCGCGCACGTCAGTAAGCGGATCGTGCCCGTGTGCCAGGTCCAGAACAGGCCGGGAACGCACTTCCCTCAACAACAAGCCCCTCTCCCAGACTTGGGAGAGGGGCTTGTTGTTGAGGGCTAAAATCTCTGCATGCCGCAGAACTCCGACACCCCGGTCAACCTCGCCGCCAAACTCGCCCTCTTCAGCGACCACTGGTCCCCCAAGATTGTCGCCACAATGAACGACTACGAACTCAAAGTCGTGAAGCTCCAGGGCGAATTCACCTGGCATCACCACGCCGACACCGATGAGGTCTTCATCGTCCTCTCTGGCGCCATGGACATCGAACTCCGCGACCGCACCGTCACTCTCCGCGCAGGCGAACTCTTCGTCGTTCCCAAAGGCGCCGAACACCACCCGGTCGCCAGGGAAGAATGCCATGTCCTCCTCATCGAACCGGCAGGCGTAATCAACACCGGCGAAGCCGGCGGCGAACTCACCGCCGCCCGGGGCCAGTGGATTTGAACCATCTCCTTCTCCGGGTCTTCCACCGGGAAGAGGAGAGGGCAGGATGAAGGTCAGAGGTCGTAGCGGTCCAGGTTCATCACCTTGTTCCAGGCCGCGACGAAGTCGCTGATGAACTTGGCTTGCGAGTCCTCGCAGGCGTAGACCTCGGCGAGGGCGCGAAGGACCGAGTGCGAGCCGAAGATGAGGTCGACGCGGGTACCGGTCCACTTGAGCTGGCCGGACTTGCGGTCGTGGCCTTCGTAGACGCCGTCGGTGGCTGAGGCCTTCCACTCGGTGCCCATGTCGAGCAGGTTGACGAAGAAGTCGTTGGTGAGCGTGCCGGGGCGGCTGGTGAGGACGCCGTGGGCCGACTGGCCGGTGTTGGCGTTGAGGGCGCGCATGCCGCCGACGAGGACGGTCATCTCGGGGGCGGTCAGCGTGAGGAAGCAGGCCTTGTCGACGAGCAGCTCCTCAGGTGAGCGGAGGTGGCCGGCCATGAGGTAGTTGCGGAAGCCGTCGGCGGTGGGTTCGAGCACTTCGAAGGCTTCGACATCGGTCTGGTCCTGCGAGGCATCGGTGCGGCCGGGCGCGAAGGGGACGGCGACGCTGTGGCCGGCGGCCTTCGCGGCCTGTTCGATGGCGGCGCACCCGCCGAGCACGATGAGGTCGGCGAGGGAGACGCGCTTGCCGCCGGACTGGGCGGCGTTGAAGTTGGCCTGGACTTTCTCGAGGGCCTGGAGGACCTTCGCGAGCTCGGTCGGGTTGTTGACGGCCCAGTCCTTCTGGGGTGCGAGGCGGATGCGGGCGCCGTTCGCGCCGCCGCGCTTATCGGTGCCGCGGAAGGTGGAGGCAGAGGCCCAGGCGGTGTTGACGAGCTGGGGCACGGTGAGCCCTGAGGCGAGGATGGTGGCCTTGAGGGCGGCGATGTCCTGCTCGTTGATGAGCGGGTGGTCGACATCGGGGACGGGGTCCTGCCAGAGCTGGGGCTCAGCCGGCACCTGCGCGCCGAGATAGCGTGATCGCGGGCCCATGTCGCGGTGGGTGAGTTTGAACCATGCTTTGGCGAACGCGAGGGCAAACTCATCGGAGTGTTCGTAGAAGCGCCGCGAAATGGGCTCGTAGGCCGCGTCCATGCGGAGGGAGAGGTCGGTGGTGAGCATGACGGGCGAGTGGCGCTTCGAGGCATCGTGGGCATCGGGGACGGTGGTGGCGGCAGCGGGGTCGGTGGGGACCCACTGCTGGGCCCCGGCGGGGCTCTTCGAGAGCTGCCATTCGTATTTGAACATCGTCTCGAAAAAGCTGTTGTCCCACTTCGTAGGGGTGGGGGTCCAGGCGCCTTCGAGGCCGCTGGTGATGGTGTCGCCGCCCTTGCCGGTACCGAAGGAGCTCGTCCAGCCGAAGCCCTGCTCTTCGATGCCGGCGGCTTCGGGTTCGGCGCCGACAGCGGTAGCGGGGCCTGCGCCGTGGGTCTTGCCGAAGGTGTGGCCGCCGGCAATGAGGGCGACGGTCTCTTCGTCGTTCATGGCCATGCGGCGGAAGGTCTCGCGGATGTCGCGGGCGGCGGCGATGGGGTCGGGGTTGCCGTTGGGGCCCTCGGGGTTCACGTAGATGAGGCCCATCTGGACGGCGCCGAGGGGGCCCTGGAGCTGACGGTCGCCCTTGTAGCGCTGGTCGCCGAGCCATGTGCCTTCCGGTCCCCAGTCGATGTCTTCGGGTTCCCAGACGTCTTCGCGGCCGCCGCCGAAGCCGAAGGTCTTGAAGCCCATGGATTCGAGTGCGACGTTGCCGGTGTAGACGAGGAGGTCGGCCCAGGAGAGCTTGCGGCCGTACTTCTGCTTGATGGGCCAGAGGAGGCGCCGGGCCTTATCGAGGTTCACGTTATCGGGCCAGCTGTTAAGCGGCGCGAATCGCTGCGTACCGGCGGAGGCGCCGCCGCGGCCATCGCCGATGCGATAGGTCCCGGCGCTGTGCCAGGCCATCCGGATGAAGAACGGGCCGTAGTGGCCATAGTCGGCGGGCCACCAGTCCTGGGAGGTGGTCATGACCTCGATGATGTCCTTCTTGAGGGCCCCGAGATCGAGCTTCTTGAACTCCTCGGCGTAGTCGAAGTCTTCGCCCATTGGGTTGGTGAGCGGAGAGTTCTGGTTAAGCACGCTGAGGTTCAGCTGGTTGGGCCACCACTCGCTGTTTGTAGTCATTTCATCATCCCTCTGTCTGTGTCATGGATGCGGCGCAACAACGTGCGGAGGCGGGCTCGAAGCGCACTCGTGCCATCACGCTCGACGGGCCGTACGCCGCCGCACGAACTCTGCCGGCCTGCCTGTCCGCGCCAGTATGGTACATGGACGGCCGGATTTTCGACGAGGGCGGTGGCGTAATGTGATCTTGACGTGACTCAGCTCGCGGAGACGCGGCCGTGTTCGGTTTCCGGGCGGTCGCCACTGGCATAGAGGCTGAGGAAGGCGTGCTCGGTCTGGCGCTTGGCCTGGGCGCCTTCGAGTTCCGGGATGAGCCCGCGCTTGCGCAGGATGGGCATGACGCCTTCACCGAACCAGTAGGCCTCTTCGACGTGCGGATGGCCGCTAAGGATGAACTCATCGAAGCCGAGTTCGTGATACTCCTGGATGCGGTCGGCGACTTCTTCGTGGCTGCCGACGAGGGCAGTGCCCGCGCCGCCACGGACGAGGCCGATGCCGGCCCAGAGATTCGGGGCGACGACCAGGTTGTCGCGTTTGCCGCCGTGGAGGGAAAGCATGCGTTGCTGGCCGACGGCCTCGCTACGGGAGAGTGTGGAGTGCACGGATTCGAGGGTCTCGTCGTCCAGCATCTCCATGAAGCGCTCGGTCTCGGCCCAGGCGTCTTTCGCGCGGTCGCGGGCGATGACGTGGAGGCGAATACCGAAGCGGATCTGGCGGCCGGCACGTTCGGCGGCGGCGCGCCATTTGGCGAGGCGTTCGACGACCATCGACGGTGGTTCGCCCCAGGTTAGGGCAACGTCGATGTACTTCGCGGCCACTTCGTCAGCAGCGGCGGATGAGCCACCGATATAGAGAGGCGGCAGGGGATCCGGTGGTTCGCCGACGACAGCGCCGCGGACCTTGTAATGCGCACCATCGAAGTCGAAGGCTTCGCCGCTCCACGCGCCGCGCAGCACCTGGAGGAATTCAGCCGTGCGGTTGTAGCGCTCGTCGTGCGGCGACCAGTCACCGAAGCGCTGCTGCTCGGCGTCGTTCCCGCCGGTGACGATGTTCAGGAGCAGGCGGCCCTTCGAGTAGCGCTGGAATGTCGTGGCCTGCTGCGCCGCCAGGGTTGGAGACACGAACCCCGGGCGGAAGGCGACCATGAACTTCAGCTTCTTCGTGAGCGGGATGAGCGCCGAACAGACGATCCAGGAGTCCTCGCAGGCGGTGCCCGTCGGGGTGAGGGCGCCATCGAAGCCCATGGAGTCGGCGACCTGTGCGACCTGGGCCATGTAGTCGAAGGTTGGAGGACGCTGGTGGCCATCTTCGCCGAACGGAATGACGGTGCGGCTATCTCCGCTCGTGGGGAGAAACCAGTGGAGTTTGATCACCGGGGAAGTCTAGCACCGCGGGTCCTGGCGATGGCGTCTGGGGCTTGCACCGCGGAGTAGACTGGGCGGGTCATAAAGGGGGACGACAATGACACAAACCGAAGCAACAGAACGGACGCGCGAACCCCTCCAGGTGAACGTTCGCAAGGCGACGGCGGAAGATCGCAAGAAGCTTTCGGCGGTGATGGCCCGGGCATTCGACGATGACCCGATCGCCAACTGGTTTGCCGCCCAGGACAAACGCCGGGCTCGACGCATCTACGACTTCATCGATGTGGCCTTCCAGATCACTGCGCCGTACGGGGAGATCTACACCACCGACAGCCTCGAGGGGGGCGCCTATTGGACGCCGCCGGACAAGTGGAAGATGGGGATGGTGCAACAGTTGAAGTTGCTCCCAGCGATGGTGCGGACGGCATCGCTCCGGCGCATTCCGAAGGTGATGGGCGGGTTGAATGCGATCGAAAAGAAGCACCCGCACGAGCCGCACTACTACCTGCTGATGCTCGGGGTTGAGCCTGACCTCCAGGGGCGCGGCATCGGGACGCAACTCATGGCGCCGATCCTCGAGAGGTGCGACAGGGAGAAGATGCCGGCGTACCTGGAGAGTTCGAAGGAAAAGAATATCCCGTTGTATGAGCGCAACGGATTCAAGGTGACGGAGAAGTTCCAGGTGCCGAACGGGGGTCCGCCGGTCTGGCTGATGTGGCGCGATCCGCAGTAGGGGCACCCTCCACTTTGCTACAATCCTGATGTGACGAAGTTCGAGTCTGTGCTGAATCAGGCGATGGAACTCGACGAGGATGAACGCGAGATGCTTGCGATTCGACTCGGCATGAGTCTGCGTGAGCAGAAGGAGCCCGGCTACGATGAAGCCTGGGCCGCGGAAATCAAGAAGAGGCTCGAAGAAATCGATCGGGGCGAGGCGGAGCTGGTGGACTGGGAAGAAGCTGAAAAACTGATTTTCGACGACTGATGGCGAGCGTTGTCTTTACGCGAGCGGCGATTCGCGAAGCCAGGGACGCGCGCGTCTGGCTCCAGGATAGACAGCCCAAGACCGTCCAAGAGTTTCGCGTTCGACTTCGGACAGCGCGGGCCACACTTCAAGAATTCCCAACTTCGGGATCGGTGCACCTGTTCGGCACTCGTCGTTACCAGTTGTCTCCATACCCCTACTACATCGTCTATCGAACGGACGGCGCTGTAGTTACGATCCTGGCGGTCGCTCACTCAAAGCAGCGTCCCGGTTACTGGCGCAACCGCTAGAAGCGGCCATCAGTGCTTCGTTATCACCCATTCACCATTGCCCGGCCAGCGCAGCATCTTCATGGTGCCGTCGCCGGTGAAGGCGAGGTACGAGGCGGATTCGATGTCGATGGTGAAGATGTGTGCGGGGCCATCCGCGCGCCAGCCCGTTTCTTCGTACACCCACTGCCAGTAGCCTTCGACGCGTTCTTCGGCGAGTGGCGTCGCTCGGCCCCAGAGTTTGGCGTCGCCTTCCTGGCCATTTTTGTTCCCAGTAGTGCTGTGGAGGGTGCATCGCGGGTCGCGAAGGAGGTCGAGAGCCTTTTTCGCGTGCCAGATGCCGCCGAGCATCAGTTCACCTTCGTAGATGATCCACTCGATCGGTGAGATGCGCGGGAAGCCGTTCTTGCGAATAGTGCCCATCATCATCAGGTCGGTGGCTTTGAAGCGCTGGTAGCAGAGTGCCGACAGCGCCGGTGCTTCTCGTTCGAATTCTGCCCACGAGGCCATGGGAACGCTCCGGAAATGCAACGCTGCGTGCAGTCTGCATCGACAACCGTCCATCTACAATCGAAAATGCCAGCACAACATTCCCGAGGTTCTCATGGATTACAACGACACCACCGAAGAAGCCGCCTTCCGCAAGGAAGTCCGTGAATTCATCCAGGCCGAGTCGCCGAAGAACATGGCGCGCGGCGAAGGCATGGGGGGATACGGCGGCCCGGGCTGGAAGACCTGGGTGAAGAAGCTCGCCGAACGCGGTTGGGTCGCGCCCGCCTGGCCGAAGGAGTACGGCGGTGCCGGCATGTCGGTGATGGAGCAGTTCATTTTCAACTGGGAGATGGCCGAAGCGCGTGCGCCGCGACCGGGCGGCATCGCCACCGGCTTCGCGGGCCCGACGCTCATCGTCCACGGCACTGACGAGCAAAAGAAGAAGTACCTGCCCGAAATCCTCGATGGCGAAACCGTGTGGTGCCAGGGCTATAGCGAGCCCGGCGCCGGCAGCGACCTTGCCAGCCTGCAGACTCGCGCCATCCGCGACGGCGATGACTACGTCGTCAACGGCCAGAAGATTTGGACCTCCGGCGGGCACATGGCGAAGTGGATGATCCTCCTCGCCCGCACCGACCCGGAAGCCCCGAAGCACCGGGGCATCACCTATTTCATCGCCGACATGAAGGCGCCGGGTGTGACCGTCCGGCCGCTGATCAACATGGCCGGCACGCATGAATTCAACGAAGTCTTCTTCGAAGACGTGCGCATCCCGAAGGAGAACATCATCGGCGAGGAGAACCGTGGCTGGTATCTCGCGCAGACGACGCTCAGCTTCGAGCGCTCGAACATCGGTGGCGCGGTCGGCGCCCGCCAGGGCGTTGAGGACCTGGTGAAGTTCGCGAAGAGCGCGGATGTCAGCACGCTCAAGGCGAACAGCTCCACCCGCTACGAACTGGTGGACCGCATGGTCGAAGCCGGTGTGGCCACTCAGATGAGCCTCAAGATCATTTCGATCCAGGCGAAAGAGGGCGTCGCCCCCGGCCACGAAGCCAGCGTCGCGAAGCTCTACGGTACCGAGCTCAACCAGCGTATCGCCCGCACAGCGATGAAAGTGCTCGGCCTCTACGGCCAGCTCGATAGCAAGACGGAAGGCGTCGATGCTTCGGCGTACGGCCGCTATCGCTACCAGTACCTCCGCTCGATCGCCAACACGATTGAAGGCGGCACCAGCGAGATTCAGCGGAACATCATCGCGACGCGAGGCCTCGGCCTCCCGCGCGCCTAGTCGCCAACCAATCAGCAAAGGCGCCCCGAACGGGGCGCCTTTTTGCTATCCGCCGCCAGAGTGGACCGTTACCCGCGAAGGGAATGGGGCTTATCGATGGAGGGAGTTGAAAGATGAGCGATCCACCAACAACCAAACCGGAACTCATGACGCTGATCAACGAGCGATGGGACGCGCTACAGTCGCTGTTCGCCTCGATGACCGACGAAGAGCTTGACCAACCGCTCGGCGACGGTTGGAGCGCGAAGGTGCATCTGGCCCATGTTTCCGGGTGGGAACGATCACTGATGGGGTTGCTTCGCAAAGGCGATCGCGGGGCCGCAATGGGCCTCGCGCCTGAAGTCTGGTCCTCGCACGACACCGACGCGATCAACGCGGCGCTCGCGGACCTCGCCCTACAAGAATCTCCCGCGGTCATCCTGCAAACTGCCGGCGCGGTTCACGGCGAATTGATGGCGTTGCTCGAATCGCTATCGCAAGAAGACCTCGAAAAGCCGTACTCCGAGTATCAGCCGGGCGATTTGCCCTACAACGGCAATCCTGTGGGCGGATGGGTTCATGGGAATACATGGGACCACTACAACGAGCACATCGGGTGGTTGGAGGCGGGGTTGCGAAGGTAGGCTTCGGCGCCCTTTCGTCGCGCGGGGGTCGCCCTCTTAGAATGCGAGGGAGCGCGACTGGAGGGATCGATGGCCGGACCGCTGGCAGGCATCAAGGTTGTGGAGATGGGCGTCTGGGTGGCCGGGCCGTCGTGCGCGGCGGTCCTGGCGGACTGGGGCGCAGACGTCATCAAGATTGAGCCGCCGGAAGGCGATCCGTTTCGCGGCCTTGGCGCTGCTTTCGGCGCCGTGATGAACCCACCGTTCGAACTCGACAACCGGGGCAAGCGCAGCATCGCGCTCAACCTCGAGGTCGAGGACGCGCGCTACATCGCCGGAGACCTCATCGACGCGGCGGACGTCTTCGTCTCGAATATGCGGCCGCGCGCGCTTGAACGGCTGGGGATGAGCTACGAGAAGCTCTCCCAAACCAACCCGGGACTGATCTATTGCAATGTCACCGGATACGGCCCAGATACGCCCGAGGCGAACCGCGCCGCCTACGACGTCGGCGCGTTCTGGTCGCGCGCGGGTGTGGCTGCCGGGCTCACTCCCGAGGGCAGTAGCCCGCCGCTGCAGCGCGGTGGCATGGGCGACCACATGACGGGAAACAGTGCGGCCGGGGCGATTGCGGCGGCGCTCTACAACCGTGAGAAGACCGGGCGTGGGCAGCGAGTAGCCGTATCGCTGATGCGGATTGGCGTCTACATGATGGGCTGGGACACGAACACCCAGCTTCGTGCGCAGCTGCCGTTCACGCCGCCGTATGACCGTTTCCACGCGCCGAATCCGCTCATTAACCCATTCCGGGATTCGGCGGGGCACTGGTTCTATCTCCTCATGCTCCAGGGCGACCGGCACTGGCCCGATTTCCTCCGTGCGGTGGGCAATCCGCCGGATCTGGCCGAAGACGCGCGGTTCGTCGACATCCCGAACCGCTACGCGAACGCGACTGCCCTGGTCGAGATCATGGATCGGATTCTCGGATCGAAGTCACTCGCGGAGTGGGGTCCGATCTTCGATGCGAATGACGTGTGGTGGGCGCCGCTCCAGAACGTGACGGAGGTGGTCGATGACCCGGTGGTACGGGCGTCGGGAGCGTTCGTGACGATGGATTCGCCGCAGGGACAGGTCGAACAGGTGAACACGCCGGCGGACTTCTACGGCACCCCGGCGCGCCCGGGCGAGTGGGCGCCGGAACTCGGGCAACACACCGAGATGATCCTTACCGAAGACCTTGGCTACGACTGGGATCGCGTCGCTTCGCTGCAGGAGCTGGGAGCGATCCCGTGACGGAACGCCGGGTCTGGCTCGCTCGGCTGCCGGAAACGCGCATTGCCTACTTCGAACTGAGCGACGGCTACGAGCGCGCCGCGGACGGCACCCTCATCCCGAAGTGGGAGGTCATCGGCGCGCACTGGGATGCGTTCAACGATTGGCGGCTTCGGACCCGGCCGGCGCTGGGACGCATCGACATCGCGGCGCTGGGGATCACCGACGACGATGCGGGGACGCTGAAGGCGGCGGTCCCGATCCGCGGCGATTACCGGCCGCCGGAGCCGGCGAAGACCGCGATCTTCCCGGGCGGCACGTTCGCGTACGTCTATGCCGACAACTTCGACGAGATTGATGAGGCTGCCGCGGCAGCCCGGGCATGGATCGCGGAGCAAGGGCTGAGGAAGGCATCGGGGCTAATCGAGGCGTACAAGTTTCACTACAACCTGGACCAGCACCCGTGCGACTGCGGATACCTGGTTCTGAATCCGGATGGATCGGAGCCGATTGAGCCGCCGCTGACACACGCGGCTCCGTTGCCAATCGGGCGGTGAGGCCGACGGGCGAAATGAAAAGCGCTATGCGTAGCGGGTTTGAGCGCTGTGAAACTCAATTTGGCCCGGGATCGTGACCTGTGCCTCGGCGAACCACCGCGAAGGCCAAAAAGATAATCCCCCCACATAGGACGCCAACGGCAATCGCTGTGTCCCATCGTGCTTCGAGATTCGCTCTGGTAAGCAACACTCCAAACGGGGCGGTGAGTCCTGCAAGAAGTGCCTCGGGCCACCACCTGGTTGATCTCCTCGGCAGGAATCGAACGAGGACCACATACCCGCTTGTCGCGACCAGCAGTGCAATCCACGTCAATACCAACGACGTCCAGGCGGAGATACCAACCAATCGCTGGACCAACATCGCAATTAGTTCGGGCTTACCAACCAATGAGTAAGTCAACTTCGGACTGCGCTGCCATTGAGATTGCGCCACGATACAGCTATCCAAAGTCCAAGAGTGCGCCAAACGTCACTTTGGACTCGCCGAAGAGGCTACCGCTCGGATCGTGTTGCACCGGCGTAATTTGGTGTCGGAGCGCTTCAAAGCAGTTACGGGGCTTGTGGCCGTCCCGTTGGTCTTGTCGGGGGCGAAGATATTTAGCTGCCCTGGTGGTCTTCTCCGTTCTGGAGATAGGGCTCGCTGACGGCGTTTAGCGTCGCGAGTTCCTCCGGCGAGAGCTGGAGTTCGAGAGCCGGGAGCTGGTCGGCGAATTGTCCGGGGGTGTTGGCGCCGACGATGGGCGCGGTGATGCCGGGAACCGTGAGTTGCCAGGCCAGCGCCACGGCGGCGGGCGTCGTGGAGTGAACGAGGGCGACTTCCCGGACTTTAGCGAGGACTGCCCAGCCTTCGTCCGTGAAGTACTGTCTTGCTCCGCCCGCTCGCTCGCTTCGGACGCGCTGGCCGCCTTTCGTGTATTTGCCCGTGAGGAAGCCCCCGGCGAGGGGACTGTATGGAATCACGCCAAGGCCGTACTCGAGGCATATGCCTGCGAGTTCGGCTTCGTACTCCTTGCGGTGGACGAGGCTGTGGTGGGGCTGCAGGGTCGCGTAGGCCGGGAGGCCGTGCTGTTTCGCCACATCGAGCGCTTCCTTGAGCAGGTGTGGGCGGTAGTTCGAGGCGCCGATGTGGCGGACCTTCCCGGCTTTCACCAGGTCTTCGAACGCGCGGAGGGTTTCGTCGATCGGGACGCGTTCGTCGAACCAGTGGGCCTGGTAGAGGTCGATGGTTTCGATCTGGAGGCGGCGGAGCGAGTCTTCGCAGGCGCGGATGACGTGGGCGCGGCCGAGGCCGTCGCCGTCTTCGCCTTCCCACATGCGGCCGCGGAGTTTCGTCGCGATGACCATGGAATCACGGTTTGCGCGGGACTTCATCCATCGCCCGATGATCGCCTCGGCATCGCCACCCGAGTTGCCGGGCACCCAGTTCGAGTAGATGTCCGCGGAATCGATGAAGTTGCCGCCCGCGGCCGCGAACGCATCAAGGACTGCGAAGGATGCTTGCTCATCGGCGGTCCAGCCGAATTGCATGGAGCCCATGCAGAGCCGGGAAACCTGGACGCCGGTCTTGCCGAGTGAGGTGAATTGCATGGTTGGCAGTCTACTGTTCGAGGCACGGTTCGCGGTCGCTCCGGCGGTGGCAGTGCCTCCAGCACCTACCCCTTGGCGCCCGGTTCCCGGTTCTTCGTCTGCGTCGGGCAGCTCCCCGCGCTAGCCGTTTTCGGCTACTTCTTTCTTGGCGAGGGCCTTGCCAAGGGCGCGGCCTTTGTCGGGCGTGGGGTCTTCGACCAGCCCGTAGATTTCTCGGCCCTCGTGGTCTTCGGGCAGGTATTCCGTGATCGGCAGACCTTCTTCGGTCACGAACAGGAGGCAGTGGCAATACTTGTAGATCTGCATCTCATCGCATGCACAGATCCAGTCGCGGCGCTTCACTTCTTCCTCTCGCGGCTGGTAGAGGCCCTCGGGCCAGTTCCCGTTTTCGTCCTTCGATGGGTAGAAGTTGCATGGGCACAGCGGCCGGCCGTAGTTGTCGATGTTCGAGGCAAGGCCGAGGACCACGCCTTCCGTGATGAAGCGGTCGGGATGGAGGTGCGTGCCCGACTTCTCCGCGAACTTCTCCGCGTAGTTCCACATCTTGTTTACCGAGGCCTCGTTCGGTTCGTCCATTGGCAGTTCCTCCGAGCGTTGGGTCTGTGAATATCCCTTGTTGTGCAGTCAACGTTAGCATGCTCGGCGTGGCCGAACCTACCCGCGACCAGGTCCATGCGCTCTACATTCACGCTCTCGGGCGTATTACGGCGCTTGGCGATGGCGGTGCCGCCGAGCGGGTCGGGCCCTGGCTCTGCGTCGATGCCGGATTAGGCGTCTCCGATTTCAACGTCGCGGTCGTCGTTGAGCCTGTCGCCAACCCGGCCGTGGCACTCCGCGAGGCCATGAACTGGTTCGCCTACCGCGGGATCAATTGTCGCGTCGATCTCCGTGCCTCCGTCGATGGCCCGCTGCTGGCCGCGGCGATGGTCGAGGGCCTCGTCTTCAAGTTCCGCGAGCCAGCAATGGTCCTCCACCCCTTGCCGTCCGCCTTCCCTGCTCACCTGCCACTCTCCCTGCAGCGGGTGGAATCAGAGGCCGATATCGTCTCGTATTGTTCGGTCGATCGCGACGAGTATCACGATCAGGACTTCCAGAGGGCGATGGTCGAGCGTTCGCTGGTAATGCCCGGTGTGACCCTTCATCTCGGGTTGCTCGATGGCCGGCCCGTGGCGCGCTCCATGGGGATGGTCCAGGGCGAACTGGTGGCGATCCATAATGTTTACGTCGCGCCATCGCAGCGAAAGCGGGGCTTCGGTTCAGCGATCACGGCGGCGGCCATCGAAGCCGGGATGAGTGCCGGCGCCACCGGCGCATGCCTGGAGGCCACGATCCTCGGCTTCTCCGTCTACGAAGCGATGGGCTTCCGCAAGATCGATGACTACGTTGTGATGGGAACCGATACGCCACTCTTCCCGAGGTGAGCCCATGAATCCACCAACGGACGCCGACCTCCATCGCACCTTCCTCCAGGCCAGGCGCGTTGTTCTCGCCTCAAGCCGTTCCGGCGCGCTTCAGGAATCCGGCGGCTGGCAGCTCTACGATTCCGACACCGGCCTCGGCCCGATAAACCAGGCGATGACCCTCGACGGAGCCGGGAGCGCAAGCATTGAGGTTGTCGGCGAGTGGTATCGGAAGCGAGGCGCGGCCTACTCCCTGGTCCTCCAGGACGGCCGCGACCAACAGCTCATCGAGGACGCCCGGCGCTCCGGCTTCACCATCGCCCAGAGCCAGCCGGTCATGGTGCGAAGCCTGCCGTGCCCCGCAGAGATGAATAGAGCCCTGCACCTGCGCCCGGTCGAATCGAGCAGCGATGCAGCCGCGTTCCTCGCGGTCCGGCGTGACCCAACGAAGGTCCGGCCCCCGGACGATACCGAGACCGCATTCATCCTGCGCCTGACAGAGTCGGGCACGTTCCGGTACTTCGTGGCGGAACTAGAGGGGGAAGTCGTTGGGGCGGTCACATCGAGCTGCGTCGGCGAAACGGCGATGATTTCGAACCTGCTGGTGGCGCCGGCATGGCGCCTCCGCGGCCTCGGCGCCGATATCACCGCGCGGTCGGCCGCGAACTGGCCGCAAGCGAAATACGTCACGCTCGAAGCATCTTCCGAGGGCGCGTTCCTGTACACGTCAATGGGCTTCGAACGACGGTTCAACTACGTTCGATTCGTGCTTCCCGAAGCGGGCTAAATCGTCAGCCCGCCGAGCCCCTGCACACCGCGCACGTACTCAATCTCGCCAACGTGCCGGTATCCGTGACTCAGGCAGATGCCGTAAATACCGTTCCAGAGGGACATTTCGCCGAGAGGCTTGATGGTCACCCGGCGTTCGTTGAACTGGTCGGGCGACATCTCGGCAAGGTATTTGTCCGTAGCCGCCCAGACGCCCTGCTGGTACTCATGCCACTTCGCCACGTCGTGGATCTGGACCGCGTTGGCCTCGTCGGTCGTCATCCCGGTGCCCTGGCTGTTGCGCGGCAGTCCGAATGTCTCGTTGTAACCGCCCTCGAGCCAGACGGTCGGCTTCCCCTGCGTGACGAAGTTGATGATGTTGTCTTCGGTGCGGACGTAGTGCCAGAGGCTGAAGAACCCGCTCACGCCGCCTTCCTGCGGGCGGAAGTTCAGTTGCTCTGCGGTCATGCCTTCGACGGCCTTGTCGAGAAGCTGGTGCATGGACTTGAGCGAGCTGCGAAGGATGCTGTGTGGAGTGTCGGACAAAGAAACGGCCCCCGGATGGTTTGGGGGCCGATTGTGTCGAGGATACGAGCGGACGTCTACCCGGCGCGGGCTGCCGTGCGCTGCGGCTCGTCGAGCGAGTACCCCGAGCCCCAGCGGTTGACGATATAGACCGGATTGCTCGGATCGTCTTCCAGTTTCTGGCGCAGGTACCGCACGTAGAGGCGCAGGTAGTGCGTCTCGCCGGCGTACTGGTTGCCCCACACGCGTGCAATGAGGGCCTTCGAGGGGATGACCTCGCCCGGGTGTTCCGCCATTGTGGCGAGCAGCCGGAACTCCGTCGGCGAAAGCGGCACGACCACGCCCGCCTTCGTCACCTGTTGGCTGCCCGGGTCGATTACGATCTCACCAATGCGCAGCACATCGGGCATGCCTGAATGGCGTTCCTCGGGCGCTTCCATCTGCATGCGCCGGAACATTGCGCGGAGGCGCAGGTCGATCTCTTCGGTGGCGGCTTTCGGGCGGCAGTAGTCATCGGCTCCCGCTTCGAAGCAGCGCAGCAATTCCGCAAAGGTCCCGGCACACCCAACGACTATCAGGGGCACCGTCGAGTCCTGGCGCACACGCGCGACAACGTCACCCGGGAATGCGAGTTCACGCCCGAGGTCGATGATGATGGCGTCGGCCTGGCTCAATGGCGCGGCGAAGCTCGTCGCTCCTGAATCTCCGACCGGCAGCACCCGGTACCCGAACTCCTCAAGACCGCGGGCGCGGTCATGCGAACGTTCGAGTCCCTGCGAAATCACCACGACGCGTGTGCCAACGAGGGGCGGAAGCCCGGGCGAGTGTGTCCCTGTGGTTGCCTGCATGCGGTTTGTCACCCCCATCGGTGGCAACCCCAATGTTCCGATCGGTTACAGCCGCCGAAATTAGAGGTATGCCGAAGTCGAAGCCGTTCTCGTGGCTCCTTGCAGTGGGCATGCTCTGCTCACTCGCCGGCCTTGCCTTTGCGGAGTTCCCGGGGGCAACCACCGCGGCCGAGCAAGACCCGACACCAGAAACATCGGCAACCGAGGCCGCTTCCTCCCCCGTTTCTAACGCCTCTCCAACAGTTGTCACCGAAGCGACACCAGATGCGACGCCCATCGAGCCAACCCCGGCCGCAACACCTGATATTTCCACCGCGGTCGCCAACGTCGTCGCAACCCCAACGCAGACTGCCCAGGCGATCACCGCCGCGCCGACCTCCGCCATCCAATCGCTGCCTTCGAACGTGGAAGAGCCGGTCGAATTACCCCGCGCAACCGATAAGGCCCACCAGCTCTTCGACCTGATGAACGCCGCCCGCCGCGACGAAGGCCTCGCGGCGCTGGAGTGGGACGAGTCGCTGGAAGAGGTCGCCTACGCACGCGCCGCCAACCTCGTTGAAAACGGCTATTTCGACCACTACGCTCCGGACGGCGAAAGCGCCTTCTCGGAGCTGGCCGCCCGCGGCATCCGCTATCGTCTCGCCGGCGAGAACCTCGCCCGCAACAACTACCTCGAAACGAAGACCGTCGCTGCCGCCTACGAAGGCCTGATGAACAGCCCCGGCCACCGCGCTAACATCCTCGAAGAGCGCTTTAGCTCCGTTGGCGTCGCCACCGTGAAAGACGGCAAGATGTGGATCTACGTCACCGTCTTCCTCAACTGAAATTGCCTCGCCCCTGAGATTCTTTAGAATCCCGCCCATGAATTGGACTGAAGGAGACGCGACGCTCGGTGGCGTTCGCATCCACTACTACCGCCGCGGCTCGGGTCGCCCGCTCGTACTTGCCCACGGCTTCTCGGATAACGGTCTTTGCTGGGAACGCGTGGCCGGAACGCTCGACGACCGTTACGACATCATCGCCTACGACTCGCGCTTCCACGGCAAGTCGGATGCTCCCGCCGATGGCGTGTTCGGCGATGCCGACGACCTTATCTCGCTGGTGAAAGCACTCGAACTTCCGCAACCAGCGGTCATAGGTCACTCCATGGGCGCCGCCACGGTCGCCGACGCCATCGGTAAAGAGCCAGGCCTCTTCCGTCGCGCCGTCCTCGAAGACCCCCCGTGGCGCGATGAGTGGCCAACCGGCGCCCGGCCACAGCAGCCGAACTGGAACGAAATCACGACCGAGCAGGTGATTGCCTACGGCAAGCAGCAGAGCCCGACATGGCACGATGCCGAATTTCCCGCGTGGGCCGAATCGAAGCGCCAGCTCCGCGTGCCCAAAGACTGGGGAACCCGCCGCCCGAGCTTCCTCGGCGCCTGGCGCGAACGCGTCGCGGCCATCGGCGTGCCGACGCTGCTCATCCGCGGCGACAACATCGAACGGGGCGCCATCGTCTCGGAGGAGGTGGCTGCGGAGGCCCGGCGACTGAATCCAACGGTCGAAGTCGTCTGCCTCAAGGGCGCCGGCCACAACATTCGCCGGGAAGCGTTCGAAGACTACGTTAGGGCGGTTGGAGAGTTCCTGGACCGCGATTGAGATGGTGGGCGATGAGGGGCTCGAACCCCCGACCCCCTGCGTGTAAAGCAGGTGCTCTGACCAACTGAGCTAATCGCCCGCGAAACCGCGCCTCGTTCAATTTCAACAGATCAGCTGTTGGAGCGCCACGCGCTCGAACGGTCCGCTCGGTGCACCTGCTCACCACCTGCGAACCACGCACCGCTTCGCGTAGTATTGCGCCATTCCAGGCCAGACGGTCAGAAATCCACTCTCTCCCCGGGGTTCCCGATGTTCGCTTTCATGGCCAGGCTGTCCTTCCGGTACCGTTGGGCGGTCCTGATAGCGGTGGCTGTTGCTGCTCCAATCGCCCTTGTCGCCGGGCGTGGTGTGTTCACAGCGCTCGATCCCGGCGGTTACGACGATCCCAGCACCGAGTCCATCAAGGAACGCGAGCTCAACGTCCAGGAATTCGGCCTGGGACGGGCCGATTTCGTGGTCCTCTACACCGCCGATTCGGGGAAGGTCACCGACCCGGCGGCCGCATCGGCGATCCAGGAAGCCCTCAATCGCGGCGGGGATGACCCGTCAGTGACGCGCATGCTTAGCTTCTTCAACACTGGCGCCCAATCCCTGGTCTCGCAGGATGGGACGCGAACGTTCGCCGTTATGAGCATGGAGGGCGACGTCAAGGAGAAGCTAGACAGGTTCGAGCACCTCGAAGAGCTGTTCAAAGCCGATGGACCGGTGAAAACCGAGTACGGCGGCGTCATTCCTGTTTTCCACGAGAACCAGGTCATCACCGAGCGAGACCTGCGGCGAGCTGAGCTCATCGCCTTCCCGATTACGGCGATCCTCCTTCTCCTCATCTTCAGAAGCGCAGTGGCGGCCATGGTCCCCCTCGTGCTTGGCGGCCTGGCCATCGTGTTCGCGCTCGCCATCGTGCTGCTGCTTTCAATGCTGACGCGGGTCAACATCTTCGCCCTCAACATCGTGACAATCCTCGGCCTCGGCCTCGCGATCGACTACTCGCTCTTCATCCTGAGCAGATACAGAGAGGAAGTCTCGGAACTCGGCGTCGAAGGCGCCATCATCCGCAGCGTCGGCACCACAGGCCGCGCCGTCGCCTTTTCCGGCGTCACGTTGACGGCCAGCCTGATCGCACTCTTCTTCTTCCCGCAGGTCTACCTTCGCTCGCTCGCCATGGGAGGGATCGCCGTCACCATGCTCGCCATCCTGATGGCCTGTACGGTTCTCCCGGCCCTTCTCGGCGTGCTCGGCGACAAGATTGAGCGTCTTCGCTTGCCGTTCTTCCCCAGCGCCGAGGAAGAAGCTGGCTCCTCAGAGAGCGGCTTCTGGCACACTCTCGCGTTCGCCGTGATGCGCCGCCCGGTGATCATCGGCGTCACCGTGGTCGCATTTTTGCTGCTGCTTGGCGCGCCCTTCCTCCGCGTTACGGGCTCCACGCAGGATGCCCGCGCGCTCGCCAGGGGTATCGAAGCGCGCGACGTATTCGACATCCTCAATAAAGAGTTCACCCCACACGAAACTACGCCTCACCAGTTGCTGATCGAGTTCGACGGCCCCGCCCTAACGCCCGAGCACGTGGGCGAACTCTTCGACTTCGCCGAACGCCTGAAAGCGGTCGATGGCATTCAACGGATCGATAGCGTCTTCGGCATCCAGCCGGGCCTGACCAGGGAGGAGTACCAGTCGCTCGCCTCTGTCCCTCCGGGCTCGCTCGATCCCCAGGTGCTGGAGGCGATCTCGCTCTTCATCAAGGACAACTTCGCGCGCTTCTCGCTCGTCAGTAAGTTCGAACTGGACTCGAGCGAAGCCCAGCACCAGGTGGAGGAGATTCGAGCAATCGAGCCGCCTGCGGATGCGCGACTGCTTGTCGGCGGCGATGCAGCGGAGCTGTTCGATATCAAGCACAGCATCATCGAACGGCTCCCCGAGATGCTTGGCTTTATCGGCGTCGCGACCTTCATCGTCCTCTTCCTCGTGTTCGGCTCCATCACGTTGCCGTTCAAGGCAATGCTGATGAACCTCCTCTCGCTTACCGCGTCATTTGGGGCGACGGTGCTGATCTTCCAGGACGGCCGATTCCAGGGCCTGCTCCACTACGAGTCACTCGGAACGATCGACATAACACTTCCGATCGTGCTCTTCGCAATCGTCTTCGGGCTCTCGATGGACTACGAAGTCCTCATGCTCAGCCGTGTGCGGGAGGAGTACGACCGAACTGGCGACAACACCCTCGCCGTGGCCCGCGGGCTTGAGAAAACCGGCCGCCTGATTACCAGTGCGGCAGCCATCCTCATCGTTGTTATCCTCGCGTTCGCGACGTCGAGCCTGACGAACCTCAAGTCGCTCGGCATCGGCATGGCCCTGGCGATCTTCATCGATGCGACGATTGTCCGGGCGCTGCTCGTGCCCGCCACGATGCGCATGATGGGGAGCTGGAACTGGTGGGCGCCAGGCCCACTCCATCGCTTCTGGGAGCGCCTTGGCCTCGGTGATCTGGAGGGACACGGAACGCCCGCCCCGCGGCCCGCACAAACTGGGCTGCACCCGGCCCTCGCCATTGCCAACGGCCAGGTTACCCGCATGCCGGCCGCTGCCGCGCCGATTGCAACCGCGACCACAGTGGCGCCAGTCGCCCCGGTCGCCCCCGTTGCGACGCAGGTACTCAGCATCGAACCGTCCGGACCGTCATTCATCGGTGTGTTCCGTGTCTCGCAGGGTCCGCAGGCCGGTCAAGAACTCGCCATCCGCAGCACGGCGACAGTTGGTCGCGCCCCCGATTGCGACATCATCGTGACCGACCCTCTCGCCTCCGGCCACCATTTCCGGGTCAGCCACCGCGATGGCGCCACCACGGTCGAGGACCTCGGCAGCACGAACGGCACAATCCTCGACGGCGAGCGTCTCGACGGCCCGCGACCGCTTACATCCGGCGCCGAGATAAAGATCGGCGCCACCCTCCTGACGTTCAGCGCCGCAAAGGCGCCCGAAGTGGCGGAAGGAGCGGTCTCGATGGTCCCGCCGACTGTCCTCACGAAGAGGGTCTCACGTCTCACGGATTATCTTGTCGTCCTCGAAGGCGAAGCCCCGGGAACGGTTCACCGCCTCGACGGCGATACCATCGGCATCGGTCGCGACCCGCGCAATACCATCGTGGTCAACGATGTGAAGGTTTCCGGTTTCCACGCTCGCATCCAGCGCGGCCTGGACGGCGGCCTCGTCATTGAAGATCGCAACAGCTCAAACGGGACGTACCTGAACGAGGTCCTGATCGATGAGGGCTACCGTCTCGCCGATCAGGACGTGATCCGCGTCGGCGATACCACCTTCCAGTTCGTCATGGGCTCCTAGTTCAGGCGAGGAGATCCCTGAAGTACGGGCTGAAGAGCCGGTTTGTCGGATCGAACTGCTCGCGGAACTTGAGGAAGGCCCCGATGCGGTCGCCGTAGGCCCTGTGCACCTGGTGCCTGGCCAATGACTTGGTCTGGTTGAACAACGGATAGCCGCCGTGCTGGCTGCAGAATTCGTTGTAGGCGATCAGAAATTCCTCCCAGCCCTCTTTCGGCGTGCAGACCGGGTCGACGCTAAGAACGGGACCATCGTACGAGTACGAGAACAACGACGACTGGTCCTGAGCAACGCTGTACCCAGCCTCGATCATGTCGCAACGGAAGCCGGTCTTGCGCTCGTACTCGCGCACGAAGACTTCGTAATCCTTCATGACGTCTACATACCGATCAGCTGGGAAAACCCAGATACCGAACGTGTAGCGAGTCTTTCCCCCGACCTCGCCGTAGCGGATCACCTGGTCAGCCGGCAGGCTGTCGTCTTTGTGGATCAACATCACGATCGCCCGCAGAAGGATCCGGTTCTGGAGCGAGATGAGGAGGTTTCTCAGCGGTCGAAACGGGACGTGGGTGCTGCAGAAGTGCGAAAACCCCGGCGCCATCGTCTTCCATTCCAGGTTTCGTAACTTCCACCGCCAGCGGTGCTTCATGTCGGGCTCAATCGAAGCGTCGTAGCGCCGGTACTCCACCACGATGGTGCGCTCGAAGGGCGCGATGTAGAACATCATCGATTCGCCCCGCGCCTGTAACTCTGGGAGCCGCTCGCAGAACTCGCTGATCGAGTAGGACTCGTTGTAGACCTTCATCGCTTGGAGCTTCTTGATTCGGTAGGTCACTTCGTACACGATGCCGAACAGTCCGTAACTCAGGCGGGTCGCCTGGAGCAGCTCTGGCTGGTCTTCCGTCACTTCGACGAGTTCCCCTGCCGCGGTGACCATCTTCATCCCAATGGCATACGACGACACCTGGCCGTATTCGCCGGGGAACGAGGACTCTTTCGTGCTCGATATAGCGCCCGCTCCGAGGGAGAGGTTGCCCAATTCGATGTGGACGTACATCTGGAGTCCGCGCTTTTCAAGTTCCTTCGCCACATCGATGAGCAGCGCGCCCGCCTCGACCGTCACCGTCAGGTCCTTCTCGTCGATCTTGATAATGCGGTTCATGGTCCGCATGTTCACAAGAGTGCCGTTGCTCGCGGTTCCGCATTCGCTTGTTGAGTGATTCGAGCCGACGGCGCGTACCGGCGAAGGGTAGGCCACCTGGTCCTTCATGATGCGCACAAGGTCGTCCACCGAATGAGCATCCGCCCGCACCTGCGGCCAGGAGATCACGTCGCCGCCCCAGTTGCGGACAGCGGAAACGCCGCTGGTGGCGGCGCCGGTCGTCTCTGCGGATTCGATTCGGGTCATGCTTTCACCTCATTCCATGGTGCAAACGCGTGCGGCAGTCCGTCCAGGGAGCTTCGCAGTTCCGGGAAGTGCCGAAGCAGCACCGTTGAGAACGTGTTTTCCTCGACCCAGTCGAGGCCTTCCTTCGTATAGATCTCTGGCCGGAAGTCGTCGGTGAAGAACCGGTCGCTCGAAAGCCGGCGGGAGGCCATGAGCACGAAGATGCGGAAGGCCGTCTCGCTGAATGCGAAGCCTTTCGGCGGCTTCTCCGCAAACATGCCGACCATCGTGTCGAGCCGGTCGATGTCGCCGCCGTAGACGGTACTGAGCTCCTTGGCGACGGCGGGGTCTTCGCAAAGTTCCTCGAATGAGGCCACCCGAGGCATTCCGATGCGTTGCCGGAACTCGTTGTAGCGGGGGATGCCGCGTTCGCGATCCCGAAGGATATCGATGGCCGCCAGGTCGATATGGATCGGGTCGCCGCCTTCGACCTTGCGGAAGTCCCGGAGCGAGTTGGGGTAATTGTGCAGCGTGATCTGGCCCGGGTGGCTGCGGCCGAACGAGTAGAATAGGTCCGTCATCGCGATCGATTCGACGAGCGGCCGCGTCGCAAGTCCCTGGATCTCGGTGAACGTCTTCTCGTCCATGACAGCGTTGGTGGCCGAGGAACGGATGGTGAATTCATCCGGGACCAGCGGGTGCATGCGATAGACCGTCACGAACTCTTCCGTCAGCGAATACGGCACTCCTGAGTGATCGGCGTGCGATCCAAGGATGCCGCTCCAGGCGTGACCCAGGTGCGGGAGTCGTTTCGTCATCCAGCGCGGGAGGGCGCCGTGCCAGTTGGCGTGCATGCCCAGGTGGAGCGTGGGCGTATCCAGCAATGCCGGCGTCCACTCCACCGTGTGGATCTTTGCCATGAGCGCCGCGTTGACGAGCCGGGCGGTCTGGAAGATCTCTTCGTCCCCCATCTCCGGGTGGGTTTGCTTTATTCGGTCGCAAATTGCGTTGTGTTCCCGCGCGAAGATCGTGTGCAACATGCTCAGGCCGAGCCAGTAGTTGTCGTTCCATCCGGTGAGGTCCACCCCGGCGCGCACGCTTTCATCAACAGGTAGCAGCGGATTCGCTATCTTCGGCGATTCGACCATGGACAACTTGCCATCGACATGGCTGCGAAGTTGTTCCTGGCGCGCGAGCGAGTTGCCATAAATCTGTGAAGCATCCCACCAGTGCGTGACCGCCGACCGGTACGTTGGCGGTCCCTGGCCGTCCGTCCAGGTCGGGTCGGGTCGCGTTCGCCGAATCTTCATCGGCCGCTCTCCGTCCGGCCACGGATCGTCTGGCTCAAGCGGGACCTCGTATGGATCGTCCACCGCGTTGTCGCCGTGGCTGAACCAGCCATGGACCTGGAACTGGATCCAGGCCGCGGCAAGAAGGTTCAGGCTCGTCGCCGGCAGGAATTCACGACGCGCCAGCAGTTCTCGGCTGATCCTCCGCGGATTCGGTTCCATCAGCCCTGGCATGCCTTCTGGCCAGGCGCTCTCAGGCGGGACATTTCTCCCGAACCGGCTGTCGGCGATGCCCATTTCCGGGTCGTGAAGGTCCGTCGAGCTCCCGTCGGCCGTGCGCCAGCGATGTTTCCGGCCCCGGCTGGGGCGGCCTTTGCGGACGGGCGTTGCGCCACCACGGACGTCGTAAAGATTTTCGTGCTGCATGCGGGTGCGAACGCCGGATAGTGCCAGCGCTCCCAGCAGCGGCGGCAGGTCCGGCCACGGGCGAATCCGCGTCGGCCATTGCAAAACAGTCGCAAGGATCAGGGAGATCCGGGCTCTCATGTGCAGCGCCCCTCGTGGCTAACGATCCGCCGGCTATGGCCCGCACCGAACAGCGACCAAACCCCGTTCGACGGAACAGGGCGCATACTACGGCCACACCACAGGCCCTGAGAAGTGCGCCGGTGTTGCGGTTCAGTTACGCGCCTACGGGCCCCCGCGTCCGAGGGGAAACAGCGTGCCCGAACCTTGCCCCGCCCTCTAACGTTGGGGTAGGCTCGCGCAAATTTGTGACAACAGATTCAGAACATTCGCCGGCGCTATCTAGCCCTTCCCGCACGGGCGAACCCGCGGAGGCGACGCTCCGTGTCGGCCGCGATCCCGCGAATGACCTGGTGGTGCCCGAACTTATCGTCTCCCGCTTCCATGCGGAGTTGCGGCGGTTTCCGGACGGGACCACTCAGCTTGTCGATCTCGGCAGCCACAACGGCACCTTCGTCAACGGTCAGCGGATAGCAGCTGCGAACCTCCTGGACCTGGACCTTGTGAGCTTCGCCGGGAGCCAGTTCCGCTTCGTCCACGGCACCCTGAGCCGCCAGGTCGAGCCGGCGGAAGTCGCGTTCGCGGCCCTCGGGGTCAGCGCCGGCTTCGGAGACCACACGCTCGTCCACGATGTCTCGTTTCCGCTCCAACTGGGCTCGTTGCTGGCGATCGTTGGGCCCTCAGGGGCCGGCAAGTCCAGCTTGCTGAACGTCCTCACTGGCCTGCGCCAGCCCATGGCCGGCACTGTCTATTTCGCGGGACGCGACTTGCACGCCGGGTACAGCGAACTCAAGGGCCGCATCGGATTCGTCCCTCAGGACGATATCGTCCACCCCGACCTCACCGTCGTGCAGTCGCTCGAATTCGCCGCCGACTTGCGCTTCGCTCCCGATGTTACCTCCGCCGAGCGCAAGGCCCGGATTGTCGAGGTCCTCGAGGAACTGGAGCTGTCGCACCGCCGCGATGTGCAGGTGCGCAAGCTCTCAGGTGGCGAACGCAAACGGGTGAGCGTCGGGCTGGAATTGCTGACGCAACCGACCCTGCTGCTCCTCGATGAGCCGACATCCGGCCTCGACCCGGGCCGCGAACGCAACCTCATGGAACTCTTGCGGCGCCTCGCCGATGGCGGCCGCGTCGTTGTCGTCGTCACCCACAGCGTCGATAGCATCCGTCTTTGCGATAGGGTTTTGTTCCTGGCGCCGGGAGGGCGTGTCGCGTACTTCGCGCCTCCCTCGTTAGCCCACGCCTATTTCGAGCGCGATGACTACCAGGAGATCTTTCGCGACCTCAGCGAGCGTGATCCCCAGGAATGGAACAACCGATTCCAGGCCGATTCGATCTCCCGTCACTTCGTCTCGGATCCGCTCAAGGGCTACTCCGCCGCCCCTGCCGACTCGGCCCGGAAGGCGCCGCAGCTCACACCGCAACGCTGGGCACGCCAGTTCTCGATGCTCACGCGGCGCAACGTGCGCGTTCTCGCGGCCGACCGTGTGAGCGTCTCGACGATGCTCCTCGCGGGGCCGCTGCTCGGGCTCCTCGCCCTCTGGCGGTTGCCCACCAACGAGCTGGCAAAGCTGCCGGTATTCCAGTTGCGGCTTCTTTCGCAGGCTTCCCTGGTCCTCTTCGTAGTGATGCTCTGCATGACCCTGCTCGGGCTCTCCAACGGCATTCGCGAAATCTCCAAAGAATCGAAGATCCTGAACCGCGAGCTGGCGGTCGGCCTCTCGCCATCCGCGTACATGTTTTCGAAGGCGCTCTATCTGGGGGTCATCACCATCCTCCAGGCCGTGATACTCGTCCCCATTGCGCTGGCCCGGCAGGGTGGCCCACCAGATGCATTGCTGCTGGGTTCGCCCCTGCTCGAAATCGTGGTCGCGGCGGCGCTCGCGGGAACGGCCGCGCTGGCATTGGCCCTGTTTGTCTCGGCCGCACTCCGCTCGACCGCCGCGGCGCTCGCGAGTCTCCCGCTGCTCCTTGCTTTCCAGGTGCTCTTCGGCTCAGCCGGCCTGTTTCCCGGCACCGAAGAGCAGCCCGTCCTTCGCGAAGTGGGATATGCCTCGAGCGCGGGCTGGGGCTTCGCCGCTGCCGCCTCGACCTCCGAGTTGAATGAACTTCAACGTTCGAACAACACCGCCGCGAAGATTCCGGTGGTTCGCCTGGACCAGCCAGAACAGGCCATTCGTGCGCTGCTCCAGCCGGAGAGCGGCCCGGCCCGCTTCAACCACACCCGCAAGGCGTGGCTCATTTCCGCCGGCGCACTCGTCGGCATCACCGTGCTCTGCTTCGTTGGCGCCGGGTTGGCCGTCCGGCGAATGGCGCCGGGCTAGCCATGAAGACCGCCCTCCTCTTGCTCCTTGCTCTGTTCTGCATCGGGCTCTTTGCATGCAACGGCGACGATGCTGCCCCGTCCAATCTACCTGCCTGGGAATCGGTGGCTGAGGATCTCAGGCCCGCCCTCGATCCGGCATCCGCCAATCCATGCCAGAGCGGCGACCGCTCCTGCCTCGATATCGTCGCGAATGAGATGCGCCGGCGCCTGAAGCCACTGGCCGAGTCCTGCAACCACAACGCGCTCTTCGCCACCATGTACCTCCGCATGACCGAGGAGATCATCAAGGCCTACGACGGCGGACGGCTCCAGGACCCCGCGGCCACGGCTCACTTCACCGCCTGGTTCGCGAGCTACTACTTCCGTGCCTTCGACGATTGGACTTCGGGGAAGACCGACAACGTTCCCCAGGCCTGGCAGATCGCGTTCCAGGCCGCGGATGATGAGCGCGTTCGCGGTCTCGGAAACCTTTTGCTCGGCATGAACGCCCACGTCTCGCGCGATCTCCCATACGTCGTGGCGGATGTACTCCCCGAGACCGAAGACACCATTGACCCCGACTACCAGCTCGTGAACGACCTGATCGAAAGCCTGAGCGCCAGGCTGCTCTCCGAAGTGGCGGACCGCTTCGATCCCACGGTCGCAACTGCACAGTTGCCGCTGGTGCTCGGCGGTGCACCGAGCTTTGGCGCATTCGTCGCACTCTGGCGGTCGGAGTCCTGGGTCAACGGCAACCAGCTCATCGGGGCGGGATCGAACCGGGCCAGCATCGAATCACAGATCGAAACGAATGCCGGCGCCCGCGCCCTCGCCATCTTGCCCGAGGTCAGCTATCTGCCGTTTGTCGAAAGCGCCTCGACGCGCGATGCGTACTGCGCCAAACACACATAGCGCTGCGCCTGCTAGATCGGCGGTTCAGCCGGGAAGTCCGGCTGCTCGCGGAAATGCTCCTCGAGTTGCGCCATCACCGCGAGCACGACATCTTCGCGCCAGTGGCGGCCCACCACCTGTACGCCGATGGGCATCCCGGCGCTGCCTTCTTCGACTTTGCGCGCTGCGCGATCGACCATGTCGCGGTTCTTGGGCCGGTCGGATTCCTCTCCTGCCCGCACCTTCGTCGTTGGCACCGCCCCCGCCGGCACGCCGAGCATGTTGTAGACGATGGAGTAGCACTGCGAGATGAACAGCTGATACATCGAACCGTGGAGGACCGCCGGGAGCGGGTAGACCGGGCAGATGATCGCGTCGAACTTCCCTGCGTCTATCGCCTGCTGGAATTCGGCCGCGAAACGGTCGCGCTTCAGCATCAGGCCGAATGCCTCGGAGGCCGAACAGTCACGGAGCGGCCGGAGTACTCGAGCGAGACGCTTCTGGCCTGCGAGACTCATGGCAGCGGCCGCCGGTCGCCTGAGTGGCGTGGGTATCTTCCCCGTGCGCATGAATACGCTGATGCGCGGATCGGCCTTGTTTCCCCGTAACGCCCGGGACATCCAGCGGCCGTTGTCCGCCCCCATGATGGCGAAGGTGAGGTCGATCGCTTCGGCCATCGACGGGGGACGGAACTCCTCGACGACCGCTCCCCGTGCGCTGAGCGCCTCCGCAGCTTCTTTGACCGCCCGCCGGATCGCCGGTGACGGCGTGAAGTAGCCGTCGTCGGTGTACATCGCCACACGCAGACCGCGCATGGGAATCGCTTCATAGGAGCCCCAGACTGGCACCGGCGGGATCGTCGCGTCGCCGCCCTGCGCATCGGGGGCGGAGAGCAAACGCATCGAAAGGTCCAGGTCGCGCACGTTGCGGGAAAGCATTCCTGGGACCAGCGGGATCCCGGAGTTGCCGGGGAAGAAGATGTTCGGCGCGCCGGTCATCGTCATGCGTCCGAAGGTTGGCTTGAGCCCGAAAATGCCGCACGCGTGGGCCGGGTTGCGGATGCTTCCGCTGTATTCGGAGCCGAGGCCGAGCGCGGCCCCGCCGGCAGCCACGATGGCGGCGTCGCCGCCGGTGCCTCCCGCCGGGCTGCGCTCCAGGTCCCACGGGTTGTTTGTGCGCCCGTACACCGAGTTGTCGCACTCCTGGTACATCAACAGCTGCGGCACGTTGCCTTTCGCGACAACAATGGCGCCCTCTTTGCGCAGCTTCGCAACCGCTGGTGCATCGCTCTTCGCGCGGTGGTCCCGGCGTGTTTCCAGCCCCATCGTCGTTGGTGTCCCGGCGACGTAGTACTGGTCCTTGATCGAGACTGGCACGCCGTGGAGCGGGCCGAGGGCTTCGCCGCGCGCCTGTTTTGCATCGGCTTCGTCCGCCGCGGCCCGGGCCTCTTCGTACATCGGCCACGCCACTGCGTTGAGTTTCGGCTGAACCTCCTCGAGCCGGGCGATGTGCGAATCGATGACGTCACGCGCCGAGACTTCGCGGCGAGCGATCATTGCCGTGATTTCGTAACCCGGAAGACCGGCCAGACTTGTTTGCTCGACCACTTGGTGGACCTCCACGGCGGGTCCCGGGCAACCGGCCCGGGCTGCGAGTGTCCGATGATAGACATACGCAAATCGTTGGCAAGGGTGGCGAGGGCTTGAGCGCGGCGTGTATGCTCGGCGGCATCTCTTCCGGGGATCTTTTCTGGTGGCAAACCGCGCACATGCAATCGTTCTGGGAGCCAGCATGGCTGGCCTTTCTGCCACGCGAGCTCTCAGCAATCATTTCGATCGCGTCACCGTCATTGAACGTGACGAACTGCCCGGCGATCCAATGACTCGCAAGGGTGTGCCACAGGGCAACCACGTCCACGCGCTGCTGGCCGGCGGGTACAACGTTCTCAAGGGCTACTACCCAACGATGCCCGAACAGATGACTGAAGCGGGCGTTGCCCAGGGCGATATCACTGGCGACTTCCTCTGGTACCAGTACGACCACTGGAAGCTTCGCGCCGATTGCGGGCTCACGGCCGCCTTCCTCAGCCGGCCACTCCTGGAATACCTCGTTCGCAAGAACACAAAGGCGCTTCCTAACGTCACCTTCCTCGAAGGCTACGATGGCGAACAGCCGGTCTACGATCGGGCGAATCGGCGCGTCACGGGCCTCGATGTGAAGAATCGCGCGACCGGCGAAACCCAAACCCTCGAAGCAGACCTCGTGCTCGACGCTTCTGGACGCGGCAGCCAGACGCCGAAGTGGCTCGAGTCATGGGGTTTCGCCCGCCCCGAGGAAACAGAAATCAAAGTCGATGTCGGCTATGCCACAGCCATCATCGAGCGCCGCCCCGGCGACCTCTGGGATGCGCACGGCATGATCATCGCGACGGCTCCCCCGAAGAACCTCCCGCGGGGCGCCGGCGTCATCAGCATGGAGCGAGACCGATGGGTCGTTACGCTCGCTGGCGGCCTCGGCGACCATCCGCCAACAGATTATGAAGGCTGGATGCAGTTCGCGAAGACCATCCCGGGGAACGCCGTCGCGCCGTTGCTCGAAGGCCGCGAGTTGCTTCGCGAAATCATGGCTTACAAGTACCCGGCGAACCGCCGCCGGCATTACCACGAACTAACCGACTTCCCTGCCGGCTACCTCGTCCTCGGCGATGGCGTCTGCAGCTTCAACCCTGTCTACGGCCAGGGCATGACGGTCTCCCTCAACGAGGCGAAAGCCCTGGACGAATGTCTCGCTACAGGCGATTCGGGCCTCTGGAAGCGCTACTTCGCCCGCACCCGCGCTATCACCGATATCCCGTGGTTGATTGCCGCCGGCGAAGACCTGCGCTACCCGCAGGTCGAAGGCAAGCGACCGCGCGGCTTCGCGCTCCGCGCGAAATACCTCGAGCGCGCCCACAAGGCCGCGACGAAGGACCCGGTCGTGCTGAAGAAGTTCTTCGAAGTCGCAAACCTTGTCGCGCCGCCTTCCAACATGTTCCAGCCGGCCGTTGTTGCGCGGGTGGTGGCAGGGGGCCGTGGCAAACAACAACGGCTGCCTGCGAAGAAGCGCCGTCTGGCCACTACTTAGCCGTCTCTAGCTGGTAGGCAACTTCCAGCAGTTCCCGGTGTTCGACTGCACCGTGTTGTCCGCATTTGCCACGATGATGCACATCTGGGTGGCGGTCGCCGGCTTCTCCCATTGCGCATAGCCCGTGTAGGGAGAGGCGTTGTAATAGGCCCTGCCCTGGTTCGAACCGTTGAAGTAGAACACCACGTGCTCGCCGTTCGTGTTCAAGTTGTTCGTGACGAAGCTCACGACGTACTGGCCGTTGGCGAGCGAGATGCCCGTGATATACGCCGACTTCGCCGTATTCGTGGGCGCAGTCGCGGTAGGCGGCACTGGCGTTGAGGTTGGCGGCACTGATGTTGAAGTCGGAGGGACCTTCGTAGCCGTCGGTGGAACCGGCGTGGCCGTTGGCGCTGGAGCCACGGTGGAACCTGGCGCCTGGGTCGGTGGCGCGCTCGTGGGGACTGTCGTCGCTCCGGGCGCGGGCGTGGCTGTATCAGGCGCCGTAGTGGCGCTCGCCTCGGGTGAGGCGGTTGTTCCGGGCTTCGTTGTCGGCGTGGTCGTCGCCTTTGTTTGGGCCGAAGCTGTTGCGGTCAGTGCCGCAGCGCCCTTCTCGTCATCTTCGTCGTTCTTCGCTCCGCCATCACCGCCGCCGCCGAACATCACGATTCCCACCCCGATTGCGCCGAGCAGAAGCAGCGCCCCCGCCCCGCCGAAGAGAAGCCCCGTCGGGCGCTTTCCCGCCGGCTTCGAAGGTGGAGGTGTTGACCCCTGGGCGAACGGGATTGGTCCCGGCGGCTCCGCCGGTGGTGCCGCGGCTGCTGCTGCGCCGGCCCCAAGAGCAGCGCCCCCGCCGGTCTGCGCGACCTGCGTTTGCGTGGCCATTGGGCTATTCGTAGCACCCGCCGCAGATGCGCCCGCTGCGGCGGCCGCTGCGCCCGCTGCCGGCAGCGCGGCGCCGCCACCCGTGGTGGTTACCTCCGTTGGGGCCTCCGCCGGTGTGCTGCCCGTGATGCCGCTCTGACTGCCCGTATCGCCGGAGTTGGGTATCGCCACCACCCCGCCGGTGGCAAGCCCGGCCCTCGAAATCGTCGGCGGTTCAGCGGCCGCGGGTGGAACCGCGGCTCCACGCCCGAGTGTGGAGGTCGCGAGCGCTTCGCTGAGCGCGGCCGCAAATTCGCCCGCCGTTTCCCAGCGGTCGCCCGGAGATTTTGCAAGCCCTCGCTCAATTGCAGCGGAAATTGTCAGTGGCAGCCACGGGTTGAATGCCGTCGGCGGCGGCGGAGATTCGTGCACGATCTTGTACATCAGCGACGTTCCATCGCCTTCGAACGGTGGCCGCCCCGCCATCATTTCGTAGGCCATCACCGCGAGCGAGTAGACATCTGTCGCAGAAGTCGTGTCTTCGCCGCGCACCTGCTCCGGCGACATGTAGCGCGGCGTCCCAATCGTGAGCCCGGGTAGCGTGACTCGCGCTGAATCAAGTGCTCGCGCGATCCCGAAGTCGGTGAGTGTCGCCCGGCCTGCGCTGTCGATTTTCACATTGCTGGGTTTCACGTCACGGTGGACGAGCCCCAGCGAGTGGGTGTAATCGAGTGCCGCAGCCAGTTGGTCGATGATGCTGACCACTTCCGCGGGCGCCAGTTGGCCCCGCTGCTTGAGCAACGTATCCAGCGTCGGGCCTTCGAGAAGCCGCATCGCGATGAACGCGCGCCCGTCTTCAAGCGTGCCGAAGTCGTGTACGAGCACGACATTGGGGTGGTCGAGGCGGGCGACGAGGCGCGCTTCCTGTTCGAACCTGCGCGCAAACTCGGGGTCCGATGCGAGGGCGCTCGAAATCACTTTGAGCGCGATGAACCGCTCGAGCACCGTGTCATGTGCCCGGTAGACGGTGGCGGAGGCGCCCCGTCCCAGTTCGTCTTCGATCCGGTACCGCCCGGCTAGCAGTTCTTCGGCCAATCCCAATTCCCCCGAGGGCACAATATACTCTGCAACCGGTGTCGCGCCGCTCCTCCGTTTACGCTTGCGTGACCCACTTCACTCAGAATTTAACAAGCAGTCACTCCCGTGGGCCGGGACGAAGCGCTGCATGAGCCAGGAGGCGGCAAGTGCCCGAAGACGACCGTTCCGAAGCCCTGGACCTCGCCCACGAGCGGATCCGCGAGCAGGAGGCCGAGCTGCGGACGCTGAGGGAACAGGCGGCCTCCTTGGCCGGTCTCGGCGAATTCAGAGAGGCCCTCGAATCGGTGGCCATTGCCTTGCCGCTCACGGCGGGCACTGCCGGTCGAACGCTCTACCACCTCATTGTCGAGACCGCGGCGAGCGTCCTCAACGCCGAAGCTGCATCGCTCTTTCTCATCGATCCAGATACCGACGAACTTGTTTTCGAAGTGGCCCTTGGCCAGCCCGACGCCGAAGCCGAACGCTGGCGGCTCGATGCCGGCACCGGCATCGTCGGCCTGGTGGCGGCCACCGGCCAGCCCATGGCGATCACCGATCCGGCTTCAGATCCCCGGCACGCCGGGAACGTGGCCGCTCGCATGGGTCGCACGCCGCGAAACATCCTCTGTGTGCCCCTCTTCCTCGAAGGCGAGGTTGTCGGCGTGCTGGAGCTCCTCGACAAGCGAGGCACGGCAGGCTTCACGCCGGCTGATGTCTCCACGATGGGGCTGTTCGCGAACCAGGCCGCTGTCGCGATCATGCAGTCGCGGGCGCACTCCAGCCTGCTGGCGTTTCTCCGTAACACGGCAGGCGGCTCCGCCGTTTCCAACAACCACATGCTGGACGAGGCGCCAGAAGTCCAACGAGCCATCCAACTCGCGAAGCGCGTGCGTGCGCTCGTCGGAAAAGGTGAACGCGAAGAACGTCTCGCAAACGCCGTCCTCCAGGCGGTCACGGACTATGTCGAGGCTCGCGGATGAGCGAGCGGCCGTGGGGCTGGCCAACGGAAGAGCTTCCGCCGGGTATGCCCGGACCGGGCGAGATAACCGCGGAATGGGCTCTTGGTGGTGCCACCGGCGAAGGCATCCACGTTGCCATCATCGATAGCGGCGTCGATGCGGATCACCCGCGGCTGAACGGCGGGGTTCAGCACTGGGTGACGGTCGAAGACGGTCCCGATGGCGTCACGGTCGTCGAGAGCCGCCACGTTGACCTGTTCGGTCACGGGACGGCATGCGCCGGGATCATCCGGTCGCTCGCTCCGGAGTGCGAGATTTCGAGCGTGCGCGTGCTTGGCCCGCGCCTGAAAGGCCGTGGCGAGGTGTTTATCGCCGGGCTGCGCTGGGCCATCGAAAACGGCGCCCGCGTCTGCAATCTCAGCCTGGGGACTACACGCAAAGAACACGCCCCGGATCTCTACGCCCTGGCCGACGAGGCCTACTTCCGCAACGTTGCCCTCGTCACGGCGGCGAACAACATGCCCGTGACCAGTTTTCCAAGCCTCTTTTCCGCCGCCATCTCAGTTGCGGCACACGGCGATGGCCCCGCCGCGGGACACTATTACAACCCCAACCCACCGGTTGAGTTCGGGGCTCCGGGCATGGATGTCGAAGTCCTTTGGGCAGGCGGCGGTACCCTCAGTGCCACTGGAAACAGCTATGCGGCGCCGTACATCAGCGGTCTCGCCGCCGCGATTCTTTCGGCCCACCCCGAACTCACGATCTTCGAATTGAAGACCGTCCTCCGCGCTCTCGCGAAGAACGTCGCCCCGGCGTCGGCCCGCTAGGCCCCCGCCGAACCGGGCCGCGCGAAGAAGCTGCTGAGTGCGGTCGCAAGACTCCTCGGCGCGAACCGCCCGCTGTTGATGAGCGCGGAGTTGGCAGCTCCGAGGATGACGCTCGGTTTGCCTTTGAGCATGGCGTTGATGCTCCGCCGGGCAACCTCTTCACTGGACATGGTGGTGGCCCGGAGAAACAGGCCCGGCGGGTGCTTCATCCGGTCATGGAACTCAGTGCCTGCTCTTCCTGGCGATACCACCGTCACTCTCACGTTCGTCTTTCGCAATTCGTATGCCAGGGCTTCGCCGAGGAGCAGGACGAAGCCCTTCGCGGCCGAATAGGTCGCGAACCCGGGAGCTGCCTGGTAGGCCATGGTCGAGGCCACAAACATCACCCGGCCCGAGTCTCGCTCTACCATTCCGGGCAGGAATCGGCGGGTGAGTTCGGCCGCCGCAATCACATCGACCTGGATGAGATCCTTCTGTTCTTCCCATGGGACGTCGAGGAAGTGGCCCTTGAGTCCGTAGCCCGCGTTGTTGATGAGGATGTCGATATTGAGCCCGGCCGCGCGCACCTGTTCTTCGATGTGCGCCCCGGCGCCACCCCTGCCGAGATCAACCGCGATCACGTGGACAGAGAGTCCATTTTCGGCTTCAAGCTCCGCCTTTAGTGCAAGGAGCCGTTCTTCCCGGCGAGCGACGAGCGCAAGGTTGCACCCACGTCGAGCCAGTTCCCGTGCCATGTCACGGCCAAGCCCGCTCGAGGCGCCCGTCACGAGCGCCGTTTTTCGCTGTTTCAAAACTCAGTCCTTCGCGTCGTTGCTACCGGTGATCCTAATGGCCCCATTCGCCCGCGTGTTGGGCCTGGCGTCGATACAACGAAGGGTCATAGAAGTTTTCGTAGTACTCCATCTCCACGTGGGAGAACTGCACCCACGTGCCCGGCACATGGAAAGCGTCGGTATGCGCAGGGAATCGCCCATACGTCTCGTGGATGTACCGGCAAATGACCTTCGTGTATTCAATCGCCTCTTTCGGATGATGGGATGCATTGCGAAGGAACTCCTCCGCGTTTCCCATTCCCTTGTACGAGCGAGCGAAGATCTCCTTGTCACCATAGGCGCCGGCTGCGCCGTACTTCTCTTCGAGTACCTGCTCGACGGCATCGTCCATGGAGCGGATGTACGGCGGGCAGAGCCCCTCCAGGATGCCGTCGATCCCAACCGGGTTGGGCTGAGTGGACGGCACCGGCGGCAGATGCCGGAAGAACCGGCGCTTTTCGGGCTCCTGGAAGCGGAAACCGATGCCGTACCAGTCCTTCGCCGGGTCTCGCTGGAGAACGTACGGAGGGAAAACACTCGCGTGGATCCAGCCACCGAGGCCCATGCTGTGGCCGGTCAGCATCAGGTTCTGCATCAGCAAAAAGGTTTCCTGGTCGGTCCGCATCGTCTGCGCATAGCCCAGCGGTGCCGGCTGCTCGCGGTTCGACCATCCAGAACGAATCCGGCTCAGACCTCCGACCGGCTGGTAGGGGATCTTCTCCGTGAGGCCGACAGCCTGGCCCGCCCACGCCAGCCACTCGACGATGCCCTTCGGCTTGAACGGCCGCCAGTCGTCTATAGCAAACGGACGCTGCCCATCCGGTTCCGAAAGCAGGATGAGATAGACATTGATCGCCTGGCGGGTGAGGTCCACGACCGGGAAGAAGATGGTTGTCCCGGGGACGTTCGAATGCTGCTTGTTCCACCCAAGGTAGTACGGGAACTTCCGCGGGAACTCCAGCCGGCGGTTGTAGATCTTCACTTTCACCGCCTCGGCCACGGACAGCCAATCCGATTCGGACCAGTCATTCCAGCGCGGTGGCAGGTTGCGTAGGATCGCTGCCATCTCTCGCGGCTCGGGGCGCTTGATCAGGAAGATGCCGTCGTCGTTGATCATGAAAAACGAGGTCGGCTGGCAGTTATCCGCGCTGCTGGCCGAACGTCCCATCGCATGCAGGAAGGGCGTCCCGAGCTCGGGGCCTCCATCCGGGCGGCGCAGAGGCCCGTCGTGCGTGGTCATCCCGGTGATGCCGGTGATCACGATCAGGATTGCTTCTTCGAGCGGTGTCAGCCGCAGTGGCTTATTCATCGACTGGTGGCTCAGCGCCCCCGCGTCGATCGAAACACCCTGTGCCACTCGCCGCGTCCGGCGCTCCTGGAGTGCCGACATGAACGGATAGTCGAACAGCGACTTGAGCGCCTCCGGCCGGTCCGGTGCGTTCGAAAGTTCTGGAGTGCCGGGTTCAACTTCGGTCATGGCTGTTTCTCCGGTGCGGGATTGAATCGGTCGAGTTCATCGACAAGCAGGGGAAAGATGTCGCGGTTGGAACGCGCGCCCACAAAGCAATCCATGTGGGCATAGCCGCCAAAAATGTGCCGGCGATAAAGGTCTTCGCCGTTCGCTTCGCAAAGCGCCTTGTAGGTTGCCGCCGAACCGCGGGGAAGGAAGAGGTTGTTCCGCTCGCCGTGGATGAACGTAATCGGGATGGCCAGCCGGTCGAGATGCGGCAGGTAAACGTCACGGCCTTTGACATCGACAGCTCGCCCGGCCCGGGCAATCGTCGCGATATGTCTCATCGCGCTCATTGGAACCGCGCCGAACATTTCGCCCAGCGTCTCGTGCGTCTGGTCGTTGAGCATGCCGTGGGCGAACACATCGCCATACAGCAACGTTATCCGCCGGCAGGTCGCGTTCGAACAGCGTTGCTGCCCCGGATGAAGCCAGAGTGCCCGGTCCACGCTCTGGTCGATGACGTTCCCCTTCCGGGAGTCCGTGGTGAAGCTCTTGAGTCGCGCCATCGAGAGCAACTCCGCGAGGCGGGCCCGGGCCTTCACCTTGTTCACCTGGGAGGTTTCCGCGTGCAGGGTGAGCTGCGAACAGATGGCCGAACGCACCCCGGTCATTCCAAGCGCCATGGCCATCAAGAAGGTCATCGAACCGACACAGTGGGCGACAACCTGGAGTTCCTTGCCTCCCGTTGCCTGGCGCACAGCATCTATGGCGGCGGGCCAGTCGTAGGTGGCGATGTCGTCGAGCGTGAACTGGGTCTTCGAGGCCGCGAGCTCAGGACTCGACCGGTACTCGAAGATCCAGACGTCGTAGCCGGACGCCACCAGCGCTTCCGGGAAGTTCTCTTCCACGGTATCGAGGAGAAACGCCTTCCTGGAGGTGCCGAACCCTGGCGCAAGCAGCACCGGGCCTTTGGGGCCACCGGGGAAATGCGTGAGGCGCAGTTCCGCGCCGTCCCCGGCGACCACCGGGACCTCTTCCATGGGTGGCAGCCGAAGCGCGCGGCGGGGCATGGCTCCGGCCGCCGCGGCGCTCGCAGTTGTGTTCTCGCCCGGCATCGTCACCCTCGATGAAATCTTGGCCCGGATACTAAACCAGTTGTGGCGGACTACAAACGCCGGTGAACCGCCGCATCCGGCGAACGCTATAGTATGGGCTTCATCAAGGGGGCGAGGGTTTCATCTGAAACGAGTGAACCGCGACAGGCCCACTACGAGGATGGCGATGCTCCTTCGCGCTCGCGCTGTCCCGGATTCCGGGCGTAGCGCACGTTCCAATGGTGACGCACGGGCAATCCCGCTTTGGAAGGGGCGGCTGCGTGAGCGTTGAGCAGATGCCTCGCCCGGACGCAATCGTCATCGGCTCCGGATTTGGAGGGGCGGTCGCCGCATGCCGGCTCGCTGAAAGCGGCCGCAAAGTCTTGATTGTCGAGCGCGGTCCATATCGCAAGCCGGAGGACTTTCCACGGCTTGGAGCCGGCCTCGGTTCGTGGCTCTGGAATGGCCGCTGGAACGGCTTCTTCGACCTTCGAATGTTCCGCCGCATCGCCACCCTCACTTCGAGTGGTGTCGGTGGCGGCTCGCACGCCTACGCAAACGTCCACCTGCGCGCTCCAGCTCGTTCGTTTCGGGAAGGCTGGCCGGCGGGCTATGGCCCGGATACGCTCGATCCCCATTACGCCCGCGTCGAGAAGATGCTCGGCGTCCGCTCCTTCCCTGAAACAATCCATCTGGAGAAAACGAGCGCCTACCACCAGGCCGCGACCAGGCTCGGCGATGACATTTTTCGCCCCAACCTCGCGGTGTATTTCGGCGATGGCACCCACCCGGACCCCGCCGCGCCAGTCAGCTACGACCGCGACCCCTACGGCCTCGGCATTGAGACCATGCAAGCGCCCTGCCGAATGTGCGGCGAATGCGACACGGGCTGCAAGACCAATTCCAAGAACACACTCGACCTGAACTACCTGGCCGTCGCCACGCAGCGTCACGGAGCGGTGATCGCGTCGCTGACGGAGGTCGTCGCCATTCGCCCACGCGACGGCGGTTACCGCCTCACCTACCGGAAACGCGACACCGGCGAAACCGGCCACATCTCGGCGCCGCTCGTCGTGCTGGCGGCCGGCACGGTCAACACCAATGAGCTTCTCCTGCGTGCGAGAGACGAATACGAGACCCTCCCGGCCCTCAGCCCTCACCTCGGACGCCACTTCTCCGGCAACGGAGACTTCCTCGCGGCCGCGGTCAACACACGTGAACCGCTGAACGGCTGGCACGGTCCGACTATCACCCTCGCTGCACGCTTCCTCGATGACAAGTTCCACTTCTACCTGGAGGAAGGTGGATTCACGCCCGACCTCTCATTCTTCATTGGGGCCATGCGTCCGTCGCGGGAATACATCTCCAAGTTCGCAAAAGGCCCCGCCGGTTACGCCGCTCGCCTCTCGTGGTTCTACAAGGAAGTCTCGCGCCTCACCGGCGACAACGCCGCCCTCGAACAGAAGCTGCCGAGCCGAACCATCATTTTTCTCGGGATGGGTGAAGACGGGTCCGATGGCCGCCTGTATCTACGCAAGCGCCTCGCCCGGCGTCCCGGGCTCGACATCGCCTGGAGTCACGACCGCACTCGCCCCCTCATAGCGCGCATGGAAACGGAGCTGAAGCGCATCACAAAGGAACTGGGCGGCGAGTATGTCACCAATCCGCTCTGGAGCCTGCTGGGCAGGCTCATCACGGTCCATCCGCTCGGAGGAGCCGCCATCTCCGACGACAGGGGTCTCGGCGTGCTCAACCCATACGGAGAAGTTTGGGGATATCCCAACCTCTTCGTGACCGATGGCGCAGCGATCCCCCGAGGCATCGGCCCGAACCCGTCCCTCACGATCTCGGCGATCGCCGAACGTGCGGCAGAATACATCGTGAAAAGAGGCTGACCGTGACGAGCTCCGCAACCGGCTTCACGTTTACCGAGACCATGGGCGGCCACGTTGGCGATGTCTCTTTGACCTATGAAGATGGGCAACGCCAGGGCAAAGCGGACGGAGAGACGCTGCGATTTAAGGTCACCATCACTATCAGGGACCTCAGCAAGTTTCTGCGGGACCCCACGCACCAGGCCCCAATGACTGGCACCATCCACTCTTCGACTCTCGGCAAGGACCTTCTGGTCGAAGAGGGAGTCTTCAACCTCCTGGAGCGCACCCCGGAGGGCCGGCTCCGCATGGGCTATCTCCTCAAGTTCCGTTCGGCCGATGGCGTCCCCTACGTGCTCGAAGGCTTCAAGGATGTCCACAACGACCGCATGATCGACTTCTGGTACGACACAACCGCACTCTTCACCACGCTGCGCCGCGAAGATGACGTGGAGGGCGCCGGCGCCCGGCACGGGATTCTCCGCATTCGCCTCCTGGACCTTGCCGCCCAGGTCGCCTCGATGCGCAACCCCAACGGTGGCGGCATCCTTGGTCACGCGAAGGGCCTCATGCGGTTCAACTGGTTCTTCGGATTTACCCTCGCCCGTGAATACGCCCGCCCGCCGCGCCGCGCGGCGGCGTCGAAGCCTGTATGACGGAAAGCAGTGGTCCTCCAGAGGGTGGCGACTTCTTTTCGAGTTCAGTGCGTCTCAGGCGTGCCCGCACATTCTGGGTTCCGCTCGCGCTCGTCGCCCTCGACGGTTTGCTGCTTCTGCTCTCGTTGATCCTCGCGATCGTCGTGCTGCCAATCATTTTCATCGGGCTGATGCTCTTCGCCTTCTTGCGATTTCTCTTCGGGCTTGTCACTGGCCGCCGTCGAAAGAAGAAGGGTGCCGCCAGCCCCGAAGACCTTCCCGGGAGTGATACGACGCTCCGCGACGAGGAACGCCAGGAGCTGGCCGAAAAGTACCGCCCATGCCTCGTCCTGTTCCCGGAAGACGGCGAACTCGGACCTCCCTACCGCACAGATGAAATGGCGCACCTCATCGGCGCTGACTACCATCCTCGCCCGGTAAGCCTGATCTTCAACCATGTTCGCCTTCGCCGCGGGCGGGCCCAATGGCTGCCGGACCTTCCTGGCACTACCTCGGCCGAGGACATTCGAAAGTACATCGGCGACGCGCAGGAACACCGAAGTTCGCTCGAGATCCCGTGGCTTCACGGTGGCAACCCCATCAAGATCGTTCGCCACCTGTTCCCCTTTGGGCGCCAGTTCCAGGCACACTGGGCCATCCCTGTTCCGAAGGCGGACTGTGGCTGCTCGGTCGCCGTCTGGGAACGCTACGTGCGCATCATTGAGCACGACGCCGCTCGTCCGCCCGAAGAACGCCGCTACGACCGGATGATTTACGCTCGCGTCCTCGAAGGGCGGGAATTGCCAGAAATCGGCGAAGGTCACCCCCTATCCGGTGCGATCGCCATCCAGTACTGGTGGTACTTCTTCTACAACGACGCCTGGAACCGGCACCAGAGCGACTGGGAGGGCGTCACCGTCTACCTCCTCCAGGCTGGCGACGGCTCATATCGCCCCCTGGGCGCCGCCTACGGGACTCACGACCTTGGCCGCTGGCGCCGCTGGGAAGACCTGCAAAAGACCGGGGACGATGCGCGCGAATCGAGCGACGGACTGCATCCCGTGGTTTACGTTGCACGGGGCTCACATGCCAGCTACTTCGAATACAACCAGAACGGCTATCACCCCTCCATGACCCGCCGCCTGAGAGTGCCGTTCATCGGTGATTACCAGGTCCCGTCCCAGTTCGTCATCGAAACCCGTAACGCCATCGACTGGGTCGCCGATGCCGATTCCGGCGCGGGCAATGGTGAGCGTCTCCTGGTCGATAAGGTCGCCGTAATGCCTCACAACAAGATCATCCAGGATCTCCCCACGCTGCGGGACGACGAAGAGTGGTGGTGGCTGGCGTACCGCGGCCTCTGGGGCTCTCCGGAAGTCTTGCCGTTCTTCGGTGGCAGCGGCCCTCGCGGCCCGCGTGAACAGGGCATCCGTTGGGACAACCCCTTCCAGTGGGTGATGCGCGAGTGCATCGCCGACGACCTGCCGTACTGGATCCAGATGTTCGCGGCATGGCAGGAACCCGAGTCGCCAATGTACGAACCGCAGTAGTCCCCAGGCTGATGGCTCGGGTTACTGCAGCGCTTTCAGGGCGTTCGCCATTTCGCGCCGACGCATCACATCGCGCACGCTCGCCGCGAGCCGTGGGCTCTTGTTCATCCACTCGTTGAAGTGCTCGGCCGAAAGCGTCCACAGTCGCACCGGCGTCAACGCCGTCACGGTTGCAGTCCGTGGTGAGCGCTTCACCAGCGCGAACTCCCCGAACACGTCGCCTCGCGCAAGCTTTCCAAGGCGCAGCGTCCGGTTACCCCGTTCGGCCGTCACTTCCAACTCGCCTTCATCAACCACGAAAAGCTGGTCGCCCATGTCGCCCTGTTTCACGAGAACCTCGCCCGCCTGGGCGGACGCTCCCCGGAATTCGGCCGCAATCTCATCCAGCATTTCGGGCGGTACCTGCCGGAAAGCCTCAATGCGCCCGAGCACCTCGCGCACATATCCCCGTTGCGATTGGACGATCGTCTGGTCGTCGACGTGTGCCATAGCTACTAGACGCCGAGGGCCTGGATTTCAAGCGCTTCGCCCTGGGAGCGGGTCACGCCGCGGCCATATTCGAAGATCGATGCCGTGAGACCCATTGCCGGGTCCATGTCGAATCCCTGCACATCGTCGTCATCGAGGGCCGATTCCAGGTCGATGTAGCCCGAACCGTCGCTCGTAGCAACAAAGGCGGCATCGGCGAGCATCTGGTTGAGGAAATCGCGTTCCCGGGCGTCGAGCGTCGCAGACCACGCGTTCAGTTTGTGTGCGAATGCGCTCAGTTCTTGTTCGGTCAGCGTTGGGGCGTTGTCCATTCCACTCGCCTGTTGAGAGTTGATTCATTCTACCACCAGCGAAAATGGCCGAACCGCGAGTTATTTCACAATCTGGCCGCGGCTCAGGCCTTCGGCTGCTGTTCGACCACTTCGCTCAGTTGCCAGAGCAATGCCAACGAGGCCAGGTCCCAGTTCTGGTAGAGAATGTCGAGCAGAGGCCCAAGAAGCTGATCGCCCCTCGCGCGGAGCGCCTTCCGGAACAAATCGTCGTTTTCCAGTAAAGGAGCCACCGAGCGTAGAACGCCAAGGAGGCCCTGCGGGTCACTCATCGCTTCGAGCACAGCGATGCCCCGTGAGCGAGTATCTGGGCTCTCGATCAGCAGGCGGATCGCGGTCGCGGCCTCACGTTCGTGACGCAGTAGTGCTGTAACAAGTTGCGGCTCGTACGCATCCGCAACTTCCGGCACCACGAACAGCGCGGACAGCACGGACACGGAGAGTTCTGGCGGCAGCTGCCCAATCGTGGCGATCGTCCGCAGCTTCTGACTTTCCGGGATTGTCGTATCGACGAGGGCGTGGACAACGTCCCCAGCACTCAGGACGCTGCCGCGGAAGGCCGACTCTACCGCCAACGCCGAAATCGGAAGTCCTTCCCGCACGGCACGTTTCACTTGCGCGAGCACTGTGGGCTGGCGCAGGTTGAAGTTCCCGATGGCGGCAGCGTTCGCATACTGCAGGCGCCGATCGCCCTCCCCGAGCCGTGGGAGGATCAACTCGAATGCCCGGGCGCTCCTCGTCCGGCCGAGCGCGAGCGTCGCCAGGCCCGCCGTGATTGTGTCTGGCGAATCCATAAGCTTGATCAGTTCTTCTTCCCCGCGGGGATCGCCGAGGTCGCCAAGCGCAACAATCGCGGCATAGCGAGCTTCGCCCGATTCGGACTCAAGGAACGTCGCGACGTAGGGCGCCATCCGCGCCGCGCCCACGCGGCCGATTAACTGCAGGACCGCGGGCAACAGCCCGGAGTTTCGCTTCTCGGCGGCATCGAGCAGTGCTGGCAGAGCCGTCTCGCCGACAGCCTGGATCACGCGCGCCGCCGACCGCCCGAGTTCCGGCGAACCGAGCATGGGCAAAATGTACGGCACGCCATCGGCTCCAATTTCCGCGAGTGTTTCCTCGGCTGCGTCCCGGTGCGGTCCCTGGAGCGCGATTAACAACTCTTGCATCGCGCGTGGCCCCAGCCGGCTCAGCGCGATGCGTGCCTCCTGGGACCAATCGCGATACTTCAACAGCGTAGGGGTCGTGCGCGGCTCCAGGAGTTCGCCCAGGAGTTGAAGGCCCAGCAGCCGCGTCTCTTCAGGCTCCAGTGCGCGGTCCAGTTCGTCAGCGAGCGCACTCCGGTCGGCCACACGACCGCAAATTCGGACCAGCGCGACAAGAACCGCGAGGTCGTGTTGCGGCGAGGCCGATCCTGCCGCCAGCAGCGGGCCAACCGAAGAAACCGAGCCAAACTCGGCGAGGGCGCGCATGATCTCGTTCGCACGGGCAGGCGTAGAGGCAAGCTGTGAGAGCAGGAGCGCCTCGGCATCCGCGCCCGGCAGCAGGGTCAGACTTTCGATGGCGCTGTCTCGGAGGTCGCCGTCTTCGAGGTACGGCGCGACGATCGCGGCGGCTCCCGGACCATTAACCCGTGCGATCGCGATGAGCGCGCTGCGGCGGACCAGGACCGGGGCGGAGGCATCGGCGGCTAGCGCGCGCAACTGGTCGCTGGCGGCTGCCGCCCTCAGATCCCCCATTGCGTTGATGATTTCCACGCGCACCGCAGCGTCGCCGATCAGTGCCAGCAAACCGGGAGCGTTCACTTCGTCGCCCATGGCGGCCAGGGCACGAATCGCCGCCACCCTGCGGACCTGGTCACCGGATTCGGCGACGGCCAGCAACTGTTCGACGCCGAGCTTCAATTCTCCGCAGAGGCCGATGGCCGTGGCTGCGGTCTCATCCGCCGCGTCGCCGGCCATCGCCAGGAGCCGTTCGCCGGCGTCCCCTACCCCCAGTGCGCAGAGCGCCGCGAGCGCCTCCGCGGCGACTCCCGGGTCGGCATCGTTGCTCGCCGTCTCCGCCGGGACTCGAACGGTTTCCGGCGACAGCATCCGAAGTGCGCGAATCGCCTGCCTCCGGGCCGAAGGCGCGGACGCCCCGAGCTGGGACTCAATAGCGCCCTGGGCGGCCCCATCGCCAGAAAGGCGCAGAGTCTCGATGAGGGCGACGGCCACCCCGGGTTCGGTTTCTTCTTCGAGACGCGCCGCGGCGGCCTCAGCCGCGCCGGGCCTTCCCCGCAACGCGACCGCGGCCGCCATCCGCTGGGAAGCATCCTGTGATGCAAGCAGTCTGCCAAGGACCGGGACCGGCGCCTCGCCCGGGACGTCCTCGAGCCGCGCCAGGGCGTCTCTCCACTGGCCGGCCTCGTTCGAGTCGAGCGCTTCCTCCACGGCCGCAATCCGGGTCGCGGACTTCCGTTCGATGGCGCCCAGGCGCTCACTGGCCTGGTCCAGTCCAAGGTTCTCCGCGTTGAGTTCCGGCGCGAATTCATCCAGGTCCGCCAGGTCGACAACCGGCTCCCGGGTGAGAATGCCAATGCGCCGCACCACCGCCGCCAGTTCGGCGATGTTCCCCGGCCAGCGGTAGTCCCGCATCCTGGCGAACCCGTCCGGGCTGAAGGTGAACCCGCTGCGACGCAACCGGCCCGTCACTTCGGTCACTTCGTGCTCGACCAGCCCCTCGAGCTCGTCGGTGCGATTTCGGAGCGGCGGCAGCAGCCTCTGACCCGCTTCGAAGGCCGCATGCAGCGAAGGGGCCAGCTTGCCAGCCGAAAGCAGCGTGAGGAGCGTGCCGGGGCCGGAGGCATAGGTCGCGCGTTTGCCTCCGCTGGCGGCAAGTGCCGTTGCAAACCTCTCCTGGTTGTCGATTGAGAGCTGATCGAGCCGCGTAACGTGCACGGTGGATTCGCCGACGAGCTGTTCAAGGTTCGCCGGAAGCCCGGCAGCGCCATCAATCTCGATCACTTCGCCAGGATCGCCGGAGGTTTCGTGCGTTAGCCGCACCAGGAGTCGCTTTCCCGTCCCCGGTTCGCCGCAGAGGTAGATGGGAGTTCGCTGGGCGTGCATCGCCGCAACTTCCACAACGAGGCGGACCGTCGCGGGTGCTGTCGCCACGAAGTTCCGGCGAATGCCGGCCACCCGCGAAAGCGCCATCCGCTCCCGTTCGATGGCGTCCCAGGATCTGGCGTTCTCCAGGGCCACGCCGAGTTGCCCGGCCACCAGGGAAATGAACTCCATGTCGTCGTTGTCGAAGGCCGCCTTGCGCAAAGGGTTCACCGCTTCGAGGGTCCCGAGGACTCTCCCCTCGGCACCGATGACCGGCGCCGCGACGATCGACCGGCTTTCGAACCCGAGCGCCTCGTCGAGCTTCCTCGCGTGGTTCGCTGCCCGGGCAACGTTCGCAACAAGGACGGGCTCCTGGCGCTCGATGACGTCCCCGGCGATCCCCTCTCCTCGTCGCAGCGTCATTACCTGCAAGGCGACTGCTTGCTCGGACGCGACGCTCGCGAAGTACAGCTCATCTGCCTCGTCATCCACCAGAATGAGTGACGCGCCCTCGCAGCCATACTCCTCTTTGATGGCGTGCGTCACAGAATCCGCGAGCTGCTTGGCATCGACAATGCCGCTGATCTGGCGGCTGATCCGGCCGAGGACCTGCATCGGGCTCATCGGCACAGCTGAAAGCTGCATCGTCGGCTCGACCATGATGGTCGCATCCGCGGGCGCCGGGGTGGGTTCGGGCGGTGGGGGCGCCCGGAACACCATGCTCGTCTTGCCCATCCGGATCTCGTCGCCATCGCGCAACACGCGCGGCTCGATCACCGCCTCGCCGTTCACCGTGGTGCCGTTCCGGCTCTCAAGGTCAGAAATCAGGTAGGTTTGGCCCGAGGCGCGGATCTGCGCGTGTTTCCGGGAGGCCTCCGCGTCCGCGAGCACCAGGTCGGCTTCGGTGCTTCGGCCGATCACCAGCGATTCGGCAAGCGGGATGCGCTCGCCGGTGCCGAGTTCCAGCGCAGGCCCAGTCTCTGTCATTTCAGACCCCAACAACGTGAACGATTACGACGGAGATGTTGTCGGGACCGCCACGTTCATTGGCCAGGTCCACGAGGGCGCGGGCGCATTCGCGTTCGTTGGTCATTGCCGCCAGGTACGACTCGATTTCATCGTCGGTAACCACGTCGGTCAGTCCATCGGAGCAGAGAAGGAACGTGTCCCCTTTGGCCGCTGGCCGTCGTGCCTGGAGTTCGACTTCCAGCTCCAGGTTGATGCCGAGGCTGCGGGTGATCACGTGGCGATTGTGGCTGGTGGCAGCTTCTTCTTTCGTGAGGATGCCCGCCCTCACCTGGTCAGCCACGAGCGAATGGTCCCCGGTCAATGGTTCAATCTTCCGGTCCCGCACAAGATAGGCGCGTGAGTCGCCCACGTGGGCGACGACAAAACTCTGGTCATCCGGCTGGAGGAGCAGCGTCACGATGGTGCTCCCGCTGAGCTTGGATGTCTCCGGGTTGCGCGCCTCCACGATGCGCGCGTTCGCGCTGGACAGATCGCCTGCCAGCTGCGCCTCTGAGTACTCCGTCGATCCGTTCTTGAACGACTGCTCAAGCGTGCGTATGGCTGTCTTGCTCGCATCCGCCCCGTCGGCCAGTCCGCCCACTCCGTCCGCCACCGCGAAGAGGAACCGCTCACTGCCCCCCACCGCAAGCACGCTGTCCTGGTTTTCCGTCCTCTTCATTCCAGGCTCGCTGATGGCTGCGTACCGCACGTTCACGGTTGGGACGCTCCCGGCTCTTTCCATTCCACCCGGTAGATCCGGTGCTGCTGGTTGAATCCTTTCAGGCGAGCGCTGCCGTGCCGCACCGTGGTGAAGTCCCCGGCGGGGGCGATCACGTTGTGCAGCAGTTCCGAGATCAGGATTTCGCCCCCTTCCGCCCGGCTTGCGATGCGCGCGGCGAGGATTACCGCCGTTCCAAAGAAGTCGTCCTCCTCGGCGATCACTTCACCAAGGTTGAGGCCGATCCGCACGACCATCGGCACCTCCGGATCCTTCGCGTTGTATTCAGTGAGCTTTTGCTGAATCTCCACCGCGCAACGGACACCGCTGCGAGCGCTCGTGAAGACGACCATGAATCCATCGCCCTGACCCTTCACTTCGAGGCCATTATGTTTCGCCACCACTTCGCGCAGCAGTGCGTTGTGCGTGCGCAGGAACTCCTGCGCACGGAGATCGCCGAGCTGGTTGGTGATCTGGGTCGAGTTCTCTACGTCCGTGAACATGATGGTGAGGGTGCCGCGCATGCCGAAGAGCTTGCGGACGCGCACGCGTTCCGTGTCCGTAAGCTCGCCCTGTACCTCTCGCGGAGGGGCCGCGGGGCGCGCCGTCTGCGGGACCACGAACACTTCGGTGGCATTCGGGTCGTCGTGGGGCAGTTGCACTTCGATGACCACGTCGGCGATGGACACCGTGTCGCCTGCAGCCAGGACGCGGCTGCCGGAGACGGGCTCGCCGTTCACGAGCGTAGGATTCGAACTCCCAAGCTCAGCGAGCACGAACATCCCGTCGCGCGGCTCGATCCGCACGTGCCGTCGCGAAACGTACTTGCTCTGCAGCACCAGTTCGCAACTGGAGTCTCGGCCGATGGTTATCGGCGTATCTCCGAGGTTGAACTCCCGCGGCTTGCCGTCGGCCTCGCGCAGGACAAGTTTCGCGTTTGAGTTCATCGCCAATCCGCCACCGCCTCCGACTGCCTGAAGTGGTTCCAGCTTCTGCTGGTGGCGCCAACTATACCTTGACCGCAAATCCGGCGGGGATCACGTGCCGTTCAAGGTCGAAATGCCGGGTAAGGCGGGCGGCGCCTTCCTTGCCAACTCCCACGCTCGTGGGAATACTGCCCCGCAAAGCACACCCAACGGCGATTCTTGTCACCGCCACTGGAGTCGGAATCTCATGACTGCCTTCGGGCGATACGAACTCCTCGAAGTCCTTGGCCAGGGTGGCTTCGCGACCGTCCATCGCGCTTACGACCCAATCCTCGATAGGCCGCTCGCGATTAAGGTCCTGCATGGGTACCTGGCAGGCGATAGCCAGATGGCCGAGCGCTTCATCCGGGAAGGCAGAGCGCTCGCCCGCGTCAATCACCCGAACCTCGTGAATGTCTACGATGCCGGCACGGAAGAGAACCAGGCGTTCCTTGCGATGGAGTACGTCGAAGGGAAAACGCTGGCCGAGCTCTCAGCGGGCCGCCAGATGCCGCTTGCCGAGGCCAGCGAGATCATTCGCCAGGTGGCCGGCGCGATCGCCGCCGTCCACGGTGCCGGGCTCATCCATCGGGATATCAAGCCCGCGAACATTATCGTCGAACCCGGTGGCCGCGCAGTGCTGCTCGACCTCGGCGTCGCCCGGGATATGGACAGCACTGGCCTCACCGCGACTGGACTGGTGGTGGGTACGCCAGGGTTCCTCGCGCCCGAACAGGTCGATAGCACCGTATTCGTTGGCCCATCGACTGACATTTACCAGCTCGCTGCGACAACCTACACGCTCCTGGCGGGAAAGCCCCTGTACGAAGGCGACACCGCCCAGGTCCTCTACGCGGTCGCCCACCGCCCTCCCCCGGACCTCGGCGAGACGCGCCCGGACCTCCCCTATCACGCGATAGCGGCGGTAAGCCGCGGGCTTTCGAAAGATCCTGCTCAGCGTCCAGCCACGGTACTCGAGTTCGCGGAAGGTCTCCGGTCTCCCGGCGAGGCCGTTCCACCGACGGTTGTTGCAGCTGCCGAAGATGCCCGGACGGTCGTCTCCACGGACTCGGGACCTTCACCCTCGGCGGCCACGGTGGTCTCGGGTTCGCATCCTGCGGCGCCCCGCGTCCCAGTGCAGGCGACGAACCCGTCAAGAGCGACAAGCCATCAGCCGGCCCCCGCCGACCCGCAGAGCGCCCTTGTCGGTGACCAGAAGCCTCCGCGGCGGTCGCGGTCGCTCCTGTTTGGCCCGCTGGGAGCCGTTGGAGTGGTCGCGGTCATTGCGGTTGCCTTCCTGTTCTTCAAGGGAGGCGGTGGCGGCACGGAGGAAGCGGCCGGCATCGCCCCCGGAGAGACCGCTTCGCCGACGCCGATCTCCAACGGAGATTTCGAACCGTACGGGACCCCGACCACACTCGAAGTCGACTGGGAAGAGGCGACCACCTTCACCTTCCCGGCGCCGAAGTCCGGCGTGGTCAGTTTCGTTGTCGAACGCTCGGAAGTGGGTGGCTACTACCGCGTCCTGGACGACCGGGACAAACCAGTTGGCGGCGCGAAATGGGTGCCCCCGGCTGGCGGCATGCTCGAACCGGTCGAACTGCCTCGAACCGGCGATTACCGGCTGGAAGTAAAGCCCGACAACGCCGAAGGCGGCGAGCTCCTGATTACCATGTACGAGGTTACCGAACCGGATCCGGTCGCGATTTCCCCGGGAGCCGAGCCCGTCAAGTTGTCCGTCGATACGCCAGGAGCAGTCGCCCGGGCGACGTTCGAAGCTACCGCCGGCCAACTCTTCAGTATCCAGACCTATGGGACGGTCGGAGGCTACTACCTCAGCGTCGAGTCCACCTCGGGGCCTTCGGTTCAGAGGATCAACTACACCTGGGTCCCGGAAGGAGACTCGTTCGTCGATACCTTCGTGGCCGAGAGCGCCGGGACGTACGCCCTAGTGATCGACCCGACAGAAGACACGCTTGCGAGCACCAAGATCCAGCTCTTTTCAGTGCCCGCGCCAGTGCGCAAATCCCTGACTCTTGGGACATCCGAAACGATCGCAACGACGCAACCAGGCGAAAACGTCGAATACAGCTTCTCCGGGAAACGCGACCAGGTCATCTCGATACGGGTCTCCCGGGTGAAATCGGGCAGTTACTTCTACGTCCAGCGCGCCTTCAACGATAGCAAGCTGGAAAACGTCTGGGCCGGGCCACCCCTGGGAAACCTGCTGGTAGTTACCCTGCCGGTGGACGACGACTACATCGTCACGGTCGATCCCTCGGGAAGCGCGTTGGAGTCGGCCTCGTTGGCTGTCTATGACATAACGGACGAGCCAACCGCGACAACGACCATAGGCGGTGGCGCAGCCTCGGTTACCACCGACTACCCCGGCCAGCAGGCGACGGTGACCTTCGCTGGCCAGGGCGGCCAGTTGATCGCGATTAACTCTCTTCGGCGAGATGACGCGTACATCACGCTCGTCGATCCTTCCGGCCAGAAGGCAATCAACCGTCAGTATCTGCGCGGAGGCGATACCTACGAGGTGAAGGATCCACTCGTCGCAGGCAACTACACCCTCCAGGTCGAGCCGGTCGCGTTCGACCCCGGCAGCTACTCGTTCGAATTCGTCCGGAGATAAGGCGACCGGGGTTAAATCGCCGGGCCAACCTGTCGAACTTCTCAGTGATGGATCAGATGACGGCCAGCTGCAGGCTGGTGTGCCTCGGGGCGGTGGTCGATGGCTCGAGCGACCTCCAGCCCGGGGCCGGCCAAGCCTGGACTGCCGAGTTCACGCTCGGCGCCTTCGTGGACCTTTGTGCCGGTGACCGCGTATCGCTCGAGACGGCGATAGGCGTCCGTTACCCGGCGAAAGTCGTCGAGACCGAAAACATCCTCGGCCCGGATGGTTGCGCCGCCACGATCGTGGTCGTCCAGGCGGACCTAGCCGCCTGAACTGGAAGTTTCGTTAGGCGTTGTCGCGTTTGGCAACCTTGATGATGTTCGTGTGCCGGATGCGCGCGAGCTCCCTCCCGTCCTTGTCGATGAGCGTGCCATCGAACACCGAATAGTGGTGACCTTTTTGCTCGTAGGCGTTCACGAAATGCCCCGTGAGCCGGAGTTCCTGCCCTGCACGGACGCGACCGAGATGCTGGACATGCGTGCTCACGTGGATCGACGGCCGCCCGTAGTCATAGGAGTAGTTGAGGAGACTCATCATCTGGCGGGCGATCGTCATCGGGTGGACCAGGGGATGTTCGCCGGTAAACAGCGGGTTGGTCTCTCGCAGCTTCTCGACCGCGATTTCGCGTGCTTCATCCTCCGAGATGTTCACCGGCAGCGTGCGCAAATCCTCCCCGATTGGCGCGTTCTCCAGCGTCAGCCACTCGCGCTGTTCGAGGTCCGGATCCGCCTCAAGGTGCGAGGAGCGCGTCAATGTGTCGAGCCACGGGGCCTTGCCCAGCCCGAACTCACCGCGAATACACGTTTCGCCAGTCTGCTTCTCGGCGGTGAACGACCAGTTCCCGTCGCCGCGTTCTGCCCGGATGGTCATTTCATCGTCCGGGTAGGTCGGTCGCCGGAAGTAGATTTCAGCCCATCCCTCGTCCAGCCACGACTCGCCGGCCGCCTCCATCAGGGTCGGCACGCACCAACCGTAGACAGTGACGCCGCCGACAAGTGCGGCCTTGAACCCGTATTGCCGCGCTCCATCGGCGGCATGGATTGCGTTTCGTAACGTCGGGTCGTTCGGGTTCTCCATCCAGGCAATGAACTTGTTCTCGACGACATCTTCAGTTCCAGGCATCAGTTTCGTGCTCCTTCCTGTGTTTGGCTCAACCACTCTTCCAATACTTCCGCGGTATCAATGCCGGGCTCGGAGGGCGCCGGGCGCGTGCTCGGCTGGTTGCCACCCACCGACCGGTATGGCCGTTCGGGGATGCGAATGTCCCGGCCGGCGAACGTTGTCTCGCGCCAGAACTCCCGCGCGTTCAGGTGCGGACAGGCGAACAACTCGTCGAGCGTCTGCACCAGGGCGAAGGTCATGTGCATGGCCTCGGCGCGTTCAAACCACTCTTGCGCTGTGCGATTCCGAAACGGCGGGACAAACAACTCCACGAACTCGTCGTAGTTCTCCATCCGTCCTTCGGCCGTCTGGAAGCGCTCCTCGGCAAGCTTCGGCTCATCGAGCAGGACCGCGATCCCGTCCATCCGCATGCTCGCCACCGCGCCCGGCGCGCAATAGACGAAGCGGTCGCTCGCCGGAACCATGCGCAGGCCGCCTTTTATTCGTGCCTCTCGCCGCGCCACGTACCCGTGGTAGACGTACTGGCTTACTTGCGCGGCGCAATGAATCGCAAGAGCTTCGACAAGCGAGACATCGGCCCGGTGCATGGCGCCGTCCTTTCGCGATGAGCGGACCGCAAGCAGGGCTGCCGAGGCGCCCGCAACTCCCCCGGTGATCTCGCCCTGGTAGGGTGGCAGCTGCATCGGCGGCTGGTCGTGTTCGCCGGTTAGGAACATGAGACCGCTTGCAGCCTGGACAACGATTTCGGCCGATGCCCAGCCGGCTTTCGGCCCCGTCAATCCAAACGGCGACACCGAGACGATGGCCTGGCGTGGCTTCAACCGTTCGAACGCGTCGACGGGCAAGGCCATCGCCTCGAGTGCCGCGGGCGAAAAATCTCCGATAACCACTTCGGCGGCCGCCGCCAGCCGTTCGAGCCGGCCGATATCCACTGAAACACTGCGCTTGCCGGCGTTTCCAAACACGAATGCCCCGCCGATTCCGCTGCCCCAGCGCGAGGCGCCGTGCCGGAGCGGGTCGCCACTCGGCGGTTCGTATTTCACAACGTCCCAGCCCGTGTCGGCGAGCAGCCTCGCGGCGTACGCCGCCCCGACGCCAGTGCTCACATCCAGGACCCTTTGCGAGGCCGTCATCGCTCCCCCTTCGAAGCCGCCGCCGCGGCCCGCCAGCCATCGTGGGCCGCATCGACCCTTGTCAGTTCGGCTCGCGTGACGCGGATGCCATCCTCTGCCGCGTTCCGGCGCGGCACTCCGCCCGGCGATGCGGTGGTTCCACTGGCTCCGCGAGCGAAGAGGTCGGCAATTTCTCCCTCCGAAAAGCCTCCCAGTTCGGCAAGTATGGCAGCGCTGTCGGCGCCAACCGGGCGTGCCTCTTCCAGCCCCACCGCCGGGCCGTGGCCCCATGCCGGACCAACATGCGGATACGCACCGGGCTCGACGCCCGTTCCCGTTCGTTGAACCGTCCCGAAGAACCCTCGCGCCCACAACTGCGGATCCGCCGCCAGGTCCGAAGCATCGTTCACAACGCTCGCTGCAATTCCTTGAGACTGGAGCGTTTTCGCGACCTCGCCGGCATCACGGCCGGCGACCGCTGCGGCGACGGACTCCTTGTCCGCCGCTGCGATCCCGAGGGCGCCCACCAGCGCCGCCGCCTGGTCGCCCCGCACGGCGATCGCGACGTGACGGTCGACGCCACTGCAATCGAACACACCGTGAATCGCATAACTGGTGTCGTCGTTGCCGATTCTCCGGGGCTCCGCGCCCATCGCGAGTTCGGTCAGCACTGGCCCGAGCTGGAACACCGACGTCTCGTACAGCGAAACATCAATGTGCTGTCCCCGGCCCGTCCGGTCGCGTTCATCAAGTGCTGCGAGCACTGCAAATGCCGCGTTCAGTCCGCAGTTCGTATCCGCGTAGACGATCGTCCCGGGGCGCCCGGGCCAGCCATCCGGTTCGCCGATGAGGAGGTTGTGACCCGAGACTGCCTCGGCGCCTGGCCCGAACAACGGCCGCTCGCCCCACGGGCCAGTTGTGCCAAATCCGGTCAGCGAAACGTAGATGACCTCTGGGTTCACCTTGCGGACCGCCTCGTAATCGATGCCGAACTGGCGCACCACTCGCGGCGTGTAGTTGTGGGCGACGACGTCGCAGTTCGCCGCGACCCGGAGGAACGTCTCCGCCGCTCCGTCCACGGTGAGGTCCAGCGCGAGTTGCCGTTTGTTCCGAGTGAGGTCGATCTCTGCCAATGAAGGCACTCGCCGCGCATGCGACTGAACGCGAATAACGTCCGCCCCCATGTCGGCCAGGTGCCTGGTACCGACCGGCAACGCCACGGCCTGTTCCATCGCAAGCACACGAATGCCTGCGAGTGGTGCTTCAGTCATCGAAGCTCTCCGTTCGAAATGATTGCGGACTCGCGATGCGGCTGGCTAGGCCTTTCGCGTTCGCGGGTCGAGTTGGTCTCGAAGTGCGTCTCCGAGGAGGTTGAATGCCAGCACCATCACGAAGATCGCCATGCCCGGTGCAATGGAAAGCCACGGCGCCCGCTCGAGCAGCGGCGAACCCTGGTTCAAGTCGCTCCCCCAGGTCGGCGTTGGCGGTTGAACACCGACGCCGAGGTATCCCAGCCCGGCTTCCGCCAGCACGGCGAAACCCAGCCCCAGCGTCGCCTGCACGATCAGCGGCGAAGTGGCGTTCGGCATGATGTGCCGGAACATCACGCGCAAGTCAGATGCCCCCGCTGAGGTCGCCGCGAGCACGTAGTCCGTCTGGCGCAACGAGAGCACCTGGCTCCGCGTGAGGCGCGCGAATAAGGGCACCGACGATATCCCGATCGCGAGCATCACGTTCATCAGGCTCGAACCCAGAACGGCCACAATAGCCAGCGCGAAGATGATGCCTGGGAAGGCGATGAATGCATCGAGAATGCGCATGATCACTTCATCGGTGACGCCGCGGAAGTAGCCGGCGACCAGCCCAAGGGGGGTGCCGATCGCCAGGGCTACTCCAACCGCGACTACTCCAACCATGAACGACACACGCGTTCCGTAGATGACCCTGCTCAACAGGTCCCGGCCGATCCGGTCGGTGCCAAATGGATGCTCGGCGCTGGGCGATTGCAGGAGCTGGTTGTAGTCCTGCTCTTGCGGGTCGTAAGGCGCGAAGACGGGCGCCGCTATTGCGAGCAGCGCGAGGATGAGGATGACGACGAGCGCCCCGGTCCCGACGGGCGCCCGGCTTGCGAGCCGTCGCATTCGAGTCCACAGGCTCGGCGTGGCGGTGAGGCTGTACGCGGCCAGGGTTTGCGCGTCAACGGCCATAGCGAATCCTCGGGTCGAACACTCCGTACATCAGGTCGGTGAACAGGTTCGCCAGGAGCACCGCCACCGCTGCCACCAGCACGACTCCCTGGATTACCGGGATGTCCTGGGCGAACACCGCCGTCAGGGCAAGCCTTCCCATCCCCGGGATGGCGAAGACTTGCTCGATGACGACCGTGCCGCCGACGAGTGCGCCAGCCTGCAGGCCGAGGACCGTCAGTACGGGAAGCATCGCGTTTCGCATGCCATGCATGATGATCACGCGCTGTTCCCGGAGGCCCTTCGCCCGGGCTGTCCGCACGTAGTCCTGGCTCAGCACTTCCACCATGCTCGAGCGCATCTGGCGCGTCAGCGAACCCGTCTGGTGAAGGCCAAGCGTGAGCGCGGGAAGGGCAAGGTAGCGGGCCGCCTGGATCGGGTCATCGAAGATCGAGACGAATCCCGAAGGAGGGAATATCTGCCACCACACGCCGAAGAGCAGGATGAACATCAATCCCATCCAGAACGACGGCATAGCCACCCCGCCGAGCGCGATGATCGTCGCGACGTGATCAACCCATGTGTTTCGTTTCACCCCGGCGATGATGCCCAGCGGCAGCGAAATGACGACCGCGATGAGCCACGCCACCACAGCCAGCTGAAGAGTCGTTGGTAGCCTCGTCCTCAGGACTTCCGTCACCGGCCTGTTGTTGGTGATCGATGTCCCGAGGTCGCCGCGGACGGCATTGCCCAGCCAGCGAAGGTACTGCACGGGAAGCGGATCATTGAGACCCAACTCCTCGCGTAGCTGGTCGATCGCTTCGGGCGAAAGGGTCGCCTCCGACCCTCCCGAAATCGCCTCGACCGGGTCTCCGCTCATGACGTTCGTCAGAGCGAAGACCATCATCGAGACGAAGAGCAGGACCGGGATCGCGTTGAGCAATCGCCGTACGATGTACCCGGTCACGCGTCGAGCCAGAGCTCGTGCAGCCGGAGTTTGCCGTCGCCGTAAGGCGTGAAACCGCGAAGCCGCTTGCTCATGCCAACCAGGTTGGATGTATGCGTGAAGAAGATGCCGTGCGCGTTCTCGGCGATCTGCTTCTGGATGTCGTCATAGAGCACCTTGCGCTCCGCCTGGTCGTAGATCTGGCGCGCCTTTTCGATTTTAGCGTCGAGCGAGACCTGGCTCTCTTCGGGAGTGTAGCTCTTGTTGAACGAGGCCCGGTTGAAGGCGCCCTTGCTGTGGAAGTTGTCGTAGATCGTCAGGTCCGGGTCGGCGCGGCCCGAGAAGCCGGTCAGGAACATCGGGAACTTCTGATCGCGGTATTCGACTGTCGATTGCTCCGCAGTGCGCACCACGATGTTGACGTTGATGCCCGCGCGCGCCCACTGGGACTGCAACATGGCCGCCAACGGTGTGTTGATTTCGCTCGCCGTGATCAGGAAGTCGAAGGTTATTCCGTCGTCGTGGCCGGCCGCGGAAAGCAATTGCTTCGCCTTCTGGATGTCCTCTTCGATTGGCTTGAGATTCTCGTTGTACGCCCAGCTGGCCGGAGTGATCGGGCCATTCGCGAGCGTTCCCACTCCGAAGTAGATGCCGTCGAGGATCGCCTTTCGGTTGAGCGAGTACGTCATCGCCTGGCGGACGCGAATGTCGTTGATCGGCGCCTGCGAGATGTTGATGTTGACCTGGGTGTAGCCCGTTCCCGGGTACTGGACGAACTGGATTGACGGATCTGTCTTTGCCGCGTCAACGTCTTTGGCATCGACGAAGATCAGGTCGGCATTTCCGCTTCGCAGGTTTGCGAACTGCACCGACGAGTTCGGGACGATCTGGATGTCCATCGCGTCGAGGTACGGGTAGTCCTTGATCCGGTAGTCGGCGAACTTCGACATCTTCAGGCTCGCATCGACTGCCCACGAGTCGAGCTTGTAGGGCCCAGAACCGATCGGCTTGTTCGTGAAGTCTGCGCCGGCGGCCTCGGTCGGCGTTTTCGCCATGATCATGCCCGCGCGGTCGCCGAGGATGGCGTACAGCGAGGCCGTAATCGTCTTCAGCTTAAAGACGGCCGTGTTCGCATCGGGCAGTTCCACCTTGTCGACGCTACCCAGGGATCCCGCGGCGAACGACTTCGTAGCCGGGTCTAGGTGGCGGTCGATGGTGTACTTGATGTCGTCGATGCTCGCCTTCGTGCCGTCGTGATACGTGTGGTCCATCGAAGGAACGGTGAACTTCACCGTCAGGTCATCAACCACTTCCCACTTCGTCGCCAGGCCCTCCGCGGTCTGGAACTTGGGGTCATTGTTTACCAGGTTGTCGAAGATGCTGTAGAGCCAGTGGTGATCGTTACCGCCGCGCGAAGTGCTCGGATCGAGACCGGTCGGGTCTCCGCTGAGCGCAACTTTCAGCGTGCCGCCTTTCTTGGCGACAACGCTGGGTACCGGCGTCGCGCGGGTATCGACTGTTGCGGCGGGACCCGTTGGGTTCGCTCCGCTGTCGTCGTCGTCATCGTCGCCACAGCCTCCGAAGAGGGCGGTGCTCCCGATGAGGGCAGCGCCTCCGCCGAGTCCCTGGAGCGCGCGCCGGCGCGAGAAATGGGCTGGTTTCATGGATTCCCCTCCATGCACGGCGGTATTCGTGCCGCACTGAGCCCCTGTTCTACCAGCGGAGGAGATAGACCTTCCAGAAGAGTTTGAGGTAAGCGGCCTACGAAAATTTCGAATCGGCCAATTCGGGCGTGTCGGCGCCCCGTACCTCGGTTGGAGCCAGGTAGTAGTCATGCAGGAACTGGAGAAAGTCCGCGACCAGCGGATCGGGCCGGATCGCGTGAGCTGCGATCACCTTCCGTTTCAGGTAGAAGTCCGGCAGGTTCAACGCTCGGATGCGCCCCGAAAGTTCGCTGCTGCGGGCGACATAGCCGGCCACCATGCCGATGCACTTCCCCTGGAGAACGTACGCCAGCACCCCATCGAACGAAGAATGTTCGAATGCGCCTTCGATGGGGACGCCAACCGATTTCGACCACTGCTCAAGGTACTTACGGTAGGCGCTCGTTGAAGCCTGGGTCGCCACCGGGTACTTCTGGAGCAGGTCGATGTCCGGCGACTCGTAATCCTCCGAGCGAATAATCATCGCGAGGTTGTCCTCGTAGACGACGGTGGTCGCGTACCCGCCGGGAATCTCGTCGGCGTGGATGTCGTTCAGTATTGTCAGGTCCGCCTGGCCGGAGGAGAGCGACGCCAGCCCGCTGCCGATGTTCGACGTCGAAACCGATACCACCACGTCATTTCGTAGTTCGTGGTAGGCCCGGATCACCGGCGGCAGAACATGGATGCTCGGGCCATGCAGGCTCGCAATGCGCAGCTTCGTCGGGCTGCGCCGTCGCACCCCCGATATATCGGCATCCAGCCTGGTGCGCTCTTCCAGCGTTCGCTCGGCGAACAGCAGCAAACGGCTTCCCGCGCCCGTGAGGTGAAGGTCCCTACCGTGGAAGGTGAGCAAGGTGGTGCCAAGCTCCTGTTCGAGGGCGCGAATCTGGCCGTGGATCGTGGTTGAGCTCATGAAGAGTTCGTCCGCTGTCGCCGCGTAGGAACCAGCCCGCACCAGGGTGACGAATGATCGCAGCGCTTCAATCCTCATGGGAGCCTCCGGCAACGAGTTGGAAACAAGCCAGGTAGTTAGTTCCGGGGATACTAATCGAAAGCGCGAATGTCGTTAACCTGCGCCCCGTCTTAACTTACCTACGGAAAATTCGAATGCGGGGAGCGAAAACCACGGGTTGCGGCCCGTGCTGCTGATCCGGAGTATTCCCTCGAGTGCCACCGAGCCGCGCCATGCAAGGAGATCTCTGTGCCGATTCCAACCGAACTCGAAACTAAACTCGGTCCGTTGAAGATTCTCCCCAAGAACAGTGCCGCCGAATCGAAGGGCAGCATCCACGACGACGAGAAGGCTCGCCAGATGGGCTATAAGGGCGGCCTCGTGCCCGGCGTTACCGTGCTTGGCTACATGAGCCGGCTCATGCAGCAGGAGTTTGGCCAGCGCTGGCAATCCGCTGGGTCCACGTTCAAGGGCCGCCTGCGCCGGCCCGTCTACGAAGGAGCCGAAGTTTCAGTCGAAGGCACCGTCGTCGAGGCGCCGAGCAACGAAAACAACAACACGGTGACCATCGAGCTCAAGGTCATCGATTCTGAAAACGTGGTTGCGGCTTTTGCCCAGGCCACCTGCCGGGTCTAACGAACGCCGACTTCAGCGGAGACGAGAGGAGAACGCCTGTGACGGTGGAACTGCCGGAAATGAACGAACAAAACGCGAAACCGGGTACTCCCCTGACGCCCTACGAGGTCGTCTATGACCGCGCCGCGATAGACCAGTACCTGGACCGCAGTGGCGAGCCGATTGATCTCTACCTTCATAACGGCCAGCTCACCGTACCCCCGGGGATGTATCTCGGCGCCTACGGGCGGCTGATCCACGGCACCTTCCATTACGAAGCCGGCGTCCATACCTCCTCGGAGCTCACCATTTCTAAGTGTCCGCCCGCGGGCACAAGGGCCACCGTCTCGGGCGAGGTTCTCAAGACGTTCGAGCGCAACGGCGACAAGTACGTCACCTTCAACGTCGTGGTTACTGAAGATGGCGGCGGCGTCTGCGCCACTATCGAGCACACTTCGATCTACGGCCTTCGCTCCCGGGCCTGATCCTCCGGAGCGACAGGCGCGCCCCGATTGCTTACCATTCGCGAATCCACTCTTCGCGAGGCATCCACATGACGCACGACGCCACCGAGCGCCCGCGCCCGCCGATGCGCAACCCCGAGACCATGGACTTCCCGACGGGGCCCGCCGTCGGCGAGTTGCTGCCCGCGTCGTCGCTTCGGGATCAATTCGGAAACCAGGTTGAATTCGGCGGTGCCGGCGACGGGCGCAAGTCGTATGTCGCCTTCATTCGCGCCACCTCCTGGTGACCGTTTTGTAGGACGCAACTCGTGGAGTTGCAACGTCGCCTGAACGATTTCGAAGCCGCCGGCGTCCGCGTCGCTGCGGTCTCACCCGAACCTGTTGAAGTCATCTCAGCATTCACCAGCGAACACGGCATCACCTACCCGGTCCTCTCCGATGCCGATTCGGCGGTGATTCGGTCGTTTGGCATCCTCAGCACACTCATCGACCCCGGCGAGCCGCTCTACGGGCTCCCGTTCCCGGGTTCGTATCTCACCGGCGTCGATGGCCGCGTCACCGCGAAGTTCTTCAACCGCCGCTACCAGGAACGCGAAGCCCCCGAACTCGTTTTCCACGACGGTCTCGCAATTCCCATCGACACGTCTGCTCACCCATCGGCAAAGGACGAAGCCGGGGTCTCGGCGACGCTGGCCTCACCCACGCTCACCTTCCAGCAGAAAACCGCCATCCTCGTTCGCATCGACCTTCCCGCGGGCCTCCATGCCTACGGGCTCCCAATCCCCGAGGGCTACATCCCCACGACCGTCACGGTCCGCGGACCCGAGACGGTGGAAATCGGCCAGCCGCGCTACCCGTCAACGAAGTCCTTCCGCTTGGAAGGGTTGGACGAGGAATTTCATGTCTTCGAAGGTGACATCGAAATCGAAGTGCCGGTCCTATCCTCCGAATATCAGGCCGAATCGGTGCAGTTCGAAGTCGAAGTTCGCTACCAGGCCTGCGATGACCGCACCTGTTTTCTCCCGCAGACGGTGAATCTCACGATCGAAGCGCCGGTCAAGGGCGTGAATCGCCCCCCGCGCAGGAACTAGTAGGGAGCGCCGAAGCTCCGCGCCGATGCCGCTGCCGCCAGCCGCTCACGATTGAGCCGCTGGCCGAACTCCCGCACATCGAACGCCATGATTTGCAGGTCGTGGAGTTCGCCCTCGCGGTCCATCACATGTCGTTTGAGCACCGCCTCCTGCTGGAAGCCGAGTCGCTCGAATCCTTTGATCGCGCTCTCCTGGTCGACCGTCATCTGGGCGACCAGTTTCTGGAGCCCACGGGCGCGCGCCATCGAGAATGCCTGCTCGATGAGCAGCGTCCCTAGCCCCACGCCGCGCAGTTCCGGTGCCACAAGCAGCCGCAGCTCGCCGACGTGGCGCGTCCAGGTCATTCCGTCCTGGGCGACAGTTGCGTAGCCGACGAGCCGCTCGCCGACGAGGGCGACGACCGACGAATACGACCCTGCCGCCACGTCAGACATCCACGCATCCACCTCGGACGGTTGCGTGATGTCGCGCCGGAGGAATAGGAGATCGTGCTCCGGGAGTGATCGCGCGAACGCGAGAATCCGATCGCGGTCGGATGATTCGATTTCCCGCACGAGCACCCGGTACTCCCCGAACTCGCGCTCTACCGGCAGATCCAGCATCGCCGCTTCTTCCTGGATCGTCCGGACTTCCTCCAACTCTCCGAGGCGCCCTCCGAACAAACGCATTAGCCATCGGCCTGGCTTCATAGCGGAACCTCCCGCGGGGCCGGCGTCCATCCGAAACGCCTATGCCGCGAATTCTAGGCTTCCCGCGTCACACCGTCTGCCACCAGCCGGTCGATGGCCGACTCGTCGAACCCGAACTCTCCGAGTATCGCGCGTGTCTCGGTGGCGAAACGCGGAGTCGCGCCGACCGTCCGAAAGCCGTCGTCATCAAGCGCCAGCGGCGGAGCCATCGCTCGAATCTTGCCCAGCAATGGGTGTTCAAAATCGGTGAGCATGTGGTTCGCCTCAATTTGCGGGTCGTCGAGCAGTTCGATAGGGAACTTCACCGTCGCCGCCGGCACGCCCGCTCGCTCGAAGGCCGCTTCCCACTCCGCCGTCGTCCTGGTCAGGAAAATACTCTCGGAGACCTTTCCCAGGCGCTCGTAATGCGCCGCGCCGCCGATGTCCGCTCCAAAATGGGGGTCGTCCAGCCCGACGCATTCCGCGAAACGTTTGCGCAGACTCGGGCTGCCGCAGGCCACAGCCAGCCACCCATCTCTCGTGTGATAAGTGCGGAAGTACACGCTGAACATGGAGTTCGCGCGGCCCGCCGGGTTTGCCCCGCGAAGCTCGTCGTAGCTCGCGCCCGCCGCTCGCTTCTCGTTCAGTTCGCGCAGGTCGCGGGTGTGCTTTTCGCTCTCAATGGAGTCAACCCGGAGCATCTGGCTGTTGTTGATCGTGAGTGCGGCCTGGAGGAGCGACGTGTTGACCTCGCCGCCTTCGCCGGTCTGCTCCCGCCGGAACAACGCCGCGGAGATTCCGAAGGCCAGCGTCATCGCGCACATGTAATCGGCGCTGACCGGGTCGCCCGCCATCGGCCTGCCTTCCTCTTGCCTTCCGTTCGCCACCATCAGGCCGCTTCGTGCCTGGATCACGATATCCATACCGGCCTTCAGCGCGTCGGGCCCTTCCGGCCCGAACGGCGTCACCGTCCCGATAGCCAGGCGAGGGTACTTCTTCCGCAGCGTCGGGCCGTCCAGCCCGAAGCCCTCCGCGAGGCCCGGCCGGAAGTTCATTAGTGCCACGTCGGCGCTTGCAAGGAGGCGATCGATGACCTCGGCGGCGCTGGTATTTCGAAGTGACAGGGGCAACGAATGCTTACCGCGATTCCTGGAAAGGAAGATGCGGGTTTCGCCTTCGACCAGCTGTCCCAGTTGACGTACCGAATCGCCCTCGAGCGACTCGATCTTGATGACCTCGGCCCCGCCCTGGGCGAGGAGTTGCGAACAGAACGGCACCGCGACGAATTGGCCGAACTCAATGACCCTGATCCCCGCAAACGGCTGGCGGTCGTTCATGGGCATTCCTCCTGCGGGGCGTAACTCTAGAGGAACACGCGGCCGTTGCCATCTGGCTGCGCGCCCGTTAAGGACCGGAACTCCCCCGGCGTTCCTCCGCGAGGCGCTGCAGCAACGCCAGGTCGTCGATGATGAAGCCGTTCACTCCTAACCCCTGGAGCCGCCTGAGTTCGGATTCCTGGTTCACCGGCCAGGTCATCACGAGGCTCACACGCTCGAGCAGGGACCGAACGACTGGCTCGCTCAAGAACTTCTTGTGGATGGATATGCCATCGAAGCGCTCATCTTCGAGATGCGGGAGTGCTCGTTGCAGCGCTGCCGCGCTGCCCACCGAGTGGATCACGCGGGCATCCGGATCATCGTAAAAGGGGACCAGCGTATTCCAGAGTTGTGAGCACACCGTGTAGGGGCGGCCGCCCATCGCCTCGTGCACAGCCTCTGCGACAGCGCCCGGAAAGCGGGACCCGCGGCCTTTCAGGTCAAGCATCACCTCGCAGCCCGGAGGGACGGCCTGCAGCACGTCTTTCAGCAGCAGCCGTGGTGTCCACCCCGCCGACAGCGACCAGCGGTCCCAGAGGAACGGCACTGGGCCCATCGTCTTTGTGTGGCGCACTTCCAGTCGCCCGCGGTCGCTGTGAATGTCCGCCTCCACCAGGTCGGCGCCGAGCGAGCAGGCCCGCAGCATCGTCTCGATGTGGTTACCGTAGCGATGAGCGACGATCAACGGGTCGCCAGGAGTGGCCGCATGCCTCACGAACGCCACCGGTAGCGCACACCGACAGTCCTCGCGGCTCCTTGAAGTTTGCGTTCAATCTGGCCCAGGTGATGAGCAATCACGGTGGCGAGCCACAGACCGGCCAGCGCCACCGCAGCCCCGGCGAAACAGTCGATGATGAAATGGTTCGCCGTCGCCACCACCGCCCAGGCCATTGCAATCGGCAACAGTACACCAATCACCCGTACGACCGTCAGTGTCGAATAACGGACCAGCGTGATGCCAATCAGCAGGTCCCATCCGAAGTGCAGGCTCGGCATCGCGGCGTACTGGTTCACAAGGGCCGGCGGCTGAAGCACACGGTAGGCTTCCGATCGGTTCGTCACGGTATCAAGCAACCCGATGTCGAGCAGGCGCGGAGGAGCGACTGGGAAGGCAGCAAAGATCACGAGCCCCACGGCGCCGGAGATGAGGAAGCCGTTGCGAAGCACCCGGTACTCTTCCGAGCGCGACCGCATCAGCCACGTGCCAACCACGATGATGACTGGCCAGTGGCCGTAGATGTATATCCAGTTCGCCGCGTCGACAGCCCAATCCTCATCGGTGATCGCATCCTGGATCGCATCTTCCTGGTCCAGGTTGAATGCCTGTTCGAAGCTCAGGACTCGTTCGGCGTTGTCATATGCCCGGTCATAGGCCGATTCGGTGAAGCCCCGCACCAGGAAGTACGAAAAGAACGCGACGGTCGCAATAGCGATCTCGTAAAGCGCCGCTCGATGGACCGTGGGCCAGTGACGTACGCGCATCCGAAAGCTTGCGTCGGTCACCAGGGCCACGCCAGCCGGCGGAAGCCTGTCGCAGAAGACCTTGCGAGGCGGAGGTCTGTTCGCCGATTCCGTCTCTCGGACATGAGATCATGGTATGCGAGCGATCGGGTTCGTCAATGACCACCTGGACGGCTTCGCAGGGTACGCTCGGGCGATGAGCGGGACGCGCCGCTATTCGGCAGCCAGGATGACGTTCCTGACAACCGGGTAGACCTCCGCGCTCCACCTGCGGCCGGAAAACACGCCGAAGTGCCCAACGCCTGCCTGCATGTGATGGCTCTTTCGGTAAGGCCGGATGCCCGTGCACAGGTCCTGGGCGGCGAGCGTCTGGCCCAGGCCGCAGATGTCGTCCCGTTCGCCTTCCACCGTGAGGAGTGACGTGTGACTGATCGCCCGGAGGTCGATTTTCTCGCCGCGATAGGTCATCTCGCCCTTCGGCAGGCGAAAGTCCTGGAAGATCCATTCGACCGTTTCCAGGTAGAACTCGCCAGGAAGGTCGAGTACCGAGAAGTACTCGTCGTAAAACGTCTTCGTCGTGTTCGCCTTCCGGTGCTCGCCTCTTGCAAGTGCGTCCCGCAACTCCAGGTGTAGCTTCACGTGCCTCTCCATATTCATGGAAAGGAACGAGGCGAGCTGGACGAAGCCCGGATACACCTGGCGGCCGCCGCCGGCATATCGCAACGGTACGCGCCCAATCGCGAAGTTCCGGAACCACTCGATCGAATGCGAGGTCGCGAGGTCGTTAACTTCGGTCGGGCTAAATCGACAATCGACGGGTCCCGCCATCAGCGTCAGACTCCGCGGCGCCGCCTGGCTGCCGTTTTGCGCCATGACGGCCGTCGCTACGAGCGCGGCCGGGCACGGCTGGCAGACGGCCACCATGTGCGTCCCTTGTCTCAGCAGCTCCATGAACTGGATGAGGTGGTCGACGAAATCTTCGAACCCGAACTTGCCCGCTTCGAGCGGGATGTCGCGCGCGTTGTGCCAGTCGGTAATGTAGACGTCGTTTTCTGGCAGCATCGTGCGCACGGTCTCGCGGAGTAGCGTCGCGAAGTGGCCCGAGAGTGGCGCGACGAGCAGCACCCGCGGTTGGCCGCCATCGACATCCTTCCGGAAGTGGCGGAGCGTGCAGAACGGCGTCACGAGCGTCTCTTCTTCGGTAACGCCAACCTCGCACTCCCCGATGCGGACTGAATCGATGTCGAAGCTGGGCGACTCATGCGAGAGCTTCATCCGGGAGATCATCTCGTAGCCGGCTGCGGCGTGCCGCAAAAGGGGCGTCGCACTCGAGCCGTTGAGCCGGGCGATGGAGGCGTTCGTGGAGTGCAGAGCGGCCGTCGCGAACGCTCGCACAGGCCGCATGAAGTCCTCCGTTGCCTGGTACGCGAGATAGATCACGGTGCCTCCACCGTCCTCGATCCGCGTGCAGGGCGCGTCGAGGCGTCGTCGCCAGTGGGTTGGGGCAGTGTCACTCAGAACTCCACGTCCAGCTCTTCGAGCTGGTCGTCGGGCTCTTCCTTCGCTGCCGCAATCCATTCTGCCATGAAGGGGAGTGCCATGATGCGAGAACAATACTCCTCGCAGGCCTTATCGAGGTGAATGTTGTAGGTCACGAACCTCGTGCACACCGGCGCATACATCGCATCCGCCATCCCGGGCACCGCCCCGAAGAGGAACGGGCCGCCAGAGAGCGCCAGGTTTTCACGCCAGATGGTCGTGATTCGGTCGATGTCAGCCTGGGCGCCCGCCCAGATCTTGAAGCCCGGATACGACGCCTTCAAGTTCATCGGCATCGCCGACCGAAGATTGGCGAACCCCGACATCATCTCCCCGGAAATCGAACGGCAGCGGGCTCTCGCCACGGGGTCCTTTGGAAGCAGACATGCGTCCGGTTTGATTTCGTTCAGATATTCGGCGATGGCGAGCGCACCCCACGCCTTCACCTCGCCGTCAGTCACACGGGGCACCAGGAACGACGGCGAAAGAAGCAAGAGTTCGGCTCGCATCGCCGGGTCGTCCGGTGGCACCATCTCGATCTCGAAGTCGAGTCCAGCAAACTTGCAGAGTAGCCAGCCGCGAAGAGACCACGAACCATAGTTCCGGCTGGTGATCGCGAGTGTGGCTTTGTGCATGGTGACGCCTCTTTAACGCAGCGCGGAGGTTGACGCGGCGACGCACTTACGCGCCCGCGCTGAACCTCCACTATCGCCGAAGATTGTTTCGATCGTGTGTGCTGGGCAGTGACGGCCGTTCCATCAACGGTCTTCGCTGGCGAGCGCCGCTGCCTCGTAGGCAAGGGTGTTGGCCACCAGGTCATCAGCGATCTCGTCCGCCCACCCATCGATCGCCTCCCAGTCGCGGTAGTCGCCGTCTTTCGCGTGGACGATCGCGACCGTTAGCCGCTCGATGAGGCTGAGGTCGTGGTGGTCCAGCTTGCCGGGGAAGGTGACGTGGCCCTTTGCGGCAATCTTCTCCGCAAGCCAGAGCGCCTCTTTGCTTTCCTCCTCCGGGAAGAGAGGTTCTCCCACTGGACCGGTGGAAAACAGCCAAACCGGTTGTTCGCGCAGCCTCTGTTCTTGGCTCAGAACGAGCGCTCGCGCAGTCTGCTCCCAATCGTTCATATACACCGCGCTTCCGATGACGACCGCTGCGTAGCCATCGAGCGACCCCACGTCGGTCACATTCCGCACATCGACGTTCAGGCCCCGTAGCTCCAGTCTCGCCCCGATGGTCCGGGCGACGTCTTCAGTTGCACCGTGACGGGAAGCAAAGCACACAAGAACTCGCATACAACCTCCTCCCCATCGCCCCCGCGGTCTTACTGGAAGGCTGCGCCACCGTCGGCACGAACGGAATGTCCACAATGCCCCTTTTCCCTGGGTCGAAGGGGCCACGCTCTTGTGGGGAATGCGAGCGGCCCTCCACGCCACGAGATCCCGCCGCTCCGAGACTGCCGATTAATTGAGCAACTGTCTACGCGCCTGTCTGTTAACCGCTCATTAGTCAACTGACAACATAACAACAACGTCTGAGTTCCACTGTGAATGCCACAGGAGGCACTTGTGGAACGTTCGAACGTGATGGTCGTCGGCGTGGGGCGAATTGGCGCCGTTACCGCGGTGGGCTTGTCCCACCTGTTGAGCGATGTCGTTGCTGTCGACGTCAACGCGAACCGCATTCGCGAACTCGCCGCCGGCCACCTGAGCGAAGCCGAACCCGGGCTGCGAGCCGCGTTGAAGTCCGCGAACCGAATCCGGCGCATTCGGTTCACCACCGATGTTGCCGATGCCACGTTCGACCTCGCCTTCCTCTGCGTCGATACGCCGCCCGAGGCGGATGGCTCGCCGAACCTTCGTCAGATTTTCGACGCAGCCCACTACGCTGCCGCTCACCTTCGGCCGCGCGGTATTGTGGTTACGCGCGCCACCGTGCCTCCTGGTGCTGGCGACCGCCTGACATCGGCCCTCAAAGCGATCGGCCGGAGCGATGTGCAGGTCGCTCATGTCCCGGAATTCTTGCGTGAGGGCCGCGCTTGGGAAGACTTCCGTGAACCCGACCGCCTCGTAATTGGCGCGAACTCCCCGAATGTTGCGCAACGCGTACGCCGGGTCTTTTCCGAACTTCCGTGCCCGGTGTTCGAGACCGACCGTCGGACGGCCGAGCTCGCGAAGTACGCCGCCAACGCCTATCTCGCCACAAGCATCAGTTTCGCGAACGAACTCAGCGACCTGGGCGCGGATCTCGGAGCCGATGTGCACCAGGTGTTCGAAATCCTCAAGGCCGATAGACGTATCGGCCCAGGAGCCTACCTCGCGCCCGGCCTGGGTTTCGGCGGGCACTGTTTCCCAAAGGACACGGCCGCCCTGGAGTATGCCGGCGCGACTCGCGGCATGCCTATGCGCCAGCTCGCCGCTACGATCGCCGTGAACCAGCGGCGGGTGCCTTCGGTCCAGAACTGGCTCCGCGGCGTCCTAGGCAACCTCGATGGCCGGCGCATCGCGATCGCCGGATTGGCCTTCAAACCAGCCACCGATGATCTCCGGGAGTCGCCCGCGCTCAGGCTCGCGAACGGTCTCCGCGCCGAGGGCGCCTCGGTGGCGGGCTTTGACCCCCTCGTGACTTGCGCGCCACCGGGCATCTGCCTCGCCGCAAACCTCACAGACGCTATTGAAGCGGCGGATGGGCTCGTCCTCTCCCACTCGGGCGAGTGGTTCGCAGGGCTGCCGCTACCGCAGCTTGCTCAGGTAATGCGCACTCCCGTGGTCTACGACGCTGCCCTGGCCTTCGGCGACTTGCCGTGGCACGAACACGGCATCGTCACAAATCACTGCAACACGTTCGCCTGCGAGCCAGCGCCGGGTTCGCGAGCATGAAGAGGCTCCGCATCCTCATCGCCAGCGATTCCTTCCCACCGAAGATCGATGGCGTCTCTGATACCGCCGCCACCATCGCGCGAAATCTCTCCGCGCGCGGTCACCGGGTCCATGTCGTCGCACCTTCACCCGGACCAGAAGCGGCGGATGGCTTTCGCATCACTCGGCTGCGCTCCGTGCCGTTTCCCATCTATCCCGAATTGCGTCTCTCATTCGAACTCGACCGTATTCGCCGCCTCGCCCGGCGACCGTGGGATGGCGCCATCGTGCTCACGCCCGGCCCCATTGGGGCGACCACGATGGCCAGCGTGCGCGGTGATACCGTCGCTCTCAACGTCTACACCACCGACATCCCCGGCTACCTCCGGACCTACAGCCTCGATCCGCTTTCGGGACCGGTCGAGTCGGGTCTGCGCTACATGGCAAAGCGCGCCCGCACGACGCTCTGCCCCACCGTCCACGTCGCCGAAGACCTCCGCCGCCGGAAGTTCCCGCGCACCGAAATCTGGGGTCGCGGCGTCGATACCGCACTGTTTCATCCGGGCCGCCGATCTCCAGAAATGCGCGAACGTCTCTCTGGCGGTGAAAGCTCGAAACCCGTGGCCCTCTATGTTGGCCGTCTCGCCCGCGAAAAGCAGATTATGACGTTGAGTGGAGTCATCCCCGTCCTTCCCGATGTCCGCTTCGCCTTCGTTGGAGACGGCCCCGAGCGCGAACGCCTCGAAGCGCAATTCGCCGGGCTTCCGGTGGTGTTTACCGGCTACCTGCGCGGCGAGGAACTCGCCGCTGCCTACGCCAGCGCCGACATTTTCGTCTTCCCCAGCGCCAGCGAAACCTTCGGCCAGGTTGTCATCCAGGCGATGGCCTCCGGCCTCGTCCCACTTGTTGCCCGGGGCTCAGCGACTGCCGAGCTGGTCCCCAACGGTATCGCAGGCCTGCACGTAGACCCGGGCTGTCCGCAGGACTCGATCGACGCTATCGCTTCCCTCGTCAATGACCCGGCCCGTCGCGCATCGATGGCTGCTGCGGCCGTCAACTGTGCTTCAAGGTATTCCTGGGATGCACTTGTCAGCCGGCTGGAAGAGCTCATCCGCGAACCTCACTGCACACGCCCGGCGGCGGACGCGGTGGGCGCCTCACGGGGAGAGCCGGGCTAGCTCAGTTCGGTGTGGCCCGTCCTCAGGTACTCCACTCCGTCGGCCACTTCCGCGACCATCCACACGAAGCCGTAGACAATAAGGAGACTGCAGAGCTTCTTCATGCTTCGGAAGCTATTACGTCCACTTTAACGTTCGGGGACAACATCCAGCAATGTCTTTCTCAGCCTCCTCAGCGCGAACCGATTCGGGTGAGGCACTGCACGGCCGACTCTATTTCCAGGGCACTAATCCGCTGGTCTTTCACCCACGCCCGGAACGAAACCTCGTCCCAAGTACCAGTTCGTTCATACGGCGCCAGGCTCTGGTAATTTCCCGTGGCCAGGCGAAGGTCCATCAATTGCCGGTTTCGAGCGATCACTTCGGCAGCCCCGCCACTGCCAAACGCCGCGTCTATCCGGGCGTTCTTTCTGCCCAACACCATCGGGACGCGGTGCGGGTTGGCGACGAACTCGTCGAGCGGCGCCGCCGCAACGAGCTTCGCCGCCGTCAGGGCGCCAACTCCGGGAATGCCCGGGAGGTTGTCGCTGGCGTCGCCGCTCGCCGCCCGATAGTCGAGGTAGCGTTCGCGAGGGAACGGCACGGCCGTGCCGTCCGCCGCCCGTGGCGCCGTTGCCTCGGCGAAATTCTCGGTCGTGATCACCAGCCGTTTAACCGGCGAATAGATCGAGATCCGCTCGCCGACGAGTTGCAGGAAATCGCGATCCGTCGAGCAAATACGCGCGTGGGTGGTCTCGCCGAGGACCTCGGTTGCGATGAGGTCGTCGGCCTCCGTGTTCGTCCCGCGCAGAATTCGGATTGGCAGCATGTTGACCGCCATCTCCGAGAACTCTTCGATGGCCTGCACAACGTACTTTTCGAACTCCATGAAGTTTGGGTCGGATTCGCGCCCGGTCTGGTACAGCGGAAACACCGACCGCCTCCGCAGCGGACGCCCCTCATCGAAGGCCACCGTTACCGCGGTGGTCTGCACGCGCCCGGCATCGAACAACCCGGCCTGCCCGTCGGAACGAGGCGCACCCGCGTCCGGGGCTTCGCCCGCGCGCACGGCAAACCCGATGACGCTCTGAGTCAGCCCAAGGAGCGCTGCCCGGACGTACTGCGATGGCGTGTCGGCGCCCATCGGCCGGCGCAACGCGTGGAATCCGGCCCACGCGACATTGTTCCCATCGACCACGAGCAGCATGTCGAGAGTATTCGGCAAAGCCCGGTTCGATGCGAGGCCCGGCCCTGAAGCCACCTACAATCTATTTCCAAAAACAGAATATTTAGGTTTATACGAACTTTCTAAAACTGCGTTGGGGCATTCCCTCATTTCTGGCCAACCGCATGAGTCCGATGCTTGTGTTGCCGCGATTACATACGGAGACCATTCCCAGATGTCCGCATCTCTCACCGCACGGTTGTCTGTCACATCACAGGATCAGGCCCTTCGCCTTCGTTGGCTCAAGCTCACCGAACAGGACTCTGCCCTGATTAAAGAAGCGGCGAAGTATCTCGTCCCCGAAGCGGAGACCATCGTCCGCAAGTTCTACGATCACTCCTTCGCGTTTCGGGAATTCACCGATAAGATTGCGGAATCCGGCTCCACGCGGCAGCGGCTCGAGGCAGCCCAGAAGATCTACTTCCTCAAGCTTCTCGAGGGCCGCTTCGACGACTCGTACTTCGAACATCGTCTCGGAATCGGCGCAGTTCACGCCGTACTCAACGTTGAACCGCGCTGGAACGTGGGAAACTACGCGCTCTACTCGGAGCTCGTCTTCGAGGTCCTCGCGAAACGCCTGAAGGGCGACAAGCTGGTCAAGACCATTCTCGCCTTCAACAAGGCGTTCCTTCTTGATGCGACCCTCGCCGTGGAGACCTACCTCAGCGAAGGCGTCCTCCAGCGCCTCGTGGATGTCGATGAAACCCTCGTTGAGTCGGTTACCTCGCTCGATGAAGGCGCCTCCCAGGTGGATGCGGCTTCTCGCGAAATCGCGAACGCGGTCCAGGACATCGCTCGCGGCGCCACCGAGCAAACGGCGGCCCTCGCTTCCCTGAGCAGTGAAATGCGCGACCTCGCGGACTCCATCAGCGCTGTTGCTGAAAGCGCTGATGAGCAGTTCAGCGGAGTCAAGGCCGCGGACGTTGCCACTGGCCAGGTGCAGGAAGCGCTGAAGAGCGTCTCCATCTCCGCGAAGGCGGCAGCCGAGAAGGGCTCCGGATCGCTCCAGGCGGCCCGCGACGGTATGGCTAGCGTCCAACAAACCGTCGAAGCAATGGATACGATTCGCGGCGCGGTGACCGCCAGCGCTGCCGAAGTTGAAGAGCTTGGCAAGCGCGGCTCCGAGATCGGCGCCATCATCCAGACGATCGAAGACATCGCCAGCCAGACGAATTTGCTCGCCCTGAATGCCGCGATCGAAGCTGCTCGCGCTGGCGAACAGGGTCGCGGCTTCGCTGTCGTCGCTGAGAACGTCCGTTCCCTCGCGGAGCGCACGGCCGTTGCCACCAAGGAGATTGCTAACCTCATCGCAGCCGTCCAACAGGGCACGGCCCAGGCCGTGAAGGCCATGGAGGCCTCCGTCAAAGACGTCGAAGAGGGCGCCAGCCGCGCTGGCGAAGCCGGGACGGCGCTCGGCCGGATCGTCGAGAGTGCTGGGGAAGTCAATGTCGAAATCGGCCGGATCGCCGAAGCTTCTGGGAAGATGGAAGCGAACGCCGGTGAACTCGGCGAAGTCGTTTCGAAGGTCGGCGCCATTGCCGAACGCCTCAACTCGCTCGCCACGACGATGAGGGATGGTAGCGAGCGCGCCGTCATGTCAATCGCCAGTGCGACAGCCGTCTCTGAGGAGTCGGCGGCCGCCAGCCAGCAAGTGTCCGCCAGCGTCGAAGAGGTCTCGGCCCAGATCGGCGAAATCGCCAGCCTTTCCAAAGGCATGTCCGACATCTCCACCGATATGTCGAAGTTCCTCGCGCGCTTTGGCGTGCTCGCCCACAACTCCAAAGGCGACCGTTTCCAGCTCGCCGCGTAGTGACAGTCTCTGGTGGATTGGTAGGAGCAGGCCGCAATGGCCTGCTCTTCCGCTTTCGCGCTGCCCTGGACCAGCCTTCGGATTTCCTTGTTCGTGTGAACGGGCTAAGAATGCAAAGCAACCCGGCATCCGTGCGTGAGCTCAGTGTTGCCGCGAGAGGTGCTTAATGTTTAGAACAATCGGCCGCACATGGAATCTCGGGAAGCTCAGCTGGTCCGTGCTGATGCAGGACAAGGAACTGTTGCTCTTTCCGGTTTTCGGATTGATCTCTGCCGCGATTGTGCTGGCCATCTTCGCCTCAATTGCCTACGCGACAGGTTCGTTCGACCGCCTCGACGCAGCGATGAACGATTCCACCGGCAGTACCGCCGAATCTGTGAATGTGCTCGATGTCGTGCTCTACGTCCTTGGCGCGGTCGCCGTCGCGTACTGCGTTATATTCTTTAACGCCGCTCTCGTTGCAGCCGCCCTCGAACGCCTCCGCGGCGGAGATCCCAACGTCCAGACCGGCATCGCTGCCGTTCTCCCTCATGCTCTGAACATCCTCGGATGGGCGATCATATCGGCCAGCGTCGGTCTCATTCTCCAGGCACTCCGCTCCAGGACCGATAACATACTGGGCCGCATCGCCCTTTCGATTGCCGGAGGCGTGTGGGCGTACATGACCTTTTTCGTCGTCCCCATCCTCGTCGCCCAGGGCATCGGCCCGATCGACGCGATCAAGCACTCGTCATCGCTCTTTAAGCGAACCTGGGGAGAGCAGGTGGCCTCGAACTTCGGGTTTGGGATTTTCTACGTGCTCGCCTTCGTAATCGTTGCAATCCCGATCGTCCTCATCTTCGCGCTCAATCCTGTTGCCGGGCTGATCGTCGGTATCGCCCTTGTGACGCTCGCGCTGGGGACGGTGCAGGCGATCGAGGGCATCTTCAAGGCCGCCCTTTACGAGTACGCCCACGATGGCCAGGTGCCCCAGGCGTTCGCCACCGCCGACCTCGCCAACAGTTACCGTCCCGATGGCGGACGGCGGGGCTGGTAGGCCGCGGTTAGTCTTTCGGTCGTCCCCACGCCACCCGCTCATCGACGACGTTCGCCATGGTGTGCTCGATTGGCACGAACCCGTTGCCAATCCAGAACGGCGCGCCGAGCGGGTTCCCGGAGGCGAAGTGCAATGTGCAGCTCTCGTACCCCGAACGCGACGCCCACGCCATGGATTCGCGTAGCAACCCCGTGCCGATGCCTCCGCCGCGCGCATCGCTCGCTACGATTCCCTCGAACAGGTACACGTTCGTTTCGCCCTTAATGATCGGCGGCGTGAAACCCGGTTTCAGGAACGACTGCATCCCGGCGGCTCGGCCCTCGTCGTAGGCCAGGAAGTAGGGAATGTCGCTGCTGCGCAGTGAGTTCAGATTGAACGCACGCGCCGCCTCCTCGGCCGACCGCAGCACCGGCCAAAAGATAGGTGAGCCCCAGTGCCAGCGGTTTTGCTCGTCCACCAGCGCCATCACATCGTCGATGTCTTCCGGCGAAGCCTGCTCGATTCTTAGCGGGCGAGGGTGCGCGACCACAACCTCGTCGGCCGTTGTCCGCGTCGCGGCGGTGAGCTTCCGGCCGAACCCCAGCGTGACCCATGCCTCCTGTGCCGCTGCGTCTCCAGCGGGAATGCCGGCCCGGTGATGGAAGAACCCGTCGTTTGTCCAGCGCGAGCCAAGCTCGGCATAGAGCGGGCGCAGCACCTCAAGAGGATCGGCCGCTTCCGCGAACGCATGCCCTTCCACAGGGATGGCGATCGAATGGGGTGGGATGAAGTTCGAAGCAAAATCCGCCGGCGAGAGCATCATCCGTTCCCCGATGAGGAAGCCCACGGGCGAGCCCGCACTTTCAGCGATCAGCCCATCTGCCCGAGGATTCGAAACGAGCGGTCCGATCAGCGATTCGCATACTTTTGCTTCGCGCAGCGCCGGGTCCAGGTGCGGGAGGCGGTTCATGTCGCGCCGATGGCGGGCGGCCAGGAGGGCCGCGCATGCGGCCACGTCACCCGGTTCGATGTCTCGGACTGCAATGCGTGCCATGGCGTGCCCCTTTCCTTGAAGACCGGGTAAACATACGCGCTTTTGCGAGATTTCCCGTAGTTCCCAGTTTGTTTCGGCCAATGTTACAATCACATTAAATGTGAACGGAGGAGGCTCGAATGAGCACTGAGACCATGACTGATCCCGAAGCCGCCGTGAAGGCAGCAAGCTCCCATCTCTACGAGGCAATGACTCATCATTACGGGCCCCTGGACCTTTCGGCCCACCAGCCCATCGTGAAGGCCATTTCTGAATACGGCCAGCGCAGCCGCGAACACGATGAGGCTGGTGTCGCTCATGCCAGCGCCCAGATCTACGAAGCTCTTACTCACCACTTCGGCCCTCGCGACCACGCCGCCAACGACGGCGTTGTGAAGGCGCTCTCGGAGTACGGCAAGGCCTGCCGCGACGCCGGCGTTAAGTAACACTCGAAACCCGGGACAACGAGCACAGCAAAGGCCCCGCTTTTGGCGGGGCCTTTGTGCACTTCCACGGGTCGTGGCTAGCAGCCCGGCAATCGCTCCCGCAGCGCATCGAGGAGTCCGCTAATCGGCACGCGAACCTGTGACTGCGAGTCACGCTCGCGGATGGTGACGGCGTCGTCGCCGGCCTCGCCGTTTTCGCCCACAGTCTGGAAGTCGACCGTGATGCAAAGCGGGGTCCCGATCTCGTCCTGCCTGCGATAGCGCCGCCCAATCGATTGAGTCTCGTCGTACTGCGTCATATACACAGGGCGAATGGCCTCGTAGACCTTCCGGGCCGTAGGGCGCAGCGCCTCGTTCTTCGAAAGCGGCAACACCGCCACCTTGATCGGCGCGATGTTCGGGCGGAACTTCAGGACTACGCGGTTCTCGCCTTTCTCGTCGGGCTCCTCGTTGTATGCCTCCAGCATGCAAACCGCCAGGGTCCGCGTCAGGCCGGCAGCGGGCTCAATTACCCATGGCACCACATGCTCCTTCGTGTCCTCATCGAAGTACGTGAGCGGGTGGCCGCTTTCGTTCCCATGGGCGGTCAGGTCGTAGTCCGTCCGCGCGGCGACGCCCTCAAGTTCGCCCCAGCCCCACGGGAACAGGTATTCCACGTCCGCGGTGCCCGCGCTGTAGTGCGAAAGCTCTTCCTTCTCGTGATAGCGGATGCGCAGCCGCGAAGCATCGATGCCCAGCGTGTCGCGGTACCAACCAAGCCGCGTATCGATCCACTCGCGATGGAGCGCCAGGTACTCTTCCGGGTTCTCACGGTCCTTCGGAGGGGGGCAGAAGTACTCCATCTCCATCTGCTCGAATTCGAGCGTCCGGAAGATGAACTTCCCGGGCGTGATTTCATTGCGGAAGCTCACGCGGCTCTGGGCGATGCCGAAGGGCAGCTTTCGCCGCATCGAACTCACCACGTTCTCGAAATTGATGAAGATGCCCTGCGCGGTCTCCGGCGGTAGGTAGGCGATGCTGTCTTCATCGGCGATGGTGCCCACGTTGGTCTTGAACATCAGGTTGAACTGGCGCGGTTCGCTCAGTTCGCCCCCATCGAAGGGGCAGACGATCTCGCCCTTCTCGTTCCGCTTGATGTCGCCGTAGTCGCCCTCTTCCAGGTGGTCCATCCGGAAACGGCGCTGGCACTTCTTGCAGTCCACTAGTGGGTCGCCGAACGTGGCGACATGCCCGCTGGCCACCCACACGCGCGGATGGGTAAGAAGCGAAGCGTCCAGGCCGACGACATCGTCGCGTTCGCGGACCATGGACCGCCACCACGCCTCGCGAATATTTCGCTTGAGCTCCACGCCCAATGGGCCGTAGTCGTAGGTGTTGGCGAAACCGCCATAAATCTCGGCGGCAGGGAAAACAAACCCCCGCCGCTTGGCGAGCGACACGATGGTTTCCAGGTCCTTAGCGGGCAAGTGAACAGTCCTTCAAACGGCGTCAGCGCGCCTGGCAGGCGCGCCGCGAATACCCAGACTACCAGAGCGACGTCTAACGCTTTCCGGACCGGACGATTCGGAACAGAACGGAACCGTTACCGGAACTGCGAACCACCAGCTCCGCGAAGGCGTGGGTCCAGCAGGTCTCGCAGTGCGTCGCCGAGCATGTTGAACCCGAACACCGCCAGGCTGAGCGCAATACCTGGCGCGAGGGCCAGCCACGGCGCCTGCGTCATGAACGCCCGCGCCTCGCGGTTCAGCATCCCGCCCCACGATGGAACGTTCGGCGGCACGCCGAAGCCGAGGAAGCTCAGTGAGGCTTCGAGCAGGATGGCCGTGCCGAACCCAAGCGTTGCCAGCGTAATCACCGGCGCCATCACGTTCGGGAGGATGTGCACCCACACCATTCGCCCGTGCCCGCAGCCAATTGAGCGCGAAGCTTCGATGAATGTCTGTCCCTTCACCGTCAAAACCGAACTTCGAATGATCCGCGAGGCTCCCACGCCGAGGAGTATTCCGATGGCTATCACCAGCAGGATGACCTGGGTCGAATAGATGCCCTCTTTTGGCAAGAACGGCGCGTGCGAATCCTTGAAGATTGCGATGACGGCGAGCAGAAAGATGAGGCCCGGGAATGCGATGAACGCATCGACGACCCGCTGCAGCAGGATATCGAGCCAGCCGCCGAAGTAGCCGCTCAAGATGCCGATGACCATCGAAATCGCGATCGAGGTGACCACCGAGAGGAAGCCGACCCACATCGAGACCCTGGCCCCGTTGAGCACGCGCGCAAAGACGTCGCGGCCCAGGTTATCTGTCCCGAAAGGATGCGAAAGCGACGGCCCGACGAGTCGCGTCCCGGCGCCAAGCTCATTTGGTCCGTACGGCACGAACGACGCCCCAATGGCCGCGACAGCAATCACGACGACGATAAGTCCGCCCACCAACCCGAGCGGCTTCTCCTTCACTAGCCGCCTCAAAATGTCGATAATTCCCGGGACCCGCCGCTCGGTCGCGTGCGGCTCGAGTCCGAGGTCCAGTGGCGAGGCTGCTTTTTCTTGCACCATTTGTAACTCCCCGCCTACGAATACCGGATTCGTGGATCCAGCCATGCGTAAGACAGGTCCACGATGAGGTTCACGATGACGATGACGGTTGCCAGCACCAGGACCACGCCCTGCACGCTGGGATAGTCGCGTTGAAGGATTGCGCCAACGAAATACCGTCCCACGCCGGGCATGTTGAAGATGGTCTCAAGAATGATCGTGCCGCTGATCGCCGTGCCAACCTGCAACCCGACGATCGTGATCACCGGGATGAGTGCGTTCTTCATCGCATGGCGCAAGATCACGGACCGCTCGCGGAGTCCCTTCGCCCACGCCGTTCGGATGTAGTCCTGCCGCAGCACTTCGAGCACCATCGTCCTGGTCAGCCGCATCACGCCGCCGCCCAGCGAAAGCCCGAGCAGAGTCGCCGGCGCCAGGAAGTAGTAGAGATGGGAAAGGGGCCCGTCGCTCCACCCCTTATAAATGAGCGGAGGTGTCCATCCCCACTTCGGCCCGAACACGATGATGATCGTGGCCGTAAAGAAGTACGGAACCGAGAGTGCCAGGATCGCGAAACTCCGTGACGCGTAGTCGCTGATCGTGTCCTGCCTGATGGCCGACAACACGCCGATAGGCAGCGAGACGATGAGCCCAATGAAGATGGCCATGATTCCGAATTCGATCGTCACCGGCAGACGCCGTTCCAGTTCCGTTGTCACAGGGGTGGTGGTCCAGGGAGATTCGCCCAGGTCGCCCTGCAGCACATTCCCCACATACCTCACGAACTGGGTGGGGATCGGCTCATCCAGGCCGAGTTGCGCCTCGAGGTTCGCCCGGTCCTCCGGGGTCGAATACGGCCGATCCGCGAGGATCGTATCGACAAGGCTCCCCGGCACCAGCCGGAGCATCATGAACGTCATGAACATCACGAGCAGAACAGTCGGGATGGCCAGCAGCAACCGCCGGATAATGTAGTTGGTCATCAGCCGTGCCTCATGCCTCAACGCCCGAGGATGGCAGGTTCAGGGGGAATCGGAACCCTGCCATCCTCGAACTGGGAAACTCAAAATCAGGCGTCCAGCCAGGCTGTGGCCTTACGGCCGTCGTACAGGTCGGTCGGGAAGAACCAGCCTTTGATCTTCTTGTCCACAAAGATGTGGTTGTTCGTGGTGTACATGAACTTCACCGCGAACTCGTTGACGATCTTCTCCTGGACGTCCTTCACGATGGCCTGGCGCTTGGGCGTATCCAGTTCCTTCGCTTGCTGATCGATCAGGTTGAAGACGTCTTCGTTGTAGTGCTTGAAGTACGTCGAGTTGCGGCCGAAATACGCCGACAGGTTCTCGTCCGGGTCCGGGTTGTTGAGCGGAGTGTGGTGAGAGAACGTGTAGTCGTAGGCATAGGTCTGGTTGTAGTACGCCGCGAGTTCCATCGGCTGGAGGGTGATGTCGACGCCGATCTTCGCAAGCTGCTCCTTCAACACCTCACCGATCTGGTCGGCTTGCGGGCTCCCGGTCGCCCAGATCATCGGGCCTTCAACCTTCGGGTCGCCGGCCGCCGACATCAGGTCCTTCGCTTTCTTCAAATCGAACCCGGCGATCTCATCTTTCAGTGCCCAGAGTGGGTAAATCGGAAGGATCGGGCCGTGCGTGAGCACGCCGTCCTTCGAGTACACGAGATCCAGGACTTGCTGCGGATCGACGGCGCGGACTATGGCTTCGCGAACCTTGATGTTGTCGAACGGGGCCTTGTACGGCTTGTCCTTCGTGGTCGGCATCATGCGCATCTGCTTCCAGAACTGGCTGGGAACGGCGCGGTACTCCGAGTCCGACTCGCGGGCTTCCTTCAGGCGGTCGAGCTGCGACTGCCCGAAGACGCCGGCATCAACCTGGCGGTTGATGTAGAGCGTGGCAGCCGTGTCCGGGTCGATGGCGATGATGTAGCTGATGGCGTCGAGGTACGGAAGCTCGGAATCCCGGTAGTTCGGATTCTTCACCAGGTCGATTTTTACGTCCTTCTGCCACTCCTTGAAGATGAACGGCCCGGTCCCGACGGCGTGTTCAGTCAGGTCGCCGTACTTATCCACCGTCATCTTGTCGATCATCACCGTCCACGGGCTGGCGATGTAGCTCATGAACGGCGCGTAGGCGTCCTTGGTCTTGATGATGACGGTCGTGTCGTCCGGAGTGGTGATGCTGTCGAGCTTGCCCTTGAAGTAGTAGGCGTGCTGGAACTTACCGGCCTCGTCGGTCGCCTGGCGTTCGATGGAGTACTTGACGTCTTCGGAGGTGAAGGCGCGTCCGTTCGCCGGCTCAACGTCCTGGAACTTGATACCGGGCTTCAATTTGAACGTGAACGTGTTCGGGTCCGGCTGTTCCGGGAGAGCTGAAGCGAGTTCGGTTTCGATCTTGGAGAAATCGGGCGACCACTTCAGCAGTGCTTCGTTGGTGAGGTCGGTGACGGCTGTGTTGTACGGGAAGGTGTCGAAGTGAGGGTCGAGGCTGCGAGGCGAGCCACCCATGTGGATGCGGAACGTGCCACCGGTCTTGGGCTTTTCGGCGCTCGCCGTTGCTCCACCCGGCACGGTCGCCGGGATTGTCGGGTTTCCGCCCGAATCATCGTCGTCATCGTCGTCGCCACAGCCCACGAGAGCCGCGGCGCCGATGCCCGCTGCCGCCAGGCCGGAGCCGCGGATGATGGTTCGCCTTCGGATCTTTCGCTGCCAGTAGTTAAATTCGTCCGTCATACATTTCCCTCCAATTGACCTGTGCCAGTTGACCGTAGCGAACCAGCACCACCGGACGGCGCCACTCTACGGCACCTTCCGGCGATGTCAACGATAGCTCGTGTAAACAGTTGCTATTTATGCGGCGAATGGTGTTCGAATCTGAAAGGGCTTCAAGCGGCGATTTATTGGCCTCGCAGCCGACTCTCGATCTCTTCCCGGGCCAGTGGAACTTCGAAAACCTTGAGCCGGGATGTGGCTCCGCTGGTCATAACAATCTCGCGTGACGGCAGGCCCAGCGCCTTTGCCAGGAGCTTCACCACAGCCGCATTCGCCTCACCATCGGCCGGCGCGGCCGACACGCGCACGAGGAGGATGCCCTCCTCGGAGAACCCGATCACCGCGTCTCGCTTTGCGCGCGGCGTCACTCTTACAGCGAATCGCATGGCGCTAGACTAGCCGCACCGGCCAGATCCGGCCGAGGCGAGGTGGCCCATGTTCGAAAGCGTTGAAGAGCTCGAACAACTCCAGTCCCTCCTGGACCGCAGCTACGCCGGCATGAACGCGCACATGGCCGATATCGTGACGCCCGAACGCCGGCTCTCGGCAGCACAGGTCTGCAACTATCTTCAGAACGTGAAGCACGTGTCTTTCGCCACGGTCAACGCCCGCTCGGAGCCGTTTGTTGCCCCGCTGGATGGCTGGTTCATCCATGGCCGCTTCATCGTGAGCACTGGGGCGGGCGCGCTCCGGCTCAGGCACATCCAGGCCAACCCCTCGGTCAGCCTCGCCCATGTCGATGGCGATGAGATCGGGATCTGGGCGCACGGCGTCGCGCGGCGGCTCACCGAGGCCGATCCGCCGGCCCAGGAATGGGTCCGGGCCGCGACGGAGTTCTATGGGTCGTCGCCCTCGGGCTGGGGCGATATCGCAGTCTTTCTGGTAGAACCACGCAAGATGTTCGCCTACGCCATGGACCCGGCGAAGTTCTAGACCTGCCCGTCACCAGGGACTAGAACATTTGTTTTCTATTCGATATGATGCCGTCCGACGGCCCCGTGAGATGCTTCGCGGCTCGCCGAACTCAGCACATGCGGGTGAACCATGGCAGAAAACGACAGGGCCCGGGCGCTCGAACTTGCGCTTTCCCAGATCGAAAAGCAATTCGGCCGTGGCGCCGTCATAAAGCTGGGTGAAGAAGGCGCAGCCCCGATCGACGTGATTTCTTCGGGCTCCCTCGCCCTCGATATCGCGCTCGGCGTCGGCGGCATTCCCCGCGGCCGCGTCACCGAGATCTTCGGCCCGGAATCGGCCGGTAAGAGCACCCTCGCCCAGCACATCATGGCCGAGGCCCAGAAGAACGGTGGCACCGCCGCGTACATCGATGTCGAACACGCCATGGACCCCGGCTACGCCCGCGACCTTGGAATTCGCCTCGAAGATCTCCTGGTCAGCCAGCCCGATACAGGCGAGCAGGCGCTCGAAATCTGCGACGCGCTTGTGCGCTCCAATGCAGTCGACATCATCGTCGTCGACTCCGTGGCGGCCCTCGTGCCGCGCGCCGAAATCGAAGGCGACATGGGCGATTCCCACATCGGCCTCCAGGCGCGCCTCATGTCGCAGGCCCTCCGCAAGCTCACCGCTACCATCTCCCGCACCAGCACCTCGGTCATCTTCATCAACCAGCTTCGCGAAAAGGTCGGCATCGTCTTCGGCAATCCCGAAGTCACGCCCGGTGGTCGCGCCCTGAAGTTCTACGCATCGGTCCGCATCGATATCCGGCCCGTCGAATCCATCAAACGCGGCACCGATGTCGTTGGCCGCCGCGTCAAGGCGAAGATCGTCAAGAACAAGGTCGCGGCGCCATTCCGCCAGGCCGAATTCGACATCATGTTCCAGACACCTCGCGGCATTAGCCGCTCCGGCGACATTGTCGATCTCGGTGTGGAGTACGGCGTCCTTGCCAAGTCCGGGGCGTTCTACAGCTTCGGCGATATGCGCATTGGCCAGGGCCGCGAAAACGCCAAGCAGTTCCTCGATGACAACCCCGAGCTCGCGGCGACCATCGAAGGCGACATCCGGCGGGAGGCTGGTCTTTCCGGCGGCGCCGCGCCAAAATCCAGCCCGGAGCCTGTTGGCGTCGGATAAACCCCGGACCGTATGGACGAACCGCCCAGTACCACGATCATCGAAATCCGCTCGGTTTCACGCGGGCGCCAGCGGCTGCTCTCCCTTTCCGATGGCCGCGAATTCCTCTTCAGCGACGAAGCCTGCGAGCGCTGCGGCATCGCCGAGGGTCAGGACGCGACCGCGGAGCTGCTCACTGAGCTTGACCGGCTTGAACAACGAGTCAACGCCCACGAAGCGGCCCTCCGATTGCTGGCGACCCGACCCCGCAGCGAAAACGAAATGCGGACGCGCCTCGCCATGCGCGGCGTCGAACCGTCAGCCATCGACGATGAGGTCGAGCGCCTCCACAGCTCCGGGCTGCTCGACGACCAGAAATTCGCGGAAGCCTGGGTGGAAGACCGCAAACGGGCCTCTCCCCGCGGCAAACGCATGCTCCGTTACGAACTCCTCGGCCGGGGAATCGACCCGGCCGCCGCCGAACAGGCCACCAGCGATATCGACGATCGCGAAACGGCGATTTCTCTCGCTCGGGTGCGCTCGCGGCGCGCCCCACTTTCCAGTTACGAAGCGTTTTTCGCCAAAGTCGGCGGGTTTTTGCGGCGCCGCGGATTCGACTACGAAGTAACGGCCGATGCGACCCGCCTGGTCTGGGTGGAAGTGATCGCGGCTCAACAGCAAGAAGCCGACGTTGCAGCGGCCCCCGAAACAGCCGACTAGATTTCCCACGCCTCAATCGTTCTGGCAGAATCGATTCCACAAACACAGGCGGCCCTTCCCAGACCGGGAGCCGACCAGGAGTATTGAATGCAACTACGTTTCGGTGAGAAAGAAGAAGCACTGCGCCAGGAAGTGCGCACGTTCCTTCTCGCGAACAACGGTCGCAATGGCGAAGCCGGCGGGAACCAGCTCGGCAGCCGCAGCGATGAGGAGTTCGAGTTCGCGAAGGGATTCAACCAGAAGCTCGCGGAGCGCGGTTGGATCGCCCCGGCCTGGCCGAAGGAGTACGGCGGCCTCGGCGCTTCCATCTACGAGCAGATGGTCTTCAACGAAGAGTTCGGCTACTGGGGCGCTCCCGATACCGGCACCCGCGGTTTCGGCGTCGGCATGATCGGCCCTACCCTCATCATCCACGGCAACGAAGAGCAGAAGCAAAAGTACCTGCCGAAGATCACCAGCGGCGAACACATCTGGTGCCAGGGCTATAGCGAACCGGGAGCCGGTTCTGACCTCGCGAGCCTCCAGACCCGCGCCGTCCGCGATGGCGACGACTTCGTCATCAACGGCCAGAAGATCTGGACTTCCGGCGGCCACCGCGCAAACCAGATGTTCACTCTCGTCCGCACCGATCCCGAGGCGCCGAAGCACCGCGGTATCAGCTTCCTCCTCATCGACGACATCAAGAACACGCCGGGCCTCACCATTCGCCCATTGATCAACATGGCGAACCGCCACCACTTCAATGAAGTCTTCTTCGAAGACGTTCGCGTTCCCGCCCGGAACCTCATCGGCGAAGAAAACCGTGGCTGGTACGTGGGCATGACCCTGCTGGACTTCGAACGCTCCGGCATCGGCACCACCGCCTCGCAGAAGCGCACACTCGAGGAGCTCGCGAAGAACCTCCGCGAAGGCTCCGCCGAACGGCGCAAGCAGTACCGCGCGCGCCTCGCCGATCACGTCGTCGCCAACAACGTCGGCCGTTTCCTCGGCTACCGCATTGGCTACATCCAGGCCAACGGCATGGTCCCGAACTACGAAGCCTCCGTCGTCAAGATCTTCCAGTCCGAACTTGGCCAGCGGATCTACAACTTCGGCGTCAACATGCTCGGCATGAGCGGCCAGATGATGCCGGAAGAATCGCGCGCCCCAATGCACGGGGATCTCCCGGAGTCGATGCTGATGGCTGTCCCTTCCTCCATCTACAGCGGCAGCAACGAAATCCAGCGCAACATCATCGCCACGCGCGGCCTCGGCCTGCCTCGCGGCTAGGCTCTCGTTCGTCCACACACGCGAAACGGCGCCCATTGGGCGCCGTTTCCGTTTTCCGCATCCCGTCGCTCGTTAGAATCGAAGCGTGCTCTCCCCCGATGGATTCGAACGGCGACTCTCGGCGACCGGTCTGACGGCTCTCGGGGTGATGGTCGCGTTCTTTTGCGGACTCGGCTACTGGCAGGTGTTCCGCACCGACCTCGCCAACGAGGACCGCAATCCGCGCGTCCTCTCAGCCTTCTCTGATCCCGCTCGTGGCAGCATCCTGGACCGCGAAGGGAATGTCCTCGCAGAAAGCCAGGCCGACGGCACACGCGTCTACCACGACGCATCCACCGCACACCTCGTCGGCTACCTGGACCCACGCTACGGTTCGCAGGGCATCGAACTGGCATTTAACGATGTCCTATCGGGAACCGCCCCTTCCGGCTGGGATGGTGCAATTCGTGCCGAATTCGATCGGCAGCGTCCCACGGGAAACGACGTGGTCCTGACCATCGCTCCGGCCGTCCAGGCGGCCGCGGCACGAGCCCTTGGCGCCCAGAAAGGGGCGGTCATCGCCCTCGACCCACGTAACGGTGAGGTCCTCGCCATGGTGAGCGTCCCAACGTACGACCCGGGTGCGCTCTCAACCGCCGGGGATGCACTCTTCAAGGACGAAAGCTCGCCCCTGTTGAACCGGGCAACCCAGGGGCTTTACCCGCCTGGTTCGACGTTCAAGACGGTCACGGCGTCGGGCATTCTCGAACGCAAGGTGGCCACCCCGGAGACGATCGTCACATGCCCCGGCGAAATTGTCATCGACGGTTTTCCGGTTTCCTGCAGCAACACCGCCCAGGGCGTGGGCACCTATCCGTTCAAGGACGCATTCACCTACTCCGTGAACGCCATCTTTGCGGAACTCGGCGTGAAGCTCGGTTGGACCGGGCTGACCGACATCGCTCGCCGCTACGGCTTCGACTCCGCCCTCGATTTCACCCTCGAAACCGCGCCAAGCCAGCTCCATAGCAAGGGCGCCGAAACCACCAAGACGCTCCTCGCTTCGACCGCCTTCGGCCAGGGACAGCTCCTCGCCACGCCCCTTCAGATGGCCGAGATCGCCTCGACCATCGCCAACGGCGGGCTGCTGGTTCGCCCGCACCTCACGCTTGAAGAACAACACAACGGCGCATCACTCGGAAGCCTCGAGTCGCCCTCGACGAGACGAATCCTCGCCCCGGACCTTGCCCAGACCATGAAGGAGTTCATGGTTTCCGTCGTGGCGAATGGCCAGGCAAATGGCGTCAGCGATCTCGGTGTCAGCGTCGGCGGCAAGACCGGTACCGCCGAAGCCGGCGATGGCACCTCCCACGCCTGGTTCATCGCGTTCGCGCCCGCCGAAGATCCCACCGTCGCAGTTGCCGTCGTCGTGGAGCACGGAGGCCGCGGTGGAGTCGTCGCTTCTCCCATCGCCGGACAGGTGCTCAAGGCGGCGCTCGCCCGATGACCGAACACTCCCGTCTCGAACGCTTCTTCGAACGTGCCGCCGGCCTTGGCCTCGGCGCCGAGCTCCATCCGGCCGCGCTCATCCAGCAGGTGCGAGACGCAGCCTTCGCCTCCGTCAACGGTGGCGCTGTGGCAAACGCCTACACCGTTAGCATTTCCCAATCGGATTTCGCAGGTATCAGTGACCATTTTGGCGAACTGCGGGAGGCCGTCTTGCCCATCCTCAACGAACTCGCCGCGACCGGCCGCCTCACTCGTCCCGGCCCCTGGGCGGTCGAGTTCGAGGCGTCGCGAGATCTCGCCCCGGGCCAATCGATCGTTCGAGCGTTCTTTCGGAACCCTCACACCCCCGGAGCGATGCCCTCGAGCACGAGGACAAAACAGATCAAGCGCTATCGAAACGCGTTTCTCACAGTTCAGGGCGTGGGCCGCGTCAGGCTCACCCACACGCCCTTCACAATCGGACGCGCACCCGACTGTGACCTCGCCATACCCGACCTTGAAATCTCGCGCCGTCACGCTCGTATCGAGGCCACCCGCGATGGCTTCCACATCCGCGACCTCGGGAGCCGCAACGGTATTGAGATTCTGGGGGAGACGGTGCATCACGCCATTCTCGTGCCAGGAGTGCCAGTACGGCTCGGTTCGACCGATGTAACCCTCGAGGTTGAATCATGACAGGCCCCACGGAACTTCTCGTCCTGCGCCTGGGGCTGATTACGGTGATTTTCATTTTCGTCGCGGTCGTCGCGATCACGTTGCGAGGGAGTTTTGCCATCCCTGTGCGGCAGGCGTCTTCGTCACAACGCCCCCGGCGCTGGCTATTGGTTGTGGTCGGCCCGGGCGAAAGCGGCCTCGCCCGTGGCGCGCGATTCGAGCTCGCGGGCAACATGCTCATCGGCCGCGATGGCCGCGCCGGGATCGTCCTCCCCGACGCCTCTGTCTCGGCCCGCCATGCAACCATCGAACGGCGCGACCGGAACTGGCGCGTTGCCGACCTCGGAAGCACGAACGGCACATTCATCGATGGGAAGCGCGTAAGCGAAAAGGGCGCTCCGCTACGTCCCGGCGTGAAGCTCACCTTTGGCAACATCGTCCTTCAACTCGAATCCGATTGACGCGCCCCGGCAATCCCGCAGAGCAATCCGAGCAACGCGAAATTCACCACCAGGCTGGATCCGCCATAACTGATGAACGGCAGTGTGATGCCCGTCGTCGGGATCATGCGAAGGTTCCCGGCGATGATCACGGCCGCCTGTATCGCGAGCAGCAGACTGATTCCGGTACAAAGCAGCCGCCCAAAGGAGTTGGTCGCCCGAAGTGATGCATGAAGTCCCGCAAAGAGCAGCAAGACATAAAGCAAGACAACGCCGATCGCTCCGGCAAACCCGATTTCCTCGCAGATAGCGCTGAAGATGTAATCCGTGGCTGCGGCAGGAATGGAGTTTGGTTGGCCCAGTCCGAGGCCTTCACCCGTAACTCCGCCCGCCTGGATGGCGTACGTCGATTGCAGCGCCTGGTAGCCGATACCCGCCGGGTCATCACCAGGATGCAACCACGCGTCTACGCGAACCTGGGCATGGCTGAAAGCGAAGTAGCCGGCGGCCCCGGTCAACGCAAGGATCCCCAGCCCAACGCCGAGGTACCGCAACCGCCCGGTCGCGAGGACGAGCATGCTTACGGCCAGCAGGACAAGGAGGGCGATCGACCCAAGGTCTTTCAGGAGTGCGAGCGCGGCGATGGTCGCGAGCAGCAGCGCTATCAGAGGCACCAGGTAGGGGAGATTGGAGTACGTCCGGTTCCCGAGCCGGATCCTTGGGCTCGCGAGCACTGCGCCGCGTTCAGCCAGGAATCCGGCGAGGAAGATGACGACGAAGAACTTAATGAGCTCGGTCGTCTGGATGCTCTGTCCACCCACGGTTATCCACAGCCGCGCTCCGTTGATGGTGGTCCCCACCAAACCGGTCATGACGAGCAGGCCCAGTGCGAGCGCGCCCGACGTATAGGTGTACCGGCGGAGAATGTCGTGCCGCGTCCCGAGCCATGCGGCGCACGCGAACACGAGCACCCCAAAGGAGATCCAGTTCGCCTGGTCCTGCGCCGAATCCGGCACCAGCCGGATAACGAAGGCCAGGCCAACCGCGGTTAGAAAGCACGCCACGGCATAGACCTGTCCTGGTGCTCGAGGCGCGACAATTCGCAGCGCCACGTTCCCGGCGAGCGCCGAAAGCGCGAACTGGGTTACGATCCGCCCCGTGCCACCCGGAGCCGTGATCGCGGCCGCGTCCAGTGAACGCCACGCAAGAGCAATGAACGCGAAAGCGCCGGCAAGCAGCGCAAGTTCGGTGTTTCGCTCGCGGGCCAACAATCCGCCAGGATTCATTCGGTCTTGAACGCCGCAGATGTCATAGACGGAAGATACCGGCTCGAGCGTTTGCTCGGTACCGGTGGCATCGCCGAAGTCTGGCTGGCCGAAGACCAGCGGCTCAAACGCTGGGTGGCGGTGAAAGTCCTCCGCGACCAGTTTTCAGCCGCCGACGCCGACCTGATCGCTGCGTTCGATCGCGAGGCGACCGTCATCGCCCGGCTCCAGCACCAGAACATCGTCGGGGTGTACGACGCGGGCTCCTACCAGGATCGCCGGTACATCGTGATGGAGTACGTCCACGGCTTCTCATTGCGTCAGCTTCTGGAAACGCAGGGCCGAATGACCGAAGCCGAGGCCATCCGCTACGGCACACAGGTCGCGAACGCGCTGCAGTACGCCCACAGTCAGGGCGTCGTCCACTGCGATATCAAGCCCGAGAACATCCTCGTCAACGAAGGCGGCGTCGCGAAGGTGGCAGATTTCGGTGTTGCCGAAACACTCACACGCACAATGGCGCCCGGGCAGGCGAAGGATCTCCTGGGCACCATCGCCTACCTCGCCCCGGAGATCATCGAGGGCTCGAACCCCTCGCCATCGTCCGACGTGTACTCGCTGGGATTGACCGTCTTCGAACTCGTCGCCGGCCGCCCCCCGTTCTCCGGTGCATCCGCGGGCGCCTCGATTGGGCAACGGCTGGCCACACCTGCACCCTCGCTTCGCACATTCGCCCGCGGAGCATCAGCGGAACTTGAGGCGGTGCTTGCGCGTGCACTTTCGCTCTCTCCACCGGACCGTTATCCGTCGGCTGCCGCGTTCGGCGCCGCTCTTCAGCGTGTCCCGCTCCATCAGACTGGGCCGGTTGCGCCGATCGCTGCGCCACCAGGACGTCCCCCGGTGATTACCCGCCGTCAGCCCACTGCGAGAGTGCGCCGGAACGCGCCTGCGCCGGCTTCCGGACCGAGCGCATCAGCCATCCTTCTCGCGGTTGCGGTGGTTTGTGCCGCGCTCGGTCTCGGCATCGCCGCCGCCCTGTACCTGTCCAGCCGCAACGACGGCGACAACGGTGGCTCTCCAACCCCCACGCCGACTGAAGCGACAGTCACCACCAGCCCACAGGAGACACCAACGGCCGGGGCCACCGAAACCAGTACCCAGGGCCCGACTGTCACCCCGACTCCTTCGCGCACGCCTCCACCCGTCCCCACGGCAACCAAAACGCCTCCTGGCGTTCCCACCACTCCGGCGCCGAAGACTGTCCCGGCGACGAGCTCTCCAGTGCCCTCGAATACCGCAACGCCAGGCGGAGCTACCTCCACGCCGACGCCCTGACCGAGACACGAAAAAGGGACCCATGGCTGGATCCCTTTCGTGTTGGTGGCTGAATGCCCGCCGCTAGACTCGGTGGCACCACACCCAGTGTTCCTTGTCGGCAGTGCCGACGTTTCGCCAGTCCGGCTTGCGAGTGCGGCACTCGTCGATGGCGATGGGACAACGGGTGTTGAAAACACAGCCTGGAGGCGGGCGCAACGGGCTCGGCACGTCTCCGAGGAGAATGATGCGCTCGCGCTTCCGTTCCACGTCCGGGTCCGGGATCGGCACGGCCGAAAGGAGCGCCTTCGTATACGGATGAAGCGGGTTGTCGAAAATCGAGTCCCGGTCGGTCAGCTCCATGATGTGGCCGAGGTACATGACGGCAACTCGGTCGCTGATGTGGCGGACGACTGAGAGGTCGTGCGCGATGAACAGGTACGTCAGGTTGAACTGATCTTGCAGGTCCTGGAGCAGGTTAATGATCTGCGCCTGGATCGAAACGTCCAGCGCCGAGACGGGCTCGTCGCAGACGATGAAATCCGGCTCCACGGCGAGGGCGCGGGCGATACCGATGCGCTGCCGCTGCCCGCCCGAAAATTCGTGCGGGAACCGGTTTGCGAAGTACGGGTTCAGGCCCACCGTCTGGAGCAGGTTCTGGACCTTTTCCTTCTTGTCCTTCCCGCTGGCGAGCTTATGGATTGTCAGAGGCTCGCTGATGATGCTCCCAACCGACATACGCGGGTTCAGGCTCGCGTATGGGTCCTGGAAGATCATCTGCATCTTCCGGCGGAAGCGTCGCAGTTCGCCGCCCTTGATCTTCGTTAGGTCAGTGCCTTCGAACATCACGTTGCCGGCCGTCGGGCGCGTGAGCTGAAGCACTGCTTTGCCCGTGGTGCTCTTCCCGCAACCGGATTCACCAACGAGACCGAGCGTCTCGCCCCGCTTAACGGCGAAGCTCACGCCATCAACGGCGCGAACATCGGCAACCTTCCGCTGGAAGATCACACCGGCCGTAACCGGGAAATAGACCTGGAGGTCGTTGATTTCGACGAGGGTTTCGCCGAGTGTGCCGACTCGTTGGCGAGTCGAGCTAGTTTGCTGCGCCAACTGGCACCTCCCGCATTACACGATCTGATTCCCAGCACGCCGCGTAATGCTTCTCCGCGACGAGCTTGAAGGGTGGGTATTCTTCCTTGCAGCGATCGACCCGCCACGAGCAGCGCGGGTAGAACGGGCACCCGGGCGGCAAATGCGCCAGGTCCGGCGGGAGCCCTTCGATGGGCACGAGCTTCTCTTTTCGCGTCTCATCCAGTCGAGGAACCGAATTCAGGAGACCGACCGTGTAAGGGTGCTTCGGGTTGGTGTAAAGCTCGGAAGCGCTCGCCGTTTCGATTACCTTGCCCGCATACATCACGTTCACCCGGTCGGCATAGCGTGCAACCACGCCGAGGTTGTGGGTGATGATGATGACGGCGGTGCCGAACTCCCGGCTCAGGCGGCTCATGACCTCGAGGATCTGCGCCTGGATCGTCACATCGAGCGCCGTAGTGGGCTCGTCGGCGAGGAGCAGTTTCGGATTGCAGCTCATCGCCATGGCGATCATCACGCGCTGGCGCATGCCGCCGGAAAACTGGTGCGGATAGTCGTCGAGGCGGTTCTTTGCCTCCGGGATACCCACCATCTCCAGCAATTCGGCCGCTCGATCGCGGGCTGCCTTGCCATGAAGATCCATGTGCAGTTCGAGGGCTTCGGTCATCTGGCGTCCGATGGTCAGCACCGGGTTGAGCGACGTCATCGGCTCCTGGAATACCATCGCGATGTCGTTGCCGCGGACCTTCCGGATCTCGTCTTCATCCAGCTTCAGAATGTCCCGGCCCTGGAAGATGATCTCGCCCGAAACGATCTTTCCTGGGGGTTGAGGAATCAACCGGAGGATCGAAAGCGCCGAAACGCTCTTTCCACAACCGGATTCGCCCACGAGCCCCAGCGTTTCGCCCTCTTCGACCACGTAAGAAGTGCCGTCAACTGCCTTGACGGTCCCTTCCTGCGTGAAGAAGTACGTTCGCAGGTCTTTGACCTCGAGTAGCGCCATCCCTTCTCCTTTCGCCCATCCGTCCCACCGGATGGTGCGGCGACGCCGCGGTGAGTCCCTAGTTATATTCGAGTTGTGTGGGGAAGGGGAGACTCGAACTCCCACGCCTTTCGGCACATGATCCTAAGTCATGCTCGTCTGCCAGTTCCGACACTTCCCCCACGTGAGCAGTTCAGGCCCGCCGAGGCGAGCCCGTTTCGGAACCGAGAGGAGGTGGTGAGCCGCGAAGGACTCGAACCTTCAACCGGCTGATTAAGAGTCAGCTGCTCTGCCAGTTGAGCTAGCGGCCCCCCTCAGGACGCGCGGGAGTATATCACGCTCTATTTGCTTCGCGGCAAATCAAACGAACTTAACGATAATAACGTTGTTAGCTTCATTCGCCGAGCGACATGACTCCGATCGAGGGAAAACTCTGGCACCAGATTTCGGCCACGTTGCCCACTTTTCATGTCACGTTAAGCCCGCGCGCTCATAATCTTGCCATGGAATCACCCGGTTCCGCACTCGCACCCCTTGTCAATGGTAAACAGCGGGTAGTGTGTTGCCACAGCGCCACGCTCTCGGGGCGGTTTCCCCCGAACTCGCTTGCAGCGGTCCAGGAATGCGTCACCGCGAAGGTCCCGCGCCTCGAGGTCGACGTTCGCTTCCTCGCGGACGACTCGATGCTCATCTTCCACGACACCACGCTGGACGGCGCCACTAACTCCTCGGGGCCGGTCGCCTCTCTCGCACGAGAGTCCGTCCGCGCGGTCCGTTATCTGTCCGATGAATCTCAAGGCCTCTGCTTCCTTGACGACGTAGTTGATGCACTACGCGGGTCATCAACACTGCTGCAGGTGGATCTCAAGCTCATGCGGCCGATCACCCCGGCTCGCACCTCCGCGCTGCTTGGTGCCCTCAAGTCCCTGGACCAGCAAGTGATTATCGGTTCGCAAGCGCACTGGAATCTACGCAGCCTTACCGGCGTCCCCCTTGCCTTCGACCCGACCCTGCACTGGCACTATGACCCGGAACGGAAGGCGTTGCCGCGGAACATGGGCGTTCACGGTCTGTGGGACGATTCACCCCTTGCGGGAATCCCTCACGCGTCCGCAGATGCATACATCGAACACCGCGTCCAGGATTTGCTGAACCTGTTCCCGCAGGCTGTGGAATGGATGGTGGATATCCGCACAATCCAGCACGTGAACGTCCTTGGGACGAACCTCGCCGAACGGCTTGCGCAGGCGAATTGCGCCCTGGCGGCGTGGACCATTCACGAAGACACCCCGGAGCGTAATGCCCTTGTGCGAAGGCTTTGCGATATGGGCGTCGAGACGTTCATTAGCGATGTACCACCGATTGTGGCAGAAGACCTGACGTCGGCGAGTTCGTAAACCGACTGTAAATTCGTCACCTGCGCGCAACTCAATCGAACCCGTTCCACCCGTTTGGCCCTCCGCCCGGTAGCCGTATTCAGGAGTAGGGAGAGAACCAACCCGGGAGACACAACTATGGTGAATCGATTGAAGGTGGCGTTTTTGCGGGTAGCGGTGCGCGCGCAGTCCGACGAGGCCGGCCAGGGCCTCGCCGAGTATGCGCTTATTCTCGCTTTAGTTGCGCTAGCCTGCGTTGGAGCTCTGGGAGTCCTCGGTCAGGGCATCGCGACTTCGGCAGGCTTCGTCGCCATCCCCTCAGCGCTCTAATAACTCGCGGAGGCAGTCAAAATGCCCGGAGTCGAACCGATCCGGGCATTTGTCGTGCGCTGCTAGTCTCGCGAAAGCTGCGAGAACCAGGAATGGTAGACGGGCGGGGGTGTTGGAGTCGGAGAGGGTGTCGGACTCGACGTAACCGTGGATGTCGCGGTGGCCGTTGCGGTGCCGGCCGTTGCTGTAGGCGATGGGTTGGGGTTCCCGCCGCCACCACTAACCGCTGAAGGGCACGTCCCGTTTCCTGCGAAGAGCAGTGTCACCCAGGTCACGCGCGAACCATTTGTGGCCATTCCCACGCCAACGCATTGCACCGGCAGGCCAACGTTCGCCGGCACGTTCACGCCGCTTCCGGGCTGGCCGGTCATCACGCCCAACGCCGCCGCCGACCCGAATGGCCCCTGGGACACGGCTACGCCCTCCCCTCCCGCTGCGAGGTTCGCGGGATAGCCGCAGTTCACCGCACGAGTCGCCCATGCATATCCTGGCGTCCCATCCGCATAGTGGCCCCCCGAACCCGGGTTGTCGGCGAGGAATTGTGCATAGCCCATGGCCGCGGCGTTGAGCGGACCGGAAAGCGTCAGTGTCTGCGAACCGGCGATCGAAGAATTCCGCCACGATTGAAGCTGTTGCACGAAGCCCAGCTCTTCACCTGACGGTGTGTGGGGAACACACGGCGCGATGGCTTCCGCGGATGAGGATCGGCCAATGAGCGTAACGGCCGCGATTGCGATCGCCCCCGCTGCGAGGGCGAGGTTTGCGAACAGTACTCGGTTATGCTTCGGGACCAAGGGCATCACCAACCGCGGGGGCGCTGGTTCGACTGACCATAACACGGTCAATCGCGTGAAGGTCAACAGGAGAACGGCGCCGCACCGGATAGCTTTCTTTCGAGTTTCGTAGCGACAACCTTGCCACAACGAGTATACTGCGTGACCAGTACCTCTTCGCGTGAAGGAGCGGAATCCTCGCATGAGCCATTTGGGTCGGACCATGATTCCGAAACTGCCCCGGCGGGCGATTTCCCGCGAACGTTTGATGACTCGGCTTCATCAGGCCATGGGTAATGGTGTCACGGTGGTCGAAGCGCCCGCCGGCTTCGGCAAATCCACTCTTCTCGCGCAGTTTGCCGCCGAAGTTGAATATCGCACGGTTTGGCTCACCCTCGATCCGGGTTCGGGCGCGCCGGAGATCTTCGCTCACCAGCTCGGCGTTGCCCTGTCTGACAACGCAGAGACCGAACCGCCCGCCACGGCGTTGAAGCCCAGCGACCTGCAGGCCTACCTCGGCGCGGAATTCGCGGCTGCCGTTGCCGCTTCCGAACTGCCGCTGCTCGTCGTCCTCGATAACGTTCACGAACTCAGCGAAGCGCGTGAATCGACACATCTCCTCTCCTGGCTGATTGCCTGCCTTCCCGAGGGCAGCGAAATCGTCCTCCTTGGTCGCGAACGGCCATTTCTCCCCGAAGTTGCCGGGCGTATTGCAACCGGAGAAGTCGCGTTTATCGACGCCGCGGAGTTGGCGTTCACGCTCGAAGAAGTGCGGGCGGCCACCGAACAGCAGACCAGGGGCTCCAGCCCACGCGAGATCTTCGACGCAACGGATGGCTGGCCGGTTGGAGTGATGGCAGCCTTGGCTTCCGCGCCGGCTTGCGAATCCACGAGCCGCATGGCCTTCGATCAATACCTCTCGCGTGAGGTCTGGGAACCTGTCCCCGACACGTTAAAGGACACGTTCCGCCGCCTTTCGCTGCAGCCTTCGATTACACGCTCCGCCGTCGAGGACGCCTTCGGGCGGCCGGCATGGCGCGAAGTCGCCGCCTGGCTCGACGGGCATGAGTTCCTTTGCGAACGGCTGTCCCCGGTGGAGTTCCGGCTCAATCCTCTGCTTCGCCAGCACATAGCCAGCGAGTTCGATGAAATCGACCCCGTCGGATACAACGAAGCATTTCAATCCGCCATCGATGAGATGGTTGCCCAGGGCGACATCCCCGGCGCCATTGAATTCACCCGCTCTGGCGGCAGTGAAACTCAGCTTGTCGCGCTCCTCGAAGAGTTCAGCCCGCGGCTGATCGTCCAGGGCTGCCACACGCTCCTTCAGCGTTCGTTCGATTGCATCGGCGAGCCGACCCTGCGCCGCAACCCGCTGCTCCGGGGAATCGCCGCCCGGCTTGCCGCCCACGTTGGCGATCCCGAAGAAGCCACAAAGAAGGCCACCAGCCTCCTGCGCGATTCCCGCGCGTCCAAAGTGGCTCAGGGTCATGCCCTCCTCGCGCGCATCCGCGCACTTCGTCTCCTGGGTCGCACCGACGACGCCCGGACGACCGCGTTGCAACTCGCCGAACTGGCTCCAGAGCTCGACGATAACCTCCGTGCAGAGGCGAATTACAACCTCGCCGAATATGAGCTCTCCGTGACTCGCGATTTCGTGAAAGCCGAGCAATTGCTGAGGGGCGTCATCGCGGACTGCGAATTGCGCGAAGTGGAGCCGCTCGGACTGCTCGCACGTTCAACTCTCGGACAGACGCTCGCCATGCGTGGTGATGCCCCCGAAGCCGTCACGGTGCTGACGAAGGCGGCGCGCGGTTGGCGCTCGATGGGTCGCTCGTCCAACCTCGGGTGGGTCCTCAATAACCTCGGAATGGCTCACGTCCAGGCCGGTGATTTTGCGAGCGCCGCCACGGTCCTGCAGGAAGCAGTCGATGAAGGCGAGAATTGCGCCAACCAGCGAAACGTCGCCTATGCGACTGCATCTCTCGGCGATGCCGAGCTCGCCCTCGGCCACTTCGAAATCGCCCGCATGCATTACGAGGACGCCATCAGGATCTGCGCCACTGACGCGCTCGATGAATCCCTCGCGGCGCTGTCGATTGCCGGCCTTTCGGGCGCTCTCCTCGGCTGCGGCGACATCTCTCAGGCCGACTTTTTCTCGCGCAGGGCCCTGCTCGTAGCGGTAAGTTCCGCGAATTCCTACGAGATCGCGACATGCAAGCTCCAGCAGGCGGCGGTTGATTTCGCGTCAGGCAATCACATCGCGAGCATCGCCGCAGCAACCGATGCGGCTGAACGCTTCGCTCAGATGGAAGTGCTTCCCATGGTGGGGGCAGCCTACTACCGCGTGGCGATGGCGCACTTCAAAGCCGGACAAAAGGCGGACGCCGAACGCACCCTCGCGAAAGTTGCGTCGGCACTGGCCCAACCCTGGATGGCCGGCTCACTCGTGCCTATCGTCCGCGAAGACCCGCTGTTTGCTCAGTGGGCGGCGACGCGCCAGTCCGCGGCGGTGGCCTTCCGCGAGATCCTGCAGCGCCACTCGTTCGAGACCATCAGCGCGGAACCTGCGGCGCTCGCATCCGCGCCGAGTCGCTTCCCGCTCGTCCGCGCCCAGAGCCTCGGCAGGATCGCGGTCGCAGTCGGCGGCCGCGAACTCTCCGATGAGAACTGGGCCAGCGCGCGCGCGAAGGAGATGTTCTTCCTGCTCCTCGCCAACCGAAGCGGTATTCGTAAGGATGAAGCGGTCGAGCACCTCTACCCCGAATTGCCTCGTGAGAAGTGCAATAGCGCCTTCCACTCCAACCTCTATCGCGTGCGCCGCGCCCTCTACCAGTCGAGCGTGGTCAAAGGCGATGACGGAGTCTATCGGCTGAATCCCGATGGCGAGTTCGAGTGGGACGTTGAAGACTTCGATGCGGCCATCCAACGGGCGCGCCGAGCGCCCGAGGGTTCCAAAGAGCGCGCCAGCTGCCTGCAAGAAGCGCTTGAACTGTATGCAGGACCGTTCGCGACGGCCTTCCAATCGGAATGGGCAGCCTCGGTTCGGACCCGCGTCTCGGATGACGCCCAGGAGTCACTCGCGCTGCTGGCGGGCTACTTCGCCGGCCGCGAAGACTTCGAATCTGCCGCACTCTGCATGGAACGCGTCCTTAAGGCGAACCACTTCAACGAAGAAGCCGCCTATCAGGTTGCCCGCTATCGCAGCCGGGCGGGCCAGGTGGTGCAGGCACTCAAATTCATCGACCAGTACGACGCGAGCTATCTCGACGAGTTCGGCGAACATCCGCCGAGTCGTTTCGCCGAGCTTCGCTCCGCCATCGCAGCCGGCATCGCCGTCTAACCGTTTCGAATTTCGTCGTTCTTTCTGAGTTCGCCGCGCTATGTCGCGGAGTTTACCGTCATATATTCTCAAGTTTGCGAGTTCGCGAGAGTTTCGCGAGAACCCGGCCGGTATTGTCCCCTCCAGATTAGGAACATTTGCGGAGGGTTCTTCACATGGCTCGACTTCTTTCCTCGCTCGTCGCTGTTGCGGCACTCGCTACTATCGCTCTTGCTGGCGCGGCGCCGTTCCAGTCCTGGTAGGAAACCTGCCGGTGGTGTCCTTCGGACAAGCACCGAAACGAATCGCCCGTGTGATTACCCACACGGGCGATTCTTTTGTGTTGGCGGCGGCAGCCCTCATCTTCCTGGGTCAGCAAATCGCCATCAGCAATCTTTCCCCCGATGGGACCGCCGGGACTATTCGCCAGGTACTCTTCTTCTCGACGACGGTCATCCTCGCGCTGCTCGCCCTTAAGCTCCGCCGGTTCTGGGGCGCCTGGCTCGTGGCTCTTGGCATCGTCCTCAACCTCATCCCCATGGCCGCCCACTCCGGCTCGATGCCGATTGACTACGCCATCCTCGAACGTTCAGGGGCTTTCCCTGAAGTCACCCGCGATGACATTGGCAAGCAAACCAATCACGGTAAGGATGTCGTCCTGGAGCGCGACGACATCCACTTCTTCCCGCTTTCCGACCGCTACATCGTTGACCTGCCCCTATACGGGAAAAACATCTACTCACTCGGTGATTTCGTTCTGTTCGCCGGGGTCGGTCTTGTAATCGTGCAATTCGCGGCCATGGCGGTGGCCTCGGGCCGCCGCGGCTCAGCTCACGAGGCCACTCCCGCCGCCCACTGAAGCCCTCGTTCCTGTAGCCTGACTGCACATGCTTCGGCCCGGAGGCCACTACCCGTGAGATTCATCATTTACGGAGCGGGCGGCGTCGGCTGCACTATCGGCGGTCGCCTCGCCATGGGCGGCCACGATGTCGTCCTCATCTGCCGCGGCGAACACTTGAACGCCATCCGAACGAACGGTCTGCTCCTGAAGGCGCCCGAGGGTGAGCACCGGATCTCCCTCGCAGCAGTCGGCCACCCGTCGGAAGTCGATTGGCGGCCCGATGATGTCGTCTTCCTTGCCATGAAGACGCAGGACACCGAGCCCGCCTTGCGCGAGCTCGAACGAGCCGCCGGCACTTCAGTCCCCGTCTTTTGCGCCCAGAACGGCGTCGAAAACGAACGCCTGGCGAGCCGCAGATTCAGCAACGTGTATGCCACGCTGGTGGCATTGCCGGCTACCTTCCTCGTCCCCGGCGAAGTCATCGCTTCGGCGGCCCCGCTGAGCGGCTGCCTCCACAGTGGCCGGTACCCGTCCGGCATCGACGAGACCGTGACCGCGGTCTGCGCGGCGCTTGCGAGTTCCCATTTCCACGCTCAGGCCAGCACCGACGCAATGGAACTGAAGCACCGGAAATTGCTCCTGAACCTCGGCAACGGCGTCGAGGTCATCACCGGGCGAGCTGCGTGGGGCGCCGGCGGAGACCTCGGCGAATTCGTCGAAAAGGTCCGTGCCGAAGCCATCGCCTGTTATGCCGCCGCCGGCATCCGTTCGACTTCGCCCGAAGCATATGTCCAACGGGTAACGAGCCACTACAAAGCGCAGGACGTCGCAGGCGAAGCTCGCAGCGCCAGTTCGACACTCCAGAGCGTGCTGCGCGGCCACCAGACTACGGAAGTCGATTACCTCAACGGCGAAATCGAACTCATCGGCGCCCTCAACGGCATCCCCACTCCATACAATTCCACCGTCCGAGAAGTCGCGACCCGCATGGCCGCGAACGGCGAGCAGCCGGGCTCCGTTAGCCTGGAGCACCTGTATTCGATGGTCGCGGAGAAGACTCGCTGACGAGGAGCCCGGCCCGGCGAATCGTCTCAAGCCCCTCCGAAACCATGCGGGGCACGTCTTCATCGGCCACACCCGTTTCCTCGCTCCGCGACTTCATTGCCTCGACCAGATCGGAAACCGTCTGGCTTCCGTCGAGCAGCGCAACCAGCCGCGCCGCGAACGGTTCTTCGGCGCCGGTGTGGTGAAACGGGGTTGGCAGATAGGCATTGCCACGCTCCGCGAGCTTCATCGCCGGCCAGAACGCCACGGGCCGTTCCTCGATTTCAGTTGCCGGTTCTGGCGCCCACGTTCGAAAAGTCACAGCGTCCAACGAATACAGCGAGAGCAAGATCGCGCAAAGCGCTTCATCGTCCACCTGGGCCATATCTCGTGTTCGAGCCGCCAACTCGGCGAAGTTCAACGCCCGTGGCCGTGCGGCATCGAGGGTGTCCAACACCGCCGCTACAGAAGGGTCGCTCACTGCGATTGGCTTGTTCCCGACCTTTTCAATCCTCCAGCCATAGGTTTCATCCTTCTTGAGCAGCCCGTGGAACAGGCACTCCTTAATCGCCTCCGCCTTGATGTACCGCCCGAGTTCGACCTCTTTCCTGCAGACAAGCGAGCGCCGGAACGTGCGATTCACGACGAAATCACGGTATTGCTCAAGCGCGATCTGGTCGTGAGCGATGTCGTTCACCTTCTCGGCGATGCTGTCAGGCAGGTCCCGCAGCATCATCGTGTTGAAACTCGAATCGCCCAGGTACTGCAGCCCGTTGGCGTTCACGAATTCGAGAAACTCGTGGAGGTAGAATGCACTCGGCTCATCCACAAGGTGCTCGTGCGAGAGATAGAACGACGGCGTGGACCTGAGGATCTCATGTTCGATGCTGAGGACGCGGTGATAGGTGCCGAGTTGCTGTGTTTCCGCGAACGCACCGGTCGCATCAACCAGGAAGTCCAGCAGCGCCGTCGCCTGTTCGGCACGCTCCTCCGTACTCTGAAAGAGCCTCGCGTGATAACGCATCATTTCGCCGATACCCGCCCGGAAATGGAAGCCCGGCAGCGCGTTATAGCTGATGTAGGCGATACCCTGCGGCGCCAGCAGCTTCCGGCACACTGAAAAGATCGCCTGCTGCACCTCCGGCGGCACCCAGGTCAGCACCCCGTGGCAGATGATGTAGTCGAACGAGTCCGTCCAGTTCTCGAGGGCGCGGACATCGGCCGTCAGGAGCGTCAGGTTCGTGACACCGAGTTCTCGCATCAATCGCTGGCCCATCGCGATCTGGCGCGCGGAGAGATCGATGCCCACGAACTCGCTTTCGGGCAGCGAGTACGCCATCGGCAGGATGTTGCCGCCGAGGGCGCAGCCAATTTCGAGGACCCGGCACCGCCTCACGTCCTTTGGCCGCATGCCGAAGAGCGTCCCCAGGACGGCGAGGTGTTCCGGGTGCGTGCCGGAAACCATGCCGCCTTCGTAAGGCACCTCGTCGTAACTTGCTTCGGCGCCGCGCGTTGCCATCATCGCATTCTGCCCCGTAGAACCTGCACCAGCGAATCGCTCGATCCCCTCTGCCCTTTCCGGCGCGTCGCGCTAGAATGACGATGCTTTGCCGGGTTGTCCTGGCGACTCTCAAGGAGGCCAAGGTGACGAAGATTGTCGAAATCGAAGGTATCGGCGAAAAGTACGGTTCTGCCCTCGAAGCGGCGGGCGTCGGGACCGTTGAAGCGCTCCTCGAAAAAGGTGGTTCTCCTTCCGGTCGCCAGGGTTTGGCCGAGAGGGCCGGCGTGACCACAACCCAGATCCTGGAGTGGGTCAACCGGGCCGATCTGATGCGGATCAAAGGAGTCGGTTCCGAGTACTCGGATCTTCTCGAAGCGGCTGGCGTCGACACGGTGAAGGAACTCGCCACCCGCCGGCCCGATAACCTCCACGCGAAAATGGAAGAAGTGAACGCTGCGAAAAAGCTCGTTCGCCGGACCCCGACCGCGGACGAAGTAGAGAAGTGGGTCGCGGAGGCGAAGACGCTCCCGCCGATGGTTACGTACTAGCCCCGAAGCCCTCTTTCCCGGTAGGTCGTGGGGCCCTTGCAGGGCCATCGCTGATGGTTATGATTCGGGCCTAACGCGGAACCCGCGAATTTCGCACGAGGGTGCCCGGTATGACCTCGGCCACGGCCGCCCACACTGAGACAACCATCCAGGTCGCCGGCAAAGATGTGCGCCTGCTGCAGGGTGGCAGCGGGCCCCCGGCGGTCTTCCTCCACCATTCAACCGGCAATCCAGGCTGGCTGCCCGTCCACGAACTGCTCGCGGCCAGCTTCTCGCTTACCGTGCCGGACCTCCCCGGCTACGGTCAGTCCGCTCGTCCCGAATGGGCCCGCGAGCCGCGAGACATCGGGATTCTCGCCAACCGCATCCTCGATCACCTCGATCTCGATGGCGTGACACTCATCGGAGCTGGCCTCGGAGGATTCATTGCCTCCGAAATGGCGGTCATGAACCAGTCGCGCCTGAAAGCCCTCGTCCTCATCGGTTCGGCCGGTCTGCAGCCGGCCGAAGGTGAAATCGCCGATCAGATGCTGGTGGACTTCGCCGAATACATGAAAGCCGGCTTCCGCGATGACGCGACCTTCGAACACGTCTTTGGCGCCGATGTCGACCCCGCTATCAAATCGCTCTGGGACTTCAGCCGCGAAATGACCGCGCGCATTACCTGGAAGCCGTACATGTTCAGCCGCCGCCTTCCACAGCTCCTCGGCGAGATCACCGTCCCGACGCTCGCCATCTGGGGCTCTGGCGACCGGGTGGTTCCGCCCGGCGTCGGCCGGCAGTTCGTGGATGCCATTCCCGGCGCCCGCCTCGAACTCATCTCCGGCGCGGGCCATCTTGTCGAACTGGAAGAACCTGAGCGCGTCGCTCAGCTTGTAAAAGCCCACGCAGGCGCCTGAACACCCGAACCGAGGAAGAGAGGGACAGCAATGTTTATTGGCTACTTCACCGAACGGCCGTATCAGGACCCCAACTCGGGCTATTTCGGCGCCGCCGGTGCCGACATTACCGACCTCGCGATGAGCAACCGCTCCTACGACCCGAAGATCGGCGCCGAGCTGTACAACCGTTACCTCGATGAGAAGGTCTACGCCGAGGATATGGGTTTCGATGGGCTGATGCTGAACGAACATCACAGCACGCCCTTCTGCATGGGCGGCGTGATGAACGTGGAGGCCGCCATCCTCGCCCGCATCACCAAGAAGGCGAAGATCGTGCTCCTCGGGAACGTCCTCCCAATCTGGGACGACCCCCTCTGGCTGGCGGAAGAGCTCGCCGAGATCGACATGATTTCGCGCGGCCGGCTCGTTACCGGCTGGGTCCGGGGCACAGGCCGCGAAAGCGTCGCCCACAACGCCCAATCTCCATTCAACTGGGAGCGCTTCCAGGAAGCCCACGATTTCGTCGTCACCGCCTGGACGAAGCCCGGCCCGTTCCGCTGGGAAGGCGAACACTACAACTATCGCTACGTGAATCCGTGGGCCCGCCCCTACCAGGACCCGCATCCTCAGATCTGGATTCCCGGCGTGCTCAGCAAGAACACCGTGAAGTGGACCGCCGAGCACCGCTACCCGTATGTCATGCTTGCAACCGAGCTCGAGCCCACCCTCAAGTCGTACCAGTACTACGAGGAGGTCGCGAAAGAGAACGGCTTTGAAGCGCAGACACAGCACCGCGGCTATCTCTTCAAGGTCCACGTCGACGAGACCGAAGAACTGGCGGAGGCCGCCGGTCGCAAGTACATCCAGGGACCGAGCAACCCCTTCCTCGAAGGTAACCAGGGCAACGTCCGGCCGTTCATCCAGAACCTTCCCGGCATGACTTCGCGGACCAACCTCCTCCCCACGGTCAGCAGCTTCGCCCTCGCAGCCTCGCGCGGCCGCCAACAAGCTCACAAAGAAGCTGTCGGCGGTGATGAGCAGGACAAGGCGGACTTCCTGGGTACCTTCGAAGACCAGGTCAACAAGATGAGCATCATCACCGGGACTCCCAAGACAGTGATCCCGAAGGTGAAGCAGGTTCTTGAATATCTCCGCCCGGGAAGCATCTTCTTCTGGGACGGCGATGGCGCCATGACGCACGAGGACTCGATGCGCAGCCTCCGGTTGTTCGGCGAGGAAGTGCTCCCGGCCGTCCGGGAAATCGGCAAGTCGCTCGACCTGAACAGCCCGTTCGAGGTCGATACCAAGACCAACCAACCGGTCGCCGCCACGCCGAGTTAGTCAGCGTGCTGGCCTGTCTTTCGCGCTTCGTCTCCATTTCCCACTCGGTTGTTCGGTGGCGTAAGTCCGGGGTGAGCGCGTGACAGATGTGATCGTCATCGGAGGCGGCCCGGCCGGGTCGACGGCAGCGACGATGCTCGCACGCCTCGGCTGGGGAGTAACGCTGTTCGAGCGCGAGCGGTTCCCGCGCGAACACATCGGCGAATCCTTGCTCCCCGCGAGCATGCCCGTTCTCGAAGAGCTTGGCGTGCTCGAACAGGTGCGTGCGGCCGGCTTCCTGCCTAAGTTTGGCGCGAGCATGGTCTGGGGCACCGACAACGAACGCTGGAGCTGGTACTTCCGCGAAACGAACCGCCAGTATCCCTCCACCTTCCAGGTAGTACGCGCGGAGTTTGACAAGATCCTGCTCGACAATTCGCGCGCAAACGGCGTGACGGTCTTCGAGGGCCACCGGGTGCTCGAGGCGCTCTGGGAAGGCGACCGCGCGGTCGGCGTCCGCGTGGCAAACAGTAGCGGTGTCACCACCGAATACACCGCCCGGTTCCTCGTCGATGCCAGCGGGCAGGCGGGCCTCATCGGACGCGAGCGCAACCTTCGGAAACCGGACGCGAGCTTCCAGAACCTCGCGGTTTACGGCTACTTCACCGGCGCCGAACGGATGCCTGCCCCCGACGAAACGAACCTCCTGATCGAGGCGTTCGAAAACGGCTGGCTCTGGGCCATACCGCTGCATACTGGCCAGATGAGCGTGGGCGCGGTGGTGGACCATCGCATGGGGCAGCAGGGGATTCGAGAGTCGTCGCCAGCGGAGTTCCTCGCGCGACAGGTGGCGATGTCGAGGCTCATTGCCGAAATGCTCGCCTACGCGCGGATGGTCTCGGGCCCGCATGTCCTTCGCGACTGGTCGTACGTCTCATCCCAGGTCTCAGGCGAAGGCTGGGTGCTCGCTGGGGATTCAGCCTGCTTCATCGACCCGCTCTTCTCTTCCGGCGTCCACCTCGCACTCTCGGCAGGCACGCTCGCCGCGGCACTTGTCAACACCGCCCTCCGCGACGAGGAGCTGGCCCGCGAAGCGGCTCCCGTGTATCACCAGTTGTACCTCCAGCAGTATGGCCACTTCCGTGAACTGGCGAAGCTCTTCTATTCGAGCAACCTCAGCACCGATTCCTACTTCTGGGAGACCCGCCGCCGATTCAACGCCGAAGACGACGACATCGCGCCGCGGCAGGCGTTCGTCCGTGCCGTCGCCGGACAACCGCCTCGCGGGTACGAACGCGTAGTTCTGGAACGTGGTGTGCCTCCCTCCAAGTTCGTCGAGGAGTTGAGCGCCCTGGATGGCGAGCGAGCGCGTCGCAACGAAACGTTCCGCGGGCTGTTGGAAGGCGGGCGCCTCGAAAATGCGCGCCCCACCCTCAGCCCAGGCGCAACCCTGGAGCGGGCGCCCGTCCTCGGTAATCTTGAATTCGAGCGCGGGTTTGTCATCCGCACCGGGATGCGACCCGAAGGCGTGCCTCTCTCCGCCGCCGCCGCCCGCCTCGTCGATCTCATCGACGGCACGCGAAGCTGCGGCGAGATCGTCGGCGACCTCATCCAGGACGTGGAGCCGGGGGCCGCCCGGCGCCTCGCGGGGGCCGCCGCTTCAGTCTTTCAGACGCTCTTTGTCGAAGGCGTCATCGCCAGCCTTGACGGGGCCGCCCGCCCCACGCCCGTCGCCTCCGGGGGGTCGTCGCCATGAGCCAGGCAGGCAGTATCTTCCAGATCAACGTTTCGAACGGCGGCGTCCCCAAGCTGCCCATCGAGGAGGGCCAGGTTGTGTTTCGCGGCCTGACCCGCGACCGCCAGGGCGACCTCCGCCACCACGGCAGCCTTGAACAGGCGCTCTGCCTGTATTCGATTGAACGCCTGGCCGCCCTCGCCGCCGAGGGGCACCACGTCTCGCCCGGCGCTACCGGCGAGAACCTGACGCTCATCGATGTCGACTGGGACCTGGTTGTTCCCGGCCGCAGGCTCCGGCTTGGTGACGACGTTGTCATCGAAGTCACTGACTACGCCTCACCGTGTTCCAAGAATGCCCGCTGGTTCAAGTCTGGCGACTTCAGCCGCATAGACCAGGAACTCCATCCCGGGTTCAGTCGCGTCTACGCGCGCGTCCTCATCGAGGGCGTCATCCGCACGGGCGACACGGTCACTTTCCCGGATGCCGAAAACGCGGCCGATCGGCTGGAACGCCTCCAGCCACACACGTACCGCTGGCCGCGTGATTTCGCGAGTGCCGGGAGATCTCGAGAGAGCTGACCTTCCCGTCATGTACGCCGCGGCCCTTGCCCGTACAATCGGCCCACACAGGCCGCGCATGGCCCGCGGCCAAACAACCGATCCCGCGTGAACTGACTCGACCCGCCGGGTTCGAGTCATCGGGATGCACTGAAACGGAGAAGCACCATGCGCGAAGCAGTCATCTGTTCCCCGGTCCGGACACCGGTCGGCCGCTACGGCGGAATTTTCAGGGACGTCTCGGTTGAAACCCTCTCGTCCCACGTCATCGAGGCCGTCCTCAGCCGAAGCGGCCTCGATCCGGCCGCCGTCGATGAATGCATTCTCGGCCACAGCTACCCCAACGCCGAAGTCCCTGCCACCGGCCGCGTCGCCGCCCTGAAGGCTGGCCTCCCGGTTGAAGTCCCCGGCCTCCAGCTCGATCGCCGCTGCGGCTCGGGGCTGCAATCCATCTGCATGGCCGCGATGGAGGTCCAGACCGGCGTCGCCGATGTTGTCATCGCCGGCGGAGTGGAAAGCATGAGCCAGGTCGAGTTTTACTCGACCTCCGTTCGCTGGGGGCCGAACCGCGGCAGCATCGACTTCATCGATCGCCTCGACCGCGGCCGCGTCACACCAGGCAGCTCGAAGTACCCCGTCGAAGGCGGGATGATCGAGACCGCCGAGAACCTGCGCCGCCAGTACTGCATTCCCCGCGAAGAACAGGACGAGTACGCCCTCCGTTCGCACCAGCGAGCCATCGCAGCGATCGACGCGGGCAAGTTCGATAAGGAAATCGCCCCGGTGCCCGTCACCGATCGCAAGGGCAACGTCACCGAACTCGGCACCGACGAACACCCGCGCCGCGATACCACGATGGAGAGCCTCGCCCGCTTGCGCCCTGTGCGTGCCCGCCTCGATGAGGAAGCCACCGTCACCGCCGGCAACGCCAGCGGCGAAAACGATGGCGCGGCCGCCTGCATCGTCACCTCGCCCGAGCGCGCCCAGGAACTCGGTCTCACGCCGATGGCGAAGCTCCGGTCCTGGGCGGTTTCAGGCGTGCACCCCGCGTACATGGGAATCGGGCCGGTTACCGCCAGCGCCAAGGCGCTCTCTCGCGCCAACCTGAGCATGGCAGATATGGACGTGATCGAACTGAACGAGGCGTTCGCAGCCCAGGTGCTGGCCGTTACGCGCGAATGGAAGTTCCAGGAATCGGACTTCGAACGCCTGAACCCGAACGGCTCCGGCATTTCGCTCGGCCACCCGGTTGGCGCCACCGGCGCCCGCATCATGGCAACGCTCCTCTACGAAATGGAGCGTAGGAATGCCCAGTTCGGCCTCGAAACCATGTGCATTGGCGGCGGCCAGGGCATCGCCGCCGTCCTCGAACGCGTCTAGCCGCCTGGAACCACGGAGAACACAACAATGTTGAAGCCAATCCAACTCGGCCGGAACAGCGGCCTGCGCGTCTCGCGCCTCTGTCTCGGGACCATGAACTTCGGCGAACCCGGCCGCGGACACCAGGGCGACTGGACCCTCGGCATCGATGAAGCTCGTCCCATCTTCAAGTCCGCCCTCGAACAGGGCCTCTTCTATTTCGACTGCGCCGATGTCTACGGTATCGGCGCCTGCGAAAAGGTCGTAGGCGCCCTCCTGAAGGAGCTCGCCCCACGCGACGAGTACGTGCTCGGCACCAAGATCTCCAACCCAATGGGCCGCGGCGCGAACCAGGGTGGGCTCTCCCGCAAACACATCATGGAAGCCGTCGATGCCAGCCTGAAGCGCCTCGGCCACGACTACATCGATCACCTCACCATCCACCGCCACCCGCACCACATCCCCGGCCAGGCCCTCCCCCCGCTCGAAGAGACCATGGAAGCCCTCCACGACGTGGTGAAAGCCGGCAAAGTGCTCTACCTCGGCGCCTCCTCGATGTTCGCCTGGCAATTCGCCGAGCTCCAGCACATCGCCGAAATGAACCACTGGACGAAGTTCGTCTCGATGCAGAACCACTACAACCTCATTTACCGCGAAGAAGAACGCGAAATGAACCCCTACTGCGCCCACACCGGCGTAGCCCTCACCCCCTGGTCGCCGCTCGCCCGCGGCATCCTCGCCGGCGCCTACAAGGGCGGCTTCGATGCAGGTTCCACCGACCGCTCCAAGGGCCGCGACCGCATACGCACCGAAGGCCTCTATCGAGGCGAGATGGACTTCAAGATCGCCGACCGTGTGGTCGAAGTCGCCGAACGCTACGAAAAAGCCCCCGCCCAGATCGCCATCGCCTGGCTCCTGAGCAAACCCGAAGTCACCGCACCCGTCGTCGGCGTCTCCAAGCTCTCCCAACTCGATCAGCTCGTCGAAGCCGCCGATATCACCCTCGCCGAAGAAGACATCGCCTACCTCGAAGAGCTCTACCAGCCGCTCGAAAACCTCCTCTCGTTCGGCACCTCGTAGTTGGTACCACCGACCACCAATTGAGTGCCCCATCGCACATAGCCTCCGAATCCCCCTGGCGTGAAAGTCGAACCACGCTCAACGCGGAGCATCTGTGCCATGGAACTCAACGAAGTACTCGTCCCCATCGACTTCTCCGAAGCCTCGCGCGCCACCTTCCTCGGCGCCCAGGACATGGTGAGCGGCGAAAGCCCCGCCATCATCCTCCTGCATGTCATCGACCCCTCCCTCGTCGCCGCGGTCGTCTCCAGTGGGCTCGGAACCGAACGATCCGTGATCCGCAAACTGCGCAACCGCGCCGACCAGGCGATGGCCGAAATGGTCGCCTCCTCCACGGTCGAAGTCACACCCGTCGTCAGCGAAGGCATCCCCTTCTACGAAATCGTCCGCCACGCCGAAGAGTTCGATGTCGACGCCGTCGTCATCGGCAAGACCGGCGTCCGCGATGCCCGCGAAGCCCTCTTCTTCGGCTCCACCGCCGAAAAGGTCGTCCGCGCCTGCCGCCAACCCGTCATCGTCCTCTCGACGCCCAGCATCGCTGACTGACTCCGTGTCCCGCTCCCCAAGCGTATGAGCCGCGTGATCACAACCCTGGCGCTGCTATCATCTGCTCACCTGCGGGCGGGCGAATCCGCGCCAATTCGTGGTGGTCCGGGAGAGACATGGATAACCGAGATCCTCGATGCGGTTGAGGGTGCTGCTCGGCATCGTCGCAGTCCTCGCGCTGCTGCCCTCGGTGGTGCAGAGCCAGTCGCCTCCCCCTTCCCCTACCCCCCAGTTCGTGCCGGGCGTGCGCGGCAGCGGCAATGGCAAGCTCGATTCCTTCCTCAATGACCTTGCGGTCAAGGCCCGTACCCAGGATGCCTCTTCCGTGGCCCGCTCCGCGCCGACGTCGAAGCTCTCATCGGTCGGCGTCCAAATTCATCTGCAGCCCGGCACAACGGGGTTTGAGGCCCGCCTCGCCTCGTTAGGGGGCATCGCCGCAAACATCGTCGGCAGCGAGGTCGAGGCTTATGTGCCGGTTACGCTGCTCGAGTCGCTCGCGTCGCTTCAGGGTGTGTCCTCCGTCCGGACGCTAATCCCGCCGCAGCCCGACCTCTACACGAGCGAGGGGGCCGCACTCCACAACACCCCAAACTGGAACGCCTACGGTTTCACCGGCGCGGGAGTGAAGGTCGGCGTCATCGATGTCGGCTTTGTCGGGTACACCAGCCGCCAGGCCGAAGGCGAGGTGCCTGCGCCCGCCGCCTTCCGCTGCTACAGCGGAGTGGGCACGTTCTCGATCTCGGTCCGCACCAGCTGTGAGACATCGTCGATTCACGGCGTTGCCGTGAGCGAAACCATCATCGATGAAGCACCGAACGCGACGCTCTACATCGCCAATCCGTTCACCCAGGGCGACCTCCTCGCCACGATTCAGTGGATGGCGGCGCAGGGCGTCCAGGTCATCAACCATTCCGTGAGCTGGACGTGGGATGGCCCCGGCGATGGCACTTCGATCTATTTGACGAGCCCCTTGAAGTCGATCGAGGCCGCCGAAGCCGCAGGCATCCTCTGGGTGAACTCCGCGGGCAACTCCGCTCAACAAGTCTGGACCGGCCCTTGGACCGATGCGACCTCGAACAACTTCCTCGATTACGCACCGGGAGTAGATGACCAATTCATCACGCTCTCAGCCGGCCAGCAGGTAGTTTTGCAGTTGCGCTGGTCCGACACCTGGGGTGCGGCTGCCCGCGACCTCGACCTGTTGCTGTATCGCGATGTCAACGGGTCCCTCGTCGCTGCGAGCACCCTCGACCAGGCGGGCGGCGCGAACAAGGACCCGTACGAATTCATTGTCTACACCGTTCCCTCGGGCCAGGGCGGAACCTATCGCATTAGAGTCGGACAGGTCGCTGGCACCGACCCGCCCCAGGTCCAGCTCAATGTCTTTAACCAGGCCTCCAACCTCAGCACCCAGACCTTCGATCACTCCATCGCGAATCCCGCCGAGAGTGCCAGCCCCGCGATGCTCGCTGTCGGTGCCGCCTACTGGGGCACGCCGACCACGATTGAGACCTACAGCAGCCGCGGCCCTACCAACGACGACCGCATAAAGCCCGACATCACCGGTGCGGACTGCGGCGAGACTGCCACCTACGTCACTTTCTGTGGCACCAGCCAGGCGTCGCCGCACATCACCGGCCTGGCCGCGCTCATCATGCAGCGCTACCCAAACCTCTCAGCCACGCAGGTGGCCGATCAACTCAAGGCGTGGTCCATCGATCGCGGAACTCCCGGCGATGACAACACCTGGGGCGCCGGCTTCGCCGAACTGCAGAACGTCGATGGAGCACTCGCATTCACCCAGCAACCCTCCAACGGCTTCGACGGCGTTCCCCTCGGGGCCCAGCCAACGGTCGCCATCCAAGATTCCAACGGCGTGACCAACGCATCGGACAACACGACTGAGGTCACGCTGAGTGTTTCGGGCACGGGTTCTCCGACTATCACCTGTAACGGCGGAGAGACGAAGACAGTAACCAGCGGCATCGCTGCATTCTCAGGTTGCATCGTCAGTCCGCCCGGCACTGGCTATACATTGGTTGCGGCTCCCAGCTGTGCCTGCCTGTCCACAACGAGCTCCGCCTTCACGATCTCCGAAGGCTCAACGAAGCTCACGTTCACCACCTCGCCTTCGAACGGCATCGCGGGCGTCAACCTCGCCAGTCAGCCCGTCGTGGCCGTTCGAAACTCCTCGAACACGACCATCACCGCCGATAACGCGACACAGGTCACACTTTCGTCCGTTCCGTCCGGAATCTCGTGTACGAGCGGTCTCACGCTCACGGTTACGAACGGCGTCGCCAGCTTCGGCGGCTGCCAGTTTGCAGCCACTGGTTTCTATACCCTTCACGCCGCATCGAACCCCGTGCTCACAGCCGCCGATTCCTCGGGAATCACCATCACCGGTCCGCCTGCGAAGCTGTCATTCATCGCCGAACCAACCAACGCGGGAGCGACGTCTCCGTTCGCCGGCCAGCCGGTCATCGCCATCCTTGACGCCAGCGACAACGTCGTGGTCGCGGACCAGGCCAGCGTCGTGACGCTCACGCTCAACGCCCCGTCATCCGGTGGGCCGGGTGTCCTCTCCTGTACGAATGGCCTCACGAGGACCGTCGTCAACGGCGTCGCGACCTTTGCCGGGTGTTCCGTGAATGCCGCCGGCGTCGCCTATTCAGTCGCCGCCGCTTCCGGGGCGCTCACCGGAGACACCTCCGCGAATTTCTCGATATTCGGTGCTCCCACGAACCTGGCATTCTCCCAGGTTCCGGCCGCCGGCGCTTCCGGCCAGGCATTCCCGCTGCAACCGACTGTCGTCGTCCGAGATTCCCTCGGGACGACCGTCACCACGAGCACCGCAACCGTCACGCTGAGCCTCGCCTCCGGAGGTGGGCCCGGTGCACTGTCCTGCTCGGGCGGGCAGGCGAAAGCCTCCGTTGCGGGTGTTGCAACGTTCTCAGGCTGCTCCATCAGCGCCGCCGGCGCCTACCAGGTGCACGCCACGGCTTCAGGACTCACTGCGGCCGATACCCCCGCGTTCAATGTCACAGGCGTCGGCCCGGCAACGAATCTTACCTTCACCCAGGAACCCGGCTATGGAGTCGCGGGGCAGCCGTTCCCAACCCAGCCTGTGGTAGGTATCCGGGATGCTGCCGATGCCTTCGTCGTCTCCGACAACACCACCTTAGTCACCCTCGCCAAGCTCTCCGGTCCCGGCGCCCTCACCTGCGACAACCTCTCCGTCACGGCCTCCGCCGGCCTCGCCACGTTTTCCGGCTGCACGGTCAGCCAACCCGGCAACTACGTCCTCCGCGCCACCGCCACTGGCCTCGCGAACGCCACAACCGCCAGCTTCACGGGACTAACGAGCGTGGGTACGGAGTGGTACTTCGCTGAAGGGTTCACAGGCCTGGGATGGAATACCGAACTCCATTTGCTCAACCCCACGGCCGTCGATTCGACGGTCACTGTTAGCTACCTGCTAGATTCGGGCTCGCCCGTAGACAGGGAAGTGATCGTCCCGGCCGAGCGCAAGCTGGTACTTGTGGCGAATGACCTGGCAGATGGCCCGGGCCCGGATGTTGCGTTCGGCGTTCACATCACCGCGGATGTTCCGATTGTCGCCGAAGAGCAGATGTATGCCGGTGCGTCAGGGGATTATGCCCACGGCACGCAGGGAGCGACGGCGCTTTCTCCGGATTGGTACTTCGCCGAAGGTTATACGCAGTTTGGCTGGCAAACGTTTGTCCTTGTGGCGAATCCGGGAATAGTCGATCAGACCGTCACCGTGACCTACCAGATCCAGGGCGGGTCGGCCGTGCAGGTTCAGGCGACCGTTCCTTCGGGCGCCCGCCATACTTTCGAAGGGCACCTCGACGTCCCCGATCAGGCCTTCTCCGTCCATGTCCATTCGACGGGACCGGTCGTTGCGGAGATGGCAATGTATGACCCGGGCCGCGCCATTGCCCACCGCGCGGTCGGTGTCACATCACCGTCCACTTCGTGGTACCTCGGCGAAGGTTTCACAGGGTTTGGCTGGGAGACCTACATCTCTGTCGGAAATCCGAGTAACTCCGACGCAACAATTGATGCCACATTCACCATTGATGGAGAATCGCCCGTCACTCGCTCCATCGTGGTTCCTGCGAATTCACGCGGCACGTTTATCGCTCAGGATCTGTTGACCGGTGTCGGCGCGGGCAAGGCCTTCGGCGTCCACGTTAGCGCCAACGTGCCGATCGTTGTTCAGGAAGTATTGATAGACCCGGCCAACGGTGCGAGCCGGGCGAATTCGACAATGGCGGCGCCGGCACTTGCGACTCAATGGTCCTTTAGCGGCGGCTCCAGCCACGACGGGCTGGTGAGTTTCCTGACCGTGAGCAATCCGGGTGCCTCTCCTGTGACGGTCACAGCAACGTATTACTTCGACGACGCCACTCAACCCATTACCCAGGTCCTGGTAGTGGCCGCCGAATCACGAAATACCTTCTCCAGCTCGGACGGCATCCCGGTTAACAAGAGGTTCGGCGTCGTACTGACATCGGTCGGCGGGCCAATCGTGGCCCAGGAAGCCGTCTACGACGAACCCCTTGTTCGAGCGTTTAGTGCCGGTGGGGCGCCCGGCCCATGAAGTTTCAGAGACTCTTGAAAGGCGGTGACGCCCGTTGACGCTGGCATCAATTGCGCGTGTTCGCCAGCCAGGCTGGATCCTCGATTGGCACGCTTCGGCACTCGCTGTGTTGGCCTGGCTTCTTGTTCCTGCCGCGGTCGGATGGTTCGGCTACGTCGTCCTCGATTCGATGCGCAATTACGCCCCGCAGGAGATCCGGCTCTCAGCGGACGGCGAATACGACCCGTACTTCGATGACTTCGCTGTGTTCTATGCAGCTGGACGCATCGTCGATGAAGGGCGCGGAGACGACCTTTACAAGCCCGAGGCACTTCATCAGGAACAGGCCGACGAATTGGGCGTCCCGGTGGGGTCCATCATTCGGCTGCCCTACTACAACCCCCCACACTTTGCCCTCGCCCTCGCTCCGCTTCCTTTGCTGCCAATTGGTTTGGCCGCCGCCGTTTGGACCTTGATTCAGGTCGCCGCGTTCCTTGGGTCCTTCGCGTCCTTTTGGCGTTTGAAATCGCTCGGAAAGGAACGGTTGTTGGGCGTGATTGTCTTGCTGTCGCTCGTTTCATCCATGCCGTTCCACGAGATAATCCTTCACGGCCAGATATCACTGATTTTGGTTGTCGCATGGATCGCGCTTTGGTTCGGCTCGGTCGAGGGCCGGGATGACCGGCTCACGGTGTTGGCAGTCACTCTTCTGGCAGTAAAGCCGCAACTGGCGGTGGTTCCGGTCGCCTATCTCATGCTTAGTCGGCGCTGGCGGGCGCTCACGATCGCCTTCGCTATCCAGCTGAGTTTTGGGCTGATAGCCTCGTTGGTTCTGTCTCCATGGATCGAGCTCAATTGGCTGCGCCTGATGCTTCAGGCCGCTCGATGGGACGACCAGAACGGCATTTGGATTCACGCGATGTTCGGTTGGAACGCTTTCATTCGGGCCATGGTTGGTTCTGGTCACGAGTTCGTGCGGGCGATTCTCGCCACGTGCCTGTCTTTGACGACGGCTGGTCTCGGCGCGTTTTGGGCGCGTTCTCGCTACCGCGGAGAGAGGCAGCCTGAACTGTTCGGGATGCTGATCTTCACCGCCATACTGATCAGTCCTCATCTCTTTGCCCAGGATCTCATCCTCGCGGGTCTTCCGTTTGGCCTCCTGATCGCACGTCGAAGCGGTGCAGAACGAACGGGGTGGATTGTGCTTGGGCTGATCGGATGGACGCTCTCGTTTGTCCACTTTGGCTGGGTTATGGCGAAGCCGGATGAGCTCGGGATTAATTACGTCACACTGTGGGTATTCGTCTCGTTTGTGGCTTGCGGAATGTTGCTCCAGAAACCGCTCGAAGCGAGACCGGACCTACCAGACGCCTCCGCTTCGGGGCTCCCGAGACGTTCGCTTGCGATTCAGTTGGGTCTGGCGATGCTCCTCGCCTCGACGCTCTTCATCCTGATTCCAGGTCTCGCCGGTCACCGCATGGCCTCAGCGATCGAGTACAGCTACTCAGCGAAAAAGGGCCCGACGTATCGAATTGTCCTGCTGGACCTGGCTAACGATTAAGCCCACCCCGGAGGAAACCGCCCATGGAATTCCAGGACGTCCTGCGCACGCGAAAGATGGTGCGCAGCTTCGAAGATCGCCCCATCCCGCCCGAAATCGTCGAGCGCATCATCCGCAACGCCCGGCGCGGGCCTTCCGCCGGGTTCAGCCAGGGCGTTGAGTTCCTCGTCCTCGATGGCAGGGAGCAAACGGGCCAGTACTGGGACCTCGAGCAGCTCAACCAGGCCCCGGAAACAGCCCCCCAGTGGCCGTCGATTCGCAATGCCCCACTCATCATCGCCTTCCTCAGCGACAAAGCAGCCTATATCGCGCGCTATTCCCGCCCTGACAAAGAGTGGACGAACATGGCGGACGAGAGCCTGTGGCCCGTGCCCTTCTGGGACATCGATGCCGGCATGGCTGCCATGCTTGTCCTCCTCACCGCCGTCGATGCCGGTCTCGGCGCATGCTTCGTGGGCGTCGTCGACCAGGCCGAGTTCAAGTCCCGCTTCGGCATCCCCGAACGCATGAACGTCGTCGGGTGCACGCTGATCGGCTATCCGGAGACGAACGACGTGCCGTCGCCGTCGCTGGCTCGGGGCCGCCGCCCGGCCACCGAAGTCGTCCACCGGGGCAAGTGGGGGTAGCGGGTCCGGTCCAGCCCGAATCCTTCGCGCGTTACGAACCGAAGCGCTGGGGATCTTCGGCCCAGACGACGCCCCCGGCGAACAGCCTGGCGATCTCATCGTCGCCATAGCCGATCTCCTGCAGGATCGCTTCCGTGTGGTCGCCACCGAGCGATCCTGGTCCGGGGATAGCGGGCGTGCCGTGGAGCGTTGACATCGGGCCCCAGCGCACGTGCCTGCGGTACCGCCCGTGCTCAACTTCGGTGACATACCCGTTCTCTCGGACGTGTTCGTCATTGAGCCAGAACTCCGCCGGCACCGAGGAATCGGCCCGTACGCACCCGACACCGTTCGGAGCGAGCAGCCGCTCCCACTCCTCGGCAGGCCGTTGCGCGAACAGGTTCGCCAACTCCTCCGCGAGTTCTCCGTCGTTCTTCCGCCGTGCCTCCGCGCTGGAGAAGCGAGTGTCGCTCGCAAGGCTCGAGGCGCCACTCAGGTCGCAGAAGCGCTGAAACTCCTCTTCGGTGACGATCGCAAGGAACACCCATCCCTGCTCCGCCTGGTAGAGGCGGTAGGTCGCGCAAAGCCCCAGGAGGTCGGCGTCAGGTTCGAGTCTCGGGGGCTTCCCCTCGTACTGGATAAAGTCGTCGGCGTTCGCGTAAGCGTTGGCTCCGAGCATATCGATGAAGACCTGTTGACCGACGCCATGCCGCCGCTGTGCGAGTAGCGCGAGAAGCGTTGCGGAGGCCACGACTACCGACGTATTGGGGTCGGGATTGGCTTCGTTCGCGCGGAAGAGTCGCCATGCGATCGCCCGCAGTTCTTCAGGCGTGCTTCCGGTCCACCGGTGCGCTCCGCCCGCCTGGAGGGTTGCTCCGCCAACCGCCGCCCCCGGGACAGGGTGCGTCGATGGCCTGTGGGCGCCTGGCCCGAGGGGCCCATATCCGTTCATCGCCACATGCACGATGTTGGGCTGAAGCTCCCGGCAATGTTCGTAGTCGATGCCGAGGCGCTCCGGCACCCCGGGCCGGTAGTTGTGCACCAGCGCGTTCGCCCGGGAGATGAGCGCGTCCACGACCTTCCGGCCTTCGGGATGCTTGAGCTCGACGCCAATGCTTTGCTTCGTCGAGTTTGTCTTCGAGGCCATGATGCCCACCGGCCCCATCTGGCGGTAAGGATCGCCGCCAATCGGCTCCACCTTGATCACTCGCGCTCCGAGGTCGCCGAGGATGGAAACGCCGAGCGGAGCCGCAATGATCGTCGCGAACTCGATAATCGTTATCCCCGCGAGCGGACCGCTGTTCGCTGCCGGCCGAGCCGCAGCAGACTGAGGTGTTTTCGGTTCACTCACCCACAGTGTGGCGAGAGCCTGGTTGTCCTGGCCGGGCTCATGCGAAGGAGCGCCGGGCGTGCCGGGCGTGTCCGTCAGGCGGGCGACCAGCCCGAGCTGGCGGACTTTCCCCAGCTTCGGATGCTCTTGCTCGATGACATGGCCGTTCAGGATGAGGTCAGGGTCATCCATGGCTTCCTGCGTGCTGCGGTACTCGGTCGCCGCCACTCCGCCGTGTTCGACGAAGGTTGCCATCCATTCCGCGGCACTGCGCTCTTTCATGTGCAGCAGCATGCGGTCGCGAAAGGCCTCGCGGTCCTCCTCGGCCCACGTCGCGGAAGGCCGTTCGTAACGCGGATCCGCGAAGACATCGCTCAGATCCGCCGCCACCAGGTAATTGTCGAACAGGTGCTGGAGCAAGTTGCCCATTTGCAACCACCGCCCGTCGGCGGTGGGCAGCGGGTGGTAATTGAGCGTTGGGACACGCGCGACTGGAAGAGGTGGTTCGTTCGCGAACGCCTCGGGATATCGTTGCCCGAGATCCACTCGGACCAGGCCCAGCAAGTCGTACGCAGTCAACGATTGGAGCAGGCTTGTCTCGACCAGTTGGCCTCCCCCGCCCGCCTCCCGATGCATCAGCGCCGCGAGCATCGCGGCAACCGCGGACTGCGAGCAGGCGTGCATGCCCACCTGCACGGCGGCATACGAAGGGCCCTCCCGCCCAGCGATCCCGGCGAATGCTTGCATGCGGCCCGATTTCGCTGCTGCGAGGCCCTCGTAACCCGGGTACGCGGCGTACGGCCCGTTGGGCCCGAAGCCCGAGATACGGCAGTAAATGAGGCCAGGGTTTTCGGCCGCCAGTCCCTCGTAGCCAAGACCGAACTTCGCGGTCTGCGTGTCACTAAACGTCGAAACAAGCAGGTCCGCAGCCCCCGCGAGGCGCCGAGCCGCCCCGCGATCCTCCGGGCGGTTCAAGTCCAGTTCGATGGATCGCTTGCCCCGCAACCAGAGCGGCGAATTCGCAAGCGACCGCATCGGATCCCCGCCGGGCGGCTCCACTTTCAGGACATCCGCACCGAAATCGGAAAGCACCATGGTCGCCATCCCGCCGACTGGCCCGATGCTGAGGTCAAGTATCCGGAGGCCCTCTAGCGGCGCTGCCATTTCACTGCCCCGTGGCTGTCATCCAACACGAAACTGCCCCTCAATGTTCATGCCGCTCGAACGAAGCAGGAGTCTAACAGGACTGCCGGGACGGTCGAACGTCGCGACCGTTCCAACGAAGCGGCTCTTAACGGGACGGTTAGATGAGCTCCGGTTCGAGCGTCACGGGAATTGCTTCTTGCGCGGTCTCCTCACTGGAGAACGTCGAACGCAGCGGGATCTCTTTCATCGTGATGATGAGTGCGAGAACTACGATGCCCGCGAGGGTTGAACCGATGAACAGGCGCTCTGTCGAAGTCGCGACCGCGTGGCGCTGCGAGTCGATCGCCGCAGTGAGCGCCGCTTCTCCCCCGGGCACGGCGAGGAGTTCCTCGCTGACTTTCTCCGATGTTTTGGCATCGAGTGCGAGCGTCGGGTCGTTGAACTGCTCGGTCGCTCCGGCCTGGGCCAGCACTGCCGCGGTCTCTGGCGAGATATCGGCCGAGAACGAGGATGCGTAGGTCGTCGTGAAAATGAGCCCGAAGATGGCCACGCCCATCACCTGGCCAATTTGCATGAAGAACTGGCGACTGCTTGTGGCGACGCCGATGAGCGATTGGGACACGCAACTCTGCACAATCACGGAAATCGTCGGCCCGACAAGTCCGCCGCCGAGGCCGAAGATCACCATGAACATCGCGATGTGCCACTTTGGAGTCCCGACATCGAGCGTCTGCAAGAGGACCGTCGCGACCAGCGAAAGGCAACTGCCGATGATGAGCTGGATCTTGAACCGCCCTGTCCGCGAGACGAACTGTCCGCCGACGATGCTGGTTGCCAGCAGCCCAAGCGACTGGGGCGTCGAAACCAGTCCGGAGGCGGTCGCGGAAGCTCCCAGGGAAATCTGGATGAACGTCGGGAGGTAGGTGATTGCGCCGAACATTCCGCCACCTTGAAGGACTGCGACGAGGTTCGATTGGACGAAGACCCTGTTGCGGAAGATATGCAGCGGGAAGATGGCTTCGGGGTGGTGCGCCTCCTGGATGATGAACGCGACCGTCAGCACGGCGCCTGCAACAAACAACCCTATGGTTTCGACCGACGCCCATCCGAATTCGCCCTGTGCCCAGACGAGCCCGAGGAGAATGCATATGGTCGCGGTGGAAAGCAGCGCGGAGCCCACGAAGTCCACACGCGAGAGTTTTCCGCCCTTCCGGGCATACGGCAGGTTCACCCAGATGAAGCCGCTGGCGATGATTCCGACAGGCAGGTTGATGTAGAAACACCAGCGCCAGCCGGGACCATCCGTAAGAAACCCACCGACGGTCGGGCCGATCAACGATGCCAGCGTGAACGAGCCGATGAAGTAGCCCATGTACTTCGCGCGCTCTAGCGGAGTGAAGAGGTCGCCAAGAGTTGCGAAGACGCATCCGAAGAGAATGCCCCCACCAATGCCCTGCACTGCTCGGGCAACGATGAGCATTGGCATCGAGGTGGCGGCCCCGCAGGCGGCCGAAGCCGCAACGAAGAGCGCGATGCCTGCCAGCAGGAATGGCTTCCGCCCGAACATATCCGAGAGTTTTCCGACCAGCGGCACTGTCACCGTCGATGCGAGCAGGTAGATGGTGAAAACCCAGGAGAGGAGCTTGAATCCGCCCAGGTCGGCGAGGATGTGGGGCGTCGCGGTGGCGACGATCGACTGATCCAGCGCGCTGATGAACATCGCCATCATCAGCGAATTCATAACGAGGAACTTTTGGCGATTGGAGAGATACTCTCCTAGCGCGCGGGTCTCGATTGGTCCCTGCGGCATCGTGTGTCGTGAACCTCGAAATGATTACGCTCAGTCTAACAACGATCCCGTTGCCGGCGAGACCCGCGCGAAAACTGTAAGACTCGTATCGCCAAACCGGCGGCTCGAGGGGACCCGCGACCTCCGCGAGTCAACCTTCGAAATTCCACGTAGACTGCCGCCATATCCGCGGGGCGGAATTTTGCCCGCACCACTCCCGCGCTGAGGTGTGCCGTTTGCGAAAGCAATCACCCGTGCCGAACGACCTCGATCGGCCCTTCTACGATGCCTGCAACGAAGACCGCCTGGTCCTCCAGCACTGCGCCGCATGCAACCGCTTCCAATTTCCGCCCCGTGCCATGTGCCCGCGCTGCGGCAATCCTGGTCTGACGTGGCAGCAAGTCTCCGGCCGTGGTCGAATCCGCAGTCGCGTCGTGGTCTATGACAGCCCCGTGTCGACCCTCATCCCTGACCAGCCGTTCAATGTCGCGACCATCTCGCTCGAAGAGGAACCCGAACTCACCATGCTGTCCCACCTCCCCGGCGTGCCCGTGGACAAGGTGCCGATAGGCGCGACGGTCGAGGTGTTCTTCGAGACCACTCCGGCGACCGGACAGAAGGTCCCAGAATGGAAGGTCGTGAGCTAATGGCTATTCCTATCGCACCGCACGCCTGGCATCGAAACCGCGAAGGCCTCGGCATCTGGGAAGGACGGGGACGTGTCGTCGCAACCGGTGTCGGTACCTCCCCAACTGCGCGCCGCTGGGATGAAAAGCCGGAAACCAGCATGGGCGCCCTCACCATCATGGCTATCCGCCGCGCCATCGAAGACGCCGGCATCACGCCGGATGAAATCGACGGCATCGTCCTCACACCCGAATCCACCACTGGCGTCTCGAACGATCCGAACGCACCTGCGCCCGCTGGCTGGGACTCGGTCTTCAAGATGGTCGACTACCCGCAGGCCGGTATCACCCGGGGAGACATCGACTGGATCCTCCTCAACATGCCCGAACTCAAGAACGTCGAGTTCAAGATGAACGGGCCGGTGTGCATGTCCGTCTCATTCACCACTGCCGCCGAAGCCGTCAACCGCGGCCTCACGAAGACCTGTCTCGTCGTTCGTGGCTGGCACAACCTCGCCGGCCGCTACTACGTCGGCCAGGGTGCCGCCGCCCTCGATACCGCGGCTGGCCCGGGGAAGTACGGCAGCATCTGGGGAATGCCCGCCTGCGCCACGACCGCTATGGTCTTCGAGGAGTACTGCAACAAGTACGGCAAGACCCACGACATGATGGCTCCGTTCATCATCGAAGAGCGCCGCAACGGCCTGATGAATCCCGACGGCTACTACACCCAGCATCGCCCCGAAATGATGACCGTCGATGACTACCTCTCCGGCCGCTGGATCGCCAAGCCCGCGAACATCTACGACAACGACCTCCCTATCCAGGCGGCCCTCGCGGTGATCTTCACCACGCCGGAACTCGCCGCACACCACAAGCAGAAGCCCGTCTACATCCTCAATCACGCCCAGACACGCCCGGAGCTCCAGGGAGCCGTGCCCAGCCTGAACGAATGGGAGCGGGCAACCGACCGCATGGGCCGAATGCTCTACGAGGGTGCCGGCATCGGCCCCGAGGATGTCTCGTTCGAGAACATGTATGACGGCTTCACGCTCTTCCACCAGTTCCACCTGGAAGGTCTGCGCTTCGGTTCGCGCGGCGAGAAGCGGGGGTACGCCCTCGACCTCTACCAGACCGATATCAGCATCGAAGGCCCGAACCCGGTCTCGCCGAGCGGCGGGAATAACGGCAATGGCCGCACCCGCTGGTGGAACCACCGCGATTGCATACTCCAGATCCAGGGACGCTCGCCCTCGCAGATCAAGCGCAAGGCCGAGATCGGCATCTCCGGCGCCCATGTCCCGAACTTCTGCGATGCCCTCGTCTGGGGTGCCTCGGCCGACTAACGAATGTCTCCACGGAGGAACGACTTGGCCTTTCTGATCAGCTTCGACATCGACGGCACCCTCGAATTCGGCGATCCCCCGGGTGGCATCACCGTCGAGATGGTCCGACGCGCCCAGGAATTGGGATTCCTCATCGGCAGCTGTTCCGACCGTTTCCCCTCGGCGCAACGCGCGCTCTGGGAAGCCTGGGAAGTCAAAGTGGACTTCGTTGCCGCGAAGCACATGCTCCCCGAGATCCGTTCGCGCTTCGATGCCGATAAGTACCTCCACATCGGCGACCGCGACCTGGACCAGCAACTCGCCGAGCAGGCAGGTTTCGAATTCTTCTGGGACCACGAAGGCGTCGCCGAACCGTGGCTCGCCTGGCTCGAAGAGCTGGCGGACTGATTCGCCAGCGTGAAAATCGGCGTCATCTCCGATACGCACATCCCCTCGGCCGGCCCGGAGCCCCCGGACGAAGTCGCAGCGGCTTTCGCTGGAGTCGACCTCATCCTGCACGCCGGCCACGCCAACGTTGCGTCCTGCATCGAATGGCTGGAGCGGATCGCTCCCGTCAGGTCCACCGAGTCATGGGTGGAAGGTTCGGGCGAAAGCTGGACTCGAAACATCCGCGTCGAGGTCATCGAGGTCGAGGGCCACACCATCGGCATGGTCCACGAACTGATCCTTCGCAGCCTCGCCGATGATGTGCTTCCCGGGGCCATCGAGCGGTACTTCCCGAAGGATGAATCCATCCCCGACGCCATGACCGAAATCTTCGGGAAACCGGTCGATATTGTGGTCTTCGGATACACGCACGAGGCCATGATCGAGCGGCATGCGGGCATCCTCCTCGTGAACCCGGGCAGCCCCAGCCTTGTTGGCCAACAGGTAAAACTGGGCACCGTCGCAATCCTCGAACTCGACGGTGACCGGGCGGAGGCACATATCGTCGCGCTGCAGGGACTCCATGGTCCGGGCCTCGGCGGGCGGTAGCTTGACTAATGGCGCGCCCCGAACTCGGCCGCACGTCACCCCGGCGCGAACAGGCGAGGTTCAGGCGTTCCACTACGATAACGTTGTTATCGAGCGCCCGGCGCCAGCGGCGCGTCACCCTGCGGGACGGCCAACGACAGTAGTCCGCGAGGAACGCCCATTGCCCTCGGAACGAGCAGTCATCCTAAGCAGACTGACGACACGCTCAGTCGGTCGTCGAGGTGACTTAGGAAGAATAAACGGCCAGCCAGTAGTTCATTGGGCGGCCGTTCTAAGTAAAGAAACGCAGGGCATTCGGATGCAAAAGCAAGCGCAAAGCGAAGGAATGCATATGGCGACCCCGAGCGGATTCGAACCGCCGATCTCCACCTTGACAGGGTGGCATGTTAGGCCGCTACACCACGGGGCCAGCCGTCCTAGAGCGTAGTGCCCGCGCCCTTCTCGGGCAAGCCGGAGCACCCAAATTAGTTTACGTAACGCTCGGCAACCAGGATCACCCGGCTCGTGTAATCGCCACCGCCTCCAGCCCTCGGCACGAAGTCCCCTCCGCAACTGATCAGCGTGATCCGTTCGGTGTAGCTGTCCAGCACCGGGAACACGTAACGGTCCATGGCGCCGCTTTCCAATTCGACCAGCGAAACCACTTCGACGGACTTCACCGTGTAGGCATAGCTCGTCCCGTTGTCCATGGTCACGTACAGCGCGTCGTCGACGGCGGCGCTGGTCAGGTAGGCGAATGGCCCGTTCCCGTAGTTCACGTAGTTGATATGGGCGGCGAAGATGCTGTTGTTCGCGGCGAACCCGGGCTGACCGAAGCGCGCGTACCAGGCGATCTCATCCGGGTGAGCCGGGTTCTCGAACGTTTCTTTGCCGCCAACGGTCGTGGTATCGCGAACCGCGACGGGCCACTGGGCCGAAACGTGCGCGCTGGCCAGGTAAAGTGACGCCACCGGTCCGTTATAGGGGACGGGCCTCGGCGTCGGCGTGGGTGTCGGGATGGCTTCGGCGCGGCTTAGTGCGGGCGCGACAACGCGGTATTTCAATTCCGGCTCAGGAGCAGCCGCGGCAAACAACAGCGCGGTTAGCGCAAGCGCGCCGCCGAGCGCCGGCATCACGAGGAGACTGACTCTCACATTCACTCCTACGCTGGCTCGCCCGTCACTGATCGCCAGTGCTGTTCGAGGCTCTTCGCAAGTTTATCGGGAGCGATCAACGGGATGTTGTGACCGGTGCCTTCGAATCTCTCGAAGGCCACTGCCCGGTTCTGAGCGCGCATCTTCTCGGCGATGCGAAGGGGAACCTCGGTTGAAGCACCGCCATGGATGAAGAGCGATGGCATAGCGATCTTCCGCCAGTCAGCCCAATAGTTCCTCGAACGCTGGGCGCTCACGCATTGGACCAGCGCCTCCTTGGAAGCCCGCCAGGTCAGAGACCCGTCGGCGTGCGGCTCCATCCTCGCCAGAAGGATCTGCTTGTCCAGGGCCGACGGCGTCCGGTTCCGAAACCCGAATGCGAACAGCTCGTGTGTGCTTGCGAACTTCTCAGGTCGGCCTTCGACCCCACGCCGCGTGGAGTCGATGTTCTCCTCGCACTTGTCCGGCCCGATATCGACGATGACCGCGCTCCGGATGATTTCCGGCTTGCGAGCGGCGATGAGCAGAGCGATGCGCGCACCCATCGAGTGACCGACCAGGTGTGGTCGCCCTCCGAGCGCTGCGATGACTACTTTCGTGTCGGCAACCATGGCCGCGGCCGAGTAGTCATCGCCTTGGCTGACTGTCTGCCCGTGTCCGCGCTGGTCGATTGCGACATAGCGCCGCCCGTCCGGAAGATTGTTCACGGTCGGTGTCCAGACTTCTGCGACCCCCGAGAGCCCATGGAGAAAGAGCACCGTCTCGGCGCCATCACCCCAGGTGAGCGCGCGGAACGTCCCGCGGTTGGTTTCGATGAATGATTCGGTCGCTGCCTTCATGCCTCGCCCAGGTACGAACGTCGGACAGCGTCGTCTTTGGCCAGTTCGGCGCCGGTTCCCTGGAGCGTGATGACGCCCGATTCGAGGACATATGCTCGGTCTGCGATTTCAAGTGCCATGAGGGCATTCTGCTCCACCAGCAAGACAGTTGCTCCCTGCTGCCGGATTTCGGAGATCGTTGCGAAGATCGTTTCGACCAACAGCGGCGAGAGCCCCATCGATGGCTCGTCGAGAAGCAACAAAGTTGGCTTCGCCATCAGGGCCCGGCCGATGGCGAGCATCTGTTGCTCGCCCCCTGAAAGCGTGCCGCCGGCCTGGTCGGCGCGTTCCTTCAGGCGGGGGAAAAGCGTGAATGCGCGGTCCAGGTCAGCCTCGAGGCTATCGTTTCGCTGATAGCCGCCGAGGAGGAGGTTCTCGCGGACCGACATGCGGTGGAAGATGCCCCGTCCTTCGGGCACGTGCGACATTCCGAGCTGGACGATCTTGTGTGGCGCGAGCTTTTCGATGGACTTGCCCTTGAACTCCACCTTGCCGGACCGAGGCTTGATGATGCCCGAAAGCGCTCTTAGTGTTGTTGATTTCCCGGCGCCATTCGAACCGATGAGCGTGACGATCTCGCCTTCGTTCACCTCGAGCGAGATGCCTTTGATCGCCGAGATAGCGCCGTACCCGGCGGCGAGGTCGGTGACGTTAAGGAGCGACATGGCCGCTTCCCGAAACCGCGCGCGTGCCGAGATACGCCTCGATCACACGGGTGTCTTTTTGGACCTGCTCCGGCGTCCCCTCGGAGATTTTGCGGCCGTAGTCGAGCACGGTGATGCGTTCGCAAACGCCCATGACCACGCGCATCTGGTGTTCGATAAGCACCACCGTGGTCTCGAACTGGTCGCGAATGCTTCGAATGAGGGCGACCATCGCGGCGCTTTCCTGTGGGTTCATGCCGGCGGTCGGCTCGTCAAGCAGCAATAGGCGAGGGCTGGTAGCGAGCGCCCGGGCAATCTCCAGCCGGCGCTGGTTTCCGTACGGCAGATTCCGCGCGATTTCGTTCTCGCGACCCGAAAGGCCGACGCTCGCGAGCAACTGCTTGCCGCGTTCGATTGCGTCGCGTTCGTGCCGTCGAACCAGCGGTGGCTGCGTTACTGCGGCTGCAACTTCCCGCAATCCGGCCCCGATGGAGATTGGGGCGTGCACCGCGGTTCGCAATCTTCCGATGAGTGGAGAACCGGGACGCTGCGAAGGCACGTGCTCGTGCCCTTCGCCCTTCCCGATGCGCGTGTGGCTCGCGACGAGCACGTTCTCGATGGCGGTCATGTTGGAAAACAGGCGGATGTTCTGGAACGTGCGGGAGACGCCCGCGCTGGAGATGACGTGTGCCGGAAAGCCGTCAATGCGCTCCCCCGAGAGCCACACCTCGCCGGAGGTCGGTGCGTAGAACCCGGTCAGGCAGTTGAACAGGGTGGTCTTGCCGGCACCGTTCGGACCGATGAGGCCGTGGATTTCCCCGGGCGGCACGCGCAGGGAGACATCCGAGAGTGCGCTCAGGCCCTGGAACTGCATTCCCAGCTCCCGCACGTCGAGTTCACCGGCGGCCATCAGGCGGCCCCTCCGCTTTCCGGCTCTTCTTTTTCGAATTCGAGCTGCCGGCGGCGGCTTGGGAACAGCCCCGACGGGCGCAAGGCCATGACAATCACAAGCATCGCCCCGAAGACGATGAACCGATACAGCGCCAGTTTCTCGCCCCAGTCTTCCGCGGGCGGCAACTTGCCCACGTGGGTGAACGTGACGGTGTTGAAGCCATCGATGAGTGTGTTCAGCCCGTCGCGCAGCCACCCGAACTTCTGCAGCAGGTCAGCAGTTTCCTGGAACTGGAGAAGTTCCGGCACGCCGATAAGCAGCGCGGATCCGGCGATGACACCGGTGGTGTTCCCCATGCCCCCGATAATCACGAGGCCCAGTACGTTGATGCTGACGATTAGCCCGAACTGCTGCGGCGCGATGAAGTCGATAAACGGGGCGTAGATGGCGCCGCCCAACGCGCCAACGGATGCGCCGATCCCGAATGCCATCAGCTTGTATCGGGTCGTGTCGATTCCCATCCCTTCGGCCACATCTTCGTCTTCGCGGATCGCTTCCCAGGCCCGGCCAATCTTCGAATCTCGCAAACGCGAGGTGAAAAACCAGACCACCATCGCGGCGACAAGTATCATCACGAAGAACGCCTTCACGTTGTCCACGGTCCCGAACCCATAGTCGGGCCGGACAATCTCGAAGATGCCCGAAGAGCCTCGCGTGTAGTTGTCCATGTTGAGCGCGAGGATGCGGATGATCTCCCCGAATCCGAGCGTCACTATCGCGAGGTAGTCGCCGCGCAGCGGCAGGACCGGCAGTCCGAGCATCAGCCCGACGCTTGCGCCGATCAGCACTGCCATAGGCAGCAAGACCCAGTAATTCACCACTCCATCGACGGATGGAGAGATTGGCGCGCCCCAGATAGCGACCACATAGGCGCCGGTCGCGAAAAATGCGACGAACCCAAGGTCGAGCAGCCCGGCAAGGCCAACCACAACGTTCAGGCCCATCCCCAGCGTGGCGTACAGCGTGACGAGAAAGAGCACCCGCACCCACGTGTCATCCAGGGTCCGGACGCCGATCAACCCGATGACCAGGAAGATGAGCGCATGCGCCCATTCCGGGAGACGGCCCAGCTGCGAACGGATGTCAGGCACGTTTGGTCTCCGTCTTCCCGAAGATGCCGTTCGGCCGGAATATCAACACGAGCACGAGCAGGCTGAACGCCACCACGTCCTTCCACTGGTTCGGCAGGTTCACGCCGGGAATCTCGTTCAGCAGCTCACGCCCGATCGTCTCCGTGAGTCCGAGGAAGTACCCCCCAATCACAGCGCCCTGGATGCTGCCGATGCCCCCGAGCACCGCGGCGGTGAACGCCTTCACGCCCGGGATGAACCCCATGCTCCCGCGAATGGAGATGAAGAAAAGCCCGTAAAGCACGCCCGCGACGCCCGCCATGATCGCGCCCAGCGCGAACGTCACCACGATCGCGCGGTTCACGTCGATGCCCATCAACGAGGCGTTCTCCCGGCTCTCGGCCACCGCCCGAATCGCCCGTCCGAGCTTCGAACGCTGGATGAACCACCAGAGGCCCATCATCATCGCGAAGGAAGCCGTCATCAAGAACAGTTGCAGGTACGAGACGCTCAGCGGGCCGATGTCGATCTTTCCGGTTGGGAAAATCGTGGGATAGAACTTCGACTTCCCCGAGAGGAAGCCATCGTCCACCAGGTGGCTCAGGAACACGCTCGCCCCGATTGCACTGATCAGCGGCGCGAGCCGCGGGGCGTTCCGCAACGGGCGGTAGGCGATGCGTTCAATCGCCACGGCCGTCGCCATCGACGCCGCTGACGCGGCGATCATCGCGAGCACGAGGGCCAGGGCGATCATCGGACCCGAGATGTCGTCGCCGCCCATCGCGACCAGCACGCCGTACCCCGCGAACGCGCCGATCATGAACACCTCGCCGTGCGCGAAGTTAATCAGCTGCAACACGCCGTAGACCATCGTGTAGCCGAGGGCGATGAGCGCATAAATGCTTCCGGTCGTCATCCCGTTGATGAACTGGTCGGCCCAGAATTCGGCGGAAGTGAGAAAGATGACCGTCATGGCCGGTCTCCGAAGTGGTTGTGAGAAAAAAGCGGGAGAGGTGGCATGTTCAGCCGCCTCTCCCGCAGTGATGTCATGGCGCGAGGAGAAGGTCTACTTCTTGCCCGCTTCGAGCTGCACGTACTTGCCGCCTTGAACCTTGAAGAAGCGGACGACGGCGCCGGCACGGTTGCCGTTGTCGCCGAACTCTACCTTGCCCGAGGCTCCCTCGAAGCTGCTCTTCTTGATTTCCTCGTTGAGCTTCTTCAAGTCGACTTCGATCTTGCCATCCTTCTCAACGGCGACCTTTTCGAGGGCCTTGATGATGGCAGTTGCCGCGTCGTAAGCCTCGGCGCCAAAGGTCGCGGTATCGGCATCGCCACCCTTGAGGTCCTTGTACTTCTGCTTGTAGGTGTCGAATTGCGATCCGGTCGTGCCCGGGAGGGCGAGGTAGGCGCCTTCGGCGGCATCCTTCGCGCCGGTCAACAGTTCATCGTTCTTGATGCCGTCGCCGCCGATGTACGGGGTTTCCTTCAGGTCAGCCTCGGCGCGAAGCTGCGTCAGGAACGGTGTCGCCTCGGCGAAGAAGCCGGACTGGTAAACCACGTCGGGCTTGGCGGCCTTGATGTTCGAGATGATCGACTTGAAGTCGGTCGTCTTCTTTTCGTAGCCCGCTGGCGTGCCAACGATCTTGCCGCCCTTCGCTTCGAACGCCTTCTGGAATTCGGTCGAAAGGTCCTTGCCGTAGTCATCGGTGTCGAAGACCACGAATGCGGTCTTCGCCTTCAGGACGTCATAGGCGAAGTTCGCCTGCTCTTTCGCTTCGTCGGCGTTGAGCACCGGCACCCGGAAGAAGGTCACATAGGGGCCTTCTGGGCGAGTTGGGGCGGAAAGGTCACCCGCTGTCGCCGAAGGCGAAATGTGCGTAATGCCCGCATCGTCGAAGGTCTTGAGCGAAGCGCGCGTGCCGCCCGAACAAATCGGACCAACGGCGGCGACGACGTTCGCCTTCACCAGGCGGTCCGCCGCGGCGGGGCCGCCCTCGGCGCTGCAGAGGTCGTCTTCGCGGACCCACTTGATGTTGTGGCCCTTGATCTGGACGCCGTCGCCGGCGACTTCGGCTGAATCGGCAATCGGCACGCCGAGGCCGGCGACGTCGCCGGTGAGCGCGCTGGAGATGCCGATTGGGATATCCCCGTCGTAGGTGACGACTTTGGCCTTGTCGAGGCCGGCGGTCTTGTAGCCGGCGTCCGTGAATCCGGCACCGTCGCCGCTGTCATCGTCGTCATCGCCGCTGCAAGCAACGGCAAAGACGGCCATCAGCGCTACGAGCGCCAACAGCCAGGTCCACCTGGACCACGTTCCCCTGTCCCTCATATGTTCTCCCTCCTGCGCACCTTTACCGAGTGGTAGGTGCCACCGGACAGTACGCAGTCGGCGGGATGGTAGGTTTCATTTAATGTTGAGTCAAGAAATCCGAAAGGCGCCCCCGGGCGCCTCTCAGCTTCGAATCGGCCGGTTTCGGGCGTTTAATCCCCCGTCGGGAACCCGGCCTTCACCCATTCCTGCGTGCCGCCTTCAACGTTGTACAACGGCAGTTCATCAATGCCTGCGGCGGTCGCGAATTCCGCCGCCAGGGCGCTCCGTGCCCCTGACTTGCAGATGAACAGGACTTCCTTGCCATCCGCGAAATCTCGAATCTGTTTTGCTTCGCCGATTACCGTGTTCACAGGGATCAGGCGAACACCCTTCGCGTGAACTTCGACGTATTCGTTCGGCTCGCGGACATCAACCATGACGGCCTCGCCTTTATCGAGCTTCTCTTTTGCTTCCGAAACCGAAATTCGCGTGAACGGTTCCTGGGGATTCTTGGTTGCCACCGGCGTCTCCTATATTGTTGACCAATTTGGTAGACAATATCGTAGCAAGCGCCGCTGCTTGCCGCCACTTTCCTCCCGATGCAGACTCGCTTCATGACTGGACCACTTGGCCTTGATGAATCCGCGCTCCTCGCGGAATGGGCGCGGCGTGTACGTGCGAACAACGAGCAGGCCGAGCGATTTCGCGAAGCGCCCGAACGGCCTGACTTCTATGCACCCATCGCGTCGAGCTTCAAAGTCGACCCTCGACGGACGAACGAGCCGGCGCTCGATGTCCTCCGCGGCATGGTGGTCCCGGGCGAAACCTGGCTCGATATCGGCTGCGGTGGCGGGCGGTATGCACTTCCCCTGGCGCTGGCGGGCGCGGAGGTCATTGGCATCGACCCATCAACCGGGATGCTCGCGACGCTGAAGGAAGCGTCGGCCGAGTTCGGTGTTCCAGAGATCAAAACGATTCAATCTCGATGGCCGATGGAGAATCCACCGTCCGGCGACGTTTCGTTCATTGCTCACGTGAGCTACGACATCGCTGAAATTGGCGGCTTCGTCGAAGGGATGGAACAGGCCGCCCGGCGCCTCTGCGTCGCGGTTCTTCTCGCCGAAGCTCCCGCCACGCAAGCCGCCGGTCTGTGGCCCGCCGTCCACGGCGAGGAACGAACGCTGCTCCCCGCCCTTCCCGAATTCCTCGCGATCCTTCTCGCTCGGGGCAAAGTGTTCAGCGTTTGGTTGGGTGAGCGCCCCGCAGTTGGGTACCCATCACTCGAGGCGATCGAAGGCTTCGTACGCCAGCAGCTCTTCATCGAACCGGATGGCCCCGGCGCGAAGAAGATGCGTGAAGTGCTGCCCTCGATCGCAAAGGAACGGGACGGGAAGTTTTACCTCACGGACAGGCCCGTCACTCTTGGAATTGTCAGTTGGAAACCGTAGACAATCACGAAGAAGAAGGCTTTCTCGAGGCGCTCGCACCACTCCGAGAGGCGCGCCAATTGATGCACGCAGGCCTGAATACGCTGCAGGTCGCCGCGACCGCGGTCACCACCGCCGAGTCGCGCTTCGCGATGGCCGCGCTCGATACCGCTCTCCAATTCCTGCAGAAACAGCTCCTGCCGGGCTGCCGCGCCGAGGAGACGACGATCTTTCCCGCAGTCTCCAGCATCACCGGCGTCTCGAACGCGTGCCACGTGATGCGAGCGCAGCACACCACCCTCATGCGTATGGCTGGCGACCTCGCGCAGGTAGCGGACGCGGCAAGGGAGGCCGGCGACCTGGCGGAGTACACCAAATACCTCCAGCCGCTTCTCTTCGGGTTGTACGCGTTCTCGCGAGCGCACCTGGAAAGTGAAGATGAGGCCTACCTCGGACTTCTCGAAGCGGTGTTGAGCGAACACCAGGTCGCTACCCTCGCCGCTGAGTTCGAAAAAGCGCTGGACATCTCGCCCGAACACCCGGAGTGATTCCCCAATCCCTCACGCATGCGTAAACTTCGGCCCCATCAATCAAGAGGCAGGTAGCACCCCATGGCGGGAAAACTCGAAGGCAAGACAGCCATCATCACCGGCGCTGGCCGCGGTATCGGCCGCGAAGTCGCGCTTCTCTTCGCTAAAGAAGGCGCACAGGTTGTCGTGAATGACCTTGGCGTCTCAGTCTCCGGCGAAGGAGCGGACAACTCCCCGGCCGCCCAGACCGTCGCCGATATCAAGGCCGCCGGCGGCCAGGCGGTTGCCAACTACGGTGACGTCTCCGACATGGATCAGGCCGAAGACCTCGTCCGCACAGCTCTGAACGAATACGGCAAGCTCGACATTCTCGTGAACGTTGCCGGCATCCTTCGCGACCGCATGATCTTCAACATGACCGAAGAAGAGTGGGACGCCGTCGTCCGCGTGCATATGAAGGGCACCTTCGCCACCTCGCGCTTCGCATCTATCCACTGGCGCCAGGCGCGCAACGGCGGCCGCATCATCAACTTCACTTCGGGCTCGGGCCTCTTCGGCGCGCCTGGTCAGCCGAACTACGCCGCCGCGAAGATGGGCATCTGGGGCCTCACCCTCAGCTGCGCCCGCGCCCTCGGCCGCTACGGCGTTACCGCGAACTCTATCGGGCCTGGCGCCGCCACCCGCATGACCGACACGGTCCCAACCGAACGCGCCCAGGGTGGCGCCAACCGCGTCGCGGCGGACGATGCCGCCGGCACGGAACGGGACCCGGCGAACATTGCTCCGCCGTTGGTCTACCTGGCCAGCGAAGAGGGCGGCTGGATCAGCGGCCGCTGCTTCGGAGTCCGTGGCTACAGCATCACCCTCTATAACAACATCGCTCCGCTGGCAGTCCTGCAGGGCAACAAAACCTGGACCACGGACGAACTCTCGAAGATGATGCCCTCCACCTTCAAGCAGTTCATCCCGCCGGTCCAATAGACCAGCTCACGGCTCCACACCACGGACGGCCCGCGCTTTCGCGGGCCGTTTTCGTTGTTCGTATTCCTTGTTCTCAGGAAGCGATTGAGCGCGCCGGGGTCGCATTGGTGAGCGCAAAGAGCCCGGCAACACTGCCTTCTCCTCGGTCGAGGCACTCCCAGAATTCGATGCGTGTTGCTCGCTCGACATCCCGGCGATGGTCCACCAGCAGGTAGCTTTCGCCGTTGCGGTCCAGGAGTTGCACCTCGGTGCCGTCCGGCATCATGGCGAATGGGTGCCCCTCGAGGTCGGGAATCGCCTCCGTACGCTCTTCACGGCGGAGCGCAAATCGGAGTGCGCCAACGGTGGCGATCATCTCGCGCATCCCTCGAGTCTGGCGTGATGTGGTTAACGGACGTTGATCGCCGTTTGGCGGCTATGATTTCAGGGATGGACCTCGATGCCTACCTGCGCCGGATCGGCTATGCCGGCTCATGCGAGCCCACGATCGAGACGCTCCGCGCGATGCACCGAACGCACTTCTACTCGGTCCCGTTCGAGAACCTGGATATTTCCCTGGGTCGTCGCATCGAAGTCGATGAGGACGTCAACTTCAACAAGATCGTCAACGAGGGTCGAGGTGGCTTCTGCCTGGAACTCACCGGAACGTTCGCTCGGGCGCTGCGGCAGATGGGGTTTCGCGTAGATGTCCTCGGCGCCCGCGTTTTGGCGCCGACTGGCCAGTTGAGCCATCCCCTCAGCCACATGACCCTGCTCGTCCACCTCGATGAGCCGTGGATCGTTGACGTCGGTTTCGGTGGACGGATCGCCGCGCCGTTGCGCTTGAACGACTCTTCCCTCCAGGAAGCTGAAGGCCGTAGCCACGCCGTTGCCAACGACGGCGACCACTGGCTCGTGACGGCGGGCGAACCCGGCAACGAGGGTGGCACGTACGTCTTCACGCTTCAGCCTCGCGAATTTGGCGAGTTTCATGAAGTCTGCGACTGGTTGCAGACTTCGGCCGAATCGCGCTTCACACACGGACCCATCGTGAGCCTCGCCACGCCATCCGGCAGAAGAACGCTCGCGGGAAGCCGGCTGATCCTGACGGAAAACGGTGCGCGAACCGAATCGGAAGTGGCCACCGAAGCCGAACAGAGAGAGATACTGCGGGAGCAGTTCGGGATCGGCGTTTAGGGCGGAATCGGGAACCCACACCCAGCCGATCCTCGCGGGATTCTCAGTAGTTCCTTGCCTCTCTCCAATCGCATTTCAAGGAATCGAGATCAGTCTGAGTTCGAGCCAGGGGCAGATCCCAAAATCGCTGGCTCCGAAATGAGGAACTGATGTACTTCAACTCCAAACTCATCGCAGTGGCCGCGGCGGCCACCACGCTGGCAAGCCTCTTCAGTGCCGGGACTGCGTTCGCCGCCGAGGACGCACCGGCAGCAGATTCTCCGCTGGTCTCGGTTTCGAGCCTTGGAGCTCTCAACCTCGGGGACTACGGGGTTGTGGACCCGTCCGGCGAAGCACTCGCCGAATTCCTGGGCCTCGATGTCGATTCGCTGTCCAGCGAACTCGCTTCAGGGTCGACCCTCGCCCAAATCGCCGAGGCTCAGGGCATTCCAACCCAGGATCTTCGGGACTTCCTTCACGCTGAGGTCTTTGGCGTGGTTCTTGGCGACCTTTACAGCGGGACGATTAGCGACATCGATGCGTGGATGCTGCTTTCGCGACAATTCGCTGCGCTCGATGCCATCGTCGGAACCGTCACCGACGCGTTCGTGGTCGCCCCTCCGGTTAGCTCGGACGCGACAACCTAAACCCGCTCCAACAACAAAGCAGGCCCGGCATTGCTGCCGGGCCTGTCCTGAGAGCGGTGAACTGTTCGCGCTGATTATGCGCGAGGCAGGCCAAGTCCGCGAGTAGCCACAATGTTTCGCTGCACTTCGCTCGTGCCGCCGGCGATGGTGCTCGAAACGGTCTGCATGTAGCTCTGCGGCGCGCGACCCCGCATCGGCGCGTCACGCCCGAGCAGGAGACCGTTCGTGCCGGTCATCTTCATCGCCGTGCGTGCGATTCGCTGGCTGAGTTCGGTGTTGAAGAGCTTGGCGATCGAGGCCTCATGATTCGGCACTCGGCCGTTCTTCTGGATGGTGATGACCACGTAGCTGAGCATCTTCGCCACCGAAGCCTCGATCCAGCGGTCGGCGAATTCATCCTTCGCCTTGGCGCTGGCGCTGCCTGTGGTGGGCTTGCCCTGGTTCTCTTTCCAGAACCGCATGTAGTACTCGAGCGTCTGGCGCTGGCCCACAGCGTTGCCGATGGAGGAGCGCTCGAAGTCGAGCGTGGTCGTGCCGATGTACCAGCCCCGGTTGATTTCGCCGAGGACGTTGGTCGCCGGCACGCGGACGTCTTCGAAGAAGACCTCGTTGAACATGTGCCCGCCAGCGAGGTTGATGAGCGGCCGCACGGTGACGCCCGGGCTCTTCATATCAAGGAGGAAGTACGTGATGCCGCGGTGCTTCGGCGCATCGGGGTCGGTGCGGGCGAGCATGAACATCCGGTCGGCGGTATGCGCGCCCGAGGTCCAGATCTTCTGGCCGTTGATGACGAAGTCATCGCCGTCTCGGACCGCACGGGTCTGGAGGCTGGCGAGGTCCGAGCCCGAGCCCGGCTCGCTGTAGCCCTGGCACCAGCGCGTTTCGCCTCGAAGGATGGCGCCGAGGTGTTCCTTCTTCTGGTCGTCGTTGCCATGGATGATGATCGTTGGGCCGATCATCGAGGTGCCCATGCCGCCGACGTTCATCGCCCGTGCTTCGGCGAACTCCTCGTTCATGATGAACTGTTCCATCACGCCCAGGCCGGCGCCGCCGTACTCCTTCGGCCAGGCCGGGGCCACCCAGCCCTTGGCTGCGAGCTTCTCGCGCCATTCCTTCATCATCTCGCCGCTGCGCATCATCATCTCTTGCGGCGTTGCGTCGGGGTCCGATTTCGGCTTCTCCGTGGCGAGGAACGTCGCGACTTCCTTGCGCCATGCGGCCTCCGCGGGGTTGTCCTTAAAGTCCAAGGGAACTCTCCATTTTGTACATCGATGTATGACGGAAACACTACCGGTTCGAAACCCTGACGTAAAGGGAAGGGTGGGTGATTTCGGATTGGGGATTTCGGATTTTGGATTGCACGGCGGCTTTTCTAGCGAGTCGTGACGAGCAACGAAACGCCGGAGTGCAGTTAGGCCCTCACTTCGGCGTAAGTATCGAAAACGTGGTCTTGCCTGGGGTTCGCGGTGCGTAGGGCACACCCTTGCCACGGAAGCCTGGATTCTCGATGGGCTCGTCGTTGCGAGGCACGTACGCCGTCGAAACGATGATCCAGTTGGACGGTTCAATCGGCCCTACATCGAATCGTGACGGTCTGAAAGCGCATTGGGCTCCCGCCGGGCCTACATCGGACCAACCGGGGGACCAGCCTTTATTCAGCAGCATGACATCGAAGAAGGCGAGGACCTCATCTTGTGACAACGAAACCTCGAACACTTGAACCACTGCATCACCGGCCGCATAGCCGTGGTCGATCGTGAAGCCGTCTATCTGCACCGAACCGTCCGGGAGCGGGATACCGGTAATGCCCGGCTCGACAAAGTCACCAGACGGGGTTGGGAAGGGGACGCCCGAGGGGAAGTCACCCGGGTCGGGTTCCAGCGCGACAATGTCCTCCCGCCCACAGGGTTGTCTGATCTCAGGGGGTATCGTCGGCCCGGTTTGGATGTCGGTAAACGCGACGCGTTGATGTCCCCCGCAACCGGAAAGGCTTATTGCAAGGAGCAGCGCTGACACAATGGCGCAATGACCGGTGGATGGACCGCGTCCGCTCATCTCTCCAACAGGGTAGCGCAGCACGCAACCGCCCTCATGCACTCCCGCCCCGCCATCTGTAGACTCACCACCGCATACGAACTCGCCACGTTGCCCCGTGGCACGGAGGAACCATGAAAGTAGGCTCAGGATTCGGCGGCGGCTGGCTCGCCAATGTCCCCGAACAGGCGCAGCGCGCCGAACAACTCGGCTACGACTTCGCCTCGACACCCGAGACTTCCCACGACTCGATGCTGGCAGCCACGCTTGCCGCAGCGAACACGACGAAGATGGAAGTCCAGACCAGCGTCACCATCGCCTTCCCGCGGAGCCCAACCGTCCTTGCCATGGAGGCCTGGGACATCCAGCACATGAGCAAGGGCCGCTTCACCATCGGCCTAGGTTCCCAGGTGAAGGGCCACAACCAGAACCGCTTCTCCACCGACTGGCCCGGAGCCCCGGCCACGCGAATGAAGGAATACATCCGCATGATGAGGGCGGTGTTCAAGGCGTTCCGCACCAGCGAAAAGCCCGACTACGTCGGCAAGTATTATCACTTCACGCTCATGACGCCGAACTTCAACCCCGGCCCAATCGACTACCCGGACCCGAAGATCGGCCTCGCCCTCGTGGGCGATGCAATGGCGCGCGTCGCCGGTGAAGTCGCCGACGTTGTCATGCCCCACGGGTTCATGACCGACAAGTACATGCGCGAGGTCGTGCTCCCCAACGTCGCCATAGGCCTCAAGCGCGGCAACCGCACCTGGAACGATATCCAGATAAGCGGTGGCGGCTTCACGGTCTTCGGCGAGACGGAATCCGAGATTGAGCAGGGCCTCGAGCGCCTTCGCCAGCCGATCTCGTTCTACGGTTCGACCCGCAGCTACCACGAAGTGTTCGAAGTGCACGAGCTGAAGTCGCTCGGCATGCAGCTCCACGAAATGTCGCTGGCCGGCAAGTGGGCCGAAATGCAGAAGGTCATCCCCGAAGCCGTCCTTCGGACCTTCGCCCAGACTTCCACCTACGACAAGCTGCCGGAATTCGTGGCGAACAAGCGCGAGTACGCCAGCCGGCTCGGTCTCGCTCTCCCACAGGGCACTCCCGAACAGCGCGAACGGGCCCAGCACATCATTAAAGAAGTGCAAAAGGTCCAGGTCTCCGGCGTGCCAAAGGGCATGGAGGATCTCTCCAAAGTCAAAGCGTAGTCCGAACGCGTTCGCCGCGAGGGAATCTCAGCTTGCTATACTCCGGCCTCTCAGATTCGGGGGGTCGGAGTGAATAGCTGGCTGCGTGCTGCCGTTGTGTTCGGGATCCTGCCGTTCTTCCTGGTGGGCTGCTTCGATGATGACGACGACGGACCGTCGGACGATGCCGGGAAGGATATCGACCTGATGGCCGTCGTGGTCGAAGCGTTCGACCGCGTCCCGAAAGACCTGCCGCCCGGTGTCACGTTCGCGGGGGTCGATTTCGAGTACAGCTGGACGACCGACGCGGTCGCCACCCTCGAGTACTGGTTCAATGGCACAGGCGGCCGTCAGCACCACGTGTCGGCGGTCATCATGCGCACCGTTGCACAGGCGAAAGACGAGACCGAGTACACGGTCGACTATCTCGGAGCGGAAGAGGCCGGCAAAAATTCGGGACGATACTGCGGGTTGGAATTCGCCCCGATCTACCTGGATGTTGATCTTGCGAGCACCTGCGTCCTCCAGGTCGAAAGCATCTACCTCGATGTCGAAACCGGACCGGTGGGTGAAGACGACGCTGAGGACGGCGTCGAAATCCTTGCCGTGATGGAGGACTACTTCAAAGACATCTTGAAGGACGCCACCGACCGGCCGCGCAAGGTCGATCCGCGTGTGCTCGCCGCCGTGCTTGCATCTGTCCCGGCGAACGGGCCCGATGGCAACGCCATGGACTTCCCGGATGACTCGGTCGAAGACGCGCCGAAGGGCCTGGTCCGGTCGGTCAGTTGGTCCGCGGACGAGACAGTCGATGCCTACTTCTACGTTTTCGATACGAGCGACAACGCCCTGGATTACCTTCGCTCCGACCTTGGAGACGACAAGGCCAAGGCCGGCGACAAGGTTTGCGTGAGGTACTCTTCAACCACGCGCGATTGCGGGCTCCTCGTCGGTGAGACGGTTGTCATCGCCGAGCGCCGTAGCGTCTCCGAATCCGCACCGGCGAAAGATTCCGAGCTTGCCGACTGGCTCGATGTCCTCGAACGGCATGTCGAACGGATCCGAGGTGGACGCGTTCCTCCGGCTCCCAAAGCGACCCCCACGCCCTTCGGGGCGAAAACGCCGACCCGGGTGCCAACCCGTGCGGCGACAGATTCGCCTCCGAAGTCGGTCGTAACAAAGGGGCCCGCTATAACGCGGTTCAACGCAGGAACATGGACATTCGACCTCCTCATCACGTCGAACTCCTGTGGCGCCAATCCCGCGGTTGGTTCGTCAGTCCAAATTCAGTACGAATTCACTGATTCCAACGGAGACGGGTACATCTATGCGGGCGAGCGCTTCTCCATCCGGCAGACCATTCCGGGTGTCGCCGATGCCGGAGCCATCGACGCGGAACTCCCGTCACTGTCGTACGTGGTGCCGGTGACTTCCGGGACTCGGAGCGGCTTTGCCGAAGTGGACCTGACCTTCACTTCCGTAAACGAAGCCGAAATCTACTACTCCGAGGCGTACGACGACTGCGAACTCACAGGGAAATAGCCAATGCCGCAATCCAACGATGGTCTGACCCTGACGCCGGTAACTCCTCCGGCGGCGAGGACGCTTGAGTTCTCACTGCCTGGATTGAGCATCGGTTACGCCGAATATGAAGAAGGTCCGACAGGGTGCACAGTCTTCCTGTTCGATCGGGGCTGGCTCATGTCCATCGACGAACGCGGCGGCCTCGTTGGCACCACCGGGGGCTATGACTGGGGTCATGCGCTTTGTTTTGCCGGCGGCTCGTTGCTGGGTCTCGAAGCCTCGACCGGCGTCGTCGCCGAACTCTGGGCCCGCAAGGAACACTCCACCGATCACATCCCGCTCGTGAACGGAGCGATTGTCTGGGACTACGTCTTCCGCCAGAACACGATCTACCCGGACAAAGCGCTTGGCCGGGCTGCGACTGCCGCGGCTATTCCCGGCGTGGTGCCGCTGGGCCAACGCGGCGCCGGACGTTCTGTAACGGTTGGCAAGGTGAAATTCCCGGCGGAACGCGGCGGCCAGGGCGCCGCCTTCCGCGAGATGGCCGGCGTGAAATTCCTCGTTGTTACGGTGGTCAACGCGGTCGGCGGCATCGTCAACCGGGAAGGCCAGGTCGTCCGCGGCAATCTTGATCCCGCGACCGGCATTCGCCATCGTGCCTTCGACATTCTGGCGCCCCGACGCTCGGGTTCAGGCGGACCGCCCGCGCCCACACAAAACACCACCCTCACGCTGGTCGCCACCGACGCGAAACTGACTGCCCGCCAACTTACGCAGTTCGGACGCCAGGTCCATACCTCGATGTCCCGCGCCATCGACCCGTTCCACACCTCCACCGATGGGGACGTGCTCTACGCGGTCACAAGCAACCAGGTCCAGGCGACCGCAACGCCGGATGGCCTCGGCATCATCGCCAGCGAAGTCGCCTGGGATGCAGTCCTTGCGTGCTACGAATGAAGCATTAACTCCGGTCCGTATCCGCAACCCTTACGTAAACGTTAGATCGATCGTATACTCCCGTTTGAGCGCCGTATTCATAGCGCACGGGAGACGAAGTGAAGGTACTGGTCAGGTTGATGGGTTACCTGCGCTACCACAAAGGCGTGGTCGCGCTCGGGTATCTCGGCCTCATCGGCACCATTGCCTTTAGCACGCTCACCCCATGGATGGTGAAGTGGGCGATTGACTCGGGCATCTCCGGCGGCAACCGAACGACTCTCGCGTGGAGCGCCTCCGCCATCGTCGCCTTCAGTGTCGGTGCCGGCCTCTGCCAGTACCTCCAGAGCTATATGGGCGAGGTCATCGCTCAGCGCGTCGCCTTCGACCTGCGTCGTGACTTCTTCGAGCGTGTTCAGAGCCAGACCTTTTCGTTCCACGATCATCTCGAGACCGGTCAGCTCATGTCTCGCGCCACCGTCGATGTCGAAAACTGCCGCCAGTTCCTTAGCCTCGGGCTTCTTCGCATTGGCATGACCGCAGGCCTCTTCGTTTCGATTTCCATCATCATGCTCATCGCGAACTGGCAGCTCGCCCTTGTTGTCTTCCTCAGCATGCCCCTGGTCGGCTACATCGCTATCCGGATGTCCCGGCGCACACGGCCGCTGTGGGCAGATGTCCAGCAGCAGATTGGTGTCGAAACCTCGATCCTCCAGGAAAGCATCACGGGCATCCGCGTCGTGAAAGCCTTCGCCCAAGAAGATCGACAGTTCCAGAAATTCCAGGATGCGAACTGGTCCGTCCGCGAAAGCAGTCTTGCTGCGAACCGGATCGCGGCTTTCAACCAGCCCTTCCTCGTCTATGTGATGGCCGGCGTGAACCTGATCATCCTGCTCTACGGAGGCCACCTGGTGCTCGCCGGCTCGATGTCGGTCGGCACGCTCGTGGCTTTCATCCAGTACCGCACTCAGATCGAGATCCCGGTGCGAACCCTGGGCTTCCTCGTAAACTCCGCTACCCGCGCGCAGACTTCCGGTACCCGCATCTTCGAAATCATCGATACAGCCGTCGAAATCCAGGATGCACCCGACGCGGTTGAACTGGCGAACGTTGAGGGCCACGTCCAGTTCGAAAACGTCGAGTTTGGCTACGAACGCCGGGGACCGGTGGTTCACGACATCAACATCAACGCTCTCCCCGGACAGACCATTGCCATCCTTGGCCCAACCGGGAGTGGTAAGAGCACGCTCCTCAACCTCCTCCCCCGCTTCTACGAAGCCACCGGAGGGCGCATCACAATCGATGGCTCCGACATCACGAAGGTCACGGTCGAATCGCTCCGCCGAAACGTTGGGGTCGTCCTCCAGGAGACGTTCCTCTTCACTTCGACCATTCGTGAGAACATCGCCTACGGACGCCCTGATGCAACCGACGAAGAGATCTTCGCGGCAGCGCGAGTCGCCCAGGTGCACTCGTTCATCGAATCGCTGCCGAACGGCTACGACACCTGGGTCGGCGAACGCGGAATGACCCTTTCGGGCGGCCAGAAGCAGCGCATCGCCATCGCCCGCATGCTCCTCCTCGACCCCAAGGTGCTCGTCCTCGATGACTCCACTTCGGCCGTCGACATGGAGACGGAATATCTTATCCAGCGCGCGCTCCACGAGCTGATGAAGGGCCGCACTTCGTTTGTCATCGCGCACCGCCTGCGCACAGTGAAGCAAGCGGACCAGATCCTCGTTGTCGATAAGGGTCACATCGTCCAGCGCGGCCGCCACGAAGACCTCATCAACGAGCCCGGGCTCTACCAGGAGATCTACCGGTTGCAGCTCGCGCCGCAAGAAGAATCCGAAGCTGCTGTGGAGGCCGCCTCATGATGTTCGGCGGTGGCGGCGGATTCTCGCGAAACCTCGCGCTTGGCAGCAGCCAGGGCATGGGCGCCGGCCCGGCCCAACGATTAGGACTCGCTTCATCCGAGGAGGACTTCGGCAAGGCGTTCGACCCGCGTGTGATCGGAAGGCTGTGGCGTTACGCCGCGCCATTTAAAGGCCGCATCGCCCTCTCGGTCGTCTTCCTCGTGATCAACTCCCTGGCGACCATCCTTACGCCGCTCCTCCCGGGCCTCGCAATCAACGCCCTCGTCGATCGGAACGAACAGCAGCTATACATAATTTGCGCGGCGTTTTTCGCCAACAACACCATCGTCTGGCTTTCCGCCTACCAGCAGGTCTACCAGATGACCTGGGTTGGCCAGCACGCCCTCTTCCGCGTTTCGTCCGACCTCTTCGGCCACATCGGCGGCCTCTCGCTTCGCTTCTTCGATGAAAACGAGACGGGCCGCGTGATGGCCCGCATGCAGAACGACGTCAGCGTACTTCAGAACATGCTGAGTAACGGCATGATCTCGATTTTCGGCAGCCTGATCGCGCTGGTTGGAATCCTCATTACGCTGTTCGTCCTCAACTGGGAGCTCGCTGCCCTGGTTTCGATTTCGGTCCCGGTGATGGCCGTTACCCTCTGGATCTGGCAGCACTACGCACGCCGCTCATTTCTCCAGGCCCGCGCCACCATCTCAGCGGTCAACGCCACCATCCAGGAGAACGTCTCCGGCGTCCGCGTGATCCAGAGCGTCTCCCGCGAGCGCATCAATACCCGCTCTTTCGCGAACGTCAACGACGACAACCGCAACGCGAATGTCGAGGCCGGCCGCATCTCTGCCATCGTCCAGCCGCTGGTCGCGCTGATAGCCGCCTGCGCCATGGCTGTCGCCATTTTCGTCGGTGGCGGCATGGTCCTCGATGGCACCATGCAAATCGGGTTCCTCGTTTCCTTCACGCTGTACATCGACCGCTTCTTCACGCCCATCCGGGAGATGACCCAGCAATATACGAATATGCAGCGCGCCACCGTCGCCGCCGAGCGGATCTTCGAAATCCTCGATTGGCCCCAGGAAGTCTCAGACGCGCCGAACGCCACCGAACTCGAACGCATTTCCGGCGACATCGAGTTCCGGGACGTTCGCTTCGCCTATGCGATGAACAACATCGAGGTCATCAAAGGCATCAACCTCCACATCAAGCCGGGGGAGCATGTCGCGATCGTGGGCACAACAGGCGCTGGCAAGAGCACGCTCATCAGCCTCCTCGCCCGCTTCTATGACGTAACCGATGGCGCCATCCTCGTCGATGGCCAGGACATTCGGCAGGTCACCATGGAATCGCTTCGGCGAAACATGGGTATCGTCCTCCAGGACCCGTTCATCTTCCACGGGACAATTCGCGACAACATCACCTTCGGCAAACCCAATGCGACGCAGGAAGAAGTCGAACGGGCCGCAGATGCTGTCGGCCTGCACGACTTGATCGCGCGCATGGACAAGGGTTACGACACGCGCGTACTCCCCGGCGGGGCCAACCTGAGCCTTGGCCAGCGCCAGCTCATCAGTCTGGCCCGCGCTCTCCTCGTGAGCCCCGGCATCCTCATGCTGGATGAGGCCACCGCCGGCATCGACACGCAGACGGAGGCCCTCCTGCAGAAGGGCATCGAGAAAGTCATGCACGGTCGCTCAGCCATCGTCATCGCCCACCGGCTTTCTACCATCCGCGATTCGGACCGGATCATCGTCCTCAGGCACGGAGAGATCGCCGAAGAGGGCAACCACGACGAACTGATGCGTCACGGCGGCCTCTACGCCGACCTTTACAGCATGGGCTTCCGCGACACGGCGGGCGGGCCCGAAACTGTCAAACAGGACGCTTCCGCCGCCGGCGGCAGCTAATCCACTATCGCCCGGTGAACCGCGGCTCGCGCTTCTCAGCGAACGAGCGCTGCCCTTCCTTCCGGTCTTCCGAGGTCCCGGTAGTGCTGAGCGCGATTGCCGAGAACTCCAGCGCCGATTCGAAGTCCATGTTCTGCGTGCGATACGCCAGCATCTTGCCGAGCTTCTGCCCGAGCGGCGGCCCGGCCTCGACGGCAAGCGCCAGTTCCATGGTTTTCGCTTCGAGATCTTCGGGTGAAACGAGGTAATTCGTCAGGCCGGCCCCATGCGCTTCCTCCGCCGACATGAAGCGGCCCGTGGTCATCATCTCCATCGCCTTCCGCCAGCCAATGACGCGCGGTAGCGAATAGAACCCGCCCAGGTCCGCAAACAACCCCCGCTTCACATAGGCCACCTGGAATCGCGCCGCGGTCGACGCGACTGCCATGTCGCAGTGCGCGACCATGTCGAACCCCGCGCCCACGCAAACGCCGTTGATCGATGCGATTACCGGTACATCGAGCCGTTTGAGCGCAAGGTAGGTCTCGGACTCATTCCGGAAGAACAGGCGAGCGCCTTCCAGGTCCGTCGGCGACTCGGCCGAAGCGTACATCAAGCCTTCAGGCCTCCCGCCCGAAAAGTCGGCGCCGGCGCAAAAGCCGCGACCGGCCCCGGTGATCACAAGGCAACGGACCGAACGGTCGGTCCGCGCCTTCTGGAAGACCTGACGCAATTCGTCGAAGAGCGTCATGCTCAGCGCGTTCAGCTTCTCGGGGCGGTTCAGCGTGACCCAGAGGATTCCGCCGGTTTCGCCGCGTGTTTCGGTGAGGACTGTTTCGTACGCCATCGGGATCTCCTAAAGGCTGTTGGCTTTCGCCAAGAGTTCTTCCGCGAGGGCCTCCATGCGGCCGACCATGTCTTCAGCCCGCCGCGCCCCTGCGCTCAGAATGATTTCGTCGATGCCGAGTTCAGCGAATTCTTCGAGCATCTCCGGCGTGGCGCGGTGCCGGGCCGTCGCAATGATGACGCGGATGTCCTTGCGGGAACGACCGTTCTCGGTGAGCAACCGATCAAGCACGCCGAGGCGCTCTTTCGCCGATTCCGGGTCGTGGTTGTAGCCAAACCAGCCATTGCCGATGGATGCCGCCCGCCGCAGTGCGCCGTCGGATTCGCCTCCAAAATAGAGTGGAGGATGCGGTTGCTGAACCGGCTTCGGGTATTGCCACACTGGCTTGAGTTTGTAGAACTCCCCATCGAACGATGATTCCTGGTCGATCCAGAGGCGCTTCATTACTTCCACGTACTCGGCCGTGCGTTGAGCTCGCTTCGGCCACGGCACCTGGAGCGATTCGAACTCCTCCTTCAGCCACCCGATGCCGATTCCGAAATCGAACCTGCCGCCGGAAAGCCAGTCGAGCGAGGCTGCCGCCTTCGCCGTGTACACCGGGTTGCGTTGCGGGACCAGCGCGATGCCGGTGCCCACGCGAAGGGTTCTGGTCACACCGGCGATGAAGGTGAGCACTTCGAATGGGTCGAGGATTCCCGCGCTCGGCGGTACTCCAATCTGCCCATCCACCGAATACGGGTAGCGCGATTCCGAATGCTCTGAGAAGAGCACAACGTGCTCCGGAGCCCAGACCGAATTGAACCCGAGCCGCTCAGCGGCGGTCGCGACCGTTTCGATGTATTCAGGTGTTGCGACTGGCGCCGAAAGCGGCGGAAAAAGCCCGAGCTTCATGATGCGACTCCCATCGCCCGAGGGTGTGGTGGCCCGGGCGGGGGGATTCTAGCGCGGAAGCGAGGACCGCGGGTTTGGTGGCAGTCTTAGTGCGGGTTGTGTCCGTTCGTCCGCACGCACACATGTCCCGAAGGGTCCATCGGTGCACTGCAGAGCGGGCATGCCGGCCTTCCCGCGGCCACAACTTCGGCGATTACTCGCTGCAGTTCGAACGCTCGACGGTAGTCAAAGTTCATCGTCACCGCGGTTGTGTCGTCGTCTTCACTCGGGCCGTCTGCACAGATGAGGACGACCGCGCGGGTCTCGCGGTTCACTCCCATCGACAGTTGCGCAAGGCGCATATCGATGTTGGCGTTCAACGGGTAGACCGGCTCCTCCGGCAGGTCGTCCATCGGGCGCGCCTGGTGCTCATAGCTCTCGCTCTTTAGCACGTTCTCGATGGCTTCGCCAAGGGCGACCAACTGTTCTTTCTCAAGCCACAGGAACGCCGACTCGCCGACGTCGTTCATGGCGAGCAGACGGAATCGGCGCTGGCCTGGCTGGCCGATCGCCTCCGGGCGAATGTGCGCAAGAGGACCAAACTCGCGGGGTTCAGGCATCCCCCGATCCTAGGGCAGCGAGTCTTTCCCGTCTCCGCCGTGGAGTCGCCACGCGAATCGCGAGGGCCACCAACACGACCTTGCGCCAGAGGGCGGATCGTCTATAAATTCACAAAACTCCGAGCAAAGACCGAGAAACGCGACATTTTTTGTCGTGTTTCGGCGATACTGTTCGCATGCCCCGGTGTCTCCAACACCGGCATCCGGGACAGGAAGGGCGGTGTCGATTGACTGAACAAACTCGCCGGGCAACGCGGCTGGTGCGCATTCGCGAACTGCTGGTGAAGCGCGGCAACGTGAGTTGCGCTGAGCTCTCGAACGAATTGGGCTACAGCCAGCGCACCATTCAGCGAGATATCGCGGCACTGGAAAGTGAGCTGGGCATCCCGCTCATCTACGAGGGCCGGCGCTGGAAGCTGATGCCTGGGGCGACACTTGTCTTCGGGCCGGTTCGCCTTTCGCTCCAGGAAGCTCGTGCTATCTACTTCGCCACGCGACTGATGCTTCGCTCCGCCGACGAGCGCGACCCCGATGGTGTCTCCGCCCTGGAGAAAGTTGCTGAAGCGGTGCCGGAAGGCCTGGCCGGGCACATGCGCCGCACCGTCGAGGAATATGGAGAGCTGCCGACGAACCTCGCGTACATCGAAAGCCTTCGACGGCTGACGGAGGCCTGGGCGGCGAACCGGACGGCGACCATCTCCTATCGTTCCGCCAGCCACGCGAACGCTCGCACGACGGACATCGACCCGTATATTCTCGACCACACCCAGAGCGGGACGTATGTGGTTGGATTTAGTTCGGAGCACGGCCAGGTCCGGGTCTTCAAGCTTGACCGCATCCTCGACGTGAAGATCACCGCCAACGAATTCGAACCGCGCGACGTCGAGCTCATCGCCCAGCAGCTCCGCCAGAGCTGGGGTGGCGCCGTGTTCGGCGAAATTCAGCACGAAGTGACGATCAACTTCTCGTCGGCGGTCGCCTCGAGGATCCGCGAGACCTACTGGCATCCAAGCCAGCGACTCGAAGATATCGAAGACGGTGGGGTGCAGCTCCGCGTGAGCCTGCCCAGCCTCCTCGAAATCACACCCTGGGTGCGCGGCTGGGGCCCGGAAGCGCTGGTTATCGGCCCGCCCGAACTGCGCGAGGAGATCGCGTCTTCGATGGCCGCGGCCGCGGCCAACTACCAGCGCGCCTGACCGAATACACTGTTTGGCGATGCTTTCGAATTCTCCGCTAAAGGATCGCCGCGCACGCATCGCTCGCGATTGGAATCTCGTCCGTGGCGCCGCAATCGTCCCATCCGGTCTCCACGTACCCGTGCAGGGCACCGACCAGTACCACGCATTCCACGCTCACCCCGAATTCTCGTACCTCGCCGGTGCGCAGCTTCCTGGAGCGGTCCTCGCCTTCGATGAGGCCGACGGCTGGCTCCTGTTCGCACCCGAAGCTGACCTCGAAGACCGCGTCTGGGTTGGTGATGGAGTCGACCTCGAAGAACTCGCGGAACGCACTGGTCTTGACGTGCGGTCCCTTACGGAGCTCCAACCGTGGATCGAGCAGCGTCGAGCCGAACCTCTCGCAATCCTCGGCAACCATGACATCGCGCGGGTACCTGCCGGTTACGGAGTCCGAAACTGGAGTTCGCTCGAGCTCGAACTCGACGAAGACCTCGCCGAACGAATGTCTACGCAGGTCTCCGATGCACGTCGTTCGAAGGACGCTTCCGAAATTGCGCTCATGCAGGGCGCCGCAGACGCCTCCCGCGCGGGTCACGTCTACGCGTTTCGGCACACGAAACCGGGCCTGAGCGAGCGCCAGCTGCAGATCGAAGTCGAGGCCGAGTTCTTCCGTGCCGGCGCCGAGCGCACCGCCTATGGCTCCATTGTCGGCAGCGGCCCGAATGGCGCCGTGCTCCACTTTTCGCCGACCAATCGCTCCATGCACGACGGCGAGATCGTGCTGATGGACGCAGGAGCCGAATTCGAAGGCTACGCGAGCGACGTCACGCGCACCTTCCCGGTGGGACCACAATTTCAGGGCATTCAGCGAGACCTCTACCAGCTCGTGCTGGATGTCCAACAGTCGGCCATCGCCGCCGCAAAGCCCGGGGTCGAATATAAGGACCTCCATCTCGCCGCATGCCACCACATCGCCACTGGCCTTTCGCAACTCGGTATCTTGAAGGGAAGCGCCGACCAACTCATCGACCGCGATGCGCACGCGCTGTTCTTCCCACACGGCCTTGGCCACATGCTCGGGCTTTCCACGCACGATGCCGGTGGCTGCCTCGCCGGCAGGGCTCCCAGTGATCGCTTCGGCCTGAAGTGGCTACGCGCCGACCTTCCCCTCCAGCCGGGATACGTGGTCACTATCGAACCCGGCATCTACTTCATCAAGGCGCTGATCGATGACCCGCAACGCCGCGCGGACTTTGCTGATTGCGTCGATTGGACGAAGGTCGATGGCTTGCGAGACTTTGGCGGCATCCGCATCGAAGACGATGTACTAATCACCGAGCACGGAAGCCGCGTGTTGACCGCAGCTATCCCGAAGACGATTGCCGAAATCGAAACACTACGAGCGGAGGCCTTTCGAAGGTGACCAAACCTTATGAATCACTGACTCTCAGTCAGGTCGCAAGTTTCCCGCGCCCTGGCACTGTCGTCCCTGCTCGGCTGGGGTTCACTCCCGACGGTGCAGGCGTTACCTATCTCTTCAGCGCCGAAGGCAGCCTTGTCCGGAGCCTCTGGCGGTACGACCTCGAGTCCGGCGAACGCAAAGTGCTGGCTGGTCCGCCTCCCGCAAGCACAAACGAAGCGAATCTCTCACGCGAGGAGGAACTGCGCCGGGAACGAGCCCGCCTCCGCGAACTTGGCGTGACCGACTACCAGTTCGCGTCGAAATCGAGCCAGCAAGTCCTGCTGGTGCCCGGCGGCGGCAAGCTCTGGGTGAGCGTTGGCGACAGCGAAATGCGCGAACTGTCGAGTTCCGAAGGTGCGATCGACCCGCGCCTCAGTCCCGACGGCACGATGGTAGGGTTCGTCCGGGACGACGAGCTCTGGGTGCTCCCGACCGCTGGAGGCGAAGCACGCAAGCTCACGAGTGGCGCCGAGCCGGGCGTCACCAACGGCGTCGCCGAGTTCATTGCTCAGGAAGAACTGGACCGCGATCGTGGCTTCTGGTGGAGCCCCGATGGCTCGCGCGTCGCCTACATCCGCGCAGATAGCCGTCACATCAAGGACTACACCATTGTCCACCAGGGCAAGGCCGCGGTCGAAAACGAACCCCATCGGTACCCATTTGCGGGGGAGCCGAATGCCGTTCTCCAGCTGGGCGTCGTCGAACTTGCCACAGGCAAATCGACCTGGATGGACCTCGGCGCGGAAACCGATATCTACATCGGTCGCGTTGGCTGGCGACCGGATGGCGTACTCTCTGCCCAGCTTCTCTCCCGCGATCAGCGCACGCTTCGGCTGCTGACCTTCGACCTTTCCGGTGCCGCGACAGTCATCCTCGAAGAGCACCAGGAGCCGTGGCTCAACCTCCAGGGCGACACCGCCTTTCTCGAGTCCGGCGGCTTCCTTTGGCTCAGCGAGCGCAGTGGCTTTGCACATCTCTATCGCTACGATGCCGACGGCAAGACAAGCCGCCAGCTAACTTCGGGCGACTGGATGATCACCCATATCGCCCGTGTCGACGAGGCGGCGGGGCTGGCCTATTTCGTCGCGACGAAAGGATCGCCGCTCGAACGCCACCTGTATTCGGTACCTATCGCGGGTGGCGCCGTCACTCGCCTGACCGCCGATCCAGGCTATCACGGCGTCTCTGTTGCGAAGGCAGGAGGTCGCTTCGTCGATTCCTGGAGCACTCGAGAGAAGGGTCCGCACGTCGCGGTCCGCGAATCCGACGGCTCTCTGCTGGCCCAGCTGTTCGAAAATGACGCGACCGCCGTCGGCCTTGGACTGGTTCCGCCTGAGACAAAGACGTTCGCGGCGGCCGATGGCTCGACGATGTACGGGATGATCTACAACCCGCCAGCGATGGAGCAAGGGAAGAGATATCCGCTCATCGTCTCCGTCTACGGCGGGCCTCACGCTCAGCGGGCGGTCGATGATTGGTCGCTGACGGTGGACCTGCGTGCGCAGTACCTCGCTCAGCAGGGCTTCATCGTCCTCAAGGTCGACAATCGCGGGAGTGCGAACCGTGGCCTCGAATTCGAAGCCGCCCTTGCCGACCGCATGGGCACGGTTGAAGTCGATGATCAGGTCGCGGCAGTCCGGGAGATGGCGAAACTCTCGTACGTCGATGCCTCGCGCGTCGGAATCTATGGCTGGAGCTACGGTGGCTACATGACCTGCATGGCCATGATGAAGGCGCCCGAGGTCTTCAAGGTCGGCGTCTCCGGCGCGCCCGTCACCGACTGGGACGGCTACGACACCGGCTACACCGAGCGCTACATGGGAACGCCGCAATCCAACCCCGAAGGCTACAAGGACAGCTCCGTCCTCACGCATGTCGCGAAACTGCGGGGCAAGCTCCTGCTCGTCCACGGCATGGTCGATGAGAACGTGCAGTTCCGGCACACAGCCCGGCTCATCGTGGCCCTCACGGAGGCCAACAAGGATTACGATCTCCTGGTCTTCCCGGAAGAGCGTCACATGCCCCGAGACGCGAAAGGACTCGAGTACCAGGAGCGCCGGGTACTCGAGTACTTCGAACGAAACCTGTGATGGTGGCCGCGTCTCTACTGGCCGCCGCCGGCCCCTGCCGGCTGCAGTTCGGCGCCGCCCGCGGCGGGAATGGCTGACTCGCCCGGGTCCTCCAGGAGGTAACGCCAAACGAGCGCGCCCACTGCGCCACCGATGATTGGAGCAACCCAGAACAGCCACAGCTGGCCGATCGCCCAGCCTTCGCCGACGAAGAGCGCGACTCCGGTCGAGCGTGCCGGGTTCACGGAAGTGTTCGTTACCGGAATGCTCACCAGGTGGATAAGCGTCAGCGCAAGTCCAATGGCTATCGGCGCGAAACTGGTCGAGGCCTTCTTCGAAGTCGCCCCCATTATCACCACGAGGAAGATCGCGGTCATCACGATCTCGCACACGAGACCGGCCATCAACGAATAGCCCTCGGGCGAGTGTTTGTCGTAGCCGTTGGCGGCAAAGCCGTTGGATGCGTCGAAGCCATCGAGGCCGCTCGCAATGATGTACAACACGGCGCCCGCGAGAATGGCGCCGGCCACCTGGGCGACGATGTAGTACGGAGCATCCTTGCTCTCGAAGCGCTTGCCGACCACCAGCCCGATCGTCACGGCCGGGTTGAAATGAGCCCCGGAAATCGGCCCGACCGCGAACGCCATGACCAGTACGGTGAGGCCAAACGCGATCGCCACACCCTGTGCGCCGATCGCGCCGCCCGCAATCACGGCGGCTCCGCATCCCCCGAGGACCAGGACGAACGTACCAACCACCTCAGCTGCGACTTTCCGTTGCATACCTGACCATCCTTCCCGGCGGACCCGGTCCGCCACGAACCCTGATCAAGCGCATATGCGCTATCGCAATTATCAACCCCGCAGATTAACGAAATCAATAGTTTGGTCGGCGGCCTCGGGGTTGCTCCGGCAAAGGCTGAGGCGAGGCAGTGAAACTGCCTCGCCCCCAGGCTCAGTTCACGCCGTCTTTCGCGACGTTCGGGGCGTAGCCTTTAAACGCACCCGGAGTGCCCGATGGCGTCGCCGAGGCGGACGGCGATGCCGAGGCGGACGGCGATGCGGACGGCGAGGCCGTCGGGATGGCGGCGTTTCCGCTGCCGCCCGCGAGCACCCCGATATCCAGTGAGTAGGTAATGCCACTCGAGGAGTTGCCGGCCATCGCCTGCCCGGCGCTGGTTTGCAAAAGGTAGCCGCCGCCCGCCATCGTCTGACCGCCGTCACTCACGCTGTTGTACGAGGCGTCGTATCCGCCTCCGGTCTGTGCCCACACGGTCGTGACCGCCGCGAGAGCGGCGACAGTGAGCAGCAAGATGGGCCAATGGATTCGTCTCAGGTGCATCGCCGCACCTCCGCTTTGGACCTGTGGAGCTGCGTCATCGCTTAATAACCAGGACAAAGAACGCGGTGTTCGCGGTCATGGGAGACAGGTCGTCGTTGTAAATGGTCCAGTTGGCGCCGTTGTACCAAACGCTGTACGGATGGCTCTGATAAATAGTTCCGCCAGCGCCCGGAGGATCGTAGACGTGTGTTGCAATCACAATTGCGTTCGGGTCGCCATTAAGAATTGGGTTGTCGATCACAGAGATGTAGCCGCCGCCGGAGGCGACATGCACGAACGCCGCGGGATGACTACCGGACACTTTTATCGCGCCATCGATATCGAGCGCTGTCCCGCCGGAAGAACTGAACAGGCCCGCGGTGCCAGTGCCGCTTGTTCCGACGATGGCCCTGCCGGCTCCGGCTTCAGCTAATAGCGTGATGGCGTTCGCGAACGCGCTGCTGTTCGAAATTTCCATCATCGCGCCGTCGTAGCTCGTCGACGCCGAATACGGCAGTCGGATGTTGCCGGCTTCGCTGGCATAGTGGGCGTTTGGCACCGCCCCGAGCGTTTCGCGCGGTGAGAGGACAGTAAACGATCCACCACCCGCCGGGCGCACCTGGATCTCCAGGTAGTACTGCGCGCCGTGGAAGACATCGCCAAAGTCCAGGTCGACAGTGAACAGACCCGCCGCAACCGGAACGGCGGCCATCGAAATGGTGCTCCCTACCTGGTTACCGCCTGCCAGCGAGTCATACAGGTAGAAGTCGAAGTCGTACGACCCATCCGCGGGGACGCCCGCGGTGGAGAGTCGGCCCTGGAATGAGAAGCTACTGCTAATCGCGTCGAGCGATTGGACCTGTTGCCCGTTCTCGTCATCGCCGCCGCCGTAGGCCGCGACCGGAAAAATGACAGCCAGTCCAAGCAACGCCAGGACGGCTGCAACCGCAATGGTTTTCGAACGCATGGTTCCTCCTCGAATTCCCGGGAGCCCGGGCGAGGGGAGTATATGTGGTAAAGATTCCCGCGGACGGCTGAATATCCGGGCGTGCGAGAGGTAACTCACACAGGCCATCCGGTCACCGAAACGTCTGCGCGATGTCGATAGCGGCATCGAAGCGATAGTGCGCCCGTCTCGCGCCTCCGCGCTAAACTCTCCCCATGCCAACTCGTACCGAAACCGACTCGATGGGCGCCATCGAGGTTGATTCCTCCCGATACTGGGGCGCCCAGACCCAGCGCTCCGTCCAGAACTTTCCCATCGGCGTCGACCGCTACCGCATGGCGCCGAGCATCGTCCGGGCCATGGGCATCCTCAAGAAGGGCGCCGCCCTGGCCAACGCCGACCTCGGTGAACTTCCCCGCGAAAAAGCCGACCTCATCGCCAGGGCCGCCGACGAAGTCATGTCGGGCGCGCTCCTCGAACATTTTCCCCTCGTCGTCTTCCAGACCGGCTCCGGCACGCAATCGAACATGAACGCGAACGAGGTCATCTCGAACCGCGCCATCGAAATGGCCGGCGGCGTGATGGGCTCGAAGTCGCCCATCCACCCCAACGACGATGTGAACCGTGGCCAGAGCTCGAACGACACCTTCCCGACGGCCATGCACATCGCTGTTGTCGAAGAACTCCACCGCCAGCTCTACCCGAACGTCCAGAAGCTGCGCGACACCCTCGCGAAGAAGTCGGAGGCGTTCGCCGGCATCGTGAAGGTCGGGCGCACCCATCTCCAGGACGCGACACCCATCACCCTCGGGCAGGAAGTCGGCGCGTGGGTGGCCCAGCTCGATTTCGCCATCGCCGGAGTGAAGCACGCCGAGCAGGGCCTCTACGAACTCGCGATCGGCGGGACGGCCGTGGGCACCGGGCTCAACGCCCACCCGAAATTCGGCGACCTCGCCGCCTCGTACTTCGCGAAGGAGACCGGCTACCCGTTCGTCTCAGCGCCGAACAAGTTCGCCTCGCTCGCCGCACACGATGCGCTCGTCGCCACCAGCGCGAGCCTTCGCACCCTCGCCGGTGCGCTAATGAAGATCGCGAACGACGTGCGCTGGCTCGCTTCGGGCCCGCGCAACGGCATCGGCGAACTGACCATCCCCGAGAACGAGCCGGGCAGCTCCATCATGCCTGGCAAGGTGAACCCTACCCAGTCCGAAGCCATGACCATGGTCTGCGTCCAGGTCTTCGGCAACGACGCTGCCGTCGCCTTCGGCGGCAGCCAGGGCAACTTCCAGCTGAACGTTTTCAAGCCGGTGATGGTCCACAACACCCTGATGAGCATCCAGCTCCTCGGCGATTCGTGTTCCGCCTTCAACGACAACTGCGCGGTCGGCATCGAACCGAACCTGGCGAAGATCGAAGAGAACCTGGCCAAGAACCTCATGCAGGTCACGGCGCTCAACCGCCACATCGGCTACGACAAAGCCGCCTCAATCGCCAAGACCGCCCACAAGGAAGGCACCAGCCTCAAAGAGGCCGCCCTCAAGCTCGGCTACCTCACCGAATCCGAGTTCAACGAGTGGGTGGTGCCGATGGATATGACCCACCCGAGCTAGGGCAGCCGTTAGTTGTAAGCCCTTGGCCCGCCGCGACGAACGACGAACCTCGAACGTCGCCGACTCACACGACGGCAATCCTACCGTCGTTCAGGAGGTTCGAAGTTCACCCTCGAACCCGTGAAAACTCGGAGACTCTGTGCCTCCGTGTCTCCGTGGTGAGCTACACCCTCTCGATGATCGTCGCCGTCCCCATGCCGCCGCCGGTGCACATCGCGATCAGCGCCGTCGACTTGTTGCGGCGTTCGAGTTCGTCCATCGCGGTCTGGATGAGCATGCCGCCGGTCGCGCCGATTGGGTGACCGAGGGCGATGGCGCCGCCGTTCACGTTCAGGCGCTCATTGTCGATGTCCATCTCTTTCTGCCACTTGAGCACCACCGAAGCGAAGGCTTCGTTGATCTCGAACAGGTCGATGTTGTCCTTCGACATGCCGGCCTTCTTCAGCACCATCTGCGTCGCCGGGGCGGGAGCGGTCAGCATGATCACCGGCTCGCTGCCAGCGGTCGCGGTCTGGACGATGCGCGCCCGCGGCTTCAGTCCGTGCGCCTTCGCGTACTCCGGCGAAGCCAGCAGCAGCGCGCTCGCGCCATCGACCACGCCCGAGGAGTTCCCCGCGTGGTGCACATGGTTCATCTGCTTCACCTGCGGGTACACGGCCATGCAGATCTCGTCGTAGGTGCGGGTGTCGTTCGGTGGGCTCATCACGCCCATCTTCGCGAACGACGGGTTCAGCCCCGCCAGGCTCTCGATTGTCGAACCCGGCCGCGGGTGTTCATCGTGGTCGAGCGCGAGCGTGCCGTCATCGTTATAGATGGGCACCACGCTGCGCTTGAACCGCCCGGCGTCGATCGCTTCCGCCGCGCGGCGCTGGCTTTCGACCCCGACGGCGTCGCACTGCTCGCGGGTGAACCCTTCGAGGCTGGCGATGAGGTCTGCCGAGATGCCCTGCGGGACGAGCGGGTACTGCTCGTAGAGGTGGGCGTTGTTCGCCGTGAACCCATCGACGCTCAGGCTGGCCGGGCGCGACATCGATTCGACGCCGCCCGCGACCACCAGGTCCTGCTGGCCCGAAAGCACGCCCATCGCCGCCATGTTCACGGCCTGTTGTGCCGAGCCGCAGAAGCGGTGGAGCGTCACGCCCGGGACCGTGATCGGCCATCCGGCATCGAGCGCGGCCATGCGGGCGATGTCCATGGAGTGGTCGCCCACGCCGGAGCCGTTGCCCATGACGACGTCTTCCACGTCCTTGGGGTCGAAGCCGGCGTGCTCCTGCAGGGCGTTGAGCACCTGCGCGAGGACGCGCTGGGGATGGATGTGGCTGAGGCTGCCGACCCCCTGCTTCCCGCCGCCGCGCGGCGACCGGACGCCGTCGATAATCCAGGCTTCAGACATGGTGCTACTCCATAGGTGTGGCTAGGTGCGGCATCGCCGCGTTGCGGGGCAAGGGTACGGGATCACGGAAGGGTCGGCGAGTAGCTGGACGAACGGGGAACGGAACCCACGGCACGGCGATGGGACCAAGCAACCCGCTCGGTCGCGCTGTGCCATAATCCGCGCGCCGGTCGGCGGCGGCCGGTAACTTTCAGGGTTCGAGGTATCTACTTGACGCAACCAGCGGGAGAGCAGCGTGCTGCCGCGATTCGCGACTTCAGGGACAGACTGGGCCAGAGTGTTACAGAACTGGCTGCCAAGACCCCGGTTCACCTATTCATCATGGGTCCTGCGCCGGATGCAGACAGCCAAGGAGCCCGCCTGAGGAAAGAGCTTGTAGGCAGGGCCAAGGCAGACGGTTACAGCGCCTTCGCGGAGCACCCAGAGATTAAAGATGCGGTGGGTAGCGCACTGGGCGATGAGGTCGACCTTTGTACGGTCGAACTCAATTTTGCGGCAAGAGTTGACTTGCTGGTGTTCATTCCGTGCAGTCCGGGATCTTTCGCTGAACTGGGGTACTTCGCGGCACTTGCCTCTCGGGGTAAGAAGAAGCCCCTTGGGCCCAAGTCGATTGTATTGGTTGACCATAGCTTTAAGGACTCCAAGAACTTCGTGCTAGACGGGCCTGTACAGCTAATGCGCGAGGCAAAGGCTAACGTTAACTACGTGGACTATGGAGATGCTGAGGCCGCCTGGGGTATTCTTACTGCCGCCATCTCTGCGGAGCGGCGGCGGAAAGTCAGAGAGCAGGTAACGGGCTGATGTCGACGAGGTTGCCAACTCTCAACGAAATCGAGCTTGAGACCCTCATGACGGTCGCCACGTTCCAGCCGATGGAAAAAGCGGTCCTGCTCGGAGCCCTAGAAGGTCCCGCAAGCGAAGCCGAGTCGAGCATCGCCAAGCTGCTCAAGTACGACCTAATCGCCGAGCGCTCAGGGAAATTGGTGCTAACCGTCAAAGGCCACAAGGGCGTCGGCCGCTCGGGCCTCAGGAAGGTGCGAGACGTCAGTCGGCTGTTGTATCTTTGGCGAGCGCAGCAACGGGGAGAGGCGGTCAACTAGCGTGCCGATGTAAGTCGTCGGCTTAGAGTGCAGTGGTCTCCGCGGGAGAAGACCGTGTCTCACGCCAAAGGCGGAGCCACGGTAGCGCAAGCAATCCAAAGGATTGGAGAACGCAGTGAAGCCTCTCCCCCTGCTGCCGTCGTTGCCTTCCAACGTCGAAAACCCGATTCAGCTACTTGCATCCGATTTAGGTTGGCACCCAGAATCCCGTGTCCGTGCTCAACAATTGTTTGAGCGCGGCCTACCGCCATTGGGTTCTGTTGATACTTTGCCAAGAATTTTCGGTGTCTCTCCTGCCCTCATCCACAGCATGCGCGTGAACCCTGAGCAGTACTACAGAACGTTTGAGATTCCCAAGGCACACGGTTTTCGCCGCATTGACGCCCCCCGGGTTGCCCTCAAAGTCTTACAGCGTTGGATCCATGACCACATCCTAACTCGTGAAGAACCGTCGCCAGCAAGCCACGCCTTTATTTCGGGCCGAGGCATCTTCTCGAATTGCTCCGCTCACTTGAATCGAAAAAACATGATGTCCTTGGACATCTCGGAATTTTTCCAGTCGGTAACGCACATAAAGACTGTGAGGGTCTTCGACAGCATCGGCTTTGCCTTCCCAGTGTCGTTGCAACTAGCTGACCTTTGCACCCTCAACGACGGACTACCGCAGGGTTCGCCGGCGAGCCCAATGATTGCGAATCTGACCATGGTGGGAATTGACACGGTACTTGATGGTTTCGCGCAGTCATTGGGAGGTAGCTACACAAGGTATGCTGACGATCTAACGTTCTCCTCCGATTCTCATGTGTTCACGGAAGCAGACGTGGCACGCGTATCTGATTGGCTGACAGACGAGGGATTCAGATTGAATACGCGCAAAACACGGCGTGTCGGCGGCGGATTTCGTCACGAGGTGACTGGACTCTCTGCGACAGAAAAGTCGCTCCCGCCCCGACGCCTGCGGAGGATGTGGCGAAAAGAATTTCACGTTGCTCGTAAGTTTGGTTTGGGTAGCCGTGCGAGACTAGAAGGCATCGCCGGATTCGTTCACCAGTACGATCGGGCCCTCGCAAATTCCTACGCGGAAATTGCCAGGCAATTGCCGTCTCAGGGCTAAGTGTGGTTTCGCGCTGAGGCTTCCGATTGCCCCTGCCGAGGGAGGCCGTTGCTAACTTCCAACGCATTTTGGTAGCCGTTTGAACGAGCGGTACACGCGCCGCGGATTGCGTCGGTTCTCGGATTGCAGGCAGAAATTTTCGCCCCTACCCCAGCCGGGCCCCCGGCCCCAGCCCGACTTCCTTCGCCCACTCGCCCGCGCCGACCTTCTTCGCGCCCTTCGGCTGCACCCGCAACACGCGCAACACTCCGCCGTTCAGGCGGATGTCGAAGCCTTCGTCGTCCAGGCGCAGCACGCGGCCGGGCATGCCGGGCTCTTGTTCGCCGGTCAGGCGGCAATCGAAAATCTTGAACTCGGTGTCCTTGAACGTGCCCCAGGCGCCCGGCGCCGGGTTGCAGCCGCGCACCAGGTTGTAAATCTCTCGCGCCGGGCGATACCAGCGAATCCGCGCGTGGCCTTCGCCGCACGGCGGCTCGTAGGTCGAAAGCCGGTGGTCCTGATCGATGCGCCGAGCCTTCCCGGCCGCCACCAGCGCCACCGACTCGGCCAGCGCATCCACGCCCATGCCGAAGAGGTGGTTGAAGTAGAGGTTGCCCATCGTCTGGTCGGGGCCAATCGGCGCGGTCTTCTGCAACAGGATGGGGCCGGTATCGATGCCCTGGTCCGGCCAGAAAATGCTCAGGCCGGTCTCGGTTTCACCGTTGATGATGGGCCAGTTCATGGCACTCGAACCGCGATGCAGCGGCAGCAGGCTCGGGTGGTACTGGATGGTGCCCTTCGGCGGCATCTGCAGCACCGCGTTCGGGATGATGTCGGTCACGAATGCCATCACGCACAACTCGGCCTTCAGCGCGGCCCACTCCGCCTGCCCCTCCGGCGACTTCAGGGCCGGCGTCGCGACCAGTGGCAGGTTCGCCGCCTCGGCCGCCGCCCAGAGCGCGTCCTTGCGGTCGCCGGCCGGCGCGGGCGCGCTCACCCCGGCGATTTCGACACCATCATCAAGCAGCTTCTTGAGGACAGCCTCGCCGAACGCCGCCTGGCCCATGAGAGAAACTCGCATCGCCAAAGGGTAACCCGCCCGGGTGGAGCGTGTGTGGCCGAGGGGACGTAATGGAGGCGGCGACCGTTAAAACGCTCGAAATTGCGAATGTCGAATTGCGAACTTCGCCACTCTGTCGCCTTGGTTGCTGACCAACCGCAATTCGAAGTTCGTCATTCGAAATTCAACTCTCCCTTCTACGTTCGCCCCCGCCTCCCTAACAGCCAGGGTCGCAAAGAGCGCCAGGGAATCCCGAAAGCAGCCTGGCGTCCTCAGCGTCCTTGGCGGTTCCCAAAGCCGGGTGCAACTTGGCTGCTACCGGCGCCCGCATCGCGCCACCGTGAGACTAACCCTGTCTGTTCTCCAGGCGGCTCCAGACGACGAAGCACATAACTGCAAACGCCAGTACGGCGAGTATGCTCACAGGGCCGATCACGTTTCCCGCGACGGTCCCGACGAGAAAAACAACAATCAGTGCGCGGCTGAGCACGCCCGAGAGCCAGAGACCGATAGCAGCGACGATTGGGCCTACCGTAACAAATACCAGGCCCATCACGATCGGTAGCGCAAGCCGTCCGTCATGATCGCTGATGTAGGTAAGCAGGTCGTGTGACTGGCTCTCGGTGAGCACCGGGCTGTGGCTGTACCAGTGCGTCGAGGCCTCAGCGATGAGTCCGGCGCCGAAGAGTGCTACTCCCGTGGCCATGATGAAACCGCCGAGGACCCCGATAAAGCGGCCTCGTCCGGGTATGATCCACCAGAACAACGCGGCATGTGCCCCGGCTGTCGCAACGAGGACCATCCCGCTGAACGTGTGCCACCGCCACCACGCCTCGCGATGGGCTTCGATGTAGGAGACAAGGTTGCCACTGGGATGCCAGAGCCCCAGCACGAACGCTACGACTTGCGCGAGCATCACCGCCATCAAAACGCACCCGATGAGCACCCGCTCGCCGGCGCTGACGGCAAGCGAAGGCAGGCGAGAGCCGGCTGACTCTGTCAGATAAAACCGTTTCCATCGATTCATGCCGGAAAACCTACGCCCCGACCGAAAACGAACAAGGGACAGAATTGGCCCTAATTTCTCAGTTGTTCGCATCACCGCTACACTGTTCATAATGCACGCGCTTCCAATCCATGAGGTTTCCCCGGGCGACGACACGCACGTCGCCCCTGTTCGCGCACGTTGAAGTCACTTTCCTCTTTTCTCCTTCCTCTTTCCTCTCCCCAAGGAGTCCTGCGTGCTCTGTATCGAACCGGCGAAACTCTCCGACGCCGAAGGCATCCACAAACTCGTGACCTACTGGGCCGATAAGGGCGACATGCTGCATCGGCCCATCGGCGAAATCTACGAAGCCATCCGCGACTTCAAGGTCGCCCGCATCGAGGGCGAAGTCGTCGGCGCCGGGTCGCTCCACATCATGGGCTCGGACCTCGCCGAGGTGCGCTCACTCGCCGTCGCCGAACAATCGCAAATCAAGGGCATTGGCGCGGCCATCGTCGCCGCCTGCATCGAAGACGCGCGAGCCTTTGGCCTCGACCGCGTGTTCGCGCTGACCTACAAGCCGGGCTTTTTCGAAAAGCAGGGCTTCAGGCTCGCGAACGTCATGGAGTTCCCACAGAAGGTCTGGAACGAATGCGTGCGGTGCCCGTTCTTCACGAACTGCAAAGAGGTAGCCGTGGTCCTGGACCTGAAAGAAGACCTCAGCGTCCCGCTGGCGTGAGGCTAGCCCTGCGAACCGTGTCGAACACTATGAACACAAAGGACACGAAGAAAGCCTTTGTGTCCTTAGTGCTCTTCGCGTTAGCAAATACTCTTGGGGTCAATTACCCGCAGCAGGGCTCGCAGGTATCCATCGCCGCCAGCGGCAGTGTCTCGGCGTTCACGCCCGTGCCGGTCGCGGCCGAAACCGTGATGCAAATCGATGGGCTCAGTTCGGCCATCCGGTTCAGGTGGTGCGTCAGCCGCGCGGCGACCGCACCAGCTGCCGTGTAGCCCGCGCCCTGGAGCGCGATGCCGAAGCTCGTGCCGGTCAGCCGCCCAACGATGTCGACGCCGCGGGTGAGCTCGTTGATCCGCGAGGCGATCAGCCGGAGCTGATCCTCGCTGTCGATTCCCTTCGCGCCGGCCACCTTCACCACAAGGAACGAAAGCGGCGCCGTCGGCGCGAGTTCGCCCATGGTTTCGGTGCGGTTGAGCAGCGCCTGGCGCGTGGCAACGCCAGTCGCCGGGTCGAGGTCGAAATTCCGGATGGGGGTCGGTTCGCGATGTTCGCGCTCGAAGGCAGCGCCTGCCCCGATGATTCGCAGATACGTTGGAAATTGCGCGACTGACATGGCTGATACCACCCCGTGAACTGAGGCGAATTGTCCTCTCCATCATGTCTTACGCGGATAGGCGCTTCCCTGATGAACCGCAGGGGTTTATCCCAATTCGGCCTCGGGGTTTGCCCGCGAATCCGCGGCCGCGGCCTTTGCTCGCGAAGCCGTGCGGCGCCTTCGCCAAAAGTAGAAAGCTGTGCCGACGATCGCCAATACCCAGATGCCACCGAGAGCGATCGAGATGAGTGGATTGCGGCCCAACTGATCGCCCATCGCCACGGTGATAGCGGTGGGCGGGATCATTCCGAGGAAACTGAACACGATGAACGTTCGGAACGGCACCGAGGTCATGCCCGCGACGAAACTGATCCAGTCGAAATTTAGTCCCGGCATGATGCGAGTCCAGAAGACCACGCCCGCGCCCATGTTGTCCGCGAGGCTATCGAGGTGTGCGGCTGCCCTTCTGCCGATGAGCCGTGGGAGATGCTGGCGTCCGAATCGCCGGCTCACCCAGAACGCGGCCGCCGAGCCAATCGTTAGGCCTGCCATGCAATAGACGGTGCCGAGGATCGGTCCCCAGGCAAGCCCCGCCGCGATGAAAATCGGCGCATTCGGGATGGGCGCGAAGAGGACGCTCGCTGCCATTGCGAGGATGAAGACAGCGACACCGAACGCGCCGCGGGCCTCGACCCAGTCCTTGAATGGTTTCGCATCTATCTTCAGCGAAATATCAAAGATCACCGTTATCGCCACATAGATTCCAAGCAACGCGAGAAACCCTGCGACGATGGCGACAAGGACAGACTTGCGCAGCAGTAGCGGGGTTTCATCGCCTTCGAAGAAGAGGTCTTCGATGTCCGAAGAGGTGTGGTGTTCCATATCTCCCAGAGCCATTACAGCACACGGGTCTGGAGGAACAGGTACAGCACCGGCAGCACGAAGAGCAGCGAATCAAGCCGATCCATGAAACCACCGTGGCCGGGGAGGAGCCCTGAGGCGTCCTTCACGCCCATACGACGCTTCATCCAACTCTCCAGCAGGTCGCCAAGAATTGCCGCCGGCGGCACAGCGATGGCGAGGTGCACGATCGTGCCGTTCGATACGCCCGTGTCGAACCAGGCATTGAGCGCGAAGACCGCCAGGATCCCGGCAACGGTCCCACCGACGGCGCCTTCCCACGTCTTCTTGGGGCTGATTTTCGGCGCCATCTTGTGCCGCCCAATAAGACGGCCCACAGCGTAGGCGCCGGTGTCGACGGCGAAGGTAGCCAGGAGCCCGAGGAAGAACCACTTGCGGCCTTCCTCAACCTCCCGCACGAGGACGAAGGTGGCAAGCAGCATGCCGAGGTAGATGACGGCCCAGGCATAGACTCTGTATGGCTTGCGCGGACCGATGGCGCTCGAACTCGGAAGGTAGCCGAGAAGCGCGAATAGTCCCGCGAACGCCAGCCCGCCCCAGACCAGCTTCGGTTCGACCGCCGCAGCGACGACAACGACGGGACCGATGATGAACGTCGGCATCTGCGGGATGACCTGCCGGATGGGCATCGAGGGGATGAGCCAGCCGTGCACGAATTCCATCGTCGCGAGAAGGCTGATCGCGCCAGCCACCAGCGCGAACGGCCAGCCGCCCACCCATGCGACACCGACGACGATGGGCAGGCCGACGGCCGCGGTTAATAGACGAAGCTGGAGATTCGACACGCCCGGCTAGCGTAAAGGAGAACCGCGCGATGGTCTGTGCCTTGCCTCAGCCGGTCACCAGGAAGTCGAGCGGATTGGCGATGTATTCCCAGCCCTGCGGGAACCCGGGATGCGCGCTCACCTGCCAGTGGAGGTGCGCGCCGCCGGGCCCGGGTGGGTCGACCATGCCGGTGAAGCCGACTTCGCCGATAACGTCTCCGGCAGCGACCACCTCTCCCGTGGAGCGTGAGGTGGCGTTCATGTGTGCGTAGATCGACCACCAGGGCGTGCCGGGATGGTCGATCACCACGTTGTTTCCGAAGCTCCCGTCGCCCCAGCCGTCCCCCGGCCGGTGCACGGTGAGGTTCCCTCCTGCCGGCGCGAATATCGGCGTGCCCACCGGAACGTGCCCGATGTCGATTCCCCTGTGCAAGTAGTTGCCATAATCCTGGCGGTACCCACCGGTGACTACTCCCGGCGGCATATCCAGTGGCCAGCGCACGAACGTCAGCCGGCCCGGGACAATCGGGATGGCTTCAACCGATTGGGTAGTCGCCGCCACACTGGCAGTTTCAGTTGCAGCTTCTTCCGCTGCTCCCGGCTTCCGAATCCGCTGACCCACAAAAATCAGCGCCGGGTTCACGATGCCGTTCAATGCGGCGATGGCCGCGACCGTCGTGCCCCACCGTGCTGCCAGGGCGCCAAGCGTATCGCCGGCCTCGATCGTGTAGCTGCTGATCCCATCTCCCGCAGGCGGAGCGCTTCGCCTGCTCCCGGTGAGCGCTCCCGGAATCACGATCTCCCAGCCCACCTGGATCATCGAGGCGTCACCGATGAGACCGGAATTCGCGGCCAGGATCAGGTCCAGCGAGCAATCGTTTCCGGCCGCAATCCCGGAGAGCGTGTCCCCGGGCTGGACCGTGTAGATAGAGCTGTCGGCGAACTCTCGTGGCATCCTCCACCTCCTCTTCGGAGCGGATTAGACGCCCGCGCGTGAACGATAACAAGTGGCCTTTGTCACGTAGGAACGAAATCGAGCGGCCGCTACGCTTTGGAGAACGCTTCCAGGTCCTCCGGCAGAAGGGCCCCGAACTTTCGCTTGCGCCGGCCATACTCCGCCAGCGCGATGTCCGTGTCTTCGCGGCCGAAGTCGGGCCAGTAGGTATCTGTGAAGTACAGCTCGGCATAGGCCGCCTGCCAGAGCAGGAAGTTGGAGATCCGCATGTCCCCGCCTGCCCGAATCAGCAGGTCCGGGTCTGGCGCTCCCGCGGTGGAGAGATGATCCGAGATCGCCTCTTCCGTCACTTCCGAAGCGGTCATCTCCTCGCGCATCATCGCCTGCACGGCCATGAGAATGTCATCTCGGCCGCCGTAGCTGAAGCAGATATTCAACGTCATCCGGTCGTTCTCGGCGGTGAGCTTGATAGCGTCGTCGACCTGCTTCTGAAGCCACTCAGGGAGCGTTTCCAGGTGCCCGAGCATCTGCAGGCGGATGCCGTTTTTGTGCAGGTTGTTCAACTCTCGCTTGATGAAGTAGCGGAGCAAGCGAATCAGCATCCGCACTTCCCGCTGAGGCCGGTTCCAGTTTTCGGTGCTGAAGGCGTAAAGCGTCAGGTACTGGACACCGTGATCCGCGAATCGTTCGATTACGCGCCGAATGTTCTCTGTGCCGGCACGATGACCCGCCGCTCGAGGGAGGCCCCGCTGCGTCGCCCACCGCCCGTTACCATCCATGATGACGGCGACGTGACGGGGCACACGGCCACCGGAAATCGGAGAGATGAGGTCTCCAAGAAAGTTGGCCGGCTCGGTTGCCGGGGCTGCAGCCTGCTCAGACTTCAAGCAGGTCCGCCTCCTTCCGCTTCGCCTCCACATCGATGTTGGCTACGTGGCGGTCGGTGATCTTCTGAAGCTCGTCTTCGCTTCGCTTCAGGTCGTCTTGCGAAACCTCGCCGTCTTTCTCAGCCTTCCGCAGTTCGTCATGCGAATGGCGCCGGACGTTGCGGACAGCCACGCGTGCTTCCTCTGTTTTGTTGTGCAGGAGCTTCACCAGGTCCTTGCGGCGCTGTTCGGTAAGAGCGGGGATCGGCAGTCGCATCGTCTGTCCGTCGATGTTGGGGTTGAGCCCGAGATCGGAGGCCTGGATGGCCTTCTGAATCGCCGAAACGGCACCGCGGTCCCACACCTGGATGGTGAGGAGCCGGGCTTCCGGGGCATTGATCGTCCCCAGTTGCTTCAATGGCGTAATGGCGCCGTAGTAGTCCACGGGCAAAGTCTCGATAAGACTAGGATGCGCCCTCCCGGTTCGAATACCGTTAAGTTCGCGTTTGAACGCCTCGATTGCCGAGTCCATCTTGTCGTCTGCATTCAGGAGAATCTCGTCTGGGTCGGCCATGGAAGTCCCTCCTTGAATTTGGGCCGTTCCGGAGGTCTATGACTCCGGTGTCGAAGATACCAGTGTCCCGATTCTATCTCCCCGGAGCGCGTGGAACACCGCGTCGGGTCCCGCGACATCGAAAACCAGGATTGGGAGGTTGTGTTCCATGCACATCGAAAGGGCAGTGATATCCATAACGGCGAGCCGTTTCTGGATGGCTTCGATGTGTGTCAGGTGCTCGTATTTCACCGCCCCCGGGACCTTTGCCGGGTCGGCATCGTACACGCCATCGACGCCATTCTTGGCCATCAGCAGTACTTCGCAGTCCGTCTCAATCGCACGCAGGGCTCCGGCGGTGTCGGTGGTCATGAAGGGGTTGCCGGTGCCGGCCGCAAAGATGACCACGCGGCCTTTTTCCAGGTGCCGAATTGCGCGACGCCGGATGTACGGTTCGGCAACCTGGGCGATCGGCAGCGCGGTCTGCGTGCGGACATCGGCGCCGGCCTTCTCCAGCGCATCTTGCAGCGCGAGAGCATTCATGATGGTGCCCAGCATGCCGGCGTAGTCGGCCGTCGCGCGGTCCATACCCGTCTCGGCCTGGGTGGCGCCTCGCCAGAAGTTCCCGCCGCCGATGGAGACGGCGACTTCAATGCCCGCGTCGATCGCGAGCTTGATCTGGCGCGCGATGTCCCGGAGCGTGTCCGGATCGATACCAAAATGGCGAGACCCGATGAGGGCCTCGCCACTTAGCTTTACGAGAGCGCGTTTATGGGGCGGCAGCTCGTTGGTCGCCACGGGCCCTTATCGGCCCAGCTCGAAGCGGGAGAAGCGGCGAACCCGGATGTTTTCGCCGGTCTTCGCCACCGCATCCTGCACCAGGTGCTCGATCGTCCGCGAAGAATCGCGGATGAACGGCTGGCTCATCAGGCAGACCTCTTCGTCACTGCCCTCGTGCTTGTCCCGGTCCGGGTCGTCCTTCGAGATGAGCGCCGGGCTCATCGCTGCGATCTGCATGGCGATGTTGCGGGCGAGCGTCTTGAAGTCGTCCGTCTTGGCGACGAAGTCGGTCTCGCAGTTCACCTCGACGAGCACTCCGATGCGGCCCGCCGCATGGATGTAGCTCTCGATGATGCCTTCCGATGTGCCGCGCTCGGCGCGCTTGGCGGCGGCAGCCATGCCCTGCTCGCGCAGGATTGCCTTCGCCTTCGCCACATCGCCCGCCGAAGCGTCGAGTGCGCGCTTGGCGTCCATCACGCCGGCGCCGGTCTCCTCCCGGAGGGCTTTGATCATCTCAGTGGTAACAGCCACGTTCTTTTTACTCCTGGGCCGGTTCTTCCGCCGGCTTCGCGCCAGCGGCAATGGTGGTAACGGTGGGGCCGGAATCATCCGCCGCCGCGTCGTCCGGGCTGGCCGAGTAGGTGCCGGCTTCGACGCCGGCCTGTGCAGCCTTTTCGAAATCTTCGGCGGCGACGCCGGTGCCGGCGCCCGCTCCAGATTCCTTCGCGGCACGCCCTTCGATCGCGGCATCGGCGACTTTGCCGAGAATGAGCTTGATCGCGCGAATCGCGTCGTCATTGCTCGGGATCGGATACGCCACCGGATCGGGATCGCAGTTCGTATCGACAAGCGAAACAATCGGGATGTTGAGGCGCTTGCACTCCGCGACGGCGATTGCTTCCTTCACGGTATCGATGATGAACACGGCTGCGGGCAGCCGGTCCATCTGCTTGATACCTCCAAAGTAGCGATTCATGCGTTCGATCTCGTTCGAGATGTCGAGCTGTTCCTTCTTGGTCAGGCGCGAGTAGTCGCCCCGAGCCATTGAGCTCTCAAGGGTCTGCAGATGCTTGATCCGGCTCTGGATGGTGCGGAAGTTGGTCAACGTGCCGCCGAGCCAGCGGTTATTCACATATGGCAGGCCAGCGCGCACCGCTTCCATTTCCACGGTTTCGCGCGCCTGCTTCTTCGTGCCGATGATGAGCACGTCGGAGCCGGTGGCGACGACGTCGCGGATGAAGTTGATGGCAGCGTCGAGCCGCGTAACGGTCTGCTGCAGGTCGATGATGTGGATGCCGTTCCGCTCGGTGAAGATGAAGTGCTTCATCTTCGGGTTCCAACGCCGGGTCTGGTGGCCGAAGTGGACGCCAGCCTCGAGCAACTGCTTCATGCTTACAGGGGTAACCAGGGAGTCCTCCAACGTGCGACGTCATAGATTTGATCCCTCAACGAAGGACCACGGCGCCGCCTGAGAAACACAACCGAATCAGGATAAGTTACGTTCGGGCTTTACGGAAGTAAGGGCCACACCCGATATGGATCACGTTCGTAACCGTTTCCCTCTTGACACGCCTTTTTGGGAGTTGCATATTCCATCTCAAGGAAGGAGGTGATGTGCATGGACTTACACAGTCGTAGTTACGGCCGAACCCTGGCACAGGAGGTGACCTCCTCCTAGAACTCGTTCTAGCAGGTGTCATCCAATCCTCCTAAGACTATTTCGGTCTTAGCTACGAAGGGGCCCTCGGGATATTGACCGAGGGCCCTTTTTTATTGCCTGAAATGCGACCTCATTCGAAAGTGTGAGGCAACCCGGTTGTTCCCCCGGTATGGTCGATAAGCATGGATTTGGCCCATCCCCTCGATCTTGAGGCGTTCGACCAACTACTCACTACTTCCGAAATCGGCAGGCGCACCGACTACCACGATTCGATCCCATCGACCATGGATGAAGCGCGGGAGCTTGCGGGCGACGGCGCTCCGCACGGGACGGTCGTAATCGCTGAGGAACAGACCGCGGGCCGCGGTCGCAGGGGGAGGGCCTTCTTCAGCCCGCCCCGGGAAAACCTGTACTTCACGCTGGTTTTGCGTCTCCCGCTGGCAGTGCACCGAAGACTCCCGATCATCCTGCCCCTCGCCGTGGTTCGCGCGTTGCGCGCCGAAGGCGTGGACGCCCGCATCAAGTGGCCGAACGACATCTGGATCAACGATCGCAAGGTCTGCGGCATGCTCATCGATGGCGAGCTCACGTATAACGGCGGCCTCGCCTTTCCCGGTATCGGGGTCAATGTGAACGGCGACCCGACGGATAACCCGGAGCTCACTGAAATCGCGACCAGTCTTGCCCGTGAATTGCGTCACGATGTGCCGCGCGAACGTGTGCTCGCGGCGATCTGCAATGAGCTCGAGAGCCTGCTTACGGCGCCCATGCCGTCGCTTGTCGGGGAGTATCGTGCGCTCAGTTGCACGCTTGGCCGCCCCGTGACGGTCAGTCCGGTCTCGGGCGAGAAGTTCGCAGCCAACGCGATCAGCATCAGCGATGATGGGGAGCTGATGGTGCGGCGCGAAAACGGCCTTGTGGTCGCAATCAATGCCGCCGATGTGAGCGTCCGCCCGGGCTGATCGTCTCGGCATCGATTCGTTCTCGATTCTGGGATATCGTTCGAATGTGACCTTCGAAGAAATGTTCGCGCTCGCGGTCAGTCGCAAGCGCGAAATGCCGCCCGATTCCTCGACCGCCGAGCTGTTTCGTGGCGGCCCCCACGCGATCGGGAAGAAGCTCGTAGAGGAAGCGGCCGAAAGCTGGATGGCCGCACGGTTCGAGAGCGAGCAGGAACTTTCGGGCGAGCTCGCGCAGGTCCTTTATTACGTTGCCTGCATGATGGCGGAGAAAGACATCTCTCTCGAGGACGTGTACCGGCAGCTATGATCAAGATCGCCCTCCCGAACAAAGGCGCACTCTTCGAGCCGACGCTCGACATGATCTCGTCGTGCGGCTACCGCATCGCGAAGGTCGGGAGTTCGCTCTCTTCGATCGATTCCGAAAATAATGTCGAGTTCTACTTCTTGCGCCCTGGTGACATCCCCGTCTATGTCGCCACTGGCATTCTCGATGGCGGCATCACCGGCAAAGACTTCGCCGCCGAAAAAGGCGTCCGCCAGGACCCCGTCATCGACCTGAATTACGGACACTCCCAGCTTCGGGCGGCAGTCCCTGCAGATTCTCCCATCACTACCCTCGATGAGTTCGCGCAGCTGAAGATAGCGACATCGCTTCCCGAGATCGTCCGCTCGTTCTTCGCGCCGCGCGAACTCGATATTGTGCAACTCGAGGGCGCGGTCGAAATTTCGGTCCAACTCGGGATCGCGGAAGGCGTCGTCGACGTTGTCGACACCGGTACCACCTTGCGCCAGGCCGGCATGCGGGTGGTCGGCGAATCGCTCTTCGCCTCGAACGCCGGGCTGTTTGCCAGCCCCGGCCACGAAGAGGCTCCCGAAATGACCATTCTTCGCCAGCGCCTCGAAGGGAAGCTGGTTGCCTACGAGTACATGATGGTCGAGTACGATGTACCCGGGGACATCCTCCAGCGCGCCTGCGAAATCACACCCGGCCTTGAATCGCCCACGATCACCAAGCTCCAGCGCGAAGGCTGGTACGCCGTCAAGGCGATGGTGAAAAAGCGGAACGCACACCGGATCATGGACGAGCTCTCAAGCATCGGCTGCCGCGGTATCCTGCTCACCAGCATCGAAAGCGCGCGAATCTAACCTCACCGTCTGAGCGGGCCAGAACATCGAAAATCGCACTAGAATGGGGCGATGCCCCCGATCACGCTCCACATGGTGCTTGCCCGCCGGATCGCCGAGCAGCTTCAGCTCGCCGATCTCCCGCCGGATTCGGGGCACTACTTGCTTGGCGCAACCTCTCCGGATATCCGCGTTATCACCAAGCAGGACCGGCTGAGCACTCATTTCTTCGACCTGAACGAGCACAACCACCAGGACTCAGTAGCTGCGTTCCTGAAGGCCTATGGGCACCTTGCCGCCCCGGAAAACCTCAACGCCGAGACTCGCGCCTGGGCCAGCGGCTATGTGACCCACCTGGTGATGGACGAACAGTACATAACCGGCATTTATCGCCCGTTCTTTGCCCGCCACGATGAACTCGGCGGGATGATGCGCGCAAACGTGATGGACCGCCTCCTTCAGTTCGACCTGGATCGTGCCTATGGCAACGCCCCGGAGCTTAAGGCCAACCTCACAGCGGCTCTTGCCGAAACCGTCGAGGGCATCGAGTGCGGGTTCCTCGACGCGGAGACACTCGACCGCTGGCGCCAGGTCGCCCTCGATGTCGCCGGTCGCCAGATGGACTGGGAACGCATGCGCGGCATGATTTCGAACCATCTCCGCTTCTCCGGCCTGCAGGAAGGCGAGACGCTGGGCGAGTTCCTGGATTCGCTCCCCGAACTCCTCGATGCGACAATCGCCCATATCACCAGCGATGAAATAGACGCATTCGTCGAGCGGGCCACCGAGTCGGCTCGCAGCGCAGTAGAGAGGTACCTGGGATGCGGATAATCCGCAACGCCGAAGAAGGCAAAGAGCTGCTGCTCTCGCGCCGCCCGCTTGAAAACGACGAACTCCCGATGGATATCCGTGAGACGACGTTCAAGACGTTTGGCCAGGAACTGAGCCCGGACGAAGTCGTCCGCCGGATCATTCGCGATGTGCGTGACGACGGCGACAACGCCGTGCGCTACTACAATTCCAAGCTCGACGGCGCCACAGTCGGTGATCTCCGAGTGAGCCGCGATGAGATCGCCGCCGCCTACAACACGCTCGACGCGGAATTGATCGAAGCACTGAAGTTCGCCGCCGAACGCGTCCGCCGTTACCACGAGACGCAGTTGCGCGGTGCGATGTTCGACTTCCAGCAGAACGGTCTGGGCCAGATGACGCGGCCGCTGCTGAGGGCCGCGATCTACGTCCCGGGGACCCGCGCGCCGCTGCCAAGCACAGTCCTGATGTGCGCGATCCCGGCGCGCGTCGCAGGCGTCGAAGAGGTTTATCTCGCGAGTCCGGTGCTCCCGGACGGAACCGTCCCGCCTGTGAAACTCGTAGCCGCCGATATCGCGGGCGTTGACGGCATCTTCAAGGCTGGCGGCGCCCAGGGCGTTGCCGCCTTCGCCTACGGCACCGAATCCATCCCGCGAGTCGACAAGATCGCCGGCCCGGGCGGGCTCTTCGTGACTATCGCCAAGCGCCAGGTGTTCGGCGATGTGGGCATCGACAGCATCTACGGCCCCACCGAAACGGTGATCATCGCCGACGAGAGTGCCAATCCCGAGTTCGTCGCTGCCGACCTTATCGCGCAGGCCGAACACGATGCCCTCGCCAGTCCGATTCTCCTGACCCCCTCGCACTACCTCGCCGACAACGTCGCCGCGGCGATCGAACGGCAGTTGCGCGACATCGAGCGCGCGAAGATCGCCCGCGCGGCCATCGATGGCCGCGGCGGCTGCATCCTCGTCAACGACATCGACCACGCGATCGACCTGGCGAACTACTACGCGCCCGAGCATCTCTGCCTTTGCGTGGAGAATCCGAGCGCCTACGCTCACAAGGTCCGGAACTGCGGCGGTCTCTTTCTCGGGGAGGCCTCACCCGAAGCGGTTGGCGATTACACCGCCGGACCAAGCCACACCATGCCCACCGGCGGAAGCGCTCGCTGGAGTGGGCCGCTCGGCGTCCATGATTTCCTCAAGAAGATGGCCGTGGTGAACCTCCCGGAAGACGACATGGAAGAGTTGAACCACTATGCCGCTATCATCGCGCGCGCCGAGGGCCTCACGGGCCATGCGCACGCCGTCGAACGCCGGCTCCAGGGCCGCTGAATTCACGGTTCACGATTTGCGATTTGCGGTCGTGAAGCACGGCCGTAACGCCTGATACGCTGATCGAGGAATTGATGAAATGGACCTTCGGAAACTGCTTCGCTCCGACCTCGAAGACCTCGAGGAATATGTGCCGGTCAAACCGCTCGACGTCCTCGCGGCAGAGATTGGCGTGCCCGTCAGTCAGCTGGTGAAGCTGGATGCCAACGAGAACCTCTACGGCCCGCACGAAGCGGTGCTCGAGGCGATCCGTAACGCACCGTTCCATATCTACCCGGACCCGGGCCAGACGGCGCTTCGTATTGCCATCGCCGGCTATGTTGGCGCCGAACCGGAGCAAGTGGTCGCCGGGACGGGTGCTGATGACCTGCTGGATATCCTCATCCGGCTGACAATGCCAAAGGCCATCGCTATCCCGACTCCCACGTTCGGGATGTACCGCTTCCTCGCCAAAATCTCGCGAGCAGAGCCGGTCGAAATCCCACGCCGTCCGAATTTCGACCTCGATGTCGTCGCCATCAAGCACGCCGTCGATGATGGCGCCGGCATCGTCTTCCTCACCTCGCCGAACAACCCGACCGGCAATCCGGTGAATCGCGCCGAACTCGAAGCCATCTGCGCGCTCGAAACCCTGGTCGTGGTCGACGAGGCCTACATCGAGTTCGGCGGCGAGTCGGTCATCCCGATGATCGCGGAGCATCCGAACCTCGTTGTCCTCCGCACGTTCAGCAAGTGGGCCGGCCTGGCCGGACTGCGCGTTGGCTACTCGGTCAGCTCACCCGAATTGGCAGCGCACATGATGTCGCTGAAGCAGCCCTACAACGTCAACGTCGCGGCTGATGTGGGAGCGCGAGCTGCCATCGCCCACTTTGCGGAGATCAAGGAGGTTATTGCCTCCATCGCCGCCGAACGCGACCGCATGGCTGCCCTCTGCAGCGAACTGGGCTGGCTTTCGCCGCTTCCTTCGCAGGCGAACTTCGTTCTCTTCGCGGTCGATGGCCGAAAGGCCGCAGACGTCGCGGCGTCACTGCGGACGAAAGGCGTGCTTGTCCGCTACTACGATCGCCCGGATCTCGCGAACTACATCCGCATCAGCGCCGGTCGCCCAGAAGATACCGACCGGCTCATGGAGGCTCTGCGGACGTTGTAGGCGCCGCGACGAGCCTCGAGAGCATTCGACGCTTCACGAACTCATTGGCAAGAATGTACACAGCCGTGAGTGCAATGAGCGCGATGGTTGCCTCGAGTGGCAAATGCACCATGCCCAGTGCGTCGTTGAGCGGCGAGAACGGGATAGCGAAGGTCAACACCGCTACGCCGATGCTTGTCCACAGCAACGCCTTCGCCGGCGAACTTCGATAGAACGGGCGATGCGTTCTGAGTACCAGGAGCACGGCCAGCTCGGTCAACGTCGATTCCACGAACCAGGCGCTGCGAAACAGCGGAGCGTCAGCGTCGAGGACGTTACGCAAGAATCCGAAGGTCGCCAGGTCGAATGTCGAGCTCACGAGCCCGAAGACGATCATGAAGTTCCGGATTGCCTTGACGTCCCACGCTGAGGGCCGCTGGAGCTGTTCCTCATCCACGGAGTCGTTCGAAAGTGTCACTGCCGGGATATCGGAGAGGAAATTGAGGAGCAGGATCTGTCGCGGGAACAGCGGTAGGAATGGTAGAAACGCTGTGGCCGCCGCTATACTCAGCACGTTCCCGAAGTTCGCGCTCACGGTCACTCGGATGTACTTCAAGGTGTTCGCGAATGTCCGGCGCCCGAGCACCACACCGTCGGCGACAACCGAGAGGCTCTTGTCGAGAAGGACAATGGCCGCCGCTTGCTTCGCCACATCGACTGCGGTGTCCACCGAGATCCCAACATCTGCGATATGGAGTGCCGGAGCATCGTTAATTCCGTCTCCAAGGAACCCGACGACGGCTCCGTGCGACCGCAACGCCCGCACGATGCGATGTTTGTGCAAAGGCTCCACCTCCGCGAACACGTAGCATTCCAGGGCCGCCCTGGCGAGGTCCGAGTCGCTCATCGACGAGATCTCCGGTCCCCGCATAACAGTCCTGGTGGATATCCCGACATCTGCCGCGATCTTGGCCGCTGCCAGCCGGTTGTCGCCGGTGACCACGCGGACCGAAATGCCCAGCGCCCGGAGTTTGTCGATTGCCGCTTTGGCTCCCTCCTTCGGCGGGTCACGGAAGAGCAGGAGTCCTCGGAGCGTCATCTGCTGCTCATCGCTGGCGGAGCACTGATGGCGGCCGGGCAACAGGCGCGTTGCGAGCGCGAGCACGCGGAATCCTTCTGCGCTGGCCCGCTCGAACTGTGTTTGTATTCGGTCCTGCAGGTCAGAAACAGGCACCTGCCGTCTATCGATGTGCGCGAATGCGCACGTTTCGAGCACCTGATCGAACGCGCCTTTGGTTATCAGGGTTGATTCGCCCCTGTCCAAAACCAGGACCGAGAGCCGTTTGCGCTGGAAGTCGTATGGCACTTCATCAAGCCGCTCGCCGAGGGAGTCACGAGCCGTCTCCCCCAGGATGGCCTGATCGAGCGCGTTCACAAAGCCCTGTTGGAGGCCCGCATTCATCCTCGCCAGCCGCAACACTTCATCCGACTCGTCGCCCGCCAGCGACACAGCCGCGTCGAGACTCGCGACGCCGGCGGTAATCGTGCCGGTCTTATCGACGCACAGGATGGTCATGCTCCCGAAGTCTTCGATTGCGTCCAGGCGCTTCACAATTACTTGTTCCCTCACCATCAACCGGGCACCCGATGCGAGGCTGATGGCAACGATCGCGGGAAGCATCTGGGGTGTCAGACCAACCGCAAGCGCCAACGAGAAAAGCACGGAATCGATGACGGGACGTGCGAGCACGACGTTGAGCACGAATACCACCGTGACAAGCACAACCATCGCGCGAATGAGGAGCAGGCCGAACTCGGTCACACCTCGTTCGAAGCCGGTTGCGTTTGGCGCCGCGGTTAGTTGGTCCGCGATGTGCCCGAATTCGGTGTCGCGGCCTGTTCTTGCAACAATTGCCTTGCCGGTACCGCTCACCACGTGAGTTCCTCGGAAGACCGCGTTCGAGCGTCTTCCGGGGGTTACATTCGCCTCAACGGTCCCAACAGATTTCTCGGCTGGCTCCGACTCGCCGGTGAGGGCTGACTCGTCGATGAGGAGTTCGTGTGCTGCCAGCAGCCGGCAGTCCGCAGGGATAATGTCACCGGCGCGCAGCACAACCATATCGCCACGCACCAGTTCTTCGGGACGAACACTTCGCTCCTGGCCATCTCGCAGTACTTCTACACGCACCTGCACTCGAAGGAGGAGGGCGGCGACCGCCCGGTCCGCAGAATGTTCCTGCCAGGCTCCCAACACGGCGCCCGCGACGATGATGACGAGGATGATCGTGCCGTCGACCACGTCGCCGAGCACCATCGAGAGCACTGTCGCGGCCGCCAGGATGAGCATGATTGGGCTCAACACCTGGTCGGCCAGTACCTTCAGCCGTCCGCGTAGTTCGTGTTCTTCGATCTGGTTCGGCCCATCCCGGGTGAGCCGTTCGGCAGCCTGCATGGACGTTAAACCCTCAGGCTCCGCGCTCAGCTCTCCCAGGAGCGATTCTTCCGTCTGAGCCCAGAACGGTGAGGACACCCTTATCTCCGGTCTTCGATCCGCCGGGTCCATGATCGCACGAGGACGACAGTCTCCCCAGCCTCCTCAGCCTACGTCGAAAATTCGACACAAGCCGCCACCATGCCCGATAACTGCTGCATGACCGAACGCACCGCCACTGTTTCGCGCCGGACCGCCGAGACCAGCATCGATCTCACGCTGAATCTCGACGGCACCGGGAAGTTCGTCACGGAGACCGGGGTCGGCTTCCTCGATCACATGCTCAGCCACATCGCGAAGCACGGCGTGTTCAACCTGGAAGTGCGCTGCAAGGGCGACCTCTGGATCGACCAGCACCACAGCGTCGAGGACATCGGCATTGCTCTCGGCGAAGCGCTCGCGCAGGCCCTCGGAGACAAGGCAGGCCTCGTCCGCGCCGGTTCGGCATACATGCCGCTGGATGAGGTGTTGGCGTTCGCGGCCATCGACCTCAGCGGTCGGCCTTACGCGAAGCTGGACCTCAAACTCTATGGTGGCGAAATCGGTGGCCTTCCGCCGGACCTCTTTAACCACTTCCTCGAATCCTTCGCCTTCGCCGCGAAGATGAACCTGCACATGAGCGTCATCGAAGGCGTGAACGACCACCACAAGATCGAAGCCGCCTTCAAGGCTATGGCCCGCGCCCTCGACGCAGCCGTCCGCGTCGACCCGCGGCGGCGGGGCGACATTCCTAGCACCAAGGGCACGATCTAGTCGATTTCGGATTTCGGATTTTGGATTTTGGATTGGCGAAGAAATGCGCTTCGTCGCTGGCCGATCTGATCCAGGATCTTTCGGAGCTCCTCGATGTCCGTTGTCAGAAGATGCGGCCCGAGGTCGGAGAGTGCCCTCTCCCCGTCCGCCTCTGAGCCCGCGAGCAGGCCGGCGATGTCCGCTTCATAGATCGCCGCACGCGAGGTATCTCCCTGCCGATACAGCGACGGTAAGGCAAAGAGCTTGAGCAACAGCATCCCCTGAGGCGTTGCGCATTTGAGACTTCGGCCGCCAAACAGTGCGTCGCGAGAATGTCGCTCTCGAACCGCCTTGAAGAGCTTGTTGGCCGAAAATAGAAGGTCGACCTGGATTCCCTCGAAACGGGCCCGTGCAAAGTCCTTGTCACGGTTGTCGATTACGATTTCGGCGACAGACCCCAATTCTTTCGGGTCCACGATCAGGTCAACGTCACGCGTGTTGCGACCCTCCACGTACTGGAGCATCGCGATTCCGCCAACCAGCACGTAGTCGATCCCGCGTTCGTCCAGGAGGTCGAAGAGCCGCTCGGCCGCACCAATCAGCTCGTAGGGCTCACGCTCTTCCGCGAAGATGTTTTCGAGGCGTCCGGCTTCCGCGTCGCGCAGGATTTCACCGATGGAACGTGATTGGGGCACATCTCATTTTACTCTCTGGCGGACCCAGAAGCCCGCGACAATGGCTGCCACAATCAGCACCCCGGCAGCGGCGAGGATCTGGACTTTTGGAAGGCCTTCATCTTCGTTGAACGGAATCGATTCGACATGGGCCACAGGCCGACCGGGACCCGTCACTGATTCGAGCAATTTCACGGAGTCTGCGTCATACAGCGTTGTTGGGCTGCAAAGGTTTACCTGACCATCCTTTGCGAAGACGAGGTAGCGTTCTCCTGTGACGAAGGTGTAGCCGCAAGAAGCGCCGGACGCCGCCGTCCGAATGCGCGCCACTGCGTTGGCGTCACCTAACCACACGTGGTCGACGGTCAAGACGATTTCGATGGGAGTCCCGCTCGAGGTTCCCGGGTCCCATTCGCCTACATTTGTTACTGTTCCGGCGAACACTGAATCAACATAGGACAGGTCCGTTGGTATCGGGCGACTAGCACAACTGCAGGCGTACGCCGTGCCGCTCGCCCAAAGGAGTGGTGTAAGCGCGCCCGGTAACATCGCGAACAGCAGTATCCAACGTCTCATACCCGTCCAGACGTTCAGTCGAGTGCGATTCTTCCCGTTGTGCGCATCAACTCCCCGCGAGCGCCAGCTCTTCCACCTGGGGCCGGCTCACGTTCCCACTCGCCAGGTCCCGGCAGACGCCTGCGCGGCACTTCTTGTCGAGAATGTGCTCCTGCCACTCCTCTGGGAACGCGTTCATCGCCGTCTTGATCGTGGTCATCGCGAACTGCCCGTGGAAGCAGTTGGACCAGATCATCGTGCCGATGAGCAGCTTCAGGCTCTCGAGGTCGTGTTCTCGACCTCCACCGGCCTGGATGCGCCGCATCGTCTCGACTGCGCGCTGAGTTCCGCCGTGACAGGTGGTGCAACGCCCGCAGCTTTCGTCTTCACAGAACGCGAGGAAGAACTTGCAGAAGTCGAGCACACAGGTGTTCTGGTCGAAGAAGACGATGCCCCCGCCGCCGAGGAAGAGGCCGAGGCTCCGGTACGGGTCGAGCGTGAGCGAGAGGCTCCGGTCGGGTCCGCAGAGGCCTGAAAGGGGCCCGCCCGGCTGAAAGCCCTTGAACGTGCTGCCATCGCGCATCCCGCCGCACCATTTGTCGATGACCTCGCCGATGCTCGGCCCGAAAGGCACTTCGACACACCCGGCCCACTTGATCGCTCCGGAGAAGGTGAACATCTTGGTCCCCTTCTCCTTGGCATCCGAAACCCCGCTCCACCAGGCGGCACCGTTGCGCATGATCATTGGAGCGTTCGCATACGATTCAACGTTGTTCACGTTCGTCGGCTTGTTCCAGAGGCCCGCTTGCGCCGGGAACGGAGGCTTGATCCGCGGCATGCCGCGGTAGCCGTCGATCGAGTTGATGAGCCCTGTTTCGTCGCCGCACACATACGAACCGGCGCCGAAGAACACAACGATGTCGAAGTCCTTGCCGGTGCCGAGGATGTTCTTGCCCAGCAGGCCCTTTTCGCGCGCCTGTTCGACTGCCTTCTTCATGCGGGCGAAGGCGAGCGGATATTCGTAGCGGATGTAGATGTAGCCCTCGTCCGCCATCCCCGCGAGCGCGGCGATCAGCAGCCCCTCGACGATCAGGTGAGGGTCACCTTCGAGCAGCACGCGGTTCACCCACGCGCCGGGGTCGCCTTCATCGGCGTTGCATACCAGGTAGCGCGGCGAGGTCGTCGCGCTGCGGAGGAAGTCCCACTTCCGTCCGGTCGGGAAACCCGCGCCGGCCCGGCCGCCGAGGCCGCTGTCCAGCATCTCCTTGACGATCGCCTCGGCGTCCATTTCGAGAGCCTTGCCGAAGCCTGCGTAGCCATCGTTTGCGATGTAGTGGTCGATGTTCTCCGGATCGATGACGCCAATGTTGGCCATCAGCCTGCGGACCTGGCCCTGCATGAACGGATGGTCGCTCAGGAGCGGTATTTCCGTGGTGGGATTGCCTTCGACAACGCCAAGCGCCCATTCGGGCATGTCTTTCCCGGCGGCGACGTTTTCGATGAACTCGTCCACCCGGTCGGGGGTGATGTTGCCGTAGAGGACCGTCTGCGTGCCTGCGGCGGAACGGACCGTGACGCATGGCTCCATCCAGCAAAAGCCCCATGAACCGGTGATGCCGACATCGGCGACCAGCTTCTTCGATTCGACGGCGGCATTGATCTTGGCAATCGTCTCGTCGGCGGCGCGAGCGAGTGACGACGTGTCGAGTGTGACCCGGATGCGGATTCGCCCCGAGGCCTGCTCTTCGGCCCATGCGGCCTTCGAAGCGGAGATGATCGATTCGAGCTTTGTGTTCATTCGGCCGTTCCTTTGAGACTCCTGGCGAGTTCGCGCGCCGTTTCCGGCGTGAGGCAGCCTTTCACTTTGCCGTTCACCCACACCTGGGGCGCTTCGGAACAGGTACCGACGCACTGCCCGACATGAAGCCCGATGGCGTGGTCTTCGGTCTGCTCGTGGAAGCCGATGCCCAGCTCTTCCTGGATGGATTCGAGGATGCGTTCCCCGCCCAATACCCGGCAGGCTGGGCCACAGCACCAGGCCACCTCGGTCTTCGCCGGCGGGTGCAGCCGGAAGTCCGTGTAGAACGTAGCCGCGCCGTAAATCAGGGCCGGGGTGCTGTTCAACTGCCGCGCGATGACTTCAAAAGCGCTCTTTGGGATGTAGCCGTAGGTGTTCTGCATCTTGTGCAGGGCAGGCATCACATGCCCGCGATTAGGCTCGAATTCGGCTACAAGTTCGCGAAGCTCGCGCAGTTCAGGTTCAGCGGTCATCGACCGGTCCTCGCTTGTGAAATCGAGCACACTATAGCCCAACCGGCCGGTTGAAGCAGGTACGGCCACCCACTTGTATTTGTTATCGCGAATCCTCCACGATCTGCGCGCTGGAGGTGTTGGTTGGCGACTGAGACCCAGGGGGTAAAGGACCACTACAGGGCCGAGAACCTGGCCGAACGCGTCCTCGCGGCGGCCGCCGCTGCAGGGATCTCCACGATCACGCCGGAATCTCTCGCGCCCGTCGACCAGTTTCATAGCGGTGGAATCCTTTCCACCCGGGCGCTCGCGCAATACGCGAAGTTGCAGCCCGGAGAGAGGGTCATCGACCTCGGGAGCGGCCTTGGCGGTCCCACTCGCGTCCTCGCCTCGGAATTCGGATGCGATGTCACCGGCATCGACCTCTCGCCGGAATTCGTAGAAGCCGCCCGCGTGCTAACCGAGCGGTGCGGCCTGTCCGGCAAGGCTCGGTTCGAACTCGGCGACGCCCTCGCGCTACCGTTTCCCGACGGCTCCTTCGATGTTGCCTGGACTCAGCACGTCGTCATGAACATCAACGACCGGCAGACGTTCTATAACGAAGCGGCCCGTGTTCTGAAGCCCGGCGGCCGCCTCGCGTTCTTCGATATCCTCTTCCGCACGCCCGATGCCCGGCTGGATTTCCCGCAGCCATGGGCGCGAACTCCGGATATCAGCTTTCTTTACGACGAGCCGGCCACGAAGAATTTCCTTTCGAAAGCGGGATTCACCGAAGAGAGCTGGCTGGATGTCACTCAGGAAGCGGTGATGCAGATGCAGCAACAGCCACCCACGGGCGCCTACTCCCTTGAAGTCGTCCTCGGCGAGGACCTCGCTCCTCGCATCGCGAACGTCGCGAAGGCGATGATGGGCGGCCAACTGATGATCATTCGCGCCCTGTATCGCAGGCCAGGGTAACCCGCGCCTACCTATCCTTTAATAAGGAGGCGATGCTGCCGCGCGCGACAATGGCAGCGCTCCAGGGCAGCAATGCCAGCGTGACCAGCGCGGCCGAACCGCTGGTCAGTGCCGCATGCCAGAGAACGTCTCCCGTCGGGTCGGTGTCGCGCCAGGTCTGGATCGCGACCGCGTACGAAAACCCGAGCGACCAGCCGGCGAGTACGAGCGGCCAGTACTCTGCGGCCGCCATGATCGCGAGTTGCGCGCGTCGCGTGCCCATCGATAGATAGAGCCCCGCTTCGGCGCGGCGGAACCAACCTGCCACGAGCGCGAGCCCGAACAACGCCAGCGGCGCGGCGATCCAGCCCCGTTTTTGCGGCCGCGAATCCCATTCCGCCGCGGGGTCGCGCGTGAACTCGTCGCTGCGGCGATACGGCCGCACGGCCGGGTCCGCGGAGCCTTCGGCGAAGCGGGCCGCCAGGGAATCGCGGCCGGCCTCGTAGGCGCCGGGCTCGAATTCCACCCAGCACTCGTCGAACGTCCCGCCCGGCGAGACGGGGCTGAGGGCCCAGCGCGCCGCCTGCGGGTTGCGCCGGGCGAAATCACCGACCGCCGACACCCGTACGGGTTCGCCATCATCGAACGTCGCGATGAGCCCCGCCCGCAAGCCAAGTTCGCTCGCCATCGCCGGGCCAACGACGAGCCCCGCGCCCGTCCCGAGCAGATGACTCGTGTCCCATACCCGCAGCAGGCCGCCGGTCACGTCCGCCGCCTGGAATAACACCCCCGGCGCCACCGGAAAGGTGTCCTGGCCGGTGCCCCGCCACGCTCCCGCGGCCACGACTCCCGTCGTGTTGTTCAGCGATTCGCAGCGCGACCCGGAAACTCCGCCGCCGGGTACCGACGCGATGGCCACGTATGCCCCGCCTTCGCGGTAGTCGCGCACGAACTGTGTCAGCTCCATTCCCTGCCGCAACTCGAGGAACGCCAACCCACCGAACGCGGCCGCGCAGAGGCCGAGCATGGCGAGGGAACGGAAGAGGTTCGCCTGCAGGTTCGCGAGACCTTCGTGGAGGAGCGAAACAATCCGCCAGCTCACCTGGCCACCACCGTCCCGTCCACCACCCGGATGGTCCGCTCGCATCGCGCCGCGACCTCAGGGTCGTGCGTGGCGATGATGACGGCCGTCCCGATTGGCCGTTGCTCAATCAACGCCTGCGAGACTTCGAGCGTGGTGGCGTGGTCGAGTTGGCCGGTTGGTTCGTCGGCGAGAATCCAGCGGGGCGCGGCGGCCAACGCCCGGGCGATGCAGACCCGTTGAAGTTCGCCGCCGGAGAGCAGACGCGCCGGCCGCTGGGCAAGATGGCCGACACCGACACGGTCCAGTTCGACGATGGCTGTGCGGCGCGCGACCTCCGGCCGGCCGCCCCGCGCCAGCAACTGCAACGCGGCGTTCTCCAGCGCGGTGCGCCGGAGCAGTGCGTTCGCCGTCTGGAACACCCAGCTGAATTGCGTTGTCCGCAAGTCGTTCGCTGCCCGCCCAGCGATGCGGGTCCCGTCGAGCAGTACCTCACCCTCGGCGGGTTGGGTGAGCAGCCCGAGGATCGAGAGCAGCGTGGTCTTGCCCGACCCGGACGGCCCCATGAGCGCAACCGACTCCCCATCGCCGACTTCGATGTCCACGTCCCGCACCACCCAGGGCAGGTCGCTACGGTAGCGATGCGAGACATTGCGCAGCGTCAGGGGCACTGCGGGTTATCCAGTACCTGGGCCGGGTTCGCGAGGACTTGCTGCGAGGCATCGAGGCCGCTTGCGATATTGGTCACGCCTCCTCGCGCGCCGGCTACCGTGACCGTGGTCGAGCGATAGCCGTTGCCCTCGGGGAGCCAGAGACAGAGCGTCCCCGCAGGGTTCGTCATGACCGAAGAGGACGGCACGGCGAGCGCTTGCAGCGGCACCTTGCGCCGGGTGAGCGCAGGAATGCCGTCTCGCTCGGTCTCCTTGGGTGCGCGAAGGCGAGGCAGGTCTGCTTCAGCAATGGATTGCGATGTCGTGTCGATAGCGAGCTCCTCGCCGTCGACGACCGCGACGTACTCGACGCCGGGCGCGAAGTTCAGCGGCTCCTGGTTCCCGGACACGAGACGCGCGCTCGTTACCGTGCCTGGAGTGGTAATGATGACCTGGCCCTGCGGGGGCGCCTGCTGACCAACCTTCAGGTTCACGGAATCGGCGACGAGGTCCTCAGCAGGGAGGAAGATGACCCATCCGGGATCGAAGGTCGTTGTTCGGGGCGCGCCCAACAGGCCCGCCAGGTCTGCCACGGCCTGCCCGGTGGCGAAGGTCGCGACTTCGGGTTCGGATGGCGGGGAGTCCAACAATTCCAGCGACACGAGGAGCCGGTGCAATTCCGCAACATCTTCGCCTTCAGTTCCAACCGATATGGTGCGGTAGAAAGGCACAGAGGACGCGAATCCAATGCGGTCGATCCCATCGACCTGGAAGAGGACGGCGCCATCGGCGAGCGCTTCACCGGGCGTTGCGCTAACCGACGTGATCGTTCCGCGTGTTACCCCGGCGGCGACTTCTGGACCGGGGATGGCGGTTGCAAGGATGCGTAGCTGGCGCTCGTCGGTGACGGTGCGAGGAGTTGGGGCGGTGAGGAGAGGGTTGGCGGAGCTTTTGGTTATGCTCAACGAGTCATCGTCCCAAGCCACCACTCCCGCTGCGAAGAGCGGAAGGATCAAAACGGCCGCGAGGAGGGCAACGACTTTTATCATGGACGCGATGGTCAATAGGTTGGGCCGAAATATGGCAGAGCGTATTCTTCGCCGATTCGTTGGGCGCAGCTCATATACAAGGCCCGGTCATCCGCGTTCAATTTCGGCCCCAGCATTTCAAAATCCTCTCTTCTGCGCCCGTCGGGGATGATGTCGTCGAGGCCGAATTCCTGCAGGCATTTAGCGAGGGCGTTCATCGCTGACTCTTCCTCTTGGCGAGTTGGATTTGTCACTTCCTTCCAAAGGAGATCCAATACTCCGACGTATCGCTCGACGCAGCCGTTTACGGCGGCCTGGGCGCCCGGAACCGCTTCTGGGAAGCCTGTGCTGTAGATGTACAGCCCCCTCCAGGTCAGCTTTGGCTGATTTTCCCGATAGAAAACGCCTCCAGCGTCACGAACGCAGGCGGCCATCGCAAGTACCGAGGATTCATACTCAGAGAATGTCAGAAGTCCGTCCCTGACGATCGCTGCAACCTCTGCGCTGGTGCTGGGATCGGCTAGGATTGCATCACGGCGCGCATCCCCCAGTTCGAGACGCAGCGACCCCAGCTGCGAGCGGTCGACACTTGAAGCAGCTTCTGGGCCAACCGACGGACCGTTGGCAGGGCTCGGAGCGAGGGGCTCTAGCACTTCGCCCCCACCCGAGCAGCTAAGAACAGCGAAGCCGGCGATGATAGCAAGGACAAGTCTCATATATGGCTCCTGGACGAGCGGCCCGGATTCACCGGGCCGTTCGCACGGATTGATCCTCCTTTACGGGACGTCACTGGTGTTCCACGGAACGCTGCTAAGACACGGGCCTCCGGCATCGCAAAGGTTGTGCGTCCCAGCCGCTGAAGTCGTGGAATTGAAGAATTCGCCGATGGCGTAGCTCGAGTTGGCCCATCCGGGTCCACGGTTGTATCCGAAACCGCCCGAATAGAAGGTCGCCAGGCTGTAGACCCAGCCGCATCCGCCGTACGGCGAGGAGTTCGTCGCGCTCCAGGCGTAGTCCGGACTGTCGATCCATGTGCTGCCAAGAGCGGTGCACCCCCCGGTGGAGGAGGTGGACGCATTGGCGGACACGATGGCAATGCTCGCGACCGCCAGGACCGCGGCGAGGATGGAGCTTAGCCCAAAGCAAAGCGTTTTCGAACGCAGGCTCATCTCATTGCCTTTCTCAAATGCCGCCAGGCCAAAGCGGCCACGTCGTTCGCCTGCCAGGGCTGCAGTCCCTCCTATTTCGACAGGCGAAGGTAAGGTGCTCCTGCTGGCCCGCGTTTCATATACCGGTTCGGCTAAACTTTTGGTTAGACTTTTGGTTAGCTCTTTGGCTAACCGGGTCGTATGCGAGTGTTCAGGAAGAATCATGCGGAGCCTCGCATCAGTTCTGTGAGCGCGTCCGCGAGGCAGCATTCCAGGTGGGCCTGCACCCATCCGCCTCGCATCTCACCTGTCAGCCGTTGCTCCGTCGGGAGACACATGGCGATTTCGGCCGATGCGACATTCAGGCGTAGCTTCATCGTCCCCACGCTGACGCCTTCGGTTTGGGCTGCTTCCTGATCGGTCTTTCCGCTGGCGCGGAGCAACAGGCAGCGCTTGTGGAACAGGTCCATCGCAGGGAGATGGTGAGACGCCAATGTACTCAAGGTATCAAGCCCCTGTACCGCCATCGCTACAACCTCCGCCTCCTCCGTCTCGGGGGGGGGGGCCGCGACCATACTGAACCGCCCTTAAATTCTTTGCAAGCCAGAAATCGCAAAAGCAGGGTTGGCTTTAGATTCCGGCGCCCCGAGCGGCGGCAACCTTTTTCGCGTCGTCATCCATCAGGGCCGCGGCCTGTTCGCCTTCAGTGCCAGACGATATGGTTCGGTAGAAGGGAAGCGAAGATGCGAATCCAATGCGGTTGATGCCATCGACCTGGAAGAGGACGGCTCCATCCACGAGCGTATCGTTTGGCTTCGCGGTGACCGATGTGACGGTGCCGTGCGCCGCCCCCGAGGCCACGTCCAGGCCAGGGATGGCGGTTGCAAGGATGCGTAGCTGGCTCTCATCGGTGACCGTGCGAGCCGTCGGGTTGATGAGTAGCAGTAACTTGGACACCTTCAGCCCCGACTGGCTGTCGTCCCGTTGACTGTGCGCTGCAGCAAAAACCACCAGCGGCAATGCGAGTAGCACAGCCACGAGAGCGCCAGCGCCAAAACCCCCGGGGTCAAAGCGCGGGCCGAACACGCACATCTCGCTCCCTGGCCACGTAAACTTGTTTCAACCGGCAGTCCCCCAATTGTCGAATGCTTTTGCCACGTTCGGCTACTCCCAGTTCAGTTCCGCTTTGGCGGTCGTCAAACACGGTAATACCTTCTCAGCACCCAGCCGACCCAAGTCATCATCTGAAGGGTTCGCTGGCACCTGTTCGCCTCGCTGTCGAAGACAGTCCGCCGTCGCGTTTCGCAGGGCCTGAAACTCTTCCTGAGACGGAGCCAAGTGCTCTGCCCATAGCAGCGCCACAACTGACGAAAAGCTGTCCCGGCACCGAGATTCATCCAAGCTCGAAGATTGAAGATCTCGTCCCGCAGGATACTTAACGACAAACTCATACCGGCCGCGAGAAGTGAGACGCGGCCCAGGCTTCGCGTCGGAGAGTGACTTGACAGGAGCAGGGTCAACGTGAACTACATCCATTCCGTGATCTATTAAGCACGAGATTGTTGCAAACGTGGCGCTCTCATACTCGGAAAACGTTAGAACGCCGTCCTCCAGCAGGGGTCTTTCGAAAGTACTTGCGGACGATAATATTTCGGACATTCTACCAGACGGTATTTGGAATGGAGAAGTGTAAGCTACTGGCGACTCTTTCGCCGTTACAGGTGGCGTAGTCGCGGTTTCCGACACATATACGCTCTTAGGATTACCGGAACATCCTAAAAGGAGGAGAATACACGCACTACAAAACACTACGTTGACCAGACGGAATAGTGCCATGAAAGTCATGATTCTCCTCCCAGTAATGACTATTCCGAAGAATTTTTGAACGTCGCGCCGGTACAGGGACCGCCAGCCATACATGCACTATGGGCAGCTGTAGCGCTCACGACATCGCTGTAGGTGTCGGTATCGACAATCCAGGCCGTTGGTACTTCCCAACCAGGCCCTAGATTGTAGGTGTTTGAACCGTCATAGAAGTAGCCAGATACGTAACCCCAACCACACGGGACTCCCCCAGTAGGCTGAGACACCGTGTAGCTTTGCATCGTGGAGCCACCGTATGGTCTGTATGTCCGCCCTTGATTATAGTCGCAACCAAGACTAGAGAATTGGTCACTGTACCCTGCTTCTACGATATGAACGGAAAGCATGGCTAACGAGGCAGCAACGATGGCTAAGAGTCCAACTCTAAACATCATTGACTGCCAATAGTTCTGGAATGACCATCTAGTTGTGTGTTGAACCGTGTTCATGAGTATGCTTATCTACTTTCACTACGGTCGCTGGCCAATCACGACTCATCGGCGTTAGCCTACCAGGGCTGCAGACCCTCACATTGAGCAGGCCGACTGACTGTACTGCTGCTGAGAGGTGTTTGTCTGCACCATTCGGCGCACCTTTGTGTTCACAGTTATATGCGCGGTGTTCTTCATCATCGTGCAGCCTGCCGACGCGGCGCCAGGCAGCATTTCAAGTGGGTCACAACCCATGCACCGCGAAGTTCTCCTCTACTGGAATGCTCGACGACTAAGGTACTTGCAATTTCGTCGGTTGCGGTGTCGATCCAGCGTTTGATTGTCGATTGCTCCACACCTTCGTCCGCAGCTATTTGCCCCCTTGTGGCACCGCCGGTAAGACCCAGGAGCGTGCGTCGAACCTCGGGCCTCATCCCAGGAAGATGGGCAGACGTCAAGGCTACATACCATTCTTGGGTGCCCAGGGCTTGTACCGCCATCGCCACAACCTCCGCCTCCTCCGTCTCGGGGGGGGCGCCGCAATGGTGAACCGGTGGGGAATGGCGAGTCAAGTGCGGGATGGTAAAAGGGGATGCGGCGTAAGGAAGGGGGGAAGGCAGGCCGCATGGCGGAACCAAACGCGGGTGTATGTAGTACACATTCCGCTGCCCCGTTCAGCCGGCATAACCTTCGATGCCTGTTTCGGACTGCACTTTTATGAGGCATTCGGCGAAATACGGCTGCTCCCGGTACTGGTTGGTATCCGTGCGTGAAGCACCCTCCGGAAGTTCCGCACCGCGTCCGCGGAGACATTCGACAAGCAGAGCAAAAGCGCTCTGCAATTCGTCTTCGGTAGGGCGGTGCTGGTAACTCCAAAGGGCTTCAATCGCTTGGGAGTTCTTCGCCCAGCAAGAGTCGACAATCTCAAACCAATGATCCTGTTCAGGCCCACCCGGGATCCGGTAGGTGTACACGTACTTCCAACCGTTGGACATTAGCGACGGGCCATCGACGCCTGGGACATCCGCGTCTCGCCAGCAAGCGATGGTCCGAAGTACTCCTGCTTCATATTCGCTCCAAGTAGCAACTCCGTCTCTGAGTGCCTCGCGTTGTTCCAAAGATGCCGAACCCATTGAAGCCTGAACGAAGCCGGGCAACGCAATCGGAGTCGGTCCGATTGCGTTGTCCGCCGTGCTGCACGCCAAGCTCAGGGCGAACGCGAGTGCGAACACCGCCTGAAGCAGGAGCGGTGTGGCGCGACTTCGATTTCTTCTCATTTCAGTAAACGGCAAGCGTGTTTTGGGATGTTCCGCAGATGCTTCCCGAAACATCGCAAACGTAGTGTCCGTTACCTTGTGCGCCCGTGGCGCTCGAGTTCTGGAGGTATATACCGCCGTATCCACTAAGATTGGTCGGGCCAGTGACCCACGAACCACCAACCCACCAGCGTACCGTTGTGAGGTGCTGATTGAAGCAGTCAGGATCCGAACCGATATAACTTGAACCGCTGCTGCCGTAGGTTGAGAAACCGCTGGATTGGGCCACAACTGTAGGGGAGCCAGAACAATAGGCGTTGCTCAGTGTTTTTACATCAATGGCGGCTGCCGCCGGTGAAACGACTACGGCAGCCAATACGCTGCCAACAATCATTCCTATTGCGAGTCGTCGAAACCTGGTGATCATGAATCTCATCCTATTCTTGGCGAAGCCTCGCGTTGACTTCGGCGTCGCCTGCCAGGGCTGCAGTCCCTCCTATTTCGACAGGCGAAGGTAAGGTGCTCCTGCTGGCCCGCGTTGTCGTGTACTTGAAGGCTACACTTGAAGGATATCCGTCAAGATCATTCGTATGTTGCTATCCAGTCTCTCGCTCACGCCCTGCTTCTTCCTTTAGCTCTTCTACTTGAGCGGCAAGGCAGCAACCCAAATGGCCCATCACCCAGGTCGCGGCACTGTAACCTTCTCGGTGTACAGGTTCCGGAAGCGTGTCGAAGACCTCGCCAAGAGCGACATCCAGCCGGCGTTTCGCGAGCGACTCACTGATGTCTCGCGCCGAGCGATTTCCGGAACGTGCTGGTTCCACGTGCGCCGCAAGAGTGCGCGCTTGAGTTCGGGTCGCAATCGATCAAGATGATGCTGCATGAGAGCTTCGTACGAGTCCCATGCTTCATGGTTCTCTACCGCCATCGCCACAACCTCCGCCTCCTCCGTCTCGGGGGGGGGGCGCGACCATACTGAACCGCCCTTAAATTCTTTGCAAGCCAGAAATCGTAAAAGCGGGATGGAGCAACGAAGTGAAAGGTTTCAATGGGCCATCGCCGGGATTCAGCCAACGACGTGGCTGAGCCGCCCGAGGGCAAGTGTAAAGTAAGAAGCTGATGGCTGCGATTCAGCCCCCGAAGCCTGGTAAATCAAGATCTGCCTGCACCTTGTAGACGCAATCGAAGTAGTTCGGATCTATAGCTGAAGTCCCGCCGTGGGTCGCTGCGGCGAAGAGTTCCGAGCTAGAAGGATTGTCCGAGACGACAAGCCCATATTGCCGAATGCATCTGCCGATCGCCCGCCGTGCTTCCTGGAATTCCGCCTCCGAAGGCTTCGTCATATCCAGCCAAAACGTCTCCACAAAACTCGTGTGTTCCGCCTGGCACGCCGCAAACGCGCTGAGGAGTTCGCTCTGTTGGCGTGTGTCCCCTCCTACTGAATAGTCATACTGGTGCCGTGAGTTAAGCGTCGGCCCCTGGTCTGCGGTGACCTGGCCGTTCACCACAGCGTTCACACGCCCACCCGCCGACTCAATACACCTCACATACGCAAGGATCGCGGCTTCATATTCTGAGAAAGTCAAGGTCTCGTCCGACAGCATTGCTGCCTGTGATGAGCTTGTCTCGGAAGATTGCCATCTCGTTCGAGGGATGAAGAAGGAGAGTTGCTGCTCAGCCGCACTCGTGGGCTCGGGTTCTTCCGGAGGCGCGGACCTGCAACCACAAAGTAGGAGGAATGCGGCTGCCAGCCCAAGACCTCTTGAACCCAAAGAATGAAATCGAAACACGCCGCATCCCTCCGTCTCGTTTGGGTGAGTTACATTTCGTCCGGTATGTAAGTGAGCGCGTCCGCGAGGCAGCATTCCAGGTGGGCCTGCACCCATCCGCCTCGCGTCTCGCCCGTCAGCCGTTGATCCCTTGAGAGACACATGGCGATTTCGGCCGATGCGACGTTCAGGCGTAACTTCATCGTCCCCACGCTGACGCCTTCGGTTTTGGGCGCAGCTCATATAACAGGGCCCGATCATCTGGATTCAACTTCGGACCGAGCATTCCAAAATCCTCTCTCCTGCCCGAGGCCGAATTCGTGCAGGCATTTAGCATCGGTTCATCGTTGACTGAAGCTTCAGCGCCCGCAATAAGTCTCCGAAATCCGCGAGAGCGGATTTCTGATGTTTCCGCGCGGCGCGGGCATGAACGGTTCACCCTGCAAATCCAACGAGCCCGAATTCCTCGCGGATCTTTTCCACACAATCGAGGAAGTCACGCGAGGGAGACGATCTGAGTCGCGCGAAATCTTGTTCGGTGGGTTCGACGGGAATATCGATCCCGTCGTCGCGGAGGCACGTCACAAGCGCGCGGCGTCCCATCGAGATCTCTTCTTCGGTCGGCGCATTCTCCAGATACCAGGCATCCACGATCGGTAGCCATGCACCTGTGCATGCGTCAAGCTTCGGGAAAAGTTCGTCTGCTTTTTCGCCAGGGATGTTCCAGTCGTACCAATAGTATCTTCGTTGATACTTGAGTTCCGGCGTTCCAACGGTAATGCCCGCGTCGGAAATACACTTAATGGTTGAGAGGATGGCCTGTTCGTATTCATCGAACGATACCTCGCCATCTGCAAGCATGGCGGCCTGCTCCTCTCCCGCTCCCTTACGGAGTTCGGTTAGGGAGGCCGAATTGAGCCCCTGCAGAGAGTCATCCGGTTTTCCACTGCCTTCGTTGCGGCAGCCAAGAACCGCTGTCGCGACTGTTATGGCAGTCGCGACAGCGGCGAACCGCATTGTCTTGCGGAAAGCATGCATCACCGCCACAACCTCCGCCTCCTCCGTCTCGGGGGGGGGGCGCGACCATACTGAACCGGCCTTAAATTCTTTGCAAGCCAGAAATCGTAAAAGCGATTTGGGCGGCTTTAGATCCCGGCGCCCCGCGCTGCCGCTACCTTTTTCGCGTCTTCATCCATCAGGGCCGCCACCTTTTCGCCGAGGATGAGGCTGTAGTTTTGGCCCCGGTCTTCCGGGTAGACCTGAGTTGTGTTTGAGAGGTAGAGGCCGTCGATGCCGGTGCGCATCTCGGGGATGGATTGCGAGTAGTGGGTCGTGATGACCGGCTGGCCACCCGGGTCCTTGAAGAGCCACTTGTCGCGCACCCATGACGGGTCGAACTGTGGGTTGAGCGCCTTGATGCCGGAAAGATACGACTCGAGCGCCTGCTCGGCGTCCATTTCGAGGACGGGGTGGCCCGGCGAAACGTAGTTCGAGAGATAGACGATGTGGTTGCCGCCGTATCGCTCCGGCGGCAGGAAGTTCGTATGTTCGATGCACGCCACGAAGGGCAGGTCGTCGCCGATGGAGAGCCAGTAGTACGGCGTCAGCGGCCGGTCCAGGGCGAGGATGAGGCAGGTCGCCCACTGGTACTTCACGCGGTCGAGGACCGCCTTGTAGTCGGCGGGCAGCTCGGGGCAGATGCGGCTTGTGATGATGTTCGGTGTCGTCATCAGCACCTGGTCGAATTCGCGCAGTTCGCCGCCGACGCGAATGCCGCGCACGCCGTTCTCGACGATCTCGATGCCGTCGACGTTTGTGTTCAGGCGAATGTCCACGCCGCGTTCGGTCAGCCTGTCGGCGAGCGCAATGTAGTAGCGGCGGAACGAACCATGCAGGTAGCCAAGCGACTCCGAGTTGCCGGAGCCCTTCCGGCTGGCGAAGCGCAGGTAGATCTTGTTCCACAGCCAGACCATGCCGACGTTGTCCGCTTCGTCGGCGAACTTCCCTTTTAAGAGCGGTCCCCAGAAGGCGGCGAAGGCTTTCTTGCCGACCGCGCGTTCCATCCACTTGCGGGCGGTGACGCCTTCATAGCGTTTCACGCCGTCTTTCTGCCGCCGTAGCCAGACGGCTGCCAGGCCAAGGCGTATGCGGCTGATGAACGGGATCGCCGTGAACTTCAGCAGGTCCATCGGCGTCACGAACGGGTACATGCGGCGCTTCACAAAGTGCGCGTTCTTCGGCTCGATCCACTCCAGGTGCTCGCCGAGACCAAGGTCTTCGATATAGCGCACGACGGTCGTGTCGTTCGTGTAGATGTGGTGGTAGAAGCACTCGAGCGGTTCGCCGCCGACGGGGAACGTCACCACCTGCCCGCCGACCTCGTGGCGGCCTTCGAAGATGGTGACTTCGTGGCCGCGCTCGCTCAGGACATTCGCCGCTGCCAGCCCGGCAACGCCCGCTCCAACGATTCCAACCTTCATTGCAAGGGCACCTGTTCCACCTCGACGGTTGTGATCCGCTTAAACGAAACGCCAAAGCTCCAGAGGAAAATCAAACCGAGGATTGTCGTTGGCACGAGGATCACACCGTGGGCCACGATTGAGTACGCCCCGGCGACGCTATCCGAAACGCCCGCACCAACCAGCACCAGCTTCGCCGCCCACTCGAACGGCCCGGTCCCGCCGAAGAACGTCGGGATGATGATGGCGAGGTTCGCCGCGGACAGCAGCAGGCAGTAGTGCGCGAACGAAACGCCCATATCGAACCCCTGCCCGATGGTGGCATACGCCCCGGCTTCGATGAGCCACGCGAGAGCGCTGAAAAATGCCACAAGGAACAGCGATTTCGGGTCGTGCACGGAGCGCAGGCTCTTCACCAGGTTGTCGGCGAGGTCCGTGGCGATGTGTTCGAAACGCTCCGGGAGGATGCGCAGGAAGTAGTGGGTCACGCGCTTGGCGCGCTCTTCATCCAGGGTCAGCACGTAGAACGCAACCACGGCCGCGAGGAAGAAGAACGTTGAGACCCAGGCAATCGCCTGCAAACGCGAATCTTCGAAGCCGACGATCGAGCCGGCAACCAGCAGCATCAGGACGAGCGTGCAGCCATCGAAGAGGCGCTCGACCGCGATGGTCCCAAACGTGCCCATGCGCGAAACGTGTTCGCGGTCGCCGAGGACGAAGGCCCGGACCACCTCGCCGGCGCGGGCCGGGAGGAGGTTGTTCGCCATGTAACCGATGATCGCGTACGGGAAGAGCCGCCTCGGTCCAAGCGGCGCCACCGGGCGCATCAGCACGGACCAGCGGATGCATCGCGCGCTGATGGCGACAAACAGCACCGCAGTCCCGGGGATCAGCCAGCGGTAGTCTGCCTCGCCCAGGGCATCGCCGAGCTCACGCGGATGCGTGGCTCGCAAGAACAGCCCAATGAGGACAGCACTGATGGCGAAACTTGCCCAGAATCGGACCGAACGGAGCAATGCGTACCGCCTGACGTTAGGGGATCGGGAGCTTTCGGATCTTGGCGTTGCCGCCATCGACTATCCAGAGCTTAGCATCGGCTGTTTGCACGATCCCATAAGGGCGAACGAGAGGATCGGTGCCAGCGTTCACTACAGCCACCTGGCCCCCACTCGGGCTGTAGACGCGAACCTCGCCTTTCGAAGGCACGGAGACGGCGACGCGGCCATCGAGCAGTACCCGCAGGTACGGCTTGTCGTTCACTTCTTGCCCGCCCCAGCCATCGACCTTGAACTGGGACCGGTAGCTGCCATCGGGGTTCAGCACCTCGACGCGCGAGTTGTACATGTCGGCCACGTAAATAGCGCCATCCTCGCCGATGTCGATTCCCACCGGTTCGTCGAACTGGCCCTCTCCGCTGCCACTGCTTCCCACGGTCATCACGAAGTCGCCCGTCAGCGTGAACACCTGGATGCGGTCGTTTCCGGTATCGGTCACCCAGATGTGGCCCTCGTCATCCACCGCGGCATCTCGCGGGCCGAACAGGTCGAACGGTCCGGGCGCCTTGGTCGTATCGGGTGCTTCGCCGAACGAGGCGATCGAATTCAGGTCCTTATCGAACACGCGGATTCGCCAGCCGAAAGTGTCGGCCACGACGACCTCGCCGGTCGGCGCAATCGCCAGGCCCCACGGCTGCGACTGCTCGTTCTGGTTCGCACGGTCAACGCGAATATCGACGGATGCGAGGAAGTTGCCGTCCTTGGCGAACTTCTGCAGTTTCTTCGTGCCCGAGTCGATCACGTAGAGGTTGCCTTCAGCGTCCGCCTCGATATCGACGGGCTGGAAGAACTGGCCGGGTTGCGAACCCTGCCCGCCGAACATCGGCCGTCCGTCTGCATCGACCGTCGGCTTCGGTGGTTCGAGGCGCGTGGCCGAAAGCTCGCCGGTCTCCTTGTTGAAGTTCGCGGGGAAGAACGCGAAGCCATCGACGCTGCCGTTCGTCCGGCCCGGGTCATGGTCCCGCCAGTATTTCAGCCAGGTGGTCGTCCAGCCTTCGTGGACGAAGCCGTTCCAGATGTGCTTCCAGGTCGCCAGCCGGTGCGGGCCGCAGTCGCCGCTCAGCCCGGTGCAGATGCCCGCAGGTGGGATCGCCATCGCGTACTTGTAGGTCTCGTCGAACCACCAGCGGTGTGGGTATTGCTCCTGTGGGCCGTATTGGATTTGGGAATTCGCCAGGTAGTCCTGGATGTTCCCGATGTTGGATGAGTTCACAAGAATGACGTCGTAGTCCCCCGCCGGCATCCCATTCCCGAACTCGACATACGTCACGCCTCGGTAGTCCCGCAGGTACCACGCCCAGGGCCACGCGAACGAATCGGTCGAATCAACCGCGATTCGCAAGTCATAGCCGCGGCCGGAAGCTTCGGCCAGCGCGTCAATCTGGCGCGCAATCTGCGCGAGCTCTCCGGAGCTCTGCGTATAAATAAGGAGGTCGCGGGGATTGTCGCCGCGTTCGAACGAGGCCATCACCATGGTGCGAACCGAGAAGAACGCGAGCGCGCCGATGACCGCGGTCACTGCCACCAGCCCAACTGCTTTACGCCCTGAAGGCGCGGCAGCGAACCAGATTGCTCCGACAGCTCCGACGACGATTGCGGCGCGGATGAGGTTGTACGTCGTCCCGCCGGGCATGAACGCGATGAGCGCGAGCGCTCCGCCCGAGACCATCGCGACGCTGATGAGCATCGGCGCGAGCCTGGAAATTGCCGGACGGTCGTGCCATGCGGCCCAGGCCTGCTGCACCGAATACGCCGCGAGGACGCAGGCCGGCAGCGCGAGATGGGTGTTCAGCCACGGCATCTTTTCGGCGCCAAGGGAGAGCGCCGCGAACATCCCCACGAACCAGAACGCAAGGAATCGGGAGAACGCGTTTCCGCGAATCACCGTCCACCACGCGCCGCCAATGCACAGAGCGAGCGGCAGGAACTCGTAGGCTGGCATCAACATGTAGTAGTAGAACCAGGGCTGATCGCCGCGCGAAACATGCTGCTGCGTCTTCCAGTAATCGAGCGACCCCCACGGTCCCGAAATCAGACCATCGAGATTCGTCCAGAATGACGTCATCAGCGTCAGGTAAACCAGGGTGGAACTGACGAACGCTATCGCCCAGAGCTTCGGCTTCCACTGCAGCCCCGCGAACGCCGCGATGCTGGTGCTCACGGAAAACAGCCCGAGGATGGCAATCTGGTCGCGGGCCGCGACCGAACCTTGCAAGTGCAGTTCCCAGCTCAGCCGGTCCTTCTCGACGATGCCGAGCGGTTCGAGGATGAAGAATCGGCTCAGTGGCGTCAGCAGCGGGAGCGTGAACGTCCCCAGCAAGATCAACAGGTCGCCCGGGCGGGGAAGCTCATCGTCCCAGTCGTACGTGCGCTTCAGCGGACCGATGAACGGCCAGAGTGCCGCGACTGCCCACGCGACCGGCGAAATGCCCAGGGTGAGAGCGGCTCGCCGCCAGGGTACGTCCATGTTCGTGGCTTCGAATGCCTCGGCTTCCAGTGCCTCGTCTGGCGTTTCGAGCCCTCGTTGGGTCATCTGCGATGCCAGGTAGCGGTTGTACGCCTGCTTCGATCGCTTCCGCAGCGTTTGCGTCGCCAGTTCCGCCGAGAGATGCAGGTCGATGTACACAAGGAACACCGCGATCGCCAGGAACGCGCCCTCTTTCGTCAGGACGTTCCCGGTGAACGCGGCCGCAAGCAGATACAGCCAGCGTGCTCGCCCGTCTTCGATGTAGCGCCAGATGGCCACCACCATCAGCAGAGTGAAGAACGCCATGTAGATGTCTTCGCGGAAGAACCGGCTGTAATAGACAAGCGTGGGCGAGAAGGCGATGAACGCGACGGCGGCGATCGTTCCCGCCGGGCCGAGCTTCCGTCGGATCATCACGGGCATGATGACGATCGCTGTCCCGAAAATCGCGGCCGAGAAACGACTCGTGTAGTCGTTCGCCCCGAAGATCAGGAAGACCAGCGCCTGCACGTGGTAGTAGAACGGCCCATGGAAGACCGGGCTGTGGTGATAGCTTCCCTGGAGCAGGCTCCACGACCACTGGGCGTGGATGCTCTCGTCGTGGTGCAATGCCCGCGTGCCAAGGTCGGCGAACCGCAGCGCAATCGCCAACCCGAGGATCACCGCATAGGCAACGAACTCCCAGCGCAGCGAAATCTTCGTTGCGAGTACGCGTTGCAGCGCTCGTGGTTCCCGCGAAAGAGTTGCCGGGCTCGTCGTCATTGTGTTGTCCTCAGGTATACGGCGACCGGGACGGTGCTGTTCTTCAGAGAGTTGCGATTGGTTAACCATCGCAGATAGTCGAGAAAGTCGCCGTCAGGGCCCTTCCGGATTTCCTCGAACGACCACTGTCCCTCGACCACAGCGAACCCGTCTGGTGCTGGAAGCGTCACCGGCCAAACGACCACCGTGGCGTCCGGCGGAACGCGCGACGCGTAAACGATCGTGCCGGAGTCGCGCATCTTCCATGTGCTCTCGTCTGTGAAGTCCGAATGGATGACGATCAGCCCGCCCTGTTCAGTGCGGGTGTTGAGCGCTATATCACGGATCTCACGCCCCTGGACATCGCTGATAGGTGACGGCAACGGTTCCGTGGGGCCACCAAAAGCAACATTTGCCGACCCCGAAACGGCCAGCAATACGGCGGCTCCCACAAACGGGACGGCCAGGGCCGGCGCCGTCCGGCGCGCGCTCAGCAGCAGGCCGGAAAAGGCGACCATCGCGATGCTGAGCCCGATGACGATGAGCTTCTCCTGGTCGTCCCCAACGCGGCCGACTCTCGACCAGTCGATGACGAACGCGCCTGCCACGAGCGCAAGGAAGGTGAATCCGGCCACGGCGGGTCCGGCGTAGAGCCACACGACATCGCCGAGCAATTCCATTGCGGCGGGCGTCACCTTCCCGATGAGCAGCGCCGACGGGATGGCCGCCGCGGCGAAGGGCACGGGATTGTTCGTGCCCCACGAAAGCACAAGCCAGGCGAACGAAAGTCCCCAGACCGCAAACAGGAACACCGAATCCTGCGGCCATTCATCGTCCCGCCAGCATTCGTAGGCGTGGTAGACGGCTGCGAAGAGACCGAGACCGAGGATCGGATAGCCGTACAGTCCAAGCAACGCGCCGGTGGAAGCAGAAGACCAATCGGCCTCGAAGCCGCGCGCGAAGGCCAGGATCGGCGGCAGTGTTGGGTCCTGGGGACCGGTCCCAAAACCCGTGGCGGCGATGAGCCCGCCCAGGACCGCCCCACCGGCGGCCCAAAGCAGCCGTTCTCGCGGCGGGTAATCCTGCTGGAGCAAGCGCACAGCGGCGACACCCGCGATGGCTGGGAGGACAATCGGCCCAGCGGTGGCGGCCACGAACCCTGCGATGCCGTACGACCAGGCCGGAAGCTCTTTTTCGCGGGCGATCACGAGTAGCCAAAAGAGGATCGGCATATCGAATGCGCCCATCCACGCCGTGGCGCCGAGCAGCACCGAGAATGGCTCAAACCCGAGGGTGAGCAGAACTGCCATGGCGCCGGTCTCGCCCAGCATCGGCCGCAGACGCCAGACGGCGAACGGAATGCTGCACGAAGCGGCAAACGCGAGCAGTCGCGCCGGCATCTCGGAAGTGGTCGCGATGAATGTCCACGAGGTCAGCGCCTGGAAGAGCGTCGGGATGAACCGGTCATCGGCGTTAGCGGCGTGGGCCTGCCATGCCCCCGCGAGACTATCGAGTTCGACGCCGCCGACCGGCAGGCTCAGCACCGCCGCCAGCCGAATCCCGATGAATACTGCGGCGATCAGCACCCAGGTCAGCTGGCCCGCGGTCACTTCGAACTTCCGGGGCCGCTCCCCAATCATCGGTTGAGCCGTCACGAGGTTTGAACCTCTTCGTAACGCGGCAGCCGGTAGATGCGGTAGGACCCGGATTCGTACGCGACATCCAGGAACGCGGAGAAATCCGGCAGCAAGCCCGGATAGCGGACCAATTCGATCCGCCCAACGACGAGATATTCGGCCCCGAATTCGCGCATCACGCTGAGCACCGTGTCAGGATCGCCTGAGATGTACGCAGAGTCGACCAGCCCTTGCCTCCGCTGGAACTCGGCCTGGTTGTCTGGTGTGTCTCCGCGCCACTGGACTTCGTGAAAATACCAGCCGATAACGGTCGCCCGGCCGGTCCGTTCGGAAATGCGGCCGGAGTCGGTGTAGTCGGAACCGGCATCCACAACGCTGGGGCCGCCGTTCCCTGGGGCCCACCGCCGGCCGGTCGCCTCGACGACCACGGTGTCCCGGGGAGTGTTTGCATCGAGCCACTGCACGAGCGCGTATTCGCCGGGGTCGTTCTGTTGCACCGCGGCCAGTCCATCGATATTCGTTTCGAGCCCGAAACTGTCTGTTCGGTTGAACGAGGCGAGCAGCGGATAGACCAGCCCGAGCGTCGCCAGCAGTAGCGCCGGCGCTACGAGGACCGCGAAGGACTTGAATCGTCGTACCTGGCTTAGAGCCGCGATGGTCCCGGCACCGCCGCCCAGGGCCAGCAACATCCAGGCCTGGTACGAGAGCTTGAAGATGGTGTTCAAGCGTGGCGACCCCGCCGAGAACACATCCTTGATATAGAACAGTTCGGAACCGTACAGCAGTAATACTCCGGTCGCTGCCAGTGCCGCGGCGACTGCGGCCGCTTTGCGTGCGAGTGTCATGGCGATTGCTGCGTAGGCAAGGGCCCAGGTTGCCAGGCCATACAGCACCAAGGTCCACCAGCCGCTCTGTGTGCGGGCATCCACAGCGTCCGAAAGGTTTCCCTGGCCCCACGCGAACGCGATCCAGAGGATGAATGGCAGCACCGGCAACCATGCCGCGCCGAGGAGCACGTTGATCGCATCCTGCCGGGAGAGAGCCCGGGCGCTCCAGACCGCCGCGACCAGGCCAGCGGCAACGATCGGCCCGAACTGAAGCAGGACGTGAGCCGGCCGCGTGCCCGCGCCGATGTATGGCTGAATGCCTTGCGCCTGCGACGAGAAGTCCACGACCCACGGGAGGTAGAGCACGACGGCCGCAATGCCGAGTGGGACGACAAACCCGGCCGTGCTCACGAGCGCTGGCACCAGCGGCACACGCCGGAAATTTCGCGCGAAAACGGCCAGCGCGAACACGAGTGTGAAGGTGAGCACGTCCCATGCGTTCTGGAACGCAAGAGCGCCAAGGAGCACAGCGATAGCCGCGCTCTTGAATGGGGCCGTCCGGTGGCTCCGGATATCTAGAATCCGCCGTTCTCGCCAGGTCGCGAGCGACAGCCCCAGCACCAGCAGTACCAGCGGGATCGACATCACATGAGGGTGAAGATCACCGAGCAGGAAGCTGAAGAAGGGCGACTCCGTGATGGTTTTCGGGATGATCCGCGTGTCGCGGAACCAGAACCAGAATTCGGTCGGATACCAGGCCTGCGTCCGGTTCGTCAGAGATCCGCTGTAGCAATACTCGGAGGTCGCAGTCTGGCACTGCACGATTTCCTTGGCGCCGAAGAACGAATAGAGGTCGACGCCGGCGATGCTGAGGTCGTAGTCCTCGTGGGCCGCGGTCCATTCGAAGACGGCTGCCAGGGAGCCGACCAGCAGGAGTAATCCCACGGCCATGGCCCCGGCGCCCATCGCCCAGGAGCGTGCCCGAGATCCGAGGATCCAGCGGGCCAATGCATAACCGAGGGACGAAATTGCGGCGGCGGCGGCGGCAAACGTGTACGCCAGCGAAAGGTTATACCCCGTCGAGGCGTTCACTCCCGACACCGAAGTAAGGACGCCGGCTTGCAGGTAGCCGAAGTAGTAGTAACTCGCGCGTTCTCCGGCGAGCCAGGGATCCTTCGGCGGGTATTCCTCGGAGTTCATCGTCGCGTTGAGGTACATCAGGTCCATTGGCTGTTCGGTGCCACCGATTTCCGCGTTGTACGAACGAAATGCCACGTACGCGAAGAAGGCGAAGGTGAACACGCATACGGTGATCACCACCGATGGCCAGGCCCGATTCCACGTCACGAGGCTCCACCGGTCGCGGCCCGAGACTGCCGCTGCAACCAGCCCGAGCAGTGCCACTGTCACGACATAACCGCCGCGCCCCGGAGGCAACAGGTCAAAGACGCGCAGGATGAAATAGCCGTAACCGGTCAGCACCAGGCCAAGTGGAAAGCTCAGACCCGCACCAGCGTCGGGCAGCCGGCGCAGAAGCACCGCTGCCATGGGGTAGCCACAACAGGCGATGACAAGCGCGGTCAGCCAGAAGGCCAGGACATCCGCCATTGGCCCTCCCTAGGCGAGAAGCGAATCCACGAAGTCTTCCGCATCGAACGGCGCGAGGTCGCCCATCTTTTCGCCGGTACCGATGAATCGCACGGGGATGCCAAGTTCGTGTGCGATGGCGAAGGCGATGCCGCCTTTCGCCGTGCCATCGAGCTTGGCCAGGATGATGCCGGTGACGCCGACCGCTTCGGCGAACGTCTTCGCCTGCATGAGGCCGTTCTGGCCCGTTGTCGCATCAAGCACGAGGAACGTCTCATGCGGGCCATCGGGGTGGTTGCGCTGGATGATGCGGTGCATCTTCTTCAGCTCTTCCATCAGGTTCGCCTTGGTATGCAGGCGCCCCGCCGTGTCGACGATGACGAAGTCCGCTTTCGCGCTCTCTGCGGCTGAAAGGGTGTCGAACACCACTGCGCCAGGGTCGGCCCCCGGCTGATGTGCGACGACGCGCACGCCGATACGGTCGCCCCAGACTTTCAACTGGTCAGTCGCCGCGGCCCGGAATGTATCGGCGGCGCCAAGAATCACGCTGGCGCCGTCGTTCTTGAAGGCATGCGACATCTTCGCGATCGAGGTTGTTTTCCCTGCCCCGTTCACCCCGACAACCAGGATGATGGTCATGTCCGGCGCGTCTTCCATCAGCCAGGAGAGCGGTTCATCCGCCGGTTCCAGCAGCACATCCACAAGTTCTTCGCGAAGGATTTCGCGTACCCGGGCGCTTTGCTTCACGCCCTCGTCTTTCACTCTCTTCTTCACGGCGTCGACAATGACTGTCGTGGTTTCGAGTCCGGCATCGGCGCCGATCAGGATCTCTTCGAGTTCATCCCAGAGGTCTTCGCTGTAGTCCGCGCGCTCGAAGATGCCGCCCAACCTGCTGAAGAAACCCCGCCGCGTCCGCTCCACGGCGCGCTCCGTCTGCTCGTGAACCTCGGCGATCTCCTCAGGCGTAGGCTCGAAGTTCTCCTCGACCTCAGCAGTCGCGACGACTTCTTGTTCGCCTTCTTCAGGTGCCTGTTCAGCTGGCTTCTTGCGCCAGAATCTCACGCGCGAATCCCCTGTCGTGTTGGCTTCATGCTACGGGCGCAACCGGTAAGGGTCAGTTTTGGTGTTGTACGATGTGGGACATGACGACCGCACCCATCTCCGAGCAGCTGATGACCGCCGAGGAGTTCTATCAGCTCCCGCCGCCACCTGAGGGTGGCAAAATGGAACTCGTGTGTGGAAAGGTGGTCACCCACATGCCGGTGAGCGGAAAGCATGGTGAACGACAGGGCATCATTTGGCAGGCACTTCGCAGCTTTGCCGTCGCCCACAACGAAGGGCGCGTAACCGTCGAGGCCGGGTTCGTGCTGCAGCTAGACCCGGACCTCGTTCGCGCGCCGGATGTAGCACTGGTCGCCAACTCAAGCCTTCCGGATGGCGAGCTTCCTGAGGATGGGTTCATTTCCAGCCCACCCCTCCTCGCGGTCGAAGTGGTCTCGAAAGGCGACACGGAGAAAGACGTTCTCGAAAAGGTCGCGGACTACCTTGACCACGGTGTCACGCGCGTTTGGGCGGTCCGCGCGAAGACGCGAAGCGTCGTCATTTACTATCCGAACGGCGAAGTGAAGCTGGTGCCCTTCGGTGGGGCGCTGGACAGCGATGACGCAGGTTTCACCCACGAGGGCTTCGACCTGCCCCTATCGAACTTCGACTGACGCTGTTCCCTTAGTTCTGAGGGATATCGGCGAGCCGCAGCGAGAGCACCTTGGAGACGCCATCCCGACCCATGGACACGCCGTAGATCTCGTCGGCAACTTCGATGGTCCGCCGGTTGTGCGTGACCACGAGGAACTGTGTCTTCTCCGCCAACTGCCGCAGTGCGGCGGTGAAGCGGCCGACGTTCGCTTCGTCGAGCGCCGCATCCACCTCGTCGAGCACGCAGAACGGCGAAGGATTCGCCGCCAGTAAGGCGAAGAGTAGCGCGACCGCCGTCAGCGAACGTTCTCCGCCGGAGAGCAAGCTCAGACTCTTGATTCGCTTACCCGGCGGCTGCGCTTCGATCTCGATTCCGGCCTCGGCGAGGTTCGCCGGATCGGTCAGCGACAGGCTTGCAACGCCGCCGCCGAAGAACGCTGAGAAGTATTCGGCGAACTTCTTGTTCACGGTATCGAACGTCGCCGTGAAACGCGTTCGGATCTCCTCGTTCAGGTCGGCAATCGCGGTCCGCAGTTGGTCCGAAGAGTCGGTCAGGTCAACAAGCTGGCTCGTGAGGAACTCGTGTCGTTCTTTGAACTCGGCAAAGTCCTCCGGGGCTTCCTCATTGATGGTCCCGAGACGACGGATCTGGCGCCGCAATTCTTCGATGCGGGTTCGCATTGCGTCGATGTCCACTTCCGCGCCACCTTGAATGCGTGGTCCGCCGGCATCGGCCGTCTCGAACATGGAATCTGCGGCCATCGCTTCTTCGAAGGCCACGATCTTCCCGGAACGGTCTGGCGCGAGGCCCTCACGTTCCATTTCGAGACGCAGGTGCTCGATGTGCTCTGTAGTTCTTGAGAGTTCCGCTTCCTGGTCCAACCGTTTCCGGTCGATCGCGAGGAGCGCCGTCTGCGCCTCGTTAAACTCGTCCTGGATCGTCCGCTCATGGTTTTCGAGGCGGTCCAGTTCGTCCCGGTCGGGGGCGGCATCTTCGGCGAACTTTGTCTGTTCCGCCCGAATCGTGTCCAGTTCATGGGCCAGTTTGGCAAGGCGCTCGTTGATCACACTCGCTTCGAGCTCTAAGTTGCGAGCCTGCAGTCGCTTGGCCTGGATCTGGGCATCAAGCCGCTCGATCGATTTCTCGTGCTGCTCCCGCAACGCTGTGAGCGTTCGTCGTTCGCCTTCGACGGTCGCCAGTTTCGCGCTTGCTTCGGAGACGGCGCGCAAGGCGGCTTCGCGGCGTTCGGTCGCCAACTGCAGGTCGGCGTCCATCGCTTCCATCGCCGCCCGGCGCTCGTCGCGACGTGACTGGAGCTGCACCGCGGAAGCCTGCGCCTGCTTGATCTGGGTCTCGCGGCTCGCGCGCTCGCGCTCAATATCCGCCTGCTTCGAATAGACGGCGTCCATGTCTCGTCGCAGGCGATGGAGGCGCTCGCGTTCGCGTTCGAGATCAAAGCGCGAACTCTCAAGCGAGCGGCGCGTCATTTCGAATTCGGCGTCCGTTTCGTGTGAACGCTGGGCGACGTGGTCGATCGCGGCGCGGGCGTTGGCGACGCGTTCCTGGCTGACTTCGGTGCGTTTGCGCAGTTCCTCGATTCGCTGGGGCAATTCTTCCAGTTCGCGCTGGCGGATGAACTCGCCCTCATCGGCACCGGTGGAGCCACCGGCGAGGACGCCCGTCTGTTCGATATAGATGCCGTCGAGGGTGACGACCGAACCGAGCCCGCGCTTGACCATGCGCAGCCCAGATTGAACGTCCTCGCAGATGATGATCCGGCCGAGCAGGGTATCCACGAGCTGCTTCACGCGGTTCTCGCAGCGAATGAGCTTCGAAGCGACTCCAACGACGCCGCGTTCCTTCTGAAGGTTCAGCGGGTAGACGTGGCGTACGGAATCGAGCGGCATGAATTGCGCGCGTCCGTGCTTACGGCGTTGGAGGGCGGCGATCGCCTCAAGAGCGACGGCCTCGTTCTCCACGACCACCGCGTGGAGCCGCTGCTCAAGGGCAGCGTTAATCGCAATTTCCAGCCCTGCCGGCACCCGGATCTGGCGCGAAAGCAGGCCGATCACTCCGGGCACCTCCGGTGGTTCGCCAAGGCTGCCTGGTTCGAACCCGTCCATCAGCGCCTGGCCCATGATCAGGACGTTGCGGGTACCGGCGGCGACGCCATCGTGCTCCGCCTGGACTCGCATGAGTGCGTCGAGGCGGCCCTCGAGATGGTCGAGTTCGCGGAGGTCGTGATTCCCACCAGATTCGAACTCGCGGACTTCTTCCTGTACGCGGAGCAGCTGTTCACGCGCTGACTCGGCAGCCTTGCGCGCCTCTTCCAGGTTGATTTCACCTTCCGCGACAGCCGTGCGGGCCTCGGCGAATCGCCGTCCATAGCCGATAAGCTCGACTACCACCTGCTTTCGACGCGCGACGAGTTGTTCAAGTTCGCGGTCGAGGTCCGCAATGCGCCGCTCGGCGGTCTCGATATCGATGTCCATGGCGTTTGCGCGCCTGTCATCGCCATCGGCGCCGTCGCGCAGTTCCTGCGTCTTGCTGCGAAGGGTCGAATATTCGCGCTCCGCGGCGTCAAGCTCAGCACGGGTGCGCTGCGCCGCTTCTTTGGCTGTCTCGGCTTCCTCAACCACTTCAAGGCCGCGTCGGCCCTCATCGACGTCGGTCGAAGCCAGCGAAAGGCGTTCTGCCTCGATCGCCTCGAGTTCCAGGCGGACCTCTTCGCTCCGCGCAGAGATCATGTTGTGGCGTTCCCGGTCAAGCGCGATTGCCTGCTCCGTCGCGGCCATGCGGTGGTCGATTTCAGAATTCCGTGTGTCTCGCCGGCCGATCGCTTCGCGGCGCTTGCGGATCTCCTCCGACAGCGTGCGTAGCTGCTCTCGCAGCTGGGTAACGCGCTGCGCGGCGGCCCCGTTCTCAGCGGTGCCCTGGTCCAAAGCGGCCCGCACCCGTACGAGTGCATTCTGGGCTTCGCTCCATTGGTGGCCGTAGTAGGTCTTCAGGAGCTCGATAAGTTCAGCGGAGAGCCGCTTATGCTCGCTCGCGCGTTCTGCCTGCCTGCTTAGTTGCGCCAACCGGGGTTCGATTTCGTCCACGATCAGCGTCACGCGGTCGATGTTGTCCTGGGTCGCGCTCAGGCGGTCCTGCGCTTCCTTGATCTTCAGCCGGAAGCGCTTTACGTCGGCAGCTTCATCGAGGAACGAGCGCCGCTCATCCGGTGACATGCTCAGGACTTCGTCGACGAGGCCCTGTCCCATTATCGAGTAACTGTTCTGGCCGACGTCGCCTTTCATCAGAAGGTCGATGACGTCACGCAGGCGCACGCGTGAGCCGTTCAGCAGGTACTCGGAATCTCCGTTCCGGTAGACACGCCGGGCAATTTCGACTTCGGCAAATTCAACCGGCAGCCAGCGTCCTTCGTTATCGAGTGTCAGAGCGACCTCGGCCATGCCGACAGCCGCGCGGTCTTTCGTGCCGGAGAAGATGACATCTTCCTGCTTCTTGGCACGCAGCAGCTTGCTGCTCTGTTCGCCTAGCACCCAGCGGATGGCGTCCGAAACGTTGCTTTTGCCTGAACCGTTGGGGCCAACGACCGCGGTAATGCCCCGCCCGTATTCGAACGACGTGCGGTTCGCGAAACTCTTGAAGCCCTGAATAGAGAGCCGCTTCAAGTACACGGGGCTAGTCCTCCGCCTGATCTTGCGAAGTGAGCGCCTGGACTGCCTCGCGGGCGGCAGCCTGTTGCGCCTCGCGTTTGCTGCGACCCTCGCCCCGTCCGAGAGTCGAGCCTGCAACGCGAACCTCGACGATGAACCGGTGCTGTGCACCGGTCGCTTCTTGCACCGTCACATATCCTGGCGGTTCGTGCCAGCGAGCCTGGACCAGGTGCTGCAGCGAACTTTTCGCATCGACACGTGCGCCAACGCGGTGAATCTGCTCCAGTTCGGGCTTCAGAATGCGGCGGGTGAATGCTTTCGCCGCCCGGTAGCCGTGCGCCTCATAGACTGCCCCGATGAGCGCTTCGAGGCCTCCGGCAAGGTTTCGGTCGCGGGTTCGTCCTCCGGCGCTCTCTTCGCCCCGTCCCAGGATGATGTGTTCGCCGAGGCCGACTCTCGCGGCGACTCGCGCCAGGCTTGTCCCGCGGACAATGTCGGCGCGCATGCGGGTGAGGTCGCCTTCGCCCGCTTCCGGAAATTGGTCGAAGAGCACAGAGGCGATAACCATCCCCAGTACCGAGTCGCCGAGGAACTCGAGTCGTTCGTTGGATGCAGCGGTTGAGTCTGCTTCATTGAGGTAGGACGCGTGCGTGAGGGCCTGGCCGAGGAGGGCATCGGGCAGCGGCTTTACGCCAAGCCGTTCGACGAAACGGGCATAATCCGCAGTAGTGGCCAGGGCCACGCACCCTCCCGTCCTTCCGCGAAGGACTGGCGGCCGCAAGGGAGCGGCCTTTGGAATTGCTAAAGCGCTATGATCATAGGGATCGCGTTCCCCGCGAGTCAAGGTTCTTGTACGCTTCGGAAAGGTTCCCGAGATGACTTCCCCCATAGATTCTGAACTCTGCGTCGTGTGCTCGCTGATCGTCGAGCCCTACATGGTCGCCCATTGTGGTGTCTGCGGCAGCCTCTACCACCTGAACTCGCGCGCCGACTTGCCCGGAGACGATTGCGGTCAGGTATGGATCAATGAAGAGCATCTTGGCCTTGAATTCGCTTGTAACACCTGCCTGAACCCGCCCGAGGAACCCGAAAGCGGCGCCCTGGACGATGTCCTGGATCTTGCCGAAGCGGCGGCTGCAGCGGGCTTGAGTGAAGCCGAACTCAGCCGTTACGCCGAACTTGGCCATGTGAAGCACCGCAAGACGAGTTCCGGCGTCCTTCTGTTCGTGCGGGCGGACATCCTTGCCTTCGGCGCAACCCACTGATCGACATTCGACGATCATCATTCGACAATCTGGCTGATGCCCTCGACCTGCGTTGAGTGCAAAGAAGCGATCGGCGCACACAGCGCGCTCATCTGTGCGGACTGCGCCGGGCTGTTTCATTTCCCCGATTCACGAATAAACGAAGTGGGCCGGGCTTGTGGGGTTCATGTGATCGGATTTCGTAATTTGCTCGGCAGGGACGTCGTCCCGCTGTGCCTTCGTTGTGACATGGCCTTTCGTCTCCGCTTCGGGATTCCCTCATGAGCACCCGCAGCCGTCGAAAGAAACCTGCCACCACTCACCAGGCCGCTGGCTCAGCCACGCCAGCCTCGCCCGCCGCTAACCAGCCGATCCCCATGCCAAATTGGGAATGGCGGACGTTCCCGGTCTACTTCGCGTTCTCGCTGGGCGGATTCATCGGCCTCTACATGGGCCTCGTTGCCGGCGCCACATCCAACAACACGGTCAGCCTGATCGTGTTTACCGTCTGGGCGATCCTCCTTGGCTTCGGGTTCTCGCGAATCACCTCGCGCTGGATGATGAGCCATAACTGGGGCCGGCGAAGGACTCGGAAGCGCTAGCATCCCGTTCGGCAACAAAAGAGGCCCCGAACTTCGGGGCCTCTTTGTTGATTTGCCGTGAGCGGTTTAGCTCGCCGCTGCGCCGCCCCGGAAGTGTGAAACCGAGGCGTTCAGTTCGTGTGCGAGCTGTCGCATCCGTGAAGCTGTGTCGGCGAGGTCGCCTGACTGGGCGGTCAATTCTTGCGTCGAAGCCGAAACCTCTTCCGCCGACGCCGAAGTCTGCTCGCTCGTGGCCGAGACCTGCATGATCGCGTGGTTCACCGTAGAGGTGCCGCTGTTCAGGCGCGCCGCGCCCTCGACCGTCTCGTTCGTGCGGATTGCGACCTGTTCGGATGCTTCGACGATGCGGAGCGCGCCGGAAGCGAGATCCTGGACATCGACGGCGATGGCCTGCATTCGCGCGGCGGACTGTTCAACCGATGCGATGATGGCTTCGAGAGCGGTCCCGGCCTCGGTCGTGATGGTCTGACCGGCCTTCACATCTTCCACGCCCGCAGCCATGGCGCGGACGGCCTCCTCTGTGCCGGACTGAACCGCCGCGATGAGCTCGGCGATTTCGCGGGTCGATTGGCTCGATCGTTCGGCCAACGACCGTACGTTCTCGGCCACGACGGCGAAGCCGCGTCCCTGTTCGCCGGCGCGCGCCGCTTCGATAGCCGCATTGAGTGCGAGGAGGTTGGTCTGTGCCGCGATCTCGTCGATGGCCTGGACGATGTTGCCGATCTGCTGGCCGTATTCGCCGAGCTGGTCGACCGTTTTCGAAGCCCGCTGCACGGCGACGGCGATGGCTTCCATTGAAGCAACGGCCTGGCCCACGGCCTGTTGGCCCTGCTGGGCTGCGCGGCGAGATTCGTCCGCGGCCGAGGCGACTTCATTCGATGCCGCGGCAACGGAGTTGATCCGCTCGCCCATCGCGGTCGCTTCAGACTTGGACTGGCCAACCGAGCGAAGGCTGTCCTGCGCCGCGGTGGAAACGCCATTCGAAACGTCGGCGAGTTGAGTGACTTCGTGCGCCGATTCCTGGGAGAGGCCGCTGAGCGAGACTGCCGAGCGGGTGACATCTTCCATCGCGAGCGAAATCTGGCCGGTCGCCTGGGCGAGCTGCGAGGACGATTCCTGGAGCTGATCGGCCGAGGCAAGGATGGCGGCCCCGTGCGCCTTCACGCCCGAAACCACCTGCTCGACGTGTTCGAAGAGCGAGTTGAGCGCGTTGCCAAGTTGGTCATCGGCGCCGCGCGGTTGCACCTTTGCGGAGAGATCACCGGCGGCGAGCGCTTCGGTCGCGGACACCATCTCCGTGAAGTACGCCTGCATATCGCGGAATGAAGCCGCGACTGCGCCGATCTCATCTTTCGCAACGTCGCTCGCGTCAGCCGCAGCGAGGTTGCCAGTGGCCAGAGTTTGCGCGGCGATGGCGAGGCGCTTTGCTCGCTTGCCAACCGACCATGCGACCGCCGCCGAGAGGCACGCGACGACGAGCGCAGCTACGACAACAACCGAAATGGTTCGGAAGAGAGCGCTGTTACGGGAGGCGTTTGCCTCACCCGGCGTCATCCGCGAGACGAGAATCCATCCGAGCTGGTCGCCGATAGGACCAGCGGCTGGAGTCAGGGCCGCTTTCCAGCTTGAACCGTCCGGATCGTTGAAGTTCAACTTTGTTGTCGTGCGGGCCGCCGCCGCAGCCGTGACCGCTTCGCTGATTGGCTGGCCGAACAGTTCAGCATCCGGGTGATAGAGCACGTTGCCCGCGGCGTCCAGCAGCAAGACGTTGCCTGTTTCGCCGAAGTGGACAGCTTTCAGCTTTTCGAAGACCGAGGTTACGTCGATGGTAGTCCGCACGATTCCGATGACTTCGCCGCCACTGTAGATGGGAGAGGCCACGTTCATGCCCCACTTCCCGCTGCTTTCGTCGTACTCGGCAGGCTGAACGGCCACGGCGCCTTTGCCATCGGCGTAGGCGGCGGTCCACCATCCTTCGTCGGCCTGGTAGAAGTCCGAGGTCGTGTCGGTCTGGGCGATGTTTCGGCCCCATTTGTCGGTGACGAACATCTCGACGTGTTGTGGGTACTGAGCGATGAAGTCGCTAATCGTCCTGGCGGCCGAAGTTTCCGTGTTCCGCTTATAGAGGGCTTCTGCGGCGCCACCGGGCCCACCCTTGCGCCAGGCGATCCATTGGTCATCGATTGCCTTGATTTCGGCTTCGGTTGGATTCTCTGCGCTGCTCGCCGCCGCCAGCTCCTGGAACTGCGTGCCAAGGGCGAGTGCGCCTGCGCGCGCCTCTTCACCCGCGATGTAAGCGAGCGCGTCTTCGATGGCGAGTTCTCCCTCGCCCGAGAGCACCTCGTTCGTGTTGCCCTCCGCCTCATTCGAGATCACGCGGCTTACGCCAACAACAATCGCTAGCGACATAAGCGCGAGCGAGCCGACAGAAACAACAACGAACTTCGTGACCATGGATCGGTCGTTCCAAAAAGACATCAGACAGTACTTCCCCCCGGAATTGCGCTCCCAATGAGGTTCGCCCGGTATCTCGCGCGGCACGATGGGGGACAACCCTCGCGTGCGTGGATTCCTCCCTTAAGGTTCCATCCAGCCCGGCTCTTGCGAGGAGACTGTGACGTTCCGCACTTCGTGTCTGATTGACACGAACTCTCTCCCGTGGCATTCTGGAGGCAGACTTAGTGTCTAAGTGACACTAAGTAGGAGGTCCAGATGGCAATACTCACTCCCAAAGCGCCCACGTACGCCGAGCGGCTCGTGATGTACACCGATCCGGACACCTGCCCCACCGATGCGCTCGTTCCCGTGCCGCTGGTGGAAGAACCCGCCTTCGTCAGCTGGCAGCAAGACATCCCACGTGAATATCTGGCGATGTCTCCCGAGGAGCTCGATCAGCGGATCGCCTCCGCTCGAGCGAAACTCGGCAGGCGAATGACCATCCTTGGACACCACTACCAGCGCGACGAGGTCATCAAGTACGCCGACTTCACCGGGGATAGCTTCAAGCTTGCTCGGCTGGCTGCCGAACAGAAAGACCTCGAGTTCGTCCTCTTCTGTGGCGTCCATTTCATGGCCGAATCGGCCGACATCCTCACCAGCGAGGATGTCCGCGTAATTCTCCCGAATATGGCTGCGGGCTGTTCGATGGCCGATATGGCCGACCCCGACGATGTGTACCAGGCCTGGGACGAGATCCACGAAATGCTCGGCGCCGATGCGAGCGTGATTCCCGTGACCTATATGAACAGCGCTGCGAGCCTGAAGGCGTTCGTCGGCGAGCGTGAGGGGCTGGTTTGCACCTCCAGCAACGCCGACCGGGCGCTCAAGTACGCGTTCGACCGTGGTGAGAAGGTCCTGTTCTTCCCGGATCAACACCTCGGCCGCAACACGGGCTATGCCATGGGTATCCCGCTCGATGAGATGGTGCTCTGGAATTGGCGCATGCCTCACGGCGGCACCACTCCCGAACAGCTGAAGAAGGCGAAGATCATTCTCTGGCAGGGCCATTGCAGCACACACCAGCGATTCACCGTCGAACAGATCGAGAAAGCCCGCCGCGAACATCCCGGCGTGCGCGTCATCGTCCACCCGGAGTGCCGCTGGGAAACCGTGCAGGCCGCCGACGAGAACGGGTCTACCGAGAAGATCGTCAAGGCGATCAGTGATTCGCCCGCTGGGACCGTCTGGGCAGTTGGAACCGAGATCAATCTTGTGAACCGGCTCGCCCACGAACACCCCGATAAGACGGTGTTCTGCCTGGACCCTGTGGTGTGCCCGTGCAGCACCATGTACCGGATCCACCCGGCGTACATCGCGTGGGTGCTGGAGTCACTCATCCAGGGCCGCGTCGTCAACGAAGTGAAGGTCGATTCCGAAACTCGAAAGTGGTCGCTCGTTGCCCTCGAACGGATGCTCGCGCTCCCCTAAGACTCGGAGTTCCCCTAGCTAGTCTCTGAAACATGGCATTTGTATGCTTGGCTGCGCAGCGTCGCTCCCTAGCCGCGCGCGCGAAAGAGATTTTGCATGGATTTTGGAACGCTTCGGGTAGCAACACCCGATGGGCAGATTCGCGAGTATCCGATCACGGCAGCCACCGTGGTTATCGGGCGCGCTGATGGCAACCAGGTCGTTATCGACCATGTCTCGGTCTCTCGCCGCCATGCGCAGATGGTCATCGAGCCCGGAAAAGTCACGATCCAGGATCTCGGTTCCGGTACCGGCACATTCGTCGGCTCGCAGCGCGTTCCCGGCAACGACCCGATCGTGGTCGAAAGCGGCCAGACCATCCGCTTTGGCGACGTCGAAGCGCGCTTCGTTTTCTCCGAGGCGCTCGCCCCCGCCGAACCGAATGCGGCGGCGTCGGACGCCCGCGAGACGGAGCAGACGATTGGCGTGGCGCTGACATCTCCGAGCCAGCCGGTGGCGGCGGGTTCGCCCACCACGGCCACCGTCAACGTACAGAATCGCGGCACCGTTCCCGACGAACTGACGATTGCGATAGTCGATCTGCCGGAAGGGTGGGCGAAAGTGAGCCGCCCGAACCTCTCGCTCGTTCCCGGCGCCCGCGACGAAATCACCGTTGTGATTCAGCCGCCAAAGGATTCAACCGCGGCTGCGGGCGAGTACCCCTTCTCCGTCGCCGTAACCTCGAAAGTCCACGGCCGCGAAGTCCGCTCGCTCGGAAAGCTCACCGTCCGCGCCTTTGAAGGTTTCCGCATCACGCTCGATCCGCAACGTTCGAGCCGTGATTTCAAGGTGACCGCGATCAACAGCGGAAACGTCACGCTCCAGGTCGCCCTGACTGCCGCCGATGAAGCTCGCGAATTCGGTTACCAGTTCGATGCAGACAGTGTTGAGCTCGCTCCCGGCGAGCAGAAGACGGTCGGCCTCGCTGTCACGTCAAAGGCATCGAAGAAGTTCGGGCCGACGGTTTACCGGCCGTTCCGCGTGGAAGCCCGCCAGGGCGCAAGCACCACCCCCGTGACGGCCGACGCCCAGTTACAAATCAAGCCTCCCTTTGAACCGTACAAGTGGCCCCTCATCGGGCTTCTGGCCATCCTGGTGCTCGGCGGAATCGCAGTGGCGATCCTCAGCTTGAGTGGAGGCGGCAGCAAGAAAGCTGACAACACGCCGACGGCGACGGTCGCTGTCTCGGCGGTCGCCACAACGCCGCCAGCGACGGCCACCCCAACCGGGCTGTACAAGGGCGGGAACGGCGTCATCGCCAATTCCGATCCGAACCCTCCAGCGAACGATAACTGCCTCGCTGTTCGTAATAAGGCAAGCCGTGACGGATCGGAGATCCTTGGGCGGCTTTGCACCGGTGAAAAGGTGGCGATCAAGGACGGCCCGGTGAACGACGGCGGTTTCGTCTGGTGGCAGATTCAGAGTTCGGCCGGGCTTTCGGGCTGGGCCGCCGAGAAGGACGCGGCGGGCACGACGCCGTTCATCCTTCCCTCCCCCTGAGCCCTCTCAGGCGTTCACGATTTCAAGGTTGAAGCCGGCAAATGCCGGCTTCTCGGCTTCGATGATGGTTTCGATGTAGGCGCGGGCGGGTGGAGTTTGTCCCGCAGGCACCGGCACCCGCACGGTGAAACGGTAGGCGCGGTTCGGGGTCGAGGCGATTTCGCTCAGCGTCGGTTCAATGATCTCCGGCTCGATCCCGGTGCTCAGGCGTAGGAATTCACGCAATCCGCGCTTTGTACCGCGCCAGCGAAACAGTTCCGGAGCAGCCCGGACCATTTCGCGCCGGTTTTCCTCTGGCACACGCACATCGAGGACCAGACCGATCCACGAACCGAGCCATGGCAGGAACTCAACCGGCGTCAGGGACGCATCGAAGTAGTCCGCCAGCGACCCAACCGTCTGATCAATCGGCGAAAGGATGTGTTCGAAGATCAGCAGAAACCGTCCGAGGAAATCGCTTTCCTGGTAGATGCCCGGAAGATGGCCGAGATAGGAACTGCGCGCATCCGGCACTCCGATCGGCGCGGGACCGAATGGCCCGCGCCCATATGTGGCGACGCCGTTGTGGCTCGCGCCGTTTGGTGGTCCCTGCGTCGCGACTGCAGTCGGAGTCGTCATCGCGCGGAGACCGTCACCACGTGTTCGTAGCTGAGCAAGAGGACATCGTCGGCGACCGTAATCTTCTGCCCCGCCGCTCGTGACTGCCCGGTCTGAATATCGACCTGGTACAGCGTTACGTCCTGGGCGTATTCAACGCCGGGCACCGCCTGCACCACCGATTGCATCTCCGAGAGGTAAAGGTCGCGACCGAACGGCCAGCCCTCGGCGTCGGGCCCGCCGAACAAGGGATCGAGGTATTCGCGGATCTTCGCGGCCACAGCCGCGCGAACTTCATCCCCGTTGCGATGCCGCTGAACAAGGATTGTGGCTTCCACGCTCACGCCCACGTAGGCCGGTCCATCGACCACCAATTGAGTCCCCAGGAGTCTCCGTTCGTCCAGGAACGCGCGTACTTCTTCCAGCAGGTCCGGCGAAGGTTGCAACGATTCGATAGTCCGCGCGTGTTCAGGCGGCACGAGAGGCACGATGAGGAGTTCGACGGTTCCAGGTGGCACCGAGCTGCCGGCGCCTTCGGCATGTACCTGAATGCAGCGAGCGCGCGCCACCCGCCGGGATGCCTCTTTCGCGAGGAACTCGAAGTCTCCCGCCGTGATGGCCCGGTCTCTCGTCTGGATAGCTCGTGGCGCACGGAATCGTGCCGCATCCAATGTTTCCGGATCGAGACCTCCCGCGGCCGGCCTGCGGTTAGTGACGGTCGCGACGTAGGGAATGCTCGACTTCAGGATCGTGATCGTGTTCGCGCCGACATTACCGACGATCCCGCCGCCGTAACGGTATCGCGTGAACCTCATGGCAGAGCCACGCGCCGGAGTTTTTCCGTACGCATGCTCAAGGCCGTCGGGTTCGCGAATCACTGGGCCGAACGAGAGGTGCCCGGTCACGCCGTCGATTACATAGTGCTTGTCGTCCGGCAGCGAATCGCGGAAGTCCGCGACTTCGGTCCAGGCTTCCCATTGCCCTTCGGGTTCGAAGACTTCCAGGTATTCCCCTTCTTCGCGAGGAAGCAGCGGAGAATGGATGAACGGGATCAATTCGCCCGGGACGCCGCTCGTTTGCCCCAGCAGTTCATTCGAGACGATAGTCGATTGCGTGGCCGGGATGGTGCCGCCGACTGACGAGGGCACCACGGTGTTCACGCGTGGCGAAGCGGAATAGGTCGGCTGCCGCGGGCGCGGCTGCACCACGCGGAGACGCAGCCAGTGGAGTTGCAGCCGCGAGAGCACTCGCGCTTCCATCCCGGCCGGAAGGTCGATGACGATGGCGCCATCCGTATTGAGGCCGCCGGTTTCGTCCCGCTCCACAGAGCAGCGAACCCAGCCGCGCGTATCTCCGCACCACGCTTCCCACGCCAGTGGGGGGTCCTTCGGATCGACGCCAATGCCGTCGATGTTGGAATCCACCTCCAGGCTGAGCACGTGGTTGCTCAGGTTCTCGGTGAACCCAAAGTGCAGCGTGTCGCCGGGGAGCGGTGGTGACTGGAAGGCATCGAAGAATTCGCCGTCAAGCGTTATCCGGCTCGTATAGTCCTGGAAATTCACATCGTCCGATGAGAACAGCACCTGCCGCATCGTTGGCGGCACGATGGTGAGTTCGTGATCGGTCGTGAACGAAATAGCCTCCTCCTCGCTCGTTCGGACAGTCGCCACGTCTGTGCCGCGCGGTATCGCCACGGGGCCTGGCTGCGGAGCGGAGAGCATCAGCGTGACGGGAGTACGAGCGGGGACTGCGTCTTTCAGGCGCATGCCAATGAGGTCCATGAACCGCAGGTAGTTCTTTTCTGGAACCCGGTTCATCCGGTAGAGGATCATGTCCGTCATCCAGGCGAACAACTCGATGAGGGTTACGCCTGGGTCGGAAACGTTGTGGTCGGTCCACTCCGGGCAATAGCGGGGAATCAGGCCTTTGGCCTCGTTCACAATGTCCTGGAAGCGGCGATCGTCAAGCTGCGGGTCGGGCAGCGGCATGGGCAGGCTCCTGAGTGCGCCATTGTAGACGCATCATGCCCGCCGGGGCACTTCACGCATCACAACGATTCGTTGAGTTATTCGTTCTCGATGAGATAGAAGGGGAATACGAGTGACCGGGCGTCCTTTGTGCTCCGCACGAGGTAGGACACTTCGATGTTCAGCCGGCCACGATCAGCCGCTTCGGCGTCCGCGCTAACATCGATCGACTTGACCTCGATACGTGGCTCCCACATCCCGAGTGCTTCGGCAACGTAACGCCTCGCCAGCCCAAATGTCTCTGAATTGTTCGGGGCAAACACCAGCTCGTGGATGCGGCATCCGAACGTTGGCCGCATCGCGCGTTCTCCCGGGCTTGTACCGATGATGACTGCGATTGCTTCTTCGATTTCGCGGTGACCGCTCGACAGGGCGATGCCGCCGGTGCTGTCGACACCAACAGGGAACCCCCAACCACGTCCGATGAGCATGTTGTCGGCCATCGCTAGTTGATGTTTACCATGCTTCCGGCGACTTTGGTAATGCCCGACGCGGAGAGTTCGGCCATGGCCCCCTTGAGCGTGGCGTTTCCACTGGCCTCCGCCTTGAAGATCGAGCCCTTGATATCGATGTTGGCGCTCCCTTCGATCTTGATATTTGTGCCCTTGAGTTTGATATCGCCCTTGGCCTCCAGGACGATGTGCTGGTCGGCGAGGATCGTGACAGTCTTGTTTGCGGTATCGATCGTAAGCGAGTTTCCGGCGGTCTTATCGATAAGCTCAATTTTTTCTTCGCCGGACTTGTCCGTGAATCGGAGGATGTGACCGACGCGAGTCTTGAACTCTCGGATCTCGACGCTGCCGTTTTGCACGCCGGTGTTCGGCGGAGCGTCTTTCCCATTCCAGAGGCCGCCCAACACGAGCGGGTAGTTCACATCGCCACCCACGAAGCCAACGATGACTTCATCGTTCACTTCCGGCAGTACCATGAGCCCGCGTTCTTTGCCCGCGCCCACCGATATAACGGGCGCCCACGACGATTCGAGCTGTTCATCGACAGTGGGAAACTTCACCTTCACCCGGCCGAGGCTTTCCGGGTCGTCGTTGTTGGTAACGATCCCCCGGATCAGCCCGCTCGGTTGATTGGTGAACGATGTCGTCGCATGTGGGGTGTCGGTGATGAGGCTTGCGAAGGTGCCGCTACCGAAGTCCCCACACCAAAAGTCAGTCTCGAAGCCATCCATGGAATAACGATGGCGAACGCGTGTAACAAAATAGGTCCCATTGAGCGCCGTCGAAAGATTGGAGGTCTTGACCTTGCTCCCTGGCACCAGGCTCGCATCGCCGAATGCCGTTCCTTCTGCGGTCAATCCGGCACTGGCCAGCCTATCGAGTGCGGCCTGGGCGAGGCCGTCGGCAAGGGACTGCTGCGAAGCGCTATCGGCCGAATGTGACTCGCCAGCCTGACTCCACACGCTCTGTGCTTTATCTGGCGCTTTTCCGAATCCAACGGCGGCGAGACTGGCATCCGTGACCGAAGTTGCCTGACCAGAAACCGTTTCCTTCTTCTTCAAGTCCCAGCCGCTGACCATGACCTTGTTGATCGACCCGCCTACGCTGAACCTGGGACGGAACTCTCGCAGGCTCGATCCCCACTTGAGTTCGATTTCGCCTTCACTGAAGCTCTTCGCAGCCTTGAAAACGAAAGAGTCCGCTTTCATCCTGAACAGAGAGCCCGTGCGCCGGGCGATCGCCGAAATGAACTCGAAGTCCGACTGATCCTGGCGCATCAGATGCTCGTGCACGACGCTGGTAGATTCGATGGCGCAACTCAAGCCGGCATCGCCAGCGACGGTGTTTACAGCATCGGAGTCGGTCGCGTTCAGAAACACCTGGGACTTTCGGTTTCGGTGCAACTTGAGCAGCTTGTCGTGACAGCGGACCACGAAAATGGATCGTTGATCCGCGCCGAATTCGGGTTCGAGCGTTGTAATCACGCCTTTGAAGGCCGACACGAACGTGGCATTAGTTTTCGGCAAAGAAATCTCGACTGGCTTCCCAACAGCGAATGTCTGGGAGCCCACCAGTTCCAGCTCGTCGTCGTGGAAACGAAGTACGGCCGTTGCGGGCATGTTGAAGCCCGAATCAACTTCCACCTCGATGAGCTGGTTGAGCGCCGGATTCGCGAGGTCTGAGCCGGCTATCTTGATATGAACCTGTTGGATTCGCGTCTGCGCCTGGGTCATTCGCCTTCGTCCGTGGAGAGCGGCGGTAGCGCGAGGACTGTGCCGGCGCGGACCCGCATCGGATCGTCGATGCCGTTTGCCTCGGCGATGTGGCGCCAGTGCGTCGCCTGACCGTATTCGCGGGCGGCAATCGCATCGAGGGTCTCGCTCTGCTGGACTACGTGGCGCCTGTGTCCGGCGATCCCGCCTGAAGTCGGGTTCTGCGCCGGGAATCTCCCGGGATCCTTGGCCTGCTTGAGACTCAGGTCCACGGTAGCTCGCACCGGCGTGCCATCGCCAAGGAACATGGTGAACGACGTATTGATGGACGTGACGACCGCTTCGAACGACCACGCGTTGCCCCATTCGAACGTGCAGGACGGGGGCTTGCCCCGCTGCGTTACCGGGTCGACCTTGTCCTGGTTGACCATGGCGAGGTCCCACAGGTCGTTCGTGTACTTGGTCCGGACATCTTCGCCAGTGGCGGTGGTATCGAAAAATAGCTTCAGTGTGAGGACCGCGGCCTCGCCTCCGGCGAACTCAAGCGTCGGGACGTTGGCGCCTTTGTCGGAAGACTGCGACCAGTTCACCGACTTCGCAAACGTGTAGTCCGTCGGATTGAACATGCACGTTATCCGCTTTTCGGTGTCCAAGTTGCGAATAACCGCTTTAACGAGCGCCATGGGGACTCACCTTATACCAGAATCGACTCGCGGAAGTGATCACCCAAGGCCTCGCTCTCGCTCTCGCTCGGCCCGGATCTTTCGCTGGAAGTATGGCCACACTTTTTCCGCCACCTGGCGGTAGTCCACCGTCTCGACCGACGAGTCATTTGTAACCCCGGTAATCTGTCCGGTTGCCTCTGAGGATCCTTCAGCCCGCTGGATAGCGGAGGGGGCCGAGTGGAGAACGGCCGGTGCCGGCGCCGGCGGTGGCGGCAGCGCTGCGGCGGTGGCGCGCTGAACCCGCGGCGCTGCTGCGCTCTCGATGCGCGGCGCCCCCTGGGCCAGACTCACCGCCGGGTTCCGCTGCATGGTTGTCGCGGACGGCAACGGAGATGTGCCAGGCGAGCCATGCCCGGCGGCAGCGGAAATCCGCGGCCCAGGCTGCGTCAACGGCGCGCTCGTCTCGGGCGCCGCTGTCGCGGTCGAACGGCCGACCTCCACCGGTTGCCTGGTCCCTTCTACTGCGGGCGATTCCGGCGTTTCGCGATTCCCGCTCGTCGCCGTTGAAGCCGGCGTTGGCCCAAACGCGGGCTCGGCTGTGAGTGGTACAGCCACGGTCCGGCGAATGGGCGCCGTCCTCGCCGTGGGCGACAAGCCGCGCCCGGCTGGCGAGAGGCGAACGCCCGATCCCGCCTGCGTCAGCGCGTCCCCGGGCGTCTGCGCAACGCCTGGGCTTGCCGCGCCGGGAGCAGACGAAGTAGTGTCGCCCGCGGCTGTTGCGGCGTCTTGGGGCTCGGAGGGTGGGGTCTCCTGGACAGGTCCAGGACGGGACTCCTCCGCTCGAGTATCCCGCCGCTCTCCCGTGACCGGGATCTCCGCCACAGCCTGGGTTGCGAGCGGCATCGGCGCCGCGCTGAGTTCCGCCGTCGGCGTCGAAGGCACGGCTGCTGCCGTTCGGCGTGCTGCTTCGATTCCGGGGGTCTCGACTGGCCGTTCGGGTCGCGCGGCCGTGAGCCTCTGTGCCTCGGCCGAACTGGCGCCCGTTTCCGAACCCTGCGGGGCGGAAGCTTCTCGGCGCTGGACGGTGGCCGGTAGTTGCTGCGAAGGAGGCATCGACTCTCCACGAGCTGGCGGCCCCGGCAAGTCGGGCGAGGAATCGGCAGCCAGCGGCACCGGCCCGTCCGGCGCCAGCTTCGGCTCTCTCGCCGCGGGAGGCTCCGCCGCGATTTCGCGCCGGATCGCCGGTGATGGTGAATCCTGCTGTCCGGGGAGGGCTGCCGAAGACGACCGAACCTCGGGCCGCTCGCCGCCCGGGACTCCGACACCCGGCGCGGGACTGTTCAACTGGGTGCCGCCATCTGCCGTGTGCGTTGTCTCCGATGGGCGTGAGACCGCTTCGAGTGCGGGCGTCGTGCCCGGCTCTGGCGTGCGCTGCGCGGCGTCTTCTGTGAGCCCTGTCCCCGCTGACGACGCTTCCCTGGCGATTTCAGGAACGATGTCGAAGACGGGAGCGGGCGCTGGTTCTGCCTCGATGGTCGTCCGGACGCGTGAGGGCACGGCAGCTTCCTCGAGAGCAATGTCCGCCCGTGAGCCTTCGGGAACGGTATCTGTGATTGCGAGGGGGTTGCGCCCAGGGCCTGGTCCCGCCTCGACGGGTCGGCTTGTCCCGGGGATATCGTTGCTTCTGGCAGGCGCCGTTTCGGGGCGAGATTGTGCATTGGAATCAACGCCAGCCGAGGCCGAAGGTGCCGGCGCAAGGTCTGGGCGGCGCTGCACTGGCCCGGGTGTTGCTTCTGCGCCTTGACCCGCTGCAGGCTGAACAGGCCGGCTGGATGAGCCCGGCTCGGTCAGGTTCGGCGCGGGACTTGCTGCAGGCGATGCTGGCTCTGCGGCTATTCGCTCGATCGGCGAATCCGCAGGCGGAGGCGATTCGACGGACGATGGCACGGCGCGGGAACCGGGCGAAGCGATCTCGTCCTCCGTTTCCATGGTGGGCGACCGCGGAGCCCCCTGGACATCGTCGCTGTGGACCATCTCTGGTTCGAGTCTTTGGCTGGTCGGGGCTTCCGCGGTGGCGTAGCGCCGAACGTCGGAGAGCGCGCTGCCCGAGGGCTCTGACTGCGTGCTGTTCGGGGTGCGTGCGGCGCTCTGGGATGAACCATGGGAGGTAGCTGAAGGTCTCTCGAAGGCCGGAAGTCTCGGTGCTTCACCGGTCGAGGACTGACCATCGTCGCTGTCGTTCGAGCTCGGTGCCGGCGCGTTCGGCCGAGAGGGGGTAAGAGGGGCTGATGTGGACGCCGGTGGTTCGGTAGACGCGGATTCGATCTCACCGGTTGTTTCGGCGCGTACCGATGAGGCGGTTGGGGCCGATGGAAGGTCTGGTCCTGGCGAGACCTCGGGCTGTTCAGCCGCGGCAGTCCTGCGCTGGACCGCGTCTGCCTCAACGGGTGCCTCACGGCCCGGAGCGGACGGGGCTTCGCCCGTTGCCGGCTCGACCGTTCCTCGCTGTTCAGCGGTGATCGGTTGGGCCGGGGCGGGGGTCTGCGATATAGGAACGGGGGCCGCGGATGACGACCGTTGCTCGACTGGCGGAATCGTGGTTTCAGGAGGGACTAAAGGGAGGCCAGTGTTGCCCGAGTCCTCTCGTGGTTGGTTTGATGCGGTCGCTGCACTGGGGGGAGTCCCCTGGGGGGCCGCCGTTTCGGCTGTCGCGGAGGGCGCCGGCGCGGGGCGGGTATCGGTCGCAACCTGTTCGCGCCGGGGCGGGTCGGTCGCGATGACTCTCCGCACGCCGGGGCGGCTGGCAGCAGGCGACGGGGCAGGTGGAGTCGGCGCAACGAGCCGGCGGATCACTGGTTGGATGCCCGCTTCCGACGCGGATGCCACATTTGGCTCTGATTCGGCTGTTGAACCGGTGGCCACCTTTTCCGCGGACGATGCCGTAGCCGGTGGCGGTGAGGAAGCAGGCTCGCTGCGCGTCCTGCGGCCGGGCCGCCGCTGCACGATAGGAGGCGCGGTACGCGTTTCAGGTCGTGCGGGAGTGCCGAAATCCGCAGGCCGCGCCTGGGGAAGTGCGCTCTCGGAGGCTGTCGTTTCTTCCCGCGGCGTCGCCCCGGCCGGGCGTTCGGTCTCACGCCCAGGCGACGGAGAACTGAGCGCTGACGTCCCAATTTCCTGTACCGAGGAACGCCGCCGAACGGGCTGGGGATCGCTGGGAGACGACGGGCTCGTTCGCTGCGAGGCCGGACCCGGCATCACGCCGCCCGCATCCTGCGCCGCTCGGATGTCGCTCATCGAAGGGCCGAGGGGCACCTTCGATTCTTCGACCCGATTCATGCGTTCCCCGAGCAGTGCGAAGAATTCCGGCGTCCCGAATGCCGGCAGCGTGCCCGCCTCCGGGTTCTCCGTGCCCGGTTCCAACGCGTTATCCGCGGATTCGGACGGCTCTACGGCCGTCGGAGGAGGCGGAGTCAGTTGAGCGCTCTCGCCGCGCTGATTCTCCCGGAATGAGAGCAAGCTCTGGAGCCCATCGGCGAACGCGACGGCCCGGCCGATGATGCCCGCGCTTCGCGCTGTTGCCATGCGTGGACCGCCGCCGTCGGCGATCGCGGCTTCGCCGCCGCTGATGGTGGTGCCGTAGGCATGGAGGCGCCTGCTTAGCGAGGCACTCAGCGGCTCCTCGATTGACTCCACGTGTTCACCACCGGCGTCGGAATCTGCCATGGTCTAGCTCGCCTGCATGGTGAATTCTTGATAGGTGAGTTCCAGGGTTTCGAGCGAGACCGACGAATCGGCGGCCTGGAATCCCGCCGCGTTCCACTTCACGGGGAATGCTCCGATGAGGTTCCAGCGCATATACTCCGTGCCCTCGAGGTCATAGAGGACGATCGAGAAGTTCTTTATCTGATCGTTCTTCGCATCAACCGTGGCCGTCCTGTTCAACCAATCCCAGAGTTGGGTCGAGGCGTAGAGCCCTCGTTTGAGGGTAATGGTTCCGAAGCTCCTTCGGCCCGGTAGCCGATGGACGAAGTCGTTGACGCCACCCTCTTTGTATTCCTCGACGTCGATCTTCGCCTCGAGGCCCGAACATTCCGTGAATCGCCCCTCGGTGATCCCGTCGATCTCGACACCAAAGCGATAGCCAATGGCTGGATTGTTGGCTGCCCTTGGCATGGCTAAACCTCGCTAACCTGTGTCTCAACTCTACGATGAATATCGGCTACTTCGGCCACCCACAACCGTCGGTCCGCGTGTTCCATCGAGAGAATTGAGTCTGGCTGCCAGTGGAGGTAGTAGGCAAGGTAGGCTACCTCCTCGTGCAGTTGTTCGAGGGGGTAGCCTACGATCCCCCCAGGCGGGAAATATCCACGTCGATTGGTGTCGAACACTCCGGGCAGGTCACCGGGACGATGGCGGAACCTTGCTCGTTCACCTGCCGATAGAGCCGTTGAAGATAGGCGAGGTCGCCACTGAAGAGGTGCTCGATCTCATACGGAGAGATGGTCTTGAGCGTGCCCAGCCGCGTAATCACGCGCGAAAGGAGGATGACTACAAGATAAGCCTGGTTCTCACGGACTCGCGGGTCACGAAGGGGCGCGATCTCGTCCAACGCCGTCGCGAGCCGCATGGTTCCCTCTCGATGCAGATTCCCCTCGGGGTCGACGTAACCCTGGGGGAGTACGAAATCGAACTCGGTTTGTAGTGCAGCCATGATTGAGAAGACAAAGGGAAGGGTGTGAACCCTTCCCCCTTTGTCTGATTACCTCCCGGGAGGACGATTACACCTGCTCGCGCACCATCGTCTCGAACGTGACCGAAAGTTCTTCGACGCCAACGCTGCTGCCATCTGAGGAGAGCGACGGGCCTGAGACTTTGGAAGGCCAGGCGTTCTCAAGGTTCCACTTCGCCACCGCAGTGAGGGCCTGGTCGTAGACGGTGATGGTTGCGTTCTTGCGAGCGCCTACGATGTCGCCATCCTCAACCTTCTTTCGCCACTGCCAGATTTCCATGTCCTTGGTCACGCCTCGCTTGAGGGTGACATCCGTGTACTTGGTGCGTCCGGGAATCTTCTGGATCAGGTCACGGCCCTTGGGGTCGGTGACTTTGTGTTCAACGATCTCAGTCTCGGAACCGAGACCGGAGATTTCCGTGAAGAATCCGCTCAGGACGCCCTGGACATCGAGTGCGAATGAAAAGCCAATAATCGGATCGGAAGCGCGTGTTGCCATGGACTAACTCCTCAGTCGAGATTGGTGACTATTGCTCGGGTGCGTACTGACCGATGCGGAAGATGACGAATTCGGCGGGCTTTACGGGAGCAATGCCAATGTCCACGTACAACTGACCGAGGTCGCGAGTGTCCTGCGGGTTGTTCTCTTCGTCGCACTTCACGAAGAAGGCCTGGTCGGGCGTCGTGCCGAAGAGCGCTCCGGAACGCCAGACGACCCGGAGGAACGCGCCGATGTCTCGTCGCATCTTGCCCCAGAGATCCTGGTCGTTCGGTTCAAAGACGGCCCACTGAGTGCCCTGTTCGATGGACTTCTCGACGAAGTTGAACAGGCGCCGCACGTTGAGGTACCGCCACGATGGGTCGCTACTGAGCGTGCGTGCGCCCCAGACGCGGATGCCCCGCCCGGCGAATACGCGAAGGCAGTTCACGCCGTTCGGGTTTAGTACGCCCTGTTCGGCGTTCGTGAGGTTAATCGGCAGCGAGATCACGCCCCGGATGACCTCGTTCGCGGGCGCCTTGTGGACGCCGCGTTCGTTGTCGCTGCGCGCCCACACTCCGGCCATGTGACCCGAAGGCGGGACCGTAATCGTGGTGCTCGGCGCGTTCGGCGTGGGGTCGGCCACGGTAACCCACGGGTAGTAGAGGGCCGCGTACTTAGAATCGTAGCCGGCAGTGCTCATGCGCCATTCCTGGGCTTCCTGAGCGTTGAGGTCCGGCGGTGTATCGAGAATAGCGACCCGGTCGCCCATGTTTTCAGCGTGGGCGATCATCGCGAGCTGGATGGCCTTCACGCCATCCATATCGAGAATGCCGGCCTGGTAGGCCGCCATCACGTCGGGCGCCAGCACCATGGTCACTTCGCTGACGGCTTCGAGGCCGCCGAGGCCGCTGCGCTCGGTGACGTCGCCCTGGTAGTCGGCTGGGGTAACCGGTACCACAGCGGTGGTAGCGGAAGGCAGCGCGAGGGGATACGTGCCTGGCGCCGGGGCCCGTTCCGTGAGGCTGAGGCCCGTGACCTTCAGTTCTTCGAGCTGGACGAGCGTGGACTGCTTATTCACGACATCGAAGGCGTTCTTCGCGCCCTTGCCCAGGGTCAGGCCCTCGAACTTCTCTTCGGCGCCGCCGCCCTTGACCGTCATTGTGAAGCTGTCGTCATCGCCGCTGACTTCGACGCTCAGGCCGTCTGGCGAGACGCCGGGCTTCGGCAGGGCCTTAATCGTCGCGGTGCCACTCTTGGCCGGCAGTTCGGCCACCGGCTGGGCCGCTTCAGCGCTCGCATCGCCAAGCCGGACGACGTAGCAAAGGCCGCCGCCGTTATTGAAATACCCAAACACCGCATGTGCGAGATACGCACCGGGGATGTACCCACCGAAGACGTTTGTGAACTGCGTCCAGTTGGCGATCATCGTCGCCTTGCCGATGGGGCCCTTTTCGGCGATTCCAAGGAATGCCGCGACGGCGGTGCCAACGCCCTCGATAGGCTTGGTCCCTCTATCGACTTCTTCTACGTAAACGCCTGGCGTCAGGTAAGCGGTGGCCATCAGGGCTCCTTTGAGTTTGGTACGGCGATAAACCGAAGCGGCGGTATCTTAGCACCCGCCGTGGAGCCAAGCGCAAACGTAAGGAGACAATTCTGGTGGTTCGCCCGGTTATTGTTCGATTACGTCTCGGTTACAGTTCAATGTCGTAGTCGGAACCCGGTACCGATATAGCCTGGGTTCCTGCCGACCCGTCCTGGGCCTCGAATCGAATCACATGATCGCCGGGCGTGATCCCGGGGAACGAGAAGCGTCCATCAGGGCCAGTCACAGCTCGAAGGGCGGTGCCTTCGACGGAGACCATCACCCCCGCAACCGGTTCCTCTGGCGAACCCTTCTTGCGAGCCGTCCCCGCCACCTGCACGAAGGTTTCGCGCCAGTCCTGGGCGGAATCGCCGATGCGAAGCTCGCGCGTACGCACCAGTGGGCCTTCGGAGGGAGTGAAGACATCGAGCGGCGCCGTGACGACCCAGACCAGGGATGTCCGCAACTCGTTGTCGAGCACGCCCCACATGTCCGCCGGCTTGGCGACGTGGTCGGCCGGGACGATGCGCGCGAGCAAGGGATAGTCGGTGTGGACGAGTTCTCCCTGGAAGAATCGCGGGTCGATTTCACCGGCCCTGAACATTGCCGCCAGTGTTCGACTGAGAATTCGGTGTTCGTCGTCGGCTTCACGCGCCCACGCGGTCACCATGTAGCTAAGGTCGATTCTCCGCGGAGGGCGCTGGCGCCGGAACCGGCCGCCGGCTTCGTACTTCATCTCCGGCGTGTCATCGCGAAAGCCCGTCCGCTCCCGTATGTCGTACAGAAACAGGTTCAACGTCGGCCGTGAAAGGCGGCCGCTCCACTCCCGCGTTGGGCGCTCGAAGGAGACATCCATTTCACCGCCGGAGATGGGGATCTCCGCAGTGAAGAATTGCTTCAGGGTGTCGTCGACATCATTGAACACGGGTCGATGCTACGCCGTGGTCTCTTCCGCATGACGCTGGGCCGTGCCAGAAAGGACCGCGTGCGCGAGGTTGTCGGCTTCGGCTTCCAGCGGGTCGTTCGCCGCGCCGGCGGTCATCCCGTTTCCACCCAATGCGGCGCGGCCGGAACTCTGCTGCACCACATGCGCGAGCTCGTGCGCCATCAACTGGCTGTCGGATGTCTTCGCGTCGTTTCGGAGGAAGATGTCGGACCCGGTGGTAAACGCCCGGGCGGTGAGCTGGCGGTTCAACGTGTCGGCTTCCGCGCCCTCATGGACTCGGACACTGCTCAAGTCCGCGCCAGTCGCGGCCTCCATCTGCCGGCGAATGCCCTCGGGCACTCCCGAGCCCTGGCCGCGCATTGAGTTGACTTGAGATTCGATGGCATCGCCGACAGCGCCGCCTTCGAGGCCTACCTGCGGCGTCGGATCGTGCTTCATCTGCAGCTCATCCTCTTCACCTTCGCGCTGGAGTGACGAGTCATGTTTCATCATCAACTCGTCTTCCTCACCCTCGCGCTGGAGAGCTGCGTCGTGCTTCATCTGAAGCTCTTCCTCTTCAAGCTCGCCGCCTTCCGATTCGCGCTGGAGAGCTGCGTCGTGCTTCATCTGCAGCTCTTCTTCCTCGAGTTCGCCTCCTTCGGATTCCCGCTGGATCGAAGGGTCGTGCTTCATCTGGAGCTCTTCCTCTTCGGCTTCGGCTCCTTCGGATTCACGCTGGATCATTCGCGCGATGGCCTGGTTGCCGGCGCGCGCCTGGAGCCCGAGGAGTGGATGCGTGATAGGGGCCGGAGTCTTCCGTTGTTGGCCCTCGGCCGTCGGAGTGGGTTTGCGCATGTGTTCGAGATGGGCGGGCAGGTAGTCGGCCATGGAATACTCCTCCGCGCATCATCATAGCCCCGGCGCCCCGGTTCTGCGCACCATCTCACCGGAGTTCCTACTCCAAGTGCACGAGGTGCTCCCCGAAATCCGCTTCTGTAACCATTCGGCCCAGTTTTTGAAACTCACGGCGAGTCGCCTGGATAAGGTGGCGCATGGCGAGCGGGCCACCCTCCTGGGCGGCAAGGAACGCGGAAGCCAGGACGATATTGCGGATGTTCCCGCCACTTATGCGGAACTGCCGGGCGAGGAAAGCGAAATCTACATCCTCCGCGAGCGGGACTTCGTGCGGCATCGTCTGGCGCCAGATCTTGAGGCGATACGCCTCCTCTGGCATCGGGAAATCGATGACGAAATGCATGCGCCGCAGGAACGCCTCATCGAGGTTCATCTTCAGATTCGTGGAGAGGATGACCGGCCCGCCGTAGTCCTCGATCTGCTGGAGCAGATAGGCGGTCTCGATATTTGCATAACGATCGTGTGCGTCTCGTACCTCGGACCGCTTGCCGAATAGCGCATCGGCCTCATCGAAAAACAGGATCGCGTTCGACAGTGAAGCGTCCCGGAAGATCGCACTGAGATTCTTCTCGGTTTCTCCGATGTACTTACTGACAACGCCCGAAAGGTCGATTTTGTAGAGGTCCAGGCCAAGTGCACCGGCGATGACCCCGGCAGCCATGGTTTTTCCGGTGCCAGATTGTCCGCCGAACAGAGCCACCACGCCCTTGCCGCTTGAAAGCTTCTCGCCGAAGCCCCACTCGTCGTAAACCTTATGCTTGTGCTCGACCATGGCGCAGAGTTCGCGCAGTTGCATGATCGGGTCGGGTTCGAGAATCAGGTCTTCCCACTGCTTGTGCCGCGTCACCTTGCTCGCGAGCGAGCTCAGGATGGGCGCCGAGCGCGCCCTGGCTGCGCTGTAGAGGTCCTCCAGGCTGATGCGTGCGTTCTCCGGGCTGCGCGCCGTCGCCAGGCCCTTTGCTGTTTGTGCGCCATCGAGAATGGCTCCGGTGTCGAGTTCGAACTTCGCAGCAAGCGCAGGGAGCGCCGCTTCGGCTTCCGGCTCCAATTCCAGTCCGTTGAGGGCAGCCCGCCACTCCTCCAGTCGCTCATCGACGGTGGGACGTTCCACGGTTATCGATGGTCCGTGCCACGTTGGCTCTTGTTCGCTCACGATAAACACGAACGGCGCCAGGGCCGAGTTGAGTGTCGGCCCCAGGCTCTCGCGAATGTCTGCTTCGAGGTCGTCATAACCCCGAATCAACAGGGATGCGTTTGAAAAGGCTGCTTCGCGCGCGGCGCGTTCGGTTGCTTCGCGGTGCGGCATTTCGCGCACGAGGGCAAGGTTGAGGTCGAGGATCTGCTCAAGGCCTTTCACCCGAGCGATGCTTCCGGCGGTGCGGCGAATCTTCTCGAGATCTCTGCCTCGGAGGACCAGGACAGGCGGGTCGAAGAAGCTCGGGTCGAGCGGCGCTTCAGGCGCGGGCTCCGGCGAGGTGACCTGTTCGATGAACGGCAGGACCGCTTCATCGATGGAGTTGCCGCCGAGGAGGAATCGGGCCACGCGCCGATCGAGCGAAACGGCGTGCCCAAGCAGCGGCGTGGCAGTCTGGCCTGGCTCTTCGCTCAGAGTCACAAGGTGAAGTGCGCGCAGGTTCGCGTCGCCGTCGAACGCAACCTGCCCGGCAATCGTGTCCTCCCAGAAGAGCCGCAACAGAAGCTCAACCCGAGGCCGCTTCTTCGAAACGTCGTCCTGGACGTAGGCGATGAGCCGTTCGAGTTCGGGATTGGTCTCCGCAAGCAGGCAGAGGGCAATCGCGGCCGCTTCCTCTGTGGTCAGTCCGGCGATCTCTTTGAGGCGGTACATGCGAGGACCGACGGCTTCAACCAGGGCGCTCGACGCTTCCTGGTCGAACGATTTGCCCACAGGCTGTGCCCGCAAAATACGATCCGCTTCCTGGTCGGAGACATACAGTCCGCGGAGGTCGTCTTCGCCGACCGGAACCCCACGCTGGCGCATCCGCGCGACTTCCGCGCCGAGCAGCCCGGCAGCCAATCGCGAGGCGGCGGCGATATCGATGGTCATGGTTACGGGTTTCCGTTGGTGGCAACGCACTGATACGCGGCGCTGGTCCAGGTCGAGTCACCGCTGTACTGCATGAGGAAGTTCCATGTCGAGACATCGATCAGGTCGGCCATGAATACGGCCTGCCCAGAATTGACTGTCGCGATGCCCTGGGACATGCCATTAACGCTCAGGGAGACGCTCCCCGTCGGTGGCGGGTCGGACGAAGATCCCCCAAGGACGTAGACGACAAACTGCGCCATTCCCGGTGGCACAGAGGAGCCGCAGAGGCTCCCGTTGAGAGCCGTGGTCACCTGAGACGATTCTTGGGCCGGGCTGGTCAGCACGTAGGCCACGTTTGAACTCGTGCACACGGCGTTGTAGCAGACCGTCGCCTGCACGGTGATATTCGCCGAAAGCGGAGCATAGGTCGTGAAGTGCTTGGCCCCGCCCGAAGCGCTCGCCGGGAGCGCACCGCCGGTGGTTGTCCACGCAATCGTGTTGTAGGCCTCGACGAAGCTCGTCTCGCAGTCGATCTGCGCCTGGCTTCCGATATCCTGGTAGTCACAGTTCACCGTCACCACGGGCGGCGGGCCGACTGCCGGTACCGTCGGGCTCGGCGTTGGCGTGCCCGGGAGTGGCGTCGCCGAAGGCGATGGCGTCGGCGTCGTGAACTTCACCACCACTGGCGCCGATCCGCTCACGCAGTTGGTGATGTTGCAGGCGGTCATCTCCACTGTCGCTGTCGTGTCCTTGGTGAAGCTTGTGGAGAACGCGGTCGAGCCCGGGGGGACCGGGGCGGGCAGGTCGTTGATCGTCCAGCGTGTCGTTGTGTATGTGCCCGTCACCGCACCGGTACAGGTGACGCCAGCCATCTGCGGCGAGGGCGTGTAGGCGATGTCACACTTCACGGTCACGGCACTGGGGGGGACGGGCGTCGGCGTGGGCGCCGGCGTTTTTGTGGCCGTGGGCACCGCCGTCGGGGCAGGTGTCGGGGTGTCGGGCGTGATGTCACCGCCACCGCCGGTGTTGCCGCCGCTGGGCAATGTCGGCGTACCACCAGGAGTGGGCGTCTCGGAACCCGGCGCAGTGCCCTGGACGACTTCGACGCCGACATCGGCTCTTGTCGGGTCGGCCGAGAGTGCGAGCACCATCGCGCCGGTCGAATCCTGGGTCGTAAGCGCCGAGTTCCCATCCTGGTCGTAGCTGTGGATGGCAACAGAGGTTCCGCCAGAGCCGGGGTTCAGCACTTCGACTCGATAGTCGGCCGCCTTGCCGGGCAGGAAGATGCTCGTGGTCCCGGCGCCGGCGGGCGGCGGGCTCTCGACGCAGGTCGGGTCGCGCCACGCATCGCGGCTGGACAGATAGGCGCCTTCGATGCCAGACGGCACAGGAGTACCGCCCTCATCGGCGGTCAGCGAACCCACCACGTGCTCGTTGTTGTTCTTGTCCAGCACGCGGACGCGCAGGTCTTTCGGCACGGTGATCACAACGCCGCTCAGGTCGTTGGAAGGCTCGAATTTCACCGAACTGAGCACCTTGCCCTTGTACGCATCGAGTGTCAGTCGGTCGGCGTAGTAGGGATCGTTAATGAGGATTTTTCCCGCGCTGTTTACGCCGATCGCGGCGATGTAGTGCCCGGGCACTTCGAGGATGACCGGCCGGTTGGCTTTCAGTTCCGCGAGGATCTCCTCCTCCGAACCGGTGCCAAAGCCCGCGAACCGGACGGTCGGACTGCCTGGATGCTCCTTCGCGATCTGGCCCGAAAGCTCGTTCGCTGCCGTCCAGATGACGTCGCCGTACACATACCCGTCGCTCACCCAGCCGCGCGGCGTCTTCCGTGCCTCGTTGTTGAACCAGGCATTCACCGTTTGGGGCGTCAGCTCTGAACCGTCCGGCATCGTGACGATATTGAAGATCGCCATGATCGTGGCCACCGAGGTCATCGCACATCCGCACTGTTCGATTGTGGTGCCGCACCAATCCGGCCCGAACTCGGGGTCGCCGGCTTTCGCGTATTCCACTTTCGCCCAGGTCGGATTGTTTTGTGCGAACAGGGGGCTGCCAGTTGTCCCCGCCGCGGGAGGCGTGACCTTCGCGAGCGCCGCATCGCGCTCCTCCTGTGTTTTGTCGCACATGTGCACGCCCGCGTAGGCCGCCTCCGCATTGTTCGCGGCCTGTTCGGTCTCTCCCTTCGTCGACCATGGAATCCACGTCGGGATCTGGTCGCGGTAAATCCACGAAAGCCAGAACGCCAGCGCGAGCAGGCCGATGAGCAGGGCCAGCAGCACCGGCGTCTTCCATGGCTCCAGTGCGGGCTTCACCAGGATCTGGCCGAGCGTCTCGACAACCCTTCCGTCCTCAGCGGTCGGCGTCGCGATGACTCGCATCTGTGCGTAGGTGGTCTGCCCGAAGAATTGCCGCCGCCGCCGCCGAACCTTCAGCGGTATGCGGCGTTCTTCGCCGGGCTGGAGTTCCACGGATGGTGTTGCGAACTCGAAAAGGTACTGCCCCTCGTCGTCAACGCCGGACAGTGCGTAGGTCGCCAGGGCGTTGCCGTTGTTCTTGGCGAGGACCATGAAATTGCGTTTGCTTCGCACCGGCGAGAGCGAGAGTTGCATGGCCGCGAACGCTGTCACTGTCAGCTTGCCGAAGGCGACACCCTCGCGTTCATGCTCGCCCGAGGTGACAACCACCCCGAAGTCGTACTCCCCGGCAAGCGATTCGGAAGCGAGCGGCGGCTGGATCACCAGCGTCACGGTTTCGCGGCTGCCTGGCACCAGCGCGAGTGTGGGCTGGCTGAAATTGACCCATGCCGTGGGAATCCCCGTGACCCCAAGGGTCACCAGATCCACCACTCGGCCGCGGTTCTGGATCACTGCGGTCGCAAAAACCGCGCCACCCGGTTCGACAGGCGTCGGCGGCGAAGTCACTGTCACGCTGATCGCCCGCGACGGCGCTTCCTCGACGGGTTCGAAGGTGCCATCGGCGAGGGCGTTCATGCCCGCATCGGCTTCCGAGGCAGTGGCCGGTGGCGGCGGCACGAACTGCGCGGCGACATCCCCGAAGCGAATGTCCTGGTCGAGTTCGACGAGGTTACTCGTGCCCGGGTCGATGCGGTGCCCGCCTACGAACGTCCCCGCGGCGGAGCCAAGGTCTTCGATCATCAACCGCCCGGACTCGATAATTATCCGGGCGTGGCGACGGGATATCGAAAGATCATCGATGACAATCCCATTTCCATCCGCCCGCCCAATGACCAGCGAGGGCAGGTCGATCGGGAAATCGTGCGCGACTCCATCGGGCGTGCGGACCTGGAGCGAACCAAACTTCACCCGGAAAAACTCCCCCGCACCAACAGTACGCTGGAGGATACCGGCGGAAGCCGACGGACGCGAGCGCGGTTAAGGGCTAGGAGACGTCGAGGTCGTCATCCGTGGTATCAGCATCTCCGGCATAGTTGCCGGCGCCGGAGTAGCTTCCCGTTACGTTGTAGTTGTTTGCAACCGGGCACGTGACATCCGTAAGGCTTGCCAAACCATTCAGAACCGAAGCCGTCAAAGGGGCATTGCCCGGCCGGGTGCATGCGGCCACCGCTCCTCCAGCGGTTTTGATTGTCCAAGTGACCGTGCCGCCGTCGATGTCCGCCTGAACTCCGAAGACAGGTGAACCCGGCACGATTGAGGCCGAGAGCGTGACGGGCGTTCCCGCTGCACCTGGTTGGTTGCCCGTCGCGGTGAGCACTGTTGCTGCTGCGTTGACCACAACGTCATCGTTCGTCGAGTTCGTCTGGCTCGTGTAGTTCGTGCTCGACGAGGTGTATTGCGCCGAGATCGTTACCGTGCCAACGGCTGCCGGCGTCCAGCTGTAGGTCGCCACGCCGTTGGTTATGGTCCGTGAACCAGCGCCAGAGATCGCAACGCCATCCGCGTAGAATGCGATCGTCCCGGGCGCCGTATTTGGATTGAGTGTCGCGGTCAGCGTTATCGAATTACCCAGGGTTACCGATGAGTTCGCACTGACAACGATCGAAACAGTGTCCGGGTTGACCGTGAAGCTGGCGCCTGTTGCGCTGGTTGCCGCGTTCAGAACGCCCGATTTTCCGTTGTACCGAGCCCACATCGTGTAGTTGCCAGCGTTGGCTATCGGCGTTGAACCGGTCGCGAAGCTTATCGACGCGCGGTATTCAGTTGAAACGAGGGCCACACTCCCCGTGCCCACGGGCGTCCCGGCAGCGAAGCTGGACCCAACTCGGAACTCCACGCATGCGCTGCAAGTTGGGTCCTCGCCAGAAGGAGGAGTGATAACAGCGACGGCGTTCCCGGGGGAGTTGAATTCCACATCTGCCGTTGTAACCGCCACGGTCGGTGCGGGTGGGGTAACGGTCGCTGTTGCGGTGCTCGAAGTATCGCCGTTGTAGTTGGTGTTGCCGCTGTAGACGGCGCGGATGCTGTAGGACTGGATGTTCGGGAAATACGCCGCGCCCGTACCCGTGGCCTGCGTGGTGCTCGCCGTCCCATCGGACGCAACATCGACTGCGCCGCCGATCGCCGACCAAACCGGTGTCGTGCTGCCTGTGTTTACTTCGAATTGCAGACAGGCGGTGCATGCGATGCTCAGGCTTGTGGCGGGGGCACTCGCGGCTGCCACCGTCGCATTGAGCGTGATGGAGCTGCCTTTCACCGCGGTGGCGCCACTTGTCACTGTGGCGTTTGAATCTCGCTTGGCGAGCGTTACCGAAGCGGCGGCGCTGGTGGCCGTGTTGAGGTTTCCGTTGGTGGCATCGCCGTTGAACACAGCAGTGAGGCTTGTGTAGCTGGTCGCTGTGGCGAGAGTCTGACCATCGCCCGTCGGCACACTAAGACTTATGCCATTCGCGAGGTTCGTGTCCGTCCCGAGCAAGGTGGTGCCGGAGTAGAACGACACGCTCCCTCCCGCGGCACTGCGCACACCACTACACGTGCTCCCGGCACATTGGAGCGAGGCGCTCAGGACCAGGTTGTCGCCGACCAGATGGGTCGAACCACCGAGCGAATTGAGGCTGATTGTCGGAGTCAACTTGTTGACCGTCAGGGTGTATGGTCCGGCCGTTTTCCCACCGAAGAAGCTATTTCCTGTGTACTCCACGGTAATGCTGTAGGTGCCCGCATCGAGCGTCGAGACCTCCATCTCCGAACCCTGACCACCGGTCACGTTCCCGATACTATCGGTGTCCAGAACCGTGGTCCCGTCCCGGTAGATCAACTGAGCGGGCGAGTCATCGAGCCGGTTGGCAGGCGACCCCGAGACGACCGCGCGAACGTCATCGACGGACCCGGGAGGATCCGTGTCACCCACTGTTATCGTCCCGCTGTTCGGGAGCGTTACGGTCAGCGTCACGGGTGCCAGCGAGAACGTCAGCGAGTAATCCGCCGAAGTGCTGGGGGCAAGTTGGGCACTGCCGCCGAAGGCCGCGGTCAGGACGTACGTCCCCGCGGTATCGATGACATCATTGTCGCCACCTGTGGGGACCGCCGTCAGAGTTGCCGTGCAGGTGTGGATCTCGGTGACTACCGTGCAGTCCGAGTCAGCCAGCGTATGCGTCCCGAATGTGGCACCGTCGGCTTTGAACGTGACCACGCCCGGCACCGGGTTGAATCCAGTCGCCGTTACGGTCGCGGTGATGTTGAACGAATCTCCCAGGTTGGGGGCCGTGACGCTCACGTTGCTGATGGTGGTGCTCGAGGGCGCCGGATCGATATCGACGTTGATGTTCGCCGACGTCTGCGACTTCAAATCCGAAGTCCCGCTTGAGAACACCGCGTGGACATCGTTGTAGAGCGCCCGGTTGGTGTTGTCCCGCGAATCGAATGGGTAACCCTTATTGGCTGCATCGCAAGTGCCCCCTGGTGGCGCGCCGTTGCACACCGTCGGCGTCCAGGTAATGGATACCGTGCCATCCGTGTTCACAATCGTCTGTGGCGAGCCGATGGGGTTGGTCCCCTGCATGAACTGCACGGTGCCGCCCACCGATGTTGGGACCGGCCCCGATGTCGGTGGTGTCGTCGCAAGGACAGTCGCCGTCAGCGTGAAGGGTTGGCCCATTTCCGCCGGGTTTGGACTCGAAACCAGGGTGGCAGTGGCCGCAACGAGCGCCTTGATGTTGTACGCCGCAGACGGCGAACCGGCCTGGTACACCGGGTAGTCCACAATCTGGACCGGCTGGGAGAATCCGCCGGCGGGGTTCATCAACCGCAAAGGCTGATCGTTTCGGAATTGGGCGGTGATACTTAGCGAGGGGAAGTTGTCCAGCAGCGCGGGCGAAAGCGCCCGTGCTTCGCCCGGGGTGCAAGCCGACCCCTTAAACGACGTGCTGGGCACCACTCCGTCGGGCGGGCACACCGGAGCGACCACCGCCACCGGGTTCCCGGCTGCGTTTTGGAATCCGACGAAGTCAATCGAGCCGGTAGCGCCCGGTGGCACTTTCGCTACGAGCAGCAGCTGTTTCCCGGCTTCCGCCTTCGTAATTGGAGTCGTCAGGACGTTGTCCCACGGGCTCGTGGGGATGGGGTCTGGATCGACGGCGTACACATCGAGCGTTGGCGTGACACTTGCCTGGACCACAATCCGACCGACGGAGCGGTCGGGTGGCCCAACAGCCGCCCCAATACAGAAGTAGTCCAGAGTTGTCGTCGCCCTGACGTAATACACACCGGGAGCGGTGGGTGCGGTGATCACCACCGGTGAAAATGGGGTTCCGCTCCCGGCACTCGAACCGTCGTCGTTCATCACCAGTGGGGTACCGCCGCTGTAAGCGCAGGTTGGGCCCATGGCAGCGGTGCTCGTCGTGTCGTTGCGGCCAAGCCCGATATACACCTGCCGAATGCAGCCCGGGCAATACGATGTCCGTCCCACGGTGCCCGAAACCGTAACTGGGTCCCCGGGGCCCACCTTGATGGCGTTCGGAAGCCCGTCGGACGTGCTGCCGGGGCTTGTTAAGACAATCGAGCTGGCAACGGTCCCGGCGCCGAGGTTTCTCGGCACCCTGAAGTCGCAGGTCTCGTCGGTATCGCCGTTGTCGTCCTCGTCCACTGAATCGCAGTCGTCCGGTAGCGGTTGGTCGACGGCGAAATCGATAACCACGCTTTCGCTTCCGAAAGCGTTGATACCACCGCTGTAAATGGCCTGGAGTGTGTGTGTACCGACCGTCGTCAGGCCCGCCGAACCACCTGTCTGGATCGTCCCTTGCGCCACTGAAAGGCTGCCGACCGTCAAAAGCGCCGAACTCGGTGTAATCGGGATGTCGTCCGCCACGAACTGGACGCTCCCGCCTTGCGGGACGATTCCGTTGAGGCCCGTGACCACGGCAAAGAAGGTGACCGAGTGGCGCTGCGGGACGCTATCCGGCGGATCTGTCGTGATAATCGTCTTCGTCTGGCCCACACCGACCGTCTTTGGTTCCGATGAGCGGCAGGTGCCGAAGTTGCAGACCGTCGCCGTGATCTTCACCGTAGTTGGTGCGCCGATCTCATTGACAAGCTGAGTCTGGAACGTCTTATCTGGGCCGCTGGCGCTCGCTGGCTTGCCACCTGGCGCCGACCACGAAACGCTGGTGAAGTCGCCCGCGAAATTCGCCTCGCACGTGATATTCGCCACGGCTGGCGAGACGTTTTGGTCGAACGCGGTACCGCACGTGATGGTCACCGTCCCCGCTGGCGGCGGAGTTGCCGTGGGCGTAGCCCCTGTGGCGTTCGCGTTCGGGCCGACCTGCGTACCCCCACCGAGGTTCGGTGGGAACTCCACTGGCTCGCTGTGCGAAGTCGAACGGCAGAGAGTCTGGTTGCACACGGTGGCCGCGATGTTCGCCGGGGAATCGCCTGGGAACGTCACAATCATCGAAGGCGCACCGGAGAACTCCGAGACCACCTGCCCGTTCAACGTCCAGCGCGTGGTGGTGTAGTCGCCCACCACCTGGAGGTCGCAAATGAGTGTCGCGAGCTTCGGTGAACCCTGGTAGAGCGTGCTGCAGGCCATCGTCACCTGGTCCGGGGGCTCGATCGGTCCAGTATCCGGTGGCGGCGTAACGCCTGGCGGCAATCCCGGTCCCTGGCCTGGCGGGCGTGGCAAGCGTTGGATCGGTTCGCCAGGGCTGTGGGCGTACTTCAGCGGTGTCGCCAGGATGAAGGATCCGAAGCCCACGATGATGTTGTCCTCTTCGTTCGGGAGCCCCGGCGCGAAGCGGATTGGGTCGCCGAGTTCGAAGCCCGAGTTCGTCGCCACCTCGACGCGCGTCTGGCCCGGTTCCGCGGGCAACGTCATCGCCGTGCGCTGTTCAACGAAAGGCGTGGCGGTCGGCGAAGCAGGCGGAGGCGTCGGTTCGGGCGTTGGCGTCTCATTATCGCCGCCGGCGCCACCACCGTTCGAGGGCGTGACGGTCGCTTCCGGTGTCCCATTTTTGCTCACGTTGATGATGGGTTTCTCGGCATTCGGATCGTAGGAAACGTCGGCGGTGGTGCCTTCGAGCCCCTCGATCGTCGAGACCGATCCGGAACCGTCCTTGCCGTATGAGTGGATCGCTACACTGCCGGCATTGCCGCCTGTCCCGAGGATCTCGATGGTGTAGTCATCCGGCGAACCCGGCAGGACGATCTGGTTCGTCCCGGTGCCTGCGGGCGGAGCCTTCTCGATGCAGGTGGGGTCGCGCCAGGCGGAGCGGCTCGCCACCGACGCGCCGGGGATCTGGTTGATGACATCGGCGGGCTGCTCGATGGTGCCGTCTCCGGTGTTCACCACGCGGCCCTGCTTGTCCGTCACGCGGAAACGCACGTCCGCGGGCGCCGTGATAACCACCGAACTGAGGTCCTTGCTCGGTTCGTAGTGGACCGAGCTCCGGACCTTGCCTTTGTAGACATCCAGCGTCTTCCGGTCGCGATAGAACGGGTCGTTGATCAGGATCTGATCGGTATCGGCGTCGATCCCAACGGCGGCGATCCAGTGCCCTGGCACTTCGACAATAACGGGACGGCCAAGCTTCAGCTGGCCGCGAATGTCCTCGTCCGAACCATCGCCGGTCCCGGCGAAGCGCACGGTGGTCGCGTTCGGATTGGTCTTCGCCACATCGCCCGAAAGCTCATTGGCTGCCGTCCATATCACGTCGCCATAGATATAGCCGCGGCTGACGAAACCGCGGTCCGTTTTCGTGGCATTGCCGTTGAACCAGTCGTTTAGCGTTTTCGGTGTAAGCGGCTGCCCGTCGGGTGTTTCGACGATGTTGTAGAGCGCGAGCATCACCGATACAGAGGTCATGGCGCAGCCGCATTGTTCGATGGTAGTGCCGCACCAGTCCTTCCCAGTCGGCAGCTCAAGCGATTTCGCGTATTCCTGGCCCCCCCAGCGCGGGTCGTTCTGCGCGAAGAACGGGGCGCCGGTGTTGTCCACCTGGCCGAACACCACCTTGCCGGGGTCGATGGTCCCGGCGACCTCCCCGCTTTCTAGCGGCTTGTCGGTAGCTGCCTCCGCGTTCTTCTTGTCCTGGTCCGCCTTGGCGTTCGTGTCCTCACAGAGGTGGACACCGGCGTAGGGGTCCTCGGCGCTTGCGGTTTTTGTGCCGCTCCCATCGGTAAGGATGAGCACGCCGATGGCGGTAGCGGCGAGCAGAAGTGCCACCAGTGCGAACATCACCGGCATACGGAATTTCTGGAGCGGCGGCCGAATCGCGAGTTGCCCGCGCGTCGTGATTTCGATGCCCTCCGCCGATTTGCCGATGATTTCGAACGGCGTCTGCTGCGGCGGCCCGAAGAGCTTCCGCGGCCGGCGGACCGAAAGCCCCACAACTCGGCGTTCGCCGGGCTGCAATTCCACAGCCGGAGTTTCGAAGTCGTAGCGGAAGACCTGCTCGTCATCCACTCCGGTCAGTTCATAGCGGGCCACGGCATTTCCGTGGTTCTCGGCGATCAGTCGGAATTTTCGTTTGCTTCGGATGGCGGCCAGTGAGATGTCGGCCGAGTCGAACGGCAGTACCTCGAAGCGACCTTCGGCGTCAGCGTCTTCTGCGTATTCCTGCGTATGTACGACGGCGTGGAAGTCGTATTCGCCCGCGAGCGCAGCGTGACGCCTGGGAGGGTGAATGTTGATTGCAACCTGTGCGTGTTCGCCCGGCAGAATTGGAAATCCCGGATTTTCGACGGTGTACCAGTCGTCGGGCAGTTCGGGAATATCGATCCGAATGTTGTCGACCACATGCCCGCGGTTCGTGACGACGAGGGTAGCCGAGCCTGCCCTGCCAGCTTCGATCGGCTGCGTGGGCGAAATCAGCACGGCGCTGAGCCCCGCCGTCAGGCCCGGTTCGTCTTCTTCCGGCACGTCGATCGCGGCACGCTGAGGCTCGGCCTCCTGCGGCGCCAGGTAACGCGCCTCGATTTCGCCGAACCGCAGTTCGGCATTGGGTTCTACGAGGTGGCGATCGCCGGGCTCCAGCCGTTCGCCGTTCACGAAGGTCCCGGCGACGCTCCCGAGGTCCTCCACCAGCAAACGGCCAGAGTCCACGGTTAGGCGCGCGTGGCGCCGGGCCACCGAAAAATCGTCGATCAGGATGTTGGCGCCTTCGCCGCGCCCAATGACGGACGAAGGGAGATCAAGACCGTGCTCCTGGAGCAGGCCCCGGCGTGGGTACACCTGGAGTGTCCCGAACTTCAAACGGCGATCCCTTCCGTTTTACGCCTGACGGTCTTCATGCAGCCCAGAGAATAGCCGGGCCGACCATGCCGGGCCATGCTCACGGGTCGCTCTGGCCGAAATTCTATTGCGGCCTTTACGGTGAATGTCGGCAGTTAGGGCGTCTTCACCACCCAGGGCACCTGTCCCGTCCCCAGGATTGCTACCCAGTACACCGCGCCCGTGGTGAAACTGTTGAAGTCATTCGCGCCTGGAATAGCCTCGGCGCCAGTGAAATACGCCTTGTATGTGCTGGTCTGGGCATCCCAGAGGTAGAGCGCCGAGATGCGGCCCGAAAGGTCAGTCCCTCCGGGCACTCCGGTGCCGTGAACCGCATCGGAGACGGACATGTCGGCCATGCCCGTCCAGGTGAGAAGCGTCCAGCGCGCGGCAAGCGTGTAGGTGGTAACTCCCGGCGTCGATGGCGCCGGCTCGGAAGTCCCGCCGCCTGGGCCGCTCGGGCTCACGTAGGTGTAATTGGGGACAATCTGGCTGGTTCCGTTGGCGGTTTGCACGACTACGACCGTCGGGCCTGCGACATTTGGAGGCGCTGTAGTCGTAAGTGTCGTGTCATTGATAACCGAGCAGGTAGCGGCATCGACGGCGCCGAACTTCACCGAACCGGGACACGCCGCGCCGGTGAACCCGACGCCGGTGATCGTGATATCCGTGCCGCCGAAGGTCGAGCCGGTGTTTGGGGCAATCGCGGTCACCACCGGCACTGCCGAGAGATAGGTGAACTTCGTGTTCGGCCCGATGGGGCTGACGTCAGTGCCCTTGGTGACTACCACATCAACGGGAGCTGCCACCGGATTTGATGGCGAGAGCACCGTGATTTGCGTCGCGCTGTTGACGTTGAACGACGTCGCGGGAACGCCGCCAAAGGTGATCGAAAGCGGCGCCGCGAAGTTCTTTCCAGTGAGCACCACGATCGAGGCGCCGGTTGTTGGGCCGTTGTCGGGGTTGATGGAATCGACGATTGGCCCGTTGGTGTATGTGAACACGTCCGCCGCCGACTCGGCACTCTGCCCGGAGCCGGTGGTCACGCGCACGTGCGCCGCCATCGGCGAAGTGACCGGCGGCGTGCTCGCTGTGAGCGTGGTCGGATCCACGAAGACGGATGGCACCACGATTCCGCCGATACTGACCACCGAAGCAGTAGTGAAGTTATTCCCGCGGATAACAATGGCCGTGCCACCCGCTGGAGGGCCGGCGATCGGGTTAATGGAGGTCACCGCAGGGCCGTCGTAGGAGAAAAGGCTCTCAGGCCCCGGCGAACTGACTGTCCCGTTCAGGGTCACGCTGATCTGGACGATTCCCGATCCAGGCGGGGCGGTGGCCGTAATCTCCGTCGCGCTGACTACTGATGAAAAGGCCGGAATGTCGCCGAACTTCACCGAGGCTCCCGCTGCGAAGCCTGTCCCGCGAATGGTCACCACGGAGCCGCCAGACGACGGGCCATGCGCCGGGTCGATGGAGTTGATCAGCGGACCCGAGCTGTAGCTGTAGTTCGCTTCCGTCCGGAACTCACTCGTGCCGGAGACCGGGTGCACGATCGACACCTGCTGCACGCCAGAACCAGCCGGCGCCGTCGCGATGATCTTGTTGTCGTTGACCACGAGGAACGTTGCCTCGTTCCCACCGAAGAGCACCTTGGTTGGGAGGGTGTTGTTAGTCAGGAAGTTCGAACCGAAGATCTCCACGGTGTTGCCGCCGGATTGCGGCCCGAAGCTGGGGTTGAGGCCGGTGATGACCGGTAGCCCCTGGTAGGTGAACGCGGCATCGGGCACCGGCGGCGAATAGCCGCAGTGCGTTGTGCAGGCGTTCGCCACGTTGTTCACGATCACGAACACCGGCCCGGAGGAGCGGGCTGGCGAAGTCACCAGGATGGAATCGGCGGTTACGTACTTGCAGGACGTTACGTTGAACCCACCGAAGGTGACCGTGTTCAGAGGACAGACTGCGTTGGGCGTGCCGAAGAACTGCGTGCCGGTCACCAACAACTGGGTGCCGCCGGTCGGCGGGCCCTGGCGCACAGAAAGGTTGGTGACGGTGGGGCCAGAGGTGTGGACGAACTTGTCGGCGATAGTGATTGGGCTCGTGTCGGTTGGCGGTGTCTGGGCCGGATCGGGCGTAACTACGATGCGCACGTCGTACGTCGCGGCGGCGAGATTGAGGCTGGGCACGTAGTTCGCCCCCAGCGGAGGGACCTTCACGTGGAGCTCAGTCGGCGAAATGACCTCGAAGTTCGGCGCGGTGACTTCCGCCTCTGCTGAGTTCGCGAATGGCAGCCAGAACTGGACCGCCGTGACCGTCGAATTGATCGTTGCCCCATCGACAATGAAGTTCTCGCCGGTCACGGTGAGGATCGTTCCCTCCGTGAGAAACCCGCCTCCACTATCCGGGGTGATCCCGAAGACTCGTGGCGTCCCTGATCCCAGGAGTGTGATCGGCGCCGTGGACCGTGCCCCGATTAAGCCGCCGTTGTCGACGCTCAGGATCGTCACCTGGATGTTGCGATCGACGAATTGCTCTTTATTCAGCGTCTGGATGAACACCGGCAACGACGACAGGTTCGATCCTTTGGGGAACGTCAGGAGTTTCGTTGCCTCAGCGGAAGGGATGTCGAACTCGGTGGTGCCGTCGACCGCAAGGATGACTTTCACGTCGTTGGTAAGTGTGCCGCCGTCGGTGCGCTGAATCGTAACCAGCACCGCAGTCCCTTCGGGGGTGGAATAGGCGGTCTTATCGAGTTGGAACACACCCTCGCCAACGGCGTTGGCACGGTCAGCGCCACGTCCCAACGCGAGCACAGCAACCAACACCCCGAATACCAAAATCGCGGCACGCATCCGCCAACCCTCTCCCATTCCACTCCGCTTTGCGCGTCGCCCCAATTACGTCACCCCGCCTTTTCGCCAATGCGCGGCACCCTGCCGGGCAGGGCTCCCAAACTTCGAACAACACCGTGGCGGGGCGGCGGGGGCACCGAACAGGCCAACCAGTTCAGTTCGAGCAGCGCGGATGATAGCTAACGCGTGTTTCGCACACACAGCCCACCCTGTGATATTTCCCTTCGCAACATGCACTGATTACGACAATTACGGACAGAACCAGATTCGTTCCCCCACTCCGGAGAGGCTTCTGTGAAGATTTGGGAACTGGCCGGAACGACACTTAAGAAGGCTCGCCTCGCTATACTCCCCGGGACTCGCCGGATGGTGATTGAATGCTCTTCTTCGATTCTCCCGAACACGCTGCCTTCCGGGCCGAACTTCGCCGTTTCCTCGCCGCCGAGTTGCCAGCCGAAGACTGGAACATGCGCAACGACCGCGACCACGTGAACGCAGCACAGGCGCGCTTCACCCAGGAGTTTCGCAAGAAGCTCGCCGCCCAGGGCTGGCTGACAATGGGATGGCCGAAGGAGTACGGCGGCGCCGGCGCCAGCTACATGACGCAGACCGTCTATATGGAGGAGATGAGCTCGGCTGGTGCACCCGGAGCCTACGACCAGGGCGTCTGGCTCGCCGGTCCGGCGATCATGATGCACGGCGATGATGCCCAGAAGGAGCGCTGGCTTCCCGGCATGCGCTCCGCTGATGTGCACTGGTGCCAGCTCTTTTCCGAACCCGGTGCCGGTTCGGACCTCGCGTCGCTTCAAACGCGCGCGGTTCGCGATGGCGACGAATACGTGATCAACGGCCAGAAAATCTGGACCAGCGGCGCCCAGGACGCGGACTGGGGCATTCTCCTCGCGCGTACTGACCCCGATGCTCCCAAGCACCGCGGGATTAGCTACTTCATGCTCGACCTGAAGACCCCGGGAGTCACGGTCCGGCCGCTCATCAACATGATGGGCAGCGAACATTTCACCGAGGTGTTCCTCGAGGATGTCCGCGTCCCGCGCGACTGCCTCCTCGGCGAGGAGAACCGCGGCTGGTATATCGCCACCACCACCCTCGACCAGGAGCGCAGCTCCATCAACCGCGTCGTCATGACTCGAAGCACGCTCATGGCCCTGATTGACTACGCACGCGCAAACCCGGCGATTGGCCACCGCGCCGAGATCCGTCACGAACTCGCCGAACGCTACCTCCAGTTCGAAATCGGAAGATGGTTGTGCTACCGGGTCGCGCAGATGCAGAGCGAGGGTAAAGTGCCAAACTCGGAAGCTTCGGTATCGAAGATCTTTGGTACGGAGCTTCAGCGCCAGATGGGCATCACGGGAATGCGCGTTCTCGGCATGCCCGGTTTATTCGAGCCCGGCACGCACTATGCTCCGCTGCAGGGGCGGATCGAACGGTGGGCCATGGCTGCGCCGAGCTACACGATCGCCGGCGGCACGAGCGAGGTGAACCGCAATATCGTCGCCACCCGCGGGCTGGGCCTGCCGCGCGCCTGACACTTGCACCTGTACAGGCTGCACTGCAACCTCCATTCCATGTCTGAAAACACCTTCCGCACCGATGGCACGATCGATTCCTTCGAGAATCGTTTCCCGGAGCGCGACTACGAAATCGAGTTCACGGCCACGGAGTTCACGAGCGTCTGTCCCATGACCGGCCAGCCGGACTTCGGCACCATTGGGATCACCTACATCCCCGACCAGAAGTGCATCGAACTCCGCAGCTTCAAGTTCTATCTCCAGTCGTTCCGAAACCAGGGCATCTTCTACGAGAACGTGGTCAACACCATTCTCGATGACATCGTCGAGGCGATAGCTCCGCGCTATCTCGAAGTCACTGGCGAATTCAATTCCCGGGGCGGCATCTCCGCCCGGATCACCGCCACGTTCGGCGACCAGCTTGATGACTGATAGTGCAGGCTTTCACAAATCACGGCGGAGGATCAGAATGAGCATCGGTTCTCTGCGAGGTATGGCGCGATGTCGGTGAAAGCAGACCCGGGCGGATTCCCCCAGCGAAAGACGTCTGAAGTCCCGTGGGTGACCTCCCAACAGATGCGCGACATCCAGCGCCTCGCGCAGGAAGAGTTCGCGATCGACATCCTCCAGCTAACCGAGAACGCGGGCCGCGCCTGCGCGCTTCTTTCTCTCGAGATGCTCGGGGGCAAAGCTCGCGGGCAGCGGATCGTCATTCTTTGCGGGGGAGGGAACACCGGGGCCGCCGGGCTCGCATCCGCACGTCATCTCACTAACTGGGGGTTTCGTGTCGATCCCATTGTCTCCGGCGTAGAAGAAGAGGCTTCGTTCACCACCCGGCGCCAGATCCAGATCCTGCGCGCCGCCGGCATTCTCCGTCCCGCCGACCGCGAGTCCAATGAAATCACACTTGAAGACAAGCTTTCGAACGCCGACCTCGTCATCGATGCAATTGTCGGCTATGGCGCTTCCGGCCCGCCCCAGGGGATGGCCAGCGCAGTAACACATCTCGCGGTGGATGCGAAGAAGCCCACCCTCTCGCTCGACGTGCCTAGCGGCGTTGACGCAACCACCGGAGACGTCAGCCACCCTGCGATTTCCGCCTGCACCACGCTCATGCTCGACCTCCCGAAACGCGGAGTCCTCGAACCGATCTCGCGGGCGAACACGGGCGAACTCTATCTCGCGGATCTGGGTATCCCTTCAAGTGTGCCGGAGCGCCTGGGTGTTTCGGTTGCTGGCCTCTTCAGCGAAGGCCCCCTCGTCCGCCTGCGGCGATAGCTACGCCCACCACGGTCACCGATGGCGTGCCCCGCCAGTCGCCGCGCCAGGTCCGAAGTGCGGCCCATGAACAAAACGGCCGTCCCGGTTGCGGAGGACGTAGACGGTGTAAACCAAAGTCGTGCCGAGGAAGGGAGTTGGCTCCCCGACCTGGATTCGAACCAGGAATCCTTCCCGGGAAGGACGGTTAACAGCCGCGCCCTCGGAGCAAATCCCGCAGCTCCTGGTTGGCGCGACCAGTCTTCAGCGCCTTCTCCCGTGCCATCGCAGCAGCGCGACTGTCGAAGTCTTCGGTGTGTGCGAGTTCCCACGGACCCCGAGACGCCGTCCACCTGCTTTCGCCGTTGGAATGTTGCTCAAGTCTGCGGGTGAGATCGGCGGTGTGCCCTACATACAGACGGCCGTCCGGGTTGCGGAGGACGTAGACCGTGTGAACCAAAGTCGTGCCGAGGAAGGGAGTTGGCTCCCCGACCTGGATTCGAACCAGGAACACCGCGGTTAACAGCCGCGTGCTCTACCGTTGAGCTATCGGGGATCGATTAAAGTTTCGGCTGGCCCCGAGGAAGACGCAACCGCGCCAGGCGCACGTTCAACCACCATCTTCAAGCGCTCGACCACCTATTTGTCGTTGTGTGGCGGCCGATCACTTACTCCCTGGGAGCGAGGCCGGAGCAAGTGATGAACTGCCGGATCTGTGCCGCGTGCTCCGTGGTATGCACCACAAGGCCGGTGACATTCGAAGCGTACGGTTGGCCGGCATAGCGGTGGCTACGCGGAAGTGGTGTTGCCGCCTTCTCTTCGCTCATTCCTGCGAGCGCGCTCCTCGCCTGCTCCCGGCAATAGGTCACATATCCGAGCAACTGGTCCGGCGACCATGCGGCCGCCAGGCTCGGGAGATCGCGCCAGTGCGGGTGTCCAGCGAACGGCACCGGCGGCATCCATGGGCTCATTTCGCCGTTCAGGTCGTAGTCAAAGACTTCGAGCGCGTGCCACGCCACGCTCCAGGGCGTGGATCGGCGTTCGACCCACCTCTGCACGAGCCGTTCGCGCTCCACCGGGTCCGATACGGGCTTCCACTGGGAGTCGAGGAACTGGTGGCTCGGCTCCGGAACCTCGACCGGCCACATCGGCGACTCCCAGAGTCCACTCGGGCAGGCCGACACGGCCGAGGCAAGCATATCCATCGCCGCGTCGAGGCTGCGTCCGATGCTTGTCACCCAGATGGAGGTCATAGGCCGGCACAGTACGCGGATGGCGGCGCCAGTCGCAACACGGGCCGTCACAGCCTTGTGGGTCAGTCCGGCTGCTGGCCCTCGATATGCGCCTGCCAGTAGTGGTTGACTTTGGCAACAACCGTGATGACACTTTTCACTTCGTTCTTCAGGTCGAAATCTGGAGACGCCGGGACATACAGGATCTCCCCATCGCAGCGAGCTTCGACGTTCTCGAGGATGATCGTGGCTGCAAGCCATGCGGCCATCTTGCGGGAGTGGCAGGTCACCGCCATCCATCCAGGCTCCGCGGGTTCCGAAAAGAGGCCGGTCGTTTCAAAAATGCCGCGCCGGATCTCGCCGATCAGGCCCGGGCTACCCTCGAACGGCGCGACATCGAGGGGCGCGGAGAGCGTCTCGGATTCGCCGCGATGCGGAGGGCCACCGTAGAGCGCGAGATCGCAAAATCCCGTCCACATGGCCGCCCAGTCCGGCCGGCCATCGTCGCGATACACGAACGGGGCCGCGCTCATCGGGGACGCCTGCCCGCCTCTAACGGCGGCCGCCTCGGTGCCGAGCACCTCCCAACGGTCCGTGCCCCGCTCCATCAGCGCATCGACGGCGCAAAGCCCTTGCTCCGTTCCGACGGCAAGCAGCGCGAGTTCGTTCGAGAATGTGGCGAAGTTGGTCACCACTTCCTGCCACTCACGCACTGCAGCTTCGCCGAGTCGCTCAGCAAGCAACACAATCGCAGCAACCACGGGCACCTCCACGTGCGATGTTGCAATGAGTTGCAATTGCATACAATGGCAGAATCCTTGGGCAACTCGAGGTTCTTCCGTGCCTCTTTACGATTACCGCTGCGAGCCCTGCGACCTCACTTTCGAAGCTGCTCGGAGCTTTGCCGATAGCGACGTGCCCGCTCACTGCCCTATGTGCGATGCAATCGCCGCTCGGCAGCTAAGCGTGCCGATGACCACCTTCACTCGTGGCGCCGCGGCAGGCTCTTCACGGGCGAACTGGTCCGCGAGCTCAGCGAAATGGTCGCATCACGGACATAGCCATGGCCCGGGCGCCGCGTCTCACTCTCACTAGCACGAGTCCATCCCTGTGCAAGAATGCACACCCAATGGAGCCCTCTGTAGTCAGCCTCGGGTCGCCAGGCGCCCTGCCAGACCGTGCCACGCTCCTCTATGACGACGGCTGCCGATTCTGCCGGGCCATGGCCGAACTGCTTTTCCACCTGGCACGGGGCAGCGAGCTCAGTTTCCTCCCCTGGTCGTCACCGCTGGCGCAGGAGTGGATCAGGGACCTGACACCCGAGGTCCGCGACGCAAGCATGCATCTCAAGTTGCCTGATGGGACGTTACAGAGCGGGGCGGGCGTCCTCGCGTTGACACTGGCCCACGTACGCGGCCTGAAGTGGATCGCATGGCTCTCGGCACGGATTCCTTTGCTCCGGCGTTACATTGCCTGGCAATACGCGTTCGTCGCGGGCCGCCGGGAGTTCTTCTCAAAGATCGTCCCGAATCGCGCGCCAGTCCGTCGCGATCCGGCAGTGCGTTGAGCGAGCGACTCGGGAGGTAGTCGGTGAGCGAACTCTCTCGCGTCCGCCTTCGCCGTGTGGTTTTCGTTGGCGTAATCCTGTTCCAGGTCTTTTTCGTCATTAGGGCCTATTCCGCCCCCCACAAAGAGTTCGGCTTCCAGATGTTTCCCGAAGCTAGCTCCTGGCAGGCCGACATCGTTCGTGTCACCACCGACGGGCAGCGGGTGCCCATCACGGAACCCTGGTTCGGCTACCAGTGGGGCCAACTCGTGCCAAACCGGGGGCTTTCCTCTCCATGGCGCAAGCGCCACGCCGATGCTGGCCTCGACAACCAGATGGCATTTCTGAGCGAAGCCCTCGACTACGTCGCGAAGAACACCCCGCGAGACACCCAGACGCGCTATTACGAAGCCACCGTGACCACCTGGTACAACATGGGCGGCCCCGAAACGCGGGTCATGCGCAGCCCGGAGCGAAACCCGTGATCGAGCGCCTCGATCGGTTGCTTGCGAAGCCGGTGGGCGTGCGCTCTCTCGGCCTCGTTCGCATCCTCGTCGGTGCGATTGCCTTCGTGCACCTGCGCCCCTTCATCGAAGACGCCATGGACGGCCGGACGTACCAGGATTACTTCCACCATTCCTACACAAGCCTTTATCCAGAATTGCCCGAAAAGTGGTTCACCGCGCTGTTAGTAGTCGGCGGCGTAAGCGCTATCGCGATGAGCATTGGACTGTTCTCGTCCATCGCTACAAAGGTCACTTTCGGAGTCGTCGGCTACAACCTGTTCGTCTCGACCACCGAGATGCACAACAACCGGGCGTACCTCTTCATCATCCTCGGGCTGCTCGCGGTGGCGCCCTGCGGCCGAGCGTTTTCGCTCGATGCCCTTATCCGAAGGCTCCGTGGCCAGCCGCCATTCGAGCCCATGGCGCCGGGCTGGCCACTCTGGCTCCTGCGGTTCGAGTGCGCGTCGATTTACGCGGCCTCGGGGACGAGCAAGCTTCTCGACCCCGACTGGTTCAGCGGGACCGTCACCTGGGGGCGGCTCATCGAAAAGGAAGCGAACGTCCGGGCGAACCTCCCCGGGGGGCTCGCCGACCTCGTGTTGGATCGCGATTTCCACACCTTCGCCGCCAAGGTCATCATCGCCACGGAGCTGTTCATTGCCACCGGGCTCTGGTGGCGCCGAACCCGCTGGCTTGCGGTGTTTGTTGCTGTCTGCTTTCACATTGGCATCGAGTACACCGCGCGCGTGCAGGTGTTCTCTTACCTCGGCATCGCGGTCCTATTCATCTGGGCGGATCCGAAGCTCCCGTGGTTGCGGCTGCCGAAACGGCCGTTTGGTCGCAACGACAACGAAGGCGCCCGAGCGAACCGGACCGACCGTTCCGAAGCGGTCCCTTAGTCCAGGCGACGCATCGAAGGGACTGTCAGGGCAATCATCAGCATGCCGAGGACGAGCATTCCGGCGAGCCCACCGATCGCCCACTGCGGCCCGACCAACTCCGCGAGGATCGACACCAGGAACGTGCCGAACTGCACGAGGCTGAATTGCATGAACCAGACCGCCTGCACCCGGCCCCTGTACTCCTCGGCCGAATAGGTCTGGACGAGCACCTGACCGATGGCCATACGCCCCGCCTGCGCGGTGCCGATGAAGACCATGATTGGCAGCGTTATCCAGAAGTTCGTGGAGATGGCGAAGGCCACGATGCCGCAACCCAGGAGGGCGCCCCAAAAGATCATCATCTTGCCGCGGCCCTTCGCCGCCGCCGAAGCGACGAACACCGACCCACCTACCGCGCCGACACCCTGGATGCTTTGCAGGATGCCCTGTTCGAAGGCGCCCTTGTGAAGGACATCTTTTACGAAGCCGGCGAGCAGCATGGTGTACGGCATCGCCACCACCACGATCAGAAAATTGACCCCGATGAGCATGCGAATCGTCGGATCGGTTGCGACATAACGAATGCCGTCCTTCAGGTCTCTGAATCCGCCAGCCCCGCGTCCTCGCCCGCCACGCGCGGCTCCGGCTGTGCGTCCTGCCTCCGTCTGCGCAAAGGCATACATCGGTTTCGTCGGCAGCCGCACCGTGAAAGTAACCGCGAAGAAGTACATGGCGGCCATCACTAAGTAGGCGGCGGCGGGGCTGACCGCCGCGAGGAGCAGGCCGGCCAGGCCTGGCCCGACAAGCTGCATAAACGTTTGGCCGGAAGAATTGATCCCTATGGCGTTCATCAGTCGCTCGCGTGGTACCAGGTCCGAAATCATCGACTGGCGGGAGGGCATCATGATCGAGTTCACGCCGCCCTGCATGAACGACGACACGAACAGGTGCCAGAACGCCAGTTCCATACCAAAGAAGCCCGCCGCGATCACGGCGATCACCCCGGCGTTGACCATGTTGAAGAGCTGCGCTGACTGGATGACGGTCTTCTTCGGCGCCCGGTCCGCGATAATCCCGCCGACTGGAGAGAGAATCAGCCCGGGCACCGCGTTCGCAAGGGCAATCGTGCCGAGGGCCGCGAACGATCCCGTGATGTGAAAGACGAGCCAACCGCGGGTGACCAGCAGCATCTGCTGCGCCCCAAACTGGAGCACGTTGCCGAGGAACAGCAGACGGAAGTTAGAGTCGTACGTGAGCGCGCCGAACGTCCGGCGTGCCCAACCTTCGGGCAGCGCCGGTGTTTCGAGAACGGTAGCCGCCACGGCACCTTCCGCGGGACCTTGCGCAGAGGGTAGGGCCATTCACCTCACCGAAAGGGGCGTTCTGACAACACCGGACCGATTCGGCACCTGTCCGGCGGAATTTTGTAATCCTGCGTTATACGCCGAGCGAAGCTATCCGCCATCGCTCCTCTCGATAACATTCTGAAAACATGAACACCGCCCCGATTGTGTCGTTCCTTCCCTATTCGCGGGGGCGGCTATTTCCCGGCATACTTCCGTCGCGAGAATTCGGGCGGAATCGAAGTCACTCATTCGCTGGAGCCATCGATGAGAAGCCCCCGCTACGGTCCCGATAATCCCGGCGTCACCTATGTCCCTCACGCCTTCGAGGAGCGCCTTTGCGACCTCGGCGAAGTGCAGATGAACTATGCCACCGCGGGCGACCCTGCGAACCCTCCATTGCTGCTCATTCCTGGCCAAACGGAATCGTGGTGGGGTTACGAAGCCACCATGCCGCTTCTCGCCGAACGCTTCCAGGTGTTCGCTGTAGATTTGCGTGGCCAGGGCCGAACCACCCGCACGCCCGGCCGCTACACGTGGGACAACTTTGGCAACGACCTCGTGCGATTCATGAGTCTTGCGATTGGGCGGCCAGCTTTTGTCAGCGGGCTCTCCTCCGGCGGTGTGCTCTCCGCCTGGCTCTCGGCCTATGCCATGCCGGGCCAGGTCCGTGCCGCCGTCTACGAAGATCCACCACTCTTTGCCTCGGAAACCAGTCCAGCGATTGGCCCGTCGATCCGCCAGGGCATCGGGCTCTATTTCGGGCTGTTGAATAAGTTCTTGGGCGATCAGTGGTCCATCGGAGATTTCGAGGGCATGTTGAAGGCTGCCCCCGAAGAACTTCCGCCTCATATGGTCGCTCTTGCCGGACGGTCCGACGGCCCTCGCCAGATGCTGCGGGAATACGACCCGGAGTGGGGCCGGGCCTTCATCACCGGTTCCGTCAGCGCCGGCTGCGACCATGCCCGGATGCTTTCGCAGGTCAAATGCCCGGTCCTCTTCACGCACCATTTCCGCGTAGTCAACGACGACGGTTGGCTCATCGGAGCCATCTCCGACCAGCAGGTCGCACGCGTCCGATCGCTCGTCGAAGGCGGGGGCGCGGCGTTCACCTACAAGTCGTTCCCCCAAATGGGACACGCCATGCATAGCCAGGACCCGAAGCTTTTCGCCGAGACGGTCATCGAATGGATCGATTCCCTGCCATGAGCGAACTACGCAGCCCCGGCTCTGCTGCCTATCTCGATGCGGTGCGCTCTATCCTTCCCGGCATTCGCGCTCGGGCGGCAACCGTCGATCAGGCCGGGCGGATCCCGGACGAGACCATTCGCGAGCTTGACGAGGTCGGCATTTTCCGAGGCCTCCAGCCCCGCCAGTGGGGCGGCCTGGAACTCGACCCCATGACCTTCTTCGAAAGCGTGGCGCTGCTCGCCTCCGCCTGCGGCTCCACCGGCTGGGTCGGCGGCGTGGTCGCGGTCCATCCCTGGGAAGTCGGACTCCTTTCGAACCGGGCCCAGGAAGATGTCTGGGGCGCCGACCCGAAGACTCGCCTCTCTTCGTCCTACGCGCCGACAGGCAAGGCCGTCGCCGTCGAGGGCGGGTACGAACTCTCCGGCCAGTGGCGCTTCTCGAGCGGCGTCGACCTCAGCGACTGGGCGATCCTCGGCGCTATCCCCGAAGGCGAAACCGAAGCTGATATCCGCGCCTGCCTCGTTCAACGCGCAGATTTCACAGTCGATCCGGATAGCTGGAAGGTTGCCGGCCTCGCCGGGACCGGCAGTAAGACCGTTAACATCGAGCGAGCCTTCGTGCCTGTCCATCACAGTCATAAGATCGCCGATGTGAACCGCGGACATATCCCCGGCTGGGAAGTCAACGATCGGCCGCTGTACCACATGCCGTTCATGGCCGGCATTTTCAGCTACGCCATCGCCGCCCCGGCTATTGGCGCGGCAACCGGTGCCCTCGAAGCCTTCGTGGAACAAACGCGGACCCGCATCGGCGCCTACGGCGGACCCCCCGTGGCGACCACGCCCGCCGTTCAGCTGCGCCTTTCGAATGCCCTGCTCGAAGTGGAAGATGCCCGTATGCGAATGCAGCACACCTGGGAGCAGTTCTACGGCCTGGCTTGCCACGGCAAGCCGATCGGTCCCGACCTCCAGGCGCGCGGACGTTACGAGGCTGCGCGCAGCATTTCCCGCTGCCTCCACGCGGTGATCGATGTGTTCGAGGTCGCGGGCGGTGGCGTCATGAACCTTTCGAACCCCATCCAGCGATACCTCCGTGACCTTCTCGCCATGAGGAATCATCCGATGGGAGCGGTCGAATCCTCGGCCGCCACCTTCGCGCGCAGCCAGCTCGCCGTTGATCAGCGGCACGCGGCGCCAGCCAACGCTCCAGGAGGATCGCAATGACCGCAGTCACACAGCTCGGCTATCTCGGTGTCGGGGTTAAAGACCTGGGCGAATGGCGCACCTACGCCGAAGGCACTCTCGGTTTGGAAACCCTCACCTCCGAGTCCAACGACACGATGCTCCTGCGGATGGATGGTCACCACCACCGCTTCGCCCTCCATGAGGATGCGCACGACGACATCCTCTACAGCGGCTGGCAGGTCGATAAAGGCGAAGACGTGACGGCCATCGGCGCGCGCCTCGAAGCCGCGGGTGTGGAGGTCGCCTGGGGCACGTCCGAAGAGGCCGAGAAGCGCCACGTGAAGAGCCTGATCAAGTTCCAGGACCCCGATGGTCACGACGTGGAAGTCTTCTATGGCCCGCAGATGGCGCCCGCTCCGTTCCGGTCATCGAAGGGCGATACCCGCTTCGTCGCAGGGGCGCAGGGCCTGGGCCACTTCGTGGTTGCCGCATCCAACCTCGAATCCACCATGGACTTCTACACCAACCTGCTCGGCATGAAGGTCTCGGACTTTGTCACGCAAGGGCGGCTCAAACTGGGCTTCCTCCACTGCAACCCGCGCCACCACAGTATCGCCTTCGTGGAGTTCCCGAACGCGCCGAAGCGCGCGAATCACTTCATGCTCCAGCTCGACGATTTCGACGCGGTCGGTCGGACTTGGGACACAGTCCAGGAGGGCTCGGCGCCCATCATCATGACCCTAGGGCGCCACAGCAACGACGAGATGGTCTCGTTCTACATGCGAAACCCGTCGGGTTTTGGCGTCGAATATGGTTGGGGCGCTCGCGAGGTAAACGATGCCTGCTGGCAGGTGGCCGAATACAGCACCACCAGCTGGTGGGGCCACAAGCGGCCGCCCCGTCCCGATTCGGGAAAGTAGCCGCGCACGCACCGGGTTGGCTAGACCTTCGCCGGCGAAGGGTTGCGGCTGAGTCCGAGCCTGTTCAACAGTGGCCCGTAAGTCAGCCCTTGCCCAAGCAGCGAGATCAGGACTACAGAGAACACCACCGGCACAACCTGCACGCCTCCGATCTCCCGCTCGTCACTGGTAAGTCCGAGCACCAGCGCGATGGGAATCGTGCCGCGCAAGCCGCCCCAGAAAATGGCCCCTATCCATGGACGGGGGAGCGGTTTCCCGATGCGCCGCGAGTAAGGCGCGAGCATCCCGCCGACAACGATAGCCCGCCCAATGAGAATCGCCCCCGCGATGACCACCACCGCCCAGATCAACGCCCCGTCTTTCAGCGACGCGAAGTCGAACGCCAGCCCGATAAGGACAAATGCCGCCGAGTTCACCAGGAATGCGATCACCTCCCAGAACTCGTTGAGCCGCTGCCGAGAAGCTTCGGACATGGCGACTTCGAGGCCAAAGTTCCCGAGGAGCAGTCCGGCGAACACAACGGCCATCACTCCACTGCCATGGAGCCGGTCTGCCAACACGTAAGCGCCGTAGGCGCAGACAATCGAGAGCGTGATCTCGATCAGGTGGTCGCTCACCGTCGCCATCAGCCGATGGACAACGAATCCGGTCACCACGCCGATGACTATTCCGATCGCTACCTCGCCGACCAGTTCGCTGGTCATCCGGATGGCTCCCGGGTTGTGGTGCGCCTCCGGAAAGGCCCAGACCAGCGCAATTGAAAACAGCAAAATCGCGGCGACATCATTGAAGATGCTTTCGCCTTCCAGCAGCGCCCGCAGACCGCCCGAGATGCCGTGTTCCTTCATCGTCGCGAGGACACTCACCGGGTCGGTCGGCGCGAGGATCACGCCGATCAGCGCGGCGTGAGACCAACTGAACCCTGCGAACAGGTGCAAAGCCAGTGCGATCGTCCCGGCCGCCACCAGCGTACCGGGGATTGCCAGGAGAACGAGTTGTTTCCACCGGGTTGTGAACTCACGAAACTCCACGTTGAGCGCGCCCTCGAACAGGAGCGGCGGCAGGAAAGCCAGCAGGATCAGGTCGCGGCTCAACTCGGGATGCACAATCCCGAACGCGCCGATGGCTACCCCTGCCAGCGCCAGCGCCGAGGTATCGGGAATGCGCAGGCGCCGCGCCGCTATCGCCACCACGGCGCACAACAACAGCAGTTCGGGCAGAACCTCCTGGAGGTCGTTAACGTCGGTCACGGACCACCCGTCTCTGTGTTTCGCGCCGTTCCGGCGAACCCTCCAGCATGTGACGGAGTATACGGCTGCAGGCTGACCATTCCGCGATGCGGGGTGTGAGGCGCTCGCGAGGCTGGTAATGTTGGCGCGAATATTCCGTGCCTCACTGCACGCTGGAGTTGCCCATGGCTGCCGCACCCGAATCCGGGCTTCAACTTCGCTCTCTCATCAAGCCGGAAGGCATCCTTGAACTCTCCCTTCAGCAAGTTCCCGTCTCGCCGCCCGCTGAGCATGAAGTTGTAGTCCAGATAGAGGCGTCTCCCATCAATCCGTCCGACCAGGGCCTGCTCTTTCGGCGGCGCCGACATGACGGTGGCGCGCGCCGCGGGGTCGCCAGAAATGCCGATCGTCGTTGCGCCGGTCACTCCAACGGTGATGCACGCAATGGCCGGCCGCGTCGGCCAATCGTTACCCGTTGGCAACGAGGGCGCTGGAGTCGTTGTCGCTGCCGGCAGTTCGCCGGCGGCGCAGTCCCTGGTGGGAAAGACCGTTGCCATTCTTGGCGGCGCGATGTACGCCCAGTACCGCTCGCTGCCGGCCAACCAGTGCCTGGTCCTCCCCGAAGGCACGACACCGAAAGAAGGAGCCTCCTGTTTCGTCAACCCGCTTACCGCTCTCGGGATGGTCGAGACCATGAAGCTCGAGGGCCATTCCGGGCTCGTCCACACGGCGGCCGCTTCGAACCTCGGCCAGATGCTGAACAAGCTCTGCATCGCCGATGGCATTCCGCTCGTCAACATCGTCCGGAAGGACGAGCAGGCCGAACTCCTGCGCTCCCAGGGTGCCCGCTACGCGTGCAACTCGTCCTCTCCGAACTTCAGCGAGGAGCTGACCGATGCGCTCGACGCCACCGGCGCGACGCTCGCATTCGATGCTACCGGCGGCGGAAGGTTGGCCGGGCAAATCCTCGCCGCCATGGAAGCTGCCGCTGTCCGCAAGATGACCGAGTTCAGCCGCTACGGCTCAACCACTTACAAGCAGGTCTATATCTACGGCGGCCTCGACCGGGGTCCGACCGAATTCGTCCGGAACTTCGGCATGGCCTGGGGCATCGGCGGCTGGCTGCTCACGCCCTTCATGCAGAAGATCGGTCCCGCAGCCTCTCAGCAGCTTCGTGAGCGCGTTGCGCGGGAGGTGAAGACCACCTTCTCCAGCACCTACACGGCGGAGGTGACACTGCAACAAGCTCTCAGCCTCGAGGCGATTGCGGGCTACAGTCGCCAGGCGACTGGCGAGAAGTATTTGATAACGCCGAATCGCGGCTGATCGCCTGGAACGAGTGCCAAACGGGTTGGTGACATGTGCGTCCCCTATCGATCTGTCCCGATACACTGCTAGCTAATGGAGCTTGAGTCTTCGCTACAGGCAGTAGCCGTGGTTGCTGCTGGTGCTGGTATCTCCCAGATCGTGGCGAAGCGGATAGCCATTCCCGTCCCGGTCATCCTGCTCGCCCTTGGCGTGCTCTGTGGCCCGGACGGCCTGGGAATCATCAAGCCGGATAAGGTCAGCGGACTCATCGAAGTCACGGTAGTGCTCTCTGTGGCGCTGATCGTGTTCGAGGGCGGCACAGCGTTGAACTGGCGGCTGCTCCGCGTGATGGGCCCGGTTGTGCGCAACCTCGTCGTGCTCGGGCTCATCATCACGCCGGCAGCGGGCATGTTCACCGCCCACTACCTCCTGGACTTTCCCTGGCGCGTTGCCGCCCTCTTCGGCGCGCTCGTGTGTGTCACCGGACCCAGCGTCATCAGCCCGCTCCTCCGGGCGGTAAAGGTGAACGACAAGATCCGCGTCGCTCTCATTGGCGAAGGCATCATCATCGACCCGCTCGGCGCGCTCCTCACGCTGTTCTTGCTTCAGTTGGCAGTTTCGGAGTCGGCCGACCCGTCAGGCCCGACGGCGTGGGTGATCCAGCGCGTGGCGGTCGGCGTGGTGGTAGGGGCTGCTGGTTCGGCAGTGGTCGCCCTCGTTCCGCGTTTTGTCCGGCGGCTCTCCTCCCACGAAGTTTCCCTGCTTGTCGTGGGCGCAGCTGTGGTCACGTTTTCCATCGCGGAGTCCTCGGCGCACGAAGCCGGGCTTACGGCGATGGTCGTCATGGGCATCGCCATCGGAAACCTCACCATCCCCCATCGCGAGGCCGTCGACCACTTCCAGGAACAGATTGTCGCCTTCCTCGTCTCGGCGGTGTACGTCCTTCTCGCCGCGGGCATCAAGCTCGATGAGCTTTCCGACCTCGCGATCAAAGGCCTCGTGCTCACAGCGATCCTCGCCTTTGTCGCCCGTCCGCTGCTCATCGCGGTCTCGACGATTCGCTCGAACCTCTCGTATCGCGAGCGCATCTTTCTCGCGCTTGTTGGCCCCCGGGGCGTGGTCGCGGCCTCGTTGGCCGGCGTCGTCGCGGTCGAAGCCGGCGGGCAGCTCGGCGTTGAAGAGGCGTCCTTCATCGCCGCCGTCTTCGTCGTCATTGCTGCGACCATCTCGGTACAATCTGCCTACGCGGGTCCGCTCGCCCGGCTTTTGAAGGTGTATCCATTGACGACTGTAATCGCCGGAGCAGGAGAAACAGGTCGCCGGCTCGCCGCCAAACTCGTGGCCAACGGCGAACGAGTCGTGATGATCGAAGGCGACGAAGAAGTCGCCGTGAAAGCGCGTGAGGAAGGCTTCGAAGTCATTCTCGGAGACGCCGGTTCCATCGACACGTTGAAGCGCGCGGGATTGGCTGAGGCCAACGTCTTCGTGGTGGCCCTCCCGGATGATGATCGCTCGTTGCTCGCCGCGCAGCTTGCGCGCACGAATTTCGGCTGCGAACGCATCGTTGCGCGGGTGGACAAACCGGCGAACTTCAGCGTCTTCGAGGCGGCGGGCGTGATGGTGGTGAACCCGAATGAGGCCGTCGCGACCGAACTGGTCGGCGTCCTAAGTGGTGCACCAAGCCTGCAGGCGCTCTCACTGCCGGAGGATAACCTCGAAGCGGTCCGCATCACTGTCACGAATCCCGAAGCTCAGACCACGCTCGAACGCCAGGAAGCGCTCCGCGGGACGCTGGTGATGCTGGTTCGCCGTGGCGGTCACGGCTTCCTCCCGACAGGGAAGACCCGCATCCAGCTGGGAGACCAGGTCACCGTCTTCGGGCCATCGGATGCACTGCGCAAGGCACGCCAGGGCCTGACTCTCGGGGGAGACGCCGGCCGGGAGTAGCGCGCCAGTTGTGAGACTGCGCGAACTAGGTTTCAATGCCGCCCATGGCGAACGAACCCGGGCTCTTCCAGACCATCTACACGACGCGTGCGCTACGGCGTTTCAAGCCGGACCCGGTGCCGGATGAGGTGCTCTTCCAGTTGTTCGACGCAGCGATCCGTGCTTCCTCAGGACAGAACGCCCAGGACTGGCGCTGGATCATCATCCGCGACCCGGCGATCAAGAAGCAGATGCGCGAATGGGCAGTCGAAGGCTGGAGCCGCTACTCCGCGCGCTATGGCACCGAGGAGGAGATCGCCACTCTGCCCCGCAACCAGCGGCTTTCGCTCCTCAGCGTCCGCGATCTCGCACTAAGCCTCGATCGGGTGCCGGTCATCGTCGCCGTCCTCGGCATGAAGAACCGCCATTCGACTCCGGGCGGGAGCACGTTCCCGGCTGTGCAGAACTTCCAGCTCGCAGCTCGGGCGATGGGCCTTGGTAGTTCCATCTTCAACCTGCCGATGCGCGAACAGCTGTACGAAATGCTCGGCATCCCGGAGAACAACCAGCTCTATGCCCTGCTCCCTATCGGCTACCCGACGGACAACCAGGGTCCGCTCAACCGAAAGCCCGTGAAGGCAGTGGTCTACAACGAGCACTTCGGCGAACCCTGGGAGTTCGCAACCCAACAGCCGGACTCTGGCTGGGGCGACCGGTGGCTCGGCGGTTGAGCCTGTCATTGAATACAACGAAGGCCCGCACTTGCGGGCCTTCGTTGTGTTGTCCTCCCCTGCACGGGCAGAGAGCTAGGCGCGGCTCGGGCCTTTGCCTGCAGCGGCGAGCTGCTCGTTGTGCTGCTCGCGTGTAGCCGCGAAGGTCCACGGCGCATAGGCGCCGTTCATGTCGGTGATCTTCTCGAAGTTATCCGAGAACCAGTCGGCGTCCTTGAACTCGTGCGGGTCGTAGGTAACGCCCTTGGTCAGGACGATCGCGCTGCGGCCGTAGCGGCCGCCCGATGCGTTGATGCAGATGCCGCTTTCCTTGCACTGCGGCGAGGCGAGGTACGTGACCGCCGGGGCAACGTGCTCTGGGGCCATGACCTGCGCGCGCTCCGGGTCGTTCGGGTCACGACCGCCGAGGTTCTCTGTCATGCGGGTCTGTGCGCCGGGAGAAATCAGGTTGACGTTGATGTTGTACTTCTCGCCCTCGATCTTGGCGACGTTCATCAGGCCGTACATTGCCGCCTTGGCGGCGCCGTAGTTGCCCTGGCCGAAGTTGCCAACGAGGCCGGAAGACGAAGTCGCCATAACAACGCGGCCATAGGCCTGCTGGCGGAAGACCGGCCATGCGTGATGGAGCAGGTTGTAGCACTGCTTCAGGTGCACGCGGATGACCAGGTCCCAGTCGTTCTCGCTCATGTTGTGAAGAGCGAGGTCGCGGAGGATGCCGGCGTTCGCCACGACGGCGTCGAGGCGGCCCCAGGTGTCCATCGCCTGCTTCACCATGTTGTAGCAGTCTTCGTAGCTGCCGACGTCGCCCGGGTTGGCGACCGCCTCGCCACCCATGGCCTTGATTTCGTTGACGACCTGCTGGGCCGGCGAGTCGTCGGCGCCTTCGCCAGAAACGCTGCCGCCGAAGTCGTTCACCACTACCTTCGCGCCGTGCTTCGCGAGGTCGAGGGCGTAGGCACGGCCAAGGCCGCGGCCCGCGCCTGTGACCAGGGCAACCTGGCCATCGAGTCGAACTGCCATCTAAATGTCCTCCAAGACAATGAATGTGCGCGCGCATCGTAAATGATCCGCGCGTTTTGTTCCGAGAAGGTTCGATACCTACCTGCCGGGAGTGGTCAGAGCTTCCACGCCGCTCGCCGCGCCCCGCTCAGATCGGGACATCGAACGCATCGAAAGCACACCCAGGCTAATGACGGTGAAGCAGGCGCACGCGAGGCAGGCCAAGGTCGTCCGTTCGCCGAGTGAGTCGGCGACGAGGCCGATGGGGTAGGCCGCAATGGAGTTGAAGCCGAACGCCATCATGGTCAGCGCCATCACCCGGCCAAGGTAGGCGCCGTCGGTGCGCTCCATCAGGTTTACGTTGTTCAGCATCTGGAAGCCGCTGGAAGATGCGCCCAGCAAAGCCGCGACGAGCAGTGCCGCGCCGAACCCCGGCGCTACGGAGAGGAGCGCCAGCGAGAGTGCCAGCCCGCTCCCGAAGAACAACATAAGCCCAAGCGAGTTCTTGGGCGGCCATGTGGCGAGCGCCAGGTTCACGACGATGCCGCCGATGGCGGCCATGCTAAAGATGAACCCGAGGTGCGAAGACGGGTGCCCGAGGACGTTCACCAGGTATCCCGGCATCAGGGTCGTGTAGCCGAAGCCGCTCAGAACAACACCGACGAAGATGAGTCCGACCATCCGAACGTCAGGCGTGCGCCGGATGTAGTTGAAGCCTTCCATCAGGTCAACGCGGACCGACGTTTTGTTCGCGCGGTGTCGCGGGGGAGTTGGTTCCATCAGACTCAGCACGAGCACGACCATGCCGAAGAGGCTGGCCATCACGAAATATGTGCCCGCCGTGTGGACCGGCTCCCAGGCGATGAGCGCGCCCGCCACCAGCGGCCCCACGATGCGGGTGGTGTTCATCATCAGCTGTGAAAGGGCCACACCGCTCGAAAGGTCGTCTCCGGTGAGCAGGTCGCCGATCCACGCCTGCCGCGTCGGGCCCATCATCGAGTACATGCACCCGAGGATGAGCGCCGCTCCCGCCAACAACAGAATCGTTATCAGGCCGGTGGCGATGAGCACCGCAATCAGTCCGAACATTGCGCCGATGACGAACTGCGCGAACGTGAGCATGCGCTTCTTCGAAATGCGATCGGAAAGCGTGCCGCCCACCGGGCTCAGGAAGAGCATCGCGATGCCCTGGCCAAGGTAGACGAAGCCCACCGCCCCGTTCCTGCCCGTGAGGTCGAACGCGACGACGCCCTGCACCACCTGCATCATGCCGAAGGCGAGCTGCGACATGGTGGTTCCGATGAACAGCAGCCGGTATTGCTTGTGGCTGAGCACACTGAAGGGGTTTTTGCGCGCGGACGAAGGACGATTCAATGGGTCCAGGCCTTCCCGGCGGCGAGCCGGTGGTTCACCAGTATCACATTACCCGCCGCTCGACTCCAAGGCTGCGAGAAAGGCCGCGCCGCGGGGCGACAGTTCGTAGCCGACGCCGAGGCTGATCGTTAGCCCGAGATTCTTGAGCTTGCGCACGTTCAGTTTGAACGCCAGCAACTCCCGTTCCATTGATGGCGCGAGGTCGCCTGCGCGGACTTTTGGATTGTCCGCGACAAGTTTCAGGGTGCGGAAGGTCCAGGGCCCGATGGGGCTTGCCTTATCCAGTCGCTCGAGCCGTTTCCTGATGTCCGCGACCTCTGTCAGCGACAGGGTGTCAACCGCGGCCAGCTTGCTCCGCGGATCGGCCCCCGGAGCCACGTGGAAGGCCACCCTGCAGATGGGCAAGCCCTCATCTCCGCGGAGGTCCGCCACCAGCGAGGCCGCATCCGGGTAGCCTGCCCGCCGCGCCGATGTGTCGTCGATTTCGCCGGGCGCGACCACGGAAATCGAATCCACCACCAGACGGCCCGCGGCAGTCCGGTAGGTGTTCCCGGCGATGACCTGAGGCCGTTTCCACCGCCGAAACGTCAGGTCGATGCTGCCATCGGCGATGCCGGCCCGGTACTTTGACTCGAACTGCATCTCAGTACGACCGTGGGAGCCCCAGCTCGTGCTGCCCGATGAAGTTCAGCACCATCTCGTTCGTCACCGGCGCGATCTTCATCACGCGCACCTCGCGCCAATAGCGCTCGACGTTGAACTCTTTCGCGTAGCCGAAGCCGCCGAACACCTGCAGCGCGCGGTCGGCGGCTTCGAAGCCCCACTCCGAGGCGAGGTACTTCGCCATGTTCGCTTCGGCTCCGCACGGCTGGCCGGTGTCGTAAAGCCAGGACGCCTTCCGGATGAGGAGTTCGACCGTCTTCAGCTTCGCGTAGCTATCCGCGAGCGGGAACTGGATGCCCTGGTTCTGTCCGATGGCGCGACCGAACACGACGCGGTCCTTCGCGTATTGCGTGGCCTTCGCCAGCGCCACCCGTCCCGTGCCCAGCGCTTCCGAAGCCACAAGGATGCGCTCCGGGTTCAGCCCGTCGAGCAGGTGGCTGAAGCCCTTGCCGACTTCGCCCACCACATCGCGGACGTCGACCGGCAGGTCGTCATAAAACACCTCGTTTGAGTCCACCGCGTGGCGCCCGAGCTTCTCAATCTCCCGCATGGTCACGTGCGCCGGGTCGAGGTTCGCGAGAAACAGCGTCATTCCCTCGGTCCGCTTCGGGGCGTCTTCCGCTTTCGTGGTGCGCGCCAGTAACAGCACCTTCGAGGACTCTTTCGCTTTCGAAGTCCAAACCTTTTGTCCCGAGATGATGAACTGGTCGCCATCGCGGCGCGCGAACGTGGTGATGCTCGGGGTATCGCTCCCGGCAGTGGGTTCGGTCACCCCGAACGCGACATGCAATTCGCCCCGGGCGGCCGCCGGCAAGATGCGCTGCTTCAGGTCCTCGGTGCCGTGCTTCACCACCGGGTTGAGACCGAAGATCGTCAGGTGCAGCGCCGTCGCGCCATTCATCGCCGCGCCGGAAGCCGAGACCTCCTCGAGCAAAATCGACGCCTCGGTGATGCCGAGGCCGGCCCCGCCGTACGCTTCCGGGATGGCGATCCCGAGCCAGCCCGCATCGGCGAACGCCTGGTAGAACTCCCACGGAAACTCGTGCTCGCCATCGCACCGGCGCCAGTAAGCATCGTCGAACTTGGCGCCCAGCGCTTTCGCCTGAGCGCGAATCTGTTGTTGTGCCTCGGTCGGCTCGAAATCCATGCGCGCATTCTAGCCGCGCCGCAGCGGTGCACCACGCGCCTGTGAGACGAGGAGCCGCTATGATGATCCGGCTGGCCGAAGTGGCGGAATGGCAGACGCGGTGGTCTCAAACACCATTGGGCTAAAACCCGTGTGGGTTCGAATCCCACCTTCGGCACCAGCGGAAAAGTGACGGGCAACGAGCAATGAGCAATGAGTTGGCAGCCGCCGCTCGGGCCTCGGAACTCGGATCTCGGCACTGGCGATGCCGAGTGGTGTAACGGTAGCACACGGGTCTTTGGAGCCTATGGTCGGGGTTCGAATCCCTGCTCGGCAACCACGCAACGCTTGATCCGGCGCCCGGCTCTTGAAACCTAAAGGGTGCCACTCGTATCATGTTTCTCCCTAGGGGGAGTAACCAGCGCACCGCTCCCCGGTGCATTCGCATGGTCGTCAGTACGCGCTTCGGCGCCGGCCATGCGGGCGAGCTTCTCGCCTGGTGAGACCCTGGCCATCCCTTTCGTGGATGCGGCCAGGCGTTGCCAGGACCGCAGAGGAGGACTCGCAGATGGATCCCTGTCGATCCGCGTTTCGTTGACCCAGTAACTTCGCGCGCGTACGCGACGGCAACGTCGATTGGTCACGCATAGTCAGTTGCAGCGGCCCAAATCAAGCCACCGCGGCCTGGCGGCGCATAGCCTCTTTCATCGTCTTACCTGTGTCCGCGCCGTTGGGTGGGCCTGGCGTTCCCCTGGAGTACTCGTGATTTTCGACCTTCTTCCCTGGTTACTCTTTCTCCTGTTCGTCGGGGGCATGTTGGCCCTCGACCTCGGGGTGTTTCACAAGAACGCCCATCAGACAACGCGGAAAGAGGCGCTTGCCTGGAGCGGCGCCTGGATCGGGCTCGCGATCGTTTTCAACATCGGCGTCTTTGCTGTTCGCGGATCGGATTCAGGCGTTGAGTGGACGACGGGATACCTCGTCGAAAAGTCGCTGAGCATCGACAACATCTTCGTCATCCTGTTGCTCTTTTCAGCGTTCGGCGTACCCGCGGCGTACCAGCACCGGGTCCTCTTCTGGGGAATTGTCGGCGCACTCGTGATGCGTGGCGTGCTGATCGCCGCGGCGGGGTTCCTGCTCGGGACGCTCCACTTCGTGATTTACATCTTCGGGGCGTTTCTCATCTTCACTGGTATCCGATTTCTCCGCGACCAGGAGCATGAGCCGGACCTCGAACAGAACCGAGTCGTGCGCATCGCTCGCAGACTGTTCAGGACGACCGAAGGCTATGAAGGGCAGAAGTTCTTCGTGCGGCGGAACGGGGTGCTTTTCGCGACTCCACTGTTCATCGTGTTGCTGCTGATCGAAAGCACCGACCTGGTATTTGCGGTGGATTCGATCCCGGCCATCTATGCGATCACCGATGACCCGTTCATCGTCTTCACCTCGAACATTTTCGCGCTCCTCGGGCTGCGCGCGCTCTACTTCGTACTCAGCGGATATCTGGCTGGCCTGGTGTACCTGAAGCCGGCACTCGCAGCCATCCTGGTGTTCGTCGGCACAAAGATGCTGGTGATCGACTTCTACAAGATCCCGGCACTGGTGAGCCTCGCTGTGATCGTCTCGATTCTGGCCGTGGCGATTGGCGCCTCGCTGCTTGTGGCTCGCAGGCGAGCGAGCTTCGAACCCGCGATTGGGGCAGCGGTGCCCGAAGTGCAGTAAACGAAAACAAACCGGCCCGGATGCTCGATTCTCTGAATCGACAGCCGGGCATGAACCTCCCGTCGCAGTCACCCTATGATGTAGCGATGAACAACGACCTTCTGACCGAAGCGCAGGCCCTGGACCTTGTCTACAACTACATGACGAACGAGGGGAAAGTCAGTTCGACCCAGGAAATCCTGGATTCCGGTGTCATCCCAGAACTGAAGGGGTTCACCGTGCGGCCGGGAAAGGTCTCCGACTCCATCCACGGCGGAGCTGTCGAATTCACCGGGAAAGATGGCGAGGTCGTCAGGGCGGAAAACCCTCCGCTGCAGACGCGCGACGGCAAGCCAATCCGGATCATGGTCCGGACTCAACGAATCTCGACGCACGACATCAACCGCGGTGAAATCCCGTTCAAGGACCAGATCCTTGCCGCGAACCACAACTACATGCGGCGGCTGGTCGAGCCCGCAATCGGGACGTCGCAGTTCGACGTCCCAGGGCTTGGCGACAACGACGTCGTCATCTCTGCTGAGAACCTGCAGCTCATCCCCGTCGAAAACATCTTCAGGGCCTACATGGCCAAGAGCTCCACTTCGACATCGCTCTACCAGGCGTGGAAACGCGGAGACAAGATGTTCGCGGGCCATGTTGTCCCGGAGGGCCTGATCCCGAACGGGCCGCTCCCGTACGTGATGGATACTCCTTCGACAAAATCGGAAGAACACGATGTCACCGAATCGCCCGAGGAGATGATCCAGCAGGGACACGTCACGCCGGCGCAGTACACGGCGATACGCAACAGCGGGCTCGTCGCGTTCGGCATGGCGTCGCAGTTCCTCCGCACGAAGGGCATCATCCTCGTCGATACGAAGTTCGAGCACGGCACCAACACCGAGGGCAAAATCGTCAGCCAGGACGAAATCCTGACCATGGATTCGTCGCGGTTCTGGTTGGCTTCGGATTACGACGCCCAGATGGCGCGCTTCGATATGGGCGAGCTTGAAGAACTGGACCCGAAGTCTTACTCAAAGGAATTCGCCCGCGGCTTCTCCGAGGGAGAAAGCGGCTACACGGACGAACAGCGAGTCGCCATCGCCGTGCGCTACGTCATCGGCATCCAGGAACTGCTGGGCAAACGGTTCGAACCCGACATGCGCCCTCGCGATGAGCGGGTTGTGAGCGGGTTGAAGACGGTGGTCGAAAACCTGGTCGGGCGATAGCACCGAACGAAATCGCCCACCGGAACGTCGCGAGTCTCGCCGAACCGAAGTCAGGATTCAGCAATCGCGTCCGCAATCGATAGGTACAACGCGCCTTCTTCGTGGCCCAGCTTCATGAGCAGCAGTCCGGAGGAGACGCGCTCGACGAAGCCCCACTCCCAGATTGCCTCCGGGTTGGTGTCGGTCAGCGTTGCCAGTTGCCCGGCCGCCGCGCGTGCATCGTTCCCGATGGTCCCCTCGGTGTGGTCGGCCGGACGCCATCCTCGCAGCCAGCAAGCGAGGTCGTACTCCGGTTCGATGAACCCACCTTCCGGATCGATGAATTTGTAGCTGCCGCCCGGTTCGAGCGGCGCGAGGAGATTGCCTGGATGCGCGTCACCATGGCACACCACAGCGCGAGCCGGGTCGAAGGCTGCACGACGCCTTGCGGCGAAGTCGAGAGCGCGAGCCACGGTCCGTTCGGCGCACGGACGTCCGAGTTCATCCCAGGTTCGTGGGATGAAGTCTTCGAGCCATGCTGCTTTCCCGGCCCCGTCTATGAGTGCGTCGTTGACCAATTCCACCTGCCAGGCTTCGCGGATGGCGGCGCAATACATCACCAGCTGTTCGTCCTGCGGCCGTCGTTGTTCCCACAGAGGGCGCCCGAGTCGCTCAACCACCATCGCACGCTCGGAGGGGTCGTGATGGTAGAGGCGTGCGTACCCACGTCCGGCGGCCGCCCGCAGGATGTCAGCTTCGATGGTGCTGAGGTCCGGGTCCGGCACCGCGATTTTGAGGACGGCATCGACGTTCCCGTGCATCTGGACTTCGAGGACGAGTGCCCCACTGCCGCCATCCAGGACTCGCCCGACTTGCAGGTCCCAATGCGCTGCGAGCCGAGAAACGGCGGCATCGAGCCCATTGATCCACGCAGCTCCTGCATCGCCCTGGGCGCGAGCTCGCATCCGGACCAGGTTCGGGACCTCAAACGAAGCCATGCGGAAATTGTCTTGAATGCGACCATTCGGTGCGAACGAGGTTAACCACGCAGCTCCAGGACGGGCCTCGGGAATGTGTTTCCTGGCACTGACGAAGTAGCTCGTATGGTAGATTCCCTTGCAGGTACGAGTAGAGTCGAACTGCGATGACGACACTGCCATCCGGCACAGTCACGTTCTTGTTCACCGACATTGAGTCCAGCACCCCGTTGTCGGACGCCCTGGGTGCGCACTACGCGGACGTGCTTGACCAGCACCTGGCGATTCTTCGACGGTCGATAGCGGCACATGATGGTTTCGAGTTCAAGACGGTTGGGGATGAGATGTGTGCGGCCTTTGCTCGGGCTACGGACGCCATCGCGGCCGCCGTGGATGCGCAGCGAGGGATGCTTCAGCACGGATGGCCGGAAGAAGGAATTGTCCGGGTACGTATGGGCATCCATACCGGTGAGCCGATCGTGCGAGGAGACGACTACGTCGGTCTCGAATTGGCGAAGGCCAAGCGGACCGAGGACGCGGCCCATGGCGGACAGATCCTGGTGTCTGAATCCTCGGCGCGAGCGAGCGAAGATTCGCTCCCGGACACGCTAACGCTTCGCGACCTCGGGGAGCACCGGCTCAAGGGGCTATCGAAACCGACGCGCTTGTTCCAAATTACCTGCGCCGACCTCCCGTCTGATTTCCCGCCGCCGAGGAGCCTGGACCGGTACATCAATAACCTGCCGGTGGCTGAAGGCGAGCTGATTGGACGAGAACGCGAGATCTCTTTCGGCCTGGAGGCTGTGGCAGAGCCGAAAGGTCTGATCCTGACCGTCACGGGCCCGGCTGGAGTGGGCAAGACAGCCCTGGCGCTTTCGATTGCCCACCGCGCACGGCCACAGTTCGCGAATGGCGCCTGCTTTGTGGATCTGGCGCAAGTTTCCGAAGCCGGGGACGTCCCGCATGCCGTGGGCCAGGCGCTCGGATTCACGAACAACGTGGGATCGAATCCCGAAGATCTCGTGCGTTACCTTCAGGATCGCCGCTTGATTCTCCTGCTGGACAATTTCGAGCAGGTTACCGGCGCCGTTCCGTTTGTGACGCGGATCGCCGGGCAGTGTCGCGGCGTGCAGGTGCTCGTCACGAGCCGAGAACGCCTTGGCGCGTCGAATGAACAGCTGTTGCCACTTTCCGGATTGGACCTGGCGCCGGAGCAAACGAAGGCTCGAGCAACCGAAGAGAATCCCGCGGTCGCACTGTTCCTGATGCGCGCCCGCGCCGTAAATCCGCAATTTAACCCCACGCGCGATGACCTTGGTGCAATCGCCGAAATCGTCGCCCGCCTGGATGGGCTACCACTGGCGATTCAGCTGGCGGCCTCTCGCGCGCAGACGCTCTCGCCGCAGGCGATGCGCGCCCGGTTATCGAGCCGGCTCGGACTCGCTGCTGCTCGCCGGTCCGGACAGAACCGGCATGTCAACCTGGAGCGGGCCATCGCATGGAGCTATGAGCTCCTTGATTCGGAAACCGAACGCGCGGCGTTTCGCATGGTTTCGATTTTCTCCGGAACGTTTGGCCTTGAAGCCGTGGAGGCCATCGCCACCCGCGCCGATTGCGGCTCGATCGGCCTGGACGCGCTGGAGGCTCTTGTTGATAAGAGCTTGCTCGTTCCGGTCCGGGACATTGGTTCCGAGCCTCGATTTCGCATGCTGGAAACGATTCGCGAGTTTGCCTACGCGGAGGCGGTCCGGAACGACGAACTGGAACGGATGCAGCGAGCCACGCTGGACTACTTCGTGGATGCCGCTCGTAGCCTCGACTACCAACTCGTTCGCGGCAACCAGGCTGATGCCCTCCTGCACGTCTCGATGGAGTTGGATGGCTTTCGCACCAGCCTGGAGATCGCGATGGCTCTCGACCCCCAGGCCGGTCTCGAGATCGCCAGCATCCTGAATCCGTTCTGGTTCGCCGGAAACCACCGAGAGGGCAGAGGCTGGATCCTGCGATTGCTGAACAACGCGGGCGATGATTGCCACGTTGACTCTCGCACTCGGGCTGTGGCGGTCGCGAACCGGCTCTCGAATACCCACGCAGAAGTTCAGGGGTTGCTTACGGAATTGGATCGCTCCGTCGCGCTCTGTCGCACATCCGGACGAAGGTTCTGGCTCGCCACAAGTCTGAACAACCTTGGCCACGCACTGGTAATGCTCGGCCGGCTTGATGACTCATTGCCGGTACTCGATCAGGCGGAGGCGTGTGCGCGCGAAGTTGTGGAACGGAGCCCGATGCTCGCTACCGCGCTCATCGGAACACTCGGGGTCAAAGCAAGCGCCCTGGCCCTTCTCGGCAAGCTCGACGAGGCTGCCCGGCTTTCGTTGGAGTGCTTCTTGATCGCGCAACAGAGCAACGATGTCCAGCAGATGGCCCAGGCCCTGGGTCTTCGAGGAGAAATCGCGTTCTACCTCGGCGATCCGGATGAGGCGTTGAAGTTCTACGAAGAGGCCCTCGCGTTACTCGCGAAAATCGGTAGTCGTTTTGGCAATGCCGAGTGCCTGGCAGGCTGCGCTCGCGTTGAACTGCGCCGGGGAAATATCGACAAAGCCGTGTCACTTGCTCGTCAAAGCCTGGAGGTGAGCGCCAACCAACCGCTGGGATTCGAATCCGCATGGGGCCTGGCCGCCCTTGCCAACATCGCGATGCAATCGGATCAGCCCGGCCGGGCCGTGAGCCTATTCGCAAGCGTTGACGCGCTTGCGAGGGACGCGGGCCGATTTCAGCGTTCTCTCCACGCCGTTGCCGATGCCGCTGCTCGAAAGGAGTTGGAGGCAACGCTCGACCGGGAGGAATTCAGAATCGCGTGGAGTGCCGGCCAGGATATGCGGCGGGAGGAAGCGCTGCTATTCGGCGCAGCCTGAACATGGCTCAACAGATCGAGGCTCAACGGGCCGATTCCTTGCATGAACTCCAGGACCAGGCGGTGGAATGCGCCAACAGTCTCGTGCGGCGCATGAGCGCTTCGAGCGACCAGGAGGCGCTTCTGCTGCATTCCATCCAGATCAAGACGGGCGCCACCGCGCCATTGCGCCCGCTGGTGGTGGCGCCGCTGCTTGTTCACGCCTGCATCTCCGGTTCCACGGAACCTGCGCTGCCTATCGCGGCGGCCGCTCACTTCCTCGATCGCAGCATCGCGATCCTCGATTCGTTCATGGATGGCGACCCCATGCCCGAGTGGGCCGAACGAGGTCCGGGCCAGGCACTCCTGGCCGCCACGACAGTTCTCGGCGCTTTGCCGATGGCTGCGCTGGCTCAACTCGAGGCACTGCCCGCAAAAATACTTGAGCTGCAGGGGATCCTGACTCTCGGTGGACTGCGCGTAAGCAGCGGCCAGCAACTCGACCTCGCACTTCGTGGGACTTCCCACCCGGAATTGCAACAGGCTCTCGACGCAGCTACCGGCAAGACGGGCGAGATGATGGCCACCGTTGGGCGGCTGGCGGCCTCCCTCGCGAGCGACGATGCCGACCTCGTTGAGGCCTTCGCTGACACCTGTCGCGATTACGGGACGGCCTGGCAGATCGACTCTGACCTGCGGGATGTGTTGGACCCGGAACGAAGCCGCGACCTTGCCAATGGCACCCGCACGCTGCCCATTGCCGCGTACCTGGAGGTCGCTCCGGAAAGTGCTCGCGCGGAGCCCATCCGCCTGGCGCTTCCTGGTTCGTTGGCGTCGGGTGAAGGCGCGACAGGGAACGAATCCGCCGCGGTCGCTGCGGTCGCATATTGCATTTCCGTATCAGAGGGTTACACTGCGAGCGCGTCGCGCCGCCTCGATGCGCTTCGTTTGTTGGAGCCGGCAGGTTCCATGTTGAGGCTGCTCTTGTTTGAAGCCTCGGAGCATCGGGGAGAAACATGACAAGGAAGACTCCATGGCTGAGCTGGTCCAGTGCGAACACGGAATCACCGAGATCAAACTGTCTGACAACTTGCGAGCCAAAGCGCTGGAGTGGCTCAAGCTAGAAAGCAGGGATGCGAGGAGCGAATTGGAACAAAGGCTCCTGGATTGGGTTCGTGAACAAGGGTCAACGCCTTCACAAGAGGAAAAGGACGACATCACGGCGATCTCGGCTGCCCGGCAGTTGCAACACGAACTGCGGTTCTACCTGCTGATGGTAGGAAACGAATCGAGTTACCCCGATCCTCAACTTGCGCCCTGGGAGGCGGCCTTCCGGTCCAAGGTCGAAGACTACACGCTCAGGGCGATGAAAATCGCCAGCGGAGAACGTCCTGACGACAAGCTCATGTGGTAGGTGCTCACGGACTCAGCCGGAGTGAGCTGGTTCCTGCCCTCTCAATGCTCTCGCGATATCAATCGCTCTTGGTTCGTAGTCGTAGCTCGTGCCATACGTCCCCTTCTTGTAGGTACTGGGAATGCTGTTGAAGAGTTTCTGAAGGGCTTCTCTTGATGGGACAAAGAAGATTCCAGCGGCATCGGCGGTGGCAAATGGGGCTGGTCCGGCGTCCGCGAGCGGGCTAAAACTGGAATTCATATTCTTCAACAACGAACAAATTGTGTCTGGTTTGTTCTGGAAGCTGATGAAGTTCAGTCCGACCACCGGTGCTGCAGTCCGGTCGTGGTAGTCGAATTCTTGAAATTCGTATCCCTGGCGAAAGATTTTCAGATTGCCGTCTCGTACTACTGAAACATGACTGTCGGCGAAAACAGACTTGCTATCTATTTTGTTTTCGTCCGTCCCGATCGCAAAGGGGGAGCCGTCGGGCTGAATCAGGTTTCCGTCCTGCAATGTTCGACCTATCCATCTCTCACGCTCTTCCATGCGAGATGGCCAGACTTGCATGTTGAGGCGCATTCTTATGAACGCCAGGAAGGTCGATCGTTCCAGCCCGTTTGGGCCATCGAGTTCGATAAATTGTCCTCGTTCTGATGGAGGAGTGTTCGACTTGCCGTCGTAGAACCCAAGGATATTGCGCGGCCCGCGGCCAACGCCGGTGAAGGCAGACTTCAGCTTGATCGAGGATTTCCGGTACTCGAGCTCCCTCGCAACCTCGAACATGACGAGATTGATAATGTCCATGGACTCGGCCGTGAATTGCAACATCGCGTCGGCGTACGCAGGGTTCGACTTCACGTGTTCGGTGAACGAGAGCTTTGCGCCCGGAAAGATTTCCCTTCCCTGTTCAGCGCTCTCACGGAAATTCTGGTCGCCGAGCCAGGCATCCTGGACATCCGGGAACAGTCTGAGGGCCATAAAGCGGCCAAGCCCGAAACGAACGAAGAACGAGACCCCTTCCTCGACGTGGTATTCCTCAGGTTCTTCGTCGTTCGTCGCGGGTCCGGTGTTCTCTTGTTTCGCTACTTTTCGCCTGCCGACCTTTCCGGCGTGCAGCCGCTTGAGCATGGTGCGTAGGGCGTTGATGTCGTTGGCGACTGCCGGGTCATACTGAGGCGCAGAGAAGAACATGATGCCGAGGCATGGCGGCCGATGGGAAGGTGGTTTGCCGCTCTTACCCGCGTAGTAGTAGTCATGCTGGGCCCATTCTTCGAGTTCTTCGTCTGGCATCCTGCGGTCCTCCCTTCGCGGCGGTGGCATTATGGCGGCCCTTTCCTGCTTCTGCAATGTAGTGCATCACACTTTGGCAGGTGCGCGTGTCCAAACCCGTGCCGGCGAGTGCATTGACCGCCGCCTCATCCTTCTTGCCGTGTACAGTCAGGGGACGAAGAACCTCGGAGCACGAACTTGCGAAAGCTCATTGCAACGGTCTTTAACTGCTCAGTCGACGGCTTTCTCGCGGATGAGGGGACCGATTTCTGGGACTTCTGCTTCTCGGTCCCCGAGAACGCTGAACCGAATGACCCATCGCAGCACGAGTTCCTTCGGAGCGCGCATGCTCACGTGTTCGGGCGGAACTCGTACGAAGGCATCTCAGCGGCCATGATGGCTGCCACCGACCACCCGTTCTCGCCCATCCTGACTGCGGCGCCAAAGGTCGTCTTCTCGCGGACCATGACGACGGCTGGCTGGGCGAACACCACCATTGCCGCGGGCGAAACAGCCGCTGAGGTGGAGAAGCTCAGGCGAGGCGGCGATGGCCACATCATCGTCTGGGGCGGCGTCGGCCTCTGGCGCTCGCTCATGGAACTCGACCTGTTGGACGAGCTCCACATCTCCCTGTACCCCTACATCGCCGGCGAAGGAACCCGCCTGTTCGATGGCGTCCCGAAGTCCTATCAGCTCGACCTCATCTCAAGTGCACCCGCCAGCAGCGGGGTCATCGAACTTCGTTACGCGCGGCACCGATAGGCTGGGAAAGCTCACGAAAAGGCGCGGGCCACCGCCTCCCTCTACCATCCCGGATTGACTAATCGACACCGGTTCTACGGAGGCGAAAACAGATGAGTACCGAAGAGGTCGTACCCGCGACACAGGGCGTCACGTCCGAGTTGCTGGCGTCGATCGACCTCGGCCGCGAGATCGACGGCATGGCGGGCCGCCAGCTCCGCATGCGAAAGTTCACCTTCGCCCCGGGCGCAGTCTTTGGCCCGCTCCACGACCACAAGGGCCGGCCCGGCACCGTCTACATCCTCCAGGGCACCATCACCGACCACCGCAACGGCGTCGCCATCGACTATGGCCCGGGTCTCGGCTGGCCCGAGGACCATCAGACGCTGCACTGGCTCGAAAACCGGGGAACCGACATGGCGGTTGAAATCTCGGTGGACATCGTCACTCAAGCCTGATCGCAATCGCGCGGTTCCTCGCCAAATTGTTTTGTTGACCTTGCAGTTGCTGCAAAGTGTACAGTCGCTGGCATGAACGTTTCAGAGCTTGCGCGAAGGACCGGTCTCTCGCCGTCTGGAGTGCGCTGGTACGAAAACGTGGGCGTGTTGCCCCCGGCGTCGCGAAAGGAGAATGGCTATCGCGAATACTCAGAAATCGACCTGCGGCTCCTCCGCCTGGTGACCACACTCCGACGCGTCGGGCTCTCCCCCGCCGAGGCGGGCCGGCTCGCCCGGCTGTGTATTGAGCGCGGTGTCGCCGACCCCGAGGTCCCTGCCGCACTTGCCCACCATCATCATGCCCTTCGCCAGCAACGCGCCGAACTGGAGCGCCTGGACTGGGAGCTGACGGACCTTGAAGCCACGATCGAAAGCACCGGCACCGGCATCGTCGCTGGCCCGGGTTCGAACGAGGCGCCAATTTCGGTGCTCTTCCTTTGTAACGGCAACTCGGGCCGGAGCCAGATAGCCGAAGCACTGTTGAGACGCCACGGCGGCGACGCGTTCGACGCCCGCTCGGCCGGATTCGCGCCGAAGCCGGTCAGTGAGCTCACGAAACAGGTACTCGCAGAAGACGGCATCGACTGGTCCGGAAGTCGAGAGAAATCGGTCACCGAACTCGTCGATCGCGGCTTCGAATACGTCATCACTCTCTCCGACTCTGCGCGCGAACAGTGCCCGACTTTCCCGGGGCCGCACAACGCGTTGCACTGGCGGTTGGATGACCCGGCGGATGTCTCCGGCTCGGAGGAAGATCGGCTCGAAGCCTACCGCGCCACTCGCGACCAGGTGATGCTTCGCCTTCGCCCCTTCATCGAACTTGCGGCGCTCGCCGCCAATCGCACCCCACCCCGTTCGCAACGGCAAAAGGAGGTCTCTCTTGGATAACGATGTCTTCGTCCGTTACATGGTCAACGATGTAGCCGAGTCGGTGGCGTTCTACACCACCCACCTCGGGTTCACCGCCCAGGTCAACTATCCGCCCGCGTTCGCATCGGTGCGTCGCGGCAACCTGGTGCTGCACCTCAGCGGCGCCACCAGCTCCGCCGGCCGGCCAATGCCCGACGGTCGCCAGCCTGTGCCTGGTGGATGGAACCGCATTCATCTCATCGTCGAAGACGTGGAGGCTGAGGCGTCGAAGCTCCGCGCCGCCGGCGTCCCGTTCCGCAACGAGGTGATTCGCGGCCCCGGCGGGGCCCAAACGTTGCTGGATGACCCATCGGGAAACCCGATCGAACTCTTCCAGCCTGCCGCCAACCCCACCGGGTAGGCCGGCGCGAGTGGGGGTCTGAAATGATCGAACGGCTCCTCCTGGATGCCCACAAACTCGACCTCGCACGCACCTACCGGCAACGCGAACAACGCCGCATCTGGCACGAGCTCGAAACCATCGAGCGGCTTGGCCGTGCGCTGCGCGCCGCCCGTGCCAGGCTGTCGTTCGGTGGCCACGCCTCCGCCGAAGGCTAGGCAGGGTGCGAACACAAACTTCATCAGCGAACCGAGGAACAACGTGAACCAGCCCACCCCAACCTTCGACCACATCGCGCTCACGGTGCCCGACCTGGATGGACAAATCGACCGCCTTGCCAGCGAATTCGGGATGGTGGTCAAGAACCGCTCGGACCGATTTGCCGTGGTCACCGACCCGGCGACCGGTCTGATCTTCGAGCTCAGCCCATCAGCCGATTCCGAGGTCCATTTCCGTCACCTCGGATTCCGCGCGGATGATGTCGATGGCGCCCATGAGTCGCTCGTCGGTGCGGGGATGGAATCGAGTGAAGCGCCCCATCGGCGAGACTTCGCCCGGATGTACACCTCGTTCTTGAAACAGCCAGGTGGCCTCGAAGTGCAACTCGTGAAGTACGACTAGTTACCAGACCCGTCGAACCACTTGAGCACGCGCAACGCTCGTAGGGTGTTCCACCTGCTCGGCTGTCCGTCGCCCCCTTCAAGTTGAAACGGCACGTTCCCGGCGTGAGTGTTCTCCAGTAGCCAGCTGCCATCTGGCTGCTGCTTCGTCCGGAGCAGGTCAATCGCGGGCCGAAGTCGCGAATCCGGCTGGCCGCCGACGGCGCGAAAGTAGTCCAGTCCCCGGAGTACGTCGTAGTACCAGTGAACGGGAAACGAGAACTCGAGCCAACTCGGCTCGACGACTTCGCCCGAACTCCTCCGGTTCATCAATCTGCGTTCGAGGAGATACTCCTCGCCCTTCCTGCGCGAAGCCGCTACTTCCGGGGAGCCGCCAACGGCTCGCTCATATTCGATGAGACCCTCAAGGACATTGATTGTCGTGTGAAACGACGATCGTACCGAGCCGTTCTCGGCCTCGCAGTTCCAGCCGCCGTCTTCGAGTTGCTCGCCCAGCAGCCGTGTGACGATGTCGCCGACCTCGACCCCGAAGTACGCGCCCAGACCGACAGTTCGCCCATTAATACACGGCTCGACTTCGCCTTCGAAGAACGGCTGTCCCGCGTGTTCCCACCGGCAGCCGGCCCGGACGCCGGCGATCGCCGCGCGCACGCGTTCGTCACCGGGGTCGATGCCGAACTCCTGAAGTAGCTGCAGCACTGGGAGCGTCGAGGTCCAGGGTTGTTGCTCTTCGCCCCACCTGAAGTCCCCGGGGAAGCAGGCGCCGCCTGCCCACTGGCCATCGCTGCCCTGCAAGTTGAGGAGCCTTGCGCCCCAACCGTCGATCGCAACCCGGCCTCGCTCCGCCGCGACCTCTTCCGCAGGCGCGCCGGTGAGGTCTCTGAGTACCTGCCAGCGGACGGCCGGGTCCGAATTAAGCAACCACGCCTCGATGTCCACGGGCGCGAGTCTAGCAGAGCCTCGACCCCAGCCACCGGGGCAGGTGACACTCGATTCAGGCTTTACCCTGCGCCAGCATCGCCTGCTCTTCCGAGGAAAATGCAAACGCCGTCTCGTCGTCCGTCTTCCAGGCTTCTCCCTCGGTCCGGACCTCCGCGGGCACCACAGCTCCCGTCGGATAGCGCAACACGGCCCGGCGCGCCCGGGCGTCGGTGCGGTGGTCGCGTTCGAGCGTTGCTTCGACATGGACAGCGACTTCTTCATCTTCAACGACGAGCAGGAACCGGCGCGGTGGCCGGCGCGATTCAAGGACGACCTCGCCCAGGTGCTCGCCGTTTGCGTCGAGGTACTGCCCTTCGAGCAAATCGTTGTCGTCGTCGACTACAGGCCGATTGAGTTCGACCACGAAGCCAAGATGTGCGCGCCGGATTACGTGTGTCATCGGGGTTCCCATGGCTCCCTTCCCGCTCAGTCGCTGTGCCCGAGGGCGGAGATCGGCATCAGCAGGGCGATCAGCTGGTCCTCGGTCAGTTGCGAAACCCTGTCGCCGATGGTTTCCATGCTCACGTGGTCGGGCTTTTCCTGGCCCACCAGTTCGCAGGCCAGCATGTGGCTCTCCAGGTAGGCAATTGCCAATGAAATCATCTCGCCACGCCCCTGGGCACGTAGCGTCGCGGTGCCTTTTTGAATTGGTGTCTGGTTCACGGCCAACCTCCTTGCTCGTCCAGCATAGGCACGGCTGGCCACTGGTTGATGGCCCGGGAGCACGTGGAAATCCGGGCCGAATGGCCCAAATCATCCGCTTCGAGCCCTTAGAGCGTCAGCTTTCCCGTTTAATCCTGGTGGCTGCGCGTTTCCGTGTGTGGTTCGTCCCTTGCTCGGCGGCGGTGAACGGCTCGAGGTCGATCCGCACCGAATGCCCCAGCTCGCGCGCGATAGCGACGATGGTCTCGATGTGGGGGCTCATCCGGCCGGATTCAATCGCACTGATGAGGCTCTGCGGCCGGCCCAGCCGCTCGGCAAGCTGTGTCTGTGTCAGGCCCTGCTCTTTTCGCAGGGCCGAAAGCTTGCTAATCACGCCGTACAGTGCCCGCATCTCCTCATACCGTTCGATGAGATCGGGGAAGTCGTCGGCCAGCAATCGGCTCAACCGCGGGTCGAGGTCAATATCATGCGAGTGCTGATCGGGGCGCTTGTGGCGGTCGGTGGACCCGGGCAAATGCTTCCTCCGCTGGGCTGGGCAAGTAAGGCGCCCCGAGTATAACCCGACAACTCTTGACACAGCCCACCGCGATATCTAAATTTCCGATAATTTCTCAGGCCGATACGCCGGAGGGTCCGCTCAAGATGGTGGAAATGGGCGTGTTCGATCACATCGAACACCTGTCTGGCGTAAACCTCGACGAACTCTATCGCAACCGCCTCACCCAGCTGGAGGCGCTCGACCGGGGGGGCTTCTTTGCCTACCACCTCGCTGAACACCACACCCCGGCCGTCCATAGCATGGCCCCTTCGCAGAACGTGTTTCTCGCCGCCGCGAGCCAGCGCACCGAACGCCTGCGCTTCGGTCCCGGCGTCTACGTCCTGCCCCTCCACCACCCGCTCCGCCTCATCGAGGAGATCAGCATGCTCGACCACCTCTCGGGCGGCCGGATGGAAATCGGGGTTGGCCGCGGCGGCGTGCTCGAAGCCTACTTCTGGGGCCAGGATTCGGACCCGGAGAGCAACGCGAAGCGCTACGAAGAGACGCTGAACGTCATCCAGCTCGGTCTCGCGAGCGAGACCCTCGACTTTCACGGCAGCTTTTACGACTTTGAAGAAGTGCCCATGCGGCTCCGACCAAAGCAGTCGCCGTTCCCGCCGTTCTGGTACATGCGAAACCCGGAAACCGCCGCCCGCCACGGGATGAACTGCATCATCGTCGGTTCGCTCGACACGCTCGAAGCGAATGTCCTTCGCTATCGCCGCATCTGGAAGGAGAGCCGGCCCAATGGCGAGCCGTCCCTGCAGGGCCGCGAGCCGAAGATCGGTCTCGTCGTCCACATCGTCCTCGCCTCCACCGTCGAAGAAGCAGTGAGCCGCGGACAAGGAGCGTGGGAGCAATATCGCTGGAACCTCGGCACGCCCCGACGGCTCGAGGCCGAGCGCCGCCGGCTGACCCAGTTTATCGAGGCTGAAGGCACGGGCGGCAATGCCGCCCTGCGCGCACCCACGCGCCATCTCGCGCTCGAAGAGCGTCGCGACCTCGACGCCTCGCTCGAAAATCTGAACGAAGAAGAACGCGCGGCCCGCGACCGCCGCCGCCACGTCCCCGGTCCCATCCCCGGCGTCCTCGTCGGTACCCCAGAAACCGTCACTGAATACCTCGACGAGTACATGACCACCGGCGCGAATTACCTGGTCTGCTCGTTTCAGTTCGGCAACCTCTCGCATGAACACGCCATGGAATCGATCGACCTCTGGACGAGGGAACTGATGCCTCGCTATGGCCCGGGCGCATCCTGACGTGCGAGCCAACCTCGTCAGTCCGGGCGCGAATCGGCGGGCCGCGGCGATTACTACGGTCGCATTGCTGGTCGTTTGCCAGAGCTTCCAGGGCCTGGTCGTCGGTGGGGTCGCGCTTTTCCTTCCGAAGATCCGCGACGACCTGCACCTCACGTTCACCCAGGGCGGGACGCTTTCAGCCGCCTCGACGCTCGTGTACGCGTTCATGCAGATCCCGGCCGGCTACCTCGCCGATAGGTTCGGCCCCCGCCGCCTGTTCTTCATCGGCGCGCTCGGCACCAACTTCTTCGGACTGACATTCGGGCTGCTCAGCTCATTCCCGCTTGCCGTGGCGAACCAGGCGTGCCAGGGATTCTTCCGTTCACTGCTTTTCGCGCCGGGCCTGGTCCTGATTTCGACGTGGTTCCCGCCGAACCGCCGGGCGACAGCGATGGGTCTGTATGTTGCAGGAGGCTTCTCTTCGAACATCGTCCTCAACCTGGTAGGCCCTACGCTGGCGAATCATTTCGGCTGGAGGATGCCGTTTCTCACCTTCTCCCTGTTCGGTCTCGCCGCCGCAGTCGCCTACATCCGCTTCGCGAAAGATGCTGTGGCGCCGTCACCCGCTCGCGCCGGCGTGCGCGAGGCACTCTCCCTGTTCCGCTACCCGGTGATGTGGATCCTCGGCGGCATCCAGTACGTCCGCCTGGCGGTGGTCCTGGGGACCGCGTTCTGGCTTCCTTCGCTCTTCGTCGATGAGAAGGGCTTTTCGCTCACCACTTCAGGGTTGCTGATCGCGCTCGGTGCGATTGTCACCGCGCCGTCGAACTTCCTCGGCGGGTACGTCTCGGATCGGCTCCGAAACCCATACATCGTCATCGGCGTGTCGCTGGGGGTGCTCTCGGTCACGACCTCGCTCTTCGTCCTGACGGATTCGCTCGTCGCGCTCGCCGGGACGATGTGCCTGAACGCCATCTTTCTCCAGTTGTACTTTGGGCCGCTCTTCGCCGTGCCTGTCGAATTTCTTGGGGCCGAGCGAGCGGGCATCTCAAGCGGCTTCTCGAATATGTTCGCGAACCTCGGCGGGTTCACATTCGCCTACACCATCGGCGCCCTGAAGGATGCGACCGGCTCGTTCGAAGTTGGGTTCTTCGCGCTTTCGACAGCGTGTGTCGTCGCGCTGGTCCTCACGCTCGTGCTCGCCCTGCGAAGGGAGCACTGGGCGAATTCACTGAAACGCGCGACGAGCCCACCGAGGCTCGGCACCGAACATGCCGCACTCGAAACCGGAGATGTCTGACCCAGGAGGTTGACCATGGAATCACGAATGGATGTGCCGTATGGCACCGGCAGCGGGCACGACCTGCTCCTCGATCTTTACGCGCCGGAGAATTCGAACAACTTCCGAACGGCCGTGCTCATGTTTCATGGCGGCGGCTGGCGGCGCGGCGACCGGAAGAATATTGCGCCACGCGCCAAAGCCCTGCAGGCGCTCGGTTTCACTGCCATTCCCACGCAATACCGGCTGCTCGACGAGGCGCCGTGGCCGTCCGCGGTCCACGATGTGAAGGCGGCTATCCGCTGGGTTCGCGCCAACGCAGCCGAACTCGGCATCGACCCGGACAGGATCGTGCTCCAGGGCCACAGTGCGGGAGCCCATCTCTCTCTGATCGCCGCCGGCACGACCGGGATGCCGGACTGGGAAGGCGAGGGCGGAAACGCCGGGGTTGATAGCGCGGTCGCGGCTGTCGCCGCGTTCTACCCGCCGACGGCCTTCCGTGTCGGCGATTCGAAAGAGCGCGGATCCGTGCCTCCGACGAACCTCCTCGGCGAATCGCCGGACGCCGAAGTTGCCCGGGCGGCGAGCCCGATGACCTATATTTCGGCGCAGTTCCCACCCACGTTCTTCCTCCATGGAGGCGCCGACCATGTTGTCCCGACGACGTCGTCGGTGGTGATGCACGAGGCGCTGCGCGCCGCCGGGGTTGAGACGGACCTGCACGTTTTCGCCGGCCAGAACCACGAATTCGACAGCGTCGACGTTTTCCGCGACGCGGTAGCCGCTGAAGTTGGACTCTTCTTCCGTCGGATGGTCACCGACAAGGAAACAATCGCGAACCGCATCCTCGATCAGAGCATGTTTGCCCGGGCGCGCGCCCAGCAGGCAGTTGGAGGTAAGTCATGAAAGTCTGTCTTCTCGGTCCCGCCGCCTATGCGGGCAAAGTCGATATGGCCGGCGGCTGGCCAATCCCATCGGAGCGCTGCGACCGCGAGACCGCTTCCAAGAGCTACCAGATCCAGCTCGACCAGTTCCAGCTCGTCGATGAACTCGGGTTCGACTGGGTCAGCCTTTCGGAGCACCACTTCGCGCCGGGCCTGATGACGCCGAACCCGATCGTGCTCGCCGGTGCAGTGAGTCAGCGAACGAAGAACGTGAAGATCGCCTTGCTCGGGCCGCTCATGCCCCTCACCAACCCGGTACGCGTTGCCGAAGAGCTCGCGATGCTCGATTCCATCAGCGAGGGCCGGGTAGTCGTTCTTTTCCTGCGGGGCACACCGAACGAGCACCGGACCTACTCCGAAGACGGAAAGCCCGTTCCGGATACGCGGACGGTCACCCAGGAAGCCACGAAGCTGATCATGAAGGCCTGGCAGGAACCGCAGCCCTTCAGCTGGAAAGGCGAGCACTTCACGTTCGACTCGGTCTCCGTTTGGCCGCGGCCCGTACAACAGCCGCACCCACCGGTGTTCTTCTCAGGCAACAGCAATGAGTCGATCGAATTCGCGGCCGCGAACCGCCTGAACCTGGCGATCGGCTTCGCTCCGGTGCCGGTGGTGAAGGAGCACATCGACCACTACAAGGAGTGCGCAGCGTCTGCCGGCTGGACCCCAACGAACGAGAACGTGCTCTACCGCGCCCGCGCGCTCGTAGCGCCCGACGACGAAATGGCGAACGAAATCGTCGACAAGGCCCGGACCGCGATGCGCGAGCGCATGGCGCGAATGTCGGGCACGTCGTACGGACCGTCGGCCCAGTCTGAGGCGCCTCGACAGGTCGCGGGCGAAGGCGGCGGGGCGCCCGGCGTCGCCGGGTTCCAGTTCTATGGGACACCGAAGACCATCGTGAACCAGGTCCGCGCCTATCACGATGCCGGCGTCGGCATCATCGACGTCGCCTTCGCGGGCGACGCTTACGGCCGAGGCGGTACGCAGAAGGCGCTGCACGCCTTCGCCGATGTGCTTCCCGAGATCCAGGCGATGTGAGTCGTCGGTCTGGCGTGTTTAGGCCGGTACGCTTGCAACCTTGGCCGCTCGTTCGGCGTCCAGCCTGAACTCCACGGCCCAACGGACGAGTGGATGAAGTTGTTCGTCGCGAAGCGCCCGCAATCGCGTGACGCCGACCTTCTCGTTCAGCACAGCCAGCGTCGCAACCAGCGGATCAGGGTCACGAAGAGCGGCATGCGGATTCATGTGAATCAGACGCCAGCAGGCCCCGTTGAAGTCGAACCGGGAAAACTCTCGCGGAACTGAAATTGGATATCTTCGGCGCTCTTCGACGCGAATCGGCGGGACGATCTTTTTCGCCCAACCGGGGTGATCCTCATCCGACACCCAGGTGACGTCGTGATAATGCAGCCTCGTGTCGAAGGTCGTCAGTTCAGTTCCGTCGACCACAATGCTCCCATAGCCACAGCTGCATGAGTAGTGGGTGCTGAACAGGCGGACGCGCCCGCGAACACTTGGCGCGAACGAATCCTCGACGAGCTTGCGAACTTTGCTCCAACGCATCGAACTATCATGCCGTGTTGTTTCGCGGTTTTCCAGTTAACGCACGAAACGTGCCTCAGGCCACGTTTGCGGCTTCACCCGCGAACTGCGCGTTGTAGAGGTTCGCGTAGGCGCCTTCGCGCGCGAGCAGTTCCAGGTGGTTGCCCTGTTCGACGATCCGGCCGCCGTCCATCACCAGGATGGTGTCCGCGTCGCGGATGGTGGAAAGCCGGTGGGCAATCACGAAGCTCGTCCGCTGCGACCTGAGCGCAGCCATGGCGTGCTGGATGAGCACCTCGGTTCGCGTGTCCACGGAACTCGTCGCTTCGTCGAGGATGAGGATCGGCCGGTCCGCGAGGAAGGCCCGGGCGATGGTGATCAGCTGGCGTTCTCCCGCGCTCACCGAACTGCCGTCGTCGTCGAGCACCGTGTCGTAGCCTTCCGGCAGCGAATGCACGAATCGGTCCACGTAGGTTGCGCGTGCTGCCTCCAGGATCTGGTCCTCCGTGGCGTTCAGGTTCCCGTAGGCGATGTTCTCGCGGATGGTGCCGCCGAACAGCCAGGTGTCCTGGAGCACCATGCCGATCTGGGAACGGAGCTCCCGCCGTGGCATCTTCGAAATGTCCCGGCCGTCGATCGTGATCTTGCCCCCATCGAGTTCATAGAAGCGCATGATCAGGTTGACCAGCGTGGTCTTGCCGGCGCCCGTCTGCCCGACGATCGCGACCGTCCGGCCCGGCTCCGCTACCAGCGAAAGGTCCGTAATCAGTGGCTTCTCCGGGTTGTACGAGAACGTCACGTGGCTGAATTCCACGCGGCCCGCGGTCTTTGCGGCCGGCTCGTATTCCGAAACCTCGGGCGATTGCTCCTCGGCGTCCAGAAGTTCAAAGACGCGCTCCGCTGACGCGATCCCCGATTGGAACATGTTGACCATCCCGGCCATCCACGAAAGCGGCTGGGTGAAACTGCGCGAGTACTGGATGAACGCCTGGATACCGCCGATGGTCATCGCGCCGTTCGCCACCCGGACGCCGCCGAGGACGGCGATGGCGACGAAGTTCAGGTTCCCGATCATCATCGTCGAAGGCTGGATGATGCCGGAGACGAACTGGGCGCCGAAGCTGGCTTCGTAGAGTTCGTCGTTGGTCTCGCGGAAGCGCTCTTCTACTTCGTGCTGGCGCCCGAACGCCTTGACGATGGCGTGGCCGGTGAAGGTCTCCTCGACCTGGCCGTTCAATTCGCCGGTGCTTCGCCATTGCGCGATGAACCGGGTCCGCGAACGTTTCGCGATGGCCCGCATCATCACCATGGAGAGCGGGATCGTGACGAGTGCCACCAGCGACAACACCCACGAGATCCAGATCATGATGGCGATTGTCCCGATGAGAGTGAGTGCCTGCATGAGCAACTGCGAAAGCGTCTGCTGCAGGCTCTGGGCGATGTTGTCGATGTCGTTCGTCACGCGGCTGAGCAGGTCGCCGCGCTGGGCGCGGTCCACATAACTGAGCGGCAGCCGGTTGAGTTTGTCTTCGACATCCGCGCGCAGGCGGTACATCGTCCGCTGCACCACTCCGGCGAGCATGTACGACATGCTGTACTGCAGTACCCACGAGCCGAAGAGCGCGCCGGCCGCTAGCAGCAGGATGCGCTCAAGGTGATCGAAATCGATCGACGATCCGGTAAAGGTCGCACGGACGATGACATCGGTCGCGTTGCCGAGGATCTTCGGCAATGAAACGCTCAGCGAGACGCTGACGATCGTCATGCAGATCGCCAGGATCACCAGCTTCAGTTCGGGCCGGAGCCGCGCCAAAAGCCGCCGGGTCGTCGCGCCGAAGTCCTTGGACTTCTCGGTCGGCATGCCGAACGAGCCCATGCGCATGCCCGGCTGGCCACCGGGGGGCGGAGCGCCGGAGGGACGGCCCTGCCCTCCACCGCCTGGAGGGGGACCACCTGCTGGTCGCATCATGCTGCGCTCCCTTGCCCGACCTGGGACTCAACGATTTCTGCGTAGGTGGGGCACGTGGCGAGCAGTTGCTCGTGCGTCCCAAGGCCGACGGTCTCGCCGTCTTCGAGCACCAGGATCTGGTTGGCGTGCATGATCGAGGAGAACCGCTGCGCGACGATGACCACCGCCGCGTCCCGCGTGTACGGGCCGAGTGCAGCCCGCAAGCGCGCATCGGTCGCGAGGTCCAGCGCCGAGAACGAGTCGTCGAACAGGTAGACCTCGGGTCGTCGAACGAGCGCGCGCGCCATTGCGAGGCGCTGGCGCTGTCCTCCCGAGACGTTGGCGCCACCCTGGACAATCTCGGCGTCGAGTCCACCGGGCATTGCCCGAACGAATTCGGCTGCCTGCGCCACTTCCAGGGCGGTCCAGATTTCGTCGTCCGTCGCGTCGGGCTTTCCATACCGGAGGTTGCTCGCCACTGTCCCTGCGAAGAGATAGGGCTTCTGCGGCACGACGCCGACGCGCTGCCAGAGAATCTGGGGGTCGAGCTCGCGGATGTCGATGCCGTCGAAGAGCACCGCACCGGACGTGACATCGAAGAGCCGCGCCGCCAGGTTCACGAGGCTCGTCTTGCCGGCGCCCGTGCTGCCGATGATTGCCGTTGTCTGGCCGGGGAGCGCTGTAAATGAGATGCCGTCGAGTACCGAGTGCTCGGCGCCGGGGTAGCGGAAGCCCACGTTGCGAAATTCCAGCTGGCCGCGGGTCCGAAGCTCCGTCACGGGCGAAACTGGAGGCGTCACCGAGGAGTACGTCTCCAGCACTTCCTGAATACGCTCGGCCGAAACCGCCGCGCGCGGCGCCATCATGGCCACCATCGTCGCCATCATCACGGCCATCATGATTAGCGAGAGGTAGGTCAGGAACGCCACCAGCGAACCGATGGTCATGTCGCCATCGTTGATTCGGTGCCCGCCGAACCAGATGACCGCGATGCTGGAGGCGTTCACCACGAGCATCATGGTGGGGAACATCAACGCCATCAGCCGGCCCGCCCGCAGTGAGGTCTGGGTCAGCTGGTCGTTGACGGTGTGGAAGCGCTCTTTCTCCACCGGCTCCCGGACGAAGGCGCGCACGACGCGCATGCCGACGATCTGGCCGCGCAGCACGCCGTTGATGTTGTCGAGCCGCTCCTGCATCAGCCGGAACTGCGGCACCATCTGCGAAATGATGATCCCGAGGATCACCATCAGGAGTGGCAGGCTTACCGCCAGCAGCCACGACATCCCGAGGTCCTGGCGCATCGCCATGAAGACTCCGAAGACCACGGTCATCGGCGCCGCTACCACCATTGTGCAGGTCATAACGACCAGCATCTGCACCTGCTGCACGTCGTTCGTGATACGGGTGATGAGTGATGGCGCTCCGAAGAGATTCACCTCACGTGCGGAGAAATCGGTTACCCGGTGGAAGAGCGCGGCCCGCACATCGCGGCCGAAGCCCATCGCCGCCTTCGAGCCGCAGTAGACGGCGGCCACCGAAAACACGGCCTGGACCGCGGTGATCACCAGCATCTCGATACCGATCGACCAGATGTGACCCGTATCGCCGCGCAGGACGCCCTTATCGATGATGTCCGCGTTCAGCGATGGGAGCATCAGTGATGCCGTCGCCTGGATAGCCTGGAAGACAAGCACCGCCAACAGCCACTTCCGGTACGGCTTGAGATGCGTAATCAGCAATCGGACCATCATGGGCGTCCGCCTCCTTCACCTGCGTCGTCTCGTATTCGAATTCCATCGAGGAGCAGGCTGACGATGTCTCTGGCGACCATCGGCTCGCCCGAGAACAGCACCGGGTGGCTCACGGCCATCGTGAGCGCGCGCAACTGGCGCGCAGCGGTCACCGGGTCGGTACGAAGCTGGCAGTGCCCCCCGCGCAAAAGGTCCGCGAGGGCCGCCGAGTCGTGCGGCGGTGAGGGCTTGTCGCCGGGCTCACCGAAGCTCGTGATCAACCGCCAGATGTCAGCGAGCCGCCGCTGCAGGATCTGGACGGCCTCCTCGATCTGCCATTCGAAGGGCTGGGAACGGTCGATCTTGCGCAGCTGGCGCTCGGTGGGCTCGGGATCGAACGCAGCCTGCAGCGCGGCCTGGATGACCGCCTGCTTGTCCGGGAACACGCCGAAAATGGTGCCCTCGGCGATGCCGGCAGCCTCCGCAATCTGTTTCGTGGTCACGCTCGCGCCGCGTTCCAGCATCAGCGGCAATGTCGCCGCGATTATGGCTGCGCGCCGGTCTTCGGCGGGAAGGGCTGGCGCTCGGGACGTCATGACCGGTCAGTCTACATGAGTGAGTACTCACTCATCCAGTGATCTGCGCGTCATCGTTTCCGCCTCGGTCCGCATCGTGCCGAGTCAACCGTGAGTCACGCGCGCGCCCAGAACTTCCACCACGGCCGCGAATTCGATTCGGCCGGCATTGCTGTGGGAGTGACCTTCGGCGCATCACCCAGGACGCGCGGCACAATGCGCTGCAGATGTTCCAGTTCGTCGGCCTTGAGCTTGTGGGCCACCGATTGCACGACCGTCACGCGCCGCATGGCGATTTCGGCCGGCATCGTATCCATCACCGATTCAAAGGAGTTGCCGACTGTTGCCGCCTTATCATCCGGCAGGGCGAGCCATGCTCGCAGACGGGCCTCCGTCATCGACCGCAACTGGTCGTCGGGCATTCGGTACACGGCCTCGATCGCCTTCGAGAGGCTCTCCTTGCGTGTTGTTTCGTCCTGGTCGGCGATTGCCGCGTAGGCCGCGGTAACCGCTCCGTTCTGTCCGTCCTGATTCATGGCCGCCATCGTTTCCCAATCGAACTTCTGGTCGGCGCTGTTGGTTGTCACTGATGTCTCCTTCCGGGTGAATGGTGTGTGCTGGCGATTTCCTCACTTGTTGTGACGATATGGTCGCCGCATTACGCGGTACTTCTTGAATATATCACTGCCCAAAGGGTGTCAGGGGAATGCTGCCGCTCCGGCACATGCGAGGTAAACTTTCGCGACTCGAATTAGGGAGCAGGCAATGGAAATCGGAGAGATCCTCAAAGGCCAGTACGAACAGGGCCACGCGATTCTTCAGGGCGTGATGGCAGATGTGGACGCCGGACTGGTGAACGAGACCTCAGGACTCGGCACGCTTGGGTCGGCGGGCTCAATCTTCGCGCACATGGTCTTTACCGAAGACGCAATCATCTCAAATGCGCGTGGCGCCAGGCCCGTCTTCGAAACAAGCGGCTGGAACAAGCGCATCGGCATCGAATCGCCCGGCCTTCGCCAGAGTGCCGAGTGGGCCGCCAATGCCAAACTGGAACTGCCGATCTTCCAGGAGTTCGCGAAGGAAGTCTTCGAGACAACCGAGAAGTACGTTTCGACGCTGACGGGAGCCGATATGGACAGGGAAATCGAGGGCCTCGGAGGCAATAAGGTGAAGCTCGCGCTCATGGTTGCCACCGTTGGGACCATTCACATCTGCGAGCACACCGGTGAGATTGCGGCGATTAAAGGTGTGAAGGGCCTGAAGGGCCTGCCGTTCTAGGTTCCCCGGGAGCAAGCAAAAGGCCCGCCGATCGGCGGGCCTTTGGTTGTTCTGGAGCGGAAGACGAGGGTCGAACTCGCGACCTCCTCCTTGGCAAGGAGGCGCTCTGCCACTGAGCTACTTCCGCGCTCTCGAAAGAGTATACCAGCCTCCCCGTTTCGGGGAATCGGAAACCCGCTACTCGCCCAGGAGTGTGGTGTACCCCAATTCGATGACTTCTTCGACATAGGTTGAACGCCAGCCCGGCTCGGGAATGCGGACATGGCGTTCTCGGAACCAGCGGTGCAATTGGAGATATTCCTCTTCCAGCCGCGCCCGCCATGAGTCCTCTTCTTTGAAGAGCTCAGGATCGACCTCATCGAGGCCCTTCGACATGTCATCGAACTCGACGTCGATTTCTTCTTTCCAGTACATGGCGAGGTAGTCGATCGAGTCTTCGAGGTTGCGGCGGCACTCGTCCATGAGGACGCCCATCATGCCGGCTTCGTCCATCAACTCGCCGTTGACGCGGAACTTGCGGGCGCAGCTTTCGCAAACGACCACTAGCTTCCGAGCGTCGCAATCGGACTTATCGGTGCAGTCTTTGCAGCGGGTGGCAAACTCGGCCGCGGAGGCTTCGCGTGTGTAGCCCACGATCATCTGATCGCCCATGGCGCCGCACGCCTGGCACGTCATCTTCTCGGCGAGGATGTCGTTAATCGCCTTGTCCCAGTCGAGTTGCATGGCTACCTCCACTGCCGAAGAAACCGCCTCAATCTTGAGGCGGCCTCACATCTCAACAGTATACCAGCCCGCCTGCCCTGGCATTTCTTCAATCCCTACCGAAACTTTCGCAAGGTGCGTGGCCCCCTGCGCCTTCAACGACGCGATCAATCTCTGTGCGAACCACTCGCTAAGGCACTCGGCTGTTGTGTTCTCGATTGGCAGCGCAAAGACGTCGGATTTCGGGAAGCTATAGCGTCGTTCGCCGAAACTCACAACCCACGAATCGGCCAATTCCTCGATTCCCAGGTGCTTGCTGTTCCGCTGCAGGAGAAAGTGGTGATCCAACTCCTCGGTCAGCGCTCGAGCTGCCCGTTTCACCGCGCCGAAATCCCAGACCCACGAGTCCTCAGTCAGATCGCCTTCGAGTTCGATCATGACGTCGTAGTTGTGGCCGTGCAGCGGTTCGCAACCTCCCCCGAAGGTGGCCATATGGGCGGCGGCGAAGCGAAGCCGGTTGCGTTCAACAGTGACTTTGCGGGTAACAGCCATGCCCAACATCGTAGCGGAGCCATGCCGTGAGAGGTGTGCGTTGTCTCAATCCGTGCCTTTCGTCACAATTGCCGGGCGCCTCGGCGCCGAGGACAGGCCATGGCAGTGATTTACGTAGGTTCGGAAAAACCAGGGGAAGGCAAGACCGGTGTGGCGGCCGCCATCGCCCGCAAGCTCGCCTACGCCGGCACTCCCGTGCGCCTCGTACGGCTTGCCGAAGAGGGTGGAAATGCCGCCGCAGACGCTGAATGGTTCAGTTCCCTGGATTTCGCGCCGGGCTCTCCCGCTGAGGCCCTGGCCGCCATCCCTGCCTCCGCCGCCGGAGAAACACTTGTCGTCGAAGGCCCATTGAGCTCCAACCCCGGCGGCGATGCGAAGCTCATTGTTGTCGCAGCCGAAAAGGCACCGAAGGTTGCGGCCGCCACAGCAATAATCGTCACTGGAGTGGATGGGCTGTCGGGCGCCCGCGCGACCGAAGGCACTCCCCTCGTCGTGGAGATCGGCGAAGACCGCGCCCTGGCGGGCTTCAGCGTCGCCGAGGCGCGCGCGGCGCTGAACGCCGAAGTCCTCGTCGAGGGCGACGTCGACCGCACGAGCGACCACCTCGTCATCGCGCCTATTGGGTCCGATGCAGGGCAGCCCTACCTGCGGCGCTTTCCTTCGAAGGCGGTGGTCGTCCGTTTCGATAAGACCGACCAGCACCTCGCGGCAATCAAGGCCGAACCAAACGTCCTCATCCTCACCGGCGGCCGCCGCCCTTCGGACTATCTCTTCGATGCCGCCGGCGCCAGCGGCATCCCGGTGCTCCTGAGCCGCACGGACACCGAAAACACGGTTATCGCGCTCGAGGGCATCTTCGATAAGACCCGCTTCCAGGGCGAACGTAAGCTGGATCGGATGACCGAACTCGTCGAGGCAAGTCCGCTCTTCGACCTCCTGACCTGATCTGGCGCAGTCGTGAAGCTGCTCGTCCTGGGACATAGCGACAGTGATGGCTCGATGCTGCCCGATCCGTCTAATGGCTGGCCGTGGGTGATTCAACGCCAGTTGAACGCGCTCGGCCACGATGTCGAGATCACCCACCGGATGCTGTATGCGGCGCCTACAGCATCCCGCTTCGTCGAACGGGAACTCGCTCGCCACTCTCCCGACATCGTGGTTGTCGCAACCTCGACGCATGGTGTGCTGTTCCAGCTGACATCGATACGGGTTCGCGAAGTGCTCGGCGAGCGCGCCGGTTCCATGGTCGCTCGCCTGGAACGTTTTGTATCGACCCACAACGGCGACCCGGAATCGTTTCGCGGAAAGGCGACGCTCAGAGCACGTCGAGTGGCACGGAAGGCGCTGCGCGCGAAGTCCGACCTGACCGTCGAGGAACTTATCCGCATCTACAGCGATTGCTTCGATGTGCTTGCCCGGGCGGAGAACACCCAGACCATCATCCTCGCCGGCGTCGGGTACACGCCCTGGGTCGAGGCCCAGAGCCCCGGGTTTAGCGGCCTCCAGGGGAGAATAGCGGCCCGCCTGAAAGCACTGGCGCTCGAACACCACTTCGATTGGCTGGTGCACGAGGAATTGCTCGGAGGCCCGAGTGGGAAAATGCCGTACTACCTGGACGACGGTGTCCACACGAACGAGCAATCGCAGCAAATGGTCGCCGACGCGATGCTGCCGCTGGTCGCAGCTCGTCTCTAAGCGCTATTCGCCGATGACCGGGCCTTCGGATTCGCCGGATGCGGGCGCGGAACGGCTGCGGGTGCCGAAGGGGTCGCTCCGGGCAGGCTGAGAACTTGGCACGGGCGCCGGCTGCGGCCGGGCCGCCGGCCGTTGAGGCATCGCAACGGGCTGCTCAGCCATTGTTGATCGTGGCGTGGGAGCCGGCTGTGGCCGGGAACCACCTGAATTCTGGCGCACCGGGCGCGGACCGTGGCCTTCGCGCGGCGGTTTTTCGAGCCCGCAGTACGGGCAGGCCACCCAGGCATAACTGAGTGGCTTGGCACACTGGCGACAAGCTTCCTTCAGTTGCGTCCGGCAGGAAGGGCAGACGAGGAACTCGTCCTTCACCCGCCGTTTGCAGGTTGGGCAGGCTTTCTGGTCTTCCAGTTCCTGGAGGAGCGCTTCTTCTTCGAGCGAGCGCTCGTACAGCTCCGTGAGCGTTTGCCGCGGACGGACGATCAGGTAAATCCAGTGGCCCGGGAAGTTGAAAATCAGCACCAGCAAGACGGCGGCGGTCTGCAGGATCGGGTCACGCGTTCGCTGGCGAATGTCGCGATAGGTCCAGAAGACGATCGCGATCCAGAACGCACTCAGGAAGAGCAGCGTGAACACGATGCCGTACTTCGCGGTTGCTTCCCACGAGCCGCCCGGCCATGAAATCAAAAACATAAGCAGTCGATCCCCTCGGTCGGCGCGCCGCCCTGCGCTTCTACAATAGCGCACGTCTTCCGTGCGGGCGAAAGCCAAATGGATAGGGCGAGTGAGCCAATGTTAGACTGGCTCCAGTGGAATCGATCGCCACGCAGGCCGAACTCCTTGAAGGACTGAACGAACCCCAGCGCATGGCCGTCACGCACGGCGATGGCGCGGTCCTCATCCTCGCCGGGCCTGGCAGCGGCAAGACACGTGTCATAACGCACAGAATCGCTCACCTCGTTATCGAACACCGTATCGCGCCCTGGCGAATCCTGGCCGTTACCTTTACGAACAAAGCCGCCCGCGAGATGCGCGAACGCACGGCGAAGCTCCTCGGCGAAGACGCCGCAAGCCTCCACATGGGCACTTTCCACAGCATGTGCGCCCGTTGGCTCCGCATCGATGGCCAGGCCATCGACCTTTCGCCCGACTTCGTGATCTATGACGACGCCGACCAGGTTGCCCTGATAAAGCGTGTACTCGAAGAGTTGCATGTCGATCCTCGCCGCTTTCCGCCGCGGGCGGTGCTTTCTGGCATCTCCAACGCCAAGAGCGAGCTCCTTGTTCCCGAACAACTCATCTCGACGGTTCGAGGCTACGCGGATGAGGTGATAGCTCGCGCATACCAGGCCTATGAACGGTCGCTCAAGAACGCTTCGGCGGTCGATTTCGATGACCTGCTTCTCTACGCGGTGAAGCTCTTCGAGGTTCCCGAGATGCTCGAGAAGTACTCGGGACGCTACCAGCACGTCCTCGTTGACGAATTCCAGGACACCAACCCCGTCCAGTACCAGCTGGCGCGCAAACTCGCTTCGGCCCACGGCAATATCACGGTCGTCGGCGATCCGGACCAGAGCATCTACTCGTGGCGGGCTGCGGACGTGCGCAATGTCCAGTACTTCGAGCGCAATTTCCCGGGCTGCACCATTTACCTGCTTGAACAGAACTACCGCTCCACCCAGGCCATCCTCGAAGCCGCGGACGCCGTCATCGGCAAGAACCCGGGGCGCCACGAGCGCAAGCTGTGGACGGAGCGCACCGGCGGCGATCTCATCACGACGTACGACGCTTACAGCGACGAAGAAGAGGGCGAATTCGTAGCCAAAGAGACGACGAGACTGCTCACCGACGGCCGCAACTACGGCGACATCGCCGTGATGTACAGGACGAACGCCCAGTCCCGCGCAGTTGAAGAAGCGCTCGTTCGGCATCGCATTCCGTATCGCTTGATTGGCGGCGTGCGCTTCTACCAGCGCCGCGAAATCAAGGACCTCATCGCCTACTTCCGCCTGGCACAGAACCCGCGTGACGAAGCCAGCCTGCTCCGCGTGATCAACGTGCCCGGTCGCGGCATCGGCGACAAGACGGTCGAGCGCCTGGAAGAGTTCGCCCGTGAGAACAACGTCACCCTCTGGGATGCCTGCGAAGGCGTGGCCGGCGGGCTCGGCGCGGCCATCGCGGGGCGTTCGGCCGCGGCGGTCGCAGGCTTCGTCCACATCATCAATCGCCTTCAGGCCGAATCCGGCCGCTCGTTGCCCGACCTGCTGGACCAGGTGCTCACCCTCACCGGCTACGCGAAGTACCTCCAGGACGGAGGCGAAGACGCCGAAGACCGCATCGAAAACATCCTCGAGTTGCGCTCGCTGATGAGTGAGTATGAAGAAATCGGCGGCGAAGCGGGTGACCTCGCGGCCTTCCTCCAGGACGTCGCCCTTGTCGCCGACGTGGATGAACTCCGCGAAGGCACGCCCGCGGTGACACTCATCACGCTTCATGCGGCGAAGGGCCTCGAGTACCCCGTTGTCTTCCTCATCGGTCTCGAGGAAGGCGTCCTCCCTCACATCCGCTCGTTTGATGATCCCCGCCAGATGGAAGAAGAGCGCCGCCTCTGCTATGTCGGCATCACCCGCGCGATGGACTTGCTCTATCTGTCACGTTCCTACCGCCGGTTCTCTTTCGGGCAGCAGGCGGCCAACCCACCATCGCGTTTCCTTGCCGATATTCCCGACCACACGAAGCGCCCCTACGGCAGCACGTCGCGCTCGTACGCCGAGGCTGTCGTCGCCCCGCCGCTCTTCGAAAATGTCGAACCGGCGGAAGACTCGATGTGGTCTTCGGGCGACAGGGTCGCGCACCCGAAGTTCGGCAAGGGGGTCATCGTCAGCGCCCAAAAAAACGGCAGCGACATCGAATACGTCGTCGATTTCGAAACGGCCGGCACGCGCCGGCTCCTGCAAAGCTACGCAAAGTTGGTACCTGCATGATCCTTGCTCAGATCTTCCTCATCCCGAGTTCCGGCGACGAATGGCAAGACTGGCTGGGAGCGAATGGCGTCAACATCATCGGCATCCTCATCGGGCTCATCCTGGTCCGGATCCTGGTAACACGCGTCATCGGGAGAGTGATCCGGACCGCCGCCATGCGCGCGGGCCGTGCCCGCCTGGACGATGAAGCGCTGGTGAAACGCCGCGTGGACACACTCATCTCCACGCTGACCTGGATGTTCACGATCTTCCTGTTGCTCGTGGGCACTGCCCTGATTCTCGACCAGTTCGACGTTCAGATTTCCGCGCTCATCGCCGGTGTCGGTGTAATTGGAATTGCCGTCGGCCTCGGCGCCCAGACACTCATTAAGGACGTCATCAACGGGATGTTCATCCTCGTCGAGGGGCAATACGCGGTCGGTGACGTTGTTCGCGTCGCCGATGTCAGCGGGAGCGTCATCGAGATCACCCCGCGCCGGACGGTGCTGCGCGACCTCGATGGCAACGTCCACGTCATCCCGAACAGCTCGATCACGATCGCCACGAATATGACCCAGGGCTTCAGTCGCATCAACCTCAACATCGGCGTGGCCTACGAGGAGAACATCGATAACGTCCTCCGCGTTGTGAACGACGTCTGCGAACAGCTCGCGAAAGATCGCGCAGACGACATCATCTCCGCGCCCAAGCCGATCCGCGTCGACAACCTTGGCGGGGACTCGGTGGACATAAAGATTGTTGGCGAAGTGAAGGTCTTCACCCAGTGGGAGCTCACCGGCGAACTCCGCAAGCGCCTGAAGGACCGCTTCGACGCGGAAGGCATCGAGATCCCGTACCACCGGGAGGTCCAGGTGCCGTACCGCGGGGGCTCGTTGCCAACCACGGGCGTCGAGGCGCTTCAACCGCGACCCGAGGACGGGCCGAACGCATCGTCAGCCTAGCGCGACTCCAATTTGTTCGAGGTGCATCCGCTCGTGTGCCACCTGGTGCCTCGCGTAATGTTCCAGGCAGATGCCGCCGGCAATTTCGTGCCGGCCCTCCCGCATCCACTGCGCGTCGTCGAGACGTGACAGCACCCGGATGAGGTCTGCGCGAGATGCCGCAACCTGGTCGAGGATCTCGGGGATATCCGAGGGCATATCTCTCGAAGTGGCCACCCAGTTGTTCTCGTCGTAGTCCGGGAGCGGCGGATTGTCGTTGAATACGATCCAGCGAAAGCGAGCCGCGTACGTCAGGGTCGCGTCGCGGACGTGCTGAAACGTCTCGAACGCGGACCATTCGTCAGGCGTTGGACGGCGAATCATCACCTCGGCGGTGGCTCCGTCCACAACTTCGGCGAGCCTCGAAGGCATTGCCGCCAGTTCGGCCAACACCTGCGCCCGGGTCAACGGTTCATCAAGGACGTAGAGATAGGGATTTGGGCCAGCCGCCAACGATACGCTCCTGCTCGTGGGATGCACGAGTCTAGCAGGCTGCTACGTGCTTCATCCTCAGGTCAGATTCGCAACTCCACCTGGTCGATGCACACCTTGTCGCCGGTGCCGCCATCGATCCGTCGGGCGGCCGGCACCACAAGCCGACCGACCACGCGGTCGCCTTCGTTCCAAAAACGCGTCTCGGTGGGCTCGGGCGGGTAGTGCGGTGCGGGGAGACTGCCGATGGTGACTTCTTTCAGCTTCGAGGCATCCCCGTTTGCGAACGTGCGGGCGGCATCCGAGAGCACGAGGCCCATGTTGCGAGGCCCGTGGGTGAGTGGCGCCGGATTACCTTCCTGAAGGACGAAGTGGGTCGTATTCCAGTCTCCCGAGGGCACGGCCCAATCGAAGGTGGTGTTCACCGGCGTGTCATGTGCGACGACATGGTCCGGCGCACGCTCCGGAATGGCGATTCGCGGCGCTGCGAGGCTGCCGACGCCCTCAGGCGCGCAACCCAGGAGGAACAGCAGCATCCAGCCCTCCAGCAGGGCGCTGCCATCGCTCGCGTCGGTCACTTCGAAGTTAAACCGCACCAGCGCGTGTCCCTTCGATGTCCCGCCGAGTTCTGAAATCCGAGATGCAACCTTCGCCCGCCCCGAGACCGGGACTGGTTTGAACCACTTCGCCCCGCCCGACCCCCATCGCCCCACCTGCTGCCAGGTCGCGTAACCGCCGATGAGCTGGTCCATCACTTCGTCGCGATTGCGCGCGAGAAGCGCACCATTGAACGGCACCATTGGATGTCCGGCAGCGCCGGGCGTGCTGAACATCCGCGGAAAGTCGCGCTCATCTCGCACCGACCCGCCGGTCGCCCGCGCCAGCAGCTGCGAGGTCTGCCAGTCCCAGCCGAACTCGTACGCCGAAAACTCCGTGCCAACAATCCCCGTGGGGACCTTCGCATCAACCATTGCTCACACCTCAAAAGGCTTGAACGCGGAGTTGCCAAGGCGCAGAGAAGTCACCAAAGAAACCTCTGCGTCTCCGTGCCTCTGCGTTTAGATCGGATATTCCTTGACGATTTGACGTGCGATGACCGTCTTCTGAATGTCGCTCGTGCCCTCGGCGATGATCATCAGCGGCGCGTCGCGGTAGTAGCGCTCGAGCGGCAGTTCCTTGCTGTAGCCCACGCCTCCGTGGATGCGCATCGCGTCGAGCGCGCATTCGTTGGCAATTTCCGTCGAGTAGAGCTTGGCGATGCCGGCATCGAGATCGCTGCGAGCTCCTGAGTCCTTCTTCCGCGCCGCATCCAGCGTCAGCAGTCGCGCCGCCCGGATCTTCACGAGCATTTCCGCCAGCCGAAGCTGCTGCGCCTGGTGTTCGAAGATCGGCTTCCCAAAGGCCTCGCGCTTTTGCGCATAGCGAATCGCGTCGTCGAACGCCGCCTGGGCCACTCCGACGCCGCGCGCCGCCACGTTGATCCGGCCCACTTCCAGCGCGCTCATGATGTGCTGGAAACCGCGCCCTTCGCTTCCGCCGAGGACCTGGGTGGCGGGCACGCGGCAGTCATCGAAGGTCAGTTCGGTGGTTTCGACTCCTTTGTACCCGAGCTTTTCCAGCCGTCGTCCCGGGGTGAATCCCGGCGTGCCGGCGTCCACAAGAAAAGCGGTGATGCCTTTGTGTCGCGGATTCGCCGTCGTGTCCGTCTTGGTCATCGCGAGGTAGACGCCGGCGCGGTGGCCGTTTGTCACCCACATCTTCTGGCCGTTGATGACGTAGTCGTCGCCGTCGCGCTTTGCTGTCGTCTTGATGGCCTGGGCGTCGGAGCCGGCGTCCGGCTCGGTAATCGTCAGTGCGCAGCGAATCTCCGGCTCGACCAGTTTCGGCAGGTACTTCTGCTTCTGTTCGTCGGTGCCGTACTCACTGATGGCGTAACCCACGAGCACGTGGGTATTGATAATGCCGGCGAGGCTCATCCAGCCACGCGACAGCTCCATGCAGACTCCGGCGTAGCACTCGAACGACAGGTCCAGGCCGCCGTAGGCCTCCGGGATCTTGATCCCGAATAGCCCCATTTCTGACATGCCTTTCAGGAGGGGTTCGGGGAACTCATCCGCATGTTCAAATTCGCTGGCGACGGGTTTGACCTCGCGGTCCACCCAGACGCCGACGTTGTTCACGATCTGCTGGGCCACCGGTTCGGTGATATCGGCTGCATAATCTCGGGCCATTTGGCATTCCTACATTCAAAGTGTGCGAGCCAGTATGCCCGAGCCTCGGGGTACGAACGAAGGAGCGCGTTTGCCCAATCCATCCTCGGCGCTCGCTCGAATTAGTCCCCTATACTTGGGCCATGCGCCGAAAGCCCGGGACCGTATTGCCCATCGAGCGCGAATTGCTGGACGGGGCCGTCGCGCTACGCGAGCGCGGCGTTGAGGAGTTTCACGGGTTTCTGATTGCTCACGAGGTGCGCGACCGAAGCGGAGCGAAGGATCTGATCGCCTACGGCAACCTCTACCGAATCCTCGAGCGGATGGAAAAAGCCGGCTGGCTCTCCAGTGCCTGGGAATCTCCCGAGGTTGCAACCACCGAAAAACGCCCGCGCCGTCGCCTCTATCAGCTCACCGCGCTCGGCCTTTCAGCCCTCCAGCGCGCCCCGGCCGCGGCCGCCTCGTCTCAACAATTGGCGGCCGACTGATGTCGAGCACGGCCTTCCAGCGGCTGAATTGGCTCTGGGTGCTTGCCTATACAACCGGGCTCCCCGAGACGCAGAAACGCGATCGTCGCGACCTCATCCAAAGTGACATGTATGAAGAGGCGGCCTTTGCTGCTCAGAGCGGGACGGCGACTCTCGCCCAGCAAAGGCAAGTCGCCTCACGAATGTTGCGCGGCGTCGCCGGTGATATCGCCTGGCGCTGGGAGGCTGGCCGCGAGGCCGAGCGGGTTGTTCGCGACGGGATGAGCCCTCCGATGCCCTGGCTTTCGAGCATCTTCCTGAGCGCGATCATCGCGTTCGGCGCCGTGGCGACGACGCAGGTCGCCTGGTGGGGTGATTCGCGCGTGTCTCTCGCGATAATCGGGATGTTCGGCGCCGCGATGGCCTGGCTCGGACTCTACCTCTCGAGGCATTCGCACCTCGGGCCGTTGCTCGTGGCGGCGGGCTCCGCCTGCATCGCCTGGAGCCTGTGGTGGACGCTCATCGTCCCGGTGCTTGCAGTCGCGGTCTCCATAGTCGGCGTCGAACGGGCGCATCGTCTCGAGCGGCTTGCCAGGGCTTGCTAAATACATGTACATGTGAATAAGATTCCGCACCCACTCGCTCTCGGGGTGCCGAACATGAACAACGACAGGCTCATTACGGTTGGGGGCATCGCCTTCGCGGCCCTCACCCTCGCCGGCATTTTCATGGTTCTGCCTGGCATTGCCGGAGGCGACACAACGAACGCGGAAGCCGCCGCCTGGATGCAGGAGAGTGCCCACCGCGCCCGGGCCATCGCCGGAGCCTACCTGATGTGCGCCGGCGCGGTCGCGATGGTCGTGTTCCTCGCCGGAGTCACGGGACGTCTGCGTGCCTCGCAAGCCGCGCCGGGAGTCATCGAGGTTGCCCGGCTCGCCGGACTTTCCTTCGTTGTCTGCCAGTTGGTGGCGGCGATCGCCATGGCCGGCGTGGCCTACGCAGTGAGCTCCGGCAACGAACCCACGCCGATCGATCCGGGGGCAACGCGAATCAGCACGTTCGGACTCGCCGTCTGGCTCATCCCCGGGATGATTTCGGCAGCATTGTTTACGGCCTCGGTCGCGATTGGGGCACTGACAACAAAGGCGTTTCCCGCCTGGGTCGGACTTTCAGGCCTGCTCCTGGCGGCGATCCTTCTCGCCGCGATTACGTTCCTCCCGGCCCTACTCCTGATGGTCTGGTCGGCCGCCGTCGCTCTTGTCGCGATGGTCCACCATCCGGCGGACGCGCCAATAGAGATGTCCGCCGCGCCAACCTAGTTCGACCAGTTTCACCCGCCTATCCCTCGAATTCGCTCCCGACGGGCGAATCGGGCAGCGCTTTGCCTGAAATCCGGCGACAAGCCACGGAGGCCGAAACTGTGAACCGTCCCTATTACACCCGAGTCGCACTCCTCGGTTTGTGCCTGTACCTCTCATTCGTGGTGCTCCTCTTGGGGCTCTCCCTCGCCCTGCAGCCAGACGACTGGGAATACCCGTGCATCGTCGGGAGCATCGCCCTGACGCTCATCGTGATCCTGTATTTCTGGCGCCCGTGGGGACTCGTCGTGGGCCTGCTGGCCGGATTGATCGGCATCCCGTTCTCTCTCGATGGTGTCCGGGACAACCTGTCGTCCCCGAATTCTTTCATCGACTTCGCCTACCGGCCCGTCGTTACCCTGGCGGGCGTCATCCTGCTTCTCACCGGCTGCAGCCTCGGGCTGGTGCAGCACTTTCGGAAGCGCACGAGCAACCAGGGCCCGAAGTCCGTTTCGTGGGCGATAGCCGGGCTGCTCGGCCTCGTTTCCGTGATCTGCCTCTACTCGGTGGTGATGACATTCACGGGCGTCGATAGTGTCTCCGCCGCAGACCGGGAGGGCGCAACCGTGGTCAAGGCGAAGGACTTCAAGTTCGACACGGACGCCCTGACTGCCAGCGCCGCCGGCGAAACGAAGTTCGTGGTCAGCAATAAGGACTACATCGTCCACACATTCACGATTGACGGTCTGGACGTGGATGCGAAGGTCGGCCCCAGGGGCGAAGCGCTGGTTGTTCTGCGCTCTCCTCCGCCCGGGACCTACATCTTTCACTGCACAGTGCCCGGCCACGAATCGATGCGAGGCACGCTGACGGTTCAGTAGGTTCCGTTCACGCCGATGGAACCCGGCCTTTATTGCAACTTGCCATGACAAGACTTTCACCTTAACGCTCGCGTAAAGGACAGCAAATGCTTAATATCGCATGAACTGTTTGGCCCGGAATATTCTGGGCGACCGTTCAGGAGTTGCGTGTGGCGCAGCGACGGCAGGTGCCTGAGGCAGCAAGCGGAATGGCTGGTGATTCCCGCCAGAAGCCCTCGCTGCGCGTCGCCATGGTGGTATTCGAGAACCGCAACTACCGGTTTCTCTGGACTTCATCGCTCTTTTCCTTCCTCGGCATGCAGATGCAGCAGGTCGCACGAGCCTTGCTTGCCTGGGAGCTCACTCACTCATTCGGCTCGGTGGGACTGATTTCGCTCTCATTCGGCCTGCCGATGCTCTGCTTCTCGCTAATTGGCGGCTCGCTTGCCGACCGGTTCGAAAAGCGAAACCTGACAATGGCTTCGCAGGGCGCGACGGCTCTCTTCGCGCTGACCACGGCTGTCATGCTGATCACGGGGACCATCACCATTCAGTGGCTGTTCGTGCTTGGACTCGGTGGCGGGACTGCCATGGCGCTCGGGATGCCGGCGCGCAGCCCGCTCATGGCCCAGGTGGTCGGACCGGAAAACGTGATGAGTGCGATGGCCATGTCGAACTCGGCCATGAACATGACCAGGCTCATCGGCCCTGCGATCGCGGGCGTCATGGTTGGGCTCTGGAACCTTGAATCGGTGTACTTGCTCCAGTGCGCGATGTACGTCGTCTCGGTTTCTCTTCTGCTCTTCGTGCCCACCGGAATCGGCCATGTCGCGGGCGTGAAACGCGGCAGCATGTTCCGCGAAATCGCGAACGGCCTTTCCTATGTGGTGCATGATGCGCGCCTGCGCCAACTCAACCTTTCAATGCTGGTGGTCAGCTTCTTCGCGATGCCCTACGTGATGCTTCTTGCCGGTTTCGTGCAGGAAGACCTCGGCCGCGACAAGTCCGCCTTCGGGTTCCTGACTTCGATATCCGGGATCGGCGCCCTCGTCGGGTCGCTCGGTGTCGCGACCCTGACGACCTTCGACCGCAAGACCTTAATCCAGTGGATCGCTGGCATCGTGGGCGGAATCGGCTTGATCATTCTCTCGCTGGCCTCACGATCCTTCGGATTCTCCGGCGCCATTGCATCCGTCCTGCTGCTCGGTCTCGCTCTCACTGCGTATCAGACGCTGAACAGCACGCTGATCATGGATTCGGCGAAGCCCGAGTTCTACGGGCGTGTGATGAGCATCAACATGCTGAGCTTCAGCGCGATGCCGCTCATGGCATTTCCATTGGGAGCGGTCGCCGACTCGGTGGGTGTAACGAACCTCTTCATCGCCCAGGGTGCAATCGTTGTCGGCTTCATGGCGCTGATCGCTGTGCTGAACCCCGGCCACACCTTCGGCCGCTCGGCGCCCGCCGGTGTGCCCGAGTTCTCACCGAGACCGGTGGGCCTGGGCCAGTCGGGCAACGAAGAACCCGTCCCGGTCGGTGGCCGTTAGTCAGACTCTCCCCGGACGCACCAACAAAGAAGCCAGTCGATTTCGACTGGCTTCTTCACTTCGCCGACTGTCCCGTCTTAGTTGATGGTTGTCATGCCTTCTTCGCGGGCGCCCACGAGGATAGCCATGTTCCCTTCTGGGTTTCGGTTTTCGTACATGAGTTGATGGCACTGGCCGGTCTCGTTGAACTTGAACGTCCGCGAGAGGCACGGGTCGATCTTCCCGGCGACGACGAGGTCGTTGAAGGCCTGCGCCTGCTCGTCGTTGGCGAAATGCGAGCCCTGCAGGCGCTTCTGGCGCATCCACAGGTAGCGGAGGTCCACGTCGGCGTTGTAGCCCGTCGTGCCGGCGCAGATGACCACCATGCCGCCTGTATCGCAGACGAATTGGGAAGTCGGAACGGTGTCCTGGCCGGGGTGTTCGAAGACGATGCGCGGGTTCCGGCGCTCGCCAAGGATGTCCCAGATGGCCTTGCCGAAGTCGCGAGCACCGGCGGTGAATTTCTTCGTCGCTTCCGCGTCTTCCCAGTCTGGCAATCGGCCCCAGTGGTCGAATACTTTCCGGTTGATGCAACCAACCGCGCCGAGTTCGCGGCAGAACTGGTACTTCCGTTCGTTTGAGACGACCGCGATGGGCTTGGCGCCCACGTTCGCAGCGAGCTGAATGGCCATCGAGCCGAGCCCGCCGGCGCCGCCCCAGACGAGGACGACGTCGTTCTCGCGGACGGTGTGCGGCTCCCAGCCGAAGAGCATGCGGTAGGCGGTCGCACCCACGAGAGTCGGCGCGGCTGCTGCCTCCCAGCTCAGGTGCTTCGCCTTGGGGAGGCACTGGTGCGCCTGGACCTTGGTGAACTGCGCGAACGAGCCCCAGGTGGTCTCGTAACCCCAGATCTTGAAGCTCGGGCTGTACATCGGGTCCTCGCCGGCCACGACCTCCGGGGCGTGGATATCCCAGCTCCCACAATGCACGACCACTTCGTCACCGACCTTCCAGGTCGTAACACGGTCGCCAACTTTCCAGATGATGCCCGAGGCGTCGGAGCCGCCGATGTGGTGATCCCATGGCTGGCCCATCTTCTGGCGGGCGGCAATCACATCGACCGGCGAACCGAGGCCTGCCCAGACGTTGTTGTAGTTCACGCCGGCGGCCATCACATAGACCAGGACATCGTCCGGCCCGATCTCCGGAACCTCGATCACCTCTTCCGCGAAAGCCTCGGTTGGCTCACCGAAACGGGACTGGCGGATGACCTGCGCATACATGCGGGGCGGGACATGGCCCAACGGCGGCGCCTCTCCAACGGCATAGAGGTCTTTAAGGGTGTCGGTTACCAATGTCGGCTCCTCGGGCGCAGTCGCGTCCCTTCGCAAATCGCAGATAAAGTCGTGGTGACCACCGCATAATACCGTCCGTTATCGGCGCGGGGAAGCAACCTACGGTTGAGCTATAGGCGAATGCTATGGCTTTGTCACACTTATCTCGGAAGACCCCCGCGCACTTCTATAGCACGCGTCGACCACGCGATGGGCCTGGAGAGCCGTTCGGAAGTCCGGAAACGCCGGCCGTCCTTCCTCCACACAACGAAGGAAGCTGAGGTCCTCCCACATGCCCAGGCGCGCGAGCTCAACCTCCGGCCCTTGAAGCCCGGCAATCTCACAGTAACGCCCGAACACGTCGTCCGCGCTCATCTCTACAACGGGGCCGCTGCGTCCCTGGTATCGGATCGAACCGATGAAATCGAAGTCGGTCGCAAAGTAGCCGCCCTCAAAGAACACTTCGAGGTGGCGCGTCGATGGCCGATCGTCGAGCGAGTGCCAGATGGACGAGAGGGACGTTTGGACTCCGCCTTCATGCTGGAACGTGGCGATGGCCACGTCCTCGATTCCAGCGTGATCGGTGGTCTCGCGCGTGTGGCAACGCACTGCCTCGATTTCGCCGAACAGCCAGCGAAACAGGTCGATGTCGTGGATCGAATGCTCGATAAGCGTGCCACCCCCGGCTCGCTCGAAGCTTCCTCGCCAGGTGCTCGCGTACTGCCCCCGAATCGGGAAGAACTGGTCGTCGCGGAGATGGGCCGTTAGCAACGGCCCAAGGTCCGCCGCGGACATCAGGTCTTTGATGACCGTGAATACGGGCGAATAGCGCAGGACAAGGCCTACCTGGTTCACGACGCCCGCGGATTCGACCGCCTCCACCATGCGTTCAACTTCAGCGAGCGTCTTCGCGAGCGGCTTCTCGCAAAAGACGTTGAATCCGCGCTGGGTCGCCTCGACAACGAGATCCGGGTGCTCGGCCGTTTCTGTACAGATATACACAGAGTTCAAACCCGGCCGGTCGAAGACGGCCGAGGCCTCGTTAGAAACGGTCGTCGCTCCCGTGATGTTCGCAAATGCCTCCGCCCGCGCGAGGTCCCGATCGCAAACAGCCACGTATTCGCCGGGGACGAGTTCGGAACGGATTGAGCCGCGAAGATTTCGGGAATGAAAGCGGCCGATATGGCCGCAACCGATGAGTCCGACGACGGGATGAGGCAAGGAATGCTCGCAATCAGGCGGAATTTGCCCGCATTTTACTGCCCGCTTGCCCGCTGATGGCGAACAGTGGTTTGGGCCACCGCATACTCGTTTTCGAGGCCGCCCGCGGAAGAGATCACCTGGGGGCGCAAGTGAGTCTTCCGCAGACGGTCTCACAAGAAACGGACTTCCGCCCCCCGCGGAAGTCCGTTTTGTTATCCCTGCCGTTGGCTTTTGTCCCCCCAACAACCCCGTGCTATAGTCAGCGCCGTCCTCTGGGACGAATTTCACAAACGGTCTCGGCGTGCTTTACGAATACGGCCACATCGGCATCCTCGTCATCATCGCGCTGATCTTCCCGCTCGGCGCTCTTGTCACGTCGTGGGCCTTTCAGTACTTGAAAATCCGTCCGACCAGCGTCCCGGATGCGGTTCGCGATGACATCTATGAGTGCGGCCTTCGCACCGAGGGCCCGAGCCTCGTCCAGTTCAACTTCCGTTACTACTACCTCGCCTTGCTCTTCGTCCTGCTGGATGTCGAAATCGTCTTCCTCTTCCCGTGGGGCCTGGTCTTCGACCAGGTCGGCTGGGCGGGTTACGGCAAGGGCATCCTCTTTATTGGCACGTTTGTCGTTGGCGGCGTGTATGCGTGGCGAAAGCGCGCCCTGGAGTGGACCCTGTGACGCGCGAACTCAGCGGCGCCGAAGCCGCCGAATTCGCCGAAGCCGCCGTTCCCGGTTCTGTCGCCCGGACGACGGCCACCGCCTGCTACCTCAAGCCGGAACACCTGGTCGAAACGCTCGAAGCGCTGAAGAACTCGCCTGAAGCCGACCTCGTCCACCTCACGAATACCTGCGGCGTCGACTTCTGGGACCACATGGAAGTCGTCTACCACATCCAGTCGTTCGAAAAGAACCACATGGCGCTGTTCAAGGTGGACGTGATGGACCGCGAGAAGCCGGAAGTGCCCAGCGTTGTGCCCGTCTTTCACGGCGCATGGATGCAGGAGAACGAGACCTACGACCTGTACGGCATTAAGGCCGTTGGCCACCCCAATCTCTATCGAATCCTGCTCTGGGAAGGCTATCCCGGTTGGCCCTTGAGGAAGGACTTCCTCTCGATGCCCGGTGGACTCCAGCCCGGCCTCGGCGAATTCGCCGGCGTCGCCCGCCGCCAGGAGCCGCCCGTGAAGGTGATCGAATGACACAGGTCGTCAAAGCCGAGCCCTTCGTCCTCAACATCGGTCCGCAGCACCCCTCGACTCACGGTGTGTTCCGCATCCGCGCGACCGTCGACGGCGAAAAGGTCATCGATGCTGAGATGGTGATGGGCTACCTCCATCGCTCGATGGAGAAGCTCGCCGAAGAGCGCACCTACACGCAGAACATTCCGTTCACTGACCGCACCGACTACCTGAGCAGCATGTCGAACAACCTCGGCTACTGCCTCGCAGTCGAGAAGTTGGCCGGCATCGATGTTCCCGCCCGTGGCAACGCCATCCGCGTCATCATGGCCGAACTCCAGCGCCTCGCCAGCCATTGCATGGCCGTCGGCGCGTTCTCAAACGACACCGGCGCCTGGCAGACGCCCGTCATGTGGTGCTTCCGCGAACGCGAGAAGATTCTCGATATCTTCGAGGTCACGAGTGGCGCCCGCCTGACCTGCAACTACATGCGCATTGGCGGCGTTGCCTTCGACCTGCGCCCCCAGTTCGAGCCGATGGTGCGCAAGATCCTCAAAGACTTCCCTCCGTTCCTGCAGGAGATGGAAGACCTCCTCTCCGGGAACGAGATTTTCATCACGCGAACGCGTGGCATCGGCGTGCTCACGCCCGAAATGGCGACGAACGCGAGCCTTTCCGGCCCGATGCTTCGCGGCAGCGGCATCGCCTGGGACCTGCGCAAAGCCGACCCCTACTGCGGCTACGAGCAGTACGACTTCGATATCCCCATCGGCTACCAGGGCGACTCCTTCGACCGATTCATCGTCCGCCTCGAAGAGATGCGCCAGAGCCTGAAGATCATCCAGCAGGCGCTCGATGGCCTGCCCTCGGGCCCGCATTCGACGCAGGTGCCGTTGGCTCTGCGCCCGCCCAAGGGCGAGGCCTACGCGCGCATCGAAAGCCCCCGAGGCGAACTCGGTTATTACCTCGTCAGCGACGAGGGTCCCGCGCCTTACCGCTTCCACATTCGGCCGCCATCCTTTATCAATCTCTCCGCGCTCCGTGAAATGACCGTCGGTGGCACCGTCGCCGACGCTATCGTCGTTCTCGGTTCGATCGACATCGTCGTGGGGGAGATTGACCGCTGATGGCCGCAAGCTTCTTCCTCACTCCCAGCTACTCGAATCACTGGTACGACATCCGCGATCTCTCGAACATCTCGAGCGCGATCCTCGATGGCGCGGACAAGATCCTGCCGTTCCCGATCGTCTACATCCTCGCGGCGCTCATTGGCTTCGTGGCCAGCTTCCTCATCTTCGTCCTGCCCTCGCAGCTGTATGTTGGCGTCTATGGCGAACGCAAAATCATCGGCCGCATGCAGTCGCGCTACGGCCCGAACCGCGTAGGCCCGCTGGGCCTGCTCCAGCCTATCGCCGACGCCATCAAGCTCCTGACGAAGGAAGCACTGACACCCACCCAGTCCGACCGCCTGATCATGTACGTTGCGCCGATTTTCTTCGTCATGCCGGCAGTGCTGCTCTTTGCCGTCATCCCCTTCGGCCCGACTGACAAAGATGGCAACGGTATGGTCTTCGCGAACATTCCCGTCAGCCTGCTCTACTTCATGGCCATCTCGTCGCTTCCGGTTATTGCCGCCTTTATGGCCGGCTGGAGTGCGAACAACAAGTACAGCCTCTATGGCGCCATGCGCATCGTCGCCATGGCCATTTCCTATGAAGTCCCGCTCGTGACCGCGCTGCTCGCGGCGGTAGTCATCACCAGCAACCCGGCCTCCAACGGCCTCGCCCTGCAGGGCATGGTCGAATGGGCGGACACCTACAAGATCTGGGTGGTCTTCGTTTCGCCGCTGGCGTTCATCATCTACTTCATCTGCGTCAGCGCCGAGCTCAACCGCACCCCGTTCGACATCGCCGAGGCGGAATCCGAGATCGTCGCCGGCTACCTCACCGAGTACTCCGGCATGAAGTGGGGCCTCTTCTACGGGATGGACATCGGCTATGCCCTCGGGGCCTCGGCATTCGCGGCAACCGTCTTCCTCGGCGGCTGGACCTTCTTCGGCCTCGAAAAATGGGTCCCGCCCTGGATGATCTTCGTCGGCAAGACGCACCTTTTCTACTTCATCTTCATCTGGACGCGCGGCACCCTTCCGCGCCTGCGCTCCGACCAGTTGATGACCTTCGGCTGGAAGTTCTTGCTGCCCATCGCCATCGTGAACCTCCTCGTCCTCACCACCGAGCGCATGTGGTGGAGCGACCAGGATTACGAGAAGGGTCTCGTTTACCTCTTCGCGGTGATTAACATCATCGGCTCTGTGGTGGTCATCTGGGCCTGGGCTCGATTCATGGGTTACAAGGGCGGCCAGACGCCCGTCCGCCCGCGCCTCGTCAAGAACGCCGGCGGATTCATCCCCGTGGGAAGCGAGGCCGGCAAATGATGGACAACGGCGGCGTCGTTTTCGCCTTCTACGTGCTCGCTGCGCTCACCCTGGTCTCCGCTGGCGGCGTGATGGTCTCGCGCAACCTCCTGCACGCGGTCCTCTTCCTGATTCTCACCTTCGTCGGCATGGCCGGGTTCTTCGTCCTGCTCTCCGCCGACTTCATCGCGATGGCCCAGATCATCATCTACGTCGGTGCAATCGCCGTACTCGTGCTCTTCGCCGTGCTCCTCACTCCGCGCGCCGGCCGCGATAACGGCGAGACGAAGTTCGCCGCGCCCGCGGCACTTCTTGCCGTCTGCGTCGCTGCCATCTTCATTTTCGTGATCCACGACACTGCCTGGCAGACGAACGATGTCGCTCCAGCCATCGATGTCCACGAACTCGGCCTCGCCCTGCTCGACACCTGGGTCCTGCCCTTCGAGTTGGCTAGCGTGCTCCTGACCGCCGCTCTCGTCGGCTCGATCATGCTCGCGCGCTCGCCCGAGGAAGAAGCGGAGGATGCGCTCGCATGACCATCGAACTCGAACACTTCCTTACCGTGAGTGCACTCATCTTCGCGATCGGCCTGGCCGTCTCGTTGAGCAAGCGAAATGCCATCGGCGTTCTCATGGGCGTCGAGCTCATGCTCAACGCAGTCAACCTCACGCTGATTTCCTTTTCGCGATTCGCCGTCAGCGATCGGCCAATCACCGGCCAGACGTTCGCGGTCTTCATCATCACGGTCGCGGCAGCTGAAGCTGCCGTCGCCCTCGCGCTCGCCGTTTCGGTCTACCGCAACCGCGAGACGGTGGACGTCGACCAGATCAATTTGCTGAGGTCCTGACCGTCGATGTGGGTTGAATTCATGACCGTGCGCAACGCCTACGTGGCCGAAACCTGGCGCGAACTCTTCGCCGCCGAGGGCCTCTCGGTACGCGTCGTGCCACCCATCGGCTACGGCGAAAAGGCTTCCATGCGCGATGAGCGCACCCTCTACGTGCCCACCGGGAAGGCTCACGTCGCCCGCGAAATCCTGAGGAAGATCTAGCCCATGCTGTTCCTTCAGGCCGCCGAACACGCAGGGAGCGTTCCCTCCATCTCAGAGCCCGTGCTCTGGTCGATTCTGGCTGCCCCGCTCATCGCTTGGGGACTCATCGTCGTCTACGGCCGCAAGTTCCCGACGATTGCGGGTTGGCTTGCCATCGCCGGAGTTGGTGCGGCGTTCGTCCTCAGCACGATCGTCCTCTTCAATGTGATGGACGCCGACGGCGGCGTTCGCCAGTACACCCACGAGTGGTTCACCGCCGGTTCGCTGACAGTAAATCTCGGCGTCCGGGTCGACGGCCTAACGGCTGTGATGTTGATGGTGGTCACGGGCGTCTCGGTCCTCGTGCAGCTCTACTCCACCGGCTACATGGATGGCGATCACGGCGAAGGGCGCTACTTCGCCCACATGTGTCTCTTCACCTTCTCCATGCTCGGCCTCGTGCTCGCCGACAACCTCTTCCAGATCTTCGTTTTCTGGGAACTGGTCGGTCTCTGTTCGTACCTGCTCATCGGCTTCTGGTTCCACAAGCCGAGCGCGGCGGCCGCGGCCAAGAAGGCGTTCATCGTCACGCGCATCGGTGACCTCGGTCTGTTGGCGGCGCTCCTCCTGATCTTCCGCGAGACGGGCAACTTCGACGTCACCGCCATCCAGGAATGGGCAACCAGCGGTGATGTTGAGGGCAAGATCGTGACGCTCTTCGCGCTCGGCATCTTCGCCGGCGCAGCCGGCAAGTCCGCGCAGTTCCCGCTCCACGTCTGGCTCCCAGACGCGATGGAAGGCCCAACGCCGGTCTCCGCGCTCATTCACGCAGCCACCATGGTTGCCGCCGGTGTCTACCTCGTCGCGCGCTTCTTCCCGGTTTTCGAAGCCTCCAGCGATGCGCGCGAAGTCGTGGCCTGGATTGGCGCCATCACCGCGTTGCTCGCCGCCTGTATCGCCCTCGTCCAGACTGACTTCAAGCGCGTGATGGCCTACTCCACCATCAGTCAGCTCGGTTACATGATGCTGGCGCTGGGTTCGCTCGGGTACGTCGCCGCCATCTTCCACCTGTTCACGCACGCCTTCTTCAAGGCGCTCCTCTTCCTCGGAAGCGGCTCCGTGAACCACAGCACGAACACGTTCGACATGCGAAAGATGGGCGGCCTCAAGTCATACATGCCCATCACGTACTGGACCTTCATGATCGGCTCGCTCAGCCTCGCCGGGATGTTCCCGCTCGCCGGTTTCTGGTCCAAAGACGAAATCCTTCTCGACGCCTGGCGCAACAACCGCGCGCTCTGGGCCATCGGTGTCGGCGTTGCCTTCATGACCGCGTTCTACATGTTCCGCGCCATCTTCCTCACCTTCCACGGCGAGTACAAAGGCGGCGAACCGGTCGACCACCACGATGAAGATTCCCACTTCCACGGGGATCCGGCGCACCCGCACGAATCCCCCTGGGTGATGACGCTGCCGCTGATCATCCTCTCCGTCCCGGCGATCGCGGCCGGTTGGCTCGCCTTCGGCCACGTCTTCAAGGACTTCATCGAAGCTGCCCTGCCCGAAGTTGGCGAAGAAGGCAGCACCTTCGAAATCGGTGTCGCGATCAGCTCCACGATCGTCGCCCTCGCAGGCATCGGCGCCGCCTACGCCATCTACATGAAGCAGTGGGTCACGTCCGAGTCGATTCGCTCAACGTTCGCGCCCCTCGCCATCACCTTCGAGAACAAGTTCTACCTCGATCGCCTCTACGAAGACGTGATCGTCACACGGATCATGCAGCGTGGCTGGAACCGCCTCCTCCAGGCAAACGACCGCTACGTCGTCGATGGCGTCGTCAACGGCAGCGCGCGCGCGGCACGCGAAGCCAGCTCACGCCTCCGCCTTATCCAGACCGGCCAGGTCCAGGGCTACGGCCTCGGAATCGTCGCCGGAATCCTTGTCATCGTCGTCGCGGTCTACGCGGCGAACCCGTTGTAGGAGGGCAGCCATGGAACTCACTGCGCTCGTCTTCCTTCCGGCGGTTGCCGCCGTGCTCATCCTGCTGCTGCCGAAGTCGCAGGAGCAGAATGCGAAGTGGATCGCGCTCGCCACGGCGGTGGGCATGCTCGCGCTCTCCGTCGAGATGTTCTTCGCGTTCGACCTGCACAAAGATGGGTACCAGTTCACCGAACGCCACGAATGGGTCGATATCGGCCAGTTCAACCTCCAGTACTTCCTCGGTGTCGATGGCCTGAGCATGCCGCTCCTGGTCCTTACGACGGTCCTGACGGTCGCCTCGGTGCTCGTTTCATTCAGCGTGACGAACCGCCCCCGCGCCTACTTCGCCTGCCTGATGATCCTCACGAGTTCAGTCGTCGGCGTGTTCGTCTCACTCGACTTCCTTCTCTTCTTTCTCTTCTGGGAGCTCGAGCTCTTCCCGATGTTCCTGCTCATCGCGGTCTGGGGTTCCGGCCGCAAGGAGTACTCAGCGACCAAGTTCGTGCTGTACACCATCGCCGGCTCGGCCTTCATGCTCGTTGGCATCCTCGTGCTTGCGTTCAACGCGAACACCTTCGATATCGAAGTCCTCGGCCGTACGGAGTTCAACAACACGCTGATACCGCTCGGGTGGGTGTTCTTCTTCCTCTTCATCGGCTTCGCGGTGAAGCTGCCGATCGTCCCGCTGCACACGTGGTTGCCCGACGCCCACGGCGACGCCCCTACAGCGGTCTCCGTGATGCTGGCTGGCGTGCTCCTGAAGATGGGCGGCTACGGCCTCATCCGCATGTGCGTCACGATGATGCCGGACGTCGCTCACGACTGGGACATCTGGTTTGCCGGCATCGGCGCGGTCAGCGTCCTCTACGGCGCATTCATCACCCTTCGCCAGACAGACCTCAAGCGCCTCATCGCCTACTCATCCGTGAGCCACATGGGCCTCGTTCTCCTCGGCATTGGCGCCCTCGGCGATACCGGCCTCACGGGCGCGACCTACCAGATGCTCGCCCACGGCCTCATCACGGGCCTCATGTTTGTGATGGTGGGCCTCATGTACGAACGCACCCACACCCGCGAAATCGCCCGCCTCGGCGGCCTCGCACGCCAGATGCCACTCATTACCACCGGCATGGTCTTCGCGGGCTTCGGCAGCCTCGGTCTGCCAGCGATGGCCGGGTTCATCGGCGAAGTCACCGTCTTCCTCGGCACCTTCGAAGCCTTCGAATGGGCGGTCCTCGCGTCGATCTTTGGCGTTGTGCTCTCCGCCGGGTACATCCTCTGGACCATGCAGCGCGTGGTCTTCGGTCCCGTGAAGCACGAATGGGATGGCGTCACCGACCAGCGCCACTGGTGGGAGCACGCAGTTGTCGCGGGCCTCGCCTCGCTTGTCATTCTTCTCGGGGTCTATCCCGCAATCATGATGGACATGATCGAGCCAGCGATTGACTCAATCATGGTGAGGGTGGACTCGTGAACGGCATCGACCTCGTAGGCCCGCAGTTCGCTGTCCTCGCGACCGCCGGTATCGTCCTGCTCGCGGACGGCCTCGTGCCGCAGCAGCGCCGCTACCTGCCCTTCATCGCCCTCCTGGGGCTTGCGGTTTCCGCCCTCTGGACCACGTCATGGGTCGGCCGTGACGAATACCAGGACGCGTTCGGCGGCACTCTCGCCCTCGATGAGTACGCGGTCTTCTTCTATTACCTCTTCGCGGGCATCACGGCGACGGTCGTCCTCGCCTCGATCGACTGGGTGAATCGCGAAGGGCGCGGCCAGGGCGAGTACTACGCTCTCGTCCTCACTACCTGCGGCGGGCTCATGTTCCTAGCCTCCGCGCGAGATTTAATTACCATCTTCCTCGCACTCGAACTCTCCTCAATCCCGCAGTACATCCTCGCGGGCTGGGGCAAGGACCAGAAGTCGAGCGAGGCCGGGCTGAAGTACCTGCTTCTCGGAGCGATTGCGTCCGCGCTGCTGCTCTACGGGATGGCGCTGCTCTACGGCGTCACAGGTTCGACGATGCTCCCCGAAATCGCGGACAGCATTCAGGCGAACGGGGAACAGTACCGCTCGCTCCTCGTGCTCTCGATGGTCCTCCTCATCGCCGGCTTCGGGTTCAAGATGGCCGTCGTCCCGTTCCAGATGTGGGTCCCCGATGTCTACCAGGGCGCCCCGACCCCGGTGGCCGCGTTCCTCTCGGTCGGGTCAAAGGCCGCTGCCTTTGCGGTCGTTACGCGCATCTTTTTCGAAGCTCTCGGAGAACAATTCCTCAGCGACGACTGGTCGATGATCTTCGCCATCATCGCGGCGGTTTCGATGACGCTCGGCAACCTGATGGCGATCGTCCAGTCCGACATCAAACGGATGCTCGGGTATTCGTCGGTGGCCCAGGCGGGCACCTTCATGATTGGCCTTGCCGCTATCTCTGTGAAAGGCGATGAGTTTACCCTTGGCGCCAGCGGCATCCTGCTCTTCACTGCCACCTACGCCTTTACCAACCTCGGTGCCTTCGTCGCTATCATCGCCATCTCCCAGAAGATTGGCAGCGACCAGATAAAGGACTACGCCGGGATGTGGAAGCGTTCGCCCTTCCTGTCGCTCGCGCTGGCCTTCTGTCTGGTCTCGCTCACAGGTATCCCGCCAACCGCCGGCTTCTGGGCAAAGCTGTACATCTTCAATGCCGGCGTACGAGCCGACCTGCTCTGGCTGGTCATCGTCGGCGTACTGAATAGCGTCATCTCCGGCTATTACTACCTCTCGGTCGTCCGCCAGATGTTCCTGGGCGATGCGGAAGACGAGAAGGCCATCGGTACGTCTCCGTCCATCGGCATGGCCGTGAGTGTTGCCACGCTCGGCGTCCTGGTCTTTGGCATCCTGCCGATGCCCCTCATTTCCGCAGCCGAAAACGCGGTCGAGATCTTCGCGCGATAGACTGAACAGCGTGTACGACGACCTCCCCTACGACATTTCCATTGAAGTCGCCGTCGATGCGCCTGGCCTCGATGTCGAGGCGCTCCACCACCTCTCTGTCCGCGTGATGGCGGGCGAGAAGGTCGAAGCCAGTGCCGCACTTGCAATTCTCATTACCGATGACGAAGAGATTCGGCAGATGAACTTCCAGTTCCTTGGCATCGACGAGCCGACCGATGTGCTCTCCTTCCCGGATGAAGCGGATGACTTCGTCCAGGGGCTCTCCGAAGAGATCTTGCTCGGCGATATCGCGATTTCGCTGCCCACTGCCATCCGCCAGGCTGAACAGGCCGGGCACACGCTCGATGCCGAGATGGCCCACCTGCTGACCCACGGGATCCTCCACCTCTGCGGGTACGACCACGTCACCAGTCCGGAGGACGAAGTCCGCATGCGCTCCCGGGAAGAGCACTACCTCGGCGACCTCAAGCTCGTTCACCAGCACTAGAGGCAGGTCGTTCGACCGGCACATCTGTTCTATACTGGCCTCAGTTCAAACAGCTCCGGGGTGTGTGTGCTTTACGGGAAATGGCGTCCTCGTGGCTTCGACGAAGTCTCTGGACAGGATCATGTGGTGCGGACGCTGCGCAACGCGCTGGCGACCGGTCAGGTCGCGCACGCCTATCTCTTCAGCGGCCCACGTGGCACCGGAAAGACCACGACCGCGCGCATCCTCGCCAGGGCCCTCAATTGCGAACACCTCGTCGATGGCGAGCCCTGCAACGAATGTGCCCCGTGCAAGGCGATCCTCAGCGGATCGGCACTCGACCTTATTGAAATGGACGCGGCCAGCAACCGCGGCATCGAAGACATCCGCGATCTGCGCGAAAAGATCGCCTTCGCCCCTTCGGACCTGAAGCGAAAGGTCTACCTCCTGGATGAGGTTCATATGCTCACCGAAGGCGCGTTTAACGCGCTGCTGAAGACGCTGGAAGAGCCCCCGCCACACGCGTTCTTCATCCTCGCGACGACGGAACTCCACAAGATGCCGGCGACGATCATTTCGCGCTGCCAGCGCCACGATTTCCACCGCATCAACAGCGAGGCGAGCATCGCCCGCCTCGAATACATCGCCAACCAGGAAGGCTTCAATATCCCGCACGAGGGCCTCGCGGCTATCGCGGTACAGTCCCGCGGAGGCCTCCGCGATGCCATCACGCTGATGGAGCAGGTGGCTGCGCGCTTCGGCGCGAACCCCACCGTCGATGATGTGCTCGCGGCCATGGGCCAGGTGCACGATGCTCGCGTGGCTGGCCTCGTCCGAGCCATCCTCGAAGAAGACCTCGCGGCGGCACTCGAAATCGCTCGTTCCGTCGCTGATGACGGCATCGAGATCGCACGTTTCACCCGCGCCGTCATCGATCTCATCAGGGATATCCTCCCGGACGTGATCCGCGGTGAACCCCGACCCGAGCACCCCTTTGCGGACCTCATCACCGCAGCTTCGGGCGGCACCGGTGTCCGCCAGCTCACTTCTGCAGTCGCGGAACTCGCGCGCGCCGACTTCCGCCTCGATCCCGCGAGCCCAATCCCGCTGGAAGTTGCCTGCGCGACCGCCATCCTCGGCGGAAGCCTAGCGCCCGCCGTGGCCGCAGCGCCCGTCGGCGGCGGCCGGACGCCCGCGGGTGCTCGCCCGGCGGCCGCGAAGCCACAACCGGCGACGATCCCGGGTAATGCCCCCCTTTCGCCACAGGAGCGGTTTAGCCGCGACCTTTACGAGAATTGCAAGATGATTAATCCGTCGCTCGCGATGTGGCTCAACGGCTCATTCGAAGTCTTGCAGATGGATGCCGACGTGCTCGAACTCGGCTTCCAGCGGAAGATGCCCATGGAGAAGGTGGACAGCGCCTGCCGTCCCATGGTGGAGGAACAGGCGGCTGCCATCCTCGGGCGGCCCATTACCCTCAAAGTGACTTTGACCGATGGCTCGGCGCAGCCGAAGCGCGAAACGCCGAAAGGCCACCTGGCCGAGGCGGCCCGCGCCATGGGCGCGACACCGATTGGGAAGGACCGGTAGATGGCTAAAAGCAGCGGTAACAACCGATACCTTCGCCGTGGCGGCGGAGGATTGCCCGGCCGAAGCTCCATGGGCGGCGGCGGCAACCAGAACGCACTCGCCCAGGCCCAGGAGATGCTGGCAAAGGCCCAGGCCGAACTTGCGGCCACCAGCATCGAAGGCTCTGCCGGCGGCGGAGCCGTGAAGGTCGCCATGTCCGGCGAACAGAAGATCACCGGCATCACGCTCTCGCCCGATGTCGTCGATCCCGAAGATGTCGAGATGCTGCAGGACCTCATCATGGCCGCGATTGCCGATGCCTCCGAAAAGGCTTCAGCGCTTCAGAACGAATCATTCGGGGCCATCACCGGTGGCCTCGGGCTTCCCGGCCTCGGGCTCGGCTAAATACTTCGATGGCCGAAGTCCCCTCAACCCCAGAGCCCATTCAGCGGCTCATCGAGGCATTCCACCGCCTCCCGGGAATCGGCCCAAAGTCGGCGCAGCGACTCGCCTACCACATCCTTCGCACGAGCGAGCAGGAAGCCCTCGCGCTCGCTGATTCCGTCATGGATGTGAAGCGCCGCATCCGACTCTGCTCGGTCTGCCTCAACATCACCGAGAAAGACCCGTGCGGCTACTGCGACGACGATCGTCGCGATAAGACCATCGTCTGCGTCGTCGAGCAGCCGCTCGATGTCCTCGCGATTGAGCGTTCGGGCGGTTACCGGGGCCAGTATCACGTGCTCCACGGCGTGTTGAACCCGATCGACGGCGTTGGCCCGGAGGACATCCACGTCCGCGAGCTTGTCGTGCGCCTCCAGGCCGGCGAGATCCAGGAAGTCATCATGGCGACGAACGCCAACCTCGAAGGCGAAGCCACGGCGATGTACGTTCAGCGGCTGGTGAGCCCGGCTGGCGTCCGTGTGACTCGCCTGGCGCGAGGCCTCCCCAGCGGCGCCGACCTTGAGTACACCGATGACGTCACCCTCGCTCGCGCCCTCGAAGGCCGCCGGGAAGTCTAGCCGTGGCCACCCGCGCCCGGACCTATAACACCGAGGGCGTGGTCCTTCGGCGCCGCAATCTCGGCGAAGCCGACTCGATTTTCACCATCTTCAGCCCGACGCTCGGCAAGTTCGATGCCGTCGCGCGAAGTGTGCGCAAAACCAAGAGTCGCATGCGTGGCCATCTCGAACCGCTCACGCGCAGTCAGTTTCACGTTGCGGCGGGCCGCAGCCTCGACATTCTCACGCAGGCCGAGACTATCGCTGCCTACCTTCCCGTCCGCGACGACCTCGACCGCCTGACCCTCGCTGTGTACTGCTGCGAGTTGGTCGACCGTTTCACTGTTGACCACGCCGTCCAGGTCGAGCTGTATGACCTGCTTGTCGAACTCCTCGAAGCTCTCGCCGACAGGGCACCGCTCACCGTCGGCCGCTACTTCGAGATGCACATCCTCGCCCTCACTGGCTATGAACTTCAGCTGCTCCAGTGCGCGATTTGCGGGTCTCGCCTGCCCGAAGCCGAGACGCTCTTCTCAGTCGAATCCGGCGGACTCGTTTGCGAGTCGTGCCGCGGTCGCGCCGGTTCCGGCAGGCTTATGAGCGTGCGCGCGATGAAGGTGCTGCGGTTCGCTTCGACTGCCACGATGGGCTCATTTGCCGGTCTGCGCCTCGAAGCCGAACTCGAAGCGGAGCTGACGCGCTGCCTCGGCGACGCCATTCGCGCGGTCCTCGACCGCGAGACCAATTCGGGCCGCTACCTCGATGCGTTGGCGGGCTCTTTACTCCGTCCCGGCCACGAACCGCAGGGACATGTACAATCAACGACACAACTGGAAACCAATCGGGACTGATCAATGCCTTTGTACGAATACTTCTGCGAGCCCTGCAATGGAATCTTCGAGGAGTTGCGCCCCATTCGCGAGGCCACCGAGCCTGTGCCTTGCCCTCAGTGCTACAAAGATGCGAACCGCATCATGCCGACGTCCTTCGCAGCCTTCACCTTCCGTGACGGCTATCCGCGCCGGATCCCCGATGATGGCAAGTTCTACCACCTTGGTCACAAGGTGAGTTCCCTCGTTACCAAGGGTCGTCCGAACGAGCACCCGGAAGTCAACAAGCCGACGCCCAAGCCGCGGAAGACGAAGGGCGAGAAAGAAGACATCAAGGAGATGAAGCGGCTCGCGGAAAAGGGTGATCTCGTCGACCTCTACAAGAACCCCGTCGCCCCGAAAGACGTTCCTTCCTTGCTCGAACAGGGCCGCGTCGTCCGAAAGGGCACTCCGCGCCATGCCCCGAACGACCTGGGGACCAAGAAGAGCAGTTGATTAGCTTCGCCGGTTGAGGACGTACTCGCCGAGTTCCAACAAGCAGTCTTTGGCTTCCGAACCGGGCAGGATGTCGATTGCCTCGTTCGCCCGCCGCACATAGTCGCGTGCGATGTTCATCGAGGCCGGGATCGCATCCGAAGCCAGGATTGCGTCGATCGCCTCTTGTAGTCGCAGGTGGCGTTCACGTCGCGCCGTGAAGAATCGTTTGATCGGGTTGTCGCGCGGGTACTTATCGATGAACAACAGACCGGGGAGCGTTACCGTGCCTTCGAGCAGGTCGCTACCCACCGGTTTGCCCATCAGCTCTTCATCGCCAGTGAAGTCGAGGATGTCATCGACGATCTGGAAGGCCATCCCAAGGCTGTAGCCATAGGTCCGCATCGCTTCGACGGTCCGCTCGTCGCTGTGGCCGAGGACAGCGCCACCTTCCGTCGCATTGGCGATCAGCGCCGCGGTCTTGCCGCCGATGCGCCAGAGGTACTGGTGGACGTCTTTGCCGACATCGAAGGCGGCCGCATCCTGATCGAGTTCTCCACTCGTCATTTTCATCAGCGCCAGCGCGAACAGCCGGGTCACCTGCAGGCTGCCCGTTCGAGTCACCATCTCCGCGGCGTTCGCGAACATATAGTCGCCGAGCAGCACTGTGATGGCGTTATCGAACACCGCGTTAGTGGTCGGACGTCCGCGGCGGCTCGTCGCTCCGTCTACGACGTCGTCGTGAACAAGGCTGGCGGTGTGCAGAAGCTCAATGGCCGCGCCGAGCGGCACGAGCCGGTTCAGGTCGTAGTCGCCAAGATTCCCGGCAAGCAGCACGAGGGCCGGCCGCAGTCGCTTTCCGCGCGCCTCGAGGGCGTGATCGAGCATGCGCTTCAGCGGCCCCAGTTCAACCTGCTTCGTCGATTCGAGCAGGTCCTCGACCAAAATCATGTCTTCTTGGACAGGGCCGTAGAGCGGCTTCGCGGGAGTCTGGGTCATGCGGCACCAACCGCGCTGGCCACCTGCACGCGGAAGAGGCGTTGGGCATTCTCCGTCGTCGCTTCGAGCACGCGCTCGAACGGCTCTCCACGCACTTCGGCGATGGCCCTGGCCGCTTCCACGACGTATGCCGGCTCGTTCAGCTTGCCCCTCCTCGTTTGAGGCGGAAGGTACGGGCTATCGGTCTCGATTACCAGTGCTTCGAGCGGCACAAGCTGAGCCAGCCTGGTCGTTGTTTCGTTCTTCGGATAGGTGATCGTGCAGGCGATTGACACCACGAAGCCCGCATCGAGGTACCGACGAGCCTGCTCGTACGTCCCTCCGAAGCAGTGCATCACGCCTGGAACATCCATCCCGTTGGTGCGAGCTCGTGCCGCATACGGCCCGAGGTGTTCGAAAATCACGTCTTCCGCGGACCGCGAATGCACGCAGACCGGCTTATCCACACGCAGCGCGATTTCCAGCTGTGCATCGATGAGCTTCCGCTGGTTGGCTTCGCTTGAAAGATTTCGATAGGAATCCAGCCCGATTTCGCCGATCGCCACAACTTCTTTCAACCTCGCCTGCGATTCCAGGTCGGCGAGCATTGCGGGCGTCACATCGTCGGCCTCGTGTGGATGAAATCCCACCGTCGGGAACAACAATGGCGACCGTTGCGCAAGGTCGAGAGCGAGCTCATTCGAAGGAGCGTCGTATCCGCACAGCGCCATTCCGCTCAGGCCAGCCCGGCGCGCTCGTCCGACCACACCGTCGAAATCGGCGAGCAGTTTCGGGTCCTGGATGTGGCAGTGAGTATCGAACGCACCAGTCATGCGCCGGCTCCGACCGGTTCGACATCGATCTTCGTATAGAGCGGTCGAGCCGGATGCAGCTTTGTGCCCGCCGGGATCTCCCGGTAGGCCCAGCCGTGTTCGATCAGGCCACCTTCGAGGTTCAAGTCCTCGTGAAGCTGCGCCGTCGAGAACGGCAACACCGGGTGGAGGAGGACCTTCAGCGCGTTGATCACGTTGAGTGCCGTCGCGAGCGTCTCCGCAGCGTGCGCCTGGTCGGTCTTCACGGCCTTCCAGGGTGCGCGCTCATCAAGGTATTTGTTCGCGGCCTGCGCGAGCTTCATTCCCTCTTGCAGCGCCGACCGGAAGTGGCAGGCATCGATTTCGGCGCCAATCGTGTCGAAGGCAGCCTGGGCTTCGCCGAGGATCGTGGCGGATTCCGGCGAGAGCGTGCCGGTCTGGGGCACCACCCCTTCGAAATTCCGGTGGATCATCGAAATGACGCGGTTCGCGAGGTTGCCCCAGGTCGCGATCAAGATGTCGTTGTTCGCCCGGACGAGGTCGTCTTCCCGGAACTCCGTATCGTTCGTTTCTGGCAGTACCATCGTCAGGTAAAAGCGGACGACATCGGGCGCATATGAATCCAGCAGGTCGAGCATCCAGTTGCCGGTGCCTTTGGACTTGCTCTGCTTCTGATTCGCGGAAAAGTTCACGTACTGGTTGGCTGGCACGTCTGAGGGCAGGTTCAGCCCGCCGTAGCCCATCAGCATCATCGGCCAGATAACCGTGTGGAAGGGAATGTTGTCCTTGCCGATGAAGTAGTACGAACGCACGCTCGGGTCTTCCCAGTAGAGCCGCCAGGCTTCCGGGTCGCCGCTGCGCTGCGCCCATTCTTTGCTTGCCGAAAGGTAACCGATCACGGCATCGAACCAGACGTAGATGCGCTTGTTTTCGTAACCCTCGACCGGCACAGGCACACCCCACTGGATGTCCCGAGTGATTGCCCGATCCTTGAGGCCTTCATTCAACATACCGAGCGTAAAGTTGAGGACGTTACGTCTCCAGTGCGCCTGCTTACCCACCCATTCCTTCAGCCGATCTTCCATCGCCGAAAGTTTCAGGAAGAAGTGTTCCGAAGGCTTGAGCACCGGTGTCGCACCCGAGATCTTGCTCCGGGGGTTAATCAACTCCACGGCGTCCAGCGTCTTGCCGCAGTTGTCGCACTGGTCGCCGCGAGCGTCGGCATAGCCGCAGTTCGGGCACGTGCCTTCAACATAACGGTCAGGCAGGAAGCGCTCCGCCTCCGGATCGTAGAGGTACTCCTCGGTCTTCGGGTATAGGAGACCGTGCTCCAGCAACTTGAGGAACACATCCTGAGTAACGTCGTAGTGGTTCTTCGTCAGCGTGGTGGTGTACAGGTCGAACGAGATGCCGAAGCGTTCCCACACTTCAAGGATCTTGGCGTGGTAACGGTCGACGATAACCTGGGGTTCGACGCCCTCTTTATCGGCCGCCACCGTAATCGGCGTACCGTGGGAATCGGAGCCGGAAACCATGAGGACTTCGTGTCCCTTGAGCCGCTGGTAGCGCGCGAAAATATCCGACGGCAGATACGCCCCGGCGGCCTGGCCGACATGCAACAAATAGTTCGCGTAGGGCCACGCTACGCAGACGAGGATCCGTTCGGACACGAAGCAACCTGGAGGAAAAGAGTGGTTCTGAGTCTAGCATAGCGCCCGCCCTCGGACTCAGAGCGAATCCCATTCGGCATAGAGCTCATCGCGCTTTCGTCCGGTCAGTTTCGCGACTTCGGAGGCCGCCTGCGAACGCCGCGCGCCGGCTCGTTTCATCGCTGCCAGCAGCGAAGACGCATCGATGCCGCCACCGGCTGGCGCCTGGATTGCTCCCCGGACAACCACCGTGCATTCACCTCGCGTTTCCGCAAATCGTTGTGCGAGCTCCGCCGCTCGCCCGCGTATCACCTCCTCATGCACCTTCGTCAGCTCGCGGCAGACCACAACCTCCGGATTCGAAAGCTCCTCCGCCAGTTCGGTCAGCGTTTTCGCGAGCCGGTTGGGACTTTCGAAGAAGACGAAGACGCTGGCGGCTTGCGAGGCCTGTTTCAGACGCGTGAGACGTTCCCCGTGCGCCTTCGGCAGGAACCCGAGGAACAGGACGTCGGTCCCTTCGAAGCCGGACACTGAAATCGCGGCCGCCAGCGCGGAAGGCCCCGGGACCGGGATGACATTCACGCCTCCCGCGTGTGCCGCCTCCACCAGGCGCCCGCCAGGGTCGGCGATGACCGGCGTACCCGCATCCGAAACCAGCGCCACCACGCCGTCACGCGCCGCTTGGAGCAGGACCGGCGTCCGCGCCTCCACGTTGTGCTCGGTGAGACTCACCATCTTTCCCGTTCCGCCTGCGCGCTTTACCAGGAATCCGCTCGTCCGCGTGTCTTCGGCGGCGACAACTTCGGCGGCTTTCAGCACGGTATTCGCCCGTTCCGAGAGGTCTCCCAGGTTGCCGATAGGAGTGGCTACGACATAAAGCCCCGGTGCGAGGTCTTGGGTCATTGACGCAATCCATAATCGGCATTGCACATAACCGAATGATCGACACGATTTTGTGTTGACCCCCCGGTGGCATGTTTCCTACACTCGATAGAACTCCAACCCCGGGATTGCGCTGACTTGAGTACTGCTCTCAACTTCTCCTCCGCCGCCTCCGACTCACCGGAGAGCGGCCTTGCGCCGTTTGCCGAAAACGACTTTGCCGCGCCAGTGTTCAAGCAACTCCGTCGTGCCTATGGCTTCGATGAGGTCGCCATCGTACCCGGTGACGTCACGATTAACCCGGAACTGACACAACTGGGGCTCGAGATCGGGCCCCATCATTTTGATGTGCCGTTCCTCGCTTCCGCCATGGACGCCGTCGTCGACCCGAACTTCGCGATCGCCATGCACAAGGCCGGTGGCCTCGCCGTCCTCAACCTCGAAGGCGTTTGGACCAAGTACGACGACCCGACCAGCATCCTCGAAGAGGTCGCTTCCGCCAGCCGAGATGAGGCCACCCGCCTCCTCCAGGAGGCTTACCAGCAGCCGATTCGCGAAGAGTACATCGCCAAACGCATCCACGAGATGAAGGCCGGTGGCGCCGTCGCCGCCGTCTCCCTCACCCCGATGAACACGAAGAAATACGCCGCCCTCATCCAGGAAGCCGGCGCAGACATCCTCGTCGTTCAGAGCACCGTAACCACCGCCCGGCACGAATCCAACAGCACCGAGGGCCTGCGCTTCGACAAGCTCTTCAAAGACATCCACATCCCGGTCGTCGTCGGCAACACCGTGGGCTTCAAGGCCACGCTCGAAATCATGCGCACCGGTGTCGCCGGCGTGCTCGTCGGGGTTGGCCCGGGCGCTGCCTGCACCAGCCGCGAAGTCCTCGGCATGGGCGTCCCCCAGGTCACCGCAACCATCGATTGCGCCGCAGCCCGCGACTTCTACTTCAAAGAGAGCGGCCGCTACGTCCCGATCATCACCGACGGCGGCATCCGCACCGGCGGAGACGTCTGCAAGTGCTTCGCCAGCGGCGCCGACGGGATCATGATGGGCTCGCCCTTCGCGGCCACCGTCGAAGCTCCGGGCCGCGGCTACCACTGGGGTATGGCCACCCCGCATGCCAACCTCCCGCGCGGTACCCGTGTTGCGGTCGGCGTTTCCACCACCATCCAGAAGGCGCTCTTCGGCCCCACCAGCCGCACGGACGGCACCGAAAACCTCGTCGGCGCCCTTCGCACAGCGATGGGCATGTGCGGCGCCCACACCATCCGCGAATTCCAGCAGGCCGAGATGGTCGTCGCCCCGGCGATCAAGACCGAAGGAAAGATCTACCAGTTTGCGCAGTCGCAGGCTTAGCTCTCTCTTCCTGGTAATCCTGACGACAGCGGCTCTCCTCGTGGGAGCCGCTGTTTTCGTGCCGAAGGCGCACGCGTGCTCGCTGATCCAGCCCGATTCGCCAACGACATTCGTCCCGGACTCCGAAATGATTGTCATCGGCGAGGTGGTCTCCACCGGGACCGACTCACTCGACCTCAAGCCGGAGGCGTTCCTCAAAGGCCCGGCAACGCCGGATGAAATCACGTTCTCGGGAGATGATCTGGGCTGCCCGCGCGCCGACCTCAAAGTCGGGGATCGTGCCCTGGTCTATGTGTTCGATGCCGCCCAGCCTTCCTACCCTCTCATCAACCAGGTTTATCTCCTGCGAGATGGCCGGGCGATCCAGGAAGGATCCGAAACGCTGACTGAGGTTGAAGTCGTCGGGGACATACGCGGACTGACCGGCCAATACGCTGTCCCCGCTTCGAACAAAGACGACGGCGCCGGAATCGACTGGAGCAACACCGTGCTGCCCCTGGGCGTCGTCCTGCTGATCATCTTCGGCATTGGCCTCGTGTTGATGCGCGTCTGGCACCGCATCGACCCAAGTTAGACGGCTGCCCAGCACGCTGCTGAAGCCTTTAGAACGGGCGCCGGGCAACTTCTTCTAGAAACTCCGCGAGCGCTTCTGGCTCATCCGGCAGCAGTTCGTCGGCGGCATCCACCGCGTAGGCGTCGCTGTGCGCCATCCCGATGCCTCGGCCAGCCCACACGAGCATCGACGCGTCGTTCACACTGTCACCGACCGCCAGGACTTCGGAGCGGTCGATGCCGAGGTCATCGCACAGCAACGAAAGCGCATGCCCCTTGTTCGCGTCCTGCGCGACCGCGACGGTGACCTCGGGAAAGTCCAGAACGTGGAGCTCGTGACCGTGTCTCGCCACTATCTCCCGATGGATGGCGTTGGCTTCGGACATCGACGAGATGATGCCGACGCCAGTGGGCCGCACACCCGAGTTCTCGGGGTCGATCTGGTACTCGGGAGTGATGCCGGAGACCTGCCCATACTGTTCCGTCGCGAGCGAACGCATGGAGGCGATGTACCGCAGCGGGTTGAACCATTCGTAGGCGCGGTCGATCTCGCGCGCGAATTGGCAGATCTCCAGCGCCACTGCCCGATCGATGAGGAACTCGTGCGTCATCGTCCCGTTCGGAAGGTGGACCGAGCAGCCTTGCTGACAAATCAAGGGCGACGTTAGTCCCAGGTGCCGCGAGATGCGTGACGTGCCGGGAAACATTCGCCCGGAAGCGAGGATCACTTCGATGCCCGCCGCAACGCAGCTTTGTATCGCCCGGGTGAGCCGTTGCGACGGCTCGTGCGAGTGCCCGTATCGGTCCGGCGGGATGAGCGTGCCGTCGATATCGAGCGCGAGCAGCTTTACCGCCATCGGCCGCACACAATCCGGTCGATTCCAGCGAGGTCTTTCACGAACCATGGTTCGACCCCGACGGTCCGGAGAATCTCCCCGACATCCTTCGCCTGGCCGTAGCCAACCTCGAGTCCGATGAACGTTGGGCACAGTCGCTCGGCGCAATCGGCGACAAGTTCTCGAATGAGCGAATACCCGTCGGCACCGCCGTCGAGCGCCACACGCGGTTCCCATCGGCTGACCTCGGGCTCGAGTGCTTCGATCTCCCACGTCGGAATGTAGGGAAGGTTGGCCAACACCACGTCGGCCCGGCGAATAGCGGACGACAGGCTTCCGAGGACGAAGCCTACCTGCGCGCCGAACTTCGCTGAGTTTGCTTCGGCGAACTTCATGGCTGCAGGGCTCACTTCGGTCGCGATGACCACCGCAGATGGGCGCTCAGCCGCGATCGAAACAGCCACGGCCCCGCTCCCGGTGCCAACTTCGAGCACGACAGCGGCGGGGTTGGCATCCAGTTCTTTCAACCCAAGCTCGACAAGCAACTCGGTTTCGGGTCGGGGTACGAGCACGCCTGTGCCAACGCCGAAATCGCGTCCATAGAATTCGCGATGGCCCGTGATGTAGGGCGCCGGCTCGCGGCGTTCGCGGCGTTCGACCCACTGCGCGACCGTTTCAGATTCTTCCTGGCTCAGGTCCACGCCGCTGAAGTACTGGGCGCGGGTCACACCCGCGGCCTCGCGAGTCAGCAACTCCGCTTCGAACTGGGCGTCGGCCACTCCGGCAGCCTTCAAACGTGCCGCGGCCTCCGAGGCTACGGCGCGTGCGTTCACCCAAGGCCCTCAAGGCGTTCCGCCTCATCCGCGGTGGCCACCGCGTCGATGATGTCGTCGAGGTTGCCGTCGAGACGGTCGGGGATGTTGTGCACGGTCAGTCCGATGCGGTGGTCGGTGATGCGGTCTTGCGGGAAGTTATACGTGCGGATCTTCTCGCTCCGGTCGCCGCTCCCCACCTGAGACCGCCGCGACTCGCTCATTTCAGCGTCTGCCTTGCTCTGCTCCATGTCGTACAGTCGCGAACGCAGCACGGTCATCGCCTTGATCCGGTTCTTCAGCTGCGAACGCTCGTCCTGGCAGACCACGACAATTCCCGTAGGAATGTGCGTGAGCCGCACAGCGGTCGCTACCTTGTTCACGTTCTGGCCGCCTGCGCCCGACGAATGGAAGATATCGACGCGAAGGTCTTTCTCTTCGATGTTCACATCGACTTCCTCAGCTTCGGGAAGCACTGCCACCGTTGCCGTGGAGGTGTGAATCCGGCCCTGCGCCTCGGTCTCCGGGACGCGCTGCACCCTGTGGACGCCGCTTTCGTACTTCATCCGCGAGTACGCACCGTCGCCACGCACTTCGAACACGACTTCCTTGAACCCGCCCTTCTCCGATTCGGAGGCGCTCAGGATGTCGGTCTGCCAGCGCTTGCGTTCGGCGTAGCGGGCATAGGCTCGGTAGAGCTCAAAGGCGAACAGGGCGGCCTCTTCGCCGCCGGCGCCCGCACGGATTTCGACGATCACGTTCCGCGAGTCGCGAGGGTCCTTCGGGAGCAGCCCACGCCGGATCTTCTGCTCGAGTTTCTCCATGGAGGCCGTCGCCTCGGCGAGTTCCGCTTCGGCGAGTTCTTTCATCTCCGCGTCGCCGTCGGCGATCAGGAGCTGAGCATCGTCCGCGGCCTTATTGGCCTCTTCGTACTGGTTGAACATCTCGACGATGCTCTGCAGTTCCGCGCGCTCGATAGCGAGCTTGTTCGCCTGTTCGTAATCAGCTGCGACTTCGGGGCGCGCCATCTCATCGGTCAGTTCATTGAACCGATCGCGAAGGCGTTCCAGCTGAGAGAGAATTGCACTGTCCATGGTGAAAAGCCGAGGTCCCGTGCACGGCGGGACTTTCCCAGCATAGCATCCGGATTCGCTAGGCTCTGAGTTGGGCCTGGATTGAGGCAGGAATGCGGTCGAACGGGACCGCCGTTTGTTCGGCTTCACCCGCCAGGTCCTTCACCATCCCGATGCCCTTCGCGAGTTCGTCATCGCCGATGATCACCGCGAACTTCGCGCCCGAATGGTTCGCTCCCCGCATCTGCGCCTTCATCGATTTGTTCGACTCGCCGCAAATGGCGGGGATGCCTGTGCTTCGCAACCGTGAAGCCAGTGCGAACACTGCCGCCGCGCCGCCGGCCGCACGGTTCACGATGTAAACATCCGCTGCCGAGCGCTCATCGAAGCTGACTCCGCTGCGCTGCATCTCGATGATCATCCGCTCGATACCGCTCCCGAAGCCCATGCCCGGAGTTGGTGGACCTCCCAGCAGTTCGACCAGCCCGTCGTAGCGTCCTCCCCCGCCGATCGTGCCCTGCGCCCGCGCGTCGTCGGTTGGGACAATCTCGAAGACGGTCCGGTTGTAGTAGTCCAGCCCCCGGACGAGGAGCGGGTCGACTTCCACCGGGATCTCAGTCGCTTCCAGCGCGCCCATCACAATCTCGTGGTGTTCGCGGGCCTCATCACTCAGCGAATCGACCAGCTTCGGCGCGGCGTCCTTGAACGGCAGGTCGCGCTCGTCCTTGCTGTCCAGCAGCCGCAGCGGGTTTCGCTCGAAGCGTCGCCGGCTGTCCTCCGAAAGCTTGTCCAGATGCGGCCGATAGTAGTCCTTCAGGCGCTCGACGTACGCTTTGCGCGGCTCCAGGTCGTCGAGAGAGCCCAACCGGACGCCAGCGTTGCGGATGCCGAGCATCGTGTACAACCGCCACAGCACTGCGATGACCTCGGCGTCGATCAGCGGGTCGGTCGAGCCCAGGACTTCGCAGTCGAACTGCGTGTGCTGGCGGTAGCGGCCCTTCTGCGGGCGGTCGTAGCGGAACATCTGGTGGGTGGTGTAAAGCCGCACCGGCTGCGGCCAGCTGGCCATGCCATGTTCCAGGTACGCGCGGCAAATTGCGGGCGTCCCCTCCGGTGTTAACGCGAGCTTTTCCCCGCCGCGGTCCTCGAACGTGTACATCTCCTTTTCGATGATGTCCGTCGTATCGCCGCTGCCTTTTTCGAAGACTCCGGCGTATTCGAATACGGGAGTGTCGATTCTGCGGAACCCGTGAAGCTGCGTGACCACCCGGATGGCGTCGTGAACTGCTTCCCAGTAGGGCTGCATTTCGGGGAGCACGTCTTGCGTGCCGCGCGGTGCCTGGAATCGCGTGGTCATAACCTTGGTTCTTCCGACAAGGGGATGCATGGTAGGATATGCGTCCATTCCTCCGGGGCAAAGAGGGTTCAGCCGTTGGTGCTGCGGGTCAAAGAGCCGGTAACCGACGAGGTCGACATTGAAGCCGTCCTCAAGCGTGCTGGTGAGTATCTGCCCGCCGACCGCCTCGATGGCATCCGCGAAGCCTACGAATTCGCCGCCAAAGCCCACGAGGGCCAGCTTCGCAAAACCGGCGACCCCTACATCACTCACCCGCTCGCCGTCACCCTGCTTTCCGCCAACCTCGAACTCGATCACCAGGCGCTCATGGCAGCCCTCCTTCATGATGTCCAGGAGGACTGCGGAATCGCGAACGAGACGCTCGTCGAGAAGTTTGGCGCCCGCGTCGGCCGTCTCGTCGATGGCCTGACCAAGCTGGACAAGCTGCCGATGAACATCGGCGGCGTCGACCCGTCCCGGGGCACCGCCCAGTCTCAGAACCTGCGCAAGATGTTCCTGGCCATGGCCGAGGACATCAACGTCGTCCTCATCAAGCTCTGCGACCGCCTCCACAACATGCGTACGCTCTGGGCCTTCCCGGTCGAAAAGCAACGCCGCATCGCCCTCGAGACCCAGGAGATTTTCGCCCCGCTCGCGAACCGTCTCGGTGTCTGGCAGGTCAAGTGGGAGCTTGAAGACCTCTCGTTTCGCTACCTCGAACCCGAGAAGTACCGCGAAATCGCCGATCTGCTCTCATCGAAGCGGGTGACGCGAGAACGCTTCATCCGCGAGGCATCCGAGATCCTCAGTTCGCACCTTGCCGCGGCGGGCATCAAGGCCGAAGTGAGCGGCCGGGCGAAGCACATCGCCAGCATTTACCACAAGATGATGCGCTACTCGGAACAGTCGAAGACCTTCGACCAGATTTACGACCTCCTGGCCGTCCGCATCTTCGTGGACACCGTTTCCGAGTGTTACCACGCCTTGGGCGTGATTCATGCCCTCTGGCGCCCTATCCCGGGCCAGTTCGATGACTACATCGGCAATCCCAAGGATTCGATGTACCAGTCGCTCCATACCACGGTCGTTGGACCCAGTGGCAGGCCGCTCGAAATCCAGATCCGCACCTACGAGATGCACCGTGTGGCCGAATACGGCGTAGCCGCGCACTGGCAGTACAAGGAAGGCAACAAGAGCACCGGCAAGGACGAAGAACGCATCGCATGGCTTCGCCAACTCCTCGATTGGCAGCGCGACCTCACCGGCGACGACGACTTTGTCGAGAGCGTGAAGACCGACATCTTCCACGACCAGGTCTTCGTTTATTCGCCCAAGGGCGACGTCCTCGACCTCCCCGCCGGCGCGACACCGCTCGACTTCGCCTACCGCATCCATACCGACCTGGGCCATCAGACGGTCGGCGCCAAGGTCAACGGCCGCATGGTGTCACTCAACTCGACGCTCAAGAACGGCGACGTGATCGACATCATGCGCAGCCGGGCCAGCAAAGGCCCTTCGCGCGACTGGTTGAACGGCCACCTCGGCTATGTCCGCACGGCGCATAGCAAGGAAAAGATTCGCCAGTGGTTCCGCAAGCAGGAGCGCGCCGAAAACATCGAGCGCGGCCGGGAACTCATCGAGAAAGAGATGCGACGGCTGGGCCTCGACCTGAGCGAGCGACAGGACCAGATCCTGCAGTTCTTCCCGTACCCGTCATGGGAAGACTTCCTCGCCGCGCTCGGCTATGGCGGCGTGAGCACGAACTCCATCGCCCGCAAGTTCCAGGCGATCATCGCTGAAGAAGAGGAAGCGAACGCCGAACCGGCCCCGCCGGCCCCGGAGAAGCTCGCCCCCGCGGCTCTCGGCAGTCCTGGCATGCGGGTCCTCGGTGTTGGCAACTTGCTGACGACGATGGCTCGCTGCTGCAATCCTGTGCCCGGTGACCAGATCGTCGGCTACGTGACCCGTACGCGTGGTGTCACTGTCCATCGTGCGGACTGCCACAACATCCTTAACGAAGAAGAGCGAGAGCGGATCGTTGGTGTCGAATGGGGCACGGTCACCAAGCTCTATCCGGTGCAAATTCTGATCGAAGCCTGGGACCGCGTGGGTCTCTTGCGCGATATCACGACGGTTGTCACCGAGGACAAAGTCAACATGGTCGGCGTGCGCACAACCGAAATCGGCGATGGTTCCGTCTCCATTCAGGCCACGCTCGAAACAACCGGCATTGAACAGCTCTCGCGCTTGCTCTCTCGACTCGAGATCATTCGAGGCGTCCGCACCGTCGATCGTGTGCAGGATCGCAAGCGGAAGGGCGGGCTGCAGGAGCCCATCCCCCTCCGTCGCGCCGCCAAGTCCTAGGCAGCTCGCCGCCGCGCCGCCGGCATACGGTGGACGGTCGCACGGGGAGCCCGAGCGGGACGCCGCTCGTGTGTGCGGGTATGCGCCGGCCGAACGCGTCGAGTTGTGCCGACGTGCGGTTCACGGGTCAAGAAGTATTCGGCGGCCATACTCGCAGCCACTGCAAGCGCGGAGCCGATAAGAAACAGGTCGAAAGCCACGGTGAGGAAGGGGTTTATCATTGGAGTCGCACATCCGTTCGAAAGTGTTGTGAGACTAGGCGAACGCCTGTTCGGATGTCAAGACATATGTTCTAAACTCGTCACTACGTGTCGCGTTTGCCATCCGCGTATAGTCCGGAGCTGGAGGGCTTGATTGTGGCGCGTTCGAGAGGATTGTTCGGCCCCACTGAGCGGGCACTGGAGTTCGGCAAGCAGTACACGGTTGTCCTCGAAGCCTGGGCGGAGTTCTTCGCGGCCAGCGCGAAGCTGACGGGCGCCAACGTTACCCTCGGCGAACTCGCCCAGGACGCTGCAAAGGACTGGGAGAAGTGGGTCAACGCAACGGCCGCGGCCCCCTGGAACTGGATGAACCCCGACGTCATGGCCCGCATGATGGGCGGCATCACCCCAAAATCGGACGGCCCTTAAATGCAAAGGAACAAAGGACACGAAGTTGGAGGAAAGACCTGCCTCGAGATGGCGGCTCTACTCAGCCAGATCACGTTGAGACCCTTTGTGCCCTTTGTTCCTTTGTGTTGATTAAAAGACGTCGAACAGGTTGAACCGCGGGCCGTCCTTGCAGCACAGCTTCACGCCGTGGTGCTTCGTGAATATCGCGCAGCCGTAGCACATCCCCCAGCCGCAGGGCATGTTTTCTTCCATCAGAATTTCTGGGAACTGGCGCCGTCCGTTGTTCCGCAGGACATCCGCAAGCGATTGGAACATCGGGTTCGGGCCGCACGCGTAAATTCGGTTCGCCCACTCCTGGTACTTGCCCAGGTGCTGCGTGACGAACCCCTTCGACCCCAACGAGCCGTCCTCTGTTGCGACGACGTATTCCACCTCCTTGGGCCACTCCGAAGCCGCGAGGAGGTGGCGCGAGGTCCGTCCGCCCATCATCGCGACCACGTGATGCCCGGCCTTGAGCGCGCGCTCCGCGGTGTCCACCAGCGGCGCTACGCCAACCCCGCCGCCGATGAGCAGGAGGTTTGCCGGCGTATCAGGGAAGGTGAAGCCGTTGCCGAGAGGCCCATACATGCGCACAGGCGCCCCGGCCGGTTGTTCGCTCAACCAACGCGTCCCGCGCCCCACCACTGCGTAGAGAAGCGCGAACCGGTCGCCGTCGATGCGGTAGTAGCTGAACGCCCGCGCGAACATCGGGTCCGCGCCCTCCGGCGCACAGTGCACCATTACGAACTGCCCCGCTTCGACCCCGTTCGTCAGCGCGGGCCCGTGGAACCACGTGATGAACGCCCCGTCCCATGCCGGCTGCGTTGAGATGATGCGGGTCTCCTCGATGTTCAACCCACGTACTCGGCGAGCGTCGCGATTTCGTACTCCGATGCACTGGCCAGTGCTTCGACCGCCGCGCGCATCGTATCGATCGATGTGAAACAGGGGATCCGCTGCTCGGCCGCGGCCCGCCGGATGTGGAAGCCGTCGCGCAACGAGCCCGTGAAACGGTTTTCAGAAGTGTTGAGCACGCACTTCACCGTTCCATCACGGATTACATCGACCACGTTGGGGTGCTCCCCGCTCAAAACCTTCGTCACCGACGTCACCGGGATGTCGAGCGCTTCGATCATCTTGCTCGTCCCTTCGGTGGCATACAGCTGGTAGCCAGCGTCGACGAGCTTCCGGATGAGGGGCAGCGCGGTCGCTTTCGTGCGGTCGCTGATGCTCAGGAGGATGCTGCTCCCGGGCTTCAGCGAAAGGTCCGAGGCCAGGAGGGCTTTTGCGAGCGCCGCTTCGAAGGTGCGGTCGATTCCCATGACTTCGCCGGTGCTCTTCATCTCAGGCCCGAGGTACGTGTCGACTCCCGTGAGCTTCGACATCGAGAACACGGGCGCTTTGATGGCCACCAGGTCGCGCTCCGGCCAGAGGCCATCAGGGTAGCCCTGTGCCGCGAGTTTCTTTCCAAGCATCGCACCCACCGCAAGCTGAACCATTGGCACCCCGGTCACCTTCGAAAGGAACGGCACCGTCCGGCTCGCGCGCGGGTTCACTTCGAGGACGAACACGCGCGGACCCTCGTTGGGCACGCGCGGCAGCACCACGTACTGGATATTCGTCACGCCGATGGCGCCCAGCCCGAGCACAATCCGGCGCGTGTAGTCGACGATGGTGTCGCGCTCTTCCTGGTCGAGATTCCGCGGAGGGTACACCGCCATCGAATCGCCGGAGTGCACGCCAGCCTTCTCGATGTGCTCCATAATCCCGGGGATCAGCACCGTTTCGCCGTCGCAAATCGCATCGACTTCGACTTCCGCGCCATCGAGGAACTTGTCGATGAGGATTGACCTTCCCTGTGCCACCTCCGCGGCCTGTGCGACGAAGGTCACCAGCTCGGTCGCGTTCTGCACGATTTCCATCGCCCGCCCACCGAGAACGTATGAGGGGCGGACCAGCACGGGGTAACCGATGGTCTGCGCTGTCTTCATCGCCTCTTCGAGCGTCAGGATGGCTGCCCCCGGAGGTTGCGGGATGCCCAGTTCCTGCAGGAAGCGTTCGAACTGCCGCCGGTCCTCGGCCATGTCGATGGTATCCGCACTCGAACCGATGATCGGCAGGCCCGCCCGGCCCAGCGGTCCGGCGAGGTTGATCGCTGTCTGCCCGCCGAACTGCACGATCGACGCCGGAGGCTCATCGCCCGAGCCGGTCTCGTTCTCGATGATGTCGCGAACGCCTTCCTCGTCCAGCGGCTCGAAGTACAGGCGATCAGAGGTGTCGAAGTCCGTCGAGACCGTTTCCGGGTTGGAATTCGCCATGATCGAGCGGATGCCGGCATCCTGGAGTGCCCATGCGGCATGCACGCTGGCGTAGTCGAACTCCACGCCCTGCCCGATGCGAATCGGACCACTGCCGACCACGATTGCGGTCGCGCCGTCCGGTGGTTCGGCCTCGTTTTCCTGCTCGTACGTGCTGTAGAAGTATGGCGTCAGCGCTTCGAACTCTGCCGCGCAGGTATCCACCATCTTGTAGACCGGTCGAATGCCCCATTCATGTCGCTGCGCCCTGATCTGTTCCGGCAGGCGGTCCGCTAACTGCCCCACCATTTCATCGCTAAAGCCGATTCGCTTCGCTTCTCGCAGCAGGTCAGGTGTGAGGGGTTCGTTCAGGAGACGCTTCTCCATGGTCACAATGTTTTCGAGCCGCTCCGTGAACCATGGGTCGATGGCTGTCTGGCGAGAGAGATCGAACGCGCTCGCTCCCCTGCGCAATGCGGCCATGAGCGCCCACAGGCGCTCGTCAGTTGCGTCGAGCGGGAATTCGCCGCCGTTGCGCCATTCGGGGCGCTCCCAGAGCAGGCTGTGCCCGCCGATCTCCAGGGACCTAACGGCCTTGTTCAGCGCCGCCTCGAACGACCGGTCTATCGCCATGACCTCGCCGGTAGCCTTCATCTGCGTCCCAAGCTGACGCGCCCCGAGCGCGAACTTGTCGAATGGCCAGCGCGGGATCTTCACCACGCAGTAATCCAGGGCGGGCTCGAAGGCCGCGCTTGTCTTCTTCGTGACCGCGTTTGGGATTTCGTGGAGCGCTTTGCCGCAGGCGATTTTTGCCGCCACCCGTGCAATCGGGTATCCCGTTGCCTTTGAGGCCAGCGCCGAGGAGCGTGAAACGCGGGGGTTCACCTCGATGACGTGGTAGGGCAGCGGCTCGTAAGGATCTCCCTGCCAGTCCGTGATGTCCTTGCGCGGCGCGAGCGAGAATTGGACGTTGCAGCCGCCTTCGATGCCGAGTTCGTCAATGATCCGCAGAGCTGCAGAGCGCAGCATCTGGTAGTCCTTGTCGCTCAACGTCTGCGATGGCGCGACGACGATGGAATCCCCCGTGTGGACGCCCATCGGATCGAAGTTCTCCATGTTGCAGATAGTGATGCAGGTGCCGGTGGCATCGCGCATCACCTCGTATTCGATTTCCTTCCAGCCGAGCAGGTTCTTTTCTACCAGGACCTGCGTGATCGGGCTCGCCGCGAGGCCGCTCGCACCGACCGTCCGAAGCTGCTCCATGGTGAAGGCCATTCCGCCGCCGGTGCCGCCGAGGGTAAATGCCGGCCGGATCACCACGGGCAGCCCGATCTGCTCGGCGGCCGCGACGCACTCGTCGACGGTGTGACAGACCACGCTCTCGAGCACTGGTTCGCCGAGCTTCTCGAGCAGTTCGCGGAACAGTTCACGGTCTTCCGCGCGGCGGATGGCCTCGAGGGGCGTGCCCAGCAGCCGGACGTTGTACTTCTCGAGGATCCCGGCTTTCGCGAGCTCTACCGCAAGGTTCAGCCCTGTCTGGCCGCCGAGGGTTGGCAGAAGTCCGTCGGGTCGTTCTTTGGCGATGATTCGCTCCAGCACCGGCACCGTCAGCGGTTCGATGTAGACCGCGTCCGCGATGTCCAGGTCGGTCATGATCGTGGCCGGGTTCGAATTCACGAGGATGCTGCGCACGCCCTCTTCGCGGACGGCCTTGCAGGCCTGCGTGCCCGCGTAGTCGAATTCCGCGGCCTGCCCGATGACAATTGGCCCCGAGCCGATGATAAGGACGCTAGTTGGCTTCAAACAGGGCCTCCGCAGCAGTTGTGTGTGTTATCGAATGGTGTGCGCATGGCTACCCGCCTCCTCGCTGGACGAGCCCCGAAAGGCCCCGCCGCACGGGACGCAGGACGAAGATCAGCAGCAGCAACGGGATCGCCAGCAGAACCGGGCTTCGCGGGTTCAGAAAGAAGGACGACTCGATTCCCCCGATAATCGCGCCCACGATCATCGGGACCACGTAGTGGTCCGACCGCCGCCGGTCGTCGCGCAAGAGAAGGATGCCCATCAGGAAGGTCAGAAGCGCCGAGATCGCAAGCAATCCTGCGAAGAGGCGAGCCAATACCGTGCCGGCATCGCCGGCCGAGAGGTCGTCGTCGAAGAACGACGACATGAAGAACACGAACCCCATGGTCAGCATGATCATTCCGATGGCGAAGAGCAGGTCGGGCACTCCCGTCGCCGGACGGCGAGGCCTCACGGGCGCGTTGTTGCGCCGTTTCCGGGCGTTCGTCATCTACCGTGTCCGTACAAGGCGTTCTCCACGTCAGAGCGGCAACTCGAACGTCATGTTTGGATTCCTCAGGGGCACCATTGCCCCAATAGCCGAAAGGAAACTGAGGGCGGGTTCGTTGCCTTCGGGCAGACGTCCCCGGATGCGCCGATAGCCGTGCTCCCGAGCGAACTCCACCAGCGAGTCAGCGAGGTCGGTAGCCAGGCCGCGCCGTCGGTAGTCCTTCGATACCCACACGCCGAGCAAGCCGGTCTCGGGCGCGGCCGTATCGAAGTCCAGCGAGCCGAACGCTACCGGGATGCTTCCGTCCGTCGCCACGAAAATCACGCCCTCGGTGCCGAGGCGGTTGAGCCAGTTCTTCACGCGTTCGGCATCGAATGTGCCTTCGAGGCCCACATTTTCGGAGCCAAGCCCACGCAGGATTGCGGCGATACCCTCCGCATCGTTCTCGGTCGCTCTGCGAATGTCTGTCGTTCGAGTCATCGAACCCCTCCACGGACGGATACCATCATCTCCACGAACCGGTCGAAAATGTACTGGTTATCGAGCGGTCCGGGGCAGGCCTCGGAATGATACTGGATAGTCATCAGCGGTTCGTGGCGCAGTGCGACTCCCTCCACTGTCTGGTCATTCAGGTTCAAGTGGCTGACATAAGCAGCGGAGTTGAGGTGGTCCGGGTCAACGGCGTAGCCGTGGTTTTGGGCGGTGATGGTGACTTTGCCCGTTTGCAGGTCCTGCACCGGGTGGTTTCCGCCGCGATGGCCAAACGGCAGCTTGAACGTGCCCGCCCCGAGCGCGCGCGCGGCCACCTGGTGCCCCAGGCAGATGCCGAGGATCGGCGCCTTGCCGATGAGTTTCCCCACTTCGCCCACCATGGCGTCGAGCAGACGCGGGTCCCCGGGTCCGGGTGAGAGCACGATGCCGTCCGGCTTATGCGCGAGGAGGTCTTCGGCCGGGGTGTTCTCCGGGAACACGCGCACCGAGCACCCTCGCGCCTCGAGCGAGCGCATGATGTTTCGCTTCACGCCGCCATCGAGCAGGGCAATGCGGTGCCGTCCTTCGCCGGCGGGAATGTTCCAGTCGAAGACGTGGTCCGTCGTCACCGAGCGCACCCAGTTCACGTTGTCGTAGCCCGGGAGGGCGCGCACGCGTTCGAGCGCCGCCTGCGGCGACTCGCGCGTCGTGATCGTCCCTGGCATGACTCCTGACTCCCGGATTCGGCGAGTTACTGCGCGCGTGTCGACCCCCTCGATCGCCACCACATCCCGGTCACGCAGGAATTCGCCGATCGTGTGGTGCGAACGCAGATGGCTCGCCCGGACGCTGGCTTCGCGGACGATCAGGCCGGTTGGCTGAATTTTCGCCGACTCTTCGACTGTTTCGTCGAACCCGTAGTTCCCGATGAGCGGGTAGGTGAGAGTCAGCAGCTGGCCGGCATATGAAGGGTCGGTGAGCATTTCCTGGTAGCCGGTCATCGAGGTGTTGAAGACAACCTCGCCGTCGGCGCTGCCTTCAACGCCAACGCTTCGACCCGGGAATACCGATCCATCCGCGAGGACCAGGATGGCATCAGGCATGGGCGGGCTCCATTTCGTATGAGATTTGTCCGTTGATGATTGTGGCCCTGACGGCCCCGCTCAGTTCCCTTCCGGCGAGCGGCGTGTTCTTGCCCTTTGAAGCGAACCTCGCCGGCTCCACCCGCCACCGGTGTCCTGGGTCGATGACCGTGATATCGCTGGAGCCGAGCGCCAGGCTGCCAATCCCGCTCTCGAAATCGAATACCGTCGTCGGCCCGTGCGTCAGCGCTCGAATCGCCGCGACAAGTTCGAGTTCGCCCCGGTCAACCAGCGTCATGGTGGTCCCCAGCGCGGTCTCGATGCAGCTGATTCCGAAGGCGGCGTCGTCGAATTCGCAAAGCTTGTCCTCGATTGCGTGTGGTGCGTGGTCGGTAGCGATGGCGTCGATGATCCCGGAGTTCACGCCCGCGATGAGCGCTTGGCGGTCGGCCTCCGTTCGAAGCGGCGGATTGATCTTCGCGTTGGTGTCATAAGCCGGTTCAGCCCCCGCGCCGAATACGGAATCCTCGGTCAGGAAGAGGTGGCTCGGGGTCACTTCGCAGGTGATCAGCAGTCCCCTGTTTTTCGCGCCCGCAACCAGTTCCAATCCCCGCGCGGTAGTCACATGCGCGATGTGGAGCCGTGCCCCGGTTGCTTCGCAGAGTGCGATGTTTCGCGCGATGGCGGCGGTCTCGGCGGCTTCAGGCTGTCCTGGTAACCCGAGGCGCTCACTTACCCGGCCTTCGTTCATCGAGCCGCCGTGGCTCAGGTCCGGGTCGTCGCAGTGTTCGGAAATCGGCAGGTCCATCGCCCGGGCGAGATCCATCGCGTTCCGCATGAGGCGAGCGTTGGCCACCGGATTGCCATCGTCGCTGAGTGCGATGCAGCCGCCGTCGCGAAGCTCGGCCAGTTCCGCAAGCTCTTTGCCCGCACGGCCCCGGGTGATGCAGCCAATCGGCAGCACGCGCACGCACGCGTCACGTTCGATTCGTTCGCGAAGGGCGCGCAGCACATCGGCTCCATCCGGCGCCGGCGAGGTGTTCGGCATCGCGCAGATGGTCGTGAATCCGCCCTGAAGTGCGGCGAGCGTTTCGGTCGCTATCGTCCCCTTCTGTTCGAAGCCAGGCTCACGGAGGTGGGTGTGGAGGTCCACGAATCCCGGCGTGACAATGCAGCCGGACACATCAAGCGTCCGCCCACTCGTCGAAAGACCTGTCCCAATCTGCGCCACACGCCCATCGACGAGGAGCACGTCCTGGACGGCATCAACGCCCTGTCCCGGGTCAAGCACGCGACCGTTCTTCAGGAGCAACTGTTCGCTCATGCGTTCCTCCCCGTCGCCATCAGGTAGAGGATGGCCATGCGCACCGCCACCCCGTTCGCAACCTGCTCTTCGATCACGGAACTCATTCCGTGAGCCACTTCCGGTGAGATTTCGATGCCCTCGTTCATCGGGCCTGGATGCATTACCAGGACGCCCGGCTTGGCCATCTGCAACCGTTTGGCATTGATCTGGTACAGCGCGATGTATTCGCGAAGGGAAGGGATGAGCCCTCTGTCCTGGCGCTCCTTCTGCATGCGCAGGGCCATCACGATGTCCGCGCCCTCGAGCGCCTCATCGATTCGCGTCGTCACGGTGCAGGTCGTCGTCTCGGCGCTGCCCGCGAGCGTCCGCGGGACGAGCGTCGCAGGTCCGCATAGAGTCACGTCAGCACCCGCAGCGAGCAGTGTCCACAGGTTCGAGCGCGCCACCCGGCTGTGCAGCACATCCCCGATGATCGCGACTTTCTTGCCCTGCACCTCGCCGACGTGGCGGCGCATCGTGAGCAGGTCCAGAAGTGCCTGTGTGGGGTGGGCGTGCGTGCCGTCACCGCCGTTGATAATCCCGGCAGACGTGTTCCGCGCGGCGAGGTACGGCGCCCCGGACTTGCTGTGTCGCATGACGACCAGGTCCGCGCCGATGGCTTCGAGCGTGCGCACGGTATCGATGAGCGTTTCACCCTTCTCCACGGAACTTCCGGATGCGGTCAGGTTCACCACGTCAGCCCCAAGCGCTTTGCCCGCGACCTCGAAGCTCGCGCGCGTCCGCGTGCTCTGTTCGTAGAAGAGGGTCACCACGGTCGCGCCGCGAAGGGTCGCCACCTTGCCCACCGGCCGCGAGCGAATTTCTCGCATCGCCTCGGCGGTTTCCATAATCAAATGGATTTCCTCGGGCGTCAGCGTGTCGGTATCAAGGAGGTCCTTCCGCTTCCAGGCCGGCGCTTCGCTGGCAACAACGGGCGCATCGGGATTGCGAAGCTCAAGCATGAGTGGCCTCCTCTCCGAACACGTACACAGCGTCCTGACCGTCGACTTCGAGCAACCGTACCTGGACTTTCTGAATCAACGCTGTCGGGATGTTCTTCCCGACGAAATCCGGGCGTATCGGGAGTTCGCGGTGGCCGCGGTCGATGAGGACCGCGAGCCTCACACGGGCCGGGCGGCCATAGTCCTGCAGCGCGTCCAGCGCCGCGCGAATGCTCCGCCCGGTAAAGAGCACATCGTCAACGAGGACGACCGTCTTTCCGTCGATCGATACCGGTATCTCGCTCGGTCGGACCGGCGGAGGCGCCGAGCGCCGCGTCACATCGTCTCGATAAAGGCCAATATCCAGGCCGCCGACCGGAACCACGGCGCCTTCGAACTCCTGGATGGCGGCTGCGAGCCGCCGCGCCAGCGGATACCCGCGCGACAGGAGCCCAACGAGCACGAGGCCATCCGTGCCTCGGTTGCTCTCCACGATTTCGTGGCCGAGGCGCCGCAAAGTCCGCGAGATCTCGTCGGGACCGAGGTAAGGAGAAGCAGGGCTGGTCATGAAAAACGCCTCCCCCGGTTAACGGGAAAGGCGCACAGGCACACACACACTCCGGCCATGCCGGACCTCCTCCCTTCGCAGCCTCACGGGACCGCCTTAAAGGGCTTCGCCTACGGTATCGCAGCGCCGCCAGCCGAGCAACGCGGTTAACCGTAACGATTTCGGGCTTATACTCCCCGGTAAGTCGAACGCCCCGCCCTGGGCGATGGCACCCTCCGGAGACCTATTTGTGACGTCACCGTCTTCCCATTCCGGTGGCCGCGAGGCCGAGGTTCGCGAACGCATCTTCGCGAGCGCGCTTCGTCATTTCTCACAGAAGGGCTTCGCCGCCACTTCCCTCCGCGAAGTCTCCGAGGACGCCCAGACCACAAAGCCGATGATTTATTACTACTTCGGCTCGAAGGAAGGGCTTTACGCGAGCATCGTCCGCCAAATTCTGGAGGAAATGGCCGAAGGCATTCGCAGCGGCCTCCCGGCTGAGGCGCATGTGCAAGACCAGCTCATGGCCTTTTGTGAACGGTACCTGGCTCATTTCCTTCAGCAGGAAGAGATTATCGCGCTCGTCCTCCGCGAAGTGTTCGGGCTGGGTGGCGTGCCGATGGCCGAGTTTTCCCAGGCTCTCGGGGCGCGCGTGCGCCAGCCGCTCGATGCGATCATCGCCCGCGGCATGGAGACCGGCGTCTTCCAACGCGACAACGTCACCACCTGCGCCACCGCCGTCACCGGCATACTGAACATGTTCATCCTTGCCCACGTCTTCGGCGGCGCGGAGATCGACCACGAATCGCCGCTGCAGCAGGTTCGCTACTACCTGGCGGGCCTGCGCGAAAACTGAAATCGTTCCAACGCCCCTCATCTTTTTGCCGTCGCTGCCGTTCTTATCTGTAGGGAGGCACGCAGTGGCCGAAGCGAAGCTGTTGGATTACTACGCGGTCTTGAGTCTGCCGCCGCGCGCCGATCTCGCCGGCATCGAAAACGCGTACGCGCGTCTTTCGGACGACATGATGAAGCAGTCGGACGACGACGACACGTACCGCGATGGCATGCAGAAGCTGAACGAGGCCTATGCCGTGCTTTCCAAGCCGGAGCTCCGCCGTGAATACGACAGGGCCTTCTTCAAGGGCGAGCTCGAGCGAATCGAGCGCGAGGAACGGGCCGCCCGCCGTCGCCGGAACATGGCCGGAAACGCAATGGTCGCCGCCCTCGGCCTCGTCGTCGCCGTGCAGGCCGGTGCGCTCATCTACCTTGGTGGCGATGCCGTCACCGGGCTTCCGGGCGCTATTTTTGGGAAATTCTTCTAAGCCCCGGACCATCTCCGCACCCACGGTTGTAATTCGAAGTGACCTTCACCAGAATCGGAAGGCACCGATTCGTGCCGTGAGCGCTGCATGGTTACCTTTTCCAACGTCATCTCCAGCGTCGATCAGCTCCGGGATGTGATCCCCGAGCCGCGAGGTTCCGGAGCGTGGGACAAGTCGCTCACTTTCATCGACCCCCATTCCGCCGCCTTCATCGCGAAGAGCCCGTTCATCATGGTCGCGACCACGAGCGCCACCGGGCAGATGGATATCTCGCCGAAAGGCGATCCTGCCGGATTCGTCCGTGTCCTCGATGAGCACACCATTGCCATTCCGGACCGCCCGGGGAACGGTCGCGCCGATACGTTCCGAAACCTCCTCGAAAGCCCGCGAATCTCGGTGTATTTCCTCGTACCGGGACGCTCCGAGACGCTCCGCATCAACGGCTCCGCCCGGCTCGTGACAGATTCCTGGCTGCTCAATGACCTCGCGGTGAAGGGCAAGCCCGCTCAACTTGCTATCGCCGTCACCGCGGAGGAAGTGTTCTTTCACTGCGCGAAGTGCGTCGTTCGCTCAAATCTCTGGGACGCGGAGGCCTGGGACGATGCCTCGGAACTCTCCTCGCTCGGCGCGATCATGCGCGACCAGCTCAAGCTCCAGGTGCCGGCCGAAGCCATCGAAGCCGGGCTCGAAAAGGACATCGCCACCCGGCTCTACTAGCTGTTTGTGTCTGCGACCACGGTCAGCACTCCATGCATCTGGTCCGGGTGTACATCGCACTGGAAGTAGTACTTGCCGGGCTTCAGCTGGACAGTCAGCGTCGCCTTGGCCGGTCCCGTCTTAATCGGCGTTTTCGCGGCCGAGTCATCGCTCGACTTCGGGCCGTTGAAGATATCCAGGTTGTGCGGGATGGAGTCCTGGTTGTCGAACTTGATCGTGACTTCGCCGGCCTTTGCCGTGAGCGATGTCTTATCGAAGGACGTGTCCTTCGCCGTGATCTGGAGCCCGCCCGAAGTTTGCGCGGGCGAAGTTGGCTCGGCCGTGGGGGCCGGGGTCGGCTCGATGCTACTGCTCGCGCCGAAATCTCCAAGCCCGCCCGCCGCCAGCACGGAAAGATAGGCCGTGAAGCCAATGCCTATCGCCGCCACCATTACCAGCATCTTTGACAGTGTCATTGCTGGTCTCCTTTCCTCACTTCACGGTGAAGTCGATGCGCATGCCCTGCTGGTAGTGGGCCGGGATGTTGCAAAAGAGGACGTAGTGGCCGGGCGGCAGGTTTACGGTCAGCGTCTCAGAATCGCCCGCGTCGATCGCTTCTTTTTCGTCGATGTTGGTGAGTTGGGGTGAGTCCTCGACCACTTTGGCATCGGTCTCGTCGTAGGGGAGGTTGTCGGCCTGCAGGTCAGTCCGGTCCACCACGAATTCGTGCTGGGAAGGGCCGTTGTTCTTGATCTTGAAAGTCACGTCGCCGGAACTCACCGATGTCTTATCCAGGGTCATTTGGAAGTCCTTGAGGGAGGCATCGACGGTGGTTCCGGAACTGGAATCGTCGTCGTCATCTCCGCAGGCAAGGCAAAACGGAATCGCGGCGAGGGCGAAAACTACGAGGATAAACTTGAACAAAACTGCGGGCCAATCCGTCGCTCTCAGCACCACGCGGGGTACGGGGCGGCACGTGAAGTCCGAGCGTGGTCGCAGTCTGTGGTCTCGATTGTCGGGTGGGGGCAAACGGGCGCGCAGGGCCGGACCACAGGTCTCGGCCGTCGACAATTGTGGCACTGCCCCGGCGTCGAACTGCTTAATCCGGCCCTAATTTTCCTTGCGTTTGTATAACAAATCGCCTCAACGCTTGAACTGCTTGCTTAGCCCAAGGCCCTGGTCCTGGTACGACGACCCGGCATTCACGCCGTAGAGCCTCTCTGGAACGGCGAGCATCCGTTCGTACATCAACCGACCGATGCGCTGTCCATCCTTGAGCGCGTACGGGATCTCGTGCGACCGCACTTCGAGGATCGCGCGAGTGCCCTGCAATTCGCCAGTGCCATAACCGAAGCCCGGATCGAAGAACCCGGCGTAATGCACCCGAAATTCTCCCATCGCCTGGTCGTACGGCAGCATTTCGGCGGCGTACGTCGGAGGGACGCGAACGCGTTCCTTCGAGCCGAGAATGTAGAACGCGTCGGGGGTCAGGATGAGCTGCCTCGAAGGTTTGACCGCCTCCCAGAAGTCGGACGGGTCGTAATAGCCGATCCGGTCGAGATCGATGACGGGCGATTCGCTCCGCGCCTTCCAGCCGACGGTTGCATCTCCGGCCCGCCCCGAAAGGTCGACCGAGAACCAGATGCCCTCGTCGACCGTTGCCCTCATCGGTTCGCCCTGTTCATTGAAGACGAGCATCTCGTCCTCGCTCGCTCGCCGGCTCGCGTGCGAAGACGCCGACCGACCCCGAAGGAATCGGAGCTGGTTGAGGGGTGTGCCCGTCTTAACTCGTACGTTGAAGGTCTTTGGTGAGACCTCAGCGAAGAGCGGCCCCTGGTATCCCCGTTCGATGATGTCGAACTGGTCCGCCCGATCGGTGATAAGGCGCGCGAACACGTCCAGTCGCCCGGTCGTGCTCTTCGGGTTGGCCTTGGCAAGAAGCCCCGCACTCCCCGAAAGGTCGAGATCCTCAAGCAGCGGGATGATGTACACGGCGCCCTTCTGCAGAACGGCGCCATCGGCGATGTCGATGCGCTGCACGAGCAGGTCCTCGGCTGCTTCCAGCACCGTCGTCCCGCGGCCCGGCAAAAAGCTGGCACGAACCTGGAGCGCGTAGGCGCCAAGCCGGAGGTCGATGCTCGCCGGCTGTATCTGCCCGTGGTCCATGCCCGCTTCGGCGCTAATGACGCCCTCGTCGATCAACGCCCGAAGATGCTCGAACGGCAGCACCCCGCGGTCATGCGCGCGAATCTCGCGCCCTGCTTCCGGGAAAAGCCGTGGGCCGCTGCCGGAACTCATCGAGCCCGGGACTCATCGAAGCTGCGCAGAGAAATCATCCGTAGCGCAGTCTAGCCGGGGAACGTTTCCCGGGCATCACCGCCGGCTCACCCCGCGGCGTCCCCCTCCGCCAGTTGGCGCGCCTGCTCCTCGGCGTACGGCGTAATCGTCCCCACCACATCGACCCGGCTGTCCAGGCGCTTTTGCAGCCCGCTCATCAGCCCGAGCACGCGGAAGATGAGGAGGATGTCGCCGGGGATTTCCGTCACCGGGTTTGCCTGCAAAATGCGCGAGAGCCGCTCGTTCACTTCCGGCATCACGTCCGCATCGACGTACGGCTTGTTCTCGGCGCCTCCGTAGTCGAAGAACGACTGTCCGAGCGCCACCAGTGACTCCGGGTCCTCGCTCTTCGTCTTGAACCCGATGGCCCGGAAGGCTTTCACCATCGCGTCGTTATCCTGCGCGATGAGCGCCATGATCAGCTTCGCGTAGTTGCGCCGAAACTCCTCCGGCAGCTCTTTCGAAAGCCCGAAATCGAGGAACACCACCACCGGCCCGGGCAGCACGAACAGGTTCCCGGGATGCGGATCGGCGTGGAAGTAGCCGTGGACGAGGATTTGCTCACAGTAGGCTTCGGTCATGATCAGCGCGACCTGGTTCGGGTCGATCCCCTCGGCGAGCAGTGCCTCGGTGTCCGAAATCTTGGTCGCTTCGATGAACTCGGTGGTGAGCACTCGCCGGCGTGTGGTTTCCCAGTGGACCTTCGGGATGCGGATGTCCTTGCGGTGGGCGAGGTCCCGCGCCACCCGCTCCGAGCTTCGGCCTTCAAGTTCGAAGTCGAGTTCCCGCGGCATGTCCTTGTTCAGTTCGTTAACCAGGATGCGGAAGTCGAAGTTCTTCTCCAGCTTCGCGAGAATTCGCACGAGGATCGCGATGTTCCGCAGGTCGGTCTCGAGGATGCGGTCGATCCCGGGGTACTGGATCTTCACGGCCACATCGTCGCCAGCCTTCGTCCGCGCGCGGTGCACCTGCGCCAGCGAAGCCGAAGCGATTGGCGCCCGAGTGAAGCTGTCGAACAACTCGTCTGGGTGCGCCCCGAACTCGCCTCTCACTACACGCACAACCTGCGAAAACGGCCGCGCGGGCACACTGTCCTGCAGCCGGCTCAGCACGGCCACGTACTCGGTCGGCGCGACGTCAGCGCGCGAACTGATGAACTGGCAGGTCTTGATCATCATCCCTTCTAGCCGCACCGCGAGCCCATAGATGCGCTCGGCGTTCTTCGTGTGGGCGCGTGAAAGCCGCCGCTCGCGCTGCTTCGGGGTCAGCTTCTTGTTCCGCTGAATGCGCTTGTAGCTCAGGTAGATGATGAGGAACGTCCACCCGACGTCCAGGAACCGTTTCGCGCGCTTGTGAATGGGGAGGGGCTGGGTGCCCGTGAGCGAGTGTGCCATCGCAGTGAGCGTAGCCCGAACGAGGTTCAGATGTGAAGAAGCCGGGCTTACTGCCCGGCTTCCGAATCTGCGTCGCGAATGGTGATGAGAGTTAGGCCTTGAGGCCGATGGCATCCACTTTCCAGGCGCCGGCGACGTCCTTCCAGCGCGTGGCGATCGTGGTCGAGGTGGTGTCCGACGACATCACGATGTCGACCAGCGTGTCTTCGCCCTCGGTGGCGCCGACCACAACGTTCACGGTTGGGGTGCCGCTGGGCTGAGGCTGCGAGGCCATCTGACCCTGCAGCGCCATCGCCTGGCCCATGCCGTTCGGCGTGAAGGCCATCATCAGGCCGGCGATGTTCTGGTTGATGAGATCCTTCGCGAACTGGTCCGCGGTGTCCTTGAGTTCCGCCATTTCTTGTTCTCCTTGGGATTCCGCCACGGATATGGGCTGGCGGCGAGCATTAGGGTATGGCCGGCGGCAAAGGTGTCAAGTTCTTAGCTTCCGAGCACCGGGCACGTATCGCGGTTGATCCAGAGCTTCAGTACGCCGCGGTTCGCTTCCGAGTAGAGGCAGATCTCATCCGTCGCGCCCACCGGTTCGAGCGCTAGGCGGACATCGTCCAGGCAGTCCACCCGGCAATCGAAAACGGCGATATTTGCGATGTCGAGCGATAGGACGGCGTGCCCGGGAAGGACTTCAACGGACAGGACGGAGCCTTCGCGCCCCCGGTAAATGGCCTCGTTCCAGCCCGCGAGCAGAACCGTTGTGGACCCGCTCGGAGTGGAAGGGCCCGCCGCTGCGGCCCCATTAGGTTGAGATTTGTGACCACCACCACTGCATCCGGCGATCGCCACATCCAACAGCACGATTGCAGCCGCAACCACGGTGCGCATTCGCAAAGCTTAGCTCCCGGGAGGGTTCTCAGCCGTGTAGGGCGTCTCGCCCGACGATGTCAAGGGCTTGCGCGTGGTCATCGGCGGTCCGAAGGAGCCTTTCGGCGGCCGAACCACGTCACAGCCCCTGCGATGGTCGCGATCGAAACCAGCGCCGTGCCCGCCGCGACATGGACGGAGGCGACGCGGCTTGAGAACGCCATTGGCGCCGACTGGTGCAATCCTTCGCCGGAGGCAGGCGGTAAAGGGGCGGACTGGCCCGGAGCGACCAGGACTTCCGTCTCCCTCGCGAAGGCAGCCCCTGGGGAAGCTTCGCAATGGCTTGATCCCACCACGCCCTGGTCACCCAGCCAGAGGCGAACCCAGTCCAACGGGCCCGTACCCTTGATCAAGTAGAGGCTGTACTGCACACCGGCGATGGGCGCCGTCTCCAGGGGTGGCGGGTAAGTCGCCAACGCGTACAGGTAGTAGTCAGAACCGATCGAATTGAACGTCCCAACAGCCGGATCGTCGCTCGTGTACCAGTGGCCTTCGCAGGATGCGACGACCACCGCTGGCAGCATCGTCCCGTTCGGGACGCCCGGCGGGCATTTAAGCGGGCCTCCGATCGGATCAGGCGTCGTCGTGCAGGCCCGGTCTACGAATTGGAGGAGGCCGCTCAACGAGCCGCCCTGCTCGATCGTCGTGAGTAGAGTGTCCGCGACCGCCACCCCTGTCCTCGTGCCGTGGGCGTGTGCCCCAGGGGGGAGATCCGCCCTGGCAACTGCCGGCCAACAGGGGAGCAGGATCGCGGAGAAAACCAGGGCGATGTTCAACCAGATTGCCTTTGTCACACGGATGCCTTTCTTGCGCCGCTATGCCGCGACGAGCGCATACCCGGCGCCGGAATCGGCGTCGTCGTCGGAGCACGCACTGAGAACGATTCCAACCAGGAGGAACAGCCCTAGCGATGTCGCTGCGGATCGCACCGGGTCAGGATAGCAATTCGGCAGTCACGGACACCGCATCGAGCCGGGCGATGGCAGCCCTCTCCCCACGCGCTATCCGCTCCGCTCTCCCGGCGGTCACGCGGTACGGCGTGAAGCGCAACGCGGCGAAATCCTCCGATGCCGGTCCGTCCTTCCAGATGGTCGCAGGGTCATACCGCACCGGCTCTGGCGCTTCCACGAATGTGTCCCAGCAGAGTTGCCTGCCCGCCAGGTCGTCTGCCCATTCAGCCGTGCAGTCGAAGTACGCGAAGTCCGTGTTGGCGGCGATGTAGGCGATTGAGACGTGTGGGTTGCCTGCGAGGTGGCGCGTCTTCAGGGGCGTTTTTCGCGTAGTCAGCCAGCCGACTGGCTCACCCAAGCCCAGCGTCCACACCGGGTGCACAAGCCGGCTCCGGGGGCGGCCCCGGCTATCGACCGTGGTCATTACGCCCCAGACCACGTGGTGGGCGATTTCGATTGCGTCTTCGATGGTTGCCGTTCGCGAGGAAGTTGTGGTGTTCATGGCGAGTAGTCAACCTCAGTTGAGTAGATTAGTCAACGATAGTTGAGTAATATCTGGCGATGACTCACTCCGAACCTGCCGTAGCCGCCGCTGATGACATCGGCCTGCTCTGCCTCGTCATCTCCAATGGCGTCACCGAATTCGTCCTCCAACGTCTTGCTAAAGCAGGGTTCGAAGACACGAAGTTCAGCCACGGCTTCATCGTCCAGGGTCTGCTTGCGGGCGATACCACGGTCACCGAACTGGCGGAGCGCCTCAGCATCTCTGTCCAGGCCGTGTCGAAGACGGTCCAGGAGATGGAATCGCTCGGTTACGTCGAAAAGCGCCCCGACCCGAACGATCGCCGCTCCTCGAATCTCTATCTCACGGGGCGCGCCCACGCCAACATTGCGGCCGCACGCGCCGCGCGATTCGAGATTCAGACGCAGCTTTTGCAGCGTCTTGGCGATGGCGGCGAACAGTTCCTCGCTCAACTGCGTTCGCTCGCTGATCGTTTCGGCGGCCTCGCTACGTTGGCCGAACGCCGCCTCCGCCCCCCGGTCTAGCGTTCCTCGGGCACGAACTGGCTGAACTGTTCGAGCAGGTTGGGGCCCTGTCGCAGGTGGTGGCCTCCGTCGGCCGGCAACACGAGGCCGGTCACCCACGAGGCTTCGTCGCTCAACAGGTAGCTGACCGCGTTTCCGATGTCTTCAGTCGTCCCCAGCCGCGAAACCGGCATGCGTCGCAGGTATTCGTCCACAGTCGCGGGATTGTTGGCCAACCCGGCCGAAAGGTCGGTCGGCACCAACCCCGGCGCCACCGCGTTCACGCGGATGTTGTGCGTGCCAAGGTCATCGGCGGCGCATTTTGTGAGCATGTTGAGGCCGGCTTTCGAAACGCAGTACGCCGTCATCCAGTGATGCGTATGCGAACCTGCGATCGAGCTGATGCTTACGATGCTTCCCCCGCCCGAGGCTTTCATCAGCTGCGCTTCTGCTCGGATGCATCGATACGCACCGGTCAGGTTGGTCTGGATGATGCGTTCAAAATCGCCGACCGAACCGTTCAGCACGCTCCCGACGCCTCCGGTCCCGGCGGCATTGACCGCCAGGTGCAGCGCCCCATGGCGCTCCTTCACCGTATTGATGGCGCGTTCCACCTCAGCATCGCGTGCCACATCACAGGTGACATAGCTCGCCGAAGCGCCCAGTTGTTCCGTAGCCCGCTGCAGCGGCGCCTCTCGCCTGCCTGCAATCACCACCGAGCCACCGCCCTCGACAATCGCCTTGGCGCAGGCGAACCCGATGCCGGTTCCACCTCCGGTTACAAACCCAATCTTGTCGCTAAACCGTCCCATGGGCTCCCCTCGCCGACGATCGAAATTCGTCAATCGCAAATCGCGAGTCAGTACCCGCGGCTATCCCAGAGCAGGTCGCCCTTGCCCGCCAGCTTCGCCTGGTAGCGGGAAGCCACGAACAACAGGTCGCTCAGGCGGTTCAGGTATGGGATGCAGTACTTGCCGACCGGCTCTTCCCGCGAAAGCGCGATGGTCGCGCGTTCCGCCCGCCGGCAGACTGTCCTTGCAACATGCAACTGCGCTGCGGCCATATCCCCGCCCGGCAGGATGAAGCTCTTGAGCGGGTCTAGGTCTGCGTTCCAGGCGTCCATCCACGTCTCGAGGTCGGTGACATGGCGCTCTTCGATGCCGGGGACCTTGAATCGGAGCTTGTCCTCTTCGAGGATGCACAGGTCCGAGCCGAGGTTGAACAGCACCTGCTGGATGACGAAGAACTGCGGCTGCATAGAAGCGTCCAGCCCCGCCGAGACGGCAACTCCGATAACCGAATTTAACTCATCGACGGTGCCGTAGGCCTCGATTCGCAGGCTATCTTTCGCGACGCGCTGCCCGCCGCCGAGCGCCGTGGAGCCGTCATCGCCGGCTCGTGTGTAAACGCGATTGATATGGACCATGGGCGCTATCGTGCCTGACTTCCCGCGATCATGCGATACGCTTCCATCTGGCGGGCATCCCCCACACAATGGCACCACTCACCGAAACGCCCGCGAGGAGCCCAATGCCGAACGAGCCACAGCGCTGCATTCGCTGCCATTCCGTTTACACGACGCCGCCGTATCTGATGGCCAATCGGAAGTTCTGTTGCCAGAGCTGTTCGGTCGGTTCGGCCTGTGAACACCAGGGCGTCCATCGCGCTGCCACTGTTCGCCGCTACGACGCGATGTTCGATCGCTTCCGCCAGGTCGCCCGCGAGAACACTCCTTACGAGACAGACATCGCCCCCCAGGGGAAGTGACGAAAAGTTTACGTACCGCCGCGTCATAAGAATCCCAGCACTCGGGCCGCGCTGGCTATAGTCCGTCGCGAGGGCTCGGCGCCTTTCCCAGGACAGGTGCTCGACCCGCCGGCCTTTTTACTGGGTGGAAGAGGCGCGCCCGCCCGCGTCTACCGCACACCCGGCGCCGACCCTCATTTCCTACCCCCTTGCGCTTGCCCGCGACGTTTCCTCCGGTACGATTCCATCGGTGACCGCTGACGCCCGCTACGAAGTCAACAAACCCGATGTCGTCGATGAAAGTGTCGATGGGGAAGTCCTCATCGTTCACCTCGGTACCGGGGCCTACTACAGCTCCCGCGGGGCCGGCGATGTCGCCTGGCGCTTGCTCTCCGCCGGGAAGACCGTAGCCGAAGCTTCCGCCTCGCACGGGATAGCAGAGGACGCGCTGAGCCGGTTCGTGGATCAGCTCATCGCCGAGGAGCTGGTTCGGCCGCGCACCACGGCTCCCCAAGAGGTAGAGAGTCTTGCAGCGGCCGCCGGCGAGCCGACCCTCGACAAGTACACCGATATGCAGGAGCTACTCCTGCTCGATCCCATTCATGACGTGGAAGAGGCCGGCTGGCCGATGGCGAAACCCGCCGCCGAAGGCTAAAGCCCATGCAAGGCGCTTCGGCGGCGTTCCCCGATACCGCGTACGACGTTTTTCTTGACGCGTTCAACCGTGCGGCCGCCGACGCTGGCGGTGTCGTCAGAATGCCGATCACTCTCGGGCCTGTCCGGGTGCAGTTCGAATTCGCAGGCCCAGCCTTACTTCCGCGTCTCGGCGCACCGTTTGCCCACCTCCGTGCGCCGGAAGGGCCCGCGGATCTGACGATCCGCGCGTGGGATTCCGAATCGACAGGAGTCGCGCTCCCGAAAGAGCTCCCCACGGCATGGAATGTCTACTCCCAGAGTCTCCCGGCCATGAGCGACGAAGGCGCACAACGTTGGACCTACTTCCGTCCCGATCCGGGCCTCACGGTGTTCGATTCGCCCAGCCAGACCGCCACGTATTGGGTTCCGGCGGCCTCGTCGCTCACCTACGGCGATATTGCCGGAGGTTTTCGGGCCGTCATCGCCTGGTCCATGGCTGAGCGCGGGATGCAATTTCTCCACTCGGCGGCGGTGGCTGCGGGTGACAGGGCGGCGCTCATCGTTGGCTCTAGTGGTTCTGGCAAATCCAGCACGGCCCTTGCCTGCCTCCTCAATGGCCTGGAGTACCTCGGCGATGACCACTGCCTCCTCGAACTCGACGCAAGTCCGCCAGCCGTGCACTCGATCTACGCGGCCGCGAAGCTCCATGACGCGCAGCTCCTGCGTTTCCCACGACTCCATCCGTTCGTCGTGAATCCCAACCGCGTCGCGCCGGACAAAGGCGTCGCGATTCTCTTCCCCGATTTCGCGGAACTGCTCCCCGCATCGCGACCGCTGGTTGCCGTCTTTGTCCCTCGCATCGCGAACGTCGAAACCACCACCATCGGCCCGATTGGGCCGGCCGCGGCACTCGCGGCGCTGGCCCCGAGCACGCTCCTCCAGATGGCCTCCGCCGACAGGGGAGGTCTCGCCGCAATGGCGCGACTCGTCCGCCGTATCCCGTGCTACAGCCTTCGCCTCGGGACGGAGCAGAAAGAGATCGCATCAGTCATTGATGCCTTCCTCCGCAGTCAACCCGCGCCCGGCGAACCCGGGGAACTCGAATGAACCCGCTGGTTTCGGTCATCATGCCCGTGCACAACGGCGCACATTTCCTCCGCGAGTCCATCCCATCGGTGCTCGCCCAGGACTACCAGCCAATTGAGATAATCGTCGCCGACGACGGCTCCACCGACGATTCGGCAGACGTCGCCGAATCGTACCCGGAGGTCGAGTGTCTGCGCCTTCCAAAGGGTGGCGTCTCACGCGCCCGCAACCTCGCGGTTGAACGATCATCCGGGGAGTGGCTGGCGTTTCTCGATGCGGACGATATCTGGCTGCCGGGGAAACTTTCCGCACAGGTGGCGTTAGCTTCGGAACAATGCGAAGCGGACTTAATTCTCTGCCACCAGGTCTGCCGGTTCGAAGGCGAAGTGCCCGCGTGGTTTCGGGGAAAGACCGATGGCTCCGAGGTCACTGCCTACGAGCCCAGCGCCTGGCTGCTGAGGCGTGCGACGTTCGAGCATGTCGGGCCCTTTGATGAGGCTCGTGACCTGGGCGAAGACACTGAATGGCTCTCACGTGCGTGGGACCTCGGCTATACGCATGTGATGTCGCCTCAGTCGCTCGTCATTCGCCGAATCCATTCGTCTAATGCAACGGGCACAATTCCGAGTGCTCGCAGGGTGATATTCGACATCCTTCGCGAATCAGTAGCCCGCAAGCATCTCCGTCGAGAGGCAAAATGACGCTTCCCACCGTCTCGGTAGTTATCCCAGCATTCAATTCGGAACGCTTTGTGGCAGAAGCCATCGAGAGCGCCCGGCGTCAGACCGTCTCCCCGCTGGAAATCATCGTTGTTGACGATGGTTCTACCGATGGGACGCTCGAAATCGCTCGCCAATTGCCGGTGACGGTGCTCGCACTCCCGCATGCGGGCGTATCGCGCGCAAGAAACGAAGGCACGCTGAGTTCGACCGGCGAATGGATTGCTTTCCTCGATTCCGACGACATCTGGCACCCCGAGAAACTCGCTCGCCAGCTTGAGGTTGCTCTGGGCCCAGAGCGACCGGATATCGTCATGGCTCAACAGAGCTATCTGTTCGAAGGTCCGGTTCCCCCGTGGTTCCGTGGCCCCCTCGATGGCACTACCGAGCCAGGTTTCCAACCCTCCAACTGGTTGCTCCGGAGGTCTGCATGGGAACGCGTAGGTCGATTCGACGAGTCCCTCACCCACAGTGAGGACACCGATTGGCTCGCCCGGGCAAGTGACCTCGGCTTGAAGATTCGAGCCGCGGAACATCCGCTCGTCGTCCATCGCATTCACGATCGGAACGCGAGCGGCATGCCGGAAGCCGTGCGCGCCGGAGTTCTCCGGGCGCTGCGTGAATCCGTCCATCGGAAACGGGAGCGAACATGAGCCAACCCGAAATTTCCGTTGTAATCCCGGTGTTCAACAATGCCGCTCTCGTTGGGCAGGCCATCGAGAGCGTGCTCGCCCAGGGTTCAACTCCACCAGTCGAGATCATTGTGGTGGATGACGGTTCCGACGATGACAGTGGCGAGGTGGCCGCGCGCTATGCCGGTGTCGAGGTGATTCGCCGGGCGAACGGCGGAATCGGTGCGGCTCGCAATACCGGCATCGAGGTCGCATCCGGCGAGATGGTCGCCTTTCTCGATGCTGATGACCTGTTTCCAGCGTCCCGCCAGGCTGCCATGCTCGCCGCGATGGGTGAATTCGAGGCTGTCTTCGGCCAGGTCGCTCAATTTCGAGACGACGGTTGGGAGTCCCTGCCCGCACCCGCGAAGCTTGCGGGCACCATGCTCATCCGCCGCGCCGCATTTGATCGGGTCGGGCCCTTCGATGAGACCGTACGAGTCGGCGAATTCGTCGACTGGTGGTCCCGTGCCGAAGAAGCCGCGATAACCTCCGTGTCCATCGATGCCACCGTCCTCCGCCGAAGAATTCACACGACTAACACCGGGATCGTCCATGTCGGCTCGCGTGTTGACTACACGCGGGTCCTGCGCGCCGCCCTCGAACGGCGGCGCCAGCAGTGAAGATTCGCCCCCCGACCCCGATTCAGGCCGCGGCGCTCGGCGCAGCACTCCTGCCTGGAGAAGGCGCTTTTGCCGCCTACGACGAGCTGAGAGCGCTCACGGACAACCTCGACCACATGGACGCCGCCACATTCCGGATGCTGCCGATGGTGTATCGCAACCTCAAGGCTCTCGGGGTTGATGACGAACGATTGGCGACCCTGAAAGGTATCTACCGGCAGTCCTGGTATCGCAACCGGATCTCCGTGGGTTCGGCCATGAGGGCGGTGACCGTTCTCCGCGCGAACGGCGTCGAGCCCGTTGCCCTGAAGGGCCTGGGATTGATCGCCAGTGCCTACCGCGAAGCCGCCCTGCGTCCGATGCACGATGTCGACCTGCTCATAGCGCCGGGTTCCTACCGGGCCTCTGTGGATGCCCTGGTGGACGCCGGTTGGAAGCCCCTTCGTGGCGATCGGGCGGACTTCTTTCGCCGCGTTCGAGTGTTCCACGCCCTGCCGCTTGCGGGACCCGACGGCATCGAGGTCGACCTGCACCGGAGGATGCTTGAAGAGAACTGTTTCCCCGGAGCCGATGAACACGCCCTGGCACGGACTCGCTGCTTCGAGATCGGCGACGACACGGTGACGACCCTCGCACCCGAAGACCACGTCATCAACGCCTGTGTGCATGGTGTTCGCTGGGACCCGGTGCCGGCCCTCCGCTGGGTTCTGGATGTCGTGGTGGCGGTCCGGTCGGCCGGCGAGAACTTCGATTGGAATTACCTCGTCGAGGAGGCCAGGAATCGCCGAATAACTTTGGCGCTCGCCGGTGCCCTCGAATTCGCGCGCAGCTACGAATCATCAATCCCGGAAGTCGTGCTGGAACAGCTGGCTGCAATTCCGGCGGACAAGCTCGAACGATTCGACTTTCGAGTGCAGCAGGGCGGAAACGGCCTCGGCACGCAGGTGGCACGCTACTTCACTCGTTACGGCCGCCTCGCGTCGGGCCGCGGCGTGCTCCGGAAAGTGACCGAATTTCCCACCTACCTCGAATGCATGTGGGAACTGGATAGCCCGTCGGCGGTCCCTCGCGACGGCATTAGCCGAATATGGCGCAGGCTGCGCGAAGGCTAATTTCCTGGAGTGGTACCGGGGGCGGGATTCGAACCCACATGCCTTGCGGCCGCCGGGTTTAAGCCAGCTGCGTCTGCCATTCCGCCACCCCGGCACGCCTGAAAAGCCTACCCCACGGTCGGCTACCGCAGCAGCACGCTGGCGTTATCTGCACTTCTTGCACAGCCCATAGAGCTCCAGGCTATGTCCCTGCAGCGCAAACTCGTGCGCGTTTGCCTGCTCCTGAATGCGGGCATCCATCTCCAGGTCACTGAATTCCGTGAACGATCCGCAGTTGCGGCAAACCAGGTGGTGGTGGTGCCCACCCTCCGAAAGCTGGTAGCGCACGCTCCCATCTTCGAGGGGCACTCGGCAGACCAGGTCGAGTTCCTGGAGCAGCTTGATCGTCCGGAAGACCGTTGCCCGTCCGACCGAAGGCGTCTCCGCGAGCAGATCTTCGACCGTGAACGGCCCCGAAGACTCCTGGATGGCATCGAGCACGGCCCGCCGCGGCGCCGTCGATCGGAAGCCGATCGTCTCCAGTCTTCGTCGCGCGGTGTCTGCGAATGCCATCAATGCCATGGTAACAAAGTGGTGGCGCACACTAAGACGGCCTCGCCGAACGTCCGATGATCAGGCATCACACCCGGGGCCTGGAACAATGTCGAACGTGGCATTCCTGCAAACACCGCATCAGCTCGTGATGTTCGGAGTGGGGCAAACCCACTACGGCATCGATATCGCTCTCGTCGATGAGATTCTGCCGGTCCTCCCCATCACTGCCACGCCCGGTGCCCCGGCTGGCGTCCTCGGTATCGTCGACGTCCGCAAACGTATCGTCCCGGTCTTCGATCTGCATGTGCGTTTTGGCGTCCCAACACCTGCCTCGAATGCCGAGGCGCGTCTCATCCTCGTTTCAGTCGGCGACGATTCGGTTGCCCTGCTGGTCGACTCCGTGGAAGAGGTCCTAACGGTTGGCCGCGATGAGTTCCAGAGCGTGGCGGCCCCCGGGGGCCGGAACGATATCGGTTATCTTCGGGGCGTCCTCCGGCGAGATGACTTGCTCCTGCTCTGGGTCGATCCTTCGTTGCTGGTCCCGGCGCGAGCCCTGGCCCTGGCCGCCTGAATCAAACAGAAACGGACCAGCGACCTGTTTCGCACCGGACCTCGCCCGCTTCATGAAGCACATCCAGCTGCCCCTGGATGGTCGCGATGATCGGCCAGAAGCGGCGCCGCAGCGCCCGCGGATACTCACGTAGGGCGACTTCGTAGGTGGTCCCCGGGCCAAGCACTCGGAGGGATTCCATTACGCGGCTGGAGCGCTGCTCCGCGAGCCCCAGGTTCGCCCGGATCTCCTCTTCCGGATCGGCGAAAGGCTCGCCATGTCCTGGGAAGCACTCCTTCAGGTGCGGCCACCGCTCCGAGAGCGTCCGAAGCGACTCCAGGAAGCGTGGAAGGCTCTGGAAGCGCTTACTCCCTTCGAACTGAATCGCGGGAGTCGGGGTGATTTCCGGTAGCAGTTGATCCCCGGAAAAGAGCCAGCCTTCCTCGGGCTGAACCACGACCAGGTTGCCGGGCGTGTGTCCCGGGCTCGGCAGCACCGTCAGCCCGCAAGCCACATTTTCCGGGGAGTCGATGAGCTCCTGGGGAGTGAACGGTTCATAACGGAGCGCGGTCGGCCAGCGGCCATCGCCACCCTCGGCCCAGGTGTTCATCGTGCGCATTACTCGAGAGGCGTCCCTCCGCCTCTTGAGACCCTCTTCCACTTCGTCCACCACCTCGGCCGGCGCGCCGATCGTGCGGATGTAGCGCTCCATTTGTTCGAAGTTGGTGCGGTCTTCTCCCGTCGTCATGTGCAGGTCATGGCGACCGGCCATCACTGGCACGCCAAGTGACTGCCACCAGGCGCCGAGGCTGGCATGATCCAGGTGGCCGTGAGTCGCAATCACGAGCCGCGGCGTTCGCCCCCGCAGCGCCACGGAGAGGATTTCGCGAGCACCGCGATAGTCCGGCCCTGTATCAATGACCACAACATCGCTGCCGTGCTCCACGATGTAGACGTTGTTGTAGGCGAGCTGGACGCGTTCCACGGTGACCATTCCTGCGGAGTCTAAAGAGGTCACCCCGTTCACCGAAGTTCGCGCGCCCAACCGCTCCCGCGTACCATCCGCCACGTGACAACAGTCGATCGCCTTTCACAACAGGATGTGGATCTCATAAAGACGACCGCCGAGCGTTTGCAGTCGAGCGTCGAGCGGGTCATCGTCGGCAAACCGGAAGTGGTCCGGCTCGCCCTGGTCGCCCTTCTCTGCGAGGGCCACATCCTCCTTGAGGACGTGCCGGGACTGGGTAAGACGACGCTCGCGAAGTCCATTGCCCGCTCGCTCGGCTGCTCCTTCCGCCGCATCCAGTTCACCCCGGACCTGATGCCTTCGGACATCACCGGCATCAACTTCTACAACCAGAAGATCGGCGAATTCGTCTTCCGCGAAGGCCCGCTCATCGCTCAGGTCGTCCTCGCCGACGAAATCAACCGGGCCACTCCTCGAACTCAGGCTGCTCTCCTCGAAGCCATGGAAGAGCGCCAGCTCACGGTAGAAGGCGTCACCACCACCCTCCCCAGCCCATTCCTGGTGGTCGCCACCCAGAACCCGGTGGAGCTCGAAGGTACCTTCCCGCTCCCCGAGGCCCAGCTCGACCGCTTCCTTGTCCGTCTCAAGCTCGGCTATCCCGATGAGGAAGAAGAGGACGAGATCCTCCGCCGCTTCGAAGGCGCCAACCCAATCGACTCTATCCAACCCGTCATCACTGGTGACGAACTGGTTCGACTCGCCGCGGCACTTCGCAATCTGCACGTTGAACCCACCGTGCGCCGCTACGCCGTGAAGATCGTCCAGGCCACGCGAGAAGACCCGGCGTTCGAACTCGGGGCCAGCCCTCGCGGCAGCCTCGGGCTCTTCCGCACTGCCCGCGCCCTCGCCGCTATCTCGGGCCGCGACTATGTGCTCCCCGATGACGTGAAGGAGATGGCGCCCTATGTTCTCCCCCATCGACTGATCCTCTCCACGCAGGCCCGCCTGCGCGGCCGAAACGCGGACGATGTACTCGCCGAAGTACTCGAACGCGTGCCCGTCCCCATCGAGGGATAGCCATGCCTTTCCGCGAAGCCTGGCTCGCCGTTGGCGTCTTCCTCATCTTCGTCGGGTTCGCAGCCGCCGAACCCGCAATCGGCCTGGTCGGAGTCGTCATCGTCGTTCTTGGGGCCCTCGTCCGGTACTGGAGCAAGCACCTCTTCGACCGCGTGAAGCTCACACGAGTTCCCAGCGAGCGCCGCGCATTTATAGGCGAAGAGATCGGCGTGGATGTCGAGTTGACCAATCAGAAGCCGCTTCCGCTCCCGTGGTACGAATGGCGGCTGGCCCTGGGCGAGCCCCTCCCGGTCGAAGGCGAACACCTTTCCGCCGCGGCCGTGCCAGGGCTTAAGTGGCTCTTGCGTCGCGGCTCGCTCGGCTGGTACCAGAAGCACCAGTGGCATTTCACTTTGGTTCCCAAAGAACGCGGCTACCACGCGTTCGGGCCTGCCACAATCAAATCCGCGGACCTGTTGGGCGCGTTCCCGAAAACGCTCGACGACGGGCTGCGCGAAGCGATCACCGTCTTCCCTAGGGTCCTTCCTATGGCCGAGCTTGGTCTCCCCTCCGACCGCCCGTTTGGCGAGCGGAAGGGCGGCAACCGCGTCTTCGAAGACCCGCTACGCATCGCTGGCCTGCGTGAATTCCGTCCGGGCGATCCGTTGCGCCGAATCGATTGGAAGGCGACGGCCCGGTCCGGGGACCTCCGCTCTCGCGTCTACGAGCCCTCGGCCACGCAGCAGATCTACCTGCTCGTCAACATCGATACCATGGAGCACTCCTGGGAGGGGTACCTGAAGGAGGAACTGGAGCGCATCGTCTCAGTAGCCGCCTCGGTCGCGGCCTGGGCCGCAGGGGCGCGTTACTCGGTAGGTATCCTCGCCAACGGCGCCTTCCCCGATGCGGACCGCCCGATTCGCCTCCCCCCGTCCCGCTCACGAGACCAGGTCACCAGGATCCTTGAGGCGCTGGCAGTCATTCAGCCACTCACCATGGGCGACCTCGCCGGGGCAATTCAACGCGAGAGCGGCAAGCTCCCGGCAGGTTCGACCCTGGTCGTTATCGCCTCGCTCATGCCTCCGCCGCTGGCGGGCGTGCTCGCCCGTCTCCGCGACGAAGGCCACCACATTTTCGTCGTCGCGACGTCGAAGCGTGTTCGTGACAGCCTTCCCGATGGTATCCCCATGCGGGAGGTTGGCGGCGCCTTCGAACGCGAGGGAGTGCTCGTTTGATCGCCGCGGTAGCCATCGGCTCATCGTTACTGGCCGATGGATTCCTTTTCGCGGTCGTCGCCGAATTGCTGGCGGCCGGATATGACAAGCCCGATCAGCATGCCTTCGGAGCCTGGGCGTTCGCCATCGTCGCCCTCGCCGGCTACGTCGTGCCCCGTGCCATCGAAGGTTTCGATATCGAGCCGCGCAAGGGCCATGCGCTGGCCGTCGGCATCGGCCTGTTCCTCATCTATCTCCTCGTCCGGATCGAAGGTTCGGGAGACATCGCCGTGTGGGATTTCTCCTGGATCGGGGATTTCCTTGGCAACGCCGAACAGACCACGCAGCGCGGTGGGCACTCCCTAACCGGAGCTATCTTGCTCCTCGCCACCTGGGCCCGGACAACGCTGCGTTCCGGCGACGAAGTCGAGATGGAAGCCATTCCCCGCTCGTTCGCCATCCCCTTTGCGGTCGTCACTTCGGTAATTGTTATCGGCGCGGCCACCGACCGTTCCGGAGAAGTTGGTCGTGCGGGCGCAGCGTTCTACACGGTCGCCATCCTTTCCCTCGTCTCGTCTCAGCTGGCGATGAGCGGCGCCACCTTCGGCGAAGTCCGTGCCGGCAGCACGGCGGGAATCCTCCTCGCAGGGACCGCCGCCGTAGCCGTCGTCGGGCTGCTCGTCATCGGACTTGTGACCACGATTCTCAGCCCGATCGTGGGCCCAGTACTCAGCACCGTCACCGAGTGGACGCTGACCATCATCCTCACACCCTTCGCCTGGATCCTGGAAAAGATCTTCTCAGCGCTTTTCGGCGGCAAGAATCCGTTCCCCGAACTGACCGATGCTGCCGTACAGCGCAGCAACGACGCCGCCAACCCAGATCAGAAGGATCAGTCCGCGGCCGGGGCGGCCGGGCTCTTCGTCATGCGAGCTTTCGCCCTGCTTGCTTTCTTTGCCATAGTCGGGCTCGCCGTGGGGCTCTTCGTCCGCCTCCGAAAGTCTCGCGTCGGCGAAACCGGAGATACACGCCAGGGGGCGGTCGCGGGGAGCTTCCGGGAAGATTTCGGCTCGATGTTCCGTTCGATGTTCCGGCGAGGAGCATCGAAACCAGAAGGCTATGCATCCACCGAAGCGACGCGGCTCTACCTTGAAGTGCTGGGCCGGGCGGAGAAGGCGGGACACGCCCGCCCGGGCGGCGATACCGCTCGGGAGTTCGCTCCCGAGTTGAAGGCCACGTTCACCTCTTCGGTGACGGACGACATAACCTTCGCGTTCGAGAGCGCGCGCTACGCCGGCCGCGAGCCTGATGCCCGAACGCTCGCCGAACTCCGGCGACGCTGGCAGGCAGAGGCGCGCGAACCGGACTAACCGGCCGCCCGGCGGTCCTCCAGCACTGCCCATCCGTCGCCGAATTCTAGCACTACCGGAAGCGATGTCGCGCGGTCGGCGTCCGTCGCGAACTCCACGTCGCGGCCTAGCCCGAGCCCCCGGATCACGCCGGCATGCTCCGCATTGCGAATCAGTCGCGCCGGATCGTCAGTTGTCAGCGCGAGTCGGCCCGCGTCGCCGAGCGCCACGGCCGGCGAGGCAGCTACCAGTCGTTTCACGATGGCCGCCGCCACCGCGAAGTCCTCGAGCGAAAATGCGCGCGCCCCATGATTTCCGGCGCAAACGAGCACAACGCTATCCGCGCTCGCGGCCCAGGCCGCAACTTCCGAGACGTTCACGAGCGCGCCCGTGGCGGTTGGTCCCAGGCCGGCAACCGCGCAGAGCGCCTTCGTCCCATTCGACGTCATCAGGATGGCGTCGCGTCCGCGCACATCAAGGCCTTCGGCTTCGACTGGCGAGTTACCGAAGTCGAAACCCGCCGGCGGCAGACCGCCCACCTCGCCGAACAACAGCGCCCCTGACTTGGACTTTGCCTGGAATGCCGCCTCGAGGCGCGTCACGACGCGGAGTCGCTGGATGCCGCCCGCAAACAGCGCGGCGATCGTCGTCGTTGCCCGCAACGTGTCGATGACCACATACGCGTCCGCGGGCTCCAGGACTGATGCCTCCGCCGGGACCATTGCGATATCGATTCGACTGACCATTTCGCGAGAAGCGTCCGCGATCCGGGCGTTTCGCGCATGGCTCGTGCTATGGTTTGGTCTGATGAATGACCGCCCGGTGGGGATGTTCGATTCAGGTGTCGGTGGTCTGAGCGTTCTCAAGTCGTTCCAGGCACTCGCCCCCAACGAAGATGTCATCTACTTCGCTGATACAGACTGGTTCCCGTATGGCCCACGGCCGGCCGCGGAACTCCGGAAACGGGCGTTCGCCATAACCCAGCGCCTGCTCCAGGGCGGCGCCAAACTCATCGTTGTCGCATGTAATACCGCTTCGGCAGCAGCGATTGCCGACCTCCGCGAGGCGTTCGATGTGCACTTCGTCGGCACCGTCCCCGGGGTGAAACCGGCGGCGTCTCAATCGAAATCCGGGCGCGTAGTCATCCTCGCCACTGAAGGCACCTTCGATGGCGACCTCTACTCGCGGGTGGTCGAGGATTTCGCTCGCGGCACGCAGGTTGTTGCCCTTCCCGGCACCGGCCTGGCGGAAATCGTCGAAAGCGGCCTCGCGGGCACCGAACGCGCGCGCCGCGCGCTCCAATTCATGCTCGACCACGAAGTCCGTGCCGGGGCTGACACCATCGTCCTCGGGTGCACGCACTACCACTTCCTCGCGGCCGACATCGCGGCCCTCTACCCCGGGCTGCAGGTCATCGATACGACCGAGGCAGTCGCGCGAAGGGCAGTCCAACTCCTGGATGAGGCGGACCAACGCAATGCCGCCGGCCATGTGGGCGAACTCAGCCTGATAGTCTCGGGCGACAGAGAACAGTTCAATGCGACCATGGAGCGGCTCGGATTCGAACACAAACCAATGGAGGCTCTGGCATGACTTTTTTCGAACAACTGGAAGCGCGCAGCCGCGCGGCTGATTCGCTCGTCTGCGTCGGCCTCGATCCGGACTTCCGCAAGCACAAGGCCTCCGAGCTCGCCGAGTTCAACCGCGCCATTATTGAATCCACCGCCGAGTATGCGGCCTGCTACAAGCCGAACATCGCCTTCTACGAGCAGTTCGGAATTCCCGGCCTCCAGGCCCTAGAAACGACGCTCAAATACATCCCCGCCGACATCCCGGTAATCTGCGACGCCAAGCGCGGGGACATGGGAAACACCGCCGAAGCCTACGCACGGGCTCTGTTCGAAACCTGGGGATTCGCGGCCGCTACGGTGAACGGATACCAGGGCAGCGATGCGGTCGCCCCCTTCCTCGCCTACCCCGATAAAGCCATCTTCGTCCTCTGCCGGACCTCGAACCCTGGCTCGCGGGAGTTCCAGGAGCAGCGCCTCGAAAACGGCCGCCTCCTCTACCAGCAGGTCGCCCTCACGGCCACCAGTTGGTCCCCGAACGTTGGCCTTGTGGTCGGTGCGACTGCGCCACAGGAACTCGCCGATGTCCGCCGGCTCGTGCCGGAAACGCCTCTGCTCGTGCCCGGTGTCGGCGCACAGGGTGGCAAGCCCAACGATGTCATCGGCGCCGCGGGCTACCAACCCGGGAAGATGGTCGTGAACGCCAGCCGGAGCATCATGTATGCCGGCGAAGGCGCAAGCTTCGCTCAGGCCGCGGGAAACGCGGCCCGCCAACTCCGCGATGAGCTCCGGGCAGCGGCCGCTCTGCCCGCTTGATCACGGAAATTTTCGAAGGGGCTGTCTACCGTATGCGGCGTGTACACCCCTGCGGCGGATGGGAATGGCGAGTCTTTCGCACCGGAGCCGATGTCGGCATCGAATGCCTGACCTGCAAACGCAGGGTCACGCTCGAACGCCGAAAGTTCGAATCTCGCATGAAGGAACTCGTCCGGCGTGACACCTGAGCCGTCGATCTCCTCCGCTATCCCCCTCCTCCAGCGACGCCCATTCCGCATGCTCAGCTACACGCGCTTCTTTTCGCGTGTGGCTCAGAACGCAACCGGATTCGCCCTCGTCCTGTTGATCGTGGACGAAACGGGGAAGGCGATCTTCAGTTCCTTGCTCGTCCTCGCCCTCGTCGTCCCCTCCACGGTTGCCGGGATCGTGGCCGGGACTGCTGCCGACATCCTCCCGAAGCGCCTGCTCGTGTCCCTTGGAGACCTCGCTCGGGCCGCGATCTGTATCTACTTCCTGCGCAACGGCGGCGGCGTGGCCTCCTATTACGTCGTGGCCATCCTCATCGCCACGGCCACGCAGTTCGCCACGAGCGCCGAAGGCGCCATTTTGCCGGCCATCGTCGAGCGCACCGAACTGGCAAAGGCGCATGCCATTTCCCAGGCCGTTGGTGGCGCCGCGCAGCTCATCGGTCTCGGCATTCTTACCCCGGTCGTCCTCCGTGTTTTCGATAGCTCCCGGTCGCTCTTTGGGATCTGCGCCGTCCTCTTCCTGCTCGCCGGGCTCCAGGTGTGGTGGATCGGTAGAACCAAGACACCGCTCCAGCGCGAGGTTGGCGGCGAGATGACAGGGAGATGGTGGCTCACGGGCTGGCGCGCAATGCGCGCCGATGCCCGCGTACTGAACTCCTGCATCGAACTCACGCTCATCTCCGCGGTCATCATCATCCTCGGTGGCATCATTCCCACGTACATCAGCGATGTCCTCGACCTGCCGGTCGATATCGGCGCGCTTATCCTCACGCCCGCGGCCATCGGTGTGGTCCTGGGCCTCAAGTTCGCCGGCTTCCTGGCGCACCGCATCCCTCACGCATTGCTGAGCACGGTGGGCTTTTTCTGGTTCGTCGTCGTGTTGGCACTTCTCGCGTTCGTAAACAAGGAAGCCGACTTCCTCGGCGGATTTGGCGCCTTTTCCTGGCTCAACAGCGTCAGCATCGGCAGTTTCGATGGCGGTGGCGTGATCGCGATGGTCCTCATGCTGCCGCTCGGGTTCTCCTACGCGACCGTCACGGTTGCGAGCAACACCGTCATCGATGACCGCGTTCCGCTTCATCTGCGTGGCCGCGTCGGGGCCACGCAATCCGCAATGTCCGCGATCGCGTCCTCCGTGCCGGTACTCGTCGCTGGAGGATTGACCGACCTCATAGGCGTGGCGCCGGTTATCGCCATGGTCGCCGCCGTCACCGGCGCGTTTGCGATCGTGAACCTGCGCCAGCCTCGTGAAGATCGTCTTTCCAGGCGGGGAGTCGTGGTTCAGGACCTTCATTGACTGCCCGATCCGGCCGAACCTATCATCGCTACAGGGCCAAGGGCCCCGGGGAGATGCCAACGTGAAAGAGCTGAGCATCGAAAGCATCCGGCTCAGCCTGATGAACTATCAGCGCGTGGTCATCCTTCGCGAGAAGGATACGGACCGCTATCTCCCCATCTGGATTGGGCCCGCCGAAGCCGACGCCATCGCCGTCCGCCTCCAGGATGTCTCCGTCGCCCGCCCCCTTACCCATGACCTGCTGCGCAATCTGATCGAGCAACTCGGCGGCAAAGTCGCCTACATCATTGTCAGCGATCTTTCGAACGACACGTTCTACGCCCGCATCGTCCTGGACGTAAACGGCGAGACCGTCGAGGTCGATTCGCGCCCTTCCGATGCGATCGCCCTGGCCGTCCGCACCGAGGTGCCCATCTACGTCGAGGACTCCGTCCTGGACCGTGCCGGCGTTGTTATGGAAGAAGACAATCAGCCCGCCGAAGTTGGCGGCGTGCGGCCCGAAAAAACGCGGCCCGTCGATCCCGCCGAACTCGAACGCCTCGGCGCATTCAAGGATTTCATAGAAGGATTAGACCTTGACGATTTCGACCAGCCTAAGGGCCGGGGCTAATCACAAAAAAGTGTAGAATTCGGGCCAGACCGGGCACAATTCCCGCTTGCGCATTCCGTCACAATCACCCTATGATGCGCGGGGTCTGGAGTCCGGGCGCCCGGGGGAGGCGTAGGTGGGCAGCTGGGTTGTACCAACTGCATCACTGCTCGGCGCGGGGTGGTTCTTCGCTACCGCGCTCATCCTGGGAGTCGTCATTGGCCATTGGGCCGATGGAAAAACCGGTCTTGAGCCCATATTCACGCTGATTGGGATTCTCTTGGGACTGGCCGTCGCGGCGGTTGGTGGCTACCGAATGCTGCTGCCGTTCGTCCGCAAGATCAGTTACACGGATCCGGAGCAGGGCTGATTTGAAGTCTGTCAAAATTGCTGGTGGTGCCATCGCGGTCCTCGCGTTTATCGCGGTGGGCCTGTTCATCGCACAAGGTCCTCAGCCTGAAATCCTCGTCCCCGCTGAAAAACTCACGGCCATCGGCCCGCTCGAAATCAGCAACACCCTGCTGACCTCCTGGGTGGTGATGATCGTCATCATCGTGATCGCCTGGGCCACCACGCGCTCCATGACCCTGATTCCGGGCGGCGCCCAGAACTTCATCGAAGCAGTCATCTCCTTCCTCGTTGGCCAGATCGAAGAAATCGCCGGCGAAAAGAACGGCCGCAAGTTCTTCATGGTGGTCGCCACGATCTTCCTCTGGATCATCGTGAACAACTGGTTTGGCCTTCTTCCCTTCTTCAACGCCATCGGTAAGGCAGAAGACATCAACCACCACATCATGGAAACCATTGCCGACCAGGAGAAGGACGGGAAGCCCTTCGAAGAGCGCGACAAGATAGGCGCCTGGTTCATGGAGAACACTGGCGGCGTGACCCTCGCCAAGCCGCGCGCCAAGTCCGCCGAATTCGAAATCGAAGCCGGCGACACCGCGGCCGTCGCCACGGACCGTTACATCGTCTTCCTCGCCGAGGAATACACCGACTTCGAAGCCCCTTCCGAAGAAGGAGCCGAGACCACCGCGCCCACGGCTGAAACGCTGAACGGGGCCCTGGCTGCCCTCGAAGCCGACCCCAAGGCGCCAAAGGTGCACTTCGCATCGGGCGAGGGCGATCACGCCGCTGAAGGCGAAGGCGAACATGCTTCGGAAGGCCACGAAGCCATCCCCAGCGCCGCCCTGGGCACGAGCGTGGAAAGCATCGACTTCCCAGGAAAGAAGCTCGCACTGGTCATCCCGTACTTCCGCGGCACCTTCAGCGATGTGAATAACACACTCGCGATGGGCATCATCGCCTTCATCGTCGTCGAGTTCTGGGGCTTCCAGGCCCTCGGCTTCGGTTACCTGAAGAAGTTCTTCAACCTCAACGGCATCATGTCGTTCGTCGGGATCCTCGAGCTCCTCTCTGAGTTCATTCGCGTCATCAGCTTCGCCTTCCGACTCTTCGGCAACATCTTCGCGGGCGAAGTGCTGGTGCTCATGCTCACCTTCCTGATGCCGTTCCTCTTCGTGGACGTCATTTACGGATTGGAACTCTTCGTAGGGTTCATCCAGGCCGCGGTCTTCGCCTTGCTCACGCTCGTCTTCGCAACGATGGCGGTGGAGCACCACGGAGATGACGAACACCACGAAGACCACCACGGGGAAGACGCCACGGCCGACGCCCACCACCACCCAGAAACTGCACAGGCTCACTAAGGCCTGTTAACAGTCAAAAACCACATGCGCCAAATGGAATTGAGCGCAAACCAGAGGAGAGTCACCGGGTCATGGACATTACTTCGTTTCTAGTCATTCTGCCGTTCCTCGATGCGCTCGGGCCCGATGCCGCGAAGGCAATGGGCGCGGGCCTCGCGATGGGCCTCGGCGGTCTTGGGCCAGCCCTCGCCATCGGCATGCTCGTTGGTAAGGCCATGGAAGCCCTGGGCCGCAACCCCGAAGCCCGCGCAGCCATCCAGACCAACATGATTCTCGGCGTTGCGTTCGCGGAAGCCATCGGCATTTACGCGCTCCTCTCCGCCCTCATCATCGCCTTCGTCATCTAGTCCCGGCACCCGCCGGTCGAGGTTCCTTATGGGTCAGGCAGTAGAGGCACTCGGCATCAACCTTCCGCAGTTGATCGCTCAGATTGTCAACTTCTTCGTTCTGCTCCTCGTGCTCAGGCTCGTGGCCTACAAGCCAATCCTGAAGATGCTCGATGAACGCAAGCAGAAGATCGCTGAAGGCTTGAACGCGGCCGAAATCGCCCGCGCCGAGGCCGCGGCAGCGCAGGCGAACATCCAGGAACAACTGGATGTCGCCCGCAAGGAAGGCCAGGAGATCGTTGCGAACGCTCAGAACGTCGCGACGCGAATCCAGACCGATGCCCGCGAACAGTCGGCGAAGGACCGTGAGGTCGCTCTCGAGCGCGCTCGCGCCGAGATCCAGCAGGAGCGCGACCGCGCGATCGCCGATCTCCGCGGCGAATTCGCCGATATCACCGTCAGCGCGGCCGAGAAGGTTATCAACCAGTCGCTCGATCGCCAGTCCCATCAGCGTGTCATCGATGAAACGCTGGCCGAATCGAACTTCGGCGGGAACTAACGATGGCAGAAGTCGCCGCCGCCAGGCGCTACGCTCAGGCCGCCTTCGATATCGCAAACGATTCGGGGACGATCGCGACGTGGCGCTCCGAACTTGACGATGTTGCTTCGGTCCTCGCCGAATCGGGCCTCGCGCCCGTCCTCGCCGATGGCAAGCTCACCGTCGAGTCTCGCCTGAAGATGGTGGAACGGGCCCTGAACGTCTCGCCAATGGTGATGAACCTGGCGAAGCTGCTTGTGCAGAAGGGCCGCTCGCTCGATGCCCGCTGGGTCGCGAATGCCTTCGCGCGCATGGCCGATGAGCACGAGGGCATCGCCCACGCGCAAATCACCACCGCGATCGAACTCTCTCCCGAGCAGCTCGACGGCATCACAAAGCAGTTGAGCACCTCGCTTGGCAAGGAAGTCCGGGCTACGAGCTCGGTCGATCCATCCATCGTTGGCGGTGTCGTTATCAAGGTCGGCGACAAGCTCGTCGATGGCAGTGTCAAAACCCGGCTCCGGCGCCTTCGCCGCGAACTGGAAGGTGTCCGCTAACGGCGGGCGAAACGAGTTGGAAGTAGAGGTAGGCCGTTATGGCAGTACGCGCTGAAGAGATCGCTTCAATCCTGCGAGAGCAGATTGAAGGCTTTGGGACGAGTGTCACCGCGACCGACGTCGGCTCGGTTATTGAAGCCGGCGACGGCGTTTCGCGCGTCCACGGCCTGTCTGGCGCCATGCTCTCCGAGCTTCTCGAGTTCTCGAATGGTTCCATGGGCATCGCCCTCAACCTGGAAGAGGAATCGGTCAGCGCCGTGGTCCTCGGTGAGTATGCCGACATCAAGGAAGGCGATGAAGTCCGTTCCACCGGGCGCATCATCGAAGTCCCCGTTGGCGATGCCCTCATCGGCCGCGTCGTAGACCCGCTCGGCAATCCGCTCGACGGTAAGGGCCCGATTAACACGACTCGCACTCGCCCGATTGAGCGCATCGCCCCCGGCGTCACCCTCCGCAAGAGCGTGAGCGAGCCGGTGCAGACGGGCATCAAGTCGATCGACGCGATGTTCCCCATCGGCCGCGGCCAGCGCCAGCTCATCATCGGCGACCGCTCCACCGGCAAGACCGCCATCGCCCTCGACACCATCATCAACCAGAAGGGCGGCAACCTGACCTGCATTTACGTGGCCATCGGCCAGAAGGCCGCGAAGGTCGCCCAGGTCGTCGGTATGCTCGAGGAAAACGGCGCGATGGAACACACCATCGTGGTCGCCGCGAACGCCTCCGACTCCGCCGCTCTCCAGTACCTGGCCCCGTACGCCGGCTGCACCATGGGCGAAGAAATCATGGAGTCCGGCCGCGATGCGCTCATCGTCTATGACGACCTGAGCAAGCATGCCTGGGCCTACCGCCAGATGTCTCTCCTCCTTCGCCGACCTCCGGGACGCGAAGCCTATCCTGGCGACGTTTTCTACCTCCACAGCCGCCTCCTCGAGCGCGCCGCGCGCCTCGAAGCCGGTGGCTCGCTCAGCGCCCTCCCCATCATCGAGACGCAGGCGAACGACGTGTCGGCCTACATCCCGACGAACGTTATTTCCATCACCGATGGCCAGATTTACCTGGAGTCGGACCTCTTCAACAGTGGTATCCGCCCGGCAATCAACACCGGTCTCTCCGTGAGCCGCGTGGGCTCCTCAGCCCAGACCAAGGCGATGAAGACCGTCTCTGGCGGCCTGAAGGGCGACATGTCTCAGTACCGCGAACTCGCGGCCTTCGCCCAGTTCGGCGCAAGCGACCTCGACGCCGCCACGCGCCGCCAGCTCGAACGCGGCCAGCGCGCCACGGAAGTCCTGAAGCAGGGCCAGTTCGTCCCGCTCAGCCTCTCCGAAGAAGTGTTCGTCATCTATGCGCTCACCAGCGGCATGCTCGATGACGTGCCGGTCGGTAAGGTTCGCGCCTTCGAGAACGAGCTGCGCCGCTTCATCGGCAGCAACGAACGCGACCTCCTCGCCGAAATCCAGGCGTCCCCGGTCATGACTCCGGAACTCCAGGAACGCGTGAAGAAGGCCATCCAGACCTTCAAGGACACCGTTCCTTACTAGGACGCCTTCATCTGTCCTGCCTGGCAGGGCGCAACGACCCGGCGGCTCCGCCGTCGCCATCTCCGGGACGGGAATAGGCAATGCCAACCATCCGCCAGCTCAAGCGCCGCATCCAGAGCGTAAAAAACACGGCGAAGATTACCAACGCGCTGCAGCTCGTCGCTGCATCGAAGATGCGCCGCGCCCAGGACCGCGCCAGCCAGGCTCAGCCTTACGCGGAGAAGCTTCGGACGGTGCTCGCCGGCCTCGCTTCGAGCGCTCCCGAAGAAGGCGAAGAGCAGGGCGAGATGGCCCTCCTCGCCAGCCGTCCCGTGCGAAACATCGCCGTCCTCCACATCACGCCGGACCGTGGCCTTTGCGGCGGCCTGAACTCGAACATCAACCGCAGTGGCGGTTCATTTGTTGCCATGCAGCACGAACCGGTGCAGGTCGTGGCCGTAGGCAAAAAGGGCCGCGATTTCTTCACCCGTGCCCATGTCCACCTGGCCGCCGAATTCGTGGATCTCGGCGACTATCCGTCCCAGGCCGATACCCTCGGCATCTCGCGCCTCATCATCGATGACTACCTCAACGGCGTTGTCGATCGGGTCTACCTCAGCTTCTCGGAATTTGTCTCGACGGCCACGCAGCGCCCGGCCATCCGCCAGCTGCTCCCTATCGAGCCTCCCTCGGACGAGGGCGAATCCGCGGCGCTCCAGGACTACATTTTCGAGCCGTCGCCCGAAGTCGTCCTCAAGCGGCTCCTTCCGCGGTATATCGAAATGCAGATCTACGAGGCCGTGCTTCAGAACGCCGCGAGCTTCCAGTCGGCCCAGATGGTCGCCATGAAGAACGCGACCGACAACGCGAACGAAATCACTCGCGAACTCACGCTGACGTACAACAAGACGCGCCAGGAACAGATCACCAAGGAACTGCTCGACATCGTCGGCGGCGCGGCTGCGCTGGAGGAATAGTGACCGGGTTCGACGCGGTTATCTTCGATATGGATGGCGTCCTCGTCGACGGCGAGCCGCTGCATTTCGAAACCGTCAACGAACTCCTCGGCCGCGAAGGCAAGTCCATCTCCCTCGAGTTGTACAAACCCTACATGGGCACGAAGACCGGCTGGCAGGACATGATCACCGACTTCAAGCTCCAGCACCCGCGGGACTACTACTCGCCCATCTATCGCGAACTCGTCCTGGCCCGCTACCGCGAACGCGCCGAAGCGCTCCCGGGCGCTCTTTCGCTGGTCACCGCACTCCGCATGGACAAGCTGCCCCTTGCCGTCGCCTCATCATCGATTCGCCCGTGGGTTGAAGCTTGCCTGGGCAAAATCGGCCTGGGAAACGCCTTCGATGCACTGGTCACGGGTTCGGAAGTCACCAACGGCAAGCCCGACCCGGAAATCTATTCGCTCGCTGCGGAAAAGCTCGGCATCGACCCGAAGCGCTGCCTCGCCTTCGAAGACGCCCCCGCCGGCATCGAATCGGCGAAGCGCGCCGGCATGACCGTCTGGGCAGTACGCACCGAATATACGCAGGGCCTCGCCCTGCCGGACCCGGACCGCGAGTTCGAGTCACTCGCGGACGTCGACATCCGCGACATCGTGGCGGTGGCCGCATGAGCGACCTCGTCCTGCGTACCGATAGCAACGGCGTCGCGACCCTCACGCTCAACCGGCCCGAGGCGCTCAACGCCCTCAGCCCGTCGCTCTTCATCGACCTGCGCGCCCACGTCGATGCGCTCGCTACGCAGAGCGATTCCATCGGCTGCGTCGTCCTCCGCGGCGGCGGCCGCTCCTTCTCCGCCGGAAACGACATCAAGGCCATCCAGAGCGGCGACCGCGCCCCATCGGCACACTTCCAGGCCGATACGATTACCGCGCTTCAGGCACTGCCGCAGCCGGTTATCGCGCAGGTTCAGGGCCATTGCTACACCGGCGCGCTCGAGCTTGCCCTCGGCTGCGACTTCATCATCGCGGGCGAATCGGCCCGCTTCGCCGACACACACGGCAAGTGGTCGATGACTCCGACCTGGGGCATGAGCCAGCGCCTGCCCCGCCGAATTGGAACTGCACGCGCGAAACAGCTCATGTTCACCGGCACGCCGCTTTCCGGCCGCGAAGCCGTGGACTTCGGCCTCGCCAATCTCTGCGTGCCCGATGCGGAACTCGAACAAACCGTTTCCGCCATGGCCGCCACAATTGTCGCGAACTCATGGCACACCCTTCGAGCTGACAAGCAGCTCGTGAATGAAGGCCAGGAACTCGCCCTCAGCGAAGCCCTTGCCTACGAACGACGAACGAGCCCGGGCGCAGGCCCGGACATGGCCGAACGCCTGAAGGCGTTCGGATCTCGGTAATCCCGGAGGTTCTCCAAAATGGTCACTGCAGCAACAAACACCGGACGCGTCGTCCAGATCATCGGTACCGTTCTCGATATCGAGTTCCCTCCGGGACAGCTTCCGGCAATCAACAACGCGGTAAACGTCATCCGCGAAGATGGCACCCCGCTCGTCACCGAAGTGCAGCAGCACCTCGGTAACAACTGGGTGCGCTGCCTCGCGATGGACAGCACCGACGGCCTTCGCCGTAACACGACGGCTGTCGATACCGGTCGCGCCATCTCGGTGCCCGTGGGCGAGCTCTCGCTCGGCCGCATGTTCAACGTGCTCGGCAACCCCATCGATAACCTGGCAGCCCCGGAAGGCGGCCCAACCTGGGAAATCCATCGCAACCCGCCGGCCTTCGAAGAGCAGGAAACGGCCCCGTCCGTGCTCGAGACGGGCATCAAGGTCATCGACCTTATCGCCCCTCTCGTTCGCGGCGGTAAGGTGGGCCTCTACGGCGGCGCCGGAGTCGGCAAGACCGTCGTCATCCAGGAACTGATTTCGAACATCGCCCGCGAGCACGGCGGGTACTCCGTCTTCGCCGGCGTCGGCGAGCGCTCCCGCGAAGGCAACGACCTCTGGCACGAAATGAAGGACTCGGGCGTGCTCCCGAAGATGGCCATGGTCTTCGGCCAGATGAACGAGCCGCCCGGAGTGCGCCTCCGCGTCGCCCTCACCGGCCTCACGATGGCTGAATACTTCCGCGACGAAGAAGGCCGCGACGTCCTTTTCTTCGTCGACAACATCTATCGCTACACGCTCGCCGGAATGGAAGTGTCGGCGCTCCTCGGCCGCATGCCTTCGGCCGTGGGTTACCAGCCGACGCTCTCCACGGAGATGGGCGACCTCGAAGAGCGCATCACTTCCACCAAGAAGGGCTCGATCACCTCGTTCCAGGCGATCTACGTGCCTGCCGACGACTACACGGACCCGGGCGTGGCGACCACCTTCGGCCACCTCGACGCTGTCGTCGCCCTCGAACGCTCGCTCGCTGAGCAAGCGCTCTTCCCGGCAATGGACCCGCTCACGTCCTACTCACGCGCTCTTGAGCCCCGCATCGTGGGCGAAGAGCACTACGAGGTCGCTCGCGGCGTCCAGAGCGTTCTGCAGCGCTACAAGGACCTCCAGGACATCATCGCCATCCTCGGCATCGATGAACTCTCCGATGAGGACAAGCTCACCGTGGCCCGCGCCCGCAAGATCCAGCGCTTCCTCACCCAGCCCATGTTCGTAGCCGAACAGTTCACCGGTACGCCCGGCGCCTACGTCGCCGTCCGCGAAACCATTCGCGGGTTCAAGGAAATCCTTGACGGCATGCACGACGGGCTGCCGGAACAGGCCTTCTACATGGTCGGCAACATCGATGCCGCCATCGAAAAGGGCCGGACGCTGGCGGAGGGCTAAACCATGCCCCTCACCGTCGAAGTGGTGACCGCGGAGCGAATCGTTCGCGTCGAACAGGGCGTGGACGTTCTCGTTGCGCCCGGCAGCGAAGGCCAGCTGGCCATCCTGCCCAAGCACGCCGCGCTCATGACCACCCTCGATGCCGGCGAGCTCATCATTCGGCGCGCCCAGCAGGAAGATGCTTTCGCCGTCAGCGGCGGCTTCATGGAAGTCAGCCACGACCACGTCACCATCCTCGCTGACGCGGCCGAAGCCGTGGAGGAGATCGACCTCGCCCGCGCCGAGGCGGCTCGCGCCCGTGCGGAGGAGCGCATCCGCCGCTACCGCGAGCAGAACGCCCGCGATGTCGATATGGCCCGCGCATCGGCCGCGCTCCAGCGTTCGCTCATGCGACTACGAATTGTCCAGCGGCGCCGGAGGACAACCGGCCGCCCACAGGTTTAGTGCCACAGGCAAGAGCCCGCCAACCGGCGGGCTCTTTGCTTACTGCTTACCGACGATGCCTTCGAGTTCCGGCAAATGGTCCAGATAGTGACTGCCCAGTCCTTCATAGTAGTCGCGTTGAATCAGGTATTCGTCTTCCGTAGCGCTCGCTACCGAATCGACCATCATCCTGTGCGCGGTTTTGAGCCTCGAACGGACTGTGTCGGCTGGCTGCGTGCGTGCCCACGCGGCCTCTCTTGCGTTGTGGACATCGAAGTGGGGCCACGTCCCGTCTTCCGCGGGCCGGAAGCCGCTCCCGAAACTCCAGTCTGCGGACAACTCTCGCTGCCGAAGCACCGAAGTCACAAATCCGAACACCGCTTCGTCCCAAAAGGCGATGTGGCCGAGCAGCTCTTTCACGGTCCAGCTGGCTGATGTCGCTGATTCGAAGTCCTGCGGCTTCAGCCGCTGGACAGCGGCGTGGAACGGTTCGTGGCGTGCCTCGATTTGGGCAACGAGGCGAGCGGCGGACTTGGAAACCATGGGCGACGCTCCTTCCGCTCAGTCTATCAACCCGTCGCGCCACTTCCGAGAAACGCGTGTCACGATGTTCGCCCCATCCCGCACGACACCATAGACTGAGACAAGAGATGACAACGCGTGTCCGCGGTGGAAGGTACGTAGTTCAGGGCGGCGCGACGCTTCGGGGATCCGTCGATATTTCCGGGGCGAAGAATCACGCGCTCGCGGCCATGTGCGCCGCACTCCTGACTGATGAAGATCTCATCCTCGAAAACGTCCCCGACATCAGCGACGTTGAGTCGCTCGGCGCGCTGCTTTCCAGCCTCGGTGCAATCGTCGATCGCCTGCCCAACGGCGCCCTTCGGTTGAACTGCCGGAACGTGAACACCTTCGAAGCTCCGTCGGACCTCATCAGCGAAAACCGGGCCTCGTTCCAGGTGATGGGCCCGCTCGTTGGGCGACACGGGTACGCGTCGTCGGCTCCGCCCGGTGGCGATGTCATTGGACAGCGTCCCATCGATGTCCATCTGTCGGGCTTCGAAGCCATGGGAGCCAAAGTCACGCGCGAAGGCGAACGCTTCGTCACCTCCGCGCCCGAAGGCCTTCGTGGCGCCCGCGTCTTCATGGACTACCCCTCGGTTTCTGGCACGCAGAACGTAATGATGGCGGCGGCCTTGGCACGCGGACACACCACCATCGTCAACGCCGCAACCGAACCTGAGGTCCAGGGCCTGGCCCTGTTGCTTAACCAGATGGGTGCGCGCATCACGGGCATCGGCAGCCAGATTCTCGAACTCGATGGCGTCGAACGCCTCCATGGCACCACCAGCCGCATCATGCCCGACCGCATCGAAACCGGGACATTCGCCATCGCGGCCGTGATGACCGGCGGCGATGTTGAGCTTCGCGATGTCCCGACCGGCGTGCTCGATGCCCTCCTCACGAAACTCCGCGCCGCCGGTGCGGACATCGAAGAAGGCCAGTCCTCGATACGCGTGCGCTGCGACGGCCCCATTCGTGCCATTAGCTTCCAGGCCTTGCCCTATCCCGGGCTGGCCACGGACCTCCACGCCCCCATGGCCGCATTGCTCACGCAGGCAAATGGTGTTTCCATAATTCACGAACGAGTCTTCGATAACCGCATGCTCTATGTGAGCGAACTCAGAAAGATGGGTGCGGAGATCGTGAGCACCGGTTCATCCGCAATCGTCTCGGGACCAACACCGCTCCATGGAACCCGCGTCCGGGCGCTCGACGTCCGTGCAGGCGCCGCCGTCCTGCTTGCCGCAATGGTCGCTCAGGGCACGACGGTCATCGACGACATCTACCATCTCGATCGGGGGTACGAACGTCTCACGGAGAAGCTCCGGGGACTTGGTGTGGAAGTGGAGCGCAACTGATATGGCGATGGAATTTCTGACCCCAAAGCGCGCCGGCATCGATCTCGGCACGGCGAACATCCTCGTCTACGTGAAGGGCCACGGCATCGTGGTCAACGAGCCCTCGGTGGTCGCGCGACATAACCGTGACAATGCCATCGTCGCCGTGGGCAACGAAGCTCGTGCCATGCAGGGCCGCACGCCGGGCTCCATCAGCGTCATCCGCCCCATGCGCGACGGCGTGATCGCCGATTACCTCACGACCGAGGCCATGCTCCGCTACTTCATCGGTGTCATCACAGGTCGCTTCAACCTCATTCGCCCTGAAGTCATGGTCACGGTGCCGGCCGGCGTCACCAGCGTCGAGCAGCGCGCCGTCCGCGATGCCTCAGAGCAAGCCGGCGCGCGCAAGCCTGCCCACCTCGTGCCAGAACCGCTCGCCGCCGCAATCGGCGCCCGCATCCCCATCGGAACGGCTCGCGGCAACATGGTCGTCAACATCGGTGGCGGTCGCGCCGAAGCCGCCGTCATTTCGCTCTACGGCATCGTCGTCAGCGAATCCGTGCGCATGGCCGGTGACCGCATCGATGAAGCCATCATGGCCTATGTCCGCCGCCGCCATAACCTCATCATCGGTGAGAAGACGGCCGAAGAGATCAAAATAGCCGTCGGCAGCGCACTCCCCGTCGATGAAGGTCTTGCCACCCAGGTGCGCGGACGCGACCAGCTCAGCGGTCTCCCCAAGACCATCTCGCTGAACAGCGTGGAGGTCGCCCAGGCCATCCAGGACTGTCTCGGTACGATCGTCCAGACCGTGCGCGCGGTCCTCGAGAAGACGCCGCCCGAACTCGCCTCCGACGTCATCGACCGCGGCATCGTCCTGACGGGCGGCGGCGCGCTCCTTCGGCACATGGACGAACTGCTGACCCAGGAAACGGGCGTGCCCTGCTACGTCGCCGACAACCCGCTCGAGTGCGTCGCCATCGGCGCCGGCATCGCCCTGGACCACCTCGATGTCATCAAGCGCTCGCTCCCTACCGAGGAAGAAAACCTGGTTGGACTCTTCCCGGGCCCCGAACTCCGCTAGCCATCCGCTCTCTTTCCTTTGCGACCACCGTTCAGTGTGAGCAGCGCCTCGCGCTTCGATAGCCCTGAAAGGTCCGCCTCGTGTGCGGCGACGAACGCTCGCACCGCCACCGGGTCGGTCTTCGAATACTGCCGCAGCGCCCAGCCGATGGCTTTGCGGAGGAAGAAATCCGTATCCGCCGCCCGTAGTGTGCAGTAGCGGAACAGCCGCCCGGAGTCGGTCTTCTCCTTGTATTTCAACTGGTGCAGGATCGCCGTCCGCGCTATCCAGAGGTTCTCATCGGCGGCCCAGCGATCCATCTCCTCCGCAAGGTGCGGATGCGCTCGCACGAGTCCGCCAACCGTGTTCGAAGCCAACGTGTCCACCGTGTCCCACCAGGATTTCGTCTCGATCAATTGCCGCGCGACCGCCAGGAACGTCTCGTCGAGTGCCCGAAGGTTCCGCCCCAGGAGGTCACAGGCGGCGTACTGGTACTCCCGCTCGGGCATCGCCCACAGCGCCTGCACCGCGGCTGCGACTTCGCTCTGCTTGGGCTTTGGCAAACCTTCCAACGCCGTTCGCTGCAAGGCGCTCCGCCTCGGACTCGGGATGCCGAGATATGGGAACTTGCCGCGCATGTACGCGGACATCGCTGCCGCCCGGCCAGCGTCCCGTTCGGGTTCGAATGCTTCCCGCAACCGGGCAACAACCTCTGCCGCGTAGTCGCTCACGCCGCCACTCTACGCTGCCGTATAGTGCCGCGAATGCAACTGACCCTCCTCGGCACCGGCACGCCTATCCCGATGCTGGAGCGTCGCGGCCCGGCAACCCTCGTCGAGGGCGGCAACGCTCGCATCCTCGTCGATGCGGGCAGCGGAGTCGTCCACCGGTTGCTCGAAGCCGGCCAACCTTCCAGACGCCCCCAGGGTGGGCCACCAGCCCTCACCCACATCTTCCTCACCCACCTCCACTCCGACCACATCATGGGTCTCCCCGACCTGCTCTGGACCGGCTGGATCATGGACTGGTGGGACGCGCCGCCCAAACTGTTCGGCCCGCCCGGCACCGCCGAGATGATGCGCCGCCTCGTCCACACCTTCGAATACGACATTCGTGTCCGAAACTCGCTCGACCGCGTGAACCAGCACTGGCAGACGCCCGCGGTGCAGGAGTTCATCGACAACGGCACCATCGATCACGCGGACTTCCGCGCTACAGCGTTTCGTGTGGACCACAACCCCGTCGACCAGGCCTTCGGCATCCGTCTCGATACCGAATCGGGTTCCGTCGCGTTCTCCGGCGACACGCGCCCGCTGGAATCGCTCGCCCGCGCCGCGCACGGCGTCGACCTCCTCCTCCACGAGGTATACGACTCCACCCTGGCCCGAAACCAGTTGCGCACCGTCACCGAAAGAGTTGGCTCGGATTCTTCGCTGTATCGCGCCCGGGCAGGCGTCATTGGTTACCACACGCTCTCCGAAGACCTCGGCCCCATCGCAGACCTCGCCGATACGCCCCACCTCGTCCTGAATCACGTAATCGGCCCGCCCGACACCGCGAACATGGAACGCGACATCGCGCGTGACTTCCACGGCCAAACTACGGTCGGCGCCGACCTCCAGCGCTTCGAAATCGTCAAAGGCTAACCCTCTACTTCGCGCCCGGTTCCCCGCGCTTGATGTAGAAGGTCATGCTCTGCATCGCCAGCACCGGGTCGATGTGGCGAATCGAAATGTCTCGAGGCACGTGAGCTGTGATTGGCGCATAGTTGAGGATCGCGCGGATGCCTGCCATTACCAGCTTGTCCACCACCGACTGCGCGTCGGCCGCCGGAACAGCAACGATGCCGATATCGACCCGCGTGGTGCCGAGAAAAGGCTCGAGCTCATCGATCCGCATGACCCGCACGCCGCCAATCTCTCGCCCCACCACAGTTTCGTTTGCATCGAACGCCGCCACGATCTCGAATCCCTGCGGGCCGAATCCGCCGTATTCCGCGATAGCCTGACCAAGCCGTCCGACCCCGACCAGGATGAGCCGCCACTGCCGGTCGATCCCGAGAATTTCGCGAAGTTTCGTCAACAAGCTGTTGACGTTGTAACCGCGCCCCTGTTTGCCGAACCGGCCAAAGTAACTCAGGTCTTTTCTGATCTGCGCCGGAGTGACGTCGAGCAATTCGCCGAGTGCCTGCGAACTTACCACCGTCTCTCCGCGCAACGATAGTTCGGTTAATGCACGCGCATAAACCGGGAGACGGTTGATGACGACTTCAGGGATTTCAAGGCTCATAGCGGGGTTGTGAAATCCGTAACTTTCGACGGACTATAGCCCTCGCCGAGTTACAGGGTCAATCTCGGCACGTGATGAATCAGACGGCGTTTGGCGATTCCAGCACGGCCGTTAACGCACTCGTAACTGCCCGGGCCACCAGCTCATCGTCCCGTGGATCGACGGTCCGCGGATCGAGCAACACGGCTTCTCGCTCGATTCGCCCGATCACCGGCACATCTGCCCTGCGCAGCCGCGCCGCCAGTTCGTCGGCGCCGTTGGGCGAATGCAGTTCTGTACACCAGGTGGGCACGCCCTGGCCCGGCAGCGAACCGCCGCCAACCATGGTTGTTCCTTCGCGAACCGTCGCCGCTTCGCCCGCGGCACGCGCCCACTTCTGCGCTCGGCGTCGAATGGCCGCAGGCCCGAGCCGCAACATCTCCCAGATCGGAATCTCGGCGTCTTGCTGGCCCAGGACGTACGAGAGCAGGGTTGCGTTCAGCCCGGCGATTGCGATCTTGTCCAGCCGAAGTGCCCTCGCCAGCGGATGCCTCCTGAGCGTTTCGATGAGGTCCGCCCTTCCGGCAATGATGCCTGCCTGGGGACCCCCAAGGAGCTTGTCGCCGCTGAACATCGAAAGGTCGGCCCCACCGCGGATGCTTTCCTGGACCGTTGGTTCGTGCGCGAGCCCGTAACTCTCCGTTTCCACCAGGCATCCACTGCCCAGGTCATCGAAAAGCATCACGCCGTGGCGTTTCGCCACGTCCGCGAGCTCACGCACCGTTGGCTCTGTGGTAAACCCTATCACCTGGAAGTTGGAGGTGTGCACGCGAAGAATTGCCGCGGTGTCCGCGGTGAGCGCAGCCTCGTAGTCGCGGGCGTACGTCCGGTTCGTGGTCCCCACCTCCACCAGGTGCGCGCCGCTCTGCCTCAGCACGTCGGGGATGCGAAACCCGCCGCCGATCTCCACCGCCTGCCCGCGCGAGACGATGACTTCCCGCCCGGCTGCGAACGTCTGCAAGACCATGAGCAACGCCGCGGCATTGTTGTTCACCGCGATGCCGTCGGCGGCGCCGGTCGCCCGCCGGATGAGTTCGCGAACGTGTTCGTGCCGGCTCCCGCGTGCGCCCGCCTCGAGGTCGTACTCAAGGTTCGAAGCTCCCGCCGCGCTTTCCATCGCGGCCAGGGCGGGCTGGCTCAGCGGTGCCCGCCCCAGGTTCGTCTGCAGGATCACCCCGGATGCGTTGATGACTCGTCGCAGTGATGGCGCGTGCAGCCGAGCAAGCTCCCCTTGTACCTGTGCGACGACCCCATTCAGGTCGACCGGACCCGAGCCGCCCCCGGCCCGGAGCCGTTGAATCACCGCGCGAGCTGACTCCACCACCACTTCCGCGGGCTCGTCTCTTGGGCCGACGGCACGAAGGACCGCATCGACGGAAGGCAAGTTGCGGCGAACGTCATCGGCCATGAAATGGAGTGTACGCGCTGTCCCCCTATCGACGCGCCGAATCGGCCTATCGATTGTTCAAACATAACCGCGGGGCCATGTCTGATTGACCACGCTTGAATAACCACCCACGATAAGTTCACCCACTATTCGGAGCTTACTGTGAACCTGCGGATCCCCGGCCCCACGCCGTGCCCGGAAGACGTACTTATGGCGGGTGCCGCCCAGATGATGAACCATCGCGGCCCCGAGTTTGCCCAGGTGTTGCGCCGCGTTACCGACGGCCTCAACTGGGTCTTCGGCAGCTCTACTGATGTCCTGTCCTTCACCACCTCGGGCACCGGCGGACTTGAAGTCGCCGTCGTTAACACTCTCAGCCCCGGCGACCGCGTCCTCTCGGTCTCCATCGGCTCGTTTGGTGACCGGCTCAAAAGCATTGCGAAGACCTACGGCGCCGATGTCGTGAGTTATGCCCTCGAATGGGGCGAAGCCGCCGATGCCACCGTCATCGGCAAGATGCTCGACGATGACGCGACCATCAAGGCCGTGCTCGTCACGCACAACGAGACCTCGACCGGCGTGACGAACCCGCTCGAAGCCATCGCCAAGGAAGTTCGCAAGCGCGATCGCCTCATTATCGTCGACGCGGTCAGCAGCATGAGCTCGATTCCCTGCCCGGTGGAACGCTGGGACCTCGATGTGGTCGTCAGCGGCTCTCAGAAGGGCTGGATGGTGCCTCCCGGACTCGCCTTCGTCTACTTCAGCGAGCGTGCCTGGGCCGCGAATGCCGAGGCGAAGATGCCCCGCTTCTACTTCGATGCCGCCAAGACACGCGATTCCCTGGCCAAGCTCCAGAACCCGTGGACCCCGGCGATGTCCATCTACTTCTCGATGGATAGGGCGTTCGAACTCCTCCGCGCCGAAGGCCTCGAAGGCATCTTCACCCGCCACGAAGATGTCGCTCAATACACCCGCGACCGCGTGAAGAGCATGGGCCTGAAGCTCGTCCCCGTGAACGAGCAGTTCGCATCGAACACCGTTACCGCCGTTTGGTGGCCCGAAGGCGTCGATGCCAAGGCGCTCAGCAAGCGCGCCCGTGAAGAATTCGGCGTAGTGCTCGGAGGCGGGCAGGGCAAGCTCGAAGGCAAGATCTTCCGCGTTGGCCACCTGGGCTGGTTCCAGAAGTCCGATGTCGCCGAGGCCCTCGACGTTGTCGAGAAGGTCCTCTCCGAGGCAAAGATCACAGCCTGAACCACTCCCTCCCAAGAACTGAAGAGAGCCATGCATATTGCATGGCTCTCTTTGTGCATGCATACTGCATAGCACATGGACGCCACCCAGTTCAGCGCCGCCCGCACATCCCTCGGCCTTTCGCAAACCGCAATCGCCTCCGCCCTCGGTGTCGATCAGGCCACCATCAGCCGCTGGGAATCGGGCCGCGTCCGCATCCCTGCCACCGTTGAAATCGCGCTCGCCACCCTCCAGGAGAAGAAGCCCGTCATGCCCGAAACTCGCCGACCACGAATCCTTATTGCCGACCCAGTTGCTCCGGAAGGTATCGAAATGCTCCGCGCCATCGGCGACGTTGAGGTGAAAACGGGCCAGGCCCAGGACTCGCTCATCGCCACGATCGAGAATTACGACGCGCTGGTGGTCCGCAGCGAGACCAAGGTCACTCGCCCCATCATCGAGGCGGGAACCCGTCTGCAGGTCATCGGCCGCGCCGGCGTTGGCGTCGACAACATCGACCTCCAGGCGGCCACGGAGCGCGGTGTGATCGTCGTTAATGCACCTCAGGGCAACACCATCGCTGCCGCTGAGCACACTGTGGCGCTGCTCCTCGCTCTCGCTCGCCACATCCCCCAGGCCGATGCATCCATGCGCGCCGGCAAATGGGATCGCAAGACCTACATCGGCACCGAAGTGCGCGGGAAGACGCTCGGCGTCATCGGCCTTGGCCCTATCGGTTCCGAAGTTGCCCGCCGTGGTCTTGGTCTCGACATGCGGGTTCTCGCCCACGACCCGTACGTCGCCGAAGAGCGCACCCGAAGCCTCGGCGCCGAACCGGTGGACTTCGAGACGCTCATCTCCATCTCCGATTTCATCACGGTTCACGTCCCGATGACGGCGGCAACCAAAGGCATGATCTCGACCGAACAATTCGCCCGCATGAAGGACGGCGTACGCCTCCTCAACGTCGCTCGTGGCGGCATCATCGATGAAGCGGCCCTCGCGGCGGCGGTCCAGTCCGGGAAGGTCATCGGCGCCGCCATCGACGTCTACACCGCCGAGCCAATCGATCCGAACAACCCGCTCCTCGGCGATCCGCGCATCATCACCACGCCCCACCTCGGCGCCTCCACCGCGGAAGCGCAGGAGCGCGTCGCCGTCGATGTCGCCGAACAGATCGTCGATATTCTCGGCGGCCGGCCCGCCCGCTACGCCGTCAACGCTCCAATGCTTGCTCCGGAGACGCTCAAGGTCGTCGGCCCGTACATGTCCGCCGCCGAAGTCATGGGCACGGTCGCCACCCAGCTTGTAACGGGCAAGCTCATGTCCATCGAGCTCGAGTACCTCGGGGACATCGCCGAATACGACACCACGCCCCTCAAGGCCTCGGTGATCCGCGGGCTGCTCAGGCCCATCAGCGACGAGACCGTGAACATCGTCAACGCCAACATCATTGCCCAGTCCCGTGGTTGGGATATCGCCGAGAGCAAGCGCACTTCGCACGAAGTCTTCAACAACCTCATCCACCTTAAGCTTGTTACCAGCGATGAAGAGGTCACCGTCGGTGCGACGATCGAACACGGTCAGGCCCACATCGTCATCCTTAAGGACCTCGATGTTGACCTCGCGCCCGAGCCGGGGACTTTCCTCCTCGCCTGCGACAACGAAGACCGCCCCGGCATGATTGGCCGCGTCGGCTCACTCCTGGGCGAGTTCGACATCAACATCCAATCGATGCAGGTCGGCCGTCGCGGCCGTCGCGGCCGGGCCATCATGCTCATCTCGGTCGATGAAGCTCCGACCGAGGACCAACTCGCCGCGATCGAGGCCATCGACGGCATCCATCATGTGAAGCTGGTGCGGTTCTAGGCCTGCGGTAGCTGCCGCTCGTAGTACTCCTGCTGTGATGGGTAGTAGTCGTCGAAGTTCGGCAGCGGTGTTCCGTCGCGAGAAGCCACGAGCATGTCCAGGTAGTACTCCCACCCCGGCCCCACAGCACCGGCCTGCTCCGCGGGAAGCTGGTGCTGAACGAAGCGCAACTCGGTTACGCCGTCGCGATGAGTAAGGTTGACTTCGAGGCGCCACTGCTCGCCCCCGCCCATCTGCGTGATGGCCAGGCGCTTTGGAGGCTCACACGCGTCAATCCGCGCTTCGAACCAGGGTTGGCCCTCTTCGAAGGCCATCTGCAGTTCGATGATGGCGCCTGGCCGCGCCGCTCCTCTCCACGCGCCGAACCATCGCACCGAGCGTTCGGGGTTGGTGATGCTGTCCCACACATCTTCGATCGGCGCCGAAAATTGCCGAGTAATCACCAGGTCGAGCCCGTCGGTCGTGCGCAGGATGACGCCGTTCGGTTGTGGGTTCATGCGGTGTGCTCCTTGCTCGCGACGCGACCGTCTCTGGCAGTGCGCCGGACTTCTGTTTCGAGCGCGTCGAGACGGGTCTCCCAGCTGTCCGCACGCAGGAATTGCCGAATCCAAGCCGCGAGTTCGCGGAGTGGCCCGGTCTCCAGCGTGTAATGGCGCTCGCGCCCGATGACTTCGTCCCGCACGAGACCAGCTTCACGAAGGACCCTGAGGTGGCGGCTGATCGCCGGTCGCGAAATGTTGAACCGCCCGGCAATCGCTCCCGCGGTTAATGGACCTCTTCGGAGAAGCGCAAGGATTTCGACTCTTACCGGGTCCGCGATCGCTGCGGCGGTGGACATTGGGAAAGCGTAACCGATAAGTTACATATTAGCCACTCATCCACACCAATCAACTCATCTGGTCCCGAAGCTGATGAGGTTCTAAGCCGAAAGCAGCCACTCACGGGCGGCATCAAGAGCGGTGAACACGCTCGCCGCCGAGCCCTCTTCTACGTTGCCAAGCTGCAACGCCTGGCGGCTCACACCGAAGAGCGCCGGCCGCGGCGCGTAGAACGCGAGCCGGTAGCCCTTTAAGACGATCTCCTGCAGGTGGCCGGCCAGCGCGTAAGTGTCTCCGTTCACCGAAGTGACATGCTCCAGGTTCAGGAGCACGTTCTTGCTCTTCGCCCGGGTCGAAAGCTCGCGGATGCACATGCTGACCGAATCGAGCACGCCGTCGACTTCAACTTCGACGTAGTCCCGTCGCTCATGCAACTGGTACGGCAATCACTCCCCCACTTCTGCGTCAGACGCCGTAGCCTGATGCTAACACGCCGCAGAACGCCCGTGTGTGCGTGGGTTACCGCTTCGGCCGGCCATAGCCAAACATCACCTGCGCAACCCGTCGAATCTGGATCTCCTCGGAGCCTTCGGTGATCCGGTAGCGCCGGTGATGCCGGTAGATGTGCTCGAACGGCATGTGCCGCGTGTAGCCGATGCCGCCATGCACCTGAATCGCCTGGTCCGCTGCATCGCACACCAGCCGGTTGGCACGGTAGTTGCACATCGCGACCTTGTCGCTGATCTCCATGTGATGCTTCGAATCCAGCTCCCAGGCGGTTTTGTAGACGAGATTGCGGACCATCTCGCACTCCGTCTGTAACTCCGCGAGCGGCCACTGGATGGCCTGGCGCGTGGAAAGCGGTTGCCCGAAGGTCACGCGTTGGTTCGCATACTTCACCGATTCGTTGATGCAATACTGCGCGGCGCCCACTCCCGAGGCGGCCTGGCGGATGCGGTTCTCATGAGTGAACGTGTTCGCCAGGGCCAGCCCGTCTCCCTCTTCGCCGAGCATCGCATCGGCTGGCACGCGTACATCCTTGAGGGTCACTTCCGCGTGGTCGGTCGGCATATTGAAGGTCCACCACATGAAGTCCACGGAAAAGCCTTCCGACTTCACCGGCACAACAAAACAGCTGATGCCTTTGGGCTTCCCCTCTTCGCCCGACGTCCGCGCGAAGATGAGGTCGTGAGTGGCGTTGTGGAGTCCGCTGTTGAAGCGCTTCTGCCCGTTGATCACCCAGTCATCGCCGTCGCGGATGGCGCGCGTTTCGAGCCAGCTGGCGTCGCTCCCGTGGTCCGGTTCCGTCAGCCCGAACGCGACGCGAGTCTCCCCGGTAAACATCCCCGCGAGGAACTGTTTCTTTTGGGCTTCGCTGCCGTAGTCCTCCCACATCTTCACCGTCGGAAAGTTCCCCACGATCGAGGACTCGTTCTGAAGGTCGTTGTGGAGCCCCAGTCCCTTGGCCGCGAGGTGTTCCCGAATGATCGCCATCGCCAGGTTCGAACCGCCCTTGCCACCGTACCGCTCCGGCAGGGCATAGCGCAGGAAGCCCGCGCGGTCGGCGCGGCGCCGCATCTCTGCGAGCAGTTCCTCCCAGTCTTTCCGCGGCACACCGCCGTTCTCGTAGTCGGTGCGGGCGTATTCGCGCCGGTGGTCGAAGAACCGGATGTTGTCGTCCTGCTGTTCGAGCGGCTTGATTTCGTCTTCGATGAACTGGTCGAGTTGCCGAAGTAGCTCTGTGATGTCGTCGGGAATGCTGAAGTCCACGCGTCCACCCCGAAGGTGTTGAGTGTTGCTTTCGTACGCGGATCGCCTTCCGAACGCAAGCCGCTACACCGGCACCTCGAACGACGACCCGGTGAGGTACTCGGCGGAAAGCCTGCCACCGGCGGCGTTCTTGAGGTCTTCCACGAGTGCTTCGACCTTCTTCATGTGCGCCGCGCCGTCGCTGCGTTCGGAGACGGAACTGTGGCAGTTGAACCAGAACTTGAATGGCTTGGAATCTGCACCGGCCAGGCGGCGCTCGACGATGAGCCGCACAACCGCGAGGTCCGGGTTTTCATGCTGCCCGTTGCCACAGAAGATGTACTGGTCCGCGGTGATTGCATCGCAGAACGCCTGGTCGATGTTGTTCTCCGATCCGTGGTGCTGGACCTTCAAGACATCGACGTGCAGCTTGCCGTTCGCATCGAACTTCCCACGCTTTTCCAGCCCTTTGACGATGTCGTCGCCATGCCCGTCGCCGGTGAGCAAAACTCGCTTCTTGCCCTCGGTCGCGAGCAACATGATCGAAGCAAGATTCGGCGTCGTGACCTTCGAGCGCATCCCGAGCGCGTTTCCGAGTGCCACGAAGTGGCTCGCCGGCCACGCAAGTTCGCTCGTGCTCAGCATCGCCTCGTCTTCCTCAGCCTGGTGTTCGATACCGGCGATTGCCGAACCGTGCGAATCAAGCCAGGTGTTCCACTCGGACCGCAGCTTCGTGAGGTCCGCCCCGAAAGGTCCAATCACGTCGAGCTTCGTCGAACCGAGCGACACCGCCTTCTCTACGCCTTCGACGGTGACAAGCTTGCCGCCGACCTGCTTGTTGAGCGGGATGTTCAACTGCCTGCCGCCGATTCGACGCGACACCTTGATCGCTTCCGGGATGCTCTGGGTCAGTTCTGCCTGCGCCGCACCCAGTGCCTGCAACTCCGGCGCATCCGCGGAGGAAAGCAACGATGCGGAAGCCGCCAGCGCGCTCTCAATCGCGCCCGAGTTCTTGCCGACTTGCTCGTGGAAGGCGTTGTGCCAGATGCTGCCAACCTGAGGTGGGCGCGGGTTTTCCGGCGGCGGATGGTTCGGGTTGCCGTTGGCCAACTGGTACTCGTGAACCCGCCAGGCAGCCTCGTCGTCGAGCAGCTGGAGAACACCGGAGATGTGGTCCTGGTCGATGTGGGAAACGTAGATCAGGTCCAGCTTCTTCTTTGCCTGTCGCAGCGCACCAAGCTCCGGCGCCACGTGCTTCGAATACGATGCGCTCATCCCCCCGTCGATGAGCATGCGGCGGTTCGTCCGGCTCGTAAGCAGCAGGCAATCGCCCTTCTCCGAACGGAACACCTGGAGCTTCATCCGGTGCGGTCCTTCCGCTTAAACAGCATGTCCACTTCGTTCAGGCATGCCTTCGGGTCTATCTGACCGTAGCCGGCATCGTTCACCCAGTTGAAGTCGGCGCCCGGCAACGGGCGCGCCGTCCGCCGGATGATGCCTTCAACCTGGGCGGCGGTCAGACGCGGCTGCTGACCTAGCATCAAACCGACCACACCGGTGACATGCGGGCTCGCCATGCTCGTGCCGCTCATCGAAACCCATTGCTTATCCGGCTCCCGGCTGAATCCGCGTGCCGCAACGATGTTCGTCCCGGGCGCGGCTACGTCGGGCTTCGACCGACCGTCGCGGGTCGGTCCCTGGCTGCTGGTGATGTTGATTCGGGCACGTTCCGAATCGAGATTGCCGACTGAGATGATGCGCTGCCCACACGCCAGCGAGGTCACCGACGACGAGTCGACGTTCGAACGCTCGGAGAAGAATGAAGGAAAGCGCCACGCCTCGCGGTTCCCCATGACGCCCATGCGCACCGGGTCATCGCGCTCGATCCACGCGTGGAATCTCCCATCGCGAACCTCCACGCCGTGAAGCCGCACGGTCCACTCGCCCGAGCGCACGCCAACGATGCCCTGCGTGCTGAGGAGCGGGCTGAGAAAGATGGAGATGTAGTTCGAGCCGTTTGCGGGGTGATAGAGCTCGTTGTAGATGCTAAGAAACGACCCGTCCTTGAGTTGCCGGTTCTCGATGAACTCGCGCGGATGAATGACCTCCGTCCAGTCCTCGCCTGGCGGTCGTACGGAGACTGCGAAACGGTCCTGCGGGCCATACCAGATCTCAAGCTCGTTTTCGGAGATGTCCATAAGGCCGTTGCCCGCGACCACCCAGTCGATGTCTGTTACGAGGTCGCGCGCCGGGATTCTGCCGCTAGTGTGAATCCTTCCGACGATGAAGCCGATGTCATCGGGGGTTTCCGCGCGCTCCTGTCCGGCGTTGCCCGCGGCCACACAGACGGCCCGCCCCGGCGTTGTCATGGCAGCATCGATCCAGCGCGAAACGGGCGCGCTGCCATCGTGCGCATGGCCGTTGGTCCCGAGGCTCACGTTGATGGCGACCGGAAGCTTCAGCTCCTGGCCCAGCTCGAGCAGGTAGTCCACCGCGTGTGCGAGCCGCGTCGAGTCATAGAAGCTCTTGCGCCGGTCCTCGTCGCCCGGAGCAAGCCCAATGAGTACCCCCGCAAGCACCGCATTCCGGCACACCCCGAGGTTGCCCGCCGCGATGCTCGCCACGTGCGTCCCATGCGATCCCTCCGCTGTCTGCGACTGGCGCTCGACCTCCCACGCGCTCACGCCGAGCCCGGGGCCCGCCTTGATCGCCGCATTGAGGTGCTCGCGCCGGAATTCGGCGCCGTAGGCATGCGCCGGGTTCCGTGCCGGCGCCGGCCGCGCGTTGCCGGCCTGATCCCAGATAGCCGCCCAGCGCGTGTTTCCGTCCGCGTCGAGAAAGTCCGAATGCGAGAAGTCAAAGCCTTCGACATCGATGATGCCGATCAGCACATTCGGCGTTTTTGTTGCCGGCCCAAATCGTCGCTCGGCCGGAGACGGCGAGCGGACGCTCGCTGCCCCCACTTTCGGCGCAGGCTGCTTCAACGATTCGCCAACTTCCACCCACGATACGTCCGGGTGGTCGAGCAGCCTCGGAATCTCTCGCGGGTTCACAGTGGCGATGACGAGGTCCCGCCGCTGCGCATCCTCTTCCGAAACGAAATCGCCGGGCCGGGCTGCCGGGTCTTCGAGTTGGACAAACACGTTGACCGAAACCTGGTGCGGCAATTCCGGTAGTGATCCGCGCTTCACCGATTTCGGCATCTGCTTCCGTTCGATCGGGACGGCTCCTGCCCCTCGACACTGACCGGTCTCTCTTAGCAGTTCGTCACTCTCCACGCGCAGCGCCGCCGAGAGTTCGGCGCGCACCGCGTTCACCTGGTCGCTTCCGTTCGCGATCATCCGCAGCTTTGGTTGCAACTTGTCGAGGTTGCCGCGGAACAGTTCTTCACTCTTCGATGCCATCGCATCCTCCGCCACGGGATAGTAAACACGCTTCTCGGCGGCATTATCGCCGGTCGCGTCAACGGCCGGAGTTGGCTCCCAGGGTGTGGCTTGAGCGTAGAATCCAGCCGGTGACTCGACCTGCAGATGTTTCGCTTCGTGACGGCGCTCGTCGATGAGTGCTCCGGCGGCACCGGCTTTGCCAGCAGCGGAAGAGCGAGAGTACGACAACTCTCACAAGTGGCTCGCATTCAGCGCCATCGGCGTTTCCTTCGTGACGATGGTCATGAGTCAGTCGATGGTTTTCGTGGCGCTCTCCGCCATCGCGGACGACTTCGGTATCACGCTGCGGGCGGTTTCCTGGGTGGTCATCGCTCAGGCGCTCACCATCAGCGCATTGATGATGCCGATGGGCCGCCTCGCCGACATGGTCGGCTGGAAACGAATACACCTGCTCGGCCTTGCGCTCTTCGCAATCGGCTGCATCTTCATTGCCGTCTCGCCGGTTTTCTGGATCCTGATTGCCGCCCGAGTGGTAATGGCCGCCGGGAACGCGATGGGCCAGTCCGTTGGCACAGCCATGGTGGTCTCGGTCTTCCCGCCCGAGGAGCGCGGCATGGCCATCGGCAGCCAGACCAGTGCCGTCGCCATCGGCGGCGTCTCCGGACCGATCGTTGGCGGACTGGTTCTTCAGGTCCTCCCGTGGGAGGCGCTCTTCCTCATCCTTGTGGTGCCGATCGTCATCGCGTTCATTGCGGGCTACCTCATCCTCGATGAGAACCGGATGCGCAAGGACCGCGGCAAGGAACGCCTCCCGTTCGACTGGGGCGGGGCGATCATCTCATCCATCGCCATCAGCCTGCTCGTCATAACCATCAACAATCCGTTGCGATTCGGTTGGACCTCGCCCGCCCAGGCCGGCAGCCTGCTGGCCGTTGTCCTTCTCGGCGCGGTCTTCGTCTATTGGGAACTCCGCTACGCGAACCCGATGCTCGAACTCCGCCTCTTTCGCGACCGTGTCTTCAGCCTCGCGGTCCTCACCCGCATGTTCGGGTTCATGGGTACCACTGCCACCCTCTTCATGATGCCGATCTACCTCATCAGCTTTCGCGGAATCGCCGAGGGCGCGGCGGGCGGCGTCCTCTTCCTCACTTCCCTCGGCATGGGCATTTCGGCCCAGGCCGCCGGCCGCCTCTCCGATCGTTTCGGCCCCCGCCGTTTCACGATGCTTGGGCTCACGATGGTGCTCATCACCGCGGTGCCAATGTCGTTCCTCGGTCACGACACACCCATCCCGCTCGTCATGTGCCTGTTGCTTGTCGCCGGGCTTGGGTCCGGGTTCTTCAATGTTCCGAACAACAGCATGATCCTCGGAGCCTCGCCCGCGTCCGCCCTGGGTGTGGTCGCCGCGCTCACGAACCTCACCCGAAACGTTGGCAACGTTTTCGGCCAGGCGATCGCCTCCGGCGTCGTCGTGGCCGTGATGGTCGCCAAGGGCTTTGACATCCCCCTGGGCGACGTCGGCGACAATCCCGAGGCAGGCGGTGCTTTCCTCGATGGCTGGCGGATCGCCTTCACCCTTGTCTCCGCCTACGCCGCAATAGGCCTCGCCTGCACGTTCGGCACCAAAGACCCAAAGCCAGTTCCGGCCTAGTCCTGGGTTTCAGGCGAGGACGTTCCCCGCAGCCCGCCGCGCGCGGGTTTCCGCATCCAGCGTTGGGTCTTCGCTCACTGCCACGATGGTCTTGCCGAAGTTGCCGCCCGCGAGCATTGCCTTGAACGCTTCCGGTGCCCGTTCCAGCCCGTCCCAGATGTCTTCCCGGTACTTCACCAGGCCCTCGCGAATCCATCCGGCCATCAAATCGAGAAACCGGTCCTGGTAATCCGCGACGAATTGTCCAACTGCGAGGTCCTTGTACTGGACATCCTGCTTCTCGAATACCGGCCTGCCGGTCGCGCGCCATGCCTCGCGGATGTCCACGCCGTCCGTTCGCCCCATCTGTGAGACCAGCCCGCAGACCGTGATCCGTGACTTCCGATTGAGCAACGGCAGCACTGCCTCGAAGACAGCCCCGCCCACGTTTTCGTAGTACACGTCGATACCGTCGGGACACGCCTCTTTCAGGTCATCCGCGAACGTCGGTGAGACATGGGAAACGCAGGCTTCGAAGCCAAGGACATTGGTTACGAAATCGCACTTCTCTGGTTTCCCGGCGATACCGACCACGCGACAGCCGAGGATCTTCGCGATCTGCCCAGCCACCTGTCCCACCCCACCCGAGGCGGCGGAAACCACCATCGTGTCGCCGGGTTGCGGATTGCACTGCACCACCAGTCCGGAATATGCGGTCAGCCCAAGCATTCCCAACACTCCGACGGCGGTCGAAATTGGTGCGTCCGCGGGGTTAAGCCGCCGCGTGAACATGTATCCGAATTCCGAGATGCCCTCACCATCGAGCCCGTACCGCTGCCAACCGTTTGTGTTGAACACAAAGTCGCCGGCCTGGTAGCCGTCGAGGTTGCTTTCGATCACCTGTGACACCGTCCGGCCGTGGCAGACATCACCGACAGCTTCCGCCCCGCTTCGGCGCCGCCCCCACTGATACGGATCGAGCGAAAGATAGATCGTCCGCGTGAGCATCTGGTTCTTGCCCGGTGTCGGAATCGGCGATTCGCCCCAGGCGAAGTCCCCATCGGTTGGCCAGCCTTCCGGAGGCCTTCGCGCCAGTGTCCAGTGCTGGTTCATCCCATCATTCATTCTTCCCACCAGAGGGCGATCAATGCGCCGAATCGTTATTCGCCGTCAGTCTAACGGTGGTTCGTTCGCATAGCCGAAATTTCCGGAGGACTCCGACGAAGACTCCGTCTGTCAGTCGCAGATTCGGTCTGCTATGTTCGAAGCCCACTCTTCGTACGAGGATTTCGCGTGACCCAACCTCATGATCGCCTGCTCGCCGGCCTGCGCATCATCGATGCCGGCCAGGTCCTTGCCGGCCCGTTCGTCAGCTCGCTCCTGGCCGATATGGGCGCCGACGTCATTCGCGTCGAAATGCCGTCGCTCAAGGGCAACGTCGCCGCTCACACAAATTCGAGCCGGGCGGGCGAACAGCGAAACAAGAAGTCGGTCACCCTCGACCTCCACCGTCGCGAAGCCGTCCCGGTCATGAAGCGGCTGGTCGCCTCTGCCGATGCCATCGTCGAGAACTTCTCGCCCGGGACGGTTGAACGCTGGGGTATCGGCCCGGATGACCTCAACGAAGCGAACCCGCGCCTCATCTACGTCCGTATCTCAGGCTTCGGCCAGACCGGCCCCTACCGCGACCGAACTTCGTACGACCGTATCGGCCAGGCCATCGGCGGTCTCATCTATGTCACCGGCGAGCCCGATCAGCCGCCCGTTCACCCCGGGTATATGCTCGGAGACTATGTCAGCGGCACGTTCGGCGCGCTGGCAATCCTTGCCGCCGTCTACCATCGCGACAACGCCAACTGCGATGAGCCCCAGGTCGTCGATCTTTCGCTTTACGAATCGATATTCCGTTACTCAGGCCCGATGGCCGCCGAATACAGCCGCGAAGGCATCATTCGTGAGCGCCGCGGCAACGTCCGCTCGTGGTCCATCCCCGGCGAACAGTTCCTGACGAAGGACGGGCACTGGGTCCTCATCCTCGCCCTCAACCCCCAGATTTTTCAGCGCCTCTGCGACGCCATGGGCATGCCGGATCTCCCGAAGGACCCGAAGTTCTGCGATCACGAGGCGCGCCTGGCCAACGAAGTCGAACTCCACGAAATGATTCGCCAGTGGGTGAAAGGGTTCGATGCGAAACCGCTTTACGAAATCCTGGATACGTGCCGCGTGCCCTACGGACCCGTGAACAGCATCGCCGACATCTTTGCCGATCCGCACTTCGAGGCCCGCGAGGACCTCGTCACCATCGACGACCCCCACGTTGGGCCTGTCATCACGCCTGCCCCATACCCGCGCCTCTCTCACGCCCCGGGCCGGGTCTACAACCCCGCGCCAACCATCGGCGAACACAACGAGGAGGTCTACCGTGGCCTCCTCGGTATGTCCGCCGCGGAAGTTGGAGTTCTCGAAGCAGCCGGCATCATCTAGGGATACCGGCCGCGTCGATCACCGCTAGCAGCGCTCAAACGCCGGCAGGTGATTCTCCTGAGAAACCTTCCGCTGCTGCTGCATCACCGCGAGGATGTCCGGCTCCGAAACCGTAGCCATCAGCCGGTCGTAGAGCGCGACATCTTCTTTCTCCGCCGCGACTCCGGCCGTGCACGCCTCCGCCTTGGTCGCCGGTGCAGTTACCTTCCCAAGGAAGGGATCGTCGGGGATCGCTATCTCGTACTTCGTGAGCAGCGTCTTCCACGCGTCGATGTGGCTCTGTTCCGAGACAACGATATTGGAGAACGGGGCCACGTTCCCCAGCTTGTCGATCACCGCCTGGTAGGTGGCGTGCGCCTTGTACTCTTCGTTGATGCTTTCGAGGAGAGCGCTCTTCACCGCATCTGTCGAAGAGCTAGTCGCCGACGGGGTCGTCGCGGAAGTAGCGGTTGCCGATGGCTGGACATTGCCACCGTCATCGTCATCGTCGCCGCATGCAACCATCCCGAACATCAACGCGACCGCGCCGCCGAGCAGCAGGGCAATGTTTCGAATTTTCACAGCCAGGAACTCCTTTTTAAGTTGTGGCCAGCGCGTTTCCAAAACTTCGCCGGCGTGTCTTCGAATAGAGCAGCGAGCTGTCATCCTGCGGCGAGATTCGAGCCAGCGCCCTGCAATCCACCGTAGAGCCACAACTCACACGAAACGCGGTCCGGTAGGCCATCGAACTGGCGACCATTTGGGCCAGGACTGGCCCCGGTGAAGGCCGTTGCCGAATCCCTTTACGGATTGCGCACGTTCGGCCCACGTTGCGCGGCCACCTGGCCGTTCGCGCGGTTTGGTCCGGGGTATAGCCTTGATGCGGATTTTCGAAGGCCTTTCTGAAGGAGGAACCACCATGGCCGTCTACAAGCTCACCGCCTATCCCAGGCAGATTGCCCTGTCATCGGGGACGAGCGTCGCCGTTCGGCCCATGGTTCGCGATGATGCCGACGCCCTGCGCACCTTCTTCCTCACCATCCCCGATAACGAGCGTTACTTTCTCAAGGACGACGTGGCCTCTGAAACCGTCATCAACCGCTGGGCCGAAGACCTGGATTACGACCGGGCACTGCCACTTCTGGCCCTCGACGGTGACCGCATCTGCGCGGACGGTTTGCTCATTCGCCACCGCGGCGACGCTCGCAGCCACTACGCCGAGATCCGCATCGTCGTTGACCCGGCATATCGCGAACGCGGCCTTGGCACTGCGCTCATGCGCGAGCTCATCGACATCGCCTGGGATGCCGAAATCGAATCCGTCCAGGGCGAATTCATCCGCGGCATCCAGGACGAAGCGCTCGAAGCCGTCAAAGCCCTCGGCGGTCTCGAATGCGCCACCATCAGCGATGCCGTCAGAGACCAGCAGAACACCCCGCACGACATCGTCATCCTGCGCATCCCGCTGGGCCGTTACTGGCAGTGGAGCCGGTTCTAGACGCGCTCGATGCGAGGTGCCGCTCGGCTTGAGCGCCGCCGCTGCGGTTGTTCCGCCCATTTGGTCAAGAATCTGCCACCGTTCGTCCGCTGTTTGAGGTTTCGGTGGGCCCCAAAGTTAGGGCGCGTCCGGTCTTCCGGTCGGTTGAGGATTGCCCATGACGTCGCTGGCTCCCGCACAAACCATCGATCTCAGCGTCGAGTTGGAACGGCGCGGCGTGTCTCGTCGAAGTTTCCTGAAATTCTGCGCGACGATGGCCGGGGTCCTTGCGCTGCCACCGAGATACGCTCACCTGATCGCTGCCTCGCTGCAGAGTTCGTCGCGAGTTCCCGTCATCTGGCTAAACGGTCAGGACTGCGCGGGAAACACCGAAGCCCTCCTTCGAGCGAACAAGCCGACAGTGGCCGAGGTCATCCTCGATACCCTCTCCCTTGACTACCAAGAAGTGCTGATGGCGGCGGCCGGCAAGCAGGCCGAGGAGGCGCGTGCCGCGACGATGGCCGCCTTCCCGAACGGGTACATCGCCGTCGTGGAAGGCTCTATCCCGCTCGCCGACGGCGGGGTGTACTGCACCATCGGCGGACGAGCGTTCGCCGAAATCGTGCGGGAAGTGTGCGCGGGCGCGCTTGGGGTCATTGCTGTCGGCAGCTGTGCCTTCGATGGCGGCATCCCTGCGGCGCGAGGTGGGATAACCGGGGCTGTCGGCGTCTCCGCGTTCGTCAAAGACAAGAAGATTATCAACCTCTCCGGCTGCCCCATGAACCCGGAAAATCTGACCGCAACAATCGTTCAATACCTGACGTTGAAGGAGTTCCCGGCGACGGACGAACTCGGTCGGCCGCTCTTCGCCTACGGAGACACGGTGCACGAACACTGCGAGTCGCTGGCGCACTATCGTCGCAAAGAGTTGGTTCAGGAATGGGGCGACGAAGGCCATCGCGCCGGTTGGTGCCTCTACCAGATGGGTTGCAAGGGCCCGGCCACGGTCGCGAACTGTTCGACCGTTCGATTCAACGCCGGCACCAGTTGGCCGGTCGCTTCTGGGCATGGCTGCGTCGGCTGCACCACCCCGCGATTCTGGGACACCATGGTTCCCTTCTACGAAGAAGGCGGGCCGAAAGCTGTGGCAACGCCTACTGCGGTTGCGTACCAGACTCCTGTTCCCGGCTCGAGCCCCTCGCCGAGCGACTCCGGCGACGGAGGCGTCGATGGTGGAGATAGCGGCGGTGGCGGTGGGTTTGGTGGTGCGGAAGTCGCGGGCGTCGCTGTCGGTGCCGCGACACTCGTAGGACTCGGCGGCTTTCTCTACGCGCGCAAGCGACAGGGCGACGCGCCGGGTCCGGGCGAAGGAGGAGAGCATGACGCGGATCGCGATTGACCCGATCACCCGAATCGAAGGGCACCTCCGCATCGAGGTCGAGGTGCAGGACGGCAACGTAGCCGACGCATGGAGTTCCGGGACCATGTTTCGCGGACTCGAAATGATCCTCAAGGGTCGCGACCCGCGAGATGCCTGGATGTTCGCACAGCGTGCCTGCGGCGTTTGCACCACAGTCCACGCGCTCGCCTCGGTCCGCGCTGTGGAGAACGCCCTGGGGATCACGATTCCAGAGAACGCGAGGCTCGTCCGGAACATCATTGCCGGCACGCAGTTCATCCACGACCACGTCATTCATTTCTATCACCTGCACGCGCTGGACTGGGTCGATGTCGTCTCGGCCACGAAGGCTGACCCGGCCAGGACGAGCGCGTTGGCCCAATCGATTTCCAACTGGCCCAAATCCAGCACCGAGTACTTCCAGGGCATCCTCGAACGGTTGAACGCATTCGTCGGCAGCGGGCAACTCGGACCGTTTGCCAACGGATACTGGGGGCATTCCGCCTACCACCTGGAGCCGGAAGCGAACCTGCTCGCGGTGGCGCACTACCTGGAAGCCCTCGAATGGCAGCGCGACATCGTGCGGATTCACGCCGTGCTCGGGGGCAAGAATCCACACCCCCAAACCTATGTGGTCGGCGGAATGGCCCTGCGTATGGCGCCCGATGCACCCACCGGGCTCAACACCACTTCAATGGCCCAGATCAAGCAAATGCTCGCCAACGCTAGGACGTTCGTCGAACAGGTCCTTATTCCGGACGTCACCCTCGTAGCCGGCGCCTACAAGGAATGGTTTTCGCTCGGCCAAGGCATTGGGAACTACATGGCCTATGGCGACTTTTCCGATAGCACGGGTGATCCCAGCACCCACGCCTTCCCGGGCGGCCGCGTGATGACCAGGGACGTTGGAAGGGTCGAAGCGGTCGATCAGGCACAGATCAGCGAGTCGGTGGCTCACTCGTACTACGAATACGACGGAGATGATTCGACCGGCAAGCACCCCTGGAGCGGCCAGACGTCACCGAACTACGCCGGACCCAACCCGCCCTTCGAAACCCTTGAAGGATACGAGCGCTACTCCTGGCTCAAATCGCCCCGTTACGACGGAGCGGCGATGGAAGTAGGCCCTCTTGCGCGAATGCTTGTGGCCTACGCCGCGAAGCAGCCGGAGGTGGTGAATGCCGTTGATGGGTTCCTTGCAGGCCTCTCGCTTGGGCCTGCTGACCTTATGAGCACGATGGGCCGCATCGGCGCCCGCGCCCTCGAAACGCAATTGCTGCTCCCCCATCTCGAATCGTGGATCGGCGCTCTCGACGACAACATGAATTCCGGACGCCTCGCCATTGCCGATTCAAGCAAGTGGAAACCGGACTCGTGGCCGAAGCAGGTCCAGGGCGTCGGGTTCGAAGAGGCGCCAAGAGGAGCTCTCGGTCACTGGGTGGTGATCGAGGACGGCAAGATTGCCAATTACCAACTCGTTGTCCCCAGTACGTGGAATGGGTCACCACGAGACGGCACCGGAACGCGGGGCGCCTGGGAAGAGGCGCTCCTGAATACACCGATCGCCGACCCGGACCGTCCGGTGGAAGTTCTCCGGACGGTCCATTCATTCGATCCCTGCATGGCCTGTGCGGTTCATGTCTACGACCCGGCCGGCGGCAGCTCCGTGAACATCCGGGTTATCTAGGAAGGAGGATATCCATGCCTCGTGGAGGATTTGGAGGAGGAGGATTCGGGCGAGGCGGCCTGGGCGGCCCGCCAGTTTTTCGCGGCGGCGGCCTTCGGCTCGGGTGCTTCGGTGGCTTATTCGGACCACTGCTCGCTGGGCTCTTCGGGTTCCTGCTCGGGCGCAATGTTTCGGCAAATCCGCAAACCGCCGGCACAGCAAGAGAGGACGAACTTCGACGTCGCGAGGAGGATGTGCGACGTCGCGAGGAAGCCGTGCGAAGGGCTGAAGAAGAGCGGGGAAATCGGTCGTGACAGTGGCTCACGCGCCTCACGTTGTCCTCGGGATCGGCAACATCCTCATGCGAGACGAAGGGCTCGGCGTTCACGCGGCGAAAGCGCTCACCCACCGCGCAGTGCCATCAGGCGTCCGCATAATCGATGGCGGGACTCTTGGCATTGAATTGCTTCCCGTTATCGAGGACTGCGAGTCGCTCGTGTTGATTGATGCCGCTCGGTTCGGCGGCGAACCGGGCGAACTCCGGAGCTTTCGGGGAGCCGAGCTTACGGGCAGCTATAGCGGTCACCTTTCTCCTCATCAGGCAGGTGCATCAGACCTGATCGCCGTCGCGCGCCTCATGGGGGCCCTTCCTGAACGCTGCACGCTGTTCGCTATCGAACCGGCAGAAGTTGGCTTTGGCCTGGATCTGAGCGCCACGGTCCGAGGAGCGATGCCGCAACTCATCGATGCAATCCTCGCCGAGGTGAGGACGTTCGCGCAGGAGCCGGCGAATGCATGAATCGAGCCTGGCAAATGCTATCGCTGCGACGATTCGCTCTCGCGGCTGGGAGGGTCGCAACATTCGCATTCGCGTCGCCGGCGGACACACCGATCTGGACGCGTTCGAACGCTCGCTGATTACGCACCTTCGAATAAGCGCCCCCGCGCTCGATTCGTGCGCTTTTACTGTGGTGCATGAGCCGCTCTTCCTGACTTGCAGCAGGTGCGCCTCAACGTTCAGGGGGCTCCCCTCCGCTTCATGTCCCATGTGCGGAGGCCCACCCCTACCCACGCTCGAGCCCGAGGGCATCGAACTCGAAGTAGATGACGGGGAGTCCGGTTAATGTGCCTCACGACTCCCGCCACCGTCGTTCGCACCGTCGAACGTGGAGGAATCTGCGTTGTCACCGTGCTCTGGCCCGGAGAAGGCGAGCGCGACTGCATCACCTATGTCGACGGTGTGCAACCTGGCGAGCGTGTACGCGTTGCAGGCGGCGCCATCATCGAACGCGTCGCGGACCACGTCGATGACCAGCAGTCACTTACGGACTTGCTTATCGAGGCCTTCGATCAGACTCACGCAAATGGAGGAGGAACCACATCATGACAACACTCACCCCGGGACGGACGAGAACAGTACCGCAATGGTGGCGGGTGCCAACGACGATCCGTTGGGGCATCGGGTTGGCCTTCGCTGCCGCCATAGTCAGTGGGTTCTCCGTCTGGGTGAACTCCTATGCCGTGAAAGAAGTTCGAGACCCCGCCGTCTTCACCACGGCTAAGAACCTCACCGTGGGGTTGGTGCTCGTCGCCGCCCTCTTGAGTTCGTCCAGCAAACAAAGCCCACGTCCGCGCACGAAGACCCATTGGACAATGCTGCTGTCCCTCGGAATCGTCGGAGGAAGCGTTCCCTTCGTCCTCTTCTTCGAAGGCCTTTCTCAATCGGGACCTGGCAACGCTGCCTTCATTCAAAAGACGCTCTTCATCTGGGTTGCGATTCTCGCCGTTCCCTTGCTCGGCGAACGCGTTGGACGGTGGCAGGTCGCAGCGCTCGGATTGCTACTTTGCGCACAACTCCTAATCGGCCGACCGAGCTCGTGGGCACCTGGCCGCGGAGAACTGATGGTTCTCGCTGCAACCGCGTTTTGGACCGTCGAAACCGTCATCGCCCGGCGGTTGCTTCCCGAAGTCGGCGTACTCCTCGGCGCCACGACTCGCATGGGCCTGGGAGGAATCGCATTGTTCGCATACCTCACCGTCCAGGGAAAACTGGGCGCCTTCTTCGGACTTGATGCCGAACAGTGGCGCTGGGTCGTTTCCACCAGCGCAATCCTCCTGGTCTATGTGACCGTCTGGTACGCGGCGCTCAGACGGGCCCCTGCCACCGTTGTCACCAGCATCCTCACCCTCGGCGCCCCCATCACGGCGCTGCTCGCCACCTGGTCAGGCAAGCCCTCGCCGAGCGGCGAACAGATGCTCGGCTACGCGATTCTGGCAGTGGGATTGGCCGTTGTGGCCGTGGCAACCAGACCCGCGCACACCAGCCAGGCCGCCCTCGCATGAGTAACGACGGGCCCCTGCTCTTCGCTCGCTACGCGTTCAAGCCGAACGCACTGGGCTTTTGCGGAGGCGACGACGACCGGGCACTGTTTTCCTACGCGACGGAAAACACGATTGATCCGGGTCTCACGCAGCTCGAACAGCAATTCGAAGGCGCATACCCATACCTTCGATTGATAGCGCACGCGAATGGTCTTGCCGATCCCTTCGACCGCCGCGTTGTCGAGGCCTACTGGGTGGGCAACGAGTTGCTCGACCGGATCGACATGGGATTACTTCACGGCTCGCTCGAGGAACGGTTCCGGGCCAGGACAACCAGACCAATGTGGGCCTGGCTGGCGTCGAAGGTCCCTGCCGGCGCACGACCCCACCACAGCTTCCACGTCTTCGAGGTCTATCCGCGCGCGGGAATGATGAAGTCCGGCGCCGTGGAGCATGCATTCGAGACCATGGAGCAGTGCCGCATCCGCTGGGGACGAGTCACCGACGTCCTGGGCCCAGATCTCATCGTCGAAGTCGAACCGCTTCGAGTGGTCGATGGCAACCTCACCCTTTGCCCGGCGGAAAGAGAAACCGTCAGGCGATGGGTGGACGGCAAAGGATTCGTCGATGACATCCAGCCGGGTCAGTGGGTTTCAATTCACTGGGGCTGGGCGTGCGACCGGCTTTCGTTGGCCCAGCGGCGACGGCTCGAGCGCTACACCAGGTGGCACATCACCCTCTGCAACCAAACGCTGTAAAGCCTGGTACCCCCGGCAGGAATCGAACCTGCGCACATGGTTTAGGAAACCACTGCTCTATCCGCTGAGCTACGGGGGCACGAAAAAGATGCTAGACTGAATCTAGATACAGCAGAGTACTGTTACGCCACGGATTTGCAACGGTCCGCACAGCGTTCATACAGCTGATAATTACGCGGAGGGCTAGCCGCCTGGCAAACTCGTCTTCGACCAAGAATTCTTCCCTTGCAAACACCTGGTCAGTCTACCAGACGCTGTTCACCGATCACCTCGAATCGGTGAACGCAGCCCCGGCGACCATCCGGACCTATCGTTTCGCCGTCGAACAGCTCGGGGCGTTCCTGCGGGAGCAGGGGCTACCAACAGACCCAAGGAAGGTGAAGCGCGAGCACCTCTCAGCCTGGATGCTTCATCTTCAGCGGCCACCCGACGCTGGCGGTCGGGGACTGGCCGCTCAGACCGCGCTCCAGCGCTTTCAAAGCACGCGTCAGTTCTTCAAGTTCCTGGAGGAGGCCGGCGATATCAAGGAGTCGCCGATGCTTAGGCTCAAACCGCCACGTGTCCCGGAAAAGTTGGTGCCGGTCATTGCCGACGACGACCTCAGGAAACTCTTCAAAGTGGTGTCGGGCACGGACTTCGAATCTCGCCGCGACAAGGCCATCATCTCGATTTTCGTCGACACCGGGATCCGCGTGTCGGAAATGGCCGGGCTCATGCTCAAGGACCTCGACGTGGAGCAACGCGAGATCGAGGTCCTCGGAAAGGGGCGCCGTCCCCGGATCCTCCGCATCGTCAGAGAGACGCGCACCGACCTCTTGCGCTACCTCCAGGCGCGGAGCCTGCATCCGCACACGGACTCACCGGTTCTCTGGCTGGGAAAGCGTGAGCGGCTGACCGACAACGGCATCCGTCAGCTGGTCCGCCGACGCCAGGAACAGGCCGGCATCCCGAGGATTCATCCGCACGTCTTCAGGCACACCTTCGCCCACAACTACCTGAAGGGTGGAGGTTCTGAAGGCGACCTCGTGCGGATCACGGGGTGGAAGGACCGCCAGATGCTCGACCGATATGGGGCGAGCGTAGCCTCGGAGCGCGCCCGGGATGCGCATGACACCTACTCGCCCCGCAGAGGTTTGTAGTTCGTCTCCACAAACGAACCTTCTGAGTTGCGGGCGAACCGTCCGCGACCGTTTGCGGACCGACGCGACAGGAGCCGTCGCGGCTGCGATCCACGATGTATCGACACTCGTGTCGGCCTAGTTGGCAGGAGAACTGGATGAGCGATCTCAATGCAACCATCTGCACCGTCCCCACCTGGCCGGACTGGGTGTCCGCTAGCGCCACGCGTAACTGGTGCCTCAAGAACACCCTCCAGGATTGGTTGGCCCTCTATGGCGAATCCGCGGGCTTTGAGTCGGACCCCGAACCGTTGGTTGGGGCGGACTTCCGCTCCTTCATCTTCGAGAAGGGCCGGCAATTCGAGGCGCGCGTCGTGGAGTTGCTGTCGCAACGAACTGAGGTCTTTCGGCCTCATGATCTCGCCGAGCCCTCTCGTTCCATAGAGGCTCGGGACGCGACGGTCGATGCAATGCGGCGCGGAGCGTCCGTGATTGCGCAGGGTGTGCTTTGGGAATCGGAATCGCAGACCTACGGCACACCCGACCTGCTGATCCGCAGCGATGTGCTCGAGTCGCTATTTCCGGATGCGATCCGGAAGGAAGAAGTTCTGATTGGGGCGCCAGCGCTCGGTCTCGACGCCTACCACTATCGAGTCGTCGATATCAAATTCACCACCCTCCAACTCGACCGCAATGGGCACGCTGCACGGGGCCACATGCCGTATCTCGTCCAGGTGTCCATCTATAACAACGCCCTGGGCAAAACCCAGGGCTTTCTCCCACCGCGGTCTTACCTCCTTGGCCGCAGTTGGTCGGGTGCAGGAAACACAGAAGGACGAGGATGCTTCGACCGTCTGGCACCAATCCCCACGAACCTCAGCTGGGACGACGGCACCCTGACTGAGTTCGTGACGTCGGCAACGTCATGGGTACGCCGTGTTCGTGCGGAAGGCGCGACCTGGCACCCTTCCGACGGACCGAGAGTACCAGAGTTGCGACCGAATCCGGCAGAGGCCGACTATCCTTGGAGGAGCGCGACGAGGCTCATCGCCGAGCAGAATCGTGACCCGATCCTCGCCTGGCAGGTCGGGTGCGCGGCGCGCGATCTCGCTACCGGCCGCGGCGTTTCGGACTGGACAGACCCCAGGTTCAACGCGCGGATAGCAGGACTGGACGGCAGCCGCGCAGCCCGGCTCGACCTGATCCTCGACCATAACCGCGCCGCGGATGGGCCAGTGGTTATCCCGGAGCGCATTCAATCCGAGCGCGAGCAGTGGATTCAGCCTGCGGAGGTAGAATTCTACGTCGACTTCGAGACGGTTTCCGACGTCAATGATGACTTTGTCGGCCTGCCGGCCCGCGGTGGCCAGGCGATGATCTTCATGATCGGCTGCGGACACTTAGAGGGTGGCGAGTGGACATACTCCTGCTTCACAGTGGACCGCCTCGATCCCCAAAGCGAGGTTGAAGTCATCGAGGCGTGGCTCGAACACATGCGAGTCGTCCAAGATCGGCTCGCACCGAATCTTGCCAAGCCCCTTGTCTTCCACTGGTCGCCGGCAGAGTCGAGCGGTCTGTCCACCGGCCTCAAATCGGCCAGAGCCAGGCACCCGGAACGTTCTCGCCATTGGGAAGAGCCGAACTGGTACGACTTCCTGAGCCGCGTCGTTCGTGCCGAGCCCGTAGTCGTCCGCGGGCCGATGGGCTTCGGACTCAAAGCTTTTGCCGGGTCTCTGCGTAGGCATGGACTGATTCAATCCGAATGGCCCGACAACGTATCGGACGGCCTTGGGGCGATGGTTTGTGCGTGGACTGCCTACGCCGAGAGCGGTCGATGTGGTCGTCGAGTGTCGGAGCACGAACTCATGAAGTCGGTGCAGCAATACAACGAGGTCGATTGCCGAGTGATGATGGAGGCAATTCGATATTTGCGAAGATGCCACTAGCCCGGGTGGAGCGCGGTTTGCGAAGTTCCCTAAATTCCCGGTGCCAACCTCGTTCTTGTCGATCTTTCGTTATCCAAGACGCCTTGCAGCAGCATCGCCGGTATTTCTCGTTCAAAGGCCTCGGGCGTAATTTCGCCGTCCGGTCGAGCCCAGCGGAAGATTGAATGAACGGCGTTAATCAACGTGAGCCCGACCAGGCGTGGGTTCCTGCGACTGAACTCTCCGGACTCCATGCCACGGGCGACAATGCTCGTGAAAAGGTGGTCGTATTCCCTGTCGAGGGAGCGCAGGTACAGACGGTCCTCTTCCGGGATAGAAGCGGGTCGCCGAATTCGAATCGCCGCGTAGTCCATCGGCTGCCAGCCTGCCCTCACCAGGTCCGCCAAAGCCTTGTGTAGCTGGCGGGCGGGTGCCTCGTCACTAGACGCGATTGCGTTCAGGCGATCCAGTGCGGCTCGATTTACCTGGTCGACCATCGCAACGTAGATCTCAGCCTTGCTTCGAAACTGGTAGTAAATGACACCCTTGGTGCAACCCATCTCGTCGGCGACGTCATCCAACGTCGTCGCGTCATAGCCTCGTCGGGCGACCACCGACGCCATGGCAAGGAGGATCTGCTGTCTCTGAGCAAGCCGTTTCGCCGGGTTGAGGACGCGATTGCCACGCAGGCCAGTCTGATGATGTGTGCGGACTTTGCCTCCGGGCATCCAACCTCCCGACCGTTCGTTCTGGACTATTTTATCCCGCTCAACTTGATTCACGCTAGGAAATCTCAAGCTGAATGAGACTGTCCGGAGTGCGCGCCAACCAGGTCTGGATGGCGTTTTGGGAATTCCTGGCTGAGACGGTAGGAATTAGCCAGGTAGCGCGGGTAGTTCTTGCGAAGGTGGTAGTTCAGCCGCCCATCGAGCTCGTTGAACACCATCTGGAACGAGGCATAGAGCCCCTGCGGGTTGCGTCGCAGCTTGCCCCGGTCGAGCGAGCTTAGCAGGTCGTCTGCGGCTTCTTCGGCCTCCATGCCTTTGTCGTGGCGGCGCTTCGCTTCCTCCATCAGCCAGTGACAGGAGTCAAGCTGGTCTCGGACATCCGCCAGGTCCATCACGGGGCCGTGACCGGCAACGTACGCCTGGGCCTCCCACGAGGCTGCTTCTTCGAGGACGGCGATCACGTTCCCGAGTCCCGGGTACTGCAGGCTCTGGTAAGTACCCGCGCCGGTGATATCGCCGTAGTGCACCACCCCCACGTCCGGAAGATAAACCACCGTGTCGCTGGCGGTGTGACAGGGTCCGGCCTCGATGAGCTGGACCCGCTGGTTCCCGAACTTGAATTCGGTCCTGCCATTGAAGCTCTCGCTTGGCACCACCGGTTCCAGCCCGGAGAAGTCGAAGAAGTCCTGGAGGTTCCGCTCCATGGCCAGCTTGGCGTCACCGGTAAGCGACTCGATCTGTCCGAGCCATGCCTTCGGCGGCAGGTTCGCCATATAGTCTTCGACCGTCTCCGTGCAGATGATGCGCGTCTCGGTGAAGTTGTCCATGCAGGCGCCGTGGACATGGTCGACGTGCCAGTGGGTCAATGCGAGAACGTCGATGTTCCCGGCATCCGGGTCGGCAGCCGCGAACGAGTCGAGCATGCGCCGTGTCATCGGGATGTCGCTCGTCGTGTCGATGAGCAGCGTCTCGCCTTCGGAGACCACGAGGGCCATGTTGTTGAATCCCCAGCCCCCGACCTGCGTATAGACATAAGCCCGGTCGCCGATTCGGCTGACGTGATTTGGCTTGAAATTGTCCCAATCTGCCATGGTGACGTCTCCTCGGTGTTGAATGGTGCTGTCCCTACTTTGTTGGTGGAGGGAACCCGGCACGGCCGGCCGGCAACTCCATCGCATTCGCGAAGAGCGTGCAGGCCAGCATCAGGTAGAACCCGACAAGGGCGGTGATATCGGTCAGACCTCGTTCGCCAAACTCGGCGCGAACGGCCTCGAGCGTGGCTTGCGAGACCCGGTGAACGTTCACCATCTCGCGGGTGAACTGTGCGACTGTTCGGTACCGCGACGGGAACGCTTCGACATCTCCGCGCACCCCGATTGCGTCCACCAGCTCTTGTGGCACGCCCTCGCGTATCGCGGTCTCTGCGTGCGCGGCCCAGACAAACTCACAGTCAAACTCGCGTGCCGCCGTGATGACGGCCAGCTCGAAGATGTCGTTGGAGAGTCCGGATTCGAACCTCAGGTAGGCGCCGAGGTTCGCGGCATGGCGCGCGGTCTCCGGGGCGTGCATGAGGAGCCCCACCGGCGTCGTCACCGCGCCGCGGTTCTCCATGATCGCGTCGAAGACAGGCTGCACCTCGGGCGAAACGAGGTCTCGTTTGTTCAGGACTGGCAATCTAGGCATTTGGCCGACTCACCATGTGCCGCGTGCGACCATGCCACCGTCCACGACCAGGTCATGTGCGTTAATGTATCCCGCTTCTTCACTGGCAAGGTAGAGAACCGCCTGTGCGCAGTCCTCGACAGTTCCTGCCCGGCCGACTGGTGTTGCATGCCCGAGATTCTCCGTGAGCTTCCTCATCTTCGCCCGTTCATGTTCAGGGTCGAGTCCCCTCGCCTGCGCCGAGCCTCCGTAGAAGATTGGAGTCGCTACTGCTCCAGGGGAAATCGCGTTGACGGTGATGCCGTCGGCGGCAAGTCGGATTGCCGCAGTCTTCGTAACGTGAGTTACCGCTGCCTTCGCTGCGCCGTACAGCCAGTCGCCACTCGAAACGCGGATTCCATTAACGCTCGAGTTGTTGATGATTCTGCCCCACCTCTGTTGGCGCATGATTGGCACAGCGTGCTTGATTCCAAACAAAACGCTTCCGAGCAGGAGATCCATTCCGTAGTGGAACTGCTCGGCGGTCACGGACTCCATGGAGCCTGGGGTGCTGCCGCCGGCGTTGTTGAAAAGGATGTCGACTCGACCGAAGTTGTCCCGCGCGTCACCAATGGTCCTGGCAATGTCACCCTCTCGAGTCACGTCCGCCGTGACGAACCGCACTCTCTGTCCCAGCGAGTTTGCGATCGCCTTTCCGACTTCGGTTCCCCGTCCGCAGAAGACTACGCTGGCACCCTCGTCGGCGAACAGCCGAACAGTGGCTTCCCCAATTCCGCTCGTACCTCCCGTAATGACCGCAACCTTGCCTTCGAGCTTCGCCATCATGTCCTCCTCGTAGTGATCGTGTCGTCCGTCGCCCCAGGTTCAGTCACCAGGTATCGACCCAGCCGTGCTTCTTGCCTGCGCGAGGAATCGGCGGAGGGACAGAATCAAGTCCCATCGCCAGCCAGTTTCTCGTTTCCGCCGGGTCAATTACGTCGTCTACTTCCATCACTGTGGCGGCGTTCAACGCTCGTGACCATGCATAGGCTTCGGCAACGTACTTCTCATAGAGCGCTTTGCGTTCGGGGATGTCGGTGATCGCCGCTAGTTCAGCGCGGCGGCCGAGTTTGACGGAACCTTCCAGTCCCATGCCCGCGAACTCGCCGGTCGGCCAGGAGATGGAGAAGAAGGTCTCATCGAAGCTCCCGGTCGACATCGCTAGGGCTCCGAGACCGTACGACTTTCGAAGCACGACGACGAAGTACGGCACCGTGATGTTGGCTCCAGCAACGTACATTCGCCCACAGTGTCTAATCAGGGCCGTCTTTTCAGCTTCTGGACCGACCATGTTGCCCGGGGTATCGATCAGGGACACTATCGGGATGTCAAACGCGTCGCACAGCTGCATAAATCGCGCGGCCTTATCTGCGCCGTCGGAATCGATGGCTCCGCCCGTCGGAGAGTTGGAGTTGTTTGCGACAACTCCCACCGGACGCCCTTCCACTCGAATAAACGATGTGACCATGGAGAGCCCAAACTTCGGGCGAAGTTCAAGCACAGAACCGACGTCCGCGAGTGTCTCAATCACCTTCCGAATGTCATAAACCGCGCGGCGATTCTCGGGAACGATGTGACGAAGAATCCGTTGGTCGCCGGCTTCCCATTGGGTCAGCCGACCCTGGAAGTAAGAAAGATACTTCTTCGCCATCGCCGTGGCTTCGGCTTCGTCTTCAACAAGGATATCGATGACGCCATTCGGTTGCTGAATGCTGACCGGCCCGACTTCGCTTGCTGCATAGGCACCGAGGCCGCCACCCTCGATGACGGCCGGACCGCCTATGCCCAGACTCGAGTCTTTCGTTGCGATGATGACATCGCATGCGCCGAGCAGCACGACGTTGCCCGCGAAACAGTAGCCGGAGTTCACGCCGACGATAGGCACCAAACCGGACAGCTTGCCGAGTTCTCGCCACGTCCGCACACTGAGCCCGCCAACGCTTCCAGCAGCCTGACGACTTGAGTTGACGTTGGCACCACCGCCCGTGCGCCCGCCGCCACCCTCCGTGTACAGCACCACCGGTAGTCGATACTTCTCCGCAACACCGAACATGCGGTCCTGTTTCTGGTGATTCTTCCCGCCCTGCGTACCAGCGAGGACGGTGTAGTCGTACGACATCACGACACAACGTGCGTTTTCGCGACCGACAAGATCGCCGTTCACCCGAGCCACTCCCATTACCATGCCATCCGCGGTCGTTTTCGTGACCCGTTGTTCGAGCTCTTCAATGGTGTCTTGTCTGAACCGCGTCGCTGTGACAATTGGGCCGTATTCGTAGAACGATCCGGGATCAACGAGGTCCGCTATGTTTTCTCGTACCGTGCGTTTGCCGGCATCGTGCCGCTTGGCCCTGGCCTCAATGCGGACATCGTCCTTCGTGAGGCTATGGAAGTGCAGAACCTCGGCGATATCGGGACGAATGCTGTCGAGGTCGGGAGCGGCTTCGGCGTTGTATTCCCCGTCAACGTCCCGTGGCTCCAAGAACATGATCGGAGTGTCTTCATAAATTGTGTCACCGAGCTCAAGCGTGATCTCCCGAACCATTCCTGACACCTCAGCGCGAATGATGTGCTCCATCTTCAACGCTTCCATGACCGCGACGGGCTGGCCCTTTTGAACGGAGTCACCCAGGGAGACGTGCAGCGCGATAATCATGCCCTGCAACGGAGCTGCCACGGCTACGGTGCCTTCGGGCCCGTGTACGTGAGGCACAGCGATGTTCACCTCAGGTGCCGAAATTGCAGAAGCACCCTTTAGCGAGAGAACTGCGAGAGGATCGTTCGGGTCCACGCGCGTGCCCGCCTTCCGGACTTCGCGCTCCTGCGGTTCGAAATACCGGGGGCGAGCACCTTCCGCCGCAAGAATCTCAGCAGCGTGGTCTTCTACGTACCGCGTGTAGATCGCGCTATCAGCTAGCGGTGCCAGGCTCAAGAGTCCGGAGAGGAATCCTGCATTGTGACGGACCCCGGCCAGTTTGAACTCCGAAAGCGCTCGCCGAGCCTTACGAACAGTTGCATCGAGATTGTCGGCATGCACGATCAGCTTCGCCAGGAGCGAATCGTAGCGAGAGCTGGTCGCGTATCCCGCGTAGCCGAATCCGTCCACACGAATGCCCGGGCCCGCGGGCGGCTCGTAAGCGGTCAGCAGCCCACCACCAGGCCGGCTCGCCCCGTCCGACATCATCGTTTCAAGGTTGATTCGAGTCTGCAGGGCAAAGCCTCTCGGAGGCGGCACCTGGTCTTGAAGCAGCCCGAGTTCGGCGACCGTACTCCCGCTCGCAATCTTGAGCTGAATGGCGACGAGATCCAGTCCCGTAACCTCTTCCGTGACTGTGTGCTCCACCTGAAGCCGCGCGTTGGCTTCGATGAAGACGAATCGGTCGTTAGCCCCCGGACGAGCATCCACGAGAAATTCGATGGTGCCCACGCCTCGATACTCGGCCATCGACGCGATTTCAGTCGCCGCCTTGAGCATCCGGTCGCGCATGGGCGCTGAAATACCGAACGCCGGGGCAATCTCGATCAGCTTCTGACGTTGGCGCTGAAGGCTGCACTCGCGGTCCCACAAGTGTGAAACGGCACCTGAACCGTCGCCCACGATCTGAACTTCTACGTGTCGTGCGCGCGGGAGCAACTCCTCGATATAGAGTTCTCCAGACCCAAAAGACGCCTGCGCCTCTGATGTCGCCCGATCAAAAGACTCACGCAGGTCACCAACCTCGTGTACGGGCCGCATGCCACGACCGCCGCCTCCGGCGACCGCCTTCAACATCACTGCCCCGCCTGGACCTAAGTTTTCGAGAAACTCGCATGCTTCTTCGAAAGTAACCGGACGGCTGATCCCATTCACGACCGGAATGCCGCATGACTCCGCCAGTCGTCGAGCCTGAGCTTTGTCGCCAAAGCTCTCGAGGGTGTTGGGACGGGGCCCGACGTATGTAAGACCGGCACTTTCACAGGCTGCCGCGAAGTCAGCTTTCTCACTTAGAAATCCATAGCCCGGATGGATCGCGTCGCAGCCTTCCTCTTTCGCGATGGCAATAATCGCCGCCACATCGAGGTAGGCTGCAACACCGGTCGCGCCAAGATTGACGGCCCGGTCAGCGTGCCGGATGTGCAGCGATTCGCCATCGTCTTCGGAGTAGATCGCCGTCGTCACGATGCCGAGATCCGACGCGGTTCTCGCGATCCGAATTGCAATCTCCCCACGATTCGCGATGAGCAAACGCTTGATCATCGGTGTTGCCTCCTCAGTTAAATTCAAAATGTTCGAGCTTGATGGATTACGGATGGTTAGGAGATGACACCTTCCGCAGCCAATTCGGCGAGGTCGTCTTCGCTGAGTCCAAGCAGCTCTCGGTAAACGGTTTCGGTGTCTTCGCCGAGGAAGGGCGCCCGCCGAATGGGTAGACGCTCGCCGTTCCAGGTAATGGGTTCGTGCTGGAGTAACATCGAAACTCCTGCCGGGTGCTGGATCTCCTGAAAGAAGCCTTCGCGCATTGGGTCTCGCTTCACGAGGTCCTCAACGTTTTCAACGGGAGACGCACAGACACCGGCCGCCTGCAAAGACTCCGCAAGGAGCCAATCGTCCGCATCCCGAGTCTTGGCGCTAACGGCCGAGTCAAGCTCCAACACGTCCGCCAGCCTCCCCGCGAGAGTCATCAAGTCGGCTCGTCGACCGAGTTCGTCGAGGCCGAGCACGGTTGTCAGCGAATTCCATTCCCGCTCGTCTCGGACCGAGATTGCGATCCACCGGTCCTCACCGGCGCACTGGTAGACCCCATGTGGCGCATACTGACGCGAGAAATTGCCCCGCCGTTCCGGAGACTTGCCGTTCACGATGTATTCGAGCAATTCAGTGTCGAGCAAATGGATTGTTGCCTCGTACTGGGCCAGCTCGATGAACTGACCCTCTCCAGTCCGTTCGCGGTGGTGTATCGCAGCCATGATTTGCAAGGCACCGAGATATGGGGACGTGAAGTCGGAGTGAAGCGTGCCGAGCCCAAATGGCTCTCGGTTGGGAAAACCTGTATGGGCGTTTAGGCCGGCCATGGCAATGACTCCGTTGCCAACGGCACGCCAGTGGCTATGTGGTCCCTCCGTCCCCATCACCGGGAGGCTTGCGACGATGATGTCGGGCTTAACGGGCTTGAGGTGCTGATACCCGAGTCCCCAGCGGTCCATGCGGTCGGGCGTGAAGTTCGAGGTGACCACGTCCGACCTGGCGACGAGCGACTTCGCGAGTTCGACACCTTTGGGGCTGCCGAGGTTGAGGAGGATGCTCTTCTTGTTGACGTTGCAGTCGTTGAAGACCCCATTGGTCTCCCCATGAGGAGTGGGCGGCTGGACGCCTACCTCCCGGATCCGATCCACACGCGCTATGGATTCGACTTTGATGACCTCCGCGCCGAGGTCGGCAAGGAGCCGAGTTGTAAGCGGGCCAGCGATCATCCAGCAGAAGTCGAGAACACGAATGCCCGCCAGTGGCTGCGGCGTCATCGTTGCATCGCCTCGGGCAAGTTCAAACCGCACCATTCGCGAAGGACTTCGTTCGTATGCTCCCCTAGCGCGGGTGCCGGCCGCGAGTTCGATCGGTATGTCGAAGAGATGAACGGTGGACGGACAATTTCGAGCTCCTCACCAAGGGAGTCGAACCGGACCTTCTGATAGAACTCGCGTTCTCTCAGATGCGAATCCTGCGCGATCGCTTCAACATTCTGGACTGGAACGCAAAGGATGCCCCGCTTTTGCGCTTCAGCGACGAGTGCCTTGCGGTCCATTGAAGCGCAAACCGTGACGGTGATCCCGACAATTTCCTTAGCGTTTTGAAAGCGGTAATAGCCATCGGTCCACGGGGCTTTGGTGTATTGTCCATCGCCATAGAGTTCCTCGTACCAGCGGGCGAACGCCGCGAAAGCAGGTGGATGGTGATACAGGGATACGTATAGCCCGTCTGCAGTCGAGAAGATTGTCTGACCTCCCACATTGCCGAGGCCACGACGAGAGGGAGGGGGAAGACCCCAATGAGCGTAGTTTTCGTTCGCCGATTGGATAGTCGTCCACATGACTGCTTCCTGCATCGAAACCTCGATCCGGCCCGGAGTCCTGCCGCCTGACGACTCGATCACCATCGACATTGCGGCGAGCGCGGTGGCAAGTGAGAGCTGCTTGTAAGCCAGGTTGCCGGCGGGGTGATTCGGCGGATCCTGCGCGTCTCCATTCAGGAAGAGTTGGCCGCCGGCCGCGATCGCGGTGAGGTCGGTGGCGTACGCCTCCCGGTTACGGCGGAAGACGGGCAGCACGAGACCGGTGTTAGGCGCTAACTCAGAAATAGAATCCTCTGTTAACAAATCTTTGAGCCGCGCGATGGGCTCCAGAGGCGCGATGACAACGGAGGCTTGTTTAAGCAATTCTGAGAGTGTTTCGATCCCGCTTGCGGTCTCAAGGTCGAGTGCCACACTCCGCTTCCCGGCGTTATAGAGAATGTGAGCGAGGCTGCGTTCGAGGCCTGGCTTTTCATGGACGAAGGGTTCTCGCCGGCGAATCGAATCACCCGCCGGCGATTCGACGCGGACGACGTCGGCACCGAGGTCGCAAAGCAGCTTCGCCGCGAGAACAACCGGTTCATCCGCCAGATCGATGATGGGGACCCCTGCCAACGGAAGAATCAAGATTGGGTCCCTCCCTCTCGGCGCATTGGGTACCACGGAGCCGTGGCGGTCACGGCCTGATTCTGTCCACTGATCACTGTTCTGCGGGGAGGAGAGAGACGGAGGGAAGGTGTCTCTCCCCTCCCTGCTTGTGCAGGGGGCACCTCGAACGTGGATGGGCGTGCTGCCATAAGGACATAAGTAATTGCGTTCATCTGTTAGCTCCTGCCCCTTCTTACGGGGTCAAGGAGTTCGCCCAGAACGTCGCTGAGGAAGTTCAGAGCCAGCATGAGCATCGCGAGAATCGTTGCGGGCGCGACGAGGTACCACCAGGCAAGACGCATGAACCGTCGGCCATCATTTAGGAGCCCTCCGAGGGTAGGGTTCGGCGGCTGTTCGCCGAGACCCAGAAACCCAAGCGCCGCCATGATGAGCACGGAACTCACGATGGATATCGGTAACTGCACGGCAAACAGTCCAAAGGTGTTGATTGCAATGTGCCGCCAGAGGATTCGGACTCCATTGCACCCGATGGTCTGGGCTGCAAGAGCGTAGTCTTTCACCTTTTCCTGCAACACCGCGCCGCGGGAGAGCCGGCATGAGAACGGAATATTGAAGAGGGCAATCGCGAGCGAAAGGCTTACAAGGCCGGGGCCGAATAGCGAGATCAAAAGGATCGCTAGGAGTATTCCCGGGAAAGCAAGGACCGTATCGACAGCTCGGGAGATCAGCGTATCCGTAATGCCACCGCGATAACCCGCGGTGTACCCGAGCGCAATACCCGCAAGCCACCCGCCAATGACCGCCATAACCCCGGCAAGAATCGTCGATCGAAGTCCGACGGCATTCCTGATGAAGAGGTCTCTCGACAATTCGTCAGTGCCGAACCAGTGTTTGCTCGAAGGCGACAACAGGCGTTCACCTCGCGCGCTGTAGAAGGGAGACTGGTCGTAAATCAACGGAACGATGAACGCGAACGTCAGCAAGATGAGGAGAATGACTGCTGCGAACCCTCCGCGCGGGTCACGCAGAATCGTACGGACAATTCGTCCGAAGCCACGCAACCGAGTGTTTGCAGCGGGCTGGTCGAATGCTGGGGAAAGAGCGATGTCTGTAGGCGTACTTTCCATCGTTAGTTCAGCGCGCTGCGCACGCGGGGATCAAGCCAACCGTAGGCAAGGTCGGTGAGAAGGTTGAAGAGCAGGTAGGTTCCCACGAGCAGCATCGTGATAGCTTGGACGGTCGGATAATCCTTGGCGTTGATCGAGCCGATGAGCAGACGACCCATGCCGGGCCAGGTGAAGACCTGTTCAATTACAATCGTCCCGCCGATCAGCCCACCCAACTGAAGACCAATGATGGTCACCACCGGCAACAGAGATGGCTTCAAAGCGTGGCCAAAAACGACACGCCGGTTATGCAGGCCCTTCGCGCGCGCCGTCCGGATAAAGTCGTTCTGCATCGTTTCGATAATTGAGTGGCGCGTGAATCTGGAAACGACTGCGGCGATAACTCCAGCCAGAGCGATGGTTGGCAGAGCGACATGCATTAACGCATCCCGAGGATCGTCCGTCAGTGCGACGTAGCCTGCAGAAGGAAACCACTCCACCCGCACGGAAAACACGAGCAATATAAGAAGACCGCTCACGAAGGACGGAACCGCGATGAGCAGACTTGTGAACGCTGAAATGGTTGCGTCGATCCATGTGCCTCTCCCCACGCCCGCCGCAACGCCCAACAGTACTCCGGTGACATTGCCCAAAGTAAAGGCCATAACCGCGAGGAACACTGTTGGCGGAATGGTCGATGTTAGCAGGTCCGTCACGGGCTTCCCCAGGATTGAACGGCCGAGGTCACCCTGCGCGCTGTGGCGCAGCCAATCCAAATAACGTATAGGGAGCGGTCGATTTAGACCGAGCTCTTCGCGCATTGCCGCGACTGCTTCGGGCGAGGCCGTCTCGCCGAGAGCTATGGCGGCTGGATCTCCGGGCAGCTGGTCGATCAGCACAAATATGGCGATTGAAGCCACGAATGCGACGGGGATGAACTGCCGAATGAGCCGGGAAAGTACATAGTTCATTGACTCACCATTTGAGGGACGCTCCCGGCGCCTTGCGGCGCCGGGAAGCAGGGGAAACCAGGTAGCGGATACGGGACGCCGCTACGCGTCGAGCCATACCTCGTGGTAATTGATGCCGCCGGTGAAGTCGCGGGAAATGTGAATTGCAGGACTCTCAAAATTTACGCCGACTGACCGAGACAAGGGGAACTGGAAGGCACCGTCGAGGTATGCCTTATTGAACCTTGCGTAGTCGGCCTTGCCGGCAAGGATGCCGTCCCGTGCCGCAATCCATTCGGGATCTGAGTAGTGATGAATTCTGTCGTTGCCCAACGTCGCCGAGGTGAAGACCACCGCCTCCGGTCCAAGCGAAGAACCAGAGTCGCCGAATCCAACCCACAGATTGTCGAGCTTGCCCTGGTAGAAACGGTCGAGCATCGCTGCGTATTCCAACGGCTCGAACTGGAAGTCGATTCCGACCTCCTTCCCGTCCTGCTGCAGAAGCTGGGCTACCGCGGTGGAATAGGCACGGACCGGCAAGGTGTTGAGTTTCACCGGGGTCGGAAGTCCATTGGCGAAGCCGGCTTCTTTGAGGAGGTCCTTGGCCTTCTTTAGGTCGTAAACGTGCTTGTCGAGTTCGGCATCGTAAGCCGGAGACTTCGAATCGAAGTGGAGACGGCCGATCTCGTCGAAGCGACCGATCAGGTCTTCTTTCTGGTACCTCTCGCGGTCGATCATATACCCGATCGCCTGGCGAACGCGCTTGTCTTGCAGCGGTTCGAGGTCGGTGCGGACGGTGATGTAAGGGCCTCCCCCGTTGGCCGGCAGCTTCACCGTGTTGAAGTCTTTGTTGTCGTAGAACCGGGTGGCCTCTTCGGAAGAGAGGGCCGAATCGGTAATTACGCCTGTCTCTAGGGCAATGGCCAGGGCGGTTGCGTCCGCGAAGATCGTGTACTCGATCTTATCCAGGTACGGGCGTCCGAGATGGTAGTCGTCGTAGGCCTCGAGCTTCGCGCCGGAAACAGGGTTGAAGTCAATCCACTTGAACGCTCCAGTGCCGACAAGCTTCCCGGACGGAATCTGGTCGTAAGTGTCCTTGTCCACCATGCGGAACAGGCTCATGAACGCCAGCAACGTAGGCTTCGGCCCGAGCTGCCACTCCATCGTGTACTTGTCGATGATCGTGTAGCTCTCGACGGGGTTAAGCGATGCAGTTGCCGCCGACTTCCACTTGTCGTCTTTAAGCTTTTCGAGTCCGAATGCGATGTCGTCGGTGGTAAACGCTCGGCCCGAATGGAACTTGATGTCGTCGCGAATTACGAATTTGACGGACTTTCCGTCCTTGGCAATTTCCCACTCTTTCGCGTGGTCGGGTTCCCACTCGAACTTGTCCTTGGCCATGCGGATGAGCTGGCCCCAAACCAGGCCCGGAGGCGCCGCTGCCGCGTTGCCGCCACCAGAAAGCGTTCCAGCTTCCTGGAAAGGGAGGGAGCCGAGAGCGATGTTGTTGCCCGCTCCGCGCTTCCAGGTTCCGCCCGTCTTTGGCTTTGCCGTATCGGGAGTCTTAGTCGGCTCCGCAGTTGTTGTCTGACCTGCCTGCGTCGGCGAAGCGGAGCTGTCGTCATCGTCGTCGTCGCCGCAGCCGACCAGTGCCAGGGCGGAAGCTCCCGCAACCGCGGACGTTGAACCCGCCAGGAAGCGCCGCCGGTCGACTCGAGGTAATCGGCTCCAGGGTTGTAATTCGCGCATTTGGACCCCTCCTTTTGTGCTCGACGGATTATACCGATGGGTACGAACCGTAGAGTTTGGCGATACTAAGAGTGGCGTCTAGTTCATGTCAACGAACTTTCAAATGGGTCGTTTGGATCATGTATTGGGCCTTCAGCGGACCGCCGCGTTGAGCGCGCGGCCCGCTTGACTGCCGGGTTATGGTCGGTAAGGCACTGCGGTCTGCCCCAACTGTGTCCGAAGAATCGGCTGGGCCTCTTCGACGAACTCACAAAGAAGCCGGCGGGTGTCGCGTGGATCGATGATGTCCTGACCGGTCGCCTCGGCTGTTCTGAACGGGGAAGCGATATCCTTGAGCCGCTTCTCAATTTCGGCCCGTTTGGCCTCCGGGTCGGGGGCGTTGTCGATTTCACGCCGGTACGCAGCGGTTGTGCCGCCCTCGATGTGCATCGAACCCCAGTTTGCCGAGGGCCATGCATATCGTTGGAACATTCCAGTCGGTCGGTGATGGCATTGGCCCGCCACGCCGTAGAGCTGTCCCACGACGACCGTAGCCCAGGGCATCTGGCTGTCGCAGGTCGTAATGACCATTCGCGCCCCGGCTCGTTCGATTCCGGCGCGCTCCGAATCCAACCCAACCATGAACCCCGGCTCGTCCGCCAGGTCGATAATCGGCAAATGGAACGTGTCGCAGAGCTGGACGAGGCGCATGACCTTCTCGCCGGCTGCCACATCCGTCGCGGCGCCGTACATCGGATTGTTGGACATGACCCCGACCGGATAGCCGTTGAGTCGCGCCAGACCTGTCGTTCGCGCCCGCCCGTAGCGGGGCGCGATCTCGAAGAATGAGTCGACATCGACGATCGCTCTGATGAGCTGGCGCGCGTCGTACGCTCGCCGTGGGTCGCGAGACTTGATCTTCAAAAGTCGGTCTTCGCGCCGCCCGACGGGGTCTCCCGTCTCTCTCCTTGGTGCCATCTCCCAGACGCTCGACGGGAGGTAGCTGAGAAACGTTCGGACCATGGCGAGGGCTTCGTCTTCGGTTTCCGCCAGGTTGTCGATCACTCCACTTATCGTGGTGTGCATCTCAGATCCGCCGAGTTCCTCTTTGGTGATGTCATAGCCCAGGGCGGCTTTGACGACCGGAGGTCCACCGGGAAAGAGCTGGGACGTTCCCTTGACCATCACATTGAAGTGAGCGACGCACGCGTTCACCGCCGGAAGTCCCGCAACCGAACCCATGACCGCTGAGACCACAGGGACGGCCCTGAGGAGCCGCACGTCTGGAAGCGTGAACGAATTGCCATCAGGGAGGTAAGTCCTACCGATTTCCTCAAACGAACGTACGCTGCCTCCTGCGGCATCAAGAAGTCGAATGTAGGGGACCCTCCACTCCAGCGCGCGCCGACTCGCTGAAAGTTCCATGCCAAGCCCGCCGTGTGACCCTCCGCCACTACCTCCGCGAACCGTGAAGTCGCCACCTGTCACGACAACCTTGCGTCCCTCGATTTTGCAGAAGCCTTCAACGGAGGCTCTGGGTGTGAAGGACGCGAGGTCCCCGTCGGAGTACTGGCCAATCCCCATGAGGCCCATGAACTCTCGAAGACTGCCAGGGTCAGCGAATCGCTCCAGGCGTTCACGAACCGTTAGTTTCCCCTGGGAGTGCTGGCGCGCTATGCCCTCCTCGCCGCCCATTCGGAGAACCAGCTCTCTGCGGCGCTGAAGTTCCTCGAGTTCCGTTTCCCAGCCAGTGGCTTCGTTCGCCTGACGGCTCTCGGTCGTCATGAAAGCACGACCACGACGGTGCCTTCAGCAACCGGATCACCCACTGCTCCGTGGATAGCTGAAACCGTACCCGAGTGGGTCGCCTGGACAGGGACCTCCATCTTCATGGACTCGATGATCATCAATTCATCGCCTTCGCGCACGCTCTGCCCTGGAGTCACGAGAATTTCCAGGATGCGCCCCTGTACTACAGAACGAATGTCCACGGCTGGCCAACCTCAAATCCGAATTTCTCAGGCAATCGTATTTCCTAGAAGGAAAGAATTTGTCGACTATACCTCTTGTCGCCGGTGCGAATCGCAGTCTAGACTGCGCCACGGTCGGCAAACAAGTCGATGCCAATTTCCTATCAGGAAATCGGAGGGGAAGGAATGACTCAGGGACAGGACAACTATTGGACTCGCACCATTCGGCGCCGCGCTGTGCTTCGTGGTGGATTAGTCGGAACACTTGGAGTCTCCGCGTACGCCCTCGTTGGTTGCGGCGACGACGATGACGACGATGCCTCCGGCACTCCCGGCGCAACAAACACGGGCGCAGCGGCAACGCCGACGGTCGCAACCATCCCGACTGGTGGCACCCTGACGACACTCCAGGCGAGTGACCCAACGAGCATTGACCCGCACTTCGGACAGGGGGGCGGCGACCACCAGTTCTTTTGGATGATTCACGACAACCTCGTGAATTACAACCAGGCTGGCGAACTCGACAAGAGTATCTCGCTTGCTGAGAACTGGGAGCAGGCAGACCCGACGACCATCAACATGACGCTGCGCTCGGGAGTGAAATTCCACGACGGAACACCGTTTAACGCTGCCGCAGTGAAGTTCAACATCGAGCGGGCCCAATCGGACAAGTCCGCCGCCAAATCGCAAATGCTCGCGATTACCAAAGTCGAGGCGATAGACGACACTCACGTCCGTCTCACGCTGAATAAGCCAAACGCCGCCATTCTGACTCTTCTTGGAGACCGCGGCGGAGCGATCGTCTCTCCGGCGGCAGTGGACAAGTACGGTGATCAGTTCGGACGCAACCCGGTTGGGACTGGCAAATTCGTCTTCAAAGAATGGGCTCAAAGCGACCACATCACAGTCACCAAGAATCCGTCTTACTGGGGCAAGGACGCCGCCGGTACTCAGCTCCCGTATCTGGATGAGATCAGAATAAACATTGTCCCTGACTCGACTGTCGCATTGGCGAATCTCGAGGCTGGCACTGTCGACCTGGTAGGGCTGTCGGCCGGAGACGTTGACCGCTTTGCCAAGAACGACAAGTTCCAGGTTCAACAATCGGCGACCGGGTCGGGCTGGAGCGGAACCTACGCAAACCAGGCGCTCAAGCCGATCGATGATGTGAAGCTGCGGCGGGCGATCGCCCGCGCCCTTGATCGGAAAGCTATCCTCCAGGCCGTTCAGTTCGGGCTCGGGGCGCCAGGAATTGGCCCGATCGCGGTGGGGACCTGGGCTTACAACGACAAGCTCAAGGGCCTCGATTTCGACCTTGCCGAAGCGAAGAAGGAACTCGCCGCGAGCGGGTATCCGGACGGCACGAAGATCGAAATGATCACGATTAACACCTCTTTCTATCAGCAGCATGCTGAGCTCTGGAAGGAGATGCTGAGCAAGATCAACATCGACCTCACGGTTGTTCCGGTGGCGGTTGCCGAACTTACCAACCGGACATTTGTGCTCAAGAACGCTCCGATGCAGCTCGCAGGCTTCTCTCTGCGCGCCGACCCCGACGGCACTATCTCCGAGACGCTGCGCTCAGACGGCTTCTACAACCCGGGACATCTTCCGAATGCGGAACTCGACGGATTGATCGACAAGGCGCGAGAGACCTACGTTCAGGCCGAACGGAAGACCTACTACGACCAAATCCAGCAGATCGCCATCGACCAGGTCTACGACTGGTACGTGTTCTACTCGTACCTCAACTCCGCTGCTCAGAAGAACATTCTCAATCTGAGCCAGCTGTACGGTGGCGAAGCAAAGCCTCGCTACGCAAACCTCGCGAAAAAGGCGTAGACAATCCGTCCAAGGAGAACCATCCCCCGTGTGGAGATACATCCTTCAACGGCTCTTCGCTCTCGTGCCCGTGGTCTTCATTGTTTCAGTGGTGACTTTCGCGTTCATTCACCTGCTTCCGGGCGACCCGGTTGTTGCCCTGATCGGTCCGGAAGCAGGGAGCGCCTCACCTGAAGTAATCGCTGCGCGAAAGCACGACCTCGGTTTGGATCGATCCTTGCCAGTTCAGTATCTGGATTGGCTGGGTAATGCCGTCCGCGGCGACCTCGGCCAGTCGGCCGTGACAAAGCAGGAAGTTAAGGACGCGCTGGGTGATCGGTTTCCGGTCACCCTTCACCTCGCCGTTGCTTCGTTCCTGGTTGCGGTGGCGATCGCGCTGCCGACTGGGATCATCTCCGCCTACAAACGCAACAGCGTCCTGGATCGAGCGATGACGATCCTGGCGCTGACCGGAGTCGCAATGCCGAGCTTCTGGCTTGGAATTCTCCTCATTCTCTTGTTCGCCGTTCAACTCCAGTGGCTGCCGCCGTCGGGTTTCGTTTCCATAACCACTGACCCGATTGAGTGTCTGAAGCACCTTATTCTCCCGGCGATTTCCCTGGGTACCGTTCAGGCGGCCGTGATCATGCGGCAGGTTCGATCGAGCCTCCTGGAAGTGTTCCGCGAGGACTATGTCAGAACCGCCAGAGCGAAGGGGCTCAACGAGAGAAGAGTGACGGTCACTCACGCGCTCCGAAACGCGCTGCTGCCGGTTGTCACGATCATCGGTATTCAGGTAAGCGCACTGCTCGGAGGTTCTGTTGTCACCGAGACCGTTTTCGCCATGCCCGGGATGGGTCGCTATGCCGTTGATGCCATCTTCATTCGCGACTACCCCGTAGTGCAGGCCGTTGTGCTTGTGACAGCCCTTGTCGTGGTCACTGCGAACCTCATCACCGACCTCAGTTATGCTTTCCTGGACCCGAGGATTACCTACCGATGACGGCGCCGACTGCCGCTCAGCAGGAATTTGGCCTTGAGTTCCACGAGGGATCTCGTTTCTGGACGATTGGCTTCGGCTCAGTTATTCGAAGGCTCGTCACTGACCCGGTCACGGCCATTGCCATTGGAGTCTTGCTCTTCCTTATCTTTGTCGCGATCGCCGCGCCGATTCTGGCTCCGCACAACCCGTCTGACATCGATCCATATCACACGCTCGCCCATCCGTCGTCGGCGCACTGGCTAGGCTCAGACGAGAACGGCCGAGACAGCTTGAGCAGGCTCATTTACGGCTCGCGAATATCTCTCACTGTTGGTCTGATTTCCGTTTCCATTGCCATTGCAGTTGGAGTGCCCTTGGGGCTCGCCGCCGGTTATAACGGCAGGTACCTCGATACCATCATCATGCGCTGCATGGACGCGATCCTCGCCTTTCCGGCGATTATGCTCGCACTCGGAATCGTTGCCGTCCTGGGAACCGGGCTCTATCAATTAATGGTGGCGATCGGCGTAACGAGTATTCCCTTATATTCTCGGCTCATCCGGTCGCAGGTACTTTCCCTGAAGGAACAGGACTTCGTCCTGGCTGCCCGGGCCACCGGAGTTCCGGTTTCGCGAATCCTCTTTCGACACATCCTCCCGAATGCCATCGCACCCATCGTTATTGCTGCTTCGCTAGGTCTCGCGTTTGCTATCTTGGCGGAGGCCGGCCTGAGCTTCCTCGGCCTTGGGGTGCAACCGCCGACACCCACCTGGGGAGGCATGCTCCAGAAAGGTCTTCCGAGGATCTACCAGGCGAAGGAGCTTTCCATCTTCCCGGGTATTGCGATCTTCGTGACCGTGCTCTCGCTCAACATCGTTGGCGACGCGCTGCGCGACGCTCTCGACCCGAAGTTGCGGGGGCGCATTTAAGACATGAAGCCCTTCAACGAACTAACCATCGTCGAGGTTGCTGGTTCGATCGCCGGGTCGTACGCGGGAAAGATGTTCTCGGACTTCGGCGCTCGGGTAATCAAAGTAGAGCCGCCCGGCGGCGATCCGTCGCGAACCGCGGGCCCGCTCCTGCCCGACGGCATGAGCGCCGAATTTGCCTACTTGAATACTGGCAAGTCGAGCCTGGCTCTGGACACGTCCTCAGTGAGCGGTTCAGACATGCTGAGAAAGCTATCCGCGGCGGCGGACGTACTACTGGAGAGTTTCTCCCCAGGCCCGGCGCAACCGCTCCCCGACGAGGTCACTCAGCACCCTCAGCTCATCCGAGTGAGGGTCTCTCCATTTGGTTTGTCGGGACCGTACTCCAACTATCGCTCTTCGCCGTTCACCGATTTCGCCATCTCCGGTCACATGTACCTGACCGGTGAGCCTTCGCGAGAACCACTTCAGGGCGCGCCGAACCAGACCCTTTATGCGTCCGGTGCGCATGCCTTCGTTGGCAGCCTGGCGGCGCTCATCGCTCGTGACGAGATTGAAACGGGACAGGACATCGACGTATCGCATTTCGAGGTAATGGCGAGCCTCCACCAATGGACCACCGTACGTTACACACATGGCGGCGTGATCCAACGCCGGGTCGGAAACCGTTACGGCTCGCTCCATCCCAGCACGATTTACCGGTGCAAAGACGGTTGGGTCGCGTTCGCGGCAGTCGGGAATGAGTCCCTCGGGAGAATCCTCGCAGTTATCGGAATGGAGCATCTCCTGGACGAGGAGCGTTTTGCGTCTGGGGCGGCCCGCTTCACCCACGCTGATGAGTTCGACGCGATCATGGAGCCATGGATGCTCGAGCATTCAGTCGCAGAAGTCGTGGCACTTGGTCAGGGTGTAAGAGCGCCGGTGGCGCCCGTAAACAGCCTCAAAGACTTGCTCACCGACGACCATCTGAACGCCCGTAACTTCTGGACGAGCCCTACGGACGAAGGCGCCGACCTGAAATATCCCGGTCCTCCTTTCAGAATGTCCGGACATACGTGGTCGTTGCGAAGTGCTCCCGCCATTGACGAAGCTACGTCCACGCCGACTCCGTCCCGGCAGGCGGAGGCACGATGATGCCATCGAAGGGAGCGCTGTCCGGCACTACCATCCTGGATTTGACGCGAGTCTGGGCGGGCCCGCTCGCGACCCGAATCCTTGGCGACCTTGGCGCGAACGTCATCAAGATCGAGGCGACCTGGGCTCGAGGGCCAAAACAGGTTTCGCCGTCGGACGTCAAAGTCTCGGGCAGGTATCCGGGCAATGTTGCCGGCGAGCGCCCGTGGAACCGCGAAGGCAATTTCAACAAGCTCAATCGAAGCAAGAAGTCTCTGACGCTCCAACTCAATACCCCCGAGGGTAAGGAACTCTTTGAGCGACTGGTCCCACTGGCCGATGTCGTCATTGAGAACTACACCCCCCGGGTCATGCCTCAGTTGGGGCTGGGGTACGAACGCCTCAAGGAGCTGAACCCGAGCATTATCTATGTGTCCATGCCCGGTTACGGCTGGAACGGCCCGAGTCGAGACTTTGCGGCGCTGGGCACCGCTCTCGAACCGGAAGCGGGACTGTCCAGCCTCATGGGCTACGAAGACAGTGGTCCGTACAAGTCGGGAGTCGCCTGGGCTGACCCTGTCGCCGCGATGCACGGGGCCGCCGCCGTCCTTTTGGGCATCATTGATCGCGATGCCGACCCCCAACGACGCGGACAGGCCGTGGAACTCGCTCAGATCGAGGGGATGGTCTGTTTCATCGGGGGTGAGGTCCTTGCTGCTCAGCAGCACGACGAGTCCATCCATCCTCGGGGAAATCATCATCCAGTGTTTGCTCCGCAAGGCGCCTATCCGTGTGCTGGCGACGACCGATGGCTTGCCATAACCGTGACCTCCGACTCTGAGTGGAGGCAATTGTGCGCGGTTGCCGGACTTGGCCATGAGCTGGCCAATCTCTCCCGTGCGGAAAGATCTGCACGACAGGACGAACTCGACGGGGTCATCGCGATGTGGACCCGACAACGCGACCGAGACGAACTCGAAGGGGTTCTTCAGGCCCGAGGCGTCATCGCGATCTCGGTCAATGACTCGAGAGACATGGTTCTGCACCACCATCTGGAGGCCCGGAAATTCTTCGCTGATATCGTCCATCCGGACGCCGGTCGGAACCTGTTTCCCGGGTTGCCAATCCAGCTGAACAAGACGCCCGTCTCGTATGATCTCCCCGCACCGGGTCTTGGCGAGCACAACCGCGAAATTCTCCAGGGGATGCTCGGCCTTACGGACGAAGAGTTGGAAACTTTGAACAACCAGGGCGTGATCGCCAACGAGCCTCCGGGGTAACGATGTCCGAGCCCAAACGAATCAGGGTGGTCTCCAAGGTCGCGGAAATTCTGCGACTGTTTCCGGGGGCCGAGCCGCTCTCCCTCACCGAGATCGCGCGCGGCATGGATGCGAACACCTCCAGCATCTATCACATCGTGCAGACCCTGGTAGATGAAGGATTCTTGTCCCAGGACGTCTCGACAAGGAAGTACAGCCTCGGGCCCACGCTCCTCACCCTTGTGCCGCCTCACTCTCAAACCGCCGCGCTTGTAGCCGCCGCAGAGGGACCGCTTTACGAGTGTTCCCAGGCGACTGGCTTCGACGTCTGGTTGGGTCTCCTCGAACTTGACCGCGTCTATTACATCGCCCGCGTGGCAGGTGACTCACCACTCAAGGTTCACATGCCACTGCTGCAACTTCAGCCTGCTCACGCGGTTTCGCCGGGCCGAGTAATGCTTTCGGGTCTGTCGAGTGAAAAGGCGAGGGCTACGCTGAGCCTTCACACATTACGGAAGATGACTCCCGACACCTGTACAGATGTTGAGCGCGTGCTCACGGAAGTCGATAAGGCTCGAGAACAGGGATACGCGGAAGTCGACGGGGAGCACATCGTGGGAGCCAGCGATATGGCGGTGCCCGTGTTCGGCCTGAATGGAGTAATGATCGCGGCGATTTCAATCGGCGCGCCCTCGCACGTGTTTGGGCACGAACGAAGGCTAGAGGTTCTTCCCCACCTTCAGACTGCCGCCGCAAGAACGCGCGAACGCCTCCTCAAGTCCCAGCCACCTCCAGAACACAACTCTGATGATGTGCTCACCGGTCCGAGCGTAATGAATGCCGCCTCTTAGGTTGCTCGTGTAACACCTCCAAAGGAGCGGATGGGTTGGAGACGGTTACCCCCGACTTCGTCCTATCGGTCTTATGACGGCTGGCTCGCGGACTAGAGCTCTTCGGCCTCAAACGGCTCGGCGCGCCCGGTGCCGCCCACTCCTGGAACGAGAACCGGCGCGACCACTCCGGTCAGACGATTTAGCTGCGCAAGTGCGAAGCCGGCAACTTGGACAAGGTGGACCACCGTCATGTTCAACGCGATTCGATGGAACCCGAAGGGGTCAGCCGAAAGGGCCCGCCATTCGCGTTGTTTCATCGGATCATCGTGGAAGAGCTCGCCATTTATCCAGAGGTCAAGCAGGCGTCTCGGAGAGTACACAACGCCGTTCAGTGACAGGGCAACGGGGCTACTATCGAGCGCCTGTTTCCAGTCCTTCCCAAGAGTAGTCCACCACTCCATGGATTCACTATCGGGATAGGCTCGGCGAGCGGCAGACAGTACCGCCGGAAAGTGCGCTGGGGACTCGTTTGAGAGGAGCTTCCGCAAGTCCATCATGAACGATCTGAGTTGGTCTTCGTCTGGTCCATCGATCTCGACGTGAGCGCTCTCGCTCTGGTTGCCCTTCAGCTCCCATGAGATTCCGAGGCCGCTCGTCACTGCCGAACGGTTCAGCAACTCGCGCGTGATTCGTTGAAACTCGGACAGCCGCTCAGCGGGCGTCGGTGAGGACCCTGAACTTCGCCGTGGCACGGCGGGATGGTATGGCATCCACTCGCAGTCGCAAAACAAAGGGAAGGATCTCATTCGGGCCTGTCCGTTTGGAACCGGTTTGCGTGGCTGAGTGTCCCGAGCCGCAGTCCCGGACGATGCCGCAGTTCATGGTCGTTTCGTCGGGTCAGCGTTGTTTGCGTTTCGGAGTAACCTGCGTACGAATGATCAGCGAACTACCCTCCAGGCAGAACGAACCAGATTCTCTCCGGAGATTGGCTGCCGCCAGCGCAACTTACACCTCGGCGAAGCAAGTGCAGTTCGGGCGAATTGCGCTTGTGTTCCTGCTTGCGGTTTCCTCCCCGTTCGTCTTCTGGTGGAACCGGGATCTGGCGGAAGTCATCGCCATCGTCGGAGCCTTCGTCGTGGTGGCGGAGCCGGTGGGAAAACTATGGGAGGCCCACCTCGTGTCGCGGGGAGCCGCGATACAGGAATGCTTTGACACGTACACCTTCAGCTTGCCCTGGAATGAGTATCTGGCAGATGAAGCGCCGCATCCCGAACTTGTGAACTCTCGTGCCAAACAATTTGGACGGCCTCGCGACCGACTGAAAGACTGGTACACGATGACCTCCGACGTTGAGCGCCCGTACGACGTTCTCCTATGCCAACGGCAGAATCTGGTCTGGGATTCACGTTTGCGGCGAAACTTCGCCCTCTACATCACGATTGCGTTGGGTTTGTGGCTGACTCTCGAGATCGGCATCTGGGCCTTTGTCATCGACGTTTCGCTTGCCGATTTCCTGCTTGTGTTCGTTATTCCTGGATTGCCGGCCGTCATCGCCGGGCTAGACCTAGCCCTCTCCAACTTGCGGACCGCTAACATCCGTGACCGGCTTTATCGGAATTGGAACGCACTCTGGCAACGAGCCTTGAGAGCTCCTGAGTCGGTAGACGAGATGGATCTGCGGCAGTTGCAGGACGCAATCTATGTTTGTCGGACACGGTCGGTGCAGGTCCCAGATTGGCTACAGGCGAAGCGGAAGTCCAGGTACGAGGATGACTCCAGAGAGACGCTGGAAGCGTTCAAGACTGAGCTGAAGAGCCGGAGTTCGGCAGGCCCGGAGAGCGGACTTGCTCCGAACCAAGGCGAACTGATCAGTTGAGCTTGCAGGACATTTGTTCTAGGATGCGATCCCAATTCACAGTCTCGCCCGAATTGCGGAGGGCTAGTTGGTAAGTGACACGGACCTCGGCGCCGGAATAGCAGCCACCATCTCGCTGCCGAACCCAGAGTTGTCTGGTCTTTGGGGGGCCATCCGCGTGCCGGACGCGCAGAAGGACCGGCTCCTCGGTCAGGCGCTGCTCAATTTCACCTTGCGGCCGAGAGTGGACAGGGCAAGGCTCCCTCTTCACGGCTTGATTCTATTGGTAGGTCCCCCGGGGACCGGCAAGACTTCTCTGGCCCGCGGTCTGGCTAGTCGGACGGCCGAGTCCCTCAAATCACCGACCTCGTTGACGTTACTCGAGGTCGAGCCCCACAGCCTTGCCAATGCCGGTCTGGGGCGGAGCCAGCAGAGCGTCCAGCGGCTTCTGGGCCAGCTGATTCCAGAGAGAGCGGCGCAAGGCCCGCTGGTGCTCTTGCTCGACGAGGTAGAGACCTTGGCTCCCGACCGGCGAAGGCTGAGCCTGGAAGCAAACCCGATCGACGTTCATCGCGCGAGTGACGCCGTCCTCGCAGGTCTAGACCGTCTGGCGCATCACTACCCACACCTTCTGATCCTGGCCACTAGCAACTTCGAGGAGGCGGTCGACGATGCCTTTCGCTCACGTGCTGACTTGGTCGAGGTCGTCGGGCTACCGGACGAGACCACTTGTCGTGCGATTTTGACCGACGCCGTCGGCGAGCTCGCGCGTCACTACCCGACGGTGAAACGCGTGATGGATGAGCCGGACTTCAACCGGTGCGTCACGGCCTGCGTCGGTTTGGATGGTCGGCAAATTCGAAAGCTTGTCGTCGCCGCATGTGCTGCGAACAAAACCGTCGCGCTCGATGCGTCCAAACTGACGGCAAAGGAACTGTTGCAAGCCGCCATGCTGGCGAGTGGCGCCCGGAAGCGGGGTTGGAATCTATGACAACAACCGTCGTCGCTCGTAGAGTTGCCTCCACGCCGGTTCGAACCGCCGGCCAGACCTGGGACCACATAATCGAGCTCATTTCGGCCGGCGGGGAACCTCCTCGCGAACTGGTGAATGCTAGTGGGATTGCGAGTTCGCTGATCGCGAGTGACTCACCCGAGGATAGCCCCATCACCGTGTACGGTGTCGGGCCCCGATTGCGTATCTATTGTGTTTACGGCGATGCCGCAGTCCTGGGTGAGATGGTTGTCGAGGACGCTTTGACTTGGAAGCCGTTGGACGGCGACTGGCACATATCGCTTCCGGCATTCGAAGAGGACGTGGCATGGACTTCGGCGGCACTTCCTCCCGGTGGACGAATTTCGGTGCGCGACAAGGATGAAGATGTTAGAGAGGAATCCGGGTCCGCTGCCACGTCCGCAGCCATGAGCGTGAATGTGGAAAGGTTCCTCCAGCGATGAGCGCAACGTTCGTAGCCGTAAATACCTACGCCCATACGGTGACATTCCTGACTGACAAGATGCTCCGTTCGCTCCAGCAGATAGTGCGCGACAGCGGATTGAGCCCTGATAAGATCGCGTCAGACTGGAAGCTATTGGAAGCGGGAGTGAGTACCTGGCTCACTAACCGTGAATTGAACACCCTCTCACTTGAGGTGTTTGGACCGCCGAGAGACGAATTGGTCGGTCGCTGGGACTTCGACATCATCTATGACGACCACTCCAACTCCGACGGCGGTATGTGGGTGGACTCGGACGCCATCCGTCATGCAATCAAGAAGGCGGGAGTGTGGCCGGTCTCCTGCTCGTATCGGATTCTCGCCAGTGTTGCTGATGGGCATGCGCCAGTCGCAGGCTGGGGTTCAACCCAGTTCCGGTCGACCGCCTCTTCCACGCGCTTCTCGGTAGGCACGACTATAGGCGCAAACGGCGCTGGCGCGGGCGCCGCATATTGGAGGCGGTTGTAGTGCTCACCATCGAAGACGCGTTTGCCAAGTTCAATCACCGTCAAGAACTCACCAGGGGTGAGCAAGATGATGCTTCGCGGCGCCACCTCGAGGTACGTGACCACCTCAAGACCGAAGTCAAACTGCAGCGAGACTTCCTGACGGGCTCATACGCACGCTGGACCAAGACACGACCCCTAAAGGATGTGGACGTTTTCTGTGTGCTGCACGCTGACGAAGAAGGCTATCGCCGGAAACACCCGAGCGAGATACTCACGCGTTTCAAGCAAGTCCTTGCAAAGAAATATGGTGACGAGCGAGTCTGCGTTGACCGGATGGCAGTCGTGGTGAACTTCGGCGTGCAAGTAGACGCGGAGGACGATACAGGCGACAAGGTAATGAGTATCGAGGCCGTGCCTGCTTTTGCGAAGGGCGACCACTTTGAGATACCCGATGAGGTCGACGGTCGTTGGATAGAGACGAATCCCGAAATCCACGCAGACATGGCCGTGACTGCGCACCAAAGAATGCAAGCAGAATGGAAGCCGATGGTGCGGATGATTAAGAAGTGGAACCGCACTGCCGGGAGCCCGATCGAACCATCGTTCCTCATCGAGGTGATGGCGCTGGAGATTCTTCAGCCGCCGTTCAGCGGCGGCTACCCGTATGAGCTCAAGGCGTTCTTCGCGACTGCCGCACAGCGGATGCACGAAGCGTGGCCGGATCCGGCCGGGCTAGGTTCGTATGTAAACACGATGTCCGCGCAGCAACGAAATGCCGCACGTCAACAACTCATCGACGCCGAGAAAGCTGTTAGCAACGCACAGCACTTGGCGAGAACAAACCGAACCGGCGATGCCTTGAAAGCGTGGCGGACCCTCTTCGGCCCGCACTTCCCGCTTTCCTGACTCATAGAACTCATCTTCGGCAGTCTGTTCGGGCAGCGGCTTACACCCATAGTAGCGGGCGCCCTCCTTGCTTTCCGTGCCGCTCCAGCCAAGGGCGCCCGGCTCGGGCCATGGTCTGGGTGCAGGAAACGCACCGCTCATTCCAGCCAGCCTGAAAATTCGCGAGCAACCTCTGCGGCCTCATCTCCGTCGAAGGCCCGTTCCACGACTTTCGCCACGGACGACTTCAAACAGAGGTGGCAGCTGAACAGACTCGCGAGCTGCTCGCTCTCGAGAAGGGGCCGCTGATACAACGAAGCTAACAGTGTCCGAGCTAGAGGCAGTGCTTGCGGTGCGCCAGCCAGCACACCGGGACCTGGCACGCTCAATTTGTGGCATTTGTGCATGAGGTGATTGAACGCCGCCATGACCGAGCCATCGAGCATCCGCTTCCCGTCAGAAAGCTCCACGAGAACGGATGGGAGGTCTGCCTTGTCCCGACGACTGACAAGCGTGGCGAGAAATTCTGCGCCGGCCTCGCGCTCTTTCTTCCCGAGGTAGCCACAGTTCTTTGGGTCGATGCTGCAACGCTTTAGATGATGGCCGACAAACCCGACTCCGGTAGACATGCCGAGCGGGACATCGTCTTCAACCATGACCTCGAGGCAGTAGGTGCCGTTCCAGAAGTGGCGTCCATCAGCGTCCAACCGCCAGGGCCCGTCGTCTTCCGCAAGCCTAACAGACCTTCTGTCGAGGCTCCCAAACTTCCGATAAGGCCAATTCTCAGTACCTCGGGTCGCCGAGTGCACACGAAGATTCGTTCGTGCATGATCTATGCAGTGGATTCCAGCCCCAACGCCCGTCCAGAAGGATTCAAGGAAACCCCGGGGGTTTTCGACCGTGCCTGCCGCGTTGGCGGTTCAGGCCAAGAGAGTCGGACGGTGGCGTAAGCTTGCGGTCTTGAGTCAGTCAGAAATTCCCAAGCAGATCCAATCGGGTAAGTCCGATCGAATAGTGATACTCGGAATCGGCGGAGCAGGATGCACCGTGCTCAACTCCATGCAGCCCCACCAAAGACGGTTCCAACTTGTGGCTTGCAACACCGATGTTCAAAGTCTTGCTTCGTCCACCGCTGAAACGAAAATCCAACTCGGCCGTCGATTGACAGGAGGTTTGGGTGCGGGTGGCGATCCTATCCGGGGAAAGTTGGCCGCCGAAGAGAGTAGGGGCGAACTGCGAACGGCGATGGGCAAACCCGACTTGGTCTGCATCCTCGCAGGCCTGGGCGGAGGCACCGGGTCTGGGGCGAGCGAGCTTGCTGGCGCCGTAGCCCGTGCATCGGGTGCTAAGACGGCGGCGATAGTGACGTTACCCTTCGCCTGGGAAGGTGCCCGTAGACGGTTGCAAGCTGAGAAAGCACTGACGAAACTCACTCAGGTTGTTGACCATCTTCTGGTGTTTCCCCTGAGCCAGGTCTTCCAGAATGCCCCATCTGCGCTCACCGTTGAGGGTGCGTTCGAGGCCGCAAACGAAATGCTGCGGAGAAGTGTAGCAGCCGCAGCGCTCGCACTGGCTGCCGACGATTCTCTCGATTTCGGGGCCGCGAGTTCGCGATTGTATAACGAAGCTATCTCAGGGTTGCTCACCGTGCAGGCACAGCCACCCGAGTGGACGAACGACTCGACAAGCTCACGCATTCGCCTACTCACTCCTGGGAGTGAGCGAGAGGCCACTCGACTGCTTGAGGAGCTCGAGGTGAAGCTGAACGCATTGGTGGACATCGGCGGACTGGACGGGCGTAGTGCCGCATTTGTAGAGCGCGAAGTGATCCCGTTGGTCAGGCAAGTGCGTTGGCGAGTGGCTACGCCAGTTGCCGAGCCTGAACTTCTACACACGGCGCAAGCTGCGGCCCACGAAGCCGGCCGCCTTCACGGACTCGTGTCGGCATTGCGAGGGCTCGGCTTCGCCACGGCCGCAACCGTTGCACTCACAAGCGTCTCAGCGGCAGCCGACACGCCGGCCGCCGCGGTGCACGTACAAGATGCTTGGCGAACTACCACAAACCTTGCCAACTTGATTATGCAGGATGCAAAGGGTGCTCCGCCGTTTCTAGACCAGCGCTTCCGACACTAAGACCAGTTCGTGATGGTCTATCGGGGTAGCTTTGCCAGGCCCGCCTCGACATCTCGGGCGCGTTGCCGGCGGGCTGACCAACTCCAATCATCCTGCCCCACGATGGAATCCAGATCTAGGCCATACTTGAGACCGTTCGCGGCATAGTAGGCTCGTGCAATTTCGGGTATGGGTGAATCTCTGTCGAACCCGCGTTTCGAAAATTTGGTCCTGTAAAGCTTGGAGACAAGAGAAGCGAAGCCCTTCGAACCTCCCGCAGACTGTTTGGCTACGTCGCCGAGAAAGGCTGCGGCGGCTGCACTAAGAGCGCCTAACAACACTGCACCCGTGGCGCGACTCTTCTCGTCGTCCACCCAATCGAGGATTCCGGTAAGTGCGACGGCTCCAGCCAGACCTCCAACAGCTGCGATCGCCAGCGGCCCAAATTCGAGAAGGTAGGTCCCGGCCACTGGTGACGTTGCCAGGACTTGCCGCCCAGACCAGTACAGCAATCCGATTGTCCCCAAAACGGCGATCGCGACAATCGCTCCGGCCCACCAGTTGGAGGTTCTCACAATTCCAGCGAGACCAACGCTGATAAGCGCAACAAAGAGCGTTCCCGCTGGACCCGAAAGCCAATCGACCACCGCTCCTAATACTTCGCCGAGGACGGCTTTCATGGGATGTGCGCGCCCGAGGTGTATACCCACTTGTGGGCGGGAAGATGACCACATTCCCAGCCCAGATCCGTTCCAGGTCCCCCAACCAACTGGATTGGCTCGGGCGAACTATTCGGGTCGTGACAAACGCCCGGGGCTGATTTCAAACCCGCTACTACGTTGCTTGCGACCTGAGCGGCGAGGAGAGATACCTGAAGGTCCGTTAAACCGCGTTGAAGCAGTTGTGGCCTGAGGTCGCGAAATGCCAGGCTGACGGCCTCGTACACTCGAGTCCGCAACGCATCATTTGGGAGTTCCTGCACGACCATCCTCCGTCGGAAGTTGGAGGACGTTACACTATGTAATTCGCCGATGGCAAGATGTTGCCAAGGTGGCCGCGTTCCTACGCGGTCGAGCGTTACGTCTGACCTTGATGGAATGTCCCCTCGAATGAATGCTCCACATCTCACCAACGAGACCGGGAAATACTTCCCCGGCATTCAACCAGAAATCGGAGCCGCAGATGGCAGAGCCACAGGGCAGCGGTCAGCGGTCAATTCAACTGCGAGTCTTCCCACGCTATGGGGAGCCCCTGGGGACTGAAGTTACAGAGGGGTAAGGTTCACCGCTGGGAAAAGTTTGCAGAGCCGAATCGCCCTTTGTCCCTGACGGGGACGGTCTGAGCCTGACCCGGTCGCGTGATGCACAGGTCTCCGATGTTTACAACGAAACACGCCGCGGCCGCCAGGAGCGCCTCCTCCAATTCGGCAAAGACGATGCCGGCCTCAGCCTCGGAACTAACTCCCCAGCCGGAGGACAACTCACTAATTCGCAGCCTTAGCCGTTTCGTCTCCATGGCATGCCCCATCAGCGTTAACGGCGGCAGGGTGCTTCTGGTTAACGGTTTTTCGCTTTTTCTGTCAAGTCATCGTGGGGACGGCTGATTGAGAACCAGCCAGTACAGTCCAAGTTGCCGCACGCCCTCGATGAATTCGTCGAAATCCACTGGCTTTCGGATGTAACTGTTTGCTCCCAGTTCGTACCCTTCCACGAGGTCACGCTCCTCTCCCGACGAAGTCAAGATCACCACGGGCAGGCGGCGTGTTCGCTGGTCCGCTCGCAGGACCTTCAGCACCTCAAGCCCAGAGACACGCGGAAGCTTCAGATCAAGAAGCACTAGTTGGGGCAAGGGCGGCGGCGAGGATGTCCCTTTGGGAAAGAAGTACTCCAGTGCCTCAACTCCGTCGCGAGCGACGATGATTTCGTTGGCGAGGTTGTTCTTCTTGAACGCCCGGATTGTTAGTTCTTCGTCATCCGGGTTGTCTTCCACCAGCAGGATGCGCATCGGTTCCATGTTGTTCCTCATTCCTAGGCCGCTTCGGCGATCGACTGGGATGTCCCCAAGGTGAAGTAGAACGTGGCGCCCTTTTCCGGCGCTGATTCCGCCCACACGCGCCCTCCGTGGCGGAAGATGATTCGCTGGACCGTGGCGAGGCCGACGCCAGTTCCCGGGAAATCATTCGCGTGGTGGAGCCGCTGAAAGACTCCGAAAAGCTTGTCGGAATACTGCATATCGAATCCGGCTCCGTCATCTTTTACAAAATAGACGTGTTCTCCGTCGCGCTCGGTGACGCCGAAACTGATGACGGCGGATTCGTGTTTGCCTGTGTACTTCCACGCGTTTCGAAGGAGGTTGTCGAGCACGACAGCCAGGAGTGGCTCATCACCCTCGGCGATCAGGTTCGACTCGACCGATGTGGTGACTCGCCGATTGGGTTCCTGTGCCCGCAGTTCGTCCAGCGCACGCTCGGCGAGGCTGGAGAGATTAACCGGCGCGATTGAGAATTCACCCCGTGTTACGCGGGAAAGTCCTAACAGATCGTCGATAAGTTGTCCCATGCGTTGCGTTGCTACGCGAATGCGTGTCAGGAGGTGCTGCCCGTCGTCCGAAAGTACCGGGCCGAAGTCTTCGACCAGGGCCTTGCTGAAACCATCGATCGTGCGTAACGGTGCTCGCAGATCATGTGAAACCGAGTAGCAGAAGGCCTCCAATTCGCGATTGGCGTCGACTGCCTTTTGGTTTAGTCGCGACACGTCGGACAATGACTTTGAGAGGCTGGCCTCGGCGACACGGCGCCGGTTGATCTGAAGGTTCATGGCCACGAATGCGCCGATGAGCATGAGCACGCCGGCGGCAGTCAGGCCACTTGTGACGAGGAGCGTTCTCTGGGCAGCCTCGTCGGCGGTTCCGGTCTCCGTTGAAAGAAGCTCGTTTTCGTGGTCATGGAGCTGTTTGATCGTCGCGCGGACACGTTCACCGGCGCCACGAACGTCCTCGCCGCTCGCCGGCGTTTCGGACGTCGGCGACTGCCCGAGCCCGGCGGGCATGCCGACAGCAAGCAAGTTCGCGAAGGCGGTAGTTTCCGTCTCCAGTTGTTCGACCTGTGCCATGCGGTCAGCGTCGTCTAGAGAAAGCGCTTTTAGGGTGGAGATGTCGATCCGTACGGCAGCCGCACTGGTGAAGTACGCCTCAAGTACACGCGAGTCCTTCGTTCCGAGGTACGAACGTCCGGTCAATTGCAAAACGGTCACGTCGCTGAGCGTTTTGTCGAGACCTGCGATAATGGTCAGGGTTTCGTGCAAGTCGTCGGTAGTGTGGGTCGTCTGACGAACGGACAGCCAGCTCGCGATCCCCGCGACAACAAGCACCATGAGAGCGATCCCAAACACCGCCCCGCTTGCGGCGTGGATGACCGGTGCCCGCTCCGCCCCTTCCGGTCCTGAGAAGATTCGAGCCATAAGGCCTCCCCCCGAGTGCGCGAACGTACTGCGTGACAGGAGCATCGGAAGATTGCACCGGTTCTTGAGTGGAAAACCCTAACTTTTACTTCAATTGTGCCGAAACACACATCACCCACCTGGAACCGTTGGTCGTAAATAAGGAGAGTCCTCATGGACCGACCGAAGTCGAAGTTACGCATACTCCTGGTTGAAGATTCGTCGGACGATGCCTACCTCTTGGAACGCGAGTTGGTACGCCTCGGATTCGAGCTCGACCTCGAACGAGTGGAAACTGAAGCGGGAATGGTCTCAGCATTGCGAAGCGGTAAATGGGATCTCGTGCTCTCGGATTACTCGCTGCCGAGTTTCAATGCGCCGGCGGCACTAGAGGTTCTGAAAAAGCAAGGCCTGGACATACCTTTCGTCATTGTCTCGGGAACGGTGGGCGAGGACACAGCGGTCTCATCGCTCAAGGCTGGCGCCGCGGATTTCATCGTTAAAGGGAAGTTCGCCCGCCTCGGACCCGCTATAGAGCGGGAGTTGGCCGAGGCGGATCAGCGTCGCGCCCGCCGTGCGGCCGAAGCTTCCTGGGCGGAGAGCGAGCGGCGGTTCGAACTCGCCTTCCAGGCCAGTCCTAGCCCCATGGCCGTGCTGGACGATCAGTACCGCTTCGCGGAAGTGAATCGCCGGTTCACGGCACTCTTCGGGCTTGAACCGAAGGTCGTGTGCGGGAAGACTCCGTCCGAACTGGGCCTGTGGACGAGCGAACAGGATCCACTCCTGCTCGCTGAGCAGATGGAGGAAGGTGGCACGGTTCCCGGGGTTGAAACGACACTCGTCTGTCCGGACGGCCGTAAGGTTGTGGGGTTGCTTTCTGCCGTCGCCGTGGAGTTGCGCGGCGCGCGATGCATCCTTGCAAGTTTCCTCGACATCACCGAGCGTAAGCACGCCGAACTCGCCGTTGAACAATCGCGAGATGAACTCGCGCACGCATATGAGTCCACGCTTCAGGGCTGGGCCAAAGCGCTTGAACTCCGTGATGCGGAGACCGAGGGCCACAGCCAGCGCGTAACTGACCTGACCGTAACAATGGCGCGGCTCGCAGGAATCGCGGGTGACGAATTGGTCCACATCCGTCGCGGCGCACTCTTGCACGACATCGGCAAAATGGGTGTACCGGACAGCATTCTCCTGAAACCGGGTCCCCTCACAGACGACGAGTGGGTCGTTATGCGAATGCACCCCACTTTTGCCTACGAGATGCTCCAGTCCATTGAGTTCCTCCGACCGGCATTGGAGGTGCCCCTCTGTCATCACGAGCGGTGGGACGGCGGCGGTTACCCACGCGGATTGGCCGGCGAAATGATCCCGCTCGCAGCCCGGCTCTTCGCAGTCGTTGACGTGTGGGATGCACTCTCTTCGCCCCGACCCTACAAACCTGCGTGGGACCAGGATCGCGTCTTTCATCACGTTCGGAGCCTCCGCGGAAGTCACTTCGACCCGCTGGCGGTAGACATTTTCGAGCACGCCATGGCGCATAGGAGGGCCGCCTGATGGAGACGGTAGTTTGGGTTGACGACGATCCCGATCTGCTCTTGCTCATGCGCCGCTGGCTTGGATCGGACTACGATTTGCACACGTTCGACGACAGCCGATCCGCCTTTGTCGAGCTGAAATCCCTCAGCGTTGAGCCGGTAGTGGTCGTCGCGGACATGAACATGCCGGGAATGGACGGGGCGACGTTCCTGTCGCATGTGGCGGAATTTCAGCCCAATGCTGTCCGCGTCATGTTCACCGGCGCCGACGATCAGCAGACCGCCCAGAAAGCGGTTAACGAGGGCCACGTCTTCCGGTTCCTCACCAAAGGCTCGGATCTCCAGGTTATTCGCGAGACAGTCGATGCTGCCGTGCATGAGTTTCGGTCACGCGAAACCGAGCGGCGGGTGCTCGAGGACACTACGATTGGCGCCGTTCGTGCGCTCATGGACATCCTGGCGATCACCCAGCCCAGCGCGTTCGGGCGCGCCACTCGCATTCGCCAGACTGTCGCAGCCATGGCAGAAGCACTCTCAATTCGGTCCTGGCAGGTCGAACTCGGCGCCTCATTGAGCCAGCTCGGGTGCATCGTTCTCCCGCCGTTAGTCATGGAGCGCGTCGCGCAGGGCCGCGACGTCGCGCCGATTTACGAAAAGATGTTCGTCGAGCATCCACGAACCGGCGCTGAACTCATACGAAAGATCCCGCGGCTTCAGCCAATCGCAGACATTGTACTGTTCCAGCACAAATACTTTAGCGGCGCTGGGTTCCCAGAAGGGGGTCGCGCTGGTGCGAGCATCCCCCTTGGTGCGCGGATGCTCAAGGTTGCCATCGACTATGACCGCCTGGTCATCAGTGGTTCCGATCCGCCGGCGGCCCTCACTCGGATGCGTGCTCGGGATGGGTGGTACGACCCCGAACTGCTTGTCGGTCTGGCTGCTTCGACGGCCGGTTCTGAGTCACTCCGACCGACGACCCTCTCGCCCAGCGAGCTTCGACCCGGGATGATCCTGGCGGAGGACGTACGAACGGCGGACGGGCTAGTCGTCGCGACTAGAGGTGAACAGGTCACGAATGCACTCGCTCTTCGTCTCGCCGCGAATCCGAACGTCCGCCGCCGGTTGGCGGTCCTTGCTGCCTGACTATCCGTGTCATTTGGATGGTTCGTCCGCCTTTCGCCTAACGGACCGATTTGCGATGGGCCTCGTGCGTTACGGTCAGACGGCAAGACCGACGATGGCCAGAAGGCTTGGTCGTTGAGCCACCGTCCGCCGCCACTTCGGCCGAGATTGCCCGAACCGAGCGCACACTCCGAGCATCCCGAGTTGAATTCTCGTCTCAGCCCTCGCGGGCTATGGTTTAACTCCCGCGTTTCTACGCCGCGCTCGCTCTGTGCAACGCCGACATACCCACGGACACCGGCTCTGGGAGCCCCAGCAAGTAGCCCTGGACCCCGTGGATAAGGCCGGGAGTTCCCTTGAGTGCGGTATTTGCACTCAGACGTCGAACGAGTTCGAAGGTCGCCTCGTCCTCGATACCTTCCGCGACGACTGATGCCCCACATTCTGAAGAAAATGCCAGCAGCGCCATAAGTGCAGCCCGGCCCGCGACGGAGGTTGCCGCCGCCGAAATGATTGAGTGATCTATCTTGACAAAGTCCACGGCTACAGTTCGAAGGATTTCGAGACCGTTGTTACCGGCACCCACGTCATCTAGAGCCACCTGGACGCCGCTGTCACGAAGCTCTTTCACCCTCTCAGCAATCACGGCAGCCGGTACCGAAGACTTTTCGGTTATCTCGAAGACGACCCGATCGACTGCCAAACCCGCATCCGATATTTCCGAGAGCAGGCGCTCGGCGCTGAACGATTGGTCAGCCAGGGAGTACGGCGACAAATTGATGAATACGCGCACATCGGCTGGAAGGCCCACCGCCGCCGCGAGCAGGTGACCTCGACAGAGTCGGTCGAGCTCCGACGCGCGACCAAACTTCTCTGCAATCTCGAAAGCCTGCTCCGGGCCGGCCAATTCGTAGTCCGGATGCGGACGAGAAAGGCCTTCGTAGCCGAACACGGCTGATGTACCAAGATCCCAGATTGGCTGGAATACCGGAGAGATCCGACCTTCTTCCAGCAGTCGTCGAACCGCCTGCAATCGGGCTGCAGGAAACACTGGTGCCGTTCCTGTACACCTCTCGTAGCTAATCGAGAGGTTGCGGCCGCGGAGCTTGGCTTCGTAGAGCGCGGCGTCCGCTTGTTGGCGCAACAAGAGCTCATCGTTCGCCGCCAATTCGGTATCCGAGACCCCGGCGCTCACGGTTATCCCCGGAGCTATACGGCCGGCCACGGCGAGACGAACACGATCCGCTAGTTGGCGCGCGGCACGCGCGTCGATGCCTGGAAGCAAAACAGCAAACTCGTCGCCTCCGACACGGAAGTGTTCTGCGTCCGGAAGAGACATGTCTTTTAACTTCCTCGCGAATGTGGCGAGCACCGAATCCCCACGCGCGTGCCCAAAGGTATCGTTGACCATCTTGAAATCGTCGAGATCCAGCATCACCAATGCCGTGGCCGGTCCGTCCGACGAGGACGTATGCCGTTTGAGCGCCTCTTCGAAGCCCCGGCGATTGCCAATTTGGGTAAGCACGTCTGTTGTACTAAGCAGCTTTAACTGACGATTCTCCGAAAGCGTGCGAGCCGCGCGGCGACTAAAATGGAGTGCCGTGAAGAGAAGCATCACAGTAATCAACGCATCCGCGATGTAAAGCACCGGGGTCACTCGAACGAAGAGAGCCTCTGCGCTCTCGTTATCAGACATCGCCTTCCTGGCGCGAGCGGCGCGGTCTGCCGCCTCGACCAGCATAATCGCTGAGGCGGGGTTCGCTAGCGCGTACGGATCGGTCGTCGAGCTCGGATCCGTCAACGCCGCAAGGAGCCTGGGTTGCGGGAAAGGCCCATTGTTGAGCGATTGGTAGAGCCCGACGTACGCCTCTCGGTATTTCCGCATGGCTTCGGCAACCGCCTCGCCATCGTTCGATTCCAGCTGAAGAAATGGCTCACCTACGTCTCCGAAATACTGTTGAGCCCAAATCGCAAAATCTTCATCCTCCGGCCGCCCAGAGTGCTGAATCATCTCGAGCGTTTGTGTGAACTCAGCCACTGAGTTGAACAGTTGGCTTCGATAGTCCTCTTGACCGGTCGCTATCCAAAGAAGGGTAAGCAATTCGGTCTGCTTCGCGAGTGCGCTGGCTGTTTCGTAGAGCTGGCTCACGCGCTGCTCGGATTGATAGACCTCCGTGAAGTGTCGGTCACGCTGTGAATTCCAAATAGTGAAACCTGCCGTAAGAGCGAAGGCGAGCAAGAGCATCACCGCGGCCGTCAAGCTGATGAGATTCGCCTTCATCGTCGGTCCCCTCGCCCGTTCAGGGTGTAGAGCTGACAAGCGAGCGGACCGACGAGCGCTTCACGGGCGAGCGTAAGCACGAACGCCCGAACGTCCACCTGCTCGCCCGTTGCCCGCTCCAAAGGGCGACTGCCGTTCCTTGCTCGGGGACTTCCGAAGTAGCCTCGGGCGAGGAACCAGCCGAGATCCCCGACTTCACTTTGATCCCACGTCCGACTGGCAGAAAGCGCTTGGGCGTGCTCGAATGAGGATTCGAATGGTTGCAAGGGCACTTTGGAAGACCTCCGACACGGCTCTCGGCCATACGCGTCGATGATCTAGACGAAGCACCGGCCAGCAAAATTGCTGGCCGACGAGTTAATTCCACCGTTCCGTAACCCGTTGGAGGGTTGGTGCAAAGCAGATGTTCAGGGCGTGAGAGCTGGTTTGGCCGGGGCGTGGACATTCGTCCGCGCCCCAAGCCAGACCAGCCGCCTCACTTACGAGAACGAATGATTGAGTAACCACTGCCAAGCAGTGTGAAGAATCCAAGCGACAGCAACAGCATCTCTAGGTCAGAACCTCTCTTCGCTTCAGTGGAGTCGCCGGTCCGTGGCGGCTTCGGCGTCACCGATGGTCGAGCTCGATCATTTGGCGAGGGCGGAACCTGCGATCCGGTAGGTGATGCCGTGCGTGGCGCGCCCGCGGGAATAAAGGTTTCTGGCGTGGCCGTACGAGGCGCACTCGTGGGCATCGGCGCATTCGGCGTAGTAGTGGGGGGAGAAGAAGAGGGGGATGTGGGAGTCGGCGAAGATGGCGATTGCGTCACCGTTGCAGTCGGAGTATTGGGACTTTCAGGAGGGTTTACGACGACGGTCGGGGTTGGAACCGGCGTCGGCGTATCTGTGGCGGGGGGCGGTGCCACCTCCACGTCGCCAAGAAACGCCTCAGCATCGGCGAGCTGAATGTTGTAGATACTTTGGCCGCCGAGCGGCGCAGAAAGGCTGAGTTGCAGCCAGAGCATGGTCATGTGCATGCCAATCCCTGAAGAAGACCCATACGCGGCAATCTGCTCCTGACTCGCGATGATAATCGACCCTGATGCGACTCCCGGAAGATTCAGGGGAATAACCTGAGACGTGCCGTCGTAGTTGCTGCACGGTTGATTGGCAGGACAAAGGTTGGAGATGTGGGAGCCCACAACGGAACATTCAATCGTCCCTTCAGGCGCCGAACACGTCACGTGAGCCTCGATTTCGCTGGCCGTCAGGATCGGCAATGAACCTCCGCCAAGCGCAGTCGGCAAACCGAGCCCGACGCTTACGTTTTCAACACGTGCGTAGCACTCAGCCCAAACGGGCGTACCGGTCGTATCGCCCTCGCAAAATTGCGTGGCGTTTCCAGAAGTGAATCCGGCGGAAAGGCTTCCTAACAGTCCCAAATCAGCAGCCTGGGAACGATCCAGAGGGGTTCCGGCGCTTTGGGCAGCACCAGAAGGGTCCATCGTGGTCGCCGGGCCCCCGAATGGGACGCTCACGATGGATCCCACTTGTGCCACGGCGAATCCGCCGACAGTCCCACTGTCAGCCTGCGCGTTGTCAGACGAAGCCAACACGGACGTAACGACGAACGTGGCTCCGAGGATACCCAGGAGCAGCGTTCTGGCGATGCCGCTATTCGGGGAGATGTGACTTCTTTTCACTCGATAACCTCCGGTTGCTTTCCAGTCCGCTACTGGATTCAGCGCAAGTTTCGGGCTGTCAAGATCTCGTTCTTTTCAGCGGCGTCCAGGTCCTGGCAGCAAAGGAACGACAGTGACTGCCTGGCCTCATTCATTTCTCAAAACGATTCAGGCCAGATTAATCATCCTTCTTTGGCATCATCGGCGTGTTCGATGGGCTCTGAAGGTCCGGTTTATAACAATTCCGTCGCAGAGCCCACAGGGTCGCCGGAGCCTTCGCTCCCTAGACTCGACGGCAAACCTATGGTGATCGGGTATTGTGGCGGCGTTTTCCTTCGAAAGTTGTGGGACTTGGCTAATCGCACGGTCCAGCGAGGAGATCCCGAACTGCGCGAATGATTTGCGGCTCCTCGTCTGCGAAACCTGGCAGCGCGCGAACGGCGAGTCGAAGGACACTGTGGTCGCGCACCGTCCACGCCCGAAATCCTTCAGCTCTTTGTGACAACGTTTCACCCCACAACAATAGAAGGCGCCCACGTTCTTCTTCGTTCATCGATGACAAAAGCCATCGAACTTGCTCCACACGATCCATCGTTATCTCCAGCGCGGATTTTTCGTCGAACGGCTCCACGTCGCAAACGTGCCGAATCGTCAATCCGAATCGGCTTGAAGTGCCGCGTCAGGCTGCCATCAACGCCGGTCGCATCGAGGGTGCGAGAGGTAGGAGCGGGTCGTCGGCGACATTGTGAAACGCTTCGACGAGTCGTTCTTCGAACCAGGTTCCGGCCATGCCATCGAGATAGTTCAATGCCGCGTCCCGTGAAAGGCGCCGCGATGATCTAAGGGAACCATTGGTCGACTCGACGTACGTTTCCACGACCGAAACAATCCTGCCGGCCAGAGGAATCTGTTCGCCACGAAGACCCAGACAGCCTGTGCCGTCCCAGCGTTCGTGATGACTCCCGGCAATTTCAGCAGCCAGCCGAAGCGCTGGCACCTCGCTGTTTCGTAGCAGAGCCTGGCCCGCTTGGACATGGTCCCGAAGCGGATCATCCATGGCGCGGGCAACTAATTGTCCGATGTCGCGCAGTGGAGCAGCGGCAGCATACCGGTGGGCTGACCATTCTGGACCACCAAGTTCGAGAACAAGGCGCTCCGAAAGCAGCGCGATACGGTTCATTTCGTGGTAGGTTGCCAACCCTCGCATTGTCAACAGCAGTTGAAACCTTGAGACCGCATCCTGCTCCAGAGAAACGAATTCCGAACGCAACCGCTTCGCGTCTTCTCGCCGACGATTCTCGAGATCCAAGAATTCAAAGTGAACGCGAAGGGCATTCCGGACGCGGAGCAGCAACTCATCGGGACCCGTCGCCCTGGCAAGAACATCGACTGCCCCAAGACGCAGCGCGCGGCCGGCGAAGCCGAAGACGTTTGCCGGTTCGACGACGATCACCGGTACACGGCGTTGATCACTGAACCGCGAATTGAGTCGTTCGAGCGACTTCAAGCCGCATTCGGAATTCTCACGAACATCGAGAATCACAAGGTCCGGATCCTTCTCAGTAAACAATCCGATGAGTGTTGCGTGAGTATTGAACTGGACGAACTGGTATCCGCCATCGCTCAGTTGATCCTGAATGGCGGACGTTTCGTCCCCGACGACCAGAATTTTCGCGTTTTGGAGTCTTCCTGACACTGATACCAGCTCCTTTCTATGCCGCATCAAGGTCTTCGAGGTCGCGCCGAAGTCGGTCCAGCGATCGTCTTCGTATCTGAACGATGCGAGTCGCGGAGATGTCCAACGCGCGGGCGATTTCCACCGTTCGACGTTCTTCAAAGAACGTGAGCAGGATCACTCTCCGGTCTCGTTCCGAAAGGCCATCCAGGGCCCTTCGTAGTTCCTGCACCCGTTCTCCGCGTTCTGCCCTCGCCTGGGGCCCTTCAGCCTCGTCACTGACGGCATCCACTCGCGTGCTGCTTCGAGTACCGTTCGCGCTTCCTCGCTCGATGGACACTTCCCGGCGGCCCGTTGCATTCCTCACGTCATCGAAAACACTTACGGGCCAGCCAAGGGCAGTCCGGAGTTCTCGGGCAGTTGGTTCCCGGCTCAGTTCTGAACGCAAAAACGATCTGACCATCTCCATTTGCCTTGCCTTGCTGCGAAGCGAGCGCGGCACCGAATCGAGCGCACGGAGCATGTCAAGAATCGCCCCCCGGATGCGCGGAACGGCGAACGTTGGAAATGCCGTTCCCTCGAACGGGACAAACCGGTCCGCGGCCTCAATGAGTCCAAGCATCCCCGCCGAGACCATGTCATCGTGGCTAACGACCGCTTGAGACGCCGGCACTGACACTTCGCGTGCGATAAAGCGAACGAGCGGAAGATATCGCTCGATCAGTTCTTGGCGCGAGAGGGTTGTGTTGTCGGTGCATGTAACTTCCGTCATCCAATGTTCTCCGAATTCGGCTCAAGGCCTTGATGTCGAGCAACTAGACGGACTCCGAGCGGAAAACTTGTGGATGATTTCAGATACTGACGAATCGTCACCATCCTTCGACGTTTTGGTCACCAAAACACCCTGAATGGCTACCTCTAGGGGAGTTACGGTGAAGTCCACGAACATTCGACGAAAGCCCGCCGCACTAACGAGCCGCGTCGAATGCCTGATTAGGAGCGCAACATGTCGGTCGCAGCGGGATCATTTGGGAACAGGCATCGATCCGACTTCAATTCGTCCGAGACCCTCACGCGACCTGAGTTTCCTGAGCTCTACGCCCTCTACAGCGCCGCTCTCCACCGTCTCGCCGCCGCATCTGCGCGCAGTCAGACAGAGGCTGACGACATCTGTCAGGAAATCTGGCTCAGGGTGCATCGCGAATTGAATACCGTTGAGGATCCGGCGGCTACCTCTTCATGGCTCTTCACCATCGCGAGAAGAGTTTGCATCGACGCTGCAAGGCGTCGGTGTCGATCCTCCCAGGCGATGGACGAGGAAGCGGCACTCATCAATAAGCCGAGTAGCACGCTTGATCAGCCCGAAATCCGCGCGGCATCTTTGGAAGAAGTCTCGCTGCGTTGGGAAGCGCTGGCTTGGCTTCCTGAACGGCAACAAACGATCCTGCTTATGCGAGAGCTCAGTGCTGCAAGCTACGAGGAACTCGCGGAACATTCGGCGGCCTCCGTTTCCGCTGTGGAAGCCTTGCTTCACCGGGCTCGAAAGAGTCTCGCCAAATCGTACCGTTCCATAGCGGAGTGCCCGAATGAGCGATGCAGGCGAGTAATGGAAACGAGAGCCCAGCTGGGCACGCCGGAAGAAACGCCTATCCGTAAGCTGGCGGTCACACGCCACCTTGCACTTTGTCCTCGGTGCAGAAGCGGACGCGCACAGCGGGGCACGATCGCGGCCTGGTTCGGAGCACTTGGGCGCTCTGTTGGCGAACTCGCAGCGCGACTCGCAGTGCCCGCGGCCACCGTGTCCTCGGCCGCTCCGTTCGTCGCCGGGACAGTCCTTCTCATGCTGGCACCAACAGCGCCTCCAATGGAAGGTCTCACGCAGCCAGATTCGGTTGTCTCCGCAGTGGCGACGGTCCGAACCACGGAGCCAGTCGCCGCCCCGAACCTGCCGCCGCCGGCCATGATTCAGCCGACCGTACGTCCTGATCCGGCTGCCATCCCCAAAATAGACTCGTCGGCTCCCGTCGTTCCAACGTCAACGCCTTCGAAAACGGCAGTGCCTGAATGGAACCCCGGTGCTTCATCCCCGACGACTCCGGCATCGGAGCCTCCGGTTCTCCCGCAAACTGCGACCCGGGAGAATGCTTCTGCACCCGCACCGCAAACTAAGACGGTTCCTTCGCCCGTCGCGTCAGCGGAGGCCGACTATCCTGCAGCTAACCCCGACGCTCCGACGCCTACGCCGTCCGCACCGCAGATACCCCCAAGCTCCGTCCAAGTCGAGATTCCTCCCGTTTGGGTGCCCATTCTGCCGGCCCTGTTGCCGGATTGGATACCTCCATTGGATGACGTCTACGAGGTCCTGGACCCGACCTTGAATAGTGTTGTCGAAGTGCTTCCGCCGGAACTCAGGCCCGACATCGACCTCCCGACCGTCGACGAGGGCGGGAGCATCACGATCCCCGTGCCCGAAGCTGGCGCGGACCTGCCGCTGTTGCCCGAGCTACCTGTACTGCCCGACGTACCGGTGGTGCCAGAGATACTGGAAGAGGGGGAATCGCCGATCGGCGACGATGGGATCCTCGATCACCTTCTTCCGGAACTTCTGCCGCACCTCCCATGATTTCAGCGAGTTGCAAAGCGACTTTCGCTCAATTCGTCGAAGCGTTTGATCCGTCCGTAGCCTGTGAGGAGCGTCGAAGTCAGGCCGCGAGGCTGCCCGTCACCTGGTCCAAGCGTCGCCCAGACACCACGACGTCGACTTCCAAGGCAGTAGAATGCGGTCGCTATCGACCACCGGGATGCTCGAAGCGGCTGCCAATCGCGGGACTCAATGAAACTTCGGCGGTTATGGCAGTGTGGGGCGGCCGGGTCGATTCTCCAGCGCAGCGCAGACAACGGCCCGCCTTCGAACAGCCAGTACTCCCAGCCGTTCGCCGCAGTTCCGTTTCGTGCTGCCGAAGCGGCGGCGCTCGGGGTCGCAAATTCCTGGCCTCGAAATGAGATCCCTGATGAGGTCACCAATGCCGTCGGTGTGTTAGCGCTGCGCCCCACCAGGCGACAAGCAACCGGCAAGCGCCAGCCGGCGATCTTCTCCAACACAGATTGTTGCCTCAGAGAAGGTCCGGGAACGTACGCTCAATTCTTCCAGAATCAGCCCTCGATTATCCTCGCGGGAGACCGAGACCGCGTGTCGCGATCACATTGCGCTGTATCTCCGAGGTGCCCCGCCGATGGTAGCGGCCGGGCTCATGAGGTAGTGGCGCGCGTTGTCCGGGCTGCGTTTGGAAGTGGGCCGGAGTCTTGGTTCGAATGACCTCAAGGGACTCGTCGATTGCGGCGCGGGCGATGCCGAGCGCAACGACCGCATTGCCGAGGACGGTGGGCATGATTCCGAGCTTCGGAAATGCGCCATCGAAAGACGGGGCGGGGCTAACGGAGAATGGCCGCAAGAAAGCAGAGCGCGCCTGAGGAATGAACACATCTTGAGCAACAAGATCGTGGCTACCAGTTCCTCGCATGCCCAGGGGATTCCAGGTGTCGATGATTTGGGCTTCCATAGCAGGGTATAGACAGACGCGTACCAGCGGCTGGCCATCGGGACCAAGAACCGGAGCACCGTCGCGAAGCTCGATTGCGGGATTTACGAACCACGTTGCGTGTTGGCACCCGGAGACGAAACTCCAGCGCCCGTTTAGCCGGAATCCTCCCTCGACCGCCTGAAGCACACCGGGAGGAAAGAACCCGCCGGCGACAACGGTATCTTTTTGAGCGAACACAGCCTTCACCGTGTCGTCTGGAAATAGAACAGCCATGCCAACGGGGGCCGCACAGATTTGCAGGTTCCAGCCTGCAGCACTGTCGATCGCAGATATCGCCTCAATGAGTTCAAATCCGGCAACCGCGTCCATTCCCAAGCCATTAAGTGTCTGCGGAACAAACATCCGATAGAGGCCAGCTTCGACCATGGCCTGGTGAACCTGGGAAGAGATGCCCCGATTGGTTTCCGCTTGCGCGGAATGGTCACGGACGATGGCTGCGAGTCCCTCGACCATGTCGATCGGCGATCGGCTTGCGAGCTGAGCAATGTCGACCTCCGGGAGAGCGCCGATTGGGTTTCAGCATAAGGAGACTGTCCAGTTTTGCCGTCGGTCGTTACAGGCCGGCGAAAACACTCGTGGAGTTTAAGTCGGGCTGGACGGCACAGTGACTCGGAACAGACAACACTGGCCCTTTTTCGTGTCAGCGTAGTCCCGTCTCACGAGCAAACCCAGGTCGTCATTGATCGTTAGGATCGGCACCGGAACCGGTCTATTACGCCTTTCCTGGCAGCAGAGTGTTTGCAGCATGATCCGTCGATTCAATACCCGTTCCTATTGTCGCGTCGTATCCGGCCCCATGGCTTGAAGATCGCGAGCGTTGCCGCGAGAGAGATAAAGGCGAGATTCACCAGGCCGGCGATGGCGACTGTCCAGCGCGAGTTTCCGAGTTCGGCTTGCTGAAGCCCGCTGGCAGAGGAATCTGTCAGATTTTGGAGTGCCGGGCCAATAACCAGAGAACCCACCAGGATCACACCTGCCAACAATCCCATTTTGGCGACGACCCAGTAGTATCGAAAGACTCCCACCTCGTTCCGAGGCCGAGGAGCAGGCCGGACAACAGCGAGGTGAAGCTGAGCGGGATAGCGAGAGAAAGGCCAGGGCGAGACCGGACTGGTAAAGCGCGTGCGCACTATCAGCTTCGGCACCGGCCGCACGGGACGCCACCACCACCACGCTCGCAGTGTTGCCAATCAGTCCGACCGATGCGAGGACATGCAGGGTCAGCACGGCCATCCGCGTACAGCTGCCGAGTCTCCGGCCGCGGGATTCTGGCAACGCCAATTCTTCGGGGTCTGCATAGTTGTGCGTTTCGACGGACATGTGCCGCTTCTTCCTACTCGGAACGGGAGTTCGGGCGTGGAGCCAAGGGGCCCCACGCCCGTGGAGAGGTCCAGCGAACGAGGAATGATGTCTCAAGGATGAAGTTGACGTTCCATTCGTTCGCGTTGCTCGGCAAGTTCTGACTCATCGAGCAGGTCATCGGCGCGCGCCTCGAGCCGGCGGTCGGCTGCCACGACGGATGGCACTTCGTACGAGTCTATCGGGTCTCCGGACACGCCGAGCCAGATTTCGGACTCCCCAGCGGCGATCACCTCTTCGACATCGAGCCAGCGATCATGTCCGAAAACGCGCCGGCCAATGCGAAAGTACGGTCCCCGTAGTTCCTTGATGCGACCGAGATGTTTTCCATCGGCACTCGTCACAGCGGCCCCAACCTGGAGGCCGCGGCGGGCAGCCGTGATGTGAAGGTCATGATGAGGTGCGTACGTCATTGCTAAACCCTCCTTTCAGGGGTTGCGTACCGGGAATGATGGACTGGCTGGAACGCCCATGGTTGTGGAATCCGAACCGGCTGCCGCCGGCCACATTGAAGGCACGTCCAGGAGGATTCACCGTACGGCGCGGGCTCAAGAAATAGGTTTCCACGACAGTGCGGACAATTGGGCAACACGGTCGCCCTCCTTTCTGGCGGACGCGACCATAATCTTGCGATTTGATGATCGCGACCTTCGTTCCGGGGGCGCAATTGTGGAGATTCGGAGTGCTTCTGCACTCGGGACCAGTTAGTGGTCTGCCGGCCAGTGGTGCCTCGAGGATACGGGCCGGTCATTCGAGGCAAGCACTGTCGAAATGGGCTGTCAAGTACCTCGGCCGGGTTGTGATGGTTTCGTAATGAGACTCGCTCTTCCGCCTTTCCCTTCAATAGCGGCGGATTCGTCCCTGTTTGCCGATTTGATTCACGCAGCTTCGAAACTTGGACCTGAGCTCGACAGCCCGGGATACGATGGACTTGGTGACTCTGGAATACGGGCTATATACAGACGCACGTTTGATGAAAGAGGGGCAGCTAGATGAATGTCACTGAACCGACCAGCACAAAGAACCTCGATGGATACGGTAACCCCGCCTTGCCCTGGAGCCGGGCACTGGCCGCGGTGACCAAAGTTGCAAATGGCCCTGAAGTAACTTGGTTCCTGGGCGTGACCGACCCGGATGGTTCGCCTCACGCCGCGGGGGTTGGGGCGGCGTGGTCTGAGGACGAACTGTACTTCGTCAGCGGTCCAAGGACCCGCAAGTCAAGAGACCTCTCGGACCGTCCAGCAGCGACCTTGAGTGCGCGGCTCGAGGGCATCGACGTTGTGTTTGAGGGCACGGTGCAACGCGTCACCGATTCTGCCACGCTCGCGCGGGTGGTCCGCGTTTATCAGGACGGTGGATGGCCGGCGGAAGTTGACGGGCCAGCGTTCACGGCGCCGTACAGTGCGTCCAGTGCCGGCCCCCCGCCGTGGAATCTCTATAGACTCGACTTCCGCGCAGTCTATGCCGTTGCAACTTCGGAACCGTGGGGAGCCACTCGCTGGAAGTTCAGCCGAACCGCCGGTTGAACCTGGCAATCTTGCAAGGTTCGTGGGAGAGAATGGCCTCGGCTGTTACGACTGCATCCCACTCGCCCATTCGCTGCGAGACACCGGGTAACGTTGTCCAAGTCGTCCGCCGGACCGAACGGGCTGCCCTGCGCTTCGTACTCCCCCACAGCCACGTTCCCGCGCTCGACGCACTGAGCGACGAACTTTCGAAACGGCATGCCTGGATACTCGAGAGCGTCCTGGAATGAGAGATCCCGCATCAGACGAGAGGGTAGATCAGCCTGCAACTGATCACGAACCGACGCTCTTCGTGTGAGTCAATAGCGCGTTTCGGTAGCAGGCGTAACGACCTGTCACTCAGTACGAGATGGCTCCTGAAGAACCTTTGTCCAGGCCTCATTCCACTCGGCTTGCGACCCGAATTCGAAGTCCTGCGACCATCCCTGCGTCAGCCAAGCATAGAGGAGAGGAGCGTCGTATCGGGCCATTCGTCCTGGGCGAATGCTGCTGTGCCGCATCACGTCCACCTTTCCAGGCAGCGGCGAACACTCGGTCAGCTGGCCGTCGGCCGTGGCAGTAGTCCGGCAGTCCATAGCGACGCCGACATTCAGCAACCCTTCGGTCAGAATGACAATGGCGTGCGGCGATCCCCATAGATACGGCTCGTCGGGGTCGATGCCCGCCGCCGGCACGCGGGCCAACTCAGCGAGAATCTCGTCAATGCGGCGGGCATCAGACGGATCAGACGACAGCAACGGGAGCGGCAGCGGTTTGTCTGGCTGCGGATAAGAATTGGCCTGCACCGCCAGAGCCATTATCTCGTGCTGGGTTGGCAGCTCCGGCAAGCTGAACGACTCAAAAACGATGGCGGGATTACTCGATAGTTCGGAAGCGTCTGAGCTATCTCGATGGAGTGAGGTCCAAACCGCCGCCGCAGCCACCACAGCTGCACCCGCCGCACTTGCCCAAAGGCAGAGCTTCAAGGTGGGACCGAGGGTGACCGCGAAGCGGTGGCGGAATGAACCTGAGTGCTGTCCCTGCCAAAGGGAGACTGCCTCTTCCCGCGAGACGGCGCCCAACTTTTGCATGATCTCGCCCAGATGCCACTTCGCGCCGTCCAGCGTCATCCCGAAATGGGCAGCTATCTCCCGGTTGGTCCTCCCCTGGGCGACGAGCCTGAGGATTTCTGCCTGCCTGGTGGTGAGATCCGCGCGCACGCGCGACTCGTAATGAGCGGGCCGTCCTGTCATATATGCACTCTAGCCGCGCTGTGGGGCCAAATCACTACCCGACCCACGCCCACTCGAACGCTTCTCTGTAGGTTCCTCGAGCTACCTCTGCTGTGTATGTAGAAAGCGGTGTATTCAGGCGGAGCACGATGAGGTCGAGTTGACCCCACTAACGCATGGGCTCGCTCCCCAGGAACAAACGTGTCGCCCCTTCATCGGGCTCCCGGGCTTGACCTGATAGGAGCATCTCCTTGAGTCCAGAGAAGCCAGTCAGCCCGGAAGCCTGTGCAGCAATTACAGGAGGAGACCGGGTGAATGTCATTGGAGTGGATGCACACAAGCAGCTACAGGTCGCGGTCGCAATCAACGAGCAGGGTCAGAGCATAGGCGATTGGAAAGGAGGGAATGGACCGGCCGGGTGGGAGGCATTCCTCGGATGGGCCGAGTCGCTCGGACCTGAACGACGAATCGGAATCGAAGGGGCATGGAATCTCGGCCGAGGTTGGCACAGTTCTTCGTCGAGCGGGACGAGTCGGTATACGAGGTGAACACACGTTGGACCGCGCTCGGACGGAAGTCCGCGCGCTCCGTTGGCAAGACAGATGTACTCGACGCTCAAGCCGTTGCGGCCACGGTCCTCCGCGAAGCCGACGGACTGCCGAAGGTCACGGCCGACGATGTCACGGTGATTCTCGGCCTCCTGGTGTCCGAGTGAGATTCAGCGATTGTCGAGGCCGCGCGAGTGCGGAATCAGATTCACTCTCTGTTCATGCTCGGCGAACCTGGCTACGAACGAACCCTGCCCCAACTCAAGACAAAGGCCAGCCTCGAGGCACTCCTCAGCTACGCCAGCCCGCGCCCAGGTGCGATCAACAGTGAGCGCGCCGCGTCGGTCCGTCGGCTCGCTCAGCGGCTGCAACTGGCTACCGACCACTTCACCGAGCTCGGCACGCGCATCCGTGAGTTAGCGACCGCAAACTCGTTCCGTTCACGAACATCCGCGGCGTCAGTCTGCTTACCGCCGGCGCGCTGGCTGGTATCCTCGGGCCTGGCCGACGCTTCTCCAGCGATGCGGAACTCGCCTCTTACGCCGGAGCGGCGTCCCTGGAGGCATCATCCGCTGGCAAAGTCAGGCATCGGCTGAACCGAGGCGGCAACCGAAGGCTGAATGCGATTCTCTACCGCATCGTCCTCATCCAGAGCCGCATGTCTCCCGGGGCCCGCCGGTACATCGAACGCCGACGGAGCGAGGGAAAGACGAGGCGCGAGGCCGTCCGGGCCCTCAAGTGCTACCTAGTCAGAGCGATTTGGCGCACCTGACAACAGTGTCTCAACGAGAATCAGGATCGAGGAGATCTATTGCTGGATCGCACATAGGAGCGCTTGTTGGTGAAGAGGGCTGGGTTCGCAGGATAGGAACCCAGCCCTCTTGGCTCCGAATTCACCCGCTAGGCAGAGAAGAAGAGGTTGCGCGCCTCCCAACGGTCCTGATTACCGTTCATGGGTGAACGTCTCATGTTGCCGGTGGTGCTCTTATAGAAGGTGTGCTGGTACACGATGAAGGTCCAAAGGGACGCAACGTCGTCGATTAGCGTTTTCTGGATGTCGTCGACTATGGCGCGCCGTTCGGTGTGGTCGAGCGTCTGGGACTGCTTTGTAAAGAGTTCATCGACCTTCGGGTTCGAGTACCCGGACCAGTTCTGCGTGCTGTCTGACCGGAACTTGTCTCCGAGTTGGTCAGGGTCATCTGGAGCGAAGTCTTGTCCGTTCACTGCTTCGAACTCATGGTTCACGAATACTTTGTTCGTGTAGTCGATAGACGTCGGCTGAACCTGAATATCGACTTCGATATTAAGACTTCGCAGATCTGCTTGCATCTGGATGGCGGAACCTTGGTAGAGGACGCTGCCGAGCGTTACGGAACCCATCTTGAATCCGTCGCCGTAGCCGGCCGCGTTGAGCAGCTCCTTGGCCGTCTTTAGGTCCGGCTTGTTGAATTTCAAAGCGTCCTTTGGCAAGGCCCAGGGCGTGTAGTAAGTGGGCATGGGTGCTGTCCGTTGCCCATCACCGTTGAACAACGCTTCGAGCCAGGCTGGGATGTCGACCGCATTGGCAATCGCCTGACGAACGCGTGGATCGTCAAAGGGCTTCTTCCGTATGTTGAATGCAACCAGTGCATTGCCAACTGAGGGCGCGATAACCTCGCGCGCTCCCGGATTCTCACTTTTGAACTTCTCGCGGACATCTGGGTTCGGAGCACAGAGATCGAGTTGCCCCGAACGGAATGCGGCCAGTTGGGCTGCGTTGTCGGGGATGCTCAGGAATTTCCAGGAATCGAGGTACGGCTTCCCCGTGTCCCAGTAGTCGGGATTCTTATCGAAGTCAGCTTCAACATTGATTTCGACGCGCTTGGCGATATACGGGCCAGTTCCAACCAGATGTTTGATCTGGTCGCCGTCTTGCTTGACCGTCTCGGAGTCGATTACGACCGTCCAGGGGTGAGCGAGAAGCTGCAAAAACGCCGCGTATGGCCGTTTTGTGACGATTTTGACGGTGTAGTCGTCGGGCGCGGTGATTGAATCGACAGGCGTGAACCACGTCCGGCGCGGGTATTTCGGGCTATCGGTGGCCATGCGCTGAAGGCTGAAGACGATGTCCTTCGAGGTTAGCGCACGCCCGTTGGCCGGTGGTATGTTCGCGAACTTCACCCCTTTGCGGACTTTGAGAAGGAGCGTAGTCGAGTCAGGCTGTTCCCAAGACTCGATCAGTTGTGGCTTGATGGTGAGGTCGCCCGGTACTGGCTCATCAAGGATCATCAGGCCGTCGTTGGCGTACTGAGACCAGTTAAGGATGCCGGGATGAGAACTCTGCTGCACATCGAGGTGATCAGAGGTGGCGTTCTGTGCGCTGGTGGTGAAGAGCCCTCCGCTCCTTGGCGGGGCAGCCGTTGTCGGCGCGGGCGCCGGCGTCTGAACCTGCGCCGTCGGTTGAACGTCGTCGTCGTCATCATCGCCTGAACCGCAGCCGACCAGTGCTGCGGCGGCAATTGCCACGGAGCCTCCGCCGGCGGACGCCAAAAGGCGCCTACGAGGTAGCTTTGATCTACTGTCCCAATAATTCACGTCTATTCTCCTGAGGTCAGATGCACTTGTAAGCTGCACGGACGAGACTTGCGCCCCGCGGGTCTGGGTCGTCCAGGCGCATGCGCCAGGCTTGGTTCATGGCGTATCCGAAGCTCAAACGGTTTTCCGGGTCTGCGAAGCACAGGGAGCCGCCAGCGCCACCGCCTCCGAATGCCGTGGCCGGCCGCGGGTCGTTTGGCGTGCTGAGTTGCGCGAGATTAAACCCGAGTGCCTGGTGTGCGATTGCCGGGGAGAGCATTACGAACTCGTCCGTGCCCACAACCTCAACAGTTGACGCTCTCTCTATCGCTTCACAGCTGATGAGTCGTCTGCCATTTAGCTCCCCGCCGCACGCGAGAATTGCGTAAAACTGTGCAAGGGAGCGTCCGTTTCCGTGTCCCCCAGCTGCAGGAAATTCACCCGCTCGCCATTCCCTCGAGTTGACGTCAACCCCAACCGGTGCGTTCAAAATCCCCGCGATCGCGCGGTAGCTGATGGAATTCGGGTCGTACATCGCCGGGTGTAAGTCGATTGGCGTAACGCCGCCGACTCCGTACGGGTAGATGAACTTTGCCGTTCGATAGTCCTCCGATGCAGGAAGCCCGATGGTGAAATCGATGCCGTACGGGATTGCAACTTCATCCCGAAAGAACTCGCCTAGGCGCTTGCCAGAAACGCGTCGGACAAGTTCGCCAAGCAGCCATCCATAGGTAATTGCATGGTAACCACGCTTGGTTCCGGGCTCCCAAAGAGGAGCCTGTTCTTCGAGGCGACTCACCATGTAGTCCCAATCGAGAGTCGCTCCGGGAGGGAGGTGACCATCGACCGCTGGCAGTCCCGCCTGGTGACTAAGAAGCCAACGAACAAGAACACCTGCCTTTCCGGCTTGGGCGAATTCGGGCCAGTACGCCGCGACAGGCGCGTCCAGATCTAGCAACCCACGGTCCGCAAGGATGTGTACGCAAAGGGCTGCCGGCCCCTTCGTACTCGACCAGACGTTGACGATCGTATCCTGGCGCCAGGGGACGCCTAGCTCCGGGTCTGCCGTGCCTGCCCAGAGGTCGACAACAGTCTCCCCATTTACTGTCACCGCAACCGATGCACCGACGTCGCCATGGGACTCAAAGTTCTGGGCGAAGGCTTCAGCAACGGCCGCGAAACGCGGCTCATAGCTGCCGTGGATTTCCACCGCTGAAGGAGCGAGCTGGTTGGTCATGATCCCTCCTGAACACTTAGACCAGACATCCTGTCTGGCAGCGCAGAAAGCTACGCCACCGCCAGACGCGATGTCAAGACATCGTGTCTGAAATTATTGCCCGGAGCAGATCGGAAAGGTAGGATGAGGGTCAGTTGAGTCGGAAGCCTGCCAATCCCGCCGAGTCCACATCCGCACGGCGCGACGAGGGGATGTCGCCGGACACAACCACTCGCGCCGCGATCCTTGGTGCTGCTCGAGAACTCTTTGAATCAGCTGGCTACAATCGCACCACGGTTGAACAAATCCGCGTCTTAGCCGGTGTGTCGCGGGCCTCGTTCTATTTCTATTTTGCCGACAAGAAAGCCGTGTTCCTTGAGGTGCTGGACGAACTCAGTTCAGACATCGAGTTCCTGCGTGAAACCTTCGCGGGCCCAGGAAACGATGAGTTCGCGCGAATTGTCTTGGACCTCGTTGGCTTTTTCGCCATGTGGGCCCGCTACACAAACACGTTCCGAGACGGGTTTGCCATCACGATATCTGACCCCGACGCGCAACAGCTGATGCGTGGTATGCGAATGCGAAGGTACTCGATGTTGAACGAACGTCACGTTGACGGTCTCACAGAGTCCACTTCTACGTTTCCCGCTCCATTGCGGCACCTCGCTCCCATGCTCGTACTGTCGTTGGCGACTAATTTCGTCGTTCGTTTCTTCGCCGAACCAGATGTTTTCAATCGCTCTAACACGGAGTTTGAGGACGCTGTGCTTGCCGTGTCCGAGGCGTGGTACCGCATCATCTTTGGATGTGCCGCTCCATGTACCGTTTCTCGAGAAGTGATAACGAAGCATAGGTCAACGGTCGATGCGATCCTCGACGAAAAGGAAGCGGCGCGTCTGGCCACACTCAGGCCGTCGCATGGTCGCAATCGTCGCGGCAGGGCTTAGCGAATCCGTAACCGCGGGTCGAGCCATCCGTAGCTGAGATCAACTGCCAGGTTGGTGGCGGTTACCGCCAATGCCAGGAAGAGCACGTTCAGTTGCAACTGCGGGTAGTCTCTGGTCACAATCGCGTCCAACGTAAGTTTTCCGACGCCGGGCAGAGAAAATATCTGCTCGATAATTAATGAGCCGCCAATCAAGGTGCTGAGCTGGACGCCAGAAATGCTCAGGACCGGATTCATCGCATTCCTAAGCCCGTGGCGCCACATCACGGTAGAAGATCGGAGTCCTTTCGCTCGGGCGGTTCGGATGTAGTCCTGTCTCAGAACTTCTAACATCGCCGAGCGCGTAAACCTCATGAGTGTCGCCGACTGAGCGTAGCCGAGAATTAGTGCTGGCAGCAGCATCTGTTTCATGTTATGAATTGGGTCCTCGACGACCGAACGGTACTCAAACGGCGGCGCCCAAGACCAATAGATACTGAGCAGAGTGAGCGAAACAATAGCCACCCAAAACGAAGGCACGGCCTGGCCGACCACCGCGACCACCCGGATGACCTGGTCGAGGAATCGGTCCTGTCGCACGGCAGCCATAACGCCCAGCGGAATTCCGATCAGGAATGAGACCACGATCGAAAGGACGGCGAGTTCGATTGTGGCGGGCAGGCGTTGTTTGAGAGTCGTTCCAACTGGAAGGCCACTCTTGAGGGAATTTCCAGGATCGCCGCGGACGATACCGCTAATCCATTCACCGTACTGAACGACGAGTGGTCTGTTCAGTCCGAGTTCGTCCCTAAGGTCCGCGACTGCTTCCGGTGTCGCGTTGTCGCCCAACCGGGCTGTTGCCAGATCGCCCGGGAGAACGCGTATGGCGAAGAACGTTGCAAGGCTGACCATGAACAGAACAGGCAGGATTCCTAGAATTCGCTGAAAGATGTACGCGATCACGACGCGCCCCCGACCGAACGCGTTCCTCGCATTCGTGGGTCCAGATTGTCTCGAAGTGCATCGCCCAACAGATTGAAGGCCAAGACCGTGAGGGCGATGGCGATTCCGGGGGTTATCGCCAGGATCGGTGCAACTTCAAACACCTCGCGGTTTTGACCGGCGAGAAGGTTTCCCCAGGTTGGTTCTGGTGGTGGTACCCCGAGGCCGAGGAAACTGAGACTGGCTTCGGCGAGAATTGCCCCACCCGTGAGCGATGCGGCAAGGACGGCGACGGCCGGTACGACGTTGGGAACGATATGAAAAAGGATGATCCGGAGGTCGCGCGCGCCGGACGCCCGGGCCGACTCGATATAACTCAATTGCAGTGTGACGAGGGTGAGGCCACGCGACACGCGATTCACCGTGGGAATCGTAACTACCATCAGAACCAGAACTACATTTCGCAAGGTCGGACCAAGGAGTGACACCATCACCAACACGGTGATTAGCGTAGGAAAGGCCATTACGCAGTCCATGAACCGTTGGATGACAGAGTCGCGCCAGCCTCCCGTGAAGGCAGAGAACACTCCAATGCAGGAGCCGATGGCGATGCTTCCGAGAACGGGAACCGTGCCCACAAGAAGCGAGACTCGGCTCCCGTAAAGCAGCCGGCTGAACTGGTCTCGTCCAAAGCTATCTGTCCCCAGCCAGTATTTGAGGTTCGGATCGGCCAATCGATCTTGTCGATGGAGTTCCAGCGGATCGTACGGTGCCAACTGGGGTGCTAATACGGCGGCCACCGCGAGCACCAATAAGAAGCTCCCCGCTGCGAATCCGAGGGGCGAGCGCCGCGCCGCGCTCGAGACAGCTCGCAATGGACTGCTGGTCAGGGTTTTGCGCCGACCTCCAAGGCGTGGCAATTCTTGTGTGTTCATGTATGCGTCCCCTGCCGCTGAACAAAATGACCAGACAGACTGTCCGGTGACTTTTTACAGTCGATCAGATGTTGCAGTCAACTAGGTTCGACACGACCGGTACCCTGACTCTCGGTAGCCCGACTGTCACTGGTCTTTAGAGCGTGAACGGCGACGATGCTGCCCTCCTCCGCAGCGCGGGAGCGGTCGAGAGTTTCTCCGAGCACCCGCTCGCAAGCGATCGTCACACGGGCGCTGGAAGACGCGGCGACCCATCCACGTCCCGAGGCTGCAATTCGAACTCACGCGACCATTCAGTGCACTTCAGGACCCACCAGTGCAATCATGCTGCTGAGGAAGACGATGCGCGCCTCATCGATTACGCATCCCGCTTGACCGCAGGTATGCGGAAATACGACCCACTTCTGATGGTCGCGGCTGACCTCCCAGTGGATTCCGTTTGCGGTTCGTCTCAGGAAAACAAGTCCTCTGCCCATGTCAGGCTCCAATGAGTCACCGTCTTTAGCTTCGCCTCGTGCTCGCCCTCGGGATACGTCCACCGGGTCCTAGATTTCGTACCATTCGTGCAATTACTCTTGATAGCTTCGGAAGGACTGATGCTCGAACCGCTGCTGCTCGAACGTGTCCGTTGTCGCATACCCTCTGCCCCAGTCAAACTCCCAGCGGCAACTCGAGTTCGAATTGGCCGCCACCGTCGCTGGGGCCGCATCTGAGTTCGCCATTCATCCGTCGAGCCAATTCCCGGGACAAGAACAGGCCGATGCCCACGCCGCTCGCGTGTCCCGGGGTCGCCAAGCGCTCAAAGCGCTCAAAGATCCGCTCCCGGAACTCTTCGGGCACTCCCGCTCCTTCGTCGAGCACTTCAACTCGTACTCGCTCGTTCCCCTCTACGACACTAATGAAGACCGCCGAATTGCTCGGGGAATACTTGAACGCATTGTCGATAAGGTTTCGGAGGATCACCCGCAGGCGGTCCGGGTCCGCCATTACCGACGTCTCAACGCGACCGGAGATGCGCACATCCCGACTCCCGTGGTGCGCCTCTGCCATTGCTACCGCTGCCTGAAGCGCAGGTTGCAGTGGTGTCGTGCCCGCATGAAGTTGTAGCCGCTCGGCGTCCATTCGACCGAGATCGAGCAGCTCGTTGACCAAAGAGTTGCACCGCAGTGCGGCGACGTGAGCGTCCTGAGCCAGGTCTTCCAGTTCAGCCACAGTCGAGTTCGCGGCGCTTCTCACGATGAGTTCCGAAGCGAGCGTCAGCGCGGTTAACGGGTTGCGTAGCTCATGTGCCGCCATGTTCACGACATCCCCCCGGTGTGCCGCCAGCCGCTCCGCGCTTTCCCGGCCCTCGCGGGCGCGGACTGTTTCCGAGTGGGCACCACGCCACGTCAGGATGCCCAGACCGCCGATGATCACCACGGCAAGTATGACTGCGGTCCCCAGCAGGAACTCCCCTTCCCTGACAGCGGAGCGCCGTTCCGCATCCAGGAGCCGTGAAACCTCGTTGGCCCCAAGCGAAAATTCATGCTGTTGACTGAGAATCGCTCCTGCCGCCCCAACAACTCGCGGAGTTGATGGCGCACTCTCCACCGTCTGCCCTGAGTCGATCTCCTCGACGAACGAATCGGCCGAATCCAGCACCTCCGTCGCCAGTTGCACTTGCGTCTCAACCAGCGGCCCAAAGTCGTCCCGGATGCCGGTGGTTCGCCATTCCTCAGCGGCTGCAACCTGCGTGCGCGTCATCCGAATCGCCGTGACCGCCGCTTCCCGGTCCGTGGCAAGTCCTGTCGTCCCGTACACGGCCAACGGTCCCGTGACCAGCACCAAGAGCTCCGAGGCAAGGTCCGACAGCGCATTGCGTTGGCTTGTGAACTGGTGAGACGTATCGGTCGCTTGCTTGATTCTGAGCAGGCCTATCGAGGGGAGGAGCACCAGGACCGCAACAGCCACGAATGCCAGGACGAATCCGGGAAGACCCCGGCGAATCTGACGGGGTGTGAACATCGAAGGCACCCTCAATCCGTCTAGCCGATTGCGGGAATTCGTTTCGGCCACGTGAACTGTATCACCGCGAGAAGTGTTTGTGCCGCATTTCGAAACAATTGGTGGAGTTCGCCTAGGCAGCGAGGGAGTTCCCTCGTACCTCGATCGCGAGTGCCATCAGAATCACGGTAAGTTCGTCGACTTTCGTGAGAAGTTCGGCGCAGTCTGGCGCGATTTGTCCGGCCGCCACTGCGCGCTTGACCGAGTCCTTGAATCGTCGCAGATCTTCGCGCGCACCCCGCAGGGCCCTTGCCGCTTCCATCCGCGCTCCATAATCGCTGCTGGGAAAAATCGCCGAGGCGGCCGCGACCTGGGCCAGAGCGGAGACACCACTGTCCGTAATCTGGCGCGAGTAGGACCGACCTTTGCGCAGACTTGGAGCCTGTCCCAGGTCGAGGCCGGCCTCGGAAACTTCGTGGGTGAGCTTGAACGCCAGGTGCATCAGCCCCGCAACATCCTTCATCCCCGCATCCACCTTCCGGGCATGAATCACCCCTTGATTGGAGTTTCGGGCGTTGAACCTCCCTCTAAATTATCGAACTCCCGAATCTATTCTGTTCGTCGAAATCGAAAGGTCCGTCGGGAGGAGTGCAGCCTCCTCTTTTTGAAGACCTGCCGAGCCGGCAACTTCAGGCCGGGCGCGTCGGCGATGACTGTTTGACGAACAGCGATTGGTTGATACCTCTAGAATAGGCTCATGCCGGCGCGGCAGACTGCTCATATCGGAGACATCGCATGGAGGAACCACCCGACAGTGGCAAGCTTGAGATTCTTAGCCCTCGGCGACAGGCACTCATCTCGGCGCTCAAGGAGTACGGCAGTGGCACGGTCGAGCAGCTTGCACAGTCGGCTAACCTCCTTCCGGGAACCACTCGGCAGCACCTGCTCGCGTTGGAAATCGAGGGCCTGGTCTCATTCGACCGGGTCCGCCATGGTCAGGGCCGGCCACTGCACGTCTTTCGGTTGACGCCTCGCGCTGACGAGCTATTTCCGCAACGCTACGCCCACGTTGCGATCAGCATCATCGAGTCTATCGAACAGGAAACCCCAGAACTTGCCGACCGAATCATGGAACGCTTCTTCGCCGAGCAATTCCACGCGCCTGAGGGCACCGCTGAGAATTCTGACCCATCGGCCAGTCTTCGCACGCTTGCCAACATGGCCGAATCCAACGGCTTTGTCCCTCGACTCGACTTGGAAGGCGGACTGGCGCACCTCACGTTTCGCCATTGCCCCCTCCTCAAGGTTGCTGAAACACACTCTCGACTCTGTGATGCTGAATGCGAGGCCTTGAAGAGGGCATTGCCCGGTGCCTCACTCGTGCGCACGGCCCACCGATTGAACGGCGATGACACCTGTCGGTATGAGATAAGCCTTGCTGCTCCGATTTCTCTCCCGGTGGCGCTCGATGACGACAACTCCTCGCGGAATCGCGGAGGAAACACGTAGCCTCCTGGACGTCGTGGGGCCGATTCCAAGGCACCTTGCCGCGGTGCTCGTGAGTTCTCTCGTCAGCGAATGGTCGCCGTCCGTTGGGTCGGCTGAACGAGGTAGAGGTCGTTTCTCATAGGCACCACGACATCCAGCGCTTCACGAACTGACGGCCATTGCGAGGTCGTTTCCAGGTCGGTCCACCGCGAATTCCGAATGAAATACCGAATTGTTCGATGAAACGGCCCTCATCGGCCGCTGTTCTCTGCATGACCGCGGCGGACACTACTGCGCGTTCGCATACGTTGCACCGCGCCCTTTGCTCAAATGTTGAAGAAAGCCCAGTCGGTTTCCATTCCCAGCATCACCTGACCCATGGATTCGAATCGCGTTGGTGAACACAACGCATGCTGCGTGATCGTGTGAACGTCTCGGAAGTGTCGGGCGAAGGGAAATTGGTCTTCGAGAATCCCGGTACTTCCAACTGCGGCGTGAATGTAGTCAACCGCCTGGGCGGCAGATTCAGCAGCATAGGACGCCGCCAGTTGCAGATGTTTCCTTTCCGTAACGCCGATCGCAGTTCCCGATTCGGCCACATCCCAGGCCGATCGCAGGCTTCCAAAGAAGTAGGCCCGTGCCGCAGAGAGTGTGGATTCTGCCCTTCCAAGGTGAGCCTGTACCGTTGACCGCTGTCCTGGCTGAGTCTGGAAGTGCGCCGGCGTCTTCGTGCGAATGACCTCCAGAGATTCATCAATCGCCGACCGGGCGACTCCCAGCGCAACAACTGCATTGCCAAGGATCGTCGGCATGATTCCAAGTCGTGCGAATGGGCCATCGAAGGATGGAGCGGGGTCAACAGAGAACGGCCGCAAAAACGCCGTCCTCTCCATTGGGATAAAGATCTCATTCGCCACAAGGTCATGGCTGCCGGTACCACGCATGCCCAACGGGTTCCATGTCTCGAGAATTTGCGCTTCATGGGCAGGGTACAAACAAACTCGTACCAAAGGGTTCCCGTCCGCTCCCAGGACTGGACTGCCATCCCGAAGTTCCACTGCGGGATTCACAAACCAGGTAGCGTGCTGGCAACCGGAGACGAATCCCCATCTCCCATTGAGCCGAAATCCGCCATCAACTGCCTGGAGCACTCCCGGAGGGAAGAACCCTCCGGCCACGACCGCATCTTCCTTGGCAAAGACCTCGCGGCCCGTTGCGTCGGGAAAGAGGACCGCCATCCCGACCGGCGCGGCACAAATTTGCAGGTTCCATCCAGCAGCGCTGTCAACGCTCGAAAGAGATTCGATGACTTCGAATCCGGTCACGGCGTCCAGTCCCAAGCCACCGAGGTTCTTCGGAATGAACATTCGGAATAGCCCAGCTTTGACCATCGCGGCGTGAACTTCCTTCGAGAGTCCACGAGCCGCTTCTGCGTGGCCCGCTCCTTCCCGAACGGGCGGTATCAACTCCTCGATGAGAGGGGCCGTCGCCGGACGAGTGTTCGCTGTCATGTTCGACCTCCTGAAACTGAATCTGCCACTCGATCGAACTGTCCACTTGATTCTGAGGTCGTTACAGGCAGATTGCAGAATTTACATATGGGTTAGGTTGCTTGGGCTCTTTGGACCACCTTCACGTCTAAGTGGGCCCGGCACCCAATCCGCTGGTCCAACGCAGTCCAGACTTCTGAGATTGCAGGCACCACCACGAATGTGCCTTCGTGTGGGAACTGGTATGGACCTTATGGTCGCGTGTTCTTGCCCCAACAGTCGCTGATGAGCGGCGGCTCCGGCACCCATCATGTCCCATGCGGCGTCTGTTCATCATTGCCAGGGACAAGGCCCTTCGGCGAGCACTCCGCGATTACATTGCCCTGACCGGCATCGCTCCTCTGATTGATAACGGGCCGGACCTCTTTGATCTGCACCCGCCACAAGGCGCCGCCGTCGTAACATCGGCGGTCGATATGGCCCCTGGCGCCGTTGCCTACCTTAGCAGTGGCCACGGTGCTCACCTGCTGGTCCTAGCGCCGATCCCTAATGACTTCGACAGGAATCAATATGAGCAGCAAGGTGCTCTATACGTGCCCATGACGGTGGATCGGGACGTCCTCATGCCGCCCCTCTTGCAAGTGCTCGGCTGACCATGAAGCAGCGTTCGTGTGCTACGTGACCACGTGCCAGTGGTCGGAGACCCGCGCCCCTGGGGCCTCGCGTAGCAGCTCCGCGCCATCTATGATCGATGCCGTGCGAGAGCGTTCAACAAAGCCCGACCAGAGCGCCGCGGACTCCCGGAGCCGCCGAACAAATCCTGCGAGGTCGGATTTCGAAGCTGGTCCGCTCCTACGCCTTCAGAGGCTGGCCGGTAACGCGGCGGCTTCCCGACTCATTTCGCGCAAAGTGATCGAGGGGGATTTGATCGTCACCGGGAATACCATTGTCGAAGGCAGCCAGCATGTGGCCGGCGATTCGGACGTGGGCGGGACGTCCATGGTCGGGAACGATCAGGCCGTTGGTGGCAACCAGGATGTCGATGGCAATGCTTCAGTCGGCGGGGAACACGATGTTGCCGGGAGTGCTTCAGTCGGCGGCGAACACGAGGTCGCCAGCAACGCCACCGTCGGCGGCGACCACCAGGTCGCGGGGAATGCCGAGGTCGCTGGCAATGCCACGACCGCCGGTTCGCAGACCATCGAGGGTGACCTCTCGGTCCAGGGACAGCTCCACAACGAAGAGTTACAACAGACCACCGAGGTCGCCTGGGCCGCGAGTAACCGCTAATACGGATGAAATTGGACCGCCCGGCGTTATGGCTGGGGGCCACGAACTTGCGTTCGTGTCCTGAAGCCACGACTTGGCTCGAAGCTGGCATCTGCTGCTGGGAGTAGCCCGGCCGGCAATAACCGGTCGAATGTGACCCGCGTCACTGACGGCCCACACTCGCCTAATTTAGTTAAATGCATTCTCCAGAACGCCCGGGGGTCGGGCGCAGGAAACACCTTCTATTAACTCGAACGTCGATAGTGTCGTTTCTCTTTCATAGGGGGCTGAACGTTTGACCGCAGCGGAACAATCTCAGGGCACACACGAGGCACGGACATTCGTCCTGCGCTGTGACGAGGCGTCTCTCCTGGGGCTGTTGGTCCAGGGTTTACTTCGTGAACGGTGGCCCGAGGCTTCCGTTGCCCGGGGAATGGGCTTCACGGGAACGAACGTGGTTTTCGTCGAGGAGCTGACCAGCGGCAAATCCATCGCGTTCTTCAATCAAGCTCCGACGCGAAGGGATATGGCGGAAATAGCCTGGAGCCCCGATTGCAGCGTGCTGACCTTCGAGGCGACAGCCGATGAACTCGAAGCAGCGCTCGGGAGTCTTGAGGGCGGAGCGACGTTCATTTCCAGCAAGCTGCTAAAGACACTGGCGCCCCAGTCGGACGCTGTTCGCCTCTCGCCACGAGAAGCCGACGTAGCGAGATTGCTTGTTCAAGGCCTCTCTAACTCCGAGATCGCAGAGCGGCTTGTGATTTCGCCGCATACCGTGAGAAGCCATCTTCAGGCGATGACAACCCGCCTCGAGGTCAGTAACCGTGGCAAGCTCGCGGTGAAAATTCGGGAGATGAAACTCGTTTAAAGAGTCGCAACCGTGGAGGGGCAGGAACAAATTCGTTTCTTCACTCGCCAACGAGACTTAACTCTCTTGATTTGCCACGTAGATGGGCCAACTATTCAGCCCGAGTGAAACAAGAAGACGCCAGACAGGAATCTCCGCAGGAACTGGCACGCCGGGCTCTTCAGCAGGCGCTGGAGTCCGGCTCTCAACAACCTCTGGCCGAGGCTGCAGAGCTTCTTATCGAAGCGGTATTGAACGATCCGTCGCTGATGGACGTGCTCCAAGCGGCTGGGAACGACGAATTGGATGTGATAGCAAAGCTGTTCCCGGGTGGATCGGCAGGACGGCTCCGCGACCTTGGCCTTGCGGCCGACGAGTAGCCGCGTCGCATAAACTCAAGTTGCGATGGATGGGCTAATGCACCCAACCGTGAAATGGGAACGCCGTACAGGGGCATCGGTTCCCGTAGGTTGCCCTGATTGCGGTGAGGAACGCCCCATTCCAATTAAGTACGTCAGGCGGGGTCTGAAACTGGGGCCGTTCAACGGTCGTTGCCAGCGTGACCATCTTAACTTCGCTTTGCGCGACATCCATACCGGCACGCCGCATCCAAGCGTGGATTGGGGTGGTGTCAGGGTAGTCTCCGACGACTCCGAACCGGGACGCTTCCGTTCGAAGGTGCTGTCACCTGCCCCGATTGTTCCCAGGTGCGAATGCTGCGCGTTTCGCACGTAAGGCGGGCAATTGCCGCCGGGACATTTACGGGACGGTGCAAGACGCACTCCACGTCTGATTTAAGACATTGAGGGCTACCTCCCGAGGTCCCTGCTCAGCGGCGAACGTTAGCCGACCCTTTAATCATGGCCCGGTCGGGAACTTGGGAAGTGGTGTCAGAGCTTCGTGCCAGGATTCCTCGCACGTTCGAGTTCTCTGCGACTGAGCTCGCGGTTCTGCGTATGCTGGCAAACGGACAGGACGACCGGGAAATCAGCCGAACCTTGCGCATCGAGCCCCCGGAGCTTAAGTCCATCTGCCTGGACCTTGCCCGGCGCCTCAGAGTCCCGGGACGCCGCAAGCTTGTTAGCGCGGCCCAGGATCTGGCGCTCTCGGAGTTCTGATACGGCTGCTTCTTCGAAGCGACGCCGTCAGCTCCATCCTCTGCCATTGAACGTGAAATAATGCGATAACCGGGTTCAGGACTGCACGATCTGTCGCTACGGGCCGACCTTCATGATGTGCAAAGTAGTCCCGTCATACTCAGTGGCGCGATGCTCGTCGCCATGCATCATCTCGCCGCAGGGCGCACCAACCGCCAAATTGCAGAAGCAACCGGTCTCAACTTGGGTGCCATTCGGTCACTGCTCTCCGAGTGCTGCGAGATCCTCTCGGTCAAGAGCCGTGACGAGCTCGCCGAAATCGCGAGACGGCACTACTAGTGCTTCGCCACCCCCGGCCCGGAATCCGCCGCAGTATCCTCTTCTGAGAGTTGCCCGAGCCCTTCCTGGGTCAGGCGCCGGATCGTATCTTTTCTCTCTTTGCTCAACCCCGTCGACGGCGTTGTCCTGCCGTTTTCGGTTCGTTCGCCATCACCGGACCACTTCAGCGCTGTCAGCACCCTGTCGATGCCCTCTTCAATCGAGAACTTCCAATTACATCCTCGGCGGAATCTTGAGTGTGCGTCTCCGTGAACTCGTGATCATTATTGGAGAGCAAAGTCGGGAACGATCGCGACCTTGTCTCCGAACGAATTGTACCCGACCGGCCAATGACCGGGACCAACTCCGGGCCGAGTTCGAACGATCTGATAGCCTTCCACATGTGCGTTATACGGTTCGTGGCAGGGAGTATCGCCGATTGGCAAGGGGTAGTTCGGTTCTGCTGCGATGAATGGTGCAATACGGTTACTAAGCATGCAATCGTTTTTACCTTTTGTTCTAAGGCCGTAGTGTTGCACAGCCTCGAAGATATCTACTTCAGTAGTATACGAGAAAGCAGGCATCAAGATTCTCGTGCTTGGTATGCACAAAGTAAGTGATTTGATCTCCGCGGTTATGCGTTATATTCAAGTTGAGCGATAGTCCGACCAACGACGAGAGTTTGATCAAATATATTGGATCGTTGGATGCTTCTGATAACGTCTGAACCCTGTCTACTTCCCCGCGAATAGCGCCGCCCTGACGCGTTCCACACCGCGGAGGCGAGGCTGTCTGCGCGGTCCTTGCCGAAGATATCGTGCGTGATCTTGTGCCCGTCGAACTTGAGGTACATCAACTCGTTCTGTGTCCGCTCGTCGCCTGGTGGGAGCCAGATCATGTCGTTATAGAAGGCCAGGCGCAGGTAGCGGTACATCTCGAGTTGCTGCTCGTTCGAGAACGACATGTCGTCCGCGTCGATGCCCTTGTCCGCGATGAGCGACTGGATGGTATGGACGCTGTTCCAGCGGTCGGACGTGAAAACCTTGATCCCGTAGAAATCGATGACGTCCTTGATGACGTCGTCGACGTTCAAGAAGTCGACCGGCGTGTTCGGCCGCGGGTCCCAGCTGAGCACGAAGTCGACGACGATCCTGGGCAGCTCGATGGTCTTGCCGCCCTTCTCCGTGAGCGTCTTCGTCTCGTCGAGCGTGTGGCAGACGCAGATCGTGAACGCGTCCTTCACCAGCCCGGGGTCGCCGTGCATGTAGTACGGCCGGCCGTCGACCCTGGGTGGCAGCGACTGGATCGTGCGCGTCACGTAGCGCCGGATCTTGCCGACCTCCTCGAGCAGCTGCTCCCGGATCCCCGACTCCGCCACGATCACCGGAAGGTGCTTGTTCACCGCTTCCACGATGGTGTGCGGGTTCTCGAACCACCCGTTCGCGGTCGGTGGCGGCTTGGCCATGAGCCGCGTGAGGGCGTCGGCGCCGTCCGCGTCGAAGTCCGTTTTGAACTCCTTCGGGACCTCCACGTTGAGGTCCTCGATAAGCACCATCTCGGTCGATGACTTGCGCCAGTGCGGGTGCGCGAGGGTGACCCAGGTGGCGTCGCTCTCCTCTTCAACGATGCGGTAGTGGGCCTTGAGCTCCTGGAACTCCGGGTCGTCGCGGCGTATCGCGAACTTCTCGAAGCGCGGGTTGACTTCCCAGGTCGCTGCCCGGCTGCCGTAGATCTCGGGTGGGTCTGCGCGGAGGCCCTCGGTATAGGCCTTGGCCTGCTCCTGTCCCTCGCGCACCTTCGAGAGTGTGAAGTCCCCCTCCTGTTCGCGCGGGAACGAGATCACGAAGCCCATCCAATGCATCCAGGCGAACCGCGACTGGCACGAGCTACGAAGCGACTTGTAGACAGGGCCGGCGTTGTCCTTGCCGGTCTTGGTGCGGAAGGCCGATGCCTCGTCCATGACCCACGCCAGGATGTTCTTTCCTTCCCATCCCTCGGCCTGGCTGTGGAGCGCTCGCAGGTAGATAGCGAGTTCCTCCAGCGCCAATTCATCCCCAACAACTACTCTGAAATCAGGAGATCCGAAGCATGTCCGATCCCGAAATACTCGATGTTTCTGCTAACAACGATTATCCGCACCAATTCATCGAACCTCTGTCGCGTGCGTTGGTGCCCATTACCGTCGAGTCTGAAGTAACTCCGGGTTCTCTCATTGCCTGGCACGACGCCGTTGAAGCGTTCTTGTCCTCAGCACTCGATAGCGACAATACGCGGCGTGCGTACCGGCGCCATCTTCGCGATGCCCAGCGGGGGCTTGGGGTCGCTCACCTTGGCGAAGTGAATGGCTCGAACCTGGCGTCGTATCGCTCCTCCATCCTTGACTCCGACCTCGCGCTCTCTTCCCAGCGTCAGGCGCTGGCTGCCGTGCGATCGTTCCTGAGCTGGGTGCGCGACCTTGGCGGGCCTGTTCCGACGATGGCTGTGGTGAAGACCGCACTGCGTACTCCGCGAGGATCATCATCCGCTCGCAGATCCGTGATTTCAGAGCGCGAGACGCAGGCACTTTTGGAGTCAGCAAAGGACTCCCGCGAACGTGCGCTGCTTGCAGTGATGTTGGGCGCCGGACTACGCGTCGCCGAAACTACCAGCCTCGCGGTCTCAGACATCGTCGAGGACCTGGACGGGGCATCCTCGCTCTTCGTGCGACAGGGCAAAGGCCGGAAGGACAGGCACGTGCCAATCCACCACGATGTCGAAGAGCTGCTTCGGGCGTACCTCTCCGACAGCGGACGACATCTCGGATCCGATGGGCCACTCTTCCTTGCTGCTGATCGAGGAGCGGCGGGACGGAAGAGGCGAGGGCTCACGAGCCGCGGAGTCTCGGCAATCCTCGCTTCCATCGCCCGCCGGGCCGGTATTCGCGGGAAGCGAGTCAGCCCGCACGTGTTGCGTCACACTTTCGCTATTCGCTGCCTCCGGTCCGGCGCAAATGTCGTCGCGATCCAACGGCTTCTGGGGCACTCGTCACTTCAGACAACTTTGGGCTACATTGACCACCTAGAAAGCGCCGAACTGAGGCTCGCGGTTCCAAGACTACCGTCGACGGAGCCCGTCTAAACGGGTTGTCGTCCAAAATCGATATCTGCGAATAATGAGCTAGGGTTTGGGCAGAATTTGCTACTGGATGACCGAAGGCATTACTCGTTGCGTTTTCGGGGCCTTGGCGAATACTGGCGATTAATCAGAGGCATTCTTGATTGGACCTGTTGGTCGGGAGCGTCCGACCGCTGGTGCGTCTCAGGGTTAAGCGTTCGTTACGTCCATCCACATTGCGATAGTTGAACGTTTCTTTGAAGTCCTCAAACCAATACTCTCGAGACACATAGTCGATCGCGCAAACCGACTGGAGATGAGCTACGATACTGCCGAACACAATCAGGCGCGCTGGCGGCTTACTGGAGATTAATCACGATGGTTGCGACGTGGCCCTCTGGGTGGTATCCGTCAGCGATGTTTGAGGTTGGAGTCGCCTTCGAGCGATCACTTGTTTTCGTTACATCCAAACGGCTTCGTGGCTCGCGCCGCTGGCGAACCAGTCCTGAGTCCGAGACAAGCTCTCAGATGCGCGCTAACGCAGTTCCTGCTGTGCCTTGAACGGTCCGGCCGACGACTGATTTGCGTTCGTTCTGCCGGCCGTTAGCTCACACCGGTCGTGTAACACGAGTTGAAACGCTATTTAGATTCGCGACGTCCAGCGGCCAGATTCAAACTCTCGTGAAACATTACCACGAAGTTTTACATTTGGACGGGGGTGTACGGGCGTTTTGCGGTTTCATGTAACAGAAGAAGACGCTCGTTTTACAGTAAGGGCCCCGCGCCCGGACAAAGTTGTCTCGAGCGCGGGGCGTGAGTCGGTCAGAGATCGCTGAGTATGGCGACGTGTGACACTTGTGACGAGCTCTAGGTGAATCCGACGGACACTAAGCACCGAAAAGTCTTTCCTAAACCCTGTCACGTTTGTCACCCGCGGTATGGGAGGCGCTCTATGCGGCTTTGTCTCGTTCGCTCATGGCGCGAACGCTCAGGCCCCTAAAGCCACGAGCGGAGCGAGTCCGGGTTGCGGCGAACCGGTTCTTCACGTCATCGAGAAACTGCGACTTCGTGAGCGCTTCTTGCCCCACCTGATCGCACCAAAAGTCATACGCGTCGTAGATTTCGGTGTTGTCGCAGCGGAGTTTTGGCCCGATGTCGCACCGAGCGTTAATAAACCCACCCACGCTGTCCATTTGGGAGCGAAAGGCTGCTATTGCGTCACGTACTTTCTGGGGCGGGTTGAGCCCTATCGAGCGCCATTCTGCATAGCCTTCGGCGGCCCAACGGAAGATGCCCGGCAGTTCACGATTTAGTTTGTCGAAGAGCTTTGAGTCGCGTTGCAGTTCTGGAACGGTGTATTCGAATGGGACGAGCTGTACGCGTCGCCAGATGGCGTAGTCAGACCCGTTTAAATCTGGCAGGAAGTTCGTGGTTACCAGTAACTTGCATTTTGGTTCGAATTCGGTGAACTCCCTGTAGAGAAAACGCGCTGTCATACGTTCTCCTCCCGTAAGCTGCTTGACCAAGGCCTCGTCGAGATGACGTCCTTTTGTGAATTCGTTGGCAACCGCTACACGAACGCCGATCAGGCGGGCCAGGTCGCTGGTTTGCTGACGATTAGACTGCTTCAGCAACGTTTCTGAGGGCAACTGTGTCCCGTAGTCGCCGGCAAGCGCAAGGAGCACCCGGACCAGCGTTGACTTGCCGTTTGCGCCGTTGCCGTGGAGCAGGAAGAAGACCTGTTCTTCAATGGAGCCTGAGAGGCAGTAACCGAAGATGCGCTGACAATAATCCAGCATCTCGGCGTCCCCGTTGAACGTTTCATTCAGGAAAGCCAGCCATCCTGGGCATTCCGCTGCGTAGTCGAGCATTGGGCCAGCCAACTTTGTGTGAAAGGCCGCCGGGTCATGTGGACGCAACTCTCCCGTTGGAAGGTGCAACGTCCCGTTCCTGAGGTTGAGTTCATCGTCGCGGGCGTCGAGCTCATTGGGATGAATCCCCATACCCGGCAATGCCTGCGCAAGCGCGAGGCTCGCCTTGATCCGCTGGTTCGACTCTGAGCGCTCTGCGTGGTGCCAGATCAGGTTCCGAGAGTCTGGTGGTGCAGCAGCTGCTTCATTTCGAATCGCCCGCGCGCTCAGCGATGCCAGGCGCAGTGCACCATCATCGTCACGCGCCCAGCGCGTTTCGTCCCAAACGAGCCACCTCGCTCCGATCTCAAACCTTAGCGATGCGCCGTACAGCAAAGCAAGGCGTTCTGCATTGCCTAGGTCGGTGAGGGCGAAACCTGACGTATGGCCGTCGACGGTGAGCAATTGAGCGGGACCGAGCTTCACATTTGTCACCGCCCATTCCGCCATTTCATCGTAGCGTTCTGATGCATCTTCCCGGCCCGTGTACTTTCGGAAGCCGAGACTGATGTCGCGCTCCTCCAAGGAGTCGCGGACCTGTTCAAAGGTCGCCCCGCAGCGAACGAGCATGGCGGCGATGCGTCCCAACCGGGTCGACCTGTCCTGCTTTTCTCCGGGCAATAGAGGCTCGCGCCCCTGCCAGCGCTTGAGGTCGACTCCCTTCAATTTAACCGGAGGTTCAGTCGAAAGGGCTTTGCCTTTCGGAGTTAAAGCCCGGACACCGATCCGCGGACGAACCTTCCCCGGCAATTCGGGTGCTGACGCCTCCAGTTCTTCGAGTTCCACCGTTCCATCCGAGACACATTCGAGTTTGACGAGCGGCGCGTCGTCGTACTTGTGGTTGCGGGTGCCGGGCACACGTAACAGCTGAGTGAGGTCCCAGCCCGAGAGGTCTGCGCCAATCTCGCTCGCAATCCGACGGTTCATTTCCTGTGCGACCTCGGGTTCGACAGGTCCATCGAGACGCCAGTAGTAGTGGTGCCGATCGTTGCTGGAACGAACCACTGCCGTAGGCGCCGGGAAGCCGGCCGGAATCTGTGCTCCATCACCGTCGGCCCAAAGCGCCTGAACCGGACTTGCATACTGCTTCTTGCGCTGGCGGCTGGACAACAAATGCGCACAGAAATACAAGTCGTAGCCCAGGCGATCCATCTCATCGACGAATTTCAAAGCGGTGTTGAGGGATCGAGGGTAAGTGAAGAACTTTTGCCGAAAGGCGAGGCTTGAACGGTCCAGCCATGCGATGCACAGGTTGCCCCTGAGATCCTCGAACAGGTGTTGGAACAGATCGCGCGCGGAGTAAAGCATCGTTGTCGCGTCGATATCAGTACTCATCAATTGGCCTCCTTCCGGCGGGCCTTGCCGCTCAGCATTCCGAGCCTCGTGAAGTAGGCCTTCTTGGCATGCGCCGCACGCCTGATGCGTTCGCCAGGCTCAAGCTCACCATTCGGGTCAACCCGTTCGGCGAACCCCTTGGCGAATGCCTCGCGAGCGGGTCGGGTGAGTTCCGTGCTGTCGTGGGCCGCGTGAAGCTCGTGTGCGGCAAGCCTCGCGCGCACACGAGCGCGCCGTGCGAGACGCTCTTCTTCTGTCCTTTCGGGCCCGCGTCGCAACGCGTTGGATTCAAAAGGTTCCGTTGGCATTTTCTAAAGAGTTCCTATCAGGTATTTCCACCAATCACGGTGGATTGGTTCGAACCTATCGACGCTTTCTGTGGTTCGCAATTTATGAGAGACTAATGGGACATGTTAGATGGGCCGACTTGGATTCGCGGTGGAGTCTGGGAGATACACGGGGACGAGATATGGCTCCGAGGATTTGAGGATCTTCGACAAGAAAGAGTTGATCGGCGGTTCAACGTTGGTCCGAAGGTTACCGAGGAAGACGGGCTACCGGCGGACTCAGAGGAGACGAAAAGCCGTCGAGCAGCCTATAAACGATGGCACCGCGCCACGGGAGCTGCCCGGCGGGATCCCGATGCCTGGCGACAACACTGGGGAGAGCCGCTCGGCCTCACCCTCTACTCTTTGGGTTCCGAGGAAATGCTTGCGGCGCTGAGATCGCTTCAACGGTTTCCGGAGTTGTACCGCGAATGGGACGGTTCGGAGCCCGTTCCAGCAGGGGTCGCCGATGCCTGTTGCAAATTCCTGGCGAGCTACGGCCCCTTGTCGTACACCCAGACGTTCGTGTCCGTTCCGGGACGCCCCGCAGAGTCGCTACCGCTCGAAATGTTCGAGTTACTGGAGCGATTAGCAGAGATTGGAGAGACCGACCGCGACTTGGGGCGACCCAACCTAGCGCCTGACGACATAAAAAAAATCAGGGCGACCGTCAAAAGGGCGTGCGGCGAGCGATGGCCAGACTTCGAAGTGGCCATCGGCCGCAACCCTGGCACCGACAAGCTTAGTATTGTGGCGCACCCAGACACACTCGAGTCCTCACTCTGGACGGCTCTTCTCCGAAAGGTTGGCGGAGCATGGCCAACCTGTGCCCTTTGTGGTGCGAGCTTCACGCAACCAGAAGGCCGGCACCCGCCATTCCGTTACTGCAAACCGCACCGTGAATGGAAATATCGGAAACGCGCAGCGCGGAGCGGGCCTGAGTCGCGCGAAGTTATTACCCTTCTGCGTGAGTTGAAAGCGTTGCTTGAGGAGCTGGCAAACGTCCACGTGGTTGAGAGGAAGCACTACACGGCATTCAGGCGGCAACACCGGAATTTCGTGAGAGTCGCCAAGCGGAGAGACAAGCTGGTGCTTGATCTCAATGTCGACCCGACCACCGTGAAACCGACGACGAAAGAAGCTGAACTCCTACTTCCTTCAGCGATCGGAAATCACGGGCTTCGCCTAACCATTCAGAGCCGAGACGCACTTATTGAAGCGAAACGCTTGCTGCGAAGGGCATACGAAGAAGCGCGACCCGGGCCACGTCGAACCGCCGGCGCCAAGTGAACACTTCGGTTCGCCGAATCCAACTGCATGTCTCTTTCGCCGGACATTTAAGTCTTTCGCTTCAACCATTCAGGACGCTAGCTATCCTCGTAAGCCCTCAGCAGCAACGGCTTCGCACGTTCGAAGTCGGCTGGGGCGCGCAGGACTATTTCCAGGTCGCCCGTGCCCCAGTGACCGACGGCTCGCACATTTCTTGTGAATCCGTCGATCAGGTCGACGGTATCCGGATCAAGCCTCACATGGAGCCTGAGATGTTCCCTGTGCGGTTCGACGCAAACGAAGTTTCTCAATCGCTTGTAGGCGGTATAAAGCTTGAGCTGCTTCTCTTGGACATCATCGCCGAGGGCCACGAGGAAGGCTCTTAATGCTTCAAGCAGGTCCGTTGTTTGGGCAACAATATACTTGACTCAGTAGACTGAGCCTGAGAAAATGGCTCTTGTAAGGAGTCGAAGGCCAATGAACAACCCTCCCAAGACCCTGATGGAAGCGATCCGTTACTTCGCTGACGCGGACGTTTGCCAGGAGTTCATGGTCACACTCCGCTGGGGCGACGGCCCAGTTATCTGCCCGAACTGCGGGCGCGATGACGTGCGGTACATCTCGACTCGTCGCCTTTGGGAATGCAAGGCCAAGCACCCGAAGCGCCAGTTTAGCGTGAAGGTGGGGACCATCTTTGAGGATTCGCCCGTGTCGCTGGACAAGTGGCTTTCGACCATCTGGATGATCGCCAACTGCAAGAACGGGATTAGCTCCTATGAGGTCGCCAAGAACATCGGCGTCACTCAGAAAACCGCTTGGTTCATGCTTCACCGCATCCGGCTCGCCATGCAGTCTGGCGACTTTGGGCAGATGTCCGGGCAAGTCGAGGTCGATGAGACTTTCATCGGCGGAAAGGCGCGATTCATGCACAAGGACAAGCGAGCCGTGAAGATCACCGGAACCGGCGGGGCGGGTAAGGCGGCAGTCCTTGGCCTGTTGGAGCGCCACGGCCCGGATGGCCATAGCATTGTCCGAACCAAGCACGTCACCAGCCGCCGCCGAAACGTTCTCTCGCCCGAAGTCCGCAAGCACGTTGAGCCCGGTTCCGAATTGTTCAGCGACGCGCTCGGCTCTTATCGCGACCTTGCCGCTGATTTCGAGCATCAGGTAATCGACCATGCCGAGAAGTACGTAGACGGCCAGATTCATACCAACGGGATAGAGAACTTTTGGAGCCTGTTGAAGCGCGCGATCAAGGGAACCTACGTCAGCGTCGAACCCTTCCACCTGTTCCGGTATCTGGACCGAAGAAACCTTCCGTTTCAACGCCCGGAAGTCCGATGATGCTGGCCGATTCAGCAACGTGGCCGGTTCCGTTGTCGGGAAGCGACTCACCTATGCCGAGCTTACGGGCGCGCAAACGTCGTGAACGCCGGGAAGGAAGGGGCAAGCGTGGACAAGCAACCGAAACCACCGCCAGAAACGACGGAGACGGAGTTTGAGCGGTTCGAACAGTTGGCCCGGAAGATTGCAAACGTGCCCAGGGAAAAGGTGCGGGAGAAAACTGATCAGGAGTCGTTACCTTGAGTTCGGATGAAACCCCTTCGCCGCAGGAACCAACCCCCTCCACTCCCGCTCCGGCTCCATCCACGGAGCCGCCGCCGGCACCACCCGCAGACACGAACCCGTCAGTCGGAGTGCGGGATGGCGGCAGGCCGTTCACCGAATCACCCAGACCACCAGACACGCTGCCTCAGCGAGAAAGCCTATCCCCATCACGTTCGCCACGAACGCACGAAGAGAAATAAGCCTGCGGTTCGCGTCGAAGTTCTTGCCGCCCCAATAGATGAGATTCTTTTTGAATTCCCATTCGTCGTAGTGGAGGTACTTGGCGTATAGCTCGGTAGGAGAAAAGGCCATCACCTTCCCAAACGCCCGCACAGTGATTCCTGCCAGAACGATTGCCGCGAAAATCCCCATCGCCGCGATGAACCACAGGGACCCAAAATCTGGCTTCTCCTTGATCGCACCAGCGAGAACCGGGGCAGCGATAGTAACCGTTGCAACCAAGTTCTGCATTGAATCCAACCGCGAATCAATCGCTTCTAGTCGCGCGGTCATCCACTCGTGAGACGGCCCAACCAGGTCATAAGCAAAATCGACTCCGGGATACCTTTCGGCGTTCGATTGCGAATTCAAGATGGATCTCCTTTGGCCGCAGCGGCGGCTTCCTGCATAAAGTGGCGGACGTGGCTAAAGATGTTCATCGCGCGGCGCTCGTCATAGGTCGAACGAGAGTGCGCGACGTGGTTTCGCCATGCCTCCTTGAAGAACCAGAGGTTCGCCGCCATTTCGGAGTAGCGCTGGAGCATGGCGGCCTTCTCCGGCGACTTCGGAAGTTGCTCCATCCCTCGAATCCGGCTCTCTATCTGGTCAATTATGTTCTTCCAGTTCTCCAGTTCGACCGTCTCCGCCATCCCGATCTGAAGTTCGTTCGCGAACCAGTGCAGGCCACGCTCAAGAACCCGCATGAGGTGAAAAACGGCCGCTGTCCACTCATCCAATGCAAGGCAGCGCCCCGCCGCCTCAATATCGGCACACGCTTCTGGGAAGGTCTCATGCACCGCCCTCTCAAAAAGCGGCGAGCGTTGTTCGTAGAGGTAGCGGCGATTGGTCGGGATCATGAGGAACCACGGCCCCGACAGCTCCTCCACCAAGTCATTCATTAGTTCCTTGAGGAGAACAACGGCAGTCGTAATCGACATGTCTTCAGTAGCCATCCGCCCGTGCAATCGTTCGGCCTTGCGATGCAGACGTTGGGTAAGGGGCCACTCTTCGGGGTTGTCCAAAAGCTCCCGGAATGTCTGCAAGATGCCCTCGTGGGTTCCTTTGTACCGCCTAACCTGCTCCTCCCCGCAACCGTCCACGACTAGGCTAGTCAACAACCCAACGTGGCCCGCGAAATCGCGCGCGCCGATGAACACGAGTCCCGCATAAAACCGCAGCATTTCGCTCAGCCCCACCAGGGCAAACCGGTCACGCTCCCACGGAACGGCCGGAACCCGGTAATAGCGATCGTGCTGGCGCACGGTTACTGAGTCAAGTAAGTTGTCGCCGTTGTTTGGATGATGACCTGCGGCCGTACTAATCGGACTCGTACCTTCGCTCGTTGATCCGCGACCGCGCCCAGGAGCTTCCGCTGTCACGGCATTTACCAGTTCGAGCGCAGGCAAATCGTCTCCGAACCGCCGATAACGAATCAGCTCGATATTGCGGTTGATTGCTGGACCGCGTGGACGTCGTACCGCGTAAAGTCCGACGCGATGCACAGCAGGCGCGGCCCTGACCAGTCGATGCCATCGCTGGCGCGTTGACCCAATTCTTTCAGTACCAACAGCTCGAACTCGGCGCGGTGGTCGAGGAGCCAGTCAAGGTAGAACAGGCCTTGGTTGATAACGTTCTCGTTGATGGCCCGCTTGTACTCGATGATGACCGGGCAGCCGTTCTCATCGATGCCGAGCGTGTCAATTCGCCCGCCATGGGTCTTTCCAGCGACATGCTCTGTCGCGAGGAATCGGACACCGAGGATGGCTTCAAGGTCTCCCTCGATAAGTGTCTGCAAGGACTTCTCAAGGTCGAGTGCTCGGCTGCGATTTCGGAAACGCCAGAACCGCCCAACCGAAAAAGCTTTAAGTCACTCATCTTTCGACCTCTCAGAGTCGGCAGCGATTCCGGGCGGCTTCGGAGGCATTGGCAGTACTCGATCCTCCTGTGTCACAGGATGCTGCCCGATCAACGGGTCGTAGACCGTGTGAGACCGTAGCCACTGACCGATGGATCCGGTCTGCATCCGCACGTATTGATTTTGGTATTCCTCAACGAGTTCATGAATCGTTTTACCGTCAACCGACAGGAGGTTTTGGAGGTCGGCGATGCTAACGACGATAGGCGCATCTGGATCCTTAGGATCGTAGCCAGCGAGCTCCGTGTACAAAGATTCCAGATGCATGTTCTCGACCGTCACGATCAGTCGATGGACGGGGCGGTCGAGAATGTCCGCAGGCGTTTTGGTAAGCCCTTTGCGTATATGTTCGATTTTGGTGGGCATCTTCGAAGCAGGTTCCGAGACCGCTCGTTTCAGGCCGTCGATTGTTGCCTCTACATCTCCGGAGGTTTTTGCATCCACTGGAATCCGTGAGGAGCGAACCTCGATCACCAACGCGAATTCCTGCTCCACCACCGTCCAATCGAACCCGCTCCATTCCTGTTTGCCGTCCCGGTACGTCTCTTCCGGCAACACTGTTTTGAAGCTCGCCCTGAGGGTCTCGCCAACGTAGTGTTCGAAAGCCTTTCCAAACTGACTCGGGAAGTTGCCGTCGTTCGCCATCAGCCGGTAGAGGGTGGCCAGCCCGAGCGCATTGCCGAAGAGACGGGCCACCGGAAGCACGAAGTGCGTGGCATCTGGTCGCAAAATCGGGAATGAGGTCAATGGGTTTACTGCATACCGTTCGAACATCTCGTCGGCGGGCTTCGTCCGTTCGTAGCGCGCTTTGAGTTCGGCATAATCCTGACTGAGGTCGCGGACGGCGGCTTCTACGTTCGTTCCCGACACCCCAAATCTATCAAGCCTCGCGCGCAGCTCCCCGACTGCGAAATACGACGCAATTCCGACTCCATGAGTACCGGGTGGCAGGCCCATCGCCTCAGGTGGCAGGCTTGGCGCGATCACCAGCAGCCAATAAATAAGCGCCGCTCGGTACCATTCGTCGAGGGGAAGACCAAACGTCTTCGACCAAAGCTCATCGAATTCCGGTCCAAGAATCCCTTCAGCAAGAGCCCGCAGGTAGATTCCGTACCAGATGCGAATGTTGTCCTGGGGCCGCTCTTGAACTGGGAATTGGTCCCAACTCGTTCGAATGAGTACCGCATGGAGGTCATCAACACCTGCGGCGCCATCCGCGATTTCTGCGAATGGATCCTCTAGTTGGTTCCAGTGTGCGCAGGCAAGGAGTATGTCGTCGCGGCTCGGCGTTTGCCCGTGGTTTCGCCCGTAGACGCTGGAAATGAGGGCCACCCGCGCGAGGAAGTGATGGGCTATCGTCAAGGTACGCCCGTCAGACAACGTAAGCTGAGCGTACGATCCGACGATTTCCTCGCCCACCTTCGCAACACCTTGAAGGAACGAACGCCTCTCGAAACGGGCGATCCAGTCACGAACATCCGAGAAGCGCTCCTGTTCGGCCATCTCAGCTCGCCCCAGCAGCCGCCTCAGCCATCTCCGGATCCGGTGCATCCGACTCAACGATCACCTGGAACCGCCGTCCGTTCCGTTTTCCCTTACGTCCTGCATTGGTCTCCGCTGCCCTCGCGGCCCGGATCCGCTCAAGCAGCACCGACGCCGGCTCATCCTCCGGGTCTTGGTTAACCAGCTCACCGCGGAACGCCTTGGCGAAAAACGCTGGCGTCAGCGACTCGGTGTGCTTCAGCGCTTCCGTAAACGTTGATTCAAGTCGGCCAAGGTCGGCGAAGAGAACGTCCATCCGTCGGATAATTTCAGCCTGCTCAGCGACGGTCGGAACTCCAATCGGGATAGAGGCCACCTTGGAAACACTGAGGGTGTACAGACCGGTAGTGGTGCTGGCGCGCTCGACTAACAGGCTCCTTCCGTTTGGGCTAAGCAGCCACGCGACTGCAAAGCGCGGAAGCACTGACTCGCTGGAGCGCCAGCGGATCAGGTGATTCTGGTGGGAGCAGTCCGGCACTTCTCCATTCCACAGCGCGGCCCGACCGATCTGATCCCTACTTCCGTTGCCCTCCACGATTAGGACGTCACCTACAAGGAGCCGGGTCTTGTCGAACTCTTGCTGGGTCAAGCCGATTTCTTGGACATCGCTCAGCTCCAATCGATCCGCATAGACGTTCGCGACTCGTAGGTACTTTCGCTTTAGTGGCAACGACTCGCGGCGGGAGTTTTTCGTCAGTCCGCCGGAGACCTCGCCTTGCTCGCCGAACGTGCTGGAAATCCAGTCCATCCCCAGCCCCCGCTCCTCCCGCCAGTCCGCCGTCAGCTCGCCGCTCGTGGCGGCGGCGAGGACCGACTGGCGGAAGCGCTTGAGGATGCCGGGGATACGGTCCAGGCGCTCACGGCAGGCATCGACCCACGCAACTAACGCGTCGAGCTTGTCGGCAATGCGCTTCTGTTCATTCAGCGGTGGGATCGGAAGTTGAAACCCGCGGACGTCGCGAGGACGTACAGCAGGGTACAGCGCGCCCTGAACGAGTTCAGTCATTGATGTCACGAATGCTGGGGTGCGTACGGCGGCGAAGATCCAGCGTGGGTCAACCTCCACCGCCCGTAGCACATCGAATCCCGTCGAAGCGATCTGCCCCTCGAGCTCAGTGGAGACCATCGCCACTGCGTTGAGGTTTGGACGGGTCATGGAAACCAAAACGTCACCGGCTTGAACGACTTGTCGGGCGCGGCTGGGCGCGATCTCACCGGCCAGGGCTTGCGGGCTAACTATTCGTTTCGTCTGCCGATCAATTGAACCAATGTCGATGTAGTGAAACTGTTCGGCGGGTTCGGGCACGCGCTGACCCGCCCGATCCGTAACATCGCCAATCGTGCTTGCCTCCCATCCGTCGGGGAGCTCCGGCGGACTCATGCAACCACCTCTTCACCGAGCTCCTCCAGGATCGCCTGCAATTCTTCGAGCGCGGCTTGTAGCTCCGTTATAGCCTCCTGTGCCAGCGCAGCCGGTTCTGGTAAGTCATCGGAATCGTCGTCTTCTTCCTCCCGCAGCCACGAGATGTCGAGGCTGTCGCCGCGCGCGGCAATGTCATCTCGACTGAAGCGGCGGAATCTCCCGGACTCACCTTCGTCGTTGCGGTTTGCGAGACTCTCGGGGACACCGAACGGGTCGTCGCCGAACGCGTGCTCGAAGTCCGTGAAGTGTGTCCTCTGGAGTAGGTTTTTCTTCCCGAACTGCGGCATGTTTGCACGGAGGTCGTAAACCCAAACGTCTTTCGTGTTCCCGCGGTCCGTCTGCCCCTTCGTGAAGAAGAGGACGTTCGTCTTCACCCCCTGGGCATAGAAGATGCCCGTTGGCAGGCGGAGGATGGTATGGAGGTTGCACTTGTCCATCAGGTCGGAGCGTATTTGCTTTCCGACGCCGCTTTCGAAGAGCACGTTGTCGGGAAGGACGATCGCGGCCCGGCCACCCGGCTTCAGCCCCCGGTAGACATGCTGGAGGAAGCAGAATTGTTTGTTGCTCGTCGGGTAGGTGAAGTCCTCACGTGAGGGAAGACCACCTCCCTTTTTCGTGCCGAACGGTGGGTTCGTAAGGATGAGGGTTGCGGGAGGGAGCCCCTCGCCATCGGGGCTCATGGTGTCGCCGTACCGAATACCCGAACCATCGGTGCACTCGATCTCGTGAAGCATCAGGTTCATCAGCGCCAGGCGATGGGCATCCTGCACATGCTCCATGCCGTAGAACGTCTGGCGCGTGTACTTGCGCTGACGGTCTTCCTTCCACGAATCCCGGTCCTCGTGTTCCGAGATGTACGCATTGGCGGCGATGAGGAAGCCACCGGTGCCGGCCGCCGGATCCTGGATGATGTCGTCGGACGTGGGCTTCATCCGGGCGACCATGCTCTCGATGAGGCGGCGTGGAGTGAAGTACTGGCCGGCGCCGGATTTCTTTTCGTTCGCATTCTTCTCAAGGAGACCTTCGTAGAGGTCACCCAGACCTTCTCTCCGGGCGCTGAACCAGTCCAGCCGGTCGATCTCGGTGACCAGCGTGCTCAAGGTCGCGGGCTTTTTAATGAAGGTGCTCGCGTTCGTGAAGATTTCTTGGACCAAGGTCGAGCCGTGCCCCCCGAGGTGGATCAGGGTCTCCTTGTAGAACTGCAGCCGTTCTGGTGCGCTTCGGGCTTCGAGGTCAGCCCATCGGAACCCGACAGGAATCTGGCCCTCGGTCTGGGTCTCTTTGGCCATCTTCAAGAAGAGGAGGTAGGTCAGCTCTGTGACGTACTGGTGATAGGTGACGCCGTCGTCCTTGAGGATATTGCAGAGGTTCCAGAGCTTGCCGACGATGTCTTGCGTTGGGTTAGTCATGTCCGCGTATCGTTCCGTCCCGTCCGGCCTCAGGCAACCGGCTCCCAGATATGGTCGTTGAAGTTGTCCAGGACCGCCTGAAGCTGCCCTTCGAACACCCGATCGATTCGGTCGAATCCTCCCCCTTGGTGCCACACGAGCAGACTCGGATCGGAGATCGCGTCCTTATCGACGAGCGTGTTCGCCTTGGTCTGCGCTGCTATCTTCTTGAGCCAGTCGCGCTGGGGGGTGGTCCAACTCTGGCTGGCGAGAATGCGGTCGAGCGCTCGATCCACTCTTTGCTCGTACGGTATCAGTGGATCCCCGAGCGCAGCCTGGCGGACGAATCCGACGATCCGCGCCGCGGTCTCTTTGTTGGTCGTTTCGCGCCAGGCTGTACCCAGGCTCGATTCGCTGAATCCCGCCTTGTCCAAGGCAATGGCCAGCTCGCGTAGTTGTTTCCGCGTCAATTCGCGAGGTCGCGTCGTCACCGTCAGGAGCGCCGGGATGTCGTTGATGTGCTCTTTGATGAAGCGGGTGAACTCGTCGAGATAGTCTCCCGGCTTATCTGCCAGCCCATAACCGCGCTCGACGGACCGAAGCTGATCAGGGTGCTCCGAAACGAGGACGCGAGCCTTCGGGCCGCCGGAGACACGATCGAGCAGTTCTCCCAGCCCCGGATTGGCAACGAACCAGTCAGCCACCTCGGTGAGAGTCATGTCTCGAAGCAGCTGGATGAACTCATTTGGAGTTTCCCCGACGATGGCTTCGAAATCGGCGCGGGCATCGTCCTTCAGGCGCGCCTTCTTCCGCTGAAGTTTCGCGACGAACTGTTCGAGGATAAGTTGACGCTCGTCATCTTCGGTCGCGCTTGCCAGCTCCGAAATGAGCTGCTCAAACGACACATACGGATCAGCGACAACGGGTTGCATGGCGGTTAGGCCGTGAATGGCCTCGTACATCTTCACTGCGTCGAAGATGCGGAACGCTTCCTTGCCAATCTCGTCGCAGAGCCGCGTCGCCCGCCCCAACATCTGGTCGAAGAGGATGCGGCTGTTCACGCGCCGGAGAAACACAAGGTTGGAAATGGCCGGCACGTCGATACCGGTAGTGAGCAGATCGACCGTCACGGCGATGTTCGGATTGCGCTCGTTTTTGTATCGACGAATCAATTGCAGAGGCTTGTCTGCGGCTCCGGTGATCTTCATTACAGCGTCGTCGTCGATTGAGCCGTACTTGGCGGCGAAGGCTTGCTTCAGCAGATTCACCACGAGGTCTGCGTGCGCGTCGTTCACGCAGAAGATCAGCGTCTTGGCTGGCTGCTCCGGGTCGATCTCGCTGGCGAGGTGATCGCAGACGACCTTGTTGAATTGTTCGGTGATGACCTTTCGGTTGAAGTCATCGACCTCCATCCGAATCTCATCCGGAGCGTTGAAGAGTTCGAGCCGGTTGGCGACGGGGTCGTACGCCTTCACCTCGTCGCCGAGTTGCCAGGTGATTCCGGTTGCCGACAATTCTGTCTCGATTTGGATCGGCGGTTCGTGATCCACCAGGAATCCATCGATGACCGCCTCTCGATATGAATACGTGAAAACGGGCGGGCCGAAGATTTCGGTCGTGTGCAACGCGGGGGTGGCAGTGAGTCCAATCTTCACCGCGTCGAAGTGCTCGATGACCCTCCGGTACTTCGAGACGTAGTCCTCGAATCCCCGGAACTGCATCTCCGTGTCCGAAAGCTCTCGATCAAGCAGGTAACCGCGGTGGCACTCGTCGACGACAATGCAGTCATAGCGGTCAACCGGGACGGCCGGAGCATCTTCGGCGGGGTAGAGGATGCGCTTCACCATCCCCTGAACCGTTGCGATGTGCACGGTCGTGTCCGATTCAGGAATCTGGTCCTGCAGCTCTTTAATGCCGAAGGTGTCGGCGAATGTCTGGAGGTTCTCCATCCGCGTGTCCTTGAACGCGTTCGCCG
>JBFWUX010000004.1:0-454294 GCA_050247055.1 Dehalococcoidia bacterium
ACTTTTAATCCATTGGTCGAGAGTTCGAATCTCTCCGGGCCTACCAGATTTCGAATTTAGAGTTGACAATTTTCTTTGGCCAGCGCGGGCCAGTTGGAACAACCAGATCTCAAACCCTAACGATGCTGCCCGCTACCTGGTCGCGCCCCGAAGTGGTCCGTGAGGCAGGCGATGTTAGGTTCTTCATGCCGCCGTCGGACGCGCAGGGGTATTGGGTCGACCTCAGCAAGGTTTGGTGGATCTCTCCCATTGGAATTGCAGGCATGCTGGCGCTGGTTCGCATGGCCAGTCCGCGGGGTTCGTGACGATGACGATTTCGCCACCCGAGGACCCTAACGTTGCAACGCATTTGATTAAGGTCGGAATTTGGGACGCGGTGAAGAACCAGGCGCCAGAACGGCAATCTGGTCTGTCGGCTGGACGAAACGTTCCACGCCATTGGCTGGCCGTTAACCCTCTAACGTTCGGGCCACCGATGCAGTTTCATGGTGGCCGGCCGACCGGGCTCTTGGGCCGGCCACACCTGCGGGCGGCCGGCGCTAGGCCGCGACCAATCTCTTGTTGCGGCCAACCGGGAGGCCCATCGCTTCGAGCCTGGGCATGACGTCGCGGGCGAAGAATTCCATCCCCTTCACGAAATCCGGGAAGGTGAACAGCATTCCATCGACCAGGCCCTCTTCGTAGTAGCCACGAATCTTCTCGGCAATGGTTTCGCCGCTGCCGACCAGGGACTTGAGCGCCGGGACGTTGTTCTGGAGCTTGTCGCCACCGCCCTCGATCCGGGTCCGAATCAGGGTGGCGGTGGTGCCGTTCTTGTCGGCAGACGCGGCCTTCAACTGGCCAGCTTTGGCAGTCTCGTCGGTGCCTTCCTGGTACCACTGCTGAATGCGCTGAGCTTCCGCGTCGGTTTCGGCGTGGATGATGGGGTATGAGCTGTACTGCTTGATGCCCTTGGCCTCCATCTTCGCTTTGATCTCCGGGTCCTTGGTGGAGCCGAATTGGATGCTGCAATGGTCGAGGGCGAACTGGAGCCCGCGTTCCGAGGCTCCGGCGGTAACAATCGCGGGCATCCGGCTGGGCATCGGGAGGCTGGTGCAGTCTTCGATATCGAAGAACTGGCCGTGGAAAGTGCATGACCCTGTCGCCCAGAGCGACTTGACGATAGTGACCCATTCTTGGGCGTAGTCGTAACGGTAATCGAAGAACTCGTCGCCCGGCCAGACGCCGAGCTGGTCGTATTCGTGTTTTGCCCAGCCGGCGACGATGTTGATGCCGAACCGTCCGCCGCTGATGTCGTCGATGGTGGTCGCCATCTTGGCGAGAACGGCGGGGTTAAAGGTCAGCGGCTGAACCGAACCGTAGAGCTGCATGTGCTTCGTCGAGGCAGCGAGACCGGCCATGAGCGTCATGGATTCGAGGGCAAAGTCCCAGTGCCGGGTTTCGCCGCCGTATCCGCGCCACTTGACCATCGAGAGCACGAAATCGAAGTCGATCGACTCGGCAATCTGGCAGACCTCGTTGTTGAGTTCGTACGTCGGCATGTACTTGGGCGAGTTCCTGGAAATGATCCAGCCGTTGTTGGCGATCGGAAGGAAGATCCCGAACTCCAGGGGCCTTTGCGTCATGGGTTTGATCTCCGTGAAGTGGATTCGGCCCACCTCTGGGCTTGGTGGAAATGCTGCTGGGCGCGGTTTGCCCCGGCGTTTCGCTTTGCGCGCGAATTAGCGGCATTCATATGAAGGGCGCGTGTCGATTTCGGGCCGTCCGAGTTCCGTACGTTTCCGGTAATCGCTACGTCACCCGGCGGTGATACCACTCCGAAGCCGGGTGCGCCGAAGGCGGCCCGCCGGAGGATTTCATGCTTTCCGACCCTCAACGCTACGTGTACTCGGCCGTCAACGAACGGCCTCCGCTGCGGTTCCCGAACGGCGAGCGTATCGCGGTCTTCGTGGTCCCGAACGTCGAGTACCTCGAGTACCTGCCTCCGCCGAACCCGGTCCGCGCTCCAACGCAAAAACCCGCGCCGGACATCTCTGCGTTCCAGAACCGCGACTACGGCAACCGGGTGGCGGTCTGGCGGCTCTTCGAACTGTTCGACCAGTTGGGGATCCGAGCGACGGCTTCGATGAACGTGGCGGTATTCGAGCACTTTCCGCAGATTGCGGAAGCGATGGCGAAGCGCGACTGGGACTACCAGTCGCACGGGATCTACAACACGCGGTTCGTCCTCGGCATGGATGAAGCCGAAGAGCGCGAGATGATCCACACCGTCAACGAGATCTGCAAGAAAGCGACGGGTAAGACACTGAGCGGCTGGCTTGGGCCTTCGTTGACGGCGACCCTGAACTCCTGCGACCTGCTGGCGGAGGAGGGCATCAAGTACTGCGCCGACATGTTCCACGACGACGAGCCGACCGAGTTCATCGTCCGCTCAGGCAGGCTCATCAGCTTGCCGTACAGCGTAGAGATCAACTCGGGGGTGGCGCTCGGTGGCCAGGGACAAACCCCGGCGGCGTTCACCCGGATGATCAAGGACCAGTTCGACGTGCTGTACGCCGAGGGTGCGAAGCGTCCGAAGGTGATGGCTGTTTGCCTGCACCCCTACGCAGTCACGGCGCCTTCGCGGGTGAAGTACCTGCGCGAGGCGATCGAATACATCCAGTCGCACAGCGGCGTCTGGCTGACCACCGGCGGCGACATCGCTGATTGGTACTACGAGAACCACTACGGCAGGCGCTACCCGGCGCTTCAGACCGCCAACGCCTAAGACCGACCAACCAAGCTCTGCGAGGTGCCCTTCATGCCTGGACTTCCTGCCGGCTATAACGACCGGGTCATCAACCCATCCACCCGGATGGATCACAACCTGTACGTCTTCTCCATCATTCGCGACCGTGCGCCGGTTACGTGGCCGAACGGCGCGAGGCTCGCGATTTCGGTAGTCGTCAACGTGGAGTTCGGCGACCTGATCCCTCCGGGCGGGAACGCGAACGCAATCCCGTTGCGCGAGTGGTCCCACCGCGACTATGGCGCGCGAGTCGGCATCTTCCGCCTGATGGAGATCCTCGACGACCTTGGGATCAAAGCGACCGTGCCAATCAGCGACACCGTGCTCGCCCGTTCGCCCGCGGTGGTTTCGCAGGCCCTGGAACGTGGCTGGGAGCTCGTGGGCCACGGGGCGAAGGCGAACACGACCATCAGTTCGGCAATGAGCGAAGAAGCGGAATGGGAGTACATCACGGACTCCTACGATGCGATCGCGAAGGCGACCGGCGTTAGGCCACGCGGCTGGCTCAGCCCGGGAATGACCGAATCGAGCCGGACGCCGTTTATGCTCGCGAGAGCCGGATTCGATTACACGCTCGACTGGGGCAACGACGACCAGCCGTACGACTTCCTCGCTCCAGAGGGGCGGCTCACAGCCCTCCCTTATAGCCCGGACACTTCGGACGCGGCCTACATTGGCGCCGCCAACCACACGGCCTGGGAGTTCGAGGAGCAGCTTCGCGACCACTTCGACATGCTTTACGCCGAAGGCGCTTCGACCGGCATGACCATGACGCTTGGATTGCAGGCGAACGTCTCCGGCCAGCCGTTCCGGTCGAAGTACATACGCTCGTTCCTCGAATACGCACAGACGAAAGCGGACGTGTGGTTCGCCACGGGCTCGGAGATTGTGGACGCGTACCGGGCGCAGAATCACTGAGCGATCAATTCGAGCCACCCGTGCCCCAACAGAAGGGCCGGCCCGGAATCTCCGGCCGGCCCTCTGCTTTGCTCCGCATCCCGTCTGGTCGATGAGGTCAGGGCACCATGCTGGAACCACCGTTCACGAACAGCGTCTGGCCCTTCGTGTATCCGACAAGTGAGCTGACAGAAACTCGCTTACCCGGCGTTCACCAGTGTCCCCTTCGCGGCGCCAATGCCATCGAAGTAGGCCACTGCTTCGGGAAGAGTGATGACGTCGGCGTACTTCTGGTGCATGTCGAAGAGATTGATGTAGTGCGAAGCTTCGGTGCGGTCGAAGCAACACTCTTCGACGACGCCCATGTCGTAGCGGTAGGTCGCGCCATCGACGACGCTCGCACGGACACACCCGCTGGTGGTTTCGCCGCAGGCGATGACAGTATCGATGCCGTGGTAGTTGAGATGGAAAACCAGTGGCGTGCCGTGGAAAGCGCTCGCGGCCGCCTTCTGGAGGACGAGGTCTCCGGGCAGCGGCGCGACTTCGTCGACGATCTCGTTTGCTTTGGCGCGTTCCTCGGGAGTCAAGTTGGAGAGGCGCTCGCGCCTGGCGCGGCGGCCCCAGGGGACGAAGCCTTCCATGCCATGGACGTAGATGACCTGGATGCCGTTGCCGCGAGCGGCGCGGAGCAACTCCACGGTCTTGTCGATGGCCGCCCAGCCCTCGAGGCCGGTGGAGCCGGGCCACTTCTGGATGGATTCGAAGAACGGCTTTCGCTCGAGACCAAGGACGCTGTAATAGTCATCGATTACAAGCACGCACGGGTTCTTGCCGAACCCGAAGTTCTGCTTCTTCCCGTAGCCCATGCGAGCGTGTTCACGATCTCGTTCCGAAAGATATGGGTCCCAACTTGCCATTGTGTATCTCCTGGAGACTCAGGTACGAACCGGCTAGATGTAGAGTTCGGGCCGGCGGTTCTCTTCGTGGTTGAGGCGCTTGCGGATGGCCGCGACTCTCTCGAGGTCGATTTCCGCGGCCACGACTTCGTCGCCATTGGTGCGGGCACGCTTGATGATTTCGCCATCCGGTGCGATGACGATGCTGCCGCCGATGTAGCGAACGCCGCCTTCAACGCCTGCCTTGCCCGCTGCGAGCACGTAGCTGCCGGTGAAGTAGGCGCCCGCACGCATCGCAAGTTCGGAGGCGCGCCGGCCCTTCGCGAGGGTGCCCTTGTTCGGTCCGTTCGGGGTGACTGGTGTGTTGTAGCCGATGCAGATGACTTCGGCGCCCTGCATCTGGAGCGCGCGGTAGGACTCCGGGAAGCGGCGGTCGTAGCAGATCAGCCCGCCGAGCCGCGCGGCCTGGGTTTCGAAGACGCCGAAACCGAGGTCGCCCGGCGTGAAGTAGCGCTTTTCGAGAATGGTGAAGCTGCCATCTTCCTTGGGCTCTACCTGTCCGGGGATATGCACCTTGCGGAAGGTGCCCTTGCGTGAGCCGTCCGCATCGAGGACGGCCATGCTATTGAACAGCTGTTCCTTATCGAACTCCGCAAGGGGCAAGGTCATCGAGATACCCTGGGCTTTCGCCGCCTCCGAAACCCGAGAGAGTGCTTCATCGTTCTCCTCTTTCGCGGCGAAACCGGCGACGGATTCGTGGACTTCGGCGGCGAAGTAGGGCGTGAGCGCGAGTTCTGGCAGGGAAGCGAGCTTCACTCCCAGGTCGCCGGCCTGTTGAAGCAGCGAGACGATGCGCGTGGCGGTTTCACCGATGGTTGGGCTGCTAGGCCCGAGTTGGATGGCGGCGGCAGTGAACGGCATGTCGAGGTCCTCCGTGAGCCCGTGCTTGTACTGGTGCGGGCTAGCCGACCAGGGCGGGTTCGCGCGATTCCGACTTCACACCGGTGATGGTTTCCATCGCCTGATCGAACGAGATGACATCGCAGATCTTGAATTGCATATCGAAGAGCGCGGCGGCATGGGAGAACTCGATGCGGTCGAAGACGCCCTCTTCGATGACCTGGACCTTGATGCCGTAACCGCCGGCATCGACGCAAGTGGCACGCACGCAGCCGCTGGTGCTGTTGCCGACAACGAGGAGGCTATCGATGCCCTTGTTCTGGAGCATCAACGGCAGGTTCGTGAAGGCGAAGCAGCTCGGGCGCTGCTTTTCGACGAGCAAGTCGCCCGGCATCATCGCGACTTCGACGGGAATTTCCGAATTTGGATTGAGCGAACTGAAGTTGTTCGAGGGATCCGAGGCCGGCAGACCGGTTTCAGGCTTGAAGAAGTGCTTGGAAAAGATGACCTGCATACCGCTGTTGCGAGCCGCGGCGAGGAGCTTCTGCTGGTAACTGATGGCCTTCCAGGCGTGCGGCCCGCAGGCTCCGGGGTATTCGTCGAGCTGTTCGTAGATGGGGCGGTCGTAGCCGCAGGCGGTGACCTGCATATCGATCACGAGGAGGGCGGTCTTGTTTCCCAGACCTCCGAGAGCTCGCTTCTTGCGCTTCGCGAGGACCAGTTTGTCGTCTTCGGTGAGGAATTCTTCCCAGACTGCCATTGATTTGCTCCTTTGTTTGGGCACGAACGGACTGAGACCAGCAGAAAGCAGGTGCGGGAGCTGGTCGCGACGAATGGTGCGCGGCAACCCTGCGGGTTAGTCGCGGCCCTTGAGGCGTGGATCGAGCGTCTCGCGCAGGCCGTCGCCGAGGAGGTTTAGCGCGAGAACGGTGATCGAAATGGCGAGACCGGGGAAGAGCGCGAGCGTCGGCATCTTCTCCAGGTACTGACGGCCCGCTCCGTTGAGCATGCCTCCCCACGAGGGCGCCGGCGGCGGCGTGCCGAGCCCAAGGAACGAGAGGGATGCCTCGATGAGGATCGCGCCGCCAAACGTGACGGCGGCGATGATGATGAACGGGGCGGCGACGTTGGGAAGGACGTGGCGAAACATGATGCGGGTATCGCTCACGCCGACGCTTCGGGCGGCGGCGATGAAGTCCATTCCCCGGACCTGAAGGGTGGCGCTGCGAATCACACGGGAATCGAGCGGGGCGACGACAAGCGAAATGGCGATGATCACGTTCATGGTGCTTGCCCCGAGAACCGAGACGAGCGCGAGCGCCATGAGCAAGCCCGGAAAGGACTGCATGGCATCGACGACCCGCTGGATGACCATGTCGACGATACCGCCGTAGTAGCCGCTCACGATGCCGATGACGGCGCCGGTACAAGTACCGCAGATGACCGACCAGAAACCAACCGCGAGCGAGATCCGTCCGCCATAGATGATCCGGCTGAGCATGTCGCGGCCGAGGTTATCTGTGCCAAAAGGATGGGCGAGACTCGGGGCCTGCAATCTGTCGGCCGGTGCGATATCGAGCGGGTTGTAAGGCGCGATGAGCGGCGCCAGGAGCGCAACGATGGAAATGAAGATGAGAAAGACCGCCGCCGCGCCGGAAAGCGGATTCTTCTTCGCGAAGTTGAGGCAGGCCCGGGCGGCGCGGCTGGGTGCACTCGGGACCTGGACGCCCGGGACGCTCCTGGGCAGGGCAATTGAGTCGTTGAACGCCATGATGTCCTCCGTGGTGGTTAGCGAACGCGGACGCGCGGATCGAGCGCCGCATAGGCCAGGTCGACGACGATGTTGAGGCAGACGATGATCAGCGCGACGAAGAGCGCGTTCATTTGCACCTGGGCGTAGTCGCGCCGCTGGATGGAAGTCAGCGTGCTCTGGCCCAAACCGGGCAGAGCAAAAAGGGTTTCCATGACGAGCGCGCCGCCCAGGAGGGCGCCGAACTGGCTCGCCACCACCGTGATGACCGGCAGAATTGCGTTCCGGGTCGCGTGGCGGACGCTGACGACCACCGGATGAAGACCTTTTGCGCGGGCGGTGCGGACGAAGTCCTGGTGGAGCACCTCTACCATCACCGACCGGGTCATGCGCATGGTTACGGCACTGAGGCGCAGGGCGATAAGGGTGCAGGGAATCCACACCTGGGCCACGTTCGTGAGCGGGTCCTCCCAGAGTGTTTTGAACCCCAGCGGAGGCAAGTAGTGGAGATATTTTCCAAGACAAATGATGACGATTGTGCCGATAAAAAAGTCTGGGACAGCTATTCCGAGCGAACCGAACACCCGCGTGAAATGATCGATAGGACCGTTCCTTCTGAGCGCAGCCATGATTCCCAGCGGAACGCCGATAAACAGCGACAGTAGAATCGAAACCACGGCAAGCTCAATCGTTACCGGGAGGGCTTCTTTGATGTCCACCAACGTGGATTGGCGCCGAACGAACGATTCGCCGAAATCTCCCTGGAGCAGGCCGCCCATCCAGGTTGCGTACTGCTGGAGGAACGGCTTGTCGAGGCCGAGGTCGGCCCGGACTGCGTCCATGTTCTCCTGGGGCACGAGGCCGGTTTCGCCAATGAGCGCGGTGACGGTATCGCCAGGGACGATGCGCAGGAGCGAGAAGACCATGAAGGTCACGAGCCAGAGCGTGACCATCGCGAGCATCAATCGACGGATGAGATAGCCGGCCATCTGTCAGTCCTCCGTTCATCTGGGGGTGTCTCCGGACCGCGCCGGAGACCTGAACCAGTTGATGGGGGAATCCTGAGTGGCGGGCGTTTCGCGGCAGTTGCACCAAACCGACTGTTTTCCGACGAAGCAATGAACCTTGGGTTGCCCGATCCGAACGAATCGATATGGCGCTACGCAGCGCTAACGGGCGTACCGATAGCCCACCTTGCGGACAGTTTCCACCGGGTTCGCGCCAGCCGTTCGAAGCTTGCTCCGCATTCTGCGCACGTGGACGTCCAGGGCTTCCGCGTTCGGGGCGACATGGCTCCCCCAAACCGCACGGCCGAGCTCGTCGCGCGTCACCACACGGCCGCGATGAGAAAGCAGATGGGCGAGTACAAGGAATTCCGTATGGGTCAGCGCGATTCGTTCTCGGTGGACCGTGACTTCATGGCCGGCGAGGTCGACGGAGATGTCATCGGCGGTGATGACGTTCACATGCTCCCGTCGACGTTCCGCCAGGCGAATGAGGCGAGCGACGACTTCCTTCGGTTCATAGGGAGGGAAGACCAGGTCATCGAGATGGCGAAACATGCCACAGCGGTGGCCCATAACGGGCGGGTGCACGAGGGCAACCACCGCCGAAGTTCGCTCCGGGTTGTCGAGAAAATCACCGACCTTGGTAGCGCATTCCGCGGGCAATCCGTCGGACCAGTCGTAGGCGACGATATCGAAATCGAAGGCGCGCCGCGGGGGATTCGCCATCGCGGGGCGGGCGACCACATCGAAGCCGGCTCGTTCGGCTTCCCTTACCAGATCCTGCCGTTCCTCAGGTACCGGCGTGAGGAGCAACAGGGATGCTTCCTTAATCATCGGTTACCTCCTGCACTTCGCTCCCGTGCATCAATGTTGCGCCCACTGTTGAACATTGAAGTTACCGTCTCGTTTCGTGAAACCTCCCTGTACCGTACAGAAAACAGCGATGTTTCGAACGTGTTGAAAATCACGATAATTCAGTGATCTTTGGTTGAAACAAGCTGTTCATCGACCCGTACGTCGCGTCCGTATTCGGCGCAACATCCATGAAACGAAACGGCAATACGTTCGCCGCCTAATGCACCGCCGGCGAGAACCCCTCTCGGTCCGCCACCCGATGCCATAGGAAGGTTCTATGCGACTGAAACCCCCTCCGACAGCCAATGAAGCCCATCAACTGCTTTCGGCAAACGCAACGCTTGTCTGGGGCGCAGCAGCCGCCGCGGAGATCTCGGCGAACCTGAGAGCCATCGCCGAAGCCATGGCCGTGGTTGCGGCACTCGACATTCCGGACGAGACCGAACCGTTATTCGGTGAAGACCCCGCAGTTTACGAACTGGAGTAGATCCATGACCACGGTAGCCCCGACCTACGAACTTTCGGCGAGCGAACTGGCGGCGAGAATTGCTTCTGGCGCGGTGACTCCGCTCGAGGCCGTCACGTCGTCGCTCGAACGGATCGAAGACCTGGAGCCACGCATGCACGCATGGGCGTACCTCGCCCGGGATTCGGCGCTCGCGGAAGCTGAAGTGATGAGTCAGGAGGCGGGGGCGGGGAAGTTTCGCGGGCCGCTTCATGGCGTTCCCGTTGGGCTGAAGGACGTTTTCCACGCTGAAGGAATGCCAACTGTCGCAAACTCAAAGACAACCGACCCGGACGCTCGCTACCCGAATTCCGCGGTCGCGGCGGGGTTGCGGGCCGCAGGCGCAATCATCCTGGGCAAGTGCGAGACGGTAGAGTTCGCGGGGATGGGAGTGCCGCCGCCCACGCGGAACCCATGGAACCTCGAACACACTGCGGGCGGCTCGAGCTCCGGTTCGGGCGCGGCCGTTGGCGCCCGCATGGTGCCCGCAGCGATCGGCACGCAGACCGGCGGCTCGAACCTGCGACCGGCGGCGTATTGCGGCGTCACTGGTTTCAAGCCCACGCACGGCGGGATTTCCCGGGAAGGTTTATTGACTGTTTCGTGGTCGCTGGACCACCCGGGGATTATCGCGCGCTCGGCGGCGGACCTGGCGCTCGTTTTCCGGGCCATCGCCCGCCAGCCGGTTGAGACGCCGCCAGCCTCGCGACCGTGGCGGATTGGCCTCGTTCGCGAGTTCTTCCTCGAACGCAGCGAGCCTGCGGTGGTCGGCGCCACGCGCCAGGCAGTTGCGAAGCTCGGCAATTCAGGGGCGACGGTATCGGAGGCGAAGTTGCCGCCGCTCTTCGCGGCGCAGCAGTCGATCCATCGGCTCATCATGAGCCCCGAGATGGTGACGTATCACGCACCTCGCCATGCGGAAAAGTCGGAACTGATGACGCCGCGCCACGTGCAGTCGGTCCGGGCGTTCTCGCTCGTGCCGGCCACGTATTACCTGCAGGCGCTGCGAGCTCGTCGAGCGCTCAAAGAGCAGTTGAGTGCGCTCTTCGAACAATTCGACATCCTGGCAATGCCGACGACGCCGGCACCCGCGCCGGAAGGCCTGGAATCCACCGGTGATGCTTCGCTGCTTAGCCCCTGGAGCCTCGTGGGGTTCCCGGCGGCGACGGTCCCATGCGGCACGGTCGACGGGCTACCGATTGGACTTCAACTGGTGGGCAAAGCCGGAAGCGATGCCACGGTGCTGGCCGCGGCTGCGTTCGCCGAATCGATACTGGGGCAGCTTGAGTTGCCGTTCTAGCGTTATTCGCCGGGGATGTACTGGTCGAAGCGGTGCATCAGTTCGAGGACTTCTTCTCGCGACGGAGGAGTCTCGCGACGAGAGAATTCGGCCATTCCTTCGAAATAGAACTCGCGCTGATCACCGGGAGAGAACATGATCAGCATCTTTGAGGGCGTATCGAGCGGGTTATTGAAACGATGCAGTGTTCCCGGTGGTACGAGCGCGAAAGACCCTGGCGGGGCCTCAATCGATTGGCCGCCGGCCTCGATGTGGATGAGGCCTTCAACCACCCAGAACATCTCGGTCATCCGGCGGTGGTAGTGGAGTTCCGGGCCGCGCGAGTGAGGTGGCTGAACTGATTCGAACATGCCGAAGAGCGAGCCGGTGTCGGCGCCGATGGCCTTGTAGGTGGTGCTGCCTCCACGGCCGTTCTCGATCTTCTTCCCCTCGCCGGGGAGCAGAAAGATTGGCGGCCGTTTCGGTGAATCGTCGGTCATAGCATTAGCGCGGTCGAAGGCGGACGTACTGTGCCCGGCGTTGAGGATCGAGCGGGAAGTCTCGCACCGCGCCGCAGAGCTTACACGCTCCACGGCTCATGCCTCCGCTCGGCGCTTCAATCAGCCAGCGATGAACGCACGCCGAAGTGGTGGGTTCCGCAACGTCCATGGTTTATCCCTTCGGGCGGCTGGCGGCCGCCAGAGGTGTCGGACCCCGGGAGGCGCCTTCGAGAGCGGCCGAGCACGAGCACGCCGCAGAGACCAGCTCATCGAGCGCGGATGCGGCTTTGTCGCCAAGCACGCCATCCGTGAAGTCCGCTGAGGACAGATAGACCGCTGTCGGCAGAGTGACTGCGCCGAACCAGGCAAGGATGTCCCGCAGATGGCTTTCGGCTCCGAGGTAGTGGTGCAACGTCGCGCCCATCGCAACAATCCCGACGGGCTTTCCCTGGAGGGCTTCGATCGGGAGAAGGTCGAGCGCGTTCTTCAAGGCTCCGGTGAGGGTTCCGCGGTATACGGGCGTGGCGAGGATCACAGCTCGAGCGCCGCAGATGCCCTTCACCAGCGCCGGAGAATCATCGGTGAGTTGCTCGATGGGCCGCCCATCGGCGAAGCCGACGGTCATCGCGCCAAGGTCAAAAAGCCGTGTCGAATGGCCGCCTTCCGAGGCGCGAGTAAGCGCCCCGGAAATCGCGGAAGCGAGCCGTCCGGGCGGGGTAGCGCTTCCCAATAATCCGGCGATTTCGGTCATTCGATGTCCTCCAGGGTGAGACTGCTCAAGCGCAATCTGGTGATTCAGCGCAGGGTCATCGATGGCCGTTTCGCCCCGGTGTTCGTTCTTGCTCGACGGCCGATCCAGCAGATGAACCCCGTATTTCGGCGGCAAACGGAAACACCAATTTCATGGCGCCGATCGGGTGTTGCCAGCCGAGGGTGACGGCCATGAAATCCGTGTCTGACACAATCGCCGCAGTGCTTTCCAAGCTAGCCCGCCGCCTTTCCCAACGCCAGTTCGCATCGCTCCGCGTACGGAACTTCCGGCTTTACTTCGGTGGTTCGGTCATCTCCGTGGCAGGCACCTGGATGCAGACCACGGGACAAGCGTGGCTCGTGCTAAAGATCACGGATTCGCCGATCGCACTCGCGACGGTTGCTTCCCTTCAGTTCCTGCCGATCACGTTGTTCACGCTCTTCGGCGGGGCATTTGCGGATCGCTTCCCGCGGCGACCTGTGATGTTTGTGACCCAGTCACTGGCAATGGGGCAGTCCTTGCTGCTCGGCGTCCTCGCGGCGACGGGCACGGTGGAGATCTGGCACATCTACATCCTGGCTTCGACGCTCGGGTTGATTAACGCGCTCGACGGACCGTTGCGGCAGTCATTTGTGACGGAGTTGGTCGACCGGGAGTCGTTGCCGAATGCCGTGGCATTGAACTCACTCGTCCAGAACCTCGGGCGCATCCTGGGGCCGGCGCTGGGTGGGGCGGTCATTGGTTTCTTCGGTGTGGAGACGGCGTTCTTCATGAACGCCGCAAGCTTCGTGGGCATTCTCGTAGCGCTTCTGCTGCTCGACCGCTCGCACATGAACGCCCGCGTGGTGAAGCGGACAGGGACGAGCGTCTTTCGGCAGGTTGGGGAGGGGCTTGGCTTCGCCCGAAAGACGCCGCGAATCCTCTTCCTGCTGATCCTGTCCCTGTTCATCGGGATGTTCGGCTACAACTTCACGACGATCATCCCGCTTGTCGCCACGTACCTGCTCGATGCCAGCCCGAACGAGTTCGGACTCCTCAACTCGTGCCTCGGGACCGGTTCGTTTCTTGCGGCGATGGTCCTTGCCTCGCGGGGAAGTCCCTCGAACGCCCGCATACTGGGCGCGAGCCTTTCGTTCGGACTCATCCTCATATTGATTGGCACGTCGCGAAACTTCGTCGTTTCGGGATTTCTCTTTGTTTGCGTCGGCGCCGCTTCGGTGACGTTCTCTACAGGCGTAAGCACGTTGCTTCAGTTGCTCGCGCCGGACCACATGCGCGGCCGGATGGCGAGCATGCACCAGCTGCTCATCGCCGGGTCTTCGCCCATCGGCGGAGAACTGACCGGCGGCGTGGTCCATGCCTTCAGCGTGAGCGGCGCGCTCTTCCTGAACGGTGCGATGTGCTGCGTGGGCGTGGGCACGGCGCTCATCTATCGGTGGCGTGCCGAAGTCACGGAACGAATTGATGGTGAGAGCCCCGCAGGCGTTGCAATCGAGCCGTCGCTTGCCGAACAGCCGGGCGCAGCGGGTGGACGCTAGGAAACCCTCACTTCACGGTTGCGCCGGACAACCGTCCGAGCCACGAAACTTGAGCGAAACCGGCTCTCCGTAGCGTCGAAACAAGCAGTTTCACCCTCGAACGCGCAGGAGTTAGCCATGGAATTCGGCGTCTTTCTACCCATCGCGAACAACGGTTGGATCATGTCGAGGAACTCGCCTCAGTACATGCCCACCTTCGAACTGAACAAGGAAATCACTCAGATCGCGGAGGACATCGGATTCGATTTCGCGCTTTCGATGGTGAAGTGGCGGGGCTTCGGCGGCGAGACGCGGCACTGGGACTTCGCCCTCGAGTCCATGTCGCTTATGTCGGCGCTGGCCGCGGTGACGAGCAAGATCGACCTCTACGCCTCCGTGCAGCCCTTGACCATGAACCCCGCGGTGTTCGCGAAGATGGCCACAACCATCGACGACGTCAGCGGCGGACGCTTCGGCATCAACATCGTCTCGGGTTGGGCGCGGCAGGAGTACGACCAGCTGGGCGTTTGGCCAGGCGACGAGTTTTACGACTACCGCTATGACTACGCCGAAGAGTGGGTGACGATCGTGAAGGGCCTCTGGGCAAACGGGCGGTACACCCACAAGGGGCGCTTCCTCTCGGTCGACGATTGTTACGGGTATCCCCAGCCGAGCCGCATGCTTCCCATTGTTTGCGCAGGAATGTCGGAGCGGGGAATCCGGTTCACGGTCGAAAACGGAGACGCTAACTTCATCGGCGGTCAGGACCTCGATACCGTCACGCGTCTCACGAACCAGGCGAAAGCTATGGCGGCCGGGCTCGGCAAGACGGTGAAGACCTACGGCCTCTACGCGATCGTCTATGGGGAGACCGATGACGAGGCGCGGGCGGTTCATGCCCACCACCAGGCCGGCGCCGATGAAGGCGCACGCGAAGGCTGGGTGAAGGCCGCCACACCCGACAAGAACGGAGCCACGGCGACGATGATCCGGGGCGCCTCTGAACAGTCTTCGACGATTCGTGAGCCCTACCTGATAGGGTCCGCCGACACGATCGCGGCGCGGATCGTGGAGATCCAGGAGAAGACTCCGCTCGACGGCATGTTGTTTACATTTCCGGACTTCGTCGCAGGGATGACGTTCTTCGGGGAGAAGGTCATGCCTCGCCTTCGGGAGCGTGGGCTGAAGCGGGCGGCGTGGAACGATCAGCTCCTCTCCGTTTGAGCAACTCCGAGAAATTACGCCCGGCACAAGGAGGGACTACTCGATGAACGCAACGATTGAACTCGAAGCCGCCGCATTCCGTTCGGCCATGGCGATGTTCGCGAGCGGAGTCACGGTTGTTACCACGATCGACCGGGTTTCACAGAAAAGCGTCGGCTTCACTGCGAGCGCGTTCTCCTCGCTTTCGCTTGACCCGCCACTCGTCCTCGTCTGTCTCGACCGGAAAGCGGAGTCGCATCGCTGCTTCCAGGAAGCGCGGACGATGGCCATCAGCATCCTCGCCGAAGGCCAGGATGAACTGGCGCTGCGTTTCGCGAAGCGCGGCGCCGAGAAATTCACCGGCGGGACGACGGCAGGGCCGATAACCAGCTGCCAGCTCGTTGATGGCGCCGTCGCACAGCTCGAGTGCGAGGTCGAACACCTGTTGCCTGGTGGCGATCACAGCATCGTTGTGGGGCGCGTTTTGCGGGCGACCGTGGAGGAATCCGAGCGCCCGATGGTGCATTTCAACCGGCGGTTCGGTGCGTTCGTGCCACTGGGTTGAGGGCAACGGGCTGTTCACACGGCCTTACGCAAATCGTCGGGTTGCGGTGACTGCGGCGTAATCGCCCGGCGGCACCATCCAAAACAACCAACCGGTAGCAGCGGAATCCACGCCGGTAACGGGGGTCGAGTACGTGACGCGAGACAACTATTGGACACGAGCTGGGCGGCGCCAAAACCGGCGGAAGTTCCTAATCGGGGGTGCAACGGGCGCTGCCGGCCTGGGAGCTCTGGGCCTTGTCGGCTGCGGAGATGACGACGACGACGTGGCTGGTGGCGATTCAACTCCGGATCTCTCGGCGCCGACTTCGACGACTTCGAACCAGAGCCTGGTGCCGGAAGGCATGGCGGAACGCTTCCCGGAGATTGCCCAGAACCACTGGAGCAAGATGACGTTTTCCAAGAACCCGCCGAAGGCCGGTGGGACCTTGAAGACGCACATCGTGCAGGACGCGACCCAGTGGAACCCGACAGATCCGGCGATCAACACGATGTCTTCGCCGTTCCAGCTGTTTTACAACCGGCTGGTAAAGCCGGACATGAGTTTCGAGGCGGCGTTCGCGGGGAAGGACAACTTTTTCAAGCTCTTCCTGCGAGATGACCTTGCTTCGACGTGGGAGCAGCCCGACGAGCTGACGTACACGTTTAAACTCAACCCTGCGGTGAAGTTCCACGATATCGCACCGATGAATGGTGCGGCGATGACCGCGGAAGACGTGCTCTATTCGTTCGAAGCGTACAAGGACCCCAAGGCCATCGGCCAGGCGGCCATTCTCCGCGACGTGGACACCGTAACGGCCACGGACGACCACACTGTTGTCGTGAAAATGAAGCAGCCGGCTTCGTACTTCCTGTACAGCCTCGCCGGCCCGCTCATCATGATCTTCAACAAGAAGGCCCACATGGAGAATCCCGACGTGATGAAGACCACGCCACTCGGGACAGGGCCGTTCATCCTCGATAAGCACGAGTACCGAAAGTCGACAACAGCGAAGAAGAATCCGAACTACTTCCAGCCGAATCGGCCGTACCTGGATAACCTCGAGCTGTACTGGATGCCAGACGACGCGACGAAGATTGGCGCCCTTCGCAGCGGGCAGATCGACACGCTTCTCGGGAGCGGCGCCTACGACACGTACTACGAACAAATCATGTCGACCGAGCGCGGAAACATGGACGTGAACGTGTTCCAGCACAACTCGGGCGGTCAGCCGAACTTCGCGATGAACCACCGGAACGCTCCATGGAACGATGTCCGCGTCCGCCGAGGGCTCTCAATGGCGCTCGACCGCGACGCCATCGTCAAAGCGCGATTCGGTAAGGGCCGCTGGGCGATGGGGCTGCCGACCGACTGGTCCGCGCGTCATTTCCCGCCCAAAGGCGAGGAGTTCGGGCCGTACTTCCAGTACAACCCGAAAGAAGCCAAGGCGATGCTGGACGAAGCCGGTATGCCAAAAGACTTCGAGATCATGATTTCGAGCGTCACCGGCGCACCGGACGACCAGGCAGTGCTCGCGATGGAATATTGGAAGCAGATCGGGCTCAATCCGACATTCAAGGTTGTCGATTCGGTCGCATTCAGCCAGAAGTACAACTCGAAGGACTTCAACATGGTCTACAGCGGCCCGTTGACGGGCGGGACTGACCTGGATGACTTCGGGTTCCGGATGTTGCACACCGGCCAGGTCGCGAACATCCAGGGAATCAGCGACCCAGAAGTCGACCGCATTACCGAAGCAGTCCAGAAGACTTTTGAACGTGGCCCGCGGGAGGCCCTGGGCGAGGAACTCCTTCAGAGGGAACTGGACCAGGTATTCCGGATTTGGGGCGCCAGCCAATTCATCCAGGATTTCAAGCGCCCGTACGTCCAGGGCAGCTACATCAGCCACGACGTGTACTTCTTCGCCCACGGATGGGGGATGCACACCTTCGAAGGCGTATGGCTGGACAAAGCCTAATTCGCAGCAACCCCTGACTGCGTTTCCCTCCGGACCCGGCTCTGGAACGAGAGCCGGGTCCGGACATCTCAACGCGGGGACGTCGAGCGGCACGTAGCCAGGCGTTGCCTTAATTCCGTAGGCGGCGGTGTTCGCTCGTCCTCGTCGCTGTCCAACTCGCGGATGTGGACCGCAAGCTGCTTCATTTCGCTCAGAAGTGAGCACCTTTAACACCTGTTTGAAGTTCGAATCTCTCGGGGCCTACCAGGTTGTTGTCGCGCCGGTTTGTTGTGCGGGGCTGGCGGCGGAACCGGTGGCGAAGGTCTGCAAGTTCGGCGCTGGCCGTGAAAATCGCCCTTCCCAGGCCGAGGCTACGCTTCGGTTCTCCGCGTGCCGACGATCGTGGTAAGGCTCGGTTCGGACGGGGGCACGTTCCGATGGGTTGCGCCGACGGCGCACGAAGAAGGGCTTTCGAGTGACGCTTGAGACATTGCAGCGAGCTGTTCTCCTCGCGTGTTGGCAGGGTGCGCATGCCGATTAGCCCTCCCGCCGGGTTCCTCGAAGAGCAGTTCCCGTTTCATGTGGCGGTGGACTCTGAACTCAAGATTGTGAGTTGTGGGCGGAGCCTGCACCTTCTCACCGGAGCCGAACTGCTCAACGAACCGGTCGCCGCCCACTTCGAAATCCGGCAACCGTGCGAGTCATGGGATTTCGAGGCGATCTCAGGATCGAGCGGGGTGCGGGCGATGCTGGATTCGCGGTCTGGTTCCCGGCTACGCGGACAATTCGTGAGGATGGAGCACGCGGATATCGTCGTGTTTCTCGGTTCGCCATGCCTGGCAACACCGGAGGACCTGGCTCGTTCGGGCCTGGGACCTGGGGATTTCGCGGTCCATGACCCAACCCCAGAATTCTTGCCGATTCTCGAGGCGCAACGGCAGATGCTGGAGGAAACACGCCAACTCGCGAACGAATTGGCGATACAGCGAGCGGAGGCAACGGTCGCGCAGGAGCAGTTGACGCTCCAATACGAAATCACTCGCATCCTCTCCTGGACCCTGGACCGGAAAGAGGCACGAAAGCAGGTGATCGAGGCGTTGACGCGGCTGATGAAGTGGGACGCGGGGTCATCGTGGCTCCGAGAACCGGATGGGCTCTACATGAGTTGCGTTGCCCACCACGTTCTGGATGAAGGGCGTCACGCGCAGTACGGGATACTTTCGGATATCACGAGCTGCAAACGAGGCGAAGAGTTGCCCGGCTACACGTGGTGGGCAGGGGAGGCTATCTGGATTGAGGATCTCCACGCAGAACAGGGCCGGTACGGAGAGAACGCGCCTCGCTATGAAGGCTTCGTTTCCGGAGTGGTTCTGCCGGTGGAAAACCGTGGCGAAGTTATCGGCGCCGTCGAGTTGCTTTCAACCACGCGGCGGGCACCGGACCCGGCGTTCCTTCGTTTGCTCGAAGAGGTTGGGATTCGCATCGGACAGTACGTCGACCGCCGAATGAGCGATGCGGCGCTGGCCAAGTCCGAGAACGACTACCGGCTCGTCGTCGAAAGCGTCAAGGACGTGATCTTTCGGACTTCTCCGCAGGGGAACTGGTCGTTTCTCAACCCGTCATGGGTGGAAGTCACGGGATACGACCTGGAACAGTCTGTCGGGCAGCTCTTCCTGGACCATGTACACCCGGAAGACCGCGAGTTCATCGCGATTGAGTTCCAGAAGGTCGTGTCCGGAGGGCAACAATCTCTTCTCCGCGAGCTTCGCTTCATGCGGAACGACGGGACCTTCCGGTGGTTGGAGATGGGCGCCCGTGCTATTCGAAACGAACGCGGGGCGGTAGCAGGCACGGCAGGGACGCTGGTCGATGTGACGGAAAGGCGCGAGTTCGAGGGCAAGCTCATCGCAGCGCGCGACGAAGCGCATCGGGCGAACCGCGCGAAAAGCGAGTTCCTTTCGCGCATGAGCCATGAACTCAGGACACCGCTCAATGCAGTGCTCGGCTTTGGTCAGTTGCTGGAAATGGCCGACCTTAAACCCCCGATGGCGGACCACGTTGGGTTCATTCTCTCCGCGGGCACCCATCTCCTGAACCTGATCGATGAGGTCCTGGACATCGCCCGGATTGAGTCTGGGAGGTTGGCTTTAACGATCGATGAATTTCCGCTTGAACCGTTGCTTGTCGAAGCCAGGAGCCTGATTGGTTCAGCGGCGGCGGAGCGCAGCATTGTCTGTGTCGATGCCTCGGAGGGCGAGAGCCAACTGGTGGTGACGGCGGACAGGCAACGGACAAAGCAGGTGTTGCTGAACCTGTTGAGCAACGCGGTGAAGTACAACCGGGAATACGGTCAGATTCGCATTTTGAGCTCCCTCATCCCGGAAACCGACTCGGTCCGGATCGAAATTAGTGATACTGGCGAAGGAATCGATCCAACCCTGCTCGAACGAGTGTTTGCTCCCTTTGACCGTGCTGGGGCCGAGCAGACCGAAATCCAGGGAACCGGCCTGGGCCTCGCCCTCTCGAGGTCGTTGGTGGAGGCGATGGGCGGAACCATGGGCGTGCGTTCCACCGTGGGCGTGGGCTCAACGTTCTGGTTCGAACTCCCCACCGGGACCGTCAGGGAAGAAGCGACGGAGCCTCTCTCTGGCGGCATTGAAGCATCGGTCCTGTGCATCGAGGACAATCTCAGCAGTCTTGCGCTCGTCCGGACCATCCTGACGCCCGCGGGGGTGAAGGTGATACCGGCTTTGCGCGGCAGAGCAGGCATCGAGTTAGCGCGGACACTGCACCCGGGGCTCATCGTGCTAGACCTGGACTTGCCGGATGTCCACGGACTGGACGTCCTCGCCGACCTCCGTGCGGATGAACGGACACGGGAAATCCCGGTCATCGTCACGACTTCGGATTCCGGCAGTTCTGCGATGAATCTCGCTCGCAACCTCGGCGCGTCAGATTTCCTGCTGAAGCCGCTCGACATCTCAGACTTCGTGACGGCCGTTCGGGATCAGTTGGATGGCCATCCGGCCATCAAGGCGGCCAGCTGAAATGTCGAGACCTGATCCATCACCGGGAGCGCACTGGCGCGAGAGAGAGACAACGTTGTTCTCAGGCGAAGCCTTGCCGCGCATCCTCGTGGTGGATGACCAGCCCGCGAACGTCGTCCTTCTTGAATCGATATTGAGGGCTGCAGCGATGGGGGAAGTCTGGGCGACGACCGATCCTCGTGAAGTCCCCCAGTTGATCCAGGGATTCCAACCAGACCTGTTGCTGCTTGATTTGCAGATGCCCCATGTGACCGGGTTCGAGGTGATTGATCAGCTCCCCGGCGTTATCCCGCCCGGCGAGTACTTTCCAGTGCTAGTTCTCACCGCGGACGCGACCGCTGACTCCAGGAACCGGGCGCTTTCAGCCGGTGCCCACGACTTCGTGACCAAGCCGTTCGACGCCGTTGAAGTCACGCTGCGATGCCGCAACTTGCTGGCAACCCGGAGACTTCACCTGGAATTGGCTGCCCATGGGCGTGAGCTGGAGAAGCGAGTCCGCGAACGCACGAGTGAGCTTGAGGCGGCGCGAACGGAGCTCCTGGAGAAAATAGCCCTGGCCGGAGACATTCGCGACGACATTACGGGCAGACACGCTCGCAGAGTCGGCCTCCTTTCTGGACGAATTGCCGAACGCCTTGGGCTCCCGGAAAGCGAAGTGACGCTGGTGCGGGAGGCCGCACCGCTTCATGACCTGGGGAAAATCGGCATCTCAGATCAGATCCTGCATAAGCCCGGACGGCTTACCGCGCAGGAGTTTTGCGAGATTAAACGACACACCGTTTTCGGAGCAGAACTGCTTTCGGGGAGCCGGTTCCGGGTGATGAACGTGGCCCAGGAAATAGCCCTGAACCATCACGAACGCTGGGACGGTCGCGGCTACCACGGCCTGGCCGGCGATCAGATCTCCATCTACTCGCAAGTCGTCGCCGTCGCGGACGTTTTCGACGCTCTCGCGTACGAGCGGCCGTACAAGTCGGCCTGGCCCCTCGGCGAAGCCATTTCGGAGATCCGTAGGCTCAGGGGCAGTCACTTCTCGCCGGAAGTCGTGGATTCGTTCCTGTCCCTGGAACTTGAAAACAACCGTGAAGCCTTTGCATCAACTCTCGATGGGGGAACTGTTGGTGAATAACATCAGGACGGCCTGTATAACCTGCGGAGCCGTGCCGGCCGAGTTCGAGATCACGTTTCGAACCGAACGACGCACGCAAGAAGGCGGCTGGGCGCCGACCGGCAACGGTACTAGCGACACGCTCTGCAAACCGTGCGGTGATCGGCTTCAAGGGCGGCTGGCGACGGCGGCCGAGGGAATGATCGATCCTGAGGGCTTTGACAATAGCCCCCACCCCGGCCCGCGCCGGAGCCGAACAGCTTCGAGTTGTGAATTCTGCGCGAGTGTCCTTGAAACAGAGTCGTCGGTCATCGACCTCGTGCCTCTTTCGCGTGTGCGCGTGGGACACCGGCGATTCCGGTTGGAGGGCCAGGCGAGCCTGCACAGGCTTTGTCGCGGTTGCGAAGTGTGGGCAAGGATGCGGGTATTCGGCCGGGAAGCCGCGCTGGCGAACCGCAGTTCGGAACAATCCCGCGGCTCGTGGTTGTTTACGTGTGTGCTCGACTCGGTGGGGTTGGACCTCTCTCGAACAGACGCAACGGTACTGCAGCGGACAGTGGGTGCGATGGGCAGTAAATACAGCGAAGACCTGGCCGAAGCCATCGGGCGGCCAAACCACCAGAAGCTCGCTTTGTTCGTGGGATGCAACGGCGGCGACAAGGCGAGCCGATTTGTGACGTCGCTGCCTCCCGGGCTCCGGGCACGGGTCGTGCTTGTTGCCCGCTGGGACAGCCTGGAAGAACTTTCGGCGGGGCTGAAAGCCGGCGCGGGCGACTTCGTCATGTCGCCGCTCACGCCGCAGTCGGTCGCGGGGGCGATTGATCGCATCGCGGTGCCTGTCGCATCGGATCGGCATACTTCGGGGCTACCAATGCTCACTGACAAGCAGGCCCGCTACGGATACGGCCAGCAGCTCTTGAGCCTCCGAGAAAAGAGAAACTCCTCGATCATTCAGCGGGCGGCAATGGCTCGCCTGAGTGTCCGAGGCTATGACCGCGTAGGGATCTTGCCGAGCGGGGAAGTTGGCGTCGCGACCTACTGCGAGCGAGCCCGCGTGGAAGAGGTACGGAGACGGCTCGAGTTCTTGTTGGGTCCGACCTCTGAGGTCGCCGTTGCTTCGACAACGGAAGACGTGGTGCGTGTGCCGGAAATCCCGCAAGGGCTGCTTCTCGCAAGCGCGGGAGGCGCCCACAGGGCGGTAGCGTCAGGATTTGCGGGATTGCCCGATCCGGGGCCGCGGAAAGAAGGCGAGCCGCGCATCCTCTATATCGAAGACACGCTCTATTCGCTGCGATTGGTTGAAGATGCATTCGAGATGGTCGGAGGAATGCAACTGGTCACCGCTACTTCGGGCGGTGGCGGGCTAAACCAGGCTCGAGGCGACGCCCCGGACCTCATTTTGCTGGACCTTCACCTCCCGGATATGCACGGAGAAGAAGTACTCGCGGAATTGAAGGCCGACGCGGCGACGAGGGGAATCCCGGTGCTGATCCTCTCGGCTGACGCGACCCAGGCGAGCATGACACGGCTTTTGGCGGCAGGGGCCGCCGGATACATCACCAAGCCGGTCAACCTGCGGGCGCTGATCGATGCCATCAAGACGAATCTCGCCGCCTAGTTCGATGCCCGTCAGATCAACTCCCTGACCCCAGGTTTGGTACGAAGTGCCAGCTATCACTGCCCTGGAGTCCATGGCCGCGCGGTCCACTTGATGCGATCTTCAAGTTAGGAAGGCCGGATAAGGGGGGAACATGAAAAGCAGTCTCGTCTATCTCCGTCGGAACTCCGCGGCGGACGCATGGGAAGTCAGCCTGGACCATCAAGCCTGGGCGCCATTTCCGCACAGTGGCAAGAAGGCGGGCGATGTGATCGACGAAGCTCGAATGATCTTCCTGAGCCGAATGGTAGCCCTCAGCGGGCCAGCCGAGGAATGGAAGACGGCGTAATGCCACAGGGGTTGGCCGCTCTGAGCGCTCCCGAATATCACGAGATCACGCCCGTCGGGCGAGGCCTCCGTAGCGAATGATTCGTGGCGGGCCCCAGCGCCCCCACTTCCTTACGACCTTAATTGTACGGGTGTCATCTATACTCCCAACATCTCGGGCATCTGTGCCTGAACGAGGTTAGGAAGAACATGAGCCGCCCTGGACGGGGGACCGGGCGTCTGCAGTCGATTGGTCCGTACACTTTGCTCGACCGGGTTGGGAGCGGCGGGATGGGCGTGGTGTACCGCGCCCTCGACCGACGCTCCGGCACCCTTGTCGCCTTCAAGCTCCTGCACGAGCACATCTCGGCCGACCCCGCTGCGATTGAGCGCTTTCGGCGCGAGGCTCACGTCGCCAGCCTCTTGCGGTCGTCGTACGCGGTGCACGCACTGGATTTCGGGAACGAGGACGGCCAGTACTACTTCGTCTCCGAGTTCGTGGAAGGACGACCCCTTTCCGAGGTCCTTGGCGAAGGCCGTCCGGACCCACTCGCCGCGATCGCGATCGTCAGCCAGGTGGCGCTTGCCCTGGATGAGGCTGAAAGCCGCCAGATCACACATCGCGACATCAAGCCCGACAACATCCTTCTTGCGGAAGACGGCGGAGTGAAGCTGGCTGACTTCGGAATCGCCTCCCTCCAGTACTTCGGAGGCCTGACAGTCGCTGGGAGCTACATCGGCACCGTCGCCTATTCCGCGCCCGAACAACACCAGGGCGATGCCGACATCCGCTCCGATATCTATTCGCTCGGCGTGGTGCTCTTCGAGATGCTCACGGGGCGGAAGCCGTTCCAGGCGCCCACGACAGCCGCGCTTATGGCGCTTCATGCAGAGTCGTCGCCGCCATTGGAGGCGCTATGGGGGCTTACGGAAGGGGTCGTGGATGTCGTCCGCCGGGCTCTCGAAAAGAACCCCGCGGACCGCTTTCAGCATGTCTCGGAGATGCTCGCGGCGCTCGATGGGGCGCGTTCTTCGCTGAACTCGGAATCCAACGACGCGGGCGCCCTTGAGGCATTCATCGCAAGTACAGCGGCAACCCCCGCGCAACCCGCGGGGAACGACGACGAGACGAGCGCGTTTCCCCAGCCCGTAGAACGTTCGGACATTGCCGCTGAACCGGCGGTGGAGAGCCGGCCGGAGCCGGTGGCCTCTACTGTTGCGCAGGTGGCTCCCGCCGTCGCCATCGGGAACAGCGATGCCGCCGGGGGGCGCTCTCGAAGATTGTTGTTTGGCGGACTGGTCGCGCTCATACTCGTGGCAGTCGTTGGTGGTTATGTCGCTTTGGCAGGCGCGGGCGACGATGCCCGCGGCAACACGCCGGGCGCTAGCCTTTCTTCGCCGACGCCGGATGTCGCGACCCCGAGCACGGCCCGGGCTTTGGCTTCGGCCACCATCGCCCCCACGGGGACCGCCGCAGCAACAAGCTCGCCGACACAGGCTCCAGTGGTACAGCCACAGCCGACGGCAACGCCTGTCCCGCCGACCGCAACGCCGGTGCCGCCGACTGCAACGCCCACGCCGAGCTACTCATCACCGGTGTTCGCACCCGTCCTGACGGCGAACGGGCTGGCTCCGGCGGGCGCGGTCCCTTCGGGCGGGGCACTCGGCTCGTGCCCGGTTCGCGAATTGTGGGCATACGTGACCCACGCCGATGTGGCGGTCGGCACCCAACTCACCGGTTCCTGGGCGTACCAGGGTGCCTTCCAGGCCAACAACCCAACGTTCGCCACCGAATTGGCGAACGGCACGACGAACTACAGTTTCACGAACGCGCAGGGGCTTCCATCAGGGACGTACACGTTCACCCTGAGAGCAGGCCTGGCCCAGGTCTCGACAGGCACCGTCACCATCGTCTGCTGAAAGAGGTCAACGATTGTCCGGCCGGCGTCAGGCTCGCGTCAGGCCAGCGGGCCGCCGAGGGACGAGGCTGATTGCGTACCCCAACGAGGAGCGCGCTATGGAAATCGAATTGCCCACCCGAGCAGGGGAGCCCCGACTCTCGCTCGCGGCACGAAGCGATACGGGTCGATCGCGGACCAACAACCAGGACTATGCCTATGCGGGTGAACTGCCGGGCGCTCCGAACTGGACGCTGCTTGCGGTTGCCGACGGACTTGGTGGGCACGCAAGAGGCGAGTGGGCGAGCCGTCGCGCTATCGAACTGCTGGCGAGCGCCCTGGGCGAGGCCCTCGAATCCGAAACCCCGGCCGCGGCACTCGAACAGACGATCCAGCTTGCGAATGCGGGGATTCATGCCGAAGCGCGGACACTTGGAGCGGCGGGAGCAGCCACGACGCTTGTCGTCGCCCTGGTGCGAGGCAGAGAAGCGTGGTGGGCCAACGTCGGCGATAGCCGTCTCTATCGCCACCACAGCGGCGCCGTTTCCCAGGTGAGCGATGACCATTCGTGGGTCGCCGAGCAGGTGCGTGCCAGCCGGCTTCCTCGTTCGGCGATGAAGGAGCACCCAGAAAAGAATGTTGTAACTCGCACGGTCGGGTTCGAAGCGACGGTTTCGCCGGACGTTGGCGGCCCACTGCTGCTTCGCGAAGGCGAGTCGCTTGTTCTCTGCAGCGACGGACTGCACGGGCCGGTTTCCGATGAGGTCCTCGGGCGTTCCATCGCCGAACTTGGCTGCGAGCATGCGGCCGAACGACTGGTGGAACTCGCGAACGACGCCGGAGGCCCCGACAACATCACCGTAGTAATCGCCCACATTGATGAACCATCCACACCGGCCGCCTCGACCGAACTGATCGAAGCGCCCGCGCCCGCCGCCAGGCGGAGCCGCAAACGGTTCGCGTTCTGGGCCGGGGCGTCAGCGGCCGTGGCACTCGCGGCCGGTGCCGGCATCTTCGCGGCAGTCATGTTCCTTTAGGACTCCGGGTATCCCGCGACAGCAACCTACGGGACGAGCATGTAACCGAAACCGGGCCGAGTGATCAGCACCTTTGGTTTGGACGGGTCCTCCTCGAGTTCGCGCCGCAGCCGGCTGAGCACCTGGTGGATGTTGTAGTCCGAAACGTCGCCCTTGTATTCGGGCCAGACATGGTCGGCCAGGTCTTCCTTGGAGACGATGGTGCCGGCGCGCGCGTAAAGCAGAGAGAGCGCGAGGTACTCCTTGGGAGCGAGGAGTACGGTTTCTCCTCGTACCACGACCTCTTTGGTTTCGGGCTTCAGGACCACCGTGCGCCCCGCGCTCGCGGGGAGAGAGCCTCCTGGCGAGAACGACCGCGTGACCGTGGGTTCTTCGTTTTCGAACAGCACGGTCCATCCCGGAATGGTCAATGTGTCCCCGTCGGCCAATGCGCGAAGACCTGCAACGGGTTCGCCATTGACGAGGGTGCCGTTCTTGCTGCCGGCGTCGCGCACGACAAAACCAGGTCCCTCTTCGGCGATGACGGCGTGCGTGCGTGAGACGCCATCGCCTTCGAGCACAACGTCACAGGCCGGCGACCGGCCGATGGTGGTTTCCCCGGGCGCAAGCGGGAGCACCCGCTTGTCACCGGCAGCAGAAGTGATGAGCAGACGGGCCATTGATCGCCCCCGAAGTTGTCAGGCTTTGGATAGGCGAGTTTCAGATTCGCGTCAAGGAGCGACGCTCTCCAAAACCGACCATTCCCTCAGTTCTTGAGAGGTGGGACACCACAATGACACGAATCAATCGAAACATGTTCTTCTTTGGCGCAGCCGCCGCCGTCGTAGGTATCGCGACATGCGTCGGCACTTTCGGCGGCGTTTCGCGTTCGAACGCCGAAACCCAGTACAGCAGCGGCGGTGGCGCGTACATGCCTCCGCGCTACAGCAGCCAGGCTCCAGCGGATGGAGGACAGACGGACGCGAGCCGGGATGCGCTGGTCGCAGCGGTCGCCAGCAAGGGGGAGGCGGAAATCATCGTGGAAGTTGCAGCGAACCTTTCGCCGAACGCTTCCGCGCAGACGCGACTGAATAGCATCGCGGCAGCGCAGGACAACCTCATCGCGAGCGTGCAGGGCTCCGCGAACGTAGTCGCGCGAACGGACAACCTCCCCATGATGCTGGTCCGGGTCAATGAGGAGGCGGCTCGCAGCCTGGCGGACAATCCGTCGGTTGTCTCGATGATGGAGAACCGCCTGGCGAAGCCCATGCTCGACGAGACCATCCCGCTCATCGGCGGCCCGGCCGTCTACGCCCAGGGCATCACCGGGGCGGGCTGGACCGTGGCGATTCTCGATACGCCCCAGGACACCAGCCACCCGTTCTTCGCGGACCGCGTGGTCGAGGAGGTTTGCTTCTCGGAAATCAGCGACTACTCAAATTCGATCTGCTCCGGCGGACATGATGCCGAAATTGGCCCGGGCGTTGCCGCCAACTGCCAGCTCGACTGGTGCGATCACGGCACCCATGTCGCCGGGATCGCGGCGGGCAACGGTTCCGGTGGGTCCGGGGTCGCTCCAGGGGCGGGCATCATCTCGATTAATGTCTTCAAGGAATTGAAGGAGTGCGCCGGCCAGGAGGAATGCATCCGCACGGGCGCCTACGACCGGATCTCCGCGATGAGCTGGGTGCTTCAGCACCACGACGAATACAACATCGCCGCCGTGAACATGAGCATCGGCGGTGGGCAGTACTTCGACCAGGCGAGCTGCGATGCCGACAATGGCCCCGAAAAGGCTGCGATCGACGCGCTTGTCGCCGCGAACGTTGCCGTCGTCATCGCCTCGGGCAATGAGGAATACAGCGACAGCCTGAGCGCACCTGCGTGCATCTCATCGGCAATCGCCGTGGGCAGCACCACCAAGCAAGACAAGATTTCGTACTTCTCCAACAGCTCAGAACTTCTCGACCTGCTGGCTCCCGGCAGCGATATCGTCTCGGCCGCGCCCGGTGGCGGCTGGGCAACCCTGAGCGGGACGAGCATGGCGACGCCGCATGTTGCGGGAGCCTTCACCCTCCTCCGTTCGGCGAAGCCCGACGCCTCGGTCCAGGACATTTACGTGGCGCTTCGCGATGGCGGCAAGCCGATCACGGATCCGAGCAACGGCATCACCCGCCCACGCATTCAGCTCGATTCCGCGCTTGAGCTCCTGATGAACGGCGGCGCCTCCCAGCCGAACCCGGACACCAATCCTTCTCCCACCCGCCCGACTCCGCAAAGCGGACCAGCCAACGACGACCAGAACTCGCCGACGGTGATCAATAGTGCCAACTTCCGCGAGAGCATCGACGTTCGTGGCGCTACGACCGGAGACGACTCGCCGATTCAGCCCACGTATTACTGCCCCGAAGGTGGCATCTTCGCGAAGTCGGTGTGGTACAGCTTCACCGCCCCAAGCGATGGCTACCTGACGATCAGTACCCAGGGCAGCAATTACGACACCATCATGTCGGTGTGGCAGGGCAGCCGCGGCGCCCCCTACCAGATCGGCTGCAACGACGACGACCGCTATCCCAACGTCCTGACCTCGACGATCGGCGGCTGGGTGAGGGCGGGCACTTCGTTCCGCATCCAGGTGGCAGCATGGGACGACGGCGGAACTCTGGTCTTCTCGTCCCAGTTCCAGGCTTATAACGCCAGCAGCGTGGTCCGCGAGAACATCGAAGGGCCAACCTTCGAAGCGGTCGAATAGCCACCGGTTCTGCAAACGCTCGAAAGGGCCTCCCATTGGGAGGCCCCTTTTCGTTGTGCTCGGCGGAGGGCCTTGTCAGAAACCTGCTCGGAGGCTGTCAGGTGCCGGTCAAGGCGGGGCGGTCTGCCGCCACGAGTATGGACCTAACTTCATGGAGGGTTCGCCCAAATGACCAGCCCGAACAACCAGCCACTCGCCATCGTTGGCCCTTACGAACTCATCGAGCGCGTTGGCGCCGGGGGAATGGGCTCCGTGTACCGCGCCCGGAACGTGCGCGACGGCCAGCAGGTGGCGCTCAAGCTTATGCACGAGCACGTAGCCTCGGACCCATCCTATGCGGAGCGGTTCCGGCGCGAGGCAGCCGTCGCCGCGCTGATTGATTCGCCCAATGTGGTGCGCGTCCTGGAATTCGCCAGCGACCGCGGCCGGCCATACATCGTCACGGAGTACGTGGAGGGCAGGAGCCTTGAGGAGATCCTCCAGGAAGGCCCGCTGAGCGCCGAGCGCTCCGCAAGCATCGCCGCAGGGGTGGCGAACGCCCTGGCCGCGGCTGGCAGCCGCAACGTAGTCCACCGCGACATCAAGCCGGCCAACATTCTCATTTCGGTGGATGGCACCGCCAAAGTCACCGATTTCGGTATCGCGACGCTGAACCAGAACAGTTCGCTGACGATCCCCGGCATGTTCGTCGGCACCGCGGCCTACGCATCGCCGGAGCAGCACCACGGGGTGGCGGACATCCGCTCCGACATTTACTCCCTTGGAGTAGTGCTCTTCGAATTGGTCACCGGTACCCCGCCATTCACGGCGAATTCGGCGACCGACATGCTCCGCCAGCACGAATCGGGCCGGGTGCCGGTCGAGTTGCTCCAGGGACAACCTCCGCGGCTCGCCGAGGCGATCACCCGGTGCCTGGAGAAGTCTCCTGAACGCCGGTATCAATCGCCCCAGGAGCTCGCGAGTGACCTGGTTGATTCGCTCCCGGAGCCCGCGGCGCCGTCGAGCGACAATCGAACGGTCGTCGTCGCGGCGCCATCCGAGACGGTGGTCGCGGCGCCCCTGTTCGCGCCCAACGCCGGGGACATGGACGACGGCACCACCCGGATTGGCGCCGGACTCATGGAGACGGGCGAGCACACCGTGGTGGGCGCTCCGGGCGCCTCGCTCTCGCCCGTCGTCGCGGATTTTCGCGAGCGGGTACGCTCGACGCCGCTGCTGACGCGGGCCCTCGGAGCCGCGGCGGCCATCGGTGTGGTGACCATGGTTGCGCTGTTCGGCGTTCGCGGTGGACATGGGCAAGAGCCTCCCGCCACCGGCGGAAGCGGAGGCGGTAGCAGCGTCCAGCTCGTCGACTTTGGGCAGGAAACGCCTTCGCCGGAAGCCACGGAGACTGCCACGGCGACGGTCCCGCCGAAGAAGCAGCATCCGGGCGTTATCGAGACGCCCGGCGTCTCACCGACCGCGACGAGCACGCCGAGCGCCACCCCGACGCAGGCGCCGCCAACCACCACCCCTCCGCCCCCGGCACCGCCGGCTCCCGTGCTCCAGGTGACGGACTGGGTCTTCTGCCACCAGGTGGGGTGCCCGTACGGGGACGAGTACCTCGAAGCAGGCTACCCCATCGCCATCGGGTTCCAGTTCAACCAGCTGACAAATCAGCCGGTGTCCGTCGAGATCTGGTTCGACGGAGAGTACCAGTACACCTCGAATTTCACGGCATCGAGCAATGGCCTCTATTACGACGTGCTGCCGTACGCGAACTATGCGGGCGAACTCGAGCTGGACATCTACGTAGGCGGGAGCTACCTGACGAGCCTCTACGCCGACGTGAACTAACCCACCGGGCCGCACCCTTCAAACGAGCCCCGGCTTTCGCCGGGGCTCGTTTTGTGCTCGAGGGCTGGAAACGGACTCCTGGAGTTCGCCGGGAGCGCGCAGCCTGGCGCCTTGATCGACCAACTTCTGGTTTTGTCAGGCCTCCTTCTGGTGCGTGTCAGACGCACGTCAAGGAAGGGGGGGCGCATGGCCCGACTATGCATGTAGCTCGACTGACCAAGCAGTCACACAGGAGAAAACAGATGGCACGAATCGTTATCACCCAGGGCCCGGCCGCAGGGAAAGCATTCCCGCTCGACGGTCAGGTCGAACTCGGCCGCGACGCCTCCAGCTGCGGCATCGTCATCAACGACGACCAGGTCTCCCGCACTCACGCCCGCGTCTTCCGCAACGACGATGGCAAGTGGGTCATCCGGGACCTTGGCTCGGCCAACGGCACCTACCTCGTCGACAAGCGCGGTACCAGCAAGAAGCGCCTGACGGCGGACCACACGGTTTCCGAAGACGACATCATCGAAGTCGGCAAGAGCCGCTTTTCATTCGCCCTCTCCGCCCAGGCGCACACCGCGGTCGCGGCGCCGGCGCCTCAGCCGCGAAAGCTGACAACCGCCGAGAAGCTGAAGCGATTCGCAATGCCGCTGGCGGCGCTCGCCATCGGCTCGGTGTTCGCCCTTGGCGCGCTGGGGATGAGCTCGGGCGCCAGCAACAACGGAACCGGAACCTGCAGCGAGCGCACCGCCGCGGAAACCATCCGCCCTTCAACCGTCTGGGTCATCGGCCTCGACCAGCAGGGACGCACGGTCCAGACCGGGACGGGCTTCGTTCTGCGGAACGACGGATACATCATGACCAACCGTCACGTCGCGCTCGACCAGCGCAATCAGCCGCTCGCGAGCTACGTAATCGTGCTCCCCGGACAGGAACGTGAACTCCCGGCCCAGCTCGTGAACTTCGACGACAAAATCGACCTGGCGATGCTCAAGGCCGAGGGCATCCCGAACCTGAAGCCAGTCACGTGGGCCAAGTCCTCGACGCTGACCGAAGGCACATCGCTTGTTGCGGCCGGCTTCCCCGCCGACACAAATGACCGTACCACCGGCGCCGCCACCTTCACCTTCGGCCGCATGTCCGCCCTCCGCGTCTTTGAAGGCGCTCAGTTCATCCAGCACGACGCCGATGTGAACCCCGGCAACTCGGGCGGCCCGCTCGTCGATACCTGCGGCGAAGTTGTCGGCGTCAACACCCAGGTTGCCTATGTGCCCGGCCAGACAAGCCGAGCCCCCGGGATCAACTTCTCCATCGCTTCCAGCGACGCGCAGCGGTTGGCCAACCAGTGGATGCCGCTCCGGTGACGACCCCGGGCGGCGGGCAACCTCCGCCCACCAATCCTTAAACGTGAACAACTTCCAGCAAGGAAAGGACAAAGCAATGAACTTCGAAACCATCCAACTTCGCAAGCAGCCCCCGGCTTACGCCTACCTGGTGGTGACCACCACCGAGAAGGCTGGAGCAATCCACCAGCTCAACCGAGGCAACACCTCGATCGGGCGCTCAGGCGCAAACGACATCCGGCTCGACGACCAGGCAGTGAGCGGTGAACACGCCCGCATCCGCTTCGAAGGTGACGGCCAGTTCACCCTCATCGACCTCGGCAGCCAGAACGGCGCGAAGCTGAACGGCCGCCGGACCCAGCAACACACGCTTCGCCACAACGACGTCATCGAACTTGGAGAAACCCGCCTGGTCTTCAAGAAGGTCTAACCGCCGCCAACCAGTCCTCCAGGGCTGAGCCAAACCACGAACGATCTCCAGTCACAAGAAAGGTCAAAACAATGGACTTCGCAGCAATCGCCACCAGCACCCGAATCTTCCTCTTCACCGCCGTCTTCGCCGCCACCGCCATTTCCGCCGCCTGGGTCCTCATGACCCGGAACAAAGCCTCGAACAACCAGCAAATCGCCGCCGTCATCGGCGCGCTGGCCACCATCCCGGCGGCAGTCGCCGCTCCAGTCGCACCAGACGGCGCCTTCACGGCCCTCGCTCTTGTGAGCTTCGCCGGCCTGGCACTCACGCTCACCACCATCGTCGTCGTCGCCCTCAAGGAGGAAGTCGTGTTCGAACCCGCAGTCGTCATGAACCAGCCAGTCCCGGCGCCGGCATTTGCCCCCGCCACCATCGCCCCGGCGCCAGCCGAGTTCTCGGCGCCGGCACCTTCTACGCGAGTCGCCACATTCGATTCGCTCACCCGGGCCGGCATCCCGGCCCCCGAATCCGACGCGGTCCACACCATGGTCCACGGCGCGAGCTTCAAGCCGGTGAACCGCATCGCCTTCCTTGCCGAACAGACCGGCGACGGCACGGCCTACCGGATGGGCGAGGACAATCATCTCGGCCGCGCCGCGGGTAGCACGGTTGTGGTCGACGATGAGGAGGCCAGCCGCGAACACTGCCGGGTCAAATTCGAGAACGGACGATTCGTCCTCTATGACCTGGGCGGAGTGAACGGGACGTACTTGAAGCGGGCCGGCCGCAAACGGAAGATCACAACGCCAACCATGCTGGCCGACCAGGACGTCATCACCATCGGCCGCACGAAGCTTGCCTTCTTCGAGGTCGACCGCTGAGAGCCCGAACACCATCACCCCAACATGAAGGCCGCTCACTCCGGGCGGCCTTCATCGCGTGCTACAACGCTTCAATCGAAAAGACTGCGCACGAGCCGCCGCTGGATCTTTCCATTGGCGGTCATGGGCAACTCCGCAACCCACACGAATCGGCGGGGAAGTTTGTAGCCCGCCAGGCTAGCGCGAAGCCACTCCCTGAGGCTTTGTTCGTCAATCGGATCGGTTGCCACAACCGCCGCAGCGACCACCTGGCCGAATCGCTCGTCGGGAAGCCCAACAACCGCCGCGGCCCTGATGGAGGGATGGGCGAGAAGCGCCGCTTCGACCTCGGCCGGATAGACATTCTCGCCGCCGGAGACGACCAGGTCGTCCCGGCGGTCGAGGACGTAGAGGAAGCCGTCGCCGTCGAGCCGTCCGATGTCGCCTGTTGCAAGCCAGCCATCCTTGATTGCTTTCGCCGTAGCTTCCGGGTTGCTCCAGTAGCCCGGGGTCACGGTGGGCCCGGAGACGAGAATCTCCCCGGGCATGCCAACGGGGGCATCAATCCTCAGGCGCGTATTGAGCAGCGGTTTGCCGGCTGAGCCTATGTGGGTGAGCGCATCGGCGGGGGCGAGCGTCGCGACCTGGCTTGCGGCCTCGGTGAGGCCGTAGGTCTGGATCACGGGATAACCGCGGGCCATGGCCCGCTCCAGGAGCGCCTCCGGGACTGGTCCGCCGCCAACGAGTACGGTGCGAAGGGTGGGCGGAGCCTGACCATCGTCCGCTTCCAGCATGCGTTGCAACATCGTGGAAACCACGGACACGCCGGTTATCCTCTCGGTGTGCAGTGATTCGACGACGACCCGTTCGTCAAAGCCTTCATGTACGACGAAGGACGTGCCGTAGACGGCGCTGCGAAGGACGATCGCCATGCCGCCAACGTGGAAGAGCGGCATACAGGCCAGCCAACGGTCTCCAGGAAGAACGCCCAGGTTGAAGGCGGAACCTGTGGCGCTCGCGAAGATGTTGCCGTGAGTGAGCATGGCGCCCTTGGGAGCGCCGGTGGTGCCGGACGTGTAGACGATGCTGTGAACATCCCCTGGTTGATGAGTTTCGCAAAGGTCGCCACGGTCGATGCTCGGGAGGGGAAGGATTGCGACCTTCACGCCACCAGCAAGAGCGGCCGATTCCCGCGCCCACGTCTCGTGGCTGGCATCGGCAAGCAGCAGGCTCACTCCAGCGTCACGCAACTGGAAGGCGAGGTCATCCACCGTGAGCCGAAGGTTTTGTGGGACACAGATTGCGCCCGCTCGCGGTATGGCATGGAGCGCGATGACCATTTCCAGCGAATTGAGGGTCAGCAGGGCGACACGATCACCTGGCTGTATGCCTTCCGAGACTAGCGCACCGGCGAGCCCGTGCACCCGTTCATCGAGCTGCCTGTAGTCGAGTCGCACGCCTCCTGCCACGACCGCTTCCGCTCCGGGGAGCCCCCGAGCGCGAGCCGCCAGCCAATCGTCCAGTACCTGGCTCATGCGACGGGTACCTGCAGCTCTGGTCCGGTTGCATACCTCTGAAGTGCCTCCGCATCGAGGCAGACGCCGAGTCCGGGACCGTTGGGCGGGGACATTCGAGGATGGCCCGCCAGGGAGTTTCCGGGCACGAGGGAATGTTCGAGCCTTGAGATCGTGGCCAGCCCGCAGGCTGTCCGGGGCGAGGGCAAGAGTGCCGCAAGATGAACGGCCATCGCGGTCCCGATGCCCGTATCGAAGGCGGTGGTGACGATGGTTGGCAGGCCCTCGCTGGACGCGATTCGCAGCATCTCGCCCGCGGCTTTCAGGCCGGTGAACATCGGTTTGATCACTATGGCGTCCACGGCCGCATTGGACATCGCCAGGCGCAGCTGTTCGACGGTACGACACGACTCATCGAGCGCGACACGCACCGGAACCACACGGCGAAGCCGGGCCGTGGCCTCCAGGACGTCCGGCCGCCTGGGGTCGAGCGGTTGTTCACAGAGGCCAACGCCGAAGGGCTCAAGAGCGCAGAGCATTTCAAAAGCCGTGTCATCGTCCCAGGCTCCGTTCGCGTCGATCCGAAGTTCAGCGTTCGGCGCCGCACTGCGTGCGGCGCTCACACGCTGGATGTCGACGGCTCGCGAAGCGGCCCCCACCTTGAGTTTCAGAACCGCGAAATCGGCCAGGCCGGGCGACTGGATGGAGTCACGCACTTCGGCTGCGGTGGAGCCATCGATGAGGGCGTTGGCGGGGATCTCGATGGGCGTGCTCACCTGAACCCCGGCACGAGTGGCGAGCCATGACCAGAGAGGCTGCCCTGCCCGGCGAGCGAGCAGGTCGGCAAGGGCCGTTTCGATGCCCGCGGCCGCTACCCGGTTCGAAGGCGCCGTGACGCGGGATTCGAAGAAGGGCAGAGACCACGCACTGTCAGCTGGTTGATGAAGCAGTTCGAGAGCATGTTCCTCGAGGGCGATCGCGACTTCGCGGAATTCGCCTCCTGCGAAGTCGCTCAAAGGGCTCGCTTCGCCGAGCCCGACGGAACCATCGGCGGTCTCAAGCGTGACGATGTACCCCTCGCGCTCTCCGAGCGCAGTGCGCGATGTGTGGGCAGGCACCGAAAAAGGCACGCGAAACGGCTGCCATCGAACCGCAACGATGGGGCCGAGTTCGTGGCTCACGGCCGCCTGGGGAACAGTTCAAAATCGTCGTACCGTGGTTTGCGCTTTTCGAGGAAGGCGTTCTTGCCTTCCTTCCCCTCGTCGGTCATATAGAACAGCATGGTGGCGTTGTGGGAGAGTTCGGTGATGCCGGTCATTCCGTCGAGCTCGGCGTTGAACGATGACTTGAGCATGCGGATGGCGATTGGGCTTTGGGCGAGGATCTCCTTCGCCCATTTCACGCCTTCCGCCTCGAGCTGGTCGAGCGGCACAACCGCATTGACGAGGCCCATTTCAAGCGCCTCCTTCGCATCGTACTGGCGGCACAAATACCAGATTTCGCGAGCCTTTCGTTGCCCGACGAGGCGAGCGAGCAAGACTGCGCCGTAGCCCCCATCGAAGCTTCCGACCTTCGGGCCAGTCTGGCCGAAGCGGGCGTTGTCGGCCGCGATGGAGAGGTCGCAGACGACATGCAGCACCTGTCCGCCACCGATGGCGTACCCAGCGACGAGTGCTATGACCGGCTTCGGCATGGACCGAATCAGCTTGTGGAGGTCTGTGACGTTGAGGCGTGGGACATCGTCTTCGCCGACGTAGCCGCCGTGGCCCCGTACGCGCTGGTCGCCGCCGGAGCAGAACGCACGGCCACCTTCGCCGGTAAACAGGACGACGCCAACTTCGGAATCTTCGCGCGCCCGGGCGAATGCATCGAGCATTTCAAAGACGGTCTGAGGGCGAAAGGCATTGTGCACTTCGCGCCGATTGATGCTGATGCGGGCAATCCCCTCGGCCTTCTGGTAGAGGATGTCCGTGTATTCGTGGGCGGTCTGCCAATTCACAGTCATGTCGCAACTCCCTCGGTGCTGTGGTGTTGAATAAACGCACGAACGAGCCGCGCGCAGATTTCGGGTTGTTCCAAATGGGCTGCGTGTCCCGCTTCCGGGACGATTTCCACTCGGGAATCTCGGATGGAGGCCGACATTTCAGCCGCTATGCCGGAGAACTTCGCATCCTCGGCGCCGGCGAGGAGCATGGCCGGAAACGCCATCGCTGCGAGGCGATCGAAGAGTGGAGGCTGGGCGCCGGTACCCATTCCTCTAAGGCTGTTCGCCAGGCCAACCGGGTTGCAGGCGAGGCGCCCCTCGCGGATTGCGCGCTGAATGGCTTCCGGCAGCCGGCGCTGTGTGGCGAACAGGGCAAGACTCTCCCAGTAGTCAACGAATGGCGCGATCCCGAAGCGTTCGATGCGGACGGCGAGTTCGTTGTCAGCGGCAACCCGGGCCTCGCGTTCGGCGCGGGAAGGCAACCCGGGAGACCCGCCAATCACGATCAGGCGTTCGACGGCCTCGGGATGGGCGGCGGCGACGTGGAGCGCGGTGCGGCCGCCCATGGAGTACCCAAGCCACGTCGCGCGGCGGAAGCCAGCCAGCCGGGTAGCCTCGACAACATCGGCGGCCACCCGGGGCATCTGGTAGTGCTGAATCTCCTCGGGCGAATCGGACTTCCCGTGACCGACGATGTCGATGGCGACGGTGGTGAAGTCGCGCTCCAGGCGTGTACGGAAGTTGCCCCAACCCTTCGCCGACCCGGTGAACCCATGGAGCAGCACGATGGGAGGGCCGTCGCCCGCCAACTCAACATTGAGGAAGAATCCCGGCGAGACCTCGAGACGTGTCATGGGGCGACTGCCACCGGCACACCCCATGCGGCCTCCGCAGCCGCGGCCCAGGCCTCGCGATGCATAGCAGTATTGCGGGAACGATCGGTGCGGAGTTCGATAACGCGCAGGCCCCCGGAAGGGGCGGCCATGTTGGCGGCAAACTGGGCCCAATCCTCTGCCTTTTCGAACGTGCCGCCGTACATTTCGACAACCGGGGCGAAGTCGAGGTCGGGCGGCGTGCCAAACCACTCCTCAAAAATATCGTCGTGCGATGCCTGGGGGAGGTAATGGAAGATGCCTCCGCCGTTGTTATTCACAAGCACGATGGTGAGATCCAGGCGATGGCGCCGCGCCGCCCAGAGCCCGTTCAGGTCGTGGTAGAAGGAGATGTCGCCAATCACCAGGATTACCGGCGCGCGCCCGCCGGCGGCCGCACCGAGGGCGGTGGAGTTCACACCATCGATGCCGTTTACGCCGCGATTGCCGACTACCGAGAGGCGTTGCGGGGCACTGATCAGGAATGAATCGGCGTCGCGCACGGGCATGCTGTTGCCCACAAGAAGAGTGGTGCCGGGGGCCGCACTCGCCTGGATCTCCGCGAAGAGCCGGCCCTCAAAGAGATCCTCGAAAGACATCGACGCCGACTGCATCGCATTGCGGGCACGGCGATTGCGGGCCTTCCATTCCTCCAGCCACGAGCCATCCGGGAGAGGCGAGAGGCGATTGGCCATCTCCGTCGCAATGAGGCTCGGATCGCCATGGACCACGTGCGTCGCGACCTGTTCCGGATCGCGCCATGACATCCAGCGATCGCACAGGACGTGGGTGGTGCCCTGGAGACCGGCAAGCGCCTGGTTCAGTGCTTTCGACGTCGGAACACCACCGAATCGAATGATGGCGTCTGGCTCAAGGGTGCTCCAGCGCCGGTCGCGGAGCATAGCGTCGTAGGAATCGAGGACATGTGATAAATCATGTTCGCCGATGCGCAGACCGCTGAGCGGGTCGGCGAGGATTGGAGCGCCGATCCGTTGAGCGAGATCGACGATCGGCCCAGCGGCTAGGCCCCCACTCTCCGGACCGGCGATCAGCAGTGGTTTCCGTGCGTTCTGCAGTGCTTGCAGTGCCGGTCCCAGTTCCGCTGAGGCGGGCGGCGGAGCGGGGACATCGGCGAACATCGGGGCAGGCATCAGTCTCTCTTCACGGGGCTCATCCGGAGCGCCGAGCAGCGGCTCTTCGAAGGGAATGTTGAGATGCACAGGTCCAGGGAGGGGAGCCAGCGAGGCGTTGAAGGCCCGGATTGCAACGCCTTCGAAGTAGTGCCTGGCGGGGCCTGAAAACGCTGGCAGAGCAAGGTCCATTGCCCAACGAACATTCGGCCCGAACATCCGCACCTGATCCATCGTTTGGTCGGCGCCGACATCCCGCAGGCGCTGAGGGCGATCGGCCGTACATACGATCAGCGGGATACGGGAGTGGTTCGCTTCAACCACGGCGGGATGATAGTTGGATGCCGCCGTGCCGGAGGTGCAGACGAGCGCGACAGGCTTGCCAGTCGCGCGGGCGAGACCGAGGGCAAAGAACGCCGAGGAACGTTCGTCCAGGTGAAGCCAGCTCTTGATTGCTCGATTCTGGGCGAAGGCCACTGTCAGCGGTGTCGAGCGTGAGCCGGGGGTTATGCAGGCGTGCTGAACGCCACTGGCGGCGAGCGCGGCGACGATCGCGTCACACGCGGTGGTGTTCGGGTTCGGTGTCATGCCAGACCGGCCGCGAGGCTCTCGCGGAGCGGGCGGAGCTTCGTCTCTGTCTCGGCGTATTCGTTTTCGGGGGATGAATCCGCCATGATTCCAGCCCCGGCATAGATGCGTGCACATCCGGGGCTAAGTAAGCCGGAGCGCAGGCCGACGGCGAACTCGCCTTCGCCGGCGAAGTCCATCCAGCCGATGGGGCCGGCGTACCAGCCGCGATCCAAACCCTCCAGGGCGTCGATGGCGTGGAGTGCTTCCGGCCGCGGCGATCCGCCAACCGCGGGCGTGGGGTGCAGGCTCGCGGCGATATCGAGCAAGGTTGTGCCGGGCAAGAGTTTCCCTTCGAACGGTGTCTTGAGGTGCTGGATGTTCGCCATGCGAACAACGGCCGGCACGGTGGGATGCTCCACCGACGAACAGAACGGCCCGATTCCGCTGGCAATCGCCGCACGCACGAGCTCGTGTTCTTCGCGCTCCTTCGGGCTGGAAAGCAGCTCATCACGAAAGCGATCGTCGGTGGCGGGGTCGTCGCTCCTTGGACGAGAACCGGCGAGGCAGACGGCGCGGACGCTGCCGCCCTCGACCCGCGCCAGCAGTTCGGGGCTCGCCCCTACCCAGGCGCTCTCGCCGCGGGTGTACTGAAAGATGTAGCAAGCGGGGTATCGTTCGGCGAGAGCGCTCAGCACACGGCCCCGGTTCAGGTTCGGCGTTGGCACATCCACGGAACGTGCAAGGACGGCCTTCTGGTAGGCGCCGCTTCGGATCTCCTGGATCACCCGGGCCACCACGCGTTTCCATATTTCTGGGTCTGCTGGCGGCTCGGGCGCCAGGGAGGAGGTCATCCCTTCGGACTGACCCAACAGCTGTTCGATTTCGCAGGCGATGTCGTGTTCCGAGGGAACTTCGTGCTGGCGCAACGTGAGGCTCGCGGATACGCGTTCGCCTTCGAACGCCACGAGTAACGAAGGGACGGTGAACTCCCATCCCCCGAATGCGTTCCAGCGCGGATCGACCTTGGTGCCCTGTGGCACAAACCTTCCACCCCCGAATGCGCGAGGCCGCGAAGCCCGGTCAACTCCGGCATCGATCGCGGAGAGCAGAAGGTCTTCGAGGTGGGCACGCGAATCCCCGAACGGCGAATTTCGCTGACCCTGAATGCGCGCGGCTACGCCGAACCCGTAGAGTGCCAGGCCAGCATCGGGCCGTTCCCAGACGATTGCCGCGCGGGACCGCATGGCGTTTCGTCCGCCCCCCGCGAGCGACCGGACCAAACCTTCGGAAACGGGAGAACTGACGAGTGGGGGACTGATTCGACGCTGGGTGGTATCGCTTATGGGACGGCGCTGCGTGTGCGTCAAACTCGACATCCTCACTCCTGAGCGCGTAACCGCTGTGTGCGAACCAGCAGGCTCACGACACGGCTATGCGTACATTCAGCATACGGTGGGTTCGATTTGGCCTCGGTCGCGGCGCTTACATGCCGCGCAACGTGATGGTCGAAATTGTCGGTACCTTCGGCGGGATAGTGGCGGTGCACAGGTAGAGCCGCATCCCAACCTGGATATGGCGCGCGTTTCCGGACGGTAAGCCGCTCCTTAGAATCGCCTGATGATGGACGCACCCGGAGACCGCTGCTGGTCGAGGTTGCCTCGACATGGTGGAGATGCAGACCGATGACCGGGGTGCTTGCCGGAGTGCGCATGCTCGAAATCGGCGGGCGGGCCGCGTGGATTTGCGGGCACCTGCTCGCACAGATGGGCGCGGAAGTGGTCCGCGTCCCATGGCCACCCGCGACGGAGGTGGACCCCGAGAACTGGATTCTTTCCTCAAATACGAAGGTGCTCGATATCAACCCGGCAACGGCCGAAAGCAGACGATTGCTCGCAGAACTGCTCGAGCGAGTCGATGCCGTGGTCATTGACGTCGCGGCGACCGACCTCGGCGCGCTTGAGCTGGAACCGAAGGTTCTCCGGGCCAAACACCGACGGCTGGTGGTAGCGACGATTAGCCCGTTTGGGACTTCTGGACCGCGCCGGGAATTCAAGGGCAACGACCTCGTGACGTTTCACTCGAGCGGGATTGCGCGGCTGCTTGTGGGGCATGTCGAGGATGTGGAGAGCGAGCCGCCGGTCCGGGCCGCGGGAGACCAGGCCGACTTCATCAGTGGGCTGACCACGGCGTGCGCCATGATGCACGCGCTCTACCAGCAGCGGCGCACCGGACAGGGCCAGATGATCGATGTATCGGCGCAGGAAGCGCTTTCGCTGATGGCAGCTCGAGAACTGGCCATCCCCGGATTCGGTGGCCAGCCGGCCGCGCGCGGCGGGCGCGAGCCTGGCGGCAGTGCGGTGATCCCGGTGCTGCCAACCTGCGATGGGTTCGTGGCGATTTCGCCTCGCGAGCCGCACCAGTGGGAGCGCTGGCTCGACGTACTCGGACAGCCGGAATGGAGCGCGGACCCGAAGTTTGCGACGCGTGCCGGACGCACTGCGAACTATGCGGAATTGTTCGCGCACATGGCGGGGTGGAGCAGGACCAGGAGCAAGACGGACATTTTTCGACGGTGCCAGGAAGCGCACGTGCCGTGCTTCCCGTTCGGGTCCGTGGAGGCGATGCTCGAAGAGCCGCAACTGGCGTCGCGGGGGTTCTTCGCCGACGGGACCGCGGGCGATGGTTCGACCTTCAGGATGCCTCGGCCGCCATTCGGGCTGGCAGACGCTGACTACGCCACGGCGGGTGAAGTTGCGAGCCCGGCGGGCTGGGATCCGCGACCTGAAGGTGTCGCCGAGAAGCCTGCCCTGCCACTGGACGGGATCCGTGTGCTGGACTTCTCGTGGGTGATCGCAGGCCCGACATGCACGAGGTACCTGGCGTTGATGGGCGCCGACGTGATCAAGGTAGAGGGGCCGGGCAAGCCGGACGCGGGTCGTGCTTCGGAGCTTCACGACGTGCTGGGCGAATCGAAACTTGGGCTGTGCCTGGACTTGAGGGCCGACGGCGCGCTGGAGGCAATCCGCTCGATGCTCAGGACCACCGATGTAGTGGTGGAGAATTTCGCGACGGGTGTCATGGAGCGGTTCGGGCTGGGATACGACGACCTCCGGGCGATCAACCCGAACATCATCTTGCTTTCGGCCTCCGGGCTCGGACGAAAGGGACCGGGGTCGCAGTGGGTGGCGTATGGGAACCTGCTGAGCGCCTACTCGGGATTCGCTGAAGGCAACGCTCCCGGCGGCGGCGAACCGCGAACCGGACTGGCCTGGGCGGATCCCCTGTGCGGACTTTTCATGGCGTTCGGCATTGTTGCGGCGCTCCACGCCCGCGAACGAAGCGGGCGGCACATCGACTTCTCGATGCTGGAGGGGCTGCTCTGGACGATGCCCGGCGCGCTCCTCGCGGCGCAGGGGAAGGCGCCCTCGCGGGAGGCCCTGGGGAATCGCCATCCTGTTCACGTCCCGTACAACGTCTTCCGGGCATCAGGTGATGATGCTTGGCTCGCGGTTGGCGTGACGAGTGACGACCAGTGGAAGCGGCTTTGCGGTGTTGTGAGTGCCCTCGGGGAGTTCCGGGGGTTGTCGGAGCCGGAGCGCATGGGGAACCGCGTGCCGATCGAGGCGCAGTTGGCCGAGTGGGTTCGCGACCGGGAACCGATCGCAGCGATGGAACTTCTGCAGGCGGCCGGAGTGCCTGCGAGCGCGTCGTACTCGTCGAACCAGATGTTCGGGGACGCACACCTGTGGGAACGGGGTTTCTACCAGACGGTGATCGAGGGGGATGGCACGCCGCGTGTGCTTCCGGGGCTTCCATGGCGGTGGGGAGACGACCAACTCATCCAGCCCCGCCCGGCGCCGAAGCTGGGAGAGCATTCGGAACAGGTACTGCGCGAGTTTGCGGGGCTTTCGGAGCAGCAGCTGACTGCGGTGCGGGCCGCTGGCGCGCTTCGTTAGGACAACGAGGGAGGAAGGCCATGGAGAGCTACGAAACGATCATCCTTGAGGTCACGGGGGCGATTGGGCGAATCACGCTGAACCGTCCGCAGCGGCTGAACGCTATCAACGTGCGCATGGGGTACGAGTTGCTGGATGCGCTGACGAAGCTGGAAGAGGACGGGGCGGTGCGAGCCATCATTCTCAGCGGCGCGGGGCGATCATTTTGCTCAGGCGACGACCTTTCGGGTCTGGAATCCGAAGGGTTCAGCCGGGCCATGGGACCGGACGAAATTAAGAACTACGTGCATGCGCCCTACCGGTGGATCCAGGTGGTCGAAGCGATCCGGAGGCTGCCGAAGCCGGTGATAGCGTCGGTGCGCGGACACGCGCACGGGGCCGGTCTCAACCTGGCGATGGCAGCGGACCTTCGGGTGGCCTCGGAGACGGCGAACTTCGCGATCCCGTTTGTGAAATGGGCGATGGCGACGGGCGTGAACCAGCTGCACTACTACCTGCCGCTCGGAATCGTGATGGAGATGGCGCTCACCGGGGACAGCATCGATGGGCCACGGGCGGAGCGGCTGGGGATGGTCAACCGGCTGGTGCAGGATGCCGAACTTGAGAGCGCGAGCGAACAACTGGCGATGCGGCTCGCGGAGGGACCGACGACCTCACTCGGGCTGACGAAAGCGGCAATCCACAAGGGCTGGTGGAGTGCGATCGACGAGGCGTACGACTTCCAGGCCGTCGCGCAAACGCTGGCCGGACAGACGGCCGACCGGGAAGAAGGCCGGCGCGCCTTCGCGGAGAAGCGCAAGCCGGAATACACCGGCCAATAGCTACGGATTGTCGTTCGCAGCGAGGCGCGACTTGCGGCGCTCGTAGTTTTCGAAGGCGCGCTGGACCATCGGGCGGCGCTTGCCTTCGGGCTTGCGGAGGGCGTAGTCGGGGTCGGCCTCGCCAGTGGAGGAGAGCATGTGGAGGGCATGCGCGCCGTAGATGTGGCCGGTAAAGCCCTGCGCATCCTGGGCCTGGTTGATGGCGAGTTTGATCATGCGCAGCTGGAAGGGGTCATTCTCGGCGACGCGGGCGGCGTACTCTTCGACCTCTTCGCGGAGGCGGGCGCGCGGCACAACCCAGCTGACGAAGTTGAGTTCTTCCGCTTCCTTTGCATCGACCAGGCGGCTTTCGAAGAGGATGGCCTTGGCCTTTCGCGGGTGGAGGTCCCAGGGCACCGAGAAGTACTGGAAGTTGGTGGGGAGGAACATGGCATCGTCGGCGGCGATGACGACATCGCAGGCCGAAGCGATCATCCACCCGGCGAAGATGCAGTAACCCTGGACGGCAGCAATCGTGGGCTTGGGAACGTTTCGCCAGCGCAGGGTGGGGTCGATGTTGAGGTCCCAGGAGCGAGTGTAGCGGCCACGCAGGCCGGCGCCGATGGGGCGAACTTCGCGGTCCGCCATCTCTTCGGGGCTGCCGAGGTCGTGTCCGCCGGAGAAGTGGTCGCCTTCGCCCTGGAGGACGATGACACGAACGGCCGGATCGTGGGAGGCGGTATCGAAGGCCGAGTCGAGTTCCTCGATGAGGATGCGGCTCTGGGCGTTGCGGGCTTTGGGCCGGTTGAGCGTCAGCCAGGCGACGCCATCGCGAATTTCGTAGCGAATCTGGGTGTAATCCATGTTTGCTCCTCGCTTATCTCGGCGGGTCGATGCCGCTGACGCCGGCCGCAACCAGCGAATCGTATTCTTCAGCAGTCGTGCCGAGCAGTTCCGCAAGGACCTCGGCCGAGTGTTCGCCGAGCCGAGGGGCCGGGCGAAGCGGCGGGTTCGGGACCGACGAGAAATGCCACGGGACTCCCGATTGCGGCCAGGTGCCGGCCTCCGGGTGGGTCACTTCCATGACGACGTTTCGGGCACGGAGGGCCGGGTCGGCGGCAACCTCGAGCGGACTAAGGACCGGGGCAGCGGGAATCCCTTCGCCCTGTAGGGCGGCAACGAGTTCGTCGCGGACGCAGCTGCTGGTCGCGGCTTCGATGGCCCCTTCCAGCGCGTCTTCGTGCGCTTTGCGAGAGTCGTTGGTGGCGAACTCCGGAGCATCGAGCGCGGGAGCGGCGAGGATCTTCTTCAGTGCGGCCCAATGGGCCTGGGATTCGCAGGAGAGCGCGACCCATTGTTCTTCGCCGGAGCAGCGGAAGATCCCGTGCGGCGCCCAGCGCGGATGACGGTTGCCCTGTCGTGGCCGCTGCCTGCCAGTGCGGATGTATTCGAGGGCGGCGTCGCCGGCGAAGACGAGGTTGGCTTCCTGCATTGAAAGATCGATGTACTGGCCCTCGCCGGTTTGCTGGCGGTGGCGGAGGGCCGTGACAAGAGCGGCGAATCCGTTGAGGCCAGCAACAGCGTCCGGGTACATCTGGCCCGAGTTCATTGGTCCGCCGTCCGGGTAGCCGAGGAGGGCTGACATGCCCGAGGTGGGCTCGATGGTACCGCCGATGCCGGGGATGTTCGCCCAAGGGCCGGTGTGGCCATAGGCGGAGAGGCTGCAGAGGATGACGTCGGATTTGATTTCGCGCATGGCTTCGTAGTCGATGCCGAGATTGCCGAGGACTCTCGGCGAGAAGTTTTCGACCACGACGTCGGCGAACGGCAGCAGGCGCTTGAAGACGGCCATGCCGTCCGGGTGCTGGAGGTTGAGGGTGATGCAGCGCTTGTTCAGGTTCACCGAGTTGTAGAGGAAGTTACAGTTCCAGGAGTGCTCGGCGGTGGGGACGTCCTTCATGCGGCCGGCGAGCGGGGCATCGTAGCTCCCACGCCAGGCATCAGGGCGCTGAAGCACCTCGATCTGGATAAGGTCGACCCCCATGAAGGCGAGGAGTTCGGTGCAGTAGGTGCCCGCCCATGCCTGGGTGAGGACGATGCCACGAACACCTGCGAGCGGGCCGTTCACGATTTCCACTCAGCTCTGTCCGCACCGGCCGCGGGGGCAGGGTTGGTGAGTTGCCACGGCGTTTCGAACATTTTGAAGGCCGGGCCGGGGTAGGTGGATTCGCCGACCGTGGTCCAGAAATCGCGGTCAGCAAGATGGTCATTGCCGCGCAGTTCTTCCATGGTAAGGACCGGGCCAGCGACGACCCTCCGGGCTGCGAGTTCCTCGAAGAGGTCTGCCTTTGTCCACCCGGACATCGCCTGGCCGACCCGTTCGGTGTACTCGTCTTTGTGGGCCGCTCGGTACCAGGAGGTCTCGTAGCGCTCGTCTTCCGCCAGGTCGGTGAGGCCGAGCAGGTTCATTGCATCGCGCCAGAAGTGGGCGCGGCTGATGGTGAGCGCGAAGTGCCCGTCGCGGATGGGGACGGGCCCAGTGGTGATATCGACGCTCTGGCGGCGCGTGCCGGGCGTGCCAAGGTACTGGCCGCGAAGGACCGCCGGCGAGGCGGTGGAAACCATCACGTCGAGTTCGGCGATGTCGATTTCCTGGCCTTTGCCGCGGTGCTCCTCGCGGTGGTAAAGGGCAGAAACGATGGCGCCATATGCCGCGGTGCCCGTACAGAAGGCGACCTGTTGACCGGATGGCTTCAGCGGTGAGCGATCGGCGTCGCCATTGAGGGAAGCCCAGCCGGAGAGGGCGGCGACGGTGAGTTCGCTGGCAGGGTCGTTCGCGCGGGCGCCTGTCATCCCGAACGGCGTGACGTGGCAGAGGATGAGCCGTTCGTTCTCGTAGGCGGCATAGTCGAGCCCAATTTCGGCGAGAGCTTTCGTGGCGAAACTGGAGATCACGACATCGGCGTCGCGGGCCAGGGCCCGCGCGCTAACCTTGCCGTCCGGCGACTCGAGGTCCAACAGGACACTTCGCTTGTTCGCGAGAAAGAGCGCGGCCGTGATGCTTTTGCCCTCGGCATCAAACGGTGGTTCGCGGCGAAGTGGATGGCCTTCGGGACCTTCGATCATCACGACATCGGCGCCGAAGTCGGCGAGCATGCGGGAACACCACGCACCGGAGGCGGAACTTGAAAGATCGAGGACGCGGATGTTGGCAAGCGCTTGCTTCAGAACTGGCTCCGGGCTGGCTGTGGAGCGATTCTAGCGAACTGGGGCTTCAAGGGCCGGGTGCAAATACCGAGGATGGCGCAGTGGATTATTCTTACTTTGTGAATGCCGACGAACTTGCCAACTTCGCGCACCTGAGGCGCGCTCGCGACCTGATGGACCGCGAGTATGAGCAGCCCCTGAGCATCGCGTCGGTCGCGCGGACCGCTTTGATGTCGACCGCGCATTTCGCGCGGCAGTTCCATGCCGCCTATGGCGAGACGCCGTATTCGTACCTGATGACACGGCGGATCGAGCGTGCGAAGTGGCTTCTTCGCGGCGGCGAGATGTCGGTGACTGACGTGTGCATGGCCGTGGGGTGTACGTCGCTCGGTTCGTTCAGCGCGCGGTTCACTGAGATCGTAGGCGAGACGCCAACAGCCTACCGGAGCCGCAACCACAGTGACCTTGCCGGTTTGCCCGGATGTGTGGCGAAAGACCTCACCCGACCACGACGCAAACCGAGCAGGATCGAAGAAGCTCCGGTCTGACGGATCTCCCAGGATGAGGTCATGAATCTTTCAGTTGCTCGCTGCTTCGTCCAAATCCACGACCCCGAATCCGCCCTGGCGTTCTATCGCGACCTGCTCGGCCTGGAGGTACGCAACGACGTCGCCAACCACGGCTTCCGCTGGATCACCGTCGGCTCGCCCGCACAACCGGGCGTTTCGATCATCCTGACGAACTTCGTGAACGGAGGTCCGGCCGACGGCGACGCCGTCGCAAAACTGCTCGCGAAGGGGGCACTCAACGGCGTCCACTTCCAGACCGACGACCTCGACAAGACTTTCGACGCGATCCGGGCGGCCGGCGCGGAGATCGTGCAGGAGCCGACGCAACAGCCCTGGGGCACGCGCGACTGCGCCGTGCGCGACCCTTCGGGAAACCTGGTGAGGATCGACCAGCCGCCGGCTTCCTGGTCGTGACGAACTAGACCCAGCCCTGGGGTTCGAATGTCTCGGGGCCGACTTCGATGCGGGCCGCGCGGGGTGCCGACGTTGCGAGGCGCAGCCGGCTGATGTAGCCCTTGCGCTCTTTGTAGACCGGGAACTCGTACCAGTCGAAGGTTACCGCGCCGTCGTCGCCGGTGCGGAGGTGAAGTTCGCGAGGTTCGCGGGAACCGCGCTCGAAAGCCCCGAACCAGTCGACGAGGGTGACCGTGACCTCGGCGCAGGAGACGGACTCACCGGCCGCGCCAAGAACCTCGACGCGGTAGCTGCGTTCCGGAATGGGGTTCTTCGCCTCGACGGTGACGGTGAACTCGATGGAAACGGCCATCCAACTATCCCCATGAATTCGAAGGGCTGGCGCATTTTGCTGCGCCAGCCCTTCGAGTTTGCGTTGCGGTGCGAGCCGACTAGATGGTGTAGGCGACACCTTCGCGGCGGCGCGAGGCGGCCTCTTCGGCGCGAGCGGGGGCGAATCCGAGGTCTCGGTTCGTCAGCGGCTCTTCCCAGGCGCTGAACTCGAGCATGATGCCGTCGGGGTCCTGGAAGTAGAACGACGTGATGGACTCACCGTTGGCGTCGGTCTGGCGGATGATGTCGGAGACTTCAACGCCGGCATCGATGAGCTTCTGGCGGTATTCGGCGAGCTTGTCCTGGGGGACGCCGAAGGAGAGATGGTGCATCGAGCCCTTGGCCGACTTGCCGACCAGGCCGCGGGCCGTGCTCGGGGTCATTTCGCCGGCCGTCCAGGAAGCTCCCGCCATACCGGGAGCCTGGGGATTCATGTTGTTGAAGAAGAAGAACGCGATGCCATCGTCTTCGGTGACCTGGAAGAAGAAGTGCTGGCCGTAGCCACCGAGGTCCAGCGTTTTCACCAGTGGGAAGCCCAGGATGCCCTGGTAGAAATCAACGGTGTCCTGCATATCGGCGCACGTGAGGGCCACATGGCCGATGCCGCGCAAGTTGAAGTTGGTAGAACGTGTTGGCATGAGAAACAACCTCCAGGCCGCTGGGCCATTCTAGGATCGCGAGCAAGGTCGTGTACACGACGGTCGCGGTTCACAGAGTTACTGCGCGGCAACCTTCCCCGGAGCGCGAGCAGGCGTGTGGACTACGTCATCGGGGACGAGGGGGCGCGTCCATGCGGCAAATTCGAACGTTCGGCCATCCGGGTCGGGGAAGTAGATCGAGTTTACGAACTCGTCGATGGCTTCGGCATCGTTGGGGAGCAGGACGGGGTGATAGGCCTGCTTGCCGTTGCCGTAGGCGATGTGGTGGTTGACCTCGGTGCAGGGGACGCCGTGTTCGCGCAGGCGTTCCTTGTACTCTTCCTGCTTTTCGAGCGGCACATCGAAGGCGAGATGGTGCATGCCGCCGGCCGCCGACTGGACGCGGTTTCGCGGGCCGGGCTTGTGCTGGCCGGTCTTTTCATCGACGCCGCCGAAAGGCGATGTCACCAGTCCCGGTTCGGCTTCTGGGGCATCGGGATACCAGACGGTAGAGATGATGGTCTCATCGCTGATGGCGAAGAAGACCTGCTGGCCGCCATCGGCGAGTTCCATCGACCGCACGATCGGGCAGCCGAGCACCTCGGTGTAGAAGTGGATGGTCTCGGCCATGTCGTTTACGACAAGCGCGAGGTGGTTGATGCCGCGGACGTCGAACTTCGTGGACCGTGTTTCTGGCATTCGGAGACCTCCCTGGCCTGTCAGCTCTTCACCGGGTCGCCGCTCATCTGGGACATGATATCCACTTTGGCGCCGCCTTCGTCGCCGGGGACAGGAATCTCGACGACCCGTTCCGGGATGTCGTCGTATTCGAGGCGGAGCGCCCTGGTGAAAATGGCGTAGGACATGTAGAGGAGAGAGATGTAGGTAAGTTCGAGGATGGCCTCATCGGAGAAGTGCTTCTTGAGGACGTCGAACGTGCCATCCTGGACGCGGCCGTGGGAGAGGACCAGTTCGTCCGTGTAAGCGAGCACGGCGCGTTCGGGCTCGTCGAACAGGTCGGTGACGGACCAGTGGGGGATGGCATCGACCTTGGCTTCGGAGATTCCAGCCGCGCGAGCGCCTTTGCAATGCTGCGAAAAGACGAACTGGCTGCCTGCGGAGAACCCGATGCGGACGAGGGCAAGCTCGACGAAGTAGCTCGGGATGATGCGGTTCTTCCCTTTATAGAGAGCGCCACCCTGCTGAAAGTAGGTCAGGACATCGGGGACGAGGGAGATGACGGTCCACCAGTTGCCCGGGGTGCCCGTCGCTGTGCCCGGCTCAGCGACCGGATCCCTGTCGCCGAACATACGCTGATAGGTGGCCAGAGCCTCCGGAGACGCTTCCGAACGGGGAACCTCGCGAAGCCTGGGCATGTGGCAGCTCCTGCCTCAGCAGAGGCGGCGGGAGTATAGCACGCGGCCTCCGCATGGCCGGGGCACCCGAAACGAACCTCGCCGTACTACTGGACAGTGACCGCTGGAGGCTCCGGGTTCTTGACGCTTTCGATGTGCTTGTCGACTCGCTCCCGTAGCGCCGCGAACTCCTCCTGGTGGGCTTTGACCTCATCGTCGTCGGCGTCTTCGAGGTCGAGGAACTCGGAGCGTGCGCCCTTCATGGCGCTAATGAGCTCGTCGAGCTTGAGGTGCAGCGCGGCCGAATCGCGGTTCTGCGTGTTCTGGATAAGAAACACCATGAGGAAGGTGACGATCGTGGTGCCCGTATTGATCACGAGTTGCCAGGTTGAAGAGAAGCCCGCCACCGGACCAAGGAAGGCCCAAACGAGCACTATCGACGCCGCAACGAGGAAGGCCCAGGTGGTGCCCATCCAGTGAGCGGCCGCACGTGAAAACACCCGAAAAAGATCGTTCATGGCCGGGGATTCCTTTCGAGGGCAAGCTGTTTTTGCACAGACGAGACGCCCGGGCGGAATGCCCGGACGCCTCGTTGTCTGCCCTGCCGGCAGTTAATTGCGGACGGAGTCCGCGGCCTTCTTCGCCGCATCCTTCATCTTGCCGGCAGCCTGCTGGGCATCGCCCTTGGCCTGCTGCGCAGCACCCTTGGCTTCCATTTCCTCGTTGCCGGTCATTTCGCCTGCCTTTTTGCGGGCGGCGCCGGCGAGTTCGTTCGCTTTGCCTTTGGTCTTGTCGTTATTCATGCAGTACTCCTCCGAGTGATGATCTGAGCGGGCCTCAATTAGCTGACAAATGTATGACGGTTATTACACCAACGCCGATATTCAACGGCCGCATTGTCGCCTCAATTAGCCAGTTCCGACGTTACCGTGAGGACCGTTCATTCGGCGTATCAGCGATCAGCGGAGGCATTTCAAAGCTCTGACAGTGCCCAGAAAGGAGGAGAAAGTCTCGTGTTGAGCTATGCAGGGATGCCGAGAGATTACAAAGCCGTTGCAATCGACGTGACATACAACCGCGACGCGCAAAAAGTGATTAATCTGATCATGCGATGACTCAGTTGAAGTATCTTCGCGCCGGAATGAGCGTCCGCGACATCAATCAACGGCCCCTGGGCACCGTCAGAGCGGTCCTGGCCTCATCGTATGTCGCAAAGATCAAGGGCGAGGAGCTGGAGTTACGGCGCGAGTCTCTCTTTTCCGTCGGGCCTTTCGGCGCGACCCTTGTCTGCGACGCGGATGCGGTGGAGCGTTACCAGATCGAAACGAAGGGTTCGGAGGACGGACAGAGGTCCTCTATCGCTCAGGAGCCGCCGTCCCCCGGGTGACCTGGCGATCGAGGCCATCGAGCAAGCACTCGAGTCCAAACTCGAACAGGCTTTCGGGCGATGGTCCAGAGCCGGGCGCCAACCGGGAAACGAGCGGGAAGTCACCGGAGGCGAACACGGCGCGCAGAGCGTTGTCCTGAGCTTTCCACCACTCGTCTGCTCCCTGACCGGAGCGCCGGTGTTCGGCGGTCTCGCGAGCCATCTGCCCGGCCACCCCGTGAACGAACGCGACGACTACAAGGTAGAGCCGCACCTTTTCCGCGTTCGAGATGCTGAGATCCTGCAAGCCCTGGAACGCCCATTCCATTTCGCGGATGCCGTTTGGACCAAGGCCGGGCCGCGATAGGGACACGACCTCCGCGATCCACGGATGGCGCTGGTAGCAACGCCACTGCCGAAATGCCGACTCACGGACGCGAGTTCGCCAATCGGGCGCTGCGCCGGCCGGGAAGGTTTCGTCGGCAAAGACCAAATCCGCGGCGAGCGCAACGAGTTCTTCTTTGTCCTTCAGGTGGCGATAGAGCGACATGACGGCACGGCCGAGCCGGTCGGCCACACGTCGCATCGAGACGCCGGCAAGACCTTCTTCGTCGGCGATGGCGACCGCTGCACGCACGATTTCCTCCAGCCCAAGACGGGGCTTTCGATCCGGCGGAATCACCGTTGCTTGTGGGACCTGGGACGGCATAGCCAGCAGCATACGGTGCGAACGTACAGTGTACGCACGTGGGAAGAGAGCGTACATTGTACGCAATCCAGGGAGGAGCACTCGATGCCCAGCGGCGAGACGAATCCATCACCCCACTACGGCACGTGGATCCGGGTGCGCGCGATAGTTGTCTTCGCCTCCCTGACGGCCGCATTTCTCGTGTTGGCTTCGATGGCATTCCTGACCCCGTGGGCACTGCTGGCCCTGGTGCCCGCCGGGGCGTTCGGGTGGATCCTGATCGTGCTGCTGGCGGCACGCTGGCGGTTTTCGGATTCGGGCGGTGGCTACCAGGCCCGTATCCATCAGTTGATCGTGGAACGTGCGAGCGGTGTGCGAATCCTCGACATCGGCTGCGGCAACGGACACCTGGCGATCGAGCTCGCGAAGGCCGCGCCCGGCCGCTCGGTGATCGGCCTCGACTACTGGGGCTCGGCGTGGGAGTACTCGCAGCAAACCTGCGAGCGAAATGCCGAGATTGAAGGCGTTGGCGAGCAAGTGACATTCGTTCGCGGTTCGGCGAGCGCGCTGCCGTTCACGGATGGCGAGTTCGACTGCGTCGTGAGTTGCCTGACCTTTCACGAAGTCCGGGATCTGGCAGACAAGACGGAAGCGTTGACGGAGGCCCTTCGCGTCCTGGCTCCCGGAGGAACCTTCGTCTTTTTCGACCTGTTTTCGGACCGTACGCCATACCCGGACCAGCGACTCATTGGGGAACGACTTGAGCAGAACGGCGGGAAAGCCGTTGCCGATGTCGAGTTGTCTTCGCTGTTGCGGCTGCCGTTTCCCCTTCAAGGAAAACGCCTGCTGAAACACGCCAGGCTCATCTCTCGTCGAAGGGCAGTGTTGAAATCAGGTGACAGTGCGATCCCGGCGGCGAAAGCTGTTTGACGGGTCTGCTAGTCTTTCAGGCTGGTGGGGGTGGTTCCGGCAGGAGTATGGCGCGGTGGCGGAAAAGAGTTACGTCGATTTCGACCTGCAGATCGAATGGTCCGGAAATGGCTATCGGGCACAGGTACTCGATTCTCCGGGAGGCCAGGCCCAGGCCGAGGTTACGGTCCCGTTTTCAGACCTGGAACTTGAGAACTTCATCCTGCGAGTTGGGCAGCGACGTCGGGGGCGCAGGCGCATCGAGTCGTCGGACCTTGATGTAGCTCGCCAGTTTGGCGCGAAGCTGTTCCAGGCGATTATCCGCGAGGACATCGCCGGCACCTACCGATCGAGCCTGGTCTGGGCGCAAACGCATGGGATGGGCCTGCGGATCAGGCTCAGGCTTTCTGGCGCGCCCGGTCTCATCGACATCCCCTGGGAGTTCCTGTTCGACCAGTCGGCTCGCCGGTTTGTGGCGCTCTCGGTGGATTCACCGGTCGTGCGGTTCCTCGATGTACCGGGGGTGACGACGCCACTGAAGGTGGCACCGCCGATCAAGATCCTGGCCGTCATCGCCAGCCCCTCGGACTTCGAACCGTTGCAGGTGGAGGACGAATGGAAACGCCTCCAGGCGGTGGCGGATTCTGTGACAGCCCTGTCCATCGAGAGGCTTGAAAAGCCAACGCTTTCGGAGCTTCAGCGCGCGCTGCGCCGGGAATATCACATCCTCCATTTCGTCGGTCACGGGGGATTCGACGAGGCGACGCAAGATGGGCTGCTGGTTTTCGAAGACGAACAGGGGCGCGGCAACGAAGTCAGTGCGACCTACCTGGCCACACTCTTGCACGACGCGGACTCGTTGCGGCTGGCAGTGTTGAATGCATGCGATGGGGCCCGCGGTTCGCGGACCGACCAGTTCGCCGGTGTCGCGCAGTCGCTGTTGCAGCAGGGCGTACCGGCGGTGGTCGCGATGCAGTTCGAGATTTCGGACGACGCCGCCCTGACGTTCGCGCGAGAGTTCTATGGCGCCTTCGCCGAGGGACTGCCGCTTGAGGCTGCGCTGGCCGAGGCGCGGAAGAGCATGTTCGCCGAGCAGAACGACTCGGAGTGGGCGACGCCGGTGCTCTACCTGCGGTCGGTGGGAAGTGACATCTTCGAGATTTCGCAGCCGGCGGTGGAGACGCCTCCGGACCCTGAGGCCGTCACACGGATCATGGAGCCGGTGCCAATCCCGGTTGGCCGCACACCGAGTGAGGATCCCGATGCGACCCGGACCTTCGAGCCTCCGGAAGCAAAGCCGGAACCCGTTGCGCCACATCCCGAGCCGGAGCCCGAGGCCGCGCCAGAATCTTCGGGCGAACCGCCGAACAGTGCGGGGGGCGAACCCGAACCAGGGGGCAACTGGTGGAGGCGGGTGCCGCGATCGGGCGTTGCCGCGGGGGCGGCATCACTCGGCGTCCTCGCGCTACTGCTGGTGGGCTTACTGCTGGCGACACGCGGTGGCGGCGACGACGATGATGACGACAGCGGCGCGACCGACACGATGACAACGATCGCCGGAAACGATGATTTCAGCGGAACCTGGTACACGAATTTCGCGCGCCTGGAATTGGAACAGGACGGCACGAGAGTGACAGGCCAGTACTTCCGCTACCTGAACGGAGACCTTCCGCTGCCGCTGAAGGGAGATGTCACCGGGAACAACCTCAGCGGCACTTTCGCCGGAGACATCGACCCGTTCTCTTTCACCATGCGCGACGATAAGCAGTCGTTCGACGGGTACTGGTCCGATCGCCAGGGCGTGGATCAGCAATGGTGCGGATCCCGCGATACCAACCGCCTCTTCGACGGTTGCGGTTACTCGGGGGTCTGGCAGGTGAAGGGCTTCCCGGATGCAGCGGCGAACGTCGGCAACGCGTTGCTCCTGGTGCAGACCGAGAACACCGTCGCGGCGCAGTTCACCTCGCGGCAGTACGGGATCGTAACGTTCGACACAGACTTCGACGGCACGGTGCTGGCCCGGACGAAGGGAACCGCCGAACTCACCGGCGACAATTTGCCGTCATTGCAAATCACCTACGAGTGGACGGTGAAAACACCGAAGTGGGACGCGTTCGTCGGTACCTGGGAAATGCCGAACTCGCGGACCCCGGGGACCTGGTGCGCATGGCGCGGTGACGCCCAGCCACCGTGCTAGCACTCACACCAGCGTCGCGGTGGGCTCGCCGTAGATGGTATAGGCGAGCCATGTCTGATCGCCCTCATCGCGAATGGCAACGCGGGCCGCGCGGGCCGCAGCCGCGAGGGTGTCTCCGCGCCTGAGGGATGCATAGAACGCCTGTGTGAACTTGCCGGCCGCAACATCATCGACTGACCAGAGCGGGCTGACGATAACGCCGGCCCCTGCTTTCAAGAACGCACCGGCGAAACCGCCAACGCTGGTGAGGGTGTAACCGCTTCGGCCAGTTTCGCAACAATTCAACACGACAATCGGGCGAAACTCGGCACACGGAGTTTCGCTCAGCGAAGCGTTGCTCAGCACGTCCAGCGGACCAAGCGTGGAATCAGGTTCCCAGCGCGGGCCATTCCGCATGACGCTGAGGACGAGGGATTCGTCGCCGATATCGGAGGAATCGCCGACGCCGTGGCCGGCGTAGTGGAGGAGATCGAAGTCCGCGGCGGTGAGGGCAGCCACCACGCCGTTGAACGTCGATGGCACGCGGCCCACGGCGCCGAAGATTGCCTCGAGCGAGTTGAGATCGGCCTGAGTGCTTTGCAGTTGCCAGCCGCTCGCGGCCGGATAGTCCGGGACGATGGCGCTCACTTTGCCCGGGCGGACGCGCAGTTTACCGGGGGCCCGGGTACAGACGGATGAATCGTCGGAGAGGATCCAGCGCACTACCCCCAATTCGGCGAGGAACCAGGACTCGGCCGGGAGCGTGCGTTTGCCGGGTTCCTTCATGTGGATCAGTTCCCAGGGAATGAAGGGCTCATCGGAGTAGACCTGGATGAAGCCGATGGCCTCCCGGTTTGCCCACAGGTGGCGCTGGATAGGCTCGGGGATGAGTTCGTCCCAGAGGGCGCCTCCCTCTGCCCGGATCTTGCGGGCGAACTCGTCGATCTTGTCGCGCGAATCGCCCCACATGTCCTCGATGCGTTTATAGAGCGAACTGACATAGCTGGCTTTCTCTCCGCGGAGCGGATTCGAGTCGGCTTCGACGGGCTCCGGCGGCTCGCCGGGACGGAGGAGTTCCAGGTGAAAGTGGTAGCGGGTGGCGTTTCCGTCCTGGATTTCGGAGATGTAGAGCTGGTGGCGAGGCGGGCCGGCTGGCCCGGCTGAGGCCACCGCGGCCGCCTCTGCCCGTGCCCCGGAGGTGACCGTCCGTACGACCTGCGGTTTGAGAGTGATCTTCGCAAGCGGGGATTCGGTCTGGCGGACGATGACGTCGACCTGGGCGTCTCCGAGGGTGGTGCCTTCGATACCAAAGAAGAGCTCGGCGGTTTCACCTTCGGCGGGAACCGGGACGGACTGGGTGCTCTTGCCGGTGACCTTGAGGTTCTTCCGCCCGATGCACATCACGAGCAAGGGACGAGCCGGATCGGCGGCAGCGATGCCAGCCATCCCGGCGGCGGCGCCGGCAGGCAATTCGATAGCCTCCCGCGAAAGGTTCACCGTTAGCGTGGCCGGCTGCGCGAGTTCGAGTTCGGCATCGGTCCAGGCGCCGACGTTCACGCTAACCGCTTCGCCAGGAGGCGGCTCAGGCTCGGCGGCCGCGGGCTCGGGCTCGATACGGCCGCCACCCCGCGTAGGCCGGCGGGGACGGGACGGGCGCGGTGGGCCGGCGCGCGAGTGTCCGTTGCGCGCCACTGGCCGCACCGCTTCTGCGGGAACTTCTGAGAAATCAGGTTCGGCGGCCGCGGCTTCGCGAGGTCTGCCGATGGGGGCGGCCGTTTGAGCAAGTTGTTCGGCAGTGAGCGCCTCGCCGGCAAGTGGGCGGACGCCAACCGGCCGGTCTCCATCGAGGATGATGGTGCGGCGGGCGGCGGGCGTTGCCCCTCCGGCCGTGGCTACGACCGTGTTGTCACGACGGAGTTCGGAACGGTCGCCCTCATGAAGTTCGAATGCATCACCGATGGGGGCGCCGAACATTCCGCGCTGTTCGGCGCGGGCGACCAATTCGGCGAACTCATGGCGGCGGAACGCGTACTTCACGTCGCTGTAGCGGTCGATGACGATGAACTCGGATCGGCCCTGATTGAGGATGTCGAGCAAGAGGTCATCGAGCGGGCGGTCGGCTTCTATGATCACAAAATCGTCGGAAACCTCAACCGGTTGTGGGGCCGTGATCCTGCCGGCGCTTCGGCGCCGCCTTCCCCGCGAGGCAGCGCCATCGAGGCCAAGCCACTCGCTGATGGCGCGGGATGTCTGGGGCTGGTGGAAGTAGTTGGTGTGATGGACGGCGCCGTTCGTGCCGAAATCGAAGCGCTCATCGAAATAGTCGCCGGCTCCAGGGTCGATCCGGGTCATGGAGGCGAGGTCGACGACCATGTCGTTGTCAGCGCCGAGGAGTTGGTCGATGAGGCCGTCCTTGAGCAGAGCGATGAGACGTTCGGGTATCTCGGTATCGGGGGAGCGCAAGTCTGGTTCGAAGTTGGAGAGGACGGCGAAGTAGGACGACGTGCCGGGCGTTGGCCCCGGCCCGGCCGCGTTGATCGACGTGATGAACTTGCCGGTGGGCTGCATGGCCGCCAGGCCGGGGATGTCGCCGTCGTTGAGGGCGCTGGAGACGATCGTCTTCACAAGCGTGCCGACGCCGTCGAGGAGTTCGGCGAGCACAAGGCCAGCCGCGCCCGCACCGGGGACGATGATGGCCAGTCCCCGAGCCGACATCGCGGCAAGGTTGGTGTACAGGTCGGCCAGGCGGGCCCAGTTTGCGGAATTCGCGAGCTCGGTGCCGCTGTTGGCAGCCGCGACGAACACCACCTTGCCGAACGCGGCCGGCCACGGAGTGACGGGCAGCAAGGTTTCAACGAGGCTTCGATAGACGAGGCCGCCTCGGCTGTGGCAGACGACATCGATGTCGACATCGCCGGCGGGCCACAAGGCCTGCAGTTCCGCGAGGAGCCCTTCCGCGTTTTGTCGCGGATCGAGGCTCAGAGTCTTGTGGTCGTAGCCGATGACCATGTCGTACTGACCGAGGACGGTGTTCAGCAGGGCCTGGCCCCAGGGTGTGGCTCCGAGCGCGCCGAAGCCGCCTCGCGTGCTGCTGAAGGTGCCGTGGATGAACAGGAGGACGCGCGTTCGGCCTGTGCCGCCGGGCGCGACTGGTGCACCCGACCACGCCTGTGGATCTGCCGACTGGATGGCGACCAGACCCTCGTGGCGGTCGCGTTCGAGGTGATCGACTACGTGGTCGATGACGGTGGGCAGGACGAATCGCAGGACGGTGGCGGTGGCGCGCTCAATGGCTTTGCCAATGATGGGGAGCCCGCGCCGGCCGGGAGCGGCCGGAGCTGTTTCGCCGAGATCGATATCGAACTGCCAGACGGCGCCGGTGGGTGTCCCACGACGGCGCCGGCCGGTGGGCGCAGCAGCATTCGCGAAGCGCCAGGCGAAGACGCCATCCTCTTCGACGAGGACGACGGCGGCCTCATCGGGCGGCAATTCGATGCTGACGCTTGCGGAGGCACCGGCCGGTGCTGCCCGGCGGCCCGGCCGCGCTGGTCCCCGCTCGACGGTGAACTGGTCGAGCACGGAGAAGTTGGAACTCGCGAGCGCTGAATTGATGTCAATCAGGCGCGCGGGAGCGGCGGGCGCCGGGCCGCGACGGCGCGGTACGGTGGGCGCCGGTTCAGAGAGTTCAAGACCAGCGGGAAGGTCGATGGTGATGCCGTTGGAACGCTGAACAAGAGCCACGGTCTTCTCCTGAGGCTCCCCCGATGCCGTGCATGAGACTATCAGAGCGGTCGAGCGCAGAGCGCGGCCAAATGCTCGGAGCGGAAGTGGTCCGCGTCTGTGGCGCAGTTCACGTAATCGACTCCGAGAAGCAATTGAAAAGCGCTTGTGCCGGGACTACTCTGCTTGCCAATTCACACAGCGCCCAAAGACACGCGTGGCCGGGGGGAACAACGCGGCAAGGAAGCCTGCAATGCCCCTTACTCCCAAAGAACTGCTCGATCTTTCCCAGGATGAACTCGATGACCTCTTCCGCAAGAGCGAAGCGGGGCCGATTCCGGCTGGAGCGGCCGCGGGTACGGTCATCATGCATCCCGGGACGGTGTTCGCCGATATCGCCGCGGAGGCGGCGGAAGCGGTGGCGTGGCAGGGAAAGGTCTTCGACCCGGCGACGAAGACGCTCAAAAACAAGGTGACCGCAGCCGGCGTGCAGGAGGTGCAGGCGGCGGTGGACTTCGGCGAGAGCTGGTTCGACGGGAAGAAGTGCATCGTCCTTGATTACTCGAAGACTTCCACCGTTGCCCGCGCGATTCGCGATGAGATACGGCAGGTTTCGCCGGGCGTGTACCTGGGCATTGTCTTCATCGGCGACAAAAAGACGATCAATTTCGCGCTGGACTTCAACAATCCGGAATCGCGGCAGGGGCTGGTTGCGCGGTTGATTTCTGGAATCCGCAGGCTCTTCGGCCGCGGCAAGTAACAGCGAGACCTGGGATGGCAACCGCGATTCAGGAACCGATTACCGTGATCGCACCCGTGGAAGCGGGGGCGCTGGAGCGGCTGAACGCGACCATCGCGGGGATGTCCTCGGATGTTGCGAATGGGGCTCTGCCGTTTGGGAAGATCGAAGGGCTGCACTTCGCGCGGCTGGTGATCATTCCGCCGGAGTCGGACGGGGACGCTCACCAGCTGATGCTGCTGCTCGATTGCGACGCACCCGGGCGGACACGGCTCCGACGGCTTGTTTCGCTCGGTGGCGAGGGGCTCGACGGCGTATTTGGGCTCTGTGAGGGGTACCCGGGCGAAGGCGACCGGAACTCATCATCGCGGTACGCGTACCTGCGCGACCACCGGATCTCCACGGCCGCAACCTACGTGAACACAGTCGGACGGACGGTGGAGCAAATCCTCAAGGAGGCGACGCTTCGCGACGAGATCGAACGCTTCCTCGATTCGGGGAACGGTTGGGCGGCGAAGCCGGCGGTGGAGGTTCGGGCGGCGATCCAGGGTTTCGTGAAAGAGCGGGCGGACCTGAACTGGGCGCTCGAGCCGGCGCCGACACTCTCCCTGCTGGAGCGGTTGAAGACGAAGGCGAACCTGGCCGGCGGGATCGCGCTGGGGGTGGTGCTCGCCCCGGTCGCGGTGGTGGGAGCGATCCCGTTCATCATTCAACTGCGGCGGCTGGAGCGAAGCGACCCTGCTCCGCGGGTGGTCGTGGATGAAGCGCACGCGCGGGAGCTGGCGGAGATCGAGGACCTCGTTCACCAGAACCAGTTCACGGCGTTTGGGCCGATCAAGCCGGGGCGGTTCCGCCGATACCTGGCGATCGGGCTCCTGTGGGCGGTGAATTTCGGCGCCCGGCACCGGTTCAACAACGGGAATCTCGCGGGCGTGAAAACGATTCACGCGGCGCGCTGGATCTTCATCGATGACAAGCGCCGGGTGGTGTTCTGCAGCAACTACGACGGGTCGCTGGAGAACTACATGGACGACTTCATCGACAAGGTGGCGTGGGGATTGAACGCCGTTTTCAGTAACGGCGTGGGCTATCCGAAGACGAGCTGGCTTATCAAGGGCGGAGCAAAGGACGAGCAAGCGTTCAAGTCGTACATCCGGGCGCACCAGGTGCCGTCGCCGGTGTGGTACACGGCGTACCCGAACCTGACGGCGGTCAACATCGGCAACAACGCGAAGATCCGGGCCGGGCTTTCCGGCGAGATGGACGAGGCTGCCGCGCTCGAATGGCTGAGGCGGTTCTAGGGAGGCGAGATGGAATCACTCGAACTCGACGATATCCAGGGGCTGGTGGCGCGGGGATACGGGCGCCTTCGCGCGGCACGGTGGCTTGGGCTCCGCTTCGGCGATGCCGGCACGGCGCGTGCCTGGGTTGGAGCGCTGGCGAGACGGATTACTACGGCTTCGCAGGACCCGCGCGACCAGGCGATCCAGCTCGCGCTGACACACCGGGGAGTGCTTTCGCTGGGTCTGCCGGCGGCGGTGGCAGCGCAGTTTGCTCCCGAGTTCCGCGAGGGGATGGTTACCGAGCACCGACAGCGAGTGCTGGGCGATTTCGCTGCTGACTCGCCGGAGAACTGGCGCTGGGGCGGTGGGGGCAACTCGGCGATCGATGGGCTGCTCATGCTTTACGCCGCCGATACCGCGGGCCTGGAGAAGCTGGCGATGGGATTGCTCGATGAGCTGAAAAACGCCGCTCTTGAAGTGGTGGTGACAATGGAGACCACGGACATCGGCGATGTCGAGCCCTTCGGGTTCCGAGACGGGATTTCGCAACCGGTACCGGATGGATTCGGGCGAGACGGGCGAACGGAAGACACGATCCGGCCGGGGGAATTCGTGCTGGGCTATGCCAACGAATACGGCCTGCTGACTGACCGGCCAATCGTCCCGGCCGGAAGAGATCCGAAAGGCATTTTGCCGCCGGATTCGGCCGGGACGAACAACAAGGACCTGGGGCGAAACGGGAGCTACCTGGTGGTTCGGCAGCTCGAACAGGATGTCCCCGGGTTCTGGAAGTTCATCGATGCGCATGCCCGGAGCGCCGGCATCGAGCGCGTTGCGCTGGCTTCGAAGATGGTTGGCCGCTGGCCTGGCGGGGCGCCCCTGGCGCTGGCGGACGCAGATGATAGCGCGCTCTCAATGGCGAACGACTTCGGCTACCACACCGCCGACCGAGATGGGCTGGCGTGCCCGGTGGGTGCTCATATCCGGCGGGCGAACCCGCGCGACTCGCTCGACCCCGGACCGGGCAGCGCCGATTCCATCGCGGTGAACAAGCGTCACCGCATCCTCAGACGTGGGAGGGCGTACGGCCCGCTGTTGTCACGGGACGACGCACTCGCCGCGGCCGGCGACGACGGCGTTGAACGCGGGCTTCACTTCGCCTGCATCGTCGGGAACATTTCGCGCCAGTTTGAGTTCGTGCAGCACACGTGGGCGAACAACCCGAAGTTCGACGGGCTGTACGACGAGGTCGATCCCATCACCGGCCCACGGGAGCAGAGTGGTTCGAATTTCAGCATGCCGGCAAACCCGGTACGAAAGCGGCTCACGGGCATTCCATCATTCGTGACGGTTCGCGGCGGCGGCTACTTCTTCATGCCCGGCATTCGCGCCATCCGCTACCTGGCGGCGCTCGAATGACGGCAATGCAATACGGCAGCGGGGCGCCGTTGCGAAGGCCAGGGGCCAGTCATAGAGTGCTGACCGTGGTGGCTCACAGGGTTCGCCCCGCCCTGGAGTCTCGCGGTGCGGATGGGAAGAGAAGGGGAGATCAGTGACCAACGAAACTTCCAGCGCAGACCTGCGTGGCATCGAAGAACTCCTGGAGCAGGGCGAGATCGGCGGAGCGATCGAAAGCCTGAGATCGCTGGCGACTACCGCCGACTCGGCGGAGGTGCAGGCGCTGTTGGGGCTGGCCCTGTTCCGGAGCGGCGACTACCAGGGTTCGGTGACGGCATACGAGAGAGCGGTAGCGCAGAACCCGGCGAACGCCGGCTGGGCTGCCCTGCTGGGACGTGCCCGTGCCAACGCAGAGGCGGAGATCTCGGTGTATGTGCCGGATATTCACTTCGCGGCGGTAGGGGAACTGTTGGCGCCGGCCGCTTCACTGAAGGATGTCCTTCCCTCACCGCTGCCAGCTTCGGAGCGAAGCCCCGTCCGCAAGGCACTCAAGTTGATCGGCGACGGGGCGGGGTTCGCTGTCTCGTTCTTCGTTGACGCGACCACCGAGGCCGTCGGCCGATTCCAGGGCTACAAGGACGAGGTCTGGACGAACTGGTACCGGAAGCGGCTGACGCTCGGGATCCTGACGCTCGCCTACATGCGGACGCGGCTGAACCGGGACAACCTGAAGAACACCTATCCGAAACGCTCCCTGATTGGATTCCAATCGGAGGGGCAGACGCCGCCCAACGGTGTGACACAGTTCCGGACGGCCGATGGAAGCTGGAACAACCTGGAGGACCCGAAAGAGGGCGCGGCGGGCACGCGCTTCCCGCGCAACGTTGACAACCGGGTTGCCCGGGCGGAAACCGGCGAGCGCTTAATGACCCCGAATCCTCGATTTGTCAGCCGGAAGCTGTTGACGCGGGAGGACGGCATGAAGGAAGTGCCTTTCCTGAACATGCTTGCGGCCTCGTGGATCAACTTCCAGAACCACGACTGGATCAGCCACGGCCAGAACCTGCTGACGGAAGTCCACGAAATCCCGATGGCCGAGGATGACCCGGCGCGGATCACTTTCCACCAGCGGAACATGTTCATCGGGAAGACCCAGCCCGACCTGACGCGAAGAGCTTCGGGAGAGCGAACGCCGACGACGTTCATCAACGAAGTGACGCACTGGTGGGACGGTTCGCAGATTTACGGGAGCGACTGGGAGACGGTCGAACGGCTGCGCAGCCACACGGATGGCAAACTGCGGCTCAACGCCGATGGCACCCTGCCGGTGGGCAAGAACGGCGTGGAGGAATCCGGGTTCATCCGCGACTGGTGGATCGGGCTGGCGATGCTGCACAACCTGTTCGCCCGCGAACACAACGCCATCTGCGACGAACTGAAGCAGCATCACCCCGACTGGGACGACAACCGGCTCTTCAATGTGGCAAGGCTGATCAATGCGGCGGTGATGGCGAAGATCCATTCAGTCGAATGGACGCCGGCCATCCTGCCGAACCCGGCGCTGGCCGACGCGCTGAACGCCAACTGGTACGGGGTGCTGACGAACCTCCTCCGGCGGGGGCCGAACAAGAAAACGCTGGCACCGATCAACGTCAGAAATCCAGAAATGGGCGGGGTCGTCGGCAACCCGATCAACAAGCATGGTCAGCCCTATGGACTCACGGAGGAGTTCGTGGAGGTCTACCGCCTGCATTCGCTCCTGCCGGAAACGCTAACGATCCGGAAGGTAGGCTCGGATGCGTCCGAGGCGCTGCCGTTCCCCGCGAGCCGCCAGGCCGGTTCCGTGAAGCTGAGCCGGCGCGTCCCGATGGCGGACCTGTTCTTCTCGTTCGGGAACCAGCACCCGGGGCAACTGGTGCTCGGCAACTACCCGCGGTTCATGCAGGAGCTGAGCATCCCGGGCAACCCGGTGTTCGACATGGGAGCGGTGGACATCCTTCGGGCGCGCGAGCGAGGCGTGCCCCGCTACAACGAGTTCCGGCGACAACTCGGGCTGAATCCGATCAGGAAGTGGGAGGACCTGACGACCGACTCGAATCTGCTCGCCCGCCTGCGCGAGGTGTATGGCGAAGGCTCGGACGGCATTGAGTCGCTAGACCTGATGGTGGGGACACTGGGGGAGGAGGTGAGACCCACAGGATTTGGGTTCGGAGAGACGCTGTTCCAGATCTTCATCCTGAACGCCTCGCGCCGATTGCAGGCGGACCGCTTCTTCACTGACGACTACAACGCGGATGTGTATACGCAGGAGGGACTCGACTGGATCGACCGGGCCGATCTGAAAACAGTAATCCTGCGCCACTATCCAGAACTTGCAAAGACCGGGCTGGCGAACGTGAAGAACGCCTTCGAGCCGTGGGACGAATCATTCCCGCTCAAACCCGATCGCCATCCGCTGCGGGGCTTCGACCGCGAATTGAAGAAGAACCCGTGGGGGCCTTCCTCCAAATGATCGTGGAACCCGGCTCGGCATCGCGGCTGGACAAGACGGTCCACCAAACCCTGGCGACGCTCCAGCGCGCCGAACGCCGGTTCGAACCGTTCTTCCGGCCAGCGTTGAACGCGACGCTCCGGAGGCCCTCAGTCGCGATGATCCAGTGGCTGATCAATCGTCAGCGCGAGGACGAAGGGCTGGCGCTCGCGGAGGAACGGACGCTTCCGGGCGAAGCTGAAGCGGTCGAGCGGATGATCGAAACGATCGCGGCGTACGTGAAAAGCCAGTACAGGCCGGGCGAGTTTCAACGCGGCGGGAATACCAAGACTCATGGTGTCGTTCGGGGTGAGGTGACCTTCAATGCCACTATCCCCGAGCGCATGAAGCACGGGATCTTCGCCGAGCCGAAGACCTACCGCGCGTGGGTGCGGTTCTCGGGGCCCGGGCCGGACAGCCCGAAGGACATCGACGACGTGGGGTTCGTAAGCCTTGCCGTGAAGATGATGGGCGTCGAAGGGCCGAAGTTCATGGACGACGAGAAGTTCACGCAGGACCTGACCGCCGTTTGCGTGCCCACCTTCCCGACGCCGGACGTCATCGCGAACCAGGACCTACAGACGGAGATCCTGAAAGGGACGCCGGGGCTCTACTTTTTCCGGCCGCGCCGGCACCACTTGCTTGACCTATTGATGCAGAGTTGGTGGAACCAGACGCAATCGAACCCGCTGGAGCAGCGGTACTACAGCTGCGTGCCGTACCTGCTCGGCGAAGGGCAGGCGATGATGTATTCGTTCCGGCCGAAGGGGAACTTCAAGACAAAGATCCCGCGTCTGCCGCTTCGCCCGCCCGACAACTACCTTCGGGACGCGATGGTGAACACCCTTGCGAGCCGGGACGTGGAGTTCGAGATCCTCGTCCAACTCCAGGTGGACTCGCACAGGATGCCCATTGAGAACGCATCGGTGCTGTGGCCGGAAAAGCTCTCGCCGTTTGTGCCCGTTGGAACGCTGCGCATCCCGCGCCAGAAGTTCGACTCGCCCGCGCAGATGGCATTCGCGCACAATCTCTCGTACAACCCGTGGCATTCAATCGCCGAGCACCGGCCGCTGGGCAACCAGAGCCGCGCGCGGCGGCGAATGTACTGGGAGTTGTCACAGCTTCGACAAGCGATGAACGGCACGCCGCATATCGAGCCGACCGGCGACGAAGTCTTCGAGTAGGGGGAGTCACAGTTGGAAAGCGCTGAGAAGGTCCTGATCGTCGGGGGGACGCTCCTCCTGGTTTACGCGTTCGCAACGGGATTCATGATGGGCACCGTTCGAGGGCGAGAAGCGACGGCTCCGAAGTACCTGATCCTTGCGCACATGGAGCCGCTGATGCAGGGCTCGATGCTGCTGGGACTGGTGTGGGCCGTTCGACTTTCGGACCTTTCGAACGGCATCGAAACATTCGCTGCGTCGTTAATGGTTGCGGCCGCATGGATCCAGGGCGTGAAGGAATTGATTAACTGGCGCCAGGGGATCGAAGACGAGTTCCGGGAGCGCCCGTTCCCCGGGTTCTGGGCCGCGCGGATTCAATCGCCCATCGCTTCCCTAGGTTTGGTCATCATCGCGTTCGGTGTGCTGAAGGGACTCTGAACCCTCGGCGCCAGGCGTCTTGACGGCCTCCCAACGGCGGGCGTACTACTGCGAGATGCTTACAACCGCTTTTACTCGCACATTCGGCGTCGAACACCCGGTAATCCAGGCGGGAATGTCGAGCGATTGTGGCTGGCAGATTGCGGCCGCGGTCTCGAACGCGGGGGGCCTCGGAACGATTGGTAGCCTCGGGCGAACGCCGAACGCATTGCGGGAAGAGATTCGTAATTGCCGATCGGCCACGGATAAGCCGTTCGCCGTGAACGTTTGCGCGTTCCAGTGGTCGCCGTTTGCGGATGAGGTGGTGGAGGCTGCGATTTCGGAAAAGATCCCGGCGATTACGCTCTCGTTCGGAGATACCCTTCCTGCTCTCAGCAAGGCGAAAGCAGCGAGCATCCGGACGATGGTGCAAGTGCAGACGATGGCGGCGGCACGAGAAGTCATCGCTGCCGGAACCGACCTGCTAATCGTGCAGGGCCACGAGGCGGGTGGACACACTGGTCAGCGGGGGACGCTCAGTTTCACGGCGCAGGCGCTCGGCGCCGCGGGAGGCATTCCAATCGCGGTTGCGGGCGGGGTGGGGAACGGACGGGGACTGGCGGCGGCTCTGGCCATGGGTGCAGCAGCAGTGGTTATGGGCACGCGTTTCAAGGCGACGCCTGAGTTCGGACCGCTGGCCGCCCTGGACTCGGAACAAAAGGCGGCGCTCGTCGCGAGCGACGGCGACAATACGGTGCTCGACGAAATCACCGACATCGCCCTTGGCATGACGTGGCCCGACGGGATCGCCGGGCGGGTGCTCCGGAACCGTTTCACGGAGGAGTGGCTGGAACGGCGGAGTGAACTCCGGGCAGCGGTTGCCGCCATCCCGGAGCCGTTCGGATGGACATCGAGAAACAACCAGGCACCGGACACGATCCTCAACTGGACCGGTGAGTCCGCCGGCCTCGTTGACCAGGTTCGTCCGGCCGGGGAGATTGTGGCGCGAACGGTGGCGGAAGCCGAAGGGCTGTTACGCAATGCCACCAGCGTGGTTTCGGACTAGACGGCGAGCGCTTCCTGCAGTCGAGCCACGTCGAGTTCTTTGGGGGTGCCAGAGAGCGTGGTCTGGCCACGTTCCAGCACGTAACACATGTCGGCGTTCGCCAGGGCAAAATCGAGGAACTGCTCCACCAGCAGGATGGTCATCTTGCCTCGGAGCGAACCGATGACGTGCTCGATCTCCTCGACGATGTTGGGCTGAATGCCCTCGGTTGGTTCATCGAGGAGCAGCAATTTCGGCCGGCCCATGAGCGCGCGGCCAATCGCGAGCTGCTGCTGCTGTCCACCCGAGAGAACGCCGGCGGTGCGCTTCGCCATCTGGCGGAGCACCGGGAACGTGGTGAGGACCTCATCCAGCTGCCCGGTATCCTTGCCGCCGACGGGCTCGAGGCCCATCTCGAGGTTCTCCATGACGCTCAGGTAGGGGAAGATGCCGCGGCCCTGGGGAACATAGCCGATGCCGGCCCGTGCTCGAGCGTAGGCGGGCTTGCGAGACACCACGGCGCCATCGAAGAAGACGCGTCCTGATTGGATCGGGACGACGCCGATGATGGACTTCAGGAGGGTGGTCTTCCCCGCGCCGTTGCGGCCCATGATGCAGACGACCTCGCCGGCGCCGACACGAATCGAGACGTCGCGAACGACGACGCTGCGGCCGTAGGCGATGGAGACGGACTCGGTGCCGACGAGGAAGTTCTTCATCTCCGGGGCGACGGCCTCGGCTGGCCGGAAGCGTTCGCCGAGCAGGGATCCGAGTGAAAGCGTTGTCATGCCGTGGCCCCCTCGAGCGTCTTCTGGCGTCCGGTGTAGACCTGCTGGACGAGTGGGTCGTTCTGGATCTCCTCGACATTGCCTTCGCGGAGGACCTTGCCCATGTGGAGCACGGTCACCGTGCGCGCGTACTGTCGAACGAAGTCCATGTCGTGTTCAGTGATGATGATGGTGTGACTGCCGGCGAGGGCATGGAGCAATTCGCCGGTGCGTTCGCGTTCGCGGCCGGTCATACCGGCGACCGGCTCATCGACAAGCAGGAGCTTCGGGTCCTGGACGAGCATCATCGCGATTTCCAGCCACTGGCGTTCGCCATGAGAGAGAGCGGCGCCGGGGACCTGGCTCCGTTCGGAGAGCCCGACGGTTTCGAGGGCGGCGTGAATCTGCTCGCGGCGGCTCTTCGAGAGCGGGGTGAAGAAGCGGAAGATCTTGTCGCGGAAACCTGCGGCGACCTCGACGTTTTCGAAACAGCTGAGGCTGCCGAAGACGGCGGGCGTCTGAAATTTCCGGCTGATGCCGGCTTTCACGATCTGGTCTTCGCGCATTTTTGTGAGCTCGAGGCCCTCGAAACGGATGGCTCCCTGGATCTCGATGGTTTCGGGGACGGCCTGGCCGCTCGCGGGCGTGGCCTGGTCGAACATTACGCGGCCGGACTGAGCGCGGATCTTACCGGAAATAACATCCATCAGGGTGGTCTTGCCAGCGCCGTTGGGCCCGATGAGGAAGCGCAGCTCACCGTTTCCGAGCGTGATCGACAGGTCGTCCAGGACGCGGAACCCGTCGAATGAAACGACGAGGTCCTCGATGCGGAGAATCGCGTCACTCATTGGGCAGGCTCCGGGCTTCGATCTCGATGGGCTGGGGAGCCGCCACGACTTCGGCGGAACTACCCCCGGAGAAGAACCGGGCTGAGATTTCAGCGACGAACTTGCGGTAGGCACCGACGATGCCCGTCGGGAAGAGGACGACCGCCCCGACGAAGAGCGCGCCGTAGAAGTACTGCCAGGTGTCCGGGTAGCTCTCACTGAGGGAGCTCCTGGCCCAGCTGACGACAATCGCGCCGATCACTGCGCCGGTGAGCGTCCCGCGGCCGCCAACCGCCACCAGCAGGACGAACTCGATCGAAGGGACGATGCCGAGGTTCGCGGGCGAGATGATTCCCACCTGCGGCACGAACAGCGCTCCCGCGAGTCCCGCGATGGCGGCCGAAATGGCGAAGACGAGGCCCTTCACGAAGCCTACGTTGTAACCGGCGAATCGCACCGTGTCCTCATCGTCGCGAATGGCGATCATGAGCCGCCCGAAGGGCGAGCGGGTCATCCAGGTCGCGAACAGGAGCGTCACCAGGAGGATGGCCGTTGTCGCGTAGTAAAGCGTGTGCTGAGTGGACGTTTCGGCCAGGTTCATGCCGAAGAGCTCGGAGTAGTTGGTGAGCCCGTTGGTACCGCCGGTGTATTGCTGCTGGCCCACGAAGAAGATGCTCATGATGAGCGCGAGGGCCTGGGTGACGATGGAGAAGTACGCGCCTTTGACACGGCTTCGGAAGACGAGGTATCCGAGGAGGAATCCAAGGATACCCGGGCCGATGAGCGCCATAGGCAGAGCGAACCAGGGGTAGCGGAACGGTTCCCAGAACCAGGGGAGCGAGTTGAGGCCGCTCCAGTTCATGAAGTCGGGGATCGAATCGCCTGAGGCTTCGAGCTTGAGGTACATGGCCATCGCGTAGCCGCCGAGTCCGAACCAGACGGCCTGGCCGAGGCTCAGCATGCCGGTGTAACCCCACATGAGGTCGATACCGATGGCGAGGATGGCGTAACAGAGGAACTTCGCCAGCAGGTTGAGTCGGAAGTCCGAAAGCATGGCGGGGGCGACGATGAAGAGCAGGACGGCGGCGATCACAAAGGGGGCCGCCTGACGCGCCCAGAACGCGAGGCCGGTTGAGGTGTTGGGTGGAGCTGTGTTGGCCCGAATCATGGCCGGCCCCTATCTCGCGGCCCGGCGGGAGATCATCCCGGCGGGGCGCCATTGCAGGAATGCGATAACCAGCACGAACACGATGACCTTCGCCAGCGACGCCGTGGTCTGATATTCGAGGATTGCATTGAGCCAGCCGATGGAGAGCGCGGCGACCGCGGTCCCGATGACCTGGCCGACCCCGCCGAGGATTACGACCAGGAAGGCATCGACGATGTAGTAGGTGCCGAGCGAGGGGCCGATAGGCCCGATGAGCGCCAGTGCGCAGCCCGCGACGCCGGCAAGGCCGGAGGCGAGGCCAAAGGTCAGCAGGTCAATGCGCGGGGTGACGACACCGAGGGCGCCGGCGATCTCGCGGTTCTGCATGACGGCACGTGTGCGCCGGCCGGCGGAAGTTTTTGTGAGATACAGCCAGACGAGGACCAGGCAGACCGCCACCATGGCGATGATGAAGAGGCGTATGTAGGGCATCGAGAATTGACCGGTAACTTCGATGCCGCCGCGCAGCCATGGAGGGCTGGTGACCTGGACGTTCGGCGCGCCGAAGACGGTGCGGGCGCCCTGCTGCAAGAGGAGGCTCACACCCCAGGTTGCGAGGAGCGTATCGAGCGGGCGGCCGTAGAGCCGGCGAATCAGCGTCCGTTCCAGGATCATGCCCATAATGCAACAGACCACAAAGGCAAAGGGCAGAGCGACCACGAAGTAATAATCGAGGCCGGAATCGCCCATGAGGTCTTTGAACCAGTTCTGGGCGACGTAGGCGGAGTAGGCGCCGATCATGATCATTTCGCCGTGCGCCATGTTGATGACGTTCATCAACCCGAATGAGAACGCGAGCCCGAGAGCAACGAGCAACAGGATCGAACCGAGACTGAAGCCGTTGAAGAGCTGCTGCAGAAAGATATCCATGTCCCCTCCGATAGAGGAGGAGGAGAACGTTCCTCCTCCTCCTGGCCGACCACTCCGCGGCTAGCTCTTCTTTTCCTTGGCGAACTCACCGCCCCAGCTGTAGGTCTCGAGGTAGGGGTCCGGGACGACCGGCTCCGGAGTCGCGTTGACCTCATCGATGAGCGCGTCCTTGCGGATCTTTCCGACGCGGACGGTCTTCGAGATGTGGTGGTTGGTGGGGTGAACGGTGACCTTGCCTTCCGGCGCCGCGAATTCGAGGCCAGCCATCGCTTCCTTGACCTTTTCGACATCGGTGGTGCCGGCCTTGTTGGCGGCCATCGCCCAGAGGTTGACGCTGATGTAGGCGGCTTCCACCGGGTCCGAAGTCGGGCGCTGCTTTCCCGACTTGGCCGTGAAGCTGTGATAGGCGGGGACGAACTTCTCGTTCTCGGGGGTCTTGGTGGTTTCGTAGTAGTTCCAGGCCACGAGGTGGCCCTCCATTACGTCGCCGCCGATGGCGACGGCCTCCTCCTCGGCGATGGAGACACTGAGGGTGGTGAGGTCGCTGCTCTTTATGCCGGCATCGCGGAGCTGCTTGAAGAACGCGACATTCGAATCGCCGTTGAGAGTGTTGTAGACGACATCGGCGTTGGAAGACTTAATTTTCGCGATGAGGGTGGCGTATTCGGTGTGGCCGAGCGGGGTGTACTCCTCGGCGATGGTATCGCCGCCGGAAGCCGCGAGCTGCGCCTTGATGATCTTGTTCGCCGTGCGCGGGAAGACGTAGTCGGAGCCCACGAGGAAGAACTTCTTCTTGCTCTGGGCCAGCAGGTATTCGACCGAGGGGACGATCTGCTGGTTGGTGGTGGCGCCGGTGTAAAAGATGTAGGGCGAGGATTCCAGGCCTTCGTATTGGACCGGGTAGTAGAGCAACGCCTTGTTAGACTCGTACACCGGGAGCACGGCCTTGCGGCTGGCGGAGGTCCAGCAGCCGAAGGTAACGGCGACTTTGTCGCTCTGGATCAGCTTCTTGGCTTTTTCGGCGAAGGTCGGCCAGTCCGAGGCGCCGTCTTCAACCTTGGCTTCGAGCTTCTTGCCGAGGACGCCGCCAGCGGCGTTGATTTCGTCGATGGCCATGAGGTCCGCATCGCGAACGGCGACTTCGGACACAGCCATGGTGCCGCTCAGGGAGTGGAGAATGCCGACCTTGATGGTATCGCCGCCGCTATCGCCCTTGCTGGCTGAGTCGTCGTCGTCATCGTCGTCGCCACAGGCCGCGGCGATGCTCGCCATGGCGGGCGCGGCAGCGAGTACGGCTCCGGCCTTAAGGATGCCGCGTCGCGAAATCCCACGCCGGAGCCAGTAATTTCCACCTTTGATTTCTTCGTTCATTCGGAAGCTGTTTCCCTCTCTCCAGTAACTGCGAAGAGGCCATAGAGCACGCCACCCCTGATTGGGCGAACGGCCTGCAACGCGTTGGGGGGAAAGTTAGGGTTGGGTCGTTTCGGAGTTGCTTCCGGCTCGTTTCGTGATTGCTTCCGGTAGATGAACAAAAGTTAACAAGGAGCGGCTTGCACTCAACGGAAATTCTGGGGCGTGAGACAGCCTTTCATAAGTTCGCGGACGTATGTCTCGAGGCGACGCAGAAACTCCTGGGCGGCACCCAACTCGGGGAAGATTGCGCGGGCGATGCTGCCTGAAGAACGCAGCCTGCTGAAGCCGATGAGCGCCCCCGGTCCGGCCAATTCATGCAGGGCGGAGACATCGAAAACGGACTCCGCGGCGACGATGATGAGCGTCACCAGGGCTTCGGACGGACAGAGCGTCGGCCGGGCGGCGAGGTCATCAGGATCGATATCCAGTTGCTCGCGGAAGGCGAGACTCCCTCCCGCCCTGACCGTGGTGTTGAGACGGAGGCGCTCGTAAGCGCCGCGTTCGCCGAGGCCCATCCGGCCGGCGACCAGGGTTGAGGCGGCGAGCACAAACGCGCCATCGGCGGCGCCGATGCGGAGTGCCGAGCGGTGGTTCGAGCCCTGATGCGGAACAACCGGCCCGGGGAGGTGGAGCAGCGCTGCGCCCGGAGCCGCGAGGAGGTGCGTCGAGACGGTGGAGGTACCGCACCCCCGAAGAGCGGTGGCCGTCACGCCCTGAGCGATGAGCTTCGCTCCGGATTCGACGCGGATGACGGCGCGGCTCGAGTCGCCCCCAAAGCTCCCATCGCCGAGGAGCTGATGCGTGACGGTCGTCCAGCCATCAAGGGCAGGCGAGGAGACCGTCCAGCGCTGGGGCGAGGTTGCGAAGGCGCGCGCGATGCGAGTGACGCCCGCGACCGGGGCCGCCTCGAGGCGCGCGATCGAGGCGGTCATCCGCGGGCAGCTGCGAGTTGCGCCGTGACCCAGGCGGCGACGGCGGAGCGGTCGGCGGGGTCGCGCATGCTGGTAACGAGGTACGGCTTGTCTCCGCGAGCCGCCCGAGTGTCGTTCTCCATCACTTCGATGCTGGCGCCGACATGTGGGGCGAGATCCTTCTTGTTGATCACGAGCAGGTCGGAGTTGCAGGTGCCGGGGCCACCTTTGCGCGGGATCTTGTCGCCGCCGGCGACATCGATGACAAAGATGGTGCGGTCGACGACTTCCGGGCTGAAAGTAGCGGCGAGATTGTCGCCGCCGCTTTCAATAACGATGAGTTCGAGGCCGGGATGGCTTTCGATGAGGTTGTCGACGGCGCGGAGGTTGAGCGAGGCGTCTTCGCGGATGGCGCTGTGGGGGCACCCGCCGGTGGCGACGCCAACGATCCGATCGGGGCCGAGGGCGGCGTTGCGGGTCAGAAACTCAGCGTCTTCGTAGGTGTAGATGTCGTTGGTGATGACGGCAAGGTTCAGGATGTCGCGGAGTTGTTCGCAGAGGGCGAGGACCGTTGCGGTCTTTCCCGAACCTACGGGGCCGGCGACGCCGACGCGGAAGACACCGCGTGGGTCGAGCATGCCTTCTGCGCGGGAGCGCGGCGTGAAGTCGTGGGAGTGGCTGTGAGGATGAACGGCGGTCATGAGGCAAACATCCTGAACTTGAGAGTTGGCTGGAGCAGGGAAGCCATTTCGAGGAGGGGCGAGAACGAGCCGATGTTCGGGCGAGAATCGGCGGCGACCGAGCGAGCGGCCGCGTCGACGGCGGGCATCGCCTGCGCGACGAGGCGGGCGCCCGCATCCGCGCCGATCACTCCGAGGCGGATGGCGGCCTGCGTGATGGAGTTGACCATCGAGTAGCCAAGCGCGCCCAGGGATTCGGCTTCCAGCACTGCGATATCGCTGGCGAGGGCGCCGAATGCGACCGCGAACTGGCCGGGCGAACGCCCCGCGCGGACCAGTTCGCGAAGTTCCGCGGTTCTTCGCGCATCGAACATCTGCGTGGCGACATCGAGGAGGCGGCAGCCCATCGCGCGGCCGGCTTCGCGTTCGGCCGAGGCGGAAATCGAGGCGTCCAGTCGAAGGTCGGCGAGGGCAGCACTCTCGACAGTCCTCGCGCGGAATGCCATCGCTGCGGCCGGGAGCCACTGGCGCCCGACTGTCTGGGCGACGAACGCGCGAAGGACTTCCGATATCTCTTCGGGTTCGTTCGCGCGACCATCGGCGACGAGCCACTCAAGCCCATGGCTGTATGCGTAGCCCCCAACCGGAAACGACGAGTCGGTGATGTGCAGCAGGCGAAGGAGCGGCAGGACGCCGGGCGACGCTTCCATCAGAACAGGAAGTAGCGTTGGGCCATCGGCAGGCTGGCGGCTGGTTCGCAGGTGGCGAGTTGGCCATCGACGAAGACGTTGAAGGTTTCCGGATCGACGTCGATCTTCGGGGTCGCGTCGTTGAGGATCATGTCGGCCTTGCCGATGTCCCGCGTGTGGGAGACCGCCATCGCGGGCGTCTTTACTCCGAGGCGCTCGAAGACATCGGAGCGCAGGGCGGCGCTCGAGGTGAAGATCTTGCGGGTGCTGTGGAGCTGGGAACCGAACATCGGACGGTAGCGGACCGGCTCGGGCGTGGGGATGCTGGCGCCGGGATCGCCCATTGCCGCCCAGGAGATGAAGCCTCCCTTCACGATGAGTTCGGGCTTCACGCCGAAAAAGGCTGGTGCCCAGAGGACAAGGTCCGCGAGCTTGCCGACTTCGATGCTGCCGACTTCGCTGGCCACGCCCTGGGCGATGGCCGGGTTGATGGTGTACTTCGCGATGTAACGCTTGATGCGGGCGTTATCCGCGCCGGGCGGGTCCCCGGGGAGCGGGCCGCGCTGCTGTTTCATCTTGTGCGCGGTCTGCCAGGTGCGGAGGACGACCTCGCCGGCACGGCCCATCGCCTGGCTGTCGCTCGACATCATCGAGATGGCTCCAAGGTCATGGAGGATGTCTTCGGCAGCGATGGTGGACGGGCGAATGCGAGATTCGGCGAAGGCGACATCTTCGCGGACGTTCGGGTTGAGGTGGTGGCAGACCATCAGCATGTCCAGGTGTTCCTGGATGGTGTTCACCGTGTACGGACGAGTGGGGTTCGTCGAAGAGGGGAGCACATTCGGGAGCGAGGCCACCTTGATGATGTCCGGGGCATGGCCGCCACCCGCCCCCTCCGTGTGGAAGGTGTGGATGGTGCGCCCGCCGATGGCGGCGATGGTGCTTTCGACAAAGCCCGCCTCGTTCAGCGTGTCGGTGTGGATTGCGACCTGGATATCGAAGGCGTCGGCGACGCGGAGGGCGGTGTCGATGGCCGAGGGTGTGGAACCCCAGTCTTCGTGGAGCTTCAGGCCGCACGCGCCGGCTTCGACCTGCGCCCAGAGAGAGGTGACGTCGCTGGAGTTGCCTTTGCCGAAGAATCCGAGGTTCACCGGGTAGGCATCGGCGGCCTGAAGCATGCGCTCCATGTTCCAGGCGCCGGGCGTGCAGGTGGTGGCGTTCGTGCCAGTGGCGGGGCCGGTGCCGCCTCCGAAGAGGGTGGTCACGCCGTTGGTGAGCGATTCCTCGACGATCTGAGGACAGATGAGGTGGACGTGGGCATCGATGCCACCGGCGGTGGCGATCAGGTGTTCGCCGGCAATGACTTCGGTCCCAGGGCCAATGACCATGCCGGGGGTGATGCCGTTCATCGTGTCCGGGTTCCCGGCGGCGCCAATGCCGGAGATGCGTCCACCTTTGACGCCGATATCGGCCTTCACGATGCCCCAGTGGTCGATGATGACGGCATTGGTGATAACCAGGTCGAGCGCTTCGCCGGGCGAGGCCGACTGGGCCATGCCATCGCGGATGGACTTGCCGCCGCCGAAAGACGCCTCGTCGCCGAGGGTGTGGTAGTCGGCTTCGATAAGCGCATAGAGGTCGGTATCGGCGAGGCGGACCCGGTCACCCGTGGTGGGCCCGAAGAGGTGTGCGTAGCGCTCTCGCGAGATCTCGTAGCTCACGAGCCGGGCTCCGGAGTCGGCACGAAACCTTTTTCGGCTGCCTTCGCCATGGAGGCATCGACATCGTTGCCGACGGTGAGGCCGTTAAAGCCGATGATGACCTCACGGCCGCCGAATGAGATCAGCGAAACTGTGTGCGTCTGGCCGGCCTCGAAACGCACGGCTGTGCCCGACGGGATGTTCAGGCGGCGGCCAAAGCTGGCGCGACGATCAAACTGGAGCGCGGCGTTCGCTTCGAAGAAGTGGAAATGCGAGCCGACCTGGATGGCGCGGTCGCCGGTGTTTGTGACGGCGAGTTCGATGGCTTCGCGGCCAGCGTTCAGGATGAGGTCTTCCGCTCCGAAGATGGTCGCGCCCGGGAGTGGCTCGCTCATGGGATGGGGTGGTGGAGGGTCACGAGCTTCGTGCCATCCGGAAATGTTGCTTCGATTTGGACACTCTCAATCATTTCGGGGATGCCCTCCATCACGTCTTCCCGCTGGAGAAAGCCGCCCTGCATGCCCATGAGTTCGGCAACGGAGGCGCCATCGCGGGCGCGTTCGAGGAGGCCGCTGGCGATGAAGGCGACGGCTTCGGGGTAGTTCAGTTTCACGCCGCGCGCTCGGCGTTCCCTCGCGACCATGGCAGCCACAGACACGAGGAGTTTGTCGATTTCACGCTCGGTGAGCCGCATACCGGGAGCCCCTCCACCAGGCCGTTCTCCAGCCAGCGTCTGGCAAGCTACCGGCGAGACGTTTCGAACCGGTTTCGAGGGCACGCCACGGCGAGCGGCGAAACACAAACGAAATATCATCGACACCCGAGCGTCACGGGCATTGGCCACGCTCCAATGCGCGATGCCAAAGCAACTTGCCAGTCACACGACCGGGGGCGCGGCGATCGCTGCCGGCCTTAGTGTGCAGTGGCTGTTGCACGCGGTGAGTGCGACGGTGCCGTTTCCTCTCTTCGGGGCGGGAGCGTGGGTGATTCGGCACTCACCGGGCTCGCTAGCAACGTTTGCGATTGAATCGGCCGGCAAGGATGCCAAACCGGGGCTGGCGCTTGGGCTGGCAGTGCTGCTGGTTGCCGCGGGAGCGGCGATCGGCGCGGGAGTTGTGCGCACCCCGGCGTTGCTGGTGGTTGCGTCACTGGTGGCGGGGGTCATCGACCCGGTCGGTGCCAGCGCCAGAGGCCTGGTTCTTGCAGTCGCCGGAGGGGGGCTTGCCGCGCTTGTTGTTGTCGTGGGCACCGAAGTCGCGTTCGAAACGGCAACGCCCGCTGAGAGGAGGCGAGAGTTCATCGGCCTGGCCGGCAGCATGGCGGCGTGTGCGCTGATCTTTGGGATTACCGCGCGACGGAGCACGCCAAGGGCAGAAGCCGAGTTGGTTCTCCCCGCGAAGCGGTTCAACGCCGAGCCAGACCCCGCCTTCCCGGAGGTCCCCGGGCTTTCCAGCCAGATCACCTCACCCGAGGACCACTATGTGGTCGACATCAATTTCGAGGCTCCGGTGGTTTCGGCGAAGGATTGGAGGTTGGAGGTGGAAGCGAAAGGCAAGAAGACCGCGTTGGGCCTCGAGAAGATCCTGGCGCTGCCCTCTGAAGAGTTGCCCGTGTTCCTCGAGTGCGTTTCGAACACAATCGGCGGGGCGCTCGCCAGCAATGGTCTCTGGGCGTGTGTGGCGCTGGGCGATGTGGTGTCGGCGTCGGGATTGGCGGAGAATTACGCGACGGTGCTCGCACACGCGGTGGACGGATATTCAGCCGCGATCCCGGCGGAGCACCTCGGCGAAGTGCGGCTGGCGTACGCGATGTCGGGTGAGGCGATCCCACGGCGGCATGGGTTCCCGGTGCGGCTGCTGTGGCCAGGGCGGTACGGAATGCTGAGCGTGAAGTGGCTGACCCGGCTGGAATTACTCGATAAACGCGCGGAGGGCTACTGGGCGGAACGGGGCTGGGACCGGGAGGGGCTTCTGGAGACGGGTTCACGGATTGATGTGCCGGCGCGTTCGGCGGACGTGAAATCGATGCTGACCGTGGCCGGGGTGGCATGGGCGCGAGGCGGGATCAGCTCGGTCGAGGTCTCGGTGGACGAGGAGGAGACCTGGATGCAGGCAACCCTGGAAGAGCCGTTGAACGACCTTAGCTGGCGACGGTGGCAAACCGAGGTCGAACTACCGGCGGGCCGTTCGACTATCTCGGCGCGCGCTACAGATGGCAGCGGCCGGCCGCAGGAGGCGGAATCAAACGCGCCGCACCCCGGTGGGGCGACCGGCATCCACCGGGTGATTGTCGAGGCGAAGTACTCCTGAATCGGGCGACAGTTCAAACGTTGAGCCGCGTGCCGTTTTCGCGGAGCCATTTGCGCCGCGACTTGTGATCCGGAAGGTACTTCTCCACCACCCCCCAGAAGGCCGGTGAGTGGTTTCGTTGAGCAAGGTGAGCGAGCTCGTGCACGACCACGAAGTCGAGGATGGCCGGAGGAGCGAGGACGAGGCGCCAATTGAAGCGAAGGGTGCCGTCCGGACCGCAGCTTCCCCAGCGGCGACGCTGATCGCGAACGAGCACTGCTTTCGGCGAGAGGTGCATCTCCGCCGACCAGAGAGTGGCTGAGCGAGTCACAGCGGATTCGGACTGTTCCCGGTACCACTTGAGGACGGCCCTGCGCAGCACCGTCTCGCGAGCCTCGCCTTCAAGGAACGGCGGAACGAAGAGCCGGAAGGCGTCGCCAATGAATTCGAACGCGACCCGGCGAGACGTCGAAGTCTCGACCAGAAGCGGGTGTTCCTCGCCCAGGTACGGCAGCGTTTCGCCTGAGACGAATCGGCGCGCAGGTGCTACGGCGCTCGCTTCGGCGGCAAGGCGCTTCAGGATCCAGGATGAGCGCTTCGCGACCAGATCCCGGATGAACGCTTCGGAGGTGGCCATCGGCACCGCGACACGCACGCCGGATTCGGCGCTCACGCGGATGGAGATGGTCTTGCGGCGGCGCTTGCTGCGGACGATGGAGCAAGGGATCAATTTGCCCTGGCACTCAAGCTCGAACGACCGCCCGGCCGATCTCGGCGGAGATGTGCGCAGGTTCAACGCGAGACGGCGCCGGCGAGGAAGGGCCGGAGCTCACGCATGAAGGCTTCGGGCTGGTCGTGGTGGATCCAATGGCCCGCACCCTGGATTTCGACCGTGCGGGACGAACGGAGGTGGTCCTCCGGGTGGGGATGCTGTCGGCGGCGGGCGTGGGACTCGCTGCCGAGGAAGAGCAACACCGGGCAGGTCACCGCCTCCCAGAAAGCGGGCAGTTCGCTTCGGCGAACCTCCATCGAGGTCCGGGCGTTGACCCAGTAGTCGTACTTCCAGATGAAACCGCCATCCACCGGCTTCGAGGCGTATCCTGCAAGGCCCGGAAGGATTTCATCGGGCAGGCGCGGGTTCGCCTCTTTCATCCGCTCTTCCGCGTCCTCGATCGTCGGATAGACTCGCGGCTGATCGCCTTCGAAAGAGCGCAGGCGGTCGCCCCAGCGGCGAACCCATGCAGGCCCAACGCGTTCTTCTTCGGGCGGATTGAGGGAGTGGGTGCCCTCGATCGCGGCGAGCGCGCTGAAGTGTTCAGGGTAGGTGCCGGCGGCAAGCAGGCAGACCGAGCCGCCATAGGAATGCGCAACCACTCGGGCAGGCGAACCAATGGTTTCGATAACCCGAACAACGTCGAGGGCGTTATCCGGAAGGCCGTAGTTGCCGCCGGGCGTCCAGCCGGAATCGCCGTGGCCGCGCAGGTCAAGCGCGGCGACGTGGTAATCATCGCGGAGAGCTCGGGCGGTGGCATCCCACGAGCGGGCATGGTCGCGGCCGCCATGGACGAGGAGGAGCGGCGGAGCGGATTCGTTGCGCCAATCCCAATACGAAATCCGCACTCGCTGGGACATCACAAACCGCTGGCGGGGCTCATCCGTCATCTGTTACCTCCGGTGGATGAGCATCCGCGCTCGGGAGGACACGATCCACTCTCGGGAACGCTGGCCGGACCTCAGGTCGCGGATGACATGCCGCCATCGATGTTTACGGCGACGCCAGTGATATAGCTGGCGGCATCCGAAAGGAGGAAAGCAATGACGTTCGCAGCCTCCTGGGATTCGCCGACGCGCCCGAGGGGGACGTTGGCTCCCATCAGCGCGTAGCCCTCATCCGCTGACTTTCCGCCGGAACGCGCGAGCGCTGCACGGCTGATCTGGCGGCTCTTGATGAGCCCGATGCAGACGGCGTTCACGCGGATGTTGCTGGGAGCGAGGTCCTTCGACATGCCCTTACTGAGGGCGATGCCCGCGGCGCGACTCACGCTGGTGGGCATCGAACTGGCGGCAGGATGCTTCCCGTTGATGGCGGTGACATTGACGATCGAACCGCCTCCGGCCTGCTGCATGAGGGGAACAACGAGTCGCGAGACGCGGATCGCGGCCATGAGCTTGAGGTCGAGGTCATAGCCCCAGGTCTCGTCGGTGACGCCGGGGAATGGCGCGGCGGCTGAGGTGCCTGCGTTATTCACGAGAAGTGTCGGCGTACCCAGCTTTGCGGAGACCGTCGATACCGCCCGCTCGATGTCCTCGGGCTTTGTGACGTCAGCGCTGATGGTGAGGACATCGACGCCGGTGGCAGCCTTGATTTCCGCGGCAGCGGCGTCGAGCGCTTCCTGGCCGCGCGAACAGATGGCGACCTTCGCGCCCTCAGCGGCGAGGACGTGAGCAGTGGCGCGGCCGATGCCTTCGCTGCCCCCGGTTATCAATGCAACTTTGCCCTTTACTCCCAGATCCATGACGAACTCCCCGATGGTTTTGGCGAGAGTCTACGCGGGCAATCGGTTCTCCACCGGCGGTAACTCGATCTCCACGCCTCGTTCGATCGGAGAACCGGGAAGATTGTGCGCACGCGCCAGGCTCCCCCGGCGCGCGGCGCGGCCCGGTGCCTCCCATTCCGGGCCGCGCCACCCTGAAGACACTCTGCGTGCCGGGCCCCCGAAGGGCGTAGACTCCCGCGCCATGACAGTAACGAGATTTCAAATCCTCAATCGCCGACCGGGCGGGAGAGCGTTCGGGCAGGCGGGTCCGTACGAGCGCATCGACGGGGTGCTGCATTTCGCCGTAGACCCGGACAATGCGATGAACGCCGGAATCGCGGACCTGGAACTCGCGCCACGGGATGCGGCCGGACGGGTGCACTTCCAGGGCGACATCCGCTTGCTGCGCCCGCTGACGAAGCAGCCGGGCGGGAAGCTCTACACCTCGGTAGTGAACCGAGGGCGCTGTGGGATTGTGCCGTTCAGCTTTCCGCCGAAGGGGTTTCGGCCAGTATTCGATGATTCGCTGGTGCCTGGAGATGGATTCCTGTTGGAGCGCGGGTACACGGTGGCGTTCTGCGCGTGGCAATGGGATGTGATCCGCAGGCCGGGCGCGCTCGGGCTGGCGGCGCCACTTGCCTACGAGGCGGACGGCCGGGCCGTTGCGACAACGGTGACGGTGCGGTTCCAGCCGCTGACGAACCGGCCGAGCGAACACCTTGCGCACTGGCCCGCCCACCCGAGCTATCGGGAGGACGAGCATCATCAACCGTATCCAGTCGCCGACCTCGAGCAGGCGGATGCGGTGCTAACGGTGAAGGACACCTCGAATGGCGGCGCGACGGTCATCCCACGAGCAGCATGGCGGTTTGCGCGGGTGACCGACGATGCAGAAACGCCCGATGCCGAGTGGGTGTCGCTCGATGGAGGCTTCGAGGCCGGGCGGATCTATGAGGTTTCGTACCGGACAGAGGAGTGCCCTGTTGCGGGGCTGGGGCTGCTGGCGATTCGCGACAGCGCGAGCTTTTTGCGCTTTGGGTCGGCTTCGGAGGGGAACCCCTGTGCCGGGACGATCGAACACGCATTCACACACGGGGTGAGCCAGACCGGTCGATTCCTGCGCGAGTTCGTGCTCAACGGCTGCAACGTTGACGAGACGGGCCGCCAGGTGTTCGACGGCATCTTCATCCAGATCGCCGGGGCGCGGCGGGGCGACTTCAACGTGCGCGGCGCGCAGCCTTCGGCGCAGTACGGGGCGGGGCCGGTGTTCGAGCCGCCATTCACCTACGCGCCGACCTCGACCTGTACGGAAACTCTGCTCGATGAACAGCGTCGGCGAGGCGGCGTGCCGAAGATCTTCGAGGTGAATACCGCCAACGAGTACTGGCGCTCAGACGGCATTAACGTGCATATGGACCCTGCGACCGGGAAGTCGCTGGAGCTACCGGATGACGTGCGCGTGTACATGATGGCCGGGTGCCAGCACGGCCCGGGGATCCCATTCATCACCGACCGGCCGCCGCTGACGCCGGAACAGCGGCTGGGCAACCCGATGTCGATCCTGAACTACACGCCCCTGACTCGCGCGGCTATGGCGAACCTCGAGTCCTGGGTGGTGGACGGGACGTCGCCGCCGGCGAGCTGCGTGCCGTCGCCGGAGGCCGGCAGGGCGGTCTCGCGTGAGAGCGTGCTAGCTACCGTCGGGCAACTACCCGGCGCGGCAACTCCGGCACCATCGCTCATCGGGAAATCGCAGGTTTCGAAGGTGGATTCGGATGGGAACGAAGTGGCCGGCATCCGACTTCCGGAGTTGCAAGTGCCGCTGGCGACATCGGCGGGATGGAACGTGCGGCATCCCGAGAATGGCGGCGAGGGACAGATGTCGGACATGGTGGGTTCGACTATCCCGTTCGCCGTCACCGAGGCGCAACGCGAAGCAGATGGCGACCCGCGGCCGTCGATCGAAGCGCGGTACAGCGGGCTCGATGACTACCAGTCGAAGGTCCGCGCGGCCGCGAGACAACTGATGGGTGACGGCTTCCTGCTCGCCCAGGACATCGAGCCGGTCGTCGCGAACGCTGGAGTGCTGTGGCGACGGATTGTGGGGACCGGCGAGAGCTAGCGCCCTTTGAACTCCGGCGTGCGACGTTCGGCGCTGGCGCGGGTGCCTTCCTTGAAGTCCTCGGTGGCGCGGAGGATGGCCTGTTCCTTGCCTTCGTGGGCAGTGGCGGCTCGGTACCGGGCGCCGATATCGGCTCGCATCGTCGCGCGAATGCTGCGGACGGCCAGCGGGGCGGACGATGCTATCTCGGCGGCCAAACGGTGAGCTTCGTCGCGGACCTGTTCGATTTCGACGAAGCGGTCGAGCAGGCCGATGCGATGCGCTTCTTCGCCGTCGATCCGACGGCCGGTGAGGAGCAGGTCGAGCGCCTTTTGCTGCCCGACGATGGGCAGGAGGGTGATGGTCAGCCCGAAGCCGTGGTGAAAGCCGAGCTGGGCGAAATTCGCGGCCATGCGGGTTTCACTGCAGCCGACGCGGAAGTCAGCGGAGCAGGCGAGGCCGAGGCCTCCCCCAATGGCCGCGCCATGGACGGCGGCGACGACGGGGACTTTCGCCTCGATCAGGCGGGCCGCTTCGGTGTAGAGGTCCAGTTGCGGAGCGCCGGGAGGTGGTGGAGCGTTCCGGTTCGGGGCGCTGAAGTTCGCGCCGCCGCAAAAGTGCTTGCCTTCGGCGCAGAGGACGATCGCGCGGCACTCCGGCATCTCATCGAGGGCTTCGTAGACCTCGGAGAGCGAGTTGATAAGCGCCGCATCGAAGAAGTTCGCGGGCGGGCGATGCATCTCGACGGTGGCCACGCCGTTTGGGGCGAGTTCGACGGTGACATCGCCGTTAGTCATTTCGAGCGCCATATCCGAACCTCCGAAGCGTCCCCTGTCGTGGGCGCCGCGGGCGATGCTAAGCGGCAGTGGCGAAGGAGGGCAACCGCAAGGAGCGCCAGTTACCCGGCGGAAGGAGCTCGGAACATAGCGACGGCGCTGAACATCGAGAGTGCCTGGAAGAGCGAGCCCCAGCGGGCGAGAAGGTCGGACCGCGCAAGTTTCGCGTCGCGCGCCGCGATCTGGTCGAGGATTTCGCCGAGCGTCCTCTGGCTGTTCATGAGGCGGAGGAAGTCCCGGCGGAAGCCATCGAGGCTGCACTGGAAGCCGATGCCTTCATAGAACACCTCGATCTGGGGGCGTCGTTCGACCTGTTCCATCACCCAGGCGGTTTCGTGCATGAGCCACCCGGGAACGGCGGACTCGTCGTCCCATGAGGGCGTCTCGGGAGGTGTGGCATCCGCTTTGGAAGCGAAGAATGTGTGCTTCTTGATGCGGCCGTGGAGGAGTTCGGCGGCAGCCTGGCGCTCCCGTTCACTGAGGGCGCTGGCATCAATGCCCGGCAGATGAGCCGTTGGCTCATAGAGGATTGGCATATCGAAGCGCAGCAGCTTCATCCCGGCGGCTTCGAGCCATTCGTAGATCTCAGGGACGGTGTAGGCGCGGTCCTGAGAGTGGAGGAAGAGGTCGAAGAGTCCGGCGTCGCCGTGCATCTTCGCTTCGCCGGCGAAAGAGGCTTTGCCGAGCGAGGCCCAGTGGTCGCCGTTGAGGCCATTGAGGGTGCGTTTCACGATGTCGAGGCGCTGCTCCACCGGGAGGCTTGCCGGGGCGATCAGATGGAAGAGGCGCTGGAGCTGGTAGATGTGCATGCGGCCGTACTGGCCGTACACCATCGCGCCGAGACCGCCGTTCGGCGCGAGCATGCTGACGATGCTCTTCAGACCGACCACCGGATCGGGAAGGTGGTGAAGAACGCCGAGGCTGACAACGTAGTCGAAGGGCTCGAACCCGAGCGCGGGCAGATCTTCGATGCGGCCGCGGATGAAGGTGATGTTGTTGAGCTCGCGGCGCTCGGCGCGCTGGCGGGCGATGTCGAGGGATGCCTCGGAGAGGTCGATACCGACCACCTGGGCGCCACACTCGCGGAGTTGTTCGGCCATGAAGATGGCGGAGTCGCCGGTGCCGCAACCAGCATCGAGTGCGCGGAAGGCGGAGGTGATCCGCGGTTCGCCGCCCCAGAAAATGGTACTGGCAAGCTTCAACTGTCCGGCGAGCGTGGCGCGAAGCCCTCGGAGCTCCTGGGCGGGGTCACGCGGCGGGTAGGGCAGCGTTTCGTACTGGCTTCGGACAAGGTCGGGCGCAGTCATCGTTTCCAGACTCTTCGGGAATGCCTGCGCCGCCTATCCGGGAGTTCCATGACACACCCGAGCCGGTACCCGACACTCCCGGCGGGTGGCGCGAGCGCGTAGGATGCGCGGGAACTCGAAAGGTGGTGGCCAACCATGAGCACCGCTCTCGATGGGCTTCGCGTGCTGGACATGACGCAGTACGAAGCCGGGACATCATCGACGCAGATGCTGGCGTGGCTGGGCGCCGACGTCGTGAAGATCGAATCACCCCGAGGAGACCCGGGGCGACGGGCGTTCGCGCTGGGCGAGGCGGATTCGCAGTACTTCCTCAACTACAACAGCAACAAACGCAGCGTGGTCCTCGATTTGAAGTCGCCGAAGGGGAGGCAACTGCTGCTGGACCTCGTACCGAAATTCGACGTGTTCGTCGAGAACTTCGGACCGGGTGTCATCGAGCAGCTCAACATCGGCTACGACGTGATGTCGGCGATCAACCCGGGCATCATCTACGCCCGCATCAAGGGGTACGGACTTTCGGGGCCGTACGCCGAATGGAAGTGTTTCGACCCGCTGGCGCAGGCGGCATCGGGGGCGTTCTCGATCACCGGCGAGGCTGACGGTCCGCCGGTGAAGCCGGGCCCAACGATGGCCGATAGCGGCACGGGCATGCAGACCGCCCTGGCGATCACCGCGGCGTGGGCACAGAAACTTCGGACGGGCGAGGGCCAGTTCATCGAAGTTTCGATGCAAGAAGTGATGACGATGTTTATGCGGACGACCGGCGTCACCCAGTGGGGCCGCGAGCCGGTACAGCGCAAGGGACATCGCGGCGGGGCGCCGACCGGCATGTACGCCTGCGCGCCGGGCGGGCCGAACGACTACGTCTACATGCTGATTTCGGACACGCGCATGTGGGACCGGCTCTGCGTAACGATCGGGCGCGACGACCTGCTGGTCGACGAGCGATTCACGACGGGGCGGCTGCGGATTGCCCACGCCGACGAGCTGGATGCTGAGATTGCCGCGTGGACGCAGCAGCACACGAAGTTCGAGGCGATGCGCATCCTCTGCGAGGGCGGGGTCGCCGCTGGCGCCATCCTCGATTCGATGGAAGTGCTGAACGACCCGCATTTGCGAGCGCGGGGCTTCATCGAAGAGGTGGAGCACCCGACCGAAGGGACGATCACGCTAATGAAGTCGCCACTACGGATGTCGAAGTCCGAGGTGCCGCTCAAAGCCGCTCCGCTCCTCGGAGCGAACACGGACGAGGTGCTGGCCACAGACCTTGGCCTCGACGTGGCTGCGCTCGCGGAGCTTCGGGCCGCCGGCGCAATCTTTTGAACTGATCCAACAACCATTTTTGGAGGGTGACCATGGCTGGAGAAAACACAACGACGGGGGCGGCGATACTCGCCCGGAGCCTGAAGCAGCAGGGCGTCGACTACCTGTTCGGGGTGGTCGGCTTCCCCATCACAGCGTTCGCATCACAGGCCCAGAGGGCAGGCATCACCTATATCGGGATGCGGAACGAGCAGGCGGCTTCGTACGCGGCGCAGGCGGCGGGCTACCTCACCGGGCGACCGCAGGCGTGCACGGTCGTCTCCGGGCCAGGGGTCATCCACGCGATTGCCGGGCTGGCGAACGCGCAGCAGAACTGCTGGCCAATGATCCTCATCGGTGGCGCCTCGGCCATCTACCAGAATGGACGGGGCGCGTTCCAGGAAGAGAACCAGGTGGAAGCGGTGCGCCAGTTCTGCAAGTACGCCCACGCGATTGAGAGCCCGGACCGGATCCCCTTCTATGTCGAACAGGCGGTGCGGTATGCGCTTTCGGGACGCCCCGGCGCTGCGTACCTCGATGCTCCAGACGATGTGCTGACGGCGCAGGTCGACGAAGCGGACGTTCGCATGGCGCCGACGGTTGGGGAGCCGCCGAGGACGCTCGCGCCCCAAGAGAGCATCCAGGCCGCGCTGGCGGCTGTGAAGTCGGCTTCGAACCCGCTGGTGATCGTCGGCAAAGGCCTCGCCTGGGCGAGGGCTGAACAGGAGACACGGGACTTCATCGAGAAAACGCAGTTGCCGTACCTCGCGACGCCGATGGGCAAAGGCGTGATCCCCGACGACCACCCGCTCTCGGTGGCGGCGGCGCGAACGTTCGCGCTGCAGAACGCCGACCTGGTGTTGCTGCTGGGGGCGCGTTTCAACTGGATCCTGCACTTCGGCATGCCGCCGCGCTTCCGGCCGGATGTTCGCGTGGTCCAACTGGATATCGCGCCCGAGGAGATCGGGAAGAACGTCGAATCCGAAGTTGCGCTGGTGGGCGACGGCAAAGCGGTGATGGCGCAACTCAACCGGGCGCTCGAACAGAACCCCTGGCAATACCCGGCCGAGACTACCTGGCGCACCGGAATTGAGAACGCCGCCGCCCAAAACGAGTCGGTGACGGCGCAGATGATGGCCGAGAACGGCCCCCCGCTGAACTACCAGCGGGTGTTGAAGGATGTCCGCGACACGCTGCCGAAGGACACCATCGTGGTGAGTGAAGGCGCCAACACGATGGACATCGGGCGGGCAATCCTGCCGAACTTCGATGCGCGCCGGCGGCTGGACGCCGGGAGCTACGGAACAATGGGCGTAGGCATGGGGTTCGCGGTCGCCGCGGCGGTTTCGAATCCGGGCCAGCGGATCGTCGCGGTCGAAGGCGATGCGGCCTTTGGTTTCAGCGGCATGGAGGTGGAAACGATGTGCCGCTACAACCTCCCCGTGACCGTCGTGGTGATCAACAACAACGGCATCGGTGGAGGCGTGAGCGAACTGCGTCCGGGTGTTGCGCCGCCGCCTTCGGTGCTGCTGCCGGGGGCGCGCTACGAGAAGGTGATGGAGGCGTTCGGGGGCAAGGGCTACTTCGTCGAACGCGCGGAGGACCTGCTGCCGGCGCTGGAGGCGGCGAACTCCGGGAGCGGCCCGGCGCTCGTCCATATCGTGATCGACCCGCGAGCGCAGAGGAAGCCGCAGCAGTTCGACTGGCACACGGGGCGCACCTAAGCCGACCAGCCCGATCGAAACGCAAAGGGAGCCAGGATCGCAAAGGATTCGTTTAGAAATCCCTGTTCGGCGGCGCGACCGAGCTTCGAAAGAGGAACGGTCGGTTGCGGGCGAGGGTAGGCGGCTTCGAGTAACCTGCGCGCGTGATTACCTTGCATGTGAACGGTGAGCGCCGGGAGGCGCCAGGACCGCAGCGAAACCTGCTCAGCTATTTGCGATTCGACCTTGGCCTGACGGGCACGAAATACGGCTGCGGCGAAGGCCTCTGCGGCGCATGCACCGTGCTCGTCGACGGCCAGCCAGTGCGCGCCTGCCTCGCGACCGTAGGCAGCGTGAGCGGCGGGCAGATCACCACCATCGAGGGATTGGCGAACGGCAACACGCTCCATCCTGTGCAGGAGGCGTTCGTCGCGGAATCGGCCGCCCAGTGCGGGTATTGCATCCCGGGGATGGTGATGTCGGCGGTGGGGCTGCTCTCGCGGGTGCCGAAGCCCGACGCCGGCCAGGTCCGCGAGGCGCTAGCCGAGAACATCTGTCGCTGCGGGACCTACCCGCGTATTGAGCGTGCGATCCTCCGCGCTGGCGAGGCGAGCGAATGACCGCCCCACTCACCATCAGAGGGGCAAGTGCACTGGGGATGCCGTTGCCGACAACGGGCTACGCCCGCGGCGCTTACGGGAACGTCAGCATCGACTTCGGCCCGGCGACATGGCTGACAGTGGGCGAAGACGGACATGTGACTGTATTCGCGGGCAAGGTTGAGTACGGACAGGGCATTCGCTGGGGGCTGGCGATGGCCGCTGCAGAAGAACTCGGTCTGTCACACACTGAGGTCGAGGTGGTGCTGGGCGACACGGACCGGACGCCGTGGGACATCGGGACCTTCGGGAGCCAATCGACACGGCACACCGGCCGACAGGTGCGACGGGCGGCAGCGACCGCACGCGAAACCCTTCGTGGGCTGGCGGGTTCGCGGCTGGATCTGCCGGCCGACGAATTGCGCCTCGAAGCTGGAAGTGTGGCTTCGGTGAGCGACCCGGGAAAATCGCTGACCTTCGCGGAATTGCTCAATGGGCAGGAAATCGAAGTCGAGATTCCCGAAGAGATCCACATCCACGATGCCGCGGAATTCACGGTGATGGGCACTGACACCAGCCGCATCGACGCGATCGAGCGCGTGACCGGCAGAGCGACGTATTCGCAGGATGTGATGCTGCCGGGGATGTTGTTCGCGCGGATTCTTCGGCCGCCGTCGTTTGGCGCCCAGTTGAGGTCGGTGGACACTTCGGTGGCTGAGCGCATGCCGGGCGTCGTCCAGGTTGTGAACGACGGCAAGATGGTGGCAATCCTGGCCGAATCGGACCAACAGGCTGACATGGCGCACGACCTGCTGGTCGCCGAGTGGGACGAGCGAAACGACCACGTTTCGCAGTGGGACCTGCCGGCGCTGCTGGCTTCGGAGCCGCGCGACCCGGTGACGATGCAGGAAGGCGGCGATGTTGAGGCGGCCCTGGCGAAGTCGAAGAACCGACTTGAATCGACGTACTTCGTCCCGTACATCGCGGTCGTTCCCATGGAGCCGCGGGCGGCGGTGGCAGGGTGGGATGGCGATCGGCTTACCGTCTGGGCCGGGACCCAGCGGCCATTCGGGATTCGTTCCGAACTGGCGGGCGCTTTCGGCCTGAAAGACGAGAACGTCCATGTCATCGCACCGGAGATCGGCGGCGGATTCGGAGGCAAGAGCATCTACCGGCCGGCGATTGAGGCGGCACGGCTCGCGCGGGCAGCCGGGCGGCCGGTGCGGGTGGCGTATAGCCGTACCGAGGAGATGACGTGGTCGACCTTCCGACCGGCGGCGCTCATCACGGTCCGGAGCGGTTTCGACGATCGGGGGAACATCACCGCGTGGGACTACCACACCATCACGACCACCACCGACCGCCCAATGATCGGCCAGCGGGGTTCGGAAACGCCGTACGCGGTAGATGACGTACGCGTGGTGGCTTCAGCCGGTCCGTCGCCGCTGGCGCCGGGCTCGTATCGATCGCTTGGCTGCGCCGTGAATCATTTCGCGCGGGAAGTCCACATGGACGAAATCGCCGCGGCTGTCGGGGCAGACCCGGTGGAGTTTCGGCTGAGGCAGCTACCCGAGCCCAGGTTCCGGAAGGTCCTCGAGGTTGCAGCGAGCGATTTCGGGTGGAAGACCGCAGCGGTGCCTTCAGGGGCAGGGGTTGGCGTGGCGATCGGACTGGATGTGGGGTCGTATTCGGCGGAGTGCGTTGCAGTGAGCGTTCGAGGCAAGGAGGTTGATGTGAAGCGCGTCGCCTCGTCGCTGGATTGCGGCGTTGTCTACAACCCGGAAGGCGCCCGCAGCCAGATGGAGGGCGCGATCATCATGGGATTGGGCTCAACGCTGTTCGAAGCGGCCGAATTCGAAAACGGCCGCGTTCTGAACTCGAGCTTCACGCGGTACCGTGTGCCGCGGATCAACCAGGTGCCGGAGATCAGCGTCTCGCTGGTGGGCACGACAGAGAACGCTTCAACTGGCGCGGGCGAACCGGGCATCGTCCCGATCGCCCCGGCCGTGGCCAATGCAGTGTTCGACGCGACCTCGAAGCGCATCCGCGAGCTGCCTCTGCAACGGCAGTTGTAGGGAGGGCCTATGCCGCGAGTCATCGATATCCATTGCCATGCCGCGCCGGCGGCAAGAATTCGCGAACTGGTGGGCGGAATCGCTCGGCCGGAGGACGAACCGTCCAGCTTCTACAGCAACGAGGCGTCACTCGCGCACAATCGCAAACTCGCCACCGAGCAGTACGGCAAGGCCCTGACCTCGATGGACGAACGTTTGGCGCGCATGGACCGCTCACGAGTGGACGTGCAGGCGGTATCGCCTTCGCCGCAGCAGTTCTACTGGGCCGAGCCCGAGCTCGGGCAGCGCATATCCCGCCTGCAGAACGAGCACATAGCGGGAATGGTCGCGGCGCGGCCGGACCGGTTCGCCGGGCTCGGTTCGGTGCCGCTCCAGGACGCAGCGGCAGCGGTCGCAGAGCTTGATTACCTCAGAGGTACCCTCGGGCTTCGCGGGGTCCAGATATCGACGTACGTCGCGGGAAAGGAACTCGGCGATTCATCGTTGGAGCCGTTCTGGAGCGCTGCTGAGGCACTCGGGCTGGCGGTTTTCGTCCATCCTCTGGGTTTCTCGCACGGGGAACGCATGCGTGAGTTCTATCTCAACAACTCGGTGGCGCACCCGGTGGAGTCGACGCTTGCGATTTCGAGTCTGATTTTCAATGGAGTTCTGCACCGACACCCGGCGCTGAAAATTGTGGTCGCCCATGGCGGGGGCTACCTGCCGTTTCATTCGAGCCGGCTGGACCATGCGTGGAAAGTCCGGCCCGAGTGCCAGGTGCACATCGACCGGCCCCCGAGCGAGTACCTCAAGCAGATCTTCGTTGACACCGTCGTCTACACGCCGGAGAGCGTGGCCCGATTGGTGGAAACGATGGGCGTGGAGCATGTGTTGCTTGGGACGGACTACCCATATGACATGGGCGAAGACGACCCGGTGGGCCTCATCGAGCGGACACCCGGGCTGACGGCCGACGAACGAGACCTGCTGATCGGCGGGAATGCCGCGCGGCTGCTCGGGCTGGCGAGCTGAGGACTTCGGCTGAACGCAGTGCAATTTCCGGTGTGAGTGGCAGAATGACGCCACCTGGAAGGAGGGCCCGATGGCTGACTACGACCACATCCTCTACGAAACCGATGGGCGACTCGCGTTCATCACGCTGAACCGGCCGGAGAAGCTAAACGCACTTTCGAACGACCTGCGTGGCGAGGTGTTCCATGCGATGAAGGAGGCAGAAGCCGACCGGTCGGTGGGCGTGATTGTGCTGCGGGCGAACGGGCGGGCATTCAGTGCGGGGTACGACCTTTCGCCGTCGCGGGCTGCCGCAGAAGGTTCGACCTTCGTACACCCGCGTTCCGGGCTGCCGGATACCGGGACAACGCACCCGGCACATTACGACTGGTCGCGCCACGTGTTCCTTGCGAACTGGACGATCTGGGAGCTGGCGAAGCCCGTTGTTGCGCAGATCCAGGGGTACTGCCTGGCCGGAGGCACGGAGTTGGCGACGTTCTGCGACTTCCGCATCGTCGCGGAGGATGCGCAGATCGGGTATCCGCCGGTGCGGGCGATGGGCACCATGGACATCATGTGGGCGCCCTGGCACCTGCCCATGACGAAGGCGCGCGAATTCGCCTACGTGGGCGACTCGTTCTCGGGGAAGGACATGGCGGCCATGGGATGGGCGACCTACGCCGTGCCGCCAGGCGAGCTTTCGCAGTTCACGGAAACGTTCGCGCGACGGATGGCGAACATCGACAACGACATGCTGATGTACTCCAAGCGGTCGGTGAACCGCCAGTACGAAGCGATGGGCATCCGGCAAGGGATCATGTCGGGTACCGATGTCGAAGCGATGAGCAAGCACCGGCCGGCGGCGCAGGAGTGGAACAAACGGCTCCGGGAGCAGGGCCTGAAAGCGGCCCTCGAATGGCGCGACGGACCCTTCCGCGATTTCCGCGGTGCGCAGGCGAGCGCGCCACATGATAGGCCGATTGCGGGCAGCTAGTCGCCAGTTGTAATACGTCCGCAACGCGCTGTAACAACTCCGTAAGTTCCTTGGGATGGCCCAGCCGCAACATTGTTGGGATGGAGTCTTTTGAGCGCGCGAGCGTCCTCGACTATTACTTCGAGCATTTTGCCCCGGGGATGGTGGACCTTTCGTCCTCCACTCCTCCCGGGCACTCTGGCCAGACATCGAATCCGAGCGTCGAAGAGTACCCGGCGCCGGGCGGGCTGCCGGCGTTGCGGTCAGCGATCGCTCACCTCTATCCGGGGCTGAGCCCCGAAGACGTGATCGTGACGAGCGGGGCCTCCGAAGCGCTTGCAGCTTCCGCACTGGCGTTCGTTCGCCCCGGCGACCGCGTCACCATCCCCACGGGCGCCTATCCAAGCTTTCGTCACATGGCCGAGCGCGTCGGCGGTGACGTTCAAGTCTCCGATTCGGCCGCAGCGGGGGCGCAAGTCACGCTGGTCAACAACCCGACCGTCCCGGACGGCCGACTTCTCGATCTTGAGGGTTGGCTGGACGAGATGGCTGCAAACGCGACCAGAGTGGTGGTGGACGAGGTCTATCTCGATCTGCGACCGGGCAAGGGCACGCTGCCGGCAGCCTGCCAGCACGAACGGGCCGTGAGCATCGGGGATCTTTCCAAGCCGCTCGGGCTCGGGGGCTTGCGAATCGGGTGGGCGGCGAGCCGCGACCCGGAGGCCATCAAGGCGATCAATCGCGCGGTACAGATGCTCTCGGGCGGACCTTCGGCGCTCGCCATGGAGATGGCGGCGGAGGCACTCGGCGAATACGAATCGCGCCTTACCGCGCGGATGAACGCGGCGGCACGCAACGCGCCCGCCGTATTCGCCGCCCTGGAAGCAAGCGGCTGGGACTATCGTGCACCGGAAGCGGGCTGGACCTTTCTTGCGATCCCACCGCGTCCGCTGACCGCCGAGCACATCCGGGCGTTGCACGCAGCCGGCATCTTCCTCGTGCCGGCGAGCGTGTTCGGCGCCGGTGAAGGGTACAGATTGAGCGTGTTCGCCGACGCGCGCTGTCTGCGAACGGCGCTGAGGCTTGTCAGTTCTCGCGACGTGGCGACGACGGAAACGATGGTGGTACTGGCAAAGGCCCCGGAGCCCGGCCTTTCGAAGACGCGCCTGGCAGCGGAGATCGGCGCCGAAGTGGCCGCCTGCCTCGCGCAATCGTTCCTCGAAGACACGCTCCGGGTCGCTCGCGCGACGGAGCGGGACCTGCTGGTTTCGTTCACGCCAGAGGCGGCGCGTGAGACTTTCGTGCGGAAGGCGCCATCCGCGGAACTGGTCGCGCAGCCAGAGGGAGACCTCGGCACGCGGATTCTCGCGGCGTTAAACGCCGCGCTTTCGAGCGCAGACGCGGTTGTGCTCATCGGCACGGATACTCCGCACTTGCCGAGTCCGATTACCGAGGCGGCCTTCGAGGCCCTGCGAACGGCAGACATGGTAATCGGGCCGGCCACGGACGGCGGCTTCTATCTGATCGGATTCAACGCCGCCCGGGTTTCGCGCGAAATCTTTGCGGGGGTTGAGTGGAGCACTGAAACGGTCTTCGCGACGGTGATGGACAACGCCCGGCGGCTCGGTATGGCCGTTGTGGTGCTTCCTGAAGTCACCGACATCGATGACCTTGCCAGCCTTGAAGCGGCGATGGACGCCGCACGGGCCAGTGGGAACGCACACCAAACGCGCACCGCCGTCCGCGCGCTGGGATTGGAGATGGCCCATGTCTCATGAAGTCCCTCCGTATTCGAGCACGCGGCTGACCGCGCAGCTCGGGATGCTGCTTACAGTGATGCTCGCGCTGATGTTTTCGAGCGGGGCGTTCTTCTACCTTTACGCGTTCAACTACGACCTGCCGCCGGGATTCACGTGGGTTCGGTTCTTTCACTTCTACACGGGGCTGGCTTCGATCCCGATCCTGTTGGCGAAGTATGGGACCACGTTTTTCCGGTTCGGCGGTTACTACCTGCGTGTGCCCCGGTATAAGGCTGCCGGACCACCCCAGCTCATCCCCAGAATTCTTTCCCCGCTGCTCGCGGCGGACTTCTTCGTCCTCTACTTCAGCGGGCTCTACATGCTATTCCACTACTACTACACGGTGACGAACATCTGGCCGTTCGATGCCAAGCCAGTGCAAGTCCACCTCTGGGCGGCGATCATAGGAGCGCCGCTGGTTTCGATTCACCTGCTCTGGCACCTGGCTTCCGCGTGGCGAAGCGTGGCGGCGACCGCGCAGACGGCCGAAACGGTGACGAAGTACGCCGAGACGCCTCGCGGCGTGATGTCGCGGCGGACGATGCTGGCCGGGATCGGGGCGACGGGGCTGACGCTCGCGCTTGCGTTCCAGAACACGAAGGCGCGGAGCTGGGAATTCGCCAACCTGTTCATCGGGCGCATCCCTGAATCGGAGCGCGGCGGGCCGGGCAATTTCCCGGTGGAGACGCTCTTCGGGCGGCAAGACCCGGTAGACACGGCGAACTACCGCCTGGTGATCGAAGGCGAAGTGGATGAGCGGCTCGAACTCACCTATGAAGAATTGCTGGCTCTGCCCTCCGTCGAGCACAAGATCCGCATCAGCTGCGTGAGCGGCTGGACGGAAGTGCCGGCATGGCGGGGTCCGAAAGTTCGCGATGTGCTCGCGCTGGCGAAGGAACGGGCGAACACGGGCTCGGTGGCGTTCCACAGCCTCAGCGGCTACGGGCTGACGTGGCACCGGAGGCGGCTGGACGACGACAAGGCGCTGCTCGCCACACACGTGAACGGCGCGCCGCTGAGTACGTACCACGGGTATCCCGTGCGACTGATCGTGCCGGGCTATCCCGGCCAGAACATGGTCAAACAAATCGACCGCATCTTCGTGCGAGGCGACAAGGAAGAGTTCCATGTGGACTTCCAGATCGTCTCGAACCCAGGCCAATTGGAGGACCGAGCATGACGCAGTCCATGACCGCCCCGCGCCCGACGACCGCGACGAGGCCGCTCCCGGAGGAGCTGTATCTCGAGGTCACCAACCGGTGCAACTTGAAATGCACCACCTGCCCGCAGTCGTGGGGGATGTCCGAGGAGTCCGCGGACCTCACACCCGAACGGGCGAGCGAGCTGCTCTCGCAGTTGCCAACCGTCCGGCGCGTCGTGCTGCACGGCATCGGCGAACCGACGCTGAACCCGAAGCTCCCAGAAATCATCGACGTGGTGAAGGCAAAGGGCGCCTATGCGCTGTTCAACACGAACGGCCTCCTCCTGCGCGGGAAGTTGCTCGAAGCGCTCGTGCGCTCGGGGCTCGATGAAGTCCGCATCTCAGTGGATGCAGCGACTCCTGAGACCTACAAGCTGGTGCGAGGCGCCGACATGTTCTCGCGGGTCATTGCGAATGCGACGGCGCTGAGCGAGACGCGTAGGCGGCTGAATGCCACCACGCCGCGAAGCTCGCTCTGGATGACCGGACTGAAATCGAACATCCGCGAATTGCCGGACCTCGTGCGGATCGCCTCGGAAGCGGGCATTTCGGAGGTTTACATTCAGCGGCTGGTGTATTCGGAGCGGAACCTGGCACGCGAAGACGAGGCGCTCTACGGGCACATGGGCGAGGCAGAAAAAGACGGGCTGGCTGAAGCCGAACAGGTCGCCGTCGAACTCGGCGTGACGTTGAGGGGTTCGAGCGAGGCAATGCCCGCGGACCAGGCACCGAAGTTCGCTGAGCGGCCCTGGAGCGCCTGCCGGCGGCCAACGTCGCTCATGTACATCACGGCGAACGGCAACGTGCTGCCGTGTTGCATCGCCCCATTCACCGATGCGCCGTACGGCTCGCTCATCCTCGGCAATACCGGACGGATGAGCCTGGAGGAGATATGGAACGGCAACCAGTACGAGGAATGGCGGGCGCGGATGCAGTCGGACGAACCTCCGGCGGCGTGTCGCGGCTGCGGTTCCGCCTGGGCGCTCTGAGCCAATCGCGGCAGGAGATGGCCTGGTTCGGCGTTTCCTTGAGCGCCATCGCGATTGCGATGGCGGCGTTCCTCCGTGTCGCCTATCTGCGCTGGGATTCGTTCGAAACGAACTCCTTCGACCTCGCGTTTTTCGACCAGATCATCTTCAACACGTCGCACGGGCGCTGGTTCGATACGTCGTTCGTGACGTACAACTTCGCGGGCCAGCACCTGGAACCGATCCTGCTGGCGTTTGTGCCGGCCTACTGGCTCGGGGCCGGGCCGTTCACCCTGATGGTGACGCAGGCCGTTGTCGGTGCCGCGGCAGCGATACCTCTTTACTTGTTCGCGCGACGGCTTGGCCTGCATGCGGCGATCGCGGCTGCCGGTGTCGTCGCGTACCTGGCGAACCCATACCTGCACCGGGCGATGGCGTTCGACTTCCATCCGGAAGTAATGGTTGCCCTGCCAGCGTTCGTTGCGGCGTGGGCGATTGTCGCCGGGCGCAGGCGGCTGGGGGTGGCGACCGCGCTCTCAGTGCTGCTGTTCAAAGAAGATGCGGTGTTTATCGCGTTGGCGTTGGCGGGCCTGATGTGGCTGCAGGGCATGCGACGGCCCGCTGCGGTGACGGCTGGAGTGGCGACCGTCTACGCGGCGATTGCCGTGCTCGTCGTGATGCCACTGGTGCGGGACGGACAGAGCAGCGACCTCGTGGAGCGGTTCGGGTACCTGCTGCCGAGCCACAGCCCGGGCGACGTCCTGCTGGCGCCGCTCCGGGCGGCGCAAGTGCTGTTCGGGCTGAGCCAGATCTGGACGACCATTGTGTTCGTTATCGCGACTTCTGCGGTGGTCTTGTGGCGGCCGTGGCTGCTGTTGGCAGTAGTGCCAGGGCTCGCGCTGGCACTGCTTTCGGTGCACCCGCAGCAGCGACACCTTGAGTTTCACTACGCCGCCGAACTCGTGCCCGTGGCCGTAATCGCGGGACTGCTCGCGGCGAAGTCGCTTCGTGAACGGCTGCCAGTCACGGCCGTGGCCGGGCTGGTCGCTGTGCCGACGCTGCTTACGCTGGCAGTCATGAACCCCCTGGGTGAGGCGCTTGGCGACCCGCCTTCAGCGCAACACCGTGCGGCCGTGCTGACCGCGTTAGCGATGGTGCCATCGGGAGAATCGGTTGAGGTCTCCGCGCAGTCCGGGCTCCTGCCACGGCTGGCGCACCGGGAAAGCGCTCACGAGTTCCCGGGGAACGCCGAAACAGCCGATTGGATAGTGGTCGACCGGTATGGCTTCCGCAGCTCACAATCGCTCGCGGCGGGCTTTGATGAGCGGCTTGAAACGGTGCGCGAGACGACGGAGCTCGTGTATTCGCAGGACGGTGTCGAAGTGTTCAGGAGGGTGCCATGAAGGCGGCGCTCATCCTTCCGGCGCGCGACGAAGCAGAGTGCATTAGCCAGGTCGTCGAGGAGGCGCGCCGTTACTTCGACGGCGAGATCATCGTGGTCGACAACGGCAGCAGCGATGCCACGGCGGAGGTGGCGGCGGCAGCCGGTGCGCGCGTGGTTCGCGAGCCCGAGCCCGGCTACGGCCGTACGTGCATGGCGGGAGTTGCCGCCGCACCCGATTGCGATGCGTTCGTCTTCATGGACGCGGACGGCAGTGACTGTCCCGAGGACATCCCCGCACTGATGAAGGCCATCGATTGTGGCGCGGACCTTGCCCTGGGCGTGCGGAAGGGCGCGCGCGTGGCCAAGGGTTCGCTCGCTCCGGCGGCTCGATTCGGAAACTGGCTGAGCGGCACGCTCATCGGGTTGTGGAGCGGGCGAAGGCTGCACGACCTTTCGCCGCTGAAGGCTGTAACGGCGGAGGCTCTTCGGAAGACCAATCCACGCGAGCAGACATACGGATGGACGGTTGAATTGCTCGCGGTCGCGGCTTCGCAGAAGTTGAACATTGTCGAAGTCGAGACCGGATACCGGCACCGGATCGGTGGACGCTCCAAGGTGAGCGGCACCGTTTCTGGCTCGTTCAAGGCCGGATACCGCATTCTTCTCGTACTCGGGAGGGTGGCCATGAAGCAGATACAGCCGCGAACCGTTGGGGCAATGCTGGGTGCCGTGGCCGGCTTCGGCGCAATCGTGGCGTATTCGATCTGGTTGCTAACGCAGGGTCCCGCGAGCCGCGATGTGCTCGTTAGCTCGTGGCTGCTCGCGTGGCCAGTCGTGCTGGTCGGAACGCTGCTGGGTACGGCCGCGGGCGGGGCGCTGGGCGGGTTCCGGAAGAGCAGCGGATGAACGGGCCGCGGGTGCTGGTAGTGGACGATGAGCCGATGGTGCTCGAGGTGGTGGAGCGCTACCTCGCGCGAGAGGGCTTCGCGGTGACCACCGCGCTCGATGGCCAGGTGGGGCTGGAGCGCTTCCGCGACACGCACCCGCACCTGGTGGTGCTGGACCTCATGCTTCCGAAGGTCGGCGGCATGGAGGTTTGCGAGGAGATCCGGCGGACTGACCAGGTACCGATTATTATGTTGACCGCGCGGGGCGATGAGATGGACCGGATCGCGGGCTTCGAAGTCGGCGCCGACGACTACCTGGCGAAGCCCTTCAGCCCCCGCGAACTGGTGGCCCGAGTGCGGGCGGTGCTGAAGCGCACGTTCGATCCTGCCGAACTTCCCGGTGGAGTCCGGAGCAGCGGAGAAATCACGGTGAACCACGACACGCGCGAAGTGACGCTGAACGGCGAGCCCGTGAACCTGACCACGCGCGAGTTTGAACTGCTCTGGTTCCTGGTGAATCACACCGGGAAGGTGTTCAGCCGGCTGGAATTGCTCCGGCACGTTTGGAAGTTCGATGCGCCGGGGGACGAAAGCACGGTGACCGTGCACGTGCGGCGGCTTCGCACGAAGATCGAGCCCGACCCGGAGCACCCACGTCACCTGAAGACCGTGTGGGGCGCTGGATACCGGTGGGACGTATGAAGCGACAACAGATCGCACTCGGGACCGCCTCAGCGTTGGGGATCATCGCGGCCTCGGTGATTGCGGCGCTGGCTGCGAATCGGGTGGCCGATACGCCCGGGGCCGACCTGCCCGTGTTTATCGCCACTCTTGCCACGACCGGTTGGCTGGGGTTGGCGGCGGGACTCGCAGTACAGCGATGGTCGAGCCGGCTCGGGTTCGGGTCCCGCATGCTGATTTTCACGGGGCTGGGCATCGGGGTGTTCGTGGCGAACATGGTTATCGCCGCCTCGATGATGTTCATCTCGACGCACGACCTGCGGCTTCTGCTGATTCTCTGTGGCTATGCGCTCACTGCCACGGTGATCCCAGCCCTGATCCTGGGCCGGAACCTTGGGCAGCGGCTGGAGCGCGTCGGGCGAGCAGCAGACCAGATCGCGGCCGGCGATTTGACCGCGCGAGTGGGACTGAACGGAAGCGACGATATCGCGCGGCTGGCACAGGCGTTCGACAGTATGGCTGCGCGCCTCGAAGAGGCGGACACGCGACGGGACGCGATGGAACGTTCGCGGCGCGAACTGTTCGCGGCGATCTCGCACGACCTGCGCACGCCGCTCTCGAGCATTCGCGTAATGGTCGAAGCGCTTTCGGATGGCGTGGTGACGGACCGGGTCACGACGGACCGGTATCTCTCAACGATGACGGCCGACATCGAGCGGCTTTCGGTGCTCATCGACGACCTCTTCGAGTTGGCCAGGATCGATAGCGGCGCACTACAACTCAGGCTGGAGCAGACGGCTATCGATGAGGTCGTCGCGGCGGCCGTTGCCGGGGCCCTGCCGAGCGCCGAGTTGGCGAAGGTAGCGGTTATGTTCGAACGGGGCGCCGCCGCGACAAAACTTTTCGCCGACCCGCAGCGGCTCACGCGGGTGCTCGCAAACCTGCTTCAGAATGCTATTCGCCACACGCCTGCCGATGGCAGCGTGACCGTGTCCACCCTGGCTGCGGGCGCCGAAGTTCTGGTGACTATCGCCGATACCGGCGACGGAATCCCCGCGGAGGACGTGCCCCACGTGTTCGAGCGGTTCTACCGGGTCGACAAATCGCGTAGCCGGATTGGCGGCGGGAGCGGGCTCGGGCTCAGCATTTCGCAGGGCATTATCGAGGCCCACGGCGGCCGGATCTGGATCGCTGAATCGAGCGGGGCCGGTACGCGGGTGACGTTCGCACTGCCGGTTGGCTGACGTTCATTTGCGGTCAGCCAGGTCCAGCGCGTAGCGCACGAACTCCAACGTTGCCGCGACGTCGTCGAGGTCAGGCTTGAGGGCGGCGTGGCTTTCCGGGGCGCCGTGGCCGCGCGGATAGCGATCCCGGTCAGCCCAGGCTCGCTCCACGAGCGGGTGCCAGCGTGGATCGAGATTCGCTTTCGCCCACGCCACCGCTTCTCGCTTGGAGACGAGGCGGCCTTCGGCGGCGGTCGCCAGTACGCGCGGGAAGAAGAGGGCGGCAAATCCCTGGATCCAGAGGGCGTCGAGGTTCGCCCTGCCGCTGAGCAGGTCGGCTCCCCACCAGCGCATGATTTCGAAGCCTGCGTTCGCAAGATCCGCCGGCTCGATCGGATCGATCAAGGTCGCTGGCGGTGGGCCGAAGAGCGTGATGCCGTGCTCGCGGAGCACCCACCGCACGGCCAGGCTGTTGTCGTGCTGCGAGCGGATGAGCGTGTTGCTTCCGTTGTTGAGGTAGAGCACGGGGTAAACCGAAAGCGGGGCGCCATTCGAGGGGTCGGTCCAGCCAGGATCGCGCGGCGACCCGGGCAGTTCGGTAGGGGCCTCGGCGAGGTTCTTGAGGACGTTACGCGGGAAGTAGGAACCTTCGAGATGCTGTGCCCAGGTCTCGGGGCGAGCGTGGAGTTCGCGATGGAATTCGTTCAGGCGCGCATGCACCACGGCATCGATGTCGTGGTTCGTCACCGCTGCCCAGTCGACGTCGCTGTTCTCGTCGGCATCGCCGACCGCAAAGGAACCCTGCAGGTAGACGCCAACCAGGTTCGGCCCGAGTACGTCGCGGATGCCCGATACCAGGTGTTCGAGGACGGTGTTCAGCTCGGGAAAACGTGTTGGTGTTCGCTCGAAGGGCATGACTGGGCCAGTATGCCGCGTTAATGCTGATCGCGACCTTCTGCGCACTGGCGGCGGCGGTCTTACACGCCTCCTGGAACCTCGCGCTCAAGCAGGGTGGCGACCGGTTTTCGGCGGCGACGCTGCAGTTCCTGTTCGGCGGGTTGTTGTTCTTCCCGGTGATGCTGGTGGCAGGTGTCCCCACGGGCGAGGCGCTCGGATGGCTGGCCATTTCGACGCTGGTGCACCTTGGCTATGTCAGCTTTCTCGTGCGGGCCTATCACCACGGGGACTTCTCGATGGCGTATCCGTTGGCGCGCGGGAGCGGGGCGGTGCTGGCGGCACTGGGAGGAGCCATCCTCCTTGATGACCTGATCCCGCCTCTCGGGGTGGCCGGGATCGCCATCGCCGGCGTCGGGCTGCTGGCGCTGATGAGTTTCGGCGGGACGAAAGAGGCATATGCCTGGGCGCTGGCGACGGGCGTGCTGATCTCGACGTACACGCTGGTCGATACGCAGGGGTCGCGAGCCTCGAATGGACTTGGCTACGCCGCAGCGCAGGGCGTGACTGTCGGCGTGAGCCTTTCGCTGGTCGGCGTAGTGAGTGGGCGATACTCCATCCTGGTCACGGCGGCACGGCGATCGGGACGGCGGTATGCGCTTGCGGGTGTGGCATCGGTGCTGGCGTACGGCTTGGTGCTTGTCGGCGTGAACTATGCGCCGGTCGGGTATGTCGCCGTGCTGCGCGAGACCTCGGTCATCCTCGGGCCGATCGGCGGCTGGCTTCTGCTTCACGAACAACTTGGACAGCGACGGGCGGTGGCCGCCGCCGTCGTGGTGCTCGGGATGGTTGTGTTGATCGTGGCGCGCTAGCACTGAACTGAAATTTGGCGATGGTCGTCCGCTGGCCCTCACCCCCGACCCCCTCTCCCGACTCGTGTCTCGCGGACGAGGGGGTGTACGTTCCCGGTGGTGTCGGGCACAGAGGTTTAATGTTAGTCTGGCCCCCCGATCGGGGCGGACCATCGCGACTGAGTACTAGGCGCCGAGGGCGGCCTTCACCGCCTTACCAACCCTGCGCGCCTCGTCGGTGCCATCGTCGATTGCCGGGTTCGCCCACGTCGTGTGGGCCTGACCGTCGTAGCGCTTGAACTCGACTGGCACGCCCGCGGCGCGGAGCTTTTCGGCGTAGGCTTCGCCTTCGTCGCGCAGCGGATCGTATTCGGCGGTGATGACAAGCGCCGGCGGCAGGCCGGCGAAATTCGTGTGCCGTAGTGGTGATGCCTTCGTGCTAGCGCCATCGGCTTCGCTGTTGAGGTAGTGGCCCCAGAACCATTCCATGCCAGCCTTCGTCAGTCCATAGCCGTCCGCGTTCTCCTGGTAGGACGCGGTGGTGAAGTCGTAGTTCGTCACCGGGTTCACCAGCGCCTGGAATCGCAGTGCGGGACCGCCCGAATCTCGGGCCAGTTGGGCGACCACCGCGGCGAGGTTGCCGCCCGCGCTCCAGCCGCCGACCGCGAGCCGCGAGGCATCGATGCCCAGTTCGGCGCCGTTCTCTGCCACCCACTTCGTGACGGCAAAGGCGTCATCGGCGGCCGTGGGAAACTTCGATTCGGGAGCCAGCCGGTAGTCAACCGAAACAACCACGCAGTTGCTTGCGTTGGCTATCAACCGGCAGCCGAACTCGTCGCTGTCGAGGGTGCCGATTACCCATCCGCCTCCGTGAAACCAGACGAGCCCGGGCCTCGGGGCGGCGCCTGGATCGGAGCGGTAGATGCGGACCGGTATGTCGGCGCCGTTCGCGTGAATGGTGCGGTCAACGACGGAGGTGACCGGCTCGCCTTCGGGCTTCGGGGCGAGCGCCATCATGGCGCGAATGGGAGCGGCTTCGCCGGCGAGCTGGAAACCGGTGGCGGCCATGATGTCGAGCACGGCTTTGGCCTGGGGGTGGAGGGGCATTGGGAGTGCTGTCCTTTCGAAGCGATTCGCGAACGCACGCGGCACCCCTCCGAACCAGATCGGAGGGGTGTGTCGCGGGCGTGACTAACTAGACCGGGCGGAAGACCGGGATGGGGTACTCGCCGGAGTCTTGCTTTTCAAATTCGACTTTCACACGCTGGCCGATTTTGACGTTCTGGGTAGGGTCGCCATCGACCATGACGTTGGTGAGCATGCGGAAGCCTTCATCCAGGTCGACGTAGGCGACGGCGTAGGCGCCAAGCTCCTGGAAGCCCGGAATGCGGTTCTGCATAACAACCGAGAACGTATAGACGGTGCCTTCGCCCTTCGAGACGTTCCACGTGAGGCTTTGCGAGCCGCACTTCTGGCAGTGGGCGGTGGGATAGAAGTTCACCGACTTGCAGTCGTTGCAGGTCTGGTAGCGGAGTTCTCCGGCCTGGACGCCTTCCCAGTAGCGCCTGGTGTCGGGTTCGGGGAAGTGAGGTTGAGGTCGATTCGGCATGGTACTAACAGTCCTTTCTTAGTCGGCCGCGAGGATGACGGTGCCGCCGGTGTGCGTGCCGCCGAGGAGTCCACCGTTCCCATGGGCGACGGCGAGCTTTGCGCCGTTCACCTGGGAGGTCGATTCGCCGCGCAGCTGGCGGGTGGCCTCCAGCAGGAGGAAGAGCCCGCGCATGCCGGGGTGGTTCGAAGAGAGTCCGCCGCCATCGGTGTTGAGGGTGAGGCCGGGCCTATCGAAGGCGAGGTGGCCATCCCCGACGAAGGCGCCGGCTTCGCCCTTCTTGCAAAAGCCGAGGTCTTCGAGGCAGGTGGCGACGGTGATGGTGAACGAGTCATAGATCATGGCGATGTCGATCTCGTCCGGCCGGACACCGGCCTGGCCGAAGGCGGCGGGGCCGCTCATTGCGCCGGCGCTGGTGGTGATGTCCCCGCCGTTTTCGCGGTACTTGGTGGCTTCGCCCGAACCGATGACCCAGACGGGCTTCTTCTTGATGCCTCGGGCGACTTCGGGCGAGACGATGACGAGCGCGCCGCCGCCATCGGAGACCATGCAGCATTCGAGCAGGCGCAGGGGTGAGGCGACCAGGCGCGATTCGAGCACGTCGGCGACGGTGATGTTGTCGACCTTCACGAATTGGAGGTCGGTCATGGCCTTCACGGCTTCCGGGTTGCGCATGGCGTGCTTGCGAGTGGCAACAGAAATTTCCGCGAGCTGCTCGTTGGTGGTCCCGTACTGGAACATGTGGCGCTGCTTCACCATCGCGTAGTTGCTGATAAGGGTGGAGCCGTAAGGCGCTTCCATGTTCGTGGACCACGAAGCGCCACCACGTCCGCCTCCCGTGCCAATGGCGAAGCGCTGCGAAGCAGCCGTCGAGCCGTAGGTGGTGACCGCGACGTTGACGCGCCCGGCAGCGATATCGCGCAGGGCATGGGCGGTGTGGAACTCGTACGACGAGCCGCCAACCTGGGTGGTGTCGATCACGCGTGGCTTGAGGCCGAGGTAGGCAGCAAGGCCGAGGCCTCCGCCACCCTCGCCGTCGCCGGCATCGTAAAGGCCATCGACATCGGACCATTTGAGGCCGGCGTCATCGAGTGCGGCCTTCAGTGAGGCCGCTTTGATCTGCATGGCCGAAACGCCCGGTGCAACTCGCAGGGGATATTCGTGGATGCCGGCGATCGCCGCCTGGCGACTCTGACTCATGGGCTGTCCCTCCTTCGAAATCTGCCGCGAACGGGCATCACGAAGGAGCGAAGCGACCCGAAACCGGGCGCCAGCGATCGTGGCTCTCTCACGGCTTGTCCGCTCAGCCGCGCAAGGATAGCGTACTCGGGTGAGAATCGGGCTAATCGCCGACACCCATCTTCCTTCGCTCGTGCGCAGCCTCGATGAATTAGGCCCGCAAATCGCCGATGTGCTGCGTTCCGTGGACCTGATTTTGCATGCCGGAGATGTGACGGCGCCTTCCGTGCTCGAATGGTGCGGGCAGTTCGCGCCCCTGCTGGTGGCCGAAGGCAACAACGATCTCTTCGTCGATCCGAGGATGGAAAAGCGCCAGATGCTCGACATCGAAGGCTGGCGGATTGGCATGGCGCACGAACTGCGGCCAGAGTCGCGCCCGATCGACGAAATCCTGCGGTCATCGCTGGCTGGCGAACGGGTGGACATCCTGATCGGTGGCGACACACACGTCGAGCGACTGGAGTTCCGGGAGGACGTGCTTCTGATTAACTCGGGCAGCCCGATCCTGCCGCACCATCTTTCGACGAGACTCGGGACGGTCGGCGTGCTCGAAGTCACGCGGACGCGGGTGCATGCAGAGATCGTTGTCCTCGGGCATAGCGAAGGGCTGCCGAATCCCTGCACCGCGATGCAAATCGAGCTCGCGCCGGAACAGTTCGGGCGGTACGGCGGCGGGGCCACGGCCGAGGCGGCACTTTAGCCCTCACCCCCGGCCCCTCTCCCAAGCCTGGGAGAGGGGAGTGTCATCGCAGATGCTGGCCAGCGCCCGCCCGCCCGTCGCGTGTCGCCTTGAACCGGCCGGCGTATGTTTCGCGCTACTGACATTCGAGGGGTTTTGGCGCGATGGATGGTCTGCAACTAACTGGTCTTGAGGGAAAGGTCGCCGTCGTAACGGGGGCGGGGCGGATGCGGAGCATCGGGCGGCCGATCGCTGTTGAGATGGCACGAGCGGGGTGCAAGGTGGTGCTGACCGGGTCGGGGCGGCCGAAGGAACAGTACCCGGACGACGAGAAGTCTGCGGGCTGGAAAGACATCGAATCGGTGGCGGAGGAGATCCGGGGGTTCGGCGGGACGGCGTTGCCGGTCGTCTCAGATGTCGGCGATGAAGGAGCGGTGCGAGCACTGCTCGCGCAGACGCTGAAGGAGTTCGGGCGGGTGGACTTTGTGGTGAACAACGCGGGAGCGGCGCGAGGCCGGGACCGGGTGCCGGTGGTGGATATGCCCATCGATGCCTGGGACACCGTGATCCGGGTGAACCTGCGGGGGACGTTCCTGATGTCCAAGATCTTCGGCCAACAGATGATCGATGTCGGAAACGGCGGCTGCATCGTGAACATCTCGTCCATCGCGGGGAAGCTCTTGCCACCGAACACGACCGCCTACGCCGCGAGCAAGGCCGGCATCCAGGCGCTCACCGCAGGCATGGCCCAGGAAGTCGGACAGTACGGGATCCGGGTGAACGCGATCTGCCCCGGGCTGGTGGACACGGTGCGCATCGATGACATCCGGGGGACGCCGGCGTGGGACCAGGCCACGGCGCGGATCGCGCTACGGCGGATGGGTTCGGGCGAGGAGATTGCCTACGGCGTCATCTACCTCTGCAGCGACCAGGGTGCGTGGTTCACCGGGCAGTCGATAAACCTGGATGGCGGGCACGCGGTGCAGCACTAGCCCCTCACCCCCAGTCGCTCTTCCAGTCCTTCCGGGGAAGGAGGGCGAGGGGAGTTTCGTTTCAGGCGGTCCTTGTCGCGCCGCAGGCTTTGAGGGCGGCGATTTCGTCCCACGTGTAGCCGACTGAGAGCAGGACTTCCTCGGTGTCGAAACCGAGGATGGGCCCGGCTGATTCGACGCGGGGCGGCGTTTCACTCATGCGGATGGGAGCGCCGGGGACGCGCATGTGGCCGAGGTGGGGGGTATCGATTTCGACGAGGTACTGGTTCGCCCAATACTGAGGGTGCTCGGACATGCCGGCGTAGTCGAGGACGGGTGCGTGCGGGACTCCCTCGCGGGCGAGTGGTTCGAGCCACTCCGCCATCGGGCGCTTGCGGAAGATGCGGTCGAGTTCTTCGACCAGCGCGTCCTTGTTCTCGGCGCGACCGCGTGGGCGGGCAAAGCGCGGGTCGTCCTTCAGCCCCGGCTCGTCGAGCGCGTCACAGAGCTTCTCCCAGTACTTCTGGTCCTGGGCAGCGATGGCGATGTGCTTGCCATCGGCGCACTCGTAGTTCGTGTAGGTGGCGGCGCGGCGCCGCTGGAAGCCCGACTGCTTGCCGGTGCGGAGAAACTCCATGATTTGCTTGGACTGCATGGCGACCATGCCGCCGATGAGCGAGCCATCAATATGCTGGCCGATGCCATCGCGCTGGCGGACGAAGAGCGCGGTGGAGATGCCGAAGGCGAGGAGCATCGCGCCGATCTGGTCGGCGAAGCCGCCGATGAGGGCCTGGGGTTCGCCGCCCGGCCCTTCGCCCTGTTCGTACATGACGCCGCTGAGCGCCTGGGCCACATGGTCGTAGCCACCGCGCTTCGCCCAGGGGCCGCTCCGGCCCCAGGCCGAGGCCGAAGCCATGATGATGTCCGGGCGAAGCTGCTTCAGGTCCTCGTAGCCGATGCCCATGGCTTCCATGATGCCCGGGCGAAAGTTCTCTACGACGACATCGCAGGTGGGGGCGATGCGCTTCACGATTTCGATGGCCTCGGGGACGCGAAGGTCGAGCGTGATGCTGCGCTTGCCGCGGTTGTGGCCTTCGAAGTAGGAAGAGAAGCCGTCCGGGCCGAGGCCGTTGGCTCGCCCTTGCTCGCCGCCCGGGGGTTCGACCTTGATCACTTCGGCACCCATGTCGCAGAGGAGCATGGTGGCGAAGGGGCCCTGCTGCGCGCGGGTGAAATCGAGGATGCGGATGCCTTCGAGTGCTGGTCTCCCGCTGGGCATGGCGCGAGTCTACACCGTGTAGGATCGGCGTACTTTCATCCTGAACCTGGAGATGCACCCGCATGGCAATCGTCGAAACCGAAGTCGAAGGGCCTGTCTTCACCATTCGCATGAACCGGCCGGAACGGCTGAACGCGCTGGGCAACGAACTGCGCGGCGCGCTCGCCGACGCCTGGAACGAGTTCAACGACCGGCGCGACCTTGAGGTTGCCATCTACACGGGCACCGGACGCGCGTTCTGCGCGGGCGAAGACATGAAGGAATCGCTGCAACGCGGCGCGCCAGGGCTCGATACGAGCGTGCGGCGCGACCCGTTCACTTCGGGAACGCTGGACAAGCCGGTGATCTGCGCCATCAACGGCTACGCGATGGGCGGTGGCTTCCAGCTCGTGGAGCGCTGCGACCTGCGGCTGGCGGTGAAAGGGGCAATCTTCGAAATGTCGGAGGCGAAGCGCTGGCTTGTCGGCGGCTACCAGCACGGACACCTGGCGAACCTGCCGCACGCAGTCGCCACCGAGATGGCATTCGCGTTCCGGTTCGATGCGGAGCGGCTGTACCAGGTGGGTTTCCTAAACCGGCTGGTAGAACCGGAGGATCTGATGCCCGAGGCGCACAAGATGGCAGCCCACCTGATGTCACTGCCACCGGCTTCGCGCGCCAACACGCTCGCGATCATGCGCGACATCCGTCCGAAGGTTGCCCCGGAAATCGAGCAGCTGGGCGACCGGTTGCGAGACCACGGCGCGAAATCGGACCTGATGGAATCGCGCTCGGCGTTCGCGGAGAAGCGCGTGCCGAACTTCAAGGGATGGGACGACCCTGAGGACCGTTACCGGCGGCCGACTCTGAAGGATGTCTGAGACCAGTGAAACGCGGAGGCGCTCAGGCGCAGAGGTTCTTCGAACGAGTCGATCCGACGCGGTGCAAAGACCTTTGGAAAGACTCTGCGCCTCTGCGTCTCTGCGTTTGGACTTCTTAGTGCAGGACGGACTTGGGCATAGGGACGATGCGGCTGACGACGATCTTTTCGCGGTCGAGAAGCTCGCCGATTTTTGGGCTCTGTTCGTTCTTCCACTCGTCCGAGCCGTAGACGGCCTTGTAGAGCTGCTCGCGCTCGGCTTCGCTTTCAAAGCGGCGGATCCAGACGTAGAGGTTCTCTTCGGTTTCGCCGGTGAAGCTGCCGGTGACGACCATGCCCTTCGAAACCTGAAACGGGATGATGACTTCTTCCATATAGCGGGCGAGTTCATCGCGCTTGCCGGGGAGTGACTGGTACTGGCGCAGTTCGTAGAACACATATGGCTCCTGGTGAGTTGTGGCACGAACTCTACAGGGTCTGGCGGTTGCTACTCCTCTACGACCACGCCATCGGCGACCAGGCTGGCTATCTCTTCGTCGCGCAGACCGAGGTCGGCGAGGACTGCGCGCGTGTGTTCGCCGAGGGCGGGCGTGGTTTCTGCGGAGCGGTAGGCTGACCCCGAAAACATGAGCGGCGTTGTGGGCATGGTGATAGGGCCGACGCGCGGGTGGTCGAAGGTTGAGACGAAGCCGTTCGCGCGGGCCTGCTCGCTGAGGAGCGCCTCTTCAAGGAACTGGACACGCGAACAGGGGATGGCGGCCGCTTCGAGAGCAGCGACGAGGTCATCGCGCTTCCACTGGGCGACCTTCTCTCGCATGGTGGCGACAACCGCGGCGAAGTGGGGCCGAGGGTCGTCTGGCTGTTCCCAGTTGGGGTCGGTGACTGACGGCTCATCGAAGCCCATGACTTCGAGGAGCTTGCGGCGGAGGATCCCGGGCGCGGCGATGGCGAGGGCGCCATCGGCGGCGTCGTAGGTGTTGAAGAACCATTGGCCGCTGGCCATCTGTTCCTGGCGGCGGACGGCACCTTCGTAGGCGGTGGGCTTCTCTGCTTCGAGCCAATCGACGAAGTCGTGCTTCCAGGAATCAACAGCCTCGATAATGCTCGCGCCGTGGTTTTGGACGGTGAGCCCGGCCTGGAAGAGCGAGGTCGCAACTTTTTGGCCCTTGCCGGTCGCGTCGCGGACCCGGAGGGCCGAGGCGACGCCGAAGGCGAGCAGCGTGCCCGCGAGGTAATCGGTGATCATCACATCGGTGGCGATGGGGCGGGTACCTTCGAAGGCTCGCAGGCTGAGCATCAGGCCGGACATCGCCTGGGCGGTGATATCGAGGCCCGGCTTGTCGCCTTCGGGGCCTTTGTGGCCGAAGGCAGTCACTTCGCCATAGACGAGTCCGGGGTTCGAGGTGGCGAGGGATTCGTAGTCTAGGCCGAGCCGCTCGGGAAGGCCGGGCCGGAGGTTCGAGAGCACGACATCGCTGGCGGCCGCCATGCGCTTCACGAGGGCGAGGCCCTGGGGCGAGCCGAGGTTGAGCGCGATTCCGCGCTTGCCGCGCGCCTTGTTGATGTACTGGCGGCCCTCTCCGGGGAAGATGGCGCTGTTGTGGCGTGTCTGGTCCCCGGTGACGGGCTCAACCTTGGTGACGATCGCCCCACCGTGGGCGAACAGCTCACCGCAAAACGGCACGGAAATGTACTGCCCGAGTTCGAGGATGCGGACGCCTTCGAAGGGTCCCGGCTCGGCATTCATGCCGTCGCTCCCTGCACGCGGCTCAGCGCGGCCTCGGCCTCGGAGACGAGGCGAGCCATGACGGCGGCGGTGGTGGTTTCCTCGTTGAACATGGCGATTCCCTGGCCGGCCGGGCTGTGCATGAGCGGCTCGACGGCGTGCTGGTCGATGGCGCCCAGGAGGTCGCCGACGAGGATGTCCTGGTAGGGCATCTTCAGGGGCGCCGGTGCGTCCTTCGCGGCCCACTCATCGCTCCAGGCAGTGCGCACCTGCCGCAGCGTTTTGCCGCTATCGGCTCGCGAGATAACGGTGTCGTCGGAGCCTGCGGCGAGGAGTTTCTGGAGGATGAGCGGATGTGTGTGGTTCTCTTTCGTCACGAGCCAGGCGGTACCAATCCAGACCCCGACAGCGCCAAGGGCGAGAGCGGCCGCGATATGGCGTCCGGTGGCAACGCCGCCCGCCGCGAGCACGGGGATGTCGCCTGCAACGTCGACGATCTGGGGAACGAGCGAGAACGTCCCGATGGTGCCGGTGTGGGCACCGGCATCGTAGCCCTGGGCCACGAGCATATCGACGCCGCTGGCGATGGCTGCGCGGGCGTGCTTCGGGGCGCCGACGAGCGAGATGACCTTTTTGCCGCCGGCCTTCGCTTCGCGAATGGCTTCCACCGGACTGCCGATGCCGCAGGCGAAGACATCGACATCGGACGCGAGGACAACGTCGATCTGGCGGGCGGCCGTTTCTTCCGAGCGGACGAAGCGCGAACGCATCCCGGCCTGTTTCGCGGGCGGCACGTTGTACTTCTCGATGATGTGTTCGACAAAGGTGCGGTGCTCCCCGGGGAGCTGGGCCTCGATCTCTTCGCGGTTGTTGCGCTCCGGCATGCCCTTGGGAAGGACGAGGTCGACGCCGAAGGGCAGATTGCCGACGCGGGAACGGATCTCGGCGAGGTCCCGTCGAATCTCTTCTGGCGTGCTGCGCGTCGCGCCAAGGATGCCCATGCCGCCGGCCCTCGTGACCTCGACGCAAACATCAACGCTGTGGGTGAAGCCGAAGATCGGATACTTGAGGCCGAGCGGATCGCAAATCGCGGTCTTCAGCGCGGTCATGCGCCGGCTCCTTCTCGCGCCGAGGCGTAGAGCTCGGCGCTCCTTCGAGCGGCAGCAATCAGCCGGTCCTCGAGGTCATAGTCAAAGTTACCGCCAAATGCGGGCGAAACCGATGGGCCGAAGCCCGGGTTTTCGAACAGCCAGCGAGCGGTCGCGCGGGTGGCCCTTTCGACATCGACAACGTCTTTGTAACCGAGGATCCGGCGGGCTTTGGAGAAATCGAGGATGAGGTTCGATTTCTGGGCGAGGGGATAAAACCCGCGCGATTCGTCGGCGGGCACGTCGATGAACTCAAGTTTGGCGCCGAGCTCGTGGACGATGGCTTCGGCGACGCCGCGGGCACTCATGACGCGCTCATCGCCGGAGTTGAAGGCCTCGCCCGCGGCGGCAGGAACTGTCGCGGCGAGGTAAACGAGGCGGCCGAGGTTTTCGATATAGCCGCGCTGGAAGTGGGTGATGCCACCCTGCGGGAGGAGCATTTGCGCTCGTCCGTCGAGGATGCGCTTCACCACGGCCCACTCGTGCGCGAGATGCCCGCGGGCACCGTACACGCCGGGGTATCGAACAACGACCGCTTCGAAAGCCTTCGCGGCGTGCTGCTCGAAGAGCTGGTCCTCGCCGATTGCGACCTTACCGGTGTAGTTGTTGGCGTCGTACTGGCGCGGGGCGTCCTCCGGAATGGGTAGCGGCAGGGTGCCGAGCGGCGTGGGATTCATGGTCCCGAGGTAGACCGGCTGTCCGGTGATGCCGACGAGGCGGCGGACCTTGCCCGCGAGTTCGAGTGCGAGCGCGCGCAGACGGCCTGAGGTACAGACGGCAATATCCCAGCGGCGGCCGGAGAACACCCGGGCGATGTCATCGGCGTCGCGAGAGTCGGCGTGGATGTGGTCGGTTTCGGCGATGAAGTCCGCTTCGTGCGCTCCACTGTGGAACACCGTCACCCTATCTCCGGCGGCGAGGAAGGCATCGACGATAGGGACCCCGGATGGGCCGGTACCTCCGACCACCAGGACGTCTCGTGCCATACGCAAACTCCTTCTCCGCGCAGCACCGACTATACGAAGCCGAACCGCGGCAGTCAGGCGCCGACCACTGGATGTCATTGCCGATTCGGTTTTGGAGGTGGCACGAATTCAGCAGGCGGTGCAAGCTCCGAGGACTTCCATCCCCGAGGGAAACCATGACCAGCATTACCGCCATCCTCGGCAGTGTGACCCCGCCGGGGAGACTCTCCTCAGCGATTTCCGGCGCGCTCGAACGGGCTTCCGCGGCCGGGCATTCCACAACCCTGATCGACCTCGGCCAGCTCAGCCTTGGGTTCGCGGACGGGAGACCGCTGGACCAGTTGACTGACGACACCCCAAAGCTGGTTCATGGAGTTGAGGGTGCTGATGCCGTCATTCTCGCGACGCCGGTCTACCGGGCGACACTTACAGGCGCCCTGAAGAACGCGCTCGACCTGTTGCCCATCGAAGCGCTGATGGGCAAGCCCGTGGGTGTGGTGGCAATGGGCGCGACGCTGCACCACTTCCTCGGGGCCGAGAGTCACCTGCGCGACATCCTCTCGTGGTTCGGGGCGTGGCAGCTGCCGACGAATGTGTATTTGTCGTCGGCGGACTTCGCCGAAGGCAAGCTGACCGAGGGTGCTGCGGGGCAGCTCGATTCGCTGGTCAATGCGCTCGCGACGCTGGCCGATGCGTCGAAATCGCTCTCCGTGGGGCCGACCCCGTTGGCCGCGCGACGCTAATTGAGGCACCGGGTTCGAACCTGTAGCGTATCGCCTCGTGGAAAACCTCCCGAACGGCTGCGTCACGTTGCAGGTGGGCCCGGAAATCCGGGCGCGGATCGACCAGGTTTCATCGGCGACTCACCTGGCGCCCGGACATAGCGCGGAGGAGTTCCGAGCGGCGGTTGCCGGCGCGGAAGGCTTGCTCTGCAGTAACCAGATTCCAATCACCGCGGAGTTGATGGATTCAGCGCCAAACCTGCGTGTGATTTCGGGTTTCGGCGTTGGCTACAACAACGTGGACCTCGAAGCGGCGACCGCTCGTGGGATAGCGGTGTGCAACACCCCGGGAGTGCTCAGCGCTGCGGTGGCGGACCTCACGATCGGGATGATCGTCTTGGCTTCGCGCGGGCTCGTGCCGAATGCGGCGTACGTGCGCGATGGCGGCTGGGCACGACGCGATCCCGCTCCACCCCTGGGCTGGGACCTCGACGGCAAGACACTGGGACTCATCGGCTTTGGGCGCATCGGCAAGGCCGTGGCGGAGCGGGCGCGGGTGTTCGGGATGAAGCCGATCTACTACGACACCTTCACGAACCCGGGGGCCGGCTGGGAAGACTGCCCCTACCGGTCGCTGGACGACCTCTTCCGCGAATCCGACGTGGTTTCGCTGCACGTGAACCTGACTGATGAAACCCACCACATCGTTGATGCACACGCGCTGGCGATGATGAAGCCGACCGCATGGGTGGTAAACACCTCCCGGGGGCCGGTGATCGACCAACCCGCGCTGACCAACGCGTTGAAGACGAACCAGATCGCGGGCGCGGTGCTGGATGTGCTCGAAGCCGAACCACCGGAGGCAGACGACCCGATTCTCACACTCGAAAACGCATTCACTCTTCCTCACATCGGATCGGCGACGGTGGAAACGCGAGCCGCGATGCTTGAACTCGCGGTGGCGAACTTTATTGCGGTGATGTCGGGCAATCGGCCGCCTGAATGTGTAAACCCAGAAGTACTTGAATCCGCGCTGCGAAGGCGCTGAACCATCTCCCCGGAGGCACGAACTTGAGAATCAACACGGTCAAAGAGAAGTGGGCTCGCGGCGAAGTGACGCACGGAGCCTGGCTTTCGATTCCAAGTTCGTTTTCCGCCGAAATCATGGCTCACCAGGGTTTCGATTGGCTCTGCATCGACATGCAGCACGGCGTTGTCGATTACCAGGTGGCGCTGACGATGCTGCAGGCCATCGGGACCACCGAGACCATCCCGTTCGTGCGGGTGCCCTGGAATGAGTTCGGCATCATCGGCAAGGTGCTGGATGCCGGCGCGATGGGCGTCATCATCCCGATGGTGAATTCGCCGGAAGAGGCGCGACAGGCGGTGGCCGCGTGCCGCTATTTCCCGGAGGGGAGCCGCAGCTTCGGGCCAACCCGCGCGAGCTACTACGCCGGGACGGATTACTTCGCGGGCGCGAACACGCAGATCGCCTGCATCCCGATGGTCGAGACGAAGCAGGCGGTAGAGCGGCTCGATGAGATCCTCTCGGTGCCTGGCATCGACGCGGTGTACGTCGGGCCAGCCGACCTGAGCATCACGTATGGGCTCCAACCGGGCATGAACAACGGCAGCCCATTCGAAGAGGCACGCATCAGGATCGCGCAGAAATGCGCCGAGTACGGCGTGACGGCCGGGATCCACGCGAACGCGAGCCTGGCGGAGAAGCATGCCACCGCGGGTTACCGGATGATCACGATCAGCGGGGACGCCGTGGCGATCCCGGTACAAGCGCAGGCCGACCTGAAGCTCGCGCGAGGCGTGGTGGACGGACAGAAAGCGGTCTACGGGTAAGCGATAGAATTCGGTGCGTGGAGTCTTACACCGAGATCTGCGGGCAACTCAACACCTCGGGCGAAGGGTGCCTTCGCTGCGGCGCTCCGTTGCCAACCGGGCGCCGGAAGTGGTGCTCGAAAGCCTGCATGGAATGGTGGCATAGCAACCACCGGTTCATGGTGGCTCGGCAGTTCGCGTTAAAGCGCGCGGAGGTGTTCGAAATCCCACGCTGCCGCGACACGCACGGCCGCTACAAGAGCAATCGCCTGCACCAGCACTCGCTGGGGTTCGCCTGCAGCCAGTGTGGCGGGATCTTCCCGGCGCGGCAGAGCCGAGCGCGGCGGGCCAAGACGTCTTCGGTACAGGTGAATCACATCGCGCCCGCGCTCGGTCTGCACGGCGCGCTCGATTGCATACACCACCAGGAGAACCTGGAGGTACTCTGCGAGCCGTGCCATCGAAAGGTGACGGCCGAACAGGCGAAGGCACGGAGCGAGATGGCGAGATCGTGACGCACATTCCGTTACTGAGGCATCAACTGACCGCGGACGGCATTGGCACACCCAGATCATTCGCGAGCGCTGTTAGCTGCTCGATAGTTTCGGCATCAAGCGGGATGCCGAGGTGGGCGCGTTCTTCCCGTGCTTTGGCCTCGGGGTCGCCGGGCACGAGGACCGCTTCCACGCCGGGCCGCGGCCGAAGGCCGCGGAGGTGGTCGACCATCCGCTTCATGTCGGACTTGAACTGATCCACGTCGCGGAAGGCGTCGATACGCCAGGCGGCAAACCACTGACCCTGCATCTTTGCGCCTTCGAAGATGGCGCTGCCCATACCGGGGAGGACACCGGTGAGGATGTCGACCATGATCCCGAGGCCGTAACCCTTGTGGGAGCTGGTTTCGATGTAGGAGCCGAGTGGCTGGAGGGCGCCGCCGCTGCGGAGAATTGTGGGATCCGCCGTATCGGCGCCGGATGCATCGACGGCCCAACCAGCGGGGATGCCTTTGCCCTGGCGCTGCGCAATTTCGAGCTTGCCTCCCGCGACCGCGGTGGTCGCGATATCGAGCAGAAACGGGTGGTCGTCCTTCACCGGCGCGCCGAAGGCGATGGGGTTCGTTCCATAGGCGCGGTCCAGGCTGCCGCTCGCGACCGCGAGCGGCGGTACGTTGCACATGGCCATGCCGATCATGTCCCGCTCCGCGGCGATGCGGGCGTAATAGCCGGCGGCGCCGAAGTGGCGGCCGTTGGTCAGGGCGATCATGCCGATGCCAGTGGTTTCGGCCTTGGCCATGCACGCCCGCATGGCTTTCGCGGCAACGAGCACGCCGAGACCGCCATCGGCATCCCAGGTGGCCGCTACCGGACTGTCGCGCAGCACTTTCACGTTGGGATTGGGATTCAAGAGACCGCGCTGAAACCCCGGCGCATAACCGGGATGCCAGGGGAGATGGGCGATGCCATGGGATTCGATGCCCGAGAGGTCGGCGTCGATGAGGACTTCGGCGGCTAACGCCGCGTCAGCCTCTGGCACGCCGTAGGCAGCGAAGACGCGGGTAGTGAGTTCCGTGAGGTCGGAGGAGTTGTAGCGGGGGCGGGGATCGGGTGATGTTGAGGGCACAAAGGGCTCCGGGAAACAGCAATTGGGCTGTCAGTTCGCTGAAGTGGAGATTAGCCGATCACCGCTCGTTGAGTTCTTCGCGTGTGAAACGGCGACCTCCTGTGCTGACATGCGCTTGCAACCGGCGTATGAGCCGCATTGGCTCGTCAACCTCTTCCTCGGTAGGGCGGGAGTTCTTGGGTGTCTCAACCCGGTTGACGCCATCCAGTTGTGGGTGGCGACCGACGCCCCCGAGTTCCGACTCGGCATCGTTCACATTCACAGCAATAGTCTGGACGAGCCTTCGCTAGACTGAAACCCGGCGCTTATGCATGACCATGAGGAGCCGTCGTTGATTTCGCTGTCGTCCGCCACCGGGCAGGTACGTCAATTCGAACGCGTGCGGTTCGGTGAGGAGCGTGACGGTTGGACAAATGGACTCGCAAGTTGCCATGACTGGGGCGTCGTCCGCGGCGAGCTTCACATCGCTCTTTGCGACGCTGAGGAGTGCCCGCAGTGCCGCGGTCAGTTGCTGAGCTGCGAATGCGGCGCAGACGAGGCGACCAAGCCGGCCTGTCAATCGAGTTGAGCTGCCGCTGCTCCGTGCCGCCACGCTTCATACAACGACGAGCCGAGGAAGGCCAGTCCCATCGGGACAATCGCAATCGGGATGGGCCCAATCATGCCCCAAATGATCAATAAGATGGCGCCCAGCATCCACACCAACGCACGTGGTGATTTGTAACCGCGAACGACTCGGCGCAGCAAGCGCGAAGCCATTAGTGAGCCCTACCCACCCTGGAGGGCCGGGAGGATGAGCACCTCGCTGTTCGGTCCGACTGGCGTGTCGAGGCCCAGGGCCTCGACGTTGTCGACCACGAGCATGATCTCGGGCACGACTCCTGCCGCATCGTAGACGCGGTTGGCAAGGCCCGGCTGCTGGCGCACAACGTCGGCGAGGACTTCGCGCAAGTTGGAACCGGCGGCCTGCAGGGTTGCAGTGCCGCCGGTCAACTCACGCAATAGCGCGGGGATCTGGACCGTCGCCACGACGGCTCACTTCCCCGTGGTTTCGAGGATCCGGCGCGGGTTCATCGGGAGTTGCGTCTGGCGCACACCGGTGGCGTGGGCGACAGCATTCGCGATGGCCGCGAGCGGCGGGACGATGCCCGGTTCGCCGACGCCACGGACCCCATAGGGATGCAGCGGGTTCGGGACCTCGACGATGATCGTGTCGATCATCGGCACGTCGAGCGTGGTCGGAATGCGGTAGTCGAGGTAGCTCGAATTCGCCATCCGGCCTTCGTCGTCGTAGTAGTACTCCTCGTTGAGCGCCCAGCCGATGCCCTGGACCGCGCCGCCCTGCATCTGGCCTTCAACGTAGGCCGGGTGAATGGCGGTGCCAGCGTCCTGGACGGCGGTGTAGCGAAGGATTGTGACCTTGCCCGTGTCGGGGTCGACTTCGACATCGACGATGGCGTGGGCGAAGCCACCACCCTGGAGGAAGCCTGCGTTCACGGAACCGCTGGCGGTGAGGCCAGGGCCGCGGCCGACGACGGCCTGGGCGATTTCGCGGAAGGTCCCGCTCTTCGAGCCGTCCTTGGACTTGAAGGTGCCATCAGCGAACTCGATGTCGTCGGGGGTCAACTGCCAGGTTGGAGCGAGGCGGGCGGTCATCTCCTTGATGACGTTCTTGCCGGCTTCGTAGACGGCCATGCCGGAACCGAACGTGACGCGGCTGCCGGCCGTTACATCGTTGTAGCCGACGCTGTCCGTATCGACGACCGTGGGCTTCACGTCTTCGAACGGCACGCCGAGCGTTTCGGCGAGCTGCATCGCGAGCGACGCACGCGTGCCGCCGATGTCGGTGTTGCCTTCGATGAGGCTGACCGTGCCATCGGGCTGGACGGTGACGGAGACGCTCGAGCGAAGGCCGACGTTGAACCAGAAGCCCGAAGCCGTGCCGCGGCCACGGTTCGGGCCTTCGAGCGGCGACTTGTAGTGCTCAGAGGTCATCGCCTGGCGGACGCACTCTTCGTGGCCGGGGGCCTGGTGGGGCATGCCCATCGGGCCGCGGGTGCCGGGCTTGCAGATGTTCTTCATCCGCAGTTCCTCGACGTCCATGTTGAGCTTCTGCGCTATCTCGTCGATGAGTTGCTCCATGGCGAAGGCGGCAGCCGGCGAACTTGGAGCGCGATAGTCCTGGGTACGCGGCTTGTTCACGACCACGTCATAGGCATCGAGCTTCACGTGCTCGATGTCGTAGCCGACGGCGATGCACATGGTGGCGTAGTTCGCGGCGGAACCAGCGAAGGCGCCGTTCTCGTAGGCCATATCGGCGTAGAAGGCGACGAGCTTGCCGTCCTTGGTCGCGCCGAGCTTGGCGCGGATGGAGGTGCCTGGGGTTGGGCCGGTGCCTTCGAAGACATCGACGCGGTCCATGGTCATCTTCACGGGGCGGCCGGCGTGCTTCGAAAGGAGCGCAGCGACGGGCTCAAGGTAGACGCTAATCTTGCCGCCGAAGCCGCCGCCGATTTCGGTGGGGATGACCTTAATCTTCGAGACCGGGTGACCGAGGATTGCCGAGAGCGACTGTCGCGCCGGGAACGAGCCCTGGGTGCAGGTCCAGACCTGGAGCTGCCCGTCGGGATTCCACATTGCGGTCGCGGACTGCGGCTCGATGTAGCCCTGGTGAACCATCTTCGTCTTGAAATCGCCTTCGACAATGACATCGCATTCGGTGAACGCCTTATCGGCATCACCGAACGAAACGGCGGCGTGGGCGACGACGTTCGACGGCTCGGTGCCAGGGCCTGCCGGCGTCTTCGTGCGCATGTTCGGGTGCAGGATGGGCGCGCCGGGGAGCATGGCCTCGCGAACATCCAGGTTGGGCTCGAGGACTTCGTACTCGACCTCGATGAGGTCGCAGGCCTGGCGAGCAATGAGGTCAGTCGAGGCCGCAACCGCCGCGAGCGCGTGACCCCGGTAGAGGACCTTGTCACCCGCGAGGATGTTCTTCGACATATCGGGGAGCGACGCCACATCGGGGCCCAGATCGGCCGCGGTAACCACGGCGTGGACGCCGGGAAGGGCGGCGGCCTTCGAGGTATTGATCCGCTTGATGATGGCGTGGGCGTGCGGGCTGCGCTTGATTCGGCCGTAGAGCATGCCCGGGAGGCGGACATCGGCCCCATAGACGGCGCGGCCAGTGACCTTATCGACTCCATCGGGGCGAATCGGGCGGGTGCCAATGACTTTGTAGGCGGGCTTTTCAGTCGTCACCATGGAACAACTCCTTCTAACTAGCGCGAGCCGGCGGGCTGGCGCATCTCAGTTTCGGCCTTGAGGACGGCTTTTACGATCTTGTCGTAACCGGTGCAGCGGCAGAGGTTGCCGGCGAGCCAGTGGCGAATGCGGGCCTCATCGGCATCCGGCTCCGAATCGAGGAGTGCCTTGGCCGCAACGATGAAGCCGGGGGTGCAGATACCACACTGGAGCGCGGCCTCTTCGAGGAAGGCCTGCTGGAGCGGGTGCAGGTGGTCGCCCTGGGCGACGCCTTCGATTGTGGTGATGGTGCCGCCATTGGCCTCAACGCCAAGAACGCAGCACGAGTTCACCAGCTGGCCGTTCAGCATGACGTTGCAGGCGCCGCAGTTGCCGTTGCCGCAGCCTTCCTTCGAGCCGATGAGGCCAAGCTCGTTGCGAAGCACTTCGAGCAGGGTGTCGTAGGGCTCTGCGAGGAATTCTTCGACCTCGCCGTTGATGGTTGCGCTCACAATTCTCTTGCTCATTTATCCCCTCGCCCGGGCTACGGCTTTGTTGATGACGCGCCGGGTGAGCACGCCAACGAGGTGCTTGCGCTGCTCGACCGAGCCACGCATATCGGTAATTGGAGTGGCGGCAGCCTGGGCTGCCTCACAGGCCTTCGCGATGGTCGCGTCGTTCACCGGTTGCCCCGCGAGGGCCGCGCCAGCCGCTTCCACGTAGAGGGGCGTGGGGGCAACCGCGCCGATGGCGATGCGTGCCGACTGGAAGGTCTGACCGTCTGCCGAGAGCGTCACATTCGCGGCTGCGTTGGCGACGGCAATGTCCATTTCGTTGCGCGGGATGAAGCGCTCGAACGAGGCGCCACTGTTCGCGGCGGGGGCCGGGAAGCTGAGGGCTACCAGCATCTCGCCATTCTGCAAGACGTTGCGGCCGGGCCCGGCGCAGAACTGCTCGACCGGCACGGTGCGCGAACCAGAGGGACCGGTGATCTCGCAGGTGGCGCCGAGGGCGATCAGGGTCGGGATGGAGTCGCCGGCGGGGCCGCTGTTGCAGAGGTTGCCGCCGAGGCTGGCTCGCGACTGGATCTGGATGCCGCCGATGAGTGAGGCGGAATCGACCAGGGCCGGGAACCGCTGCTTGATGCCGTCATCGTTGTAAATGCGGGCGCACGACGTGGCGGCGCCAACGCGAAGCGAGCCATCGCTGTTGTGCGTCAGCTGGGTGACTTCGGCAATACCTTTGACATCGACCATGACGGCGACATCGCGGCGGCCTTCACGGGCCTGGATGATGATATCGGTGCCACCGGCGAGCACGCGGGCCGCCGGCCCGTGCTTCGCGAGCACGGCTACCGCTTCCTGCACCGAAGATGGTGCTACGTAGTCGAATGCCTGCATTCTTCCTGCCTTTTGGTCCCGGCAACGGGGTCAGAGTCGGCTCTGCGAGGTTAGAGCCCGGCGCATTCTAGCGGGAAAGCGAACGCTGTTCATCTCAGAGGAAATTGACGCGAAAGATATGGTGGCGAGATGGCGATCGATGTGCGACGTGCCGTCATAGTCGGGACATTCGTTCTCGCCTTCTCGGCTGGGACCGCAGTGCTCGCCCTGCGTTCATCCGACGGCGAGCACCAGCCTCCGGAGTCCGGAAACGGGCTTCTTCTGGACCGACCTGAAGTTCGGCTTCCGGTCTGTTCCGGGGTCGCTGGCTGGGAGTGGCACCAGAACCAGTGGTGGATGACCAGCAAGCCGGTGACCATCTTTTTCGCCGGTGAGGTTGTCGGCAGCAACCATGAGGTGGCGGCCCAGCCAGGGAAGGGCGGAAGCCTTGTTCAGAAGATCCCAATGCGAATTGAAGCTGCACCGGGAACAGCGCTTGAGATAGCGGGCAAGAATCGTGTTACCGGTGGGGTGATGACGTGGGAAGGTGCATCGGCAATGCCAACAGTTTCCCGCCCAGTGGCAGAACAATACTTTTTGCCCGGGGCGATGCGGTTTGACGACGCCGGTTGCTATGACGTCTTTGTGACGGTCGATGGAACCCGTTTTTGCCCCTTCTCGTTTGAGGTCGTCGCATCTCGTCAGCCCGGGCTGTAAGCGCCCCTCTTTGAGAAACGCTCAGGTCGCAACTGAGTCGGCGTGCACGCCTCGCCCACCGGCCAGGCTCGCAAGAACCATTGCGCTAACCGAGGCCGCGGCAATGGCGGTGGTCATGGTCTTCGGGCCTGGTTCGAGGAGGCCGTTGAAGCCGATGCTGTAAATCGACGCGATGCCGATCTGGGAGAAGCCCATGAGCGCAGAAGCGAGGCCAGCCATCTGGGGGAAGGGCGTGAGTGCGCTCGAACGCGCCGCCGGGCCGGACATCCCGGTCGCGCCGGCGACCACCATCATCGGGATGAGGATGAAGGCAACGCCTTCGAGCCCTGCAAGAGCCATCGCCGCCATCGTCGCGCTGCTCGCGCCGCCAAACGTTGCCGCCGTGAGGACGATGCGGCGAGGAGTCCAGTTGCCGGCGAGCCTGCGCGAGAGCGTCGCGCCGACCATGATGCCGAACGCCACGAGCCCGAAGCTGAAGCCATAGAGGCGTTCGGAAAGACCGAGGTCATCGACCAGCACGAACGACGATGTCGAGATGAAAACGAGCTGGCCGGAGAAGAGCAGCGCCATGAGCAGCGCATGGCCGGCGAACACGGGGGTGGTCCAGAGCGTCCTGTAGTTGCGAAGCATGCGCCCGACGCGGAGAGCACCAGGATCGCGAAGTTCATTGGTCTCCGGGAGTAGGACGAAGTACCCGGCGGCAAGCAGACCACCCACCCCGACAAGCGTGACGAACACCGAGCGCCAGCCGAACGCATCGTGGAGAAAGCCGCCGAGGATGGGAGCGAGCATTGGGGCGAGGGCGGTAACCACGGTCATGGCGGCGAGCGCCTTCAGCGCACGGTCCTTCTTGTAGACATCGATGATGATGGCGGAGGCGATGGCCGGGCCTGCGCCACCGCCCAGTCCCTGGATGATGCGCCCCACGACGAGAACGCCAACTGATTGCGCGAAGAGTGCAACTAGGCCGCCAGCGACATAGAGAGCGAGCCCCGTGAACATGACCGGACGCCGACCCCATCGGTCAGAGGCCGGGCCGTACACGAGTTGGGAACCGGCGAACGCGAAGAGGAACAACGTCACGGCGAGGCTCACGGCGCCGTCACTCGTGTGGAAGTCCTCCGCCATTTGCGGCATGGATGGGAGGAACATGTCGATGGAGATGGGTGCAATCGCAGTAAGGGCGATCAGCATCCCGAGCGCCGTCCGGGATTCGGGATTGCGGAAGCCCTGCCGGGGCGCGGCGATTGACGCCGCGGTCAAAGAGCGCTGAAGCCGTTGTTCATCTTCGAAAACAGTACAGGGTGTCGCGGGATGCGTCAGGCGACGGTGGAGAGCGTCGCGCTGGTTTTCGCTCATTACTCCGCATAGGCTACTCACACGAAGTAACAAGAGGAGAATTCGCTTGCCGATTGCATTGACTGATGAAATGAAGGGCGCGTTCGAGACCTCGCTCGCGGATGGGGCACCGGTGATTTTCGCGACCGCGGATAAGAACGGCATGCCCGACATCGCCTACAAGGGCAGCGCGATGATTTTCGATAGCGACCATGTCGCGTTCTGGGAGAGGGCCCTGGGGACAACGTTCTCAAACCTGACGGAAAACCCGGGCGTCTGCGTTCTCTACCGCAACCCCGCAACCCGCATGGCCTGGAAGATGTTCGGCGAGGCTGAAGTCCTGACCGAGGGCCCCATCAGACAACAGGTGATGGACCGGACGATCAAGTTGGAACTGGACCGTGACCCGGAGCGCAAGGGTGCGGCCGTCCTGATCCGGATCGACCGCGTGTTGCAGGCCGGCAAGGTGTTGATGGAACGGTAGTAGTGAAGTCTGGCTGACCTACCGCGGAGCCGCGCTCAGCCAGATGACATCACCGCTGTTGATGGTCTTGAGGTCGTTCAGGTACGCCGGGAGGTTCGGGCCGTAGCGCTGCCATCGACCAGTCTCCGGGTTCCAAACGTAGATCATCTCAATCGCGGCCGGGTTGGAACTCGAGAGCGCCTTCTCAGGGGACATGGGCTCGCCTCCCCATGTGAGGAGGTTCCAGCCTGGCGTAAACGGAAGCACCGGGACGTCGTCTGACTTCGGCGCAGGCGTCGCGGCCGCGGACGGCGTTGCCGTTGGTTGCGAGGGCGTCGGCGCCTGTGGCCCGGCGACAGCGGACACGGAGACGGAGCCAGGCGTGAAGGTGGCATCGATCGGGACGCCGGTGCTACCGAGGACGTTCGCGGGCAGGCCTTCGATCTGCAACAGGCCGGAACCCGGAGCAACAGCCGTCCACTTTACGGTGAAGAGCGGGCAGTAGGCGGAGCAATCCGAGAAGCGGAGCGCGCTCACGTGGAGCTTGCCGCCGACATTGTCGAAGGTTGGCTGCGGCGCAAGCGACCAGCCAGACCCCGCTTCAATCGCGTCGATAGTGGCAATCGAGGGAGCGAACGTGAGGGTGAGGTCGAATGAATCGGGCTTCTGCGCGCCGGCCGGGAGGTTCGCTGCGGCAGTGGTGGAAAACGTGGTTCCCGTGGCGGCCCCACCGCTGCCTGCGAGGATCACTGCCGGAGCGCCGGGTGCGGGCGTTGCCGGTGCGGTCGCGGTAGCGGTGGGGCTCGCCGTCGGGCTCGAAGCTGGCGAGGGAGTCGGGCTCGCCGCGGGGGATGGTGTGGCGGACGGCGTCGGAGGGGCCGATACCGTTATCGATCCGGCCGTGAAACCGGATGTGATGTACTGGCCGGCGCCGGCCAGTGATTGATTGGGGTCACCGTTCAGGTCCAGGGGCGAACTGCCTGCTGCGAGGCCATTCCACGTCACTACAAACGAGGGGCACGTGGTTCCACACTGGTCAAAGCGAACGGCCACGACTCGCACGGAACCAGCGGTGTTGTCGATCATCGGCGCCGGGATCAACGACCAGCCGGCGGCCGGAGCTACGCTCGCCACAGAAACGATCGAAGGGTCGAACGAAAGTGAGACGTCGAACGCGTTGAGGTGTGCATCATTAGCAGAGCGCGTGATCGTAGTTGTCGTCGAGCCCTGTCCGTTGACCTGGATCGACGCCGAGCCAGCACTGATAGTTGTGCCTGCTGACGCCAGCGAATCCACGACACCGAGCGCAAGGGCCAGCACGACGAGCGCCTGGACGAACAAAATCCTGGGGAAGAGATTCCGCCTTACTCTTGAATTCACGACACGCCCTCCAACGAGCGGCAGACGTTCTCAACGGTCCACCAACGCCTTGGTTATCGGGACGCATTGCCAGGTCGTGGAGTGGCAGCGACGTGAATTTTCTCGGGCGAATAAAGAAATAGGGATTCGGAGTAATCCGCTTGCGCCTTTACTGGGCTTGCGAAGCCCCGGCCCAGAAGTCCCTCCGCAGTAGTTCGAGTGAGAGGCCGAGGGGGTTCTTGGGGTGCATCCAGGCGATGTTCTCGGGGTCGGCGCCCTGGCTGCCGATCATGCGGGCGCCGGCTGCTTCCAGGGTGTCGGAGCCATGCGCGAGATTCGCGACGGTGAAGCCGATGGAATCGACCCCTTCTCCGCGCTTTTCGATGAGCTGCGCCAGCGGGCTGTCCGGGCTGCCGGGAGCGATGATCTCCATCACCAGCCCACCGAGCTGGACCATCGCCATTTCGCCGAATGAGATCGTCGAACGCTCGCGGAGGACTTTCGCGGCGAGCACATCGCGGGCATAAGCCAGAGCCGCGTCCAGGTCGCGGACACGGAGATTGATTTTGGCGAAGGCGAGGTCTGACATGTTTCGGGCTCCTGGTGTCGGCGAGGTGATCGTCATCTTACGGGCGAGCCAGCAATGCCGGACACTGCCGATTCGTGAACCTGCGACGGTTCCAAGGTGCTACAGTGGGATCGGAAGTGGGATTTATGGTTCAGATGGTTCGCAAGCATTTCGTTCTCCCTGAGGATCTTGCCAGGGAATTCGAAGAGGTCGTCGGTGAGCGCAATCAAAGCGCGGAGGTTGCCAGGCTCATCGGAAATTGGCTCCGCAACCGCCGGTTTGCCGAGGCAGTGAGCGAACACGCGGGTTTCGTTGCTGACGCAGACCATCCGGAATGGGCCACGCCGGAGGATATCGAGAGTTGGGTACGTGATCTCCGTGCTGAAGAACGGGCGGGAAATCAGTCGCTTGTACTTGGCGAAGAAAGACGGCCTGGCAATCCTTGACGGCTTATCTCCTCGACACCACGGTCCATATCCACTGGAGCCGAGGCGCAGAACCAGTCGTTGAGTGGCTGCGCAATGCTTTCACTTCTGGCGATGACCTGCTGACAAGTGTGATCTGCGTTTCAGAGGTTTTCACGCGAGTTCATGACCACGAGCGGCCAATCTGGGATGCATACTTCGCGAACCTCCCAGCCATACCGATAGATTTTCAAATCGCCAGGTTCGCCGGTCAGTTGCGTTATCGGCTTGAGCGGCAGGGGATACAGCTTCATCTGCCTGATGCTTATAGAACGGGAAAAGGTCGGGCAGGCCGGTTGCGACGCTGGACCGGTCGTTTGGGCCGGGTCACGAGCGGTCGAACTAGGGTTCTCGCCATTGGGAGCCTCTCCTGTTTCCCCGGAAGGAACCTGGGAGAGGAGATCTATCGCCGCTTCCGCGATGGTGCGATCTGCAACGATCGTGACAGCGAATCGCAAGGACTTCGCTCCCACCGGAGTCCCTGTAGTCGAACTGCCGTGATCGGGCGGGATGGCATGCCCGCCTGAGCCGATCGGCTCAGGGGAGCGCTATGGTAACCGGAATGAGCGGATCGCCGCCGTCACCGACTGAGCGGCCGGTTGGGAAGTACTGGCCATTCGCGTACACCGAGATAGCGGCGCCCACGCGGTTGGCGCAGTCTGAGGGGCTAGCGAAGAAATCAATGCGGAACGCGCCTTCAAGGTTCATGGCGGACGGGCCGAGGACACCATCAAACGCAAGAAAGAGTTCCACAGAGTTCGGAGCCGCGGGTGTCCCCGAAATAGTGACCGCGCCGGCGACACGGCCGGAGGGAAGTGAGCCCGAAGAAGGACCGACTGACGTCGGCGGACAAAACGGCCCGCCTGCGGCAGCGGGAGCGGACGTGGGTTCAGGCGTCGGCGTCGCGGCCGCGGGCTGATTGGCAGCTCCGCCACCACTGGTGCCCGGGTTGGATACCGCGGCTTTCGTGGGGGTGGGACTGGGTGTGGCACTCGGCGAAGGAGTCGGCGAGGCCGTCGAAGTCCGTGTTGGAGTTGAAGTGGCCCTCGCTGTCGCGGTCGCTGTGGCTGTTGGCGAGAGATCCCGTTCGGCCTGCGCGGCCTTGTTGCCGCCATCGTCAGTCAGCAGCCAGAGGCCACCGGCAGCCATCGCGATGCCCAGGACACCGAGCAGGGCCCAGCCAAGGGCCTGGCGCTGCGGGGTCGAAAAGAATGACTGGAGGGCGCCCATTCGGAATAGGTTAAGCCCAGGGTGACTCTAGCGTCCCCGGATTTGGTAAGCGGCGATTACTTTTCTTGCGGCTCAGGCGCCGAGCCAGTGGTCGATCGGCTTCCGTTTGTCGCTGGCGAACGGCAGCTCGACCTTGCGTCCCGTGCGGGCGGATTCGTACGCCGCGCAGATGATTTCGAGCACGCGGCGGCCATCTTCGCCGGACGAGCGATTCTCGGCCCGCCCTTCAACGACATCGACGAAGTGCTGGAGTTCCTGCGGAAAGCCGAACTGCCAGGCTTCTTCGTACATGGCGTATTGCCAGCCAGAGCGAGTCGAGGCGTTGAGCGCGGTCTCGCCTTCGGGAGCGGTGTACATGGAGATGGCTGGGCCGCGTTCGAGGTTGGCAACCAGGCGGCCCTTCGGCCCGTAGACCTCCAGATAATCGTTCCCACCCGGCATCGCCCAGGAGTTTTCGGCGATCCCGATGGCGCCGCCGGGGAAGTGGAGGAGCACAGTCGAGTGATCCTCGCCGCGTCCCTTTTCGGCGTGGGCGTAGCGGCCCATGGCGGCGGTGACGGCTTCGGGCCAGGCGCCCATGATCCAGCAGATGGCGTGGATGCTGTGACAGCCCATATCGAGCACTACACCGCCCCCGGCCCTGTCCACATCCCAGAACCAGGGCGAGTAGGGACCGCCGTGGCACTGGGCCTGCTTCACCAGGAAAAGGTCGCCGACCTGGCCGCGCTTCGCGAGTTCTTTCACGCGCTGGTACATCGGCACGAAGAGAAGGTTTTCGGCATAGAGGAGGACGGTGCCGGAAGCCCTGGCGGCGGCAATCATCGCGTCCGCCTGGGCGAGGCTCATCGAGAGCGGTTTTTCACAGAGGACGTGTTTACCGGCATTCGCAGCCGCGATAGCGATTTCGGCGTGCGTGTCGTTGGGGGTGGCGATGGCGACGGCATCGATCGGGGCCGAAGCGATCATTTCGCGCCAGTCCGCGAAGTGGGCCGGGATGCGCCAGCGTTCGGCGAACTGGGCGGCAGTGTTCGGTGAAGCGACGGCCGTGACCTCGGCGCCAGTTACCTGGCGAAGAGAGTGGCAGTAGAGGTTGCCGATGAACTGGGTACCAACGAGTCCGATGCGAAGCACCGGGGGATTCTTCACCGGCCGAAGCCTGATGTCGAACAATCTCCAGAACGAATAGCGAACATAGAGTAGGGTCAGACTGAGCAAGCAGCGATAGAGTGGCCGCGTGGACACGAAGACCGGCGGTGAAGCTCACTGGACTCCGCGCGAACGAGAGGTCCTGGAGAGGATCTCGCGAGGGCTCACGAACTTCGAAATCGCGCAGGACCTTGGCATCTCACTCGACGGGGCGAAGTGGCATGTCAGCCAGATTCTTTCGAAGCTCGGCGTCACATCGAGGGAAGAGGCTGCGACGTACTGGAAGCGACGGCGATGGCGGCGGACGGCGGGCCGCCTCACCAGCTTGAAGTTGGCCCCGCTCGCGCTTCGGGTGGCCGTTTCAGTGGCGGCGCTGGGCGGCGGGACTGCCATTGTGGCGGCCTTGATTCTGGCCCGGCAGTCCTCTGAGGGGGCGGCCGAGGAAGATGCATCGCTCGGGGACCAGCCGACCATCACGGGCGAGCAGGCGACGCTTAGAGTAGGCGAGATTTTGCCTTTCACCTGCCTCGTCGCTACACGGGCGAGGCGACCCAGCGCTGACGAAATGCTCTCAACGTACGCAATACGCCGGTTTCAGGACGAGAACGGCGTTCTCTATCCGCCGCTCTTCGCCCTTGAGCTGTCCTCCATCTACTACGACTTCGCTCCGACTGCGAATAGCGCGGCCATCGAACCCTCGAATTTCTTTCGGTCAGTGCCCATGCCGTCGAGCCAATGCCGAGCGCCTGAGGTCCACAACGTCCGGCTCCGTGACTACCGCCCAATCGAGATTGAAGTCACTTCGGTGGACCCGTCAGCAGCCAGGCTCCTCGTGAAGCCCGACCCCGGAATGCGTTACGACCTGGCTTTCAAACCTCTGACAGACCCGGACCCGAAGGGTGGGAACAGTCCATCACCACTCAGTGAGCTTTCCGCCGAACTTGCGGACGGTACAGTGATTCGTTCGTTCAAGCTCCCCCGGGGCGAACCGGAAGTCGAGTACCGGCCCGATGGTTCCATGGTTGTCGGTGAAATTGTGGGAGGCACCGGCGCAGGCATCGTCAAAACAAACGGCCTGCCCGGATCGTGGCGCATCCTCGCAAGCGGACCGGGCGGCGGCGGTAGCGTTGCTGTTCGAAGAGCCGACGGGACCACAATCGAGCAGATAAAACTCGTCGTCCCCGACCATGCGTGGCAACAACTGGCGATGGTGAATCTCACTCAAGAGGCAACGGATGTTCAGGTCACGTCTCAAGGAGGGTTGCTCATCGTCCCGGTCGATACGCCACTCCCTCCGGACGGCCAGAAGTACCGCTAAGCCGCTTCGGGCGCCTGCACGCGTTCGACCGGTTTGGGGATGAACAGCAGCATGGCCGCGGCGGCGATGTTCAGGCAGGCGACGGTGAGGAACGCGCCGTTGTAGTTGCCGACGTGGTCGAAATAGATCGAGACGAGGAGCGGCGAGCCGGCGCCGAGGATGAGAGCGAAGGGGAGACCTGCGCTTCGAACCGAGCCAAGATAGCGCCTGCCGAAGTAGGAGGCCCAGATGACTTCCTGCAAGGGGATCATCCCGCCCCAGCCGCAGCCGAGGAGGAAGAAGCCGAAGTAGACAAGGAGGTCGGCGTTTGCGTTGACTGAAGCCGTGATGACGACCATCGCGCTACCGGTAATGAGCGCGCCGGCGGAGGCAAGCTTCTTGGGGTCCCAGTGGTCCATGGCATAGCCCCAGATTGGCTTCGAAAGCAGCGCCGGGATCGAAGACATCGTGATCATCAGCGAGGCGGTCGCACGGCTGTAGCCCGCATCGGTCATGAATGGGATGGTCTGGAGCAGCATGACGCCGATGGTGACGCCGAACATGCCGAAGCCGATCACAAGCATGTAGAAGGTGGCTGTTCGCACGGCCTGCTTCCGGGTCATGGACATGGCGTATTCGGCGCGCGCGCGTTCGCCCATGCCCGAGGCCATCTGTTCGTTGCTGCGACCGTCGGGGTTGAGACCGTAGTCCTCGGGGGCACGGCGCATGAGGAAAGCCGTGGGCACGATCAGGGCGGCGGCGCCAATCGCGAGCACGCGCCACGCTGCGCGCCAGCCCCAGTTGTCGATGACCTCGGTAATCGCCGGAGTGAGCGCAACGCCGGCCATGGACACACCCATCGAAGCCATGCTGACCGCCCATCCGCGCCGCTCCACGAACCATTTCGAGAGCGTGACGTTGACGACCAGGTTGCCGATCATTGCCGCGCCGATCGTCAGGATGAGCCCGTTCAGGACAATCCATTGCCAGAGTTCGTGGGTGAAGCTGAGCGCGTAGAGCGCGGCCGCGAGGATGCCGATGCCGATGAACATGAGCCGTCGGCCGCCGTGGCGGTCGACATGGCCACCGATGACGAAGCCGGTGAAGGCCATCACGAACTGGCCGACCGTGCGCCCGAGGGTGTACTCCGAACGGGTCCAGCCGAGGTCGGTGGTCATCGGCTTGAAGAAGGCGCCAACGACGTAGTTCTGGGTGCCGACGGAGACGAACTGGGCGATGAACGCGGCGCCGATGAGGTAGTAGCCGTAGTAGAGGCGGTTCACCGCGCGAGCGGGAATAGATGCCGGGACTTCCGCTACTTCACTGGTCATGAATGGTTTCCCAGGCTCGAAGAATACCGCGAGTCTACACGGGCGTACGGCGCGCGCCACAGGCCGGTTTCGGGTTCGTTCCAGCCATTGAACTCGGCGTGCGCTCTCCCTCGTTCCGCTGCCCAGGTTTGTGCTGCGCGAGACGCCTTTCAACGCAGAGACGCAAAGGCGCAGAGATTCAATTGTGCGCCGCACCACCTCTGGAACTCCGTGGCAACCTCTGCGCCTCAGCGCCTCTGCGTTGAACCAGTCTCAAACATCCCCCTGAGGGCCCTCTATAACAAAGCTGAGACCTTCAATGAAGGAGGAACTCCATGGCACGTGTTGTGTCCGAGAGGTCCGGCAACGCGAATTCGGCGCCCGATTCGATGAGTTGTTCGGGTGTGAAGCGGCCGGTGCCCACGCCGAACGCCTTGGCGCCCGCGAGGTGGGCAGCTTCCACGTCCAACGGAGTATCACCGAGGACGATGACTTCGCATTCGCCGGGCGAAAGCTTGAAGAGGTCCTCCAGTTCGAGGATGCCGGCACGCACCAATTCGGCACGGACGGTGTGATCGTCGCCGAAGCCACCACCAGGAAACCGCTCCCAGAGACCGAAGTGACCGAGTTTGTGCGCGGCTCCGCGACGGAGATTGCCGGTGGCGAGCCCGACGACGGAGTCTGTCGATTCGAGTGCGTCCAGGAGTTCCGTCACTCCCGGGAGGACGACGCCGCCCTTCTCCGCAATCCAGCCGGGGAAGAATTCGAGGTAGCGCTCGGAGAAGCGCTGGAAGTTCGCGACGACCTCTGGCCCGCCGAAGCCGTGGCGTTCGAGGCATTCGAAGAATATTCCGCGGTCGGTGCGGCCATCGAAGAGAATCCCTTCGGTGGCGCGTTCGATACCGAACTCGTGGAGGAACGCCTGTTCCATGGCCGCGCGGCCTGCCCCGGCGGTGCGGATCATCGTCATGTCGATATCGAAGAGGAGGATGCGGCGCATGAATCGAAGTGTAGAAGCGGGATTGCCTACAGGGTGGCATCGCGGAGACGATTCGAGCGAATGACCATTGAATTGAAGGCGCCAGACGCGAGGCTGCTGGTCGAGCCGCGGCACGGTGGCCGCCTGCACCAGTTGTTCGTCGATATGGATGGGACGGAGATCCCGTTGCTCTTCGCCCCGGACGACCCGCGGGAGTACGAGCAGCATCCTCTCATCGGGGGCTGCTACCCGATGGCGCCGTGGCCGAACCGCATCCGCCAGGGGACGTTTCACTGGGGTGAACGCGAGTACCGGGTGCCGATGGATGTCAACGGAGAGGCCCTCCATGGGCTCGTCTTCGACCGGCCGTGGGAGGTGGTGGCGCGGGTGGGTCGCGTCGTGGAGATGACGTGTGCTTTCGGGAGTGCGTGGCCGTGGGACGGGCGGGCGTGGCAGCGGATCGAACTCGGACGCGGCTTCCTCGCGATGAAAATGGAGGTGCGAGCGGGGAGGGAGGCATTCCCCGCCGGCTGCGGCTGGCATCCATGGTTCCGGCGTCGGGTCGGCGGCTCTGCGGACGCGAAGGTAACGGTGCCGACTTCTCGACGGTACGTGCTGGAAAAGCTCCTGCCGACGGGAGAAAACGTGGCTGTGGAGGGCGATTTCGCACTCGACGGTCGCCCGCTTGGCGGCCGCTCGCTGGACGACTGTTACACCGGCTTCGAGCGTGGCGCAGCGACGATCGAGTGGGGCGGCCTGCGTCTCGAAGTGGCGTTCGAGTGCCCGAGGCCGCACATGCAGGTCTATACGCGGCCGGACTCGTTCTGCCTGGAGCCGCAGACCTGTGCACCCGACGCCTTCAACCTTGCGAGCCGCGGAGCGGTTTCGGACGGCACGGCGGTGGTCGCCCCGGGGAGGCCACTGGCGCTTTCAATGCGGTGGACATGGTCTATTAACGGCGACAGATAAGGCTTTCGAACCTACTTCCGAATCACGTTCGGATTTGTTACAGTACGCGGAACCTCAAAAGCGAATCGAGCCGCACGATGACCCAGCAACAGGAAAAGCCCGCCCTCGGCATGCGCCTCTCTCCGATCAACCCGGAGTACCAAAAGGACCCCTTCACGCTTCTCGACGAGGTCCGCGAACAGGCCCGCGCCGTGAAGGACGACTTCCTCGGCCGCTATATCGTCGGCCGATTCGAAGATGTGCAGCAGATCCTCAACGACCGTGACCTGATGGTTGACCCGCGAAAGGCCGAAGAGAACAGCTTCAACGCCATGTTCCGGCAGCGATTCAACGATGACACGCGCGAGCCATCGATGCTGTTTCTCGACCCGCCGGACCACACGCGCCTGCGCGCGCTGGTGACCAAGGCATTCACACCGCGCTCGATCGAACAGATGCGCACACGAATCGAAGAAATTGCGAACGAACTGCTGGACAAGGTAGAAGGGCAGTCGTCGTTCGACTTGATGACCACGTTCTGTCAGCCCTACCCAACGATCGTGATCGCCGAGATGCTGGGTGTTGACCCGAAAGACCAGGCCGACTTCAAGCGATGGACCGACGACGGCGTCGCCGCTGGCTTCGACCCCTTCGCCACCGAAGAGCAGCAGCGCAAGGCGAAGATCGCCCGCGAGGCGCTGGAAGAATACCTGCGGAAGGCGATCGCCGAACGTCGCGCAGAGCCGAAGAACGACCTCATTACCGCCCTGCTGAACGCCGAAGAAGCCGGCAGCTTTTTCAACGACGAAGAAGTGGTGTCGATGATTTCGCTACTGCTTGGCGCGGGGAATATCACGACGACCGACCTGCTCGGCAACGGGATGAAGAACCTGCTCCAGAATCCGGACCAGGTGCAGAAGCTGCGCGACGACCCATCGCTGGTCATCAACGCGGTGGAAGAGATGCTGCGCTACGAAGGCCCGGTCACCTTCTCTGGCCGGATCGCCGTCGATGACCGTGAGATTGCCGGCTGCCCGATGCACAAGGGCCAGTCGGTGACTGTTGCCCTGGGAGCAGCGAATTACGATCCCCGCCTGCACAAAGACCCGCACAAGTTCGATATCACCCGCGAAGACATTGACCACGTGGCCTTCGGAGGCGGCCGCCGATACTGCCTTGGAGCGCCTCTCGCCCGGCTCGAGGCGCAAATTGGTGTGACCACGCTCCTGAAGCGCCTCCCCAATCTGCGGATGCCGGAGCAGGAGCTAGTCTGGAAGACAGTTCCCGGTTTCCGCGGGCTGGAAAAGCTGATCGTCGAGAACTAAATTCGCACTGCGAAACGCAAAACCCGGGCCGGGAATTCCCGGCCCTCGTTTGCTGTTGGAGAGGTTGTTCAGGCTGCGATTTGTTCGGCCACCTCCTTCTCCGGGGCGTGGCCCAGCATGAGCCCGGCCCAGCGCGCGTAGTAGTACGCCCACGCGTTCACCATGTGGACGAAGCCAATAGCCATTGCGATGCCGACGGGAACGAGAACGAACGCTTCGGCCGCAGTATCGACCCGCCAGATCCCGAAGTTGGCAACGCGGTGGGCTTCGGCGAACGGCCACGTGCCCGAGGCGACGAGCGGTCCAGCGGTCAGCCAGTAGGCGCCGTAGGCGGCGACGACCATAGCGACGAAGGTCGTAATGCCAATGAGGAAGTCGACCGTGAAAAAGGCGATGCCAGTCCAGGTGGAGGACTCGGCCACGACTTTGCGGGCCTGACGGGTCAGCGGTTCGCCACGATTGAAGCGGGTCGGCGGACGACGGAATGGGACGCCGGCGAGGTGCCGGGCCAGCTGGCTTTCGAAATCACCGAACCAGCGGGCGACGACCGTGACGACGGCGAAGATGGCAAGGCCGACGATAGTCCATGAGAGCGCGCCGCCGGCGCAAAGCCCGGCAACCATAACGAAGAAGTAGGCAATTGAAAGCGGAGGCCGAACGGCTACATAGAGCGCCCGGCGAACCGTCCAGGTCGTGCGAAAGGGAGCAACGATCGCGCTCTTCCACGTCGATTCGGGCGGGTAGAGGGGTACGGGGTTCACTGAAAGTCTCCAGGGCGAGGTCTGGTTCCCGACGGGGGCACTGCCTCGGTTCCTGGATTAATACTTACCGACCGGTAACCACTCCGAATCCGGCGCGCGAACCTTTGTCGCTCGCCAGTTCGAGTGAGGCGGATTCACCCTCACGGGTGGTAGGTTCCGGCTACCCCACGGAAAGCTCTACGAGTGCCAGCGAACTCCGAACGCTCGCCGAAGGCTCTACCTGGGCCGCTCCTTCTTCCCCGCTTCGAGCAATTCAATGAACTGCTCGAGCCGTTCGGCCCGAACGGCGGGGCGCCGGGCCGAGCCGGACAGCCACGTCAGGTACGTCTTTCTGTAGAAGGTCGGCAGCGACTGAAAGAACTCATTCGCACGGGGAGAACCTTCGAGTGCCTTACCGATATCCACCGGGAGATCCTCAAGCTGCGGACCTTCAGCACACAACTCGACCGCAACCGGTTGCCCCGGTTCCAGCGGGGAGTCTCGTCGCCAGGCGGGAGGAAGTATTAGCACCCAATGTCCGCTCTCCACCGCGAGCGGACCTCTGATTCCCGTCGCATTCACCGTGCCCGCTACGTGGTGGCGTTCCTTAGTTCCCCAGGCCTCATCTGGGTCAAACGGCAACTCGATGTGCCATCGGCCCTTACTGCTCTGGACAGTCGCTGTGAATGTGCGACTTGCTTTCGGCATGAACGGACCTCTCTAACCGGCGGTCGGGTTTACTGGCGCGTCGGCGATGACTTCGGCGCGTTCGAGTTCGGCCATTTCGGCGTCGCTCAGGCCGAGCAGGCCGCGCAGGATTTCGTCGTTGTGTTCGCCGAAGAGCGGGGCGTGCCGGCGCAGCTGCGGCTTGGCCTCGCGGAACTGCCACGCGCCGCGCGGCTGCTTCCAGGTGTCCATCTTCGGGTGGGGAAGCTCGACCCAGAAGCCGCGGGCGTTGAGGTGTTCATCTTCGTGGACGGTGACTGTGTCCAGGACGCGCGAGGCGGGAATGCCGGGGCCACGGAGCCATTCCACAACCAGCCCGGGGTCTTTGTCCTTGAGGAACTCTGAGAGCTGTCGATCGATTTCGGCCTGGCGATCCGCGGGTGCCAAATCGATCAGCTGCGATGGGCCTGACAGGCCAAGGACCGTGAATGCGTCGAGCCACTGCCCTTCCGTTCGGAGTGTGATCGCGACCCACTGCTCTTCAGCCGCGCAGCGATAGACACCCTGGTGGAAGTAACGAGAGTCGCGGTTGCCGCGTTGGACGGGCTCTTCGCCGCGCAGCGCCGCGCCGACGAAGGCTTCGCCGATGAGCGTGGAGAGCACTTCGCGCTGGCCGAGGTCAATGTAGGAACCTTCGCCGGTCTTGCGGCGCTGGATGAGCGCAAGCGAGACGGCTGAAGCGGCGGCCATCCCGGCGACCGGGTCGCCGTAGGAGACCCCGGTCTTCATCGGGATGCCGTCATCGCCATAGCCTGTCATCGAAGCGAGGCCGCTCATCTGCTCGATGATCGGGCCGAAGCCGACCTGGTCGCGTTCGGGGCCGGTCTTGCCGTAGCCCGCCATGCTGATGAGGATGATGTCCGGCTTCGCCGCCTTCAGGACTTCGTAGCCCAGCCCGAGGTTATCGAGCACATCGGCGCGATAGTTCTCGATGACGACATCGCACTTCGCGACGAGCTTGAGGAAGGACTCCCTGCCCAGGTCTTGAGCAAGGTCCAACGTGAGCGACTTTTTATCGCGGTTGTAGTCGTTGAAGTAGAACGACTTGTTCCAGGGCTCTTCGACGCCGGGCTGTGGGATGAGGGTTCGGATGTTGTCCCACGCCCGAGGCGATTCGATCTTGATGACCTCGGCGCCCATTTCGGCGAGGATTTTCGTGGCGAATGGGCCGGCCCACATCATCGTGAGGTCGGCGACGCGGACGCCTTCGAGCGGGAGCTTCCTCATGCTCGCACCCCGAGCCACTCGGCGTTGACTTCGGCGGTGTCGGCGCCGGCTTCGTGAAGCTCGCCGGGCACCCAGGGCAGGCCGAGAAATGGCCGGCCCGGGACCATCGCGGTGCCGCCTGGCGTTGTCACCGCGTCGAAGAAGCCGCGTTCGTCCAGGCTGGCATTCGAAAGCAGATCCTTCGGCGTCATGACCGCGCCGAAGGGGACTTTGTATTTCGCGCCAAGGTCGAGGATTTCCTGTTTCGTGTGTTCCGCGAACCAGCCATAGAACTTCGCCTGGAGTTCGTCATCGTGGTCGGGACGCTGGAGGCGGTCGCGGAAGCGGGGCTCGTCCAACTCCGGGTCGCCCACGACCGAGAAGAACGCCGGGATCTGGCGTTCGAGCGCGCAGACGCCGGCGAAGCCATCGGCGCACGGGTAGATGCCCCACGAAGCCCGCACGTGATTTCCGGCACGCACGCTGGGCACGCCGCTAACGGCGCCGCCGGGCCCGTAGAGCTCCAGCATCCCGGCCATGCATTCCTGGGCCGAGATATCGACCCAGTCGCCTTCGCCGTGGATGAGCGAACCGAGGTAGGCCGTCACGGCGGCGCCGAAGCCGTTCAGGCCGGCGAGGTAGAACGCCTGGCTCCCGCCGGTCACGAGCGGCTCGCGCTGCGCCATACCGGTGAGCGACATGATCCCCCCGCTGGCGAAGGAGGTGATGTTCGTGCTCGCCGAGTGGCTGCTCGGGCCGTCCTGGCCATAGGGTGTGATGGAGACCACCACCAGTTCGGGCTTTTTCGCGCGGAGAGCTTCGACATCAATGCGCCGATGATGCGAGAACTGCGGCCGCTGGTCACCTTCGATGACGATGTCGGCGGCCAGCGCCAGGGCTTCGAGGTCAGCATCCGCTGAGATGCGGCGTTTCCCGGCGAGGAGGTACACCTCTTCGTCGGGGGTCAACGGCTGGTGCTTCAGGTAGGCGAAGGGCCCAGGAGATTCGCCATTCGTGGGATTCCAGGGCGGTGGCAGCTCGGATCGGACGACATCTGCGCCGAAGCCGGCGAGCCACTTCGCGGCGAAAGCAACAGAAATGCCCGCGCCGACTTCGAGGACGCGGACGCCTTTCAGGACGAGTTCACTCATGGGGCGGGATTCTACTGGTGCAAAGTGCCCGGTGCTCGGTGCCAGGTGGGCTAGCTCAGGCGGGCATCGCCGATGGGCTCGCGTGAGACATCCTGGCCGGCGTTGACCATGTGGTGGGCGAGCGGCCCGAAGCGTTCGAACACGATCTCGATGACATCGCTCGGGACGCCGGCTTCGACCCAGGCCTTTCGCATGAAGCGCAGCCATTTGCCCGCGGCCAGCTCATCGATGACAAAGGGAAAGTGGCGCATGCGGAGTCGCGGGTGGCCATAGCGCTCGGAGTAGGTCTGCGGGCCGCCAAGCCATTGTGCGAAAAAGAGCTTGAGCTTTTCTTTCCCCGGGCCCAGGTCTTCGGGGTAGATGGGACGCATGTGCGTGTCGGCTTCGACCTGGACGTAAAAGGCTTCAACGATTCGAGCGATGGCATCGGCGCCACCGGCGCGTTCGAAGAGCGAGGTCGAGACAATCTCCTGTGACATCGATTTGATTGTCCCGGAGGCCGACGACGGTGTCGACCGCGGTTGAACCGCGCGGGCGGCTCCCCTACCGTTACGTCACTTTCGACAGGAGCCCGCGATTGGCTTCGGCACCGGCATCACTCGACCTTGAAGGCGTCCTGCAACGGGCAACGGAACTGCGTGACCGGTTCGCGCTGACGGCCGCCGATTACGACCGGAGCGCTGCGTTCCCGTTCGCGAACTTCGAGGCGTTGCGAGACGCCGACATCCTGAACCTGACCGTGGACTCGAAGCACGGCGGACCGGGCATGGGCCTGGAGGCATCGTGCCGGGCGGTCTCACTCATTGCCCAGGGCGAACCGAGCACGGCGCTTGTCTACGCGATGCACCTTATCTACCACGCAGTGCCAGCCCTCATCGGCGGCTGGAACCGTGTGGCGCACGCCGACATGTGCCGGGAAGCGCTCGAGGGGATCGCGCTGGTGAACGTGATGCGCGTCGAGCCCGAGCTGGGCACCCCGGCTCGCGGCGGCCTCCCATCGACCACCGCCACGCGCACAACGAACGGCTGGAAATTGAACGGCCACAAGCTCTATGCCACTGGCAGCCCGCTGCTGCGCTACTTCGTCACCTGGGCGCGGACGGACGAGAGCGAGAACCCCAAAACGGGCTGGTTCTGTGTCCCCCGGGAGGCGGCGGGCCTCGAAATTGTCGAGACGTGGGACCACATGGGTATGCGCGCCACAGGAAGCCACGACCTCTACCTTCGCGATGCCGAAATCCCGTTCGAATACGCGCTGGACGTTCGCGAACCGGCGGCCTGGTTGGCCGATCCAGCTCTCGGCGCCTGGAACAACCTGGTGCTGGCTGCGCTCTACCATGGGGTGGCGCGCTCTGCGGCGAACTGGCTGGAGAAGTACCTGCATGAACGCAAGCCAACGAACCTCGGAGCTGCGCTGGCGACGCTCCCGCGCATGCAGTCGGCAGTGGGCGAGGTCGAGACCCTGCTATACACGAACGAACGTCTGGTCTTCGGACTGGCGGCAGAGCTCGACGCGGTCGGCTACGTGGGCAAGGCGGCTTCGGGCACTTCGATGGCGAAGCTAGTGGCAACGACCAACGCCATCAAGGCGGTCGATATCGCCATCAGTTTGATCGGCAACCCGGCGCTCTACCGCTCGAATCCGCTGGAACGCCACCACCGCGACGTGCTCTGTTCGCGCATTCACCAGCCGCAGGACGACATTGTGCTGCTGAACACGGGAAAGGCCGCACTGGGGATGATGTGAGCACAGCAGGCGGGTTGTAGTGCACAATGTCTAGCAACTTGGTCAACTTTTCGCCATTCGGAGAGACAGCATGAGCAGCATCGAAGTCATCGGCATGATCGGTACCCGTTCCGCTTCGGAACTGGACGGTCCACAGGCGAGCCTGGTCGGCGGCTACATCGATGCCGAGTTCCTGAAGACCTTCGCGCTCTCCCACGAGAACGCCGGCTTCGACAAGGTCCTCATCGGCTACGGTTCGAGTGGGCCCGACGGCTTCTCGGTCGCGAGCTACGTATCTTCGTTCACCTCGCGACTCGGGTTCCTGATCGCGCACCGCCCGGGGTTCGTAGCGCCGACACTGGCCGCACGCAAAGCGGCGACGCTCGACCAGCTTTCGAACGGGCGAGTTTCTCTACACTTCATCACGGGCGGCAACGATGCTGAGCAACAGCGCGACGGCGACTGGCTCGGCCACGACGACCGCTACCGCCGCACTGACGAGTACCTCGACGTGATGAAGCTGGAGTGGACGAGCGACGCGCCCTTCGACTACGAGGGTGAGTTCTACAAGTTTCGCAAGTCGAGCTCGGAGGTGAAGCCGCTGCAGCAGCCTCACGTGCCGGTGTACTTCGGCGGTCTTTCGGGACCTGCACGCGAAGTGGGCGCCAAGCACGCCGATGTCTACATGATGTGGGGCGAACCCGTCGCGGCGGTGAAAGCCGAGATGGACGAGGTGCACCGGCTGGCCGAGAAATACGGTCGCAAGCCGAAGTTCAGTGTTTCGGTGCGGCCGATCATCGCCGCGACCGAAGAGAAGGCGTGGGAGAAGGCGCACGACTACCTCGAACGCATCACGACGCTGCGAAAGGCGGCGGGCGCGGCAGTCCCGGCGAACTACAAGCCCCAGGCGGTGGGTTCGCAGCGGCTGCTTTCGCTTGCAGACCGGGGCGAAGTGCATGACAAGCGCCTCTGGACAGCCATCGCGGCGGCCGTCGGGGCATATGGCAATACGACCGCGCTGGTCGGCACGCCGGACCAGGTCGTGGATTCGCTGCTGGACTACTACGACGCGGGCGTTTCGACGGTGCTGATCCGCGGCTTCGAACCGCTTAGCGACGCGGTCGAGTACGGGCGTGAGCTCATCCCGACGCTGCGCGCGGAAGTGGCGAAGCGGGGTCGCGTGCCGGCAACGACGCACTAAGGGAACGAAGCCAACGCGCCTGCTACACTGTGGGCACGCCCTCGTAGCTCAACGGATAGAGTGTCTGACTTCGGATCAGAAGGTTGGGAGTTCGAGTCTCTCCGGGGGTACCAAACCACCATTTTTGAATCTGAAGGCGACGCTAACAGAGCCTCTCGTTGGCGAGGGATGGCGCAAACGACCATCTGATTCGCCAGCAACCTCGGACAACCTCAGGACAGGCGTCGGTCAACCAAAATCAGCCGCAGGTCAACGCAAGTGGCCTCGCGGCGAGGGAGTTGTTGACCATGGCCAGGACATTGAGCGAACGACCGAGGTGGAAGGATTTGGACAAATCGGGCCTGCCGTTGACGGCGGCGATGGAAGACTACCTGACCGCTTGCCGCATCGAGGGCAAGACGGCGAAGACGCTGTTCGACTACCGCTGCAAGCTGACGCGCTTCGTCGACTGGAACGGGGGGACGCTGGCTGATTTGGAGCTGACGGGCGCGCGGGAGTTCGTCGCCCACCTGCAGGGGTCGAAGAAGTGGGTCGACCACCCCGGCATCCCAACATCCGACGTCTGTCTATCAGCTCAGACGGTCGCGGGCCATGTCCGCGTGATGAAAGGTTTCGCCACGTGGCTAGAAGAAGAGGAGTACCTGCCGACCAACGTTTTCAGGCGGCTCGCCAAGCCGAAGCTGCCCGGTCGGGTGATCGAGGTCCTTCGGCCCGACGAAGTGAAGCGCCTGCTTGCAGCATGCGACGCGAGCAGCGCCAACGGTGCCCGGGACTTGGCGGTCGTCACGCTGTTCCTCGACACGGGTTTGCGGCTGAGCGAATTGGTCGGACTGACGATCGAGGACCTGCACATGAAGGAGGGCTGGCTGAAGGTCTTCGGAAAGGGAGAGAAAGAGCGGGTCGTCCCGTTCGGGACCCGGGCGACGAAGGCACTGGGCCACTATCTGAGCTTCTACCGTCCGGAGGAGGTTGAAACGAAGGCGTTCTTCGTCAACCGGGATGGTTCAGCGATGACCAGCAACACGGTGAAGATGATGTTCACGAGGCTCCGGGTCAGAGCCGAGCTCCCGCGGCTTCATCCACACCTTCTCCGCCACACCTTCGCGACGAGCTACTTGATGGCTGGCGGTGATGTGTTCTCTTTGCAAGCCATCCTCGGGCACACGACCTTGGAGATGACGCGGCGGTACGTGAATCTGGCGAGTTCGCATGTCGCGATCCAGCATCGGCGTTTCTCGCCGATGGACAGACTCCCCGGTACCGGGTCGACAAAGCTCCAAACCAGGGATCGCACCGGACGCAGCTATCTCAGGTGACCACCTCTAGTCGCTCCCCCATCGGAATGGGCTGACCAGCTTGCGGCCAGACCGACCTGTCAATCTGTCCGATGGATGTGGCCGCGCCGGCGGTTCGATCAGGCCCGGCGCTTGGGCCACGAGATAGCCGACGGGAAGCAGCTGCCGTGACAACGGACTAGTCCTCTTCGCGCCAAGTGAACCTCGACTTCAGTCCAGCCATCGCACTCCAGGGGAGGAGGCGTTCCTTTTGCAGGCGGCCCACGACAATCCCCGCATCGACTCCAATAAGGTCAGCGAAGCGCTCTATTAGCTCGCTGTCGTGGTAGTCACTTGAGATGAGGTTCATCCAAGACTCCGTGGGGATCAAGGTCTGCTCGGCGAAGACATCGGCCTCCGTCTCCTCAACATCGGACCTGTGATCGCCTGCCATATCGACAAAAACGCGGCGTTGCCGGTGCGACATGATGTGGCCGCACTCGTGGAAGAACGAAAACCAGAACACGTCCGCGTACCGGTATCTCAAGTTGAGCTGAATCAGCGCCTTCGTCTTTGTTAGCCAACGCGCGACGCCGTTGGCACCGATCTTGGGGAACTCAGGGGTCCAAACGAGCGCAACGCCTGCCTGTGCGCACCTTGCTCGCAAGATGGGCAGGGCGTCGGTCAATGACAGCCGGGTAAGCGGCCGCGCCTCCTGTATCACCGTCGCGAAGGCAGCCTCGTCGTATTCCGCCGTTTCGATCGCCCGACCGTCGAGTTCGCCCTTTCGAACCCAGCAGAGCAAAGCGAACTCGTCGATTGGGGCGTGCTTTGAAATTCGGAGACCAAGCGCCTCTTGTCGTCCGGTGAGAGCGGTGAAAGACGCAACGCCGAAGAACTGAAGCACCGCTTTTACTTGGTCCGGAGGCGACTTGGCTGCTTCGATCCAACCGCGGCGAATCATGGTTGAAAGTGGGAACCGCGCCAGCCACTCGACTTGGTCCTGAAGAGACTTCCGTTCTGAAGCGCGTGCATGCGCCAGTTGGGCGATCGTGTCCACCGTCAGCCAGAACGGGGCGGCGACGCCGAGGACCCGCTCCAGGGCGAGGGCTGTGTCCTCGGTGATCTTCTTGTTCCCGTTCACAATTTCGTTGACCGCCTGCACCGGACGTTCCATGCGCTCGGCGAGTTCGCGCTGCGACATCTCCCGAGCTTCAAGCTCCTTTCGAAGGTACTCGCCGGCGGGAATTGCTAGATCTGTCTCGATGAGTCTGGTCGTCATTGGTCGTGCTCCCATCCATCCACATGAACCTGCTGGGGTGGCGTATGCGTGAACTGAACGCTTTCGCGGGTGGATCGTTCGCCGAGCGCGAATCGGCTGGGGGAAGATAGTTCCGTCAGTCGGAACGACCGCAACAGCCGGAGATCTTCGAGCGTGGGAGCGCTTTGTAGTGCCGTGACGGTGGAGATGTACGAGCGAGCGCTCCCCTCTCCCCACGCAGCCTTAGCCGCCGCGATGTGTTCGTACCGGTCACGCAACTCGACCGTCGCGAAGCTCACATTCACCGGCCGAAGAATCGCACGAGCCGCGGCTATTGACAATCGCAGGGCGTTGAGGTCTGATCGAGTCGAATATCACCCATAGGGTGAACGTCTGTGTCGGAAGGAGTATCAAGCAATGCCTGAACATGATGGTCACGGAGATGCGCGAGAGTCGGGAGCGGGAATCGGTGTTGTCCGGCCCTTCGAGCTTCAGATCGCATACAACGGGGTGGTGCGGTCTCTCGATCATGTCTCGCCCAACGAGCGGGTGGGGGCACTTCTTGAGCGGGCCCTCAAGCTCTTCAACGTCATTGACCGGCCGCATAACCACTCCCTGTTTTTCGAGGGTAGCACGACACCCATCGACCCCGACCAGTCGGTGGGGCAAGCCGGCATCGAGAGCGGCGCCCTGTTATTCCTCCGGCCCCGCGACCCGCAGGGCGGTGGCCATTAGTGATCACCCTCCGTTCCGGCCTGTGGCGGCAGGTCCTCCAGCAGTTCATCGAGCACGGAGCCGCCCGAACGGAATGCGTGGTTTACCTAACCGCCAACCAGAGCACGCCCGGGCTCGTCGACCGCTTCGAACACCCAGAACACACCGCGACGCCGACGCATTACGCACCTCTTCAGCCCTGGCTGGCAGCATTCTTTGCGTCACTGGTCGCTGAGGAACGGACGGTGGTCGCGCAGGTGCACACACATCGCGGACTCGCGTGCCACAGCGAGACGGACGACCGGTACCCGTTGGTGCGGACTCCTGGGTATCTCAGTCTCGTTGTCCCGCACTTCGCGAGGCCACCGCAGACCGTCGCCGCTCTCTTCTTGGTAGAAGTGGACCGGATGGGGCATTGGCAGGAGGTCGAGGTGCGTGATAGGTTCCACGGGATAGTCGAAGAATGAGTGCGGAGCGGATCGACGCCCTCGACCGCACGCTTCTCTTTTGCGAAGACGTAGTGCTTCTGCCTGGGGCAGCAACGCGGCGAGCCGTGTCAGATGCGCTCGGTCGGCAGACCGTCGCCATCGTTTCGGACGCTGAGAACCTCAAACACCCATCTGCGCAATCCGCCGTTGTTGCACTCACGAGGCTCGTGCTGGGCTACGGGGCATCGGTCCGGTTGGTGTTTCCCGAGGTGAGTCTGGTGTCTTCCCAGCCACCGCTGGAGGGCCACCAGTTGCGCCGCGGCATCCTGGACCTGGCTGCTGCGTTAATTCCCGGCGCGACGGCGATCATCGCGTCCGAACCCGCTCCTTCGGACCTCGTTTTCGTCGTCGGAGACACCAACGCCGCGCTGGGCCACGAGACGTGCTGGCGATTGCAGGGGACCAACTGGTCGGGCGAGACCACGGCACCGACGATACGCGGGCGGCCGCTCGATGCGCCCCTCCCGTTCGGAGCGCTAATCGCGGCGGGAATCGCGAGCGCGGAGGCGTTCAAGGCAGCGATGCGGAGCCTGGGCACCGGTGCGTTGCAGCTGCCAGAGGCCATGGCACTCACACGGGCCGCAAGCTTCCGCCTCGACGTCGCGGAGCCCGAACCTCAACCCGACATTCACATTGGCGATCTCGATTGCATCAGCGCCGGAGCGATCACCAACGCGATGTTGTTCGCCCTGCTGCGAGTTCCAGGCATCAGGGGCCGCGTTCGCGTAATCGACGACGACATCGCAGAGCTGACAAATCTCAACCGGTACATGCTGCTCACGCGAAGCCAGCTGGGCGTTCGCAAGGAAGTGCTCCTCGCTTCATTCGGCAGCGACGAAGGCCTGTCGATGAGGTTCGCCTCGGCGCTTCTCGGGACAGACTCCCTGAAGGTGCTTCAACCGTTCGCGTCGCAAATCTTCATCGGTGCCGACCGCATCCCGGCGCGCTGGGCGGCACAGGCTATCTGGCCGACGTGGTTGTGCGTGGGGGCGACAGACGAGTTCCTCGCGATGGTAACCGAGCACCCAGATGGACGACCATGCGCCGCTTGCGTATTCGACCAGGCGGTGCCGAATCCGCCTGAGCGGATCGCCACGCTGTCGTTCGTTTCGTACTGGGCGGGGCTGATCGCCGCGGCGCGTCTGGTCCGCCGGGCCACGCATTGTCCGTACCCGCCGGACGAACATGCCGTCTCCATCTTCGGCCCGACAGCGATGGACTCGCCCGTCGCATGGCGGTGGTCACTGGTGAGCCGCCGGGAGGACTGCAGACTTCGTTGCGCGAAGCGGCCCTCGTTAGGGCGAGGGGCTCGAACCCGCCGCCGCGTCGCGTCGAAAATGAGAGGCTCGAGACAGTGATCAAAGCGGCTAACCCGCTATGGTTTTCCGCGTCGCCGATGAATCGTAGCCCATTGGTGGAACGACGTATCGTGCGGACTTGCTCCATGTCATCGCCCGCCGTCGCCGAGGTCGGTATCATCCGCCGACACCGGGAGTCCAGAAGTTGTGACCAGACCTCGCCCAACGGCATTCTCGCCAGGACAACTCGTCCGCGTACGAGGGCGTGACTGGGTTGCTTTGCCCTCGGACATGGCGGATCTGCTGTCGCTGCGGCCTATTGACGGATACGACGAGCCACCGACGGGCTTCTACCTCCCGCTTGAGCCCGAGCAGCCGCAGCCCGCGGCGTACGATCTGCCTAGTACTGACCAGCTTGGCGACTTCCGCGGCGGCCTCCTCCTGGCAGATGCACTTCGGTTGAGCCTGCGCAGCGGTGCAGGGCCATTCCGTTCCGCTGGCCATCTGTCGGTCAAGCCTCGCAGCTATCAGTACGTGCCGCTGATCATGGCCCTGCGGTTGGAGAATGTCCGGTTACTGATCGCCGACGACGTCGGCATTGGCAAGACCATCGAGGCGGCCATGGTCGCGCGAGAGCTGGTCGATCGTGGAATCGTGAGGCGCATAGGCGTGCTCGCCCCGGCTCACCTTTGTGAGCAGTGGAAGCGCGAACTTTCTGAGAAGTTCGGCCTTGAGGCGGCCCTCGTTCAACCATCGACGATGGCTCGCCTGGAGAGTGCCCGGCCACGGCAGGATATCTCGGTCTTCGCACACTATCAGCACGTGGTCGCCAGCATCGACTTTGTGAAGGCCGATCGGTACCTGCGTGCCTTTGTGGCGGACGCACCGGACCTTATCATCGTCGATGAGGCTCACGGCTCCGCTCGCCCGGGCGGTATGGCCGGCAGTTCGCAGCATCGTCGTTACGAACTCGTGCGCGCCCTCGCGGACGACCCCGAGAGGCATATCCTGCTGGTCACTGCGACGCCGCATTCGGGCATCGACGAGAGCTTCCAGTCGCTCCTCGGCCTGCTCGATCGCCGGTTCGGCCGGGACAACGTGCGTCGCAAAGAGCTACTGGATCACGTCGTGCAGCGCCGGCGCGGCGACCTGGGAGCATGGGCTGATTCGTCCGGAGCCTTCCCCGACCGCGACCCCACTGAAGCCGACTATGTGCTGTCGTCCAAGTATCAGTCGCTCTATGACAACGTGCTCGAGTACTGCCGTGCGATGGTACGAGCGCCGGGTCAGGATCGGCGAACCCAGCGAGTTCGCTACTGGACGGCGCTTTCGCTGCTTCGCGGCGTTCTCTCCAGTCCTCGCTCGGCAGCCGTGTTCCTCGAGCGGCGCAAAATTGACGACGTCGGCGACCAAGCTGACGGCATAGACCCCGACGTCGACGTCGACGTCCGTTACGAGCCGGAGGTCCTCGACCCCATCGCAGAGGAGGAGACGCCGGATTTCCGGCCGTCAGTAATTGATGACGCCGACCTCTTGCTCACTGACTCGGAGCGGGCTCAGCTCCGCCGGTTCGTGCGCGATGCCCGCGAATTGGATGGCAGCGAGCACGACGCGAAGCTTCAGCAACTTGTCGTCGAAGTCACCCGGCTGATACGCGACGGCTTTCGGCCCATCGTGTTCTGCCGATTCATACCGACGGCTGAGTACGTCGCTGAGCAGCTGCAGAATCGACTGGTTCGCACCTGGAAGGACATCGCCGTCGCAGCAGTGACAGGTGAGGTAGGCGATGAGCAGCGGCGGGAGCGCGTGGACGAGCTGACGCAGCACGAACGTCGAATCCTGGTCGCGACCGACTGCCTGAGCGAAGGCATCAACCTCCAGCAGCACTTCGACGCCGTCGTCCACTACGACCTCCCCTGGAATCCCAACCGCCTCGAACAGCGCGAAGGACGCGTCGACCGCTTCGGACAGCCGAAGCCGGTGGTGCGGACAATCCTCCTCTTCGGGAGCAACAACGCCATCGACCTCACTGTGCTTGACGTGCTCTTGCGAAAGGCGAAGCAGATCAAGCAACGGCTCGGTATCTCCGTGGCCATCCCAGTGCGCTCGGAAAAAGTCATGGGTGCTCTGATTGAAAGCGTTCTGCTGTTAGGGCCCAGCCGTGGTGCGCAGCTCGCTCTAAGCCTCCAATCGCCCGAGGTCACGGAGTTCCATGCTGAGATGGATCGGGCCGCCGACAAACACGAAGCAGACCGAGCCTTCTTCGCACAGCGTCAGATCCAGCCCGACGAAGTGGCACGCGAGGTCGCAGAACTTCAGCGTGGTCTTGGGGATCAGGATGCCGTCCAGCGGTTCGTCGCTAACGCGTTGCAACGGTTCAGCGGAGCGCTTAGAGACGATGGCGGGGACACGTTTCAACTTCAGCCCGGGGAACTTGAGCGTCAGCTCCAGGCGCGCCTCCCAGGAGCAGATTTCCCACTGGTGGTGGCGTTCAGTGACCCCACACCCGAGGGCGCGGTAGGCCTCGGACGCAACCACCCGGTCGTGAGCCTACTTACCGAGGCAATCATCGGCCGGGCGCTGGGCGATGAAGACCATCGCGACTTCAATCGTGCAGCGGCGCGCCTCACGGATGCGGTCTCAAGCCGCACGGCACTTCTCGTGCTGCGGTTGAGGTACTTACTCCGGGAAGGGCAGCATGAGCAGTTCGTCGAGGAAGTGATCGTCCCGGCGTTCGAATGGAGTGAGGGGCGAGTCAGCTGGCGGGAGCCGCTGGTCGAGGGCGGCCTTCCGCTGTTCGACTCACGTCCCTCTGGAAACCTGGATCCAGGCGAGGCGGCACGCCATGTCCAGGCCGCGCTCGACGGACTCGACGGCGATTGGTACAGGTCCATCGTCGATGCGCGTGTGGCAGCTCTCGTTGAAAGCCACGCAAGGCTGAGGACGCACACCGGCGCCCCTTCGCTGGAGGTGTTGCCTCACGAGCCGCCAGATGTGATGGGCTGCTATGTCCTGGTTCCGGGGAGGCGGCCCTGAATGGCGTACGTCTCGATCTCTGTTGAAGGCGGGATGTTTCCGTCCGACCTGCTCGATCGGATGGCCGCCGGTGCTGACGGCCTCGATGGTCAACGCGCGGAGGACTTCGGCCTGCCCAGAGGCGCACGGCTCACGGAGGAGATGCAAGCGGCCTTCGCGGAAATGCGCCAGCTTCGCGACATGTTTCACCGTCGGCAGTCGCGCGCGACCGAGAACCTGACGACGCTCACGCGACGACGCTGGATTGAACCCCTGCTCGACACCCTCGGCTACAACGAGCTCCGGGTGCAGCGCTCCAACCTATCCGCTGGCTCGAAGACGTTTGCGATATCGCACCTCGCTGGCGAGGACGAGCACGCGCCGCCCGTCAATATCATCGCGTACGAACAGGACCTGGATGCGGGCCAGGGCGGTCGGGGTCGCGCTCCGCATTCCCAGGTTCAGGAGTACCTCAATAACGGCGAAGCCCTCTGGGGTCTGGTCACTAACGGACAGAAGCTGCGGCTACTCCGTGACTCCGCGACGTTCAGCCGCCCCACGTACGTCGAGTTCGACCTCGACAGGATGGCCGAGGAGAACCTCTACAGTGAGTTCGTCCTCCTCTACCGGCTCGTCCATCGGACGCGGTTGCCGGTGTCGTCATCGAACGCGCACGAGTGCTACCTCGAGAAGTACTACCGCCAGGGCGTCGAGCAGGGCGGCCGTGTCAAGGAGAAGCTGCGCGACGGCGTCGAAGAGGCACTGAAGACGTTCGGTACGGCGCTCCTCGCCCATCCATCGAGCGACCAGTTGCGAGAGGCCATTCGCTCGGGCCGGCTCGACGAACTCGGCTACTATCGGCAGTTGCTGCGGCTCATCTACCGGCTGTTATTCCTGCTCGTGGCAGAGGAGCGCCGTCAGCTCTTCGACGAGACCACGGGCGCCCGGCACCTGCAACAGATCTACGTCGACAACTACAGCATCACCGCGTTGCGCGACCGCGTGGACCGCCTGGGTGGAGACCGGCGCGGCAGCGGTCGGCACAGTGATCTCTGGCAGGGATTGCTCACGACGTTTGATCTGTTCCGGCACGATGACTCGGCGCGGAAGCTGGGCCTGCACGCGCTCGATGGCGAGCTGTTCGGCCCACAAGGCTGCCGAGAAATTGAGACCGCGACCTGCGACAACGGTTCACTCGTAGCTGCCATCAAGGCGCTTTCGTGGTTCGAGGACACCGAGGGACGAGGGCGCAATCGCCGTGGGGTGATGCGCCGCGTCAACTATGGCGGCCTCAACGTCGAGGAGCTGGGTTCGATCTACGAGTCGCTGCTCGACTTCGCGCCGGCAGTCTCACTGGAGCCGCCGCGGTTCAGGCTGGTGACGGGCAGCGAGCGGAAGACGACAGGTTCCTACTACACGCCAGCGGAGCTCGTGCGCGAACTGGTGAACAGCGCCCTGGTGCCCGTGATCGAGGACCGGCTGGACGCTGCTGTCACGCCGGAGGCACGAGAGCACGCCTTGCTGGAAATCAAGGTCCTGGATCCGGCGGCCGGTTCCGGCCACTTCCTGCTTGCGGCTGCCCGGCGCATCGCTCACGAATTGGCGAAGGTGCGAACCCGCACCGACGAGCCGCCACCACGAGCTTTCGGCGAGGCGCTCCGCGACGTCATCCGCAATTGCGTGTACGCGGTCGACAAGAACCCGTTGGCCGTGGATCTCTGCAAGGTGGCGCTCTGGATGGAGAGCCAGCAGCCTGGCCTGCCCCTGAGCTTCCTGGACCATCGCGTGCGGCTAGGCGATTCGCTCGTCGGGGTGTTCGACCTGAAGGTGCTGCAGGACAGCATTCCTGACGGCGCCTATAAGGACGTCACCGGCGACGACAAGGCAATCGCGAAAGCTGTCCGTGAGCGCAACAAGAAGGAACGCACCGGTCAGCTATCGCTCGGCATGCAGCTGGATCCCGACCCACTCAAGAGCTTTGCCAGTGAGATCGGTGGCTTCGCCGACATCGAAGAACTCTCTGCCGAGGACCATGAGGTAAAGGCGAAGCTGTTCGAGGAGCTGCGCCACGGCCCCACCTGGGATCGGTACAAAGTGGCCTGCGACCTCTGGACGGCGGCGTTCTTCACACCCCTCACGAAGGACACCGCGGAGTTCGTTCCCACCACAGCTGAAGTGCGGAAGCAACTCTCCGGCGCGTCTAAGGCGGCACCATTTATCGTCGGGCAGGCAACAGAGCTACAGCAGCGCCTGCGTTTCTTCCACTGGCCGCTGGAATTCCCGGATGTCTTCGCCCGTGGCGGATTCGACTGTGTGCTTGGTAACCCGCCGTGGGAGCGAGTGGAGATGCAGGAGCAGGAGTTCTTCGCAGTAAGGGCTCCAGCCATCGCGACAGCCAAGAACGCCGCTCAGCGAGAGGCGATGATCCGCGAGCTCGAAACCACGCATCCCCAGCTCGCCGCCGAATTTCGGATGGCTAAGCGAGTTCCGCAGTGGGAAGTGCTCTTCTTCAAGGAAAGCCCTCGATTCCCTTTCGGGGCTGTAGGTAAGGTCAACACATATGCGCTATTCGCTGACCTCTTCCGCCAGCTGACAAGCGAGACTGGTACGGCCGCGCTTATTTTGCCGAACGGATTGGTCACAGGATTCACGTACCGCGCTTTCCTGGCTCACCTCCTCCGATCACGCACCCTCGCCTCCTTCTATGGCTTTGAAAACGAAAGCAAGCTTTTCCGGGACATCACAAATAAGACGAAGTTCGGGATACTAACACTGGCCGGCTCCCGACGACCGACGGAGCGGCCCTGGTTCACTGCCCATGTCCACCAGCCTCGTGAAATCCATGATGACGAACGGCGCTACTCGCTGTCCGTCGAGGAAATCGAGGCCATCAACCCGAACACCCTCAACCTACCAGCCTTCCGCTGGGCATCTGACGCTGAGGTTGCTGCGGCAATCCACCGAGCCGCCCCGGTACTGCTACGCAGACTGGACGACGGAAGTATAGAGAGCCCTTGGGGCATTCGATTCCGTCAACTCTTCAACATGGCCACCGATTCAAGCCGGTTCTTGGACCACGACAGCGTGGAGCCGCGGGTCGTGGGGAGGCGCCGCGCACTTGCGATACTAGACGATGACCGTGAGGTCTACCCCTTACTTGAGGGCAAGATGCTCTGGCACTTCGACCATCGATTCGGAACGTACGCGGGGCAAACACAGCAGCAGGCCAACAAAGGCGTTCTACCGCATGTCGACGAGGCCCGACACGGTGATCCCGAGTACCGAATTCAGCCTCTCTACTGGGTGGACGCGAACCTGACGCGGGCCGCGCTAGGCGACGACGCCGATCAAGAGTGGTTCTTTGCTTGGCGGGATGTTGGACCCGCCGAACGCACATTCGTCGGAGCATTAGTTCCGAAGTCCGCTGCAGGGCACACGGCTCCAATCTTGCTTTCGGACGCTGCTCCTCTCGCCTGTACAGCGCTCGTAGGGCTTCTTTCCAGTCTGGTCGTCGACTACAGCGCGCGACAGCGTTCTAGTCGTATGTCGTTCTTCGTCATAGAGCAGTTGGCCGTGCCTACCCCGAGTTGCCTCGAAGAGCATCGACCATGGCTGGCTGGAGCAGCGACCCCATGGATTGCCCAGCGGGTCCGGGAACTGACTTACACGAACGTTGAACTCGCGCCGTTCGCCGTGTCAGTTGGCGATACCAACCGCCCGTTTCGGTGGCTGCCGGCAAGGAGGGCGATTCTCCAGGCAGAGATCGACGCCGCCGTGCTGCATCTGTACGCCCTCACGCGGAGCCAGGCTACGTGGCTGCTGGATTCGTTCACCGTGTTGCGGAAATACGAGGAGCGGGACCACGGTGAGTTTCGCACGAAGCGCTTAGTGCTGGAGATCTACGACGAGATGGAGCGCGCGATGTCGGCGGGAGTCCCTTTCAAGACGCGCCTGGATCCGCCGCCCGCCGATGACTTGTGCCGGCACGCGGAACCTTCGCCGGACTCGAAGAAGCAGTACGCGTCGGAACACGCCCGGTGACCGAAATCGAACACGCCGACGTAACAGATGCGACTCCGCTGCTCTGGGAAGTGCTCTCACAGTGTTTGCGAGAGTTCGGGCCCATCGTGAGGTCTGGCCCAGGGACCTTCCCGACTGACGCGAAGGCTGCGGCGGAGCGAACGGCGTACGCCAATTGGGATGTCCTCCGGGTGTCGTACGAGCGAGGTTGCCAGGCTCTGGTGGCAGGCGAAGCACATCTGCGAGCGGCCCTGCTCCTGGCTGAGGCCGAGCCAGTGCACGTGCTCACACTCTTTAGCGCGGTTCGTTCAGCAATGGAACAACTCGGGCTCGCGAGGTGGATACTGGACCGCGGGCTCGATCCGACGACAAGGGCCGCGAGAGCCTGGGGTGTGAGGTGGCGTGATCTCGACCAGGGTGACCTCTTTGCGAAGGACGTCGGCAGTGACGCGTTCGCCGAGCAGATCCGTGGCGGGATGCTCGCATTGGCAACTGAGGCCGACGGCTTTGGACTCGGAATTTCAACGAAGGGCGACGAGCAGCGGATCACGGGCATTGGGATCCGACAGCCTGGTTGGACCGAACTATTCGGCGACGTCTTCGACTTCCGGTCGGGGTATCGGCTCTACTCCGCCGTGGCACATGGCACGCAATGGGCCCTTGTGCGAGTCGGGGGTCAACTGCGGGAGGGCTGGGACGCACTCTCACCTGAATTGCTGATTGAGGAGGTTCCGGCGGCCGACGCAGTCGAGCTCTCTCTCCGCCATGCGCTCCATGCCTACGTCATCACGACGACGGATGCGCTGACGCTGTTTACCAACGATCCCGAGCAGCTCATGCGGAAGATCCAGGATTGGGCTGGCGAGGTGGGATTGCCGATCGAATGGTTGAGCGATCCGATCGACAACCTCCGTGCGGACGACACCGCCGAGGAGCGCACGCATCCCGCTGGAACGTCAGCCGTGGCCTCGGGCGACGTCGGAAGCAAGGAGTAAGCGTGGACGTTTTCAAGCTGCGCGACTACGTGGTCGACGAGTACAAGAGCTACGTTGAGAGCTTCGTCAACATCGCCGACGAGCGCATCGACGCGTACGTCCAGGAACGGCTCGACAGCGGCGAGCTGTGGCCGCAAGCCGTCCTGCAGCTCAACCCGGCTTACGAACCAGCCGAGCGCCTGGAAGAACTAGCGGACGCCGGCATCCTGGATCCCCGTGCCGCCGAGTTCTTCGGACCGACCATTCGGCTTTATCGGCACCAGCGTGAGGCCCTGGCGGCAGCGCAGCGCAACGAACCGTACGTGGTTAGCACGGGCACGGGATCGGGCAAGAGCCTCACGTACCTCGTGCCCATCGTCGACCACATCCTCAAGAACGCCCCGGATAAGCCGACGGTGCGGGCGATCATCATATATCCGATGAACGCGCTCATTAACAGCCAGCTCGACGCGCTCAGGTCGTACGCCGGCGAGAAGGGTCTGCCAGTCACCTTCGACAAGTACACGGGCGAGACGAAGCAGGAAGACCGCGAGCGGATCATCAAGAACCCGCCGCACATCCTCCTCACGAACTACGTGATGCTCGAGTACATGCTCATTCGCCCCTACGAGCGGCCGCTCGTACGCACCGTGACCGAGGCGCTCAAGTTCCTCGTCGTCGACGAGCTGCACGTCTACCGAGGTCGCCAGGGCGCCGATGTGGCGATGCTTCTTCGCCGCGTCGCCCTGCGCGCGAAAGGCGCGCCACTGCTTGTAGGTACCAGCGCGACACTGGCCACCGAAGGCACGCGCGACCAGAAGCGTCAGACGATCGCGGACACAGCGACGCGGCTATTTGGCCGGACCGTGGCGCCTGGGAATGTGATCGACGAGTCGCTCGTGCGCGTGACCACAGCCGCGCCGCCGGTCGAGCAGTCCGCTCTCCGCACCGCGGTGGACGCTCCGCCGCCTGCGGCAACGATCGACTCGCTTGAGGCGCATCCCCTTGCCGCCTGGGCCGAGCTGGCCTTCGGGCTCCAGCAGGAGAGCGACGGCCGGTGGGGTCGCCGCCCCCCGCGCCCCTACCCCGAGGTACTGGAGCAGCTGGCGACAGAGTCGGCCCTCGACGCAGACGCTTGCGATGCGGCGCTCAAAAGCGTTCTCGAAGCGGGCAACGCGGTCCGCGGCGTGACCGGTGAGCCCCTGTTCGCCTTCCGCCTCCACCAGTTCCTTTCGTCGGGTAGCAGCGTCTACGCCACATTCGAGAGCGCTGACACTCGAAACGTGACGATGGAGGGGCAGTACCTCGCCGAAGGCGACAAGGTCTTGGCGCCACTCGCCTTCTGCCGTGAGTGCGGCCAGGAGTACTACCTAGTGTCGCTCCAAGACGAGCCGGGCAAGGAACGCCTTCACCCCCGCGGAGCGATGGTCAGCCTGGAGGATGAGGACGCCATGGGGGAGGACGGGTACTTCGCCGTCGGGGCCGACCTCTGGTCCGACGACGATACGCGAGAACGGCTTCCCGACCACTGGTGGGAAGAGATGAAGTCCGGACCCCGGATCAAGAGAGCGTACCAGCCGTACGTCCCAAGGCCGTTCGTCGTCGATGCTCAAGGTCGCGTGACCAGCCACCACCTCGCAGAGGGTGGAGAGGACAGTGGCGGTGTTGGTGGTTGGTTCATAAAGTCGAAGCTCCGCCTGTGTGTCCGCTGCCGAACAGTATGGGACGGCCGCGCCGGCGAATTCGGCAAGCTGTCCTCCCTGAGCCAGGTCGGCCGTTCGACGGCCACAACGATCCTCGTGAATGCCCTGGTCGGAGGGATGCAGCAGCCGGAGATGGGCATCGACGAAGACGCCCAGAAGGTGCTGAGCTTCACCGACAACCGCCAGGATGCCTCGCTTCAGGCAGGCCATCTGAACGACTTCGTGCAAATCGCTCAGGTGCGAGCCGCGCTCGTGTCGGCGTTGCAGAGGAACGGTGAGCTGCGGTTTTCCGACCTCGCCGAGAAGCTGGTTCAAGCCCTCGACCCTGAGCCCGCGCGCTTCATGGCCGAGCCGGCCGACCGCGGCACACCGGGCTACCGCCGCGCGAGACGAGTTCTTGGCGACTTGCTGGCCTATCGCGTCTTCGAGGACCTTGGTCGCAGCTGGCGGATCGCTCAGCCGGACTTGGAGGACTGTGGGCTCCTGCGAATCGAGTACGAGGGCCTGGACGAGTATGCGAAGGATGCTGCTCAGTGGGCGGCCGTCCCCTTCCTGTCGGCAGTCGATGGCGAGACCCGCTTCCGGGTCCTGCACGGTATCGTCGATCACCTCAGGTCCCGACTCGTTGTCGATGCCGATGCCTTAACGCCCGAGGCCACCGTGAAGCTAGCCCGGGAAGCTGCACAGGCGCTGCGCGACCCGTGGGCCCTTGAGGATGACGACCGGCTCACGACCAGCCGGTTCGCACTGATGCCCGGGGTGCCGGAAGAGTACGGCGACCGCGGCATGGTGAAGCTGTCGGGCCGTTCGAGCATCGCGCGCTACCTCCGCGATCCACGGACGTGGGCTCCAGCGGATGGGCAACCGCCGTTTGAAGTTCCTTCAGTCGACGAGTCCGAAGAGCTCGTGAGAGTCATCGTCGAGAAGCTGCGCGGTCAGGTGCTGAGCGTAAGCATGGGGTCGAACGGTGATATTCGCTCCGTTCAAATTCAGGTGGACGCCCTCGTGTGGAAACAGGGAGACGGGACGGTCCCTGCGCACGACCCCATTCGGCGCCGGGCTGGTTACCTTCAGAACGAGGCCCACACTCGAGCGCCGAACGCTTTCTTCGCAACTCTGTACCAGGAGTCGGCGAGCGCTCTTATCAAGATGGTCGGGCACGAACACACCGGCCAGGTCGAGGCGTCCAAGCGTGTCGAACGCGAGAACGACTTCCGCGAGGGGCGCCTTCCGGCCTTGTTCTGCTCACCGACTATGGAGCTGGGAATCGACATCCGCGATCTCAATGCGGTCCACCTCCGCAACGTGCCGCCCACGCCAGCGAACTATGCTCAGCGGAGTGGTCGGGCCGGCCGGGGAGGACGCCCCGCACTCATCGTGGCCTTCGCATCCCAAGCGAACCCGCACGATCACCACTATTTCCAGCGACGCACTGAGATGATCAGCGGCCAGATTCAACCGGCGCGCATGGATCTGAAGAACCAGGAGCTACTGCGGTCGCACATCCAATCGACGTGGCTCGCATACGTCCCGGTCGGGCTGCAACAGAGCAGCATTGGAGACATCATCGACATTGAACAGCGCCCAGCACTGCCGCTCCGCCCGGACATTCAGGCAGCCCTCGGGGAGATGAAGGATCGTGCGGACGTCCTTGGTGCCTGCGAATCTGTGGTGCGGCTGGCACCTGAGTCGATGCAGGCACCCTGGTACACAAGTGACTGGGTGCGCAACGTAGTCGAGCGCGCCCCGGAAGTCTTTGACCGGGCCTTCGACCGGTGGCGCGACGTGTACCGGCAGACCCTACAAATGCAGGAGGAGGCTGTTGCGGCGCTCCAAAAGCACAGCAGTCTGGCCGAGCGGCGCGCTGCCGAGGCTCGGCAGCGAGAGGCGTCCAACACGTTCAAGCTGTTGCTCAACGAAGGCACCTACGATGAGTCCGATTACTACCCGTTGCGGTACCTCGCGTCGGAAGGCTTCTTACCCGGCTACAACTTCCCGCGACTGCCCGTGCGGGCGTTGGTTGGAACGGGAACCGCGGTTCATTCGATTACGCGACCTCGCTTCCTTGGATTGAACGAGTTCGGTCCCCATCGACAGGTCTACCACGAAGGCCGCAAGTTCGTCGTCTGGAACGCCGTCCTGCCGCCTGATTACGAGTACGAGCGATTGGCCGCCTGCGAGGTGTGCGGCTATGGCCACGACGACACGCTCTTCGCGAATGAGCTTTGTGCCAACTGTGGGACTGAGTTCGACCCCGCTTCGCAGCAGCGCATGACGAACGTCTTACGACAGCCCACGATGCGTACCCGACGGTCCGAGCGGATCACCGCCGAGGAAGAAGAGCGGCTGCGCGTCCCGTTTCAGATAACGACGCACTTCCAGTTTTCGCCGCCGCCTGAAGGTCGGAAGACGCAGTTGGAAGTGGTGACAGCGGCCGACGAGCGGTTGGCGGAAGCGATTTTCGCTCCACAGGCCACGATCTGGCGCGTGAACCACGGCGGCCGCGACCGCTCAGGGTTCCGTCTGCGTCGAACCGACTCACGGTGGCTGGCGGCTGGATCGGACGCTGGTGGCGACGTCGACTCGCTCATCAAGCTCTACGTGTCCGAGAGTCGGAACATTATGCTCTTCCAGCCTTCCGCGGCGACACAGCTTGCCGACCAATCCTTCCTTACAACACTCGTGTACGCTCTTCGGCGCGGCATCGAGCAGGAGTATCAAGTCGAGGAGTCCGAAATTGGAGCCGAACTAATCGGCACCGGGGCAGAGAGACGGCTACTGTTCTGGGAGGCCGCCGAGGGCGGCACTGGCGTGTTTGAGGAGATGGCAGCCACATCCGCGTCCGTGGCAAGAGTCGCTGCCGCTGCCCTTAACGTATGCCATTTCGACGGCGACGGGGACAGCGAGACGTGTGTTGCTGCTTGCTATCGCTGCCTTCTCTCGTATTCCAATCAGCGCGAGCACCGGCTCATTGACCGTCGCCTGGTGCGCGATTTCCTGATACAGCTCTCCGATGCCCGGTTCAGCCCGAGGGCGGAAGATGACTACGAGCAGCAGTACGACAGGCTCTGGAGACTCACCGACTCAGATCTAGAGCGGAAGTTCCTCGCCTACCTGCGCGACCGTCGGTTACGACTCCCCGATGAGGCACAAACCCGCCCATCTCCCGACATCTACGTCCAACCCGACTTCTACTACAACCGTCCCGGGCGCCCCGGAGTCTGTGTTTTTGTGGACGGGCCAGCTCATGACGATCCAGAAGTCGCCGCGAACGATGAGCAGCAGCGTGACCAGCTCTCGGAACGGGGCTACGGCGTTGTGGCGTACCGCCATGATGCCGACCTCGCCACCCTCGTAGCTCGCGACGCGGAGCTCGCGGCAATCGTTCGGCAGGCGTGGTGAGCAGACCTGCGAGCCGGGCGTCAAGACCGCGGTCCGCACGGCAATTCGCGCCGCGAAGTGGCCAGACCTTTAGACGTTCTGACGTCCAATCACACGCTCGCTCACGAGCGGTACGGCCAGCGGGCGCGAAGGTTGTCCTCGCGCCCACTTCGACTCTTGTACGCTACTTGTCTGCGCCGGTCGCCCTTTTCAAGGCATCCTGCGCATCGAGCCCGGAGGCGTAATGACCAACGAGCTTGCCGCTCGCGTAGACCTCATAGCGGTTGTTGTCGTGGTCCACGACCATGGCGTCCTCCTGGAACGCCTGGATGCGGGTGGACGCTTGCAGCCGGTTTGTGGAGTCGATCTCCGGGCGACCGCGTCCCTCACCGACGTCGTAGAACTCTGATGCCAATTGTATCCCTCCTCAACGGGTGAATTCGTAAATCCGCGCGGACAATAGCGGTCATCGCAGAAATTGTCGATGACGATTGCGGCGGCCTGCGATCTGGCGCAACATCCCGTCGCGGCCGCACAGCCGCCTAGGCAGCTTGCTCGTGGCCAGACTGAGAGCTGGCCACCAGCAACCGTTCCAGGACGAGCTCGAGCAGTACCGGCTTCCACCGGCGCGAAAGCCACTCCTCACGCAGGCCGCGCTGGCCGGCCACCGAGGCCTGGGTAGCGCCGCGGAGCGAAGCTGCCGCGAGATCGGCCACGACCGTGCCGTCCAAGTCTCGGGCGACGGTCGCCAGCGCCTCTCGGAGGACGGCTCGAAGGGCCAAGCCGGAGGCACACGTCCGACCCCGAAACGTCGACAGTGTTAACGCTCGCACCGCCGGCAACGATGCGAGTGGTGAGTCTTGAAGAGCGATGGGGTCGTCCAGGAAGCGGACGGCTTCGCGGAGACGGTCCGACATCGCGACCCGAGATGGGCGACCGGCACGGTTAGGCGGCTGCTTGCTGGTCTTGTCCATGTTCACCTCCTGGAAAGAGCGCGACCAAGCCGTCGACGCCGGGCTGGTTCCAGACTGGCCTGAGGAAGAGTTCCCTCGGCGGAATGGAGAGGAATGTGTTGAGCGGCGCGACGCGCACGAACGTGACACCGACCTGCGCCGCGAGATTAGTCGTCCGGCGAACAAGACGTTCCACGGACGCACCTGGCTCCGGCTTGACGAGGAACAGGACCCGGAGGGCTTTCGTGCCGAAGTGCTGTTCGAACCGTCCGCCGTAGTAGTACGCGCCCAAGTTCGTGAGCTTCTGGCGAAGCGCGGACTCGCCTTTTTCGCTCACTTCGACTTCGAGGAAATAGCTCGACTTGGGAGAGGCTCCTGGCGCGCGCCGGGCCACTTGAAAAAAGGCGTCTGGAAGGAGTCCGTGGGCGAGTGTAATCGGCCTCAAGTCCGATTCGCTAACCCAGCGGAGGAGATCAACTCCCGGCTCACGGGTCGCCCGAACAACCTGGACCCGGCAGTCGCCAATGGCCAGATCGTGGTTAAGGCGCGGGCGAGATACCCGGCGCGCTCCACCGGCGGGGCTATCAGCCAAATCGAAGAGTCGCAGTCCGCGGCGGGAGATGGTGTAGACAGCTGGCTCGTTCGGCGTTCTTCCTGGCAGGACGTCCAAATAGCCCGCCTGGCGGCACCGAAAGACTCGAGTCTGCGCCCGAGAACGGTTGCCTTCCCCAAACTCGAGGAGCGTTACTTGCTTGACTGTTGCCATGCCGAAGTCAGCGATGAGCCGGATCACACGTTCATCGCGCGGCGTCAGGGAGAGCGGCCTCCGCCGCTTGCTTGTCTGGATTTCACTCTTCGTCAACATCGACACCTCCAAGGAGATTGAGCTTCGGGCGGGTCGGCCGCATTGGCGGCGCAACTTCACCCGTGGCAGTCATGGCACCCTGGCCTTCCTCTTCGAACTCGAGGGGGAGGGCCTGGGCGGGCTTGCGAGCATAGAGGGCGCGTGAGCGGGCGTAGATTCGGTCGACGCGAGCACGATCCACCGCCGCTAGCGGCCCTGGATGGGGGAAGACCAGCGGCTCCTCCATCGATTGCCGCTGCACCTCCAGCCAGTAAGAGTCGTCCTTTTGGAACGTGCGCAGGCGCGTCCCGACATTCGTTTCCAGAGACACCTGGAGCTCATGCGAGAAGAACTTCTCCGTCTGCGTCAGCAGCGCCGCCCCGAGCCGGAAGGAACGTGACTCGCTGATGAGGCGCGTCAGGGCACCGCTTTCGACGTGGCTCGCCTCGTCCACCCAGAGCCCGACAAAGGGCCGCGGCCCGTCCGTTCCCGCGCGCCGATGGCAAGCGAGTTGCACGCGGATCGCGACCAGTGTGCAGAAGAGGTCAGCGACGTCCGGGCCAACGACGCCGGAGGCAGCTCGGAGGATGAGGATCTTGTGCTGCTCGACCACCTGATCGAAAGAGATCCGTGGCCGCGTCTGGCCGAAAATCGCCGCAACCTCCGGATACGACTCAAACGTCGCGAGCTTGTAGAGGATCGGCTGGAGAACGTCTGGACGCTTCCAGGTCGTATCGAATTCCGTGAGCCAGAACGAGCGCACCGCTTCATTGGGACAACGGAACGCGGCCTGACGACGGAAGGAGTCATCCGTGAAGAGTCGGGGGAGGTCGAGCAACGTAGCCCGTTCAAGCGGCAAGAGCAGCAGTAGCCCCATGCGGATGAGATGAGCCTGACGATTGGAGAACGACCCATGACCGAAGTACGCGGAGAAAGCGCTGAGGAGTTCGCTCGTAGCGAGCGTCCACTGTTCCGGTGGGACGCCCGCCAGCGGATTGAGGCCGACTACCGCTTCCGCGGCAGGGTCGATGACCACGACGTCGTCGATGCGGTCGTCGGGGACGAGATTGGCGACCGCGTCCGCATAGTCCCCCTTTGGGTCGATCACCACGACGGCGGCGCCATTCCAGACGTCCTGGGCGATGAACTGGGTGCCGGCCGATGTCTTGCCTGACCCCGTCGCCCCGACGAGCAGGATGTGCTGGCAGCGCTCTTCGGGACTGAGGGCGAACGGCTTGGTCACACCCCACCAGGTGTCTTTGAAGCCACCGAGTTCGAGCGACCCGGGACGGCGGAGGGCGGCTTGCACCTCCCTCCAGGCCGACAGTTCGACGTAGACGAGGCGGGCGACGATGAGGCCGAGGCCCAAGCCAGCCAAGGCGAGCAGAGCATTCATCGTCGCGAGGCCTGCTAGGGCGAAGAACACCAGCCAAAAGACCGCGATCCAGGCTGAGCGCTTTTCGTTCGCCGTGTCGTCAGCGGACCGTTGGGCGAGCTTCACGCTCGACCAAGCCGCGGCTTGGCAAAGCCAGCGGGCAAGCACAATGACGCCGACTATCAACAGGATCGTCGCAATGATCGTGAGCTTGATGAGCTCTGCCGCGAGCTCGTCGAATTCATCGTCCTTTCGACTCACGCGGCCTCCTCGAAGTCAGAGAGTTCGTCGAGCTCGCCGATGGCGGCGAGGGCGAACGGCTCGAGGATTGTGCGTGACGCGAAACGCTCCGCCGGGACTTCGACGTATCCGACCGGAGGCCAGGGGATAGGTTCCTCCAGCGGCGGAAAGCCCAGGGCCTTGCCGAACTTCGAAGCGGCCCACCATTTCAATAGCGGGTAGGCCGCGCCGAGGAAGGGCAGGTCGATGGCCGCCATGACGAGGTAGGCGGTCCGCCGAAGCGAGACAACCAGCAGTTCCGGCACGAGGGCGAACAAGCGGAAGGCGTACGACGCGATAACGACGGCGACCCCGTAGATCGTCGTCCAGCTGTCGACGCCGGCCCAGAACGAAAGCCCTGAAGCCGCAACGAGCGAGACCCCGAGGAGCCCCATGAAGACCACGACGAGAAGGAGCGGCACCGAGCCCGCCACGAGCAGCGAGCCCGCCACGTAGAAGACCAGGGCCGAACTCAGGACGACCACGAAGAAGCAGTCACTGACGATGCGGAGGCGCCTGATCCAAACGGCCGCAAGCCTGTCGAAAGGATGGCCAACGACCTCGTGTCGAAGATCGAGGCTCACTGAGGCGAAGAACCCGCCAGCCACGACCCACCCAAACCCGGTCGCCCAGCTGACATCGAAGGGCGGATGTGCCGCCTCCATGCCGAACAGGGCAGCCATGCGTTCGCCTGCGAGAGCGACGTCAACGGCCAGGAGGATGACGAACGTGACGGCGAAGAGAATTCGCTTGATGACGCCATCGGCGAAAGCCGTCTCGGGGACCGCGTCACGCACGGTAGCTGAGAAGGCCCGGGTGGCTTCCGCGCCGGTCGCGAGCGGGTTGCAGATGATGTTGAACGCCTGGGCGACCAGAGTGACCAAGCGATTCCGTACGGAGACGGAAACGAAAAAGGACGAGGCGGCGAGTAGGGCGACCGCCGCCATGAACAGGTAGGCGAGGAAGAAACCAGGCATTAGTTGATCACCTCGGAAAAGATGGCTGCTTCTAGACGGGAGGCGCCGGGATCGAGCCATACGACTCGTTCTGCGCCTGCGGCGACGAGTTTCTCGGTCCAGGTGCGTTTGCGGTCGAGGCATCCGCGGCTCTCGACGCAGTCGTAAAAGATCGCTTTGACGATGGTCCCGGCGGGGAAGTGCAGCTCCCCTTCCTGCTGGCGTCCGGATGGAAGCCAGTCGGAGGCAACGACCAAGAGCTTCCTCTGGGCAGAGGATGATGAAAGCGTCTCAGCGGCGCGAAGCAGGCCTCCCCAGATGTCTGTTCCCGTGGAGTCCAGAGTGAGGGGCAGCGCTGACAACTGGGCCGCCAGGGAGGCTACCTCATTCGTCCGGGCATCGGCCGTCTGCTGCCAGGCGGCCGTCGCTTCGTCGAATGTGGTGGTGGCGCGGGATTCCTCGTCGAGGACCGCGTTGAGTCTCGCCGTGTACCCGGACGTCAACTTCGCTTCGCACTGTGATCGGCCGAACGGATTCTGCTGACAGGTCGAGAGATCCGGCGCGGACGGGCGAGGCGAGACCGCGGCGACGAGCGGCTTGGGAGGGAGGCCCGCGACACGCGCGGCGAGCTTGGTGTTCGCCGCATCGAACGAGTTCGACGAGATCGTGCCTGCTACAAGTTGAAAGCCACCACTACCGGGGGCCAGAAGCATCTGTAGTTGACCCGCTAGCAGGTGTTTCGCTTCCTCCTGAAATCGGATAGCGCTCGAAGTGACGTCGAACAGAGAAACGACGACGACGGCATCGGCCGGAACGGGTGCGAGTGTCGCTGTCGCCACTACTGACGTCGGGGTTGGTGGCACCGTGGCTGGCGCAGAGGCGTAGCCGTCGCACGCAGCCGCGAGCGACGTGGATGCGATGGCGAGGACAGAAAACGATGGAAGAAACCACTTGCGTGTGGGAGACAAGGTTCAGACTCCTTTTGTGGAGGGCGAGCGTAAGAATGACGCCCGCCCGCGACGAAACGATCAGGCCGCGAGGTCTGGCGGACCTTCGCCCCGGTAGAACCGCAGGCAGCTCTGGTGGTGGAAGCGGCGTTCGCCGCTCGCGGTTGCGCAGACTGCGACGTAATCCTTCAACGCGAGGAAGACGACGCGGCCGCAAGTGCTGCACGGCTTGCGCCGTGAAAGCGGGACAGGGTCGGGCATTGGAACCTCTGTGGAAATTGATAGACGCCCGCGGCGGGCCGAGTTGCGCCTTCGAAGGGTCCAATGCCGGTTGATGCGGGTTGCTGCAGACTTGCAGCAAAATTGGCCCGAAATTTCACTCGCCGCCGTAGCGGCGATCGAAGGCGGGCCTCACATGGCGGCCGACTGGCTCCAACGGATCTTGTCCGCAATGCTCGCGGCGGATGTCGCGAAAGCGAGTAGCGCTCTCGCAGAAGAACGCGCGGCCCTGGCGATTGTCCTCGAGGAGGCACAGCCCGAGCAGCTGAAGGACTACCCGGAGGCGCTGAGAAACCAGGTAGTGATGGCGCTTTGGCGCTTGGCGGAACTCAACGAGCAGGACGGACACGTGAATGAGGCGCTCACGGCACTCAGTCTCGCGACGGACATCTGTCTTGCCGCCGGGGCACGCCTGAAGGCGGCGGCCGTGCGGCAAGAGCTTATAGAGGTCCAGTTGCGCCAGGGCCAAGACATCGAGTCAACATGCCAGGATGCCCTATGTGAACTCGCGACGCTGGTACCGCTGGCGGGGGATTCGCCCGCGCATCTTGAGGGCGTCTTTCGACTTCAGGCCGCTGCCCACGCCGCAGCGGGAAAATGGCATGGGAGGCACGGGCGTCTTGACGAGTCGCAGGAACACAATCTCAAGGCTGCCGAACTCGCCGCTTCGCTCGGCGATGCCGCCCTGGAAGCGAGGCTACGTCCAGTCATTGGCCTCACGTTCGCCGCGCGAAAGCAAGCTGGATTGGCAGTGCCTGAACTGAGCCGCGCGTTGGATCTCATCGCCCATGGTGACGCAAGTCTCGAACCTCTGTTACTGAAGCAGCGCGGCGAGATGCGGATGCGACAAGCAGGCAGCCGCCCTCAAGATGCCTCACTGCCCGAGTTGAGACGGCATGCCACCGCCGACTTTCTGGCCGCTGCCCCCCTTTTCGAACTCGCGGGCGAGGTGCGCGAGGCAGGACACTGTTGGTATCAGGCGGCCCGCAACATCTTCCTAGATCATTACGTAGTCGCCGATGAACCTGGTCTGCGCCGAGCAAGACTGCTGTTTGAAAACGCGGAGCGTTGTCACGTGGCGGCTGGCATCGATGCCCCGTACGCCGCCTTTGTGCGGGCCGAGCTCGGCACCGTCTGCTATCAACTCGGAGAGCTCAGGCAAGCCCGAGACTGCTTCCGATCAGCAGCCTGGCTGTTCGACCGGGTGGGGAATGTTCGGGACAAGACCATATCGCTGCTCGGCGCAGCCGGCATGGAAGCACAGCCTGGAGGTCCGCCAGTCGAACCACGAGGGACTCCATTCTCAACATACCGGCGGACGCTGAAGAGCTGGCGCGAATGGCAGCAACGGGCCTTGACCACTGAGCAAAGAAGGTTCGAGGACCAGAATGTCCTGTTTCTTCGCCATGTCGTGGAGCGCTTAACGAGAGAGGCAGGCAGCGAGGGGCCATGGCGCGCAGTTGCGGCGCAGTGCCTGTGGGAGACTGAACAGCTGACGAAATCCACGGATCTGTTGGACCAGCTGGTTCTCCGTCAGCTTTTCGCCGATCCGTTGCTCCGCGAACTGGCGGCTCGCGCGGCCGAGGCGCGCGCCGCAGTCGCTGGTTTGCGGGGGCCCATCGCTGACGCTCCTGCCTTGCTGTCTCGCCATCGCGCCCAGCGCGACCGGCTGCACGTGGCGGTTCGCGTGGCAGAACGGGAGCTGCGGGAACAGGAGAGCGTCGTCGCAGACGACTCCGGCGGGACGCGAGAAGCGATCCGACCGCAAGTGGTGTCCGTCGATGAACTTCAGACGCAGCTCCAGCCCGGCGAACTCTACGTAGGTTTCTTGTGGAATGGCGGGGCCCTCATCCGGCTCAAAGTCAGCGCCACTACCGGACTCTCGGTGGAACGAGCTGCGGATCCGCCTGCGGCACCGCTTTGGGAGCAGGTTCGAACCTGGGTCGATGCGGCCCGGAACCACGGGCCCGTGCCGACGTGGAGCGAGTCGGGGACTGACCTCCTAGGAGAGCTTCCGGATGACGTGCGAACGGTGTTGATCTGTCCGGACGGCGAGCTCGCGAACCTTCCCTGGCACGCCCTCCCTTATAAGGGACGCACTCTTGAGGAATGGGTGACCGTGGCCACCGTACCCTCAGCCTCTACGCTCGTGCATGCCCGATCTCGCAAGACGGTCACCCCTGAGGCGCCCTACCTCGGCGTGGCGGAGTACGCGGATGGCGCTATCCCGCTCGTCGACGAGGAGGTGCGGCTGGTCCGCGAACGGCACTTTCCGGATTCGGAGATCCTCGAAAGCGGACGGTCCAACGCGCTCCTCTCGCAGCGAGGTCACGTTGGGCTCCTCCACATTGCCTGCCACGCGTCACGGGAGGGGCTGCTCCTCGCGGGGGGCCGAGTCGTGCAGGCCCATGAATTGGCCAGACTAGAGTTGAGCGCGGACGTTCTTCTTTTGGCGGGCTGTGACCTCGGGCGCTTCGATTTCGATGAAACGAATCGATTTGACGGCATAGTGAGGGAGTTGCTGGTGGCCACGGGGGCTCGAGCAGCAGTCGTCTCGGCGGCCCGCGTGAAAGACGAACTGGGACTGACCTTCAGTCTGGCAGTGGCGGAGGCTCTGACCGGTTCCGCCAGCCGCCCGATGGGGACACCCATGTCCGTCGGTGCTGCGGTTACCTGGGCGCGGGCGAAGATACGGTCTCAGGTAACGGCCGCCAGGCAGCCGAGCGGCGACCCGTCGCTGCCCTGGTTCGTCATTGGAGACCCTGCGGCGAGACTCACGCCGGCCGACTGAGCGAAACCTCAAGCTCGGCGCCAGCTCCTGAGGTGTCCTCAAGCAGCCCACGCCCTCCGGCGATTATCCGGAAGCGGGCCACACCATCTGTGTCTGTGAGGGCCGTCCCTCCTGTGAGCAGCGGACAGGTGAGACGGACTGACAATCCCGGTACAACATCGAGGCCTTCCAGCTTAGCCGCGGTGACCAGGAGCTCGACGTGTCGAGACCGCCCGGCGCCCTTCGTCAGCAAGGCGGAGACGGTCAGAGCAAGCGACTCTCCCTCGAAGTCGACCACGCTCGAGACTAGCGGCACTTCGCGGTCCTCGTCGCCGAGAACGTCCAGATCGCGCCAGCCCAGTTCGAGTCGTCGAGCAGGACTCGGCGCGAATGCCCGTAGTGCTGCTACTAGGCCAGCCACGACCTCAGACCAGTTGCGCCGAATGACGGTGAGGGTCTGCTTGGGCACGGCGATTGCCGAAGGGCGGCCGAGGAGATCGTCATGAAACGAGCGTCGATCCGAGGGAGTCAGGGCCGGGATGGCAGAGTACCTTTCTTGCAACGCCCGATCGCCGGCGAGCAACAGGAACAGCTCCGCTTCGCGGTCGACATCCAAATCACCCGATTTGAGCAACTGCAGTTCTTGGTCGGTCGGCGTCGCCATAGTTAGGCCTCACTTGACTCCAGCACGTACGAGGTTGGTGGCGGCAGAACGACTGCGCCTGGATAGACGGAGCGGACGAGGTTGTCCCACCAAGCCATCCTGCCGTAGAGGACGAGAGCTCTGTTTGGTACTGATTCCGAGCGACTTGCCCGGAAAGAGAAGCCTCGCGGAGCGGCGCTCATCATTCCTTGGTGATGCTCCAACATGACCTTGAAGACATCGACCTTCGTGAAGGCTGCCAGGTCGTCCATCAACTGCGGCGTTTGCAGTACGAAACCTGGTCGGAGCACCAGTTCGCCGCACGTCCTCCAGAAGGCGTGGTGAAAGGCAATATCGAAGGTGCGATTGTCGTTTCTTCCAGACGGCATCAACGTCACGGCACTCACCCGGGCCCGCGCGAGGACCGAGAGCCCGGCGTCCGTCCCAACAAGCTGCAGCCATCCTCCAGCCACTCCCACGGCCGTGCAGAGCGACTTGAGGTAATGGACGATTGCGGGGCGGTCAGGCGCCGGAGCCAGCCGGTGGTCGGTCCCTATGGTCTCACGAACCAATCCCAGAGTCTGTGCCCAGGCTTCGATGACGCTGGCATTGGCAATCGTGTCGAGCGCGGCGCCCGAGGTCGGGTCCTGGATGTGGGATCGATAGCTCCAGGTTAGAGCAACATCCGGTTCGTCGAGCATCGCTTCCCACGCGTGCTCGTCGACGGTCGGGGCCTGCATCCCATCTCCGACGTTACGCCGTTGCGCCGCATATTCGACTGACCTTGCGAGGTAGCGCCGGAGATCTTCGAAGTCTCGCTCGCCCTCGATTGGACCATCTTGGCTAGGCAATGGGAACAGTTCCGCCGATCCCGCGCCCAGGCGCTGCAGAAGCGATTTGATCACATCTGTGACCACGTCATGGGCAAGCGAACCATCGTTTAGATTGGCCCGGGCGACTCTCAGGAGTTGTCGCCAGAGGACGGTCGGCCCGGTGGCCGGCTCATAGAACCAGCGAGTGAAGCGATCCAGTTCCGGGGAGTCCACGGCGGACATCGTAGCGCCGCCTAGCGACCGCTTGAAGTGAGTTGTCTAGCGACTGTCTTTTTGGCGGATGGCAGCGAGCGGGCGAAGTTCGTAGAGGGGAGGAAGGCGGAGGGCTTCATTCCACCTTGTTGAGACTTGATAGAAGTCGTCGAGTGTGTGCGGCTTCGCGCTCTCGAAGATCTCGCAAAGCAGTTCGCCACTGCGTTTTGCGGCCGGATGCGCGTCCCAGGGTCGGAGCAGGTTCCGGACATCGAACTCCTTTGCCACCGCGGAGTGCAGGGCATAAATCATGGCGGCGGACGCACGCCAGACGGCGGCGGGCGTGTTTCGTTGGACCCCTGGGGATAGAACGTGAATCTCGCGTTGAATCTGATTTCGAACTGAGCGCTCTTGCAGCGGGCGTATCGCAGACTCACCGGCGAGGCGCCGTTCGATGTCAATGTCGGCTGGAGTATTCGCAAGCTGCGCGCTAAGTCCAGATGCCCAGGCTTGTGCAGCAGCATGGAGTGTCGGTTCGCCCATGGAAGCGGCTGCCTGGGCGACTCGGTCGCCCCATAAAAAGTTTGCGAACTCGCGCACTCCGAACGACGTCAGAGCGGGAAGGCGCCGGTGCTCGAACGGAACGGTCTCGAAATGGCGGACGTGACCAAGCTCGTGCGCAATGAGATGGTCGATGAACGGCGACTCACCCCGCGCGATTGCGATGACATCCGTGTTTGCGTCGGAGATGCTCGCGCGGTAGGAGGCGCGTGCCATGCTGCCCGGCTGATGGTCCGTGACTAGGATGACATTGCGACCGGTGAGTTGTTCCGTTTCGCCGATAAGCCGGACTGTGACCGCCTGAAGCTGCGGCTCCCTGGTTTCGAACTCCATCGGACGCACCCGGCAGGCACGATCGATGAACCTCGACCAGTGTATTATAGCACTTATGTGCAATCGGGATTTCTTGGGCCGACACCGATCGCTTTTGAAAGAGGAGTCGAGAAGCAAATGGCCGAATGTAGTTTTCGTGACCACCAGTGGCAGCCGACAGGAGAGAGCTCGCCCGAATCCGACAAAGCGACGATTACCTGTCTTTCATGTGGAGTTGGTCATGAGGTGACGTACGACAAGCGCGTCCGTGGTGCCGTGACGACGTCACTCCGCATCTTCCCTGCGATCGGCTCGGCCACCATCAGCCGGGACGTCGTCCGCTGGAGCATCCTGACTCACGAGGCGAACCTGGCAGACATCAGGCAAGCGGGCGTTGAGGTGTTCGACGAACCCGTCGCTCTGGAGGGCGCTCCTGTCGGCATTTGAGCGACCGATTCCGGAGGAGGCTGACCGTCATCTCGGCGTGCAGGCGGCTCGACGCGTTTGATCCGCGCCCCGATCCCACCGACAAGGTCCGCCAAGCATTTGGGAACTGGGGACGGCCCAGCCCTATCTTTGAGCGGCCGCGGCGCGGTTCGGCCGAAACGTTTGGGCGTCGTCAGGACGCCAGTATTCCAACTGCTCGAGTCGCCAGAAACTGCAAAATCAGTATTCTCGGCGGTACTTCATCATAGGCGAACTATCAGAGGCCAGACACCGGCCAGCGCTCATCACTTCGTTCCTCACTGATACGCCCAACCGAAATCTCGGTCGCTGTCGCATCTTGCCAGCTTCAGAAAGTGCGCCACCGAGCCGCGACAGCGGCTGTCGCGCCGACGGTCGCACCTGGCTGTCGCGGGCACGGAACGCCCGCCGGGCTTGACCCCGCCACTAGCATGACTTTTCCGGCATGCGATACGTCGATCTGACCCCAGGGCTCGAATACGGTTTGCGCTTTCGCCTGAGCTCGACGGAACGGCTCCACCGCGTCGTGGTAGTCGAGAAACTGGATCGCAACAAGCAGGTGAAGGTTCGGCACCTCGAGGGCGAACAGGAAGGCATGGAGGAGTTCATCTCCTTCAGAAACGTCGTCGTCGCCTGGAAGGCACGGAAACGGTTCCTGCGTAACGAGGAGAAGCTCCGGACCATTCGTGAGCTCTCATCTGGCGCCGACCCAGTGGTCCGCGAGGCCGTTCAAGCAGTGTTCGGTGCGGCCGGCGAGCACAGTGCGTTTGTTCACAGCGACGGCCATTTCTCCGCGGATGTTGCAGCCGTCGAGCGCCTCGCAGCGCGGGCGGGCATCGAAGGGCCGTGGAAACAACTCGACTCGTGCGCGTTCGTGGACGACAACGGATGGGCTCAGCTTGGCTTTGCTGCGGCTCATCGACTCGCGATCGAACTAGCGAAACGCGAGCCAGACACCATCACCATTGAAGTCGAGTCCCGCGAAGAAGAGTTGCGCGCTGGAGGGTACGCCATGGGCGAGCGCTGGCAGCATGAATGGTTGCGGGACCAACGCCCGGCCTTCGCGCTCATGCGGCAATGGGCTGGGTTCAGCCGCGACCTCGACCGTCTCCAAAAGGAGATTGAGCGGTTGCGCGGCCTCGCTTATGGCGCATCGTTGGACCTGGAACGCGCGGGCAAGCAGCGAGAAGCACGCCGACTTCAAAGAGCCCTGGACGGCAAGTAAGCGCCGATCGCTCCGGAACGTAGCGGAAGGTGGTCAATCTCGACCTTCCTACTCATGCTCAGAGGGTCGTTCCCATAGACAGGCGCTCGAGGCATCGACCGGCGCATCCGAACCGACGTTCTTTTCAGACGAAGAGCGACGCGAAGGCCGACAGGTCTGACCGCCACCAGGTCGCGGCGAGCGGATCTCGAAGAACCGCTTCCGCTGGCGCGACCGCAATAGTGAGCGACTTCGAGCGTCGCTCGCTCTGAATGAGGCGCACGAGGCGGGCCGCTCGAGCGCGCGTAGTCACGACTGCGAGGCGCGGCCGCAGCCCGAGGCCCGGGAGCCAACGCCGGTAGCCGCGGTCGCGAAGATACGCCGAGTAGCGGTCGAGCTTCGCTGCAAGGACGGCGAGACTCTCTGTAGCACGGTCAGTTTCGAGGAGGAAGGTCCCTTCACGGTCCTCGAGGCGCCAGTGCACGAGCGCATCCGGAACGGGCCAACTGCGCCGAGCGTGGGCGAGCGAGCGGAGGGTCGCTTCGCCGACCCATTCGATGAGTGCGCCGCTGTGGCTGCGCAGCACCCCTTCGAGTTGCACCCGGAACTCGGCGATTTCCAGTTGGTGAAGGACCGGCCCCGGGCCGCGCAGGCGGCTACCGGGGGACCGAGAAATCAGGGAGCGCGCGCGAGGCCCCAGCCCGTAGGCCAGCGGCCCGGCGCCGTGACCGCGATCCACAACCACAGCTTCTAGGTAGCCGTAGGAGACGAGGCGGCGAAGGCGGGTATTGACGGTCTGCGGAGCTTTCAGCCGGTCGCCTGGGCCACGAAAGAACAGACGCCGAATCTGGTTCGCGGTAAGGCGAGTGTGGACTCGAACGGCTTGCAAGATCGCCAGGTCACGCGGCGTCGGCAGGAACCTCGTCTGGATATGAGAGTGAGCGGATCTCTGGGTCATCTGGGTGGAGGGGGCGCTCGCCGAGTTCGGCCTCAACGTCGGCTCGACGTCGGGCGAAGCGGCTCCGGCCATTGGCGATAAGCAGCCGCTCGACGGCATCGGCACCGGAACGTTCAGGAAGTGGGCCGGCTGGGGAGAGCCAAGCCGGATCGTGCCGCTCGTCGTCGCGTGTCAGCTGCACGTAGGCTTTGTGCCGCCCGAGGCGCCGGATGTCGTTTGGGGTGATTCGTTCGGAGCCGAAGTGTCGGTGGAGGAGGGTAGCCTCCTCTGGGTCGTGCAGACGAAAGGCGACGGTCGTGGCCGCCGTGCCGAGGACTGCTTCGCGCACCGATGCGGGCGTCAATTGGCCGACTCGTTGGACAGCGAGCACCACAGCCACGCCGAATTTCCTCGCGGAATCGAACAGTTCGGCAACAGTCGGCGAGACGAACCACGAGGCCTCATCGACCAGGATGACATGCGGGCGGCGGGCCGCGTTGGTGGAGCGCGAGAGCATCGCCTGGCGGGCACTCAGCAAAACCAGCGACCCCAGAAGGCGGGCGTTCGTGACGCCCACGCCGGACAAATCGCAAAGGAGGACCTCTTCTTCGCGAAACACTCGGCGGAAGTCCAGCCGATTCTCTCTTTGGCCGAGGGTAGTGCGCAGCAGCGGTGCTGAGAGCAGTCGCTGGAGTCGGTGAAACGCGGGCAATACGCGGCGGTCGAAGGACGAAGCCTCTCCAAGCGAATCGAGAAAGCGTGCGGCCTGCACGTCTCCGATTTCAGCGACAACATCGGACCGGTAGCCGGCGTCTTCAAGCAGTCGCGCGCTGTCGGCAAGGGAGCCCCCGATCGCCTGTGAGGCGGCAGCGACGTGGCGCAAAACCAGGTCGAGAACCGGGCCCCAGTGTGTGCGCCCGAAGACGCGCTGCATCACTTCGACGACGTCGTCGGTTGACGACGTTGGACCGAGGGGATTGAAGGCAACCGGGTAGTCGCGGTCGGCGAACCGGACACTAGCCGCGCGGCGCTGAACAGACGGGGGGAGGCGGCGCGCGATTTCACGGGCGAGGCTGCCATGAGGGTCGATGACCGTGATGCCACAGCCCTCGGCAACAAGTCCAACCGCGAGATTGGAGAGTAGCGTCGACTTCCCCGACCCGCTCGGGCCCACGACAAGGGCGTGACGCGTCAGATCCATCGGCCGCAAGCGGATGTCGGCGGGGCGCCCGAGCGGGTCGCGACCCTGGCCGAGCAAGACGCCGTCGGGTGTCGGTCGTATCGGTGCGCGCCGCGCCGCGGCGACAACAAGCTGTGGCGTCGAAGCGGCGCTCAAAGGCAAGTGGTACAGCGCAGCAACTTGAGCGGGTGAAGCCGGCTGGCCGACCGGGAGCCAGCGTCGCGGCCACTGCCGGCGGAGGATTGCGCGGCATCCCCTGGACCTGACGACGGTTCCGCGGGGAATCAGCACGCGGTTGCGAGAATTGAAGGCGCCGAATGCGGTCGCCGCGACCCGCAGCTGCCGTTGAGCCAGCCGGGTGGTGTTAGCTCCTGAGAGGAGGCGTCCAGCGAGCCAGAAGGCCGGTGTCGTTGCTCCGTCTACGCGCAAGCGCGTTGGGTGAATGAGTAGCTGGAGCGCCAGCGTGGTATTCGGTTGTGCTGCACCCATAACGGAGAGGAGTCCCACTGCTGAGTCGATGCCCGCACTCGTGGCGAGCTCTTCCCACCCGCCAACACTCAGGGCGAGCCGGGACTCGATGAGGGTGGGCCACGAGACGGCCTGTCCCATCCGGTCGTCGACCGGGATGATTTCGACGCCCGCTGTGCTGCCGCGCAAGAGCAGTCGGATTGCATCAGCGACGGCTGCGTCGCGCACGAAGAGCTGGTATCGGGTGACACCAGACATGGAGATGAGTTCAAGGCTGAGTGGAGAGATGTCTCGCCAGAGACGCCAATTGCTCTTGGACGACACTTGCCAAACGCCGAGCAACCATTGCACCGTCGCCTGTTCGGCGTTTGCCGTTGTCGGTGGCGGCAAGATCGAAAGTGTCACTCCTGGGTCGGTCATAAGCGGATAAAGCGGACACATGCTGAGTGGGAGTTGTGGCGCTACGGCTTCAGGTGCGAGATGAGCTGATGGCGGTGAGCAGCGACAACAGTACCCGGAACAGGGACCGAATCAGTATCCGCATCTAGTATATCAGATGTGCCAAACAGGGGTTGAAAGCACTACCGATGCCTTCTGGCGACATCTTCAAACGTCGTAGCAGCGCCACGAGAATGGTCCAAATTGCCGCGATAAGGCCGCCGGCGGCCATCTGTGCCATCTCGAGGCTTTTGCAGCCCTCCTGCCACATCCTCGCTGGGGAGCGCCCGACTGAGCTGCTTGGGGGCCACCTCCTGACGTAGCGCTGCACCTTCGTGCCGACCGCGCAGTAGGTCGCGGAGCACGGCGAAGAAGTAGGCTCCGTCTTTGCGGATGCGGGCGGATGGTTCGCGTCGCCGTTCGTCCACCAGCGCCTGGGCGCGGTAGAGCACCTCTACGAAGTCTGGTTCCTCTAGGCCACAGGCGTCCAAAAGGTTCATCAGTTGCGTCCGATTCTGTTGATCGTGAACGTCGTCGGTCAGTTGGCCGAGTACGTCGTCGATTGCCGCCGCTAACTGGTCGGAAACGCGGGCGCGGGGCGCTCGGCCAAGGACCTTGGCTGGCGGTTCGGGTTCGGACCTCCGCAGGCCCAGGCGCTGGAGCACCGACGCGACCGCCTCAAGACCGTCCGCCGGGTCGACCGTCATGGGTGGACGGTTAGCGGAAGTATCGGGGATCAGTCGAGCCTTTGACTCCTCCGAGTTCCCTCCCGCGTGTGCGCCTTTCGAAGCTTGCGCTGTGTCTTCTTCAGCCTTGTCTTCTTCGGAGGAGGGATCGTTCCGAGGGGCCTCGGAAGATTCCTTCCCAGGGGGTGGAAGCGGCCCCGCGGAAGAATTGTTCCTAGGGGGTGTCCCGTTCCCTTCGAGGTCGACCGTCGCCCGGAGAAGCGGCGAGAAGTCGTATTCGCTGGTTAGTTGCCCGCGCCCTGGCTGGGAGCGCTCGGTGACTTTCAGAAGGCCTTTGCCCTTGAGGGTGTGGACGTAATTGCGCACCTGGCGGCGGCTGACGCCCAAGCGCTCCGCGAGGGTGCCCAACGAGGGGTACGGGTTGCGGTCGGTCCAGGCGAATGACCAGAGCTGAACCACCAGCACGAACTCCCCCGGCGAAATGTTGAGCTGGGAGTAGTGGTTGAGGACCAAGTTCGGAATGACCGTGTGGCCAGCCTGGAGCACGGCATCCCCGAAACGCACGGAGATGCGGTAGTCGCCAGCCTCAAGGCGAGGCTGCGGTTCGTTGTCTGGCCTGGTTGATGGCATAGATGCGGTCGCCGATGGTCGTTTGCGGCCGCCTATCGACTAAATCGAATCGCCGGGAGGAAGTCAACCTATTTCTTGGGCAGCTTCTTGGGGGCCCGGCCAGGATGGAAGCTGCGAAGGAGGGAATCCTTCCCACTTCCCTCCTGGCCTCCCGTCCTCCTGTCCTTCTTGCCACCCGGGAGGGAATACTCCCAACTTCCCGGACTCCCAAATTCCCAGCTGCCCAAGTTCCCAGGTTCCCAGCTTCGGTGCCGCCGCCAGCGAGAAGAACTGGGGGGCGCAGAGAAAGTCGGAGTCGAGTGGGCGCTGTGGGGACGGCAAAGACCAACGGCTATGGGTGGCTAACCGGTCCGGGGCTTCGGCGGCAGTTAGGCTTTCTTGGAGCGGAGGTGGCGCACGATGGCGCTCTTGAGGGGCTCGCGGCTGTAATCCTCATAAAGGTGATGAAACGCCGCTCGGGCGATATCGTTCTTCGTGGCGTTGAGGTCGAAGCGGCGGCGCAGCTCCAGCTTGAAGTCCTCCAGACGGTCGAACTCAGCTTCGGTCAGGAGGAATGTCGCCTTACGGACGGGCGTGTCATTGATATCGAAGCGGGAAACGGTCTTCGCACCGGGCTCTGTGAGCGGGCGCTCCGAACGAGCGGCTTCGATCGGAATCGCGCGCTCGGGCGGTTCGCTGTCTGTCTCTTTGCGTGGTAGGGCGCTCGCGACGGCGGGCTGAGTCGAGATGGGAACGACTGGAGTCGGCCGTTGGGATTTCGTTTCTGCTGCTGCCGGCGTAGGCGCGAACAGTCTCTGATCGACCGGGACCACGGGCGTGGGTCCCGGCGTCAGTTTGAGCCCGTCAAAGGCACTTTTGGTCATCAGCCGGACTCCTTTCGCGCGAGATTCGCCGTCCGGTCAGCCGCGACCTGCCTCACAACATCCGCATCGATGATCTTGCTGTTGCGGTGGAACGCGAGGAGTAGGCAGTTGTCGGCCAAGATGGCTGTTTCCCGGGGCATTCCGGCAGCGGCTTCGAAGACCGTTTGGAGGGCCTCATCAGTGAAGGGGTGAGGCGCCCCGCCGCTAGCGACGCCCCAACGGAAGGCGATCATCGACTCGACCTCATCACCGGCAAGTGGCTCGAGCGAGGAGGCCATCACGATACGGCTCCGAAAGTTCCGGAGGCCGGGACGGGCGAGCGTATCGCGCAGCTCCTCCTGGGCGAAGAGGACGAGCTGAAGGAGCTTCATGTCGTTCGTTTCGTAGTTGATCAGCTGGCGCAGGAGCTCGATGAGCGGCGGTTTCAGCGTCTGGGCCTCGTCGATGATGAGGACGACCGTCTTGCCCTCCGTCGCGGCCTTCTCCCAGAGGTGCTCTTTGAAGAGGTCGAGCATGCCTTTGAAGCTCTTGCTGGTCCGGGGTGTGCCCAGCTCCTGGGCAATCGTACGAAGCAGACTGTTGGGCGTCGGCGAGCTCGGGTTTGTCAGCAGTGAGGAGAAGAAGCCCGAGTCGAGGAACTTCTGGTGGAGCAGCCGAGCGAGCGACGATTTGCCTGTGCCAGTGTCGCCGAACACGACGGAAAGGCCTTTCTTGGCGCCCACGACATAGGCGGTCTTTTCGAGAGCTGTAGAATGGACTGACGTCAGGAAGAAGTACCTCGGCGATGGTACCGTCGAGAACGGTTCTTCCTTTAGTCCAAAGAACTTGAGATAGGGTAACTCCATAGGTTGGTGGACGAACTTGGTCCAACTTTACGTATATCACCTCGCGTGTCAGTTGTCAATATAGTAGTTACTAGAGTGTGATATAATAGGTGGATGAATACTTCCGTGTCCGGTGTCCAAATCAGCGGTCAAATTAGCTTCGAACAATTCGTTCAGCAGCTGAAAGGCGTCTTCGAGCGGCTCGCACGGGAAGGGAAGGGTGTGCTGGTCAAGCGCGGCGGCATCAACCTCGGTCTGGGGAGGGAGTCCAGCTAACTCACTATCCGTCATGGAACACGCCACCCAGCTCAACGCGACAACCGCGCCGTCCCCGGCACTTCCCGACCTTTCGTCGCTCATTCCCTTGCTCGAGCGCTGCGTAGTGGCCCTCGTTCGCTTGTGGCGCCAGCGATCCCAACCTTCGTCGTATGAGAACCTCAGGTTCGATTTGTCGTTGACCATTCACGACCGTGCGGGCAGACGAGCGACGTTACGCCGTTTCCAGACGGTGCGGTTCCGTACGGCCGAGCCCGGGATCGTGAGGGACGTGACCTGGGGCGAAGGAGAGCAGTTCGCCGACTACCGGGTCAGCGGCGCGGACTTCGTTGGAGTTCGAGAGGAGGGGCCGAACAAGGTGGCGCTATTGGACATCCGCCGCCGGCCGGCGCGGAATGAACACGCGAGCGTCGCGATTGAACGGTCCATCAGTGACGGCTTCCTTCAGGAGCGTGAGTACATCGAGGCGGAGCTAGAGCGACCTACGAAGGCCCTGCGCATGAAGGTTGCCTTTCCCTTCGGATGCATGCCACGGTCCGCACGTGTCGAGCTTTCGCCACCAGCTCGGAGCAGCGTCACCGTTCCAGTTGAGTTCGACGCCGCCGGGAAGCCTGAGCTGTCGTGGTCGACGACGCACCCGCTGCAGAACACGCGCTACCGGCTCGTTTGGTCCTGGTGATCCAAAAGAGGCAGCCGGAGCTGCCTCTTACTTCGTGGCGGTTCAACCGCCGGAGCCAGTCCCGGACACGTTCGGTCTCCTCGACGAGAGCTCACAGACGCTGTGGCGTCTCGAACAGTATCGGATATCCGATAGAGTAGTCAATGCTGGTACTTGTGCGGGTCCTTGCTCCTCTGGAAAGCGTCCCGCATGTATTCCTCGACTGCCGCCCTCGTCGTGACCCAGTTGCGACCAATCTTTCGGGCCTTTAGCCGGCCCCGCCGCGCTAACAAGCCCAGATGGTCTTGACTGAATCCGCTGAGAGTGGCCGCCTCAGAGAGCGGGATGAGATCCTCGTTCTCCAAACACGCCCCGCCGAGCCCATTACAGGCCTGTGGACGATAGCGGCTGACTGGTGCCATCAGCAACGGACTCCCGCGGAAGTCCGCAGCCGGCCAAGCACAGACTTAGTCCGGCAACGCTAAGTGGGGTTCATGCGGGCAGGTCGTCGGGCGTGGACTGCTCTGGCTCGGTGGAGATTCCAGCGGGACGGGGGCCAAGAAACTGGACGTCGTTGGCCACGATCTCGACCGTCCCACGTTCCCGCCCTTCCTCATCCGTGAACATGCGATGCTCCAGGCGGCCCTCGACGTAGACCTGCCGACCTTTCTTGGCGAAGCGAGCGACCGTCTCGGCGAGCCCATCCCAGCAGATCACCGTGTGGTACAGCGTTTGCTCCGAACCGTGCACGCGCCGGTTGGTCGCCAGGCGCATGTTTGCCACCGACTTACCGCTGTCGGTCTTGCGCAGCTCGGTGTCGCGAGTTGTGTTTCCAATCAAGAGAACCTTGTTTAGTCCGGCCATTTCGAGACTATGTTGGCTCCATCTGGTGCCACAGTAGCGCCGTTAATTGTATCACAATCTGACTCACAAATCATTCGCAGAATTTGATATACTATCTCGGCGGTCGCGAAAGACATGTTTCCGCGCTCGCCGCTCGATGGAAAGGAGACACAGCCAGGGCGAGCAGCCCACCTCCCAAGATGCCGCTCTCCTGCGGCTCGAACAGGCCGTGGGCGCGATTCATGACAGCGAGAGCTTCCGGCGTTGGCTCGACATCTCCTCCCGTTTCCACACGTACTCGCTCGGCAACCAAATCCTGATCGCGTTTCAGAAGCCGGATGCGACGTACGTCGCCGGCTTCCACGCCTGGCTCAAGTTGGGACGCCATGTGCGCCGCGGCGAGACCGGCATCCGCATCATGGTCCCACACGTGCGGAAGGTGACTAACGACGGGGGGCAGGAGGAGCGCCGTGTATTCGGGTTCGGCACCGGGGTCGTCTTCGACGTCACCCAAACCGAAGGCGAGCCGCTTCCTGAGCATGTCGTGCCGAGATTGGAAGGGGAGGGCGGCGCCGCGCTCTGGGAAGGACTCCAGCGCTTCGCCGCGACTGAGGGCGTGTCCGTGACCGTCGCGGGGCCGGAGGACCTCCCGGCCGATGTGATGGGCTACTACGAATCTCGAGCGAAAGCGATCGTGGTAGGCGCCCACAGCCAGAGCCAGAAAACGAAGACGCTAGCGCACGAACTTGGTCACCACATCGCCCGGATCGATGACCGGGCCGCGAACGAGTGCATCGCCGAGGGCATCGCGTATGTCGTCTGCGCTCACTTTGGACTCGATACGGGTGAACGATCGTTCCCCTACGTCGCCGGGTGGGCGCGCGAACCGGAAGTGCTGAAGGGCGTCCTAGGGACCATCCAGAGCGCCAGCGCGACGATCATCGACGGGGTTGCAGCTTCGGGAAAGGCCGGCAATGCGCCCACTGAATATGAATGAGCGGGAGTCCCCAGCGGCACAAGATTCAGTACCGGAGCTGATCTACCGCTACGAGGACGGCTACGACGCGGAAATCCACCCAACGTTCGAGTCGCTCTCCAGGCAGTTCGCAGAGTACGCGGAAGGGCCGTTCGCAGCGTACAACGTCCCCATCTGGGTGGAGTACGAGCGCGACTGCGGTGATCCAGCAGTGAGCATCGGAGTTGTTCTCACGCGTCACGGCCTCTGCATGATCTGGCGTTCGCCGGCCACGCCCGCCCAGTTTCGCGAGATTCAGCGGCGGACGCTCTCGGTCTGGGCGTCCCGCGCCGACGTTGGCTTCGGACGATTCATTGTTCGATTTCCCGACGACCCGGACGCCGAAACCGATTCCCGCTAGGCGCCCAACGGCCGCCTCGGTGCGACCATGTCGTTCGCACCGAGTGCCCGCTTAGAAGCCTCTCACGCCCCTTGGCCCAGAGTTTGGCGAAGTGGCCGTGTGCACAGTCCTCCAGCTCGCCCGAGCAGGTGCGATGTGCCGGCTGGACCGTCACTCCGGCCGGTGGCTCGCGGAGCAGTGGACTCTTGATCCATTGGTCGAGAGAGCGAATCCTTCTGGCCCACCAGACACCACTTCTCAGCGAATCGCGACGCGTTGTCTCGCTCCCTTCCGAGTTCGACACGGAAACGTCCGGTTTCCGCTTCAACTACACTTCCTCGCTCCTAGACCACGTGGGCCAGAGCTTCGGCAGCGCATTTGGTATGCTCGATGACGTGGCGGATTGGTCGAGATTCAAGGTTGGTCCCAGAAGTCCCAAGGGATGGGACACTGACGACTGCAAGAGACTTACCACGGTGTCGCACGTCGCTCATGTGCCGACTGCCTATCGCATCGTCGAAGACCAGCAGCTTCGAGCGGACCTGGTCTTCGACAAGAGCAAGCTGAACACCTATCGCGCACGGGTGGTCTGGTTGTCTCCAAACGACTGGACCAACGCCGGCGGTTTTCGCTACGGCAACGTCAGCTTCGCATTCCCGTGGGAGCGGATCATCGAGGGCCGCCACTACTACTGGGTTGAGAGCATGGCCTATGGAGTCGAGGCTTGCCGGATCCTCGTGACCAGCAACGACTGGTCGAAGGAACTTGAGCCCTATGATCCCGCCAAGGATGACGGGCCTTGGCGCTTGGATGCCGACGGCGGCCACTACTGGAATGGCACCTATTGCCTCGAGGTCATGGTCGAAGACGATGTCTCACTCGACATGTCCACCGGCGTCGGCTTCGTCGGCCATCATCCCAAGCGTTGCAGCATCGACCCAAAGAATTGTTTTTACCTCGGAAAGAGGGAACGAGAGGCCGGTGCTGAATTTCTCGCCACGCTTGTCAGCCGTCGCGAGAAGGCCGACCTTCCGTCGGTTCTCGTATCGCTCTCTGACGGAACGCTGATGCTCGAGAGCTCGGTCATGACGGCATTCAATCATCTGATGCTCACGTGCCACAAGCTGAACGTGCCAGGTCCGGGCGTTCAGGCTCACGCATCGCAAGCACTGGCCCTCGCTCGTACTTTGTTGGGTTCGTTGTATCAGGCGCCAACGGAACAGAGAGAGCAGCTCGCGAGCCTGTTCGGTTGCCACTTGTGTTTAAAGAAGTCAGTCGCCAAGGTCGTGGAACGTGCTTTCGATGGGGATGAATCTGTCGAGGTTGCTGGTGAGTTTTCAGAGTGGCTGACGTAAGTGGTAGCTTCGGGACTTGAGATTAGGTCGTCGTTATCACGGTCCTAGGCAGGAGCTTCGAACGACAATCGCCAGGGCCTTTCTCGTCTTCCGAGGAGACGGCGGCGAATTCGAGGCCGTCTGGTATCCTCAGTATGGAGTTCAGGCTTGGGCGTCGCGGCGAGAGCCGTCGAACGCGACCCTCGCGTCAGGTCACCGCGCGACGCCAACTGCCGCCAATCACTGATAGATTTGGGCCCGTGTCATCCTCTGAGCTGGTCACCTCGGCTTCGCTCGCGCTGCTGGAAAGCGAGTTGGTCGAGCGCGTCCGGCGGGAGAAGCGGGATCCGCTTGCACCTATCGTGGTCGTTGTCGGCTCACAACTTCAGCATGTCTACCTCCGTCGTGTCATCGCGCGTGCGCTTGGCGCCGCAGCGAATATCCGCTTTCTGACGCTACTCGACGTCGCCGGGCTAGTGGCCACCCAACCCAGTGACACGCCGACGCCTGGGACGCTAGCGCTACCGGATGGTGGCGACGCGCTAATCCTGCAGGAGGTCCTGAGGCAATCGTCGCAGACGTACTTCCCGCCTGATCTGCACGGCATTGACTCCGCACTGGCGTCGACGCTGCGTGACCTCGCAGACGGCGGTGTCTCGCCGAACGCGCTGGGCGATGTGCTTCCTACATCCAAACGGGTTCAAGCTCTGACGGCGCTAGGAATCGCATACGAAGAGCGAATCGCTGGTTTCCGTGATCGATCGCGTCTCTACTTACACGCGGTTAGGGCCTCCGATCCAGCACTGTCGGCAGCGTTGCCTGACGGCCCGTGGTTCGTCTACGGCATCTACGACCTCGTGCAGGTCCAGTTGTTGCTACTCCGGCGAATCGCGGCGGCTCGACAGCTCACTGCCTTCGCGCTTTGGGACGAAGCGGCGCCCAGCCTGGACTTTGCCACAGCGACCGTAGAGCTGCTGACCTCCGCGGGGTTCCGGCGCCGGGCAGCCGCCCCCCCAACGTCGATTGAGCCAGGCTCAACGCGAATGTTCTCCGCCTCGGATCGACAGTCGGAGGTCGAGGAGGTTGTGCGCCGAGTCGCGGAAGACGTCGAACGCGGTGTTGCACCTGGCCAGATCGCTGTACTTCATCGCCTCGATCAGGCCTTTGACGACAGGATCGCCCGAGCCTTGGAGCGGGCCGGAATCCCCTGCTACCTTGCGGCTGGCCGGCCGGTCAGAGGCATGGCCGTTGGGCGCGCCGCTCTTGCGCTGTTGGACATCCTGTGCGGTGAGCCGACGCGGGCGACGTTCCTCGAAATGCTGTCGCTGCCAGCCACAAAACTCAATTGGGTGCGCGATGGGCTATCGCCGTCCCCGGCCGCCTGGGAGGCGCTCAGCAAAGAGGTGGGCGCCGTTCGCGGCTGGGAACAGCTCGAAGGTCTGGTTGCGCGCCAGACCATGGCGACCGACGGGGGCTTCGATGAGCGGTTGGATTGGAAGCGCGAACGCGCAGCCGACCTGTTGGAGGTTATCCGCGCCTTAAGGCGTCTCGCGGAGGAAGGGGCCGGTCTATCGTGGGAGTCCGGGGTGCGCTGGTACCTGGGCATCCTGGGCCAGCTGCGTTCGGGCGACCGGGGCACTGCGGCGCTAACTGCGATCGAGGATCGTGTCCGGGCGCTGGCGACACTCGACGAGGTGGATGTCCCGTGTAGCCCGGTGGCGTTCGCGGATGCGGTGGCCACGGCGCTGCGACGGGCGGTCGTTTCTGGCGGGTACTTTCAGCGCGACGGTGTGCTCGTTGGGAGCGTGATGGCCTCACGATGGCTGCGCTTTCGGAGCGTCTACCTTCTGGAGGTCTCTGAGCGTGTCTTCCCTCCTCTCGTTCGGGAGGATCCGTTGCTGCCGGACAGTGAGCGCTCTCAGGTCAATGCCTCCAACATCGGCCGCCTTCCGATCAAGCGCCGCCGGCTCCTCGAGGAGCGTCTACTGTTTGAGCTGGCGCGGCAGGCAGCTACCGAGCAGCTAACCCTCAGCTACTCGCGGCGAATCAGCAGCTCATCCGCACCCCGTCAGCCATCAGGGTTCTTTCTCGACCATGCCGCCGCGATCGCTGGCCGGTTTCACCGGATAACGCAGATTGAGGAGGAACGCCCTTCGTGGTTCGAACGTCTCCCGGCAAGGGTGAGCTACTACGGCCGTGACGATGATGACGTGCTGCGAGCGATCGACCACTCAGACCTTCGATGGCACGTGCTCGAGCGATGGAGGCGTCCCTCGGCCCTGAGTGAGGTCTGGCCCCAGCTTGAACGGGCCCAACAACTTCGCCGAAACCGACAGGAACGCCGCTTCGGTCCATATGAGGGCATCGTTGGCCCAGGACTGATGCAATCCACCGGTACTCTCCAGACCGAGCTCTCCGCGAGCAGTCTTTCCGACTATGCATCTTGTCCCTACCGCTTCTTCTTACGGAAGGTTCTTGGCCTTCGTGGCGTCGAGGAGCCGGAGGAGATCCTCGAGATCGGAGCCGCCGAACGAGGCACGCTGGTTCACCGCATCCTCGAACGGTTCATCTTGCAGTTCCTTGTTTCTGGCGAGCCGTGGCCCGCGTTTCTTGACCGGGCGGAGGAGGAGCTGCGCACTATCGAGGATGAGGAGTTCAGCCTCCTCCCGGCAGGAAAATCGGGCGTGCCGCTCTCCTGGGCGATTTTGATGGACCAGGTTCGCGCCGATCTGCGAACCTATCTCACGGCCGAACGGGCAGTGAGCGCGGCGGGATGGATCCCGATCTCAGCTGAGGAGTCGTTCGTTCGAATTGAAATTGGCGCTTCCCCGAACACGTTGATCGTCAGAGGGAAGGTCGACCGGATTGACCGGCGGGGGAACGCCCTTCGGGTGGTTGATTACAAGACCGGCTCGGTGCGCGAACGCGCTGACGGTTACCGAGATGGGTCGTCGCTGCAGCTTCCGATCTACATGGCGGCAGCCCGGTCAAACCATGCCACTGACCTGGCCGGCCTGCAGGCTGAGTACCATTACGTTAGTCGGCGCGCACGGTTCACCCGGATTGGACTGGATGGTGCGTCAATAGCGGCCGACAGTCGGTTCGACGATGTCGTCGCAACCTTCCGCAACGGAATAGCTGGGGGCGCGTTCTTTCCGGTTCCCGGCGGTGCTCGCCGCCCGAATTGCACCTTCTGCGACTTCTCTCGGCTCTGCCACAGCCGAGTCGCGGACCATCACGGTCAGAAGGCGCCCGGTAGCCGCGATCTCATGACGGATTTCCGGAGTCTGAAAGAATGACCGAGCAGGAGACCGGCGACCAAGCGGTACGCGACCAACTGGTCAACGACCTCGATACCTGCTTCTTCGTTGAGGCTGGCGCCGGGACAGGAAAGACCCGAATCGTAGTTGACCGAGTCTTTGAGGTCATTCGCCGGCGCGTTGCCACCATTGACCAAATGGCGGTCATCACGTTCACGGAGAAAGCAGCCGGCGAACTCCGGGGCCGCATCAGAGAGCGCCTCGCGGACGGTAGGACCAAGCTGGACAACGCCGACGAACGACGGGCCTTGGACACAGCCCTACGCGCACTCGACAGTGCGCACATCGAGACGATTCACGCGTTCGCATCGCGTCTCCTCAGAGAACACCCCGTCGAGGCGCGCCTGGATCCGAATTTCGAGCAACTCGACGAGATAACGAGCGAGTTGGACTTCCGCGAGCGTTGGGGCGACTGGCTCTGGGGGGCTGAAGCGGCGGACGCACTTGCGGTTGAACGATGCCTCCGGCTGCGCATGCCGCTGGACCACATTCGCGGCGTCGCCTCGTTGATGGCCCGATTTCGCGAGCTTCCTTTCGCGCCATCGACGCCAACGGCACCGGACCCGGACCGCATCCTCGAAGATCTGGTCGACGCACTGGCTGAACTGACCCCGCTCGTCATGGACTGTCACCGCCCCGACGACGCATGCCTAAGACGATTCGAGACCCTCCGAGCGCAGGTCCACGAACTCCGGGGACTTCCGCCCTATCTGCTGGAACCTGCACTTTGCGAATTGGCCGGTTCGGCACAGCTGACGCGCGTCGGGCGCCAGGGGAACTGGGTACCGGCAGCCAGCCTGGACACAATGCGGATCGGTCTGACTGCGATCCTTGAACGCCTGAACGACTTCCGCGACGCAGTTCATACCCAGGCCTTCAGTGCACTGGTGGCAACCCTGGATCGCTTCGTGAGGCAGTCGGCAGCCGAGCGGCTCAAGGCTGGTCTCCTGAACTTCGACGACCTTCTGATCGAGGCCCGACGGCTGCTCCGGGAGCAGCCCGAGGTCTTGCGGCAGTTACGCCGCACGTACCGATGCCTCTTCGTCGACGAGTTCCAGGACACTGATCCGCTGCAAGCGGAAATCGTGTTCTTGATTGCCGGGGTTGAGGGCGACAACGCGGGAGTGCCATGGCACCACCTGCTCCTTCGCCCCGGAAGCCTCTTCCTGGTAGGCGACCCGAAACAGTCTATCTACCGCTTTCGGCGCGCCGATATTGACAGCTACGCCATGGCGAAGGCTGCGTTCGCGCGCGCAGAGCCCACCGGAGTGACGGCGGTACGTGACATCACTCGGAACTTCCGAAGCGCGCCGGAACTCATCGGGTGGATCAACCGAACTTTCGCCGAAACCATCAAGCCGGTGCCAGGGTTCCCGGACGCCCAACCCACCTACCTCCCGTTGGAACCTCATCGCGCTCCTGAGAACCAGCCGGGTGCGGCTGTCATCTGTCCGCAGAACGACCGGCCACCGGACCAGCGCGTCGGCGAAATCCGTGAAGCCGAAGCCGCAGGGCTGGCGCGGCTCATCCGTTCGATGGTCGGAAGCTGGGAGGTGCGGGACCCTGACGCCCCAGTGCGTCGTCTCGCAAGGTACGACGACATCTGTGTACTGGTACCGAACCGCACAGACATCGACCTCTACGTGCGTGCGCTCCGAGACGCAGGCATTCCTCACCTCCTTGACGGCGGCCGGACGTTCTTTCAGCGACAGGAAGTCCGGGAGCTTGCGGCGATGCTCCGCGCTCTGGATGACCCGAGCGACACGATTTCTCTGGTAGCTGCTCTGCGCTCAGAGGCGTTCGCCTGCTCCGATATTGATCTCCTCCAGTACAGAGTGGACGGAGGACGTCTGTCACTCGGCGCCGAGCCCGTTGGAGACGGTCCCGTGGCCGCCGCGATTGCCAGACTGCGTTCTCTTAACGAGGCCCGATCCGACCATAGTCTCCCCGCCTTCGTTGACCTGGTTCTTCGTGAAAGCATGCTCGTGGAGTCACAGCTTTGGGCCGGAGATCGGCAGCGAGCAAGCAATCTCAAGCTCGTCGTCGACCGTGCGGCCGACTTCGCCGCGTCAAAGAAAGACGCGCTCCGACCCTTCGTGCGCTGGCTCTCCCAAAGAGAGGGGCAGGCGTCTGCGGAGCAAGAATCGCAGGTGGCCGAGCCTGACGAGGAGGTCGTGCGGGTGATGACCGTCCATGGCGCCAAGGGCCTTGAGTTCCCCATCGTCATTCTCGCGAAGCTCGCCGCTGGAAGCTCAACCGAGCGCCGCGAACACGTCATCGACAGGTCTCTGAACCGGCTGGAACTCCGAGTCGTCTCCGGTGATCGCGAGTGGGCAACGCCCGGGTTCGGCGCAGCCTGGGCGCGAGAGCAGGTGTACCAGGACGCGGAGGATGCGAGGCAGATGTATGTGGCGTGCACGCGGGCGCGCGATCACCTCGTCTTATCCGAGTACCGGAGCGATGCCAATTTGGGCTTCCACCGGTTTTTCCGGGCCCCACGGCTCTCCGAGCCCGCCGAACGTGCCGAGCAACGGACTTCCGACGGAGCTCTCGTGGTGATCGATTCCGAGTTACCCCAGCCGGCCCCAATCGTCGAGCAGCGCACGACGCTACCCGAGAATTTCGTCAGCCGCTGGGAGGCTCAGAAGCTACAACTTTCCGCCCGTCTCGAATCGGCTCCTCGCTATGTCGCCCCATCCGCTGTTACAGGCGACTCCGTGAAACGGCCACGCGAGACCGAACCTGACGACCGCAGCGAGGCAGAACGGGACCTCGATCTCGTCGGCGATGGCGAACGTGCCTTGAGCATGACATCGGGCGGCGATGGCGTGCGTTACGCCGGCTCAAGCTCAGCGCGAACTCGCGGTGCGTTGGTGCACGAAGCGCTCTTCCGGTGTGATTTCGCGGACCCACAACGTTCCTCGGCCATCGCAGCCGAGGTGTGCGTCGACCACGGATGTCCCGAGCAGACAGATGAAGTTACGCGTCACGTTAGCGCAGCACTCGAGAGCAGGCTGATGGATCGCGTTCGGCAGGCGCCCGAGGTGCTTCGAGAGGTACCGGTGGTGTGGTTCGAAGACGACCGGTACGTCGAAGGCTTTGTCGACCTAATGTTCGGAGGGCCTGACGAGTGGACTATCGTCGACTACAAGACAGACCGTCTGTCGAGCAGCGATGCCGAGGTGCTCGTCCGGAGGTACGGACCCCAGCTGGAGCTCTACCGTGACGCGTTGCGGGCTGCTGGTGCGAATATCCGCGAGGTAGGGGTACTGGCGACTGACCGCGGTATCGCGGCCTTCCTGTAGCGCAAGGCGCCCAAAGGCTAGCGGTCGAGGCTTTCCATAACGAAGGAGTGCGAAGGGACCAATCGTGCGACGTACGGGGTGAACGGCCTAATGGGCTACCCCGGTATGACCTTCTGATTCCCAATCAGAACCCCGGGCGACGCCCTACGTGGGGTTTTCACGTCAGGTCATGCGCAAGACCGCTCGCCCGCGACTCAGTACGCAACCGCGGTTAATGCTACGGCCATCTCCAGTCGGTCGGGCCGCGGCGGAGGGTAGCCGAACCAGACGTCGTCCGTTTCCGCGCGGCATCCTCGAGGCTGCGTTGGCAGCTGCGTCGCAGCTATTCTTGTTGCGGGCGATTCGAGGGTTCAGCCGAGTGAACTCTAGGGACTGGGTTCGCTAACTTGGCCAGAGGTACACTCAGGCGGGGCGACTGAGTTTGGTTTGGGAGTCGTCTCCAACTGGCCGTCTCGCCACGGCCATCGAGCTGGGGCGTGATCGTGCGACATAGCGGAGGACACCATCGAGTCGCTGATTCAAGCAGTCGTGCTCGGCATCGTGCAGGGAGCCACCGAGTTCCTACCGGTCTCGTCCTCCGGGCACTTGATCCTGACTTCTGCCTTGTTCGGCTGGGAAGACCAGGGGCTTGGCTTCGATGTCGGGCTTCATCTGGGCACGCTCGTCGTCGTGGGGGCGTACTTCTGGCGTGACTGGGTGGCCATGTTCCAGACGACTGTGGGTGATGTCAGGCACGGCCGGTTGCGCTCGGGCGCAAGGCAACCCACACGGCTCTTGGCGATGATCACCCTTGCGACGGTTCCGGCCGGCGTCGTCGGACTTGTCCTCGACGACTGGATTAGCGCGAGACTGCGCGAACCATGGATAGTCGCGACCACTCTCGGCGCGGTCGGATTGGCAATGTGGTTCGTTGACCGGGTCGCGCCTCTACGGCGCCGCATTGAGGACATGGACGTCCTCGACGCCCTGGTCGTGGGCATAGCTCAGACGCTTGCTCTCGTTCCCGGGGTTTCGCGATCAGGGGTAACGCTTATCGCCGGCCTGGGGCGAAGCCTTACTCGGGCCGACGCAGCGCGGTTCGGATTCCTCTTGGGGACGCCCACCATCGCGGGGGCGGCGGTTGTCGAGTTCCCGTCTGTGGCATCGGAGGGTCAGAGCGGACTGTGGAGGCTGCTCTTAGGAATGTTCGTGTCGGCGACCGTCGGCCTCTTGGTGGTCAGTCAGCTCATGCGCTTCCTTCGAACTCGAACGTTGGTGCCCTTCGCAGTTTACCGAATCGGCCTGGCCTGCCTCGTGTTCGGAGTGCTGGTCGCGGGAGCCGGGTGAAGGGAGAGCATCCAGCATTGGGCGTCAGAACCCAGCGTTGACGCTCGAGTGGTACCATTCGTCCGTGCGTCTTCAGTTTGGAATCCTGTTGGTTGCGGTCGTGAGCGTTTTTGCGTCTGTGGCCGTAGTTCCGAACTCCCCATCCGGGAGTGAACTGGACACGCACGAACGCGAGCACATGCTGCAGCACCGGTACGGAGAACCGCACGATGCCCACCATCATGAGGTGCAGACCGTGTCTCAGTGGCACGCGGTACCCTTTGCCGGTCTGCCAACCGCAGTGCCGCTCGCAGCCAACGCGATTGGAAGAACATCGGCGGCGCAACAGAAGCTCTCCGGATTGAGTGTCTCTCCGCTCGTCGTTCCTCCCAGAGACCCGATCAGCTGATTACATCAGACTGAATCGGAGGTTCTCGCTTTGCGTTGGTTTTTCTCACCACTTCTGCTTCCTCTCGTCGCCCTGTTGGCGGCGTGCGGCTCCGATGACGCCGGCGAACCAGCCGATGACGAAGGCCCGGGCAAATACGACGTTGCTGTCGCAAGCGGCGATCTCGCGGTCGGCCCTCAGCGCATGAGTTTCGTGCTCATCAAAGACGGTTCGCCCGTGGCGGAACCGGTCGTGTACGTGCGTTTTTTCAGGTTGCCGAAGGGGGAATCGCCGGAACTCGCCGGGGAATCCGCGATTCCTTTCACTCCCCTGGGGGCTGAGGACGAGGTTCACGAAGGTGAGTTATCCGGGGTGTACTACGCCAACGTTCCCTTCGACGTTGCAGGCACCTGGGGCATAGGCGTCAGCGTGGGTCCAACATACGACGAAGCCGGAGAAGTCCGCGTCCAATTCGAAGTGAAAGAAAAGGCCCAGGCCCCTAAGCCTGGAGACAAGGGCATCGCAGTCAAGAACCCGACTGCTGACAACGCTCCCTTCGACCAGATTCACACGGGAAGCATCAAAGACGACGGCTTCCACAGCATGACTATCGCTGATGCGGTTTCGTCTGGGCGGCCGTCCGTCATCGCTTTCGCGACTCCGTCCTTCTGCCGGACGGCAACGTGTGGCCCATCGCTACAAATCGTGGTTCGGGCCTCGGCGAGGTACGTCGACGAGGTCAACTTCCTCCACATCGAGCCGTACGAGCTAACTCCGGCCGGCGACCTCATAACCCGCGAGGACGGCTTTCCCAAGCTCGGACCGATCGCCGAGTCATGGAAGCTTCCGAGTGAGCCGTGGGTGTTCGTGCTGGATAAGCAAGGGACGGTTGTCGCTCGGTACGAAGGGCCCTACGCCATCGAGGAACTGATCTATGCCCTCGACCAGGTGACTAAGTAGAGGATCTATGTTCCAAAAACTGTTCGACCGGCAGCTATCCGGTCGTGTGTGGATACCGGTGGTATCAGCGCTCGCAGTCGTGAGCGCGGTGCTCCTCGGAGTAGTCGTGTTCCGACCGTCCAATTCCAACGCTGACGCTTCCGCCGTTGTCGGGACTACCGATTCGCTGCGGCAGCCGGTGCATTGGCACGCCGACTTCGCCGTCTTCGTAAATGGGGAGCGTTTCGACTTCGACAAGCCCGAGTTCATCTCGAACGAAGGGGAAGAGAACAACCCGTGGGTACACATCCATGAGCCCAGACCCACCGTTGTTCACGTCCACCGCGAGCAAACGACCTGGGACGAATTCCTGCGGTCGCTCGGGTTCGAACTAACAGACTCGAAGCTCGCGCTCCCCGACGGGAGAGTGCTTGAGAGTGGAGACGAAGCCAAGTTGAAATTCTACGTCAACGGGGTGCGCGTCGATACCATCATGTTCGAACCCATCGCCGACCTTAGCCGGGTCCTGATCACTTTCGGGCCGGAAGGCGACGACGAGGTCCGCGCTACTCAGATTCCGATGGTCACGGACCAGGCCTGTATCCCGTCGGAGCTGTGTCTCGACCGGGTGCCGGCGGTTCCTGAACCGGAACCATGCACCAAGAGTAGTGGCTCATGCACAGGCTGACCGGCGCCCGGCCTCTCCCCGCCTTCGTCAGACCTGTTTCGCCGACGAGCTTCGCCGTACTTACGGCTCTGGGGCTGGTGGGGAGCATCGCCCTATCTGCACTGCTGCGCTCAGGCGGTGGGGCTGCCTCAATTGGTTTCATCTTCGTCTGCACGATAGCATCCGTGCCGCCGCCAGACTTCCCGGAAGTGCTGACGACGGTGGCTTTCGAACCGGTGCCGACCTTTGTTCTCGTCGCGGTGGGTGCGGCGTACCTGTCGGTGTTCGCGACCGTGCGGCTGGGAGCTCAGGCGCGCCTGGCTTCGTCGGGGCGACTGACTTCGTTCTTGATCGGGCTGATTTTGGTGCTGTTCACAGTCTTCGGCCCTCTCGCCGCCTACAGCTCCACCTTCTTGACGGCACACATGATCCAGCACTTTGTGCTCATCACGATTGCGCCGCCGCTGCTTCTCGCGGGCGCGCCGCTAACGCTCTTGCTCGTAGCCGCGGGTAAACCAAGGCGCGATCGCGTTTTGTATCCGGTGCTCCACGCCCGCTGGTTCCATGGCCTGACGAACCCGATCGTCGGCGTGGCCCTGTTCGCGCTCGTCCCGCTCGGCTGGTATACGAGCGGCGCGTTCGAGCAGTCGCTCACCAACATTTGGCTCCACTACCTCGGCTATGGAATCTTCCTCTTCGCAGGCATTCATTACTGGTGGCCGATCATCGGCGGCAATCCCTCCCGCTGGCAGATGCCGCATCCCATCAGGCTGTTCTACCTGTTCGCGCTTGTGCCCATCCACGCCTTTCTTGGGTCCCTCTTCTATGAGCCGTCGCGCGTGATGTTCGAGGACCTGCAGGCGCTTCCCCGCTATTGGGGACCGTCGCCGCTCCTGGACCAGCAGATCGCGGGCGCAATGATGTTCATCGTTGGAGAGGCGATTGGCCTCATCGCCACGATCCTGGCCGCGGCGGCCTGGGCGCGGGCTGACGAACGGGCTGGCCGGCGCTACGACCGCCGAACTCGGCCACAGGGAGGCCTAAGTGGCAGCTGACCACTCAGACCACTCCAGCGGTGACCATGCTCACGAAGAGAAAGGCTCTCCGGGCAAGGCGCTCGCCATCGGCCTCGGGCTGACCTTCAGCTTCGCGCTGGTGGAGGTCGCGGCGGGGCTCATCAGCGGTTCGCTCGCACTCGTCGCCGATGCGGGCCACATGCTTGTCGATTCTGCCGGGCTCGTCCTGGCCCTTGTCGCCACCCTGATCGCGCGGCGTCCAAAAGACCTTCGCCGCACCTATGGCTACGCGCGCGCCGAAGTCCTGGTCGTCCCGGTCCACGTCCTCCTCATGCTCCTCATCGCCGGCTACATCGTTTACGAGGCTGTTTCACGCATTGGCGATCAGCCGGAGATTGACGGGCTCCCAGTGCTCGCGGTTGGAGTGGTAGGCCTCGCGATCAACTTCGTTACGTTGCGGCTGTTGCGAGGCCACAGCCACGACAACTTGAATGCGAAGGGGGCGATGTTCGAGGTAATGGCCGACATGCTCGGCTCGGTCGGCGTGATCCTCGCCGCGACAGTGCTGCTGCTTACGGGATGGTCCGGGGTCGATGTGATTGTCAGCCTTGTAATTGGGGCGCTTGTCGTTCCACGCGCCTTCGCACTTTTGCGGCACGCGTTGGCAATTTTGCTCGAGGGTACCCCGCCGGGTGTGCATCCCGACGAAATCGCGCGAGACATGGAGGGCGTCCCCGGCGTGCTGGCGGTGCACGACCTCCACGTCTGGGCCCTCGCACCGTCGTTTGTTGCCCTGAGTGCCCACCTGGAAGTGAAGGAGATGGTTGGCTGTGAAACCACCCTGACGGAGGTCACGCGCGTTCTCAAGGCGTCGCACAACATCTCCCATATCACGCTTCAACCGGAGACTCGCGAGCTCCACGAGGCGATCGACTGCTGCCTGTCTCCCGACTCCGTGGCCGATGCGACCCATTTGCACACTTCTGGAGCACTTTCATGAATCGATTTGTGGCGATCGCGGTTGCTGTAACACTGGCGGCTCTCACGTCGGTTCAGAGCGCCCAGGCGCATGCGGCGCCAGCTAAAGTCACACCTGGCGACGGGGCAGTGCTCACCTCGTCCCCCGCCAGGATCGCGATCGAAATGAGCCAGGAGATGGCCCGACAGCCCGGCGGGAACGATATAGATGTTCTCGGACCCGAAGGCGCCGAGGTGACCATCGAAGCCGCCTCCATCGACAACGACAACCGGAGACTGCTGAGCGTCAATCTCCCGGCGGGCCTCCCGGCGGGCAAGTACGTGGTTAAGTGGAAGTCCCTGAGTTCTGAAGACGGCGACCCCGCTGACGGCGAGCTGTCATTCGTAGTGGACCCGGCAGGCCCAGCCCAGCCCGGGAAGGAGATTCTCCGCGAAGAGCTCGGTGGTAGCCCGACGCAGGCTGCGAACACGGGTTCGGCCAATACCATCCCCGCTGTGACCGAACCGGATGGGGTGACGTGGGTCCTCGTGGTCGCCGTTGGCGTGGGTGCGCTGGTCCTCGGGGCTGGGGGAACGTTTCTGCTGGTAGACCGGCGACAGGAAACGTCTCCGACCAGCAAGAGGAGGAGTCAGAAGTGAAGCGGCTCCTCCATCTGTTGCTGCTGGCCGTGGTCGGCCTGCCCCTACTAGTGCCGGGTTCCGCCTCGGCGCACGCGGCCTTGATCTCGTCAGACCCGGTTGCGAACGCCTTCCTCAAGGCACCTCCCCAACTTTTCACGATGAACTTCAACGAGCCGCTGGATACCAGAAGCAGCACTGTCCAGTTGCTGAGCGCCGGCGGACAACCGCTCTCGGTCGGTGCGGCTCAGTTCTCGAACGGTAACCGCACGATGTCTGCTACGCCGCCGAAACTAGACCCGGGCGTCTACTCAATCGTATGGATCAACGTGTCCACCATCGATGGCCACCCGATCCGGGGCTCGATTCCGTTCACGATCCTGAACTCCGATGGGACGTTGCCTGCGGGTCAAAGCGCCAGCGGAGGCACCGGCGGTACGGATCCTGCTGCCTTGCTCGATGCGACTGTCGTGCGGGCGCTGACCCTGCTGTGCCTGATCCTTGTGATCGCTGGGGTCGTCGTCCCGCTTCTTGGTCCCCGTGAACTTGTTTCACCGTTCATCGGGAAGTTCCAGGCAATCGTGCTCACCGCGAGCGGTCTCCTACTTCTGTCCACGTCCCTCAGCCTTCCTGGCATTCTCGACACCTACTCGAACCGGTCATTCAGGGAGGTACTGTTCGAAACGCCCGCGGGCGGATACTTCATCGCCCGGGCGGGACTCGCACTGTTGATGGCCGCGGTCGCTTCCTTCATGGCGGAAGCGCCTCGTCGCGCCTCGGGTGCACTTGTCGCCGCCGTTGTTGGGTACTTATGGTGTTTCACCCAGACGAGCCACGCGGCAGCAGCGAGTGGAAGTGGATGGGCGATCTCCTTCGACATCGCTCACGGCGCGGCGGCGACGATCTGGCTGGGAACCGTGCTATCGCTCGTCGTCCTGGCTCGACTCTCGCGTGGCAACCCGGAATTCAAGCCGCTCCTCTCGAAAGTGGCGCTCTTGGCCTCGGCCATGGTGTACCTACTCCTCGCAACGGGCGTCCTCGGGGCGCTCGCCCAGATCGACACGCTGGACAAGCTCACTTCGACTCGCTACGGCGTCACCCTTCTGGTGAAGATCGGCCTCATCGCACCATTGCTAGCGATCGCCTTGTATAACGCTCAGCGCGGGAGGCTGAAGACGCTGGGACCGGGCTCAGCGTCGCGGTCGTTCGTCCGCAGCGGCACTCTGGAAGTCGCGATGGGGATTCTCGTCGTTGGAGCCGCCGCGCTCCTGACCCAGTCGGTGGTACCGAGGTCCATCGCGCCAGGCGGGACTGGCGGCACCCAGGTGGTGCAGGCAGGGGGCGTGGATGTTTCGTTCCAGGCTGCGCCCAACGTGGTCGGCATCAACTCTTTCCGAGTCGACCTCGAAGCGGATGGCACTAAAGTCGAGGCCGAGCGCGTGCGCCTCACCTTCACGCCCGAGGCCGACGGCGGCGCGCCCATCAGCCTCATTCTCGAACCTGCCGGACCTGGAACGTTCCTGGGGAGTGGAGCCTATCTGACAACCCCGGGGCCTTGGAATGTGGACATCGAACTGCGCCGCGCAGACGCGCCTGATTCGTCAACGCCGGTTCGGTTGGTTCCTTCGTCGCCCTTACCGCCAACGTCCGCTGATGCCTGGGGGAACCCTTCGGCAGGACTCGACGGCATCCAGACCTTCAGCGTGGCCGTGTTCCTGCTTGGGCTGGCAGCTATGTACACCGGAGTGGCGGCCGCTCGCTTCGCGGGCGATTGGCGAATTCGCGCTGGAGGAATGGTGGCAGGTCTGGCGGTGGTCGGCGTCGGGCTGGTGCCTCTAGCGGCGCGAGTCGACTTCTCATCGGACGAGCAAGCGCCGTTCCTGATAGCCGACAAACTCGATATCCGAGATCTGTCACTCAAGTTCACCGACGGCGGTGGGACTGTTGTTGTGGGCGAGGTGGCCAATTACGGAAACGATGACGCCATCGTTCGTGCCCAAATCGGTTCCGAGCGGGCGACGCTGTACGGCGGGGCGGACTGCGCCAACGGTGGCTCCGACACCCCGCCCGAGACGCCAATCGAGCTGCGGTCAGCCACGGTCGTGAAGCTGGATCCGGACGGTTGCCGGATAGAGGTGGCCAGCCGCGTGTCTCAACCAACCGAAGTCATCCTCAATCTCAAATCCGGCCGGGAAATTCATGAACCCGTAGAGGGGGCCAACTGATGCAGCAGACTCGTGGGGTATTGCCAATGCTGGACCAAACCTGGAATCGTGTCCGTAGAGGGCTCCTGGTGGCCTTTGTGCCACTCGTCGCCCTTGCCCTTCAGGCTTGCGGGGACGACGCCGACGCGCCCCCGCCACCCGACTTCAAAGATGCGGCTCCCACCGAACTGGTCCGCCCGGACAGTCCAGTAATCGGCCCCGCGAATGCCCAGGTCACGATGGTCGAGTTCCTCGACCCAGAGTGCGAATCCTGTCGCGCCGCCTACGCGGACGTCAAGGCGATCCTCGATGACTACCCTAAGGATCTGCGCCTCGTCGTTCGCTACTTCCCACTTCACGGCAACTCTGTCCTCGCGGCGGTGGCGACCGAGGCCGCTGGCGAACAAGGGAAGTACGAAGAGATGCAGGAACTGCTCTTCACCCGCCAGCCCGAGTGGGGCGAACAGCAAACTCCGCAGACGGAGAAATTCGTTGAGTACGCAGAGGAGTTGGGCCTGGAAGTCCCCCGGTTCAGAGCGTCCCTCGACAAGCAGGAGTACCGCGACAAGGTCGCGCGCGATAGGGCCGATGGCATCGCCGTCGGTGTGACAGGCACGCCGACTTTCTTCGTCGATGGAAAGTGGATTCCGCGGCCGAGTCCAGCCGCCCTACGAAGTGCCATCGACGGAGCACTGAAGCGGTGAGCACTTCATGACGGAAAAAGCCGAAAACGACACCGAAGCGGAACCCAACGTGCCTGCCTCGAACACAATTGCCAGGAGGCGCGTGGGCCGCGATCCCATCAAGGACCTGTTAATCCCGGTAATCGCCATCGTCGCCGTCGTTGCTGCGATTCTCGCGATTCAACGAATGCGCGATCCAGATCTTGCGGCTGTCACTTTCGGAGACTTCTCACCAATTCAGTTGGGCTCAGTCGGCGGCGGGAAACCGAAGTTGGGTGAAATTGCGCCGGGCTTCCAGTTGCTCGACGTGAGCGGCGAACCGATCCGCCTCGACGACTTTCGAGGACGACCCGTGCTTCTCAACTTCTGGGCGACCTGGTGCGTGCCATGCCGCAAAGAAACACCGGAGCTCATCGATTTGCAGACGGAATGGGGAACGGACGTCCAAATCGTGGGCCTCAACTACTCCGAACTCCCCGAAGCCGTAGTGAAGTTCCAGGACGAGTTCCGCACCAACTACCCCTTAGCGCTTGACCGCACTGGCGAAGTGACCGGCTCGTACAAGCTAACCGGCCTGCCGGAGTCATTCTTCCTGGATGGCGAGGGCGTTATTCGTGACCACCGTATCGGGCAACTGCGCCCGGCCATAGCGAAGTGCATTATGGACAGCATTCGCGCGGGCGCCCATGAACCAGAGTCTTGCCGGTGATGGACTGGCTGTTCGGCTTCGACCGGGCGGCACCGGGGCTCACCCTCGCCTTTCTGGCCGGGGTAGTAAATAGTTTCTCCCCGTGTTGTCTGGCCATGACGCCGGCATTTCTTGCCCACCTGGCCGGAGTGGAAGTCGAAGCGAGCAGTCGCCGAAAGAGGCTGGTCCATGCTGGGCTTTACGTCCTCGGCTTCTCCGTCGTTTTCATCTCGATTGGAGTGGGGCTGTCGCTCGCGGGGTACGCTCTCACAGACATCCGTCCTGAACTATGGAAAGTCGGCGGGACGGTCGTGATCGTGCTCGGACTCATCCAGATAGGCGTCATACGCGTCCCTCTATTGCTGCGCTCCTTCGAGTTGCCTGTGGTCTCATCGGATGCCCCCGGTTATGCGCGCTCGTTCATTGTCGGGGCCACCTATTCGGTCGCCTGGACCCCATGCATCGGGCCAGTGTTGGGCGCAATTCTGACGAGCGTCCTGGTGTTCGGCGACTTCTGGCAAGGCGTGGGCCTGCTCACCGCGTTCGCGGTTGGCATGGCCTTGCCGCATCTCGGGGCTGCGCTCGCATTTGAGCGCATTGAACCCGGACGGCGCTTTCTTGCGCGACATCAAACCGCAGTCGAGCGAGTTTCCGGCGGCGTGATGGTCGTGATGGGTGTGCTCATCTTCACTGGAGCGCTTATCGACATCTTCCGCTATTTCCAGGCATTCACGTTCGTTGTATGAGTTCACGGCGATTTGCACCCGACCAGAACCAGGAGCGGAGCTGCCGCCTGCCTCATGTCCGCCTCCGGGCGCTATGGCCGCTTCCATTCGTCGACGAGCGGCAGCGGCACGGGACCAAGGGGTTTCTGGCGACGACGGCTTCGCTGGCTAAGCAGGACAAACGCCACAGCAAACGCCGCGAACGCAATCACCAGGGCGGCCGACCAATCAGAGCCGATGGACCATGCGGAGAACCCGCCCCCTGCTGCGGCTAAAGCGGGTATGAGGAGGGGCAAACAGCAGGGTATGCACGCAGCGAGGGCAACCAGGTGGATCCTCCGGGGGCGGGGCAGCCGCCTCACTGAGCGGCCCCCGCGAAGGGCCAGGACGTCGCGATGATTTCCAACTGGGCACGCGTGCCGGAAACAGTGAGCAGGACCGACTCGGTCGTTTCACTGACTTCCCAGCCCATTCCCGAGCAGCACACGCACTCGGCTGCGGCGAACTGTCGGACAGCCTCGGCGACGTGCAGCCCGAAACTGAGGACGAGCCGGTCTGATTCGATTTTCATGGCGCGCAGATCTCGCGCGAGGTCATCCGGAGTTGGTGCATCGGGCCGGGCGCCGATATCGCACTGCAGGACTTCGAGCCTGTCATCGGAGAAGTGGCGGCCGACGGGTGACGTGACTGGCAAGCACCGCGTCGCGCCGCTGTTGCCGTCGTCCATCAGGAGGCAGCATGGGCAATCCGCTACGAGCTGATTGCTCTCGGTTGCTGTCGTCGCCTCGGCGGCGAGGGTGTCGAGGTCGGCTCGGATGCCTTGCAGCTCGGCAATCCGCTGGTCGATCTGGTTGCGCTGGCGATCCACGAGCGCGCACACCTTCTCCGCGTACGCGCCGCAGGTACTCCCGTGCAGCCCGCTGAGAAGTTCCTGGACTTCGCCGAGGGGGATGCCAAGAGTGCGGGCGTTTCGAACCAGTCGAAGGCGCCGAAGATCGGCGTCGTCGTAGCGACGATAGCCGGACTCCGAGCGTGCCGCCGGCTCAAGGACCCCGCGTGATTCGTAGAAGCGGATTGTGTGAGAGCTGAGGCCAATGGCCCGCGCAGCTTCGCTGATGCGGTAGGTATGCATGTTCCTAACGTAAACCTTCGAGTGAATCTAAGGTCAAGCGCATGGTTCTTCGGGCTTCCACCGCCGATTGTTGAGGGAAATCGCCCGACCGGGCTGGGGCTAGCGCCTATGGGCTCAGCGTCGTGATCACGGGAGAGTTCAGGTTGGTTTACTAAGCTCAGGAGCTCGAATTGAAGCTGCCCGACAAACGCATCCTGGCAGGCGGGGCCGTGCTGCTCGCAGCTGGCTTCTGGTTTTATGCCAAGCCGACGTTCCTCGATAAGGCGCCGCCGCTTCCCCCGACAGCAGAGGAAGTCGAGGAAGCGGCTCATCCGACCATTTCGCTTGGTGGCGACCAGGGGTTGGTCGTGAACGTTGGGGAAGGCGCAGATGGTCGGTACGCGAAGCTCCAGATTAGCCTGGAGTTTCACGACCCCACCGGATCGTACGTGGGCCTTGCTTCGGATGCGGTGGCACTGAAGAACGAGGAGTTCGCGGCCGAGTTCGCTCCAACACAGCACCGTGTCCTCGATGCGGTGATCCGAGTCTTCAACGAAAAGAGTCCCGCCGAAGTAATGGCGTCGGACCACCGGGAAGACCTCCGCCAGGAGCTCCTGTCGGCCATCAATGCAAGCCTCTTCGAGCACCAAGCCGAAGACCTGCAATTCGTCACGCTTCTCGTCCACTAGGCTAGGCCGGTTGGTCCGTCGTCTATAGGCGACCCCCGTGAGAGCATGCCGACCATCTAGGTTGAAGGTGTTTGCATGAAGTTTCGGCCCGCACGCGTGGTCTTCGCTATTGCTGCTTTCGGCGCGGCGTTGACTTTCAGTTCATGCAGTGGTGGTACCGACGACCAGGGCATCGACACCCTCGCTGCAATCTCGTTCATCGATGGCGCCGAGTTGCATGCAGTCGATACGGCGATTAATGAGGAGAAGACCATCCCGGCCGACGCGCAGGCGAAGGCCGTCAAGCTCGAAAGTGTCATGGCCGGGGCGAACTGGCCCGAAGAACTCGAAGATGAAGCGGAGGCCGTCGAAGCCGCTGTCCGCGAGCTGGCCAAAGCTTTAGACGCTGACGCTCCGGATTTGGCCAAGGCTGGAGCGGCAGCCAAGAGAGCGCATGAGACTTCCCACGACTTTAGCGGCCTCGTCTGGAACCACATTCGCGAGGAAGCCGGGCTCGAGGTCGAGGAAGGCGCTGGCCACGACTGAGGCAGCGCAACGACTCCCTCCGGCTTCAGCGGGCCCCGTTTGGGCCACGTCAGGTTGGCATCGGCCTGGCGGCGCTGTTCACGCTGCAACTGATCGTGGGACTCGCGGTTGCGGCCATGGCCGGGCTGCTCGATGTAGAGCGTGGGACGGAGGCCGCCGGCGAGTCGATCGGTGAACTGCGCCTCGGACTCACAGCCACCCTTGTGTACGACGTCCTGATCGTTCTGCTCGTGGCCTACCTCACCGGCTCGACGTCTCCTCGAGAATTGATGCGAGCAGTCGCGTTCCGCGCGCCCGACATTTCGAGAATCTGGATTCCTGCTCTCGCTGTGGTCGCGATGTACGGCTTTGTCGCCGGGTACGCAGCCGTGGTCCGATCGCTCGGCCCCGATTGGTTGGAGCCGCGCAGCACGATTCCCGAGGCGATCACATCAGACCCGGTAACTGTCGTTCTCGCGGGGGTGCTGACGTGCCTCGTTGCACCCCTCGTTGAGGAGCTGTTTTACCGCGGGTTGCTCACCCGTGGTCTTCTTCCCTGGGGCACCTGGCCCGCGGTTGCGATCCCGGCCGTGATTTTCTCCGCTGTCCATCTCGACCTCGGGAGCTTGCTCCCGTTCGCCGTCGTTGGGCTCGTCCTCGGGTGGCTCTACTGGCGGCGCGGGGCGCTCGCTGACGCCGTTGTCTTCCACTTCCTCTTCAACTCGACGAGTTTCATGCTATTGGTCGCCACGTCGTGAGGCCGGCCGACCGAGGTGGAGTCGCCCGCAGAGGGTGCAGGTCTCGCTGCGCTTTAGTGGCCGGCCTGGAGCGCCACAAGGAAGCTCGCGGGATCCGCGAGGAACTGCTTCCTACACGAAGGAGCGCAGAAGGCGATTGTCCGGCCGTGGTAGTCGATCGTGTGCTTCGCCGTTGCCGGATCGACATCCATCAGGCAAACAGGGTCGAGGCGAGCAAGGCCATCGTCGGAATCAGGAGCCGTCGGCACAAGTTCGAACCAGTCCTCGGCGGAAGGCGGCACGTAGCGCTCGTAGATATGGCCGAGGAGAGCGGGTGGCGGAGGAAGCACCGTTCCGTCATCCAGCATTTTCTGGGCGAAGTCGAAAACGGCTGTCACGAGGTCAGGGCTGTTCAGGTCCTTGAACCATATGGAGCGCCCGTGCAGTTGCAGGAGCGCATTGTTGCCCGCGATGCACGGTCCAAGGCAGCCAGTGAATGTAAGGTGCAGCCGGTTGCGAATCCTTCGGCGTTCCCACTCGTCCGACCATAGCTCGTTCGGGAATGGCAGGCGGCCTTTTTCTTCCCATCCGCAGCAGCAGCTGCCGTTTGCTTTCGAGCAGACGAACAGGTTGCCAGCGACCTGTACCACCCGGTAGTCCTGCCCACGGGCGGAGACGCGAACGGTGGAGATCTGTTGCTTAGGTTGAGGAGCCGTCATTCGCGCGGTCCTTCGATGGATCGGGATGTGAAGCTCATTGCTACTCCGCCGTGGTGTACAGAGTGGTCCAGGAAGCGCCGTCCGTCGACTCGAAGATGCCCCGATCGGTGGCAGCAAACAACCGGCCTGGCGAGGCGCTTAAGGCCTCCGGTTTTCCGGCGACGGTTCCAACCTTTTGCCAACTGCCGGCACCATCGTTCCGATGCACTGCGCCGTCGGCTGTTACTCCCCACGTCGGCCCTCCCGGCTCAACCGCCGCCAGCACGAGGGGTGGGGCGTCAGCGGACGCCTTCCATGTTCTCCCACGGTCCAAAGACTCAACGAGCCCCGCTCGAGTCGTGGCCAGCAGCCGGCCTTTCGCCTCCACGGCGAGGCTCGTCGCGGTCAGGTTGGACCGGATCTCCCATGTTTTCCCGTCCGGACTCGCCAGGAGCCGGCCGCTCGAACTATCGACTGCGTAGATCTCACCGTCGTCCACGGCGAGGGCGTGGAGGTCCACCTCGCCCTTCATCGCCAGGATGGCCCAAGTGTCCCCGCCGTCCGTGGTCTCGATGAACCCGAGTAACGGCGGGTACTTGTTCTGGCGAATCTCTTCGGGAGAGGGATGGCCGCCGCCGATGAAGTGATCAGGACCTCGGACGGTGAACCCCATGACATCCCAGGTTCGACCGCCCACCAATTCGGGCCCCTTTTCCGTCAGGCGGTAGAGGCCGCTGTGAGTCGCAACGTAGAGCGACTGGTCGGCGGCGTTCAGGCCGAGCCCGTGGACATGCACGAGTTCGGGTGATCGATCCTGCACTCCGGCCGATCCTGGTGGCTTGCTGCTCGGTGCGTCGCCGCCGCACGCGGCGAGGAGCGCCGCGACCAGTGCGGCGATCGTGAGGCTGATTTTCATTCTCATGCGTTGGCCTGCCGGAGGTGTGCGCGTTCTTGGACGACAACTTCCCGTTCAACTTCGTCCATGTGCCGACCCTGACGACGAAGCAGCACCGCGTTTGTGGCAACGATGATGGACGACACGGACATCAGGAGTGCCGCTATCTCGGGTCGTACTTGGAAGCCGGTGCTGCTGTAGATGATGCCAGCGGCAAGAGGTATCGCCAGGATGTTGTAAATCGACGCCCAGAACAGGTTCTGCTTCATCTTCCGCATTGTCGCCTTGCTTAAGTCGATTGCCTTAAGAATGTCTACCGGGTCGCTCCGCATGAGCACGACCGAGGCGGTCTCGATGGCAACGTCCGTTCCCGCGCCGATGGCGATCCCCACGTCCGCGGCGGCGAGCGCTGGTGCGTCGTTGACGCCGTCGCCCACCATGGCAACGACCTTGCCTTCCGCCTGGAGTTGCCGGACGTACTCCGCCTTCTCGGCCGGCTTAACGTTTGCAAAGACTCGTTTGATGCCGACCTGTGCTGCCACTGCGCGGCCTGTGCCTTCGTTGTCGCCCGTCAAGAGCGCAACCTCGATGCCTTGTTCCTGGAAGGCCCGAACCGTCCCGGCGGCCGACGCTCGGACGACATCCGCAAGCGCGATCACCCCGGCTGGCTCTCCGCCGACGGCCACTGCCACCACCGTGCGACCTGCGGAAGCGACCCGCTCGGCTTGTGCCTCCAGGATGTCCGCCGCTACGCCCTCGCGCCGGAGCAGGTCGAGATTTCCGACGAGGACCTGCTTTCCTGCCACGAAACCCTTGGCGCCGTAGCCGGGCACGTTTTCAGCGTCCAGGAAAGCGGGTAGTTCATGAAGGCCCAAGGGATGCGTCGCGTTTACGACCGCTTGCGCCAGCGGATGTGTAGACGACTGCTCAAGTGCTGCGGCATACCGCAACAGCTCGCGTTCACTCCAGCCCGAAGCCGGGGCGGTCTCCACGACCTGCGGCTTTCCCTCCGTGATGGTGCCGGTCTTATCGAGAACGATGGCATTGACCGCCGAGACCCGTTCGAGGGTCGCAGCATCCTTGATCAAGATCTTGTGCTGCGCGCCAAGCCCTGTGGCGACGGCAACGGCTGTGGGTGTCGCGAGACCGAGTGCGTCCGGGCAGGCGATGACGACCGCAGCGATCGCGAACCGTAGGGCCGTCGTGGTGTCTCCATCAAAAAGCATCCAGAGCCCGAATGTAAGCAGCCCGGAACCCACGGCAACGACTACGAGGACCGCTGCAGCCCTGTCGGCAATTCGCTGGGCCGGGGCCTTCGACGCCTGTGCGTTTTGGACGAGCTGGATGATCCGTCCGAGGACTGTCTCGCTGCCGGTTCCGACGGCTTCGATGAGGAGGAGCCCATCACCATTTACCGAGCCTGCCACCACCTGGTCCCCTTCCCGGCGTTCCACCGGGAGGGACTCACCAGTGACAAGCGATTCGTCGACCGAGCTGCGCCCTTCCAGCACTATGCCATCTACCGGCACGCGTTGGCCGGGCCGGATGCGCACGCGATCGCCCCGTACCACTTCCGCGGTGTTGACCTCGATGTCCTGGCCGTCGCGGACGACAAGCGCCCTCTCGGGAACCAGGGTCAGCAAGGCGCGGAGGGCGTCGGTCGTGCCACGCCGGCTGCGCATTTCCATCCAGTGCCCGAAGAGCACAAAGGTGATGAGCATGGCCGCTGCTTCGTAAAACACCTCGCCGCCGCCATTAAAGGTCACGCCGACCGAGTACAGGTAAGCAGCTGCGACGCCAGTGAAGATGAGGACCGACATGTCGAGCCGCAGGCTGCTGAGGGCGGCGTACGTCCCCAAAATGAACACCCAGCCTCCGTAGAGGACGACGGGGGTGGCCAGGATGAAGCCCATCCATACCATGCTCAGCCCGAACGGAGCGGGCGGCATATCGCCAAACAACGTGGCTCCGAGTTCTGAGTAGAGGATGACCGGGATGGTGAGGAGGAACGAGACGAGGAAGCGATTGCGCATGTCGCGCTCCATCGCCTTGGCCATCGAAGGGTCGGACATCATCGCCGCGTGGTCATGACCACCGCCCGCCTTCTTGTGTTCGGCATGGTCACCACCGGGGAACTCGTGGCGCGCGTGGTCAGCCACTGGGATCTGCTGTTGTGAGTGATCGACCTGCAGCATCTGGTGGGCGGAATGGTCGTCCCCGCCATGGTGCGCTTGAGTCTGTCCGAGGGGATGCTGCTTCGGGTTGTCGGGTTTGGCCCCGTGGCCCGCATGTTCGTCGTGGTTCATTGTGTCCTCCCACATAGGATACCCCCCTATCCTATCATGAACTGGTTGGAACTGTACTACCAGAAGTCGTAGGACGAAGTGACACTTTAGTCGGAGGCGCAAGCGTCAGTTCCCGAATTTACGTGATCCAGACCGACGATGGACCCGGCGTAAACCTACGTCTGCGGCTGCCCCTGCACGCCCACCGCGCGGTCATCCGACAACGGCACTGCCGGACACGAGCATTGTTGCTGTGGGAAGGTGCACTTTGTTGGTCGCGACGCCGCCAGTCTTCTGAGGACCTACCTTCAGAACCGCAAGTCGCGTCGGAAGCGCGAGCCGGAGTATGAGAGCGGCGAGGCGACCATCGAGTTCGCCGGAGCGTCGGTGCCGGTGGCCTGGGCCTTTCCGCGAGAGTAGCAACGGGCGAGCATTCAGAAACACGCGACCCCGAGAAGCACCCCAAGGTGGGCGATGGCCGGAGAGGCGGCCGCAAAGGCCAGGCCTCCCCATGTCCAGAACCCACCATCGTGGGGCGCTTCCATGGAGCGGCCAGCCAGTCGTTCGAGGCGCGGGCCGACCGCCACCGCGGCCAGACCGACTCCGGCGGGCGTGGTCGTGGTCGCAGCCTGAACGATGGCGTCAAACAGAGACCGGCGCCCGGCGCCCCTTCTCAACGCTTCGTCGTCGGCCTCCACCTCCAGGCGTAGGCATTCGTTCTCGGCAGCCTTTCGGGCGCCCGGCAAAAACCACCAGGTAGTTGCAAACAACGAAAGCAGTGCGCGGCGCAACGGAGCGCGCTGCTTTAGGTGAGCCTCTTCGTGGAGTAGCGCCGCTTCGCGCAGCTCCGCTTCGAGGCCGAGCGTAGGCCCAGAGACGAAAATCCGCGGCTTGAGGTTACCAGCCGCGAAGCACGCCATTCCCGAGTACGAGAGCTGCCAGACTTCGCGTCCTGCCACCCGGCTCGGCGTCGCGCCATGGACGAGCTCCTTCACCAGTTGACGGGCCTGAACGACTCGCCAGGCACCGAGCAGGAAGCCCCCGATTGGCAGCAGCGCAAGCAGTCCTAGAGTGAGCAGCGCGCCGAAGGCAACGGCGCTGGCAACTCCCGCGTTCCCCACCCAGTGGTCCCGGCCGACGGTGTGACTGACGACCGCGTGCAGCGTGGCCGCCGACGCGACGAGACCGGCCGCGGCGAGCAGCGCCAGTCCGTTGAGCGAAGACAAGATGCGCTGCATTCAGTCATCCTCACCGAGCCGAGCGCGCAGCCCCGCCACCCACTCCGGGTCCAGGCGCTGCGCCTCCGCAATAAACGCCGCGGCACCGGCCCTGCCAAGGTGGACCATGATGCCCGCCAGCTCCTGGGCGCGCACTTGAGCGAGAGCGTCCCGGTCGACCGAAGCGGTGTAGGTATGCGGCCTGAGCGTTGGTTGGCGCACCAGGAGGCCTTTTTTAGTCAGCCGTTGCACCACTGTCAGGATCGTCGTGTACGCGAGGCGCCGCGGTTCGCCTACGCGGGCATAGAGTTCCCGCACTGTGGCCTGGCCTTGTTGCCAAACAGCTTCCAACACTGCTCCCTCGAGTTCGCCCAGTCCCGCGGCAGTCCGTTCCGTAGCCATGGCCCCTAACCTATCATCTCAGCGGCGAAGATGGCGCCGGCGCGAGGTGCCGTAGGTCTCAACGCCGGAACCCACAAAGAACGGTCACGGCTGGATATGGTCGGCACAACGAGTTCCCATCGCGTCCATCATGGACTGGTGCATACCCGCTGGCATCGCTGCCATCATCGCGGCGTAGTCATCCTCGCCTATCACCGCACGCATGTGACTCTCCATGCCTTCCGCGTCCAGGCCCATGGTCATCACACCGTGGCCGCTGGTGCCATGGTGCTCGTTCCCTCCGTCGTGGGCCAAAGCGACGCCAACTCCGCCGGCTAGCGCCGACAGGGTCAGCGCTCCGACCACCCCGATAGTCGTCATTCGTTTCATGATGCCTTATTCCTTTCGGTTGTCGTTGGCAATTTCAATGGCTGTGCCCGCCCATAAAGCGGTGATGGCCGTACATCAGGGCCGCGCCGCCGACGACCACCAGGGCAAGACCGATGGGCCACCCAAGAACTGGGATAAGAAGGAACAGGAGCAGAATGCCGACGCAGCAGACGAGCATCATCGCCATCATGGCGAACATGCCCATCGTGGTGGCATCCTGTACTTCAGGCGCTTGCCTGTTGCTTTGGTTCACGGATTACTACCTCTTGTCGTACTACTCGTAGTATCGGCTTAGGCCCTCGACGCGGGCACGGCTAACCGGGCCCCGTTTTGCGGCCCGGTCGACCCTTCGGAGGCAATCGGGCAGCCCTTAACCGAACCTTCGTTGCAGCCAGAGTACATCCCTCGTACCTTGCTACTACTACATTCGGTAGTGGAGAACCAAATGAGACTTCGCACCTGGACCGCCCTCTTGACTATCGCCGTCGCTGGCACCGTAGCCGCTGCCTGCGGCGGCGGTGACGACGACAGCGACAGGGACATGGACATGGACATGGGCGATGGCATGGTGGCACCCGTAGCCGGGGCCGACCTAACCGTGAACCTAACGAACTGGGACATTTCTCCGACGACACGCCAGGTCCAAAGCGGAGCGCTCAAGGTGGCGGCCGTCCATCCCAATGACCACGGAGGCCACGGGAATGAGGGTGGCGTGACCCATCAGCTGGTAATCGGAAAACTCAAGCCCGGAGCGAAACACGGGGAGAGTCAATTCGTTGGTATCTCCTTGAACCTAGCGGACATCAAAGTTGGTGAAACGAAGACAGGCGAAGTCGAGCTTGAACCAGGTGAGTACGAGCTCGCGTGTCTGGTGGTCGAAACTTCTGGTGGCAAGACGTACGACCATTACAAAGAAGGCATGCACACGAGCATCACCGTCAAGTGATACGCAAATGGCCCCCGGGGGACGCAACCACATGAACGAAGTACAGCCCGGCCCACCATCCATCGACCGCAGAAACCTCTGGCTCGGGATCAGCCTGATCGCGGTTCTCGCTCTGCTAGTTGGGGCCGGGGGCGGCTACATCCTCGCCCGGCAAAACCCAGAGCATTCTGGCGACATGTCCGAGATGGTCATGCCGGCGGTCCCCGAGCTCGGAGCAACCCTGCGTCAGAGCGTCCACGAGCACGCCGATTTCGCGGTGTTCGTCAACGGCACGGCGCTCGACTTCAACGATGTCCGCTTCCTTTCCACAGAAACGAACGAACGCAGCCAGAGCGTGCACCTGCATGCTCCGCGCACCAACGTCGCTCATCTTCACCGGGAGCAGACGACCTTGGATGAGTTCTTCTTGTCGCTCGGAATGGAGCTTACCGACGATTGTCTGAAGCTGGACACCGGGGAGAAGCTCTGCAACGACAATGCCAAGGCTCTTCAGTTCATGGTCAACGGAGTCCGCGTTGACAAACTGCAGTTCGAGAAGATGTCGGATATGGGCCGAGTGCTCATCAGCTTCGGTCCCCGCGACGCGGATATTGGTGCGCAATGGAACCAGGTCACCGACGAGGCATGCATCCCCAGCGAAAACTGCGCCGACCGGCTCCCGCCTGGCGGGATCGAAACAGAACCATGCGCCCGATCCGCCGCGATGTGCCACTGACCGGAGGAAGCTCGTTCAGCCGTGCCTCCCGGTGTAAACGGCTCCGGCACCGAGCCTGCGCCCATTCTTGAGGGTCTTTGGACCTCGAATTTCGGCCCGGTCGGCCATGAACGCGCTGGACCGACCGAGCCATCGTTGAGGTGGAGTACGACGAGTGGTAGTAGAGGTAGTCCGCCCAGAACTCCAGTCAGACGACGGGGGCACACAACCGGCGGCGGCTCTCTGTTTCGCTTCCGTCGTTCCCGCCGGCCGTGAGGTTTGGGGCTCGTAGTCGGGTGTCGGCCCGACGAGGAACCGACCTAAAGGGAGACAACAATGGACATGACTGGTGGTATGTGGGTCTGGATGATTGCAGCGACTGTGGCCTGGACGGGGTTGCTCGCTGCACTCGTGTTCACCTTGAACTCCAGGAGCGACCAACGCGGCGCGCCGCCCCTGGAGATCGCGAGACGTCGCTATGCCGCTGGGGAGATCGATCGTGTCGAGTTTGACCGTCTCACGGCCGACCTCAGGCGTTGAGTCGAGCCCCTACTAGCCCATGTTTCGCTCGCGCCCTAACGCGTCCCGGTCGATCCGTTGACGAGGGGGGGAAACTGGGCCCGTGGTCGGACTAGTGCGAGTGGGCCGCCTCTTTCAAGTGGGGTGCGCCGTTTTCGCGGTCGAATGGGTCGGCATGAACATCGACCACCGATCCGGGAGGAAGAATGTGCAGCCAGGCGGCCCGAAGCTCCTCCGCGACGTCATGGGCCTGGACGAGCGAATACGCCGATGGCATACAAACGTGGGTAACGAGGTGGACCGTGCGGCCCGAATGGCGCAGCCGCAGTTCGCTGATGTGATCAAACCCGGCAACGGCCTGAGCGGCGTACTCAAGCTGGTGTCGCACCTCCGGATCACCGTGGTCGAGAAGTCGAAGGACAACCTCGCGGCCCGATGAGTACGCCGCCCAGCCGATCAACACCCCGATTGCGAGGCCGACACCAGCGTCAATTCGAGGCTGACCCAGTATGAGCCCGGCAGCAGCAGCGACGACCCCGAGGGAGGTCAGCCCATCAGCCCGGGAATGCTGTCCATCGGCAACCAAGGCGGCGCTGTCGATCCGCTTGCCGACGCGGAGTTTGTATTGTGCGACGGCTTCGTTTCCGATGAAGCCAACAACGCCGGCCAGCAGAACCAGCCAGGGGCGCTGTATTGCCGGACTATCATCGAACGCACGAGCGGACTCGTACACGACGAAGAGAGCGCTAGCGGCGATCAAGGCAACCACCGCAAGGCCGGCAAGGTCTTCCAGTCGGTGGTAGCCATAGCCGAAGCGGGTTGTCTTCCGTCGCTTGGTAACGATGAAGGCGCCCCAGACCAAGGCTGTACCGACAACATCAACGCCGTTGTGGAGGGTGTCGCCCAGGAGAGCGACGGAGCCGCTCAGCAAGAGCAACAGGACCTGGAAAGCGGTGGTGAGGCCAAGCCCCGCCACGCCTACCTTAAGCGCCCTCACGCCATCCCGGGTCGAGAGGTCGAGAGACTTCACATGTGAGTGGCCGTGTCCAGCTTCGTGTCCAGCATGCATACGTCGATTAGAAGCTCCAACACCCGATGCATCAAGAAGGCAACTGCTTCTGCTTGCAACTGCATGGCCGTGTGCACGCCTTGCTGCGGATTGGCACAGAAAGCCGACCAGCACCACTGGCAAAGCACAGAGCCACCAAAACAGCGCTTCTCCTTCCTTTAGTGCTCAATCCGCGGCTCGGGGATCGACCAAGCGGCTTGTTTGATTGCCTTTCGCAGGCTCGAGAGCCTCGTGCTACCTTTGAACCGTGACTATGGACACGCTGAGCGCGCCGTTGCTAGATGTGCCGGCCGACGATTGTTGCGCCGCCAAGGAAGTCGAACTTGCGGCGCTTTCGCGGCGAACGGTCCAACGTCGGGTTCTTGTCGCGGTCCTCCTGATAAATCTCGCGATGTTCGCGTTCGAACTGGTGGCCGGTGTCCTGGCGAGGTCGTCGGCGTTGATTGCAGACAGTGTCGATATGTTTGGCGACGCCTCCGTCTACGCCTTAAGTCTCTATGCACTTGACCGGGGACTGCGGTGGCGAGCGGGAGCTGCGGTAGTCAAGGGGAGCATCATCCTGGCGTTTGCTATCTGGCTCGCGATCGACATCGCCTTGAAGGTGGCCACCGGTACGGAACCCTCGGCGCCCGCCATGGGCGTCGTGGGAGCCATCGCACTGGCTGCGAACCTGGTTTGCTTAGGGCTCCTGTGGTCGTTCCGGGCCGAGGACATCAACATGTCGAGCACCTGGGAGTGTTCGCGGAACGACGTGCTGGCCAACGGGGGCGTGCTCGTCGCAGCTGCTGGCGTCTGGCTGACGAGTTCGGGATGGCCGGACCTTGCCGTCGCGGCGGTAATCGCAGTGCTCTTCTTGCGGTCAGCAGTCCGAGTTTTACGGAGTGCGGTACCGCAGCTGAAGACCGGCGTGGCCGGCGTCGCATAAGAAGCCGTTTGCCCAAAGTTCTGCTGACGGATCTACGGTGCAGCCCTCGCTGCGACGTCTTTATGAACCGTCTTCAGCGAGTCCTGGTCGAGTTGGACGAGGTGCTTCGCGATGCCGCGATACGTCCAGCCACCCGGGACGGTTTCGGCGTTGAACTCGTCGTCGTCCATGCCCACGAAGGTGGCGATGAACTTCGCCCGCGCGACGAGCCACTCACCCACCAGCCGCTCCATCGGGGAAGCGGTCGATCGGGCTTCGTACCGGGCCTCGAGGACCTGGCCGGCGTGAATCGTTTCGTGGTCGATGTCATTGGTGATCAACGCCCAGAGGTCCTTGCCCTGTGCGCAGGTGTGCGAAGAGGGCATTGGGATCTCGTCGATGGGCAGGGCCAGGAGCTGGTCGATCACGTCTCGCGTGGATTCCAGTAGCTGGGTGACGGTGTCGCGGACTGTTGCTGCCATGGTTTTCCTCCAGTGTTGGCGGTTGGTCTCAATGCGAGGGCTTGCGGGCGAAAACGGTGACTCCTCGCGTGTCGAAGTCCTTCGCATCCGATTCGTGTCTGCTCCCGGAGAACACGTCTACCTCGTTCGACATGAGGACATCGACGAAACCGACGAGTTCCAGGATCTGCCTCCACTCTGCATCCAGCAGAGCACCGGCAATTCAGCCACTCCAGAGTTCGATGTCGTCTCTTGCATCCTGCGGCACCTCCCGGTGGACGAGGATGTCGCCGACCTGGATGCGGCCGCCGGGCTTGAGGACGCGATACATCTCCCGGAAGACCGCCTGCTTATCGGGACAGAGGTTGATGACGCCGTTGCTGATGATCACCTCCGCGAGACCGTCAGCTACGGGCAGGCTTTCTGCAAACCCCTCTCGAACATCGACGTTAGAAAGCCCCAGGGAATCTGCTCCCGTGCGAGTCTTGTCCCGCATCTCTGCCGTCATGTCGACGCTAAAGACCCGGCCACCCGGACCTACCTGGCGGGCAGCGATGAGCGTATCGAAGCCCGCGCCGCAGCCGACGTCCACGACCGTTTCGCCCTGCGCCAGGTCGCCGAACAGGAACGGGTTCCCGGTCCCGGCGAATGACGCGACGGTTCCCTCCGGAAGCGACGCGACGACCTCATCCGGGTAGCCGAGCATCCGCGCGAGCGGCGCGCCGGTGTGAAAGTGGAACCCCATCTCGGGGTTCATCGCGACGTCCCGGTACTTCTCCGAGATCCGAGCTCGTAGCTCGTCACGGTCGACTGAGGCAATTCCTAATGATGCGGCCATCGGTGACCTCCTTTCGATGGTGTGGACGGCATGGACCGGGATCCGCCTTGGCGAATGTCGTGACTCATCGATCCACCGGCAGTCCCTCTTCCCGCCACGCGTCGTAGCCGCCGTCGAAGTTCACCAGGTTGGTGAACCCAAGCTGCTCCAGCAACGAGAGCGCCGTCGCCGATCGTTCGCCATGACCGCAGTACGTCACGACGGGCAATTTCCCCGGGATGGCGGCCGCGCGGCGCTCCAACTCGCCCAGGGGAATGTTGAGCGCGCCCGGAACGTGTCCTTCGCGGAACTCACTGAGTTCTCGAACGTCCACGGCAACGGCTCCGTCGCTCAGCATTCGGCGCACGCGGTCGGCTCCAGCGAGTTCAGCGCGAGCGAGTTCGTACCCGGCCTCGCTCCACGCCTGCATGCCGCCTTCGAGCACGCCTGCAAACTGCTCGTAGCCGACGAGCAGGCACTCCTCGATCACGCGCTCAGGCGGTTCGTCGCCCAGCACAAACAGCAACGGCGCATTCTCCGGCACCAGCCAGCCAAGCCACGTGGCGAACGAATCACGGAATGCGTTGCTCATTGCTCCGGGGATGTGCCCGGCCATGAACTCCGCTTGGGGCCGGACGTCGATAACGGTCGCACGCGGACGGACTCGCTCGAACTCATGGGGTGGGAGTGCCGGCGGTAGGGCAATTTCGTATCGTAGCCGCGGACCAGTCTGGTTCACGCTACGGAGGCGGAAGAAGTAGCGGGGCGCAGATGGGAAAGTGGTCGGGAACCAAGAGGCGAACTCTTCTTCGTTGCCGTGGGCGAGCAACGGGTTCGTCCGGCGCTCCAACCCCAGGGTCGAAGTTCGGTCCCCGCCGGCCCCGGTCGAACAGAAGGAGCCGCCGCCGTGGGTCGGCAGCAGGAGCGTCTCATCCGGCAGGTCGTTGAAGGCGGACGTGATTGTCCGGTACTGAGCCCTGGTCAGGCCTGGAGTCGCTTCAGGAGAGATGAGGTCCGTCCGCGCTGCGCCTCCGACGAGAAGTGACCCACCGCTGAAAAGCATGGGCGGTGAGCCGGACGGGCGAAAGACGTAGCTGCTGTGCTCGGGCGTGTGGCCCGGGCTCGCAATCGCGCTGACCGTACCGAGCGCGGTGCGAATGGAGTCGTCGGGACGGACTCCACGGTGCGGGAAGCGGACTTCTGCCGCCTCCGGGACGAAGAGTTCGGAGCCCGCCACCGCCCGGAGGTCTAGGGCTCCGGAGACGAAGTCGGCATGGAGGTGGGTTTCGAAGACGTGCGAGATCGTCCACCCCTGCCCTCCGGCAGCCTGGAGGTAGCGTTGAACACTGCGGTCGGGGTCGATGACGGCGGCGCTGCCATCTCCGAGACCTACAAGATACGAGCTGTTGCCGAGCCCTTCGTGCACGAACGGAACAACACTCATGGGTGGACCTCCTGCAAGTTTCGGCGGCGCATCATGAACGCAGCGGCGATCCCCGAGGCGACCGTGAGTGCCGCGACTACCTGGATAGCGAACCCAAAGCCGAACAGGTCGGCGAGGATGCCGCCGAGCAGCGCCCCGGACATCGCGCCGGCGTCGCGCCAGAACCGGTAGACGCCCATCGTGGTCGCACGTTCGAAGGGATGGACGACGTCGCCAATCGCGGCCAACAGCGTGGGATACACCATCGCGGTGCCGAGGCCCAGTAGGGTGACGGCCAGCAGCCACGGAGCGTAGGAATCGCTCCAGCCGACCAGAGAGATCGCGGCGCCCTGGAAGAGCATCCCGCCTGTGATCATGGGCAGGCGCCCGATGGCGTCGCTCGCCCATCCGGTACCCATCTGCGCGGCGCCCCAGATGAGCGGGTAGAGCGCCGCGAGGACCGCCACTCGCTCGAGTTCCAGCCCCCGGCTCACGAAGAAAAGCGGAAAGATCCCCCAGGCGAGGCCATCGTTGAGGTTGTTCACGAAGCCAGCCTGGCTGGCTCCAACGAGGTACGGCCGACGCCACGTTGCCTCGGCGAAACTGCGTTTGAGGGAGGCTCGGGCCGGGTCCGCCGTGGGATGACGCGCAGACTCCGCTCGGACGAAAGGGGCAGTGTCACGGACGAGGAGGACGCTGAGCGCGAGGCCGATCGAAGCGAATGCGATACCCAGGTAGAACGGCTCCGGGCGAATCCCGTGCGACTCCGCGATGACCCCCGCGAGGAACGCGGCGGCAGCCACGGAAAGGTATCCGGCGGCCTCGTTCAGTCCCAGTGCCAGGCCCCGCCTCTCGCGTCCTACCAGGTCGACCTTCATGTTCACCGTCATGGACCAGGCGAGGCCCTGGTTCACGCCCAGGAGAGCGTTGGCGGCGATAATCCAGCCCCAGGACGGCGCAAAGATGATGACGAATGGCACAGGCAGGCCAAACAGCCATCCGGCGATCAGCACCCTGCGGCGCATAAATCGCTCGGAGAGAGTCCCCGCGTAGAGATTGGAGATCGCCTTCGCCAGCCCGAACGTCGCGATGAAAGAGACCGCCAGCGTCCTTGAGGCGATGCCGAACTCTTGCTCCGCAAGCAAGGGCAGCACGGATCGCTCGAGGCCAACCATCCCGCCGACGAACGCGTTGACCGTGACGAGCAGCGCGAATTGCCTCCAGTTCGCGCTGAGACCCAGGCGAACGCTCGGGGGAGGTTCCCGGCTGGTGACGCCAACCGCAGCCATCGCACCGTCCTCGGAGGAGATGCTGGGGAGCGTGCCGCTATCCAGTTCATCTTGTCAATAGATAAGTTGAGCTATTTCACACATGGCCTAGTTTGGGGTACCGTTTAGACGTGGCCCATCGCGAGTTTAAGAAGCGCATCTACCCGGAGTTCGCGCGCATCGCCCAGGCGATGGCCAGCGACAAGCGGCTCGAACTCCTGGACCTGCTTGCGCAGGCGCCGCGGCACGTGGAAGCGCTAGCCGAAGAGACAGGGATGTCGGTTGCGAACGTCTCTCAACACCTCCAGGTCCTGCGGGCCGCCCACCTGGTCGAGGCGGACCGCGCGGGCAACAAGGTCATCTACTGCCTTTGCGGTCCGGACGTATTGAGACTGTGGCTTTCACTTCGGGGGGTCGCTGAGCGGCGCCTGCCGGAAATCCGCCAGATTGCCGGGGCGTTTGCGGTGGAAGGCGCAGGCGAGCCAATCTCGCGCAAGCAGCTAGCGGAGGACGTCGCCGCGAACAGGGCGGTGATTCTCGATGTCCGCCCGGCGCTTGAGTACCAAGAAGGCCACATCCCTGGGGCCATCTCAATTCCGCCCGAAGAACTTACAGGGCGCTTCGAAGAGTTGCCGCGCGACCGCGCCATCGTCGCCTACTGCCGTGGCCCCTACTGCCTGTTCGCCGACGAGGCGGTCGCATTCCTGCGGGAACAGGGCTTCGAAGCGTATCGCCTAGAAGGCGGTTGGCCAGAGTGGGCTCTTATCCCGTAGGGTCACTCCCGGGCGCCCGCGCGCGTCCCAACCGCGGGCTCACGCGGCGCCCCTCGTCTCGCCTGAGGCACGGCGCGCTCCTTCGGCGGGCCGGGTCCAGATCGCGAGTTTGGGTCTGCAGTTGGGGCGCCAGAGTGCGGTGGGGGACGGCCGCGCCCGCCGATTCCGCGACGATGGTGCATTCCGGCGCCCGCCGACTCCGGTCTTGACGGTGGCGCAGCCGATTAGTTGGTCGCTCGGACACCACCCTTCGAAGTCCGCTCCCCGACGTTCCGTGAGCAGGCTTCACTCCCCGGCCGATCATTTCGGGAAACAGAGTGTCGAAAGCCTTGAGTTACCCTCCAATTTTTGCGAATTTGCTCCGCGACCGACACTAAGACTGAGGTGAAACGAGGTTCCTGCAGACGGCTCCTTCAGATTCAAAATGGTTTCTCGGAACCCAAAATTCGGCCCTGAGCCTTCGGATCAGAAGGTTGGGGGTTCGAGTCCCTCCGAGGGTACCAACACCACTCCCGGCACGATTGCACTAACGCTCCTGGAGCGACGGTGCGTTCGGTTCGCGACTGCCCGGGCGGCCGTTTGCGCTTTCCATTCATACGGGTTTCTAACAAATCGCTCGGATCGGAGCGATTTCACGACATATGGTGACGAGTTTCGGGACGAACGGCCACCGTTCGTTGACTGTTTGTTTCCTTTTCTGACACTATACCGGCCCGTCGGGTCAACCGGCGTAATCTCATATTTCGGAAAACTTTTGGGAAAACCCCCGGCCGGGCGCAACCGGCCGAGGGCATATCGCAAGGAGAACGTACGGACCGCCCCCTTGCAGCGTCAGTATAGACGTGGCGAGCATGGCACCCTTTCGTGAGCTTCGGCCATAAGGGATTGCCCCAGTTTCTCCAGCGACCCGGGAAGGAGCCGGCCGGGTGCAAACAGCCGCACGAGCGGCGCCCTCAAGCGAATCGGCCAAAGCACCGAAGGCTGGACGCAGCTAGCGCCCGGCCTCACGTCTCGTCCCCCGAAATTGGTGGGCGGCCAATGCATTCACTGGAGAAACAAGCACATGACGCTTGCATTACACGGAAAATCGCGGCGACGCAGGACATGGCTCCTGATGGCGGCGCTGGTGGCGGTTGTGCTGGGCATCACAGGAAGCCTGACGCTCGACCGCACGGAAACGAAGGCCGATTCGACGACAGTGGTAAAAGTCGCCGATCTGACGGCACCTGCTGGCGGCGGCTGGCTGTTCTATGACGACAACACGGACACTTACGACAACACGCCTGGCGTGCTTGGCGACTTCGCGATGGACCTGACCGCGCCAGCCGGTGATGGCAGTGCATCGCTCGCTATCGACGGCGGTACCAAGTCCGCGCTGACGACCTATCAGTTCGGAGGCACGGCACTAACGAACATTTCAGAGCTGAAGTTCAGCGCGAAAAACGCCACCACGTCGCCGGCGTTCCTAAACCTCAACGTTGACTTCGATCTATCGAACACCTGGCAGTTCCGACTTATATATGTCCCTACCGGAGTGACGGCGGGCAGTTGGCAGAACTATGACGCCATTCAGGCTGGCGCGGCGATGTGGAAGTACTCCAAGAACGGCTTCTGGCCAGCACCAAACGACTCAGTGCCAAGTGGGCCGGGTGGAACTGCCCTATCGTGGGCGCAGATCCTCACCGACTACCCGAACGTCCGAGTGCTGCCGTCCGACCCGTTTACGGGCATCCGCATTGATCCCGGCCCGGCGGGTACGACCTACCTCGACAATTTCATCATCAACATCAGCGGCGACCAGAAGACCTTTGACTTCGAGCCGACAGTCCAGTGCACGACCGACTGCTACGTCGACTCCGCTACTGGCAATGATCTAAACGGTGGCGGCGTTGGCGATCCGAAGGCAACAATCCAGGCCGCGATCGCCCAGGTGAGCTCAGGCGGCACGGTTCACGTCGCCGCGGGCACCTATCTAGTCACGTCGACAATCGATGTCAACAAGGCGGTCACCATCACGGGCACGGGCACCCCGGTCATCCAGGTGTCCGGGGCAGGCGATCGCATCAAGCTCTCGGCGCCGGGGTCGACGATCCAGGGCTTCAAGATCGAAAAGACTGATAAGGCGAGTTCGGACATCGTCCGCATCATGGCGGACGACACAACCATCACTGGCAACGAATTCAGCGGCCAGTACGTCTTTGGCGACCCGGAAGTGAGCCGGGCGATGGTCATGAATGCCGGGTCTTTCAGCGGCATTTCGATCACGAACAACGTCATTCACGACCTTCGTCAGCCGATGTACAACTCCGGCACGAACACGGGCGTAGTGAGCGGCAACTACACGTACAAGACGAAGGGCTGGGTGATTGAGGGCGGCAACCTCACGTTCACGAACAATACGTGGGGCGTCGGTGCAAACCAGAACATCGTGGACATCGCCATCCTGTCAGCCGTCCCGCTGATCTACTACACCGATGTACCGGCGATGTCGGCGACGAACAACGACGCGTACATCGAGGACCAGCGCACGGTGCCGGCGACCATGTCGATCGTCTACGTTGCGCCCTGGGGCAACGACGCGAATCTCGGCACGGCAGCGGACCCCAAAAAGACGATTCAGGCCGGCATCACCCGCGTGGTAATCGGCGGCACGGTGCACGTTCTCCCTGGCACCTATCACGAAGATGTTCTGATTAATAAGGCGGGCGTGAAACTCTTCGGCGCCGGGGTGGACAGCGCTATCGTTAGCGGTGTCGACCAGCTCACGGATCCACGGTCGGCAACCATCCAAGTCGCAGCCGCGAATGTCCTCGTTGATGGCTTCACCATCACCCGCGACGGCAATGCCGCAGCGACATGGGACGTGGTGGGGAATCAATTGAATAGCGCGGGCGTCGCCGTTCAAAGCCAGGGCAATACCGTGGAGCTTCGCAATTCGAAGCTCACCGGTAACCGCACCGGCGTTGATGTGAACAACAGCAACGGCAACAGCATTCACAACAACATCATCGATAACAACCGTACCGGTCTGATTTTCCGAAACCAGACTGACAACACCATCGTGAAGAATAACTTCATCACAAATAACTGGACTGTCGGTATCGTGTTCCTGGATGGATCCAGCGGATCCAACACTCCCGTTCAACAGGCACTCGGTTCGGAATTCAACGAGAACGACCTGAGCGGCAACTGGTTTGGGGCGGTGGACGACCGCCAGGAAGGTGGCTCTCTGCCGCCGGCGGGTACTTACCTGAAGAATTTCGAAGACAACTGGTGGGGCGTTGTCCCACCGACCGTCAACACCGCCCAGAGCTCGGAACCGGGCTACGGCGCCCAGATTCCGGCAATCTACCCCGGTGGATCGGCAACAAATCCAGGCGGCGCGAACTCCATCTACGGCACCGCCGAAGAAAACATCGACTTCGATCCCTATCTATGCTCCGGCACCGATACATCACCGGCGGTCGGTTTCCAGCCGATTATCGGATGCGGTGACATCGAAGTCGTCGCCCCGGCGACGGCGAACGTCGGCGACACCGGGATCAACGTCACGGTGGTCGCGAACAACGCGGACAACCTTTTCGGAGTGCAGGCCAAGGTGACCTACAGCGCAGGTCTGCAGCTCACCAACGTGACTCTTGGCCCTGGCCTGTCGCCTGACTTTGTCACGACAAATACGACAAGCCCGGGCGTGGTTGCGTTTGCATTCACAGAGCAGGCGCCGACGGCACCGGTTTCGGGTTCGGGCGTGGTCCTCGCCACGCTGACATTCACCGCGGTGGGGGCTGGCACGGCGAACATCGACATCGTCCCCGCGAACACGTTGTTCTCAAACAACGACGGCTTCCCCATCGGCCCGAACGCCGTCACAAACGACAGCATCAGCGTGACGGCGACCGGTACCGGCGACGTCACCGGCACGATCTTCCTGCAGGGCCGCACGAACCATTCCGGTGCCACGGCCGAGATCAATCCTCCGGCGTTCCCGGGCGTTGGTTCGCCGCTTGCGACAACCAACTCGAGCGGTGTGTTCACCATCGTCGCCGCGCCGCAGGGCACGCCGACGATCCGTGCACGGATGCTCGGCTACCTGCTCGCGCTGAAGACCATCACCGTAAACGCGGGCTCGAACTCGGCCGGTTCATCGGTAACCCTCCTTGGTGGCGATGCCAACATGGACGCGACCATCAACATCCTCGACCTCTCACTGATCGCGGCTTACTTCGGCCAGAGCCCGGCCTATGCGCCGGCCCTTGCCGCGAACACCACGCCCGATATCAACGGCGACAACGTCGTCAACATCCTCGACCTCTCGCTCACCGCCGCCAACTTCGGCGCTGTTGGGCCGCAGGTCTGGGCTCCCTAAATCACCCTGGCTCCTGACCGGAGCCGCCATATATCGCACCTATCGCCGTGGCCCGGGATTCGTCCCGGGCCACAGGCGGTTCCAAGAACAATCAGCAGTTGGAGCCACGTTGGTCGATTTCGCGCGTGTCCGGGTAGTGGGTTGGGTGGTAGCAGTGGTGGGCCTCGCCATGGCTTCGGTCGTGTTTGGCGGCAGCACGGCGAAGGGCCAGGACGGCACCGCCACCCTCGCGTTTTCGCCGCCTCCGGGTGCCATCGGGGCCGGACAACATGCCACGTACGTCCTCGGGATCGCCAACGCCACCCGATTGTTCGGCGCAGACATCGAAATTTCGTTCGATCCGAAAGCGGTCGCGATTGTCGACGCCGACCCCGCGAAAGATGGAGTCCAGGTCAAACTCGGACCATTCCTCGACCCCGGTTTCGTGGTCTACAACCTTGCCGACAACACAACCGGCAAGCTACGCGTGACCTTCACCCAGGTGGCTCCGACTGCTCCGGCGACCGGTTCAGGCGCGCTGCTCTCCTTCGAAATCAATGCCGTGGCCGGCGGCGACCCGGGGTTGAAGGTAGCTGCGGCCTTGCTTGCCCGGGACGATGGGACGGAGCAGCCGGTAACGATTCCTGTTTCGGGCGGTGAAAAGCCGGCCCAACCCCAGGGCTCGCCAGCGCCAAACCCGACACAGATTCCTGCCGCTTCCGAGACGGCGTCGACTTCGCCAACCGTACCGCCAGGCTCTCCTGCTGCGGCGACGGGCACGGCGCTGCTCCTTACGGAAAGCACCCCTTCGCAGAACGTCGGGGGCGTTTCGGGAACGGGCGGCAAGCCTCCCGAGGACAGCAACGACAGCAGATTGTGGTGGGGGCTGCTCGGGGCGGGCGTAGTCACCGGCGGGGCGGTGGTGGTTGGGCGGAAATACCTCAAACGTAACGGAGAAACGACATGAACCAGAGACAACGTACCGGACTCTCGGCGGCCACCCTTGTGGCAACTCTCGGGGGCGTTTTTCTGTTGTTGATGACGCTCGTGCTCGGCGCGGGAGCATCTGCCGGTACTTCAATCAATGCAAGCAGCGGATCCACGACGGTTGGCAACAACACTTCACCTATCCCTGTCTCGGTAACGCTAGCCGGAGCGGACGCTGGATTGAACGCTGCTGACTTCACATTGACCTTCAACTCGGCGGTGGCGTCGGTTTCCACCTGGTCTTTGGGCCCGGGTTGGGTTGACTTCGGTTCTTCCCAGGCAGCGAATTCAATTCACGTCGTCGCCATTCGACTTCCCGCAAACGTCCCTTGTGGCTCACCTTGCCAGCTCATGAACGTCACGTGGCATGGAGAGTCGAACGGGACCTCGAATCTCGGGCAGAGTGGTGAACTCGTAAATACGTTGGCACAAACAGGCACACCAATAACCTATGTGTTCAACGGCGGGACGATTCAGGTCGGGCCGGTCAGCACCAATACGCCCACGAACACCCCTGTGACGCCGACCAGCACCAATACCCCAATCCCAGGCACCGCCACCAATACGCCCATCCCGCCGACCGCTACGAACACGCCTATCCCGGGCACCGCGACGAACACGCCCACTCAGACCAACACGCCGGTCCCGGGGACCGCGACGAACACGCCGACGCAAACCAACACGCCGACGGGGTCCAGCACACCGGGAAGTACAACCACCCCCGGCGGCTCGGCGACGGCGACCAGTACCGCAACGGCAACTCCAACGAAGATCCCCGGAGGCCCGCGGACATTCATCCTCTACCTGCCGATGGTGGCTGATGACGGGGTCTCCGGCGGCGGACAGCTCAACCGCGCCTCGGTTGATGCGCTCGCCGCGCAGGTGCTCGAGGCAACCGTCGGCGTCTTGTTCGGGCGCTAGACCCGGCCCACGGCCTGGTAGGTCAAGCCGAGGCCGACGACCATGACGATTGCCGCGCTGATGACGGGCATCGCCGTCACCGCGCGCGCGACAAGGCGGTGTTCGAAGAGGCGCCGCTGGCGTGCCGGGATCTTGCGTCCGAGGACCAGTGAGATGCCGAGCGCCACGAGCACGCCCGCGAGCCCGAGGCTGAACGCGACGATGAGAAGCATCCCGAGCAGGATCTGCCCCTGCGAGATCGCCGCGACCATCACCACCACCGCTGAGGGACAGGGGAGCAGTCCGCCAAGCACCCCGAGGCTCAGGAGCGAGCGCCAGGTGACGGCGGTTGCGGGTTCGTGAGTGTGTTCGTGGCTCTCGTGTTCATGAGGGTGCTGGTGCTGGTGAGAGTGGTCGTGCGGTTCGTGGCTGTGGGACTTGCCAAACAGGCCGTGGCGATGTTCGCCGGACTCGGGCTTCGGACGTCGGAGGCTGAGCAGCCGCTGAACCACAAGCACGAGCCCGAAGGCCATGACCATCACGCCGGCGGCCACGCCCATCCAGAGGTAGACGGTTTCGGGCGTGATCCAGGCGGCCGCGACAAGCGTCACGAGGCCGAGGAGGTACACGGTTGAGGTGTGCGTCGCAGTGACGGTGAGACCGAGGGCGATGGCATGCTTCGGGGTGCCCTTGCTGCCGACCAGGTAGGCGGCGACCATCGTCTTGCCGTGGCCGGGCCCGAGCGCGTGCTGCGCACCGAAGGCGAACGCGATGAGCAGCGACAGGAACAGGAACCCAAGGGTCACGTGCCCGCCGGAGAGCTCAGCGAAGATACCGGCGAAGCCACCGCTCGCGCGGCCTTCGGACGCGAGCTGGAGGGTTGTGGATTCGGGGGCGGGCGAACCCGTGCCAGCCAGCCACTGGAAGCCGACTTCGGAGACGTTGGGCGCCGAACGCAGCGTTTCGGCGGGATAGTGGCGTAGCGCGTCGGACTGGTCGACGAAGAGCGCCGGATCCGCGGTGACGGCCGCGCCGTCGGACCCCTTGATGATGATCTCTTTCCAGCCCTGGTTGCCCGCGAAGTTCGAATCCGTGAATCCGACCTGCAGGTTCTTGCCCGCTTGCGCGGCGATCGGCGCGTCGTAGACGGCCACGATGCGCAGGGCGTTCAGCCCGCCCTGGCCGGGCAGCAGTTGCGCGGTGGATTCGAGCGTGGCGACGTCCGCAGCCTTTCCATCGACTGTGAGCTCGAATTTCTCAGGCAGTGCTTTCGCCGTCTTCGCAGCGAAGGCAGACAGCTCGGCTTCGGATGCGGCCCCATTTCCGTCGGTGTCGATGCCGGGCATGGCCTGGAACGTGGGGATCTCCGCCATGTCGACGACGTAGTGGACCTGGACACGGTCGGAGTAGACCTCGAGGCGCGCGTAGCGATTTTCGGTGAAGTTGCCGAGCGGGTGGGCGAAGGCACTCTGGGCGAACGTCGGCGCGAGTGCGACCGTGACGATTGCTACGGCGGCCAAGTGTCGGATCTGCCAGCGGCGGAAGCTTGTCCGAAGGAACATGTTCAAGCGGGACTCCCTCGTGGAAGCCTGTGTGCTTCCATCAAGAACCTACGAGCAAACTACGGTCCTTGATCACTGCCCGGGCGGCGGCGAGTACGCCATCTCAGGGGTACGCCACGGCCCAATTCGCATACCCCATCTTGTAGCTGTTCGACACCCAGCAATCCGTGACGTTATTCGTCACCGGTGCAGCATCCACATTGCAAGTAGAATGGTCTGGATAGCTCGCCAACGTCCAGCCGCCGTCACTGAGCTGGTGGACATGGTACCCGCTCCAAGTGTCGCCACAATCATCCTCGTCCGCTGTTGTCCCGATCGCCTTCGTCGTGCTCACTATGTTGTACTGCTGTGTGTTGATATACTCGGTGTGGCTGGTCAACGAATCGTCCGTATGGTAGTACCAAACACCAGCCCTCCACGTCGGATGATTGTCCGAGACGCTTGAGTACATCGTATGGATGCACGCTTCTTGGGTCTGCGACGTGATGTAACCCGTGCCGGCGATGGAATACACACTCGAGTCAGTCGAAGATTTCACGAAGAAGTTGATGGTTGCGCTTGGCGCCCAATCCAGCGCGGCACCGGATGAGACAAGCGAGTCGTTGTCATAGCATGGCCCAGAATGCCAGCCGCATGTGAGCGAACTGGAACCTCCCGGCCAAAGCTCGATGTAAACTGAGTAGTTCGTCGCCGAGGCCGCCTTCGGGGCGAGAAGAGCCGAGACGACGCCGACAATCAATCCGGCCGCTGCGGCCCATCCCATAACTTTGCGTGTCATTCGATCAGCGCCTCTGCCACCCGAACGCAGAATTCTGCGTTCGCTGAGAGCCCTGAGACTGTTGTGAGAACTTGCGAGTCATTGTCGTAAACTGCTAGAAAGCACCCACCAAACTGCTCTTCGCCCGCGACGACGATCGGAGAAGCAATGATGCCGGGAACCCCATGGATGGCCGTCTCTGACCACCGGTCTTCGGGCGCTGCGTATGTCACTGTGCCAAGGCCGCGTATCCGGTGAATGTACAGGGCGCTGCCCCCCCGATTGACGTCGTCCGTTCCTGCGGCGACGTTGAATGACCAACCAATTTGGCCCAGCGTACCCTTGCACAAGAAAACATCCGGGAGCGCCGTCGGCGCAACGCCACGAGGCAGCGATGTCACGTTAATCCGAAGGGGACCAGGGGCCATTGCCACCTCAAGCTCTGTACGAGGAGGTGGCGGTTTCATTCCTTCTTCCGGACAGACCTCTAGTGCGGTACGACCCGGCGAGGACGGGTCGACTCGAATGCCGTTCAGAAGGCCGACGAAGGACGGCTTGACCCGGTCCTGGTTCACGTACGGGACATGCCACAACGGCTTGGCGGTATCGGGGGTTTCGTCGGGCAAGGGAGTCGTGTTTGGATCGGGCGAGGCAGCCGGACCCTCTGCCCGCGACACCTCATCGGGTCCGCGAGTTGCGTAAGTAGCTGCGAAAGCCAGAGTTCCCAACATGGACGCTACTGCGGCAGCCCAAAGCACACTTCGGATTCTCTGCGTCCTCAACAAAGCCACACCTCCACCTCTCCCAACCTGCTACGACGCTACACCCCGCCAATTTGTTCCGTCCCCCGATTGTAATGGTTTTGATAGCTTAGTAAGCGTGAAGTTCTTGCCCCGCTTCCGGCGCGTGCAGGGGGTGGAAGTTGGGGTTCAGTTCGAGCGCGGCTTCGAGGTGCTCGCGAGCCGCAGCGGAGTCGCCACGCGCCTTCGCGATCATGCCGGCGTGAAACAGGTAGAGCGGCTCTTTGGTGCCAAGATGGAGTGCTTCATTGGCGTACGCCTGGGCCTCATCGAAGCCGCCGGCGCGATAGAGCACCCAGGCGTAGGTATCGGCAGCGGCAAGGGACGGACGGGCTTCGTAGGCAGCCTTCGCGCTCGCAACCAGTGCATCATCGACGGGGCCATGGTCTGCCTGGAAAAGGATGAGCGTGAGGTCGTTCTTGATGCCGTTGGCTTCGAAAAGCTGTCCCAGCGCACCCATGAGCGCCGCCTGTTGGTCTGCGACAGTCGTCTCCCCGGCGCGTTCAGCAACTTCGGCGTATTCGGCCACGAAGATGGGTGAGGGGTACGAGGCAGTGACGCGGGCGAAGCGTTCGAGTGATTCATCGAAGTCGCCTCGCATGGCCGCAACCTCTGCCAGGCCAGCATCGGCGAGGGTGTAGCCAGGGAAGACCTTGAGGGCCAGGTCGAATTCCGACTGGGCGCCCTTAAGGTCGCCGTTCTTTGCGCGGAGTGTCCCGAGCTGTACCCGCGCCCAGGCCGAGTCGATCGGTGAATCGAGGCGAGTGGAATCGATGGCCGCCTGCCAGAACTGTTCGGCGACGTCCACTGCGCCGATGGCCTCTTCGTAGGTGGCCTTGCGGCTGAATGCGCTGAACCCAGGGGCCTTGTCGAGGTATTCGGCGTAGTTGCGGCCGGCTTGGTCATAGCGGCCGAGGGCCATGTTGGCGTCGCCAGCGATAGCCAACGCATCCGGTTCGTTGGGCCGAAGCTCCTGCGCCAGTTGAGCGAGCGTTAGGACTTCCTCGAAGTCGTGCTGAGCGAGGCGAACGAGCGCCATCGAGATGACGCTTGAGTAGGCGTTCGGCGCGACTTCGAGCGATTTCGTGGCCGCCAGTTCCGCCCGGACCACATCGCTCGTGTCGCCGTGCAGGCGGAGCCGGCCGAGGTAGAGGCTGACGAGGCGGTTGTAGCTGAGCGAATCGTGCGTCTCCTGCACGCGGGTTTCGAAGAATTCGATGTTCGCAGCGAGACGCTGCTCGTATTGCGGGTCGACCCTGGCGGACGGCGAGGTGGTTGCCTCGCCGCCGCCAGCGCCGCGCGCCAGGAGGAACGCGCCCAGGGCGATGGCGGCCACCGGCAGCACCTGCCAGATGATTCGCCGCCAGCTCCAACGGAGGGAAAGCCGAGAGGTAAGAGGCTGTCCTGGTACGCGTTCCATCGTCATTGCCTTACGCCTGCACCTTCGACTTCGAGCGGAAGGCCTGGACGTAGCCGGCGGCGCCCATGAGCAGCCCGGCGGCGATGAGTCCGGCCGGGAGTGTCCAGCCGAGACCATTGCCATCGTTCGCGACGAGACTATCGCCGGTGTTCGGGGCGCCCGGGGCCGAGCCGGTGGAGGGCGCCGCGAGATACGGGAAGCTGCTGCTGAAGGCCTTGTCGTTGGCGTTTACGCCATCGCCGATAGAGCTGTTGCCGGTGATCGCCTGCAGCGAGATGTCGATGACGTCGTCGGCGAGGCCGCGGCCGTTGAGGTAGCCAATGGGCTTGCTCAGGTCGACGGTGAGGATGTCGGGCAGGAGCAGGGCTGCCAGGTCCGCGGTCGCCGGGCTGCCGAGCGAATCGAGCGCCGCCGTCACTTCGTCGGTGTAGATGCCCTTATCGCGGTCAGGGGAGTTGCTGTTGTAGGCGTCCTTCTGATCGGAGGGAATGAAGACGGTGTTGATGGCCGGACGGCCCATGCGGTCGAGCTGCACCCAGTTGCCGAGGTTGTCCTTCTTCGAAGTGGTGGCCCAGAAGCCAATCTGCTGCGTCGGGACCGACGGCACTTCGAAGACGATGGCGGTGACGTTCGTGCCCTTGAAGGCATCGACACCGGTGAACTTCAGGCCGTTCTGGAATCCTGCGAGGTCGAAGAAGAAGGGGTCATCGCGGGGGCCGACGTAGAGCTTCCGCCCGGTCGAATCCGTGATGGTGGTCACGCCCGCGCCCGCGCTGGACTTGCCCTGCATGATGATGTCGCCGGAGATGTCGTTGGTGACGGCATCGGCGCCGGTGGCGCGGCGAAGGGTGATGTCCTGGACGGCGCCCGTGCCGCTGGCGGTCAGCTTATAGCTGACATCGGCGACGGCATCGCCGTTGGTGTCGGCTTTCAGTTCGTAAAGCGTGTCCGGGTCGAGCCGGAGCGTGCCGGTATCGGCCGGGCTGGTAAGCGGGTTGACGGTGATGACGGCCGTATAGCCGCCCGTCGACTGGCCCTTGAAGACGAAGAGGTCGTTGATGTCGCTGCGTGGGGCAGCGGCCGCGAGCGGGGAGTCCTTGTGGTCCGCCGCAAGCGAGGGGATCGCTCCGAGGACGCCGACCGAAATGGCGGCGACGCCGAGCAACAGAGAAAGCTTTCGCAATCGCATGGTGAAGATTGCCTCCTGGTGATCCGCGGGCCGGTGCACCTTCGAACCCGCTGTCGAGAGTTCTTTACGTCGAGGGGGCCGAGGGTGATCACGAAGTGCGAAGGTTGGCCCAGGCGCCTTGACGGAAATGCAAGATTCGCCCGGCATCACCGGCGATCCGGTCAACCGCCGTCGCCATGTCAGGAGTTGCTGGGCATAGGACGCAGGATGGCGCACCATCGGGCCATGCGAATTCTCGGAATCGATCCCGGCCTCAACACCACCGGGTGGGGCGTGGTCCAGACGGTGAGCAACGAGTGCGCGTGGGCGGCGCATGGCGCCATTCGGACGAAGCCTGCGGACGCAAAGTCGCATCGGCTGGTGTTGCTGCGCGACGCGGTCTGCAAACTCGCGCAGGAGCACCAGGCGACGCACGGAGCGATCGAAGCCGGCTTCGTCGGGTCAAACGCCCGCAGCGCCATGGCGCTCGGCGAGGCGCGGGCCGCCTGCATCCTCGGGCTGGCAGATGCGGGCCTCGAAGTGGTTGAGTATGCGCCGGCGCTGGTGAAATCCACGGTCGCGGGGTATGGGCGCGGCGAGAAATCGCAGGTGGCGGAGATGGTGCGGATGCAGCTTCGCATTGCGAAGGCGCCCACCCCCGCTGACGCGGCTGACGCACTGGCGGTGGCAATCACGCACTGGGCGCATGCGCGGTTGTTGCGCTAGGCATCGCGCCGTTCGCTAGAATCGCCGCATCTCAAAAAGATGAGGCACTGACTTGGACGAACAAACCGCTGCCGCAAAGAAGACCATCCTCCGGACGATTCCCTACGGTCTCTACATTCTTGGCGTGCACAACGCCGGCGAAGATTCGGCCGCCGCGATCAACTGGGTGACGCAGACCTCGTTCGAACCTCCGCTGATCGTCATGGGAGTAAAGAAGGATAGCGGCGCGTACGCGCTCCTCAAGAAGAGCGGCAAGTTCGCGCTTTCGTTCCTTGAGTCCAGCCAGAAGGACCTGGCGTTCGCGTTTTTCAAGCCAACGGCGGTCGATGGCAACCACATCAACGGCTACGAATTCGAACGAGGCGCGGTCAGCGATGCGCCCATCATCTCGGTTGCGCCGGGATTCGTAGAGGGCACGCTCGTCGGCGAAGTCGACATGGGCGACCACTCGTGCGTGGTCGGCCAGGTGGTGGATGCGGTGCTGAAGCGCGACTACCAGATCCTGACCTTGAAGGACTGCGGCGTGAACTACGGCGGGTAGTGGTCACCACGGAGGCACGGAGGTCACGGAGGTCACGGAGGCGTGAATGAGTTCACTGAGTTCGTGGTGAATCGAATCAAAGCACTCGGCGCGTGATTCCTTGCTTAAGGACGGGGACGTTGAAGTTGATCAGGAGGCCAACGGAGCACCGCGTGAGGCGAAGGTAGGTCATGAGTTGCGCTTCGTGGATCGGGAGGACAGCTTCGATAGATTTCAACTCGACCACCACCCTGTTTTCAACGAAGACATCGATGCGCAGATTGCTGTTGAGAGCGTTGCCCTTGTAGTTCAAGGGAACGCTCAGCTGCCGCTCGTACGCCAAGCCGCGCTGCGACAACTCAAATGCCAGGCACTCCTCGTAGACATTCTCAAGGAGCCCCGGACCCAGTTCGCGATGCACATCGATCGCGGCCCCGACAATCTCGCGAGTCAAGTCCTCTTCCCTCAGCAAGTCTCCGTGACCTCCTGCAGCTCCGCGTTCTATCTCCCAAGTCAGACTGGCGACGAGCAGCCGAAATCTCGTTCAGAACGACTCCGTGTTCTCCGTGCCTCCGTGGTGCTATCTAGAGCACATGCGGCGGGTGAGTTCCCAGACCATCTGGCAGTTGAGGCGGAAGGATTCGAGGCTGACGCGTTCGTTGTGGCCGTGCACGCCACGGGCGATTTCGGGGCTGGTGAGGCCGCCGGAGAAGCCGTAGGAGATCATCCCACGGTTGCGGAGCACGCTGCTGTCGGTGAAGCCGACGGTCATGCCCGGGACCACGACGGCGTCTTCGACGTGGTCGTGGATGACGTCTTCCATCACGCGGAAGAGCTCGGTGTCGTGGGTGTTCGAATCGGACCAGCCGACATGGACGTGCTCGATGGTCACCTTCGGATCGTCGATGACCTTCGTGAGCTCGGCCTCGAAATCTTCGGGCTTCACACCGGGGAGAAGGCGGATATCGAGGGTGGCTTCGGCGCGCGCAGGGATGACATTGTGCTTGATGCCCGAGGTGGCAGTCGTCGCGCTGATCGTGTTCGAAAGCAGGGCACGGATGCGCGGGTCTTTCTCGGCGGCGGCGGTCAGGGCTTCGACCGTGGCCTTGCCCTTGTAGATACCGGCCTTGCTCAGCCGTCCGAAATACTCGGTGAGCACCGGGGCCACGGTGAGCGGCCGGTTCCATTCCTGGATGCGATACATCGCGCGGACCAGGCGGTCGAGGGCGTTGTCGTCGTGGGGGACGGAGCCATGGCCGGGCCGCCCCTCGGCCACGAGGCGGAGCCAGAGCGGGCCTTTTTCGGCAACAGCGATGCTGTAGACCGGGCGTTCGACGCCGAAGACCTCGGTGCTGCCGCCGCCCCCTTCGTTGATGACGTATTCGGCATCGAGGGTTTCGGGGTACTCGCGTTCGATGAAGCGCATGCCATAGTGGCTGCCGGCCTCTTCGTCGGCCTGGGCAAAGAAAATGACATCACGCGCAAGGGGAATACCGAGCCGCTTCAGGCTGAGGAACGTCATCAGCTGCGCGATGCCGAGGCCCTTCATATCCAGCGTGCCGCGGCCCCAGATGTAGCCATCCTTGATGAGCCCACTGAAGGGATCCTCGTCCCAGAATTCGCGCTGCACCGGGACGACATCGGTGTGGTTCAGCAGCATGAATGGCCGCTTGGAGCCATCGCCCTTGAGCACCGCGCGCAGCGAAACTCGCTTGTCGCCGGCATCGTAGAGGTCATAATCGATGCCCTCGTGATGGAGGAGCGCGCCGAGGAAGTTGCAGGCGAGGACTTCATTTCCGGGCGGGTTCGAGGTGTCGATGCGGAGGAATTGGCCAAGGAGTTCCGTGGCCTCCTCCATGTAGGAATCCCAGTCGATTGCGGGTGCGGTGCTCATGGCCGGAATCCTACCCGACGGCGAACGGTTTGCGGGACTACTCCGCTGAGGTCACCACTTCAGCCGCGATGAGTTCCGCAACTTCGGCCTCGCTGAGGCCGCATTCGAGCAGCACTTCGCGCGTGTGGTAGGCCAGCGGCGGGGCAGGCCGCGTTGCGGCCGTCGGAGTCGCCGACATCTTGATGATCGGGCTAACCACCTGCTGAGGGCCGGTGAGCGGGTGTTCGAGCGGCGTGGTCATCTCCGCGGCAATGACGTGCGGATCGTCAGCGAGGTCTTCCGGCTGATTCACGACGCTGGCCGGGACACCGGCTTCCATGAAGAGCGCGACCCAGTCGTCGGCGTCGCGCTCGTTGAGCTTCGCCTGGATCTGTGCGCGCCACTCCTCGATGAGCTCGCGGCTGCCCGGCGCGGCGGCGTTGAAGTCGGGCGAGTCCGTCGGGTCATCGAGTTCGAGGATTCGGCGAATGGTGTTGCGGTTCTGCATGGTGAGCGCCCCGAGGACAAGCGCCCCCCGCCGCGTGTGGTAGCCACCGTAGAACAGGCGGTGGCTCGCGAATCGCGGGCCCTGGGATTTACGGATTGCCGCGATCTCGTCGTACGTGGCGCCGGAATCGCGCTTCGCGTGGAGTTGCTCGAGGAGCGGGTCACGGATCACCGCGTCATGCACCGGTTCACGCATCACCTTGTCCGAGAGGAGTTCGAGCGCCGTTTGCAGCAGGGAGACGTGGATCTCCTGGCCCTTCCCGGTCTGGGCGCGATGGTAGAGTGCCGCGCAAATGCCGATCGCAGCCGCAAGCCCGGTCGAGCGATCGATGTACGTGCTGCTCTGGAGGGTCTGCGGAGCGCCGTATTCGTCTACCTTGGCTTCGGCGGCCATGACGCCGCTGTAGGCTTGGGCAACGATGTCGCTGCCGGCGCGGTTAACGTACGGGCCCTTCTCGCCGAAGCCAGTGATGTTCGCGAAGATCAGTCCGGGATTGATCGCCGAGAGGCGCTCGTAGCCGATGTTGAGGCGATCGGGGACGCCGGCGCGAAAGTTCAGCAGGACAACATCGAATCCCGGGATGATCCGGTGGATGAGGGCCTGGCCTTCGGGCTTCGAGAGATCGACAGTCAGGCTTCGCTTGCCGCGGTTGAGCGACTGGAAGTACTTACCCTCGTTCGGTACGACGGCGCCGCTGTTGCGCCGGTCCTCGCCGCGGGGCGGTTCGACCTTGATCACGTCGGCGCCGAGGTCGGAGAGGGCGACGCCTGCGAAAGGGCCTGCGACGATCTGCGAGAACTCGAGGATGCGAATGCCAGCGAGGGGGCCAGTGCTCAACATTAACCCCGGGGAAGACCGAGCCCGCGCGTCGCGATGACGTTGCGCTGGACTTCGCTGGTGCCGCCGCGAATGGTCGCGGGGACCATGCCGAGGTAGTGGCGCGCGAACGATGACTCGTCGTCTTCGATGGCCTGGCCGCGGAGGCCCATCACCTGCATGCACGTCTGTGCGACGCGCTGGGAGAGTTCGGAGTTGTAGAGCTTCGCCATCGACGCTTCGTCGTTCGGGAGCTGGCCCTTGTTCTGCATCGAGATGATGCGCATCGAGAACTGGTACATCACCTCGGCTTCGATGAAACGCTCGGCGATTTCGTGGCGTAGCACAGATACGTCGAGGCGCCGCGTCAGGAGGGGATCGCGGGATACGGTATCAACGAGGCGTTTCAACGTCCTCTTCGCTCCGATGGCGCCACCGATGTTCGAACGCTCGAAGTCGAGGAGGGTCATGGCGACATACCATCCGCGGTTCTCCTCGCCAACGAGGTTCCGGGCCGGGACCCGGACATCCTCGAAGAAGACTTCGTTGAAGTAATGGCGGCCGTTGAGGTCGACGAGCGGGCGGATGGAGATGCCCGGCGTCTTGATGTCATCGATCAAGAGGAACGAGATGCCGCGATGCTTCGGGGCAGTCGGGTCGGTGCGGACGAGGGCGAAGATTGCATCGGCGGTGTGGGCGGCTGAGGTCCAGATCTTCTGGCCGTTGACGATGAAGTCATCGCCGTCGCGGGCGGCGCGGGTCTGGAGCGAGGCCAGGTCCGAGCCGGCGCCCGGCTCGCTATAGCCCTGCGCCCAGGTGGCCTCTCCGGCGAGGATGGGCGGCAGGTACTTCGCACGCTGCTCTTCGTTGCCGTGGAGGATGAGCGTGGGCCCGAGCATGGCCACGCCGGAGCCGCCAACCGCGGGAGCGCCGGCGGTTGCCATTTCCTGGTTGAGGACGAACTGCTCCATGGGAGTCATCCCGCCGCCGCCGTAGGCCTTTGGCCAGTGCGGCGCCACCCAACCGTGTTCGGCGAGGGCGGCGTGCCACTGGATGGCGGCCTCTCGGGCGGCGGGGTCGGCTGACTTGCGGTCGTTCTCCCATGCTCGCTCTCCTGGGCCACCACGGGCCGCCGCAAGCTTGTAACGCTGGGGCAGCCGTGTCTCGATGAGTTCGCGCACCGCCGCTCGGAATTCGGATTGTTCGGGGGAATCGTTCCAGTTCACAGTGAACGCAGTCTGATGCTGTCGCGGCGCGGCTGCAACGCGGAAGTCGTCGAAAGTCGTCTCGCGAGCCTCCGAGGGTGCGGCTCAGCCTTCTCTCTCCGAAAATGCAAGCGTGATTCGCAAGTTCCTCACCATAGCCCCGCTGGTCCTGTTACTGGCCGCATGTCGTTCGGGTGGCGGCTCGGACGCGTCAAACGCCAATGGGTTCGATGCGGAACGCGCCATGGCCGACGTCGAACAGCTCGCGTCGGTAATCGGCGAACGTCCTTCGGGGTCCGAAGCGGCAACGGCGGCGGCGGATTACATCGCCACCGAATTCGCTGGCGCGCGATTCGGCGTCCTGCGTTCCACCTACACCTACGAACTCGATCCGAATCGCCCGGCGACGGTGCTAGCGGGAAACGAAACGGTCCCCGCGGTCACCGCTGGAGGAAGCAAGGTTGGCATCGCGAGCGGGACGGCGATCGCCGTCGGCGAAGCTGATGCACTTCCAGCCGGCTCCCTGACCGGAAAGATCGCGATTGCAACTCGTGGCGGAACAAGTTTCTGGGAAAAGTACAACGCGGTCCGCGCGGCGGGGGCCTCGGCGCTGATCATCGCCAATACGGAACCGGGGGAGCTTGTCGCCGACCTCGGAGCGACCGCCATCATCCCGGTGGTCAGCGTGAACTCCGCAGCCGCCGAGATGCTTGCTCCGACGGTTGCGGCCGCGGGCACGCTCACGGTCGAAGTGGTTGCCCCGGATCTCGGAGAGGGCGTGAACATCGTCGCGCGGTCAGCGACTGCGCACGCGTGCGTCTACCTGCTAATGGCGAACTACGACTCGGCGCCGGGCTCTGCCGGCGCGAATGACGAAGCCAGCGGGATCGCCGTGATGCTCGAACTGGCCCGGCAGTTCGCCCGGCGGGATGAACTTCCGGCGGTTTGCTTCATCGCCATGGATGGCGGCGCGTCGGGCAGTACAGGCGTCGCGAGTTACGCCAACGCTCTGCGCACGGCCAGTCAACCGGCTGCGGTCATCGACCTGCACGACGTCGGCGCCGGGGGAACGCTGAAGGTCTCGGGAGAGACCACGCTTTTGAGTGACGCGACGAAAATAGCGGGCGAGTTCGGTATCCCGATCCAGGCCGTTTCTTCGCTACCCTTTTCAAGCGACCTGGCTTATTTCAACGCACCGGGCACTGCGACTCTGCAGGTCTTTCGCACCGGCGGCCAGGGCGCGAAGGACAACGTTGCAGACATACAGCCGGAAAACCTGCGCGGGGCGGGCCTGGTCGTTGGGGAGCTTCTGACCCGAATTAGCGAAATCGTCGATCCCTGATATTGCCTCGAATTGCAATGGATCTTTAACAAATGTCTGGTTAACCAGTGGCCCAACAGCCCCGAAAAGGGGTACCTTAGAGACAGCCGAACTTTCGCCCCACGGGCGAAGGCGGGGGACCCAACACTTGGGGTGAATTGCACAGTTGTGCATAGGCGACTTCCGACGCCGAACCCGTCAGCTCACCTCGCAGGCTTTCGGAGGGTTTGAAACCCTCCCGTCCCGGCAGACGGCTCCATTGGAGCCTTAGCGGTCTCAGGAGGTTACTCATGACCGTCTATTCAGGTTCGTTCACGCCAGATCGCACGAGCGGCGATACCATCGAGTTCCGCGATCCACTCGGCGAAGCTCGCGAGAAGCTCCGCCAGGCCGCACGGTTGCCGTTTCACGCGTCGCAGCCGAGTTCGTGGCAGAGCCAGTTTCGCGAGCTGACCCAGGATGCAAGGTCCGACATTCGCCGGCACATCTGGCTCGCCGCGCTCGATGGTTCGCCGCTAAAGGATGTCGAACAGACAGAGCCTCGGCTCAATTACCAGGTCTCGATCCAGCGATCCGAGCATGAGCTCTTTTCGGAGAACATCGATAAGCTCGTCGCGGATTCGGGATCTCCATCTCCGGTCGACATCTGGAAGATGATCGAACTTGGCGAGCGAGCAATCCTGCTGGAGATGGCGCTCGCGCGGCATCACAACCGGCTTTCGGAGTTGATTTACGAATCGACGCTTCGTGACGTGGGCGGAGGCGGCTGATTACCGCCAGGGACTGGAATGAAGAAGGCCGCGTGCGTTACGCGGCCTTCTCTGTTTCCTGCCGATTCGGTTTCCGGGTGCGCCAGAGGTAGTACATCGGGACGATTCCGACGGAATTCGCGACGAGGATGCCCGCCGCCCATCCATACTCTTTGCGGGATAACGCACGCCGAATCGCGAGCGCCTTCCATGCCAGATCCCAGACCAGCAGCGGGGCAACGAAGCGCTTGCGGCTCTTTCCTGTCATCGGTCCCTACGCCAACTCTATGTTGTCGAGGAGGCGCGTCTTGCCGAACTTCGCGACGAGCGAGAGGAGTGCCGGGCGGATCACCGCGCCGTGGAGCTCATCGAGTGTCACGTTGTCCGCGAGGGAGACGTACTCGAGGTCCGCCAGCAACTCCCCGTCGAGCTTGCTCGTGACCGCTTCGCGGAGGGCGTCGGCGTCGCGCTCGCCCGAGTCCCAGAGCGCCCGTGCATCATCGAGCGACTGCTTGAGGATCGGCGCGGCTGCGCGTTGTTCGGGGCTGAGGTAGACGTTGCGCGAACTGAGAGCCAGGCCGTCAGGTTCCCGAACGATGTCGCAGGGCACCACTTCAACGCCGATATCGAGGTCCCGGACCATGCGCTGAATGACGCGCAACTGCTGCGCATCCTTTCGGCCGAAATAGGCGCGATCGGGCCGGACGGCGTTGAACAGCTTGAGGACGACCGTAGTGACGCCCCGGAAGTGGCCTGGCCGTGCGGCGCCCTCAAGAGGTTGCGTCACCTGTTCCACTTCGACGTAGGTCTGGTAGCCCTCGGGATACATGTCCGTTGCACCGGGGAGGTAGACCGCATCGACGCCGGCAGCGCTCAACTGTGCGAGATCGCGGACTTCGTCGCGGGGGTAACGGGAGAAGTCTTCGTGGGGACCGAACTGGGTCGGGTTCACGAAGATGCTGACTACCGTGTGGAGGTTCTCCTCGATCGACCGGTGGACGAGGTCCATGTGGCCTTCGTGGAGGTAACCCATCGTTGGGACGAAGCCGAGGCTGCCTGAGTTCGCCGCGCGCCAACGGCGCATTGCCGCGGGTGTGGTGAGGATGACGGGAGGAACCGGCTGTGGCGGGCGCGTGTCCTCATCGAGGAGGAAGCGCGCATCTCTCAAATCGGCGGGTACTTGTGCCATCGAGACCTCCAGAGTCCCGAGGAGCCGGGAACACCCGCGGGGCGTTCCCGGCAGGGTCTGCGCTCAGGCCAGGGCGAGTTCGTTGAGCGTCGCTTCTTCCATTTCGAAGCTGTGTTCGTTCGTCGGGAACTCGCCGCCTTCGACTTCGTCGATGTAGCTGCGGACAGCGTCGCGAATGGTCGCTCCGAGGACCGCGTAGCGCTTGGCGTGCTTCAGCGTCCGGCGATCATCGTAGATGCCTAGCATATCGTGAAATACCTGAACTTGCGCATCGCAATATGGGCCGGCGCCGATGCCGATGGTCGGGATGGAGATGCGCTCGCTCACCATCTTCGCGAGGGGCGCGGGGATGGTTTCGAGGACGACTGCGAAGGCCCCCGCTTCTTCGAGGGCGCGGGCGTCGTTCACAAGCTTCGCGGCAGCGGCGGGCGTCTTGCCCTGGACCTTATGCCCGCCGAACTGGTTGACCGACTGCGGCGTGAGCCCGAGGTGGCCCATGACCGGGATGCCGGATTCGACCATGCGGCGTACCAGCGGGGCGACATGGCTGCCGCCTTCGAGCTTCACCGCAGTGGCGCCACCTTCCTGCAGGAGCCGGCCGGCGTTGCGGACCGCTTCATCGGCATTCGCCTGGTAACTCATGAAGGGCATGTCGGCGAGGATGATCGCCTTGCTGGTGGCGCGAACCACGGCGCGCGTGTGGTAGACGATGTCGTCCATCGTCACCGGCACGGTGCTGTCGTAACCGAGGACAACGCTGCCGACGGAATCGCCGACGAGAATGATCGGAATGCCGGCCTGTTCAACGAGCCGGGCCGAGGGGTAGTCATAGGCGGTGATCATCGCAAACCGCTTCCCCTCGGCTTTCCACTGCTTCAACTGGTGGATGGAAATGCGTCCCATGGATATCTGTCCTCTCTGTCCCTAGAGGGCCATCGCCGCTTCGCGCGGGTGATGAGCGAAACCGTCGCCGATTTCGATGTTCTTGATGCGATTGCGGCCGTCGACGAAGACTTTGCGGGGCTCGACCGCCCGCGCTTCCGCTTCGGAGACCTGCTGGTAAGCGATGATGATGACCGTATCGCCCAGGCGGCAAAGGTGGGCAGCTGCGCCGTTAATGCAGACTTCGCCCGAGCCGCGGGAGCCCTTGATTGCGTAGGTTTCGAGGCGGGCGCCATTCGTGACATCGACGATGGCGACCTGTTCGTAGGGAAGGATCCCGGCCGCTTCCATCAGGTCCGGGTCCAGGGTGACGGAACCTTCGTAATCGAGGTTCGCTTCGGTGACGGTTGCCCGGTGAATCTTGCCGGACATCATTGTTCGCATCTGGTGATGCTCCCCGTTCCGTGGAGACAACAAACCCGCCGTTGGCGGCGGGTGGGAGAGGAGGAGCGGAATGCGCGCGGGGATGCGCGTGTTGGCTCGTTGCCTATCCGTACCGGCCGCAAGGGTCCAGGCGGACGCTGTAACCAGGTCAATCAAGCTCGACTTCCTTGCGGATAGCCGGCAACTCGAATCCTTCAGGTTTGGGGGAAGGATGTCAACGAAAATTCGCTGAGAGCGCGAAACTTCGTTTAAACACGCATGTATGAAAACGGTGTTCGAGCGGGAGCGCACTCGTCAGGGGGAAGGGGCCGCGATTGCGATTTGGGCATCCGCGACTCGAGTTCCCGTCACGAAGTCGTGCAACGAGTACTTGCCTGTGATTAGGGCTACCAAAAGGTCCCAGCAGGCCACGTTGATGAGCATCAGCATGACGATGGCCGGCTTCACTTCATCAAAGGCGCTCGCGCTCGCATCATTTCTGACCACGACTTCAACCACCACGGCGACAATCCAAATGGCCAGGTATGGAACATCCCGCGCGATGACTCTCAGACGGGATAGGCGCTCTAACCGTCTCGAAAGAACAGTGAGACTTAGCAGCCACTTGCCGACCGTGTCACGCCTGACGGCGGCGAAACTCATCCGATAGGCGAGGATCAGCGGGATCGAACCTTGCGCGAGGATGGGGTTTCCCGACGGGACAATGGCGGCGAGAACCCAAAATGGCGCGACGTCGATGAGGAACGCGCCGAAGCGGCGCAACCGAATCGAACTCTCCGCGGCGCGGCTCTCCATGAGTCAATAGTCGTCAGCCGAAGACCGAGACAACACGCTTTCAGCCGGTTGGCGAGAATTCAGGAAGCCTTCGAGTCTCCGATGATGCCTTCGCGCTTTTCTTCTTCGTAAAGCCGCTCGGAAATGAACTCCTTTGCCAGCGTCTGGTAGCCCTTGTGCTTCCTGCGCGCCAGCAATTTCAAGCGAGCGAGCGTGTCAGCGTCGAACCGGATAGAGATTGGCGACGTTCGCGGGCGCGGTGGCGGCAGAAGATTGTCGAAGTCCTGAGCGCCGAGGGCGTCGAGAATGCCGGGGCCGAGGCTATGCGTTTCCCACCAGTCGGCCTCTTCTTGCTCGCTCGCGAAGCTGGGCATCTCATCCCACGAATTGATCTCGACCAGATCCTCCTCCGTCTCGAAGGCGTCGTTTGCAGCGGATGAGGGATTCTTCATTGGCTCCTCCTAAATCGTCGAGACTCTCGCTCAGTCGGTCGTCTCGCAGTCACGACACGAATCCGGGTTCTTCGAACCACGTAGACAACGCACAACAAACGGCCGGCACCAGTCCGACCAATAACCAGGAAACGGGTCTCCCCACCGACTTCGACTCGAGCAAGATTGGCGCGATCAGGATCGAGTAGGGCTTCTTCCGCTTCCCACCACTCCACCCCATGACGAGCGACGTGGCCCTCATTGTCATCGTCCCACTCGAATACGCCGTCGCCATCCGCTCCAGTGTATACCATAGTAGCTACCGTCGGTAGCGGCGACCTCGGTCCCGGCCGCCGGCCTGGCTGCGGCCGAAGCGAAGCGGGCCGCTGCGCCCCGCAGCTTCCGCGAAGGCGGCCAGCTCCTCGGCATCGGTGCCCACCAGTTCGCGCCGCATTTCGACCACCTTGTCGCGCAGGGCAGCCGCTTTCTCGAACTCGAGGTTCTTGGCTGCGGTCTTCATCTGCGATTCGAGTTCCTTCACCACGCGGAGGAGCTCGTCCTTGGGCATCGACGCGGGCACGCCGGCGTCGTAGGGGGTCTTCTCCTCGGCAACCATGCGGACATGGTCGGTGATGTCGCGGACCGACTTGATGATGCTGGCCGCTTCGATGCCGTGCGCTGCGTTGTATTCCTGCTGGATCTTGCGGCGGCGGTAGGTCTCGTCGATGGCGTTTTGCATGCTCAGCGTGACCTTGTCGGCGTACATGATGACGCGCCCTTCGAGGTGGCGGGCGGCGCGGCCAATGGTCTGGATGAGCGAGCGGTTCGAGCGGAGGTAGCCTTCTTTATCCGCATCGAGGATGCAGACGAGCGAGACCTCTGGGAGGTCGAGACCTTCGCGCAGAAGGTTGATGCCGACGATCACGTCATACACGCCGAGGCGCAGGTCGCGAAGGATCTCCACGCGGTCGAGGGTTTCGACCTCGGCGTGGATGTAGTGGGTCTTGATCCCCATTTCCTTCAGGTAGTCCGCGAGGTCTTCGGCCATCTTCTTCGTGAGGGTGGTGACGAGGACACGCTGGCCCTTGTCGATCGTTCGCCGGATCTCGTCCATCAAGTCGTCGACCTGGTTCTTCGTCGGCTTGATGATGATCTCCGGGTCGAGGAGTCCGGTGGGCCGAATGACCTGTTCAACCACCTGGCTCGAGTTCTGGATTTCGTAGTCGCCGGGCGTCGCCGAGACGAAGACGGCCTGGTTGATGTGGCGGTCGAACTCTTCGAAGGTCTGGGGGCGGTTATCCATCGCGCTGGGCAGGCGGAAGCCGAATTCGACCAGCGTTTCCTTGCGGGCACGGTCGCCGAAGAACTGTCCCTGCACCTGCGGAAGCGTGTTGTGCGACTCGTCGATGACAATCAGCCAGTCATCCGGGAAGTAGTCGAGAAGGCACCACGGGGTCGAGCCCGGTTCGCGCAACTGGAGGTGGCGGGAGTAGTTCTCGACGCCGGGGCAGTAGCCGGTCTCGCGCATTGATTCGATGTCGTAGTGTGTGCGCTCTTCGAGCCGCGCGGCTTCGAGAATCTTGCCCTGTTTGCGGAAGATCTCGAGCTGTTCCTCCAGTTCTTGTTCGATGCCTTTGATCGCCTGCTCCATCCGGTCAGAGGTGGTGACGAAGTGCTTCGCCGGGAAGATATCCATCTGTTCGTGTTCGGAGAGGATTTCGCCGGTGAGCGGGTCGAGTTCGACGATGCGTTCGACTTCGTCGCCGAAGAAGTCGATGCGGACGGCGAGCTCGTCGTAACTCGGGAGGATCGTGAGCGAATCTCCGCGAAGGCGAAACTTCCCCCGGACGACGTTCATGTCGTTTCGTTCGTACTGCATGGAGACCATCTTGCGAATGGCGTCCTGGCGGCTGAACTTCTGGCCGCGCTTAAACGACAGCACAAACTCTGCGTACTGGTCGGGCTCGCCGAGGCCGTAAATGCAGCTCACGCTCGCGACAATGATGACGTCGCGCCGGGTAAAGAGCGCTCGCGTGGCGGCATGGCGAAGCTTGTCGATCTCGTCGTTGATGTCAGCGTCTTTGGCGATGTAGGTGTCGCTGCGAGGGATGTACGCCTCGGGCTGGTAGTAGTCGTAGTAACTGACGAAGTACTCGACCGCATTTTCGGGGAAGAACTCTTTCAGCTCGGAACAGAGCTGAGCCGCGAGCGTTTTGTTGTGGGCAAGCACCAGCGTTGGGCGCCCGGTCTGCTGGATGACGTTCGCCATGGAGAACGTCTTGCCGGAGCCGGTGACGCCGAGCAGTGTCTGGTATCGGTCACCGCGATTGACGCCCTCAACGAGCTTCGCGATGGCCTCGGGCTGATCGCCGGTTGGGACATAGTCAGCAACGAGCTTGAAGTTCGCGGGCGCGGCAGTCGATGGGGCAGTGACCATGAACTGAGTGTAGCGGATGGCGGAATACGTCTGGGGAAGACAACTGACAGCAGCGTGTCAGGAGGGTTTTGGAGCGGGCGCGGGCCGGCCTTCCAGGGCGGCGATGCTCATGAGGAGACAATCGGTTTCGTGGGAAGCATCCTTCCAGTTGTCGCCTTTGAGGAATGCCCATTCCTGCTTTGGGAGCCAGGCGCGCACCCAGGGACGCCAATCGCTGCGGGGTTGCATGAAGACGCCACCGTAGCGCTCGTCCAGGAGGTTCGCCTTAATCCACTGCCAATGCGACTGCAGCTTGCGGGTGTACGGTCCCGGTGCTTTTTCGGTGGCGGCGTAGAGCGCGAGGATGCGGAGACCTTCAAACTGCACCCACCAGAGCCGAGCCGGCACGCGCAGTCCGTGGCCCATGAGCCGTGCCGGCTTTCCACCCGGGCCCGCGTAGGCGAACCCGCCGGTATTGATGCGGGCCTGGCGGATGGTGTGGTGCAGGATGGTCCGGGCCCGGTCCGCCATCGCGGGGAACTGTGGTAAGAGCTTTGCGCCCGTGAGGAACCGTTCGGTCGCCTGAAAGCCGTAGCCGTACCACTCGGGGCCGGGCTGCGGGGTCCAATCAGGGTGAAATGCGTAATGCACCTCTCCACCGGCGGTCGTTGCCTTGTGCAGGTAGATATCGCCGAACTGTTCGACCAGCTCCTGCACTCGCGGCGCATCGGAAACCTCGCGCAGGTCGCAGAGCGATTCGAACCAGTCGCCGAGAACATTCACGTCCTTCAGGCCGACATCGTGGCTCAAGGGGTCTTCGTCATCGGCGCCAGGCGGCACCTCGGATTGTGCGTGGATAACCGTGCCTTCACGGGTGAGCCAGCTGTGAAAGCCGCCATGCTCCCGATCGAGGGCGTGGCGGTCGTACCAGTGGAATCCTTCATGCGCATGATCGAGGGCTTCTCGTTCTCCTGTGGCCCGAAAGACCAGCGCCAACGCCTGCACCGCATAGGCGCTGGAATGCGCGTGCTTGGTCTCCCCGGCGATGGGCTCGCCGTGAGCATCGACGGCCCAGAACCACCCGCCGTGTTTCGAGTCCCACATGGTTTCGCGCAGGAAGTGAAAACCGTGCATGGCGTGTTCTTGCCAGCGGCCATCGTCCGGGAAGGCTTCGGCGAGCTGGGCAGCCACCCGCGTCTGGCGGGCCTGGAATTCGAGGATGCGCGTTTTCGGCGGACGGCGGCGCCACTGCTGGTCGAAGTCAGGATGGAATCCACCGCGCTCTAGATCGATGCAGCGCGGGAACCATGCGTCCATCACGTGGCGACGGAGGACCGCCTGCATTTCAGCGCAGATCGTCCTGAACGATTTTGGGGGCTCGTTCGGCATCTCCTGGAACTATAGACCGGGGCGCCGAAGTGCCCTCTCCGCCGCTACCCTGACATCTCCTGCCAGTAGGCTGTCAGGAGATTTCACTGTACCGATCCCTGCCAGCGCGCAGTACGTCGTACTGTGAGGGAAACCGCGTGCGGAGAGATGGCATGGCAGGACAAGGCAGCGGCACACCGGAAGATCCCTGGGTTCTCAAGACACCGAGCGGCGGTGCGGAGTTCCTCGCGTTTCGCGACCCGGGGCTCGACCCGCCCGCGCTTGTCATACGAGCAGGCACGACCGAACTCCGCTATCACCTGCGCGCAATTGAAGACCTGCATGAGATGTTGACGGCACACGGCGATTGGATGCTCCTCGGCAACGCGGATGAGCAGAAACCCGCAGCAGATGGAACAGTCGAAGCCTGGGCGCGTTCCGATTCAAATCCGGTTGGCGGATGGTACGGGCTGCGCAAGGGCTACCGCGGACGCTTCGGAATGTACCTGCCGCCGGTGATGGAAAGGCTGGGCCTGGCGGAAGTTGAGAAGCTGCCGCGCAACAACCGGATGCGAGCCACTTAGCCCCGTCTACTCGACCTTCATTCCGAGCACAGCGGGGTCAGCGGGCGGATATCGCAGGTCGAGCGCTTCGAGCCGCTCGATAATCGCGCGGGCGACAATGACGTCGCGGTACCACTTGTGGTTCGAGGGGACGACGTGCCACGGCGCGACCTTCGTGTTGCAGTGCGTGATCGCGTCGCTATAGGCCTCGATGTATTCGTTCCAGAGCTTGCGGTCGTCGAGGTCCCCGAGGCGAAACTTCCATTGTTTGCGCGGGTTGTCGACGCGTTCCTGAAGGCGCTCGCGCTGTTCATCGTTTGAGATCATCAGGAAGAACTTGATCACCTGGGTGCCATTGCGGACCAGGTAATCCTCCCACTCGTTGATGTCGTCGTAGCGCTTCTCCCAGACCTTCTTGGGAACGATGTCTTTCACGCGTTCCACCAGCACGGACTCATAGTGAGACCGGTTGAAGATGACAACCTCGCCCTTTTCCGGCGTGACCTTGCGATAGCGCCAGAGGTAGTCGTGTGCTGCCTCTTCCGGTGTCGGCACCTTAAAGCTCTGCAAACGGCAACCGATCGGGCCGATGTCCTGGAAGACGCTGTTGACGGTGCTGTCCTTCCCGGCAGTATCGATGCCCTGGAGGACGACGAGGATGCCGTACCGCTCATCGGCATACAGCAGATCCTGCAACTCGCCAAGCCGTACACGGAGACTCTCGATCTCCGTCTTCGCCTCGTCCTTATCCATGTCGTCGGTGAATTCCGGGTCATAGTCGCGAATGTCGACTTTGCTGCCTGGTTCGGGGACGATGGCACGGGCGTCTTTATGGTTGCTCATGCGTGCGAGTGTACGTTTTTGCGAGCCAGAAAAAATGGTCAGGACCTGTTCGCCGCCCGGCGCTGCTTTTGTTCTTCGGGCAGGGCGTCCTCGAAGTGATCCTTCCAATCCGGATCTGGAGCATCATGGCTGGCCGTTGGCACGTAAACCGAGCGCTCGACCATTTCCATCCGGTGGATGTAACGCCCGCAGTTCGGGAACACCTCTTCGGCACGGACACGGACCACGAACTGGGCGCCGGGCCACTCATCGATCATCGGATCGGCGAAATCGATGCTTGCGGTGCCGTTCAGACGCATTCGCCACTGGTTTTCGAAGTCGATGAAAAGCAGCCCGACCTTGCCGGTCTCGAGGATGTTGCCGGTGGTGAGGTATTGGCCGTTCCCGTCATAGTTTGGGAAGGCGATGGTGTGCTCGTCGATGACGCGCACGAAGCCGGGCTCGCCGCCCTTGTAGGAACAGTCGAGGTTGCCATTCGGCCCCTGGCTGGCGATGAAGAACATGTCCATCCCTTCGATGAAACGAGCGTCGTTGGCAGAGATGGTGTCGCTAATGGTGCGCTCGGTGATGGCGTCGGCGAGCCTGCGCGTATCGAATCGATCCTGGATTTCGCGTGAGCCATTGCTGTGTTCGAAGGACATCGGGTGCTCCTTGCAGTGACCGCGTCCAGCGGCTCTACTGTGCGCACAGATTCTAGTTACCGGAGCAAGCAAATGCCGAGCCGCCGAGGGGCAATTGCCCTGACTGAAGACGAGCAGAAACAGGTACTGGACGAAAGCTGGACGTTGCAGGTCGCATCCAACGGCCACAAGGGATTCCCGCACCTGGTGGCAATGTGGTACGTGATGATCGACGGGAAGATTCACTTCACCACGTTCGCCAAGAGCCAGAAGATCATGAACCTCCGGCGCGACCCGAAGATCAGCTGCATGCTCGAATCGGGGAAGGGTTACGCGGAACTCAAAGGACTCGTCATCGAAGGCGAGGCCGAACTCATTGAGGACACGCCCTTCACCGCGAAGGTGATGGGCCTCGTCGGGGCGAAGTACAACGGCATCCCGGCGCCGACAGAGACGCCCGAAGCGGCCTTGAAGGTCGCGAGCAAGCGCGTCGTGGTCAAGATTAACCCCGTCGACATCTACAGCTGGGATCATTCGAAGCTGGGCGGGCGCTACTAGCCGGACCGCTTCCAAAGCGACTACGCCAGCGGCACTAGAGCGTGTGCCGCCAAGCCACAGGAGTCCAGGATGACGACGACCGAGAAGCCGCAGTTCAAGGTGATCGGCACACGACCGGTACGCCACGACGGCGTTGCCAAGGTGACAGGCCGGGCGCTGTACGCCAACGACATCCAGGTGCCGGGACACCTGACGGGCAAATTTCTGCGCTCGCCGCACGCACACGCGCGCATTCTCTCGATCGACACGAGCAAGGCCGAAGCGCTGCCCGGCGTGCACGCGGTGGTCACGGGCGCGGATATGCCGAACGTCTCCGCAATCCTGCGCGAACAGACCGAAGGCTCGCTGGTGAACCTTGGCCTGATGAGCCGCAACAGCATGGCGCGAGAGAAAGCGCTTTATCGAGGACATCCTGTGGCGGCCGTCGCCGCCGACACTGCATTCATCGCCGACCAGGCACTCGCGCTTATCGACGTGAAATACGAAGTGCTGCCGCCGGTGCTCGATGCGCTTGACGCGATGAAGCCGGAGGCGCCAATCCTCATCGATGAACTGCGGACGAACGTCGGTTCGACGTTCCGCGGCGGTGGGTTGGCGGCGCCGGGCGAAGAGTCATCGCGCTCGAACGTGGCGACCACCTTCACGATGGAGGTCGGCGACCTCGCGAACGGCTTCGAGGACGCGGACATCATCCTCGAGCGGGACTACCACACCACGGCCGCCCACCAGGGCTACATCGAGCCCCAGAGCGCGACCGCGCACTGGACTTCGGACCAGCAGCTCACCATCTGGACGACGACGCAGGGGCCTTTCGGCATCCGCGATTCCGTGGCAACAGTGCTCCAGTTTAAGCCGGGCCAGGTGAAGGTGATCCCGACCGAGATCGGTGGCGGCTTCGGCGCGAAGCTGCAGATCTCCATCGAGCCCGTGGCCGCCCGGCTTTCTCAGAAGTGCGGCAAGCCGGTGAAGATCACCATCAACCGCACCGAAGTGTTCGAGGCGATGGGGCCGGCTTCCCCGGCCTACGTGCACCTGAAGATGGGTGTCACCAACGATGGCCGAATCACGGCGGCGGATGCCCGGTTGATCTTTGAAGCCGGCGCCATCCCTGGTTCGCCCGTCGCGGGTGCGGCCAACTGCATGTTCACTCCCTACGACATCCCGAACGCTCGCGTCGAAGGCATCGATGTCATCGTGAATAAGCCCAAAACGCTCTCTTATCGCGCACCGGGCGCACCCTCCGGGGCATTCGCGGTGGAGCAAATGATCGACGAGTTCTGCGAACAGTTGAACATGGACCCGATCGAGTTCCGCCTGAAGAACGCCGCCGTCGATGGTTCGCGGCGGGTGAACGGTATCGCAAACGCGAACATGGGCTTCAAGGAAACGCTCGAAGCAGCCCGCGCGACCGACCACTGGCAGACGCCGTGGGAAGGGCCGTTGCGGGGCCGCGGCATCGCCGGGGGCTTCTGGGGCAATGCAACCGGGCCGGCTTCGGCGATTGCCGGGCTGCTGCCGGACGGCCGGATCAGCTACATCGAGGGCTCGGTTGACATCGGTGGGACGCGGACGACTTCGGCGATGCAATTCGCGGAAGGCCTGGGCATCTCCTCGGACGATGTGAAGCCGACGGTGACAGACACGGACTCGATCGGTTTCACCTCGAACACCGGCGGCAGCAGCGTGACCTTTAAACAGGGCTGGGCTGCCTACGAAGCGGCCGAAGACATGAAGCGCCAGCTTATCGCTCGGGCCGCGAAGATCTGGAACGTCGAGGCGGAGCGCGTCGCGTACGCCGCTGGGGTTCTGACGAACCTCGACGAGCCGGAAAAGACGCTGACTATCGCGCAGATCGCTGCGCGGCAGACTGCGACCGGAGGCTCGATCATCGGGCATTCGAGTGTGGTGCCGCGAGGGGTGGCCGGCGGGTATTCGGTGCACATCGTGGATGTGGAAATCGATCCGGAGACCGGCAAGGTCTCGATTGCCAGGTACACCTCGGTGCAGGATGCCGGCCGCGCGATTCACCCGAGCTACGTTGAGGGGCAGATGCAGGGCGGCGCCGCCCAGGGCATCGGCTGGGCACTGAACGAGGAGTACGTCTATTCGCCTGAAGGCCGGATGGAGAATTCGAGCTTCCTCGACTACCGGATGCCGACCTCGCTCGACCTTCCGAACATCGACACGGTGATTGTCGAAGTGCCGAACCCGGGTCACCCGTTCGGGGTCCGGGGCGTGGGAGAAGCCGCGTTCGTGCCGCCGCTTGGCGCCATCGGCAATGCCGTCGCGGATGCCCTGGGCAAGCGAATGTTCGAACTGCCCTTCAGCCCTCGCCGCATCCTTGAGGCGATGGAGTAGGCGGTTCGTTTGGCGACGGTATTCATCCCGGCGATGCTGCGCGATCTGATCCACGAGCAGCAGGTGGTGGTGACCGGCAGTACGGTCGGGGCCATCATCCGAGGCCTGGATCGGCTCTACCCGGGGACCATGGACCTGCTTGTCGAGGACGACGATATCATGTCTGGGGTGGCAATCGTCATCGACGACCAGGTCGGGCAGATGGGCTTGTTCGACCCGGTGGACGACAACACGGAGATCCACATCCTCCCGGCACTCTCGGGAGGATCCGATTAGGCCGGCGACTTGGCGACCATCACGGCATCGGCTTCGGCGTGGACCACGCCATCGATGCTTGCCCTGGCTTCGATGAAGGTACGGGAGCCGTCTTTCGCCGCAACGGAGCCGTCGAAGACCACATCCTTGTCCAGCGGCACCGGTTTGAGGAAGCGAACGTTCAGCTGGCCGGTGTAACGGATGCCGGGAACGAAGGTATCGAACATCCCGCAGAAGTCGTCGAAAGCCTGCGCGATGAGTCCGCCGTGGGCGAGACCTCGATGACCCTCATGGCGACCACCGAAAGTGAGTCTCGCGGTCATCGTGTCGCCTGTGGTACTCGGAGGCACGGTGAAACCGGCGGAGCCCTGGATCCCCATCGCGCCCATGATTCCCCGATGTCCCGAGATACCCCAGAAGAGGGCCTCGGGCGGCGACGCCGTAGCGCGTTCCGCGAACGACTCAAGGATGCCAGCCCAGGCATTCAGCTCGTCGGGCGTGGCTTCCCGATCGACAAGGCGGTCGATGACCAGTTCGATGGCGTTGCGAAGCCGCTGTCGCTCAACGGGGAATGGATCGGCAGTCACAAGGCACCCCATGATTCAAACGCTAAGGGTTTGATGGGCGTCTTACCAGCCTGTTATTCCACGATGATTTTCCCGCGCATCGTTTGGGAGTGAACGATACAGATCATCTCGTATTCGCCCGGGTTCGGGAACGAGAGTGTGTAGGCGGCCGTAGTCTTCGCTTCGCCGCTTGCGAAGCCGATACCGGGGACACTCAGGTCATGTGCGGCGCTGTCGGTCCAGGAAAAGGTGACTGTCCCGCCGGGGGCGATCTTCAAAGAATTGGGCGACCAGAAATAGCGGGCAGTACCGGTAACCCCAACGGTCGCTGAGAGCGGATTGCCGCTCGATGGTTTCGGCGTAGCCGTGGGCGCAGGCGCCTGCGTGGCGGGCGGTTGTGTTGCTGCCGGCTGCGTCGCGGCGGGTTTCGTCGCGATGGCGGAAGCAGTGGACGCTAGTGTGGCCGTCGCTTCCGTTGCTTTAGTGGGCGAGGCGGCGGCCGTCGACGTGGCCTTTGGGGTGGAGGTGGCGTTGGTTGACCCGGATGTTGGCGATGCTGCGGCGGACGTGGTCGCGACCGGGATCGCCGTCGGCTCTTCCTTGGAGGAGCTCCCACCACAAGCCACCGCCACAGCAACTAGCAGCACAATCGGGACAAGGAGAATCAGACGTTGCATGGGTGGCTACCTCAACGTTATCGATTTGGCGAAGGCCAGTCGATTTGGGGGAAAGAGAGTGGCCACCGCTCTCGCGATGGCCACTCAGGTTCAGGTTTCAGGTCCGAGAACTATTCCCGGGTGGTAACGAACGCGACTCCAGTTGCGGCAAACGCGAGCGCAACCGCGCCGAATACCAGCCAGAGGCCGCTCATGCCGGATTGCGGTCCAGCCACAACGGTATCACCCGTGTTCGGCGGTAGCGGTGCACCCGTGGCAGTCACGTTGATGGTGCCACGCATGCCCTGGCTCCCGTGCAAGACGCACTCGTATTTGTACGTGCCAGTCTTGGCGAATGAGAACGAAATCTTGTTGGTCGGGAAATCGTCCAAACCGATCATCGGGCTGATGACTGGCTTGCTGTTGTCGAGCTTCACGCCCGGGCTGTAGTTCAAGTCCTGGGTGAAGGGATCGAATTCCTCGAGTCCTGGAGGTGGCGGGCCGTTCAGGTCCACCGGGCCAGGGAAGATAACGTCGTGTGGTGTGTGCACGTTCGAAACGAACTCGACCGAGTCATTCACGCCGATGGTGAGGCTGGCAGGGAAGAACTGCATCACATCGCCAACGGGCAGGTCATTCGAGCTCGAAACCTGGAGGGTGAACTTCCGGCCTGCGCCGGAACCGGTGACAGCCACTGGCTTCGCTGCCGCGGAACCAGCGGCGGCCTTCAAGACGGAGATCGCGCTGCCATATGTCGAAGCACCACGACCGTCGATGGAAGGCTGGTTGTCCTGTTCACCGATGCCGTCATCCTGGACGTTCACCACGCCGGTCATGCCGGGATGGATTACGCAGAAGTACTGATAGGTCCCGGGCGTCGTGAACTTCATCGAGAACTTGGCGCCCTCGGGCGTCGGGAAGACAAGGCCCGAACTGACGAACCCGGTCCCGTCGTACGAAACGACGGCATCATCCGGGTTGGTCGGGACGGTTGGGTCGCCGGCCGGAGTGCCGAACGTTACCGTGTGCGGCTCATCCCAGTTGAAGTCCCAGGTCAGCGTATCGCCCGGCCGAATGTAGACGGATTCGGGCAAGAACATGTTGACGGCGTAACCCTGCTCACCGTCGCCGGCACGAAGGTTCAGGCTGACCGCGGCGGCCTGAACCGCCTGCCCGGTCGATGCGAAAATGACCATCATCGCGACGGCGAGCGCTGGCAATGCCAGCAAGTATCTCTTCATTCGATCTGCTCCCCAGTGGTGTGAGCCCACGGCTCGGCATCGGAAAGTAAACCTGCCTGAACCCGTGTTCAAGTGATTAACGTGGCCTAGATCACATTTGCAACATCTCCTCAGCCCAAAGGCCGAGGGTGGCCGGGGGGCCATATGACAACCCGTGGTCGAAACTGGATTAACTCGGCTTCCACTCCGAAATAGCGGGAAGGCCGCCAACGGACGTGGCCAACGACACGCTTCGCAGGATGGCGATCTCCACAGCGCGCGCCGCAAGCGCTCCCACGGTGAGTACATGGTGCGGTGCGATTTCGAGAGAGCCCATCGAGACGGAGAAGGCGATATCGCCGTCGCCGGAAGTGTGAGCGGGAATGACTGCCCGGGCGAAACCATCGTGGGCGTGCGTGCAGATGCGCTGGAGTTGGTGCGGTTCGAGCGCCGCGTTGGTGGCCACGCAGATGAGGGTGGTGTTTTCGCCGGGAACGGTTTCAAAGGCTTCGTTGCGCCTGGCCAGTGATTCGGCAAGCGAGTAATAGCGGCCCGGCTTCGACCTTGGCCCCGCGATGGTCTTGCCAATGTTCGAATCCACCACCGAGCCAACCGCATTCGTTGCGACTAGCGCGCCAACCACGATGCCATCGGGGCCGGCCAAGCTGGCGGTGCCGAGCCCACCTTTCATCGCGTTGTCGAGGCCGAGAAGCTTGGCGACGGATGCTCCAGTGCCCGCGCCAACGCTGCCCATCTGCACGGCGCCGCCCTTCGCTCGTGTGGCCGCGCGGAAGCCATCCTCGGCGGTGGGGAAGGCCCCAGCCTGACCGACGCCGAGGTCGTAGAGCACCGCCGCCGAAACGATCGGCACCGGGCGGGCAGCCGTCGGGAAGCCGACCTGGCGATCGGCGAGATAGCGCATGACACCATCGGCGGCGCCGAGCCCAAAGGCGCTTCCACCCGTGAAGACGATGGCGTGGCACTTGCGCACGAGGTTCGAGAGGCCGAGGACATCGGTCTCGCGGGTGCCCGGCGCGCCGCCGCGAGTATCGACGGCCGCAGCGGTGGCGGTTTCACAAAGGATGACGGTGCATCCCGTTCCGCCGCGCTTGTCGGTGTGATGGCCGACGCGGATGCCGGCGACATCGGTGATGGCGTTTCGCGGGCCCGCCTGCCAGCCGGCCATCGTCAGGGCTGACGGCCGGCGCCGCGGCGAGCGTTCAGGTAGGACATCAGGAAATCGCGGGCGATGGTTGAAATGTCGGCCGTGATATCAGCAAGGGTGGTTGCGTCGCCCTCTTCGGCGCCGAAACTCGATGCGATCGGTTCCCCATCCGCATTCACGCCGGCAAGCCAGACCTCTTCGGCGACGTGACGGCGAGCGAGGTCCGGGATGAGAAGCATGGGGTTGCCGGTTTCGGCCGCTGCGACGAGCCCGGCGAGCTCGCCAAGTTCTGGCTGGGAGCGCAGCAACTGGGCGGCTTCGAGGGCGTCGTTGCCGATGTTGAGTTCGCGGAGCATCTGCTCTGGCGAGATGGTGGCGGCGCGCTGGATGAACTGCATCCACTGCGCCTGGCCCGGGAGGGGCTTCAACAGAGATCGGGCAACACTATGGGTACGGTCAGCGAGCGCGTCGTACACCGCGACGAGCCGGCGGCAGGCTTCGGCGAGCTCCTGGGCGATGAGCCCGGCGAGGATCGCGCGATCTCCCGACTCAGAGAAGACCAGGGCTCGCAGAGCCGCGTCCGCAGCCATCTGTGGCTTGCGAAGAGCGGACTTCGCGTAGGCCTCGACAAAATCGAGTTCGGCCATGTTGCCGGGGAAGGAAGCTGCAGGACTTGTCACAGCTGGAATTGTCGGGGGCCGCGCGAAGGTTGTCGAACGACCGGTTACCGTGGCGGCCAGAGGGCGGCGCGGATGGCGGCCGCGACGGAGGAATCCCCGGCGGGCTGGCGGATGCCACGTTCGACGCGCGTAGAGGCCAGCTTGAGTGAATCAGTTGTAGCGTCGTCACCGAGGTTGGTGATCAGCCTGCGGGGCAACTCGAGGAGCCAGCCGATGCCCCAGAGAATGCCGAGCAGGTCCACCTGGTCCGCGGAGGCGTCGGGCGAGACCGAGCGGTGGCGGGCGTAGGCGGCGGCCAGGGCCCGGCGGCCAGGGGCTTCGATGCCGGAGGTGAGTAGAAATGCGGCCACATCGAAGTACTGGGGCCCGTTTCCGGCGGCGCTGAAATCGGTCAGCCATGCATTGCCGGGAGCGAGGAGGACGTTCGCGGCGACCGCGTTTCGGTGGGCAAAGCCGAACGGCGAGGCGACGAGGTAGTCGCGGGCTTCCTGGAGCGGCGCCAGCGCTGGCTCCCGTTCTGCCGCGGCGAAGCCGAGACGATGAAGAGGGATTTCCGAGACGGGAAAAAGGTCTTCCGGAGCGCGGCCCCAGTCGAGGCCCTCCTTCAGGGGCAGGGCGTGCCATGCAGCGAGCGCGGCCATCACCGCTTCGGCCGAGCCGGGCGGCGGGACAAGTTGCATCGCGGTCGTGCCGGCCGGCGATTCCTCAATTGTTGCATTGCCGACGATGGCGACCAGTCTCGGCACGTACTGGTACCCGGCGTTCGCAAGCGCCTCGAAGACGGCCGCATGGTTCTGCGCTTCGTCGATGTCCGCAGATTCGCGGATGAGCAACTCGCGCGGAGATTCGCCGCCGATCGTCAGTGTTACCGGGCTCCAGGGTGAATCGCCAATGGATTCCCAGGTGGCGGGCACATCGGGCGCATAGCCGAGCGTCGCGAGGATTTCGCTCTCATCAACCACTGGTCACTTTCCTCTTTCGGGATTTGGGCTGGCACCTGGGGCAGTAGTGGGTCGAACGGCCGCCCACGACCGAGCGTTTGATCTCGCTACCGCAGGTGTAACAGGGCTTCCCGGTACGCCTGAAGACCTTCACATACATGTGTTGGCTGCCCTGTTCGCCCTGACCATCGACATAGTCCTTGAAACTGGCCCCGCGGTTCTCGATCCCACGTTCAAGGACCGCACGTGCGGAGGCGAAGAGCCGCTTCGTCGCGGCCGGTGAGACATCGCCTGCGGGCGTGTCCGGACGGATGCCAGCCTCGAAGAGCGCTTCATCAACGTAGATGTTCCCCAGCCCCGCGAACCTGCGCTGGTCGAGGAGGACGGCCTTCACCGGCGCCGTCCGTTTCGCGAGGCGGCTGCGGAACTCCTTCAGGGTGAGTGCGTCGTCGATCGGTTCGGGGCCGAGCTTCTCGATGACCTCGGCGGTGGAATCGTGCAGGCGCCAGGTGCCGAACTTGCGCAGATCGGCCCAGCGGAGGTCATAGCCGTTATCGAGTTCGACAACGGCGCGCTGGAACTTCTCTGGTTCGGCATCGCGCTTTCGCCAGACGAGCCGGCCCGTCATCCGCAGGTGGACGACGAAGACCTTGCCGTCATCGAGGCTGAGCATGAGGTACTTCCCCCGCCGGCCCATCGCGGTGATCGTTCGGCCCACCAGGTTCTCGCGAAGGGTTTCGATTGGCGCGCCGACAAGCAGATGAATGGTGGCGGGATCGACATCAACGGCCGTAATGGTGCGGCCAACGACCAGCGGTTCGAGGTCTCGGCGGATGGTCTCAACTTCGGGGAGTTCGGGCACGAATCGATTTTCGAGGGTCGGTTTGCGGTTGTCGATTTGACGGTGGGATCGCGTGCCTGTTCGCTGTGCAGGTGATCACGCATCTCCAGGGGCAACTGGCACGGATGGATGCCGCCGGACCGGCGGTGGAGGTCGACGTCCAGGGCATCCGCTACGAGGTGCTCGTGCCGATTGTCCTGTGGCCGGAATTGCAGGGCATCGCCGGCGATGCCGACCTTGGCACGGAAACCGGACCGCCGATCGGGCTCCACATCTTCTACCACGCGACGGCGAACAACCCGACGCCCGTGCTCGTCGGCTTTCTCAGGCGTGCCGAACGCGAGTTCTTCCGCAAGTTCACGACGGTGGAAGGCATCGGGCCGGCGAAGGCCGTGAAGGCGATGAACATCTCGGTGAGCACGATCGCGCGCGCTATCGAACAGGAAGACCGCGCCGTGCTTTCGAAGATGCCGGGAATCGGCGCTCGCAGCGCCGACAAGATAATTGCGACGCTCCGCGGAAAGCTTGTTGCGGAAGCGGCAATGCACGACGGCGGCGTCGCGCAGCCGGTGGATGCGGCGAAGCTGGAAAACACGCGGACAGTGGCGGATGCCGTCGAGGCGATCGCCGCGCTGGGATACTCGCGCGGCGATGCGAAGCGGCTGGTGGACGATGCGCTGGCGGCGGATAGCGAACTTGAGGGCCTGGAGGCCATCACGCTGGCCGTCCTCCGAAGACTGGACACGCGCTCTTAATCGAGACTCGCGCCAACCGGTATCGCACGGCACGATTGGTTTGTGACCGAGCCCGAAAACGAGCCCAAGCTTCACGGCGAGCCTGCGGAAATTCCACCTCTGCCAGAACCCTCGGCGGCGCAGGCGGTCGCCGAGGTCCCCGGCCCGGTTTACGTGAAAGACCCTCCGGCCTGGAGCTACTTCCTGACGCCGCTCGCGTTGGTCCTTGGCTCCCTGATCATCGCCGGGACGATCTGGTGGACCCGAGACGACAATTCGACGCCGACCACGCCGGCAAACCCGGAGGTCTCCGAGGCGGTAGGTGGGGTGAGCTCGGTGGTGCCGCCGACGCAGGCCGCGGCAAGTTCGGCGACCGGCCTCCTCGAAACGATGAAGACCTATGCGCGCCAGACCGGCCTCAATGAGGATCAGTTCACGCAGTGCATTTCGAGCCCGGAAAACGTGACCGAATTGAATACAAGTCTGAAGAACGGCAGCGCCCTCGGCGTGACCGGGACGCCGACGTTCTTCATCAATAACAAGAAACTCGTTGGCGCTCAGCCCATCGCGCTGCTGCAGGAGATCATCGACGCGGAACTGAAGGGCAGCCCAACGACCCTGGACGGCTACTCACCGGCGTTGAAGTCGCTGGCGGCGAACAACCCGCCGGGGTTCGCGATCCTCGATAGCAAGCCGGACATCAGCGGGGCGCCGATCGAGGGCAACCCGAACGCCAAGGTGATTGTGGCGGAGTACAGCGACTTCCAGTGCCCGTTCTGCAAGCAGTGGACAGACTCTTCGCTGCGACAGCTTCGGGCCGAGCTTGGCGACGATGTCGCGCTGGCGTTCCTGCATTTCCCCATCGTCCAGATCCATCCCAACGCCGGGAACGCTGCGCTCGTCGCTATCTGCGCCGGGAAGCAGGGGAAGTTCTGGGAGATGCATGACCTGCTGTTTTCGCGGCAGTCGGAATGGGCGAGCCTGAACTAACCGGCGGCGTTTGAGCCCTCGCCGAGCTGCATTTGCTCGAGGATGTGGCGGACGATGCGGCCGGTGCGATCCATGCCGGCGCTGCAGTGCACGAGCACCGGCTTCGGCAATTGCTGGAACGACTCCCAGGCGTGCTCGTATTCCTCGGGCGTGAACGGGTGCGTCTGCTGGTCCTGTGTGGGGATATGGCACACTGCGAATCCCTCACGGCGGTAACGCTCGAGGAGGCCCTCCGGCGTGGCCTTGCGATAAAGCCAGAGCTGGTCGTTGCCAATCAGGCACATCACCGAGCGAATCCCGAACTTCCGCGCCTCCGCGATCCAGTCATCGACAACCTCGTCGTGGACCGTCAGTTCGGGGCCAGGCGCGAACCCCGGACGGGGGCTGGTCGCGATCATTCCTTCGAGGACCCAGTTCGGCATTGCTCTAGTAGTCTATCGCGAGTCTTCGGAACCACGCCCCGGCAAGACGGGCGAGATTGGCGGCACCCATGGACTACTCCAATTACCAGCACCTGCTCGTTGAGGTTTCCGACTCGATTGCGAAAGTGACCATCAACCGGCCGGACGTATTCAACGCGACGAACGACGTGCTCCACAACGAGCTGACCCGCATCTGGGGAGACCTGGCGCGTGACCCCGAAGTCAGGGTGGCGGTGGTGACCGGGGCCGGCGACCAGGCGTTCTCCGCGGGCGGCGACCTTGGCGATATTGAGGCGCGGGCGACGTTGCCGGCCGAGGAGCGCTTCGAAGCCATCATGCAGGTGATGAAGGAAGCCGAAGCGATCGTCTACGAGATGATGAACTGCGAGAAGATCATCATCTCAGCGATCAACGGGGTGGCGGTCGGGGCAGGGCTGACGGTGGCGCTCATGGCCGACATCTCCGTCATGGCGGAAGAGGCGCGGCTGACCGACGGGCATGCCCGTCTAGGTGTCGCCGCTGGAGACCATGCCGCCATCATCTGGCCGCTGCTGTGCGGGATGGCGAAGGCGAAGTACTACCTGCTGACCTGCGACTTCATCGACGGGCGCGAGGCAGAGCGCATCGGGTTGGTAAGCAAGGCGGTCCCCCGCGCTGAACTACTGACGGAGGCGCACAGAATTGCCACGCAGCTCGCGAGCGGCCCGCAGCACGCCCTTCGAGCGACGAAGAAGTCGCTGAACCAGTGGCTGCGCCTTGGCGGCATCACGGCGTTCGACTATTCGCTGGCCATGGAGATGCTCGGGTTCTTCAGCGATGCCCCGGCAGAAGGCGCGCGAGCGATCCAGGAGAAGCGGCCACCGCGGTTTGGTTAGTTCACCACGGAGGCACCGAGAGCACGGAGAGATCCTGGAGCTCACTGAGTTGATAAGAAGTTTGGATCGGACGCTGTTTCGCCAGCACGTCCGTCCGTGAACTCAGCCGCTCCTCCGTGTCTCCGTGTCTCCGTGTCTCCGTGGTGAGTTCTATTCGCCTTTGAAGACCGGCTGGCGCTTTTCAGCGAAGGCACGCGGGCCTTCTTTGGCGTCTTCGGTTTGGCCGATTGCCCATCGCATGGTGGCGGCGAGGCGCATGGCTTCGTCGTTGGGCATGTTTCCCTGGCGACGGATGAGTTCGTGCATGGCGCGCACGGCGAGCGGCGCGTAGCCGGCAATTTTCTTCGCCATCGCCTGGGCCGTAGGCAGCAGATCGTCGGCGGACACGACGCGGCTGACGATGCCGAATTCGTAGGCCGTCTTCGCGTCGAAGCGCTCGCCCGTAAACAACATGTCGTTCGCCATGACACGTGGAATGGCGCGTGGGAGGCGGACCGGTGCTCCCGCCAGCGGGAAGAAGCCCAGTGTGATTTCGGGCAGGCCGAACTGGGCCGCTTCGGAGGCGATGAGGAGGTCGCACGAGAGGGCGATTTCGAAGCCGCCGCCGAGGCAGAAGCCGTTCACGGCTCCAATGAGCGGCTTCTTCGTGTCAAACTCGTGAAAGCCGAGCGAGTCATCCGTGCGGAAGAGACCAGCAACGCCGCTCGCGGCCGCCGGGCCGCCGGCGCGGCTGCGAAGGTCGGCGCCGGCGCAGAAAGCGCGGCCATTGCCGGTGAGGAGGGCGACGCGGATGTCATCGCGCGAACGGACCTGGCGGAGGGAGTCCATCAGGCCGGCGGAAAGGTCGCCGTTGATGGAGTTCATCTGGTCGGGGCGGTTCAGGGTGATGGTCGCGACGCCTTCGGAAACATCGAAGAGGACAGCGGGAGCATCGGGTGAGGACATGGTGGCCTCCGTGTTAGTTGCAATTTGCAACGGACTGTAGACCGCGGAGAGGATGACTGCAAGACGCGGTGCTTGCCACCCGGCGATCCGGTGCCATACTATTGTTGACAGAGTTACTCGACTTTATCAGGAGTGGCTCTTCCGGAAGGTAATTGGACTGTCTTAGATGCGTGTTTCCACCCGAAGCGACTACGGCCTACGCGCGCTCATCGAGCTCGCGGGGCACTATGGAAGCGGCCCACTCCAGTCCTCGGAGATTGCCCTCCGGCGCCACATTCCTGAGCAGTACCTGGACCAACTGCTGACCTCGCTGCGCAAGGCCGGATTTATCCGCTCGGTGCGGGGACCCGCTGGCGGACACGAACTTGTCCGTCCGCCTTCTGAGATATGCGTCCGGGACGTAATCGCGTCACTGGAAGGCACCCTTTCGCCAGTGTCATGGCTCGATGAGCCACCCGAGCAAACCGACCACCCGCATCATTGCGGCCAGCGCGAGATCTGGGAGCGAATTCGCGATGCCACCACGGATATCCTGGAGTCGTATTCAGTTGCAGACCTTCTTGAACGCGAGCCCACTGCCGTCAGCGGCCGGTGGGTGATATGACTGCACCAGTCGCACGCCCCGCAATCGCGGATTCGGTGCTCGACCTCATCGGTTCGACACCGCTCGTCCGGTTGCGCCACATCATTCCGCAGGACGCAGCCACGGTGCTGGGGAAAATGGAGAGCCTGAACCCCGGTGGCAGCGTCAAAGACCGCATCGCCCTCGCGATGATCGAAGACGCCGAACGCTCGGGCCGGCTGAAGCCGGACTCCACGATCGTCGAGCCCACCTCGGGGAATACCGGGATCGGCCTTGCACTTGTGGCCGCCGTGAAGGGGTATCGCATCATCCTCACGATGCCTGAAGACATGTCGCTCGAGCGGCGCCGGCTCCTGGAGCGCTATGGCGCCGAACTTGTGTTGACTCCGGCAATCGAAGGCATGACGGGCTCGGTGTTCGCGGCACAGCAGCTGTGCAAGGAGCACCCGGATTACTTCATGCCGCAACAGTTCGAGAACGAGGCGAACCCGGAGGTCCACTACCGGACGACGGCGAGGGAGATCCTCGAAGCCACCGGCGGCCGGATCGATGCGTTCGTCGCGGGCGTCGGCACGGGCGGGACGATCACGGGCGTCGGCCGGCTGATCCGCGAAGAGATCGGCAACGATGTCCTCATCGTGGCGGTTGAACCCTCGCGGTCACCGGTATTGAGCGGCGGGCGTGCCGGAATGCACGGCATCCAGGGCATCGGCGCAAGCTTCGTGCCCGGAGTCCTCGACCGCGCGATCTACAACGAGATCCTGCGCATCGAAGACAAAGACGCGGTTGCGTACTCGAAACGGCTGGCCCGCGAAGAGGGCATCCTCGCCGGGATTTCGGCGGGGGCGAATGTGCTCGCGGCAAAGAAAGTTGCGGAACGGCTGGGCGCGGGAAAGACCGTCGTGACAATCATCTGTGATACCGGGGAGCGATACCTCAGTGTCAACATGTAATTGAGACGATTTCACCTGCATCGCCGAGGTTGCGCGGTGTGGGTTGCAATGTGCAACGATTGATCGCCCGTTCAAGGAGGCCACCATGTCTGTCAACGTTTATATCCCCACGCCGTTCCGGCACCTCGTAGGCAACCGAGCCAACGTGCAGGCGCGCGGGGCCACCATCTCCGATGTCCTTTCGGACCTGGATACCCAGTTCCCTGGCTTCAAGGCCCAGGTTGTCGGCAGCACGGGCGAACGCGCTCCGCACATCAACATCTATGTGAACCAGGTGGAGATCGAAAACCTCCAGGGCGAATCTACTTCCCTCAACGACGGCGACGAAGTGGCTGTTATCCCGGCGTTGGCGGGCGGCGCGACGGTGATGACTCCGGAGATGGTCGAGCGCTACAGCCGCCACCTGATCATGCCGCAGGTCGGGAGCGTCGGACAGCGCCAGATCATCGAGTCCAAAGTCCTGATGATTGGCGCGGGCGGGCTCGGTTCTCCGGTGGCGCTGTACCTGGCGCTCGCGGGTGTCGGCACCGTCGGGATTGTTGATTTCGACGTGGTCGATCGGACGAACCTGCAGCGCCAGATCCTCCACCAGACGGACGACATCGGGAAGCCGAAGGTGCAATCTGCGCGTGAGACGCTGCTCGCGCACAACCCGAACATCAACGTGGTGACCCACGAAGCGCCGATAACGAGCGAGAACGCGTTCGAGATCATCTCCCAGTACGACATCGTGGTGAACGGCGCTGACAACTTCGCGACGCGCTACCTGGTGAACGACGCCTGCTACCTGCTGAAGAAGCCACTTGTGGATGGCTCGATCCTGATGTTCGACGGCCAGGCAACGACCTACATCCCGGGCAAGGGTTGCTATCGCTGCCTCTACCCGGCACCGCCGCCTCCGGGGCTGGTGCCAAGTTGCGCCGAAGCCGGCGTGCTCGGTGCGATGTGCGCGACCATCGGCAGCATCCAGGCGACCGAAGTCCTCAAGCTCATCCTCAACATCGGCGAACCGCTGGTGAACCGGCTGCTGCTTTACGATGCACTCTCGCTCGAGTTCCGGATCGTGAAGGTTCGGCGCGACCCCGAGTGCCCGCTTTGCGGTGACAACCCGACCATTAGCGAACTGATCGACTATGAAGTCTTCTGCGGCGCGCCTATTCCGCACCGCGACGACCCAACTGGCGGATAGCCGGCCGCGCAACGTATCCATTGAGACCACCATTCCAAGGAGACCTGCACCAATGACGAGTGCGACTGCCCCGACCATCAATGTGCGCGTTACCGCCGTGCTCCAGAAGGTGACGAACGGTCAGAAGACTGTCGAAGCCACCGGCTCCACGGTCGCCGAAGTCTTCGACGACATGGACGCCAAGTTCCCGGGCTTCAAGGAGCAGGTATACGGAGCCGATGGCAAGCTGCACCGCTTCGTGAACATCTACCTGAACGACGAGGATATCCGCTACACGGGCGGGGTTGATACAGCGATCAAGTCCGGCGACTCGCTCGACGTGCTGCCCGCGCTGGCCGGCGGCTAGCACTTTCCGAGGCCTTGAGGACAACGTGACGGTAGTGGTCTTTCGTTCGCGAATCCATCCCGAATACGCGGAGGAATTTCAACGCCTCGCAGACCGAATGTTGGAGTTGTGCCAGACAATGCCGGGTTTCATCTCGTACAAGGTTTACCGGAACGAAGACGGCGAGCGCGTTTCAATTCACGAGTGGGAGACCGCGGACCAGCTTCGGGTGTGGCGCAACCATCCCGAACACCGTGCGGCGCAGCGCCTTGGGCGCGAACGTTACTACCAGGAGTTCACGTCTTACGTGGCCGACACGCCGCGCGAATCACGCTTTCCAGGTCCATCACCGTTGGGGACGAACTCGTGACCCTGTACCGGTCGGTTATCGAAATGATCGGGAATACGCCGATCGTTGAGTTGCGGTCGTTCGCGCCGCGGCCGGACATCCATATCTATGCAAAGCTCGAGGGCCAGAACCCGACGGGCTCGGTGAAGGACCGGATCGCGAAGTACATGATCGAGGCGGGCGAGCGCTCGGGTGAGTTGAAGCCCGGGGCAACCATCCTCGAGCCCACCTCGGGTAATACCGGCATCGGCCTGGCAATGATTGGCAAGGTGAAGGGCTACAAGGTCGTCTGTGTGATGCCGGAGAGCGTGAGTGAAGAGCGCACGTTCCTTTTGCAGGCCTTTGGCGCGGAAATCATCTACACGCCCGGTGAACTCGGCTCGAACGGCTCCATCGCGAAGGCGAAGGAGATCGTGGCGGAAAACCCCGGGAAGTACTACTTCCCATATCAATACGGCAACGAGGCCAACCCGCGAGCCCACTACGAAACGACCGGTCCGGAGATCCTTCGCGACCTTCCGCAGACAACGGTTTTCGTGGCCGGTCTCGGCACTGGTGGGACGCTTACCGGGACCGGGCGCTACCTGAAGGACGCCAAGCCGGGCGTGCGTATCATCGCCGCCGCCCCGCACCCGGGAGACCTGGTCCAGGGCCTGCGCGCGCTGGAAGAAGGCTTCATCCCACCGATCTTCGATGAGACTGTCCTCGACGGGAAAATCGTCGTCGACAGCAAGAGCAGCTTCGCGATGTCGAAGGAACTGACGACCAGGGAAGGTCTCTTCGTCGGCATCAGTTGCGGCGCCGTGGTACGAGCGGCGATCAAGGCCGCGGAACGCCTCGAAGGCGAACAGCACATCGTCTGCCTGCTGGCCGACGGTGGCTGGAAGTACCTGTCATCGAACCTGTGGACGACGGAATGGGACGACCAGCCGGACGAAGTCGAGCACAAGATCTGGTGGTAGCTAGAGCCAGTCTTTCAGTGACTCGATCCGGTTAGCAAAGTCTTCTGGTTCTGCCATTTGGCAGATGCGAAGCAACGCGCCAATTCGCGTTCCGGCCGGAATCTGCCGGTGGACCAGGAGAATTCCCGCGTGCCCTCGGGCCTGAGCCATCCAATCCCAATGCAAAGCCGCGAAATCGCGGCGATTGCCGGTTACTAGTGCGAGCCCTGCGTTGGCGGCGAATTCGAGATGTTGTTCGTCGGGAGCGCCGCGGAGCCCAGCCTCATCCGACCTGATTACCCGGAGGCCAAGGCGCGCAGCCTCGGAGATTGCCGCCCGAATGCCAGTGTCATCGTCCAAATAGAGTCCGATGGTCACTTCCGGATTTGGCCCTGCTTCGCACGGTAGTTGGCCACGAACTCATCGGTTTCGTCGTCGTATCTGGAAATGAACTGGTCGATGGCTTCTCGATTGGCGAAGTAGAAGGTTAGAGCGGCCAGAACCTGCGGGAGTGTGATGTCGAATTCTGCAGCTATCTGTGCAGGCTCCCAACCATCGATCCGGTGCACGCACGAAATCGCATCCACCGTGATTCCCGTCCCGACGATGAACGGCCGGCCCCCGCGATAGTCTTCGCGTTGGTCGATGAATGTACCGATGTCCACGTAGTCGGGAGAGATGCTCACGTTCGGATCGTAGCACAGGGCGAAATGCGGTCCCGGAGGCCGAACTGTCAGGTTGTGCCGGCGTTAAAACGGATCGGAAACCGTCGCTCGGAGCCCTTGGATGAGTGTCGCGCCGACCGTAACCGATGGTGAGCGAGTCCCGCCTCTTTCAAACGAACCCGTGTCAATCGAATCTCTCGTTGCTACCCGGTACTGAATGAGCCATTCACCCTCCGGAAGAGCGAGTTCAAATGACCCGTCGTCAGCGGTCCACGTACTCCGGCAATCCTGTCGCTGCTGGCTCGACAGCGGGCACGCACCTATTGCGGCTCCAGCAACTGGCTGACCGTTCTTGCGCACGAGGAGGCCGGCAATGCCTCCCGTTGGAATGTTCGCATCCTGGCCTCGACTCGCGTCGAACTCCTTCACGAAGTCGCCGGGAAGCCGGTGGTACGCGCCCTGGAAAGCTTCTTCCCAGGATCGCGACTGCCCAAGGAGATCCCAAAAGTCGAACATAGCGCCTTCACCACTTGAGAGGGCGAGGTTCTCCATCGCCAGAAAGCCCACGGCGTAGGGCGCCGCACCACCGGAGGCATGGTCCGCGCCGGGAGAAGAAATTGATTCCAGCGAGTTCGTATAGCTTGTAGCCTGCTCCGTAGTTTCGGCCAACGCTTCCTCGTAAGGATGGATCCCGGAAGCATCGAGTGCCCTGGCCGCCGCATAGTCGGCCCCACCTTCGGTTATCCAGTCGGGGGGATGCGCAGGCGACTCAACCCCTCCGTGAGCCCAGTCATCCCAAAGGAAACCGAACTGGGCCACGTGAAACGTCTCATGGGCGGCGATCGAAGACTTCACCCAGTCGGGGTAGTCCGCCCATTCGGGGCCGACATAGATATATACCTGGTCACCGAGGGTTATCGCTCCGCCAGAGACCAACCACTGGGCAGTAACCAGAGGGTCAGTGTCACCGCTGACGTAGGCGTACTGAGACACAAGCGTGTTGATATTGTCATCAACGTGCACCGTGAAGCGCTTAAGGTGCACGTTGCCGTTCTGGGCGATCCAGTCCTGCATGGCCTTTACGCCCGCTTTTACAGGCTCGCGCTCACTCATCGGGACGCTCTTGCCGAATTGAAAGTTCCCGTCGTTCTGGAGTTCCGCCGAACACCCGGAGAAAGCAGTCATCCCGATAACGATCGCCAGGACGATCACCGCTCGTTTCATTCGTGCCAGATCCGATTCTATCTGAATTAAGAATCGCCGCGCCCAACGTTTTCGGCAGGGCTGATAGCGATTCGTTCGCCAGCGCATCCGGATGCTAGGGTTGAAGTGAATGTGCACCCAGATCGCGATTGATGGCGAGGAGATACCGACGGCCCCCGGGAAACTGATGCCGGTGCTCGGCCCGTTCAGCGAAAAGACTCCCATCCACATTCCGCTTTCGAAGACGGCGTTCGCACGAGAGATACACCTGTGGCGTGCAGGCGGGCAGTTGCCGTGCAAGGACGAGGACGAAGCGCGCCGGCGCGCTGTCGAGAACGTCACGGACAAGTACGGCGCGAACCAGGTGATGTGGTTTCACTCCGGGTTCGCGCGCGGGTACATCGACGGCGTGACCCGCTTCGCGGAGAAGAACCCCGACTTCGACGAGGACCAGCCGGTGAACGAAGAAATCAACCCGTTCTTTCTCTGGTTCGATGCTCCCGAAGGCATGATCACGCCAGTAGTGCTCAGCGTTGACACCTATCGCTGGAATCCGAAAAAGCAGCAAGGTCTTCGGGTGGTCGCAAACATCCTGACGCGCGACGCCGGCAAAATCGTGCCCCCGGAAATCCACGGCCGGGAACCGTATTTCATGACCCGGGAACGGTGGCTGAGCGGCCCAGCGAAACCGATCCCTTAGGCGCGAAAAATCAGGTTGACACCCTTCTATTAACGGGCGTACGTTGCCGTGGTATGGGTGTCTTGAATTTCATCCATTTGTAAAAGCGGCGGCTCCTCCGGGGCCGCCGTTCGTGTTTTCAAGAGGAAAGGAGTCCGCCCCTCATGCAGTCGAGCTTGATTGGCAAAGTTGAGAAGGCAAAGGTGTACGCAGGCGAACGGCACCGAATGCAAATCGACGACCTCCATGTCGCTTTCCATGGCGAAAACAGCGAACACGAAGTAGTTCTGCACGAGGGGAAGTGGCGCTGCAATTGCGATTTCTTCCTCGACTGGTCGACATGCAGCCACACCATGGCGCTCTCGCGCGTGCTCGAAGGCATGGTGCCTGCATCGGATCTGCCGGAGCTCGCGGCGGTTTAGTCCGGGCCTTTCATGCGTGCGTGGGGCCCTTGTGCCGCGGGTCGGACCCGCGGCCCTTGCGCGGCCAGAATTCCCGGCGCGCACGCGGCACAGTTCTTACGGGTTTCTCCCTGTTCTTGTACTGACTCGCGCCGATCTCGGGTTGTAGAGTAGGGCAGCAAGGAGCGAGCCATGTTGCCACTCGGTTTCAGTTGGGGAGCATTCTTCGTCTACGTCGCAGCGCTGGTCTTCGTTACGCTCGGCGGTTTCTGGGGCCTGGTGGAAAGCCACCACCCTGCATTCCTCGTCCCGATTCTCATCGGGCTCTTCTATTTCTACCTCTGCTGGGAAGCCGTCGTCGAAGATGAGGATGACGCGCCTCCAGCGCCGCCCGCCAAGAAGAACATGGGATAAAGCAGGCAGACCCTCCGCTTTACCGCGCGCCCACTATGGTGAACACATGAAGTTCGGAAACCTCCGGGTCGGTTCGCTTGCTGGTATCCCCATCCTCGTCAGCCCGAGCTGGTTTGTGCTCTTCGGACTGGCAACCTGGCTGCTAGCGACGCAGTTCTATCCGGACGCGCTGCAGGAAGCAGGACGGACCACCCACTACGCGATGGCGGCCGCCAGCGTGATCCTCTTCTTCGCTTCGATCGTTCTCCACGAAATGGCCCATAGCCTGGTGGCCCGCGCCTATAAGATTCCCGTGAAGAGCATCACGCTCTTCATTCTTGGGGGAGTGGCCCAGATCACCCGGGAAGCTGCCAAACCCCTGCACGAACTTTTGATGGCGGCGGCTGGCCCGCTCACGAGCTTCGCGCTGAGCGCGATGTTCTTCGGATTGTGGTTCCTGCTCGGCGCCGAAAACTCGCGGCCCGTCGATTTCGTACTTGTGTGGCTCGCACTGATGAACCTGATCGTGGCGGTATTCAACCTGCTGCCGGCATTTCCCATGGATGGCGGCCGGGTGTTTCGTTCGATCTGCTGGATGGTGAGCGGGAATTACAACCGGGCAACCAGCATCGCGGCATGGACAGGGCGGGGCTTCGCATTCGCCGGCATGGCGGCTGGCCTCGCGGCCGTTGCGGGCCAGAATGTCGTCATCGCGGATAACCCGGCGAGCGGTGCATGGCTCATCTTTCTCGGCCTCTTCCTGGAGAACGCAGCACGCAGGAGCCTGCAACAGAACCGCTTCGTGAGTGAGCTTCGCCTGTACCGCGCTGAAGATGTCATGTCCAACAACCTGCCGGTGGTTGATGGCGGCCAGTCGGTCGGTTCGCTCGCTCGCGGCGTCATCGACCTCAACCCGCGCGTTTGTTACATGGTTGAAGATGCGGGCTCGCTCGCCGGGCTGATAAGTGGCTACGAAATGCGCGGCGTACCGGAAACGCAGTGGGACACGATCACTGCACGCCAGGCGATGATCCCGAGTGCCACCCTCCGGGCCACTGCCCGGGAGCAACTGGTTTCGGATGTTCTCCTCGAGATGGAGACCGAGAACCTCTTCCACATGCCCGTGGTGGAAAACGGCCGGGTAGTCGGCGTCATTGCCCGCGACCGAATCATGAAGCTGCTTGTCCAGGCCGGGTTGTTGCCCGCAAGGGCCTAGCCTGGCACTGCTGGCTTTGATTACTGGCCAGAGCGCGGCCACCATGACCCTGTGACCAACCTTCGCACCGCACTGGCAGTGACGGCCGGGAATGCGGCCTCGCTCGCGACGCGGGTGACGCGGCGCGGCGGCGGTACCGCCGTGCCGGGGCTGGTCGCCGAGCGCTTCGATCCAGCAATTGTCGCGAACCTCGGGCGGCAACTGGGCCGCGGCCGCATTGTGGTCACCGGTACCAACGGCAAGACCACGACCAGCCGGATGATCGCCGAAGCGCTCTCGGCGGCACGCATCTCCTTCGTCCACAACCGCGAGGGCAGCAACCTGATGCGCGGGATGGCCAGCACGCTCGTCGCACGGGCCGGCATCGGTGGTTCGATCCGTGGCGCGGAGCGCATGGCGGGGCTGTTCGAAACCGATGAAGCCACAATGCCGGCTGCGGTGGCAGCGCTCCAGCCGAAGGTTCTCGCTTTCACGAACCTGTTCCGCGACCAGCTCGACCGCTACGGCGAGGTCGACAGCGTGGCGGGGCTCTGGCGGGAAGCGCTGGCCAAGGCGCCTCGCGATGCAACCCTCGTCTTGAACGCGGACGACCCCTCGGTGGCCGAGATGGCCATCGGATGGACGGGACCCGTGCACTGGTTCGGCCTCGACGATGAGGCATTCGCCACCGAGACAGCCGGGGCGTTCGATGCCCGCTGGTGCGCCTGCGGCGGCGACTACAGGTACGACCGCCGGTACTTCGCGCATGTCGGCTACTGGCGCTGCACCAACTGTGAGCGCAAGCGCCCGACGCCAGACACCTCTGGTTCGGAGGTGAAGCTCTCGCTCGATGGCGCGACCATGGCCATCAGCGGCCTCGGCGCAGTGAGCATGCCGCTGACGGGGCTTTATAACGTCTACAACGCGCTTGCGGCGGCGGCGGCGTGCAAAGTAATCGGCGTTCCGGAGAACGCGACGATCGCCGGGCTGGCAAGAGTGAAGCCGGCCTTCGGCCGCCAGGAAGTCGTCGATGTCCAGGGACGGAGTTTGAGGCTGTTTCTCGCGAAGAACCCCGCCGGCGCGAACCAGGTCCTGCTGCTTTTGCGAGAGGTAGCGCGTGTCGGCCGGAAACTAAAGCTCGCGCTGCTGTTGAACGATCGGTTTGCCGATGGCCAGGACGTCAGCTGGATCTGGGATGTCGACCACGAACTGCTGGCGGAGTTCACCGAAGCGTGGTGGGCCGGAGGCGACCGCGCCGAGGATTTGGCCGTGCGGCTGAAATACGCCGGGTTTCAAGCGCCCGGCGCCGTCGAGCATGAGCCGGCAAAACTGCTGGACGCGATTCTCGCAGGGACGAATCCGGGCGACGATGTCTTCGTGATCCCGACCTATACGTCGATGCTGGACTTCCGCGCGGAGTTGGCGCGTCGCGGTGCTGTCGCCGGGCGGATGGACTGAGACATCCCGCTCGAATTCGACTGCGGAAATCCCATCTTGTTAGAGCACTGCAAGGCTGCACGACCGAATTTGATGGGTTCTGGACGGATTTCATGAGATTTTCGAACTGCGACGTGCCACCAACTGAGGGAGAAGGCGCGCCGCGATGAGAGCGCGCACGCGCTCGACCGGAGCTGCTCACCTTCGTAGTCCTCGATCAACCGCGTGACGTGCGCCCGGCAAACGCCGGTGAAATCACATTTCGCGCGAGGTAAGAAAATGAGCGCAAGAACGGTAGTTGCAGACGAACAGGACAGCCCCTGGCTGAGATTGGCGCCGTGGGCGGCAATCTTCTTCGGTGTCCTCTTTGTGGTTGGGTGGTTCACCGGAGTTGAGACTCCGGACAACGACGACCCCCAGGGCTGGACCACGTACTTCGCGGACAGCGGAAATCAGACGCAGTTGATCGTCGGTGGATATCTCATGATCGCGAGCATCCTGGGCTTCGTCTGGTTCGCGCGCGGGCTGCTCGCTCGAGCGGCCTTCTCACCATCGAATTCGTCATTTCTTTCAGGCATCGCGTCGGCGACATCAACGCTGTTCGCCGCGTTTGCCATGGCCGCGATCATCCTTTCGGTATCCGTCGCCGCATCGATGAAGTTCGGCAGCGCCGACTTCCCGGGACCAGAGATTGCCATCCAGTTCGAACAGCTCGCATTCGGCATGTTGTTGATCGGTGGCTGTCTCTCTTTTGCCGGGTTCATCGCCGCAATCAGCGCTATGGGGCGGCGGGCTCGCGCGTTGCCAGGCTGGTTCGTCTGGGTGGGGTTCGTCTTCGCGTTCCTCTTGCTGTTTGGGCCGGCATTCTTCCCGATCGCGCTGGTCCCGCTCTGGGCGATCATCGCAGGGATCGTGTTGATGACTCGTCCAGCGCCCACGCCAGTCGCGGTCTAAGGCCCGGCTAGCGGTGGTACATCGCTGAGCCATCGCCGCCGCGCCGGAGCATGATGACCTCGGCCATGATGCTGATGGCGATCTCCTCAGGAGTCTCGGCGCCGATGTTGAGACCGATGGGCGTGCGAACTTTCGCAAGCTCTTCGCGGTCGAAGCCTTCAGCCGCAAGATGTTCGAGGACGGCCCCGGTTCGGCGGCGCGAGCCGATCATCCCGAGGTAGCCGGCTCCCCGCCCGAGGCACTTGCGCAACGAGAGTTCGTCCTGCTTGTGTCCGCGGGTGACCATGGTGATGTACGTGTTGAAGTCGATCGGGAACTTTTCGAGCGCCTCTTCGTAGTCTTCGCAGAGGATCTGGTCGGCCTCGGGTATCCGTTCCGAGTTCGCGAAGTCCTCGCGGTCATCGAGGACGGCGACCTGGAAGTCGAGGAAGTCGGCGAGCTGCGCCAGCGACCGCCCGATGTGGCCTGCGCCGACGACGAGGAATACCGGCTTGGCCTCGACCACTTCGACGTAGATCGCGGTGGCGCCTTTAATGGTGCGTTCGGAGAGGCCGTCGGGGCTGACGTAGAGGGTCTGGGCCAGGTGCTTCGGGAAGGCCTCGGGAGCGAAGGCGGCGATGGAGTCATCGAGGATGGGGTCACCGAGCGAGCCGAGGCGGGAGCCGTCACGCTCGATGAGCAGGCGAGCGCCGGGTTCGAGCGGGCGGGGACCGGCTTCGAGGATTGAGGCGAGGAAAACAGGGTCGCCGCCTTCGGCGGCCCGGAGCAGTCGTTGGGTGATTTCAAGCACGAGTAAATGGTAGCGGATTGCGGAGGTGGGGGTGGAGGTGGTAGGGAACTTATTTGCGGCCGTGTGCGTTTCATTAGTAGATGAAGATCCTTGTGGCGGTAGTCGTGGTGTCAGCGCTTGTGTCTGCGTGCTCGGGTGGCCGGAGCAAGCCGCAGCCGACCGAGACCGCGACGCAAGGCACGACGCAAGCGACCGTTGGGGCAACGGCCGTTGCAACGACGACGCCGGACATTGACGCGGTCTTTGGCGTCGTGGTTACGCAACTGAAACGCGGGGATCCCGTCCCGCTGCCAAAGGGCATCGTGCTTTATGCCAGGGACGGCGTTTGGGAGGGCGCGAGCGGCAACTTGACTCGCTACTACGTCGATGCCGCGGGCCATTTCCGAAGTGACGACCTGATTGTGTCGAAGTTCGGAGAGGACCCAAGGGCATTGCGGAGGGCTTTCGGAACCGGCGTCGACGATCTCTGGGCGGAGATCTGCCACGGTTCCTGCTACGGAGGTCCTGACCCGGTCACGACGATTCGGTCGGAGGACGGTGGCATCACCTGGCAAACCGTCTTCGAGGCGAACAACTTGGGCCGATATGTCCTTGGTTCCTATGGAGTCGAAGTCGTGGTGCGCGAATGGGCTGCACCCGGTCCGCTCAAACTCTCGCGAGGAATGATCGGGGGGGCACTCACCTCGGTGGCGGTCGCGACCAATATCCCGGCGGATGCCGATGCCATCGCGGCTTCGGGTGTTCCGGGGGTTCCTATCCTCGTCTACTCAGCGGACAAGTTGACCGTTTGGAATGTCGAAACTGGTGCCGTGGTCGCGAAGGTCCCGCTTCCCAACCCGTTCCAGCACCTGTCGATCCAGGGATTCTCACCCGGATCGGACGGCAATAGACTAATGATGACGTGGTATGGCCCAGGTAGCTCGCCTAACTGGGACTGGTATTTCGGTGAGTTCGACCTTCGAACAGGCGAGTTCAGTCATCTCGCGAAGGCTCGCATAGCCGATGGAATGTCGCCGCTGTACGGCCTTCAATGGCTAAGCCCGACGAGGGCCATCGCTCGGGTTGGATTTAACATCAAGGATTACGTACCTGGGGGCGCGGACTACCTCGGCCCGGGCATCCCGGCCATCATCGACTTCGGGACCGGCGTGGTGACACCCATTGCTGAGTTCGTTGACCAGATTGGCGCGAAGGCTGGGGGACCGATACCGCTGTTCGTCCAACTCGGAGGCTTCGCAATTGTTAAAACGGGCGGCGACTGCCTGAACATTCGAGAGACGCCTGCCCTGAGCGGAACCATCCTGGGGTGTTACGCGGACCGGGTGATCCTGGCGATGGGCGGCGCTGAACCGTCGGGAACCTGGCTTCCCGTTCTGACTCCGGATGGGCAGCAGGGTTGGGCTTCCGCCGAGTTCCTGGAGCAGTTCCCGTAGGGGAGCGCTCGGATTTCCCCAAATCCCGAAACCTGATACGTTGCTCCTCGACAACTTAAGAGCCAGAGACCGCAGGTCCCTATGCGAGTCCTTCCACCGAAGGACAGGGGTAATGCCGAAAGGCGCCTGCCGAGGCAGTGATTCCGTCCTTCCCCGGAAGGTTGCGGTTCTGATCCCTGCCATTCGTGCAGGGATTTTTGGTCTTCCGGCTCGTACGCCCTGTCCTTCACTGGAGGACTCAACGCTATCGGGAGGTGGCTATGCCGACTCCACGGAAAGTCGAAATGCTGGCAGAGATCAAGGACCGCATGGAGCGGGCCTCGATTGCCATCAGCGCCGACTATCGTGGGCTCTCCGTCGCCCAGATCACCGAGCTTCGCCGCGCCCTGCGCCCGGCCGGAGCCGAAGTGAAAGTCGTCAAGAACACGCTCGCGAGCATGGCTGCCAAAGAAGCCGGCCGCGACAACATGGCCGATATCGTCCAGGGCCCGACAGCTCTCGCAATCGGCTTCGAGGACCCAATCGCACCGGTGAAGGCGCTCACCGAGCACCTTCGCGCAAAGCGCCTGAACATCGAAATTCACGGCGGCTGGCTCGAAGGCAAGGTGCTCACGCGAGCCGAGGTCGAAAGCCTCGCGACCATGCCTTCCAAGGACCAGATGATCGCGGACGTGGTCGCCAAGTTGCAGGGCCCGCTCTACAACTTCGCAGGCCTGCTGCAGTCGACCATCCGCAACTTCTCAGGGCTCGTCGAAGCGCGTGCGAATCAGCTGGAGGCCGCCGGCTAGGCCGGGGCTCCGCACCAATTCAGACAATCCGGCCCCGCCGTTTCGGGCCGGAACCAAAGGAGAACTATCGTGGCCAAGATCGAAGAAGCTCTGGAACTCATTAAGGGCATGACCCTGCTCGAACTCCGCGACCTGAACAAGGCGATCGAAGAAGAATTCGGCATCACCGCCGCCGCACCGATGATGATGGCTGCCGGTGGCGCCGCCGGCGGTGGCGCTGCCGCCCCGGCCGCGGCCGCCGACGAAGAGAAGACGGAATTCAACGTTGTCCTGAAGAGCTTTGGCGACAACAAGATCAACGTCATCAAGGCGATCCGCGAAGTCGTCAGCGGCCTCGGCCTGAAGGAAGCCAAGGACCTGGTGGAAGCCGCTCCCGCCAAGGTGAAGGAAGGCATCGGCAAGGAAGAAGCCGAGTCCATCAAGGCCAAGCTGAGCGAAGCCGGCGCGACCGTCGACATCGAGTAATCCGTTCCCTCTGGAAATCATCCGAAAAGGCCCTTCAATAGAAGGGCCTTTTCGTTGCGGCGGTGTACCATCTCCCGACCCCACCGAGGAGCGCACACGTGGACTATCCCATTCGCCCGATCACGCCGGATGAGGCGCCGAAATTCTTCCGGACCCAGGCCATCGGCTTCGGACACGACCCGCGGCCGGCTGAAGGCGTCGCTTCGACGCTGAAGTACGCGGACCTCTCGCGTTCTATTTCCGTCTGGGATGGCGACCAGGTGTGCGGCACGGCCGGCACATGGACGTTCGAAATGACGACGCCTGGAGGCTTCGTTCCGTGCGGGGGGCTGACGTGGGTTTCGGTGCTGCCGAGCCATCGGCGGCGCGGCGTTCTTACCGGGATGATGCGCTACCAGCTCGACCAGGTACGCGACCGCGGCGAAGCCATCGCCGCCCTGTGGGCCTCGGAGTCGATCATCTACGGGCGCTTCGGGTACGGACTCGCGGCCGAGGGTCAGGAACTGACAATCGACCGGACGCGGACGGGGTTGCGCTGGGCCCCGGAATTCTCCGGGCGCACCCGGTACATCGACCGCGACGAGGCCATGAAGACCTGGCCGGGGATCTGGGACGAGGTGCGCAGGACATTTCCGGGGATGCACAACCGCACCCCGGGGTGGTGGGAAAATCGCGTGCTTCGCGATCCACCGTGGCCGGCGCCGCCAGGTTACAGCCAGCTCTTCGACGTCCAGTACGAAGAGAACGGGAAGCCGCTCGGCTTCGCGCGCTATCGGGTGAAAGAGCACTACGAGGGCGGGAACGCCGCCTCAACACTCTCCCTGAACTCACTGTTCGCGACGACCGATGCGGCGTATTCAGCCCTCTGGCAGCACATCTTCGGAGTCGACCTGATTGCGACCATCAACGCCGAATGGCGGCAGGTGGATGAACCGCTCTATGCAATGCTCGCCGACCCACGTCGCCTCGTGCGACGCACGTCGGACACGTTGTGGGTGCGAATCGTCGATACGCCGAGGGCGCTAGCTGCTCGCCGCTACGCAACGAGCGGCGAACTGGTCATCGAACTCCGGGATTCGTTCTGCCCATGGAACGCCGGGCGCTACCTGCTGCAAGGTGGACCCACGGGCGCGCAGTGTTACGCAACGACACGTGAGCCCGACCTGACCATGTCGGTGAACGAGCTGGGATCGCTGTACCTGGGCGGGATGCGCGCGTATCAACTGGCGCGCGCCGGGCGAATCGAGGGCTCGACTGAGGCCGTCGCTCGTGCCGATGCGATGTTCACCTGGAACCCACAGCCATGGGCTCCTGAAATCTGGTGAGCAACGGTAGAACGAACGTCGAACCGCCTGAATTATGAACCGAGGTTCGGCGTCATCGTGTACGCTGGATAAGCCCTTTATGTACCGGCCTCTCGATCACCCGCTGATGCACCGCCTGCGGGAACAGGTGCTCTACTCCGCTGGCCCCATCGGCTCGACGCTGTTGTCGTTCAACCTGGGGCCGGAGGCGTTCGTCGCGCCCGATGGGGAGTCGCACGACGGCTGCCCGGAATGGCTGAACGTCTCCAACCCGGCCATCCTCGAAAAGATCTATCACTCCTTCTATTCCGCCGGCTGCGATGCTGTTGATTCGTGCTCATTCGGCGCGAACGAAGTGGTACTCGCGGAGTTCGACCTCGCGCCGCGCACGCGAGAGTTGAACCGACTCGCCGCGCAGGTCATCGGACGGGTCCGCGACCAGTACAGCACCCCCGAACACCCTCGCTACTCCTTCGGGACCATGGGCCCGGGCACGAAGCTCCCGAGCCTCGGGCACATCACGTGGGACGAACTGGTCCGGGGCGCAACCGAGCAGGCCATCGGCCTGATCGAAGGCGGCATCGATGTCCTGAAGGTCGAGACCTGCCAGGACCTTCTGCAAACCAAGGCCGCTCTCGCCGGCTGCGAAGCCGCCTTTGAAGCGACGGGCAAGAGGATCCCGGTCATCGCAAGCGTCTCCATCGAGACCACAGGCACCATGCTACTGGGGTCGGATATCGCCTGCGCGTTGACCACGCTCGAACCGATCGACGTGATCGACATCATCGGCATCAACTGCTCTACCGGGCCGGACCAGATGATCGAGCACGTTCGCTACCTCGCCGAACACTCGCGCAGGCCGGTGTTCGTCGGCCCCAATGCAGGCCTGCCTGAAGTCATCAACGGCCAGGCGTGTTACACGCTCACACCCGAGCAGTTCGCGAAGCACCAGTCCGTGTTTGTGAACGAATTTGGAACGAGCATCGTCGCCGGATGCTGCGGCACGACGCCAGCGATGTTCGAAGCGGCCATCGCCGAAATCGGCCGCCCGGCGCCGAAAATCCGGCCGTCGCAGTACGAGGCAAATGTCTCCTCGATCTATACGAGCGTCTCGATCGAGCAGGAGACCTCTTTCCTGGTCATCGGCGAACGGACGAACGCGACAGGTTCGCGGGCGTTCCGCGACCTGCTGCTGGCGGAAGATCTCGACGGGATCGTTGGGGTCGCGCGGGAGCAAGCAGCCGAAGGTGCGCACGTCCTCGATGTGAGCGTGGACTACGTTGGCCGCGACGGTACCGAAGATATGACCCGCGTGGCGACAGCCCTGCGCACGCAGTCCACCCTGCCGCTGGTGTTCGACAGCACCGAGGTGGCGGTGGTTGAGACAGCGCTCAAGCTATACGGCGGCAAGGCCATCATCAACTCGATCAACCTTGAGGACGGCGAACGCAAGATTCGCCGGTTGCTGCCGCTGATCAAGCGGCACGGCGCGGCGGCCATCGCATTGACGATCGACGAAGAGGGCCAGGCGCGCACGACGGACTGGAAGCTTCGTGTGGCCCGCCGCATCTACGAACTCGCCGTCGGCGAATACGGCATGGAGCCGGGCGATCTGCTGTTCGACTTCCTGACATTTACGCTTTCGGGCGGCCAGGAAGACCTGCGCAAAGACGGCATGGAAACGCTCAACGCGATCAAGGCAGTGAAAGCCGAGTTCCCCGGCGTCCACACTACGCTGGGCGTTTCGAACGTCTCGTTCGGGCTGAAGCCCGCAGCGCGGCGCGTGTTGAACTCCGTGTTCCTCGCCGAGGCAGTCGCGCACGGGCTCGATTCAGCAATCGTAAACGCCAAGCAGATTCTCCCGCTGAACCGCATCCCGGAAGAGCAGCTCAACACTGCGCGCGACCTCATCTACGACCGTCGGCGCGAGGATTATGACCCGCTGCACCACTTCATTTCGCTGTTCGAGAACGTGGAGGCGACGAAGGAAGCGAAGGTCGACCGGGCAGCGCTTCCTGTGGAAGAACGCCTGAAACAACGCATCGTTGATGGCGACCGGCGCGGGCTCGAAGTGGACCTCGAAGAGGCGCTCTCGAAGTTCGACCCCCTGACCATCATTAACGAGCACCTGCTCGACGGGATGCGAGTAGTTGGCGAACTGTTCGGTTCGGGCAAGATGCAGTTGCCGTTCGTACTCCAGTCGGCCGAGACGATGAAGCAGTCGGTAGCGTACCTGGAGCCGCACATGGACAAAGTGGAAGGCTCGACCAAGGGCAAGGTCGTGCTCGCCACTGTGCGCGGCGACGTCCACGACATCGGCAAGAACCTCGTCGATATCATCCTCAGCAACAACGGCTACACGACCTACAACCTCGGCATTAAGCAGCCGATCCAGAGCATCATCGAAAAGGCCCAGGAAGTGGAGGCCGATGCAATTGGCCTTTCCGGCTTGCTGGTGAAGAGCACCGTCGTGATGCGCGAAGACCTCGAGGAGTTGAACAGCCGCGAGCTTTTCCACTACCCGGTCATCCTCGGTGGCGCAGCGCTGACGCGGCGCTACGTTGAGAGCGACCTGCGACAGATTTACAAGGGCACCGTGTACTACGCGCAGGACGCCTTCGAGGGCCTGGCAACGCTCGACAAGGTGGTCCCGGCATCCCGAGCCGGCGCGCCGCTCCCGTTACTCACCCGCGGCGGCGCCGAAGTGGAGCGGCCCGCTGACGATGTCTACGACGCCGTGCAGGTCACGGTGCCGGGCAGCGGTGATGACGGCAGCAGCACGAGGACTTCGGATTACGCGCTCTCCGAAGTGAAGCGCGATGTGCCTATTCCAACGCCACCTTTCTGGGGGAGCCGGGTGGTGCGCGGCATCCCCCTGCGCGACATCTTCCCGTGGATCAATGAAGTGCAGCTCTTCCGCGGCCAGTGGCAGTACCAGCGTGGCGAACAGACGGACGCGGAATACGAGAAGTTCGTCGACGAACAGATACGGCCGATTTTCCGCGCGTGGTCCGAGCGCGCCATTTCGGAGCAATTGCTCACGCCGCAGGTGGCGTACGGCTACTTCCCGTGTCTCGCGGACAAGAACGACCTGATTTGCTGGCCCGATGTGAAGGACGGCAGACCCGTGGGCGAACCGGTGCGCCTGACGTACCCCCGGCAGACGAACGGGCGACGCCAGTGCATCGCCGACTTCTTCCGCTCGGTGGAGGAAGCGGCAACCGGCGGCCCGCAGTTCGACGTCGTCGGCATGTCGCTGGTGACCATGGGCGAACGGGCGAGCGTCTTCGCGAAGGAACTCTTCGAGTCCAACGAATATCGCGACTATCTCCACTGGCATGGCTTCTCGGTCGAGAGCGCGGAGGCACTCGCTGAGATGTGGCACAAGCGCGTCCGCGACGAACTGGGCATCTCCGGCGCCGACGGCCCAACGATGCGCAGCCTGTTCCAGCAGCAGTACCAGGGCGCGCGCTACTCGTTCGGGTACCCCGCCTGCCCCGACCTCGAAGAGCAGACGAAGATGGCTGTTCTCCTCAAGCCCGAGCGCATCGGGGTCGAACTGAGCGAGACGTTCCAGTGGCACCCGGAGCAGAGCACAAGCGCGGTGATCGTCCACCACCCGGAGGCGCGCTACTTCGTGGTGAAGTAGTCCGGCGCCGCTTCGTCTCCGTCTTCCTCGTCGTCATCGAAATCGAACCGCTGTGCTTCGTCGCGACGTCGTTTCGCCGGACGCCGGCGTACCGGCTGCGGCATCGCGAGCAACTCGAGAAGCGCGGGAGGAAGGTCTCCGGGAACTTGCCCCGCGACTTGCGGGTTCGGTCCCTGAGCGGCTTCCTTTGCGAGAGCAACGAGAAGCACGGCCGCAGCACGCTCATACGTCGAAACTGGCGCCGAACTCGCTGAAGTTGCTGGCTGAGCAAGGGCGCCTACCAGTTCACGCACGAGAACCTGGATTTCACCCGCACTTGCCGTGGTCGCAGCGCCGCCGGGTTGATTCGCCCGCGTGAGCAGTGCCCGAACGAGCCCCGCAACTTGCTCACGCGTGGCCGGCGGGAGAGCCGGGAGCGAAGCCGGAGGCAGTCCCGAAGCCTGCACCGCCAACGACACCAATTGTGCGACGCCCGCGGCAGCCGCCGGCGATCCCGGCGCAGCGGTCGCAAGGTTCTCGATCGCGGACGCGACTTCCGATGGCGAGGGGAGCATTCCGAGCGGATTCGCCGCCGGCATTGGGCCGAACTGGGCAGCGCGGGCCTCGGGCGAAATATGCACTGAGTCCGACATCGCGACAGCCGGAGCGGTTGCGCCCGAAGGCGGCTCGGCAAGCTTCGCCGGAAGCTTCGCCGCCTCGGCGAGCATGTTGCCGCGCCGCGCGGTGAATTCCTTGCCAACAGCGTCATCGAGTTCGCCGATACGCATGCGTCGCCGTTCCTCTCGGGGCCCTGAAGCGGTCCGTGACCTGATTTTCGGCAGGGCCTGACCGAGCCTGATGCCTCCGCCACCGTTACGACACGAAATCTGCCGCTCGCCCATCGCGCTTCGAGCACACAAACTTGGCAGGTGCGCGAACGCCTCCTCCTTCTGATCATGGCTGCGGCGGTGTTCGCGTTCGCCGGTGCGGCCGCGCCCGCTGGTGCCACGGGAACAGCCCACCACGACGATCGCGCCAACGGTGTTGTTCTCCCGGCGCACCTTCCCCGCGGAGATATCGAAGACGTTGTCATCGGCGAGGACGGCCGGACGCGCGTCGACGACACGAGCGTGTTCCCGTTCAGCGCCATCGCCTTCATCGAACTTGAAGACGCGAACGATGAGGTGTTCGGTTCGTGCACCGCGACCTTCATCGGCCCCGACGCACTGCTCACGGCTGGCCACTGCCTCTGGGACAAGCAGGAGGGCGACTGGATCGCGGAGCACATCCGCGTGATTCCCGGCAAAGACGGCGACTTCGAACCGTTCGGCTCGGAGTACGCCTCGGACTGGTGGGTGGCGGATCAATACGCGCTTACCGGCTCCTCGTTGTGGGACTGGGGAATTCTGAAGCTGCCGAACGACCTGTTGACCCTCGATACGGGATGGCTGGGCGTCACGGTGGCGGACACGGAGGCCCTGGAGGCGCCGGACTTCCAGCCGGCGGTCTTCGGGTACCCCGCCGATAAGCCGATCGGGACGATGTGGGGGATGATCCGCCCGGCGTTCTTCCAGGTGGAGGACTTCCGGCTGCTCTACGACATCGACACCGCCGCCGGACAGAGCGGCTCCGCCATCTGGTCGGCGGCCGATGGGCCATACCTGGGGCTCGTGGTCGGCATTCACACGCAAAGCGGGCTGTTCAACAACGGGTCGCGAATCGACCAGGAATTGCTCGACGACCTGCTTGCTGGCTGCAGCGCGATGGAGTGCACCATCGATGTGGTGACCGCGCCCGGGAAGGAGCCTCCGCCACCGCCGGGAAGCCTGCCTTACCGCAGCTACGGAATCGCAATAGCCCGCGACTGACGACTGGCTATCCGGGACGCGGCGGATCGATCAAACTGTCGCATGGCCAAAGGGGCATTGGCCCATCGCGACTTCAGATTGCTGCTTGCGGGCTCGGCTGTCGTCGCGTTCGTGATGCCCATGCAGTTCCTGACGCAGATCTTCTGGATCCAGGACCGCTACCCCGACCGGGATGTGCTCTATGTCGGGATGGTGGCCGCGAGCCGTGGCACCGCGATGCTGCTCTTCGGTCTCCTTGGCGGGGCGTTCGCAGACCGGTTCGAACGGCGACGGGTGCTCCTCGGCTGCGAAATTGCCTCGGTCACGCTGGGCGCAGGCGTGGCGATGCTGATGATCTTCGAACCACTCGGTGCGGCGAACATCGCGGTGCTCATCTGCCTCACGTTCCTCACCGCCGGCACGATGGCGGTCGATCAACCGGCCAGGACGGCGAGCACGCCGGCAATCGTCGGCATGGAGGCGCTGCCCAGCGCAATCAGCCTGCAGATGGCCGCCCAGCAGATCATGTTCCCGCTTTCGCTGCCGCTTGTGGGGTTCCTCAACTCCGTGTTCGATGCCGGGACCGTGTACCTGCTCACACTGAGCGCCTGGTTGATCATTCTGCCGCTGATCGCGGCACTGCGATATCGAAGCATGGGCACTGCAAACCGCTCGGTCGGGATGCTCTCGAACATCCGCGAGGGCCTTTCGTACGCGCGAAGCGACGCGACGATCTTCGGTGTCATCGGCCTGGTCGTGACGCTGCAGGTGCTGGGCATGCCGGGCCCCGCGACACTCGGACCGGTGTGGATGACCAAGGTGCTGGGGCTGAGCACCACCCAGTTCGGCTTCATGGCGATGACCTGGGGGCTGGGGACGTTCGCGGCCTCGCTGTTCTACGTGTGGCGGCGTGATCTCCCGGGGCGCGGCCAGACCCTGTGCGGGGCAGTGCTGCTCTTCGGTTTCGGCGCGGTTATTTTCGCGCACTCCCGGATGGTGGGGCTGACGGCCCTCGCGAACTTCGCGCTCGGCTTCGCCATGGTGAGCACGATGGTTTCGAGCTCGACCATCGTCCAGCAAACCGTGCGCGAAGAGATGCGCGGCCGCGTGATGGGGCTTTTCCCGCTCGCCATGGGTCTTTCAATGCTTGGCGGCCTGCCAGCTTCGGTGGCCGGGCAAGCTTATGGGCTTCCGGTGGTGTTCCCGGTCCTCGCGTGGTGCATGCTGGCCGTGGCGGGGACGATCATCTTCCTGCTGCCGGCGGTTCGGTCCGTGGGGCGGCCGGCACTGGCGCCCGCGCCGGCCTCGGGCGGCAAGTAGTCAATCGCGACCGCGAGAGCGAAGCCAGCCCGGAATCGACCAGAGCGTGAGCGGGATGAGCGCGATCAGCCATGCCAGCACGAAGACCAGCGACATGAAGCACCCTGGCCCAGCAGTCATCGGATGGCCAACACGCGCCTGATAGCCACCGCTGACCGCGTCACCGGTATTGAGACGGTCCCTCAGCCAGACCAGTCCGGGAAGCGCCATCGTTAGCCGCGGTTCACCACGCCGCTGACGCGTTCAGGTGTCACGCGAACGATGACACGGCCCTGCGAGCGCAGCGTGTCTTCGTAGCCTTCCGGCGGCTGCCAGTCCGGAGCGCCGCGCATCACGCGGTTCACGGCGATATGGCCTGGGATGATGTCGCCTTCTTCGACCGTAGCGCGGCCTTCGACGCTTACAAACCGGTACGGCGCACCCTCATCCAGGACGGTCACGACGGCGCGAGGGTCGCGTTTCAGCGTCTTTGCCTTCATGCGGTCCCTCGTTGTGCTGAAGAGCAGGTCATCGCCATCGACGGCGTAGAAGACGACGGACGTCGTTGGGCTTCCGTCCTTCCGTAGCGAAGTGATGCTCGCCCACTTCATGGCTCGGACGAATGCGTCCTGCTCTGGTTTGCCAATCATGCTTTCCCTCCTGGTGGGTCAGCTTCCGCGAGGAAGGCCGACAGGATTTGGTTGAATTCGGCGGCCCGCTCGAAGTACACCGAGTGGCCAGCGCGAGGAACGGCGACGAAGCGGCCGTTGGGGACGCTCTCTGCGAGGATCCTCACCGTTTCCGGCGGGATGACGATGTCTTCTTCGCCAGCGATGCAGAGCACCGGCATCGTGAGCTTCGCGAGCGACTCCAGGGGCTCCGCGCGCAACTGGCCGAGTTGCATCCTCAGGGCATCTTTGTCCACGCCCGAGGCGAGGTTGTTGATCTGCCAGTAGAGGTGATGGAGCGCAGGCTGTTCGGCGGCCATGCGTTCGCCGGCGGCGGGGTGGATGCCGCGTTCGAACAGTCCTTGCTCGCGTCCACGCGGCTGGGCTGTCCAGATGGCCGGGAAGGCCGGGTGAGCGAGTGTGCCGGTGGTGTCGCACATCACGAGCGCACGAATGCGTTCCGGGTGGGCAAGGGCGTAGGCGAGGCAGGTCCAGCCCCCCATGGATTGCGCGACCAGGGTCACATCGGGAAGTCGCAGCTCATCCATCAGTGCGGCAAGGTCATCGGCGACGGCGAGCGCGCCCGGCCCGCCCGGTTCCTCCGTCGATGGGGAGAAGCCGCGGTGGGCGAACGCGATGCAGGTGTAGCGGTCGTTGAAAGCGGGGATTTGCTGCCACCAGCTCATGTGGTTGCCGCCGAGGCCGTGGGCGAACAGCAGCGCGGGCCCGCCGCCGGAGACGTCGTAGTAGATCCGCGCGCCGGGACGCTCGAGGTATGGCACGCGCGCAGTCTACGCGGATGCCGGAACGCTCGTTAGGGAGTCTGTACCGTGGCTATTTGCGCGGTCTATGGCGCAAATCGAGGGTGGTGTAAGCTCCGCGACTTCAGAGAAGTCGTTAACAAACGGAGGTTTGAGCCGTGGAGCCATGGATTGTCGGAAGCAAGCCGAGCAAGCGATACCCGCTCTGGACGCGCGCGAACGTGGGCGAGGTTTTCCCGGACCCGGTGGCGCCGCTGACCTTCAGCCTGTTCATGAAGGACCACACTGAGTCAGCATGGCGGCGCGCACTGGTCAAGATGGGCGCCTTCACCCTCGACGAATTCGCACCCGACGACATGGAGACGCTGGGCGTGTTCGGCGGGTACTGCTACTTGAACGCTTCGGTAACGCGCATCCTGGGCGAACGTGGCCCTGGCCTGACCGCCCAGATGATGGACGACCTGTTCTTCGGCGCGCAGCCGGGCATTCCTCCGTACGAAGTGGCGCCAGGCGACCAGAACGAAGAGCGCACCGCAGCCATTGGCGCAGTCTTCCAGTGGGCGCTGACCGCTGAATCGCTCGAAGGCCCCGCGGCTTCGGAAAAACTGGTCGACAAGATCCGCGCTGAGCGGCCGAACCTCGAAGCGATGTCGAATCAGCAGTTGTGGCAGTACGCCCGCGACCTCTATACGACCTACCTCGGCGATCTGTTCTCCGAACACATCTTCATCACGTTCATTTCGACCGTGCCGGTCGGGGCACTGACCCAGATCTGCGCCGCGGTGGGCCGGCCTGATGACGCGATGAGGCTGATTTCGGGCCTCGGCGACGTTGAATCGGCGGCGCCTTCGATGGCGATGTGGAAACTTGGACGCAAGGTCGCGGCGGACCCGGTGCTGGTGAAGGCATTCGATGCAGGTGTAACCGGGCTCAAGGAACGTCTGAAGGAGACCCCTTCGGGCCAGGGTTTTCTCGAGGACTTCAAGGGCTTCATCAAGGAATTCGGTTCTCGGGGGCCGAACGAATGGGAGGCGATGTACAACACCTGGGAGACGCGGCCCGAGCTCGCGCTCGCCGCGATCGACCGGATGCGGCTCGCATCGCCGGACCAGGACCCCTCGTTGCGCAACAAGAAGATGGCCGAAGAGCGCGAGCGCATCACGGGCGAAATCTCGGCGATGCTTGCCGGCGACCCGGAAACGCAAGGCATGTTCCAGGCCGCCGCACGGGCGGCGGTCCTCTTCCAGGCTGGCCGCGAACGCACCAAGACGAACAACGTGAAGCTTATTCAGGAGGCGCGCATGGCGCTCCACCTGATCGGCAAGCGGCTGGTAGAACAGGGCCTCGCCGATGAGATCAACGACTTCGGCCTGATTCTGAAGAGCGAAGTCGAGGACTGGATCAAGGACCCGCGCCCGTTCCGGGAAGAAATCCGCAAGCGCCGCGAACAGATGAAGTTGTACTCGAGCCTGCAGGAACCGTTCGTGTTCTGGGGCGACCAGCCGGACCCATCGACCTGGAAGCGGAAGGGTGAGGACGCGATTGAGGCGGTCGCGGCCGGCGACGTGCTCGCCGGCTTCCCGGGGTGCCCGGGACAGGTCACGGGTGTCGCGCGGGTAGTGTTGGACCCGATTGACCCGACCGCGCTGGAACCCGGCGACATCCTGGTGGCGCCGATCACCGATCCATCGTGGACGCCCCTCTTTGTTTCGGCGGGCGGCGTGGTGGTGGACGTCGGCGCGGCGCAGAGCCACGCCATGATCGTCAGCCGCGAACTCGGCATCCCATGCGTGCCTTCCGTGACCAATGCGACTCGCCGAATCCCCAACGGCGCGACCGTCACGGTGAACGGCGACGCCGGCACCGTCACGATCGTTTCGCTGCCCTGACGCCCATGGAAGCACCTCTCATTCACGCCCTCGAAGATGATCTGCCCGGGATCGACAACCAGGCTCAACTGCTCGGTGGCAAGGCTGCCGGGCTGGCGACAATGGCGCGCGACCTCGGGCTGCCGGTGCCGCCCGGGTTTGTCGCGACCACGCGCGTCTGTCACGAATTCCTCGCACGCGGCTGGCAACCGGAGCTGGATGACCTTCTTCGCGGCCACCTCGGCCGGCTTGCAACGAAGACGGGCCGGCGATTTGGCGATCCGGTCGCGCCGCTCCTCGTGTCTGTGCGTTCCGGTGCGCCCGTTTCGATGCCGGGAATGATGGACACGCTGCTGAACGTCGGCATGACGCCGCAGATTCGCGAGCGTCTCGCGGAGGAATCAGGAAACCGGGAGTTCGCCGCGGACACGTGGCTCCGGTTCAACCGGATGTATGCGGAAATTGTGCTTGAACTTCCGCGTGAACAACTCCAGCGCGCGGCCGCGCACGATGGCGCCGAACAATCGATGCTCGGCGCGGCGGAGCGCATCCGGGGACTCTCGATCGGGGCGGGTGGCATCCCCGGAGAGCCGTTCGAACAGCTTCGCGGCGCCATCGAGGCCGTGTTCCGGTCGTGGATGTCCGAGCGCGCCATCGTTTTCAGGGAGAAGGAAGGCATCTCCGCGGACCTCGGGACGGCGGCAACCGTGCAGGCGATGGCGTTTGGCAACCTCGATGACCTGTCGGGCACGGGCGTCGCATTCACCCGCGACCCGGCGACCGGCGATGCGAAGCCGTGCGGCGACTACCTGGCGCGGGCGCAGGGCGAGGACGTTGTCGCAGGGAGTCACAAAGTGCTCGGCCTCGAAGCGCTCGCGCAGCAGCTTCCGGCCGTACACACGGAATTGCTGGAGGTTCTCTCGCGGCTCGAGCACCACTACCGCGACATGTGCGATGTGGAGTTCACGGTCAGCGCAGGGAAGCTCTACCTGCTGCAGACCCGAGTCGGGCGCCGAAGCCCGCTCGCGGCGGTCAAGATTGCAGTTTCGATGGCCGAAGACCCTGGCTTCCCGCTTTCGCAGAGCGAAGCCGTCGACCGGGTCGGCGAAGACACACTGCGGGAGCTCGCGCAGCTCGGGCGGGTGAAACAGCACGCAACACCCATCGCCTGGGGACTGGCGGTTTCGCCCGGTGTGGGTGCAGGCGCACTCTGCTGCGACTCGAATCGGGCGGCCGATTGGGCTGCGAACGGGCGTGCCGTGATTCTCGCGCGCCCGGAAACTTCGCCATCCGATGTGCACGGGATGGTCGCATCGGCCGGGCTGGTGACTACGCTCGGCGGCATGGTGAGCCATGCGGCGGTGGTCGCCCGAGGCTGGGCCATCCCGGCCATCTGCAGTCTCACGAACGCCGTTGTCGAAGCCGACGGGCTCCACGCCGGCTCGGTGATCGTGCACGAAGGCGACACGGTCACCGTGGACGGCACGACCGGGAACCTCTACCTCGGTGACGTACGTGAGGACGCGGGCCTCGACCTGCCCGAGGTCCGCAAGCTACGGGCCTGGGCGCTCGAAGAGGAAAGCGAAGCCTCGATCGAGTTTAACGAAGCCACCGGCGATGTGACGCCGTTCGAGTTGCTGCGGGCGCTCCAGTTGAAGGGCCTCTGCTCCGTGGAGCGTCTTGCGGCGGCGCTGGCATGTTCGGAAGAGACCATCTCCGAGGCACTGGAACCGCACGAAGCCTTCCTGAAGACCACCCCGCGCGGCTTCGCGCTGACCCCCGAAGGGCGCGCCTGGGTCCAGGAGCGGCTGGCCGAGGAGCACGCCGGCGTCGAAGGCGACCTGGAGCCTGCATGGCAGCGATTCCAGCCGCTGAACCATCAACTCAAGGTGCTGGTCACCGAGACGCAGATGTCATCGATCAACCCGGAGCACGAGCGCTGGACATGGCTGCTGGAGTCGATGTCTTTGCTCCATGCGGAGTTCCGGCCGGTGGTGGACGAAGTCGCGACGATGGCCCCGCGGCTTCGCGGCTACGGCCGGCGATTCGATGCGGCGCTCTCAGCGCTTTCCGCCGGAGACGCTTCGATGCTGGCCTCGCCGCTGAAGGATAGCTACCACACGGTCTGGTTCGAATTCCATGAGGAGTTCATCGCGCTCACGGGGCGAAACCGCGAGGATGAGGAGCGGGCCGCGAGCCACTGAGGCCGGGCCAGAAGAGAGGCTCTCGTGCTTCACGTTTCAATCCTCACAAGCGACCGATCCCGAGACCCCGAGTTATGGGCGACGGTCTGGCAGGGCAAGGCTCCGCCCACGCTCAAGATCCTCGCCGTGTACAACCTCGCATCGCAGAAGCGGCTCTTCGTCTGGGAAGGCGAAGGCCGCAGGGACATCCAGTACATCGACCGCTTGAACCAGGTGGGCGTACTCGAAACCTTCGTGGCATTCGACCAGACCGCGGCTGGCAGCACGCGTTCGCCGGTGACCTCGACGCGATGCGGCTGTGGTTCGCGGAGCGTGGACTGAACGAGGCGCAGATGGCGCCCGCCATGGACCTTCGAACCAAAGGGCACTATGCCGCGAATCCGGCGGCCGCTCGCAAAGCCGCACGCGATTGGGCCGCTGAGCAGGAGTCGCTTCCCCCGCGAGCGCCTGCGGATGGCTGATAGCGAGGCCATCCCCGTACAATCGGGCCACACAACCCGGTAAGGAACTCGACCCATGCCCTACGTCCCCACGCGCGACATCATCACGTACTACGAAGAATCGGGGAGCGGCGAACCGCTGGTGCTGATTCGCGGCCTGGGAAGCGACCTGCAGGCGTGGGCGCCCCAGGTGCCAGCGCTGGCCAAGCACTTCCGCGTGATCACGTATGACAACCGCGGCGCCGGACGCACCAGTGCCCCCGACAAGCCGTATTCGATAGCCGCGATGGCCGACGACCTCGCCACGCTCCTGGACGAGTTGAAGATCGAGAAGGCGAACGTCCTCGGCTACAGCATGGGCGGGATGATCGCGCAGGAGTTCGCGCTTAAGCACCCGAACAAGCTCGAAAAACTCATCCTGCTTTCGAGTTCCGCGAAGCTCGACGGCTACTCTCGAGTGGTCGTGCAAAATTTCATCAACATTCGCCGTTCGAACATGAGCCGGGACCAGGTGACTCGTGCCACCGCGCCGTTCGTCTTCAGTGCCGACCTGCTGGACGACCAGGACCGGTTCGAGCGCGCCATCCAGGCGACGGTCGACAATCCATATTTCCAGCAGGACCACGCGTACATCCGGCAGGCACAGGCCGTCCTGGCATTCGACGCCTCGGGCCGCTCGAACGGCATCAAGGCGAGCACGCTCGTTGTCGCCAGCGAAGAAGACACGCTCCTGCCGCCGCGAAACGCCGAGGCCCTGAGCAAGCTGATTTCGGGTTCGAAACTGGTGACACTGCAGGGCGGCCATGCCGGCGTGACCGAGTATCCGAACGAGTACAACGCGGCCTTCCTCGAGTTCCTCGGAGCCGCAGTCCCGGCCTAGTTGCTGCTTGCTGGCCGCGTCACCGAGCCGTGAATCTGGACCGTGAGCGACTGGATCTGCTCAGAGAGCCGTTTGACCTCCTCGGTGAGGCGAGTGTTCTGCTCGAGAAGCGTTAGCGTGGTGCTGGCGAGCTCCTCGCGGTGCTGGGCATCGGCGGCGGACCAGTCCTTGTCGCGGTCGGCCTGCCGGGTCTCAGCAAGCAAGATCAGTGGTGCGGCGTAGGCCGCCTGGGTGCTGAAGGCCAGGTTCAAGAGGATGAACGGGTATGGGTCGAAGTGGGTCAGCGCGACCGCGTTGATCGCTATCCATCCAACCACAACTAGCGTTTGCGCGATGAGAAACTGCGGCGTGCCGAAGATGCGCGCGAATTTTTCGGCGATGGCGCCAAATGTGCTGGCCCCGAACGGGCTCGCCAGGTGAGCGTGAGGAGTGAGAAACCGCAGGTGATGATCGCGTTCCAAGGGTGCATGGCCTCCCGAAGTGCTGTCGCGAGAATGATATTGAGCGAAGCGCGGTAAACGCCCGGAATCGCGCGTAAACCATCCGTTCGAGCATTTGGCCTACACTGGAGCCAGTGACCCCCAGGGCAATCTTTTTCGACATGGATGACACGCTTCTCGACACCTCGGGCGGCGTGAAGGAAGCGTGGCAGAATACCTGCCAGGACTTCGGCCTGGAGCTCGGTTGCGACCCCGAAGATCTGCACACCGCGATTCGCGAGCAGATGGCAGCGTTCTGGAAGGACGAGTCAGCGGTCGAGCACTGGCGGACGAAACTTCATGAAGCGCGGGTCTATAACGTGGAGCTCGCGCTCGCCGGGCGAAAGCTGGATACGAAGCGGGCGAAGCTGCTCGCCGACCGCTACTGGGACGAGCAGTCCAGCCGAATGAAGCTGTTCGATGACTCCCTGGCGACGCTGGACCGGCTGCGCGCAGAAGCGTTTCGCATCGGACTGATCACCAATGGCCCGCAGGAGATGCAGCGCTGGAAGATCCAGAAGTTCGACCTCGCGCGCCATTTCGACGTGATCGTCATCGAGGGTGAGTTCGGGCGTGGAAAGCCGCACCCTGAAGTGTTCCGGCATGCGATGACGACGGTCGGCTCGAAGCCCGAAGAATCGTGGCACATCGGCGACAACCTCTATGCCGATATCGGCGGAGCGCAGAGCGCGGGCGTGCACGCCGCATGGATCCACCGCGACCGGCTGGAGATGAAAGAGGACAGCGTTCACGTGCCGGACCGGGTTTTCGCGCACCTGCCGGAGTTACTCACCGCCCTGGAACTTTAAAGAACCCGCCTCACGGCACAACTACGATCTTGCAATCGTGTGGCTGTGCGAGCGCCTCGAACGCCGCCGGAAGCTCATCGAGCGTCACCGTCCGCGTCACCATCGGAGAGGTGTCGACGCTCCGGTCGCCGAGGGCGGTGAGGGCCTCGGCGTACTCCGCCGGCGAATACCCCAGCACGAACTTGAGCGTGAGTTGCTTGTTGATGCCGACCATCGGGTGGATGCGGTCTTCCTTCATGCATACGCCGACCACGACGACACGGCCGCCGCGATCGACCGTTTGCATCGCCTGGGAAAGCGTGCCTTCGACACCGACGCATTCGAAAACCACCGGGATGCCGGTCCCGGGCGCGGTGCCGATTGCCTTGCGATGGGCCTCGGCGACGTCGCCATCGGCGGGGTTCACCACGAGGTCGGCGCCGAGCTTCGCCGCGAGCTCCCGCCGGGCAGGGGCGAAATCGCTCACGGTGACGTGTGAGACGCCCTCCTTCTTCAACCAGATAAGCGTCATCAGGCCGATGGGACCGGCGCCCATGACGATGGCGGACTCGCCTGGTTGCATAGCCGCCTGGCGGACGGCATGGAGGCCGACCGCGCATGGCTCGGTGGTCGCAGCGGTGGTATCGGCGAGGCCATCGGGCACCTTGAGGAGCATCGGCGCGCTCATGATCACGTACTCGCCATATGCGCCCGGGAACTCTGTGCTGTAGCCGATCGAGGCGAACCCGTTCGGCGTGTTCGGGGCGATGAGCACGGGGACGGAAGTCACGCGGGTGCCCTTCTCCCACGATTCTGCACCCGGGCCGGCTTCGACCACTTCGGCGATGAATTCGTGGCCCATGACCATGCCGGCGGATTCTGCGCGGCTATCCCAGGCGACGCTCCCGCTAAGTCGGGAGGCCGCGATCATGTCTTCCATGTACTTGGCCGCGTGAAGGTCGCTTCCGCAGATGCCGCAGGCCAGGACCTTCGCGAGCACCTGTCCCGGACCGGGCTTCGGGACATCAACTTCTTCGATTGCCAGGGCTTTGCCCCGAAGGACCATCGCGCGCATTTTGTTAGCCTCGCAGGAAATTTCTCGCGACTCTACCACAGGCATTCTTAACGGGAGTCCCGTTGCCGATCGAAACGATCAGGCCCGAAACTAGGGCTGTGGCCGAACGGACGCGGATTCTCCTCGCAACCAACAACCCCGGCAAAGTTCGCGAGTTTCGAAGACTCATCGCGGACGCGCGCCTGGAGGTCGTCACGCCTGCGGAGGTGGGTATTTCGCTCGATGTCGATGAGACCGGAAGCACCTACGCCGAGAATGCAACCCTGAAGGCGCGGGCATTCGCGGAGGCTGGCAACTGCCTGGCGCTGGCCGACGATTCGGGGATCGAGGTAGACGCCCTGGAGGGGCGCCCGGGACTCTATTCGGCACGCTATGGAGGCGCCGGCCTGGACGACGAGGGCCGAACCGCGCTGCTGCTGACGGAATTGGATGGCGTTGCTCCGCCGCATCGCACGGCGCGCTATCGGGCGGTGGTCGCGCTCGCCTGGCCCGACCGCGAAAGCGTTGAGCTCTTCGAAGGCATTCAGGAGGGCACCGTCGGCTTCGCACCAGAGGGCAGCGGTGGCTTCGGGTATGACCCCGTGTTCCTTGTCGACGAAATCCGCACCCAGGCGCAGATTTCCGACGAGGAAAAGGACGATCGCAGCCACCGGGGTAAGGCCGTGCGGGCGGCTGTCGCATGGCTGGGAGAGCACTGCCTGTGAGGGCACTGGCAATGGCCGGGTGCTGCGCGGCGATGTTCTTCGCTGCCTGCGGCGGCAGCCCGTCGAACTTCCCCGATGAAGTTGAATGCCCGGCGCCAACCCCATTGCCGACCTCACGAGCGAACCCCGGCCGCGTCTCTCCGAACGGCTACGTCTCCGAACTTCGAAACTCGGCCGGCCGGCTCGAACAGTTGCGGGCGACGCTTCGTTCGAAGTACCCCGACGACACCTTCCACCAGCGCGAAGAGTTCCGGCCCGACTTTGCCGATTACGCCAGCCAGACCGTCTGCACGGCCCAGGCGATGTTCGACATCGACCCGCCGGACGCCCGCTTCTCGGACTACGACGCGACACTGGACACGCTCCTGCAAGACCTGATCGACTTCACGCGCGCGGGCCGCGAAGCCGTCAAGAAGCGGAACGTGAGTGAGTACCGCGACTGGTTCGACGGAGTCGACGCAAAGATCTCGGCCGTGCGGCAGGCCGCCAACGCCGCGATTCGCTAGGTCAGTTCACCTGGCGGTCGCGGCCCGCCCAGTACGGCTCCCGAAGTTCGCGTTTGAGGATCTTGCCCGACGGGTTCCGCGGCAGCACATCCGCGAAGTCCACCGACTTGGGCACTTTGTACCCGGCGATGCGTTCGCGCGCGAAGGCGATGATGTCCGCGGGGTCAACTTCGGCGCCGGGCTTCTTCACGACGATCGCTTTCACGGCCTCGCCCCAGCGATCGTCGGGCACCCCGATGACCGCAACGTCGGCGATGGCCGGGTGGCCGAAGAGGGCTGATTCGACTTCGGCGGGATACACGTTTTCCCCGCCGGAGACGATCATGTCCTTCACGCGGTCGTGGATGTAGAGGTAACCATCGGCGTCCATGTAGCCTGCGTCGCCGGTGTGGAACCACTCGCCGCGGATGGCCTTCGCGGTTTCATCAGGCAGATTCCAGTAGCCCTTCATGTTCTGACGAGACTTCACGATGATTTCGCCCACTTCGCCGGTCGGCAGTTCCTCGCCTTCGGCATCAACGATGCGGATGACTGCCCCGGCAATGGCGCGTCCGCAAGAGCGCATCCGCTGATTGCCGTTGGGATCATGGTCCTCCGGCGGGAGGTAGGTAACGGCGCCAGTGGTTTCGGTGAGGCCGTACAGCTGGGCGAACTCGCACTTGAACGTGGTGATCGCGGTCCGCAGCAGGTCGAGCGGGATGGGCGAGGCGCCGTAGGCAATAAATTGCAGCGTCGAAAAGTCCGTAGATTCGACACCCGGCGTTTGCACGAGAAAGAGGAGGACGGCGGGCACGAAGAGCGCCCGCGTGACGCCGTACTGGGGAATCGCCTTCAGTATTTCGGGCGGGATGATGTCCCGGATGATGATGGCACTGGCTCCGGCATAAAGCCCGACGATTCCCCAGCCGCTGCCCGCGATGTGGAACAGCGGCATGCAAACGAGGTTCACGTCATCGGCCGTCCAGACCTTGCCCCATTCCTTCGTGGCGCCCGGAAGCAGGCTGAGGAAGTTCTCGTTGGTGAGCTGCGCTCCCTTGGGGTGCCCGGTGGTCCCGCTCGTGTACATCTGGATGGCGACGTCGTCGGGCTTGATTTCGAGGTGCGGGTCGTTCGAGGACTGGGCGTCGCGCCACGCATCGAAGGACTCCCAGCCTTCGTGTGAGCCGTCGAGGGCGATGACCTTCTTCACGGTCTTCAGGTCCGGAAGGATCTTCTCGACGATAGGGAAGAATTCCTGTCCGACGAACAACACCTCTGCCATCGCGTCGTTCACGACGTAGGCGACCTCCGGGGGCGCGAGCCGCCAGTTCACCGCGACGAGCACGTCGTTTGCCTTGGTTGCGCCGAAAAGCGCTTCGAAGAAGCGGTCGGAGTTCTTGTCGAGATACGCGACTCGCGCCTGGGGCTTCAGTCCGGCGGCGATGAGGCCGTTCGCAACCTGGCTGGCGCGTCGATCGAGTTCGGCAAAGGTGGTGGTGCGGCCCTCAAAGATCAGGGCCGGTTTCGCGCCCCGGGCTTCGGCGTGGGCGCGCGTAACATCGGCAAGGCTTTCGATTCGAATCTCAGTGGTCATCTGCATTACCTCCCGACCTGGGATGCAACCGGAGTGTCCTACCGTTCGGAAGGAATGACAAGGAAGGTGAAGTGAAGTGCACCTGTCCTTTGTGAAGATGTACTCCGTTTCCCCGATTCCGAGGGTGGAGATCCGGTTCTAACGTTCAGAGGAAGCCTCAATCCGCCGAAAGAGTTATCGATGGGCAAGGACGCAAACGAACTACTAAACCGGGTGGATGACCTTCCGCCGCTTCCCGCCGTCGCCGCGAAGGTGATGGGCATGGCCGAGGACGACAAGACCAGCGCGATGGACCTCGCGCAGGTGTTGGCGACCGACCAGGCGCTGACCGCGAAGCTGATCCGGATTAGCAACTCCGCCTACTACGGGTTTGCCCGGCGTATCAGCACCGTCCGCGAAGCGGTCGTCATGCTCGGTTTCAAGCAGGTCCGCCAGGTGAGCGTCGGCGCGAGCATGATGAACACTTTTAAGCGCTCCGGCGTCAGCGATGGCTTCGATCTCGACCTGTTCTGGGGCCACAGCGTTGGTGTGGCCGTGGCCGCCGAAGCGCTCGCAAAGAAGACCCTCGGCGCCAAACCGGAAGACGCCTTCACGGCGGGAATCCTCCACGACATCGGACGGCTGGTGCTTCGCCAGGTGCTCCCGCAGGAATTTTCGCAGGCGATCTCCATCGCTCGCACCGGCGAAATGTCGCTGCACGATGCTGAGCTCGAAGTGACCGGCTACGCCCATGACGAAATCGGCCAGGCACTCGGCGAACGCTGGAAGTTCCCGGGCCACCTGGTGGATGCGGTGCGCTGTCACCACGATGAGAGCCTGACCGCGGCGGCCGATGGTCTCGCCGGCGTCATCGCCCAATCGAACCGGCTGCTGCTGCACTACGGCCTGTTCTGCGGCTACGACCTCGATATGGGCCAGGTGGAGCCGCTCTCGCCGGAACTCGAGCAGGTTGAATCGGCCTGCGGGGGCATGGACCGCGTTCTCGCCAAGGCATTCAGCTTCATCGAAAGCGCCAGCGGCACGCCCGAAACCTGGTACGCCAAGGCGGGCTAAAACGATCCTCCAGCCGTTTCGATTCGGTAACGGAGCAAGGTGCCTGAATTGACTCCGCCGGTCTGCCGCTCAAGCATTTGGCCATGGCACGCGAGCCCGCCGTGCGCGAGCGAGACCCCTGGCTTCCCTACTTCATCATTGCGATCGCCGTGTTCACGGGCAGTATCGTTGCCCTGGCCATCGTGCTCTTCAACGTCATTTCCGATGGCGAAACCCGCGGCAGCCCGGAAGATGCGATCTCCGGCACCTCGAAGACCCCCGAACCTACGACATCGGCAAACCTGACTTTCTCCGGCGTGCTCCCGGCGGGCGCCGAGGGCCTCGGGCTCGTGCAAGCCGAGCCCGGGAAGGCCGCCGACCTCGAGTTCGTGGCCGGAGGCGGTGACAACGCCGTGGTCGTCCGCTACTTCGTGCCGGTGGCAGCCCTCGATGCCGGCGTCGATGCACTCACTTCGCAACAGTTACAGGACATCTGGGCAGGAACGATCACCGACTGGGGCGACGTTGGCGGGGTGCCCGGAGACATTGACCTGGCTTCTGGGCCGGACTCACAGATCGGCGACCTTTCGCTTCTCAAGGAGAATGCGGACCACTTTGATTCCTACGACGCACTTCGAACGGCGATGACCATTGACTCGGGAATCATCACGTTCGTCCCGATGGAAGAGTTGCGGCCGGAAATGGTGGCGATTGCCATCGACGGCGCGGACATTGCCCGGGCTGTCGGTGACCCTGCTGCCTGGCCATTCACCGATCGTCTCCAGGTGGTCGCTCATTCTAAGAACGGCGAAGCGGTACTGGCCGAGGTGAGAGAGGCCGTGACGGCGAAGCTCCCCACTATCACCCGCATTGTCGCCACCGGCGATGTGCTGCAGTCGCGTTGCTCGCTTGCGGCCATCGAAGCGACCGGTGACTGGGGCGCGGCGCTTCGGAGCGCGGTGGGCGAATACCTCGCCGCCGCCGACCTCGCCCTCAGTTCGCTCGATGGGAGCATCCAGGGACTGGGCGAGCCATACGGCTGTATCGCGATGGAGTACCCGAACCTGACTTCGCCGCCGGAGGTGATCGAGGCACTCACCCTCGCCGGCATCGACGAGATGACGCTCGCGACAAACCACGCCTTCGACTGCGGGATGGGCTCGTGCGGGAGCCAGGCGCTGATCGAATCGATGACGCGGTTAAACGCTGTCGGCATCAAGACAGTCGGTGGGGGCCACAACCTGGAGGAAGCGCTGGCACCGGCCATCTTCGAGGTCAACGGCCTGAAGATCGGCGTGCTGGGCTTCGATGACATCGCGGCCGAGGATTTCGAAGCCACCGAAGACGAAGTCGGCACAGCACCCCTGGACGATAGCTACGAAGACGAACGGAACACGCCCCCGCGCGAGCCCGCGTTTTACAAGCCAGCAGAAATGCTCGGAGTTTCGCGTCTGCAGGAGCGGGTGAAGGCGCTGAAGGAGCAGGTCGACATCGTGGTCGTACAGATCCAAAGCGGGACCGAGGACACACATACGCCGAGCGCGCGAAGCATCAAGGGTTTGCGTGCCGCCGCCGATGCCGGCGCCGACCTTGTCGTCGGCAACCAGGCGCACTGGGTGCAGGCAGTGGAAGTCCGCAACGACGTGTTCATTGGCTATGCGCTGGGGAATTTCATCTTCGACCAGACATGGACGCCCGAGCACACGCAGGGCTACCTGCTGGAAGCGACCTTCCACGATAAGCACCTCGCAACGGTGCGGATGGTGCCCTACCAGATCGAGAACAAGTACAAGCCGATGTTCGTCGAAGGGGAAACCCGCGCGAAAGTACTCGGCGACATCGTCGATGCCTCGGTGGCGCTCGCCAACAACTGAGAAGTTTGGGTTTCGCGGGCCGCCCCGAATTCAGGGGTTCACCCACTGGTCTTGACCCATGGCACAGACGTTCTATTAATCAAGAGGAGAGTTCTCGCCGGAGGAAACGATGAGAGACCTCGACCTGGTCCGGGAAGACATCGCCATCCTGCGCGAGACGATCCGCGCGAACGACGGCGAGAACATCGCGACGAGCGCGTTCGCACGCAAAGTCGACCAGCTCATCAGCGACTTCTACGACGACATCGGCGAACTCACGGGCCTCCAACTCGGTGACATCCTCGACCTGTTCGTGATCAAAGTGCTGTATGTGAACCGGCGCAGCCGCGACGCCGAGACGATCACCTACCTCGGGCGGCTCATGGAGCGATATCTCAGCTCCGGCGAATTGAACCTTGGGCCAGGCAAGAGCTACCTCCCTTACCTGTCGGACCTGATGGAGGAGGAAGCCACGCCGAGCGACAACTTCGCCGGGAAGTTCGAGACCTACCGCAAATACGGCGACAACGCGTTGTTCATCACCGGCGTGTACCCATCGAGTCTCGGGCGGAAACGCGCGAGCGGGCGCATGGGCGGCTCGGCCATGGCCGATAAGGGCTACTTCATCACGCTTGGGAAGCGCTACTACGAGATGGCGGCCCGCCAGGACACCGCCCAGTGGATCCACCTGCGGACTACGCTCGAACGGCTGGCGCGCTTCTTCGATATCTATGTCGAGGCGCTCAACGAGATGAGCGACCGCTACGTGCTCGGCATGGATATGCAACTCATCGCGGACAAGATGCTCGACGCGTTCAACCGCTACCGCGAATCCCACGACCAGCAAGACCTCGAGGCGGCGCGCAAGTATGCCGGGCTGCTACGACTCGACGGGAAGGCGTGGCCGGCGCTTGAGCAGGTCCCGGACGACGGGCCGGCGTACTTCTAGGCCAGCCTCTCAACCATCTTCGCGATTTGCTCGGTGTGCCACGAGGCCGCTCGGAGCATGCCGTGCGAGAGGTTTGCGTAGGCCGAGCTGGTGTGGGTGCGGGACCAGTCCCCCACAGCGCTGAGAATGAACGCAGCGCTTGCGAGGTACTCCTCGGCGGCGGTGCGATTGTCGGCAATAGCTTCATCCCACGCGGAGACCCGAGCGGCAAGGTGGTTGGCGTAGGAGAGCTGGATGGCAAGGTCTTCGCGGGCAGCGGAACCGAGGCCGGCCGGCACGAGGGGCACGTCAGCAACAGCTGCATTCATCGCCGCGACGGCTTCGCGAAGTTGCTGTGCCTTGCGGGTCAGGGCTTGCCGTGGCGTATCGGAGAAGTCGAGGACGTCGTGGCGCGGGATGCGTTCGAGCTCGCCGAGATCCAACAACTCACGATAGGCAGCGTCGAGGTTGGTGTAGAGATCGGCGAATTTCGCGGCGTCGGAGTCGTAGGTGGCGGCGCAGAAGTGTTCCAGTTCGGCGCGGGCGTCCACGTCCGGGTTCCAGGCGCAGCGCGCGAACCACCACGCGTGCCACGTCGGCCCGACCCACGGACGCGGGGTCACCGCGAGGTTCCCGAAATCGAAGGTGCCAGCGCGGGCGTACGCGCGGGCATCGCATGGGAGCACCTGCAGGTTGGGCGGGTCGAGCCACTTGTAGAGGATGGCGTCGCTGTAGTACTCGAAGCAGGCGAGTGCGTTCGGCCTATCGCGGAAGGTTTCGTCGAGGCCAAGCAGCTCGGCGTAGTGGCCATCGACGTTTCGCGGGCACGATGGGTCATCGATAGGAAAGGCGTAGTTGCGGTTCCTCGGAGCGTAGAGCGCAGTGACGTTGCTCGCAGGCGTCACGGATTTCGGCGGGGCGATGGTGTCGTGGTAGGCCAGGTGGGCGATGCGCGCGGCCGCATCGATGCCGGCCAGCACTCCGGCGAGGACGTTGGTGGCACGGAGGGCCTGGTCTGAGGGCGTCAGCGCCGCGCAGTCATCGCACGAGCACCAGCCGCCCCCAACGATGTCGTCCGCCCAGAGGTGGTAGACGGCGGCGCCGTGGAAGCGCTGCAAGAACTCACGAGCACGGGCTGAGACTTCAGCGATTGCGTCTGGGCTTGAAACGCACAGGTTGTAGCGCGCGTCGCGGGCGCCGTTCCGAAGCGGGAACCAGTCCGGGTGCGACGCAAACAGCTCTCGCTTGAGCAGTCCCGGAAGATGGTGACCACCGAACTGCAGCGCGATGCCGCGCTTCGCCGCTTCGGCGCGGATAGCTTCGCCATCGCTATCCCACCGTTCGAACATCCAGCCCTTGCCGTCACGGGCGATGTCCTCGGCCGACAGCGGCCGGTGCGCTTTGCCGCGGTCGATGACGCTCGGCGGCGTGTCATGAAAGAAGACGCTGTTGTAACGGTTTCTGCTGGCAAATTCGAGCCACTCGGGCCACTCATCGTGGAGGGCGTCGTTGCCGAGGATCAGCGTGCGCCGCGGGAAACCGGGGGTCTCGCGGTAGCGCCCTTCCGCGAGCGTTCGTCCCAGGACGAATCGCCGGCCTGTCTCGCCCGGGCGAACCCAGAGGAATCCGAGCCGTTCGAGCAGCCAGTAGGCGCCGTTCAGGGTGCCACGAGGGGAATCGCCGGCGATCGTAACGGATTCGCCCTCGACGGCGACTTCGAAGCCATCGGAATCGAGGGTGCCGGCTTCGAGCACGACCTCTATGCCCGAACCGGCGGCCGGAGCCGACCTCAGGTGCTCGGCCAGTTCTTCGCCCGCGAAACGGACGACCGGATGGTCGGTACTGGTGGTTATCGATGTCGGGGAGAGGTCGGCGATGGAAAGTGGCACGAGCCGGATAGTAAGTGGCCGTGCGCGGGGTCGCTAGGAAGCCTTCGCGTCGGCTTCGGTTAGCCACGCCACCAGCTGGCGGATGAATGCCTGGTGAGGTGGCGTAAGGTCGCGAAAGCGCAGGTGCAGGATAGTGTCGGAACCGACCTGTGAGCTTGAGAGCAGATCGCAGAGGACGCGCGCCGAATACCCCTGGGCGGTGATGCCAACTTCAACCTGGCTGCCACCGGGCTTGGAGGCCGTGGCAATCGCCGCGCCGCCGAGGGAGATATCGATGACGCGGCCGGGCTGGCGGGAGTTCCCGAGGACGGAACGGACTTCGGCCGCAAGGTCGGTGCTGAAGCGCGGATCCCGCCGAAGGTCGAGGGCCTTCCAGCGAGCTTCGAGCTTGAAGGCAGCCGTATCGCCGTTGCGGGCGACGAAGTTCGCCGGCGCCTTGAAGCGAGAGCCTGGAGTGCCGCAAATGATGTAATACGGGAGCATGCTGTCCCAGGTTGCCGGCGCGTTGGCCACGCGAATCGCGAGTGAGTTCTCGCGGACAGCAACCAGTTCTCCCTGCCACTGAACGGGCTGCGGCGAACGAAGGACCACAACAACCGGCATGCCCGGTTCGGGTGTCGCGCTCATACAGTAGGTATCGGCACGGTTTGCAAAAAGTGGAGCGCTGTTTTCGGCTGGCCAAAAAGACGAAGATGGAAGGGTAGTGACACCTCCTCCGCAACTTTCGATGATGCAGCCCACTGACATGGCCGAGGTCATCGCAGTGGAGCGCGCGTCGTATTCCGCCGGTTGGCCCTCAACCGCATTCGAACGGGAACTGACCCAGAACGCTATGGCGCGGTATGTCGTGCTCCGTCACGGCCAAACAAGCCGTGTTGAAGGGTTCGCCGGGCTCTGGTTGATGGTGGATGAGGCGCACGTTGTCACCGTGGCTGTGCTCCCAGATGTGCGGCGACTGGGCTACGGGCGCGCCCTGGTCCACGCACTGATGGCCGTCGCCATCGGGCACGACATGGCGCAGGCCACACTGGAAGTGCGGGAATCCAACGAGGCGGCGAGGAACCTCTACAAAGCGTTCGGCTTCTATGAAGTGGGAAAGCGGAAGCGGTACTACTCCGATAACCGCGAAGACGCGGTGATCATGACCACCGAGGACATCCAGTCGGAGCCGTATGCGCGCCGCCTGCGATTAGAGGGAGAGCGGCTGCAGGCAGCATTTCCGGGCATTGAACTGCGGCCGGCGGGTTTGGACTAAGAGAGCGAGCCCGCAAGCTGCGTAAGCACCGCCTCGGCACGTTCGAGGCGTTTGAGGATGCCCCACGGGCCGTGGATGTTGAGCGTCATGTTTTCGGCCTGGCCGCGGACACCGGGCAGGCGGCCGCGCTCACCGGCGGCTTCGTAGTACTGCTGGACTTCGGCCGAATCGGCGCCATAAGTGGCATGCAGGATTTCAACGGTCCGTGTATTCCAGAGGTCGTAATCGAAGGGGTTCGGGCCACTGCCGCGAAGCCGTCCGATCTTATCGATCTGTTCCTGGATGCGGGCACGGGCGCGGGCTGGGTCGGAAACGGTGCTCATGCGAGCGAGTGTACAGACCGCGGACGAAAAGAGCACCGCCACCAGGTCGATCAGGCTGCCTTGCTGGCGCCGCCTTTGGCATTCAACTCATAGGCAATATCGCCAAGGCTAAGGAGCGCCCCAATCATGTCGCCCGAACCGCCGTTGAGTACGCGGCCTGCATCCCCGAGGAATGCTCGCACCTGCTCCGGGCCTTCGGCCTCGTAGAAGCTCGCCGGCCTCAGAACGCCGAGGCTGTTGCTGCAGATCACGCGGCCGGAATCGTCGCGCGCGGCAAGGGCAAGTGCGATGTGATCGATACCGTACGGCCGGCGCATATCGCCCATCGCGGAGCGCACCCACTCGACAACGTCGTCGACGAGGGCGTCGGCGTTGTCGGAATGGTTGGACTCGAGACGCCAGCAGGCTTCCCGAACACCGACTCCATCCCGGATGAGCCGTTCCACTTTGCGATGCGTAGAGAACCGTGCGAAGAGTGCCATCACATCAGTAATCGACACGCGGCGGCGGGTCTTGGTGACAGTTCGGTGTTGAAAGGAGCCAACGGGTGGCCGAGGCCGATGACAGCACGTACACTCGAGGACGGTGGATAACGATTTCAATATTGATCTCAGCGAAATAGCCTCAACGATTCGCAGTCACGACGTGGTGGTTCTCCGGTTTGTCACCGTCGGTCAGCGGTTGCTCCTCGACTTTCGGTGCAGCGACATCGATGGCCCGGCTGTACGACTGGTGGAGCCGGTGAAAAGCGTGCAGGAACGCTACGCCAGCCTCCGCAAGATCCGGCCCCGCTTCCGCGACCCTGAGAAGATCGTGATGGTGTACTGGCCCCGATTCACGCGGTCGCTCGGCGAAACGGAGGCCTGGCGCGAAGTGAACGCACGCCTCGTCGAGGCCGGCCATCCCGAATCGGTCCGCGAAGCAGAACAGGCGCTTGCCGAAGTGATCGCCGCCGAAGATGCGCATCAGCGCGCGGCCGTACGTGGCGGTGATGGCTTCCGGACGCTTTGGGATGCCTCGCCCGCGAAACGCTGACCGGTGGAACGCACGGAGTTTCGAAGGCTGGTACGCGAAGCGGTGGCCTCCCTCCCGCCTGACCTCCTGAAGACCGTCCACAACGTCGATATCGTCATCGAACGCCGCCCGACTGCGATGGACCGAAAGCTGGCGGGAGTAGGCCCGCGCGGGATACTCCTCGGGCTCTACCACGGCATTCCACTCACGCACCGCGGCGAGTTCTACAACCTGGTGGCGCCCGACAAGATCAGCATCTACCAGGAGAACGTCGAGGCGGTGTGCGAAAGCGATGACGAGGTTCGCGAACAGGTGCGGAAAACCGTACTCCACGAACTGGGCCACTACTTCGGGATCGACGACGACCGCCTGCACGAACTCGGCATGGGCTAGGCGCTGGCTCGGCAGAGGCAAACAGCCGGTAAATTCGTTTACGGCGAACGGTAATCTTCGTTTCCTTCCCAATTGACCGTGACGAAAGCCCCTGCAACGGTGGAAACTGAATGGCGGGTGGTGGTTACGCAATCCGGCAGCCAGGGCCGCGCAGGGTTCGCAGGGCACCGGAGTTAGCAACCGGAAGCCAGCGCGCCCTTTATGCGTTCGCCCTTATCACCCTGTTCCTTGCCGCCACGTACACCGGCGTCGCAACTCTCGCCCGGGTCACGCCGGCGCTGTTCCCCGGCCGGTCTCTGAAGAACATCGGCGTTGTGGCGCTTCTCGATAATGTTGTCAGCGTCCCCGAAGCATCAGCGACCGGCTCGTTCACCGACCCAATCCATGTGCTGGTGCTGGGCATCGATAAGCGCCCCCAGTATGAATTCCAGGAAGACCAGAACGGTGCCTACCTGACCGACGTGGTCATGGTGATGTCGCTCGACCCTATCACGAAGAAAACCACGCTCCTCAGCTTCCCCCGCGACATGTGGGTCAACATCAACCGGAAGGACGGACGCGTGTTCGAGGGCCGCATCAACACCTCCTACCAAACCGGCGTGATAGATGGTGGCAGCCGATCGACGGGCATCGACCAGGTCAAGCGTGACATGAAGACCGATTTCGGGATTGATATCGACTACTCGGTGATGGTGGACTTCAAGGGCGTCGAAGGCCTGGTCAACGCACTCGGCGGCGTGACCGTCGATGTTCCGGAAGACCTCTCGATCTACAACTGGTTTTATAGCGACGACGACCTCCACGGTCAGTACGTCAGCTTTCCAACCGGCATCAACGAACTCACCGGGTACATGGCCGTGGCTTTCGGGCGAAACCGCGAAGGCGACAGCGACCTCTACCGCATCAAGCGCCAGCAACTGGTGGTGAAAGCCGCGGTCGACAAGACCTTTTCGAGTGGCCTCATCGGCACAAACATGCTCGAGCTCTGGGACGCGTACAACGCCCTCGTGAAGACCGATATCCCGCGGAGCGCCATGCTCGGACTGGGAGACCTCGCCAGGCGGACGAACGGCAGCATGGTCAGCTATTCCCTCGGGGACCCCGTGGACGACGTCCCGACGATGATCCCGTTCACGACCGATGACGGCGCGGCGGTGCTCAAGTGGAACCCGGAGAACGTCCAGTACTGGCTTTCGCGCGCGTTCCCGGTAACTCGCCACGCGGACGCAGTGGTGGAACTCCAGAACGCCTACGGCGATATCGCCCAGGGCACCTCGCGCATGGCGGCTCTGGGGAGGTACCTGGTCTACTCTCGAGGACTCGTGACGGTGTACTACGGCGACGATCTTGATACGGCGCAGCCAACACGGGTGATTCTGCATCGCGAAGATCAGCGCGCGGCCGCCCAGGACATCGCGAAGTGGCTGGAACTGCCGAAATCGGCGGTGATGACGGACCTTGTGCCGGCCGATGACCTGACGGCGGCGGATATTACCGTTGTGGTCGGTACGGACTTTGTTATCCCCGGCGCTGATTGACGCGTTCCTTACCCGGGTGTGATGCCTGACATTGACTCTGAGCTTCGACGATTCATAGTTGAACGTTGTGGCAACCCGCGTTGAACAAGCAAGTCCGGCACTCGCGGTAGCCCGGCGGCGGGCGGAATCACGAGCGAAGGTCACCCGGGTTACAGCGGGCCAGCGCCTCCTGTTTGTCTTTGCGCTGCTGACGTTTGGCCTCTCCAGCACGTATTCGAGCATTGCATTGCTCGCGCGAGTCACCCCCGCGTTGTTCCCCGGAAAGGACCTCACCTCGCTCGGATTCATCCGGCCGCTGGCGAAGTTGGATTTGCCGGTGGTGCCGATCAAGGCGCCCTCCGATACGAGCGTCTTCAACAAGCGCATCAACCTTCTCATCCTCGGCGTCGACCGCCGGCCCGCCTACGGCGCGGACGGTCAACCGTTGCCGATTCCGGACGGAGAAAACGCGGGCTACCTCACCGATACGATCATGGTCGCCACAATCGACCCTGTGGCGAAGACCAGCGCGGTGCTGAGCTTCCCGCGGGACATGCTCATTGACATCCACACGAAAGACTTCGTCTATGAAGACCGCATCAACACCTCGTACGGCGTTGGCGTCCGCGCCGGTAAGACGGTGAGCGCCGGGATAACCCAGCTTGAGCTCGACATGAAGGAGAATTTCGGGATCGACATCGATCATTATGTAATTCTTGACTTCAAGGGCGTCGAAAAACTGGTCGATGCCGTCGGCGGCGTCGAAGTCGATATTCCCTATGACCTTTCGGTCCCGGACTGGTTCTACAGCGACGACGACCTCAACGGCGTGTGGGTGAGCTTCCCTGCGGGCATCAACAAGCTCGATGGGTATCACGCGGTGGCCTTCGGGCGTCACCGGGAGTACGACAGCGACCTGAAGCGCGTGAAGCGCCAGCAGCTGGTGCTGAAGGCCGCGTTGGCCAAAGTGTTCTCACTTCACCTGCTGAACGACCCGCTGGGCCTCTACGATGCGTACAACAGCACGGTGCGGACCGATATCCCGAAGGCGAAGATGCCGGGCTATGCGTTGCTTCTGAAGGACACGAACGGCCGCCTCGAAACCTACTCGCTCGGCGACCCGGTGAACGATGTCCCGACAATGACCGGCATCATCACCGATGCCGGCGCGGCGGTGCTCATCTGGAACCCCGAAAACGTGCAGTACTGGCTGAACAAGGTGTTCACGAAGGCGCAATACGTAGGTGCATCGGTCGAGATTCAGAATGGCTACGGCGGGGGCCAGGATGGACAGGTCCGCACGGCCGCGCTGGGACGGTACCTCGCCTACAGCAAAGGCCTGCCGACGGTGTATTACGGCCCCGACAAGCCGGCGCAGCCACACACAACGATCACCCTCTACGGCAGTGACAAACAGCAGCTGGCCGACGACCTCGCGGATTGGATGGGGCTCCCCAAGTCGGCGATCACCGTCCTTCCCAAGGACAGCGATACGCTTCCCGATGTGCTGATCATCATCGGGGGGGACTTCAAGATTCCGGGCGGGTAAGAGCTACTCGGCGGCCTTCGGCGGCTCAGCAGCCTCATCGAGGGCGGCGCGGGCAAGCATTTCGAGGGCACGGTCTTCCAGCGGGGGATTGTGAAGCGCGGCGCGGACATCGCGGTAATAGCGCTCAATCGGTCGGGATTTCTGGAGGCTGACCCCACCGACCACGCGCATGGCCAGGTCAACGGCCTCGATGCAGTTGTTCAGAGTGTCGATCTTCGCTGCCGCAATGCGGTTGAGGAGCGACATGCCTGTAGGCTCTCGGGCCTCCCATGCTCGGCAGGCGTCGTCCATCAGGGCGCGGCTGCGTTGGATCAGGAGATCCATCCGCGCAATTCGCATGCGTACGCCGGGATACTCCTTGATTGCCCTGTTCGAGTTCGGCGTTCGAACACGTGCGTACTCCACGGCGTAGTCTCTCGCGGCGCTGGCCACCCCAATCGTGACGGCGCACAGCCCGAGCGCGAACCATGCCATCCCGGCGCCGCCGCGCGCATCCGCGCCGCCGACCACGCGCTCATTGAGCAAGCGGTCGGCCGTCAGCCGGATGCCCTGGAGCACCACGTCATGGGAGCCGGTGGCCCGCATTCCGAGGCTGTCCCAGGTCGGCTCGACGTGGAGGCCGGGATCGGTGCGAAGGACCATGAAGTTGCCGATGCGGGGCCGTTCGCCCTCGGGTACCGGGATTTGTGCAAGGACAATGAAGTAATGAAGTACCGGCGAGAGCGTGGTGAAGGTCTTGCGGCCTTCGAGCAGCCAGCCGCCGTTAGAAGGAGTGGCGGTTGTGTCGGGGAGGCCGCCACCAGCTGGCGAACCGAGTCCCTCTTCGGTCGCTACCGTATTCACCAGGTAGCCATCCGACATCGCGCCACGGGCCATCTGTTCCAGCCATCCGGGCGGGTAGCTCGGGGCCTCGCGCTCCTGGCCGAACGTCTTGAGGTGCATCATGAACGAGAGCGCTGTGGAGCCATCGCCCGTGGCGATGGCTTCGAGCACGCCGAGATACGTGTGCAGCGGCGCTTCGGCTCCCGCGAATCTGGCGGGCACCGTCAGCCCAAAGAATCCGGACTCTCGGAGCTCGTCGAAGTTTTCGTAGGGAAACGAGCCTTCGCGGTCGTGTTTCTCTGCGCGTGCGGCAAAACCGAGTGCGAGTTCGCGGGCGCGTTCGATCCAATCCATGCAACCATTGTCACTCCCATGGGAACGCGCGGCGAATTCGTTGGTTCTGATACGATTAACGGCATGGAGAGCATCAGTCGATCCAGGCAAGCTGACGCGCGCCAGCCCGCGCCCGGGACCCCTGCAGCATTGGATGAAGCTCGACGGCTGTTCCGTCAGCGCGTGCCTGAAGGAGTTTCGTTGGCCGAGGAGCTTCTTCGAGAGCGGAGGGCGGAAACTGCCAGAGATTCGTTTAGTTCTTGACGCGTCGGCGGTGCTGCCCAACTCGGGGGTGAGATCGATGCAGACGCTTTCGCTTCCGATCCCGGAGAACTCGTTATTTGCGCGGTCAACCTCGCCGAAGTTGTGGCAAAGCTCAACGAGCGCAATTTTGACCCAATCGTCATTCAACAGATGTTGAGTGCTTTCGGAATGGAAGTGATCGCGTTTGACGAGCCACTTGCCGTCCAGAGCGGACTCCTGCGGTCGGCAACGCGAGCACTCGGTCACTCGCTGGGAGATCGCGCTTGCCTGGCATTGGCACAAAATCTTGGAGTTCCCGCCGCCACGACAGACCGTACATGGGAAGCCCTGAATCTCGGCGTCGATATTCAGTTGCTGCGTTAAAGCTCCCCAACTCCCGGAATAACAAAACGGCCCCGCAATTGCCGGGCCGTTTCTTTGTGGAGTGACGCGAGCCTATTTGCCGCCGGCACTCGCGCCAGGAAGCGGCTGGCGTTCGACTGGCCCTTCGATATCGATGTGGGGTAGCAAGCGATCGAGCCAGCTCGGCATCCACCAGTTTGCATCGCCGAGCAGTTCCATCGCCGCGGGGACGAGGAAGATCCGGACAATCGTTGCATCGACAAAGATAGCGGTCGCCAGGCCGATGCCGAACTCCTTGATGATCCGGTCAGGCCCGAGCACGAAGGCCAGGAAGACCGAAACCATGATCGCCGCGGCGGCCGTGATCACGCGGGCGGTGGCCGTGAGGCCGTTCGCGACTGCCGTCGGCGTGTTGCCCGTCCGCAAGTACTCCTCGCGGATGCGGCTGATGAGGAATACCTCGTAGTCCATCGAGAGGCCGAAGAGGATGGCGAACATCATCATCGGCAGGAAGACTTCGACGGGGCCCTTATCCACGCCGAGGATGCTTCCGCCCCAGCCCCACTGGAAGATGGCCACGACGACGCCGTAGGCGGCGCCGATCGAGAGGAGGTTCATGATCGCCGCCTTGAGAGCGATGACGACCGAGCGGAACACAGCTGTGAGGAGCAAGAAGCTCAGGCCAATCACTCCGACGAAGAGCAACGGCATGCGCGACTGGATCTGCTCGGCGGCATCGACGTTACCGGCGGTAGAGCCGGCGAAGTAATAGTGCGCGCCGGTGGTCTCGAAGGCTGGCACGACATCGCTTCTCAACCGGTCGACGAGGGCGGTCGTCTTGTCGTCCTGGGGGCTGGTTTTCGGGAAGATGCTGAAGACCACCGTATTGCCCGAGCCACCGTTGCCGCCGTTGGAGAAGGACGGCCCAACGCCATCCACGTTCGAATCCTTGCCGATGGCTTCGCGGGCCCTGTCGATGGTGTCCGGGCCGCCGTCGGAGACATCGACAACGGCGAGGATCGGACCGTTGAAGCCCGGGCCGAAACCCTTCGCCAGGAGGTCGTAGGCGCGGCGGCTGTGGAGGTCGGTGCTACCGTTCCCGGCGTCGGTGAAACCGAGGTCCATGGTCAGCAGCGGGAACGCTAGGAACAGGAGCAAACCGCCGGAGACCGCCGCGAAAGGCAGCGGGCTTCGCTGAATGCGGCGGCTGAGCCGATACCACATGCTCGTCTCGTCCACGCCTTCCTTCTGGTGCAGGAAGGGGACTTTTAGGCTGTCGATGCGATGACCGACAAGCGAAAGCCCCGCAGGGGTAACGGTCAGGGCGATGAAAACCGCCAGTATCACGACGATGGCGCCCGATGTACCGAGCATGGCGACGAAGGGCAGGCCCATCACAAAGAGCCCGAAGAAGGCGAGCGCGACGACGATACCGGCGAAGATGACCGACTTGCCCGCCGTGGTCACTGCCATCACCACCGACTCTTCGACCGTGTTGCCCGTGTGGAGGCCTTCGCGGTAGCGGGTGACGACAAGAAGGCTGTAGTCGATGCCGACGCCGATACCGATCATCGCTGCGAACTGGCCGCTGAAATCGGGAAAGCCGAAGAAGTTCGCCAGCAACGCGATGATCGCGAAGCCACCGGCGAGCCCGAACAGAGCGGAAACCACCGGCAGGCCCATCGCCACCACCGATCCGAAGGCGATGAGCAGAATCACCACGGCCGCGAGCATGCCGAGCATTTCGGAGCCGAAGGCCGGCTGCTCGTTGAAGTAGACAGCATCGCCGCCGACCTCGACGGTTAGGCCGTTGCCGTTGTTGGCATCGACGGTATCGAGAAGGGCGTTCACCGAATTCAGTTCAACGTCATCGACGGGGACATCGAAGCGAATGACGGCCCGGGCAATAGTGCCACCCTCGGCGATGTAGGCGGGGTTGTCGTAGGGCGACTCGACTTCGGCCACCTGGGGTGAAGCTTTGACCTCGTTGATGGTTCGCTCGATCTGCGTCTTGATCGCCGGGTCATCGATGCCCGCGTTCGCCTCGAAGACGAGGTCAGCCTCGCCGGCGGCACGCGCCGGAAATTCAGCCTTGAGCAGGTCGAAGGCCTTCTGAGATTCAGAGCCCGGCAGGGTGAAATCGGAAGAAAAAGTTCCACCGAACTGGACCATGCCAAACAGCAGCAGGGCGAGGCCGGCGAACCATGCGCCGATCACGGTCCCGCGGCGGCGGTGGGCAAACCTGGCCCACCGTTCGAGCAGGGGTGGCTTGGAATTGGCGGCGTTGCGAGAAGCCAATCGGGAACTCCTCCAAGAATTTCGACGTTGGACCGATCCACGGTAGGCCAACCGTATGAACGGGCGCATCCATCTTTTGGGTGGTTTTCAGCGGAACCGAAATTCCGGTTCCACAAGTATGTGACGAACTTCACACTCCCGGCAAGCAGCCAGCTAGCCGACTTCTTTCAGCATCCGTTCCAACTCGGCCGTGCGCTGGCGAAGGTCCGTCAACTCGGAGACGGCGCGGTCCAGCCGGTCGGCCACTCGCTCCTGGGCGCGCACCGAATCATCGGCCAGTTGCCGGTAGGCCGATTCGCGCGCCACCGACATCCTCGCCCGGTAGGTGGAAAACAGCTGCCAGACGACAACCACGAGCACCGAGGCGACGGCCGCGAAGAAGCCGACGAGGAAGATAGCCAAGGGCCAGGAAAAGTTGTCGTCGCCAGTCTCGGCGAGGAAGGGTTGGGCTACAGCGAAGATGGGAAGAATTTGGGCAGTCACGGTTGGGTCTCCTGGTTCGCTTTGGTAATGGGTTCGTAGCCGGCGATCAGCTCGGGCGTGAGTTCGATGAGGAACGGCGCCACTTCGTAATAGCGCATCGCCTTCCCGTCATCGGAGAGTTCCAGCGTGCCGACGATCAGCCCGGCCGCCTCGAGTTTCTGGAGGTGCATGTGCAACAGGGGGCGCGACATCTCGATCGTCCGGGCCAGTTGGCTCACGTAGCTCCTCCCGTGGCTGAGCGACTGGATGATGCGGAGACGGTGCGGGTTGGCGAGGGCCGCCAGGGTGTTCAGCAGCTCCTCACCGGTCGCGGGCGGCTCCCAATCATTTCGTTCTTTCACGTGTAATAAAAACTTGACATGTTAGCCACGCGTTGTCAACCGTCGCAGGCGAAATGAGAAACGGAATTCCGGTTCGAGCCGCGTTCGTGGTAGGCTTCGCGCAGAGGGGTTTGAACATGGTCATGCATGGGGCGCCAGAGCGCGCCGATGCGAGGGCCAACCGCCGGCGAGTGCTCGATGCCGCGCTCGAAGTGATCGCCGAACGGGGGGCCGGCGCCGAAATCAAGGAAGTCGCCGAGCGTGCCGGGGTTGGTGTGGGGACCATCTACCGGAACTTCGCTACTCGCGATGACCTGTTTCGGGGTGTGATCGGAGAGATGTTAGAGCGATTCTTTGCCGTGCGCGATGAAGCGCTCGCCGTCGAAGACCCCATCGATTCGATCACGTTTTACGTACACAAGATGTTCGGCATCCTCGAAAAATGGAGCCCGGCGATCATGGCGATCATGTCCGGCGCGTTCACCGAAGAGATCAAGGAGCGCTTCCTCGAATTCGCGCGCGACCGCCGGCTCGAATCGATCTTCTATCGTGGCATTGCCCTCGGCGTGTTCCGGCGCGACCTGCCGGTTGAGCTTGCGCGCGGATTCCTGGTGAATGCCTGCGACCCGGTTGTCTACATGGCGGTCAAAGATTCCGCGAGCCTGGAGGAGATCGCCTCGGGGTATACGGACCTCGTACTGCGCGCCTTCCGCGCCGACCCGGCCAGCCCGGGCTAACCGGGCTAACCGGGCCTTCGCCCCGGATAGGCGACTTAACCGGCGCTCGATAGGAGATTGCTATAATTCGCGCCACCAACACGGGCGCCGCGTGGCACACATCCATACCCGCCGCGTCCGTCATTTTTCAGCGGGAGTCACACCTTCGTGGAAGACCCTAAGATCGTTGCAGAGCGAATCATTTCGAATGTTGAAAACGTCATCGTCGGCAAGCAGCGCGAACTGCGGCTGGCGGTAACGGCCCTCCTGTGCGGTGGCCACATGCTCATCGAGGATGTCCCCGGCGTTGGCAAGACGATGCTTGCCCGAGCGATCGCCGTTTCCACTGGATGCACCTTCCGGCGCATCCAGTTCACCCCGGACCTGCTTCCGAGCGACGTGACCGGTGTATCCATCTACAACCAGAAGCTCGGCGATTTCGAATTCCGTTCCGGCCCGATCCTGGCCCAGGTTGTCCTCGCCGACGAGATCAACCGCGCAACGCCAAAGACGCAGTCCGCACTGCTCGAAGCCATGGAAGAGCGCCAGGTCACCGTCGATGGCGTGACCCACAAAATGCCCGCGCCGTTCATGGTGCTCGCAACCCAGAACCCGATTGAATACGAAGGGACCTTTCCTCTGCCGGAAGCCCAGCTCGACCGGTTCCTGATCCGCATCTACCTGGGTTACCCCAGCCCGACGGACGAGGTCCTCGTCCTCGATCAGCAGCAGACGGCGCACCCGATCGAGTCGCTCCAGCAGGTGACCGACGCAAACGAGATCCTGCAGTTGCAGCGCGCGGTCCGGGAGATCTACGTCGATCCGCTAATCAAGCAGTACATCGTGCAGCTTTCGAACGCGACGCGAGAACACGAGGCAGTCTACCTCGGCTCGAGCCCGCGCGGCTCGCTTGCGCTCTTCCGGACATCGCAGGCGAAGGCGCTTCTCGAAGGCCGCGATTTCGTGACGCCGGACGACGTGAAGGAACTCGCACTCTTCACGCTCGCACACCGCGTCATCGTCAGCCCGGGCGCGAAGGTGAAGGGCATGACGCAGGCGGACGTGGTTGCGCAATGTCTCTCGCGGGTTCCGGTGCCGGGCGCACGGGCCCGGGTGTAATCGCGTGATTGGCCTTGGCCGAAAGCTGGTTGCGCCGGAACGGCGAATCCTGACGCTCGTCGTCCTGATCCTGCTGGCCGCGATGTTCACCGCTTTCGGGACAGGCTTCTGGCTGCTGTTTCGGCTCGTCTACATCATCGCCCTGGCGATCCCGTTCGCCTGGCTGCTCGTATGGTGGAACACCCGAAACATCGAAGCGGATGTGGACCGCCGGACAGCACGGGCCCAGGTTGGCCAGGAAGCCCAGGAGATCATCGAAGTCCGCAACCGCTCGGTCCTGCCCAAAGTCTGGCTCGAAATCGAAGACCCCAGCGACCTGCCGGGCCACCGCTCCAAACGCGTCGTTATCATTCCACCACGGCGCAGTCGCAACTGGGTGGTGAACACGCGGCTCACCCGGCGAGGACTGTTCGACTGGGGTCCGCTGCGCATCACGGCGACCGACCCGTTCGGGATCTTCACCCGGCACCGGTTCATCGGCGGCCAACAGCAGATCCTGGTTTACCCGGCGGTCATCGACCTGCCGCACTTCCAGGCGCCCCCGGCGAACCTCCCCGGCGAAGGCCGCTTCCGGCGCCGCACGCACTACATCACGCCGAACGCCTCCGGCATCCGCGAGTACGCTCCCGGCGACGCATTCAACCGCATCCACTGGAAGAGCACGGCCCGGACGGGCGAGCTGATGGTGAAGACCTTCGAGCTCGACCCGGCGAGCGATATCTGGGTCATCCTCGACCTCGAGCGCCGGGTGAACGCAGGCCGGGATGAAGAAAGCACCGAAGAATACGGCGTGCGCATCGCTGCGAGCGTCGCCCGGCACTACATCGTCAACAATCGGCCCGTCGGGCTTATCAGCTTTGGAAAAGATCTCCGCATCACCGAGCCGGAACGCGGGCAGCAGCAACTCACGCGCATCCTCGAAACGCTCGCCACGGCGAGCGCCGTCGGTGATGCGCCGCTTTCCAACCTCCTCATGGAGGAGCAGCGGCGCTTCGGGCGGCACACGACGCTGATCGTCGTAACTTCATCGACGGATGACACCTGGCTGACGGCGATCCAGTCGCTCACGCAGCGAGGTGTGCGCGCAGCCGTGGTCCTCCTGGACCCTTCGACCTTCGGAGATTCGCGCTCACCCCTTATGCTGTTTGGACAGCTAACCGCGAGCGATATCCTTACCTACGTGGTTCGGCGCGGCGATGACCTGAGCATTGCGCTGAGCCCAACCGGGAGCGGGGTGAACGCATGGCAACAATAAACCCCCCACTCGAACGTCCAGCCGCCCGCCGTATCAGCTCGGCGGCAATTCGCGCTCCACGGCTCGTGATGAGCTGGGAAGACTGGCTGACGTTCGCCGCGGCGGTCATCACTTTCCTGGCGGTCGCTGTTTCGCTTGAGCAGGCGAACTGGGTGAAGCGCATGCCGGACTTCCCGCCGACAGCCATCGCAGGGCTGCTGATTGGCATGGTCGCCGCGCGCATCCGGTACCACGCAGCAGCCATCCATCCAGTCGCGCTCCTGCTCGGGGCGGTCGTGGTGGTATTAGCGACGCAGACCTTCGCCGACGGCGTGACGCTCGGCGAGCGCCTCTCGGACTACCGCTTCCGGATGGTGGAGTGGTACCACGTCGTCAGGGCGGGGGACATCAGCAACGACAACCTGCCGTTCGTCGTCCTCGTCCACGCCCTCATCTTCCTCTCTACCTATTTCGCCGCGTGGTGCCTCTTCCGCTGGCGGAACGCCTGGCTGGCCGTCGTGCCCAGCGGCATCATCCTGCTGACAAACATCAGCTTCCTCCGTGGCAAGCCGAGCGAGGCCTTCGTGGTCTTCCTCTTCGGCGCCATCATCCTCATTGCCCGCCTTCACCTGCAGAAGAACCAGGACGAGTGGAAGAAGGACGGCATCGACTACCCCGAATTCATCAGCGTGAGTTCGATCCAGCTCACCGTGTTGGCCACGATCGGCTTGATCGTCGGCGCGTGGCTCATCCCCCTCGGCAACCAGGCGAAGGCCGTCGAAAGCGTGTTCAACACCGTTGCGAAGCCGGTCACCGGCCAATCCGACACGTTCGTACGCCTCTTCCACAACATCGATTCGCGAAAGGGCGCGCAGCTGCACAGCTTCGGCGACACCCTCCCGATCCAAGGCGACGTGAAGCTCGGCACGAAACAGCTCTTCGAAGTGAACAGCCCCGATGCCGGTCTCATTCGGGCTACCAGCTACGACGATTACACCGGCGCAGGCTGGAAGGTCACCGGCCGCGAGACCGACCGTGTGGATGCACGGACGCTCGCCCCGGACGAGGAAGTCGCCCAGTCCTACACCTCTCGAGACGTCTCGATCTTGCGGGTGACTGTCCTCGACGGAGAAAGCACGTTGCTTACCCCGGGAACCCCGCTTATCGCGAACGTCGACACCACCATCGAGCACCCCAAGGGCTTCGATGGCGACATCGAAGAAATCCGCAGCCGGCGCGGCCTGAACAAGAATGACACTTACGTGGCTATCGGTTCGATCTCGAAGGCAAACGCCGAACAGTTGAACGGCTCGGGCACCGACTATCCCGAATGGGTCACGGACCGGTACTTGCAGCTTCCAAAGTCGCTTCCCGATCGCGTGGGCGACGAAACACAGCGAATCGTCTCCGAAGCGGGCGCAACCACGGCCTACGGCACGGCCGAAGCCATCGAAAGCTTCCTCCGCGAGATGCCGTACGACCTCACCGTGCCTTCGCCGCCACCGGGCCGTGACGCCACCGACTACCTCCTCTTCGACCTGAAGCGTGGCTACTTCGATTACCAGTCGACCGCCATGTGCGTAATGCTGCGCACGCAGGGCGTCCCCTGCCGGCTCGCAGTCGGCTACGTGCTCGATTCGGCTTCGGGCGACGAGACGAACTACGTCATCAAGAAAGACAACGCCTACACGTGGGTCGAGGTGTTCTTCCCTGGCTATGGCTGGGTGAACTTCAATCCCACCGCTGACCGCCCGGCGGGCGGCGCCAACGGCCTTGGCACGACAGACCTCGGGAACAGCGGTGACCCATTCGAGGAACCGGACCTGAGCGGCCTGTTCGAAGATGTCCCCGGCGTTGATGTGGACCCGGCCAGCCCCTCGGGTGCCCTTTCAGAAACCCCCGTGGTGAACGAACCTTTCCCATGGACGCTGGTCTTCTCGATCGTTGGAGTCTTCGTCGTCCTTGCAGCTGTCGCATTCTCGGGCCGGCTCGCGTGGAACTGGGGCCTCGGCGGCCTCGATGGCCGCGCGAAGCTCTGGGCCAAAACCCACCGGCTCGCCGGCTGGGCGAAGCTCGGAAGCAAGCCTGCCGAAACGCCTCGCGAATGGTCCCGCCGCATCGGCAAGTCCATCGACCGCGAAGATGACGCGATGCTGCTCTCGAGCGCCTACGAGGAATCGAAGTATGGTCGGCCCGACCTCGTCCGTATCGACGACGAGGATGCCGAAACATCCTATCGGAGCCTCCGCGGCGCCCTCACCGCGAAGATCTTCCGGCGCCAGCCGAAGAGCCGAACGAAGAAGTAGTAGCAGGCCGGGCTGCGTTACTCCAGCCCTCGGTCTGCGTTGATCTGACATGAGTATGTTGGTAGCCGCCTGGACCAAGACGGAGATGGGGTGGGCCGGAGTGGCCCTTGGCCCCACGGGAATTCGCTATGCGACGCTCTTCCACCGCTCCGAGGGGGCGGTTAGGGGAGAACTCCGGTCCTATGGGGCCGAGCCGGGTGAGCATGCGCTGGCCAAATCCGCGATCGATACCCTGAACGCGTATGGAGCTGGCGCCGACGCTCCTATCGAGGAGTTTCCCGTGGAGTTGCCGGACTGCACCGAATTGCAGGCCAAGACGTGGCTGGCGCTGCGCGAGATCCCTCGCGGCCAGACTCGGAGCTACGGTTGGCTTGCGCGGCACGTGGGCGAGGGGCACGCGCCGCGAGCGATCGGCGCGGCGGTCGGCTCGAACCCGATTCCGCTCTGGCTGCCGTGCCACCGGGTGGTTGCGAGCGACGGCTCGCTGCACGGGTTCGGCGGCGGGCTGGCCATGAAGTCGGCTCTGCTCGAACTCGAGGGCGCTCTGCCCCGACGCATGCTCGCCTGAGCAAACCTCGGCTGACAAAGCACAACCAAAAAGCGCCCTCCTTGCGGAGGGCGCTTCTCGTTTGTGCTGGTCCGATGAGGACTAGGCGTCGCGCCAGGTCTTCATGAGGTGGGTGTACGGGAACCACGCCGTCGGGCGGTAGTTCTGGATGTCCGGGTTCCAGAAGTAGGAGCGGGTGTCGGTCGAGAAGTAGATTTCGTACTGCTCTTCGGCGACGAGCTCTTCGATCTGCTTGACGGTCTGGAGGCGCTCTTCCAGCTTGAGCTGCGAGCGCTGCTTGTCCATCAGGTCTTCGAGAGCGTTATCCGTGACGTAGCTGAGGTTGATTCGGCCACGCTTCGGCTTCATGGTGAAGCGCTCGGTGATGAAGTCCAGGTAGTACGAGACGGCGCGGGGGCTGTGGCCCATGCCTTCGTAGTTGCCCTGGTATGTGGTGCTGATGTAGTTCGCGTACGGCTGAATGTTATCGGTGATGTTGATGCCGATTTCCTTCAGCTGTGCCTGGGCAAGCGTCGCGGTGTCGAGGTATTCCTGGCCGTAGGCCGTGATGTCGGCGTGGCTCCAGGTGGTGTTGATTTCGCCGACGCCCGCAGCGGACATGAGCTTCTTCGCTTCGGCGAGGTTGTGCTCCCAGTACTTGCCCTGCGGGAGGTCCTTCACCTGGCGTGCGAACGGATAGCCCACGAAGTAGAGCTGGTCCGGCACGCCTTCACCGGCGGTGATGGCATCGCGGATAGCCTGGCGGTCGAGGGCCATCGAGATGGCCTGGCGGACCATCTTGTTGTTGAACGGAGGCTTGTCCGTGCGGAGGTAGATGTAGCCGCCGATGCCCTGGGTCTCTTCAAACTTGGCATCCGGGCGGTTCTTCTTCACCTGGTCCCGTGGGTCCGGGAGGAAGAGCCAGGTGAGGTCCACCTGCTTCGAGGAGAAGTCGGCGATGCGCTTCTGCAGGTCCGAGACGCCGAACGCGGTCAGGTCATCGAAGTACGGGTATGGGTTATCGAAGTACGACGCGTTCTTCTTGAACTTGATGCTGACGCCCGTCTGGAGCTCGGTCATCACGAACGGGCCCGAGCCGACCATCTTGGTGGTGGCTTCAGCGCTTTCGGCGTGCTCCTTCGGGGAAATCCAGACGCCGAGGTTGCCGCCGAGATACGAAATCGTATCGGCGTACGGGGCCTTGGTGGTGATCTTCACCGTTTGGGCGTCGGGCGCTTCGATCTTGTCGGTGAAGGCCAGACCGGTCTTGTGGACCGACTTTTCGAAGTTCAGGTAGCGGTCGAACGCGTAGAGGATGTCTGCGGAGGTCAGCGCGCGGCCGTTGGTCGGCGCGACATCGTGGAACTTGGCGTTCGGCTTGAGCTTGAAGATGTAGGTGAGTTCGTCGGGCTGCTCAGGAAGCTTCTGGGCGAGGTCCGGCTCCATGGTGTTGTCGGCCGGAGCGACTTCCGGTACACCGGCAGCGAAGCGAAGCAGCTTGCTGTAGCTGAGGCCGTTCACATAGGCGTTCTGGTACGACGTCTGGGTATACGGGTCCAGGCTCGGTGGGATGGCCGGCATCTGGAACGAGAACGCTCCACCGGGCTTGGGCTGCTTTACCGCGGTAGTTGGGCTGGCACCGGCGGTCGGCGAGCCACCAGCGGCGGTAGTTGCGGTTGGCGAAGCATCGTCGTCATCGTCATCGTCGCCGCAGCCGACGAGGGCGAGCGACGCAGCGCCAACACCCGCGAACGCAGAACCGCGAAGCGCGGTTCGGCGGCTGAGTTTCCTTCGGAGCCAATAGTTCGAATTTTGTTCCATATGGTTTTTCTCCCTGCAAGCGGCCTGAGCCGCATTGTCCCCTTGTAGTTACGACGATTGCCGTAGGCGCGGATCTAAGACGTCGCGCAGTGCATCTCCGAAGAGGTTGAAACTGAGAACGGCAATGCTGATGGCCACGCCCGGGACGACGGCCGTCCACCAGGCGAGGTTCCAGACCGGCCGCGTGTCCTGCAGCATCTTCCCCCAGCTGGGATGCGAATCATCGGAAATGCCGAGGCCGAGGAAGCTCAGCGCTGCTTCGGCGAGAATGGCGTTTCCAATTTGAATACTCGCAATGACGATGATAGGCGCAACTACGTTAGGCAAAACGTGCCGGATCATGATGCGCATTGGCGTGTTGCCAATAGACTCGGCCGCCTCCACATATTGAAGGTTCCTGATACCAAGAACCGATCCACGCACAATGCGCGCAGTGGCCGGGGCGATGATGATGCCGATGGTCAGCGAAAAGATGAAGAACCCCTTAAGGCTATAGCCTTTTTGGGTGAGGAAGATCGCGAGCAAGAAGATCGCGAGCACCAACGGCGGGAACCCGAGCACAACTTCCATCAGGCGGCTAACGACAAGGTCGATCTTGCCCCGGAAGTAGCCGGCGACGAGGCCGAGCACCGTCCCGATAATTGTCCCGAAGAAGACCGACATGAAGCCGATTCCAAGCGAAATTCGGCTGCCGATAAGAATCCGGCTGTACATGTCGCGGAACAGGTTGTCGGTGCCGAATGGGTGCGAGAACGACGGTGCGAGCAGGCGCGGGTTCTGCGCGGGATTCACATTGTTCGCGGCTTGTGGCGCGAGCACATCCGCGAAGATGGCGATGAGCACGAGCAGAATGCAGATGATCGCGGCCACCGTGCCGATCGGCTTGCTCTTCGCGACGCGGACGAGCTTCGTCCAGCGGCTGGGACTGGCGAGCATCTCGCGCTGAATCGGCTGCATTGCGGATTCTGCGACCATTACGCGTACCTGATGCGCGGGTCGAACCACGCGTAGCTGAGGTCGACCAGCAGGTTGATGGATACCAGGACTGTCGCGAAGAAGAGGACCACGCCCTGGACCTGGGTGTAGTCCTTCACGGTCACCGCCTGGAATGTCAGGAATCCGAGGCCCGGCAGCGAGAAAATTCCTTCAAGGACGACAGTACCGCCGAAGAGCACACCAACCTGTAGGCCGAAAAGGGTGACTACCGGAATCATGGCGTTCTTCATGGCGTGCTTGATGACCACGACGCGGTCCTTCAAGCCTTTCGCGCGGGCGGTCCGGATATAGTCCTGGCGGAGCACTTCGAGCATCGAAGAGCGTGTGATTCGCGTCAGCGAAGCGCTCAGCGCGAGACCCAGCGAGAACGCCGGCAGATAGAGTTGTTCAAGGTTCTTGAGTGGATCTTCCCAGATGTCAACGTAGCCGACCGGCGGGCTGTACCCCCACCACCTCGCAGGGAACACGATGAGCATCGTCGCGACCCAGAACGACGGGAGGCTGAGCCAGCCGATCGACGTGATGCGCAAGACGTAGTCGATTGGGGTGTCCTGCTTCATCGCCGAGATGATGCCCATGGGGAGAGCAATGATGATGGCGAAGCCCGTCGCCAGCAGCGTGAGCTCGACAGTCAACGGGATTCGGATCTTGATTTCGTGCCAGACATCCTGGTGCGAAATGAGCGCCTGGCCCCAGTCCCCGGTCAAGACGCCGCCCATGTACTTCACGTACTGCGTGGCAAGGGGTTCATCGAGGCCCAGTTCGGCGCGGACGGCATCGCACTGCGCCTTATCAACGTCCTGGACGTTGAGAACGATCTTGCAGACGTCTCCGGGGATAGCGCGAACGGCAACGAACACCAGGATGCTGATGACAAACAACACCAGAACCGAAGCCAATAGTCGCTTAATGATGTACTGGGTCATTGCCTCTCGAATTCTCCGCGACGCAAAAGCCGCGTTTGATGTCAAACGCGGATTGCCGAGTCTGGCCGAGGGCCGCACCTATCGTCAAGTAGTGAGCGTCTAATAGTTATTGCAAGGGAAACTACTTCGAAGGGCTCGGCGTTGGCCGTTGGAAAGGATCGCCGCAACCTATTGAGATGCAGTTGGGGATTATTGGACTCGCACGTTCGGGGAAGACCACCGTCTTCAACTCGGTGACCCGGGGCAGCGCCCAGGTTGGCGCGTATAGCTCATCGAACCAGCCGAACGTTGGCGTGGTGAACGTCCCGGATGCGCGTGTCGACAAACTCGCGGAGATCTACAGGCCGAAGAAAGTCACGTACGCCACGATCCAGTACGTCGACTTCCCTGCCGCGGGCGAGAGCTTCGGCAAGGGAGAAGGCCCGGCCGGCAAGTTCATCAACGACCTCGCGCGGATGGACGCGCTGATCCACGTGGTCCGAGCGTTCGAAGACGATTCGGTGCCGCACCCGGAAATAACGATCGACCCTGAGCGCGACATCGCCACGATGGACCTCGAACTGTCCTTTCTCGACCTATCGATCATCGAGCGGCGACTCCAGCGACTCGAGACCGAGATGCGCTCAGTGAAGGCCGGCGAGCGCGACCAGATGCAGCGCCTGAAGGACCTGCTCACGCGAATGAAGGCGGGCCTCGAAAACGAGCAGCCGCTTCGCGAGCAGGGATTGAACGAGGAAGACGAGAAGCTTCTGGAAGGCTCGCAGTTCCTGACCGCCAAGCCGCTGATGATCGTTGTCAACATCGGCGAAGAACAGCTTTCTAAGCGTGGGGAACTCGAAACCACCTATCGCGAGAAGTTCCGCAAGACGGGGATGGACGTTGCCGTCTTCTGCGGGAAATTCGAAATGGACCTGAATGAGCTGAGCGAGGAAGACGCAGAAGAGTTCCGCACCTCTGCCGGCGTAACGGAAAGCGGCATGGCCGGCGCCATCCGCATCAGCTACGAACTGCTCGGGCTCATCAGCTTCCTTACGGCGGGCCCGGATGAGTGCCGCGCCTGGACCGTGGCGCGCGGTTCAACCGCGCCAATCGCGGCGGGAAAGATTCACTCAGACCTTCAGCGCGGGTTCATCAGGGCCGAGGTGATCCGTTTCGAAGACCTGGTCGAGTGCGGCTCGGAGGCTGAGGCCAAAAAGCGAGGCCTGCTGCGAACTGAAGGCAAGCAGTATGTCGTCCAGGACGGCGACATCATGAACATCCTCTTCAACGTCTGATGCGACAGCTCAGGGCGTGAGCGTCAGGACGTTCTTCGCGGCGGCCGTCACCTGCTCGGCCAGCCGATTCATCGGGATGCGTTCGCAGCGTTCCCAAATTGGCAACTGATCCGCGAAGTGCGCGCTGGTTGAATCGCCCGAAACCCCGCCCGGGATGACGAACGACGGGTTCTCCAGGTCCGCAAAATCCACGACCTGGCGGTAGACCGAGGTCGAGGCAATCACGAAGTCCCGCTTGCCACTAAGGCCGTACCCCGCGCAGCGAATGGTGTCGGCATCGCCGCCAACGGAGGCCGAGGGCGGGTCGAGCGAGGCATTGGGGAAGACGGTGCTGAGCGGGTTGCGGCTGGCCGTCCGGTGCGAATCACCCCAGCGCCATCTCGCCGGGTCCGGGCCACCTTTTCCGATGGCGTTGGCCCAGGCCACCTCAAGCGCTCGAGCAAGCACGGAGGGCCACTGACCGCCACAGGGCGGCGCGGCACCTTCCTCCAGGTGGGCGACAACTTCGCCCATGAGTCCGCTGACGATGCGGCCGAGACCGGGATTGGATTCGGCGGTGAGCCAAGCCCACGTCTCATCGCCAACGAGGGGCGCGAAAAGCTCGCGCAGGAGCGCTCGCCGGAAATAAGCGTAGAGAAGAGCTTCAGCGCTATCGACTTTCAGGTCTCCGTCCCAGGCCGCCAGCATCGCGCGGCCCTTTTCTGCGGCGCCCGTCATCGGCTGTTGCTTCGAGACGAAATTCGCCCAGACCCGGGCGAACTTCGAGACTGTGTCCGCCTGGATTCCCGCCACCTGTTCCGGTGTAAAACGCGTTTCGCCGCCCAGCAATTCGACAAGCCTGTCGGCGCGGGCCGGATTCGCGAAATAGGCAGAGATATAGGGCTCATCAGAGGCGATGACGCGCTGGTTGGCGGTCGCGAAGAAGCCCTCCGCGGGGTTGATTGAGCGAGGCAGCTGTTCGAAGGGCACCGAGCCGAGCCATTCGTGCTCAGCAGTCCAGCCCGGCACCGGCAGGCGGCGGCCGGCCTTCGAGGCTCGAACCGGGATGTCGCCGCGAACCATGTAGCCGACGTTTCCCGCGGTGTCGGCCGTGACCAGATTATTGACCGGATCGACCCAGGTGCGCTGGGCTTCGAAAAGGGATTCGACATCCTTCGCCATAACCGTCGCGCGTAAGCCATCGAATGGCCGTTTGCCGCTCTTGAGGGCGGTGTAACTGAGCGCGATGGCCATGCCGGAGCGCGGATCGCCGTGGACAACCGGGCCGTGGCGCGTCTTCCAGGTCTCGACTGTTTCTGGCGCCGCACCACGCACGGAGATGGTTTCGGTGCCGCGTTCGGCCGCCTGGAGGCCGGATTCGGTCAGGTACCGTTCGCCCGCGGCACCTTCAAACTTCTCGATGAACAGGTCCTGGTAGTCGGCCTGGGTGTGGGTGATGTTCCAGGCGACCGACCCGTTGAAGCCGAAGTGCGGGAAACCGGGGAAACCGGCAAAGGTGGCTCCAGCGACGTTGAAGTCGGGGCAGGAGAGCTGCACCTGCCAGTAAGCGTTCGGGACATCCAGGGCGCGGTGCGAATCGTTGCAGATGACCGGTTTACCCGTCGTCGTGCGAGATCCGCTCACTACCCAGGAGTTCGAGCCCGCATCAATCTCCGAGAGGAACCCCAGGTGTTCCGCGACCGCGGCGATTTCGGCATTGGCATCGGTGTAAAGCTGTTTGATCTGCGCCGCCGGCGGGAGGATGACTGACGTCCCGACGGCGGGGAGAAACTGCAGCGTCTTCCACTTATCCCGCCCGACGCGTGCGAGGAGGCCCGCGCATGCGACTTTCCATTGCCACAGGCCCATGAGGATGTGCCGGATCTTGAACACGGCGATGGATTGCCACGGCTCCCATGGCTCAGGTGTGATGCCGGTGAGGGCGTACTCCGGCGGGAGCGCCGGATTCGTCGCCAGGAAGGCGTTCACGCCCTGGGCGTAGGCCTCGAACATGGCACGCACACCCGGGGCCATCACCTCAAGGTCGGCACGGGCGGCCGCTTCAATGCGAAGACGCTTCGCCATCCGGTCGGCAGCGAGGCCCGAGGGCCCGGCGGCTTCCGCCCAGCGACCGACTGCACGGCGGCGGTCGTACTCCATTTGCCAGAGCCTGTCCTGTGCGGCGACGAAGCCCTGTCCCAACCAGGCATCGTGTTCGTTGGCCGCCTGCACGTGGGCAACCCCGAATGCGTCTCGGGTAATCGTGAGCGAAGCGGCAAGGTCGGGGCAGGAGAGTGTTTCAGGCATCGCGCCGATTCTGGCCTCGCTGCCGGGCGCTGGCAACCGCGCTAGCGACTAGCGACTGCGAGGCCCTCTCCGGCGTGATGGGGCGCCGCGGACGCTTCGCGCGTCTGGGCGAACGGCCACATAAGGTTGATGGCCTTCGCCCACTCCGCTGCGATCTCGCGCCCCAGCGGCGCTGTCAGGTGTTCAAAGCGGTACGGCCGGTGGATCCGCCGCCAGCTTTTCGTCCACTCTTCGAGTTCCCAGTCGTCGCCCAGGGCGGCGCGAATCTCGTCGTGGTGCTCGGCGACACGCCCGGCCCAGAACTCGTTGTGTTCCAGCGATCCTTCGAAATGCAAGCCGACTTCGATCAGGCTGCGCGAAGGCTGCGGCTGGAGCTCGAAATGCACGAGCGGATGGTCCCAGTAGAACTGAAGGATCGTCCACATCACCTTCCGCTGCGGCCGGGGCACCGACTCGTGGAGCGCAGCAAGGGCGAGGTCTTCGGTATAGAAGAGCCATTCCCGAGCCTTCATGCGGCCATCGCGCGTCGGCATGGCCCAAGTCTACGTCGCCGGACGAGGCGTTCAAACAGTGTTGCTACACTGGCTGGTAATGCGTCACACGAAAATTGTCTGCACGCTCGGTCCGGCGTCACTCCATCACGAAACCATCGCCGCGATGATTCGCGCAGGGATGGATGTCGCCCGGCTGAACACCAGCCATGGAACCAACGAGAGCCACGGAGAAGCGGTGCAACTCGTCCGCAAAGTATCGAGCGATCTCGGCAAGCCAATTGCTATCTTGATGGACCTGAGCGGACCGAAGCTCAGGACCGGAGAAACCGAATACGATCGCACCCTCGAGTTAGTCGATGGCCGGCAGATTCGCCTTACCAACCGCGAAATACTAAGCAACGAACAACTTTTGCAGGTGGAGTACCCACGCCTCACCGAAGATGTGCAGGCGGGGGAACGAGTGCTCATCGACGATGGGAAGATCGAGCTCGAGGTTCTGCGCGCCAGCCCCGAGGGTCTCGAATGCCGCATCCTGACCGGCGGACTGCTGGGTTCGCACAAAGGCGTGAGCTTCCCCTCCACAAACCTGACTACTCCCGCCCTCACCGATCGGGACAAGGAGTGCATCGAATTCGGGATCGAGCTGGAAGTGGACTACTTCGGCCTGAGTTTCGTGCGCGATGCCGGCGATATCTCCCGCACGAGAGACTTCATTGCGGAAAGGGGCGCCGAGATCCCGATTATCGCGAAGATCGAACGGCGCCAGGCCGTGGAGAACCTCGATGAAGTCCTCGCGGAGGCCGATGGCGCCATGGTGGCCCGGGGGGACCTCGGCGTGGAACTTCCGCCGGAAGATGTGCCCATTCAGCAACGACGCATCATCGATGCCGCCGCGAAAAACAAGATCCCCGTCATCACGGCGACACAGATGCTGGAATCGATGGTCGATTCGCCCCGGCCGACACGCGCCGAGGCCTCTGACGTCGCCAACGCAGTCTGGGAACTCTCCGATGCGCTCATGCTGAGCGGCGAAACCGCCGTGGGGAAGCACCCCGTCGAGTCCGTGGCGATGATGGACCGGATCATCCGCCGGGCGGAGGCTTCGATGTCGGAGTACGAACGTGCGGCGCAAACGCTCCCTGAAATGGATGACCATTCGCTCGTGGTTTCGCTCGCAGCGCGCCGTATCGTCGAGTCTGACCCGAACATGCGCGGCGTGGTCTGTTTCACGAACAGCGGCTATACGGGGATGCTTTTAAGCAAGGTGCACCCGAACGCCCCGATCTTCGCGATCTCTCCTCACCCGACGGTCACTCGCCGGCTGGCCCTGGCCCGCGGCGTCGTCCCCATCCGGAGCGACCTCGTCGATACGTCTGAGGAACTCCTCACGCTGGTCGACAACCTGTTACTTGAAGGAAAGCACACGGTAGAAGGCGAAGAAGTCGTCGTGGTCGCGAGCCTGCCCGTGAGTCAGCAGGGGACGACGAACTTCCTCAAGCTGCACGTGGTCGGCGAATCTCGCCAGGCAGGAAAGCGACCGTCAGGCGGCAAGTGAATCCATGCGCGGCTGTTCGCGCCGGCGCAGGGGCTTCATCTCTTCCAGGTCGCGGAGGACATCGGTCGCGTAGAGCGATTCGAGGTCGTACTGGTGAACGCGCGCCGTCACGGGGATGTCGAGCATCTGGTGACCGTCGCTGACGGAGATGTTGCCCGGCACGCGCTTCAGGTAGATGTACGACTGTTCGAGTGTGCATTCGACGAGCATCACAGCGAAACGCGGCCCGCCGAGGTGAGCGAGGAAGTCGCTGCTGCGGGTCAGGCGCTTGAGGACGTCGACGAGCGAGTTCACCGCCCGGTCGACGAATTCGTCGCCGCGGCGTTCGCGAACCTGGTCCAGGTTTTCGAGCGACAACTGAATGAGCACAAAGGGAGCGTTATGCGTGCGCGCCCGCGGCATTTCGCGCCGCAGTTCGGCGAGCACGTAGTTTCGATTGGGAAGGTTCTGGAATTCGCTCAGGTAAGCGGAGCCATGGAGTTTCGATGAAACCCGGCGCCAGCTTCGGCCCCCCAGCCAGCCCATGAGAAGAAGATTGAGGTTGACGATCGCGAAAAGGAGCAGGAATGCGGACGACACGATAATGTTGGACATCGAAGGATTCGCAACGGTGTTCGCGACCTGGACGGCGAGCACGATCCCCCAGCCCGCGAGCAACACGACGCGAATGACGAGCTTCCGCGTATCGTGGCTCGACTGTTCGGGTGCTTCGGCTGCTGACTCAGACCGCTGCTTCATACATCGTCCTCACTAACGGATATCGGCCGGGAGAGGCCGGAACATCAGGCCGCGCCGGCCTGATCGCCCTTTTCCGACTCTGAAATTTCCCCATCGGCCCGGGTGGCGTACCAGCGAGGGGCCCGGGAAGTGACATGCAAAAGGAAGGCCCGGGCCTTCTCTTCCACCGTCGCCATGCCCCCGTGAACCTTGCGGATGGCGATATCCACCGCCGGTGGGACAGCGGTCATGTCCTTGCGCGATTCATCCCGGGTGAAGTCGAAACCGCAGGCCAGGCCTTCGCGATTGCACGCGAGGTCGGCCGCGGCCACGAGTTCGCTCATCGAGCTGACGCCGTGGACGCCGGCTTTCGGATGGTGGTCCCGAATGGCGGAAACGAGCGTCTCCGGAAACTTCCAGCGCTGCGCGAGCCGCGAGCCGACGTGTTCGTGTCCGATTTCGAACACCGCCATCTCTGCCTCGCGGTACTTCATCCCTTCGTGGTTCACGAGGTCGATGACCTCACCGAACAGTTGCGGTTCGGCCAGCATCATCGCGAGCTTGCCGACATCGTGGAGAACGCCAGCCGTGAATGCGTCTTCAGGGCGGCTGACCCGGGTTTCGCGGGCGATGAGCTCCGCCACAAGCCCGACGCTAACCGAGTGCGCCCAGAAGAGATCCTGGTCGAAGCCGCCGCGTTCCAGCTCCGGGATCTTGAAGGCGTCGATGATCGCCGAGGAAATAGCGACCGACCGAACCGTGCGCATCCCGAGAAGGATGACCGCCTCGCGCACGTTGGAGATGCGCCGGGCATAGCCGTAGTAGGCCGAGTTCGAGAGCTTCAGCAGCTTCGAAGTGAGGGCCTGGTCCGAGCTGATCACGGTCGAGAGGTCCATGGCGGCGGAGCGCTCGTCCTCGGCAAGCTGGATAGCCTTGGTAGCAACGCTCTTCAACGGCGTGAGGTCTGTCGTGCGATTGACGATCAGACGGAGCCGGTTTCGAGCGTCACTATCGAGCGATGATGGTTCGGTAGTCATGCGGCACTCCTGCGCTCATCACTGTCGGTGGATACCACCAGGTTTCGTCCCCCGTGTTTGGCGGCATACAAGCGGTCATCCGCGATGCGAAGAGCTTCGTTCAAGCTATCGGCGCACGACGGAATAGCCGCCACACCCGCGGAAATCGTGATCGAAATGGTGATGTCATCGACCACGTGCAACTTGGACCGCTCGATTCCAACCCGGACGCGTTCGGCGAAGCCGGTGACCGCGTCGATATCCGCCCCCGGCAGGAAAGCGACGAACTCCTCGCCCCCGAACCGGCCCACGATGTCGGCCTGGCGGGCCGTGCGCCGCAGGATCCCGGCAAGCGTCGCCAACACCTTGTCCCCCACAAGGTGTCCGTAGGAATCGTTAATCGACTTGAAGTGGTCGAGGTCGAACAGCGCGACCCCGAATGGTTTGCGGTCGAGCCCGAACGCGAGCAGCGCATCTTCGGCAGCCTCGACGGCGCTGCCACGGCGGAGCAGGCCCGTGAGTTGATCGTGCCTGGCAAGGTGGTCCAACTCCGAAACCAGGTGGTTGAGCTGGGTGTTCTTCAGGCGAAGAGCGTCTTCGATTTCTCGCACGCCCGAGTGGTCGCGAATGTAAAAGATGGTGCCAAGGATGCCGCCGTAGCGGTCCTTCATTGTTGCTGCGGAGAACGCGGCGGAGAATTGCGCCCCGCCCTTCCGGACCGCGGGGACCTCGAAGTTCGCGACTTGCCCGCGGCGCTCGAGCTCCTTTTTCAGATACTGAGCGGAGACCGGATCAGCAATAAGGACGCTGTAGTCCCGGCCCATGACCTCGATCGGCTCGTGTCCGAACATGCTCTCGCTGGCGCCCGCGTAGAGAACGATTCGGTCCTCCGCATCGGTCGCGAGCACACCATCCGGACATGCGAACAGCATGAGCTGGAGCATGTCCGGATCGGTCAGCAGCGCAATGAAGTCGGTTTGGGCGGACAACGATCCTCCAGCGGCACCCGAGATGTCCCCGTAGGTATCGGTTGAACAGAACAGATTGTTGAGGGAGCGAAGAGGTCAGATATGCAGGGCCTGAGGATTTTCTTTCCAGGGACCCGTGTTGGCTGCTCCGTGAGGACCGCTGGCACCTGTCTTCGGTGGGGAGCAAGGCTCAACACCGATGGCTCCGGGTGCGCCGATCCTGGCCGGGGAAGCCGTGGATGCCCGTTCATCTTCAGGCCGGTCCTCGGGATAGCTCGCGGGCATCACGATGCCTCGTCGGCTATCTCAAGCGGTTCGCCGGTCTCGATGAAGGATTTCAGGCTGTTCAAGATCGGCGCCCATCCCTCGGAAATCGACTTGTACGTAACGGTCTCCCCGTCGAAGTCGTCGTGGATCAGCCGAAGGCGCGTGGTCGCTCCCATCGGCGTAAGTTCCCAGGTGACCCGGCTGGGGCGGTCGCCCTCGAATTCCGGGCCCCAGTTGGCTTTCCACGTGTGGACATATCGGCGGGGCGGGTCAACTTCGATGACTTCGCCGTCCACCGCCGACTCGCCGTCGGAGGTGAGGAGCTTGAGCGGCGCACCCGGGTTGAGCTCACCCGTCCGGCTCGTTCCGTGAAACCAGGCACGGGTCTGTTCGCCGCTGGTTATGGCCTCCCAGACACGCTCCGGCGTGGCGCGGATGTAGACATCGTAGACGTGCTTTGGGCGTTCCATCGTTTCTATCTCCAGGTCGTATCTGAGCCCGGCAAGTGCACCCACCCAGGGCCGGGCGAACTTCGAAATCCATCGGTCGGCAATCTCCTGGATCGGGACCGGATTGAGGTAGTGGAACTTTTCGCGGCCCACTTTCGCCGCACTGATCAGGCCGGCTTCCTGGAGGACTGCAAGGTGCTTCATCACCCCGAACCTGGTCATTTCCGGCAGATACGCCTGCAACTCTCCCAGCGTTTGGCCATCGCGCTGGTAGAGCTGATCGAGCAAGTGCCGACGGTGAGCATCGGAGAGTGCTTTAAAGACCGTTTCCACGGATCCCACAATATGTGAGTAAATAGTCACATGTCAAGCCCAGGCAACTGGTTAAGGCGAAGTTAGCCGGCCCCTTGTCTCGTCTCATAATTCTCCAATCATTCCTGCCTAGGCTTTGGATCAGATAGCCGTAACGAGGTCATTCAATGTCTGGTCAGTCTTCGAAACGCGCGCCCGGATCGGCGACAGAACGAGGCCGGAGCCTCTGGCAGTCTCCGCGCTTGCGATCCAAGGCGGGACTGGTCGCCATGAGTTCCGCAGCCATCCTCTCTGTCTACGCGGTCGGGTACTTCAATACGTCCGCTGCGGATTCGGTGTCCCCGGCGGCGAACCTGGACGCAATCCTCGCGGCTCCCACTGCCCAGGCGAATACGGTCGTTGTTCCCGGCAACACGGCAACTTCTCCCACGCCAATAACGGGACAGGGCACGACGGGCTCGACAACGGGTCCAGCGACTTCGACAAGCCCGGCGCCGACCGCAACCCCGAGGGTGGTCCCCACGCCAACGGTCACGGCTTCCGGTCTCAGGGACGGGAGCTACACCGCGGTGGGAACGAGCCGGCACGGCAACATCGGCGTTACCGTGGTCGTTTCGGGCGGCAAGATTGTCTCGGCCGACATCGTGAGCTGCCAGACGCGCTACCCCTGCTCCCGGGTTTCGGCTCTTCCCGGTGAAGTGCTCGCGAAGCAATCTGCCAACATCAACCACGTTTCCGGTGCGACCGACAGTTCCAACGCTTACAAGAGCGCTGTCGCCCAGGCCATCGCGCAGGCGAAGGCATAATGACGACCGTGACGCAGTCCGCCACGAACCGCGAGCGCGCCGTCCGCTACAAGGTCGCGATGGACACGACCATAATCATCGAAACGATCTCAGCGCTCCCTGCGAGCGACGTTGAAGCGCGCGTCGAGCGCGCGTTCGGCTGGTTCGCGCAGGTGGAAGCCTGCTGCAGCCGGTTCGACCCGGACAGCGAACTCTCACAACTCTGCGACGGGCCGGGACAGCCTGTCCGCGTGACCAACCTTCTCGGACGCGCACTCGCATTCGCCCTGGCAGTGGCGGCCGATTCGGGCGGCGCCTTCGACCCCACGATTGGCGATTCGATGGTCCGGGCGGGCTTTAGTGAGAACTACCGCTCCGCAGAGCTGGTTTTTCCACGCACCGCGGACCGGCCGACCTGGCAGGATGTTGCCTTCGATTCGCGCCGCGGCGAAGTAACCCTGTTGCGGAGGCTGACCCTCGACCTCGGCGCCGTCGCCAAGGGCCTCGCGATCGACCTTGCCGCGCGCGAACTCGAGGGTCTCGAAGGGTTCGTCATCAATGCGGGAGGCGATATGTACGCTTCGGGCATCAACGCCGACGGCGAGCCCTGGGCGATAGGCATTCGCGACCCGCGGGACCTCGATGTGCTGGCCGACACCTTCGCCATCGGCGAAGCGGCCGTCTGCACCTCGGGCGACTACGAGCGGACATCGTCGGCCAACCCGGAACAGCATCACCTGCTCGACCCTCGCACACGCGCATCGGCCAGGGCCGCGGCAAGCGTCACCGTCATCGCCCCCACCGCCATGGCGGCCGATGCGCTCGCCACCGCCGCGTTTGTCCTTGGCCCACAGGATGGCATCTCCTTCCTGGAACGGAATGGTGTGGACGGACTGATCATTACGCCCGACGGCGAGCGTTACGAGACTCCTGGACTCGAGGATTACCGATGACCGCGATGGCAATGGAAACAGGGATCGACCTGCGGCGATTGAAGCGCGGAATTCGGAGCCCCAAGGGCAACCTGTTGCTGCTCTTCGGCGCACTGGTAGCGGTTGCGATAGCGGTTCAGGACAGCTCGCGAGCGCTCCCATCGGTGTTCTACGCAGTCGCCGCGGCGAGCGTTGCGGACATCGTTGTCCAGCGCATCGGGCGGCGGATGTGGGTCTTCCCGACGGCCGGCATCCTGTCGGGGCTCATCGTCGCGATGGTCCTCAGTCCGTACGAGTCCGCCGTCATCGCTCCAACCGCGGCCGTCCTGGCTATTACCACAAAACACCTGTTTCGGGCCCGGCTGACCAACATTTTCAACCCGGCGGCCCTGGCCCTGGTGATTGTGGCGGTGCTCTTCAACTCGATTCAGAGCTGGTGGGGCGCCACGCCCGACGCAGGCTGGAGCGGTGTCTTCCTTATCGGCGGCCTGGGCTGGTACACCGCTGACCGGGTGAACAAGTTGCCAATGGTGCTGATGTTCCTGGGAAGCTTCTACCTGCTGGCGACGACTACCAGTTTCGTCTCCACCAGCCCGGAGGTGGCGAGCGTCTTCCGCTCACCGGACCTGCACGCCGCCCTCTTCTTCTCGTTCTTCATGCTCGATGACCCGCCTACTTCGCCGGTGAAGTACCGCGACCAGTTGTTCTTCGGACTGCTCGTTGGCGTAACCGCCTTCGGCGCGCTCGAGATGTTTGGCTGGCTGTACTACCTGCTCGCGGGCCTGCTCGTCGGTAACGCATGGTGGGCGGCACAGCGCACCTACCGCGATTGGAAGCGCCGCCAGACAACCCGCCAACCGGAACCGCAGGTGAGCTGGGCTCGCCCCCGCTGGTGACCCTAACCAGGGAGACCATCCGCGGGGAGGCCCATACAGCTGACGATTTCGTACGTGAGCCGGCCCGCCTTGATCGCCGGGTCGGCTTCGGTGAGGGCGATCGCTTCTTCCTTGGTTGCGACCGCAAAGACCCCCACGCCCACGTATTCGCTCGATGGGTCCATCACGGGCAGCGTAATCAGCTGCTGGCCCGCGGCGCGCATGGCGAAGATGTGGGCCAGGTGCTGCATGTGGATGTCCTGCGTCTCCGCGTAGCGTGGACCCTTTTTGAGGATGACGAGCATGTAGGGCTTCGCCTGTTTGACGGCCGCCATGATTGATTCGGGCGTGATCTCGGTCACTACCAACTCCTGGAGTTGCTGGCCGGGAATGGTAGCCGGGTAACCGCTCAATCACATCCGGCAAATCACGAAACGCTTCCTGGCGGCAACGTGATTACCTCCCAGCCTGGCCGCGGGGGCATTGGCACGGGGAGCATCACCCGCTCGGCTGAAAGCGCCTGCAAAGGATTCGGGACGACGACTCGCCGGCCCGGCCGGTCACCAAGGTAACCACCCCACCAGCTAAACGTCCCCGACGAGAGGATGACGTGGTCGCAGAGCGTAAGCGCCCAGAGGTCGAGGATCGGATCCCGTCCGTCGCTGAAGCCGATGCGCTCCGAACTACCCAGGCCGAGGTTCTGCCGGCACCAGGCAATGTCCTCCGGCGAGTCAGAAAACACGAGAAAGTTCGCATCGGGCGGAAACGTGCCTGCCGCTTCGCGAAAGTACTCCGCGGGAAGCGTCGAAAAGGGCGCAAACGCTCGTCCGCCGGGTGCACGATCGCCTCTTCGCATATGCACACCGATGACCGGGTGGCCGAAGGATTTGTTTTGCTGAATCAGTGCCTCGGCGGCGGCGACCACGGCTGAGCTTCTTGGCCGAAACCGGCGGCGAACGGTTTCGACAATGCCGGTGAAGTACGCCTCGTCCTCCCAGAACCCGCAGATCCAGGTGCTGCCGTGATGCTGGAACATGAAGTCATCGAAGGTGCCGAGTCGTTCCCAGTGCGGGCGCAGCCGGGCGCGGAGAACCTCGTACGAGTTGGCCCGTCGCACCGGCACCTGAAGCCGGCCGAGCAAGAATTCACGGTCGTCGGCGCCGTCTTCGTAGTTCGCAAGGTCGAGCCTGAGTGTCGCGCCAATGCGACGGGCATGGCCCAGGGCCGCCGCGTACTGGAACATCTGGTTCCCGAGCCCGCCACTCAGCCGCGCAACTATCTGTTTGGGTCCCGGTAATCCTAACGCTGGCCAACTTGGCTCAGGACGGGTTGCGGGCATGGACGCCGCTACTTCGCGAACGCTTGCGGCCAGTGCTTCCCAACCTTGCTTGCAGTCGAGATGGCGGAGCGCTGAGATCTCGGCAGGCCGGGAATCTTCGAGACTCACCCCCAGGGTGGCTGTGCCCGCTTCGAGTTCGGCGCGCGAATAACAAAGCTCGAGGAAGGAGACGAGACCCTCGGCGCGAGCGCGATCGCTTGCCGCCACCACAAGCGCGAGTGCAGCAAACGTGGCATCAAGGGCCTGGACCGGTTCAACCGCCGTGCGGAATGCGCGGCGAAGCACATCGGTCCGCGCACGCGGGTGTTGTGAGAGGGCCAGGCGGTAGACCGGCCGCAGATCGAACGTCGTTGCGTCGGCTGCCTCACCATGCTGTCGTCGCCAGCCCCGGATTAGCTTCAATCTCCGCTCGACCCTGGTACTGAGGATCGGGCGAAAGACGCCGGGCTTCGGCCAGTCCGGCCATGAGTCCGAATCGGGAGCCGTGTTCAACGAGTGGTGAGCCACGAATCCAGCGATCGAGCGACCTCGTCGCGATCTTTGGTAACGAAATACCAGTCGACCGTGCGGTGCAGCCCGTCTCGAAATTTCACTTCGGGCCGCCAGCCGAGGAGCCGGGCGGAGAGCTCGTTGCTGGCCACCCGGTTAAGCGGGCCAGTCGGCATCTCCGGCTGGAATTCGACCCGGGCCGAACGCTGTGTATATGCCAGTACTTCGCGTACCGCTTCAATCACGCTCGTCCGCTCCATCGTGCCAATGTTCACTGCGGAGCCGTCTTCGATTCCCTCGGCGGTGCGGATGGTGCCTTCGACGATATCGCCCACGTAGGTCCAGTTGCGGACCTGCTCGCCAGTTCCCCAGACGTAGAACGGGTCCTGGCCGATGAATGCCCGGGCCATCATCGCGATGACCGCATGGTTCTCCCGGCCGCGTTCGCCGTAGACCGTGAAGTAACGGCACGAGGCGCCCTTGAGCTTTCCCTCACGACAGAGCGCGCTCAGGGTCATCTCGCCCATGAGCTTCGCCCAGCCGTACAGGTTATCCGCGTCGTAAGGCGGGCCAGCCATTTCTTCGGTGAGGAAGAGTTCCTCAGCCGGATCCATTTGCCGAAAGTTGGGATAAACGCAGCCAGAGGATGCGTAGGTGACCTGTTCCACTCCGGCAGCCACGCTCGCCGCGAATACGGTCCCATCGAGCACCAGGTTCGTCGCGCACGCGGACTGGTTCAGGTCGACATACCCGCGTCCGCCGTGGTCGGCGGCGAGATGGAAGACCGTACGGATGTCCCCGACAGCCTCGGCGGCGAACTTGGGGTCTCTCAGGTCGCCTTCGCGGAAGTCAATGCGGCCCGCATCCAGGTTCACACGCAGGTTATCGAGTGCGCCGCTGCTCAGGTCGTCCGCCACGCGAACGGCGGCGCCACGCTGGATTAGCGCCTCAACCAAATGCGAGCCGATGAAGGAGGCTCCTCCTGTCACCAGGACCGGGCGGCCCGCCCAGGTGATAGTCATTCAGCCTCCGATGACTGCGCCCTCGCGCGACCGTGGTGGCTAAATTTTCCCCGTCTGGCGGGCGCGTTCAAGCGTGACTTCGTAAAGGCGGGCGGTTGCCGCATCGATCATCACGCCGCCGGCGTTGGCCGCGCCGGTGCCGGCGGCTTCGGCTTCACGCACCTGGGCGATTACCTTCTGGGCGCGGGCAATCTCTGAGTCGGTCGGGGAATAGACATCGTTGGCAATTGGCACCTGCGACGGGTGGATCGCCCACTTTCCAACGGCCCCGAGCGCCGAGGCCCAGGTGGCTTCTCGGCGGTATCCTTCGTCGTCGCGGAAGTCCGCGAACGGGCCGTCGATGGCATCCAGGCCGTTCGCCTTCGCCGCGACAATCATGCGGTTGCGGTGGTAGCTCCAGGGGTCGCCCGGGTACTTACCTTCGCCTTTGCCGTGGAGGCTCAGGCGCATGCCCTGGCTGGCTGAAAAGTCGCCGAAGCCGAGGATGAGCGCTTCGAGGCGCGGGCAGCAGGCGGCAATCTCCTCAACCCGGGCGAGCGCTTCGGTTTCTTCGATGAGGAGCTCGAGGCCGATTTTGCCCTCTTCCAGGCCGAGCTGGTTTTCCAGCTGGGTGAGAAGCGTGTCGACGAACCAGACGTCGCGCGGCGACTTCGGCTTGGGCACGATGATGACGTCGAGGTTCTTTCCGGCCCCGGTGACGACTTCGACCAGGTCCTCGTAGCACCAGTGGGTGTGAGTACCGTTGATGCGCACGGCGCGTGTCTTCTTGCCCCAGTCCAGGTTGTTCAGGCCTTCAACGATGAACTTGCGGGAGGGGACCTTCTCGTTTGGGGAGACGGCATCTTCGAGGTCAAGAAACACGAGGTCGGCATCGCCGGCGGCGGCGCGCTCGATCATTTTCGGGTTCGAGCCGGGCGTGGACAGTTCGGAGCGGCGAAGGCGAGTGGGGCGGGTCATGCGTTCTCCTCGGATTCGATTTCGGCGAAGACTTCGTCGTTGTGTTCGCCGAGCTTCGGCGGACGGCGATAGATACCGGACGGCGTAGCGGTGAAGTGGATGGGGCTGTTCGGCAGCACGACCGGGCGTGGGCTGCCCGGGTGATCGACGGCAACCAGCATGTGACGGGCGTTGAGGTGCGGATCGTTGAAGAGGTCCTCCGCGTCGTTCACGGGACCGACCGGCACCGCTCCGCCAAGAATTTCGATGATTTCATTCGTGGTGCGGGCCTTCGTCCAGGACGAGACGGTCTGTTTCACGAATGCGGCGTTCTCCACTCGGTCCTTGTTGCTGATGGTGCGGGGGTCGTGGATGAGGTCGGCGCGGTCCATGTGGGCGCAAAGCAGTGCCCAGTGATTCTGCGTGGGCGCCGCTATGGCGCAGTAACCGTCGGCCGTCTGGTAGACATCGAACGGTGTCAGCTGCGGGTGGCTGTTGCCGAGCGGCTTCGTGACCGTGCCTGCGTACGTGTACCGGTAGACCGCGGCCTCGCAGAGGGCGGTGATGGCGTCGACCATCGAGACATCGAGGAACTGACCCTCGCCGGTGACCTTCGCGTGGAGCAGGGCGCTGACGATGCCGAGCGCCGCCACCGTGCCGGGGTAGAGGTCCCCTACGCTGGCACCGACCTTCAACACCTGGCCGTCTTCTGTGCCAGTCATGCTGACGATGCCGCCCATCGCCTGGGCAACAACATCGTAGGAGGGCCACTCGGCGTAGGGGCTGGCGCCGGTGCGCGGGTCACCGAAGCCGCGGATGGCGGCGTACACGAGCGCCGAGTTCCGCTCGCGCAGCGTCTCGTACCCGAGGCCGAGCTTCTCCATGATTCCCACGCGGAAGTTCTCGACAACGGCATCCGCGCCATCGACGAGGGCGAGGATGCGCTGATGCTCGGCCGGGTCCTTGAGGTCGACCATGACGCCACGCTTGTTGCGGTTGATGCTGGCGAAGTAGCCGCCGAAGGCGCGCTCGGTGTCGCCTTCGGGGTACGGCTCAGAGAAGCGGGAGAAGTCGCCTTCCGGCGGTTCGATCTTGATGACATCGGCGCCGAGGTCGGCGAGGAGCATGGTGCAGAACGGGCCGGCGAGGGCCCTGGTGAAATCGATGATGCGGATTCCGCTCAGCGGCCCGGTTGGGCCTTTCGCCATGGGCGCGGCATGCTCATGCGCCGTGCGGTAATCCGGCCGGTCGCTCACCGCTCAGCCCAGTGGGATCGGCGCTTGATGAGGACGGTTCGTTCGCCTTCGAAGACAGCCTGGCCGTTCTGATTCAGGCCACGGTGCGCGAAGCGGACGATGCCGGCGTCTTCGCGGTCGCTGTCGCGCGTCTCAAGCACCTCGCTGAAGGCGTAGAGCGTGTCGCCGTGGTGCACCGGGACACGGAAGCGGATACCGGTCATGGCGAGTTCGGCGAGCGCCTGCTCGCCCGTGTCCTGCATCGCCAGCCCGATGACCATCGAAGCCGTGACTCCGCCGAAAACGATGCGCTGGCCCATCGGCCCTTTTGCCATCTGGTCTTCGTTGAAGTGGCCCTGGGCGGTATTCATCACGAGGTTGGTGATGAGCACGCCGTCCATCTCGGTGACGGTTTTGCCCCGGGCGTGCTCGTACTTCGCGCCGACTTCGAAGTCTTCGAAGTAATTGTCCTTGCCGGTGAGGGAGGAGAGGGGTCCGGGCATTGGGCACCTCCGCAGTGCCCCGCGATTCTACCAAGGGCGAATGGAAACCGGGACTATGCATAGAAGATGTGGCAACCAAGTGATTCCGCAGCATCCCGTAAGCGTCGATCCAGCGTTGCTAGCGGCGCCCCCATGCGCCGCGCAAGGTGCGCGTAAGCTGCGTCATAAGCCGTGAGGCCCGTCGATCGCATGATCTCCGCAACTGGGCCCAGTGCCTCGGCGAGCGAGATCGGTTGCATCACAATGGGAAGGCCGTCCAGCACCGCCCGCGCGTTTGAGACATCGGAGCTCACGATTCGTTGTCGGCGCTCTCCACTCAAAAGGACGTTTGCCACTTCAAGCGACCAGATGGACGGCACGTATGCGTCCTCCCGAGTGAGCAAATCGAGTACGCGGCCAGCGTAATCATCTGCCTCGTCTGGGAAGCACCAGGTTAGAGCAACCGAAGCGTCGAGAACGATCGGCACTAGTAGCGCCTGCCCTCCTCGATTAGTTCTCGAATGCTAAGCCCCTTGAAGGCCCCCCGGTGCTGTGCCGCGAATTCCCTCATTGCTTCGATGGCGTCGGTGCGGCTTTGCTGGTCGTCACCGACGGGCTCTAGCCGCGCGATCGGTTTGCCATGACGGGTGATCGTCACGCACTCTCCCCGCTCCACGTCATGAAGCAGTTTTGCAAAGTGAGTCTTGGCTTCATACACGCCGACGGTCTTCATGGTTTCTATTCTGGTCTGGTCAGACCAGAATTGTCTAGATTCAGTTCTCTAACAACCGGTCAGAAATAATCCGCAGCTGGATCTCCGAAGTGCCCTCGAAGATCTTGGTGAGGCGAGCATCGCGCCAGTAGCGCTCGATCGGGAGGTCGGTGGTGTAGCCATAGCCGCCGTGAATCTGGAGCGCTTCGCTCGTGACGCGTTCGGCCATTTCGCTGGCGAACCACTTCGCCATGCCCGCCTCCTTGTCGCAGCGGCGGCGGCTGTCGAGTTCCTCCGCGACGAAGTAGGTGAGCTGCCGAGCCGCCTCGATCTCGGCGGCCATGGTCGCGATCTTGAATCGAATCGCCTGGAAGTCGCCGATAGGGCGGCCGAATTGCACGCGGTTCTTGGCGTACTGGATGGAGTCCTCCATGGCGCCGCGGGCCAGTCCGACCGCGCGTGCGGCGGTGTGAGCGCGAGCGGCCTCAAGCCCCGAGACGGTCGCGTGGAAGCCACGGCCTTCGCCCCGAAGCTGCAGCGCCTTCGTGCCATCGAAATGGAGTTCCCAGGTGCGCCAGCCGTGATAGCCGATCTTGTTCACGGGGGTGCCCGTGCAGTTCTCAGGGAGCTGGCCACGGGGCTTTTCGATGAAGAAGGTGGAGGTGCCCCGGTGGCGATGTTTCGGGTCGGTGATGGGCTCGGTGCGGGCGAGGACGCTGATGTAGTCGGCGCCATCGGCGAAGGTGCACCACATCTTGGTGCCGTGGAGCGTGAAGACGTTCGGGTCATCGGTCGGTTCCGCGCGGCAGGTGATGGAGCCAAGGTCCGAGCCGGCATCCGGCTCGGAGAGCGCCGCCGCCCCGAGGAATTCGCCCTTCGCCATCCGGCCGAGGTAGGTCTTGCGCTGCTCTTCGGTGAAGACCGAGGTGCCGAAGAACCCGTTGCCGCGGGCGATGATGCTGGCAACGCTCATCCAGCCCCGGGCCAGCTCTTCGGTCACGAGGACGTACTCGAAGACGCCAAGTCCAAGGCCGCCGTATTCCTCGGGGATGCGGATGCCGAAGTAGCCGAGCTCGCCCATCTGGTCGCGCAGGGACATAGGGATCTCGCCCTTGATCGGGTCGAGCTTGTTGGCGACCGGTAGGACTTCCTTCATCGAGAATTCGCGGGCGCTTGCCTGGATCATCCTTCGCTCTTCAGTCATGTAGGTCATGAAATCGTTCTCCTCGTTCGCGGTTGAGTCCTGGCCAGCTGCACCGGCTGCTTACTCCCCTTTCCCGCAAAGTCGGGAGAGGGGCCGGGGGTGAGGGCGGTCACTGGCGGGGCCTCCCCTTGGCTACGAAGTTGGTGCGGTGGAATTCGATAACCTGGTCGCCGCGCTGGTTATGACCGCGGGTGTGCCAGGTGACGATGCCGGATTCGGGCCGACTCTCGGATTCGCGCATGTCGGTGACGGTGCTGCGCGCGGTGAGCGTATCGCCGGGATAGACGGGCACCCCATATGTGAGGTCATCCACGCCGAGGAAGAGCCCGCCCGATTCGCTGAGGTCTTCGACCGAGAGGCCGAAAACGGTGAGGAACACCAGCATCGGGTTCACCTGGATGCCGGGATGGCCGTGGGCTTTCGCGAACTCCGCGTTGAAGTAGTTGGCGTTGTAGCTCAGCGTCAGCGACGAAAAGATGCTGTTATCGCTTTCGTTGATGGTCCGGCCCCAGTGATGGATGAACTCCTGGCCGATGCTGAACTGCTCGAAATGGTTGCCTTTGCGCCACTTCACGGCGTCGGTCATGCGACACCCGCCGGGATGCTGGCGGCCAGCGCCATGAGCGGGCGAACGGACTCGGCACGTTCGAAGGACGCGACAGTCGCGATGATTTCCGCGGCTGAAGCGGTGCCGACCACGGGCGAAGCGAGCGAGCGGAACTTTTCTTCGAGACGTCCCTGCTGCAATGCGACATCTTCCGCTGGGATGTTGAGGTTTACCTGCTCACTGAACTCGCGTCCGTCACTCGTCCGGATGGAGATACGCGTGCCGCGCTCCCAGTCGCCTTCCTGGGGGACGACTGAAACGCGGTCGCGGATAGACGTCAGGCGAGGGTCGTGGACGCTTTCAAGGCTGAAGGCGTCTTCGCCGGCGCGGCCATCTGCGAGCGCCAGGGCCGCCGTGAACCGCAGGCTGAACTTGCCTTCGAGCGCGGTCGCCGGCTGCTGGATGTTGCACATCGCGAGGTGACCCTTCGGCACGATCAGCTCGATGCCGGCCACGGAATCGGGCGCGAGCCCATTGCCTTCGGCGATGCGCTTCACACCTTCGATGGTCTCATGGGTGCCGTAGCAGGCCGCGTAGTACTTAAAGAGCGTGTCGCGGACCGCGAATCGCTCTCCGAGCCCCGCGAGCGCGCGCTCCCCATTCGGCGAGGTCGTCTGCGTGGCGGCAAAGCCTTGCGCAGTCTCGAGGACTTCTGGATTGCTGGTGAAGCCGCGTTCGGCCATTAGCGCTGCGAAGAGCCCGTTCTGGGCGGCTTTCCCGGCGTGGAGCGGCTTGCACATGGTCCCGAACATGGACTTCAATCCGGCCGCCTGCGCACCCGCGATGCCCATCGTCTGGCCCCACTTCTCCAGGTCGAAACCGAGAAGATGGGCACAGGCGGCGGCAGCCCCGAATGTCCCCAGCGTGCCGGTGGAGTGGAAGCCGGTGCTGTAATGCGCGGGCATCACCAGCATGCCGATGCGGCACTCCATCTCATAACCCGCGGCGAAGGCAGCGAGGACGTCGCGGCCATTGCCACCCCGCAGTTCGGCCAGCGCGAGCAACGCCGGCCAGATAGGCACCGACGGGTGCCCGCTCATGGCGAGATGAACATCATCGTAGTCGAGCGCGTGGGAGGCGGAGCCGTTCACCAGGGCGGCCTGCCGGGCCGTAACACGATCGCCGGTACCCAGGAGCGTGGCCTGGGCGTTGCCGCCTTCGGAAAGCGCTTCGTCGCGCAGCATGTTAGTGAGCGGTTCCGATGAACCGGCGAGCGTTACGCCGAGCCAGTCGAGCAGGCACTGCTTTGCCACGGCGGCGGCATCACCCGGGAGGCTGTCATAGCTGATCCCGCGGCAAAATTCGTTGAGGGTGGCGGTTACTGGAAGGTCGGTCACGGTGATCACCTCGTGTTTCGAGAAGCCGGCAAATGCGCGCCGAGTGTACCAGAGCACTCACCGATCTGAGCCGCAGCCGAATCGACAATCCGAATTCCCAAATCCAAAATGGGCTCATGTGCCGAAGCATCAAGAAACTCCGGAACAACGAAGTCCCGGCGACGCCTGAGGAAGTGGAAGCGGCGGCCCTTCAGTTCGTGCGAAAGGTGAGCGGCTACCGGGTCCCGGCGAAGAAGAACGAAGAAGCGTTCGCCGCCGCCGTCGCCGCCGTGACTTCCGCGACCGCCGCCCTCCTGAAGGACATGGACGCGCCTCGCCAGGCGCAGGCCAACTGAAGGACGCTTGATTCCGCTGAAAGTACCGCAGGCGGTCCGGAACCGCGCCGTGGCCTCTGGCGCCGAGGCGTGGGTCGATTCTCTGCCCGAACTCGTCGCCACCCTGGAACGCGAGTGGGAAATCACGGTCGGGCGAAGCTACGAACCAGGCTCAGAGGCGTTCGTCGCTGAAGCGACACTCGCCGACGGCACACCGGCGGTCATGAAGCTCCTGCTCCCACACGATTCAGTCGACGCGAGGTCGGAGATCACTGCCCTTCGGCTCGCGAACGGCGAAGCCTGTGCGCAACTGTTCCGATTCGACGACGAACGGCGCGCGATGCTGCTCGAACGTTTGGGGCCCGTTATGGCTGAGCGCGGATTCCCGGCTGATGAGCGCCTTGCCATCCTCGCGGCGACAGCGCAGAAGCTCTGGCGCCCGGCGCAGGACGCGGGCCTGATGACCGGCGCAGAGAAAGGCCGCTGGCTGACCGATTTCATCACCAGGACATGGGAATCGTGCGGGCGGCCCTGCAGCGAACGCGCGGTGGAGTTCGGGCTCGCACTTGCCGAAAGCCGGATTGCCGCGCACGACGACGAGCGGGCCGTGCTGATCCACGGCGACATTCACCGCTGGAACGCGCTGGAAGCAGGCGATGGCTACAAGCTCATCGACCCCGACGGTCTGCTCGCGGAACCGGAGTACGACCTCGGCGTGTTGCTGCGCGACGAGTCTCTTGATCCAGTCCCGGCAGACCCGCGCTGGCGGGCGAACTGGCTCGCCGAGCGCACCGGCCTCGATCCGACAGCAATCTGGGAGTGGGGCATGACCGAGGCGCTTTCGAGCGGCCTGATGTGCCTCAGCATCGACCTCGTCGAGGCGGGGCACTCGATGCTGGCTGTCGTAGAAAAAGCCTCGCAGTCAGGCTGAGCTTCCTCCTACACTGAATCGATGAACGGAAGCATCGTGCAATTGAGCAGTTCGAAAGGCGGGGTGCCCAAGCTGCCGCTCCTCGAGGCGGTTATCGGCGAACTCGGCATCATCGGTGACGCCGTCGCGAACCCGGATATCCATGGCGGGCCGGAGCGCGCCGTCTGCCTGTATTCGGCGGACCGCATCGAGAGTCTCGTCGCCGAGGGACATCCCATCGCCCCGGGTACGGTCGGGGAGAACATCACCATCCGCGGCATCGACTGGGACGCGGTGCAGCCGGAATCGCGGCTGCGCCTGGGGAGGGAGGTGCTGCTCGAAATCACCCGTTACACCACGCCGTGCACCACCATCAGGGCGTCATTTAAGGACCACGATTCGAACCGCATTCATCAGAACGTCCACCCCGGCTGGAGCCGCGTGTACGCGAAGGTCATCGCCGGCGGCACGGTCCGCCCGGGCGACACGGTTGAACTGCTCCGGAGTTAGCGATGGCCCGGATGTGCTACGAACGGAAGGTCTCGAGCGAAGAAGCGCGCGAGGGCTACCTCCTCGTCGAGAAGACGGCGCTTGGCTTCTTTCCGCCGGTAGGGCAGCAGTTTGACCTGAGCGCTCCCGGGGGACGCCGCCGAACGCAGGTCGAAGCCCGCCACTGCGAGTGCCGCGGACCGGAGAAGCCGCACGAACACTATTTCATCCGCGCGGACGGGCTGGAACGAGGTTCGCGCTGGAAGTTCGAACGCAGCGGCGATACGTATCGCCTGTCACGGGCTGGCTGACTAGACCTTCTCCAGCGCCGGGATGACCTTCGTCGCCATCGCCTCCATCACTCGCGGGTCGTGGGCGTTTACGAGCGAGCCGAGAGCGGCCTTCACCCCGATCGCTGCAAACCCCGCCAGGCGCTGGACTTCCTGGTCGGCGCGTTCGCCATTCGGACCGGGATCGAACCGCGTGACGATGGTGCGCTCGATCGAGGCAGGGTCGCGGCCTTCCTTCTCGCAATGCTCGTCGAGGATGCCCATCAGGCGTTCGGTGCTCTCGACATCCGTGCCGCGGACGTTGCAGGCGTCGCCGTAGCGGGCCACAAGGCGCAGCGTCTTCTTCTCGCCGCTCCCGGCGACGAGGATGGGCGGGCGAGGCTGCTGGACCGGCTTCGGCGAACAAAGCGTCTCCGCGAGGTGGAAATGCTTGCCATCGAACGGCCCATTGTTGTCGCTCCACATCTGGTGGCAGATCTGGATGGTCTCTTCGAGCATTTCGAACCGCGTCTTCAGTGGCGGGAAGGGGATGCCGAGGCCGTGGTGTTCGCGTTCGAACCAGGCGGCGCCGATGCCGAGCCAGGCGCGCCCGCCGGAGAGCACATCGAGGCCCGTGATCTGCTTGGCGAGGAAGCCCGGGTGGCGGTAGGTGATGCCGGTGGCCAGCACGCCGAGCTTCAGCCGCGTTGTCTTCGCGGCGATGAAGCCGAGCACACCATATGCCTCGAACATCTCGTTCTCGACCGGCCCAACGTTCGGGATCTGGAAGTAGTGGTCCATCACCGAGAGGCGCTCGAACCCGGCCGCATCTGCGCCGGCGGCGATTTCGCCGATGGTGTCGCCGAGCTGTTCGACGGGCACCCCGTAGGTGAAGTTGGAGACGTGGAGACCGAGCTTCATTGAGAGCCTCGAAGTGCTGATTCACGAGCGGATGCTGTGGCGCTCATCGAGTCTAGCGGACGCGGGGCCTGGCGTGGTTTTCGACTCAGTCACTCGAAGATGGGATTCACAAGGCCGCGCCGTGTGACCTATGCTTGATGCATCACCGCGAGAGGTCTCCGTTGACGCGATAACACCGGCGAAGCGCGAACACGAACCAGGCCAGCCCTGAGCCCCTGCCGTGTCCCGGTGTGTCCCAACCCTCCCGCTCCCCACCGACCGCGTTCTCGTCCCCCATCGATCCGTTCCGAGCGGGAGCATGTCCCGCGGAGAGAACCCGGCATGTTGTCCATATCTGGCCTTGGCCGCGAACTTGGCGGCCGCCCTGTCCTGAAAGGCATTACCTTCAACCTTGAGCGCGGCGAACTGCTCGGCGTCGTCGGCCCGAACGGCGCCGGAAAAACGACCCTGCTCCGTATCCTCGCTGGCCTCGACCGCCCCGACGCAGGCCGCGTGACGCTATCCTCCGGCGCCACCGTCGGCTACCTGGCGCAAGGCTTCGCCGGCCGAGAATACGAACCGGCGGCTATCGCCTTTCCTGGGGCATTCGCCTCGGAAGATGCCGCCCGCGAACTGGAACGGCTTGCCGAGGCCATGGCGGTGGAGTCGGATGCTGCCCGGGGCGACCAGCTCAGCCTCGAATACGACGCGCTCCTCACGCGCCTTTCCTCGTCGGCCGAATTCGACCTTGGTGCGGCGCGGGCCGCGCTCGGAGTCGAGCATATCGGCCCGGATGCTTACCTCGGCAGGCTTTCCGGTGGAGAACTGACGCGCCTCGGCCTGCTCGACCTCGTGGCGAGCTCGCCCGACCTCATGCTCCTGGACGAACCGACGAACAACCTCGATGTGGCAGGGCTGGCGTGGCTTGAGGATGCCCTTCGCTCGTTCCGGGGAGCCGTGGTCGCGGTTTCCCACGACCGCGCGTTCCTCGATTCGTGCGCGCGCCAGGTTCTTGAGCTCCAGCCCGGCGGCCGGGGCGCCGAGGTGTTCGCCGGCAACTACAGCGACGTCATCGCCGAAAAGGCACGCCGCCTGGAGGAGCAGCAGACTGCCTACGAGCGGCAGCAACGAGAGGAAGCCCAGCTGAAGCAGGCCATCCACAAGATCGAGACCCGCGCGAAAGGCATCGAGAACCGGACGATCGACTTCGCGAAGCGGAAGAAGGCGCTGAAGATCGCCCGGCGGGCGGTCACCCTGAAAGCGCGCCTGGAACGCGAACTCGAGTCCGCAGACCACATCGACCGCCCCGGACAGAAGCCGCGGGCTTTCTACGGTGGGCTTGAATTCGCGGGAGCGAACGGTGGCGCGAGCCGCCTCGTCTCAGTGACTTCTGCCGCGCTGGAGATTGGTGGCCGGCGCCTGTTCGAGGGACTCGACTTCAGCGTGAACAAGGGCGAATGCGTGGTCATCTGCGGCCCGAACGGCCGCGGCAAGACAACCCTGCTTCGCGCCATCCTCGCCGAGCATCCCGTCGCTGAGGGCGAAGTCTCACTCAGCCCTTCCGCAAAGGTGGGATATCTCTCGCAACAGGATGATCCAGCGGCGGTCGCGGAGGACGAGGCGGTCACGCCGGTTGAACTGCTACGTCGCGCCGCTCCTATGACAGAAGCGGAGGCCGCGAACTTTCTCCACCGCTTCCTCCTGGGTCATGCGCAGGTAGCCACGCCGGTTTCGCGGCTGAGTTACGGCGAACGCCGCCGCCTCAGCCTTGCGCTCATCGTGCGCGGCGGCGCGAACCTGCTCATCCTCGATGAGCCGACGAACCACCTGGACCTCGAAAGCCGTGAAGCCTTCGAGGACGCACTCGAAGGCTTCGACGGGGCAATCCTGGCCGTCAGCCACGACCGCCGATTTATCGAGCGGTTCGCGGATGAGGTCGTTGAAGTGTGAGATTAGTTTTGCTTCAACCGCTCTTCCACAGCCTGACCGGCAGTGGGATGGGCGGGGATTTTGCCGTTTCGCATGTCGGCGCATCCATTGGCCATCGTGCCGATGACCTGCTGCAGCGTCATGTTCGAGGCATTAGCCGCGCGCTGAAGCGTATCGACCGTGATGTTTCGTTCGTCGCCGTGCGATTCGTTGTACTTTCCGCATCCACAGGAAATGCACATGGGGTTCCATTCCTTTCTCTCGGAGTGTTGAACGGTTCAATCCAAGACTAGGCTGAGGCCCGCGTACTCCGCGTAACCGAGGGATACCGCCACGTTGCAGTGATGTGACAGAGCGCCCTAGCGGCGGCGATCGGCATAGGGTGGAGCAAGCGAACAGAGCTTCATCACGAGCAGATCGAGCGAGACATCCTCGTCCACCTCGCCGGCCTTGTGGGTGCGGTCAGCTTCTACGAGGTACTGGTATGCGATCTTGATTGTGGCCGGGCTGTACCGCTTCGCCGCGGCAACATCCTTCTGCAGCGGGTAGTTATTCGGGCGTTTCAGTTGTTCGGCTATTGCCGGTGCTGCGAGGCCTTCGGCGGCAAGCTCTACCACGGGTGCGAGCGAGCGATAGCGGGCCATGATCAACGCAAGCAGCCCCTGGAGCGCCTCGCCACTGTCTTCGAGCGTCTGCAATGCATACAGCGCCGGCCCAAGCTGGCAGTTGATAAGCGCGTCGGTGAGGTCCCAGGACTTCAACTGGCGGTCGCCATGCGAAACGCGGTTCACATCGGCGACTGTGACTTCGCCGCCGGCATCTCGCGTGTACAACGCCAGCTTGTCGAGTTCGTTGGCGATGCTGAGGGTATCGCCCTGGAGCAGGTTCGCGAGGAGTTGAACCGGGTCGTTTTCGGGCGGGCGTTCCTCGTGCGACTCGAAATCGCCACCGCCGCGCTTGAATCGCAGCCCGCGAAGGGCACCCTCTTCGACGATGTAGCGGAGCAGGTTTTCCTTTTCGAGGGCCGGGTGCTCTTCGATGCTGACCCCGGGGACTTTGGCGAGCGCCGCAACGAGCGGGTTCGTCTTGCCCACCGTCCGCTGGCGACCCTCGACCAGGAATGGTTGACCGAAGAACACGAGCGTTGTCGTCTCCGGGATGCCCTTCGCGAGTTCCTCGGTGAGTTGTTCCCAGGGGCCGAGCGCGCGCGCGCCCCGGCCGCCCCGGCTTTCATAGCGTTCGAGCAGGTGTTCGACGATGACCAGCCGTCGGGGGGCGAGGAACGGCGGCGCCATGCACGGTCCGAGCACATCGCCGACCTTTGCGTCGCGCCCATCGACGGTCGTCATGTTGGTGACCAGCATCCCGGAGCCGCCATCGGCTTCGTCCTTGAGCTCCTGAAGGCGGCGGCGCATCGCGAGTTCGTTAGCGCCGAAGAGAACGACAATCACCGGCGTAGGGTAACCGGCGGACGGGGCGTCTGCATGGGTACGTTGCCGACAGGCCGATTAAACGCAGTCCGCCGATTCGAAAGACAAACGAGGGGCGCGGCTGCTCCCGAAGCCGCGCCCCTTTCGCTCCCTGCCCGGACAGAACCTAGGCAGCCTGCTCCCCTGCTTCGGCGAAGGGCTTGATGTTCTGGTTGAAGTGGAAGACGTTCTCGGGGTCGCGCATCGCCTTCACGAGCGCGAGCTTGGCGAACGTCTCGTTCGTGTAGGCCTCGCGCACCCGGCCCTCATCACCGAGGAAGCTGGTGAATGCGCCGGAGCGGTCCGTTCCAAGGCCTTCCCAGGTGGCGTGGGTCCACTCCTGGTGGCGGGCGGCGTCTTCGCTGCCATCGAACCACATGTTTATCACCGTAACGAGCAGGTTCTTGTCACGGTGAGGGTAGGCGGTGGCGCCCGTCGAAACGCGTCCGATTGCCCCGCCGAGCGGTCTCACCTGGACCATGCCGAACGGCGAAGTGGTCGCGCCCACGCTCTCGAGGACGTGCTGAAGCGATTCATCCGAGAGTTCGTTCGCGAACGATGACTTGATTGCGCCAAACTCGAGCGCGAGGCCTCGTTGGTGAAGTTGAACATCACGGGATAGGGCATCGCCGAAACGGCGTCGGCGATCGGCGTGGCGAGGTTTCGCAGCGGCGCGACGACCCGCTCGCCTACCTTCGGGTTCCCCGCGTAAACCAGCTTGATGAGCAGCACCGGCTCGCCCACGCGCTCGCCGGGGATGAACGGCGCCGGAGGCGCGTGCATCACCGTGCCGATGGTTGTGAGCTCATCCGGCGCCGCGGCAGCGAACCGAAGGTAACCGCGGAGTACTTCTTTCGTCGCCGGGAGCACGAGCGCCCCGCCGTACACGGCGCCATCGGGCCACAGCTTCAACTCGAATTCGGTGACGATGCCGAAGTTGCCGCCGCCGCCGCGCACCGCCCAGAAGAGGTCGGTGTTCTCTTTGGCGCTTGCCCGGCGAATCTCGCCGTCGGCGGTGACGATTTCGAACGAAAGGACATTGTCGATGGCGAGACCGTGCTTGCGCGCCATCCAGCCGATGCCGCCGCCGGTGATGAGCCCGCCCAGTCCCACCGAGGCGGTGTCTCCAGTGGAGACGGCAAGGCCATAGGCGTGCGCGGCGCTGGCCAGTTGGCCGGAGTTCGCCCCCGCCCCTACGCGAGCAATTCGGCGCTTCGCGTCGATCGACACCGAGTTGAGCCCGGCCAGGTCGATGACCAGCGAGCCATCCATGGTGCCGTGGCCCGCGAGGCTGTGGTTGCCGCTGCGGACTGAAAGTTCGCAACCGTTGGCAGTAGCGTAGCGGACGGATTCAGAGACATCTTCTGCGTCCTGCACGCGGGCAATGACTGCCGGCCGGCGGTCGAAAAGGAGATTGCGCATCTGGCGGGCTTCGTCGAATTTCGGCGAGTCCTCGACGATGACCTCGCCCTTGAGGCGGTCGCGGAGGGCAATGGTGTCCGCTGCCGAGGCGGACTTGAGAAGGACGTTGATGTTGTTGGTGCTCACCGGTTTTGCTCCGTGCGGGTTTGTTGCACAACCATCGCGCGGAAACTCGTTGCCCGTTCCTAAATCCTCCCTACGGTTTCCTAAGCGATCACTAAAGCGATGCTCTAAACTTCCTACTACGTGAAGTGGCCCACATTCCGGCAGCGGTTCCAGGCGTTTCGGTAGTAAGAGATGTTTCAAATCGACCCTGCGCTCAAAGACTTCCTGGAATCCGGAATCGCCGTTCAGGTAGGCACCTCCGACCTCGCCGGAAACCCGCGATCAACGATGGCCTGGGGCCCTCGCGTCAACGCCGACGGCTCGGTGACCGTGTTCCTCGATGCCGAACGTTCGCCTCGCCCGCTGGCCAATCTCGCTGAGAACCCGAAAATCGCGGTCGTGTTTGGGGACCCGATTTCCTATCGTTCGGTACAGCTCAAGGGCCGCTGCAAGGCGGCTTCAGACCCGACCGCCGAGGAAAAGGCGTGGGTGAAGCGCCACCGCGAGCAATATGCCAGCGTGACCGTCCTCGTGGGCGACCGCGCCGAAGCAATGCGAAACACATGGATGGAAGAAGTCATTCGTATCGATTTCGAAGTCGATGCGGCCTTCGACCAGACCCCCGGCCCGAACGCGGGGCTGCCCCTGTGACGGATACCGGCCTTTCCGTCTCGCTCGAAGACATTCCAAGCTGCTTCGAAGGCATCATCCCCTCCACCATCTGCACCGTTTCCGATGACGGGACACCCAACATCACCTGGCTCTCGGTCGTCACCCGGGTCGATGAAAACCACGTGGCTCTAAGCCGGCAGTTCTTCAAGAAAACCGAAGAGAACACACTGGTGAACCCAATCGCGCAGGTGCAGGTGCTCGAGCCGCCGACCGGACGCCAGTTCCTGCTCGACCTGGTCTACGAGCGGACCGACACTTCGGGGCCGCTGTTCGAACGTATGCGCACCAAGCTCGACGCCGTGGCCGCACACGAAGGCATGGACCAGGTGTTCAAGCTGCGCGGTGTAGACATCTGCCGAGTGACCAGCTGTGAGATGGTGCCGTGCGAATTCCCCGATGGCCCCGCCCGGAAGGACGTGGCCATTGAACGGGTGGAAGAGGTCTCACAGCGGATTGCCGAAGCGGAGGACCTCGAGGACGTCTTCGCAATCGCGCTGAACGCCTGCGTGGAACTGCTAAATTACCCGCACGCCTTCGTCATGCTCACCGACGAGTCGGGTGAACGGCTCTACACGGTTGCTAGCGCCGGCTTCCCATCGTCGGGCACTGGTTCAGAGGTCCGCATCGGCGATGGCCTGATCGGGCTGGCGGCCGAGCGGCGCCAGACGGTGCGCCTCACCAACCTCGGCCGAGACATCCACTACTCGCAGGCGCAACGCAGGCCCTCGTCCGAGCTTTCGCTGGAGCAGGTCATTCCCCTGCCGTCGATCGCCTCGATGCGCAGCCAGCTCATCGCGCCGATGCTCGCGCACCGGAAACTTGTCGGCGTGATCTGCCTGCAAAGTCACGAACCGGGCGCATTCCAGGCGGCGGACGAGTGCGTGGTCGGGATCCTCGCGAGCCATGTGGCCATGGCGATGGCCGCGCTTGGCAACGAACCCGCACCCGCGGCGCCCGGCCTTCCTACGTCCGAATCGCACGCCGCCGAAGCCCTGCAGGTGAAGTACTTCTGCGAAGACAGCACCGTGTTCATCGATAACGAGTACCTGATCAAGGGCGTCGCGGGTGGGATCCTCTGGAAGCTGCTGAAGTCCTACGTGGAGGAACGGAGGACGGAATTCAGCAACAAGGAGATCCGTCTCGATTCGTCGTTAGAGCTCCCGGACATCAAGGACAACCTCGAAGCGCGCCTCATCCTCTTGCGAAAGCGGCTTGAGGAACGTTCAACGGCCATCCAGATTGAAAAGACCGCCCGAGGGCGCTTCCGCCTGGTGGTGGATCGCCCGCTGCATTTGGTCGAAGTCGAAGCGGCCGGTCCGCTTTAGCTCGCCGCCGCTTCGGCAGGCGCCTGGCGTGCGCGAACCCGGGCCGGAGGCGCCGGCTTTCTCGCGAGGAGGAAGAACACCGAACCGGCCAGCGCGATCGCGGCGAGGATATCGAAGCCAATCTTGTAGTTCCCGGTCTTGTCATACAGGAGGCCAGCGATCAGCGGCCCGCTGATGGTCCCAAGGATGATGACCATGTTCGAAGCGCCCATGATTCGTCCGAACGCGGAGCGCCCGAAGTAATCGGCGCGGATGGCGGTCATCTGGGGGCCGCGCCAACCCCACGCGAGACCGTGAATCACGGTGAAGGCCGCGACCATCCAGAAATTCACGGCGTGCGAGAGCAGCAGCAGGCCAACGCAGTGCATCACCATGCAGGTGACCACCAGCAGGCGCTTGTTCACCCGGTCGCCCATGATGCCGCCGCTCACGTTCCCGATCATGAAAACAAACGTGAGCATCAGCACGATCGTCGAGGCCTGGCCGAGGCTGTAGCCAAGACTCTCCTGGACGTGCGAGACCAGGTGCACGCCCATCGCGGACACAACGAAGAGCGCGGAGGTATGCCCGAGGGCGACCAGCCAGAAGGAACTCGTGCGTACGGCTTCGCCGACCGTGAAATCGTTCTCGGCGGGATTGACCGCCTTGCCATCGGTATCGAACGCAAGCGGTTTGCGGGGTTCGCCATCCGGTTCGAGGCCCATCTCCTGCGGGCGATGGCGGTAGAGCTGCGTCAGCGGCAAGCCAACCGCCCAGACGATGAGACCCGATGCAAAAGCGGTATGGCGCCAGCCGTAGTGCTCCATCGAGAGTGCCGTTATCGGCACGAGCATGCCGCCAAGGCCGAAGCCCGCTGAGGTAAGGCTTATGGCGGTCGCGCGGCGGCGTTCGAACCAGTTCACCACCGCGGTGGTGGCCGTGAGGAAGCCGGACATGCTGGCCCCGACGGACATCACCAGGAACGCGCCATAGAACGTCCAGATGGAATTGATCTGGCTGAAGAGCATGAACCCGATGCCGAGCACAACCACGCCGACGCTCGCGACCTTGCGCGGGCCGAAGCGATCGATCATGAAGCCGTGCATCGGGCCGAGGACGCCGCTTTCGGCCTCCCGCAGGGACGACGCGGCAGCGAGACTTGTCTTGCTCCAGCCGAAGTCATCACGGAGGAGGACGACGTAGGCGCCGTATGCCTGGCCCATCAACGCCGCCACTGTCATCTGCAGTCCACCGCCGGCGAAGACGATCCACCATCCATAAAAGACGGACCTGGGGCGCCAAAGGCGTGCCGGGATGGGACGAGAACTCGTCTCGGCCAAGAATTCCTCCGCCAACGCTGGATGATTTGGGAGTCTACGCGGTCGCTACCAGCGGGCTATTCTCGCCTGCCCCGGGTGGCAACCAGCACAGTCGCTCCGACCAGCAACAGTCCCACTGCGGTCAGACCGGCGGCCCATGCAGCCACCCGCATCGAACCATCGTCGCGGCCATCGCCGGTGGCCGGAGGCGCAGGGGCTCTCGTTGGCGTGGCAGGGACCCTGGTGGCATCGCCCTCACTCGGGGCCGCGGACGGCGTGGCCTGCGCCTGTTCCCCTGGCGGTGGCGGCCCATTGCCGCAGCTAATGCCCGCTGCCGGCACTGCCAGGTTCAGCAAGTAGGCGTTGACGACATCGTCGATGCACTTGTCGCCCTGCGCGTAGATCGTGTGGCCCTCACCACGGTGCGTCACCAGGATGCCGGATTCGAGCTGCTCGCTGAGCGCCTTGCCCCACTCATATGGAGTGGCCGGGTCGTTCGTGGTAGCGATGACCACAATGGGCGGCGCACCCTTGCCCTGCGGCGCGGTGACCGGGTCGGGCTTCGCATCCCAGTAGGCGCAGGTAAGGCCAATGGTCGCCGCTGAAGGGCCGAACGTCGGCGCATCCTTCGCGAACTCCTTGCCGAGTTCGCGATAGGTTTCTGGGTCTTTCGGGCACTCCTGGTCGACGTAGTTCACGGCGGCGTTGGCTTCGATCAGGTTCGGGTAGTCACCGTTGCTGTCGCGTTCGAGGTAGGAATCGGTCAGGCGAACAAGACCCGTGCCATCCCCGCCCTGGGCATCGGTCAGCGCACGCGTGAGCGAAGGCCATGAGAGCTTCGAGTACATCGCCGAGATGATTCCCAGCTGGACCTCGCCGGGCCCCGCCGGCCGGTCGGCGTTCTTTGCCGGGATCGGCTTCGCTTCAGCGGCGGCGATGATCGCCTGGACCGCGGTTCGCGGGTCGCCGCTCTTCGCGAGCGCACAGTTGGTAGCCGCGCAGTTCGAGAGATACGCATCGAAGGCGCGCTCGAACCCGATCATCTGAGTGCGGTTTACTTCCTCGAAGTCGAGCGAGAGGTCCGTGCCGCCATCAAGCACCATCGCGCGAATATGCGTCGGGAACATGTCGGCGTAGACGGCTCCGATCGACGTGCCGTAGGAATAGCCCACGTAGGTGAGCTTCTCTTCGCCGAGGGCCGCGCGGATAGCATCCATATCTCGCGCTACGTTCTTCGTGCCGAGGTACGGCAGGACATCACCGTAGCGTGATTCACAGGTGTCGGCGAACTCCTCGGACTCGGCCTTCGCTTCTTGCCACTCGGCGTCAGTGTCGGGGTCCGGGTCTACGGCGACGAGCGCCTGGAGGTTGTCATGGCACTCAATTGGAGAACTTTCGCCAACCCCGCGCGGATCGAACGAGACGATGTCGAAGCGATTGCGAATGTCGCTTGCGAGGAGTACCTGCCAGATGCGGGTGAAGTCGTTGGCTGAAGCGCCGGGACCACCGGGGTTCCCAATGAGCACTCCAATCCGCTGGTCGGGGTTCCGCGCCTTGATTCGTATCAGAGAGAGAGTGATGGTCTTGCCGTTGGGATTCGAGTAGTCCAGCGGGACCGCGAAATCAGCGCACTCGATCTGTCCGCATCCGCGCCAGCTAATGGAGTCGTCGGTGGCCGCCCGCGACGGCTGAACACCTGTTCCCGCGCAGGCGAACATCGCGAGAGCAAGGCCAATCACCAGGAACAGTGTTCGTCGCATACCTTAAAAGACGGTAGCAGGGCGCCGGATAAGGAGGGTCAGGCTTCGAAAGAAGCCGTGAAGAACTACCAGTGCAACTGCCAGATACGGACCGGGTCTTCCAGGCCGCGCAGGGGCTGTTCGCCACGGTCGTTGAAGAGAAAGCCCTTCCCGGCAACGAGTTCGCGGACCACATTCGCGACCAGGATTTCTCCGCCCTCCGCCAGGGCGGCGATGCGCGCGGCCGCGATGACGGCCGTACCGAAGAGATCATCGTCTTCGGCGATCGGTTCGCCGGCATTGATCCCGACGCGGACGCGTAGGCCGTTGGGCAGGCCTTCGAGCTCGGCGCCCAGTTCTTCGCGTAGGGCGCGCTGGAGCGTAATCGAGCATTCGAGCGCCCGCTGGGCAGAGCCGAACGACGCCAGGAAGCCATCGCCCATGGACTTCACTTCGCTTCCGCCGTGCGCACGCAGCGCTTCGCGGGTGATGCGTTCATGTTCGCGCAGGAGGCGGCGGCCCTCGGTGTCACCGAGCAATCGGAGGAGGTCGCCATGGCGTTCGATGTCGGTGAAGAGAATGGTGCGGAAGGCGGTGCCGCTGCGGAGGCCAAAGCGCGCGCGGTTCTCCGCGGCCGAAACTTCGAGCACGAAACTCCGAACCGATTCGACCACGCCCTGGTCCCACGCAAAGGGCGATTTTCCGCCCAATACCGAGAGTCTCGCGTCCGGAATGGTCGCAACCAGGTGCCGCGCCTTGTCGATCTGGAAGAACGGCGTGTCCATGCGGTGGAGCACCAGCACCGGCGTTTTCACCTCGGCGAGCAGATGCGAAACGTCCGCCTGGGCGAGGGCGACGTTCGCGGATTCGAACTCCGGGGCGGTGACGCTCTCGCGAATGAAGTGAGCGATTCGCGAGGTCTGGGCGCCGTCGTCCAGCCCGTTGAGCGCCGTCGCGAGGAGGTTCGTGAAGAGGTCCCAGTCCTTGTTCAGCAGGCCGACAAGCGATGACCAGCCCGGACCGCCGGCCGAACTGCCGACTGCAGGGTTCGTTCGGAAGAGCGAAAGCGAAGCAACGCGTTCTGAATTCTTCACAGCGAAATCGATGGCCACCTTGCCGCAATCGGTTCCGGCGAAGATGTGGGCACGGGGAATATCCAGCCTGTCGAGCACGCCCATCAGGTCTCGTTCGTAGGCTTCCATGCTGACATCCGCGACTCCGCGCTCGGAGAGCCCGTGGTTGCGATGGTCAAAGCGGATGACCGTGGCCCATTCGGCGACGCTTTCGTAGGTCTCGCGGAATTCGGGAATTTCCCATTCGAACTGGATATTGCTGAAGCCGGGCGGGTACATGAGCACGATCGGGACGCCGTCGCCCATCGCCCAGAAGGCGATGGATACCTGGTCCGACGTTTGTGCGTACTGGATGCGCGGCAGCATTCGGCAACCTTCCCCGGCGAAATGCTAAATCACTGGCGCAAGTCTGGAGAGCGCCAAACCGGTGGTTCTTGCACTCCTCCTAAAGTAGGAGGCGGATGCCCGAGGACGACCTCACGGCGACCGGGTCGGCGCCACCGGCTTCGGCGCGAAAGAGCGGACCATCAATTTCAGGCGTCAGGGCGCTGGTTGCGCCGCCGGCGAGCTCAACCAGCCACTCACCACCCTCGGCGTTGGCAATCTCGAAATAGTAGCCACGATCATCGAGCCCCCAGGCTCGAAGGGAGGGCCCCGAGTCTTCCGGCCGCCGCAACCAGGCGAGCAGCCGGGCCCAACTGACGATGAGCGCACCGACCGCCAGCCCGATGAGCAGCCACGAGACCATCGCCAGGCTGCCGGTTTGGCGCAGCTGGTGGGCGGCGTGCAGGAACAGGGGCATTGTCCAATGCTACTTGAAGGCGCTCATCACCTCTGATGCGAAGCGGTCCATCGCGCCCTTCTTCTCCTCGACAGTCCGGCCGAGGTTGAAGTCCGGGATGATGACCTCATCGACACCCGCTTCGATGTACTGCTCGATGATGGCGCGGACACCGGGGCCATCGCCGCCGATGATCGGCCGGCCGGACGCCTTCATGCGCTCGACCATCGATGCGTCGTCGGTGAGGACGAGGAGGCCCTGCGTAGAGTGCTTGATCGTCTTGGGGTCGCGGCCGATCTCCTCGCAGTACTGGTTGAGGATGGCGCCTTTGCGCGCGAGGACTTCTGGCGTACCCCAGACATTCCATTCGTTGGCGTACTTCGCCGCGATGCGGAGGGTGCGCTTCTCGCCGCCACCGCCAATGAGGAGTGGCATCGGCTGCTGCACCGGCTTCGGCGCCAGTGGCGCATCGGTGAGCTGGTAGTACTTCCCGTTGAAGTCGGACTTCGCGTTCGAAATCAGCGAGGTGATGACCTGGCAGGCCTCTTCAAAGCGATTCATGCGCCCGCCAAGGGTGAAGAAATCGATGCCGTAAGCGCGGTGCTCGTTCTCCTGCCAGCCGGCGCCCAGGCCGAGCACGCAGCGCCCCCCGGAGATGTTGTCGACGTTCGCCGCGGCCTTGGCGAGCACGGCCGGGTGTCGATAGGTGTTGCCGGTGACCAGCGCCCCGATGCGGACACGCGGCACAACGGCTCCCAGGGCCGCGAGCGTCGTCCAACATTCCGAAGTTGGGCCGCTGGTGTCTTCGGCGTTCGGCATGAAGTGGTCCGCGTACCAGACGCCGTGCCAGCCGGTGGATTCCGCATGCTTTGCGAGGGCGAGGGTATCGGCCCAGGCGTTTCCGGCGCCCGGCCAGAAGCCGAATTTCATCAGGATGCCTCCACGAGTAAGTGGAGCATTCTGTGGGGCGCGGGCGAGGTTTGTCGATCCGAACCCGTGTTAGACGAACGTCCTCAGAGACTCTGCATCGTCGATGATGACGGCGCCTCGCGAGAGGGTAATCCAGCCGTCCCGGGCGAACAGGTTCAGCTGCTTGTTCACGCTTTCCCTGCTGACACCGAGCATCGAGGCGAGTTCCGCCTGGGTGACCTGGAGCCGGGGGCGGCGCGACGTGGCGCCATCGCCCTGCGCGTTCGCGAGCGTGATGAGGTGTTTCGCCAGGCGCTGGGGCAGGTCCAGGAAGACCAGGTCCGTCACGATCTCGTTTGTGCGCCGGATGCGAAGTGAGAGGGTTTCGAGAAGCGCCAGCGAGGCGGCGGGGCGTTCTCTCACCCAGTTCACAAAGTCATCGCGAGAGACGACGAAGGTACGCGTCGCTTGCATTGCTGTGGCAGTCGCCGAGCGTGGCCGGCCGTCGAAGAGCGCGAGCTCACCGGTGCAATCCCCGGCCCCGATGATCGCCAGGGTCGCTTCGGTGCCCGAGCCGGAGAGGCGGCTCATGCGAATGCGGCCATCGACAACGACGTACGCCGCGTCGCCGGGGTCGCCTTCGCGGAAGATGGTGGCCCCGGCGTTGAACCGCCGGACCCGGCCCCGTGCGGCGAGCGCCTTCAGGTCCTCGTCGGGCAGGCGCGCCAGCAACGGCACGTCTCGAATAAAGGCATCGTTCGCGGGTTCGTTAGATGGCACGCTGCATCTCCCTGAACAAGGTTTCTACCACCACCGAGTAGTCCCGGCCACTCTGTGATATTTGTCTCAAACGAGCTTCCGGAAGTGTGAGGCGGTTCAACGTTACGCGCCGCCGCCTCCGCCATCCTGAATACAGCACAAACAAGTCGGAGTTCGGCAGGCAACCGCCGGGTTCACCACACACCACCCTCATGGTCCCAGGACCAGGAAACCACTCATTGCAGCCCGGAAACTGCGGTGGGCCAGATGCGAACAGGGAGGTGCAAAACGTGCACTACATCGGAATCGAATACGCTCGGTCAGAGGTCCGCCGCCGCGAAGAGGGCCTTCGAGAAGCGCAACGCAATGGAACGGCATACGAACGCCCCAATCGGCGCAGCAAGCCGACTTTCCAGCGGCGAGGTGGTCTCACTTCGTTCATCCGCCGGAAAGCGGCACCAGCCAACTAGACCAATCCGGCCATACGAAACCCGAGGCCCGGCACTTCTGCCGGGCCTCTTGCATCTCCACAGATACTGGCGATCGCAACGGCGAGATTCCAAATCAGGGGTTTCTCTTAGAGTCTCCGCGCATCTTCGTCCTCTACCATCGTAATACGCGCGTTCGAGCTGGCGATTCGAACGCTGCCCGAATCTCCCGCGGAAGGCAGCACACCGTGAACGTCGTCGTCGTCGCTGCCGAGCGCCACACCGGCAACCAGCTTGCCTGTGCCTTGCGAGACGGGGGGTGGAGTGCGATCTCCGTAGACGCGAACGCCGGCCCGGTAGCGGCGAGTTTCGACTGCCTCGTCATGGATGGGTTCGGCTGCGATGAACTACCGTCCCTGTTAGACCGGCTGGTTGGCGAGCGGCAGGTTTCGCACAACCTCATCGCCGGCATCCAGAGTCCTGGAGCGGGCGCCGTCGCCGGCATTGGCATCGATGATGTCTACAGAGCGGGAGACGCCGCGGACCTTTCGCTGCGGCTGAAGCTCCTGGAAGGGCGAACAGCACGCGCTCTGGCGCGCGACGTTGCCAGTACCCGCATTGAACAGGCCAACGACGTTATCTACACGGTCGATTTCAACGGCACATTCACGGCCGTAAACGCGGCATCGGAACGGCTAACCGGGTACCGCCGCGAACAGCTTGTCGGCATGAGCATGGCGCAGATCTTGCCTCCTCATTACCTCGAAATCTGCAGGGCCGAGATCGCAGCAAAGCTCCGGGGAGACACGGAATCGTCTTTCTTCGAAGTCCAGATCATTCACGCCGATGGTTCGCTTCGCTGGGTGGAAATCAGCAGTCACCTGATCTACGAAAACGGCAAGCCTGTCTCTGTGCAGGGCATCGCCCGCGACACCAGCACCCGTCGCGAGATGGAAAGCCGGCTTCGTTTTCATGCCGAGTTGCTCGACAGCATCAGCACTGCCGCCCTCGCCCTCGATACCGAAGGCCGAATCGCCTATTGGAACGCAGCGGCCGAGAAAACGTTCGGGCTGTCCGCCGAAGAGGCCATGGGCTCGAACGGTATTGGGCGCTTCGTCCCGGAAAGCCACCAGGCCGATGCGCAGGAATACTTCCGGCAGGCAATCGCCGGGAACCAGATCGAAGTCGATATCCCCCTGTTGGGGCCCAACGGGCAAGATTTCCCGGCCCACGTTTCGGCTTCCGTCCTGCGCAACGAGGCCGGCGAAGTCGTCGCGGCCGTAGCCCTTTGCTTCGACCTCACCGACCTTCACAACAGTGAGGAGCGATACCGGGCCGCCGCGGAACTCAGCACCGATGCGTTCTTCATCCTGGAAGCGATTCGCGATGCGGACCGCACGATCACGGACTTCCGGATGATCGACATGAACTCCTCCGGAGAGCGCCTCGTGGGTATGCCGCGAACGCGCGCACTTGGGAGGCCGGTCAGTGAGGCCTTCGCCGTCGCCTGGGAGACAGGTGCGTTCTCCGGCTTTGTGAACGTGGTTGAGTCCAATACGCCGATGGACGAGGAGCTGAGCTTCCAGACCGCCGAAGGCCGGACCATGTGGCTGCACCGAAGCATTGTGAAGCTGAATGACGGCGTCGCAGTCACAAGCCGCGACATTTCGGCCCAAAAAGAGCACCAGTTGGAGCTGGACGAGGCGCGCGCCCAATTCCAGGCCATCTTCGAAAGCACTTCCGACGGGGTCTTTGTGCTCGACCGCGACCTGCGGCTCGTGACCGTTAACCGCGCGGGATATGCGGCTGCCGTTGCGGTGTTCGGACTCCCTCCGCGCCGCGGCGACCACGCCAGGCCGTGGATCGCCGATTCGAACTGGGAGGACTTCCAGAAGAACTGCGCCCGCGCGTTCGCCGGCGAATCACTGAGCGTCACCTGGCCGATCCAGGCGAAGGACGGAACAGAACCATGGTTCGAGTTCACCTTCGCGCCCGTGCAACAGACCAATGCCGAGATCGACGCCATCGCTATGACCGCTCGCGACATCACGGAGTCGCGGCGAATGAAGGTCGAACTGGAAGAGCGGGAGGCGGCCCTCGCTGGCGTCTTCGCGAGCATGAACGAATCGCTCATCCTGATGGACCGCGATATGCGCTTCATCATGGCGAATCCGCTCGCTATCGCGCGTACCAGGGCGTTCACCGGCCAGACGCCGGTCCGTGGCGGTTCGATGAAAGACTACGTGCAGTCTCAGCACTGGCAGGGCCTCCAGCAGATTCATGCTCGCGTGCTCACCGGCCGCCACATCTCCCGTGAGCTGCAGCTGAAGTCGCTCGCCGATGGCTCTCTCACGTGGTGGGAATATTCGTACCATCCGGTACACGGCACCGACTCGGAAGAAATCGCTGCTGTCGCCATGGTGGCGCGTGACATCACCGACCGAAAGCGAGCAGAAGTCGCGCTGAGCGCGGCCACGGCGCATCACCGTGCGGTCATCGACAATACCTCGGACGCCATCTTCGCCCTGGACGTCGAAGGCTCCCCGGAGGCTTATCAGTTCCGCATCGCGATGGTGAACAAAGCCTTCGAATCGCTCACCGGCTTCACCGCCGCCCGGATCGTTGGCAAGCTCGTCTCCGATGTATTACCCCCAGGCGAGTTGCCGAACGCGCTCGGGCGCTACCACGAGGCCATCCGGGCTGGTCGCTCCATCACCTACGAAGAGGTGATCCCAACTGAGCCGAGGGCGCACATCCAGACCACCATGGCACCAGTCTTCGACGAAGTCGGACGCTGCATCCAGGTTATCGGCAGTTCACGGAACATCACCGAACGGGTGCTCCTTGAACAGCGCGAACGCTCCCTACGCGAACGAGCCGAACACCTTGCGCTGATTGTCGAATCAGCCAACGACGCAATTCTGAGCATCGGCATCGACCGAAAGCTGGTTTCCTGGAGCCCTGGCGCGGAACGCGTCTACGGTTGGACCGCCAAAGAAGCTATCGGTCAGAACATTTCCATCATTTACGTACGCGGCGAACTGGCGGACCTCGCCACCCAGCGCCTTGATCGCATATTCGATGGCGACACCTACATCGATTCGCCTACCCAGCGGAGACACAAGGACGGCCGCATCCTCGATGTCCTGATCTCCGCCTTCCCGCTCCGCAACGAAAGTGGCGAAATCATCGGCGTAGGAAGCACCGCCACGGACGTCACCGGGCAGCGCCATGCCGAAGCCGCCCTTCGCGAGAAGGCAGCCGACCTCGACGCTATCTTTTCCAACTCGAAGGACCAACTCGTCCTGATCGATCAGGACGGGCGGATCGTGGCCGCCAACCCGGAAGCACGCGTGGTGTGGCATGCCGCCAGCGGCGAAGCGCATTTCGAAGGCCTCTTCCGGGACTGGGTACCGCCTGACGCTCAAGCGGATTTCGACCAGAAGTTCAAGCGCGCACTCGCCGGCGAATCGGTGAACTTCGAACGCCTCATCACCGCGCTCCCCGAGCCCACCTGGTTCGATGTGAGCTACAACCCGGTGCGAATGGAAGATGGCAGCGTCCGCGGAGTGATGATCACAAGCCGCAACATCTCCGAGCGCAAGCGAAGCACCGAAGCGCTCTTGCAGGCTCAAAAGTTGGAGTCGCTCGCAGTCCTCGCCGGGGGCATCGCCCACGACTTCAACAACCTGCTGGTCGGCATCCTTGGCAACGCCGGCATCGCGCTGAGCGAACTCCCCGCAACGTCTCCGGCGCGGCCAACCGTCGAGGCGATCGAGCTCGCCGGGCAGCGAGCGGCCGAACTGGCCCGCCAGATGCTCGCATACTCCGGGAAGGGCAAGTTCCTCATCCAGGAAGTCGACCTCAACAGCCTGGTGCAGGAGATGACTCATCTGCTCCGCGTTTCCATCGGGAAATCGGTCGAACTGCGATTGCACCTGGCGCAGCAACTGCCAGCCGTGAAGATCGATGCCACGCAAATTCGCCAGGTTGCGATGAACCTGGTCGTCAACGCGAGCGACGCCATTGGGGAACGCGAGGGCGTGATTTCCATCAGCACCTCAGTTGTGGACGCCACCGCCGAAGTCCTGGCCAACACCTACCTCGCTCCGGAGCTTCCCGCCGGCAGGTACATTTCGCTCGAAGTACAGGACACCGGCGGCGGGATGGAGCCCGAGACTCTCGCGAGGATCTTCGATCCGTTCTTCACCACGAAGTTCACAGGGCGAGGTCTCGGGTTGGCCGCCGTCCTCGGCATCGTGCGCGGCCACCATGGGGCAATCCACGTCGATAGCGAACCGGGTGTGGGCACGATTTTCAAATTGCTACTCCCGGCAACGTCCGGCGAGGCGGCGCAGCAAACCCCTGTGCCAAAACCGGCTCAGTGGAAGGGCGAGGGTACCGTAATGGTTGTGGACGATGAACCAACGGTGCGCGCCGTGACCGCTCGGGCATTGAAGGTGTTCGGATTCAACGTGATCGAAGCGGTCGATGGCGTCGAAGGGCTGGAACTCTTCCGCGAACACCACGATGAGATCGCCTGCGTACTCCTGGATATGACCATGCCGCGAATGAACGGCGAAGAGACCTTCATGGCTATCAAGGAACTCGACCCGGCGGCCCACATCATCCTCATGAGCGGGTACACCCAACAGGACGCAACGGACCGCTTCAGCGGGCGCGGACTCTCTGGCTTCATCCAGAAGCCATACGAACTCTCTTCGTTGAAGGCCGCACTCCAGCGTGCCATGGAAGGCAACCCGGCAACCTAGAACATCCGTGCGGTATACTCTCCTTCGTGACCGACGAAGGACGCATCGTAGCCTCCGAACTGGGCAGCGAGGACGGCGACGAACGATCGCTTCGTCCGCGTTCGCTGGACGAATTCCCCGGCCAGGATCGTATCAAGGAGAACGTGAGCATCGCCGTAGAGGCGGCACGCGCCAGGGGCGAGGCACTCGATCACCTCCTGCTGTATGGCCCTCCGGGACTCGGCAAGACCACGATCGCGAACATCATCGCCAACGAAATGGGCGTCGCCATCCGTACAACCAGCGGCCCCGCGTTCGAACGGCCCGGCGACCTCGCCGCCATCCTGACCGGGCTCAAAGAGCACGACATCCTCTTCATCGATGAGATTCATCGCCTTTCGAGGGCGGTAGAGGAGATCCTCTACCCGGCGATGGAAGATTTCGCGCTTGACCTGGTCATCGGCAAAGGGCCGGGCGCGCGCACCGTTCGGCTGGCGATGCCTCGATTCACACTAATCGGCGCCACTACCCGTTATGCAATGATCAGCGCGCCTTTACGCGACCGCTTCGGCTCAGTCTTCCGGCTCGACTTCTATGACACACCGACGCTCACGAAAATTGTGAAACGCTCAGCACACATCCTGAATACCAGTCTGCCGGATGACGCCGCCGAGGAGATCGCGCGCCGTTCCCGAGGCACTCCCCGCATCGCTAACCGGCTCCTCCGTCGCGTCCGCGATTACGCGGAGGTTCGGAACAACGGCGCCATCACGCTCGAATCGACGCGCACCGCCCTCGACAAACTCGATGTCGACGACCTCGGCCTCGACGACGCCGACCGCGCCGTCATCCGCTGCATCATCGAGAAGTTTGGGGGCGGTCCCGTTGGCCTTGAAACGATCGCCGCCGCGATCTCCGAAGAATCGGATACGATCATGGATGTCTACGAGCCGTTCTTGCTCCAATGCGGGTTCCTCAATCGGACGCCGCGAGGGCGCGTGGCGACGGCAGCCGCCTACAACCACCTTGGCATTCCGCTTCCGGAACAACCGCCCGCGCCGGCCACCCCACAATCGTCTTTCTGGGATGACTGACTACTTCGAGGAGACGCCGTCTGGACCATCAATTGATCTCATCCGGGGGCCCCTGGGAAGAGCGCGTCGGCTATTCACGCGCAGTGCGCACGGGGAACCACGTCTTCGTCTCAGGCACCACTTCGGCGGAGCCCGATGGCACGATTTTCGGCGCGGGGGATGGCTACCTCCAGGCGCGACGTTGTTTCGAGATCATCGAGCGTGCGCTGCGCGATGCCGGCGCCGAGATGCGCCACGTGGTTCGCACGCGCATGTTCGTGACCGACATCGGGCTCTGGGAAGAGTTCGGGCGTGCCCACGGCGAATTCTTCCGCGACATCCGGCCGGCCGCGACCATGGTGCAGGTTGCCCGCCTGATCGACCCGGACATACTGATCGAAATCGAAGTCGATGCCGTGATCGATGACTAACGCGGGCTAACGATTCGCGACCTGGATGGCGTTAGCCTTTGCGGCCGCCTCAGCCTCGTCGGCGAGCGGTTCGAGTTGCGTTAGCTCGCTGTAGCGCCGCTGCAGGCCTTTGAAGATCAGCAAGTCGGCGAGCGCCGGGTTCTTCGGCAACAGGCTCCCATGGAGGTAGGTGCCAATCGCGTTCTTCCGGCGCGCGCCTTCGGTGCCATCCTGGTGGTTATTTCCCCCGCCCTTTCGCACCCGGCCAAATGGCTCCTGTCCCGGAGCCAGGTACGTCCGCCCGCCATGGTTTTCGAAACCGACAACCTCTCCCTCATCCGTTTGCATCACCACATTGCCGATCGAACGGTCGGCAACCGGACCTGGATGGCGCGTCTCCAGGTCGAACACCCCGATGCCGGGAATCACGCCGCCCTGGTGGTCAACGTAGCGATGGCCGAACAGCTGGAATCCGCCGCAGACCGCCAGCGCCGGCATGCCGTCATCGATGGCAGCGCGAATGGCGGGTCCGCGCGCCACCAGGTCATCCGCGATTCGTCGCTGTTCGCGGTCTTGTCCACCACCGATAAGAATGACGTCGAAGTCCTCCGGGTCGAACGGGTCGCCGACGTTGACTTTGGTCAGTTTGAAAGCAATGCCCCGCGCTTCGCAGCGATACCTCAGAGCAAACACGTTCCCCCGGTCGCCGTAGATATTCATGACGTCCGGGTAGAGGTGCGCGACTCGCAGTTCCATCACTTCAGTCTGGCACTGGAGGAGCGGGAGGTCACCCGGCCGCGACTGGCGGGGGCGCCGACATCATCTCCAGAATCTGCGGGGAGGGATTCAGGTCCTGGCAGAGCAGGTTCGTGAGGCCGTAGATCATGGCCGTCGCCTGGTTGCGGTTGTTTTCGTACGCCGCGAGGGCGGGTTCCCAGTCCTGCTTTGCCGTGAACACTTCGTCCAGCGTACCGGCGAGCACTTCCGCATCGCGGAAAGCGTCGTTGATGCCCTGCCCAAGGAGCGGGTCACGGTAGTAACCCGCATCTCCGACAAGGGCCCAACCCGGGCCGTACGGTTTGCGGTAGAAACTCTTGTGAGGCGCCAGGCCGAAGATCTTGTTGGTCCGTTCGGCGGCCAGGAAGCGCTCCGCGAGCGGCTCGAACGCCGCGAGATCCGCCGCCATGTTCTCGGAAAGGTCACCGCGGAAGTCCTTGAACTTGTCGGCGGTCATCTCGACGCCGATGCATACCTCCCCGTCGTTCGTGGGGAACAGGAAGTGGGCAACGCCACCGCCAAGGTAGAGTTCAGGCCCGGAGTGCTCGAAGTTCTTGAAGTAAGAGTAGAAGCCGGCCGTCGTCCCTCCCCCAGGGTTGTACTCGTTTGCGCCCACCTGGCGGGCGACGAAGGACTCGCGCCCATCCGCGCCAACCACAACCTTCGCGCGCTCCTCGAACTTTTCAGCGCCCCGGTGCGCACTGATCCCAACCACAACGCCGTCTTCGACAATGAGGCCATCGACTGAAACACCCTCGCGGACTTCGGCGCCGGCTTCGCGGGCAGCATCGACGAGGATTTTGTCGAGCACGGTCCGGCGCGGCGCGATTCCCGGAGGATCGTTCGGATCTGGAGGCATGAGGACGCCTTGCATCGTCCTCGACATACCGCGATAGGGATCGACCCCTGTCGCGACGACCCGGTCGTAGAGACCCCACGCCTCGAGCCGGGCGACTCCATCGGCCGTGATGTAGTGAGTTGAGATGGTGTCACTTGGGAAAGTAGCACGATCCACGACCAAAACCTTGTGGCCTTTGCGGGCGAGCAGCATCGCCAGGGGCGAACCTGCGCAGCGGGCTCCAACAACAATTGCGTCGTACATGGGGGTCACCTCGAAGCCGTTTCAGTGAATGGCGGTTCACTTTAACATGACGAGGCTCGTTTACAAGTGATCCATTTCGCAGTTCTCGAAAAAGCGAGTGATACTCGCCTGGTGCACGTCCGAAACCTTGCAGACCAGGAGCTCCGGCGCATCGAATTGCGCACGATGTTTCGATTCAACCTCCACGGGAGAATCACCGCGATCAACGAGCCGCCATGGTTGCCGGGGCCGCGTATCTTCCGAGTCACAGGCGGGGGCGAAACACTCATCCGGATCCGCGACGACGTGCCTGAGTCCATGGCCCGCCGCTGGCTCGCCACGGAGGACGAAGCGCAGCTCAAATCCGCCGTGGCGGAGCACCGGCCGGTCGAAGCGGAATATCGCGGTCCGGCGTTCGTGGTCCCCGACATTGAGGCGCCAGGCGGCTGCGAGCCGGTGGGTTCGGCACTGAGGCTTCATCCCGAGCTACTTGCCCGGGGATGGAAGGCTGGCGAGACCGGGCCGTACGTTGGGGTCGTGCGCGACGGCATGGTCGTTTCCGTCTGCTACAGCTCGCGCCTGTCTGCGGAGGCCGCAGCCGCAGGAGTGGAAACCGCCAGCAACTATCGCGGCCAGGGCCTCGCGGCAGAAGCCGTAAGGGGCTGGGCTGCCGCCGTGCAATCGACCGGCAGAATCGCCTTCTACAGTACGCAATGGACGAACGAAGCCTCGCAGCGGGTCGCTGAGAAGCTCCACGCCCGCCAATTCGGTGAGCACTGGCATCTCACCTGAGGGCGAACGCGACTATTCGAACAGGACCCGGCGGCGTTTCGGAGGAACCTGGTACTTCAGGCCAAAGTTCTTCATCGCGTTGGCCCGGATGTATTCGGCGGCATCGGCCGGCGAATCTGTGACGTAGAACCGGTTGATATCCTCCGGATCGATCGTCCCCATGGCGACCAGCCGATCACGGATGAATTTCATCAACGGCTCCCAGAAGTCGCTACCCATCAGCACACACGGGAAGTTCCGGATTTTGCCGGTCTGGATGAGCGTCAGGATTTCGAACAGTTCGTCCATGGTGCCGAAGCCGCCAGGAAGGGCGACATAGGCGTACGAGTATTTCGAGAGCATCACCTTCCGGACGAAGAAGTAGCGAAACTCCACGAAAAGGTCCAGGTAGGGGTTGGGCTCCTGTTCCATCGGCAGCTGGATGTTGCATCCCAGGGAGCGCCCTCCAACATCCCGGGCGCCTCGGTTGGCCGCTTCCATCAGTCCTGGGCCTCCGCCCGTCATCACCGCGAATCCGGCCCTGGCGATTTCGCTCCCCACAGTGCGCCCAAGCGCGTAGTACGGGTGATCCTGCCCAAATCGGGCCGAACCGAAGACGGTCACGCATGGGCCAACGAAGTGGAGCTTCCGAAACCCCCGCAGGAACTCCCAGCCGATGCGGAAGGTCCGTACGAGTTCCGATCCGCGCTGTTGTGGCCCCGAGAGGAACCGGAGCTCCTCCTTCGTAGGAGTGCGCTTGCCCCACTGCGGCGTTTCGAGGTGAGCGGGCGGCGCGGGAAGGTCGTGAGGCATGGGCGAATCGGACATTCGGCGATCCTAGCCGCTGGTCAGTCTCCAGAGCAGGGGTAGGGGTTCACAACGCGATTGGGCGCTTCTCGCGAACGTGAGAGTGGCGAATTGTTAAGAATTCGGGGAGTTCCCCTACTTTGGGCGACATCCCGTTGGTCGAACTTCCGTACATGACATTGGCAATGGTCGCCAGCATTCCTGAACCCGTCCACGTCTTCCCGAAGACGGATGGCTGGATCGTGGTCCGCGGCAGCGGGACCGAGGCAGCGCGCCACTATCCCGACCTCGGCCGCGCGCTCGACGCAGCCACCGGGGGCGAAAGCCCGGTGCACGTCGTCGTCCACGAAAGCGACATCGAGAGTAAGCCCGAGACCGACGCGGTCGAACAGCCGAACTAAAACAGCAGATTTGGTTTCGGCGCGGACGTCTCCGCCTGTGAACCACCACTCACCCATCGTTCCAGGTCCACGGGATCGAAATTGCCGATCGCATCGAACTGTCCCGGTTCGAACACCACCGTCGTGCGTGCGTCATCGCCGGCAGGGCGGGCGTTCAACTCAGCCCGGAAGATCAGGGCCAGCTCCCAGCCACCGCCACCAACCGGAAATGACATCGCATCGGCGAGAGCAAGGTCCGTGACGGCGCCTTCACACCAGTCATCGGCGAGCGTGGCCGCGGTCTCGTATGGATTCCCGCCGAACTCGAGGATGTCCCACGGCAACCATCGGCCCCGCGCGGCACTCGCCGCAACGTCGAACACCACCAGCCTCCCCTGGAAGACGGGCACGAGGTAGATCGCAACATGCGCCCCACCGGGCACGAACGTAGACGCTGGTTTGCCGAAATACGCCTGAGGCACGAGATCGATTCTAATCGCCGAGGAGGCGGGTGAACTGCGAATCGTCGGCGAAAGGCCCGACGATGGCCATCGTGGCTTTGTCCGCCGCCAGCACTCGCTCAGCCATCGCCATCACATGATCGTGGTCGACGGATTCAATCTGATCGACGACTTCATCGACCGAATACACACGGCCGAGCAGCAGTTCCTGTGAACCGAGCCAGCCAGCGACCGACCGGGTGTCTTCCATACGCAACTGGATGCGGCCCTTTGCCATCTCCTTGGCCTTCAGCAATTCCTCTTTAGGCAGCCCTTTGAGCATCGCCCTCGTCTCTTCGAGAACGGCCTCGACCGTGACGCGCGCGTTCGAAGGATCGCAGCCCGCATAGATCGTGAACGAGCCGGTATCGCGGAACTCGCTCGGATAGCTGTGAACGTCATACACCAGTGCCCGCTCCTCGCGGAGCTCCAGGAACAGACGGCTCGACATGCCTTCGCCGAGTACCGTGCTCAGCAGATCAACGGCGTAGCGGTTCGGGTCACTCAGGGAGACGCTCGGATACGCGATGCAGATGTGAGCTTGTTCGGTGTCTTTCTCGCGGACCGCCAGCCGGGGCACGCCGTCTCGCGAAATCACCGGGTACCACGCACCCGGAGCCTGCTTCGGCACATCGCCAAGCCAGCGTGTGGCGGCCTCCACCACCGCCCGGTGCGAAACGTTGCCGGCCACTGCCAGGACCGTGTTCTCCGGCACGTATTGGGCGCGCATGTAGGCATTCACGGCAGAGATCGGAAGTGCCGTGACGGATTCCGGCGTCCCCCCGACATTCCGGCCAAGGGGCTGTTCCGGCCAGAGCGTTTCATCGATGAGGATCGAGGCCAGTTCGCCCGGACTGTCTTCGACGCTGGCCAATTCCTCGAGGATGACTGAGCGTTCTTTCTCGAGTTCGGCCGGGTCCATGATCGGGGCACGAATCATGTCCGCGAGAATGTCGATGGTTTCGAGCGCCGCCGTGTGCGGGACCTTCGCGTAGTACACGGTGACTTCGCGGTCCGTCGCCGCGTTGTGGGTGCCACCGACCGATTCGATGGCCTCGGAAATCTCCCGCGCTGTCGGCCTGCGAGAGGCGCCTTTGAAGAGCATGTGCTCAAGGAAGTGCGAAAGGCCGGCTTCCTCGTCGCGCTCGTAACGGCTGCCCGCACCCACATACATGCTTACCGTAGCCGAGCGCGTGTGCGGCATCTCTTCGGTGACGATGCGGAGTCCGTTGGGCAGGATTGTTCGTTCGTGCATGCTTTCCACGCCGTCCGAAGAAGGCGTGGGTGATGTTACGGGCCTGCCGGGAATAGTGATACTGGCTAGGCCGCGCCGACCACAAAGCAGACGCTGGTCGTGCCGCTGCCCCCAAGGTTCAGGGTGGCTACCTTGTTGGCGCCTTCCACCTGGTAGGCCCCGGCCCCGCCGGTGACCTGGCGGTGCGCATCGAGCAGCTGGCGCACTCCCGTGGCGCCGACCGGGTGCCCGGCGCCGATGAGCCCGCCGCTCGGGTTCACCGGGAGCCTCCCGCCGAAATCGATCACTTCGTCTTCGATCGCCTTCCACGATTCTCCGGGTTCGGTGAGCCCGAAGTGGTCGATGGCCATGTACTCGGACGTGGTGAAACAGTCGTGCGTCTCGATCGCATCGAGCGACCAGCAGTTTTCGACCTTTGCACGCTGGAAGGCATCGACGATGGCGCGGCGCGTGTGGGGCAGCACATAGGGCGCGGTCGCACTTTCCTCCATCTTGGCCGCGAAACTCATGGTCGCCGTGCGGTGGCCCCAGCCTTCGATCTTGCTGATCCGCACCGAAGGGTGCTCCTTCTGGTACTTCTCGGCGTAGGCCCTCGAGGCAAGGACGACCGCAACGGCGCCGTCGGTCACCTGGGAGGCGTCACAGATACGGATGCGGCCAGTGAGCGGCTGCATCATCTTCTCCGGGTTCGGGGGCCACTCGCGGGTCTGGGCGAGTGGGTTGCGTCGCGCGTTTTCGAAGTTGATATCGGAGATGCGCGTCAGGTGGTCTTCCTTGAGCCCGTAGCGTTTGTCGTACTCGTCGCCCAGCTTGCCGAACAGGGCCGGGAACGGGAACGAAACACCCTTCGCTTCCTTTTCATACCAGGCTGCCGTCCCCAGGTACTCTCCGCCGGCGGCGGCATCGACCGTTTTCATGTTCTCGATGCCGACCACAAGAGCGACGTCGTAGCGTCCGGCTTCGATTTCGGCCGTGGCAGCGAGTGTCGCGACCGAGCCGGAGGCGCAGGCGGCTTCGTGGCGAGCTGTTGGCAGGCCGCGGAATGCCGGATGCGTCTGCACGAGGAAAGCGCCGAGATGGCCCTGCATGGCGTAGAGCTCGGCGGCGAAGTTACCGACGTGCCCCGATTCGATCTCGTGCGCGGGCACGCCGGTGGCTTCCAGAGCGCCTTCGACAACCTCGGTCAGGATGTCCGGGATCTGCTGGCCCTGTCGCATCCAGTTTCGCGCGAAGTCGGTCTGGTATCCGCCGAGGATGTAGGTTTCTGCTGCCATGGAAGGGCTCCGTGTTGAGTTGTGGGAACCAGCCTACCAGCCCACGAAGAACGTTGCATGAAAGGACTGACTCAGGAGTGGTAAGAATACGTTCCGCAGGAGGATGCCCATGCCCGACCGTTCCGCTGCCAGCCGCGACGTGAAGCTCCTTTCGGGTGGCAACCCACAGATCGCCAAGGGTGACGGCGACACGCCCGTGCAGGCGTACATCGCAGCGATGCCCGGCTGGAAGCGGGATGTTGGCGTTCAAATCGACAGGCTGGTCGAACGAGAAGTGCCCGGCGTGCGGAAGGCCGTTCGCTGGAACTCACCCTTCTACGGCGTGGAAGGCCAGGGCTGGTTTCTCTCGTTCCACTGCTTCACGAAATACATCAAGCTGACGTTCTTCCGCGGTGGCGCGCTAACTCCTCCGCCACCCATCGAATCGAAGCAGGCGGACGTGCGCTACTTTCATCTCGCCGAGGGCGAGCCCATCGATGAACCCTTGCTCGGGGGATGGATACGGCAGGCAGCAGAACTCCCGGGGGAGCCGCTGTTCTAGGCTGAGACGCCTGCGCACCACCTCTGCCACATATTTACCGGTGCTGCGAGTACACTGCGCGCCGTGATTTTCCTCGCCCAGGCGCAGCAGTTCGATGGCTTCCACGGGCTCTCCTACGCATTGCTCGTGGCCGGGTTCGTGGCACTCGCGCTCTGGCTGATTGCCTTCGGATACCGGTGGATGCGGACGCGGCCGGACCTGCCAGGCGCCGGACCGGAAGTCAGCGAAATCCCAACCAATCCGGAATCGCCCGCAGTGGTGAACTTTCTCGTCAACAACTGGAACGTGACGCCAAGTGGCATATCCGCCACGCTCGTCGACCTTTCGGCGCGACGAATCCTGGGGCTGGACCTCGTCGGACACGACGGTACCGTCGTGCGGCTACGAGACACACCGTCCCGGGGAGCGCTCACGCCGTACGAGGAGCAGGTTTACAAACTCGTCCAATCACGAGCGACCGGAGGTTCTGCGCCGATCGAGGCGGTGACTCTGGATGAGGGTTCGGCCGAGGGATGGATCAAGCGGTTCAAGAATTCCGTAATCGCCGAGGCTCGAGATAAGGGCCTCGCACGCAAACGCTGGGAGTTTGTCGATTATGTGATTGTCGGGGTCGGACTGGCGTTCGTCTTCGGGTTCTTCGCGCTCGCGTTTGGGCAGGCGCACGTCGGTGAGTCGAACTCCAGCGGCGATGGCATGTCGCCGGTGGATTGGCTGGGCGCGGGAGCGTTCGCCTGGCTGCTGGCGATGGGTCTGATCACGCGCTCGCAGGACGTTACCGACACGCCCGAAGGCAAGCGCGTCTGCGCCCAGTGGCTCGGGATGCGGAACTACTTCCGAAACAGCCACGCCTTTGATGACCAGCCGCCAGCTTCGGTCGCGATCTGGGACCGGTTGCTTTCCTACGGAGTCGCGACGGGAGCAGCCCACGATGCCGCGGCCGGCCTGCCAATCGCAGCGGAAGACGAACACACGGCGTGGACCCGTTCGACCGGGGTCTGGCGCGAATTACGGATCGAATACCCGGAGCGGTTCAGCTTTGGCCAGCGGCCGTTGAAGGTATTCGCGGAAGGACTCGCGCGGACGCTGTTCTGGGGCGTGTTGGCCTACGTGATGCTCCCCGTGGTGGCGGTCGTCGTCTACCAGGTTGGCCGCGACTTCCTCGACGAAAACACCACTGCCACCTCCGGGCTGAACTCGAACGACCTGCGACTGCTGGTGGCCGCGCTCGTCGCCATCACGCTCTTCATCGGCGCCTACCTCTCGGCCCGCACGTTCGGGGGCCTCGTGCGGCTCGTCCGGGGCGCGATGGACCTGGGGAAGACGCGCGCAATCGAAGGCGAAGTGGTGAAAGTCCACCGGGGCCGCTTCGCCGTCGATGACGGCAAAGCCAACTCTTTGGTGGCGATCTACCGGCCGCCGACCGGCCCGAACGTAAGCCGCGGCGACCGGGTGCGGGCGGTTGTCTCGCCCCACCTGTGGCACCTTTCGGATCTCTCGGTGCTCAACCGGGCTGCCGGCGAACCCGATTCCGCCGGGCCGGAACTCGCCGGAGCATCCGCGACCAACGCAGCAGCAAACGCCGCGTTCCAGGGACTCACAACAGAGGCGCTCGTGGCTGCGACTGGAATGGCCTGGCAGCCAGCAAAATCAGGCGACGATGACGCGGACTGGGAAGGTTCCCGCGCGATTGCGAGCCGGCGGTTCGAAGACGGCCACGGCAACCACCTGACCGTGGCCCTTGTGTCCTCAATCGCTACGACCAGCCCTCTGTTTTCCATGATTACGAAGGTGGCGACGCGAATCGGGCAGCCGATCCAAGGAATCGGCGATACGGCCATCTGGACTCGCGAGCGTGCGCTCGTGATCTCAGCGAATCAGCAGGTCTATGTCGTGGACGTCGATTTCTCGAAAGAATCGCCGGAAGCCCGGCTGGAGACCGCACGCAAGGTCGGCGCGCTGCTCGTCTCGTCTGCCTGAACCAAACCGAACGGCCCGCAGTTCCTGCGGGCCGTTCTTGATTCTTCGTAGACGGGATTACCGTTCGACCGGCACGCCCACCGAGTTACCCCATTCGGTCCAGGAACCATCGTAATTCCGGACGTTCGGGTATCCGAGGAGGTTCTTGAGCACGAACCAGGTGTGCGAGCTGCGCTCGCCGATGCGGCAGTAGGCGATGACGGCGTCGCTGGACTTCAGGCCCTGCTCTTCTTCGTAGATCGCGCGGAGTTCGGCAGCAGTCTTGAAGGTTCCGTCTTCGGGATTGGCGGCACGGGCCCACGGCACGCTCTTCGCGCCGGGGATGTGGCCGCCGCGGAGTACGCCCTCCTGCGGATATTCCGGCATATGGGTGCGCTCGCCGGAGTATTCCTGCGGGCTGCGCACATCGACGAGCTTGGTGCCGTCGGTGAGCTTCTTCAGGACTTCGTCGCGGAAGATGCGGATCTTCGTATCGTCGCGTTCCGGCGCACTGTAACTGGTCGCGGCGGGCTTCGGGACGTCACGAGTCAGCTCGCGGCCTTCCTTCTCCCACTTCAGGCGGCCGCCGTCCATCACCTTCGCGTTGGTGTGGCCGAAAAGCTGGAACACCCAGTACGCGTATGTCGCCCACCAGTTGTTCTTGTCTCCGTAGAACACGACGGTCGTGTCCCTGGTGATACCAATCTTGCTGGCGAGGGCTTCGAACCCGGCCTTGTCGAGGTAGTCCCGGCGAAGCTGGTCGTTCAGGTCGGCCGCCCAGTCGACCTGGACCGCGCCGGGGATGTGCCCCGACGGGTACAACAGCTGGTCCTCATTCGATTCGATGATGCGGACGTTCGCGTCGTTGAGGTGCTTGGCGACCCAGTCGGTCGAGACCAGGACGTCGGGATTGGCATAGCCGCGGTCGGCGATTTCAGGCACTGCGAGACTCCTTGAGACTTGGATTCGAAGGGTGAGTTTCGAATGTATTTCTATCGGGTCTTCCAGCGTACGGGTAATCCCGGAGAAAGTCGAGCGAGAAGGTCAACAATGGCTCACGCGGCATCGCCCAGGCGGACTTCGTGCTCATGCTAGACTTCAGCTTCGTTCGGTTTCGCGGAGAATCGACAATGTTTCGCTCAATTTCCCATGTCGCACTGAAAGTCAATGATCTTGCTGAAGCTGAGACTTACTACTGCGGGCTCTTCGACCTCCAGGTGGCGTTCCGGGACCTGATCGTCGATGGGGTGCAGTATTCGCTGCCCCCAGGCAAGACGTGGGCGGACGCCATCGCGAAAGGCCATTCACCAGGGCTCTCGGCGTTGACTCGCGATGGGCTGTTTCTCGCCTTCGAACAGTCGCCCGGGCCTCCGACCATGCCGGACCACATCGGATTCGATGTCGATGCACCGGAGCTCGCGGCACAGAACCGGCGGCTCGGCGCCCATGAGTGCCGGGTCGTGACGGAGCGCGACGACATCCTGGTCTTCGTCGATCGCTTCGGGCTGCGATGGGAACTCACAACCCGGGTCTTCGGCAACCCCGCGGACCAGAGCACCGGCGCCCGGCTGGGCATGTGGCTCGAGTTGGGTTCATAGCCTTCGCGATATACTGAACCCATGGCGATACGGCAGCCGCACTCACCCCGAATCAAGCCCCCGACGAGGCCGAAGTGGCAGTCCAGGTACCACGGCGCGCGCATGACCCCCGAGGAGTTCCTGGCGCTGCCCGAAGAGAAGCCGTACCTCGAATACGTCGACGGGGTGGTGTTGCAAAAGCCTACGCCCGATGAAGAACACAGCGAGTTGGCCGGGGAACTCGCATACCGCCTGACTGTCTGGCTCAAAAAGAAGAAACGTGGCCGAGCGGGAATAGAAGCTCGAGCCCGGCTGGGCGACCTGCCCAACCCCGGCTGGGCGACCTGCCCAACTACCGTCTTCCTGACCTGTCGTATTGGAAACCCGGCATTAGCCGCGGCGAACAGGCACCTCCCACCCTTGCCGCGGAGATCCGATCGAGGGGTCAGACACTGGCTGAGCTTCGACGAAAATGCGAGTTCCTTCGATCCACCGGCGTTGAAGCCTGCTGGCTCATTGACCCGGTCTCTCGAACCGCCGAACTCTACGAAGGCCGGAAGAAGACCGGGGCGAACATCGACACCCTGAAGGCAGCATGCCTGCCCGATTTCGAACTCGCGCTCGTGGACTTCTTCGCCATCCTCGAAGATTAGGGCATCGACAACCGCCGGGCTTGGGCGAACAATCCCGGCATGCCTCTCCCTTCTTTCTCCCTGACCGATCTCAATGGCGCCGAACATTCATTCCCGACGGGGCGCCACGCGCTGCTTTGCTTCGTTAAAGAAGACTGCCCGACCTGCGTCCTTTCGATGCCGCTCATCCAGGCCGCCTCCAGGTCGTTCGGGGAAACGATGGATGTCTGGTGTATCGGCCAGGACGCTGAAGGCAACGCGAAGTTGGTCGAAAAGTTCGGGCTCAGCGCACCCATGCTCGACGACTCGGCCCTCCACGTCTCGTATCGGTATGACCTCGACACAGTGCCAACGATCATCCTGGCGGATGGCGAAGGCGAGGAAATCGAGCGGTTCATCGGCTTCGGCAGGGATGACTGGCAGGCCCTCTTCCAGCGCCTGATTACAACCACGCTCTCGCCGGCGCCCGTGATCGACTGGTCGAGCTATCCCGAGAGCCGCCCCGGCTGTGGTTCAAAATCGGTCGAGCCGGGAGTTGCCGAGCGCCTGGAGGCCGAAATGGAAGGCAGCCCGATTCGCGCCCGCCGGATCGAAGTCGGCGAATCGGATGACCTGTTCGAGTTTATGTTCGACCAGGGCCTGACCGATGGCCTTCCGGTAGTGCCGCCAACCCCGGAACGCGTGGTGCGCATGCTTTCGGGGACAAAGCGAGACCCGCAGGAAGTGGTTGGGGTCGTGCCTCCGAACCTCGCGCCGCTCACCGTGGAGAAGGTGGCTATCAACGCAGTGATGGCGGGATGCAAGCCGGAGTACATGCCCGTGGTGCTCGCTGTGGTCGAAGCGATCACCACCGAGCAGTTCAACATGCACGGGGTGCTTGCCACGACGCACTTTCCGACGCCCGTCATCATCGTCAATGGACCCATTCGCGACCGCATCGGCATGAACTACCGGATGAACGTGCTCGGCCAGGGCAACCGCGCGAACGCGACCATCGGCCGGGCGGTCCAACTCATCGTCCGCAACGTGGGAGGTGGTCGCCCCGGGGAGGTCGATCGGGCGGCCCTCGGCCAGCCCGGAAAGTACACCTTCTGCTTCCCCGAATTCGAAGAGCGCAGCAACTGGGAGCCACTGCACGTGGAGCGCGGCTTCGAACGCACCGACAGCACGGTCACGGTTTACGCGGGCGGGGCGCCGAACGGCATCATCGACCAGCTTTCGCGGGACGCGAAATCGCTCGCGACCAGCTATGGGCTCTCGCTGGCCAGCGCAGGCCACTACAAGCAGCACGCCCACGGGGAAATCGTCGTAATCGTGCCGCCCGAACATGTCGATACGTTCGCAAAAGATGGCTGGACGAAAAATCAGATCCGGGATCGCATCCAGGAAGTCACTTCAAAGCCGGCACGGGAACTTATCCGCGACGAATTCTGCGCGGAAGGCATCACCCCGGAGCAGGCGGAACGCATCGGCCTCGACACCCTCGTACCGAAGTTCCGCGCGAAAGAGAACATCACATTCGTGGTGGCCGGTGGTGAAGCTGGCAAATTCGCCGCGTACCTCGGAGGCTGGGTAAGCGGCCCCATGGGAAGCCAGATGACAACGGTGAAGATCCGGGATTAATGCGAGGCCGTGAGCGGCTGCTGAGCGAGCGGATGCGGCGATCGCTATCCCAACGGCCCCCACCCCTACCCATCGCCACCCCCACCTCCTACAATCCCCGCATGGCAGTAATTCTCGATCCCACCGATGAGCGGGTGCCCGTCCGGCGAACCCTGACGCCCCGGCCTGAGAGCATCACGGGTGTTGTCGGCCTGCTGAACATCTCCAAGCCGCGCGGCGACATCCTCATCGCCCGGTTGGAAGAACGGCTGCGCGAACGGTTGCCGAACGTCGAGTTCCGGAACTACGCGAAGCCGACGTTTACCAAGCCGGCGCCGCTGGACCTGCGCCAGAAGATCGCCGAGGAGTGTGGCTTCGTCATCGAAGCCCTCGCTGACTGAGGATCCTGCACAACGTGCAGTGTGCACGATACGACCTGGTTCGAAATCAACGGCAAACCCTCAGTATTCATCGCTTCGAGCGAGTTCATCACCGCCGCGATCTCGCAGTCCGAAGCGCTCGGGTTCCCGGATGTGCGCCGGATCTTCGTGCCGCACCCGATCCAGGACGCGACCGATGACGAGATGCGGGCGAAGGCCGACGCGATCATCGATGCAGTCATCGAAGCGCTGGTGGACTGACTACGATTCCTTGCTCGGAATCTGCACATGCACGTCCATTCCCTGCGACGACGAGTCTTCAGGTGCTCCTGATGGGCGGAGTTGCGCATGCACCTGGCGTTCGTGTGCCAGCCGCCGGAAGCCGACAAGGATAGGTTCGAACAGGGCAATGCCGAGCACGGCTTTCTCCACGGCGAGTTCGGGATCGAGTTCAAACAGGCCGGGTGTGCTGGCGCGCTCAATGGCACTGACCTGGATGGCGGCCTGGGCGTACGGCATCAGGAATTCGGCCGCCATGTCGGGAAAGAGCATTTCCCGGACCGAAGCGAACGCGGCAATCAACTGATGCCGGGCGAGCGACTCGGGGCGTGCCGGGAGATCGAGCGTCGCGAGAAACCGGTCGATCTCGACAGCGGCCGCCTCTTGCGCGGGCGTGAAGTCTTCGATGGCCTCTCCGCCGAGCGAATCGACCGCCGTGCCCATCACGTCATACATGTCCTCGCCATGCTCCAGGGCATCGACGATGGTCTTGATCTTTGCGATCGACAGCCCGGCGATGTCGCGCAGGGCACGGATGAGGTCCGCGCGGCGGACGTGTGACTCGTCGTAGTCTGCCTGGTTCGGCGAACTCAGGTGCCCCGGCGGGAGCAGCCCCTCACGCAGGTAGAACTTCAGCGTGGGGAGTGAGACTCCGGTCCTTGAGCTGAGTTCAGAGATCTTCATCACACTCCCCGTTCGGTCGATGTATTGACAAGGATAGTGCCACTATCGGATAGTGTCACTGTCCGATATCTAAGGAGGACAACATGTTGAACGAAATCGCTCGCGCCAGGACCAACGAACTCCTCGGCGATACACAATCCATCGCGCTCCGGTCGGAGTGGGAACAGGTAAATATGCTGGAACGGCTCCAACGATCTGTTACGGTTGTCCGCGCCCGACTGGGCCTCCTTCCCGCGAAAATCACAGGCTGAGCATGACCGCACCAATCGTCGCCACGGGCATCACCAAGCGCTACGGGTCAGTCGAAGCGCTCCGCGGAGTCGACCTCCAGGTGGAGAGCGGCGAAGTCTTCGCCCTGCTTGGCCCAAACGGCGCCGGCAAGACTACCTTCGTGGAGATCCTCGAAGGGTTCCGGGAGAGCACCTCGGGGAGCGCCTCTGTGCTCGGCATGGACCCGGTACAGGGCGACGCGTTCTGGCGGGCTCGCCTCGGGATAGTCCTGCAGTCCGCCGGGTTCTTCGAAACCCTGACCCCTCACGAAGTGGTGAGCCATTTCGCCAGCTTCTACCCGGCCCCGCTCGATCCAGGCGAAGTCATTGCGATGGTTGGTCTCGAAGAAAAGCGTGACGCACGATGCGGGACCCTCTCCGGCGGACAGAAGCGGAGAGTTGATCTCGCTCTCGGCGTGATCGGCGATCCGGAACTGATCTTTCTCGACGAACCGACGACCGGGCTCGATCCACAAGGCCGCCGCCAGATCTGGGAGGTCGTCAGAAATTTCACGGGCCTCGGCAAAACTGTGTTGCTCACCACCCACTACCTTGACGAGGCCGAACATCTCGCCAGTCGAGTTGGCGTGATTATCAATGGCGAACTCGCCGAGATCGGCACGCCACGGGAAATCGGGGGCCGCCAGCGGGCACTCGCCAGCGTGTCGTTCTCTCTCAATGGGCCCCTCGCGCACGTCTCGCTGCCAGAGGGCATCGAGGCCACGATCGGCGGCGGAGTAGCAACCATCCAGACTGCGAACCCCACATCAATCGTCGTGGCTCTCAACCGCTGGGCGGAAGGCCATGGCGTTGACGAGCTTCCAGGGCTCGCGGTCACGAGACCGAGCCTTGAAGACATCTATCTCGGCATGGTTGCAGCAGCCGAACAGGAGAAAGGCTCCCAGGAATGACCACCGCCGCGCTTTCCACATTCGACCCCGGCAGTCCCGGGCGCTTCGTTCGGCTCTCCATCGCGCGGACGAAGATCGAGCTCAAATCATTTTTCCGGACACCCGAGCAGGTGTTCTTCACCTTTCTCTTGCCGGTGCTCTTCGTCGTCATCTTCTCAACAATCTTCAGTGGCGAAATCGACGGCCCGCCCGGCAGTCAGAAAGTCGAGTTCGCCCAGTACTTCGTCCCCGGGATGATCGCATCGGGCATAGTGAGTGCGACTTTCGCGAGCCTCGCGATGACCGTTGCCGTAGAACAGCACGACGGGCTCTTGCGCCGGCTCTCCGCGACGCCACTGCCGCGCAGTTCCTATTTCGCTGGAAAGATTGGCCTCGCACTCGTCACGTCGATCCTGGAAGTGATTCTCATCCTCGGGATCGGCGTGGCCTTCTTCGGCGTGAACCTTCCCTCCGAACCAGAGAAGTGGGCGGCTTTCGTGGGCGTCTTCGTGCTCGGCGTTTCGAGTTGCTCGCTCCTCGGCCTTGCCTACACACGGATTATTCGCACAAGCGGTTCCGCCTCCGCGATTGTGCAGCCGCCGTATCTCGTCCTCCAGTTCATCTCTGGCGTGTTCTTGCAATACAGCCAGGTACCCTCGGGCCTCCAGGCAGTTGCTTCGATCTTCCCATTGAAATGGATGGCCCAGGGCCTGCGCTACACATTTCTCCCCGAATGGGTTGCCCAGGACGACTACGGCGGAGGCTGGCAGGTCGAGCAGACGCTGCTCGTGCTGGGCGCCTGGCTGGTCGCGAGCTTTTTTCTGGCGAAATTCTTCTTCCGCTGGAACCGCGAACAGATGTAGCTGCGGTTCACAGCCGGGCGGAACGCTCATTCGCCGCCCGGCCGGTGGCGATCAAGCAGCCTTACGACGAGCTTCGTAGCTGCCGACGCCGAAGAGCTCGTAGGCATCGAAACTCTTGCCGCAATCGGCGCAAGTCATCAGCGCATCTACGCGCGCCTTTCCATAGGCAGGTCCGGTGAGAGAGTGGCTCGAACAGTTTGGACAGATCATTACATTGGCTCCTTCTTGCGCTCGTGGCGCTGGTTGTTGATCCAGCCTTGCAGCGCGAAATGAAGGCGTTCTGTCAACGAGTTCACGCAATCGAAATCGAGTCTGCGCGAAACGTGAACGTCACCACAGAGAAATATCCCCGAAATCATTTGGAAACCCCGCAGTAATCCGCCGTTCTTAGCGTTTACCGCATCCAACGGGGTCATCGGTCAAACACCGTCAACTTCCACAGTTGGTGTATTTCAGCGCTTCTCGCGCTCACATCGGGGGGTCCAGGGTATGAAACAGTGGATCATGAAAAGGAGGTTGCGGAGGCCGCTTGGCATGCTCGGCGGGGCACTCCTTGCCATGGCAATCTTCTCCAGCGCCTTCGCACAGGAGCCGACCACCGACGATCAGATCGCTGATCTGGTCTCGGCCGTCGATACCGGCTGGCTCCTTGTAACCGCGAGCATGGTCTTCTTCATGCAGGCGGGCTTCGCGATGGTCGAATCCGGCTTCGTCCGTTCGAAAAACACGTCGAACATCCTCATGAAGAACCTGCTCGATGCCTGCGTCGGCGGCCTCTTCTTCTGGGCCTTCGGTTACGCAATCGCCTTCGGCGTCTCCGGGGATTCCTCGAACGGCTTCATGGGGAATGGCAACTTCTTCCTCAGCGGAGACTTCGATGGATGGGCCTTCTGGTTCTTCCAATTCGCCTTCGCGGCAACCGCCGCGACGATCGTTTCCGGCGCGATGGCCGAACGCACCAAGTTCTCGGCCTACCTCGTCTACACCGCCTTCATTTCCGGCGCCATCTACCCGTTCGTTGTGCACTGGGCGTGGGACGCGAACGGCTGGCTCAGCGCCTTCAAGGATGACCCGTTCCTTGGTGAGGGCTACATCGACTTCGCCGGTTCTGGTGTCGTCCACATGGTCGGTGGCGTCGCCGCCCTCGTCGGCGCGAAGGTCGTCGGCCCGCGGATCGGCAAGTTCAACAAGGATGGCTCTACAAACGCCATCCCCGGCCACAACATCACGAGCGGCATGCTCGGCCTCTTCATCCTTTGGTTCGGCTGGTACGGGTTCAACCCCGGCTCCACGCTGGCCCTGAGCGGCGGGTTCGGCACGCTGGCCGGCAAGGTCGCTGTCACCACCACGCTCGCAGCCGCGGCCGGCGCCGTCTGCGCTGTTATCGTCACGAAGGTCAAGACTGGCCGCTATGACCTCGGCCTCGTGGTGAACGGCACACTCGGCGGCCTCGTCGGCATCACCGCCGGATGCGCCACCGTCGAGCCCTGGGCAGCGGTCGTCATCGGCGCCGTCGCCGCAATCGTCGTCATCTACGCCGTCGACCTGCTGGATAACGTCCTCAAGATCGACGACCCGGTCGGCGCGGCGCCGGTCCACCTCTTCGCTGGCCTCTGGGGCGTGATTGCGGTCGGCCTGTTCTCCTCGGAGAGCGGCGTTGCGGCGGCCTATGGCGGCGAATCCGGTGCCTATGGCCTCCTCGTGGGCGGCGGCTTCGACCAGTTCTTCGCCCAGGTCATCGGCGCAGCCGCCATCATCGCCTGGACGGCGGTCCTCTCCGGGTTCATCTTCCTCGCGATCAAGATGACCATGGGGCTCCGCGTCCCTGCCGACGAGGAAGAAAAGGGCCTCGACCTGCTGGAGCACGGCATCGACGCCTACCCCGACTTCGGCCCCTCTGGCGCTGGTATCTTCAGCACCTCCGGCGGCAAGTAAACTCCCATCGCGCGCAAGTTCGGGCGCGGCCAGCGCCGCGCACCGAACCCGAGCGATCCGCACCCGGGTGGGGAACTGCCTCCTGGGGATGAAGAAAGCAGAGGTCGAATCGAAACATGAAGCGCATAGACGCAATCATCCGCCCATCGCAACTGAACTTTGTGCGAGAGGCCCTGGATACACTCGGATACGGCGGTATCACCGTTTCCGAAGTCAAAGGTCACGGCAAGCAGCGCGGCATCACCGAGCAGTGGCGAGGCCGTGAATACCGGGTCGAGTACCTCTCCAAAGTCTGGATCCTGGTTGTTGTGAACGACGCCGACCTGGAGAAGGCAGTGACCGCAATCACCGAGAACGCCCGCACCGGCGAAATCGGCGACGGCAAGCTGTTCATCTCTGACGTCATCGATGTCGTTCGCGTCCGGACCAACGAACGTGGAGCGGCCGCCGTCTAGGCCCGCTCAGCTGCAGTAGCCCATGGGAGGGACGTACGTCTCACGTCCAAAAGACAGTTCCTCCCGAGGCTCTCCGAGCCGGGTAGCCCTGCATCCCGGATTTGCAGGCTACCCGGTCATCAATTTTCACGAGTGGCGGCGGTGCGAAAACGCCAACCATCCGCCGGTCCCAACAGGCAACTCTCGAACTGGCGAATCCCGGAGCGGAAATGAGTAAGAGAGGGCGAACGTGCCGATGAGTGGCGAGAGCTTTCAGCAACGCGTGGAGCTGCTCCGGGATTCCTGGGCCGAACGCCGGCACCTCAAGGGCCTCGCCGGAGCCCACGATTTCGAATCCCAGCTCGGCCTGCTCCGCACTCTCCACGAATGGAGCGACTCCGCCGTCAAAGACATCAGGGCGGTCTACGGCAAGTCCCTCGCCAGCAGCATTAGTCCGGCGCCAACCGACAAAACTCCCAACCCGGGATTCTCCGTCACCCTCGGCGACCAGTACACGCTCACGTTCACTTTGAACGAACGCCGTCGCGAAGGCGGCTCTCGCTGGTTCGTTTCGGTAACCGTCAGTTCCGGCGGTCCCGGAGGAAACATGGTGACGGCCGGACCCGAACGCAGGAATGGGCAGTGGACGCGCGGACGCGTCGAAGACATCCTGCTCTCGGTGCTCGGCGCCTACGAACGCGCCGCCAGCGAACAAACACGCGGCGCCGGCGGCCAGCGCGCGCGCGGCGCATAGCAGGCCGCGGCGTCAGATCAAGATGGGGTGGCCGCTCCCGGCCACCCCAACGTAAGGCGAACCCCAAACCCTCAGGACCCGATCGTCCCGCCGCCCTCTTTCATCACGAAGACAACACTCGGACGCGGCTCTTTCCCATCCGGGAAGTTGCTCGTGAGCTTATCGAGCGTGGATCCTTCGCCCGGGTGCTGAATGCTCACGAAGAGCGTGTCATCCGTGTCGCTCAGGATCAGCGACGAAGTCTCGCCGCCGGGGACTCCGCTGAAGAACTGGCGGACAAATCCGCGCTCCGGTCCATCCACCGGTACCACGTAGACGCCATCGTTCTTTTTAAACGTGCTGATCTGGCCGTCAGTCGAAATCCAGAGGTTGCCCGTCTTGTCGAAGGTGATGTTGTCCGGCGATGAGATGGGGCTGACCATGCTCCCGTCGTAGCCGCCGAAGTAGGTCCCCTTGTCGACCGCCGGATCTCCACAGACGAGGAACAGGTCCCAGGTGAAGGTCGTCGAGGCGTGGTCATTCCCCGATGGCGCGATTTCGATGATGTGACCGTGCTTGTTTGCCGCGCGAGGGTTGGGCCCATCAACGCCGGGCTTGCCTTCCGTACCTCGCTGGGTGTTGTTCGTCATCACCGCGTAGACCTTGCCGTTAACCGGGTTCGTCTCGATGTCCTCGGGCCGGTCCATCTTCGTCGCGCCGACCTGGTCGCCCGCGAGTCGCGTCTTGATGCAGACCTCCGCCTGGCTGGCGAAACCGTTGCCGGCGGTTAGACCGTTCTGGCCCCAGACCAGGGGGATCCAGGTGCCCGTCCCGTTGTCGTTGAACTTCGCGACGTAGAGCGTGCCTGAATCGAGGAGGTCGATGTTCGCCTCGCGGTTCGAGAGGTCGGCCTTGCCGGCACTCACGAACTTGTACATGTAGTCGAAGCGCTCGTCATCGCCCATGTACACCACCGCACGGCCATCCTTCGCGATGACCGTGCTCGCGGCTTCGTGCTTCACGCGGCCGAGCGCCGTTCGCTTGCGGGGTAGCGAAGCCGGGTCGTGAGGATCGATCTCTACCACCCATCCGTAGCGGAACGGTTCGTTCGGCTCCTTCGAGAGGTCGAAGCGGTCGTAGAAACGTTCCCACTTGCGCTCACTCGCCTTGGCGGTCAGGCCGTAACGGCTGTGGACGGCCTTCACCGCTGCGTTCGGGTTCGTGTCGTTGTTGGCGAAGTACTGATTGAAGTTCTCTTCGCAGGTAAGCACGGTGCCCCAAGGTGTTAGTCCAGCCGAGCAGTTGTTCAGCATTCCCAGCACGAACATGCCGGCAGGATCCGCAGTGGTCGTCAACAAAGGATGGCCGGCAGCAGGGCCCGTGAGGCGCGCATTGGAGGTAGCGGTGATGCGGCGGTTCGCCCAGGCGCCCATCGTGTAGCGCCATCCGCGCGTGGCGTGGCGCTCGAGGTGGAGGACACTGAATCCATGGGCTGCGAGCTCGTAGTCCACCTGCTCCTTCGTCGGCGCGTTGGCGTCGTACTCCGGAAACATCAGTTCGGGGTTCGTGTATTCGTGATTCACGCAGAGAAGCGCGCGGTTCGCTGTGAGCGGGATAAAGCCGATCCAGTCGCAGTTATAGCCGAACTGGCGTTCCTGTTGCGCGGCCGTCTGGGTGCCGAACTCAAAGCCCGTGCCGGCATCAGTGAACATCGGGTCGCCCCAGCGGATGAGGATTTCGCTCTTGTACCCGGCCGGGACGGTGATCTTGTCGTCGCCGTTCAGCGAGATGGGCGTGAAGGTGAGCCCTTTCGTGGTCCCGGCACTCACCGCTTCGATGGTGCCGGCAGCCAGTGCCTTACCAGCCTGGCCCAGGCCTGTGCTGGAAAGCACGAGCATACCCGCGGCGGCGGCGCCGCCCTTGAGCAGCCCGCGGCGTGAGAGCATTCGCCGCGCGATGGCTTCGAAATACTCGTTCTGAGAATTGTTCGGCGCCGGGTGGGCGCACTGATTGCCGCATCCCCATCGGCAGGTCTCTGGATGCACATGGCACATGTTGTCTTCGGTCATGGAGACGACGGGAAGTTCGTCGCCAGGTTGGTGACGCGGGCGAAAGTTCACTCGGTTCCTCAGTGGAAAGGGTCGGGCGAGTGCCCGCCGCGCCGGACGCTACGGAGCGGTGGTTAACCGGATTGGAATGGACGATGAACGGTGGCTTAACGGGAAATTAGCGACACGTTTTGTTCATCGAATGGTGGGCGTATCGAGCCATGGACAGGGCGTACGCGCGTCGTCAGCTTCGGAGTGTGATCGCCCTCACAGAGAACCCACGTTTTTGGGCCGGAGCGCCGTAAGAATTCGCTCGCATCGCTGTCTTCCCAGTACGGGGCATTTCCCTGGGGAGCAATCCAAGACATGAACACTCGACTGAAAGTCGCATCGATCCTGGCGGGCGCCGCGCTCGCCACGACGACGATTCTCAACGCCGGCGCAGCGGGCGTGAACATCGTCCCAAACGGTGATTTCTCCGATGGCACCACCGCTCACTGGAACGTGGTTGGAGATGGCAAGCTGCAAGAGGATGGTGGCATCGGCGTTCTTGCCAACGTCAACAACAAGCTTGGGCTTTCTTCCACCACAGTCACGTATCAGTGCCTGCCGGTGAAGGAGGGCAAGCAGTACCACTTCTTCGCCGCTACTCGCATCCCGGGCAACCAGGAACGCACCGGCGAAGCTCGCTGGACCACGGCCTTCTACCCGACAAACAACTGCGGCGGGGTGGCTCTGGATATCCAGCAGTTCGCGCCATTCTCCGAAACCTCCGGCTGGCGGACGGACAGCGGAGACCTGGTCCGGAACAGCTCCAAGACCGCTTACTCGATGAGCGTCGCCCTGACCGTAAAGAAGGATGCGACGAACAGACTCATGAAGAAGGGCGAGCTGTTCATCGTCCGCTTCGACAATGTGAAGGTGCTGGAAACGAGCATCCCGGGGCCGAAGCCAACCGTTGGCGAAGCTTCGGACGATGGCGGGCCCGTGATTGAACCGCCCGCACCCCCCACGAAGGACGTCGAGCCGCAGCCTGTGACGCCCACCCCCGCACCGGAAACACCGGTCGAAGCCGACGATGCAGAGGATGACTCCGGCGCAGTCCCGCCGACCGTCGACCCGGCAGCGCCGACCGAGCTCGACCCGGCCGCCATTCCAGGCATCGATTCACCGGCAACCGGTGATGGGGCCGCGAGTGGTGACGTGGATGAAGAACCGGAGACGCCGTCGCCCGAAGGACCGAATGACGTCTCGGCGGATGGGGACGACTCGAACGAAGCGCCCGCCGAGATACCGACGCTCGAGCCGCAGGATTCGAACGGCCCGCTCCATTCCGCCACGCCGATCCCTCCGCCCCCGGCAACCGGTGGCGACAGCGCGACGAACCCGGCAGACGACCTCGATTCGCATGACAGCCAGGCCGACGCCGCCGGACGCTCGAGCGACGATGGCGACGGCGGGCTGCCAATCGGCCTGTTCTCCCTGTTCGGGGTGGGCGGCCTCGGGTTCCTCGGAATCATCGCCGTGGCTGCCCGGCGGAAGTCTCGCGACTAGCCGAATTCCGCGGACATGAAAACGGGGTGGCCATAATGGCCACCCCGTTTGTGTTTGTTGTGTTCTGGAACTTCGATTAGGCGTCGAAGTAGAGGTGGAACTCGTACGGATGAGGTCGCATCCGCACCGGGTCCACATCGTTTTCGTACTTGGAGGCGACCCACGTCTCGATGACGTCCGGCGTGAAGACTCCGCCCTGGAGCAGGAAGTCGTGATCTTCTTCGAGGGCACGGAGCGAGCCATCGAGCGATTGGGCGACGGTTGGGATGTTCGCCAGGTCTTCGGGGCTCAGGTCGAAGAGGTTGGTCTTGTCGAGTGGTGGTCCTGGGTCCCAGCCGTTGCGAATCCCGTCCATGCCGGCCATAAGGATGGCGGCGAAGGTGAGGTACGGGTTGCCGGCCGGATCCGGCGGGCGGAACTCCACGCGCTTCTGGCGCGGGTCCGGGCTTACCAGCGGGATGCGGCACGCCGCCGAGCGGTTCCGGGCGGAGTACACAAGGTTCACCGGAGCTTCGTAACCGGGAACCAGGCGCTTGTAGCTGTTCGTCGTCGGCGCGGCCAGGGCCATAAGCGCCTTGCCGTGCTTGATGATCCCCGCGATGTACGAAAGGCACATCTTCGAAACGCCGGCGTACTCACCTCCGGCGAACAGGTTGCTGCCGTCCTTCCAGATCGAAAGGTGCGTGTGCATGCCCGAACCGTTGTCGGCGAAGAGCGGCTTTGGCATAAAGGTCGCCACCTTGCCGTGACGCTTCGCGACGTTCTTCACGATGTACTTGTAGAGCAGCGCCTTGTCGCCCATCTTCGTGAGCGTATCGAAGCGCATGTCGATTTCGCCCTGGCCGGCGGTGGCAACTTCGTGGTGGTGGAGTTCGATCTGGATGCCGCAGGCTTCCATGATCTCGACCATTTCATTGCGGATGTCGGTTTGCGTGTCGTGAGGGCTGACCGGGAAGTAGCCTTCCTTGTAGCGCGGCCGATAGCCCTGGTTCAGGTCGCCGCGGAGGGTGGTTTCGGCGCCGCTGTTCCAGATGCCCTCATCCGAATCGACGGAGTAGAACGACGAGTGCTGATCCGTGTTGAAACGCACCTCATCGAAGATGAAGAACTCGAGTTCTGGCCCGATGTAGACAGTGTCGCCGACACCGGCCTCTTTAACGTAGCCTTCGGCCTTCTGCGCGACGTAGCGGGCATCGCGCGAGTAGCGAGTGCGCGTTACCGGGTCCTCGACATTCGCGATAACCGAAAGCGTCGGCGACTGGATGAACGGGTCGATCAGCGCGGTCTCCGGGTCCGGGACCAGGAGCATGTCCGATTCTTCGATCTTCTGGAAGCCGCGGATGGACGAACCGTCGAAGCCATAGCCGTTGCTCCACGGAGATCGCGCAAGGTCGCTCCAGTCGTTCAGTTCGTGGATTGGCCGGGTGATGTGCTGCCATTGGCCGAATAGGTCGACGAACTTCACATCGACGAAGCGGATGGCGTTCGTTTCACAAAACGCCTTGATTTCCTCGGGGGTCATGAGTGCTCCTGGGTATGGATGGTCGCGGGGATCGAATTGTGCCGGGCTTCGATGCTGCGGCCAACGACCATAGCCCTATCGAATGATAAAGCTCTTGTTTCGCGTTCCTTAGCTCAGCTGCCCGTTCGCGTTCGGGAGGAGGGTACGCCCGGGCGATTTCCGGCGAATTGCGCGAATGTTACGAACACATTTCCAAACGGCTCACGCGAATCACCGATCTAGCTCACTGCGGAGCCTTCGGCCGGCGCCAGCGTCCGCACACCCGCACGTCTCGCGCGCCACAGCAAAGGCAGCCCCAGGCCCACCGCCGAAGCCATGGTCATCGCGCCGCCAATCGCGAACGCCTCGGAGAGGCCCCACTGGTCGGTCGCAAACCCGAGCACCGGCGCGAGGAAAGCCATCACGAGGCTGCGCACCATGCTGACGATCGAAAGCACCGTCGCTCGCTGCTCCGAGCCGATGCGGCGGTTGATGTAGCCCGTGGCGATCGGTTCGACAAGCGAACTCATCGCGACGATCACCGGCAGCGCCGCGTAGGCCGCAAGGCCCGGCACCGAGGCGAGAAACCCGTAACAGAAGGCGCCCACCAGCGGCCCGATGACCAGCGCCTTCACTCCGACCCGCGCCATGACCCGGTCGGCGAGGAGCGCGCCGCCGAGCCCGGTCAGAAGCATTGGCGCCTGCAACCCGGAAAACCAGATGCCAACCTCCACACCGCGGTCGAGAAGGAATGGCTGCACCAGGTAGTGGACCGCTTCGAGGGCCGCGAACGATGTGCCGGCAAGCAGGATGAGGATGCGAACATCGACCGTCCGCCACGCTTCAGAAAAGGCGCCACGAATGGTGGCAAGGTACTTGGGCTGAGCGCCGTCGTTGCGAGCGTGCGGCGGTTCCCAGATGGAGAACGCCACCAGCGCGAGGACCAGGCATGTCGCAGCGCCAAAGAAGATGGTGAAACGGGTGCTGGTCAGCGCGGCAACCGGGCCACCAAACAACGTCGCGGTGCCAATTCCCGCCCAGGAGAGAGCAATGCCTCGGCCCGCGAAGCGCTCGTACTGGCTATCCCTGCCAGCAGCCTTCAGCGTGTCGAACAACAGCGCCATATCGGCGCCGGACATGAGCGCCGACGCGACCGACCAGAGCATGAACGAGGCGAGCAGAATGGCAAATGAATTCGTGAACGCGAAGATCAGGATCGATGTGCCGAGGACCAGAGCACCCAGGCCCATCGAGACCGAGCGCCCGTAGCGGTCGGCCACGGCGCCCGTCGGCACTTCGAGCGCGAGTACCCCCACGAGGTAGAGGCCTTCCGCGAACGTCACCTGAGTCAGGCTGAAGCCGCGGTCGATCGTGAGGAACACGATCCAGACCGGGATCCAGAGCTGGAAATCCCGCATGAACCAGTACGCGAACAGCAGCCGGATGTTCCGGTCGGGATGCGAGGCGGGCATCAATCGAGCGTAGCAGTCACACGGGCAAGAGACGTTAGTCGCGGTGACCTACGGGTTGCGAAAGATGTCGTGCGTGCCGATGCGGCGCCAGATGATGTGAGGCTGACCCGGAATCACCTCGCGTCCGTATGAGAACGTCGCCCTGCCGTCGGCTGCCCAGGTTATTTCCCAAACACCCTGGTGTCCGACGACGCGCTTCACACGGAGGCTTGGATGAAAGTTTCGACCGGAGTTCAGGTCCGACGCCAGTAGAGTTCGAGCTACGAGAAACTGTCGTTTGGATAAATCGCTCAAAAGATCGAAGTCTCGCCAAAACCGCTCGAGAACGTCGAATGTCGGCACGATCAGCCCGAAGACTTGAGTCGCGAGCGAAGGGCTTGTTCGAACTCCTCGTCCGAGAGGTACCGGGTCACCCGCCCTGCGGCGATGTCTTCATCGGCCTCGCGCTCGCCCTTCTGCCACTCTTCGGTCCAGAACCACGCCTGGTCCGGGTCGCGCTCGGCCGCGATGGCGATAGCGCCGTCTTCCGTCAGAGAAACGCACACCACCGAACCTTCAGCCAGGTGGGCCTTCGCAAGTATCTCTGCCGGGATAGTTATCGCGCCGCCCGCGCCGATGACCTGCGATTCCATGCCGCCAGTGTATCAAAACAAAGTGGGCCACCACCGGGAACTCAGACTGCGACGTCGCCTCGCTCGCCGGTGCGAACGCGGACCGCGGTTTCAACCGGGACAACAAAGATCTTGCCGTCGCCGATGTTGCCAGTGCGGGCCGCCTCAATGATCGCGTCGATCACCCGGTCAACCGCCTGGTCCGGGACGACAACCTCGAGCTTAACTTTCGGGAGGAGGTCGACGGTCACGGTCTCGCCGCTGCGTCCCTGGTGGACGATGCCGCGCTGTGCGCCCCGCCCGGTGACCTGGAGGAAATTCATGCCGTGGAAGCCAAGGTCGTCGAGCGCCTGCTTCACATCGTTCACCTTTTCGGGCCGAATAATGGCTTCGATCTTCTTCATTGGTTCCTTCCACGTTCAGTTCGGTTGTTGAGCGTCGCGGCCAGAGGAGTATGGACGCGACGCTCGCATTCGCAAACTCGGAGAGTCAGGCTTTGCCCTCGAACGATGCGGCATAGGTCGCGGGCGGCGCCGGCAACACGTTGCCTCCCCCGAATTCGATTCCCGTTTCGTCCGAGGTGTAGCCGCGCTCACCATGCTGGGTGAGGTCGAGTCCGAGCTCTTCATCGTCCTCCGAGACCCGGATGCCCATGGTGACATCGAGGAGTTTCAGGAGGATGAACGTAACGATGAACGAGTACGCGCCAACGGCTCCAATGCCAATGAGAGCGTCCGTAAGACGATGCCAGTTGCCCTCGAACAGCCCATCGGCATATGGCAGGCCGCTGACGGCGGCGTTTGCAAACAGGCCCGTGCCGATCGCGCCCCACATCCCGCCAACCCCGTGCACGCCCACCACATCAAGGGAATCGTCGAAGCCAATCTTCGCGCGCAGGCGGACGGCGCCGTAGCAAAGCAGTCCGGCAACAAGGCCAATGATGAGCGCCTGCATCGGCATCACGTAGCCCGCGGCGGGTGTCACGGCGACAAGACCGGCGACAACGCCGGCGGCGGCGCCCACGACGCTCGGCTTGCCGCCGAATTGCCATGAGGCCAGCGTCCAGGCAAGGCCGGCGGTCGCAGCCGCGACTGCGGTGTTCACGAAGGCATAGGCCGCCTGGCCGGTCGCGCCCACCGCGGAGCCGGCGTTAAAGCCGAACCAGCCGAACCACAGAATCGCCGCTCCGAGTACTACCATGGTGATGTCGTGCGGTTCCATCGGTTCGACGCCGTAGCCTTTGCGCTTGCCGAACACGAGCACAGCGGCGATGGCCGCGACCCCCGCGTTCACATGGATGGCAAGGCCTCCAGCGAAGTCCAGTGAATTGAGGCCGATATCGGGTGCGTCGGGGTTCGAACTGAAGGCGCTGAGCCAGCCGTCGGTTGCGAACACCCAGTGCGCCACGGGAACGTAAACGAACAGCGACCACAGCGCGGTGAAGAGGAGGAACGGCCCGAACTTCGCGCGCTCAGCGAAGGCGCCGGTGATCAGGGCCGGTGTGATGATGGCGAACATCAGTTGGAAGGCCATGAACATCAGATGTGGCACGCCGTTGGCGATTGGCTCGGGGCCAACGTCCTTCAGCCCCACGAAATCGAAGTTGCCAATGATGCCGTAGCCCTGGTCCGGACCAAACGCCAGCGAATACCCAACAATGACCCAGAGAATCGCAACAACACCCGTGGTGATGAACGACTGCATGATGGTCGCGAGAACGTTCTTGTTGCGGGTGAGCCCGGCGTAGAAGAAGCCGAGACCCGGCGTCATGAACAAGACGAGCGCGGACGCAACCAGCATCCACGCGGTGTTACCGCTGTCGATTTCCATTCAGCCCTCCGAGTCGCGAAGCGGGCCACGTCCTGCCCTCTCCGTGGCCCCGGACACTACGCTTTGTCAATTTCGAAAACGTTTCTTGTCTGTTTCGACCATGTTTCCGAACGCGGAACCATCCCGGACCGTCCCCGGCCCATCGCAACGCTTTCGTTAGACGATCCACCCGGAGTTTGGCCGTTTCGAAATGGCCCATCCGATAGGTTGGCGCAAAGGAGTCTAACCATGACTGAATGCATCGTTGCCTACACGGGCGAAGGTCAGCGCTACTGGCCCCTTATCGAGAAATCAATTGACCTTGCGAACGCTCGCCGAGCTCGCCTGATCCTCTACGACGCGGACGCGGCTTCGCGGTTCACCGATCCGCTCCCGAACTGGTGGGCCTCCGAAGGTGCGGAGGAGCAGTACCCGAGCGTCCTTTCCCCCGAGCACCTGGAAAAGGCCGGGCAACCGGAACTCCAACACCGGGTTGAACATGCCCGCCAGCTCGGCGTCGATGCGTACGGCTGGCTGCCCGCGAAAAAGGACGCCAACTCGCTCGCCGAGTACGCGGACGAGCAGGGCGCGACCTTGATTGTCGTCCCATCATCCCTTGAAGAAGATGGCGCCCTCACACGGTGGATCAAGGGGCAGCCGAAAGCGGAAGACGTGGCCGATACGGCCCAACAACCGGTCCTTCGCGTCGATGTCGAGCCCGCTGCGGCCAAGGCTTAAGCGGACTCGAACTTGATTCGGAACCGTTGATCTTCCGTTAACACTCTGCGAGCATCGCCGCACACCGGAGGGATGCCGCATGACCGAACTAACCCCGCTGCCCGTTGCACCGCAGGCCATCACCCCAGAATGGTTGACCGCTGCCCTGCAGAGCACCGGCGTCCTTCCGACGGGAAAGGTCACCGCGGTTGAATACGACATCATTGGGGCCGGCATTGGCTTCATTGGGACTGTCGCGCGGCTCAAGCTCACCTACGACGGCGCGCCCGCTGATGTCCCGGCGACAATGATCGCCAAGCTCCCGTCGGAGGATCCGGGTTCGCGAATGGTGGGCGTGGCGTTTGGGCTCTATGAGCGCGAAGTCCGCTTCTACAACGACCTCGGCGAAACTGTTGGCCTCCCGGCGCCGAAGAGCTACTTCGCCCACTACGACGCCACGGCCGGGCAGGCGGCCATCCTGCTCGAAGACCTCAACGGGGGCGTTTTCGGGGACCAGGTGAAGGGCGCGACCATCGCTGAGACCGAAATGGCGATCGAGGCCATCGGCGCATTCCACGCAAAGTGGTGGGAGAGCCCGGAGTTCGCCAATTACCCCTGGATCACGTCGGGAATCGAGACCATCCGCCAGCCGATTCAAATGATGTACGCAGCGGTGTATCCCGTCGCGCTGGAGCGCTTCGGCCATCTCTTCCCCGAGGAAATCCGCCCGCTCATTCCCGACTTCGGCCGCCGGACGATGGCCGCTCTGGACCAGATGACCCTCGGACCGGAAACGCTCTGCCATGGCGACTTCCGGCCCGACAACCTCTTCTGGGGCGCAGCCGGATCGGACAGGCCGCTGGTGGTCTGCGACTGGCAGGGCCCGGGCAAGGCCACCGGCGTCGTCGATGCGGCCTATTTCATCACCGGGAGCCTTGAGCCGGCAGACCGGCGCAAACACGAAGACGATCTACTCCGCCGCTACCACAACCAGCTCCTGGAAGGCGGCGTGAAGGATTATTCCTTCAACCAGCTCAAGATCGACTACCGCGGCTACTTTGCAGGTGTCATCGCGGGGGGCGTTGTGTTACTGGGGACGCTTCCCGAAGGCAACGACCGTGGGCGCGCGCTCATCGAAACCACGATGAACCGCTTCCTCACGGCGATGCAGGACCACGACTCGCTGGCGTTGCTCCCGGAATAAATCCCGGAACCAAACGGGTGCGGCCAGCGTCTGGAGTAGAAAATGAAGACTCTCCTGCTGGCGTTGGCATGTCTCGGGCTCCTGGCCCTTGCCGCGGCCTGCTCCGAACGTGACAGGTCGCCGGGCGGCGATGGCGATCGGAAGGTCGTCGATGCGCCGATCGACGGCCTCGACATTCTCGTCCGCGAGAGCTTTCCGCCCGGCTACACGGCCCACATCCTTTCGGGCCTGCCCACCGGCTGCGCCCGGTTCGATGCCGCCACGCTGGTCGGTCGGAGCGGGACGACCATCACCATCCGGGTGACCAACACCGAGCCCACCGACACGCACATCGCCTGCACGGCCATCTACGGGACCCACGAATCCAACGTAGACCTGGGACAGGACTTCACCAGCGGCACCACGTACACCGTTCGGGTGAACGACAAGACGAAAACCTTCGTGGCCCAGTGAGGCCACGCGGAGGCAACCATGGCCCGCAACTTGTTCGGCATCGTCGTCGCAGCGGTACTCGCGATGTTCAGTGCCGCTTCGGCTGCTTCAGCGCAGTCTTCTGAACTGCAAATTCGGACCGACAAGGGCGGTTACCTGGCCGGAGAAGTAGCGACCGTCACCGTCACCGGCCTGAACGAATGTTCCGGCCGAACGGTGACCGCCGGCTTGCGGGACGTAACCCGCGGTGCGAAGTTCGCAACGGCCGAGGTCACCCTCGATGCATCGGGAAGCGGCTCCGTGCGCGTGCCGCTGATGAGCGACAACGGCGGATCCCCCGTGCAGGCGGCCGCCTGGGCGAACTGCGTCGACCGGGGTTTCGAACCGGACCTGGCTCTCGACCCTCATCCGCTCCTCGTCTCGGTCTCCTTCCTCTCCGCCGAGGATGTGGCGGCGTTCGTGCCGGCTGGCGCCACGGAAATCACCCGGACGGTGGCCCGTGGGGACATTGCCGGCATGCTTTCGGCACTTCGCCCCGGCGATGTAATCCAGACGGCATACCCCGGCGATGGTGGGCCGCTTCCTCACGATGTTGCCGCCGGGCAGCTTCGAAGTCTCCTCGCATCGGGTTCGGGCGAAGATACCTTTGGCGTGGGGCGGCTCGGACTGCTCGGCTCCTGGGAGATAAACGGGTCATACGCCCTGCTTGCCTCGTATATCCAGTCCGGCGAGCGGCATGTGGTCGCGCTCGGGGTCGGCGAGGTGGACGGTCGCTGGTACATCACTTCCTACGGTAACGTCGCGCTCAGCACCGGCATCCTCGAACAGTATGCGCTCCAACATCGCGTTCGCCTGGCGTCGATCGCGCCAGGCGCCCCCGAAACCGGAAACACTTCGGGGTCGTTGAATCGAGGCCACCCCGGACCAGTTATCGCCGTCGGGGTCTCCCTCATGCTCTTCGTGGTCGTGGTGGCCGTCGTCGCACATTGCCCGGCGCGCGGATTGGCACGCAGGCGATTGAGGTGATTTGGTTGCGGCTCGTTGCGGCGCGCGCGTGCGTGCCACTCAGCGCAGCACCTCCCGCACCTCAACCGAGCCCGAAGCCGCTCCCGGCAGCAGCGCCGCCAACCTGGCCGCCTCGTCGATGCCATCGCATTCGCCGAGAATAAACCCACCAATCACCTCGCGGGCCTCGCTGAACGGGCCATCCAGCACCCGTGGCATGCCGCTCGCTGGACGAATCGTCTTCGCCGCCGTGGATGGAACCAGGCGCTCGGTCCCGCGGAATCGGCCCCGTTCCTGCAGGTGTGTCAGCACCTTGCCGCAGTTCTCCATCAGTTCGTCGAAGGCGCGGCTGCCAGGCCACGGGCGCTTCTCGTCCTCAACGTTCATGAGGAACGCGAACTCCGGCAACGTTCCGAAAGAGCTCGCCTCAACGCCTTCCTTTTCCGCATCCGGTCCGCCTTCTCCCGGTGCCGCGACCTGGCGTATCTCGACTGTCGCGCCGCTGGCCGCGACGAACTCACTCGCGAGCGCCGTCGCCTCCTCCTCACCGTCGCACTCGGCAACCACAAAGGCTCCGAGTTGCACCGAATCCTGGTTGGTGGGCCCGCTGGTGACCACCGGGCCTCCATCGGTCATGCGGACCGAACGGGCGACCGCGGTGCCTCGAAATCGTCGTCCCCCGCGAAATGCGCCGCGTGCGCGCAACCGCTCGCAGAACGTGTCGAAACCCGTTGCGTCCGGCGCCTCACCACCCTCCCCACTAATCAGCAGTGCGTATTTCATGATCACAGGATAGCCGTGGAGCAAAAAAACAGGGCCGCCCCTTCCGGAGACGGCCCTCTGGCGTCAGTCGACAATCGTCAATCGACGTTTCCTAGACCTCGCGGAATTCGCCTTCCACGGTGCCCTCTTCGGCGCCGCCTGGGGCTTCGCCACCCGGCTCTCCGCCCGCGAAGCCATCCGCGCTCGGTTCGCCGGCTGCGCCGTACACGGCCTCGCCGATCTTCGAGAGCGATGCGCTCAGGGCATCGATGGCCGTCCGCATCCGGTCCACGTCGTCGGCTTCGATGGCGGCGCGAACGTCCTTCACCTTGGCCTCGACATCTTCCTTCAGGTCCGCGGGGACCTTGTCGGCGTTGTCGCGCAGCGTCTTTTCGGCCTGGTAGGCCATCGAATCCGCGGTGTTCTTGGTCTCGATGGAGTCGCGCTTCTTGCGGTCCTCATCGGCGAACATCTCGGCTTCGCGCTGCATCTTCTCGATCTCTTCCTTGGAGAGACCGCTCGAAGACTGGATCGTGATCTTCTGCTCGCGCCCGCTGCCCTTGTCCTTGGCGGAGACGTTCACGATGCCGTTGGCGTCGATGTCGAACGTGACTTCCACCTGCGGGATGCCGCGCGGCGCAGGGAGAATGCCATCAAGGATGAACCGGCCGAGCGACTTGTTGTCGGCCGACATCGGGCGTTCGCCCTGGAGCACGTGGATCTCCACGCTCGGCTGGTTGTCAGCCGCCGTGCTGAAGGTCTGGCTCTTGGCCGTCGGGATCGTCGTGTTGCGCTGGATGATCGGAGTCATCACGCCACCGAGGGTCTCGATGCCAAGCGTCAGCGGGGTCACGTCGAGAAGGAGGACATCCTTCACTTCGCCCTTGAGGACGCCGGCCTGGACGGCCGCGCCGATGGCGACAACTTCGTCCGGGTTCACGCCCTTGTGGGGCTCCTTGCCGAAGAAGTCGGCCACGATCTTCTGGACCGAAGGCATGCGGGTCTGGCCGCCGACGAGGACGATCTCGTCGATGTCCGAAGCCTTCTTGCCGGCATCGGCGAGAGCCTTCTTCACGGGCTCGAGCGTGCCGCTGAGAAGGTCGCCCACGAGTTGCTCCAGCTTGGAGCGGGTGAGCGTGACGTTCAGGTGCTTCGGGCCGCTGGCATCGGCAGTAATGAACGGCAGGTTCACTTCCGTCTGCTGCGCGCTTGAGAGCTCGATCTTCGCCTTCTCGGCTTCAGCCTTCAGTCGCTGCAGGGCCTGGCGGTCCTGGCGGAGGTCGATGCCTTCTGCCTTCTTGAATTCGTCGATCAGCCAGTCGATGACACGCTGGTCGAAGTCGTCGCCGCCGAGGTGGGTGTCGCCGTTCGTGCTGAGGACCTGGAAGGTGCCTTCGCCAAGCTCAAGGATGGAGATGTCGAACGTGCCACCACCGAGGTCGTAAACCGCGATGAGCTCGTCGTGCTTCTTATCGAGGCCGTAGGCGAGCGAGGCTGCCGTCGGCTCGTTGATGATGCGCAGGACTTCGAGGCCGGCAATCTTGCCGGCGTCCTTCGTCGCCTGGCGCTGTGCATCGTTGAAGTAGGCCGGGACGGTGATGACGGCTTCGTTCACCGGTTCGCCGAGGTAGGCTTCCGCGTCCGCCTTCAGCTTCTGCAGGATCATCGCGCTAATCTCGGGCGGGCTGTACGAACGCTCGCCGACCTTCACCGAGACGTCGCCGTTGCTGGCCGCCGATACGGAGTACGGCACGAGCTTCAGGTCGCGCTGCACTTCGGCGTCATCCAGCTTGCGGCCCATGAACCGCTTGATGCTGAAGACCGTGTTTTCCGGGTTCGTGACGGCCTGCCGCTTCGCTACCTGGCCAACCAGTCGCTCGCCCGTCTTGGTGACCGCGATGATGGATGGCGTGGTGCGTGCGCCTTCGGCGTTGGGGATCACGGTGGGTTCGCCACCTTCCATGACAGCCATGCAGCTGTTCGTGGTTCCAAGATCAATTCCAATTACTTTTGGCATAGTTGCTCCTCTTATGCGTTGGTGGCTTCACCGACGATGACCATCGCCGGGCGGATGACTTTGCCCTGCAGTTCGTAGCCCTTCTGGACTACGTGCAGGACCTTGTTTTCTTCTCCAGGCTGCCTGCCGACGGCTTCGTGGCGCGAAGGATCGAAGGACTGGTTTTCGGCTTCGACCTCCTTCACTCCCATGGCCTCGAGCAGGCGGCCGAATTTCTGATGAATGGCAGTCACGCCCTGGACCCAGTTCAACCCCGCGAGCGTCGAATCCACGGAACTCACCGCACGATCGAGGTCGTCGTAGACCGGCAGGATGTTGATGACGAGGGCCGCTCCGGCGAGCCGGGCAGATTCGCCACGCTCCTGTTCGATGCGCCGTTTGTAGTTGGCGAAATCGGCAGCCGAGCGTTGCCAGTTCTTGTAGTAGTTCTCAGCCTTTTCTCGCTCAGCGGCCAGTTCATCGCCTGGCGTCGCGGGCTCTTCGGCTGAGCCGGCGGGCTGATCCGTCGCACCGGCGCCGGCCTCGGATGCCATCCGCGCGGCCGCACGCTTATCGACGAACCGCTCGTCTGTTTCTTCGCTCATAGACACCTCCGTTGGGTCGCCACGTTGAACTCTCGAAGCTGGGCTTCGGGCCGGTCCGATGCGAGGTCCGGGCCTGTGCGGTTCGCCGTGGGCTAGTCGTTTTCTCCATAGAACTCACTCATGAGCTCGGTAAGTACACGGCTGACGTAGCGCACATTGGCGACGGCTTCGCCGTACTGCATTCGGGTTGGGCCGAGGACGCCGAGAATGCCGCCGGCGCCGCCTTCGTGGCCGTACCGGGCGAGCACGAAACTCATCTCCTGGTACGGCCCGACGGTGTTCTCGTCGCCGATGACAACGGCCACGGCTTCGTCCTGGAGCGAACCCGAGGGAATCGCTTCCCGCAGGCGCCGCTCATCGACCGCCTCGAGCGTATCGAGCATGCGATCGCTGTGGCCGAACTCCGGCTGGCGAAGCATCTCGCGGACCCCTTCGATGACGGGCGATTCCACCATCGCCGCCTGCTCGTGGAGCATCAGCTCCGTGAGCGTAGCGATGACTGCAGATTCAACCGCGCCGAGGGATTCCTGGGCGGGATCGGGCTGGGGGAATTCGGCGACGGTTTTGCCCCCGAACTCCGCGTTCAGGCGCGCCGCAAGGCGCGTCAGGTATTCCTGGTGGGCGGCTACTGGAAAATCGATCGTCCGCTGGTGCACACCGCTGTCACTCGTGACAGCAACCAGCAACGCCCGGTTTTCCAGCAGCTCCACCAATTGCAACTGCTTGAGGCGGACCTCCAGCAGGCGCGGCTGCGTGACAAGGGCGACGTTGTGCAGGCTGTTCGCCAGCACGCTCGCCGCCAGGCCAACCCACTCTTCGAGCTGGCGCGAAGCCTGGTGGAACTGGTGCAGGATGGTGAACTGCTCCTGGTTCGTGAGCTTGCGCTCGGGCATCAGGCTGGAAACGTAGTAGCGGTACCCCCGGTGGCTTGGGATCCGGCCGGCCGAGGTGTGGGGGTGAGTAATCATGCCCTCGTCTTCGAGAGCGGCCATTTCGTTGCGCACGGTGGCGCTCGAAAGGGTGAGCTGGTGGCGCTCGACGAGCGCCTGCGAGCCTACCGGCTGGGCCGACCCTACGAAGTCATCAACGATGAGAGCGAGAATGCGCGCACGGCGCTCTGACAACGTCATTATCAACCCTATGATGCCACATTGGCACTCTCAATGGAAGAGTGCTAATCGGCATCGGGGAGATTGTACCATGGCCGTTCGCGTGTGTTCAGCCAGAACTCGCTAGGTCGATTCGCCGATTTGCCAGCGCCGCAACGCCCGGATTGCGAACCAGACGGCGACCACAATCACCAGGCCCGTCGCCACCGCTGCCGGCGCGAACGAGAGCCGCGGGTCGAACGATGAATCCGGCGCGGTGCTCAGGCCCTTGGCGATGCCGAGCGAGTATTCGCCGACGGAAAGGAACTTCACTCCGCTGAAGAGGTTCACTACCACGCCTTCCCAGATAAAGACGTAAAGCAAACCGACAATCAGCGCCCGGCTCGTGACCACGCTGAGCCAGAGAAAGGCGGCACTGTAGGCAAGGCTCCCCAGGATTCCACCGATCACGAAGCCCACCACGAGATTGTCCTGGGGCACCCCGGCGAGGCCGATGATGCCTGTCGGCACAAGCGACATGACCACGACGACGGCCGTAGCAATCCACGCGACGATGAGTTTCGAGTAGATGATCGTGGTTCGAGGGATGGGTTTGGCGAGGAGATAGACCGCGGTACCGTCTTCGAACTCCTGTCCCAGTGCCGCGGTCCCGAAAATAAGGGCAGCGAACGGCAGGACAAGGCCGATGACGAGGTCGCCCATCGCCGTGGTAGCCGTCCACTCCTGGGCTTCCGAAGCGTCATTTTCGATTACGTAGAGGGCTGCGAGCAGCACCGGCAGGAGCGCAAACGCGACCATCAGGATGGTGCGTTTCTGGCCGAGGACCTGCCGCATCGTCAACCGCACGATGGTCGAATCGATCATCGCTTCACCAGGTACGAGAACACGCTTTCCAGCGATTCATCCGTCGGCCGAATTTCGAAGATGGACACATTCGCTCGCCGTGCGATGCCGGACACAGCCTTCGTAAAGGCGGCGAATTCGGACGTTCGCACTTCTAGGTCGTCGCCGTTGAGCTCGACGCCATAGACGGACGAATCGGCAACGAGGCTCGACGCAAGCTTCCGGTTATCGCTCGTGCGCACGAAGAACGTGTGCGGCCGGTCCGTCATGAGCTTCCGGATCTCCCGGAAGTCTCCCGAAGCCGCGAGCCGGCCCGAGACAATCACCAGCACGTCATCCGCCAGCCGCTCGACTTCTTCGAGGATGTGCGACGAGAACACGACGGTGCGCCCCTCCGCCGCCATGCCCTTGAGCATGTCCATCAGCTGCAGTCGCTGGCGCGGGTCGGCGCCGTTGAATGGCTCATCGAGCAACAGGATCTGTGGGTCATGAACGAGCGCCGAAGCGATCTTGATGCGCTGTTTCATCCCTTTCGAATAGCCCCCGGTCGCGCGGTCCATGGCCTGTTCGAGTTCCACCATGTGGATCGCACGGAGCGCCGCGTCGTGTGGATCTGGCAGCTTATGAAGGCGCGCGCTATCGAGGACGAATTCAAGTCCGGTGAGGAACGGATAGACCGACTCACGTTCCTGGACGAGACCCACCTTCCGGTACATCTCCGGATGACCCCAGGCGGGCTCGCCGAGGACACGGACTTCGCCGGCCGAAGGCCGCAAGAAGCCCGCCAGCATGTGTAGCAGTGTCGATTTGCCGGCGCCGTTGGGTCCGAGAAGGCCAGTGATGCCACCGTTGAGCGAAAACGAGATGTCGTTGACCGCGACGATGTTCCCGTACCAGCGGGACACGTGGTCGACCTCGACGGCTGCGAGGTCCGTTGCGGCCGGTTCGACTGACAGGGCCGTCACGCGGATATCCGATCGAAGCGCCGGATAACGATGGCAAGCCCACCGGCGGCGTACACCAGGACCGTCACGAAGTACGTCCAGAGCGGGTACCCGGCACGGTCCGGAGGCGAATCCACCGAAGGGGTGGAGTTGAAAATCCAGAGCGTGCATCCATGAACGAACTGGAAAGGGCTGAGATAAATCGCCAGCTTGCCAACCCCCCCAATCCCGAAGATCAGCACCCCGGAGACCGGAAAAGTAATGAGGAACCACGCCACCACCGCGATCGTCGCGTAGGCGCGGCGGTGGGTCTGGCTCGCAATAGCCAGGCAAACGGACGCGGACATGGCGGCGATCAACACGCCCGCCGCAATCGTGCGGGGCAAATCGAGCCAGTTGTCGGTGATGTATCCCCAGAGGTCCTTGGTCGCAAGCCCGTTGCCAATGACGAGTACCGCCTGCGGCAAGAGCGTGAGGAAGCACATAGCCGTGGCAAAGGCGGCCACCTTCGCGAGCGCATAGTCTCGCCTCCGCAGTGCCCGTGAGAAATAGAGCGACAGCGTCCGCTGGCGCATATCGCGTCCCGCGATTTCCGGTGCAATTGCCGCGCAGAAGAGCGCGATCGGCACTTCCACGAAACCGAAATAGCTATCGGGCGTGATCACCTCCACGTCCTGCGAAACGAGGGCGGATATCGCCAGCTGACCGATCGCCGGCAGCATCGCAATGATTGCGATGGCGACAGGGATGATCTTGCTCGAAGTGCGCCGGCCCAGCCCAAACGACCCGCGCAACGTGTACAGGTACAGCGAAACGATTGCGTGACGCCGGCCCAGCCGGGGGCCATCGTAGTTCCGGTAGCCGAGGTCGTAGATGTTGCCGGTGCGCGCATCAGCTGGCTGCACTGGAGACCTCCGCGGTTGCTCGGAATATGTCCTCGAGGTTCTGGCGCCGTAGCTGGATCCTCACCAGGCCGAGGCCAAGGTCGTCGCAGGCGTCCCGGATGATGTCGTACGTCCGGTCGCCATCGAGCGCCACAAGCACCTGCCGGCCGTCGGCGTGAACGATAAGGCCATGCTCTTCGAGCCGGCGGTGGAGCGCACCGGTTTCGCCTTCTACTTCGACTGAAAGGCTGCCCGTCGACTCGGTGAACTCGCGGATTGGCCCGCTGCGCATCAGGTGGCCGCCGTCGATGACCACCAGGTGCTCACAAACCCGCTCTATCTCTCCGAGGAGATGCGATGCCATGACGATTGAGATGCCGAACTCTGTGCCCGTCCGGCGGACAAGGTCGAGCATTTCGTCGCGGCCTGCGGGGTCGAGGCCGTTCGTGGGCTCGTCCAGGAACAGGATGCGAGGGTCATGCACCAGCGCCTGGGCGAGCTTGACGCGCTGCTTCATGCCGGTGGAGTAGCCGCGGATCTCGCGATAGCGCTCTTCGAACAGCCCTACATGGCGAAGCGTCTCCGCCGTGCGCTCGCGCGCGGCCGAGCGGGGCAAGCCGTTGATCTGGGCCATGTGGGCGACGAACTCAGTGGCGCTCACATCGCCCGGAAGGCAATCGTGCTCGGGCATGTAGCCCACGAACTGGCGGAGGTCCGTGCCCTGGGTGAAGACGTTGTAGCCGAGCACTTCAGCTTCGCCCGCAGTCGCATCGATGAGGCCAAGGAGGATCTTGATGAGAGTACTCTTGCCGGCGCCATTTGCTCCGACAAGCCCGATGACACCCGGTTCCAGCTTGAGGTCGAGCCCGCCGAGTGCGGTAACGGACGCACCATATTGCTTTACAAGCGCACGGGTTTCGAGCAACGCCATGAACAAAAGTCTACCTGTCTGCCGAGAACACGCGCGGTAACGGAGACGCGTGCCGGGGGCGAACCGAAGAGATAAGGGAAAACATCTCGTAACTTTCGGCCTTTACAGGCTGGCCTGTGCAGTCATTGTGACCGATTGTGAAAAGGATGTTGAGGTTGGTTGGGAGGAAACTCCCGGGCACGCACGCCGTGCGGATCATGCTCGGGGGCACGTTGTTGGCAGGTGTCGCGGCAGTTATCGCCGCGCGTTCGCCTGGCGATTCGGCGGGCAGTGAACGCGTCGCTTCTGCAGCCAGCCTGCCCGTGGCGACGGCTCCAGCGGATCCGAATACCCCCGGAAACACCACCACCATCAGCGAGAAAAGCCCGCAGGTCACCACCGACGAAGGCGCCGTCCCGGAACCCCTGCTTGAACAGCTCCCGGATAGCGACACCGTATCTTCGGCCTCGGGGAGCCGCTTCACAATGCCGCTCAAAGCCTGGAGCAAAGTCACCGACCGCTACGGCGCGCGAAACCGCGGCCCTGGGCTCATTCACGGCGGCATCGACCTCGCACTTGAAGGTCTCAGCCATTCGAACGTCTACTCCGCCTGCACTGGCACCGTCGCCGAAGCGAACTACTCCGCCTCGTTCGGCAACCACATCATCGTCGACTGCGGCGAGGGCTGGAGCACGCTCTACGGCCACCTCAGCCAGATGCTGGTGAAGGTCGGCGATCCGGTGAACGCAGACGTGGTCATCGGCATCTCAGGGAGCACCGGCTATTCGACCGGCGAGCATCTGCACTTCGAAATCCGCTGGCAGGGCACTTCGGTGAACCCTGAAGACTACCTTGATTTCCACATCCCGCCGGGTACGCCGCTCGATGACGGCCCGATCTGGTTCCCGGGTTCCGGCGGTGCGGCATCGACAGCCACCTCGGTCCCGCCGACGCCGACCGATACGCCAACGCCAACGAACACGCCGACCATCACACCGACGCCGACGATCACCCCGACGCCGACGTGGACTCCGACGCCGAGCCCAACGCCACGTCCCCCGACCAGGACGCCGACACCCCCGCCTATCGCCCGCTAACTATCAGGCGAGCGCCAGCGCGACCTCTGTGTGGGCAAAGTCGTTGAAGCCGGTGAGCATCATTCGGCCACTCTTCCCGAACTGCATCCGCGTGATCGAGGTGTTCGCGACGGCGAACGACCAGGTGCTCTCCGGCGGCACGTTCAGCAACTCGGCGAGCATCGCCATGATTGCGTTCCCGTGCGAAACCACCAGCACTGTCCCTTCGGGATGCGCATCGACGATGGTGCGAAGCGCCGCAGCGGTGCGTTCGCGTACCTGCTGGACCGATTCGCCGCCGGGAGCGGCTATCCGGCAGCGGAAAAACTCTCGCAGCACGTTCGGGTCCTTCTCGCTGATGTCCTTGCCGGTGAGCGATTCCCATTCGCCGTAGTGCATTTCGCGCAGGCCCTGGTCGAGCGTCGGCGAAAGCGGTTCATGGTGGTGTTCGAGGGCGTGGATGGCGGTCCGATGCGCGCGAGAGAGGTCCGACGAGTAGGCCGCATCGAACTTCTGATCTTTCAGTCGCAGGCCGAGTGCGCGTGCCTGCTCGATTCCGCGCGGCGTGAGCTCGGTTTCAGAATGTCCGCAGAAGCGGCCTTCGATGTTGCCGTAGGTTTCGGCATGGCGGACGAGGAAGACAGTGGTGGGCATGCTGGCCAGTGTAAAGGAGACGAGCCGCGGAGCACCCGTTCGCTCGTTTTTACGAACGTTTTACAGCCCGGTGGCAACTAGGCAGACTTGCGGAGCGTTTATGTTGGTGCGTGTACATGAGCGCGTTGATACGGTAGTGAACTGAACCGCAGCGAATTGCGCGGGAGGACAAATGAGCTGGATCCATCGAAAAGCTTTAGCGGTCGTTGTCGCGGGAGCGGCCGTCTCTACCATCCTGGGTGCGTCGCTCGGCATCGCCGTCGCCAAGCATGCGAGCACCGTGGGTGGTGTCTGCTCGGGCGGCGGCAACGGGTGCAATATCCATTACGTGGGCGCGATTCATTCCGGCAGCGTGAGCCCCGCGAACTTCACCAAGTGCCTGCCTGCAGCCGACTGGGAAGCTATCTACATCTGGGATGGCCCCAACCAGGAGTGGGAACACTACTTCAACGAGACCAAGACCCCTGCCTTCGTCAATGCCACGGCGGCCGGCGGCATCAACACCATCCCCGGCTTCTCCGGCGTCGTCCTCATCATGAAGCCCGGCGCGCCCATCCAGCAGGTCACGCTGCTCGATGGGAACAACGAGTCCTGTTAACACTCGCTCAAGCGAACTACCTCTTAGAAACCCCTCGCCTGGCCGCGAGGGGTTTCTTTTTTGCCCGCGACCAGCAAATCAGTGATCCGGCACAATGGAACCACAAGAGTCCGGAGGGATTGATGACGGTCGCTATTCGCCTGAGGCGGGAACACATCGACGCGATGGTCGCGCACGCGCTGGAAGACGCTCCGATTGAATGCTGCGGATTGCTCGGCGCCAACGATGGCACCGTGGCCGAGGTCATCCGCGCGAAGAACAAGGAAGCGAGCCCTTACCGCTTCGATATCCATCCTCTCGAGACCAGGCGCCTGCTCGAACAAATCGAAGACAACGGCGAGAGCCTCGCCGGCTTTTATCACTCTCACACGGGTTCGCCGGCAGTCCCAAGCCCGACGGACATTCGCATGATGGGCCCGCTCTTCGGGCCGCCTTACGTCCACTTCGTCATCGGTGTCGCTGATCGCGACAACCCGGAAGTACGCGTCTGGCACATCGAAGGCACCGACCGCATCGAGCGCGAGTACGAGGTCATCGATTAGGCGATGGCGGATTTTTCGCCCCACCACTCCTCCGCGCCTTTACCTCCGCGGGAGTACCTCTCACCTTCGTGGAGCATTCGCGGCCACGATTTCCGCTGGGGTTCCCGCACGTACGTGATGGGAATCATCAACGTCACACCGGATTCATTCAGCGGCGACGGGCTCGACGGCGACATCGGGCGCGCCGTCGGGCTGGCGAGACAGATGGAAACCGATGGCGCCAACTGGCTCGACATCGGCGGCGAATCGTCCCGCCCCGGCGCTGAAGAATTGGATCCCGATGAAGAGCTGCTCCGCGTTGTCCCGGCGGTGAAGGCCATTCGGGCCATCACATCGCTGCCCATCTCCGTGGACACCTACCACGCCAGAGTGGCGAAAGCGGCCCTCGCAGAAGGGGCCGACGCAATCAACGACATCTATGGCCTTCGCCACGATGACGAAATGGCCCGCGTGATTGCCGACTCCAACGCTGTGGTAATCGCGATGCACAATCAGCGCGGGCGATCGCCGGGATTCGTGACCAGGCTGGTCCGCGAAGGGCTCCACGCGTCGCTACGCATTTGCCGTGAGCACGGCATCGAAGCTGACCGGATCATGCTCGATCCCGGGTTCGGCTTCGGATGGTCGGTCGAAGAGAACCTGCGGATGCTCGGTGACCTGGGGGAACTCACGACGCTCGGCCATCCGCTCCTGGTTGGAACGTCGAGGAAATCGACCATCGGCCATGTCCTCGGAGATGTCCCCGTCGATCAGCGGCTCATGGGCACTGCCGCCACGGTCGCCCTCTCTATCGCCAACGGCGCGGACATGATTCGGGTGCACGACGTGCGAGAAATGGTGCAGGTCGCGAAGATGGCCGATGCCGTCCTGGGACGAGGAAACGTCGCACCCCGCGTGAAGGTTGCGATCGCCCTCGGATCGAACCTCGGCGACCGGTCTGGCAACTTGCGTGCCGCGATTGTTCGCCTCGAACGTGAGCATGGACTGCGGGTCACTGCCAGGTCATCGGTCTGGGAGACCGCTCCGGTCCCGGCAGACCAGCCGCCCTTTTTGAATGCTGTGATCGCGGCAGAGACTTCACTTGAGCCCTTGCCGCTGCTGGCCGCCCTCAAAGAGGTCGAGGATGCCCTCGGGCGCCGACCCGAGCGCCGCTGGGGGCCGCGCCCGATTGACCTGGACCTGCTGTTCTTCGGCGACACCTCAGTCAACCGTCCTCAGCTCATGGTTCCCCACACTCGTATCCTCGAGCGCAACTTCGTCCTGGCGCCCCTTGCCGAGGTGATTCCGGGCGAGATGCCGGTGCTCGGCGGCACCGCCGCTGCGGCCCTCGCACGGGTCGGAACCGAAGGACTGCGACGCTTCGCCAGCCTCTAACCACAAACCACCTTTACCTTCCGTGTGGAACCGAAACTCCGCACGCGACGTTCATTTGGCATGAACGCAAGCGCGTTCGTGGAGGGGCAAATGAACACTCGTTGGATCGCTGTGGCGGCGCTCGCCACCGGGCTCTTGCTCGTCGCCTGCGGAGACGACGATGGCGGCGTGTACTCGTCCCAGGCGACTCTGATCAGGCGCGGGCCAACGCAGGTTCGGCGCAGGCCACTCCGGGTGCGCCGAGCACCGGGAAGGCCGATGAAGTCCTCGCAGGCACGTCCGGCGACGAACCGCTTTCCGCAGCCGACACCTCGCGCAAGATCATCTTCACCGCCGATCTGACCTTCAACTCGCAGGACGTGGGCAAGTCGTTCGCAGATGCCGGCGCCCTCGCCCGCGCGAACGGCGGCTATATCGAGAAATCGCAGTATTCGAACGACCCCGACGACAACACGAACCGCTCGGCGAGTCTCACCATCCGTGTCCCCGTGCAGAACTACGAATCGCTCGTCGCCAGCTTGCGGACGATGTCCGGGGTGACAGTCGATACCGAAGGCTCAAACTCTAACGAGGTCACCGAGCAGTACACCGACCTTCAGAGCCGGCTTCGCAACCTCGAACGCACGGAGCAGCAGTATCTCGAACTGCTGACCAGCGCCAAAACCATCCCGGACATCCTCACCGTGCAGGACCGCCTGAGCGGCGTGCGCAGCCAGATCGAACAGATCCAGGGCCGCCTGAAGGTGCTCGACGACCTGACGGAATTCGCGACCATCAACCTCACACTCAATCCCTTCATGGCCGTTCCGCCACAATCCGACAGCAACTGGAGCCTGAGCGAGGTATTTGTCAGCAGCATCGCCGTCTCGTTGGAGGTTGCTCGATTCGCGGCGGCAGCCGCCATTGTTGTGCTGGTTGCCGGCGTGTGGCTCGTGATCCCGGTGGCGCTGGCGCTCGTCGGCTCGCGTAAGTACAGGCGACGGACCTCGCCATCGCAGCCCATCGGTGAGCCATCCTGAAAGAACGAAGTCGGGGCAGGCGGAGGATGCCTGCCCCAACTGAGGACGGAGCGCGAGAAGGCTATCGAACGCGGCGTGCCGCGAGCGTCAGCCCTCCCGCGGCGACCACCAGCACCGCGCCGAGGAGCGTGACGACGGGGAAGGTGGATCCGCCTGAGGCGGCAAGCGTATCGCCCGTCGCCGGCGCAACCGGTGCACCTGGCGCCGGGGCATCGACGAGCGGGATGACCTTGAGCGTGCCGTTCCCCGCCAGCCCGACGGCCACGGCGGTGTAGACCGTGCGCGCTTCAAGCTTGAGGTTCGGGATGGTGAGAACGGTCGCGCCCGAGGCGTTCACATTGACGTCGAGGCTGTACGTCCCGGCATCAACCGGGGTATACCCGCCAAAGTTGCGGTAAGCCACGCCCGTGAAGATGTTGGTGTCGGTACCGGCCAGGGCCACGTTTACGGGCGGTGCATCCGGCGCAGCATGAATCAGGCGGACATGGGCCTTTCCGGCCGCGGGCGTGGAATTGTCATCTTCAAGCAAATAGAGGCCCAGGGAGCCCTTGCCCAGCTCGCCAACGGCAAGCACGGAGTAGTCCTTGCCGGCCGCAACATCGAGAGTGGCCTCGAGCGCCGGTGCGCCGCTACCATCTGAGGGCGAAACGAACACCTTAACGTTGTGTCCGCCAGCCGGGAGGGTGACGTAGGGCGTGTTGTTCGGGAAAGCGAGAGCTGTCACGGCCTTGGCGCCATCGACAAAGATGTCTACAGCGGGGGTATCGGGCGAAGCGTGCATGACTCGCACACGCCCCGTATCGGCTGCGGATGCGCTCCGCGGCGCGAACGAAACCACCGCGGCAAGTGCAGCGACCAACGCGGCTATCGCGAGCCAGAAGTTCTTTCCTCGCGAACCTGTCCTTGCAATTGACACTGGATTGACCTCCGAAGTCGGTTGTTGTCACCCGCCGGCCGGTCGGGGTTCGTGGCAGGTACGAAAGGCGCGGGTCATTTCGATCACCTCACCCGGCGGGACTCACCGATGACTGCCGGGCAAAGCGCGTTCAGCCGGTTTCGGGCGGGCGATGCGGCTGCATTCGATGAACTCGTCGCCGAGTACACCGGTCCCGCCTACGCCACCGCTGTTCGTGTTCTCCGGGAACCGGCGAAAGCGGAAGAAGCCGTCCAGGAAGCCTTTGTTCGTCTCTGGCAGCGCGCCCGGCAGTTCGATCCCGAACGCGGCGTAGAACGAAGCTGGATCCTCTCGGTTGTCCGCAACTCGGCTATCGATGCTCTGCGGCGTGACAGCAAAATCCGTGAGCGATCGATTGATGAGGGTCCGGCCGTATATGAGTTGCGCGATCCGGATGACGTCTGGCAGGACGTTCTTGCCCGCCTCACCGGCGAGCGTGTTCGTTCCGCGGTCAAGGAGCTGCCGCCGGATCAACAGGAAGTAGTGGTGAAAGCGTATTACCAGGGGATACGGCCCGTAGACATCGCTCGTGAACTCGATATCGCCGAGGGCACAGTGCGAAGCCGGCTAAGGCTGGCACTGGCGAAATTGCGAGAGGCGCTGGGGCCCGTTCGAGAGGAATTGACGCCGTGAACCACGACGACGTGCAGAAACTGCTTGCGGATTTCGCGCTTGGGCTGATTGATGAGCCTGAGGCTGGCGCCGTGCGCCAGCACCTCGAAGGTTGCGCAACCTGCCGTGCCGATCTCCAACTTTTCCTCGAAGCCGGCGAGGCCCTCGCCCTCGCCCCGGACGAGGTTCCACTTCCGCCCGGCGCACGGGAGCGAATCGCCACAGGGGTAGCGGCGCGTATCGGAACGAAGCCCGCACCGGCCCAGCTTCCGCGACAAATAATCGTCGGTCCATGGCGGAACATCGCCCTCGGCACGGCGGCCGCCGTGCTTCTCCTCGCCGTCGGACTGACGACCGTGACGATCGCCTGGCTCGATGCGCGAGACGATGTCGACCGGCTCCAAGGTCAGCTGGCCGCGCGCGCAATCGAACTGCCGCTCAGTGGCGACGGGGCCGAGGGCACCATCTACGTCGCCGCCGACTTCGGCAGCGGCGTTGCCCGCTTCAGCGGCCTGCCCGTAGCCCCGGCCGAGCACCACTACCAGATCTGGAGCGAAGGGCCAGAAGGCGCGAAGTCGGCCGCCGACTTCACGGGCAGCGACGGAGAATTGCTCGTTCAGCTTCCCGCGTTGCCGAAAGAGATGACCCGCATGTTTGTCACCATCGAACCCGATGGCGCCACCGGCCAGGCTCCGACCGGTCCGGAAGTCATGACGACGCCTCGATAAGCGTTCGTTGTTTGTTGCGCCCGCCCGGACGTAGCATGGGAGACTGAACTTGAGCCCTCCCGGGCCACGGGAAGCAGATGCGAACCGCGAACTACATCTTTTCTGTTGTCTCGATTGTGCTCGGTCTCGCACTCATCCTCTTCATACTCACGCAAACCACCAGCCCCAATATCGGCTTCGCCATCGGCATCGTGCTCGTGCTGAACGGTGCCATTCGGCTGTGGTTCGCCCAGGACGACCATTGATGCCTCTAAAATCGCGAATCTCCGCTCCGGCCGGGGTCCGATAGCCCCATGCCACTGCCACAGGCAATCATGGTCCCCATTTCGCACTCCGATGCCAGCCTCGAAGCTGTAACGATCGCAGCCGTCCTTGCCAAACCGAAAAAGGGCCGCGTTTACGTCGTGCACGTCATCGAAGTAAACCGCTCGCTGCCGCTGAACGCCGAACTCGATGCCGATGCCCGGCGCGGCGAACAGCTCGTCCGGCGGGCCGAGGAACTCGCCATGGCCGCCGGGTACCCGGTAACCGGCATGCTCTTACAGGCCCGGGAAGCGGGCCAGGCCATCATCGAAGAGGCTGCGGACAATGCGATAGACACGATCATCATGGGTGTGGCCAACTCGAATATCAGCGGCTCTACCGCTGAGGTGCGCCTCGGCCAAACGGTCGGCTACATCCTGAAACACGCCACCTGTGCGGTCTGGGTCGTCCGGCAATCGACCAACCCGCCGGTGCATCATCACGAATGAAACGGCAGGACGCATGAACGTCATCATCATGGGCTGCGGCAGACTGGGGTCTCGTATCGCCGGGATGCTGGATTCAGACGGGCACCAGGTAACCGTCCTCGATACCAACGAATCCGCATTCCGCAGGCTCCCCGAAGCCTTCAAGGGCAAGCGCGCTGTCGGCAACGGCATGGATGCGCATACGCTCGAGAAAAACGGAATCCGGGAGGCTGACGCGTTCTTCGCGGTTACCCAGGGCGACAACCGCAACTACTTCGCCAGCCAGATGGCGCGCGAGGTGTACTCGGTGAAGCGCGTACTCTGTCGTATCTACGACCCGGTCCGCGAAGAGATCTTCCGGGACCTCGGTCTCGAAACCTTTAGCCCCACCAGCATCGGCGCCCGGATAATGGTCGAGATGCTGCAGCAAGAGCCGGCGAGGAAGTAACCATGTACATCGTTGTCGCAGGCGGCGGAAAAGTCGGATTCCACCTCGCGGAGGAGTTGCTCCGCGAGCACCACGAAGTCCTCGTCCTCGAGCGAGACTCTTCTCGCGCGGCCCAGGTGCGCGATGAGCTCGGCGGGAGCGTCATGGTCGGCGACAGCTGCGAAGCCACCACGCTGGATGCTGCTGGCGTCTCACGTGCCGACCTTGTGGCTGCCGTTACCGGTGACGATGAGGACAACCTGGTTATTTGCGACCTCTCGCGATACCGCGGCGTGCCCCGCACGATCGCCCGCATCAACAATCCGAAGAACGAGGTGCTGTTCGCAAAGCGCGGCATCGAAACCACGATTTCCGCAACCCACGCCGTGCTCTCCCAGATCGAACAAGAACTGCCAACCCAGCAGATGATTGCGCTTCTCCAGCTGCATAGCGGCCTGGAACTGGTGGAGTTCAAGCTCCCCGATACGTCCCCGGTGGTGGGCCGCTCGGTGCGAGAGATCCTCCTGCCGGCCGAATCACTGATCTCCCTCATCGTCGATCCCGGCGGCGTGCCGCGCATGCCGAGCGGCGAAACCCGCCTCAGTGCCGGCGACGCGCTCGTCGTCGTTTGCCGGAAAGAGAGCCTCGAGATCCTCAAAGAGCAGCTCATCGGCTCCACACACGGGCTCGATACCTGATGCGCCTGGCGTTTCTCGGGCCGGCCGGCACCTTCGGCGAAGAAGCTGCGATGCGATTCGCGCCCGATGCCGAACTGCTCCCGTTCCCTTCCCATCCTGCCGTCGCCGCCGCGGTCGAGTCTGGCATGGCCGATACCGGCGTCGTGGCAATCGAGAACCTGATTAACGGTTCAGTCCCCGAAACGCTCGACATCCTCATCCACGAAAGCACACTCCAGATCCAGGCCGAACTCATCCTGCCCGTGGTCCTCAACCTGGTTGTGAAACCCGGCACCCGCGCCGACGACGTGAAAGTTATCTATTCGCACGCAGTCGCGCTGGGTCAGTGCCGAAAGTTCGTCGAACGCTGCTTCCCGAAAGCGCAGCTCGAGGCGGCCCTCTCCACAACCGAAGCGGTAGACCTCGCAATGGCCCGCGACGGCGACGCCGCCGCGATCGCGACCGTCCGCGCCGCAGAACTCCGTGGCGGAGAAATCCTCGCGCAGGGTATCCAGGACAGCGATACCAATGTGACGCGTTTCGTGGTGCTCGGACGAGGCCGCCCCGCTCCGACCGGCAACGACCGGACTTCGATCGCCTTCACCTTCGCGACAGACCACCCGGGCGCCCTTGCGAGCGTGCTGGACGAGTTCGCAAGGGCGAAAATCAACTGCACAAAAATCGAAAGCCGCCCAACGAAGGCGACTTTCGGAGAATACGTGTTCCTGATCGATTTCGAGGGCCACCAGGACGAACCGGCGGGCCGCGCCGTGCTGGATGCCATCCGGCCACTCTGCGGGGAGATCAAAGTGTTCGGCAGCTACCCCCGGGCCTAGTGGTAGTACTCCTCGCAGCTGTTCGGGAAGTTGAACAACGCCCGGCCGTAGCAGATGTCGTGGCCGCCGCCACCCTGGAGCGACGAGAAGAGCCCCGAACCGCTGATGAGGACATCGTCGCCGCCTTGGCCCCTGAGTGTGTCTGAACCCGACCCGCCGACAATGCAGTCGTCGCCGCCACCGCCGGTGAGGGTGTCCCATCCAGGGCTGCCCAGCACGAGCGCGTTCCCGCCTCCACCTCCGCCACCCCCGATAACCAGCTCCGTGAGGTTCATGCCGGCACATTCTGGCGGCGCGAGTTGGCTGATCAGTAGCGCGGAATCCGTCTGTCCGGCGTAAGTCGGAGGCACCGTATTGGCCGCCGCGGCCGCGCTGATCACGCTCACGGCGATCAGCGCGATGAGGCTGCCAATCGCCATGCGCGGCAGCCGCCGGCTCATGCTGCCCTCGATGGAAACACCGGGTTGGTGGAGTGCTCGTCGTCTTCGGCGAGCGCCTCGTAGCGGTAGGTGACTTCCATGTCGTGGACAAAGAAGGCGTGATAACCGGGGCGGACCTCCTGGAGTACGACGGCGCCGAGCTTCGCGGCGATGCGCCCGAGGTCATCGAGGCTGGCCACGTCGATAACACGCTGACCGGGGACTCCGCCGCGGACGTTTACCAGCGGGCTGCGGAACGAACGTCCTCCGACCACATCAGTCCGGGACAGTTTGCCCAGGCGAACGGCCGCGATGAGCAGCCATCCCGTGACCGCAATGACGAGGCCAACGACCGCGATCGAAAGCACCCGCGCAAGCGAGACCGGCAGAGAGAACGCGAGCAGGCTGATCATGTTGGAGCGCGTCTGCAGCGTCGAAACAAGGCCGTCCGTGCCCGGCGTCAGCGGAGTCTTATCGTCGGAGCGCGCGTCCATCTTCAGCTGGACTTTGTCGAGCGACATCGGCAGCGACGGCTCGAACGAGTCCGTGAATGGCGTGCCGTTCACCGAGCCCGTGACATCCACCTCGGGGCGGATGGTCACCGAGTACTTGTCGTTCTTTACACCGGACTGCTCTTCGAGGATCGAGATGAGCGACTGCACTTCGCCGAGGTTCAGGACCCCGGAGGCCGTGAATTCGGCGCCGGTGAAGTTCGTCTTCGGCGTGAGCTCGATCGTTCGGCGCCACCCGTTCTGGTCACCGAGCTCGGCGACCATCTGGTAGCTCCCGTTCGTGCTGGACGCCGCCGAGGACGTGAACTCGTAGTCGAACGTAAACGCCACCTGGTCGCTCAAGCGTCGATAGACCGGCTCGCCCGAGGTCGCCAGGCCCGTGTCGTAAACACGCCCGTCGGCGGGCACCGCCGAGTAACCGAACGTCCCCGACTGCGTGTAGGGCAGGTCCGCCGGCACCTGGTGCTCAGTCGGTCGATGGAATGCGATCCAGCCAAGAACCACGAAGGCGATGCCTGTGGCGGCCAGGATGGAGACGCTGTCTTGCCAGTTGCGAAGCAGCTGGTTCATGGGAGATCCCCCCGTTGTGGGCGCCGGTTGATTGGCGCGATTTGGATGCCGCCCCGTGCGGCTCGCTTTGGCCTTCGCTGTGAAGCCGCCAAATCCAACGAAGGCGACGAACAGCAGTCCGACCATGAAGAAAGGATTGTGAAAACGCGTCAGCCAGCTCCCGACTCCGGGAATGTGAATCCAGAGCTTGCCGATGAGTTCTTGCTGAGTGGGGTGGTAACTATCGATGAAGTCGTTGTGGTCGCCCTGGAACACATAATGGCTGCCATCGCGTTCGATGATCCGGTGGATGACCGGACCAATCTCTGGATGGCGATAGGTCACCACATCGCCGACCTCGTAGTCGCTCGTCTTGCGGACGATGGCGAGGTCGCCACGGTGCATACCCGGCTCCATGCTGTTCCCGTTGACGATCACGTACGACGTTTGCCCGCCGAGTTGCGGCGGAGCGAACAGGATCCATGCCGCGATGACGGCTACGACCGTGAACGCCGACGAAAGCGAGGCAACGAGACCGCGCCTGGACTTCATGAACTTGTCCCCCATTGGTGGCTTCGCGCAGGCGCCTGACCACGCCGTAAGCGCGCGATTCCGCGTTCGTTAACTACTGCGCTGCGACAACTCGCAGGTTGGAGAGGACGGTGACAGCTACCGGACCCGCACAACTAATGTTTGACGTGGCTCCCGGCCCCGACGATGTGCAGGATGCAAGCCAACTCGTTCCACCATTGATCGAGATCCGGGCCGCGCCACCGGATGCTAGACCTGGCGTGAGCGTGAACGTGACACTGGAAACATTCGAAGGGTTGTTGGTGTCCAGAACGTAATGGACGTTGCTTACGGCATAGCCCGTTACGGCCGATTGGCCATCACCGCCAACGGAAGCTGGAACGGTGTTGGCAGCTGCGAACCCGTAAGTGACCACGGCCAGCAATCCAAGCACTGTCAAGGCGATGAGTCGTCGCGGCGTAATAGTAATCGTCTGAAACATCGGAATTCCTTTTCCGAGGGTTGGTGCGGACCGACGAAAATTCGCCGGCCCGCGCCGTCGGAGTTAGTCGTGTGAAGTGACCTGGAGGTCTTCGACGTCTTCGACGTTGACGCCGCTGAAGTCGCACTCCCAGGCGTCACCTGAAGTGTTCGAGCAAGTCGATGTCGAGGTCGTCGCACCGACATCAAGAGTCGCATCGACGTACGTCGGCTTCTTGGAGTAGCCAACGTAGTTGAACTGCACTTTTGTGAGCTCCGACGGATAGCCGCCGGAAACCACATAGTGGACGTTCTCGATATCGCCGCCGCTGACAGCACCGTGGCCGTCACCAGCGTTGCTGGGATCGACGGTATTCGCCGCGGCGAAGCCATACGCCATCACCGCGATCAGGCTGAAAGCGGTGAGAGTGATCAGTCGTCGAGGCGAAAGAAACCTGGATGAGTTCATGTGACGAATCCTTGAGACGGTGGCGTGAGCGCAGATGGTCGAGGACCAGGTCCGCGATCACTCGATGAGAGTTATCCGGCCGCTACGACGCGGATAAATGCCGCATTGAGCGCGGTCACATGCAGGGCGCCGACGTTGCACGTCCAATCGTTGTTGACAACAACGGAGCAGTTGGCGAGGCCCGTCGCGTTCAGGCCGTTCGCGTCGTCTGAGAATCCGACTTTCGCGCTATTCGCGGCCGAGTCGAGTGTGAAAGTCACGGTCGCGAGCTCGTCGTTCCCATTCTTCAGCGTGTAATGAACGTTGGTGACGTTGTAACCGGAGATCTGGCCGTAGCCGTCGCCAGCTTTGCCGCCATTGTTGATCGTGTTGCTCGCCGCGAAGCCGAAGGCAGACATCGCGACGATGGCGAAGACGGCCAGCGCCATCAGGCGGCGCGGGCTCTTCAATTTCTTGACCATGATTGGTTCTCTCCTGTTTGGCGGGTCCTCCCCGCCCATAGATGGGTGTAAGGCCCGTTCACCGGGTCTCCACCTTCCAGTTCGACTGTTAGAAAGCTGACAGAAGAGACGCGAATCTCACTTCCACATATTGGCTTCCTGGCTATACCGCTTTGGCTATAAAGAAATGGCCACACCTGACGATTTGGCCTCTGCCCGGCGCGTCAGGGATTTCCCGAGCGTTGTGTGAGTTGCCAGCCTTCGCCAAACAAGCGACGATCGAAGCAATGCAGGACGAGATCTACAAAGAAATACTTTCCGCGGTTGAACGCGGCGAACCGGTCGTTCTGGCGACGGTCGCCCGCACTCGCGGGAGCACCCCACGCAAGACCGGCGCGAAAATGGTTGTCCGCAAGGATGGCTCCTTTTTCGGGACCATTGGCGGCGGCTGCGGCGAAGCGGAAGTCTGGCAAGAAGCCATGGACGTCCTCGATGACGGCAAGGCGCGCATCGTCACGGTGGACCTCACCGAGCCCACGGATGGCGACGACAAGATCTGTGGCGGCGTGATGGACGTATTCGTAGAGCGGGTAGGGTAAGCACGCGGCCGTAACGCGAACTTGACCTGCGGGCCATGGCGCGTTTGCTCCCGGGCACTATCCTGTAGCATGAAATCGAAGTCCTTCTGGGAAGGACGGGAGTAGACATATGTTGGGACCACTCGGTGGACCGGAAATTGCGATCATCGCGGTAGTGATCATCCTCATCTTCGGTGTTGGCAAGTTCAGCACCCTTGGCCGCGACCTCGGCACTTCGATCAAGGAATTCCGCAAGGCCGTGAAGGACGACGAGCCAGCGCCGACCACGACGCAACAGGCCAGCGCGCCGCCTCCGCCGCCCCAGCAGCAACAGTACACCGCCCCGGCTCCGCCTCCGGCCCAGCCCACGCAGAAGACCGACAAGCCGAACCTGTTCTAGGGTTCGAGTTCGAACAACGCAAAGCCCCCGGGAATCCGGGGGCTTTCTGCTATCCTGAACCTATGGTCACCCAGACGCGACTGACTCTCGAAGAATTCCTCGCTCTGTCCGGGATCGATGAGCAGCGGCTCGAACTCATCGACGGGGAGGTCTACGAGAAGGTGTCACCAACCTGGAAGCATGGTGTCATTTCCGGCGAGCTCTACAGCCTTCTGCGCGAGTTCGGCTCGCCATCCGTGGAGCCGCGCGCCATCATTCCCGCCAAGGGAAATCTGGAAGGATCGTCCCCGGTTCCCGACGTTGCGTTCTACCTGCCCGGCCGCCCGACTCCCCCGGATTGGATGCGTGTAGCGCCAGACATCGCGATAGAAGTACTGTCGCCTGGCCAACGGCTCCCCGACATTCGATCGAAAATCGATGCCTACCTTTCTTTCGGTGTCCGAGAGGTCTGGGTCATCGACCCATCGCAGCGATCCGTCGACGTATTCAGCGGTACCGCCCGGCTTCGCCTTACCGACGCGGACACGCTGAAGAGCGACCTCATTCCGGGACTTCGGATCGGCCTCGCGGACTTCTTCGACCGGGCCGGAGCCTAGGCCCCGCCGGCTACCGCCGGGACGATGCTGATTTCGTCGCCGTCCTTGAGGGCGGTGCCCAGGCCATCCATGAAGCGGACATCCTCGCCGTTCACATAGATGTTCACGAAGCGGCGCATCTGGCCCGACTCGTCCATCACGCGCTCGCGCATGCCGGGGTAGGAGGATTCAAGGTTCGAAACCAGCGATTCGAGCGTGGCTCCGTCTCCGGAGACCTTCGAAAGATTGCCGGTGAGGCTCCGGAGGGGCTGAGGAATCAGGACAGTAACGGACACGGAGTACTCCAGTTTGGTAGTCAGGTTTAGGTTCGAGTGCTGCGTCTAGCCTTCGACGACGTCTCCGACGACAGGATCAACGCGAACGCCCTTGAGCTGTGCCCAGGCAAGGCTGCGGTCGATTTCCACCGGGTCGCCTTCAAGTTCGAGCATGACCCAGCCGGTGTTTTCATCGACATCGGCCATGCGGACGTTCGTGATGACGCGGAATTCGTGCCCCAGGTTGTAGATCAGAGGCTCTTTTATCAGGTTTTCCGGGAAGGTGAACTTCACGCGCTTCAACGTCATCAGGCGACTCCCTGCGCCACCGGGGCGCGATACGCAGCTTCGAAACTCTCGAGCGTCGCATCGATCTCCAGCGGAGGTTCGAGGTGGTCGGCTACAGCTTCCGCCGTTTTGAACCCCGCGCCGGTGATGAACGCGACGGTCAGTTCGTCCGGGTGAATTCTACCCTGCGCGGCAAGTTGCTTCAGTGAGGCAACAGTCACACCGCCGGCCGTTTCGCCGAAGATGCCTTCGGTTTCCGCCAGCAGCTTCATGCCGTCGACGATCTCGGGGTCATCCACCATGCCGCAGGCGCCGTCCGTCTCCTGGAGCTGCACCAGGCTGTAGTAACCGTCGGCCGGGTTGCCGATGGCGAGCGACTTGGCGATCGTGTTCGGGCGCTGCGGGCGGAAGTTCGTGGTGCCCTCCCTCCAGGCCGTCGCGACCGGCGAACAGCCGGTGGCCTGGGCGCCACTCATGCGCGTCTTCGGCTTATCGATTAGTCCGGCCTTGTACAGCTCATCGAAGCCCTTGCGGATCTTCACGAAGAGCGAACCGCTGGCGATCGGCGCCACGCAGTGGTCGGGGGCGCGCCAGCCGAGCTGTTCAGCAACTTCGAACCCGAGCGTCTTCGAGCCTTCCGCGTAGTAGGCGCGGACGTTCACGTTCACGAAGCCCCAGTTGTAGGAACCCGCGAGCTCGGCACAGAGGCGGTTCACGGCGTCGTAGTTGCCCCGCACCTTCACGAGCGTGGGGTTGTAGATGCTCGAACCCAGCACCTTCCCTGCTTCCAGGTCGTGCGGGATGAAGACGACGGCTTCCATTCCCCCCGCGGCCGCATGGGCGCTGACGCTGTTCGCGAGGTTGCCCGTGCTGGCGCAGGCGAGCTTCTCGTACCCGAGCTCGCGCGCGCGGCTGGATGCCACCGCGACCACCCGGTCTTTGAACGACCAGGTGGGGTTCATCGTGTCGTTCTTCAGGTAGAGATTGTTCAGGCCCAGCGCCTTGCCGAGGTTCTTCGCCCGGACCAGCGGCGTGAACCCCGCCCCGATATCGATGGCGTTTTCGGCTTCAACGGGGAGGAAATCCTTGTAACGCCAGAGGCTCGCCGGGCCCGCGGCGATGCTCGCGCGGGTGACGTTGCGGCTGATGCCGTCGTAGTCATAGGTGACTTCGACCGGGCCGAAGCAGAAGTCGCACACATGGCGCGCTTCGAGCGGGTATTCGCGATGGCACTCGCGACAGCGAAGGTTGGTTGCAAAGCTCATGCGTTGTTCTCCGAAACGTCCTGTTCGAGAGGACGGGCACTGGCCGGCGCGATGATCACGCGCCGATGGGCACAGAAGCGGATTCGGGGGAGCCCCTTCAGGTGAGGGGCTAGCGCATGACCATACGGCCCATGGAGGAAACCATCTGACACTCCTCGTCCGCGTGGGGGCCGTTCAATTCGAGCGAAGTCGCTCTCATCTTTCTCCGTAGGTCCTTCCGCAGAAGGAGGAGTCCGGATTTGGCACCTTGTTTAATGAAACAGGTTGCCGGGGTTTCGCAGGGCCGGTCCCTCAACCCCATCTTGATAAGTGCGGCCACGTTCGCGGTGATTAGGAGACATAGTAGCACCGCACGCCCTCAACGGGGAATGCCGAGCCGCCTGAGTCCTACTTCGGGTAGATAGCCACTCCACCGCCTGTGGAAATCACGTCGCGCATGCCTGGCTGGAGCGTCGGCTTCGGCGCGTGACCTGGCGTCGGGGTGCCGTCAGGTTCCGGAGTCGCCGTCTCCGAATCATCCGATTCATCTGTGCCCGAATCCTTGCCACCCGTGCCCACACTTTCACCTGAAGGCGCAACGCCATCCTTCACCACCGTCGCGTCCGCCTCTTCCCCGTCGCCAGCCTTGTCGGAGTCCGCGTCCGTCGGGTCATCCTTGCTGCCTCCCGGGTTGTCCACATCGTCAGGCGAATCCGCGCTCCCGTCCGTCGAACCGTCATCGACCGGCGCGGCGAAGTTCTTGGCGCCGGTGCCGTTGTTGTCTTCTTTGTTGTCGCAGTCGTCGCCGGGGTCATGGTGGTTCGTGTCCCCGCTGGAGAAGTTCTCGGTGTGGCGTGTATCGCAGCCAGGGTCGCAGTCATCATCGTGACGGTCTGTATTGGCGCCGAACGAATCCGAGCCGTGTACCGGCTCGCAACCACCCGGATCGATTCCCTGGAAGATGACTTCGCAGTTCCGTATCGTGTCCTTGCCGCTGCCGCCGACACAGATATCGAACCCCGGCCCGCCATCGAGGACATCGTCGCCGGCTCCGCCGTAGAGGAAGTCGTTGCCTTCGCCGCCGAGGATGACGTCGTCCCCGTTCAGGCCCTTAAGCACATCGCCGCCGGGACCACCATCGATGCAGTCCTTCCCATTGCCACCGACGACGATATCAAAGCCGCCCAACGCCAGCGCCAGCTGACCCTGGTTCCCAAGGATGAGGAAGTCGGGCCCCGCTGTGCCGGTCACGGTGTTCGCGACTGTGAAGCTAAGGCCATTCTCAGCGCAGAGGGTGGAAGGTTTGGCAACCCATGCCCCGGTTGGCGACGACAAGGTCTTCGAGACACTGCCGCTCCAGGTGAACGCGACTCCACTCGCAAAAGACACCCCAAGCAGAAAAACGACAAGTCCCGCCGGTCCCACAATCCAAAGGGACCTCGCTTTGACATTCGGCGGACGGCCAGTCGATTTGGGAACCGAGAGATCTCTTGGCGCCTCACACGTCGCACCGAGTCGAGGTGCAAGCGGCTCAGAGTTGCCAAATCCGGAGCCGCCGGCACCGAGCGCAGTACTCAGCTCATCCAGCGACTGCTCAAGAGACACCAGGCGTTCCATGAGTTCCGTCATCCGCTTTGGCATCGACACCCCTCGCACCTAGCTCGATAGCACTTGAGTTCTGCGACGCCGATATCGAACCAACTCGTAAAAGCCCCAAGCCAACCCGCTCGATGCGGATACGCCCATCAACACATACTCAAGAGGGATGTCGTGTATCAACAGCCCGATTCGGGGAACCGTGAACAGCACTTCGCCGCGAAATCTCGACGCGTCAACTATCTGCTCGTCTACGTTTTCGTTGGCGTCGCCTTTGGTCCGGAGGACCGTCGAATAGCTTGTGGACGTCTTTCCGGTCGACGAATTCGTAACGTTGGTTGTAATGGGAATCACGTTATAAACGCGATGGGCGATTAGTAGCTTCGTTCGTTCGCCCTCTTCGAAGACCACTATGTCCCCGGCCTTCGCCCGGTCGATCGAAGTTGGCCTCGTAATTATCAAATCTCCTCGATCGAGAGCAGGTCGCATGCTGTATGACTGAATGGTCGCAACCCCATACCCCATAAATCGTGTCGCAACGAACGCTAGCAATAGCAATCCCACGGCCAACCCAAAGAGCACGCCGCCAAGGACTACGACAGCGGATCGGATGGCCGAACTCGGCCGCCAAGTATGCGTTGACTTCGCGGTGGCAATCATTTCATTCACCCTGTTGCCGTTGGCACGAGCCGGGACTAACGCCCAACTCGTGCCGGCTTGCGGAAGTTCGGCCCTAGCTTTGGACGTTGATGGTCAGAGTGTATGGAAGGGTGTAGTTCTGACACGCGTCATCAGCGGTCACCCCCATAGTCAAATACACGTCGTACAACGGAGTGTAGCTTTGGCCCACCGCTATGTAGTTATTGTTCGTTACAACGACCGAACCAGTTGTGGAGCAGATCGGGTTTCCTGTGTAAAGAACCGACCCGGAGCTTACATACACCGGAATATCGCCATTGTTTGTGATTCCGCCATCTGCCACTTTAATTGGATTTCCAGTTGGCACGACCACATTGCCCGAACCGGCGACGTTGTATAGTGCGACATCGACGTTACCGGCCAACGCACTCGTTGACCCGCTGGTGCTGCCTGTCCAGGCAAGCGCACCGCCGATCACCACAGCAGCGAGGGCCGAGGAAAGCATGAGTCCAAGAAAGATTTTTCGCATCTAAAAGGTTCTCCATGAGCGTCCCACTGGGGCGCCGAGTCAGGGCCGCGGGGACGCGTTGAACGCCCGACGGCCAACGATCTTCGATTTCGGATGGGTTTGCGCTCTTTGCCCGGATATCGCTCCTTTCCGGGCCGCAGGGGGAAGAACTGGTGGAAAGCCGGGATTCCGGGCTTTTCCTGAATGCGCCGCTCACCTACCGGGTGGTAGGATCACGTCGCAAGGGTGCCTCAAGTTCTCCTTGCGACCCGCCCCGGGATGGTTGCCGCCACACCGGGGCTCTCCTATTTCTAAGGGTTTTCCCCAATAGGGCTTGGGGAGCCGGATACTGGCACCCCGTTCGCTAACGCGTCAATACGCTTCCTGACACATCCCACTTAGCACGCGCTAGAATCGTCACCATCTGACGCGAATATGCCCCGCATGCGCGACACGCCCGTGTCGCATTGTTCAAATCCTACGAATAGTCCGAATCTGCATTCGACAATAATGTTGGAGATTCGTAAGAATTTCGGACTCCGTTACGTCTGAGTGAACGCAGCGTGAAAAAGTTTACCGCTCACTGCGGCACCAGCCCGAAGGCATCCAGCGCGTTCGCAAACACCCCGGCGTCCACCGCCCTGCCAAGAAGCGCATCCAGGTACGTCAGGTTGAATGGGTCGTTCACGTCGCCGCCAGTGGCCGTCGCGATGATGCTGGCGTACGCGAGCGCGACACTCTCAGCAGGCGAACCGCCGGAGGGTACTTCGCTGTAGGCGCTCGCCACGAGCTCGGCGAACGACCCCGCGGTACTGCTCGTGAACGGCAGCACTGAAGTGACACCGACGCTCGGCAACACGCCAACGGATTCCGGATAGCGCTGGCCGCTGTTGATCATGGCCACCGCATCGATATTCAGCTCGCGCGCGACCTTCGTCCGGCCCTGCGCCAGGTCCGGCTCGATGGCCACAAGCTGGAGGTAGAGGAACGAATCGAATGCGGTGGCCGCGATCTCTTCGATGTTGCCGGCCTGGTCATCGCAGTGGATCGCTTCGTGGGCGAGGATCGGCATCAGGTATTCGAAGCGCTCGCCTTCCGCGAACGGGTTGATCGAGATGACCCTCGCGCCGTTCTCGTGGGTCATGCGCGCGAGCAACTCCGGTGCATCCGGCGGCGGCTCGAAAGCGATTCGCGCCACCGGCTTGTTCGTGCAGTTATCCGCCGTCATGAACGACGCCACCGCTGGATCGGCGAATGTCCCGCTCAGCCCCGCCAGCGCCGCGCGCAGTTTCGGCGAGGGCACGAGGTCGGTGGGGATGGAGTCGTATATCGCGAGCGCCTTATCGACGAACGTCCCGGGATCGCCTGGCCGTTTGCGCAAGTGCGCCTCAAGCGCTGCCCGCTGGACCGCCGGGTCTTCATCGTCAGCCGTCACCGGGGCCAGCTCCCCCGGGTCGAAAAACGAAGGGTCGGAGACTGCGAGCGCCCCAGAAGCAAGCAGGACGACCGCCGGATCCAGTGCGCTACTGACTTCGGCCGAGATGACTCCGGAGGCATTCCTCACGAACGCCTTCCGCTGGATGGTAAGGGTGGCGCCTTCAGGGATGAGCGCCTTTGCGGTCAGCGTTGCGACGCGGCTATTGTTCGGTGAGAGTTCGGCGGTCTCCGCGAGCACGCGCGTGGAACTGCCGTCCGCGAGCGGCACGCGCAGTTCGAACAACGAGGCCAGGGGCAGTTCCGTCTCCACCACCTTCCACTCACGGTCGAGCGTGACCTTGATCGTCGAAGTGAGGAGTGCCTTCCCATCGACCACGTCCCGCGTGGCTTCAATGGAGCCGATCTTTGGGATGGGCTCCGGCTTCGCATCAGAGGAACACGAGGCTGCGGCCAGGCTCACCACAGCGGCCGCAATCCAAAATCCAAAATCCGAAGTCCGAAATCGCGACACTAGCGGCCCTTGTATTCGGGCTTCCGCTTCTCGGCGAAGGCGCGGGGGCCCTCCTTGGCGTCTTCGGTGGCCATCAGGCGGGTGAGGAGCACATCTTCGTAGGCGAGCCCGTGATCGAGGGGCATATCGAGCCCGCGCTGGATGGCTTCCTTGGCGGTGCGGACCGCGAGCGGGCCACGCTCGCAGATGGTGTTCGCGATGGCGTGCGCCTTATCCATCAGCTCCTCGAGCGGGACGATGTGCGAAACCAGGCCCGCCCGTAGCGCCGTTTCGGCATCGATCTGTTCGGCCGTGAGGATCATGTAGTTGGCGAGCGCCTGGGGGATGGCGCGGGGCAGGCGCTGCGTGCCGCCGGCGCCCGGCATGATCGCCCAGCGCACTTCGGGCAGGCCGAAGCGGGCTTCCGGCGTGCAGATGCGGATATCGCAGGCAAGCGCCAGTTCCATGCCGCCCGCGAGGCAGTAGCCATTGATGGCGGCGATGATCGGCTTGAAGATCGGCAACCGCTTGGTGAAGCCGCCGAACGGCACCGGCCGTCCGCCTTCGAACTGGTTTTCGCCCCGAGCTGTCGCAACCAGGTCCATGCCGGTGGAGAACGACTTCGCGCCCGTGCCCGTGAGAATGCAGACACGCAGCGACGAATCGTCGCGGAAGTCTTCCCAGGCGCGGTACATCTCACTGGAGGTCTGGGCGTCGATGGAATTCAGCTGTGGCTCGCGGTTGATGGTGAGGACAGCGACCGGGCCCTCCTTCTGGTAGATGATGTTCTTGAAGGAAAGGTCGGCCATGCGTTACCTCGTGAGCTTCGAATGAAGGCCAAGGATACGACCGCGAAGGCGAGCGCCGATAGCAGGCCGCGGCCGTTTCGCGAACGCAAGGTAAAGCTCGATGGGTCGGTGCACGACTACGAGACCGAACTCGTGCACCGCGATGGCCGCGTGGTGATCGTAAAGTTCGTCATGACGCGCGGCGGGGGGCCACCCCGCCTGCCGGTAGTGGTGCCGGCCGGGTCAGTCTCGTACGGATTCTTCTGGCCGCGCCGCCCCTACAACCTCTATCGCTGGATCGGCATCGACGGCGCGCTCATCGCTCATCGTTTCGATGCCCTCGCGGACGTGCGCGTCGATGACGAAGGTGTGACCTATCGCGACCTCCTCCTCGACTGGTGGGCCTTCCCCGATGACACGCTAATAGAGGAAGACCGCGACGAGCTCGAAGAAGCCATCGCCAACGGCGCCATCAGCGCGGCCGACGCAGAACGGGCGAACGAAGCCGCGCGGCAGTTGTTCAGCCGCTACCGCCACATCATCGATGAAGCGGTGGAACTTGAGCGGAAGTTCGTGCACCGGGACTGAAATCCCTTTACAACCCGCCAGCCGGAACCAATACTGCGGGCCATGTTCGCCGCACTTCGCCGCTACCTGAACGCCGTCCTCATCGGCTTCATCATCACGTTCGTCCTCTACCTGTTCATCAGGTTCGATCCCGACAAGATCATCACCGGAATCGTCATCGCCCTCGTCGGCGGTGCGGTCGCCCTTGTCCTCTACGTCTACCTGGACAAGAAGTTCGCACCCGCGGAGCCCGAGCTGTACGACAAGGACGGCAACCTCGTGGACAAGTCGGGCAAGGTGATTCGCGCGAAGTCCTGATGGCCGCGCCCGTTTCGAATTTCACCGTCCGCACAGGCGAATTCGCGCGGGCCGCCTCGATTCTTACTGAAGCAGCGCAGTGGCTGATCGATTCCGGCCAACCCCTCTGGCCGCTCGATGAGATCAGCGAAGCCGCCCTCCGCGCCCGCTGCAGCGATCCGGAAACAGTGCTCGTCGGCTACGCCGGCGACGAGGCGGTCGTTACTGCACTCCTGGAATGGCGTGACGAAATGTTCTGGCCAGGCGTAGGGGACGCCGGCTTTATCCATCGGCTGGCTGTTCGACGTAAATTCGCAGGGCAAGGACATGCGGCCGCGCTCCTCGATTGGGCGGCACAAGAAGCCGCGCGCCGGGGAAAGTCGACCCTTCGGCTCGATTGCATGGCCGACCGGCATCGCCTCTGCGCATTCTACGAAGGTTGTGGCTTCGAGCGCGTTGGTTCGTTCGTGCGCGAGCCCTATTACAACAACGCGCTCTACTCCCGGCGGCTCTTCTGAACGTTCCCAGGGCGCGGTTACTCACGCTCACCTGTATCGTTTCTCTGTTGTGACATCCCGCGTGATTGCCCGCCCTCGCGCAACGTTTGGCTCGCTGAGCCCGCACCAGCAGGGGCTGGTGGCCGTGCTTTGCGCAGCAGTCCTCTGGAGTTCGGGCGGGCTCTTCATCAAGTGGGTCTCGATCGACGCGCTCGGCGTGACGATGTGGCGCTCGCTGCTCGCCGGGATCGTCATCTGGCTCGTTGCAAGGCCACCGATGCGTGCGCCCTGGCGGACGAACCGGGTCACCTGGGGCATCGCGATCAGCTATGCACTCACGCTCGTCATGTTCGTCAGTGCCACCAAGCTGACCACGGCCGCCAGCGCTATCTTTCTCCAGTACACGGCGCCGCTCTATCTGCTCATCACCGGGGCGGTGTTCCTCCGGGAGCGCGCAACGAAGCTCGACCTCGTGACCGTCGCTGTCGCTTTCGGTGGGATGGCGTTGTTTTTCGTCGGCAAGCTCGATACCGACGCAATGACGGGTAACCTGCTTGCCGCCGGATCGGGCGTCATGCTGGCGGCGATGTTCACCCTCCTCCGAGCGCCGGGCTGCACCAACGAAACCCGCCCCGAAGCGATGGTGCTCGGCAATATCATCCTCGTGGTTGGCCTGCTGGCGGTGAACCTCGGGCGCGGCACGAGCGAACCGTTCACGCCCGGGCTGAAAGATTCCGCGGGGCTCGTGTTCCTCGGTGTAGTCCAGATCGGGTTTGCCTACCTGCTCTTCGGCTACGGGGTAGCGAATGTCCAGGCGCTGGAGGCATCCCTCATCGGCATGCTCGAACCCGTGTTGAACCCGGTCTGGGTCTTCCTCTTCCTGGGCGAGACGCCCGGGTGGTGGGCCGTCCTCGGCGGCGCCATCATCGTCGCCGCCGTTTCGGTGCGCACCTTCGCGAACGAACGTGGCCGCGCAAGCGCGCGGACAGCAATCATCCCGGTCGAAATATGAGCCCCAGGAACGATCAGCAGAACCTGGTCGAGGTCTACCACGCGCTCGACGAGATGCACTCCTGGCGCGGCTGGCACTGGTGGCCCGATGCCGACCCGTTCGAAGTTTGTGTCGGCTGCATCCTCGTGCAGAACACCATGTGGACTAATGTCGAGCGAGCCATCGCTCGCCTGAAGTCGGCGAACGCCCTCACTCCCGATTCGATGGACGCATTGCCACACGGCGAGCTCGAAGAGCTGGTGCGCCCCAGTGGCCAGTACCGGCAGAAGGCGTTGAAACTCCGGGCATTCCTCGACCTCTGCAGGGAACACGGCGGATTCCAGGCCTTAATGGATACCGATGCGGAGTCTCTACGGCCCATCCTCCTAGGTTGTTTCGGGATTGGCCCCGAGACCGCCGACGCAATGATTTGCTACGCAGCCCGGCAGCCTGCCTTCGCGGCCGATGCTTATTCGATGCGGCTCTTCAGCAGGCTGGGCCTGGGGCCAGTTCAGTCCAGGGACTACCACACCTGGCAACGCTGGGTGATCGGCGGACTGGACGGCGCGGAACCCGATGGCTCGGGCCTGCGAGACCTGCTCGCCAGGTATCACGCCTTAATAGTTATGCAATGTAAGCATCTCTGCTTGAAGAACCGTCCAAAGTGCGGCGAGTGCAACCTCACGAGCCGCTGCGAGTTTTTCAGGACTGACGGCGCTTAACTGTCGATTTGCAACGCCCCCGCCCCATCCGGGCGGAGCGGGGGCGTCGAGGGGAGCCGTCTAGTATCCGCGGTGCTCTTTGTTCATCTCTTTGGCGTCGGGCCACGGCGCCACTTCAACGGGATGGCCGCCCTTTCCGTGCTTGCCCGGGCCGACGGTTGAGCTCGAAAGGTCCGCCTCGGGTTCCACGATGCGGAGATCGGATTCCCTTGGCTCGAGTACTTCGGCCGCGCTTTCCATGAAGTCCTTGATTTCCTCAATCGGGTCAAGCTTTTTCACGAAGCGCACCGCGCCTTTCACGTCTTCAATCGGGTTCAGGTCTCGCCGGGCCTGCTCGTTCTGCTTCTCGGTGTTCACACGAATCTCCTCCTCGTTCTTCGAGAGCCGCTCCGCCAATTTGGGCGAGAGGATGGCGTCGCCCGCGGCGGCGCGAAGTGGCCGCTGGACAATGCGCCCCGTCGCGAGTTCGACGACCCAATTCGGCTCGTTGCTTCTCGGGCTGATTGCGGCCACCGCACGCCTCCCCTGTGAACGTAAGACTTACTTCGATTTCGACCTTTGCGCGCCGAGAATACCGCCCACGGCCAGCGTTTCGAGGTCCAATAGGCCCGTGGCCGCTGGTCCGAACGGGCAGAAGCGAACGCCGAACGGAAATCGGACGATCGCGCTACGCTGGACGCGTGATTCGAAACGGCTTGCGATCCGTCGCGACGCTGGTGCGCAGATGCGCCTGGGAAGGCGAGCGCCTTCGGTGGCGGCTATTCCATCCGATAACACTGGGCGCTCGTGTGGCATTGCTTCGCGGCGATGAAGTCCTGCTCATCCGTCACACGTACCGCGAGGGCTGGTATTTGCCGGGCGGCGGCGTCGATAAAGGTGAGTCGCTCGAAGAGGCGGCCCGGCGCGAAGCTGAGGAAGAAGTCGGCGCCGATGTCGGCGAACTCAACCTCCTCGGCGTGTACAGCAACTTTGCCGAACACAAGAGCGATCACGTCGCGATCTTCTACACGCGGGACTTCACGCTCGATGAATTCGAGGCGAACAACGAAATCGCCGACCGGCGCTGGTTTCCAATCAGTTCACTTCCCGCGGAAGTTTCCGCGGGAACGGCGAGGCGCCTGCGAGAACTTGCGGCCGGCGGCTCCCCGCTGGCCGGCAACTGGTAACCGGGCTAGGCCCGCTCTTCGACCTCGCTTCGGCTGTCTTCCTCCGGGCGCACGGCTCGAACATCGGATTCACGCGGCTCCAGCACTTCGGCCGCGCTCTCCATGAATTCCTTGATGTCTTCCACCGGGTCGAGATGCTTGAGGTAGTTGACCGCGCCTTTGACGTCCTCAATGGGATTGAGGTCTTTAAGTGCTTGCTCTCTTGTCTTCTTGTCGGTCACCTGGTCCTCGCATTCTCGATTCAGCCGCACTGGGATACGTCGTACCACGCGGTGTGAACGCAGATCAACAACCCATTCGCGGCTTCGCGCTTCTCGCGCCGGTGCCATCATGGAATCCTCCCTTCCACTTCGAGCCTTGAGTCTAGTCCTCATGACAGGGCCGTGACAGGTCTATCCGGGAATCTTTATGGAGCTGTAAGGCCGTCGCGTTACTTCGCTTGAATGTCGGCGAGAGTTTGCTCAACAAGTGCCAGGAATTGGTCGGCCGCGAACGGTTTCTGGACGAAGATGGTATTCGCGGTTCGCGAAGCGAACTCCGCTGGGCCCTCGGCGCTGTACCCGGAGATGAGAATCACCGGCAAGTCCGGCCAGCGTTCAAGGATGCTGCGGCGCAGCTCGATGCCGGATTCTCCGGGCATCACGATGTCGCTGATCACGAGGTCGGGCTTCTGAGCGTCGAGCTGAGCGCGGGCTTCGGCCGCATGGGCCGCCTGGAGCACTGAATACCCTTGCGTGCGGAGCAGGCGGGCGAGCATCACGCGAACAGGGTCGTCATCATCGACGACCAAAATGGTCCCGGCCATGAGTTGCTCCTGCTCCGATGAAGCTGCAACTCCCTTGGCTTGTGAACCTTCGCGAGTGCCAGCCAGAGCGCGCACATTACTCCCCGGCGGATCGCCAGTTGATTGCATCAATTCTCACCGAGCCATGGGAATCCGGTCATTGGGGATTACCCTGATAGGCGCATCTTGCACCCTGCGATGACTCCGCGGGGAATGATAAATCGGTTTTGGCAAAAAATGTCACTCCGTTAACACAATCCCCGTTCTCACAAAGTCTCCCCTGCCCGCTATGATTCCGCTCCAAATGGAACTGCTCGCAGATTTCCGGTTCACCGTGGCCTCCTATGGGCCCGCCGCTGCGTACGCCGGCTGGCTGCTGAAGGGCTTTGGCGCCGGCGTTCGCCACACCTCCGCACTCGATCCTGAAGGGCTCGGCGCGTTCCTGGCGCCCGGCGCGTCCTACGCGGAAGAACCCCCGCTCGTCGCGGGGGACGGCCCATTCATCACCGATGCCCCGGTAACGCCGGCAAACCTCGCCGTACTTCGCAAGATGGCGTCAACTGGCCGCGTCATCTGGATAACACCATGGGGAATCGATAACGACTGGGCACAACGCCCGGCGAGCGACCTTGCGCTCTACGCGGCAAGCGGCTGGATGGCTGCCGTCGGAGATCCGGACAGGCAACCCCTGGCGCCACCGGGAAGCCAGTGCCGGTTCGTTGCGGGCCTGTTCGCCACCATCGCGGCACTCGGCCACACAGTCTCGGGAAGTGCGCTGGCCCAGGGCCTCGTTGACGTGCCAGTGATCGAAGCGCTCGTCGCCACCCTGATCTATGACCCCGTGAGCTACCAGTACTACGGTCTCACCAGGGCTCGCGTCGGCAACCGGTTCAACTCGAGCCAGCCGCTGCTTGCCACCCTCCAGTGCGCCGATGGCCACATTGGCCTGCATAGCCCGCTCCACACGCAGTGGACAGCACTCGCGAACCTGCTGGGCCGCCCGGAGCTGCTGACCGACGTTCGGTTCAGGACAGCGGCGGAGCGCGCCGCCAACATCAGGGACCTCGATGCCGAGTTCCTTTTGCCGTGGCTCGCCGCGCGGACACGCTGGCAGGCGTATCACGAGTTGCAGGCGGCCCACATCCCCGCCTCAGCCCACCCCAACATGGCGGAAGTGCTGGCATCGCCCCAGCTGATGGCGCGCAACAGCCTGGAAACGGTCACAACTCCCGCGGGTCGGGAATTGACGGTGCCGGGACAGCCGGCTCGCGTTCGCGCCGAGAGCGGCCCGGCCGGTCCAGCTCCCGAAGGCGGCCCATGGCGCCCCGGCGCCCTCCGCGTTGTCGATCTCTCGATGGGTTGGGCAGGCCCAATGGTCTCCCTGAACCTCGCAGCCATGGGCGCTGACGTGATCAAGGTAGAAAGTCACACTCACTTCGATTGGTGGCGCGGTTCACGCGCACCGGGCGACAACGACAACCTCGGCCTCCACGAACGCAGCCACGTCTTTAACGCGGTAAACCGCGGAAAGCGCGGCATCACTCTCGATCTCTCCACCTCCCGCGGACGAGAGATCCTGATCGACCTGGTGGCAACCGCGGATGTCGTGCTCGAAAACTTCGCCGCCGGAGTCATCGAAAAGCTCGGGCTTACCTACGAAGTCCTCAGTGCGCGAAACCCGTCGCTCCTGATGCTCCGGCAGCCGGGATTCGGCTCCGATGGCCCAGAGTCGGGCTACGTGGTCTTTGGAAACACCATCGAAGGCATGTCGGGCCTCTCATCGCTGGTCGGATACGAGGGTGGCCCGCCAACCATGCTGAGCAACGCCTTCGGCGACCCGGTGAGCGGCCTCGGCGGTACAGTCGCCATCCTTGCCGCCATCGCCGCGCGCGAGAGAGATGGCAAGGGCCGCGTCATTGAGTGCGCCCAGCTGGAGGGATTCCTCCCAATGGTCTCCGAGGGACTCATCCAGTTCCAGCGAACCGGAGAGGTCCCCAGGCGGCGGGGTAACTGGCGTCCCGGGCACACGCCTTCGGGCGCGTATACGGTTGGCGATGACCGCTGGGTCGTTCTCGAAGTCGAAACCGATGCCCAATGGAATGCGCTTGCCGGCGAAATCGGCGAGCCCTGGGCGATCTCCCGGGAACTGGTGTCGGCCGCGGACCGGGATGCCATGCGCGGGCTCGTCGAAGAGCGCATCGCGGCCTGGATTCTGGCAACGGGCGAAGAAGCAGTCCTCGCCGCCTGTGCTGCGGCCGGCGTGCCGGCTGGCCCAGTCGTTTCGGAAGGCGAGACTCTCGGCCTCGAGCCACTCCTGGTCAGCGGGTTCTGGCAGGGAATGGAACGGGAGCCCGTCGGCTTTCATCTCTACCCGAGCCTTGCTTATTCCGTCTCCGGCGAGCGGCCATTGCCGCAGTCGCCCGCCCCGTTCCTTGGTCAGCACACCGAAGAGGTGCTTTCAGCGATGGGCATTATGCCCCACGGCATCGCGGAACTCGTCGATCTCGGCGTGACCGGAAGGACCCCGGAAATGGCTCTCTAATATTTAGGTGCCTTTTCTGTATTCGTAACCCGCCGCCAGTACTGCAATCCCCACAGAGATTGCAACTGCAACATAGTCTTTGGCATGGAAAACGTTGAGCAAGACCATATTGACTACAATGACAAGAAGTGTAAGAAGAACGATCTTTAGGAAAACATTCATTTGTAGTGGCTGGCCCTTTTCAACAGACACTATGTGCGCGTATGAAAGGTCCTAGCGGAGCGCCTCAATCAGCTCTTTCTTGGTCATACCCGAGCGCCCACTGATGTCGCGCTCCTTCGCCCGGTTGTAGAGCTCATCGCGGGTCAGGTCGGTTAGCGACGAATTCGGGTTTCCCGTGCCCTGGGTCCGCTTGTTGGGCGTGCGCCCCTGTTCCCGGCGAGTCTTGTTTACCGTCCGGCCCGCGATCTCTTCGGCACGATCTTCCGACACGCCCCGATCGAGTTCGCTCTCTTTCACGTGTTCGTATTGTCGCTCGTCCTTCTTCGACCATGCTTTCGGCATCAGATCCTCCCTACCAGTCGAGGGTCCACTCCCGGTGGCCCTTCCGCCAGCGCGTGCCGAGGTGTGCCATCACCCCCTCGTTCTCGCCTATCTGGACGCGGACATCGCGCTTGCCCTTCCCGAAGTAGTAGGTCAGTAACACCCCGTTGCCTTCCAGGCATCCGAAGGGGTGAAGAACCTCGGCCTCGGCCTCGGCCTCGTCGATCTCCTGGCCAACGGCGAGCAGGCGAAGCGATTCCGGTTCGAACAACCGGATGCCGAGCCTCTGGCCGACTTCAGGCTGCATATTCGGCCCGTTGAAGCACTTGTTCCGCCGGCGCGTTCCGGAACTCGCGGACCGCTCCGCACCCGAGACATCGACCGGAGCTCGTAGGCCCCTGCGCTTCTTCAATGAGCCAGTGGTGAGCGTGATAGGCCGTGCTGGTTTTCTTCCGTTCAAGCATCTTCGTTCGCTCCTGATGAGGTGCGATGAAGCATGCATCCGCGGCCATTTCAGCAGCCTAAGCGAACATTGGAGACGGATTGCAGAAACGCTACAACGAACAAACCACGATTTGGGCGTCTCTCAGGGCCTGGGAAGGAGCCGCAGGAACTCGACTTCCAGTTTCAGGGTCCGGGCGATGATCCATTCGAACACCGATGCCGCGAGGTCCGGATCGAGAGCGTAGCGTTCGGCCGCCAACCGTGCTTCGGCCACCACTCGCTCCTCGCGCAAGCGGTCGCGAAGACGCTCGCGAAGCGCTTCTTCATCGTCGAGGATCCCCATCAAGTCCGGCTCGCGCTCCACCTTGGAACGGGCAACATCGCGGCCCACGTTCACGCGTTCGTTCAGCAGCTCGAGAAGGTCGGCGTCGGCGTACGCCGCCTCGCCATAGCTGTTCGGGTCATCCCGATCCTCGCACAGTCGCGGCAACACGGTCCCCACGTAGAAACCGACCAGGTCGTCGCGCAGCGGGATCTCCACTCGCCCACCAACCGGGAAGCGCGGTCGTTCGACTGCGATTGCTGCCGTGCGGCTGGCTTCGCTGAGCGGGAACTGGTCCGGAAACTCATACCGCCCGAGAGACGCGTGATACGTCTCCAGGCCTTCGACCGCGAAGTCGAGCAGGCTCATTCCGGGGCGCCCCGGAATCGGGACGCCCCCGGGTTGGTAGATGGCGCGATTCAACGGGAACCCGGCGCGGTCGTGAAGCCGCATCAGGAGCCGGTCCGTCATCTTGGTCAGGCGCAGCCTGACCAGCGAAAGATCGAGGGTGGTCTCCAAGGCCGTCGCTATCGCTGCTTCGAGATGGCGTCGACTTCCGCGAGCTCATCCGCGGTAAGCCGCCAGGCGCCGGAAGCCACGTTCTGGGTGACCTGCTCCGGCTTCGTCGCCCCGGCAATCACACTGCCAACGTGCGGAAGGCTCGCAAGCCAGCCAATGGCAAGATCCACCATCGACTTGCCCCGTGATTCCGCGAAGGCTTCGAGCTTGCCGAGCATCTCGTAGTTCTTGTCGGTGAGGACGCGGGCGGCCATTGGCCCGGCGTTCGCCAGGCGCGTGCCGGCGGGCAGATCCTGGCCCTGGCGGTACTTGCCGGTCAGGAAGCCGCTGGCGAGCGGGAAATAGGGCAGGATGCTGACCCCGTAGGCGTTGCAGGCCGGCACCAGTTCGGCTTCGATGGTCCGGTTCAGCAGGTTGTACTCGTTCTGTGCGCTCACAAAGCGCACGTAGCTGTTCTTATGGGCGACGAAGTGCGCCTCTGCTGCCTGCCAGCCGGCGAAATTCGAATGACCGATGTAGCGGACCTTGCCCGCCGTGACCAGGTCATCGAGCGCCCGCAGGGTCTCGTCGATAGGCGTCGAGGCATCGGGGCGATGGAGCTGGTAGAGGTCGATGTAGTCGGTCTGGAGGCGGCGGAGGGAATCTTCGACGGCGCTGACGATGTACTTGCGCGATGCGCCGCTCTTGTACGGGCCTTCCCCCATCTTCATGCCCCACTTGGTGGCGATGATGACATCGTTTCGGCGGCCCTTGAGGATGCGCCCGAGGAACTCCTCGCTCTTACCCTGGCCGCCATACACGTCAGCCGTGTCGAAGAAGTTGATGCCTTCGTCGAGGGCCTTGTTCACGACAATCTCCGACTGGTCGTAATCGCAGCGCATGCCGAAGTTGTTGCAGCCGAGGCCGACCACGGATACCTGGAGGCCGGAGAGGCCAAGGTTCTTGTAATCCATCGCGAGAGCTCCCGAACGAAAAGTGAGTGGAGGGAGTATAGCGAGTCTGCTCGGCGAGGAGTTCAGTCCCCGAGTCCGGCGCGGCGCGCCCGGACGATGGCCTCGGCGCGGTCCGCGGCCTGGAGCTTGTTGAGGATGTTGGACACGTGATTTGCCACAGTCTTCTGACTGAGCATGAGCTGTCGCGCGATGCCGGAGTTGCTCATGCCGCCCGCGACCAGGCCGAGGACTTCAAGTTCGCGCCCGGTGAGCTCGGGGAAGACCTGCTCTCGCGACTGTTGCGGCGCGGCAAAGAACTTCAACACACGGTCGGCTATCGCCGGCCCGAAAATCGCATCGCCATTCGCAACGGAGAGAATCGCACGCGTGACCTCTTCCTGCTCCGAACCCTTGAGGAGATAGCCTCGCGCGCCGGCACGCATGGCCGCGAACACCGTGTCGTCGTCATCGTGCATGGTGAGGACAAGGACGGCCACGCTCGGGCTCGTCGCCACCACCTGCCGCGTGGCCTCAATGCCGTCCATCTCCGGCATGTTCACGTCCATCACGAGCACATCGGGAAGCAGCCGCTCGGCAAGTTGGACCGCTTCTACCCCGGATGACCCTTCCCCGACCTGCTCGATACCGGGAGTGGTCGAGAAGACCGCCTTCAGCCCCGTCCGCACCACCGGGTGATCGTCCACGACAACGACGCGTACCGCGCTCATGTCGCAAACGACACAGGCAGCACAGCGTGGACCCGGCCGTGACCATCCGAATCCGGGCCCGTCTCGCAGCTGCCGCCGAGCTCGGCCGCGCGCTCGCGCATCGAACTGATACCCACACCGGGCCGCCACGGCGACCCGTTCCGGCCATCGTCGCGGATGTCGATTTCGAGCGCGCCGTTCAGGTTGATGTCGATCGTGCAGGTGGTGGCGGACGAATGCCGCGCAGCGTTCGTCACGGCCTCTGAGATGATCCTGAAGGCAGCCACCTCCACCGCCGCCGGGAGTTCACCCAGCGACCCTTCGGCGTTGATGGTTACGCTCACCGGTCCGCGCTGGACCTGTTCCTTTAGCGCGCCGACAAGGCCCAGTTCATCGAGGGCGGGCGGGCGTAAGGCATACACCAGCCTGCGAACATCCTCGATTGCGCCCTTCACCTGGGCGCGGGCCTCCAGGAACTGCTCATTGGCCATTTCCGGGTCGGTCGCGATCAGGTTCCGTCCGGCATCGATCATCATGGCGGCGCCCGTCAGGATCGGCCCAAGACCGTCGTGCAAATCCCGTCGCAGGCGCCGACGCTCTTCCTCACGCGCGGAGACGATTCGCTCGCGCGAGATCTTCAGGTCTTCGGTCAGCACCAGGTTTGCAACGGTTGCGGAAGCCTGCCGCGCCAGGTTGGCCAGCAGTTCGCGTTCGGCCGGGGAGAAGCTGCGTTCGCCGCTGCGATGACCCACGACCAGCCGTCCTATCTCGTTGCCGTGCTGCGTGAGAGGAAACGATTCCGAGTCGGATTCGGGGAGGTTCTCGCCGGAACTGTGTGCCGCGACCCGCTGCCGTGTTCGACCCGCCACGTACTCCACGATGACAAACGGGACCCGCAGCGCCGAGACCACCTGTTCCGCGAACGCCGGGAGCAACTCCTCGGGTTCGCCGAGGGACTCGAGCTTTGTGCCGACCTGCGAAAGGACGCGGTATGGATCGTTGCGATCACCGAAAAGCAGCCGGTTGATGATCTGTTCGATACGCGTGCGTGCCGGCGCCAGGGCAAGGGCAGCGACGACCGCGGCAGCGAGCGAAGCACCGAGATTCGCCTCGCCAAAGAGGAGGACTGCGGCCCCGATCAGGGCCGCGTAGACCGCCGCCACTGCGGCCGCCAGTGTGAAATAGAGGAACACCCGGCTCACAACGATTTCCACGCCATACACGCGGTGGCGGAGTGTCGCCGCGACGAGAGCGCCGAGCACGAGAATGGTTGGTGCCTGGACCGAGATGAGGAACCATTCGGGGCCAAGGAAAACGAGCGGACCGAAGACGGCCCCGGAAATGTTCGCGAGCGCGATCCAGCTGAGGACGTGGCGCGTTTCACCCTTTGCCCGGAGCCAGCGAACGATAATGACGAGCGAAGCGCCCACTCCGGAAGGCGCCATCCAAAGGACTCCGCCCTGATCAAAATTCTGGAAGAAGGTGGTGCCGATCGGATTATGTAGGTGAGCCAGGCTGTTGTTCGGGTCCGACGCGAGTTCATTCAGCGGATCAACGAACGAAGCGAGCGTGCCAACCACTCCGAAAGCAACGAAAACCATGGCGGCGGCGCCGAGCACCCCCGCCGGTCTCTTTCCATCGGGGTAGAGGGCCATAATCGCCGCGATAATCGGCACTTCGATGGCCGTCCCGGGCCCGACGAGCACGGCCGCAAACGACGGCCAGGGGTAATGATGCGCGCCGACTTCCGAGGAAATGATGTAGCCCCATCCCGCGCTGGCGAAGCCGTGGCCAATCGCACCCGCGAGGAGCAGCCATCCGAAGACCTTCCCCGGCACGCGTGCCGCTAGATACCAGCCCGGCACGAGGAACACCAGCGCGGCGAGTGCTTGCTGGGTCCCGAACCACTTCGGCGAATCGGAAATCTCCGCGGCGATGGGCAGGCCGCGGTTGGCGGCCGCAAACCCCAAACCCGCGAAGATCAGCGCCAGGCTGAAGCCCGCCAGGGCCGTTGCGATCCACCATGAGGCTGTTCGGTGAGTGGTTATTTTCATGGGTCACATCGACACGGATGGCCGGCGATCGGGTGGCGGAAGGATAGCAAACCCGCCACACCGACGCCGACTGAGTTAGCTACTATCGCAGGGCCTCGCGGGTGGAGCGCGCGGCAATCAGGGCGCAGAGGACCAGGGCAAGTACAACTCCAGCGACCCCAAGGAACCTTTCGAACGCGTCTGGACTACCACTGGGTGCAGTGAAGATGGAACCGAACGCCAGCACGGCGTTGATCGCGGAGAAAACGAATGTAGCGATGGCGGCCCATTTGGACTTGACCCAGATTCCCCACGCGCCAAGGACGAACAGCACAGCAAATGCAATGGTCACGCCCACAACGAAGCTGTCCGCATCGTTGATGGTCGGAAGAAGCGGGATTGGCGCGACCCCGTAGAAGATGCTCAGTGCGACGGCCCCAACAAGTGTGGTTGGTCGCGAGCGGTTGGCGGATTGTGCTTGCAGAGTAGCTGTCATCTCGAATCTCCTTGGTTCGTGTCACGCGGGCGCCGGGCGCGGCGCGGGTAAACGGTGACTTAGTGCAGCGCGGCGCGCGTTTGCTTCATGGCGATGAGGACGCAGGTCACGATGAAGATCGGGACGCCCACCGCGCAGGAAACCTTCACGGCCAGGTCAGGCCCGGCGAAGATTCCAGGGATTGAGAGCACGCCATTCAGCGCGGTCAGGACGAATACACCGATGGCCGCCCACTTCAAACCCTTCCACATTCCCCAGGCGCCGAGTAGCACAACGACGGTGAAGGCGATGCTCAAGACGACGGCGACACCAGGAATGTCATCGAGCGCCCATGGCAGCAGGGCGACGCTGCCGATGGCATTGATGATGGTGAACACGATCGCGGCGTTCAGGGTCGCAGGCCGCGCGGAAGGTGCTCGTGATGGAAAGGTTGCGGTGGTCACTTGGGTTCTCCTCAGGTTCGGCGTTCCTGCGCCGTGCGAGGAGAATGCGACCGGGAAGTTCCCGGGCGCATCGGGCGGCAATCCCGACGAAACGGGAAGTTTCAGCCAGCGAAATCGGGCACCAACTCGCTCAGGGCGCGAATGATCCGGTCCGGCTTCACCGCCGAGCCTTCCGGTAGACCGGCGCCTGCGTGGTCGTGCCAGACGCTATAGATGCCGAGTCGCTGGGGCGCGGCCACTTCCCATTCGAGGTTGTCGCCGACCATCCAGGCGTCGGCCGGGCCGACACCGAGTGTCTCCAGGGCGTGGCGATAGGCGCGTTCTTCGGGCTTGCCGAAGCCCTGTTCGCCCTCGATCTGGATATGGTCGAAGTAGGGCGTGAGCCCGAAGCGCTCGACCTTCGCACGCTGATAGTCGCTGGCGCCGTTGGTCACGAGCGCCATCAACAGGCCCGTCTCCCGAAGCGCTGCGAGCGCCTCGATGGCGCCGGGGAACGGCGTGTAGCGCTCCTCCCGCAATCGCGAGAAGCGGTCGGCGACTTGTTCCGAAACGCCCGCGGAGATCGAAGGCTGGCCGGCCGCGGCGAGGCCCTCGAAGGCCAGCCGCACCACCTCGCGGCGGGCCGCGAACAGGCTCTGGCGCCAGACGCGATGGTGTTCCGGGTCGGCCCAGAAGCGATCGGCCGAGGCGAGGATGCTTTCGACGACGACGGTCTCGGGGATGCCGTTGAGATCCGATGCCCATTCGGTCACGACCTCGGCCCAGGCGGCGCCGGGGTTGTTGTAGGCCGAGAGAATCGTGTCATCGAGGTCGATGAGCATGGCCCGGGGAACGTTGGTCACAGGGAGAGTTTAGTCGAGCGGGAAGCGTTCGCCCCACTCTTCGAGCTCAACGCCAGCCACTTTCGCGATGCAGGCGACACCGTGGTAGAAGCCGGTAATCTCGCAGGCTTCGAGCAGCTGGGCATCGCCCCACGAGCGTCGAAGGCCCGCGACAAGGTCGGCGTCAGCGTCGGCACTCTCGTGAAGCGCTTCGGCGAAGCGAAGGACGAGCAGGTCGTGCGCCGACCAGCCAGCATCGCCGATGGTTGGCCGCGCAGTCGCGAGGAACTGCTCGCGCGTGAAGCCGGCGGCGCCGGCATAGATCTTCGCGTGGACGCCCCATTCGTATTCGCAGCGGTTGAGGTAGCACGTCCGCAGGATCATTAGTTCGCGGTCGCGCACGGTGAGCGCGCCACGCGTGAGGTTGTGGGCGCCGAGCGTTCCCCATGCCCGCGTGAGCGGCAGGTGCCGGGCGAGCGTTCGAAAAAGGATGAGCGGCTCGCGAGGGGTTCGGCCCATGAGCCGCGAAAGTTCTTCCTCGACATCGGCGGCGTACGGCGGGTTCAGTGGCTGGATTGCTGGCATCGACCGGCTCCTGCTACGGTTTTCGTAGCATCAGCATATCTGCTACGATTTTCGAAGCAAAGTGCGCAAGGCCACACAATCTAAAGACTCCATGAGTAAGAACTCCACGCCGCTCCCCGGAACGCCCGTTCGCGGCTCGACAACCGGCCGCCCGATCATGGCGCTGCTCGACCTCCTCGGCCGGCGGTGGGCACTTCGCATCCTCTGGGAACTTGGCCACGAGCCGTCCGGCTTTCGCGAACTGCAGGCTCGCTGCGACGGGATGTCGCCTTCCGTCCTGAGCCAGCGACTGCGCGAGCTGCTCGAGGCAGGGATCGTCTCGCAGCAAGAAAACTCCACCTACGTGCTCACCGAACGCGGAGACGATCTCCTCTCGGCGCTGCAGCCGCTCAGCGCCTGGGCCGCAACCTGGAACTCGGCGTCACAGGACTAACGGCGATTCCCACTTCCCTCTCGCCGGTTCATAATCCCGCGCATGCCCAAACTCACCTTTCCCGACGGATTCCTGTGGGGGGCCGCCACGGCCTCGTACCAGATCGAAGGCGCCTACCGCGAGGACGACCGTGGCCTCTCGATCTGGGATACCTTCGCCCACCAGCCCGGCACCATCCAGGACGGCGCCACCGGCGACGTTGCCTGCGACCATTACCACCGCTACCAGGAAGACATCGACCTGATGGCCGAAGTCGGGATCCAGGCCTACCGCCTGTCGGTCTCCTGGTCCCGCGTGATGCCCTTCGGGAAGGGCGCAATCAACGAAAAAGGCCTTGGCTTCTACGACCGCCTCATCGATGCGCTCCTGGCGAAAAACATCGAGCCGATGATCACGCTCTACCACTGGGACCTGCCGCAATCGCTGCAAGACCTCGGCGGCTGGGCAAATCGCTCGATCACTGACTGGTTCGCGGACTACGCAAACCTGATGTTCGAACGCTTCGGCGACCGTGTGCACAAATGGGTCACCCTCAACGAACCTCGCATCTTCACCGAGTTTGGCCACCGCACCGGCGGGATGGCCCCGGGCATCAAGGACCTCGCCATCTTTGGGCGGACGATTCACCACTCGCACCTGGCCCATGGCAAGGCCGTTCAGGCCTTCCGCGCCAGCGGGAAAACAGGCGAAATCGGCATCACCAACGCCAACTCGAGCTACGAACCGGCCGACGACACGCCGGAGACTGCCGCAGCGGTGGAGCTCGCGCGGGACTTCGATTCTCGCCTCTTCCACGGGCCGGTCTTCGGGAAGGGCTACCCGCAGAGCGTGCTCGACTACCACGATGCGCGCGGCGCTTCGCTCCCGATTGAGGCGGGCGACATGGCCGTGATCGCGAGCCCCACCGATTTCATCGGCCTGAACCTCTACTCGCGCTCGCTCATCCAGGCGTCGCCGGGCCGTGGCGTCGGCTACGCCTTCGCCGCACCGCGCTTGCCGTTGCTCCCGATGGGCTACGAAGCCGCCCCGCACTCGCTCGGCGATTTCGTGCGCTGGCTCTCGAAGGAATACGACAACCCGAAGATCTACATCACCGAAAACGGCGTCTGCGACAATGCCGAACCCGGACCGGATGGCAAGATCCACGACGTGACCCGCATCGATCTTCTTCGCGGGTTCCTGCAGGGCCTCCACGGCGCCATCCAGGATGGCTGCGATGTCCGCGCCTACTACCAGTGGTCGTTCCTCGATAACTTCGAGTGGGCCTTCGGTAACACGAAACGGTTCGGCATGGTGTTCACCGACTTCGATTCGCTGAAGCGCATCCCGAAAGACAGCGCCGCCTTCTACACCGATCTGATTCACAACAACGGCATCGAGGTCTAGCGCCGGGGTATGCAGGTGTTCACGCTTGGATCGTCTCGAGCTATCGAACGGTTCGAGAGCCTGGGTGCGTCAGTCGGTCCGGTCGCAGCAGCGATAGAACGGGCACAACTCGTGAGAATCGAACTGGCGCCTCACGGCGTGCTCGGCCGGCACGAAGCAGTAGGCGATCAGCTCTTCTTGGTCGTCGCAGGTGACGGGACGGTCAGTGGCGACAACCAGGCTGATACCCGAATTCACGCAGGCATGGCCGCCTGCTGGAGCGCCGGAGAAATGCACGAAACCCGCGCCGGCGAACACGGCTTGGTCGCGTTGGTGCTCGAAGGGCAATTCACGCTGGGCGTTGAGAAACAGGCTGGTTAGTTCGCCCCGTCACCGGCGACCATCGCCCCGACGAGCTGGAACGAAAGCTCGGGGCCAAGATCCACATCGACCCGTTGGCTCCCAACGGCGAATGTTGGCTGCTGAACGGCAATCCTCCGCGAACCGACGAAGTAGAGCGTGACTGTGTCGCCAGGCACACCGCAGCCCGGACGCTGGCCCGGTTGGTCGCCCGCTGCGAGTACGTCTACCACGTACACGGTCGCGCCCACATCTTCTGGAGGAACGCCCGGGCCCGCCGCGACGACTTTCGTTGCGGCGGAACCGCAGGCGATGCCGTGAACCAGGCCGATAACCGTCTGCTCCGTCGGCTGGGCCGGCTCGCCGTCGATGGAGACGCGCCCGTAAGGCCAGAAGAAATCCGGTTGAGGTGGGTCAGCCGCGAATATTGCCCTGTTTGCGCCGAACGCAAGGAAAACCAAAACGAGCATCCCTGCCCCGGTGATTGCGAAAGGTCGCAATCGAGGGAAGTAATGCTCGTTTCGTTCCGCCGTCACGCGGGAATCTTAGTTGACGCCGTCCTTCGCCACATGCGGCAGCCGGTTCTTCGGGGTTAGCGCGGGCCCGAGGCCCGTCAGATCCTTCGGCGCCGGACCTGGTCCGGTCCATGCCGCGGTGTCCGTACCCAGCCGGCGTGGTCCCACGAAGTAGAACTGAACGGTGCGCCCAGCCTTGCCGCAGCCGGCGATCTGTGCATCAGCAACCACATCCACTACGTAGACGATGCCGCTGGCGTCACTCGCAGTAACACCGTCACCGCAGACGGTGGAGGCGTTGCCGTCATTCACGATGGCGATGACGGTATCGCCCTGCCCGATGCCGTTCGGCACTTTCCCATAGAAGGTCGTGGGCGGGGGAGGAGGGAAATCGGCCGCCGAGACAAATGCCGGGACCGCAGCCGCAGCCACGGCGACTGCACCTATCCCGAGAAGAATCGCTCGTTTCATCGTGCCTCACTAGCAGGGCTCAAAAGGCCCCATTGATTGCAGCGTATGAGTGGCTTCTTATGCAGGCAAGGTGGCAGCGCCACGTTGCCCGCCACTCGCTCCAACTGTTTACTGACAGTTTACAGCCGTGTGAACGGAAAGACGGTGCACGCTGGTGAAGACCTTCCGGAGAATGATCGCACCAATCGCCAGGCCAGCCCGCAGGGCGCTCGGCCTCTTCTCTACTTCGCGCCGCAAGGCTCGCTATCTGCGCGATGGCATCGAAGGCATCGCCATGGAGCTTCGCACCACCCCAAATGCCCACGTCGAGATCCTGCGCGAGTTCGGGGCCAGGGTTGGCCAGGAGGTCTCCATACACGGACCGATCCACATCGTGAACGCTGATGGCGACTTCTCGAATCTCACCATTGGCGATCGCGTTCACCTCGGGACCGATGTGCTCATCGACCTCGCCGATGCCGTGGCTATAGAAGATGAAGCCACGCTCTCGATGCGATGCAACGTCATCACTCATATTGACGTCGGGCCCGGCCCACTCAAGCAACAGCGTCCGCGGGAACAGGGCCCGGTGACAATCGGGCCAGGCGCCTACCTCGGAATCGGCGCGACGATCCTTCACGGCGTGACCGTGGGCGCCGGCGCAACTATCGGCGCGCACGCACTCGTCGACCGCGACGTTTCCGCCGGGGCGACTTTGCTCGCTCCCCGCGCCCGCATTGTGGGGGAACCAAAGACGTGACGACCTCGGCAGACGGCGAACGCCGGGGCAAGGTCCTTATCCTTGGCCTGCCGTACTTCGGCAAAATGCTCGCGGCCGACCTTACCGGTCTCGGCTGGAAGGCCGAGTTCCTTCCCCATCCCGGGCGCAGCGCGACCGGTTGGGCGAGGGTGGCAAAATCCGCCACCCGCGCCGACATCGTCTATTTGATCGGCAGCCGCATCGACCGCTCCTCGCCGCAAGACCGCCTCCTGCGGCTCCGGCGCAAACCCGTCGTCATTCACTGGGTAGGGACCGATGTGCAGATCGCCGTTGATGAGCACCGTCGCCACAACGTTTCACTACGCGTGGCCGAACGACCAACCCATTGGTGCGATGCGCCCTGGCTGGTCGACGAATTGAGGACGATGGGCATCGTCAGCGAATACGTACCGCTCCCCATCCCGATCGAACCTGGGCCCCCGCCACCGCTCCCCGAAGCATTTCGCGCGCTCCTGTATTACCCCGTCGATGCGTTCGACCGGGAAGTCTTTGACATCGAGACGATGATGCGCCTGCCCCTGGAGTTCCCTCGCGTCGAGTTCACGCTCATCCCATCGCCGGCGAACACCCTTCCGCAGCCGGTGCCCCAAAACCTTGAGGCATTGCCCTGGGTGGAAGATATGGATGCCCTTTACCGGCGAACTACGGTGATCATCCGCCTGACCTCGCACGATGGACAGTCGTTCATGGCCGGCGAGGCGCTCTCGCGCGGGCGCTACGTGATCTGGACACACCCAATGCCCGGCTGTATCCGTGCGCAGACATATGACCAGGTAGCGAAAGCGCTCGGGAAGCTCGTGGAGAAGCACGAAGCTGGCACGCTCAAGATCAATACCGGTGGCCGCCGCGTGGTTATGGACCGGTTTGGGAAGGGAAAACCGCTCCAGGAACTCGACGAGCGGCTGCGAGCCCTGCTGCCGTGACGGGTTGCTAGGGAAAGTCGCTCCCGGGGACGCTATCGGGATCGTGGACGAGTTCGCCCCAACGCCGGGCGATGACATCGAGCGGCGACGGCGGCGGCGTCCATGGGATCCCCCGGACGATGATCCCGCGGTTCGGAGCGTGCTCCACCAGCCCCTCGCTCTCGAGCCGTCGGAACGCCTCCCGCACCGGCGTCTGGCTCACGCCGAGCCTCGCCGCGATCTCTTCCTGGCGGAGGTGTTCGCCTTCGCGAATGTTGCCCGCCATGATTGAGGACTGAAGCGCTTCGTACACCAGGTCGGCTTTGGTGCGATTCGACCGCGACGCTGCCATGAATGTTAAGGATACGCTTCGAGGCCCTGAGCGATACGCGCCAGATTGATCACGGTACAATCGAATCCATGCCCTACGTCATCACTGAAGCCTGCATCGATGTGAAAGACGGCACGTGTGTGGACGTGTGCCCGGTCGATTGCATCAAGACGACACCCGAATCACCGATGTACTACATCGATCCGGACGCCTGCATCGATTGCAACGCCTGCCGCCACGTCTGCCCCGTCGATGCCATCTACTCGACGTATGAAATCCCGCCCGGTCAGGAACACACCGAGCAGCTTAACGCGGACTTCTTTCGCAAGGCCTGATTCCGCAGCGCCCGAGGCGTAGGATTCGGGCATGAAATTCGATTTCGACACGGTCTACGAACGGCGCGGCACCTCCAGCACAAAGTGGGCACGCTTCCCGGATGATGTGCTGCCCATGCCGGTCGCGGACATGGACTTTCGCTCGCCCGAGCCAATCCGTCGCGCGTTGCTCGAGCGCGTCGAAGAAGGTTTCTACGGCTACGGCCGTCTCTTCGAAGAATTCCACGACGTCTTCGGCGCGCGCTTGAAGCGCCGCTACAACTGGGACGTTCCTACCGAAGCGCTCTTGCCAATTACCGGGGTCATCCCCGGGTTCAACCTCGCCCTACGCGCACTCACCACGCCGGGCGAGAGCATCGTGGTGCAGCTTCCGTCCTACGGACCGATCCTGAATTCGTACAAGAACCATGGGCTCGTGCGCCACGACGCGTACCTGGTTCGCGGGGCTTCCGGCCGCTACGAAATCGATTGGGACAGCTTCGAGGCAGCCTTCGACGAGACCACCCGCGCCTTCGTCCTCTGTAACCCGCACAACCCCGTCGGCCGCGTCTACTCCAGCGAAGAACTTCGCCGCATGGCCGAAATCACCCTCGCCCAAGGCGCCTACATCATCTCCGACGAGATCCACTGCGACTTGATGCTCGGCGACTCCGTCCACACGCCGATTGCCAGCCTCGCTCCCGAGATCGCGGCCAACACGGTGACGTTCATGGCGCCCAGCAAGACCTTCAACCTAGCGGGGCTGAAGTCGGCGGTGGCAATCATCCCCAACGAAGACCTGCGCACGCGGTTCGAGGGCGCGAAGAGTGGCCTCACCGGCGCGGTGAACGTCCTCGGATACGTCGCCATGCTCGCCGCCTACCGCGATTGCGACGACTGGCTGAATGCGCTCACCCGCTACCTCACCGCCAACCGCGACCATCTCGCTTCGTTCGTGGCCGAACGCCTGCCGGGCGTCGAAGTGTATCCCGCCGAAGGCACCTACCTCGCCTGGCTCGACTGCAACGCCCTCAACCTCCCCGAAAACGACCCGTTCAACTGGTTCCTCGAACACGCCAAGGTCGGTTTCAGCGACGGCCTGAATTTCGGCGAAGCCGGACGCGGCTTCGTGCGCATGAACTTTGGCACGCCAAGGGCACTGCTTGTGGACGGCCTCGAGCGAATGGAGCGCGCCCTCGCGACGCGGTAACGGAACTTCTCGGCTCTTCGCCCTCTGCCTTATCCGCGAACCGACATTATTGTCGCTTGCGCCGATGGCTTCCGAAGCACCATCGTCCGGGTCGCGAGGTCTACAAGTGATTGGCGGCGCTTCGTAAACGCCATCGGGAGGTACAGCGTCAGGACTCCCGCAAAGGCTACGGCCGGCGTCAACAGGTATGGACTCGTCCAGTTGGGCTCGTAGTCGGGTCCTTCCTGAAGGCCCGTGACGGCCAAGGCCGCCGCGAATACAAACGCAACTCCCCCGGCGAACACCGTAAAGAGTGCGCGAATGATGCACGGAACGATGCCCGGTCGGCGCCGATCGCCAGTTGCTACCAATTCGAGGCCGAGCGCCAGCATTCCTGGTGAACTGCGATAGCGATACGCCCAAGCGAGTGCGCCGCAAATCGCGATTGCCTCACCGGCGAGTGACCACGGGTAGAACGGCATCAATACCGACCCGCCGAAGGGCGCGACGACCATTCCCCAAATCATCATCAGACCACCCGAGACGCTGATCCAAAGCGCTACCTCTATCGCAAGGGCGCCCGCTCGTTCGAAGAATTCGGCAGGGAGGGGGTCTGGCTCAGACTGCATTCGCAGTTAGATTCGACCTCAAGTTGCAATCTCGCTAGCTTTGCGGCTTTCTCACTCTGTTATGCTTCGCGCGCTCCCGGAGGTCACCCATGTACGACGAGATTCTCTACGAGGTTGAGGACCCCACCGCCGTCATCACCTTCAACCGGCCGCAATCCCTGAACTCGTTCACCTACAAGACGCTGGCCGAATTCCGCCACGCCATCGCCGCCGCCGAGGCCGACCCGAAAGTCGTCGGCATCATCGTCACCGGCAGCGGACGCGGCTTTTCGGCCGGCATGGATATGAACGCCCTCGCGGAGATGACCAAAACCGGCAAATCGGGCGGCGGTGACTTCGGCCTCCGCTCCCTTCCCGGCGACCCCACGATGGGCGACAACTTCACGAAGATGAACACCTACCTGATGGCCGTCCGAAAGCCCGTCCTGGCCGCGGTGAACGGCGCCTGCGCCGGCCTCGGGTTCTCGCTCGCCTGCATGTGCGACATGCGCTTCGTCGAACGGCAGGCGAGGTTCATCACCTCGTTCTCCGCACGCGGCCTGGTCGCCGAACACGGCACGAGCTGGATCCTGCCGCGCCTCATCGGCCCATCGAAGGCGCTCGACATCTTCTGGACCGGCCGCCGCATCGAAGGCGAAGAAGCGCTCGAACTCGGCATCGCGAACCGCCTCTGCGAAAACGGCGAATCCGTGGACGACGCGAAGGAGTTCGTCCGCGGGCTGGCCAAGACCTCGTCGCCGCGTTCGCTCATGGAGATGAAGCAGATGGTCTACCGCCACCTGAACATGGAACTCGGCCCGGCCATCGACGAAACCCAGCGCCGCCAGGACGACAGCCTGAAGCGCCCCGACTTCACCGAAGGCGTCCAGTCCTTCGTCGAAAAGCGCGCCCCGAACTTCGGCCGGATCGGGGAGTAGTCCCAACAGCTTCCGCGAACCGCTCCGTTCGACTTGCGGAACCGCATATGAACTTCACCAACCTGGGTCAGAGGCGAGACCGGGAGGTCTCGCTCGTCCGGCAAAGGCGAACGTCACGCTACAAGCCACTTCCGATAGATTTCCGCGATAGATACGCGTTTGCCATCTGTGCTAGCCTCGCCGCACAGCCCATGAGGGATGGAGTGTGGAGCGATGGCGATTGAAGGTTCGGTCTCGGAGCGCCAACTCATAGGCGCGCTGGAGTCCCGGCATCTTCACGGTTGGACCTTGCCTTCGGCATTCGCTAGAGCGCTGGCAGGGGGTGCCTTGGGTGCGTTTCCGTTGCTTCAAAGCTGTGGAGCCATCAACGGAGAACCAGGTACGACGAGCATCGCTTCGGCTACACCCCTGTTCACGGTTGATTCGTCCGCCGAATCGCCGGACCGCCCGGTCATCCGCGCTCCGGGCCGTTCCTGGATCGGCCGACCGGCAACCATTGTTTGCGTCGAAGATCTCACGGGCGGAGTCGCCGTGCTGGACGTCGATGCGCTCGGTGCGATGCTGCGGGCTGCCCTGGACCCGCTGTCGCCCATTCCCGTGGTCGTTGCGTCCGGTTGCCCGTTCGACTTCCCCGAAGGCCCGATAGTCTCCCACGATACAGTGAACCTCTTCACGTACCAGGTCTACATTTCCGATTCTCGGGAGCCACGTGCGTCGATCTTGGAGCATTGGCTGCCTCCAGGAACCGACTCCGCCACGCCGGTGACGTTTCGGCTCGATATTCCCTCATCGGCGATCGCAAACCAGGCTCAGTTATCTGCGTGGTTGGAGTCTCACGTCGGTCCCGAACCGTTTTCCACGGGGATTGACTAAGGAACCGCGCGCTGGTCTGCTGACGCTATGGGTGATCATATTTCCCGGACTGCGCTGAGCATCGTGGCTGCGAGTTCGCTCGCGGCCTGCGCAGTCGTGCTTATGATCGTCGCAAGTCCGGCCAGTCAGATCGTTCTGATTGGTGCGATGCCCGGGGCGCTCGCCCTGGGGTGGGCAGTGTGTTCCGGGCAAACCTCGCCATTCCGCCTGGCACTCATCGGCTGGGCGTGGGCACTCTCTGTTTGCCTGGCGTTCACGATGGCTCTCTTCCTGACCGCCAGCGGCTAGTGCCGGACTACGTCTGGAGATCAACCGCCCCTCCCCGTGCGCTATCATCACATCATGGCTGGAAAAGTATCCGCGGCCGATAAGGACTACATGCGGCGCCTCGGAGAATTCAAGGAGGCTGCGAATCGCGAGGCGCTGGAGCGACACCGCGCGCTCACGGTGAACGAACGCCTCGAGGCAAGTCTTCGCCTTACGCGCCGCGGGCCTTACTTTTCGCCCGCCCATGAAGATAACGAAGACCTCGCGGCGTTCTTCGCACGGGCAAAGCGCCTTGGCCTCTACAAGGGATAGTGCCGCAAACCTCCTCGCTGAGGTGGCCGCAGCGGCTAACGGAGCCGGGCTCGCGGTTGCCCTAATCG
>JBFWUX010000005.1:0-439805 GCA_050247055.1 Dehalococcoidia bacterium
CAATTGTCGGATTCCAGGAAGTGAAAGCGATCCCTGATCAGGTGCCGGACGAGCCCTGGACGGCTCTCGGATACCGATGCTGGTGGCACCCGGCTCAGCGTGCCGGCTACAGCGGTGCGATCCTGCTATCTCAAGAGGAGCCGCTCGATGTCCGCCTCGGCCTGAGCCTCGAACTTTTCGATGTCGAGGGTCGCGTTATCCAGGCCGACTACAAGGATTATACCGTGATCACCTCGTATTTCCCTAATGCGGGCCGGGGGATCGAGCGGATGCAATACAAATTGGACTTCTACGCGGCCTTCCTGTCGCATGTGAACGAGCTTCGCCAGCAGGGCCGGAGCGTGATTTTCATGGGTGATTTCAACGTGGCGCACAACGAAATTGACCTGGCCCGCCCGGAGGAAGCGCTAAAGGGGACTGGCTTCTTGCCGGAAGAGCGCGCGTGGATTTCGAAGTATCTTGAGAACGGGTATATCGACACGTTTCGGGCGAAATACCCGGACCGCGAGGGCGCCTACAGCTACTGGGACGCGTGGCGGGACCGTCGCGCACGAAACATCGGCTGGCGTATCGACTATGTGATGGTGAGTGAAGACCTTGCGCCGCGCGTGAGCGATGCGTTCATCCAGCAGGAAGTGATGGGCTCGGACCACTGCCCGGTAGGCATCGAGCTGGAGGTTTAGGCTCGTGCGGTGCCGAAATCCTTTGACCGGGGGGCAGGTAATCCGTAGATTTGATCGGTGGCCCTGAGCGGGGTCCTTCGCGGTCATCGGGGTGTAGCGCAGCCTGGTAGCGCACTTGTATGGGGTACAAGAGGTCCCGCGTTCGAATCGCGGCACCCCGACCAATCCAAAAGCTGTCATAAGTGTGGGTTTCGGCGGCAGGGGTTAGTAACTGCGGCCGGAACCACGGTCGCGGAAGTGTTCGATTTCGCCGGAGCGCATCCAGCGATAGAGGAACACGAGGCCGACGATGGCGAGGACGACGGCCAGGCCGAGCGCGACCCACCAGGCTTCCACGACGATGGCGATTATCAACGCGATGACGACCACACCAGACAGGTAGCTAAAGAACATTGCTGATGAAGGACTAAGTTTCATTTCCATGCCCCCTGCAAAGAGACTCTCGCAGCGGTGCTGACAGTCACATAAACGGGCCACTCGCTTCGTTGCATGTCTGTTGCGGAGGACCGGCGAGTTCAGTTCGAGCAAAGAATCAGGCGGTCTCTTAAGGATCGGCGGTGAGGGCGTCGCGGATTTCGAGGCGTGTGGCCATGCGGGCCGGAATCGAAACGAGGACGCAGAAGACCGCGAAGACTACGATACCGGCGCCGACAAACCACGTGGGCGGTGGCACCTGGGCGATCCCTCCAGGCCAACCGGCCTCCCCGCCGTAGTGTTCGAAGAGTCCGCGCGTGATGAGATAGCCGCTGGGCGCACCTATGGCGGTGCCGGCCGCTGCATAGACCCCGGCGGCGATGGCAATGCTGGCGAAGACTTGCGGCCGGGTGAAGCCCAGGGTCTGCAGGATGCCGATCTCGCGAGTTCGTTCGCGCACGGTGAGGACCATGACGCCCGCAAGGTTTGCGAGCGCGACGACCAGCAACGCAGCATCGAGGGAGACGAGCACCGCGCGGAGGTTATCGCGCTGGTCTTTCAGGTCGATCTCGAAAGCTGCGGCGAGGTTGTCGATATCGAAGCGGCCGGGAAATTGGCGCTCGATTTCGGTGGCCACTTCAGCAGGCTTTGTTCCGGGATCGGTGCGAAGAACGATCGATGCACGTCCGCCGGCATTGAGACCACGGTAGAGGATCACCCGGTCGTCCGAACTGGCGTTGGGGACGATCCCGGTGACGCTCACGATGAATTCGCGACCGTCTTCCCCACGTACGTGAAGGGTTTGTCCGAGAGCGATTCCATAATCACGGACCATCCCCAATCCTGCGAGAGCCTCGCCCGATGCCGTCGCCATCCGGCCATCGACTACGTTGAAGGGCATCGAATCGACATCGCCGCTGAGTCCGATGAAGTCGAAGGGCTCACGCGAGACGGTGGGAGTTGGAGTGGCAGTTGGCGCCGGAGTCTCACTCGGAGATGGCGAAGTCGCGGACGTCGGCGGGGGAGGTTCGGGCGGATCCGCTACGAGAGTACCGCGCTGGGTCCGTTCGACCATCGTGGTCAAGACGCCGTCGACCGACTGGAGGTTGGCTGCGGCACGGTCGTAGCCGCCGCGGATCCTGCCTCGTGGCGTGAGGCGAAGCTGGTAGGCCGGCTGTCCGACAATTCGCGGGTCATCGGCGATCGCCCGGGCTGTGGCTTCGAGTGTGAGCGACAGGACGATGGTGGCAATGGCAAGCGAGATAGCGCCAATGGTCATCCACGCGCGTGCGGGATTCGCGAATGTGTCTTTGCCACCCACACGAAGGCTGACGGGCATTCGGGCAGCGGCGGCAAGTTTCACGAGGAATGGCGTGCGTGTTGCGGTCCGAACCGTCGCGCCGTGCAGACTTTCGTTGACAGTTCCGCGAGCGGCATTCAGCGCGGGGAAGAGCACATAGAACACGACGGCGGCAATGCCAAGCAGCACCAGGAGAACGGCGAGCACCGGATCGAACGGCGGCCGGGGTGCCCTCAGCAGCGTGGCGACTCTCCCCGCGAACAGCGGTGTGAGCAGCCAGCCGAACGCAACGCCGACAACACCGGAGACCGTCGCGAGGATGGCGTATTGGCCCACAACGATGGCGACGATCTGAGGCGGGGTCAGCCCGGCGGCTCGCAACAATCCGATCTGGCGCCGTTTTCCGAGCAGCGCGGCGGAGACCGAATTCACCAACACAAACCCGGCCGCGAGAAAAGCGAAGACGGCGAAGGCGCCCAACAGAATTTCGGCGGGGCGGCTCGTGTTGGCGATTGTTTTTTGAATCTGAAGCCAGGTGATGCCGCCGATCGAGAGGCCGGTACGCTCGGATGCGGCCTGAAAGAAGCCGCCCGCCTCATTGCGGTCTTCCAGGCGTACGCCTATCGCGCTGGCGGCAAACCGTCCGCCAGAGACCGATTGGACTACCTCCAAGGAGGTGAATAGTTCGGCAGGCCGGTTGAACGGATAGGGCGCACCAGTTGTGCTGATGCCGAAACCCACGACCACAATCTGTACCGTTGTGGCGGTACCGCTGATCTCGACCCTGTCGCCCAGTTCGATGCCTGTTCGTGCCGCGAGGCCGCTGTCTATCACTCCTTCGAGGGCCGACTGAGGCCACCTGCCCTGCTGAATCAGTGTTGGCGTTGGCGCCGGCTGTTCGAACGGGACGGCCCAGAGCGAGACAGGGAGCGTGGTGTTTTCGCCGGCAATGATGGTTGCCTGGGCGCGCCGCAGCCGTGGCGAGACTTCGGAAACCCCGGGCATGGCCGCGAGTTGAGCTGGCAGATCCGGGGAATCGTTGAAGATCCAGCCGTGCGCGCCGTCGGAGTCGGCGATGACGCGTTCGTAGCCAATCCCACCGGCCGCGGCGACGCCGAGGGCAAGTGAGGCGAGTCCGACAGCGCAGGCGACTGCAAGCCCAGCGAGCAACAGCGGCAGTGGGCGCGTCTGAAATTCGGCTTTCGCCAGGCGATGGGCGACGCGAAGCATCAGGAGGCGACCGAACGAGAGGCGCTGCTATCGGACGCCGTCAGCACGCGGCCGTCTTTCATGGTCACAACGCGATTTGCGGCCGATGCGACCACCGGGTCGTGGGTCACGATGACGGTTGTTTGTCCCTCCTGGTGGAGGTCGCGGAAGAGATCGAGCATCGCGCGCGTGGATTCGGAATCGAGGGCGCCGGTGGGTTCATCGGCGTAAAGGATCGCCGGCCGATTGACCACTCCCCTGGCGACGGCCACGCGCTGACGTTCTCCGCCGGACAACTGCGAAGGGAGTAGCTTCGCCCGGGCCGATAGTCCGAGGCGTTCGAGAAGTTCCTGGCGGCGGAGGCGAGCCTGCCGTGCGGAAGCCCCGGCGATGAGCGCGGGCAATTCGATGTTGTCGGCGGCGGAGAGGTTCTCAACGAGGTTGAAGGATTGGAAGACGAAGCCAACTGTCTTGCGACGCAGACGGGCCCACTCGCTTGCTGAGAGGTCATCCACTCTGCGGCCGCTGAGCCAGAGTTCGCCGCTCGTGGGGCGGTCGAGCCCGCCGAGAATCGAGAGCAGCGTGGACTTGCCGCAGCCGCTGGGTCCGACGATGGCGACGATTTCGCCCTCTTCGATAGTGATGTCGACGCCACGCAGGGCCGCGACTTCGGCGCCGGCTGCACCGAACACACGAACCAGTTCCTTTGCATCGACCAGCGGCATTCGCAGACTCCCGTGTCCAATCGACGGGTATCTGACGGTTATACGTTCGGCTCGCAGAAGGTTCGGGAAAATGGGGGTTCGTCCGGGCGGCGAGATGTTCATCTGTTCGATAAACACGTACGTCTTCGACTATGTAAGATACGCTCCAATTCTGAATTCACGGGGCAAGAGCAATGGCAGGAGATATCACGGCCGGCGCGGCCATTTTCACTTCGGATGGCAAGGAACTTGGCAAGGTCAAGAAGGTTGAGCCGAGCGCGTTCCAGGTAGACGCCCCTCGGGCCCTGGATTACTGGCTTGAAAACACGCTGGTTTCGGATACGTCTGAAACCAGCGTGACCCTATCCATCGCAGAGTCGGAACTTGGCGGCTACAAGATGGACAAGCCTCACGACCACAACGGGTTCCGCGAGGCTCCGCCAGCATCGATGGACCGATCCGCGGTCCAGGCAGATGCGCTGCGGCGCGCTGGGCGAGGCGGACTCTAAGAGCCTCTCGCGGTCGTTCAGCCTTTGAACCACCGCTGACGACATGCAAATGCGTTTCGCGACTTTCGGGCTACTCGCCGCGGGCGCTGCTGCTTACCTTGCGGCGACCCAGGGTGTCGCCGATGCAATGACGTTTACCGTGGCCGCCCTGGCGCTCGCTGCATTTGTGGCCGCGAGGCTCGGCGCCCGTCCCTCTTCGAGACGGCCGGACCAGTTGGTCGCTCCGGCGCGAAATCGCGCGGTGGAAGAGCAGGTCTCGACGCTGGCTGCGAATCTCACCGCGCTAGCGGACGCCCGGTCGGGCTTCACTCCGGAACTGGCCTCGCGGGAGACGCTTTCTCTTTATCTCGTGGGCACGGGGCGAAACAAGATTGCGGTCATCAAAGTGCTGCGCCAGTTTCGGCAATTGGGCCTGAAAGAGGCAAAGGACCTGGCTGACGCCTCGAGTGGAAGCGAGCGAGTGCTGCTCGCGTCGGACCTGACAACCGCCCGGGCGCGAGAGTTCGCTGAGGAACTGCAGCGCGCCGGGGCGACCATCGAGTTCGGGTAGTCCTATTCGACGGTGATTTTGCCGGTGTGGTCGGGCTTACCCGCGCATTGATACGAATAGTTCGAGCCCGAGTCGGTGAAGGTGAACTCGAAAGTCCCGGATGTCTGCTCCGGGCCGGTCTTGCCAGCGAACTGGAGCGCACAGGCACTGGTGTCTTTCCAGGTCCAGACGACCTTGGTCCCGGCCTTGATTGTTACCGCATCCGGCGAAAAGGCCCCGCCGGAGATTTCGATGACCTGATCAGGGAGATCCAAGGGGACGGTGGTTTTGAGGTCTACCTGGCCCGAGAGGTCACCGATCGATCCACCATCGTCGTCGCCACCACCGCCGCCGCCACAGGCTGCCAGCGGAATGACGCCGGCGATGATCACCATGGCGAACGTAGGTACAAACAGGCGGCGAAATAAAGTCACAATCCCCTCCAACGGCGTAAGGCCTAGATGGCGCGGAATCGTAACAGTCGCTCGCTCGATTACAAGATTTAATTCATGACTGTCTTGCTATCTATAGCTGGGCCGAGGCTGAAGGGGAGCGTGCGCGACCCATATCAATCGAAAAAAGGAACGGCACCGTTTTCTTCAGTCGGCGTGGACAACGACCTTCACGGTGGACTGCTGCGGGATTTCTGCGAGGCGGAAAAGTCCCTGGACAACGCGCGCCTTCTCTTGGGTCGAGTCGCCCGAGGCAGCGGTCCGGGAGAGCCAGCTTTTTCGCACGTGAGCATCGATGTGGATTGTGGGGCCACCCGCCGTGAGCATATCGGCTTCAATGTGCACTTCGCCCGGAATCGATGTCTCTTCGAGGGAGAGCCTACCCGTGCCAAAATCCGCGACGTTGAATTCTCCTGCGAGGCCGGCGAAGGGCGTCAGGCGGAGGTGCGAGTCCTCGTCATGCGAAAGAACTCGCGGAGCGATCGAGCTTTCGTGGGTGCCCGGCGCCGTTTCGCCAAAGAGGTGCGAAACGCCGGGCGGAAGGTCGGATGCGAGATCATCAGCATCCAGACTGTCTGGTAGTGTCATACGTGTCCTCCCAACACTTTAAGGATTCGAACGCGCAGCCCGGCCGGGCATGCACAGTTGTGGGACAAAGCGGTGGACGCGGCGTCGGCGAATGGTGTTCTGTTCGTCATGTGTTCCTCTGAACGAAGCGACCAATTCGCTCGAGGGCGCGCTCGATCTGTTCGAAGCTGCTGGCGTAACAGGCGCGAACGAAACCCTCGCCGCAGGAGCCGAAGGCACTTCCGGGGACGACGGCGACGCGTTCTTCGGCAAGGAGGCGTTCGCTGAAGGCGACGCTGTCGAGGCCGGTGACCGAAACATCGGGAAAGGCGTAGAAGGCGCCGCGGGGCTCGAACGTGGGGAGCCCGATGGCGCGGAAGCCATCGACGATGAGGCGCCGGCGTCGGTCGTATTCCGCGACCATTTCTGTCACGAACGACTCGCCGTGTTCAAGCGCGGCGACAGCTGCGTATTGCGATGCCGTTGGGGCCGACATCATTACGTACTGATGCACCTTCATTACAGATTCGGCCAAGGGGCCGGGTGCCGCAACCCAGCCGAGACGCCAACCTGTCATTGCGTAAGTTTTGCTGAACCCACCGAGGAGGACCGTGCGGCCGTGCATTCCGGGGAGCCCGGCAAAGCAGGTGTGCTGCCCGACGTAGGTCATCCGGTCGTAGAGCTCGTCGCTGATGACCGCCAGGTCGTGGCGGCGGGCGACTTCGCCGACGGCGACCAGGTCTTCGCGGCCCATGGTGGCGCCGGTGGGGTTCGAAGGGTAACCGAGGAGGATGGCCTTGGTGCGCGGTGTGACGGCCGCTTCAAGGTCTTCCGGGAGGAGGCGAAAGTCGTTCTGGGCGTAGGTCGGCACCGGGACGAAGCTGCCTCCGGCCATCACCGTGGCGGGCATGTAGGCAACGTAGCACGGGTCGGCGCAGAGGACTTCATCGCCAGGATCGAGGAGCGCGCGGAGAGCAATATCGAAGGCCTCGCTTGAGCCACTGGTGATGATGATCTCGTTGCGCGGGTCGTAGCGGACGCCGTAGAGACGGAAGAGGTGGTCGCTGAGGCGTTCGCGGAGTTCGGGGAGCCCGTAATTCGAGGTGTAGTGGGTATCGCCGCGGGTGATGCTATCGACGGCGGCCTGGCAGATCGGTTGAGGGGTGACGTAGTCGGGTTCGCCCACGCCGAGGGAGATCACATCTTCGATCGTGCTGAGGAGATCGAAGAATTTGCGGATGCCGGAGGGCGGTACGGCCTGCATCCTGCGCGAAATGAACCGTTCGGGTCCTGCGCTTGCGGTAGTCATCGTGGGTTCCCCTGTCTCCCTCAAGGCAGCCCTGTCACAGAAAAACCGCCCCGGGGGCGGTCTTCGAGTTAGTTTTGGTGCCTGGTCAGACCGACCGCCAGCGTTGCCCGCGCGCACGCGCAGCGGCAGCAGCAGCGGCCGTAGCGAGGGGAGCGGTGAAGACGGCGTGGTTCGACATTCGCTACGTAACTGTGTCGGCTCTATCAAATAGGATCAATAGTCAAAACCCGCGATTTTCCACCGGTGCACGCGTGGGCAGGTGTCCGTAGGATTCGAGCGGTGGGGCGAGTTCTTCCCGTCAGCCTTCCAGCCGCGAAATGGCAGTACCTGCTCTGGGGGTGGTGCCTGTTCACGGCTGCCTGGTACCTGTTCATCACGGTGTTGGTGGCTGCAACGGGCGATGCGGATTTCGACTTCTGGCTTTCACTCCTTCTGATCGAGGTGCCTTCGGGCCCTATCGTGTTCGCCTGGGGTTGTTTGGCCTGGACGACGAAGACTGGTTGGATTGCCAGGTGCGCCGGGATGGCCCTGATGATCATCGGGTTCCTGGGGCTCTCGTTGTTCGCGGCGCTGGTGCTACCGATGGTGTTCTTCAGCCTGCCGGGGGTCTGGCGATTTCGCCCGTGAGCCTTGCATCGGCGGGCGAGCGCTCGCAGGATTCACTGAGTTCGAAAAGGGGGCCCCGAATGGAGCTGACTGAGCTGACGATTGCCGAGGCGGCGGACAAGCTGGTGAGGCGCGAGATCTCATCGTCCGAACTTACCGAGGCATACCTGGAGCGCATCGAACGGCTGAACCCTTCCATTAACGCGTACGTCTTGGTGACCGCCGGGCGAGCACGGGAAGACGCGAAGCGCGCGGACGCTGAAATCGGCTCCGGGGCATACAAGGGGCCACTCCACGGCGTGCCGATTGGGCTGAAAGACCTGTACGACACGGCGGGGATCGAAACTGCGGGCGGCTCGAAGGTGCTGGCGGGGCGCATCCCGGAGAAGGATTCGGCGCCGGCGCGGAAGTTGCGCGAGGCAGGCTCGGTGCTGCTGGGGAAGACCAACACGCACGAGTTCGCGTGGGGCACCACCACGAACAATGTGCATACCGGCGCGACGCACAACCCCTGGGATTTGTCGCGCATCCCCGGCGGTTCGAGCGGGGGAAGCGGTGCGGCCATTGCGGCTCAAATGGCCGGTGGGACACTCGGGACGGACACCGGCGGGAGCATCCGCATCCCGGCGGCGCTGTGCGGTGCGGTGGGCATCAAGCCGACGTTCGGGCGAGTGAGCAAAGCCGGCGTGCTGCCGATGTCGTGGCAGTTCGACCACCCGGGGCCTATCTGCCGGAACGTCGAGGATGCGGCGATCATGCTGCAGGCGATCGCGGGCTATGACCCGGACGACTTCGCAACCGTGCCCGTGCCCGTGCCGGACTATCGCGCCGAAAGCGAGGGCGTAGCGAAGGGGCTGCGGGTCGGAGTGCCGCGCGAGTATTTCTTCGGGCTGCTGGATGCCGAGGTGCGAGTGGCGGTGGAGGAGGCGATCGCGGTGTTTGAGGGCCTTGGCGCGATTGTCACGGAGGTAGATCCGGGGTTCACGCGGGACCAGACGAACAAAGCCTGGGGCCTGGTCAACGCGGAGGGCCAACTGCATCATCGGCCGTACTTCGGGGCGCACCCCGAAATGTACGGGAAGGAACTGGCGGCGGTGCTCCACCTGCCGCTTCCGGATGCGCTGGGCCTGACAGAAGCCTATCGCGCGAGCTACGACATTAAAGAAGGGGTGCGTCGTGCCTTCGAGACGGTCGACGTGATGGTGACCCCGACGACGATGCAGGTCGCCTCGGTCATCGGCAACGAAGAGGTGGACGTGGAGGGTCACAAGCTGAGCCCGGGCGCAGCGTTCGCTTCGCTAACGATGCCGTTCAACATGGCCGGGGTGCCCGCGATTTCACTGCCGTGTGGCTTCAACAGCGAGGGCCTGCCGATCGGGCTGCAGATCGCGAGCGGACCGTTCAAGGAAGCGACAGCGTTGCGCGCCGCACGGGCGTACGAAGCCGCGACGGAGTGGCACACACGGAGGCCGACGCTCGCGTAGTGCTCAGCGCCAGCGGGAACTGATGTGGGCGTGGCGGGCGGCGACGGGGGCGATGGCTTCGGCATCGAGGAGGGCGACGGGCAGTTCTGGTGGCAGGGCTTCGGCCCAGGCCACCGCGGGCGCGGAGACGCGGCCAGTGGTGACGAGCACGGCGCCGGTGGCGGAGATGGCCATGGCGGAGCCGTAAAGTTCACGCACCTGGGCAGCGCTGACGGCGGCGTGTTCGGCGTAGCGCTTGCACTGGACGGCGACTGACTCTCCTTGCCTGCGCGCGACGAGGTCGATGCCGGCATCGCCGGTGCCGCCGCAGTGTTCAACGCGCCAGCCATCGCGGCGGAGCCAGCGGCCGACTTCCTTTTCGAATTCGTGCGGGGGGAGTTTGCGCAGGCCGTTCAGAGTGCGGCGCTCGGCGTGGTGGCGAAGAAACGAGCGGACCCGGGACGCTGCGAGGAGAGCCGCGATGGCGAGGGTGGCGGCGCCCGCCCAGCGGTAACCAGCGGGGTCGAAATAGAGCAGGACGGCCGCCAACGCCGCGACGAGCAGGACTGCGCGCGTCATAACGACAAGGATTGTCAAGAGGAAAGAGGATAGAGGAAAGTTGCTTCACGGATGGTGTAGTATTTGCGGCGTGGAGCGAAATAACCGGGCGAGACGTTAGGCAACACCCGCGCGTGCTCCACGGAGGCGGAAGTGGCAGGTGGAAGCGATGAAGACGATTCGATCCGTGAGACAGCGCCGAGTCTATGGGAGCAATCTCGGCCTGGTCGTGGTTGCTGCGCTGGTGCTGGCGGCAACGGTCCTTGTACGCTCGGACTTCTCTGGGGCTGGCGATGCCGATGTGGTTGAGCTGGATTCCGAAAGTTCCGGTTACCGAATTCGGCTGCCCGGGTCACTGGAGGATCTCTCCGCAAATGCGGATATCGTTGTCGTAGCGCAAGCGATTGAACGCGGGGCGGAGACCGACGTGCTACTGGGTGAATCGAGCCCATTGGGCGAGAAACAGGTCGTCCACCAGATTACCCTTCCCGTCGTCACGTACACGCTTGAAGTCTCTGAGTACCTCGTCGGTTCGGGACAGAGCCGGATCAGGTTGCAAGTTCCGCTCGAAGTCGAAATGCGCGACAAGCAAGCGTTTTCGTTAGAGGGATCCCGCGTTTGGTTCCTGGAATACGAACCCGCCTGGAAGCTGGGTGGATTTTCGCTCAACTACGGCGAGGGCAGCGTACTTACCGAATCCGCCGGCAAGGTGCGGTTCGGCGGACCGGATGGTCCCGTCGTTCCGTTTCTTGGGGGCTTGAACCTGGCTTCGGTGGCAGATTTGGTCCGTTCCAGGTAGGTTCGAGGCTACAGCTTCGCGAGCAGGTACGATTGTTTTGGCGCCCCCTCAAACGCGCTGGCGACCTGGAGGATGCGGCCTTCATCGTTGAAGTTGCCGATGATCTGGAGGCCGACGGGGAGGTTTTCGCAGTGAGGATATGGGGCATAGCTGCGATGTTCGCGGTGGCGATTTCTTGCTTTGGCTGCGAGAACGGGAACCCAGAGCGCGAACCGACGGATGGAGAGCGCACGTACAGTGACGTGGATTGGGGAGCGGCCCAGACGCTGCCGGCGCTAATCGAGAAGAGCCCGGTTATCGTGCAGGGGATACTGCGGACGGAGGAGACGGACTCTCGCCTGCTCGTTTCTCCTAACACGAACGAGGTGGCTGGTGAACGAGTCGAGTTGGTCCGCACTTTCGAACTGACGCGTGTGTTGCGCGGGCCGTTTTCGCCGAAGACGGAGATTGTCGTTCGAGCCGCTACTTCGAGTCGAACCTGGGACGACGATCCTTCAGCTTCGCGTTCCTTTGAGAGGGAGCCAACGCCCATGGAAGTCGGCAGGGAATACGTGCTGTTCTTGACCACCTTCAGTCCGGAAACCGGAGCGGATCTTGGCCCTGTGGGTGTCGTGTCTGCCGCTGCGGTAAATGGAGATGAACTCGTCTTTCTCGCGCCTAGCGCGTATCTCGATGAACTGGCGGACGGACCCATGGAATCGCGGGGCAAGACGGGACTGGGGGCCTCATTCGATGTGACGGCGCAGCGCCTGGCGGAGCTTGTGGTGGCCCTCCCCGAACGTCCGGCCACCGCCGGAGACGTTCCGGCGGTCATTGATGCAAGGACGCGCAACGGGCAGATAGCATTCGACCTTGCGGCCTCGAGCGAGCAATTCGCTGATGGAGACGCGATTGTGCGGCGGCTGGCTGAACTTGGGTTCTCAGCAGAGCCGTTCCAGGCGGAGGCCTGCTACAAGATCGAGACGGTCCTGGCTGAGGCGAAGAACGTGACGCTGGACCTGGGGTGCCCGGAGTGAGAGGAAGACGCTGAGTGATGCTGGGCGCTGCCGCGTGGCTGGTGTGGATGCTGGTGCTGTTCAGCATCGCGTTCGCTGCTACGACTGTTGTTGCTGTCGTGGCGGGGGCATCAGTCGGCATCGGTGTCAGGTGGAACACGGGCGAATGGCCTGACTGGTACCGGAAAGCCGCGACGGCCATCGCCTGGTGCATCGCCTTCGCTGCGATGGTTAGTGGGATGACGGCGTTGTACTGGTTCGGGCTGCGCTAAAGGTTCGCCAGCAGGTTCGCCTGCTTCGAGGCAGTCTCGTAGGCGCTGGCGACCTGGAGGATGCGGCCTTCGTCGTTGAAGTTGCCGACGATCTGGAGGCCGACGGGGAGGCTTTCGCTGAATCCACAGGGGACGCTGATCGAGGGGAGTCCGGCGACCGAGGCGGGCAGCGTGTACACGTCGTTGAGGTACATGGCGTAGGGGTCATCGACCTTCGCGCCGATGGGGAACGCGACGGTGGGCGAGGTCGGCGTGACGATAACGTCGTATTTGGCGAAGGCGGCCGCGAACTCGTTGTTGATGACGGTGCGGACCTTCTGGGCCTTCAGGTAGAAGGCATCGTAATAGCCGGCCGAGAGCGCGTAGGTGCCGAGCATGATGCGGCGCTTCACTTCGTTCCCGAAGCCCTGGGCGCGGGTCTGTTCCATGTTGTCCCACATGGTGGGGCCGGAGCGGTCGCTGAAGCCGTACTTCACGCCGTCGTAGCGGGCGAGGTTCGCAGAGGCCTCGCTCGGGGCGATGATGTAGTAGACGGCAAGCGCGTGCTCGGTGCTCGGCAACGAGAGTGTGGTGTCGATCTCAGCGCCGAGGCCTTCGAGCGTCTTCAGGGCTTCATCGATGCGGGCTTTCACGCCAGGCTCCATGCCGCTGATGAAGTATTCCTTCGGCACGCCGACCTTGATGCCCTTGATATCGCGGCCGAGGTAGTGTCGCATGTCGGGCATGGGTTCGGGGTTGCTCGTGCTGTCTCGGGGGTCATGCCCGCCGATGCACTGGAGCATTGTGGCGACATCTTCGACGTCGCGGCCGATGGGGCCGACCTGGTCCAGCGAGCTGCCGAAGGCGACGATGCCGAAGCGGCTGACACGCCCATAGGTGGGGTCGAGGCCGACCACGCCGCAGAGGGCTGAAGGCTGGCGAATTGAGCCGCCAGTATCGCTGCCGAGCGAGACGAGGCATTCGCCGGCGGCGACGGCCGCGGCGGAGCCACCGGAGGAGCCGCCGGGTACGAGGTCGAGGTTCCACGGGTTGTGGGTGGGGCCGTAGGCGCTGTGCTCGGTGCTGGAGCCCATGGCGAACTCGTCCATGTTCGCCTTGCCGACCATCACTGCGCCGGCGCGGCGGAGTTGTTCATAGACGTGGCTGTCGTAGGGCGGGATGAAGTTCTCGAGGATCTTCGAACCGGCGGTTGTGCGGGTGCCCTTCGTGACGATGAGGTCCTTCACGCCGACGGGGATGCCGGTGAGGGGCGTGGCGGTGCCGTTCGCGTACTTGGTGTCGGCTTCGCGCGCCTGTTCGAGGGCGACTTCCGGGGTGGTGGTGATGTAGGCGTGGACCCTGGATTCGACTGCGTTGATGCGATCGAGGACCGACTGCGTCAGTTCGACGGCGGAGAACTCCTTCGCGCGGAGTTTTTCGTGGGCTTCGTGGGCAGTCAGGCGCCAAAGGTCACTCATTCGAGCACCGCCCGGACGCGGACGTAGCCGTCTTCGGTGCGGGGCGCGTTCGCGAGGGCAGCGTCCTGGGACAGCGAGGGTGAAACTAAATCGTCTCGCATGACGTTAGAGAGAGGGAGCGGGTGCGCGGTGGGTTCGAGGCCTTCGGTATCGACCGCGGAAAGGGCAGTGAAATGGTCGAGGATGCCGGAAAGCTGGGCGGTGAAGCGTTGGACATCGGCCTCGGTGAGGGCGATGCGCGCGAGCCGGGCGATGTGAAGGACTTCTTCGGACGTCAGGGCCATGCGGTCAGCGTAAAGGGAGAAGGGAGGAGGGAGAAGGGGAGCCGAGAACGGGGAACCGGGAATCGCAGAGCGCGCGACTTTGAACGACGAAGCTCGAACTTCGGCGGTGGAGCGCATGCTGGCATGTGGCGACGTTCGTGTGGTTCGCCGATCGTCGTTTCCGAGGGGTTAACCGGTTGATTCTCCGGGTGAAGAGGGTTTGGTACGGTGGTCTGGATTTTGGATTGGGGATTTAGGATTTTGGATTGTCGCCAGCATCCGCGGGGTGAGCGCCAGTGAGTTCGCATGTAGTGCGGCGGAGGTTGGCGGCCCGGCGAGAGCGGCGGGGTTCCGGAGCGCGCCCGTTCCTGATCGCCTTCGTTGGGCTGCTGGCCTTTGGCACCGCGATGGCGGCGGCGGGTGTTGGAGCATTGTTCACCATTTACAACAGCTACGCCGATGACTACGTGCCGATCGAGGAGAAGCTGCTTCAGCGGAGCGTGGGGCTCACTACGATTTACGACCGGGGCGGGCCGGAGAATGGCGTCGAACTGGGAAGTCTGACGAACCCGGACGCGCAGCTGCTCGAGCCCGTGCCGCTCGATGCGATTTCTCCTTACCTGGTAAATGCGACCGTTTCGACCGAGGACAACTCGTTCTGGGACAACCCGGGGATCAACTTCACCGGCCTGGCCCGGGCCGCCTTCGAACGGTATGTGCGCAACGAGTTCGACAGCGGTTCCGGTGGTTCGTCGATCACCCAGCAGCTCATCAAGAACGTGTACATCTGTCCCAACATCACGAACAGCGACGACCCCTCCCGGTGCGTTACGGCCGAACGCACGCTCGACCGGAAGCTGCGCGAAATCGTCTACGCCGTGGAACTGACCAAGGACTACACGAAGGAAGAGATCCTCGACTGGTACCTGAACCAGATTTCGTACGCCGACCGCTACATCGGTGCGGAGGCGGCGGCGCAGGGTTACTTCCACAAGCCCGCGAAAGACCTCACGCTCGCCGAGGCGGCGCTGCTGGCGGGGGTGCCGCAGTACCCGACGCTCTACCACCCGCGCTACAACTGCGTGAAGGCCGACGACGGCACGTGCGCACTGGACGACCTTGGGCGTTCGACGGTGAACGGTGAGGCGAAGAAGCGGCAAGAGGACGTGCTCGACCTGATGCTGGAGCATGGCCGGGCCACCGCCGATGAAGTCGCGGCCGCCAAGGCCGAAGAAGTGAAGGTCTACCAGGCATCGAACCCGCTGAAGGCCGAGGCATGGATCGATAACCAAGTTGAACCTCGGTTGATCCGCATGTGCAGCGCGGGGCTCCTGCCGATGCCGGCGGGCGTCGATGACTGCTCCTCATGGGTGCATTCAGCAGGCTACAAGGTGACTTCGACGCTCGACTACGAAGCGACCGAGATGGCTCGCCAGGAATCATCGAAGTGGATCGCAGAAGGCCTCTCCAATGGGTGCGAGTGTCACAACGCAGCGGTCGTGACGATCGAGCCAACGACCGGGGAGATTATCGTCTATTCGCCGAACATCGACCCGACCTGGAGGTCTGACCGGCGCGTCGCCGGCGATATCGACCAATTGACGGAGATTAACCAGCCAGGGTCGTCGTTTAAGCCGGCCGTCTATCTGAACTGGTTCGACACACAGAATAAGTCGCCGATGAGCATCTTCTGGGACACGAGCCCTCTCGCGGTCGAGGGGACAGAGATCGTGAACCCGCGCCAGGGCGACCCGAAGACCGAGGGTTTGATTTCGGCGCGCGCAGGCATGGGCGGGTCGCAGAACGTCCCCGCGTTCCGGGCGGCAACCGAAGGTGGCGTGGACAACGTCATCGAGACGGCGAAGAAGCTCGGGATAACCACGCTCAACCAGCACTTCGATCCAACGTTCAGCAACCACGAAGCGATTACCTATGGCGCATCGATTGCGACCGGCGGCGCGAACATTCGGGCGGTCGACATGGCGTACATGGACGCGACAATCGCGAATATGGGCAAGATGGTGGGCACGCCGAGCTACGCGCAGTATCTCGACCTGTCCGAGATGAAGGACACGACCAACGGAGTCGGAGCTGACTACGAGAAGGCGCTCGATCAGGCGATTGAGTTCCAGCGCGGCAACATCCGGCTGAAAGGCACGCGCGAACTCGATCCGGTGACGGTGCTCGAAGTCCAGGATAAGGACGGGAACGTCGTTTACCGCGAGCCTGATCAGCGGGTATCGAAGCAGACCATCGATGCGGGTTCGGTGTGGCTGGTGCACAGCATCATGAATGACTGCACGGCGCGCTTCATCATCTGGGGTTGCGGTCGCTCGAATACGGACCTTGGTCTCGACTTCTTTGCGAACGGCGTGCAGATTCCGTCCGGCGTCAAGACCGGCACCCAGCAGGGCCCGCTGAGCGCGCGCGACACACTGGAGACGTGGATGACCGGCTACTCGCGGCACGCCGCCACGGCGGTCTGGGTGGGCAACGCCACAAATGAGATCGTGAACGACAGCGCGTATGCGAGCGCGAATGCGACTGTGCGCCTCTGGAAGAGTTGGATGGGCGAGTACCACGAGTTACTCGCATCACGGGGCGTGACGGACATAGCGGAAGGGTTCGACGACATCCGGCCGCCGAATGTGGCTTACCGGTCGTTCGAGACGCCCGCGACTGACCGCGTGCTTGGGCCTGACTTCAAGTATTGCGACCAGGTGGTGACCGCCTGGGTGCGGACGGACGTGACGTACGAGTCGCAGTGCGAGGAGAAGGAGATCGACACGAGGAACGGGCTGCTGGCAACGGCCGACACGCCGGCCGCGTTCCGCGAACTGAAGAAGTTCGTGAAGCTGCCAACCTTCAAGCCGGAGCCGGCGAAAGAACTCGCGAAGGAGTTCGGCATCCCCATTGCGCCGACCGAGAAGAGCAACGGACAGGTGGCGCTGGCGATTTCGAACCTGCAGAACGGCAGGACGATCAGCACGACGTTCCAGGTGACCGGCATTGTGAATGTGCCTGACCTGAAGAAATGGACGCTGGAGATCGGCGAATCCGCGAAGCCGACCGAATGGAAGACCATTGGCAGCGGCACCACGCCGTTGACCAAAGAGAGCCCACTCGGCGTGATTGAGCCGCGCGACCTGAAGGACAACACGGTTCACACGGTCCGGCTGACAACCGACGACGGAAAGGGCCTGAAGGTCACGGTCGTGATCAACATCAGAAGGACCGGAGTGCCCAACAACCCGTTCGGGACGCCGACGCCGTACAACGGCACTCCGACACCGACTCCAACCGGAAACCCGAACTTCCCTGTGGGGACGGTGACGCCGCAGCTGCCGGTGCCGGACTAGGGGCGGTCGTCAGTCGTCAGCCATAGGTCTTCGGAGCGGCGCGGTTGGAAGGCGCGGCTGGCGGGGCCGATTGTGCCTTTGACGACAGAATCGACGGTCTGCGCGCGTGGGGGAACATAGGGAGGACCTACCGAGCCGGGTGACTGAAAGGCACGACTGGCGGGTCCTATGGTGCCCTGGGGCGCCTGTCGCGGAGGCTTCTGGTGGCGCCGCGACCAGATTCCGGCAGGCACGTAGTACGCACCGAACATCCAATAGATGCCGGTGTCGAAGGTGGCGACATCCGCGCCGGTCAGTAAGAAAAAGAAGATGAGACTCGCCGGGATGACAATTTTCATCGGCAAGTGGGGAAACCACCGCCGTTCAACTTCGACGAGCAACCATGTCGGGACGATGACTGGAAGAAACAGAACCATGGTCTGGAGCAACTCAAGCGCAAACACTGCACCGTCCGAACCAAATCTGAAGTTATTTTCGACGAAAAAACATCAATCGGCAGACTACCTGCGGGCCGTTGCTCGCACGGCGGGCCTCAGTGCTTCTGGAAGGCGCGGCTGGCAGGGCCGACTTTAGGCGAAGTCGGTGGAGCGACGTTCCTGGGGCCGCGGAATGCCACCATGGTGACGGTCCACCAGAGATAGACGAAGGGCTGGCCGTTCCGGGCGTGGTACGAGAGTAGGTCGAGCGCGCAAAGGGCGAGCCCGAGGATGAACATAATCGCGACGAATCGGCCGCCGATGACGCCTCGACGCCAGTAGACGCCGACCGCGCCGAGTCCGCCGAACCAGAGTGCGAAGTTGAAGAGTTCCCAGCCGATGCTGTCCACGAGCCGCACCTCCCGAAGCACGGGTTCGAGACGAGTATAGCGAGGCGGTCTAGGTAAGTCCGAATTCCTCGGCCAGGAGGCGGTAGGAATGCTTCCGGGCTTCGAAGTCGTAGGTGATGGTCACCAGCATGACTTCGGCGGTGCCGTAGAGTGCGGCGAGGTCTTCGATGCGGGCGCGGACGGTGCCCGGCGTACCGTGGATGTAGGTGTGGCGAAGATAGGCGAGGTAGTCGAGTTCGGGTTCGGTGAAGTCGATTGCCATGGCTTCTTCTGGCGGGAGCACGCCGCCACCCTGCTGACCTCTGGCGCGTGTCACAACGCGTGAGCCCCAGCGGCTCCAGCTGAGGTACTCGGCCTTCTCCTCGGTCTCGGCGCATGTGGTCGAAATGGCGATGGCCGTTTTCGGTTCGGCGAGGAACGGCGACGGCTGGAAGGCACGTTCGTATTCGCGGAGGACAGTCTCTGGGCCTTCCTGGCTGATGAAGTGTGCGAAGCAGAAGGCCCAACCGAGTTCGGCAGCGTAGTGCGCGCTCGCGCGGCTGCTGCCAAGCAGCCACATCTCAGGGAGCGAGTCGCCCGTCGGCTGCGCCTTGAGGCCGTGGTACGGGTGGTCTGAAGGCAGGTTGCCGGCCATGTAGCCGTAGAGGTCCATCAGCATCTCGGGGTAGCGGTCGACATCGGTCATCGCGTGGCCATCGGCGAGGGCGCGCGCGGTGCGGGTGTCGCTCCCGGGGGCGCGACCGACCCCGAGGTCGATGCGGCCCGGGTGGAGGGTTTCGAGCATGCGGAACTGCTCGGCCACTTTGAGGGGGGCATAGTGGGTGAGCATCACGCCTCCGGAGCCGACGCGGATCTGCCTCGTCTGGGCGGCGATGTGCCCGATGAGGATCTCCGGCGTGGCGGATGCGAGGCTGGTACCGTGGTGCTCCGAAAGCCAGTACCGGTGGTAGCCAAGTTCGTCGCAGAGGCGGGCGAGTTCGAGGGTTTCGGCAATGGCCTGGGCGGCTGTACCGCCCTTGCGGATGGGTGATTGGTCGAGGACGGAGAGGCGCAGGTTGGTCATGTGCTCCCATTGTGCTGGCGCACTCGTCCGGATTCTTCCGCGAGGTTGTCCAGCCACTCAACGCGGCCCGTTGCAAGCTGATCCCAGGTGAATCGCCAGCCCCAGTTGCCCTGTGCCCGGCCAGGCACGTTCATTCGCGCTTCGGAGCCGAGTTCGAGGACGTCTTGCATCGGGATGATGGCAGTGTCCGCGACCGAATGATAAGCGGCCCGGATCAGGTCGTTGACGATGTCACTGCCATCGATGGAAAGGTAGCGGCGAACCCTGTGGCGTTCGTGAGCCGATGCCTTTTCGTACCAGCCGAGGGTCGTGTCGTTGTCGTGCGTGCCGGTGAAGACGACCTGGTTCTTAACGTGGTTGTGGGGGAGGTACGGATTGGTGGAATCGTCAGCGAAGGCGAACTGGAGGACGGCCATGCCGGGATAGCCGAGGGCATCGCGGAGAGCCCGAACCTCGGGCGTGATGAGGCCGAGGTCTTCGACGATGATGTTGAGTTCACCCAGGGTTGAGGCCATTGCCTCGAACAGGGCGCGTCCGGGTCCCGGTTCCCAGTGACCGTTGATCGCCGTTTCCTCGGTTGCCGGGATCTCCCACGCCGATTCAAACCCGCGGAAGTGGTCGATACGGACGCCGCCGAAGAGATCGAAGGTTCTCCGCATCCTGCGCAGCCACCAGGCGAAGCCATCGCCGCGCATGGCCTTCCAGTCGTAGTGAGGATTGCCCCAGCGCTGACCGGTGGCCGAAAACAGGTCGGGTGGCACACCGGCGACAACACGAGGCATGCCGCGGGCATCGAGCTTAAACTGGCCTCGCTCGGACCAGACATCGGCACTGTCGAGATCCACGAAGATCGGCACGTCGCCGTAAAGGGAGACGCCGCGGGAGTTCGCGTAGGATCGAAGGCTCTTCCACTGCCGTTCGAGGACCCACTGGAGAAAGACCTGGTAGGAGATCTCCTCAGCCAGGGCTGGACCGACCGAATCCCCCTCGAGTGAGCCGTCGCGCTCCGAAGCCGGCCAGAGCCACCAGGGCTCGTCGTAGGATTCGTGGAGGGCCGCAAAACGGGCGTAGGGCATCAACCAGGGGCGTTCGCGGCTGAAAGAGTCCAATTCCGCTGTCCCGTTAGCGGCGACGTAACTCCTGCAGGCCATGCGAAGCAGGGGTTCGCGGTGAGCGCGAAGCGATTCGAAGTCGAGGGTATGCGGGTCGCCGTCGCGCGGCGCAAAGTCGAGAGCTGACCCCAAAAGGCCATCTTTCGCCAACTCCGGTAAGGAGATGAACATCGGGTCCAGGGCAAAGGCAGAACGGGCCGCGTACGGAGAGTTCTCCGGGCCGACGGGGCCGGGCGGCAACATCTGCCAGATCGAGCATGAGGCGGCCTGGAGGAAGTCGATGAAGTTGCGCGCTTCCTGGCCGAGACCGCCGGGGCCTGGAAGTGACGTTGGATGGAGAAGGATGCCGCAAAGTCGCTCGGACACTCTTCGAGTATCGAGGGGCAAGCCAACTATTGCGAACGAACGAGGAAAGAGGCTTACAACTGGGTTGAGGTGGCGGGACGAGAACTACGATCCCAGACCGGGATGACAACCTCGCCGGAGACCGGGAGTTCGGCCGCCTGGAAGAACCGGCGTTTCGGCCACATGGACGTTGTGTCGCCACGGTTCTTCGACTTGCGGAAAGGGATCGGCCGGCTGGAGATACCATTCATCGTGTTTGCATCTTCGACGAAGTGCTCTAGGGAAATCCCTAAGAAGCGGTGGAGACAAAGGAAACGGGGGGTTACAAGCGTGTTGCAGAAATGCCGCCCGAATGAAGCGGGAAAGGCTGCTTTTCCGCGTCTTCGGGTTCGGCGCGTGGCAGTTCGGTGGCGCCGGGATGGCGCTAAGGGTTTCCCCCTAGTGAACAGATGGATCGGTTGTGCCGAAGATGATGACAGGTAGCCATTGGGGCGCACTGAAATGCCCCGGGACCTGGAGCACGGCGATGACCAACAACATGCGCGTTTGCCAGCACTGCGGACTTCCCTATGACTGGCGGCGTTCGCCCTCCGGGTCCTTGAAGATGACGTACTGCGGGACCCTCTGCGAACGGGCCGACCTGGGCTTCACCATCGAGACGCTGCTGAACGATGTGCAGGTATACCGGCTCGATTGGAAGGGGCTGCTGGCAGCCTGAACAGAGAAGGAAGGCCTGGCTCTCCAACGTAAGATCCACGTCCGCCGTAGGTCTTAAGGATGAGGGCAAATGCTCCCCGAGCACCACGTGCGCCAACGCGCGCGCTGGCACGCTTAGTGGGAAGGCTACAGACCCCAACGGAGGACCACGGACATGGCTACGAACATCACAAGCATCAGCGACCAGGCGAACATCAAGAGCTGCCGGCGGTGTGGCATCCGCTACGACTGGCGCCGTTCGCCCAGCAGCTCGCTGAAAATGACTTACTGCGGTTCGCTCTGCGAGCAGGCCGACCTCGGCTTCACCATCGAAGCGCTGCTCCGCTACGAACGCGACGTCACCCCGATCGCTGCCTGAGACCGCTTTCGTAACGTGAACGTAAGGTGGGTCTCTTTACGCAACTGAGATAGGCGTTCTACGCTGGATCCAGCCCAGGCACCCGACCCTTCCGTGGGAAGGGCGGGGAAGCCACGGGCGGGGAGTTTAATTCGATGGTTGAAACACCGATCGGCCCCGGACCAACCGGGATGAATATCAACAACATCAAGGTCTGTGCGCGTTGCGGACTTCGCTACGATTGGCGGAAGTCACCCAGCGGCATGAAGATGACCTATTGCTCTTCGCTTTGCGAAAAGGCCGACCTCGGTTTCACCCTCGAAGCATTGCTGAAGTACGAACGCACTGTCCCTGAAGAAGAACCGGCGGCGCCCGCCGTCTAGGCTCCAGTCCTCCATGCAAATTTGAAAGGCCCGCATTATGCGGGCCTTTTTGTTTGGCTGATGGCGGTGAGCTTAGCCCGCCAGAGTGAGGGGCGTGTCATCCCGGTTCGCCCACTCGCGCATCGAACCGTCGTACACCCGGACGTTGTCATAACCGAGGAGTTCCATCACAAAAGCGGCGTGGGCGGCGCGGATTCCGCCCTGGCAGTAGGTGATCGTCTCCTTGCCACGCTCCAGACCCGCGTCGTTGAGGAGGGCCTGGATTTCGTTCGCCGGCAGGAATTTGCGGGTGTCATCGGTGGCGACGAAGCGGAGCCACTCGAGATGGTGCGAGCCGGGGACGCGGCCGACGCGCTTGTTGCCGCGGTCGTTGGTGCCTCCCCACTCGCCATCGGTGCGGGCGTCGAGCACCTGGCAGTTCGCACCGGTGTGGTTGTCCTTGAGGTAATCCACGGACGCGTAAATGGCCGGATTCGGGGTCGCCGTGAAGGTTGCCTTCGGAGCTCGAGTGGCGTGGAAGGTCATCGGGCGCCCTTCGGTCATCCAGCGGTGCCAGCCGCCGTTGAGGACTTTTGCGTTGGTGTGGCCGTAGTACTTCAGGACCCACCAGAGGCGGGCAGCGACCAGGCCGTTGTTGTCGTCGTACGTGACGACCGTGGTGTCGTTCGAGACGCCGAGCTTGCCCATGAGGTCTTCGAACTGCGCCGGCGGCATGACGAGGGTGCCGTGGTCGCTGCCCTGCGGATCGTCTTCCTTAATGTAGTAATGGACCGGCAGTTGGACGGCGCCCTCGATGTGGGCGCGGCGGTAGGCTTCGAGCGTGGCGCAATCGATGATGCGGACGTTGGGGTTGTCGAGGTTCGCCTGGAGCCAATCGGGCTCGGCGAGGAGTTCGGGGTGAGCGTAGTCGGACACGGGTTCGGCCTCCGGACAGAGATGCGGATGGAGTCTAGCGGAAGGGGAGGCCGAGGGGCAGGTTCAGCCGGTCGGCGGTCGTGGTTCCGAATCCGATTTGACGTCCAATTCCCGGCGCAACAGCCATCCAAGCCCGGGGATTGCGCTGAGACGGTCCGCCGAGTCCGGATTGGCCGCGATCATCGCCTTTAACGTCGAACGCCTTCGGCGCAGTGAGTGCCAGCGGGAGGCGATGCTTGTGAACCAGAGGTCGGCGATAAGCAGGAAGACCAAGAGCGCCGTCGTGCCCTCCGCAATCGTTAACTCGGAAGACGCGTCGAGAAGCGAGACCAGAAAGATCATCGCTCCGGCCCCAAAGGCCACCGCCACCACTGAGACACCCTGCCACCGATCCCAACGGCCGGCGTTTTGCCAAAACTCCCGCTTCATCCCACGAAGCCGAAGCGAAAAGAGGATCCAGGCTAGTCCAAGTCCAACGACAACAAAAAGCAGGACCATTGATTCGAGCATACCGCCTCCCGAGAGATGCGGGCCGGACAAAGCTCGATTTGGTATGTTCGGGGTACTAACTCGGAACAGGTGATTTGGAATGGAATATCGATCTCTTGGGCGGACAGGCTTGAAGGTCAGCTCGCTCTGCCTTGGCTGCATGATGTTTGGCGGCAAGACGACGGCGAAGGACTCGTACGACATCATCGACCGCGCGATCGACGCCGGGATCAACTTCATCGACACGGCAAACGTCTACAACCACGGCCTGAGTGAGGAAGCGACGGGCGAGGCGCTCAAGCGGAACGGCAAACGCAGCCAGGTGGTGCTGGCGACGAAGGTGCACGGCCGCATGGGCGAGGGCATCAACGACATGAACAACACTCGCCGCCACATCATCGAGCAGTGCGAAGCCAGCCTCCGCCGCCTCGGGACTGATTACATCGACCTCTACCAGATTCACCGCCCGCAGTCGGATATGCCGATCGACGAGACGTTGCGGGCGCTGGATGACCTGGTTCGGTCCGGCAAGGTGCGCTACCTCGGGGCGAGCACGTTCGCCGCGTGGCAGCTCATCGAATCGCTCTGGGTTTCGAAGGAATACGGGCTGAACCGGTTTGTCTGCGAGCAGCCGCCGTACAACCTGCTCGACCGGCGGATCGAACGTGAGTTGTTGCCGATGGCCCAGAGCTACGGCATCGGCATCATCCCGTGGAGCCCGCTTGCGGGTGGACTGCTGACGGGCAAGTACAACCGGAACGAGCCGCCGCCGGAGGATAGCCGCTACGCAAACCTCAGCAGCAACCCTATGTACCGGCGTCGCATGAACGACAACATCTGGGATGTGATCGAAGGGCTGGAGAAACTGGCTGCGGACAAACGGGTCGAGCTTTCGCAGTACTCGCTCGCCTGGGCGATGCAGGCACCAGGTGTTACGAGCCCTATCATCGGGCCGCGGACGATGGAACAGCTGGAAGACAACCTGAAAGCCGCGGACATCACCTTCTCGGAGGAAGAACTGAAGGAGATCGACCGGACAATCCGACCGGGGACGAACGTGAGCCCGTACTACGAGGCCGACTGGGCAGTGAGCCAGTATCGATGGTGACGCCGGGCTAACGGAGGTTCGGGCATGGAAGCTTCCGCGAAGCCAGCGGAGACGGTCGACGAGTACATTGCCGGATTCCCGGTGGAGGTAGGCGAGCGCCTGGAGGTGGTCCGGGCGCTCGTGAGAGAGGTGGCGCCAGCGGCCACGGAGACGATTTCGTATGGCATGCCGACATACAAGGAAGGCGGCGCGACGCTGGTGCACTTCGCGGCGTTTAAGAACCACATCGGGCTGTATGGGGCGTCGCGAGCGGCCGAAGTGTTCGCCGTGGAGATCGGCAAGAACAAGACCACGAAAGGCTCGATTCAGTTTCCTTCGGACCGGCCGCTTCCGGTCGAGCTCATTCGGAAGATCGTGGAGTTCAGAGTGCGGGAGGCGCGGGAACAACTGGCCGCGCGGAAGGCGGCGAAGGCGCGCAAAGCTCGAACAACTCGATGACGCCGACTGAATCTCCGGCGGTAAACGGTGTTTGGTCGGAAGTTGCCAGTCGAACCTCATAACGTGGAACCATTGCATCTGATCCCCGACGTGGCATCGCGAGATGTTCGGATTCGGTTCGACGTGGGTGGCCGAACAGTTGTGACGCACTCGGAATCGAGACGACGGACTCCCGCAGTCCTCTCTCTGAGCCAACTTGGTCGGAGCCTCAGCGATCCGGGACCTCACAGTTTGCTTCGGTGCGACTGTGGCGACGCAGACTGTCATGAACTCGGAGAGGTCGAAGTCAGTTTTGATGGTCCCGAGACTGTTCGCTGGCAGGTTCCGATCGGCTCTGGCCTGGTCGAATACGAGATGGCGCGAGTTCAGATAGCGGAGGAATTGAGAGAGGCTCGAGAGTTCATTCAGTCCAAACTCAGCCGGACTCGGGGCCGGAAGTTCCGATTCCATCCGCCAGAGGACGCTGCCGAATTCGAACTGGAGCCGAATCCCATCCACCGAACCTGGTACTTACGCAACAATCTGCTCTATGCAGCGGGGGTGGGAATCGCGGCTGTTGTGTTCACACTCCTTGTTCGAGCAGTCGTGTGACGGGGCATGTCTCGGGTTTTTATTGACGCCCCGCATCGGTCGCGATAGCGTCCCCGCACGTTCTTATTCGGGTACCTGTGAGGCTGTTGCATGAGAGAAATGACTGGCGGCGACGCGGTCTACGAGACGTTGTTGGCGCTGGGCGTCGACACTGTGTTTGGCATCGTCAGTGTACATAACATACCAATATACGACGCTATCCATCGCGGGGGCAGGATCAAGGCGGTGGCTGTTCGCCACGAACAGGGCGCAGTCCATGCGGCCGACGGCTATTCGCGGGCGACCGGGAAGCTCGGACTTGCCATAACGAGTACCGGGCCTGGTGTGACCAACGGCGTGACGGGCCTGTTTGAAGCCGGGTTCGCGAGCAGCCGCGTGATGATGATTTGCGGACAGATCGACTCGGTGTACTACGGAAAGGGCAAGGGCTTCCTGCACGAAGCCGAAAACCAGCTGCCACTTCTCCGGACGGTGACCGGACGAACGGAGTCGGTGCGGACGCCTGAGGAGATCGGCGAAGCGATCTTCCGCGTTGCCCAGGACATCAACACCGGGCGTCCACGGCCGGGGGCCGTGGAGATTCCCATCGACTTCCAGTATGCGCGCGCCGAGATCGACATCCCGCATGTCGAGGCCTGGCAGCGAAAGTCCCCGGAGAAGACGGCCGTTGCGGCTGCCGCCGACGCCATCAAATCGGCGAAAAAGGTTGTCATCTGGGCGGGTGGTGGCGTGCTGACCGCTGGCGCGGAGGGCGAACTCGCGCAGCTCGCGGAAGCGCTGCAGGCGCCGGTGTTCACTTCAGGCAATGGCCGGGGGAGTCTCCCGGAGGACCATCCGCTTTGCATGGGGCCGCTGACGGCTCAGGCGGGTGTCGGTGAGACCCTCGCTGAGGCAGACATCGTTGTGGCAGTCGGCACGCGCTTCCAGGCGGGACAGACGCGCAACTGGACGCTGCCGCTTGGCGGCAAGCTCGTCCACATTGATGCAGACCCCGGGGTTATTGGACGGAACTACAAGGCGGACGTCGCAGTGATCGGCGACGCTCGCCTGAGCCTCGCGGCGCTGCTGAAGAGCCTCGATGGCGCGCAGAGCGACGGCGGCTACCTCGCGCGCGCGCAGGAGTTACGCGATGGGACACGCCAGCAGATCCGGGGCGAGATCGGCCCCGACTATGAAAGCATCATGGACTCGATGCGCGAATTGTTGCCGCGCGACGGGAACGTTGTCCGCGATGCGACGGTGCCGGCGTACCTCTGGGGCAACCGCCTGATGCCGATCCTCTCGCCGCGAACGTCGATGAACCCAACCTCGGCCGCGATCGGCCCGGCGTTGCCCCTTGCGATTGGCGCGGCTATCGGCAGCGGGAAGAAGACCGCCGTTATCCAGGGCGACGGCGGCTTCATGCTCAACATCGGTGAGCTTGCGACGGCGGTGCAGTACAACGCGCCGGTGATTACCTGCGTGTTCAACGACCGCGGGTATGGCGTGCTCCGTTCGATCGAAGGGCGGACATTTGATGGCCGGCAGTTCGGAGTTGAACTGGCGACCCCTGATTTCGTGATGGTGGCGAATGGCATGGGCATGAAGGCGGAACGGGTTGAGCGCGCTTCGGCGTTCAAGGACGCCTTTGCGCGCGGGCTCGCCAACGATGGGCCGTACCTGATCGATATCGACATGACGAAGCTGACGCCGATGGCCGGGCTGGGGACGCCGCCGCCGAAGAAGGGATGAGGTAATTCGCAACCGGCAGGATCCGCGACCCGTAGTTGAGGTCGAACGAGCCGCGAATGCGGGGGCCGAACCGTGTTCGGGGCTGGTCCGGGGCACCGCTCAGTCCCCCGAAGTCTGCGCGGTCGTAGCGAGACCCCAGGAGGTAGATTGATGCGAATTGGAACCGTTAGCGTTTTGGTGGACGACCAGGAGGAGGCCCGGAGGTTCTACACGGAAAAGCTTGGCTTCCAGGTGAAGCATGACTTCGACGTCGGGGGCGCGCTCTGGCTCACGGTGGTCTCCCCGGAAGACCCCGGCGGCGCCGAGATTCTCCTCGAGCCGGATTGGAACCCGGCGGTGCCAGCCAAGGAGTGGAAGGCCGCACTGCACCGCAACAGTATGCCGGTGATCATACTCGCCGTGGACGACGTGCGAGCCGAATACGAACGCCTGAAGGGGATGGGAGTCACATTCCAGGGGGAGCCCTCAGTCCAGGGCGAAGTTGTAGTGGCAACCCTCGACGATACATGTGGGAACTTTGTGATGATCACGTCTCCGGCCTGAACCGGGTGGATTTCTTTCGCCGACGCCGTGTGTAGAATGCCGGAAATCGTTAGCCGCACGCGAAACAACGAGGGGAAGCCATGACCGAAAGCGCGACTGCAGAAGACCTTGGATTCGACCCGGATGCTCTCCGGGAGAAGTATCGCGAAGAGCGTGACAAGCGGCTGAGAGCAGATGGGAACGAGCAGTACACGGAGGTTGCGGGACGCTACGCGCATTACCTCGCGGAACCGAACGTCGACTGGATTGAACGTGAGTCGAAGACGGACACGGTCGAGGTCACCATCATCGGTGGCGGGTTCGCGGGGCTATTGATTGGCGCACGGTTGCGGGAGGCTGGTGTCGACGACATCCGGATGATCGACAAAGCGTCGGACTTCGGCGGTACCTGGTACTGGAACCGCTATCCGGGCGCGGCGTGCGATACCGAGGCCTACATCTACATGCCACTGCTCGAAGAGACCGGCTACATGCCGACGGAGAAGTACGCGAAGGGGCCTGAGATTTTCGAGCACAGCCGGCGGATCGCGAGACACTTCGACCTGTACCGCGATGTGCTGTTTCAGACAGCGGTGACGGAACTTCGCTGGGACGAGCGGGAGAGCAACTGGGTTATTTCTACCGACCACGGCGACCGTTTTCGTTCGCGGTTTGTGGCCATGGCTAACGGGCCGCTGAACCGTCCCAAGCTGCCCGGCATCGAAGGAATCGAGTCGTTCAAGGGCCATTCGTTCCATACGAGCCGCTGGGACTACGACTACACCGGCGGCAACAGCTACGGGAACCTCGAGAATCTCAAGGACAAGCGGGTTGGGATCATCGGGACGGGCGCAACCGCGGTCCAGTGCGTCCCGCACCTGGGAGCAAGCGCGAAGGAATTGTTCGTCTTCCAGCGGACGCCCTCGTCAATCGATGTGCGGGCAAACCGGCCGACCGACCCCGAATGGGTGAAGACGCTTGAGCCGGGCTGGCAGCGCAAGCGCATGGAGAACTTCTCGCTGCTAACAGGCGGCGGATTCGCCGAAGAAGACCTTGTGATGGATGGCTGGACGGAGATCATCGGCGGGCTGTTGCGGGCGATGCGCGAACGAAAGGACGGCGTCGATCCCGCGACCATTCAGCAGACGGTCGAGCTGGCCGATTTCCGCAAGATGGAGCAGATTCGCGCTCGGGCCGAGGCCCTCGTCGAGGACCCGGGCACTGCCGAGTCGCTGAAGCCGTACTACCGGCAATTTTGCAAGCGACCGTGTTTCCACGACGAGTACCTGCAAACGTTCAACCGGCCGAATGTGACCCTTGTGGATACTCGCGGGAAGGGCGTGGACCGGATCACCGAGAAGGGCGTCGTCGCGAACGGAGTTGAATACGATGTGGACTGCCTGATCTTTGCGACCGGCTTCGAAGTCGGCACGGAGCTTTCGCGGCGGGCCGGCTACCAGGTGTACGGGCGCGGGGGTCAGACACTGCAAGGCAAATGGGACGACGGCGTTTCGACGCTCTTCGGCATGCAAAGCCGGGGGTTCCCGAACTGCTTCATCATCGGGCTGTCGCAGGTCGGCGGTGGAGCGAATATCCCTCACGTTCTCGACGTGCAGAGCCGCCACGTGACCTACGTGATCGATGAGTCGCGAAAGCGCGAGGCGACGGAGGTTGATGTCGATGAGGAAGCGGAAGCGAACTGGGTGCAGACCGTGGTGAATGCCTCGGTCGCGAACGTTGCGTTCCTGGAATCGTGCACACCGGGCTATTACAACAACGAAGGCCAACCGAACGGCGAGTTGATTCGCCAGAACGGCGGCTATGCGCCCGGAATCATGGCGTTCGCCAAAGTTCTTGAGGACTGGCAATCGAGCGGTGAGTTGCAGGGGCTGGAGTTCTCGCGCTCCTGAGCAGACTCACGACCACCAAAGAGGCCCGGCAATGTTGCCGGGCCTCTTGTGCTTGCAGTGGGAAGAGGGCCTACCGGACCGCGGCCGGGTCCTTTTCTTCCATTTCCTTCAGTACCTGGCGCATTTTCGTCCAGCGCTCCATACGAGTGCGGGCCGTTTCGTCGAGGGTGGAAGGGTCGATTTGCGCGACCATCGCACCGTAGGCAGGGTAAGCGGGGATCTCGTCGTCGGTGAGTTCCTTCATCCACTGTTTCCGGCTGAACGCCTTCTCGATGTAGGGGGCGAGCTCGTCGGCCTTCTTCTTTTCGCGCGCTTCGATCTCCTCGGTGAATTCGGGCTTCACGTCGGAAGCGAAGAGGTTGAGCGAATCCATGATGTGCTCGTGCTTGTTCTTGCCGCCCTGCTGGATGAAGACCGTCTGGTCGACTCCGGCATCGGAGAACTTGCGAAGGTGGGCACGAAGCTGGGCCGGAGTGCCGATGCCGTCTCCACCGCCGCCGAGGAAGTCCAGCGATTCAGCGCCCATCGCGGCCTTTACGGCCTCGTACTGCTTCCAGACATCGGTACGGCCGGGCTTGTGGGTACCGAATGCGTAGTGGTGGCCGAGGCCGAACTGGAAGAATTTGAATCCATCGAAGCCGCGGCGGAACGCTTCTTCTGCATCAGGATGGCAAGAGAAGCTGGTAACCATGGCAACGTTGGGGTTCACGGTGTGGCCGATCGGCACGCACTCGTTCTTGAACGTCTCGTAGTAGTCGGTCACCCAGTGCTTCGCCTCCTCCGGATCGACGAAGGCGAACGTGAGGGCGCCGATGCCGAGCTGGGCAGCAAGGTGGATGGTGTCGCGGTTGGAACAGGCGACCCAGAGCGGCGGGTGCGGCTTCTGAACGGGCTTGGGGACGATGTTTCGAACGGGCATCGAAAAATACTTGCCCTGGTAACCCGGATAGGGGTCCATGGCGAGCATGTTCGCGACCTGTTCGACGGTTTCGCGCCACATGGCGCGGCGTTCCATGGGGTTGATGCCGAAGCCTTCGAGCTCGGCGCGCGAGGCCGATTCACCCGTGCCGAATTCGACGCGGCCGTTTGAAACGAGGTCGAGGGTGGCGATCTCTTCGGCGATCCGGGCGGGATTGTTGTAGGCCGGAGGCATGAGCTTGATGCCGTGTCCGAGGCGGATGTTCTTCGTCCGCTGGCTTGCCGCGGCGAGGAACACTTCCGGGCAGGAGGAGTGGCTGTATTCCTCAAGGAAGTGGTGTTCAACTTCCCAGGCATATTCAATTCCCAGCTTGTCTGCCAATTCGACCTGGGAGAGCGCGTCCTGGAAGAGCTTGAGCTCCTGCCCTTCATCCCAGGGGCGAGGGAGTTGGTGCTCATAGAAAATTCCGAACTTCATTCGATTCCTCCGTGATGTGGGAAGTCTAGCAGAGTCCTTTAGCGTCGTGCGAAGTGTGTTCCTGCGTGATTAAACGCTGATGTCGAAAGCTGAGGTTCAGAAGCACCGTTCGCGTTGCGCCGCACGGGATGAGGCTAGAGAATGCCGGCAGACGAGCCTTGGACCGTGCAGTAGTGCCGAACGAGAAATCTCCAACACAGCGAAGCCCCGACACGGAAGCCGCGATGACAGCGTTCTTCCAGGCGAGTGCATTGCTGGACCAAATCCGGTTGCGCATTTGGGATCGGGAGAATCTGACCGTGACGCAACTCCGGCTGCTCGGCCAGTTGCGCGAACAGGAAGGCTTGAGCAACGCAGACCTGGCCGACCGACTGTACGTGACGCGGCCGTCGGTTTCGGCGTTGCTTGAGCGGCTGGAGCGCGGAGGATTCATCCGGCGAGAGGTCTCCCAGAACGACCGCCGCGGCATCAATATCTGGTTGGAGCCGCGAGGACGGGCGGTATCGGAGTCGCTGCGGGAAGAGACACGCGAATATCTGAGCAGCCTGATGGAGAGCATGAGCCCGGAAGACATCGCGAAGTTCCGCGAATCGGTTGAGAAGTTCGTCGCCTCGGGCAGGGAGCGGCGAGCGAAAGACCTGGCGGCCGATAGCTCCTCCAATTCCTGACCCCGGCATATGAGCGAGGGCCTGCGACTAACCGAGATCCTGACGACAAGCAGCGCCGTTGCGAATTACCTCGGTGCGCCCGTGATCCGGCCATCTCATCTGCTGAAGGCAATCGACATTCTCCTTGGAACCGCCAGCCTGGATGACCTTGGCCGTCCCCTCTCTCCGCTTGTTTCACGCGTTGCGAAGGCGGGAGATGCTGTCGCGCCGGAAGTTCAGAAACTGGCGCAAAGATGGTTCGCCGCGCTGGGAAGCGACGCGCTTGCGCAATTCGATGACGAAACGCTGCTTCGGTTCATGCGCGAGGTCCGAGCGGTGGATGTGGAAACGAATGGATAGACCACGGGCAGCGTTGTCAGATTGCGGCTAGGGCCATCGAAACTGATAGTCGGGATGTGGATAACGCGTTGCCGATCGTGGCGGGGATTGTGGGCGTGGTCTATGGCTGGTTCCTGCCCAATTGGCAACAGGCGCTCTACTCCGAGCCGGAATATCGTTCGACGCAAGCGACCGGCCAGACACTCTGGTTGCTTCGCATCTTTTCCGTAGTAAGCGCCGGCGCAGGGCTCGGTTTGGCATTTCGCGAGGAGCTGTATGACTTCGGGCCGGCGCTCATAACCGCAATCTTCGTGGTAATTCTCGTGACGATAAGTAGCACCGACTTCGAGCGCCGGAGGATCCCCAACAAGGTTACGTACCCTGCGTTCGTTGCGGCGCTGGCTCTTTGTTGGGCATGGCCAGACCGAACCGTGCAGGACATTCTTCTTGGTGCCGGGGTTGGTACGGCAGCCGCCGTTCTGCTGGTTGGCCTGGGGGTCTTTTTCGGGAGCGGAGGCGTTGGACTCGGGATCGGCGACGGCAAGCTGATGATCTTGATGGGAGCGATGATTGGTTGGCCGGGGGTTGTGCCGGCGCTGTTCTATGGAGTTCTCGGCGCGGGCCTTGTGGCGGTGGTCTTGATGGTTACGAAGGGCCGAGGGGCGACGTTCAGCTACGGGCCGTACCTGGCAGCTGGAGCTGCGTTGATTTTGCTGTTTCCACAGTTGAGATGAACACGTCCGACTGTCGTAGAACCAGTCGGACGTGTTTACGCTTAGAGCGGCCGTCTCTAGAAGTGGTCCTTGAGCTGGATCACGGCCGGGCCACCGATAACGATCATGATTGCGGGAAATATGAAAAACACTAACGGGAAGACCATCTTAATCGGCGCCTTGAACGCCTGCTCCTCGGCCTTTTGACGTCGTTTGGTGCGAATGACTCCAGTTTGAACTCGAATGACGCCACCGACACTGATACCCATGGCCTCCGCCTGGACAATCGCGTTGATCAACTGTCGCAGTTCTTCAACTCCGGTCCGTTCAGACATATCAAGGAAAGCGTCTCGGCGCGACCGTCCCATCTGGATTTCCCGCATGGTACGGGTCAGTTCTTCGGCGAACGGACCATGAACTTTTTCAATGATCCTTGTAAAGGCCGCGTCAATGCCCAACCCGGCCTCCACCGAGGCTGTGATGAGGTCAAAGGCGTCAGGGAGGGACCGCCAAATCTCTTTCTTCCGCGCCTTCACGCGCCCAAGCAACATGATCCGTGGACCGTAGATGCCCAAGCCGGTTGTGACCGCGAAAGTCATGGCAATCATTTTCGGCGATTGACCTTGCGTGACCATGTACAGGGTCGCCAGGGTAGGGAAAACACCTGCCGTGAAAGCGCAAATGAGGAGGAACTGGCCAGGTTTCATCTTCATGCCGGCCTGGACCATGGTCTTTTCAAGTCGTTCCGACATGGTCGATGGGAGGATGCCACTGACCTTTCGGCTCAGCGCACGTGCCATGGGCCGAATCACTCTGGCGGTGAACGCCGCGTCCGGGTCCGGCAGTGCTTCGCGAGACGGGCGAGAATACCGAAGCCCACCAAGGCGGGTATCCATCTCCCCGCCGTCAGCCGTTCGGTGCAGCAGGCCGTAGGCCATAAGGGTTACGGTGACAAAGGTGCTGAATGCTAGCAGGTATTCCATAATTAAATCTCGATGTTCACAATCTTTTGAATTACGGCGAATCCCAGCATCTCAGAAACACAAGCTGCTCCGAACATCATTCGGCCAAGTGGATCGGTGAACAGCAAGCCGGTGAAGTCCGGGCTCATCATCATGAAGATGAGAAGCAGACCGACGGGAATGCCGCCGATCACAAATCCAGTCATGCGCTGCTGGGAGGTGAGCGTCCGAATCTCTCCGCGGATTCGCTCTCGTTCGCGCATCGTATGAGCAACGTTGTCCAGAATTTCCGCCAGGTTACCTCCCACGGATCGCTGAATCAGGATTGCTGTTATTACGATGTCGAAATCGGAACTTCCTACACGATCGTTCAGTGAAGACAGCGCCTGTTCCACGCTCGCTCCCATTGCCATATCGCGAAGCGTGCGGCGGACTTCTACCTGCAGAGGAGCGGGCACCTGATCACCGCACGCTTCAAGTGCCTGAACCAATCCGAAACCGGCGCGAAGACCACTCGAGAGCATCTGGAGGAGTTCAATAAGTTGAGACTCCATTTTGTGGAGCCGCGATGACTTCTTGCGAGCCAGCCAAAAGCCGGTGGCGAAGAAGCCCAGCGGGAGTCCAAGCACGGCAAGGAACGGTACCGGAGCGAGTGTGAAGAACAAGGCGAAGAATACGAGCGAGACGACGCACCGAAGGACCAGATACTCCTTGGCGTTGATCGAGAGTCCGGCGCGCTCCAGGTCTTTCGTCCAGTTCGACGCAAGGTTGCCTGAGAGAACAGTGATGCCGGCAAAGTTCACAGCGCCGCGACGACGTAGCCGAGTCTTGCTCTCGGTTGGAAGGTTCGCTTCGGCTTCGCGGAGTTTGTTCAAGCGAGCGGCGGCGGCGACGCCAGAGGACCCGACGCCGGCGAACCAGAGCACGCCGGTGGTCGCGAAGACGCCCGCACATAGAGCAGCAAGAATCATCAGCATATCTCTACCAGCCTTCCGCGGTGCCGAAGAGCGTGTTCGGCATTTCGATGCCGGCGATGGCGAACTTGTGAGCAAAGCCGGGGCGAATGCCGGTCGGCTTCATTGATCCGTGTACTTTGCCGTCCTCGTCTACGCGTTCGAGCTTGAAGAGGAAGATGTCCTGAAGGGTGATGGTCTCGCCTTCCATGCCACTCACTTCGGTCACGTGTGTGACCTTTCGAGAGCCGTCCTGAAGGCGGCTGATCTGAATGAACAGATGGATTGCGCTCGCGACCTGTTCACGAATTGCCCGCGACGGCAACTCCATGCCGGCCATGAGGACCATGTTTTCCATTCTCGCGAGGGCTTCGCGGGGGTTGTTGGCGTGGATGGTGGAGATGGAACCGTCGTGGCCAGTGTTCATGGCCTGGAGCATGTCGAAGGCTTCTTCGCCTCGAACCTCGCCGACGATGATGCGGTCTGGGCGCATGCGGAGGCAGTTCCGAACCAGGTCGCGCTGTTTAATCTGGTTCTTGCCTTCGATGCTGGCCGGGCGAGCTTCCAGCGTGATGACGTGGTCTTGCTGGAGCCGAAGTTCCGACGGGTCTTCGATGGTGACGATGCGCTCGGTATTCGGGATGAAGGCTGAGAGAGCGTTGAGCATCGTCGTTTTACCGGTGCCGGTACCGCCGCTGATGATGATGTTCATGTGAGCGCGAACGCACATGGCCAGGAACTCGGCGGTTGCCTCGCTCAGGGCATCGACCGCGATGAGGTCGGCCATGCGCATCTTGTCGGCTTTGAACTTTCGGATTGTGACGCTTGGAGCCTTGGGTGAAGCCGGCGGGATTGTGATATTCACGCGGGAGCCATCGGGAAGGCGTGCGTCGACCATTGGGCTTGATTCATCGATGCGCCGGCCGAGCGGAGCGACGATTCGTTCAACAATGCGCATGATGTGCTGCTTGTCCCGGAAGCGGACCGGGCTGCGGAAAATGCGACCATCCCGTTCGAAGTAGACCTTGTCTACATCGTTGACCATGACTTCTGAAATCGATGGATCTCGGAGCAGCGGCTCAAGGGGGCCAAGGCCGAGGGCTTCATCGGCGACGGCTTCGAGCAATTCTTCCCTGCTCGACCCGCCGAGCTGGATGCCTTCCTGCTGCAGAAGTTCTCGGGCGGCCTTCATTACGGCGTCGCGCTGCTGCTCGGGGGCGAGGCCCTCGAGTGCGCCGTGTTCGAGTTCCTCGATTAGGAGTTCGTGGAGGCGAATCTTGGCTGCTTCCGCCTGGGGGTTGGCATTCTTGGCAGCGCCGGATACCGCTTCGACTGTGCGAGGAGCCGGTCGCAGCGATTCCGGGCGCGACTGAGTGGCACGCTGAGGAGCTGGAGCCGGCTCCGAGGCCGCGACGGCAGCGTTCCGAAGGGCGCTCATTCGAGCCTGCCCGGGAATCCCCGGAGGTGGCGGAGGAACGTTTTCGACGTCTCCCCAGTTGCGGCCCTGCGGGGCCGGACGGCTCAGCTGGCCCGAGGGGCGCAGTTTGCCGGCTTCGGGAGCCGGTGCCGGGCCTGGAGCCGAGGGACGTTCTTCGTTGGCGGGCCGGTCCGGGTCGGGGCCGGCACCGAGCCGGCGACGCGCACCCGACCAGCCAAAAGCGGGCCGGTCGTCGTCGCCGGATGCACGGCGTTCGCGGAAATCTTCAGCCATGGCTAAGGTACCTCGTCTTTCCGGGTGTTAGGCGCTCTTCTTGAACAGGCGGCTGAGACTGAACCCACCACCCTTGCGTTGCGTTTTAGACCGCTGGCGAATGCCGGCGAGCGCCCGCGCGATTTCTCGAATTTCGAGTGACACGCGGCTGTTCGGTCGGCTCATGACAATCGGACGCCCGAGCTGGGCAGCCTTGATGACTTCGTTGTCCTGGGGAATTTTCCACCAGAGTTCGGTATCCAGCGTTCGTTCGACGTCTTTCTCCCGGACGCCGGTATCCATACCCGCGCGGTTGAGGACGACCTTGATACGCTCGTCATCGCTTCCGAAGCGTTCGTTCAACATTTCCAGCGCCAGGACGGTGTCCTTGATGCTGGCCATGTCGAGCGTTGTGATGAGCAGAATCATGGTGCCGACTTCGATTGCGGCGGCCACGATTTCGTTGAATGTTCCTGGAGTATCCAGGATGACGAAGTCGTGAGTCTGGGAGAGAACGTCAACGACGTCGCGGATGTGGGCCGAACTGAGATTGCGCCAGTCGCTGGGGCGAGTAGGCGCGGGGAGGATCCGAACGCCTGACTCGTGCTGGACGAGATACTCGCTGAGGCTGTTGCGGTCGACGTTGTCGAGGTTTCGCGCCAGGTCAGCGATCGAGCGTTCAACGGGGATGTCCATCGTGATGGCCACGTCCCCGAAGCGGGTGTCCATGTCGACAAGGGCAACGGTCTGATGAGCTTCGCTGGCGAGCGCAACGGCGAGGTTCGAGGCAATGGTGGTCTTGCCGATTCCGCCTTTCGCGCCAAAGACAGTGATGATGGTCCCCTGGGCAACCGGGTCCGCGAGCTCGCCGCGCCGGCGCATCGCTTCGCGTTCTTTCTTTTCGAGAACCTTCATGATGGAGGTCTCGAGCTCTTCCGGGGTGCATGGCTCCTGGATGTAGTCCGAGGCGCCGCCGACCATCGATTGCCGCATCAGCCTGATGTTGGCCTCTGTGGAGAACACGATGATGGGGAGGTCCGGGAGTCCATCATTAATGCGGGAGAGGGTCTGGACCGGGCGGACCAGCGGTTCCTCGATTCGCATGAGGACGAGGTCCGGGCGCATCTGGAAGCAGAGGGTGAACGCCTCCACGCCGTAGCCGGCCGTCGCCTGGACCTGGAAGCCCAGCATGGAGAGGGTCTTGGCCATCTCCGCCGAGCTTTCGCGGTCCGGATCAACCACTATGAGTTGCGGTACCCGTGCCATGAATGTTCCTCCACCGTTTCGCACCCCAGGGACCGCCGGGGGCCTTGTCGATTTGTTTGGCGTTCCCACCGCCCATTCGGGACGGCGGGAACAGATGAACGTCCCTCGGCTTTACTTCGCCGGGAAGATGTCTTCGTAGCTGAACGTGATCTTTCCGGAGATCGGGTCGGAATCGCCGCGCTGTCGCGGGAGAATCCTGAACTGAGCTGTTTCATCGTCCATGGCGTCGATGAGGGCGACCTTGGCGACGAGGTCCGGCGGAAGGGCAACGGTGATCGAAATTGCCTTCTCGTACGTCCCCGGATTGTCATCCTGAGCGACCGCCTGGGATGCAGGGTTGGTACTGACTTCAGCAGCACCGTTAGTGTTGTCGGTCTTGTCCGCGACCTTCGGGTACGTCTTCACGAGAGTCTGAGAAACCGCAAGGATCTCTACGTCCTGCGCGATATAACCCGCAAGCAGGTCGGGGCGCTCTTCCCCGGTCAACGGATCGGTCTGAGTAAATGCGGTGATGCCGAGGATGTCGACGCGGTCGCCGGGCTGGGGTAGGCCGCCTGCGATCCATGCTTCGTGGGGCACCATGAGGCTGAGGGCGCGCATCCCATCGGGAACCTTCCAGGTGATGGTGTTCTGCGCGGCATAGGTGCTGATCTTAGAGGTGATAACCTGCTCGCCGGCGTACATGGGAGCCACTGCTATCTGGCCAACCAGGGACTGGGCCTCGGTGTCCTTGAGGTACCCATCAACGAGGGCGACAGCGGGCACCGTTTTGGTGCCAAGCATGTCGGAGGTGATTTTCTCACCTACGTTGACGTTCCTGGTGAGGACCACGACCGACTCGGCGCCCGCGCCGGAGTTGAGTTGTTCCGCGATTCCATCGTCGCCGCCACGGCTATTCAGGAATGCGAACATGAGCATTGCGCTCAGAATGCCGAATACGGCGGCCAACAGAAGGACGCCACGGTTTCGAGATGAACTGCTAGAGGCTGCGGCGATAGTGCGATTCACAGTGCTACTCCTCCCCTTTCCCTTGCTATATCGGCGGTCTAACCGGGTTCCTACAGGCCGGGTAAACCCTGTTCGTGAAGAAAGTGAAACCCCGCCGGATTGGCGGGGTTTCAGGCTGAATCGAGCGCGAGGTGAATTACTTCACGAGGGCGATGTGAGTCTGTTCGGCGATGGCCTGGAAGGCGGCGTCGAGCTGGGCGGGAGTCGGCGCTTTGTAGTACATCCCACCACCATTGGTAGCGATCTGCTGGAGAACGCAGTCGAGAACACCATCGCCCAGGCCGATGACAAAGACGATCGTATCAGCAGCTTTCGCGGCCGTTGCGCGGTCCCATGCATGTTGCATTCCCGTTGTGGCCGGCGAGCACGAAGTTGGGCTGGTTGCGGAACTCCCGGTGTTGCACGAGGAGCCCCCGGTGTAAGCACTCGAGTTCGTGCAGTAGTAGTTCGGGATACCGTCGGTGAGGAGCACGATGACTCGGACGGCGTTGGCACGCTTGCCAGTCCCGTCCAGGATCTTCTGACCCGTGGCGATCCCGTGGGCGATGTTCGTCGATCCACTCGGTGGATTGATGTTATGAATCTGGTTTTTCACGCTCGTCAAGTTGCTCGAGAGACTCTGAACGTTCGTGGCGGTCGTCGAGAAGGTCGCAATACCGATCTTGTCGTACGACGGGTTAAAGAGCGTCGTGAAATATTCGGCTGAGGCGATTGTGCCATCGAACGGCTCCGCGCCCCAAGGGGCGCTCGTGTTTCTCACGGCATTAGCGCAATTGTTGCTCCACGTCTGCCAGATCTCTGCACCGACCGGGTGAGAAATCTTGGAAGTCGACTGGCTCGTGAAGTTGTTGGTCTGCGAGCGGCTAAGTGTGAGCAGCTTGCTGCCCGAGTTGATCGAAGTGATCTTGAAGATCTCGTAGCTTCCCGATCCGTTCAGGCCCGAATGGATCACGATTCGATCATTCGTGCTGAACTGCGACATGCTTGCGCCCGAGTTCAGTTTGATTGTGATGGTGCTTCCGCCGCCGGAGGGCATCGGATCGTGCGAATTGTCACCCGAGCCGGTGTAGTTTCCGTCCAGAATGACGGGCCGAGCACTCGCAGGGCTGAAGTGTCCTGGCCCTGTCAGAGTGGATTCTGAACTCTCGGTATGAATTATCGGGGGGTCATAGCACATCGACCCCGAGATATCGAGGACGACGGCGATATCGAGCACCTGTGATTCGGCCTGGCCCTCTGCGGTCACATGCCACTTGGGCACTCCGAAGAATTTGGCGAACCAGGTGGGAATGTCGGCGGCGCCTTCGATCTTGATGGCTTTATTGCCCGGCGGGTACGAGACGGTGAACTGGACGTTCGTGCCCTGGCTCTGGATAAACCCAGAGTTGTCAAGCCAATATTCGGTAGCCTTTGCATCGGCGTTCGTTTGGCTGGGCATACTCTGGGCGGCCGCCAGGGCGGCCGCGTCAACTCCTGCCTGCATAGACGTGCGGGCCCAAACATAGCGGCCAACGTCAATGCTCATAGCGACGAAGCCGAGGAGCACGAAAATCATCAAAGCGAATAACGGCAAGGCTTGCCCGCCTTCGCTTGACCGAAGATTACGAATCAACCGGTGCATGGGCCGCCTCCATGGCGAACTTGTTACTCAAGCCTCATAGACGAGTGGGCGGTAATCGTCGGGGCAGTGAGTGAGCCCCCCGAGATCAACGCGAGGATGTTTCCGATGGGCGTAACGAACTCGAAGTCGTACGACAGGTCAATCGATACGGCCTGCCCACGTGACCCCTGGATGTTGTCTGGGTCGATGGAGAGCTTTGACGGGTCCAACGTGCAATTGGTCGGATAGGAGTCACAGAAGCTGTCGTAGATGCGAGCGTAGACTTCGCTCTGTGGCTTCTGGACCGCGGCCACGCGGGCGCCTTCTCTCGCTGCGTTGGTGACGAGAAGCCAGGTATAAAATCCACGTCCGAAGTCGACCAAAGCGAAGAGCAAAAGCAAGAAGATCGGCAGGATCATCGTGAATTCGACGAGCGCCTGACCTGCCTCGGTTCGCCGGAATCGGCGAAACGCTCGCATGAGCACATTGCCACGCGAGCCCGTCATGTTTGCCTCGTTGGATTGAGTGTCCATCGGCGATTCTCCTTGGGCAGACGCCCGGAGTAAGACGAAGGGGTGAGCGACATTCGGTCGCCCACCCCCCGGTGGTTTCGAGGCCGGGCCCCGAACCTTTGACTTAGAGCGAGCCGACGACCGACTGCAGCGTCGCGCTGATGCCGGTGCCGAGGAGGCCGAGGGCCGTGATGCAGACGACGGCGATGAGCGCAAGGATCAGGCCGTATTCGGCGAGACCCTGGCCTTCTTCGCGGGCGGTCTGGAACTTCACTGCCTTGTTGATGGCCCAGTTCTTGATCTTCGACATTTGTGGTTCTACCTCTTTCCTGGTTTGGAGCTTTTGCCCCGTTTGGTTTGCCATCCCGCCGTTGCACCTGCCTCCCCTGACCCGAAGGTCAGTGGTCCTTTTGCCTGGAACCGTGAATCTCCGCTTCGGAGTTGGCCTTCACGGTCGCCTTGCTTGGAACCGGGCGCTTCGTCGGTGAAGCTATTCCGTATTTCGACCTTTCGGCAGGGGGCTAAAGGCGATTCACCTCGTGTCCACCAAGTTGACTCCGAACGCGGCTCTGGTGCCCCTCGCGATCTGAACCTGCCGAACGCGCGCTTCTCTGCCGACAGTTACTTACAGGTTCGGCTCGTGCCGATGGCAAAAGAGGAGGCGTGACTGTGGCACAGGCGCAGACTGCAGCTGGGAAACCGACGACCACCGCGTGGTCCAGGCGGCTGTCATATTTTCAAGATGCTGCTCTGATTTGCATTTCAGCGCTGTTCTTCTATGCCCACGCTAGCCATGCGATCGACGCCAAGAGCTTTACAAACGTGTTCTTCGCCGCGGAACAAGCCTTATTGATCGGTATGTTCCTCACGCGACGTCGGAGTTCATATACGTCTATTGTTCCAATGGATTGGGTCGTCGCGACTCTTGGTGGTTGGCTACCTTTGCTCATGCGCCCTCACGAGGTTGGGGGCAGTGCTGCGGTGATTGGTTCCGGTATCCAGGTTGTTGGGCTCTCGCTGGTCATTCTGAGCTCGGTGTCGCTCGGCAAGAGCTTCGGCGTTGTTGCGGCCAATCGAGGATTGAAAGTGGGGGGACTATACAGGGTCGTTCGTCACCCAATCTACTTCTCCCACTCGGTAACGCTGGCCGGCTTTGTGATTGCGAATTTCTGGTGGTTCAACGTGCTCAATCTTGCCGTGTTGACTTGTTTCCAAGTGCTACGAATCTGCGCGGAGGAGCGCGTTCTCAGAGAGACCGCAGATTATGCCGAATATGCCCAACGGGTGCGATGGCGCCTGGTTCCCGGATTGTACTAGCCCGGGTGTGGATGGAGTTCGACGAGAAACGGGGAGGTCACATGTTTCGAAAAATTCAAGCGCAGCGTGATACGGCCGGGTGGTTGGTGGCGGTTTGGATTGGCTGGCTTGTGTTGCAGGCTCCATTCACCGTCATCCGCTCAGTTGGCGACGATCTCTGGAGAACCCACGATGTTGAGCGATACGAACGAGCTATCTTCGGCGGCGTGACGCCCGGCCGGTGGCTACAAGCGCACATTTATTCGCACGATGTGCCGTGGTTCGACTACACAGGCTACGTATTGCACGGCTTTTGGTTCGGAGTGCCATTCGCGTTTGGGATCGTGCTGATGATCTACCAGCGCGACCGGCTTCTTGAGTTCTTCACGTGGATGAACGTGTTGATCTATCTCTGTGCTTTCTCCTTCGCTCTATTCCCCGTGCGGCCCCCATGGATGGAGGACGGGATGGTACGCGTACTGCAAGTTCGACACGCCGATTACATCAGCCTGGACAACAATCCAATGGCGGCGTTCCCAAGCTTGCATGCTGCGTTACCGTGCGCAGTTGCTATTTTCTTCTTCGTTCGATGCGACGCTCGCCTGCGCTTTTATGCATGGCTGGCTGCGGTGTACACGGTCATGGTGTCGTTCGCGATCGTCTACATGGGGGAACACTGGGTACTGGATGTTGCCGGGGGTTACCTGGCAGCTGGCCTGACCGCGTGGCTGTGCCGTGGGACCTTCTGGCAAAAGGTTTGGCGGACGATTCCAGGAGATCCGGTGGGTCGGCTGGCCCAACTCAATGAGAAGTTCACTCTCCCCTCACCGTCCGTTGAGCCTCAACCTCTTCCTCAGCGCCAGCCCGAAACTGTTCCCGAGGCCGCTTAGGGGATCAGGAGAAGTTCGACCAGGGCGGGGAGGGCGATGCCGGCGGGCGCGCGGATAGTGACGTCGGCGATTGGGCTGAGGTCGGTTTCGTGGGGATTGATTTCGATGAGGGGGGCGCCCCGGCGCTTGGCCATGATCGGGAATTCCGCGGCGGGGTAGACGACCGCCGAGGTGCCCACGGTGAGGAAGAGATCGGCGCGCAGGGCCTGGCGGTAGCACTCGTCGAGAGAGTCTCGGGGGATGGGTTCGCCGAACATAACAACGTCGTTCTTTTCGATACCGCCGCACTCGGGACAGGTTGGCGGCAGGCGATCGACGCTAACCAGGTCAATGCGGTAGCGCCGTCCGCACGACATGCAGCGGACCTTGGCGCGGTTGCCGTGGATCTCGGTGATGTGGCGGCTGCCGGCGATGTTTTGCAGGTTATCGATGTTCTGCGTGATGACGTGGGCTAAGCGGCCCATGTGTTCGAGTTCCGCCATGGCGTAGTGACCGGGGTTGGGCACTGCCCGGTCGATCGCCTCGCTGAATTCGGATCCACCGACACGGTGTTCGATGGAAAGCTTCCACCAGGCCTCCGGGTCGGAGCAGAAAAGATCCCAGCCATCGATGGTGGGTTCCCCGAACTTCGTCCAGACGCCGTCGGGACCGCGATAGGTGGGCACACCGCTTTCGGCCGAGAGGCCGGCTCCGGTGAGCGCGACCGCGTGCCTGCTGCGGCGAAAGAGCGCGGCCGCGGCTTTGAGTGAGTAATCGAGGTCGTTGTGCGTCAACGTGAGCTTCCTTCGAGCAACTCAAGCGTGGGAAGGTGGAAATCCAGTTCAGCACGAAACGATTTCAGTTGTCGCTTGCGTTCAGCTGCCTTCCAGCCCAATTCCTCTGCGGCGATGGCGGCGACCGTTTCATCGCAGCAGAGGCCACGGCAGGAACTCCACGAGATCCCGGTCCGCCGCATCATGATGTCGGCGAGCGTAGTGACGTGTTCGTTTCGCACGGTATAGCGAACCTCGCCTTCAATAGCGCCACTATGTTCGCAAATTCGCTCGGAGCCGAGGGCGATGACTTCCTCGATTGCGGCTCCATAGATACGGAGGTGCCGTTTCTGGCGCAGTTCAAGGGCGCTCGATTTCAGGATGGCGCGCCAGCCCGGGGCAGCGCTCTCGTTGTTTTGTGAGCGAGCATTGGGGGCGTTCAACAGTTTCGCGATTTCCCTGGCGAGGGGCCGGAAGGTGCTCAGTTTTCCACCCACCAGGCTGTGCATCCCTTGCGGTCCGCCGTGGTCGGCGTGGTTGATGACAACATGCCGACGGGTGATTGCGGCCTCGGGTCCGCCAGAGACTCGCTGCAGCGGCCGGAGGCCCGCGTAGGCGTAGCGCACGTGTTCGCGAGCGATATTGAACCCGGGAAGCAGTTCGCGGGCCTCTCGAAGCAAGTATTCGATGTCGTCTGTGGTCGGTCGAAGGCTCGAAGGCTCGCCCTCGAAGCGTTCGTCTGTTGTGCCGAAGAGGAGGAGACCGTTCTGGGGGACGGCGAAGAGGACGCGGCCGTCGCTTTTCGCTGTTGAGAACACGGCGTCCCGGCCGAGTGGTTGGGGAAGCTCGAGGACAATGTGCGTTCCCCGCGTAACGCCGAGGAGTTCGACATCGGGGAGCCCGCCATGCTGGTTCACGGCATCGACCCAGGGGCCGGCAGCATTGATAACGGCCTTCGCCGGGACGAAATGGGTTTCGTTTCCCTGCCCGACTTCTACGCCAGTGACAGATCCGTTTTCGCCGCGAATAGCCGTGACCGGTGCATGATTTTCGATGTACGCCCCGGTGCGCTCGGCGGCGAGGGCAAGCTCGAGGGCGAGGCGTTCGGGTGAATGGACACGAGCATCGAAAAAGCTGTAACCGCTTTCGGCCTCTGGAGGGAGTTGGGGGGCAACCTGGTTAATCCGTTGCCGGCCAAGACGGCGGTGGCCCGGTACGCCCTTGTAGAGCGCGAGGAGGTCGTAGGCGGCAAGGCCGATGCGGATTTGCCAGCCGGGACGACGAGACCATGGGAGCATTGGAAGGACGAATCGCTGAGGAGTCACGAGATACGGACGGGTTTCGAGGAGCCACGCTCGTTCGCGCAGCGACTCCCGTACCAGGCGGACGTCGCCGTGTTCGAGATAGCGCAGGCCACCGTGAATCAGCTTGGTTGAACGCCAGGTGGTGCCGAAGCCGAAGTCCGTTGCCTCGAAGAGGGCGACGCGGAGGCCGCGGGCCGCGCATTCCTCAGCGATCGCGCAACCATTAATCCCGCCACCGATGATGACTGCGTCGAACGGTTCGCCGTCCGCCAACTCCGAAAGCGTCATTCGCGCGCCCAACCGAGTGACCTATCGACCGCGCGCCGCCAGGTATGCAGGCGGGCGCTGCGCTCCGCGGCCGAAATCTGAGGTTCGAAAACCCTGTCGACTTTGCGCAGTTCCAGAACTTCCGCATTGGACGACCAGATGCCGGTCTCAAGTCCCGCGAGGTAGGCGGCGCCGAGGGCCGTGGTCTCGGTGTTCTGTGGCCGTTCGACGGGCACGCCCAGGTAGTTGGCCTGCAGTTGCATGAGGAGGTCGTTGTTGGATGCTCCACCATCGACGCGCAGCGTTTCGATGGGCGTGGGAAGGTCTTCGCCCATGACTTCGGCCAATTCGGCGCTGGAAAGGGCGATGGCTTCGAGAGCGGCGCGAGCGATGTGTCCCGCGGACGTTCCGCGTGTAAGGCCGAGAATGGCTCCTCGCGCGTGGGGGTCCCAATCGGGGGCGCCAAGACCGGTGAACGCGGGAACAATCGAGACCCCGCCGGAATCCGGGACCGAGCGGGCGAGGTCTTCGACATCCTCGCTGCGCGGAAAGAGCTTCAGTTCGTCGCGGAGCCACTGGATGAGCGCGCCCGCAACGAAGACCGAGCCTTCGACCACGTAGTCCGGGCCGGAGGGGCCGGCGCCGGCCCCGATCGAGGTCAGCAGGCCCGACTTCGAATGAATTGGCTGGCGGCCGGCGTTGCCCAGGAGAAAACAGCCCGTGCCATAGGTATTCTTGGCTATCCCTGGAGTAAATCCGCCCTGCGCGAAGAGCGCGGATTGCTGATCACCAGCGATGCCGGCGATGGGTATCTTGATCCCGAAGACATCTGCGTCCGTCGTGCCGAAGAGGGAACGCGAGGGTTGCGCCTGCGGCAGCACCTGGCGGGGAACTGCAAGGATCTCGCAGAGCGACTCGTCCCAGCGTCCGCGATTGATGTTGAACAGCAAAGTACGACTGGCGTTCGTGAAGTCCGTGACATGGCGGCGGCCACCGGTGAGCTTCCAAACGAGCCAGGAATCGACGGTGCCCGCAGCGATTTCCCCGGATTCGGCGCGGGCGCGAATGTCGGGGCGGGTCTGCAGCAACCAGGTGAGCTTGGTCCCGGAGAAATACGGGTCGAGCTTGAGGCCCGTGGCCCTGGCGAAGGCAGGCTCGTGTCCGGCAGCGCGAAGCCCTTCGCAGATTGCAGCGGTGCGGCGATCTTGCCAGACGATGGCGTTGTGAACCGGTTCGCCGGTAAGACGATCCCAGGCGACGAGCGTCTCGCGCTGGTTCGTCAGCCCTATAGCGGCCAGTTCGCTGGCCGAGATTTGGGCCTGAGCGAGGGCAATGCCAATAGATTCAAGGGTGGACGACCAGATTTCTTCGGGGTCGTGTTCGACCCAGCCGGGTTGTGGGAAGTGCTGTTCGAACGGCTGTTGACCAAGGCCGACGACATCCCCGTTGGCATCGACGATCAGGGCGCGCGAACTCGTCGTGCCCTGATCGATGGCGAGGATGTATGGCATCTGCACAGATATTGAGTATACCGGGCGGTGAGGGCCAAACGCTCAATCGAGCCCAACGGTTGAGCCCGGAGAGCTTTCGCCAGTGGTACCAGCAATGAACGAACCGAAGGCCACCAGCCAGATGACCACGGGATACGCAATCCAGCGCTCTACGCCGCCGTCCCCGAGTTCGTCCCAGATGGGCGTGAGGTCGCTGAAAAAGGCGACGATCAGGCTCGCAAGAGCGACCGAACCGAGCACGAACGAAACATGGCGGAACGGACCTTGAAGGGCGGTGCCGGCGAACAGCCCGGCCAGACCACCCGAGACGAACGCAAGCATGGCGAACAGTCCATGAAATGGGGCGATGTTGCCCGGAAAGACCCCGACTCCGAAAACGCCGAGCCCAAGAAGACCGATGGTTCGCCACACCCGATGGGGTATGTTGGAACGCCGGAGCAGAATTGCTGAGAACAGGATTAACGCTCCGGCGGTCAAGCAGGTGGCATTGAAAATCGCGGCCGAGGGCTGATGCGAGACACTGTCTGGCGGCCGCGTTGCGCCAAGGTCACTTATCTCGTTCTCGTGGGTGGTATACGGGTGCGGGTACTCCGCTTCGGCGGTGACAACTCCCATGAGAAAGGCGAAGCCCGCCACGGCAAGGAGAATGCCGGCAATTCGTTTCGCATGATCGCCGGATGGGACGCGGGGTGCGCTCTCCGCTGTAGTCATGGGCCAAACATGCGCTCTCCGGGAGCGATGCGGCATGACCATTCGGGCGCGAAAGCGTGTGCCGCTGGGCCTGACCTATTTTTTGGCTTCGAGGGAGGTCAGGCGTTCTTTCAGCTTCGAGTTTTCTTCACGGAGCGCTTCGAACTCATCGCGGAGCTTTCGGACCTCGTCGTCAGTTCCGGCGCCCTTGCGCAGAGCGATCGCGTTTTCGCGCGCCATGCGCACGCCACGTCCGTCGAGTTCACGAGCTGCCATGCGATCCAGAGCGGCGACCTGGGAGTCATCCTTGAGCGTTTTCAGTGCGTTCGCGGCCGCGATGCGAACGCGGAAGTCCGGGTCTTCGAGATATTCCGCAATCTCTTCACCGAGCGCCTTCTTGCGGGCAGCGAAGTACTGACCAAGACGGGCGAGGGCACCGACGGCCGGTGTGCGGCCCTGGAACGGTTCGCCATAGCGGGCAACACGGGAAATCAGCTCGAGCCCGGCTTCCTTTCGCAGTTCAACGAGGCCATCGATGCAGCCGATGCGGACCACCTGGCGAAACGACGGGCGATCGATGTTCGCCTTGAGGACTTCGAACGAACCTGGGAGCCGGAGTTTACCTATGCTGCGGCAAGCTTCGGCCTCGACGAACCAGGACCGGTCTCGCTTCGCGATGGGCGTGAGCGCTTCCAGGACCGATTCGTCTCCGCGGAACTCCCCGAGTGCGGCGACTACTGCCCGGCGAGCCTTTAAGTGGCGGACGGCCGGGAGGCACCGAAGGAGCGCATCGCGGGCTGGTGTCGTGCGGATTTTCCCAAGTGCCTTCGCGGCTGCTGCCTGGCAGGCCCAAAACCTGTCGCCGGTGACCGCCGCTTCGAGGGCTGCGATGGCTTCCTTGCCGCCTTTCTTGCCGAGCTGTTCGGCCGCGAACTGCCGGCCGGCGATGTCATCGTCGTCGCGAAGTTGCAGGCGCAGTTCGCCGACCGACTTGTCGAAATCAAGCTCTTTGAGGATGCCGTTGTACGGATCGAAGCGGCACAGGTCCGGCTTTTGGGCTACCGGGAAGGCGAAGGTGTGCTCTTTATCGGTGATTTCCACGCGGAAGGTCTGCGCACGGCCGCGCCCCTTGCGGAAATCGATGCTCACTGGCATGCGGAAGATGGCGGTCCCATCCGAAGTCGACTGCGTCTGCTTCACGGAGACGGTGGCGAGCTTTTGGTCGTCGTCGTAGCTCCACGAAACCTTGAAGCACGGATGGCCCGGCCTGTAGACCCACTGGTCGAAGAACCAATCGAGGTTGCGGCCGGTTTCGGTGGAGATTGCGGAGGCGAGGTCCTGGGTGATAACACTGCGCTCCTGGTTTTCGCGGACATAACGTTGCAGCGAACGGAAGAACTGGTCGTCGCCGAGAAGGGAACGGAGCATCGCAAGGACGACCGATCCTTTTTCGTAGAGGTGGCGGTCGAAGAGGTCTATGGGCTCGTGGAAGACGTTCGTGACGATGGGCCGGCGATAGCGCTCGCCGAAATAGAGGTCGGCGTTCTCGATCTGGCCCTGGCGATAGTAATCAATGCCCTGGTGGTGCTCGTCCCAAAGCATTTCAAGGTAGGTGGCGAAGCTTTCGTTGAGCCAGCCGTGCGACCAGTCGCGGCAGGTGAGGAGATCGCCGAACCACTGGTGCGCGAGTTCATGGGAGATGAGTGGGTCGCTCGTGAAATCCCTGGCGGCCTTGCTATCGAAGAGGATGTTCTCGGTCATGGTGGTGGCGGATGTGTTTTCCATGCCGCCAAAGACGAAATCACGCACGACGACCTGGGAGTACTTCGACCATGGGTACTTGGCATCGAACAGTCGCTCGAAGAGGGCAATCATCTCCGGCGTGTTGGCGAAGACCTTCGTGGCGTCGGAGACATCTTTGGGCTCGACGAAGTAGTCGATCGTGAGGCCTTTTGTGGAGGCGTCGATGCGCTCAAGTTCTCCCGCGGCGAGTGTGAACAGGTAGGTGCTGTGGGGTCGATCCTGGTGCCAGTGGAACCGGCGCGTGCCATCGCGGTTGGCTTTGTCCTCTAACAACCGGCCATTCGAGAGCGCGTACCACGAACCCGGGACGGTGACGATGACTTCGCTGGTCTGTTTTTCGCTCGGGTGGTCGAAGCACGGCAGCCAGTAGCGTGTGTCTTCATCTTGGCACTGCGTCCAGACCTGGACCGGTTTATCGGGGTAGCCGTCGTCGGGCCCGATGAAATACATGCCGATACGCGGGCTGGCTGAGTAAGTGATGGCCACGGGGAGGTCCTGGCCGCGCTTTCGGCCGTCACCGAGATCGACCCGCAAGATTTCGCCATCGTACGAGAACTCCGCGGGCTTTCGGGCAACGGAGACACTGGAGATCTCCATGTCGATGGCATCGAAATGGACGTATCGCGTCCCGTCGTTCAGCGGTGCAACTGTGTGGGTGACTGTGCCGGCGACCTGCTTTTGAGCGAGGTCGAGCTTGATGTCGATTTTTGAGTGTTTGACATCGACGACGCGGTCCCTGGACCAGACGGGCCGGTCTCCCGGAAGGGCGTGAGCGGGGACGCCCGTATCGTCGGCGAGCCTCCCGCAGGTGATGCGTTCTCCATACAGCGACATGCTCTCGCCCCCGGTGAGGATTCGTGGATGGTAGAGGGGTGAGCGAAAAGGGAGAAGGGAGACGCTAGATTGCGTTGGCCTTCAGCCACTCGAGCACTTCGGCGCCGTGAGCATCGGGTTTCACTTTCGGCCAGACCTTCGCGACGGTGCCATCCGGGCGCAAGATGACGGTGGAGCGAATGATGCCTTCGTAGGTTTTGCCGTACATGTTCTTCTTGCCAAAGGCGCCAAATGCGCGTGCCAGTTCATTGCCCTCATCGACGAGGAGGGTGAACGGCAAGTCGTATTTCTGGGCGAATTTCTGGTGCGAGGCGGCGCTATCGCCACTGACGCCGAGGACGGTGGCACCGGCGGCCTTGAGAGCGCCGAAGTTGTCGCGGAAGTTACATGCTTCCTTCGTGCAGCCGGGGGTGTTGTCCCTGGGATAGAAGTAGATGACCGTCCACTTTCCCTTGACCGAATCGAGCGAGACGTCGTTGCCTGCCTGGTCTTTCAAGTGGAAATCCGGAGCCGTGGAGTCGACGGCGAGTAGCGGCATATGTGTGGTCCCTCCGCAAGAGTAGGGACAGGATAGCGGTGACACCGAAGCTGTTCAGCCGGAGAGCTTTTGGGCGAGTGCGAGGAGATCGTAGTTGGGAGGGGGATGCTGGCCCGAAACCACGTCCTGCAGAGGCACTTCGAGGGATTTGCCGCCCTGCCTGCCGATCATGATCCCGGAACGTCCGGCGATCAGGGCCTCGACTGCCAGGGCTCCAGCTTCGCTCGCGACGATGCGGTCGCGCATGGTGGGCCGGCCGCCGCGCTGGATGTGACCGAGGACAATGACACGATAGGGATGGTCGAGAGCCCTGCCGACCTGTTCGCCGACGGCGAATGCACCGCCCGCCTCGTCGCCTTCAGCGACGACGATGATGTGGCTTCGTTTGCCGCGCTCAATCGAGCCGCGAAGCTGTTCCACGAGACCAGAGATCTGTTCGTGGGCTTCGGGCACCAGCACGCCGGCGGCGCCCCCGGCGACGGCAGTGTGCAGCGCGATGGCTCCGCTGGTGCGGCCCATCACCTCCACAAAGAACATCATGCCGGTGGATTCGCTCGTGTCGCGCACCTGATCGATGGCGAGCAACGCGGTGTTGACGGCGGTATCGAATCCGATCGTTTCATCGGTGCCCCAGACGTCGTTATCGATGGTGCCGGTGATGCCTGCCACCGGGACGCCACATTCGTCCTGGAGACAGAGGGCTCCTCGGAAGCTGCCGTCGCCGCCGACGATGACCATCGCCTCAACCCCGTCGGCGCGCATGCCCTCGACAGCCGCCCGGCGAATTGCGGGGTCATGAAATTCCGGGCATCGCGCGGTGCCGATGATCGTGCCTCCGCGCTGGATGATGTTGCCGACGGCCCGGTCATCGAGCTCAACGAACTCTCCCGAAACAAATCCGGCGTAGCCATCCAGGTAGCCGGCCACGGTGAGCCCGTTAAGGGTTGCCGTCCGGACCGTGGCTCGGATGGCGGCGTTCATTCCAGGGGCGTCGCCCCCGCTCGTGAGGATGCCGATGCGCTTCATGAGATCACTCTCGCGGTACTGCCGGGATCAATCAACCCGCCCCGTTCGCATTTCGCTGAAGAGGCGCGGGCTGTCCTCGGTTGCCAACTGCCGGGCGCGGGCGGTTGAGGTTGTGCCCCGGGAAACGATCGACCGGTGCCGAAACCGGCCTCCGTTGCTCGCTGGAGGGGTGGTCGTAGCATCTCTGCATGCGCGAGGCAGTGATGCGTTTGAGGGAGAAGCGGTTCCTCGTCTTCGCTGCCGTTGCGGCCGTTATCGTCGTTGGCCTGCTCGTCGTCACCGCGCTGGTGGCTTTCGGCGGTGATTCGGGTGCGTCTGATCAGGACAAGACGCCTACGGCGAAAGCGACGAATACGGCCTCGCCGACGGTCACTTCGGTTCCGAGCGCGACCGCGACCGCCTCCCCCACGCCATTTACGCACTTCGGCGTCCTCGATGGGGCGCCGATGACCGACGCAGAATGGGCTGCGCGCAAAGATTTGCTGCCTCTGGCGGTGATGCTGGACAACACGTCGAATGCGAATCCGCATTCCGGGCTGGATAAGGCCGACCTGATTTACGAGGCGTTCGTCGAGGGGGGCATTACCAGGCTGATGGCAGTTTATTGGCGGCACGAGGCAGAGGTCGTTGAACCGGTACGGTCGGCTCGAACGCCGTTCGTGGTCTGGGCAAGTGAACTGGGGGCCCTCTATGCACATGCCGGCGGTGCGGAGACAGAAAACGACGCCAACGCGATTGGCCAGATTGCCGAATGGGGCGTACCCGACTTGAACGCCTTCTCGCCGGGATCGAATACGGCTTACTACCGGGACGATGAGCGCTACGCCCCGTACAACCTGGCGACCAGCACGGAGGCGCTACGCAAGGTGGCGGGGGAGTTGGGATTCGGCGGAACCCCCAAGGTTTCGTCATGGCTCTTCCGCGACCCGGGGACGACGGCGCCGACGGGGAAGCCCGCAGGCGGCATTGAGGTCGATTTCCAGGGGCACCTCTATTCCTGGCAGTACATCCAGTGGAAGTGGGACGCGACCACAAATCGCTACCTGCGATTCCAGTTCGGTGGGCCACAGGTTGATGCGGTGACCGGTGACCAGTTGGCCTTCGCGACGGTGATTGTGATGACGGCTCCGGCGAAGGTGGCCGATGAAAACGGACATGTGCTTTACGAGCAGTTCGGCACAGGGCCGGCGACCGTATTCACTGGCGGACAGGCGTACGAGGGAAGCTGGAAGAAGGACGAGCGAGAATCTCGGACCCGCTTTTACGACCTATCTGGAAAGGAAATCAGCTTCGAGCGCGGCCCGATTTTCGTCGAAGTGCTGAGCACGCAGAGCTCGTTTTCGTTCGTCAGCTCGGCGGAAGACCTGCCCGAACTTCCGGAGTTCGTTCCTTCGCCACCGCTGCCACCGGAGGAAAACGAGCCAACCGCGACCCCGACCCAAACGCCAGAGGCTGCGACAGCGACCGCTACGACGAGGGCACCAACCGCGGCCGCCCCGCCAACGGGAACCCAATCCCCATCGAATACCGGGACTGCTGAAGCGAGTACGACCGCAACCGTTGAAACCCGGACCCCGGCGCCTTCAGAATCCGCAACTGTCACAAAAAACGCGACTGCGGGAGCTTCGGAGACCGCCGTACCGTCGCCATGAAAGGGCGGAAGTGCGACAGCTCATCGGGGAGCAGTAGAATTCCCAGAAACCAGCGGGGGTGGGATATGCCAGGACAAATCGCGGTTGGAGCCATCGTCGTAACCGCCGACGGCAAGCAACTCGGCAAGGTAAAAGAGTCGAGCGACGGGGCGTTTCTCATTGATGTGCCCCGGCAGTTCGATTACTGGTTGCAGGCGAACCTCGCCGGTGAAGTCACTGACGAACGGGTAACGCTAACCATCACCGAGTCAGAACTCGGCGGTTACAAGATGGACAACCCACACGACCACAACGAGTTCATGGCGGAAGTGCCGGAGAAGATGAAGCCGGGAAACGTCCGGGATTCGGTGATGCGGCAGCGCCGGTAGACCTCGCGTTCATGCCAAACGATGACCCTCGAGAGCCTGGAGTGTCGCTGACCGAGCATCCGGCCTGGAAAGCCCTCGCCGACCATGCGGCGAAGTTGCGAGGCACACACTTGCGTACGCTCTTTGCGTCTGACGCAGGAAGGGGCACCAGGCTTGCAGTCGAGGCCGACGGTGTGTATCTCGACTATTCGAAGAACCTGGTCACCGACGAAACCGTCGCGCTGCTCACTCAACTCGCCGGTGGACTTCGATTGCGAGAGCGGATCGACGCCATGTTCGAGGGCGCAATCATCAACGTGACGGAGAGGCGGGCGGCACTCCACACGGCACTCCGAACGCCCGCAGGCGAACGAATCTTCGTCGAGGGAGAGGACGTGATGCCCGCCGTGGTCTCGACGCGCGAACAGATGACGGCCTTCAGCGAGCGCGTACGAAGTGGCGAGTGGAAGGGTTATTCCGGCAAGCCGATTCGCAACATCGTGAACATCGGGATCGGCGGATCGGACCTTGGTCCGCGCATGGCGTACATGGCTCTCCAGGATTACAGCGACCGCAATCTGCGGTTCCGGTTCGTTTCTAATATCGATGCGACACAATTGTGGGAGTCGACGCGAGACCTGGCGCCAGATGAGACGCTGTTCATCGTTTGTTCGAAGTCGTTCACGACGTTGGAGACGCTTCGAAATGCGCGGTCCGCACGCGAGTGGCTGCTTTCGGCGAACGACGGTGACACTTCGGCAGTCAAGCACCATTTCGTCGCGGTCTCGACGAATCTCGAAGAGGTACGAGCGTTTGGGATCGCGGAAGAAAACGCCTTCGCGATGTGGGATTGGGTTGGCGGGCGCTTTTCGCTGGATTCGGCGATTGGCCTGTCTTTGATGGTGGCCATCGGACCCGAGCACTTCAACGAGATGCTGCGAGGTTTCCGCTCGATCGACGAGCACTTCCGGGGCGCGCCGTTCGAGCGCAATTTACCGGTGCTGTTAGGGTTGATCGGAATCTGGAACACCAACTTTCTCAAGTGCGATTCGCATGCGGTGTTGCCGTACAGCCAGTACCTCGCTGACTTTCCGGCATATCTGCAGCAGCTTGAGATGGAAAGCAACGGCAAGTCCGTCGACCTGGGCGGAAACGCCATCGATTACTCGACCTCGCCTGTGCTCTGGGGACAAGCCGGCACCAATGGCCAGCACGCGTTCTACCAGTTGTTGCACCAGGGGACCGTGACGGTGCCATGCGACTTCATCGGATTCGCGCGGCCGAATCATGACGTCGCGGACCACCATGACCTGTTGATGGCCAACTTTTTCGCCCAGACAGAGGCCCTGGCCTTCGGAAAAACACGGGAGCAAGTGGAAGCTGAGGGAGTACCCCCGGCGGAGGCAAGAGCGCGCGTGTTCGAAGGCAATCGGCCAACGAACTCAATGTTGTTGGAGAAACTGACGCCCTTCACCCTCGGACAGCTCGTGGCAATCTACGAGCACAAAGTCTTCACCCAGGGCGCAATCTGGAACGTGAACTCTTTCGACCAATGGGGCGTGGAACTGGGAAAAGTGCTGGCCGAACGGATTGCACCGGAACTGGCGGGTGGTGGGGGAACGGGTCACGACTCTTCCACGACGGCGCTGGTTGAGCGATACGGAAAACTCAGGCGATAGGACTGGAGCTAGGCCTGACCCCGTCGTTCGTTGGCGTGGGCCCGAAGCCCCTGAAGGATGGCATTCAGGCCGAGTTCGAACGCGGCGTCGCGACTCTTGTGGGCGAGCGGGTTGGCAGCTGGCGTGGTGAGGACCATGCGATGCAGGAACCCGATCATGAAGGACACGAGGGCGACCATCGCTCCCGCCGCTTCATCTTCGGTGAAGCCCGCTTCGCGCAGGAGTGCCATGTCATGTTCGCCGCGGCGTCGCGATTCGGGAACACTGAGAACATGGAGGTGTACTGCAACGAAGCTCGGATGCTCGACTCCCATCCGATACGAAGCCGTTAGCACTGCGCCGAGCTCTTCGTACCAGGGGGTCCCGGGTGCCACTGGAATTTCCAGCTGGCGATAGAAATGAGCCCGTACCGCGAGGAGAATCGCTTCTTTGCTCTCGAAATACTCGTAGAGTGACATAGCCTCAACGCCAAGGCTTCGCCCGAGCTTTCGCATGGAAAACGAGTTAAATCCGTCCTGATCAATTAGTTTCACGGCGGCAAGGACAATACGTTCGGCCGAAAGTGGCGACCGTTTTGCGGCGATTCGGGACGAACGGGTCTTCGCAGTTGAGGGTGATTCGCTCATGGCAGATTTCAAGCGTAGGGCACCGGTTCCCGGCTGACGAACTATCGTTCCTCTCACGCTAGAGGTGGCTGGAGGAGGGCTGTTGCTGCACCGCGCAGGACATGGGCGCCAACCCGGACGTGCTGACGCCCTGCGAGGGTGTCACGGAACGCGCGTTGAAGCGGCCCCGAGCGAAGTGCGGCGCCTCCTCCGGCCTTGTAGGCGAACTCGGCGGCTTCCGTGCTGGCCCAGGCCATGTGGCACATAGCGAGCTGGGTCTCGGCGATGAGGGTTTGTCCAATCGGCTGTCCGGCGTCCGTGAGACGTTCGATCTCGCTCCACGTTTCGAAAACCAGCGCTTTGGCCGCGCGATATTTTGCCTCAGCGAGACCGAAGCCATCGAGGAACGTCTCGCTTTCGCTGAGCGTGCCGCTCCCAACTCCCCGTTTCGAACGTGCAACGCTCGCGAGTTCGTCCAGAACTCGGCGGCCGATACCCAGAAAGAATCCAGTGTGCGCCAGGGCAGACAGGCCCGCCATCCCGACCCGGTACATGGGGCCGCCGCGACGCTGGATGGGAGCCACGGTTGGGTGTTCGTAGCCAGTGGCGAGGAATACATCGTCGATCGAGTAGTCGACGCTGCCGGTCCCACGGAGGCCCAGCACGTCCCATTCCGTGTCGAGGGCGGTTGCCTCGATTGGTGCGACGAAGATGTGATGACCCAGGTCTTTGCGGACGGCGCCCCCGGCATCGAGGATGAGGCCGCCGTTGTGCGTGTGCGTCGCATGGCGGATGCCGCTTCCGTAGCTCCAGCGGCCGCTGAAGCGGAATCCGCCGTCGACGGCCACTGCTCGGCCGCCCGGCGCTCCGGCGCCAGCGATGATGGGCATTCCTTTTCCGAAGACCACGTCTACGGCGGAATCATTCATGAAGACGCCCGCGAGGCCCGTGGCGAAAGCACAGGTGGTCAACACCCAGCCGACAGCGCCCTCCGCACGAGAGACCTCCGCGAACACCTCCAGGATCTCCGTTTGTTTGGCTTCGTGGCCGCCGAGCTCCGCGGGAGTCATCAGGCCAAAGAGATTCGCAGACTTGAGCGCGCCCAGTGCTTCCGGGGCGAGTTGCCCGGTTCGCTCCTGCTCCTCCGCGCCCGCGGCGACTATGGCTGACGTCTCGCGTGCTAATGCGACGGGCCACGGAACGGAAGCTGCGCTGCTAATCGATGCCAAGCCGGAGTCTCCTGTTGCCGCCGTTTCGAAGCTTGACCTGTGGGCCTTACAGAGTAAGGATATGCGGCGCCGCGCACAACACGCGCCGCGATGTTCGCTCAGGAGGGGGCCGCGAGAATGCGATTCGGTTGGTGGGATCACTTTGAACAGCAGCGCGGCATCCCGCTCGCACAGCAATACGACGAACGCCTGGCGCTGCTGAAGCTCGCCGAGGGCTTCGGTTTCTATGGTTATCACGTGGCGGAGCACCACTTCACTCCGCTGGATATGGCGCCATCGCCGCTGGTGTTTCTGTCAGCCGCGGCACGGGAGACGGAGACAATTCGCCTCGGCTCGCTCGTCCTTGTCCTGCCGCTTTACAACCCTGCCCGGCTCGTCCAGGAATTATGCATGGTCGACCAACTCAGCCACGGGCGACTCATGCCCGGCGTGGGGCGTGGCGTCCGTGACGTCGAACACGAGTGGTTCGGGCATTCCCCGGACGAACTGCGGGCGCGGTTCGAAGAGACATTCACAATTATCAAGGGCGCGCTGGCGACCGGACGCCTCAACTTCTCGGGCCGGTTCTACTCCTTCGACGACGTGCCTACCAACTTCGCGACGCTCCAGGATCCGATGCGGTTCTGGTACGCCGGGAACATCAAGTCGGCGCTCGAAGGCGGAATGAACGTGATTGGCGTGGGGAGTCGCGAAGACTACGACGCCTACGCCGAAACCTGGGCAGTGCGGCGCGCCGCTGGGGAGCCCGCCTATACAGGCGAGGAACCGATCGCCGGGTCCACTCGCCGGATCATCATCGCGGACACGGACGCCGAGGCGCGGGCGATCGCTGAACGAGCGTGGCCGGTGTACCAGTCGAATTTCCGGGCGACATCGTTGCGAATTGATGGGAAACCCGGGCCGGTGGGTCGCCCGGAAACTGAGGATGCCATCACTTCCGCCGAGAAGGGCGGCGTGATGTTCGGGTCGCCCGGCGCGATGCGCTCAGCCATCGCGAACTACCTCGAACGACTGGGGCCAAACCACACGTACTTCGCTCCGGCGTTCCAATGGGGCGACATAACACATGCGGAAGCGAGGCGTTCGATGGAACTTTTCGCCTCTGAGGTCATGCCGGCTCTCCAGTCTCAGCCGGCGGGCGCATCCGCATAACCCGCAAGTCGGGCACCGACAGGAGCAGCCAATGGCGAATAACAACTTCCGTGACATTCTCCCCGCTCCGGACTTTCGGACGCGAGCGGGGATTGCCGAACGAGATGCATACAGCCACGCGGACCGAATGCTCGCCTCGCCGCGCGGAGCAGCATTTATCGGCGCGTACAACGAGCGACTCGCACAGCCGTTCGTGGGCATCACCACTGAGGGGGAGGTCATCCCCGACCTCTATCGTCTCGCTGACAACGATGCACCGACGACCGCGATGGTGGCGAGTGCGCGAGCATTCCTTGGCGAGTGCTCCGAAGAAGAGCGTTCGAAGGTGTTCTTCCCCATCGACGCCGTTAACTGGCGAATGTGGAGCAATCCCGAGCTGTACGTGAACCGCTACGGACTGCGGCTCGATGAACTGAGCCCCGCGGTACAGAACGCAATCCTCGGTGTGATGGAAGCGAGCCTTTCGGAACGCGGCTTCCACAAGGCCCGTGCGTGCATGCGTATGAACCATTTCCTCGGGCAACTGGTCGGCGGACCGAAAGTGCTGAACGAGTTCAGCTACAACTTCTCGCTGTTTGGCGAACCGTCGATGAGCGAACCGTGGGGATGGCAGATTCATGGCCACCATCTCGCCCTGAACGTCCTGGTCATCGGCGGGCAGATCGCCATCTCGCCGACATTCATGGGGGCAGAGCCGAATGTGATCGATGAAGGCCCTCATGCCGGTCTAACGATCTTCAACGACGAAGAGGCCCTGGGACGCGACCTGATGCGGTCACTCAGTCCGGATCAGCGGGCACGGGCGCAGACCTACAAGCTGATGAACGACCCGGCGATGCCACCAGGCCGGCATCATCCCGCCGACCAGCGGCACCTGGGGGGCGCCTTCCACGACAATCGAATCATCCCGTACGAGGGCGTCTGCGCCTCGGAGATGACAGAAGCCCAACGGCGCCTGCTCATTCACATTTGCGCCAGCTTCGTCGAGTACCTCCCGGCGGGTGCCCTGACCACCCGGCTCAGCGAAATCGAGCGCCACTTCGATGAGACGTACTTCTGCTGGATCGGCGGCTATGAGGACGACGAAGACCCGTACTATTTCCGCATCCAGAGCCCGGTCATCATGTGCGAGTTCGACCATCATTCGGGCGTGTTTCTGACGAACTCGGAGCCGGCGAAGTGCCACATCCACACAATCGTTCGAGCGCCGAACGGCAATGACTACGGCAAAGCTCTGCTTCGCCAGTACTTCGGCAGGCGAGAGTCGCGCGGAGAGACTGTGGTCGCGGCCAGCGGAGAATCCCGATGAGCGACGCGGCCCGGGAAGTCCTCGAACTGGAGAGTCGCCGTTGTGCGGCCGTCGCGGCGGGCGATATGCCAGGGCTCGCCGAAACGCTTTCGGAGGATTATTTGCATGTGTTCGGGCGCGGCACCACATCGGGTAAGGAAGCCTATGTCGCCGAATTGACGGCCGGACCGCGAACGCACGAGCGCGAGAACCTGGAGGTCCGCGTCTACGGGGACACCGCGGTGCTGACTGGCGATATCAAGAACACGATGCGCTATCCCGGCCGTCCCGTGCAGGTGGTATTCGCGTTCGTCACCCAGGTGGCGGTGAAGCAGGACGGCAAGTGGCGGTTCGTGACCTGGCAGATCACTCCAAAGCGTGCCCCCGCGGAATGAGTGGAACGCCTGCGGAAATCGATACCCTGAAAGCGTTGGAAGCCCGCCGATGCGCGGCGATCAGCGCGGGCGATACCAGGACGCTGTCATCAATGCTTAGCGATGACTACATTCACGTGCATATGACGGGGAAGGTTGACGATCGCGAGGGGCACCTCGAGGCTGTCTCTTCACGTCCACGGCGGACCGAACGCGGCGAGTTGCTGGTGAGGATCTACGGCGATGTTGCCGTGATTACGGGCGAACTGACGAATCACATGACGGGGAGTGATGGCCAGCCGACCGCCACTCGCGCGTATTGTCACGAAGTCGCAGCGCGCGACGGAGGTCGCGATTGGCGGTTTGTTTCGATTCAGCTGACGCCTTTGCAGGCGAGGTAGGAGCGAGCGATGTCGAGTGAATCAGAAGTCATCGCGCTGGAATCGCGCCGCTGTGAAGCGATCGGCGCCGGTGATCTCGTCGCGCTGGCGGATGTCCTCGCTGAGGATTACCTGCACGTCCTCGCGCCGGGACGGGTGGTCAACAGGGAACAGTACCTCGAGTTGATTCGGAATGGCCCGCGACTGCCGATCCGCAGCAATCTCTCCGTCCGCGTCTATGGAGATGCAGCGGTGATCAACGGAGACCTCCAGAACAACATCGGCGCGGCGGACCACGAGCGACGAGTAATTCCAGCTGTCTGCACCCAGGTCGCCGTCCGCCAATCGGATGGCAGATGGCGATTTGTCTCGTACATCCTGACTCAAAAGCGGGATGAGATGAGGGCGGCCGAAGCACGCTAGCGAGCGGGCTGGATCGTACTTCGCCTTGCGGGACGTACAATTCACGCGATGGCGAACTCGAGTGGCGGGCAGTTGCTGGAGACGAAGTTCTTTCCACCTCGATGGCGCACCGGAATGGTGCAGCGGCCGCGGCTGGTGAGACGGTTGGAGCGCGGCACTCAGGGGCGACTGACGGTGATTTCCGCGCCACCAGGCTTTGGAAAGACGACCTTGCTGGCGGAGTGGCTGGCCGCAGAACAGGCTCCAGCGAATGTGGCATGGGTTTCTCTGGATGCCGAAGACAAGCATCCGCCGACCTTCTGGACCTACGTTCTGGAGGCGCTCCAACGCGTAATGCCGGAGCTGAGCGGAGCTGCCATCGCGAAACTGCAGAGTGCTCAGCCGCCCTCGATAGAATCGCTCTTGCCGCCGGTCTTGAACGAGATTGCCGGCACGGGAAGATCGGTAACGTTTGTGCTGGACGACTACCACGTCATCGATGACAGCTCCATCCATGAAGGAGTCTCGTTCCTCCTCCAGCACATGCCCCCGGAGATGCATCTCGTTCTCGCCAGCCGCTCGGACCCGGCGTTGCCCCTGGCGCGCATTCGAGCGCGCGGTGAACTGACCGAGGTTCGCGCCGCCGACCTCCGATTCACGGCCGGCGAGGCAGCGTCTTTCCTGAGAGAGACCATGGGCCTTCAGCTCTCGACGGACGATGTGCAGGCCCTGGAAGCTCGCACTGAGGGGTGGGCAGCGGCGCTCCAATTGGCCGCGCTTTCGATGGAGGGCCGGGACGATGTGGCGGGATTCATCACTGCCTTCTCGGGAAACACGCGATACATGGTGGACTACCTGGTGGAAGAGGTGTTGCACCGTCAACCCGGTCCGATGCGACGCTTCCTGCAGGACACCTGCGTGCTCGATCGATTGAACGCCTCGCTCTGTGATGCGGTAACTGGTACGTGCGACGGGAAAGAGATGTTGGAGGCGCTGGAACGCCAAAATCTCTTTGTGGTGCCGCTGGACGACGAGCGCAGATGGTACCGCTACCACCACCTGTTCGCGGAGATGTTGAAAGCGCAGCCGCGCGAGGAAGGAGCGCCGTCGGCCTCGTTGCTGCACCGCCGCGCGAGCGAATGGTACGAAAGCAACGGATACGCAGCCGAGGCCATTCATTCGGCGATGGCTTCGAACGACCTGAAACGTGCGGCGGCGCTGATTGAGATGGAAGCGCAGCCGCTGAACCGTGAGCATCGACCGGAACGGCTCGTACGCTGGCTTGAACGAATCCCGGACGAGGTGATCCACGCCATGCCGGTGCTGTGCACGTACTACGCGCTCGCGTGGCAGGGGTATGGCGATATCGAACGATCGGAAGCTTACATGCGGGTGAGCGAAGCGTGGCTCAACGGTGAGCGAAACCCGGCTGAGATGGTCGTCGCGGCGACAGCGGACTTCGAGTCGTTGCCTTCTCGCGTGGCCCTGGGCAGAGGTTACCTCTCGAGCGCGGCGAGGGACCCGGAGCGAACCATGGCGTGCGGGCTTCGGGCTCTGGAATTGCTCCCTGAGGATGAGCACCACTGGCGGGGGACAGGGTTCGCGCTGGTGGGACTGGCGCGATGGATGACCGGGGACCTCGAGGGGGCGGAGAAAGTGCATGCCGACGCGGGAGAGTGCTTTGTTGCCGCCGGGGACATTGTCCTGGCGCTCAATTCCGCATACGCGCAGGGCGAACTGTTGAAGGCGCGAGGGCGCCTCGTGGAGGCTAAACGGCTCTACGAACGGTCATTGCGCATTGCGGCCGAATACGGGAGCGCTGCGTATTCGGGCCTGGCAAGCGTGCACTTCGGCTTCTGTGACCTGCTGTGCGAGCAGGGAGAGCTCGACCTTGCTCTTGGCCAACTCCGAGCGGGAGAGGACTGCGCGGGCTCGGAGCCGCTGCCGCGGGTGATCTACCGCGCTCACATCGCAAGGGCCCGAGTGCTGCGAACGGAGGGCGACTTTGATCGCGCGCTGGAGACTCTTGAACGAGCCACCAGCCTTTTCCGGATTGGCGCGGTCCCGGACATGTACCCGGTTTCGGTGCAGAAGGAACGCGTTCGCCTGCTCATGGGGAACTGGCGAGCGGTGCTGGACTGGGCAAGGGCTCAAGGACTTTCGATAGAAGACGAACCAGACTTTCGCCGTGAATTCGAACACCTGACGTTCGCGCACGCGCTCATTGCCCGGGCATTGAGCGACAGCGAGGCGAGCAGGGAGCTCGACACGATTGGTGGATTCCTCGCACGTCTCCACGATGCCGCAGCGGCCGGCGGCCGAAACGCCGCCGTGATCGAGACTTTTGCGCTACGAGCGATCGTTCAGCAGGCGCTCGGCGACATGCATGGGGCCGTTGAACTTCTCGCATCTGCGCTGCGCCTGGCTGAACCCGAGGGCTACTGGCAGATCCTCGTCGAGCGGGGCGAGCCTATGCGGGAACTTCTTCGCAAGGCAGTGAAGGCCGGCGCAGGGGCCTCGTATGCCCGTCGCCTGCTGGCGGCGTTCGATGGTCCAGTCGAGAGCGCACAACGCGCGGCGCTCACGCCGAACGAGAGCCTCGTCGAACCGTTGACGCCGCGCGAACTTGAGATCCTGCGCCTCATCGCCGATGGCATGCGAAACCAGGAGATCGCGGACCACCTGGTGATTAGCCTGCCGACCGTGAAGCGGCATATCGCCAACGCGTTCGGCAAAATGGAAGTTGGACACCGCACCGAGGCGATCGTGAAGGCGAACGAACTCGGCCTGATCTAGCGGAGCGAGCCGGGCGGCCCGATTCGGGCGACACCTCTACACCCAGGAAATACACCCTCAATTGCACCCTTCGGATGACGGCGGGGCGCCGCTGAACGCCCAGAGTAATACGTGAGCCGCGAAACCAAATCCGCCGGCGAACGAAGGAGATCCGATGGGCAAACCTGGCGATTGCATTCGCCGACGCGACCAATTTCACCGCTATGACATCCGCGTCGAGGGGCACCTCGACATTCGAACTTTCGCCGACTGGCTAGACCACCTGGCCATTCAGCACGAACCAGACGGCACATCGACCTTGACGTGCCCACCAATCGACCAGGCCACCGTCCACGGACTGCTCAACCGCATCCGTGACCTCGGCCTCCCAATCGTCTCGTTCGGCCGGACGGAGACCGGCGGCCACGGGGCGAGAACAGAAGACCACCAGGAAGGAGCCAATTTCAATGATTAACGTCAACGACGTCACCAAGCAGTACGGGAGCACCCTCGCCGTCGATCACCTGTCGTTCAAGGTGCGGCCGGGGATCGTCACGGGCTTCCTCGGCCCGAACGGCGCCGGCAAAACGACCACCATGCGCATGATGCTCGGCCTCGACGCCCCGACCACGGGCGAAGTCACAGTAAACGGGCAGTCCTATCGCAAGAGTCCCGCACCGATGCGCCAGGTTGGCGCGCTGCTCGATGCGAAGGCCGCCAACGGGGGACACACCGCCCGCCAGCACCTCCGCTGGGTGGCTCGAGCCGGGGGCATTCCTGCTTCCCGGGTGAGCGAGGTGCTGGAACTCGTGGGGCTATCGGAAGTCGCGGAGAAGCGCGTTGGAGGGTTCTCGCTCGGCATGTTCCAGCGACTCGGAATCGCCGTAGCGATGCTGGGCGACCCGGAAATCCTGCTCTTCGACGAGCCGGTGAACGGCCTCGATCCCGAAGGTATCCGGTGGATCCGTTCGTTCCTCCAGGGGCTCGCCGCGGAAGGTCGAACTATCCTGCTTTCGAGCCACCTGATGAGCGAGATGGAGGCGACGGCCGACCACATTATCGTGATCGGTCGCGGGAAACTCATCGCCGATACGACCATCGCGGAGTTCACGCAGCAGAGCACGCAGAGTCACGTCCGGGTGGTGACGCCCGAGGCGCCGAGCCTCTGTCCCGTGCTTCAGCGAGCCGGCGCGACCATTTCCACGAATGAAGGCGCACTCATCGTCACCGGCCTGGACGCCGCACTGATTGGCAACCTCGCCGCGCAGCACTCGATCGAACTTCATGAACTCTCGACTCGGCGCGCCAGCCTCGAAGCCGCGTTCATGGAACTGACCGAAAACAGCCAGCAATACCGGGCCAACACGCCGGCCGCCACCAACAAACTGCAGACGGCCAAGGCGCTCGTCGGAATGGGGAACCAGTCATGACTTCGGCAACAATCACCGCAACCAAATTCGCTACCCGGGGCGCGGAACGCCCATCGACCTTCATGGACGCGCTCATCTCGGAGTGGACCAAGCTGACCTCGCTTCGCGCGACCTACATCACGCTCGGCCTGGGAGTCATCCTTTCAATCGGAACGACGGCAATCGCCGCGGTGGGTATGGGCGCTTCGGGCGCTGAATGGCCCGAGCAGTTCGACCCCATCCTGTTCTCGATGGTCGGGAACGTGTTCGCACTCATCACGTATTCCGTGTTCGGTGTGCTTGTAGTCAGCCGCGAGTACTCAAGCGGGACAATCCGGCTCACGCTCACCGGTACGCCGAACCGCGGCCGTGTTCTTGCCGCCAAGCTCCTGCTGGTGAGCTCCATCACTCTGGTGTACGGCCTCGCGACCACCATCGGTATGTTCCAGGTGGGCCAGGCGCTCCTCGGGGCGTACGGCTACCCCACATCGTCGCTGGCCCATGCGGACGCCCGCTGGGTGGTCCTGGGCCTGGGCGTTACGATGCCGTTCTTCCCCATCCTTGGCCTCGCCTTCGGCTTCCTTCTGCGCAGCACCGCCGGCGCGATCACCACGGTCCTCGGTCTCCTCTGGCTGCCGCAGATCTTCAGTGAAGTAATGCCGGTTTGGGGCCGGGAACACCTCATCAGCAAGCTCCCGGGCGCCGGGCTCGATAGCACCACCATCGGCCAGATGATGGAAGCGCCCGAGTACTCCAGCTTCATCGCTGGCTTCGTCATCGCGACGGTGTGGTTCGTAGCCATCCTTGGCGCCGCTTACTTCGCCTTCACGAGGCGCGATGCGTAATAGCGAACCCGGCCCACACCTCGACGCCGGTGCCAGATGGTACCGGCGTTCTTCTTGCCCGAATCGGCCGAACCGGCCACCGGAAAGGATTCCAACAGTGAACGAACCTCTCGAACTCTTCGCCCGCGCCGCAGTGATCGGCGCCGCTGGGTCGGCCCTTATTGACATCTGGAGCCTGGCGCTCCGCCATTGGTTCCATGTCCGAACGCTTGATTACGCCATGGTTGGCCGTTGGCTCGGCCACATGCCGAAGGGCCGAATCGCTCATGAACGAATTGGCGCATCGCCCGCCGTTCGCGGAGAACGTCCGCTCGGCTGGATTGCGCACTATGCGATCGGCATCTCGTTTGCGCTGGTGTTGCTCCTCATCGAAGGGCACGACTGGGCGCACTCGCCGACACTGGCGCCAGCGCTAATCGTTGGCCTCGCCACAATCGCTGCGCCGTGGTTTGTCATGCAGCCTGCGTTTGGGATGGGAATAGCCGGTTCGCGCACGCCGAATCCCTGGCCGGGGAGACTGCGGAACCTTGGCACGCACGCGGTCTATGGTGTGGGGCTGTACCTGACGGCGGTGGCGATTTCGGGGGTATGAGAAGGGGGTTCGTGGTAGCAGGGGGGAGACTTGAACTCCCGACCTCACGATTATGAGTCCTGCAGATTGACGCGCCCGAATCTGCCAGCGTGTGCCCTGTTGAACCTGATTAGACGTAACTTCTCCGGCTGAACTCGGGGCGAATAGGGGTATCCGCAAGGGGTATTCACCCCAGCGCGCGCTGCATCGCGTCGGCGACTTCACGGCGCATCGCGTCGCTCACGTGGCTGTAGGTGTTCATCGTTAACGCGATTTGAGAGTGCCCGAGCGTTTCCATAATCGCCCGCGGGTGCATCCCCTCGGCCAGCATCAGCGAGGCCGCCGCGTGACGCATGTCGTGGAAGCGCTGCGACCGGATGCCGGCGCGCTCCAGGTGCGCCTGGAACATCCGCGTCACGTTGCGGCCGTCCAAGGGCGTGCCGACGGACGTCGTGAACACGAGGTTCTTCCATTCCTTGCCGAGCAACAGCCGAAAATCGGGCTGACTCTGCCGATGCGCCTCGAGCGCTTCCAATGCCCGGGGCGTCAATGGCACTGCTCGCAACGAGCGATCTCCCTTCGGCGGGCCGAAAGTTCGATCGCCGCGGCGCAGCGCGTGAGAGATGCGCAGCGTCCCGGCATCCCAATCGATGTCACTCCACCGGAGCCCGAGCAATTCGCCCTGGCGCGCGCCCGTCGTGAAAGCGCACACGTAGAGCGCTTCCAGGCGGTCGCCTCTCACCGCCTCGAGGAATTTCCGAATCTCTTCGGCGCCGATTGGGTCAACGGGTTTCTTGTCGACCCGAGGACCGCGAACCAGCGTCGCGACGTTTCGGCCGACCAGCTCGTCGCGCATCGCGTCGTTGAGCGCCGCCCGCAGGATCGCATGTGTGAGTTGGGCGGTCCGTGCTGCGCGCTTCGTGCCGCTTTCGTCGGGTTCCAACATAGCGGCGAGCATTCGGCGAACATCCCGCGTCCCGAGGCGGGAGAGCGGGACATTCCCGATGGTCGGGACGATGTGCAGTCTCACCGTCGCTTCGTAGCCGGCGTACGTTGACGCTCTCACGCGAGTTCGAACCTGTGGCAGCCATTCGTTCTGCAAGTACGTCCGCACCGTTCGGCGCCCGTCCTGCGCCGCTGGGAGACCCTGGACCCGGCCGACGATGGCTCCAGCCAATTTGCCGATGACCTCGTCTTGCGTTTTGCCGTAATACGACCGCCGCCGCGTTTTGCCCGTCGTCGGGTCAATCACCGAAACACGCGCTTCGAACAGGCCATCGGGCCGTTGGCGGATGCTACCGGCGCCGCGCCGGGCCCGGCTCACCACTCACCGCCGGCATAGACGAACGCGCGATCAGCCACCGAATTGCTCTTTCGGAGAAGGGTCTCCACATCGAGGGTCCGGCGTTCGCCGCATCGGCCAGGGCGCCGGCCGGACCGCAGTCGCTGGCAGTAGCGATGGCACGCGAAAGCAAAGCGCTCACCTATGAGTTTCGGACGTTCACTCACTCGCCCGCCCGCCTGCAGTTCCCACCAGGCCGCCGCGCCCGAACTATCGCGACCAACCCATCCGCGGAAACAGGCGCACCGAGCGCAGTAGAGCTCGACGGCCATGTCGGCATTCACCGGCGCCGATTCGCTCGGATACCGCACCTGGACGGGATGGTCGGGACACGGAGTGATGTTCGGACACGATTCGCATCGCTGGTTAATGATCACTTGTCTACGCCCCTTGACCGGTGTTCAACTTCGCGCTTTACTATGGCCCAGACATATCAGGGCGCGCAATAGCGTGCTTTGCAAATGTTTCGGTCTGTGGCGAGACCTTAAGCCTGCCTCCCGGCGTTTCCCGTGTTGTCGCCGCCGGCGCACATCGGAGATGTACTCCGGTGAGGTGTGCCCACAGTTGGAATCCCTATTTCTCCGAAAAGACGAAGCGTGCGCGGCGCTGGGAGTCTCCCGCCGCCAATTCGACCGCCTTATGGTCCCGCATGGCCCCATCCGCGTGGTGAAGCTCGGGCGGCGAGTCCTGGTCGACCCGGAAGAGCTGCGCCGCTTCAAGGCTTCGCTCCAGGCGGAATCCGAGGTCGCCTGAGCGGTGAACTGCCCACGTTGCGGAGGCGCAATCTTCCGAGCGGACCGCTACGGCAGCAACATGTGCAGCCGGTTTTGCGGCTACACATCGGAGCCGACGTCCCTCGCGCTCGAGGTCGTCCACTTCAAGCGCCGCTCGGCGCCACGCGAGGGAACTCGCGAGGGTAGGCGCTGGACGGACGAAGAGCGGGCGCAGTTGAGCAAGATGGCGGAGTCGCAGCCCTTTGAGAAGGTGGCCGCGGCGCTTTCCCGAGGAGTCAGCGGGGTGCGCTGCGAATGGAGGCGGCTGAACCCTACGACGCGTAAGCCTTACCCGGGCCGGACGGGATAGACCGTGAATGGAAGTACCAGAGTGGTTCCTAGACTTGGCCCACGATCTCACCCACACCGAGGCGATGCTCTGGCTCGACCTGCTTCGACAGGGCGGTCGGTGGGACGGACAGCCGCTCGATGCCATGCATCCAGGACTGCGGCCGCGGTCCGTGGCCGATGCCGCAAAGAGCCTGGAAGCGCGCGGACTCATCCGGCGATCCCCAGGGCAACCGCCCCTGGGGCACCGCGGACCGGTGGCCTCAGCCTGGACGCTGGTATACGAACCGGAAATCCCTGCAATGATCGCGGCAAACTCCGCCGCGAAAGTTGCAGAGTTTCCGAGTCTGCCAGGCCCGTCCCCTCGCGTGCGCGCAGCCACTCCCTCCTCCTCCGCGGCACCGCCGTCTCCACCTCCTCCATCCGTTCAAGCGCAGATATTGCAGGGATTGCAGGCTGTCAAAATGTCCGATATCGAAGCGTGGAACTACGTGACGCAAAGGGGAGCGAACTGGTGGGGCCGGGCGCTATATGGGCTCTGGTCGCTATGGGATCGGTTGCACTGGACCGATGCGGAGCCGCTTCGGAGCCCGAAGGGATGGGTGAAAAGCGAAGCGAAGGCGCACCCCGACGCAGTGGTCGACGATGTCGCCTTTCTCGAACCGCTCATTGCCTACCTCGAAGCATCCCAGGCGGACCTGATCCCCTTCAGGAGGGAAGCCCGATGAATACAGCCATGACCGAGGAGGCGACAAAGGCATTGCGGGGGAGGTTGTCGTGATCACGAGCCGCGAGCGTCTGGAGTTGCGAAGGGCCTTGTGGCGTGAAGAAAAGGCCTCCCGAGCTGCCGGCCACCTGAGTGGTTCCGATTTGCTGGCATCAGACGATGGCCCGGAATCGGAACTGGCAGCCGTTGAACGCGCGGGAGGTGAGCTCGGAATTCTCCCCAACCCCGAGCCCACCCCCGCTCCCCAGGCGCAAAGGCGCCTCTGGTGGATGGAGGATACGACCGAACGGGAAGATGCCGTTTCTCTGAGCGCTACAGGCTCACGAGGCGCCATCGTTGTCGACTCCATGGGAGTGGTGCCGCGGAAGGACGTCGACGACGCCGTCACCGCAGCTGCACGCAAGGGCGGGCCGCGGCGATGCCTTCAGTGCGGCGAATGGTTTCTCCAGACTCGTGGGCGCGGAAGGACCGCAAAGCGCTGCCTGAGCTGCCGTACGGCTCCCCCTGCGGTTGAGGCGCGCGCCTCCGAGTGTGGACACACATACGCTCGCGTTGGCGGCCGGGTGCGGCGCTGGTGCAGCGAAGAATGCCGAGCGCGCCACAAGCCCCACAAGCTCGAGGTTGCCCACAGCCGAATCTGCGTCGGCTGCGGGGCTCGCTTCGAGGCGGACCTGGCAAAACCGGGCCCGCCGGCGTCCTACCATTCGAACCGCTGCCGGCGCCGAACGCACTCGCGCGACAACTACGTTGCGCGCCCCCGAGCCGCCCGGACCCTCCCGTGTCCCTGGTGTGGGCGCCCCGCCAGGACCGGCAGCCGCGCCGCGTACTGCTCTCAGGAGTGCAAGCGAGCCGCTGAACGCGCCCGGAGGGCCAAGCGCCCAACCACACCGCAACTGCTCACCTGCGAGGAATGCGGCCATCAGCGGACCTGGTATCCGAGCACGCCCGGGAGGCTCCCGCGCTTCTGTTCTTGGAAGTGTTGGAGTCGGTCGCGAAAGAAGGGAGACGAACTTGAAAGAGCCGGATGATGACGCCAGGGCGCCGCTTGTGACAACCCTCGTCGAGCTGACGGGCGGTGTGCTCACCTTCTGCGGGCTGTGGATGGTGTTCCCGCCGGTGGCGCTCGTCGCTGCGGGAGTAGCGGCGCTGCTCTGGGCGCTGGGCCATTCGCGATGAGAGACGGCGATCCGCGATTGCAAACCATGAGCGACGCTCCAACGAAGAGTTCGCACGGCGATTGCCCCGCGGCGGAACGGGTTGGACTTCGCCCGAAAAAGCACTCTGGAGGAAGAATTGACCTTGTTTTCGATTGACGCCGCTGAGTTCGTACGCCGTCTCAAGGAGTCCCCCGAGGGGCAGGCGATCGCCGCCGCCTACTCAGCAGAAATGCTTGAGCTCAGGGCCCAAAAGCTGAGTGAGCGCGCGGCGGAGATGTCCAGGTGGGCGAAGCGGGAGGCGGAATTCGAGAAGGAAACCGAAGCGGCCCGCGCCGCAGTTGTTGCGGCGCGCCGGAAGCTCCGTGAAGCGCTGGACCAGGATGGCAAGGTGAAAGGCAGCCGCGGCCGCGAACTTCGCGAGCACACTCAAACTGTGGATCAGCAGACGGCTGCGATTCGGGCGCTATGTCCGGCCGAGCTACGCGCCTACCGCGACGAAATCGCGCGAGAACAAACTCGGCTGAACCAAATCGCCCGGCGGACCTACCAGGAAGCGGCCGAGTTGGCAGCGTATCGAGACGAAGCCCGCGAGACGCTCGCGCTGGACTTTGAGCCGGCCGACAAGCTCCCGCAGCTCATCGAAGAGTCGCGGGTGCGGCTTCGCCGGCGAGTCACGCAGACGGCCGCTCGGCTCGCAATACGGCAGGCGCTGCCTCAGTTACTCCCCACGGGCCAGGTGAATCGGATCGAGCGCCACCCGAAGTACAAGGCCCGCGTCGCCGCCATGGCGGCGGCGGCGGCCCTCGAGCGCCTCGACGTCCATTCTCGGGACTTCGAAGCGAGCTACGACGAAATCGTGGCGCCGATTCGGAAAGACGTGGCCTTGCCGTGAAGGAGGTGACGCAATGCTGAACACGCGCAAGGGCAGCACACCGCTGAGCTACGCGATCCAGCCGGGCGCGCAATACCTGTACGACGCGGTCACGCGGCGGGCGGTCCGCTACGTGGAGACCATCGTTCCGACGGTCAGCCTCGCCGACAGTGTGACGCTGAACTACATGCCCGCCGACCGCTACTACGCGCAGATCGGCGCCCAATCCACATCGTCGGGACTGCCGAGCTGGATTGGCGGAATCGTCGGCTCCCCGACGTTTCGGAACTACGACACAGGCTTGAAACGGTACTACCTGGATAGCGTCGGAGCGGCGACCCTTCCGTTGAATGGAAGCAACGGAACGCCGATTCTCTGGCCCACCGGACCCTACGGGGAAGCCGCTTCGTACACCCCAAAAAACGCGACGAGCGCGGCCGTTTGGTACAAATTTACGGCCAAGTTCTCCGCGAACGCTGACTACGATACCTACGGCTGCGGCGCAGTCAGCCTGGGAGCGACCTTCAGCAGTGGCGCATTCGCCTCCGCCTCGGCGCACTTCTTCCAGGTGCTTCGGAACGCCGGAAACTGGGAGCTCGGAAGCTGCGATGGTTCGACGATCTCACAGTCGGCATCCAGCGGCGGAGCCGATGGGAACTTCCACGAGTTTTGGGTGCGATGGTCGGCCTCAGATCTCAAGCTCTACGTCGATGGTGTCCTGGTCATCACGAAGTCGACCAACCTTCCGAATCGGCCGCTGTGCGCCGTTGGTTTCGATGCCCACGACTCCACGAACCGAATCATGCTCGCCGACGTCGCGATCGAATGGGAGCTCGCCTGATGCCAATCTCGACTGCAAGGCTCACGGTAGCCGGAGTCGTTTACGTCGTCGAAGTGGACACCGAGACGAACGAGATTCTCCGCCGTTTCCGCGTGCCGAACGACCAGCAGCCAGTGAAGACGCGTAGGCGCTCCGAGCTGCGCGAACGCATCGAGGAGTGGTTCATGTTCAAGGCGTTCGTCGATGAGGCCGCATTGCCGGCGCACGGCGAGAACGCGGGCGCCATTGCCACCGGCCGCACGCAACAGGAAGCGCTCTACCAGGCCGCCCGCGATGCCTACATCGACTGGCTGAACGCATGAACGAACCGCCCATAATCAACCTCGACGCGCCCGGCGGCCCGCTCAAGGAGCGCTGCGAGAGCTGCCGGAATCGCGGGCCGGCTGACCCGTCAGAGTTCTGTCCCGGCTCGGGCTGGCCTCCACCGTTCCGGTTGGACGAGGGCCTGGTCCTGGATGCGGACTGCCCACGATGTAAGCGGCGGATCCTCGTGTGCACGGCGGGCGGTCGCCCGCACTTCGGCGAACACTTCCCGCCGCGAAAGGACTGATCGAGATGCAGCTCGCGACGTTCCACCCCCCCGGGGGGGCCTTTCAATCTCTGGCGCAAATTGAAACCCCGGCCAGTGAGCCCCCTCTGTTTCGGGGTGTACACGTTGGACAGTTTTTGGAAGGTTCGAAACTCCGCCAACAGCCAGATTCAGGCCGCATCGCCGCCAGATTCGAAGCAAACGCCGCAAGGGACGATCCGCGCAGATTCGCGCCGACGCTTCGAAAAGGCCCGAATTTCGGGATCTTGGGGAGGTAGAAGCCGTGCCTGGACCCCCTCCGAAGCGCGCCGCAACCCGCCAACGGCGAAACCGCGTCGCCGGCGCCGCAACCCTCTCGGCGACCGCTCGCGCGTCCGAAGTCCCCGAGCTACCGAGCATCGGGCGGACAAAATGGCACCCCATGACGCTCGCGTGGTGGGAATCGGTCTGGACGGACCCTATTTCTGCGACCTTCGCGGCCAGCGACAAGCATGGCATGCTTCGCCTGGCGGCACTGACGAACCGGTGGTGGAAGCTGCCGGAAACCTCACCGCTGCGGGTGAAGTTCAGCGCCGAAATTCGGCAGCTCGAGTCCAAATTCGGGCTGAGCCCGCTCGACCGTCGGCGCCTGCAGGTCGAAATCGAACGCGGCGAGGATGCCGAGGAGCGCACGAAGACGCGGGCAGCCCGCCGAAGCCGTGCCGCCGCGCCCAACGGCGACCCGCGCTCGTTCCTGAGGGTGGCGAAGTGATCGAAGCGAACGAAGACGAGAAACCGCGGTTCGAGGATTGGGCGGAAACCTACATTGATGCCGTCCTGCACGAGCGCATCGCGCACCTTCAGGCCGTGTGGGAACACCTCGCGAAGGACTCCATCCAGGGCGAACGGGAGTGGGAGCGCTTCCTGAAGTGGGTGGCGGGCCCGATATCCGAGGCGATCGTCGCGATGGCGCTCGAGGAAGTCTGGAACCTCCAGGTTGCCCCGGACCGGCGCGTCCGGCGACTGGCGTACCACCGCGCCCGAAACCTATTCCCCAAGAATCGAGGCTCTCAGTGAACGAGATTGACCTTTCCCGCTTCGAAAACTCCGCATGGGCGATGCTTCCTGCGCGCGTCGAGATGATGCTGCACCAGGCGCGCACCATTTCCGCGCCGCTCGGAACCCTGCGCGAGGTGGCCGCGGCAGACGCGAAGGTTCGGGCAGCAATCCGCGGTCGCAACAACAGCGACTCGGGCGGCTCAATCGCTCGACTGTACCTTTCGGGACCCCTCGAACGACACCCAAGCCTGCTCTCGCTGCTCTTCGGCGGGACAAGCCTTGAGCTGTTCGGGGTGCAGTTCGCCGCGGCCGTACGCGAACCGAGTGTGAAAGGCATTCTGATCGACGTGGACTCGCCGGGCGGCGACGTTTACGGCCTGACCGAGATGGCGGCCCGGATCCGCGCCGCCCGCGGCACCAAGCCGATTATCGCCGTAGCCAACGCCGAGGCCGCGTCCGGTGCCTACTGGCTTGCGAGCCAGGCTGACGAAGTCGTGATAACGCCGAGCGGGCAAATGGGCTCGATCGGCGTCATTTACGTGCACCGGGATCTGACGGCCGCAGCTGCGAAGCAGGGAGTGGGCTTTCGCATCTTCCGATCTAGTCCGCGGAAGGCTGACGCCAACCCGTATGAAGGCCTCACGCCGGCGGCAGCGAAGGACATCCAGGCGCAGGTGGACGCGTACGACCAAATGTTCGTCCAGGACGTTGCTCGAGGCCGCGGCGTGTCGGCGGAGCGCGTGCGCTCGTCGTTCGGCGCCGGCCGGATGATGCTGGCGCAGGAAGCTGTAAAAGCCGGGCTCGCGGACCGCGTCGAAACCGTCGCGCAGGCAGCTGCGCGGCTCTCGCGCGGGACTGTCCCATCGCGTCCCCTCGGCGCCAGCCGCCAGAACAACTCGCGGGCGCTGCGGCTCATCCAGCTGGGCGCGCTCGGGCCGCGAGCCTAAAGGGAATCATGTTCCAGGGGGCCTGCTGATGAACTCCAGAAACTCGGTTCCGAGCGGCGACAGCAAGCGGTCAAGTACCGCACCCCCGCTGACCAATGCGTGAACGCTGTCGGTGATCAGCAGCCCGCGGTTGTGGAGGTCGCGGATGAGCTGGTCATACACGCCGCGATCGAGATTCGGAAAGGCCTTTTCCAGGGCTGCCGCTCTGGACGCCGAATAGAACTCGGGAGGAGGCTCGTGGCGTGCCGCAAAGAATCCGGCAGGGTTGTGGAAGTATCGGACCAGCGCCAAGTGCCATTCGCTCAGCTCGCCAATCCAGGCCACAAAGAGCGGGGTCTTGGAGTCCGCTGGAAGGCGGCCGACGGCAGCGTTGAGGACAGCGTTCCGAAGAGCGGCCCGCTTGTCGGCCGAGGAGGTTTTTAGCGCCGACGTCGACGCCTCCAAAGCAACGTCGAGAAAGTGTTCATCATTCGCGACCTTCTCCAGGTCGGCGATGCGGTCTAACACGCCATCAAGGCCCAGGGCGAGGTACTCGATCCAGTCGTCACGGCGCCGTTGCAGGGGAGCCGTGATGAGGGTTTCAAACAGCGCCCCGGCCGCTCCGCCCACAATCGGAATCGAGGACACGACCGCCTTGGCGGCCGTGTGGACGTGATCGCCCGCGGAAGGCCTGAGCTCCGGCACTTCCTCAACCATGGGTCGTCGGACTTTCCCCTCGGTTCACTACAAGTGCCATCCTTTCCACGCGTCCGGATCGTTTGGCAGCCACCCGACCCGGTCGGCGGCTCGTTCAAGGTACGGATTCAGTTTGTCGCGCATCGATGCGACACACACGAGCGGGCCAGCGGCCCGGACTGCCTCGACAACAGGCACGAAGTCACCATCGCCGCTCACGAGAATCATCACTTCGAAGACTCCTCGTTGCGCGGCCGACAAAGCATCGACTGCAAGTTGGACGTCGACGCCTTTCTGAGTGAGTCGTTTCGGATTCCGAGGATCCATCGCCAGGGTCGCCCCCCGGCGGACGATCGTTTCTCGCTGCGACTCGTTCCGGACCAGCCAAGCCTCAACATCGCTATTTTCGCCCTCCTCACCCTCGAGGACGCCGTCGTAGACGAAGACGCGACCGACTGCAATCTGCTCATTCATCCACCTGTTGTCGCAGCACTGAAGGGCGACGTCTGCGAGCGTCCGCAGGTTGAGGGTCTTCCAGTCGGCACCAATGGCAGAGAGGCCGGCGCGGAGCTGAGCACTATCGATGAAGACGTAGGCTCGCAGCTTGTCCATTTCCCGATGAGTTTACCCGTATTGCCACCTGGTGCGCTCCAGGCGCATTATGCGCAGGAAGGCGGGACCGCCGAGGTGTAGTCAGCACCACGACGGCCCCTGAGCCCGCCGCTGCGAGAACAGCGCCGGACCTGTGCCGAAGTCTGACCTATTCGTCCGCTTCGATGTAGGCCGATTCTGTGACGTGGTTCATGGGCGGCCTATCTCTTTGCCCGGCGAGAAACCGGGCCGGAAGGTCAGTAGTCAGATGTCCAACCAAACCAACACAGCCGAACCGCAGTCGAAACGCTCCCTCGTGATCGTCCTGGACGGCTGCGACCGGAAGGTCGCCGATGCCGTCGAGACGCTCTTCGAACACGCGTTTCACCACATGGTCGAAGAGTTCCCCGGCTTCACGATGGAGCTCGACCAGCTCGATTCAGAATGGCTGCTCGCCGCGTGGGATGCTCAAGGGCCGAAGCCGGACGAAGTGTCGGCAACTCGCTACCGGGCCGGCCGCGCGGCGTTCGGGGAACAGGCCGGATGCGACCTCGCCCAATCTTCTCCGATGGAAGACATGCCGCAGGGAAGCATCACCGTTTCAGGCGATGCGTGGATGCTTCAACAGCTCGAAACGCTCGCGCTGGGCCGGGGGCTGTCAGTCACGAGTCAGCTCTGATGCCAAGCAATCCAAAGCCGTCTGAGGAAACTCCCCGCGTCCGCCGCTTCCGAGAGTGGTGCGAGGCCGTAATTCGGGAGTCTGCGGAACGTGAGGGAGACGCGCCGGGACCCGCGCCAAGAGCCAATCCGCTAGTAACCCCAAACGAGCACGCTTCCCAGTAGCGACCAACGTCGCCCGGTTTCCCTCCGGAGGCCGGGCGCGTCGCTATCCGGAGGAAGCCCATGCCCCTGCTGCTCTACCACGAGCCCATTCGTCTGGAACTCCCCGCACCCGGGGAGTGGGTGGACATGAAGCCCGCGCTATCGAAGGGCGACCGAGAGAAGCGCCGCGCGATGTTCATGACGGTTCTGAAGCTCAAGCCGGGGCAGTCCGCGCCCACAAGAGACAACGTCGATTGGGGTGAGTACTACCAGGTTCTACGCCTGCAGACGATGCTGCTCGCCTGCGTCGCCTGGTCATTCCCCGAGCCCATCACCGCCGACACGCTCGGCGCCCTCGATGACGAGTCGTTCGAAGCCATCGCCGCGAAGTGCACCGAGCTGTATCCGGTGGAAAAGGACTTCGGTGTTTCAGAACCGGGAAAACCACGCTCATCCGGCAATGGAGCGACCTCACCCGCAAGGGAGGCAACGCGCCGCCAGAACTCGGCTGGATCCTCGTAATGCGGGCCGTTGGCGGCTACCGCGATTACCTCGCTCTTTGCGAGCACTCGGAACGCTACGAGCAGGTGGTAATCGCGCTCGCCGGTGAAGCCGACGCCTCGCGCATGGAGGCCATCGAAAGGAAGGCGCGCGCAAATGCCGCTGCGAACCGTCGCCGCTGATCGACCGATCTCCGACGTAACGGAGATCCCGGCCTTCGTCGCGCACGCGGTCGAACAGGCGCGTCTAACGTTCGAGCGAACGCTTCCGTTAATCGAACGCGAGCTCGAGTTCTCCGAGAACTTCGGAGCGATGGAGCGCCTCCTGAGGGGAGGGTTCCGCCTTGCCTAACGGCAATCAGCTCAACTACAGCATTACCGCCGTCAATGCCTCTCAGAAGGCACTCAACGACGCCGCCGGCGACCTGGGCAAGCTTGAAACCGCGTCGGCCGGCGCTGAGGAAGCCGCCGGCCAGCTCGATTCGACCTGGGATCGCCTGCAGGCCGGCGTCGATGAACTCGGCAATAGCCTCGACAACCTGTCGGAGAAGATCGACCACGACAGCGGCGCGCTCGAGGGTGTGGCTGACGCTGCGGGGAGCCTCGAGCAGGTGCTCATCGGCACAAAGGACATTCTCGGCGTACTGGGCGAGCAGTTTGGCGTGCCGCTCGGGCCCATGGAGGAATGGAGCCAGGCCGCAGCCGATGTTGCCGGCGGCGTGGAGTCGGTCATCACCGGGGGCACAGAACTCGTGAAGCAGTTCGCTCCGATGGTCGCGGGCCTCGGGCCGGTTATCACGGCCACCTGGGCTCACGTGGCGGCGCTCACGGCACAGGCCGCCGCGTTCATCGTCGCCAATGCCCCGATTCTCTTACTCATCGCGGGACTCGCACTGTTGGCGGGGGGTCTTCTAATTTTGGTCCGCCACTGGGACGACATTCAGCCGCACATCCAGCCGGTCGTCGATTTCTTCAACAACACCGTGGTGCCGGCTGCGAATGCAGTCTGGGAAAAAGGTCTTAAACCGGTGGTCGACTTCGTCACCGACCACTGGAAGGAAATTGGAACGCTTCTGTTGGCTCCACTGGCTCCGGTCCTGCTCGTGGTGAACGACGGTTTCGGCATCAGAACGGCAGCCGTGAACGCGTTCCAGGCAGTCCTGGATTTCGTCACCGACCACTGGAAGGAGATCGGGACGCTTCTGTTGGCTCCACTGGCTCCCGTGATCCTCATCGCTTCGGACGCCTTTGGCATTCGGTCAAAGACCATAGAAGCCCTGAACGGGCTGATAGCCGATGTGGTCGGCCTCTTCGACAAGATCAAGGGCGCGGGCGAGGGGATGGGAAGTGCGCTCAAGGACGGTTTCATCGCCGGCGTGAAGGGTCTCGTTTCGGTCACTGGGTCGGTTGTCGAGGGCATCCTCGACGCGATCAAGTTCCTCATCAACAGCGCCGTCGATACCATCAACAACCTGATCCCGAACGAGATCGGCTTCGACGTCGGCGCCTTCGGAGTTTCTAAGCACATCTCGATTCCTCTTCCAGACAACCCGATCCCTCACCTCGCCGATGGGGGCATCGTCCGCGCTCGCCCGGGTGGAACTCTCGCGCTCCTGGGCGAAGGCGGACGTGACGAGGCGGTCATTCCGCTCGTGAACGGAGCGCCGACTGCGGGCCAGACCGTCGTACACGTTCACGTTCAGGGAAGCATCTGGTCGGTGGATGAGCTGGCGTACGAGCTGCAGCGTCGAGGGTTCGTCACGGGCTGAGGGGCCAACGGTGTTACCCTTCATCAGCGATGGATGACAGTTTCGGTCCGTGGGATTTGCCGACGGCTCACCGAGTTGGAACGGGTTGGATGGTTTCAGGCTACCTTGCCCGGCTAGTCGTGCTCGAATCTCCGCGAAGCGACGCACCCATCCGGATTTTCTGCGGCTGGCCCACAGACGGGGTGTGGGAGCGCTTGCTCGCACAGAGCGACGAAATGCCGTCCGAGGAGACGCGCCAGGCGCGCGTGATATCGGGCCTGGTCTCTCACTGGAATCTCGACCAGCCGCACGACTTCGAGACGGTCGCCAGCCTGCCGGCCGAACTGCGTGAGAGCATTTACCAGGCAATCATGTTCGACCAACGTGCGGTCCGCGGCCTGCTCGGCCGATTCCGCGAGTAAGCCGTCCGCGCGTTAAGGGGTAGCAGTCAGGGGTAAACCGCCCGCCCGGCGGCCCGACAACCTGGAATTTCCGACCCTTCCCAGATTCGAAATTCGTGGTAGCAGGGGGGAGACTTGAACTCCCGACCTCACGATTATGAGTCGTGCGCTCTGACCAGCTGAGCTACCCTGCCGCGAACCTTCACTTTAGCATGCGGCCCGATACCGGAAACCAAGGCTCACGGGGCGATGTCGTCCGGTGATCGCGGGTCCACCCGATGCATTTGCCAGCGAACACCGTTGTCGTCGAAATCGACGACGGCGGCCATGCCGGCGCGGCGGTTGGCATCGCTGAGCGGCATCGGAGCGCCGGAATAGATGGCGGTGACTCCGCCGGTGCTGACATCGGCGTGGGGTTCCCAGTGGCCGAATGCGAAGTAATCCCAGTGGCCGGACGCAGCCGCGATCTCGGACTCTTTGATCAACAGGGAACGGTGCATCTCGCCGTCCTCGCGGACGAAGTGGCCGTGACCCATGGCGATGTGCCAGCGGTTGTCGATACGCTCAGGGAGGCCATTAAGCGGCTTGAAGTGCCAATCGGTATCGATGTAGGCCCTGCCCCAGAGGACAAGATCGAGGCCTTCGGGTTCGACGAACTCGCCGCGATGTTCGCGCACAATGGTGAGGCGCTTCGCGGTGGCTTCGAGGTCGTGGCGCCAGTAGATACTGCCCGGATCCATGGGATCGTGGTTTCCAGGGATGAGGAAGGTTTGGCCCTCAAACTGAGCGATGGTCTTCGCGGCGAACTCGACTGTTTCGGGTGCTACGCGGTCGTTATCGAAGAAATCGCCTGCGATGAGGAGTGCATCGGCGTTCTGCGTGTTCGCGAGCTCGATGACACGGACGAAGGTCTGTTCCATGAGTTCTCGGCGCGCACGCCATTTGCCGTCGCTCGAGCCTTCGTAGGCGCCGAGATGGACATCGGAGGTGTGGACGATTCGGAGGGGCTTGCGTTCAGGCACTCGGTGACTCGCTCATGCCGCGGATCTGGCCTTTATGGTCGAAACAATGGACGCCGATGAAGAAGTACCACTCGCGCCAGTTGAGTTCGCCGAAGAAGGGGTGCGGCCACGTCAGATCGAGGAACGACTGCGGGTCGGCTGCGGAGACGTGCGCCCAGACGGAATCCAACGACTCCTGCTGGCGAGCGAGGAGTGCATCGCGTTCTGGTTCGAACGTCGGGGTGGGGTTGCCAGGTCGCTCACCCGTGAGTGACACGTGGAGGACGTCTTCGCCAACCTGCCAGTTCCACTCGACGGCATGCTTCAGGGCGTCGATAGGCGACCAGTCGTCGTCCACGGGCACGTTGAGCTTTGGCGAAGGGATAGCGACGACCGCCTGCGTCAGGTCGGCGAACTGAGAATCCACGAATGCCTTAATTTCACTGAGGTCTTTTTTCGCTTCGGATTGGATCCAGGCGCGAATTTTCGGGAATTCTGCCGGGTCGGGGCCGCTCACCGAGTCACGCCAACGGGTTCATCTGTACGTTCGAAGACGCTGAGTGCGATGAATCCGACTGTCTGCCTGGCGCGCCGCACGAGCTTGAGGGCGCTCGTGGCGGGCCAGGAATGCCAGCGGTGTTCGACCGTGAGGACGTGGCCGCCGGGGCGAACGACACGGGCCATTTCCGCGATTGCAGCATTTCGAAGGCGCGCCGGCAGGTGCCCGATGTAGTGAGAACTGATGGCGGCGTCGAAAGCCCCTTCGTCGGAGGGGAGACAGAGGCCGTTGGCATGGACGAGGCGGATTCGCTCTCCCGCAGTCTTCTTTTCAGCGCGCTCGAGGAGGTATGGAGAGAGTTCGACTCCAACAAGGTCTGTAGAAGTGCCGCGGTCGGCGAGTTCGGCGAGCAACCTGCCCGGGCCGGAACCCACTTCCAGAACCGAATCCGGCGCGAGCGCGTCGAGTTGGTCGGCGACGTTGTTGATGATGCGAGCCTCGAGGCCCTGGTTGTACACGTGACGGATGATGTGGTCGTAGCCGGCCGCGCTTCGCCGCGAAAGGTATCCCTCTGGGAGGAAGTGCCAGCGATGGAGGTACCACGCGGGATATTTCACGCGCGGATCGCTCGTGGGAAAGCGGGAGGCGGCGGCGACCAACCGGTTCGCTTGCCGCGCGGGCATGCGCTTCAGCATTGACCTGATGCTATCCCGCGCGTGCCAGACGTTCCACCGAAAGACGACGGGAAATTCATTGCCCGTTACGCCGGCGCGGCACACCTTGAGGCCGCATGGATCTGTTGCGCGCGGCGATTCTTGGGATTGTCCAGGGCCTTTCGGAATTCCTCCCCATTTCGTCTTCGGGGCATCTGATCCTTATCCCGGCGCTGTTCGAATGGCCCGACCAGGGCCTTGCCTTCGACGTCGGTTTGCATCTCGGGACGCTTCTCGCACTCCTGGTGTACTTCTGGAACGACTGGTGGCGCATGTTCAGGGCCGGCGTTCCCGACTTCCTCAGGTACCAATTCCGGTTCAAAGAACACTCGGAGCCGAGCCAGTTGCTCTGGTTGCTGGCCCTGGGCTCAATTCCAGCGGCGATCGTTGGATTGCTCTTCGACTCGTGGATTGAGGACAACCTGAGACAGCCGTGGCTTGTGGCACTTGCACTCGGGGGTTTCGGGCTTGTGATGCTCGCCGCCGACCGGCACACGGACGAATCGAGGACGATCCGTTCGGTGGGCGTGAGGGACGCGGTGTTGATTGGCCTCGCCCAGGCGACCGCCCTCTTCCCGGGTGTCTCTCGCTCGGGCGCAACGCTTTCGATGGGACTGTTTCGCAACCTCTCGAGGGACTCGGCGGCGCGGTTCGCGTTCCTCCTGGGCACGCCTGCGTTCGTCGGTGCTGCCCTATTGAAGTCGAACGACCTTGCGCATCTCTCTGGCCGAGGAGCAATCGAATTGGCGATTGGGTTCGTCGCTTCGGCCCTGGTGGGCTTTGCCATCATTCACTACCTGTTGCGATATCTGCGCACGCGAACGTTGATGCCGTTTGTCTGGTACCGGTTCGGGGTGGCCGCGATCACGCTGGTGATTGGCGCGTTCCGGGTGATGTGAGCGCACCGGGGAGGGCGCCCGTATGATGCGGGGCACACGCATTCCCGGAGGAATCCCATGATCCTGGAGAAACTGCGCCTCGATGGCCCGCCGCGAAAGGTGGTCATCATCACGGGCGGCAGCCGCGGGCTCGGCAAGGCGATGACGATTTCGCTCGCCGAGGCCGGCGCTGATGTTTGCATCGCCAGCCGCACGGTCAGCCAGTTGGAATCGGCAGCGGCGGAAATCAAGGCTGCGGGCGGGCGCGACCCGCTCATTGTGCCGACGAACGTGCAATCGCGAGCCGATTGCGACGCGCTGATTGAGAAGACGGTGGCTCACTTCGGCAGGCTCGACGTGATGCTGAATAACGCCGGCATTGGGGACCGGCGCGGCGCCGGAAACAAGATCCAGGACCTCGAAGATGCCGACTGGCACGACACCATCGAAGTGAACCTGCACAGCACGTTCTACTGCTCGCGGGCCGCGACCCGGCAGTTCCTGAAGCAAGGCCCCGGGGGAGTGATTCTGAACGTAGCCAGCGGCACAGCGCTGCGGTCTTCGCCGCAGTCGCTTGGGTACGCGGCGGCGAAGGCGGGCGTGATTTCACTTACGAAGAGCATGGCTGCGCAACTCGTGGGCGAAGACATCCGCGTCAACTGCATCATCCCGGGATTCGTGGCTCAGAGCCCGGCCAGGGATGACGACGAGGCCGCGATGCGGAAGCAACGAGGCCGTTTCATCACGGTCCGACGGTTGGGAGAAGCCTGGGAGCTGGGGCCGCTGGCCGTCTTCCTCTGTTCCGATGCATCGAGCTATGTGACCGGTGAGTCGTTCTCAATTGACGGCGGTGGTCTCGCGGGTGGGATCGCGCCGACGGGCTACGCGATTGCCGAATCGGCGGTGTCGAATGGCTGAGTGGAACCGCAAATCTGGATTCGACCTGACGGGCAAGCGGGCGCTCGTCATCGGGTGCTCAAACCCTTCTGGTCGCGCGATTGCTCTCGGCCTTGCCGAGGCTGGGGCAGACGTGGCCATCGTGTCGGCTTCGATGGATGGCGACGAGGTGATGGAGGCAAAGCGGATTGCGAAGGCCGCGCAGGACATGGGGCGGAAGTCGATCTCACAGGGCTGGGACGTGACGCTCCCGACGAACGTGCAGGTTGGGCTGAAGCAGATCGGCAAAGAGTTCGGCCAGCCGAGCATCATGGTCTACAACGCCGACGCGATCATCGCGAAGCCGATCGAGAAGGTTTCGGACTCGGAGTTCGCGCGTATCCAGGCCGTCAACCAGAGCGGCGCGTACTACTCCGCGCGGTCGTTCCTGAAGGAGTTCCCGGAGGGGCAAACCGGTCGTCTGCTGTTCATCACCTCGATCTTTGGCGAACGCGGCGTGGAAAACCTTTCGGCTTACACGACGGCCAAGGCCGGCGTGATCGGCCTGAGTACCGCGCTCAGCCAGGAGCTGGGCGGGCGCGACATCACGTCGAACTGCATTTCGACCGGCTGGATGGACTGGACGCCGGGGAGAGGGCCGGACGAGCTGGGGGGGAATCTGCTGATGCGGTTCATCCCGATGCGCCGATTCGGTAAGGCGGAAGAACTGGCGGCGCTTGCGGTTCTGCTCTGTTCCGATGCCGCCGGGTACTTCAGCGGGCAGGTCTTCCACGTCGATGGCGGCATCGGCCAGCACTTGTAGGCGTTCGTGTCCACCTCCAAGCCGCTGGCGATCCGGATGCTCGAGCAGAAGCGAATTCCGCACGAGGTGTTCGAATTCGACGATTCGATCCGCTCAGCGACGGAGGTGGCCCGGGTCACGGGTATGCCGCCGGAACAGGTGCTCAAGACGTTAGTGGTCGAGCAGGACCCGCCACGGGGCAAGCCGTACCTGGTGATGATGCCTTCGGCGATGGAAGTCGACTTAAAGGTGCTGGCTGCCGGCCTTGGCGTGAAGAAGCTGCGGATGGCTTCACACAAGGATGCCGAGCGCCACACTGGCCTCAAGGTTGGGGGAATCAGCGCGCTGGCACTGCTGGGACGCAGTTTCGAGGTGCTCGTGGAGGAGTCCGCGGAGTTGTTTGACGAGGTGCTGGTGAGTGCAGGCCAGCGCGGGTTCGATGTGAGACTGGCTGTTATCGACCTGGTCCAGCTCACCTCGGCGAAGCCAGTTCGGGCCGTGTGACCCTGTCCGGGAACCCAAAAGGGAACCTGTGCGTTTGAAGTGATATGTCGGTGCGTTCGAGGTTGCGTCCATACATCCCGGGCGAAGCGAAGTTGCTTCGAGTTCGCCTTTTACGGTGGCTTCGCGACCTGCGATCGGGCGAACGGTTCGCGGCGGAACGGCGTGAAGCCAGCGGATTTCCGTTTGAATGGTCGAGGTATCGGCGGCCGTTCATTGACTACCCCGGACAAGAAGAACTTGGAGAGGCGAAGCGGCACAACCAGTCTCTGCTGGCATCCGCGCTGAACGGAACCGTTATCGAACCCGGCGAATGCTTGTCGGTTTGGAAGATGGCGGGGCGGCCGACACGAGCGAAGGGCTACCGAGAGGCAGCAGCGCTCAAGTCAGGAGAACTAACAACCGATGTCGGTGGAGCAATCTGTCTGCTTTCGACGGTGCTGTACAACAGCGCGCTTATGGCCGGCATGGAAATTCGTGAGAGGAAGTGTCACAGCGTCGACTCCTACGGAGACAGGCGATATTTCGAGCTCGGCAGAGATGCGGCAATCGAGTATGGGTACACGGACCTTCGCTTCAGGAATTCGCATACGGCGATGATGCGGTTGGATGTGTCTGTCCTCCCCGACGCCATCGAATGCGCACTGTTCTCGACAGTGCCGGCCTCGTTCGCAATCGAGCTGGCGGTCTCCCAACCAGAACTGTTGGCCGGCAGGGAAGACGGCTGGCGGCGGTTCCGAGTTCGCACGCGTCGCCGGATAACGCGTGAAGGGAGTTCACACCAGGAAGACCTCGGCGAATCGATCTACCGGATTCCCGCCGAATTGGAACCTGATTGGCCTCAGCTGTGAGCGTTGACCGAATGGAGCTCGGCGATGTCACGCTCGTTGGCCATGACAATGATGATGTCGCCCTGCTCAAGGGCGGAATCGGGTGTTGGGCCGACATCGAGAGCGCCTGCCGCACGGCTGATGCCGAGGAGTTTTGCGCTCTGGCAACCGGCGAGAAATTCACCGACGGGGTGCCCGGCGAGGCCGCTTGCGGCATCGACCTCGAACTCGGCAAGGATGAGGCCGCCGTGACGGCCGCTGGCAATGGTGTCCATGAAGTCCGCAGCAAGCGGCTGCAATGCAGCGAGGACCATGCGGCGGCCCCCGAGGCTGTAGAGCGAGAGCACGCGGTCGGCTCCCGCCAGTCGCAGCTTTTCTTCGTTGTGGGGGAGGCCGCAGCGGGCGACCACGTAGCAGCTCGAGTTGATCGATTTCGCGGTAAGGGTGATGTACGTGTTGCCGGCATCGCTATCACTGGCGGCGAGAAGGCAGCGGGCCGTGCGGATGTTCGCCTCGTTCAGCACGCGGTTGTCTGAAGCGTCGCCTTCGATGACGAGGTAGCCGAACGCGTTGGCGCGCTGAACCTGTTCTGGCGTCTGCTCGACAACGACGAAATCCACGCCGCGTTCCTTCAGCTCGCGAGCGATTTCCTGGCCGACGCGTCCGAATCCACAGAGGACATAATGATCGTTGAGGTCAGCTATCTGCATCCTGGTTCTCCGGGCGTGAAATCGACTTTGCAGGTCGCCCTCGAGGACCTGCTCCATGACCAGCGTGAGGGTATAGAGCGCGGTTCCCACCCCGACGAGGATGAGCACCACGGTGAAGAGCTTCGTCGCCGTGTCGAATGGTGCGAGCTCACGGAACCCGACCGTGCTGAGCGTGGTGACGCACTGGTAGAGCGCATCGACGAACGAGAGGTCGGCCAGGACCATGTAACCGATGGTCCCGACGATGATCACGATAGCGAACATCCCGAGCGCGATTTGCAGTCCAGGGGAAACCAGGGCCGTCAGCGAGCGAAAGCGCATACAGGCGGGATTATAGGTTCGGATCCGTTTCAGCCGTGGGGCGTAGGATTCGGGGCCGAGGTGCCGAATGCCGGAAACGAAGCAAAGCGGGTGGACCATCCATTACGAAACGCATGGATCGCGCAACAACCCGGCGATCCTGATGATCCTGGGGCTTTCGCACCGCCTGCCGCACTGGGGGAAGCTGGCAGGGTTGCTTGCGGAGAACCTGTTCGTGGTGACGTTCGATTCGCGCGGGATGGGCCTCAGTGAGCGTCGGGACGAGCCGTACACGGTCCAGGACGAGGTCCAGGATGTGGTGGCAGTGATGGATGCTGTGGGATTGGATAGGGCGGCGGTTTACGGGCGTTCGCGGGGCGGCATGCTCGCGCAGGAGGTGGCACTGTCCGCACCCGACCGGACTGCGAAGCTTGTCCTGAGCGGTACGAGCCATCGTGGGCCGGGCGCCGTTGGTTCCACTGACGCTGTGAACCGGGCAATGAACTTCACACCAAACATGACCCGCGAGCAGATCTTCGAGACGCAGAATGTTGCCATGGCGGCACCGGGATGGAAGGAACGCGACCCGGAGGCGTTTGGCTACCTGATGCAGGTTGATCTCGAAGCGCCGCCGCGGCGGTTCGCGGTGGTCCATCAGCAAGAGGCGATGAGCAACTGGTCGAGCTTTGACCGGCTGGGCACCATCGCGTGCCCGACGCTGGTGATCTGCGGTGAGGACGACGGCATGGTCCCGCCCGAAAACAGCCGGCAGATTGCGGCGAAGATTCCGGACGCTCGGTTGGAGTTGATTCCGCAATGCGGGCACCTGCCGATGTTGGAGCAGCCCGAACGCGTAGCGGATCTGGTGCTGGGTTTCGTTTCCTAGCCCATGAGTTCCATGTACTTGCGCTTCATCCAGTCGCCTTTGGCGCGGTATTCGGCGGCAGTGGAGAGGGTGCCCCTCTTGCCGCTTTCGCGGCTGTAGGCGAGGTTCAACGCCGCGTGGTGGTTGTCGGCCGCAGGGATGCGCTTCGAGCGCTCGCGGGCGGCGCGATTTGTCCATGTCTTGCTGTATTCGATAGCGGCCTGGAGTTCGGCGTAGATGTCGACGACTTCGACCTGGGTTGGGGCAGAGACGCTTTCAGGGCGAGGGGGTGGCGCCGCGACGCCGAACATCGTGAGTTGCTGGCCCTCGACGAAGCGTCCTGTTTCATCGAGATAAGCATCTCCGGCTTCGACCACGTCGAGAATCTCGACGGCTTCGCGTTCGTCTTCGACGAGTTCGTCGGGAGCCTCGGTCTCGGACTGCTCGTCGAGTTCCAGCATGAGGCCATCAGCGTTGGGTTTGAGGGCCACGGGCGGGGATTCACGCTCGAGGTGCTCGATGATCGACCCGAGGCGCGGATCGCGTCCGATGAAGACGTGGAGGATGTTTTGAGCGGGCGGGAGCGCGTGGTTGAAGCGGAGCCCGCGGCCGAGTTGCTGGATGACGGGCTCGCGGCTGAAGACCGCATCGAGCTTGAGGAGGACGCTCACGGTGGGCGCATCGAAGCCTTCGCTGGCTTTCTTCACCTGGATGAGAACGTCAGTTTTTCCGGCGTGGAAGTCTTTGAGGCGGCGCTCGTTTTCGGCGTCGCTCAGGTCCTCGCCAGAGTGGACCACTGCGCAACGCAGCGACGGGTGGGACTTGGCAAAGACGCGGTGCAGGTGATTGGCATGTTCGGTCGTGGCGGCGAAGACGAGGCCCTGGTGCTTTCCCGGGGCAGCTTCGTTCTTGGCCAGCAGTGTGCGCGCGAATTCTCGGACGAGGGGCTGGACGTAGTCCTCGTTCCAGCGCAACTGCTGGCGCACGCAGCGCTGGTCGAAGTCCGGCAATTCGGCCATTTCGGAGGCGGTGAATTCGTAGACCTCGCCGGAGCTGTCCTTTAACTCGACGGCGTAGTCCTTCATCTGCATGTTGAGGCGCTTAAGGATACGGCCCTCCTTCCACGCCTGCCGCATGGTGACGTGGATCAGTGGGTCGATGATGAGTCCCTGGCCCTCCGGATCGTCGATGTAGCGCGCGCCGGCGATGGGATCGCGGTCGAGGCGGAGGGGCGTCGCGGAGAGGAGTAACGATGTCTTGACGGGCAGCTGGCTAAGCGCGGCAGCCCACGTCCCGCGTTCTCCGAGGTGGTGGGCTTCGTCGCAAACAAGGTGGACGCGACGTCCGGCGCAAAGGCGGCGGTAACGCTCCGGAGCAGCGGCCACCTGTTGATAGCTTGCGACGACGAAGTTGGCGCCACTGGCGGCGATCCGGTCGAGCGAGGCGTTTTCGGCCAGGATCTTGCGGATCGGCCGGGCGCTGCCGATCACTCCGAGCGCCTTCTCGACGCCCTGGTAGACCTGCGTGCGCAAGACGTCCGTGGGTGTGAGGTAGAGGCAGGTGTCGGTCTGGGCGGTGGCGGCGGAAACTTCGAACGAGCCGACGCCGATGACGGTCTTGCCATAACCAACCGGGACGACGACGAGTTCTGTATTCGAGCCGCGGCGAAGGGCAGCGGCAAAGCTGGAAAGTGCCTGTGACTGACCGGGGCGGAGACGCCCTGGCGCGATGGGGTTTGCGCTCAAACAGGCTCCGAATCGTGCGTTTCTGGCACACCCAGCGTAACGCGGAGCGTTCCGAACGTCAGCGTTCGGGTGGGCAACGAAGCGTTATATGCCGGGAAGCTCAGTCGACCGAGACGGCGACAAAGGCTCGATAGCGGAAGATGGGCGTGACCGGCCCTGTACCCGACGGGTTGGCGGTGCTCGACGGAACTTCCTTGAGTAGGTAGTCCATGGCCATCCACCCGGTGCCCGCGGCGGTGGAAACCGGTACCCAGACCGTCGAGTCAACGGTGCGCGGCTCGCCGGTAACGGTTACCTGAGTTCCGTGGCCAAGGCAGTGGGTGATGGTGCCGGAAGGAGTGGCGCGGAGGCGGAGGCAATCCCCCGGGGTGTTGACGCGCGCCTTGTCGCCCGTCGTCACAGGCCCCGGAACCGTCGTGACGGTGGGCGCGGGCTTCACGAACGAGTTGGAATCGCCACCGAATCGATACGCGTGTACGTCGAGGCCGGCGGCGGCGGCGCGGGCGGCGGGATCGTAGCCGGGCCGGAGGTTCACGACTCCGTCCCAGTTCTGGTTCGAGTCGATGGCGTCGAAGGTGCCATCACCGTTGTTCGAAATAACGATCGCCGTATGGAGGCCGGGGTAGTCGGCGTCAGCACTCGACCAACCATCATCGGCGATCTGAATGATGTCGCCGGGGCCTGCTTCTGAGAGCGGCACTTCAATCGCGCCGTTGTCGAGGTATCCGTAACGGTAGTCGAAGCCGACCTGGGAACCGGTGGCATCGGCGACGACGGCCTTCATCCATTGCCAGCATTCGCCCTGGTAGGTGCCGAGATCGCGCAGGGCGCGTTGAACCACGGGATTGTCGGATGTGGGTGCGGCGTTTGCTGGCGATTGGCCAGCAAATGCGACGAAGGCGGCTACAAAGGCGACCAGGATGGCTGCCAGGGCCGGCCGGTGTCGGGACATCGGCATCAGTTCACCTGCTTCAGTTCCCCTGAGGGCTTGAGGCAAGCTATCGCACGCTTATGGCACGAACAACCGGGTTTTCCATGGCAAATGCTATGAATTGGGTCACACAAGGGACTCGAAAGGCGCGAATTCGGGAAAGCTCTGACGTGAGACGCGACATAACACTTAACGAAATGCAATCTGTTATCTTCCCGTAAAATCCTGCCCGATGACCGATACAGCGCCCCTTGGGGGCATTCGCGTACTCGAACTGGGTGGATTTACCAACGCGTTTGCGGGGCGCCTACTCGCCGATGGCGGCGCGGATGTCGTTCGCGTCGTTCCGACAGCGGGTGATCCGCTCGGGGCGGAGCCACCGTTCTTCAAGGGGGGCCTTTCGATCCAGGCCGGGTGGTACAACGCCGGGAAGCGCATCGAACACGCCGACATCGCCACCGGCGAAGGGCGGGCGCGGTTCGAGGAACTGGTGAAGGGCGCCGACATCCTCCTCGAGGACTGGAAGCCCGGTGCAATTCCCGTTTCGAGCGAAGACCTGGCGAAACTGCGGCCGGGCCTTGTGCATGTCTCCGTGACGCCGTTTGGACAGACCGGACCGCGGGCGCACTGGCGCACGAACGACCTGGTGGCCAACGCGCTTTCGGGGGCTGCTTCGGTGACAGGAAACGAGAGCACTCCGCCGATCACGGGCTATGGCAACCAGACGCATCACACAGCCGGGCTGTACGCGTCCATTTGCGCGCTGGCGGCGTTGCGCAGCGCGCGAGCAACTGGCGAGTACCAGGACGTCGATATCTCTGAGCACGAAGCACTGGTGACTTGTACGGAACAGGTGCTTATGCAGTGGTTCTTCCCCAATTGGAACTGGGGATCGGCAATCGCGAAGCGGATGGGCAGCCTTCACTGGAGCCGGGCTTACGAGGTGTACCCCGGCTCTGATAGCGTCGGCGTGATGGTGACTGCGGCGTTGCGGTTCGCGGACATCCTATTGCCGTGGTTGAAGGAGGAAGGCGCGGCGCAAGACCTTGCCGACCCGGAGAAGTTCCCGGACGTTGGTTCGATGGTGCGCAACCTACCGTACGTGATGCAGGTGTTGCGCGACTGGGTCGCTACCAAACCGGGCGGGAGGATGTTCCTCGAGGGTCAGAAGCGCCATCAACCGTTCGGAGCGGTGTGGAACATCGAGCAGGCGCTGACACTGAGCCCGCAAATCGATGCGCGAGGGTACCTGCAGACGGTCAACGTCCCGGGGGCCGGGGAAGTTCAATTTCCCGGGAGGCTTTTTCGGACGGACGCGGATGGACCGCATCCCGGGAGTGGTGGCACGAGCGACCCAGTCGAGTGGGAAGGCCGAACGGGACCGAACCCCGGTTGGAAAGCAAATCCGGCAAGGCCGCTGGAAGGCCTGCGCGTGCTCGATTTCACCCACGTGCTTGCCGGCCCGTTTGGGACGCGGGTGCTGGGCGATCTTGGGGCGGATGTCCTGAAGGTTGGGACTACTGCGCGGGCGAGCGTTACGAATAGCCCCGAGCATCCCTACTACATGATGTGGAACCGCAACAAGCGCAGCGTTTCGCTGAACATGGCAAGCGCGGAGGGGCGAAACGTCGCGCGGCGGCTGGCGGCGAAGTGTGATGTCATCATCGAGAACTTCAGCGCCGGCGTGCTGAAGCGTTGGGGCCTCGACCGCGAGGGGCTGGCGGATGTGAATCCTGGGGTCACGGTCATTTCCATGGCGGGGATGGGCCAGGACGGGCCGTGGAAGGATTTCGTGACGTTCGCGCCGACGATCCACGCGCTTACGGGGCTGACCTACCTGACGAACCCAACCGGCGAGCACTTGCTGGGCTACGGGTTTTCGTTGACTGACCACTTGAGTGGGCTCGCAGGGGCGCTCGCGGCGCTCGAGGGGGTAGCCCACCGTGACCGGACCGGTCGGGGATTGGCCATCGACCTTTCACAATACGAACTTGGGCTGGGTCTGATGGGACCCGCGCTGCTGGATTACCTGGCCAACGGTGTGAACCCGGAGCCGGTTGGGAACCGGCATCCGTTCGACGCCTGGGCGCCGCATGAGATCTATCGGACGAAAGGCGATGACGAGTGGGTGGCGTTGGCCGTTCGCGGAGACGAGGAGTGGGCCCGATTGGCCAAGCTCGTCGGAGAGGGGCTTGCCGAGGACGCGCGCTTCGCGACGCACACCCTGCGAGTGGCGAACCAGGATGCCCTGGATGCTGCCATCGAGGCGTGGACGCGGACGCAAGACCGGTTCGATGTCGCGGAACGGTGTCAGGCGGCCGGTCTCTGCGCTGGAGCGGTGCAGGACGCGGAGGTTTTGGCGCAACGGGACCCGCAGCTTGAGGCGCGAGGATTGTTCGGCAGCGCCGTCTCAGACACCTGGGGCGAGTATTCGATCGACCAATTCCCGGCGTTGTTCAACGGAGAGCGGCCGCCCACCTACGAAGGGGTTCGGCCGCTGAGTGCCGACACGTTCGATGTGATGGCTGAGGTACTGGACATGGGCGACGAGGCGATCGCCAGGCTGGTCGGGTCAGGAGCGCTCAGCTAAAACGGCATCGCTACTGCGCGAGCCGGGTTTCGCAAGCCGCCCAGGCAGCCGTCCAATCTTCCGGCGGTGAGATGAGTGTTCCATCCCTGGTACGCGAACCGACGAGTTCGGTGATCTGCGGGGCCGTCGCCCCGTCGGGCACGGGGACGCCGGCATCGCGAAGGCACGCGGCAAGTGCCTCAAGCCGTTCCGGAGAAGGCGCGTCACTCTCGGCAAAGTGCTCGTTCCAGAGACGTTCGAAGAGGGCCGACTGGCTCTTGCAGTCTTCGACCAGGCGGGCATTGGTTTCGGGTGAGTCCGCCGGACCGCCGACGGCCGCGTAGCTGATCACGCCGTTCGCATCGACGGCAGGGCCTTCCTGCGCAGACTTCAGGCTGGCAATGGTGCCGACGAGGACGCCACTCTTCTCCTTGGAGAGATGAACGATCCTGAAGCCGTTGCTGGTCAGGCACGCCTGGGACGCCTGAACCGCCACTTTGTAGTCCTCTCGCGAGAGTCGGCCGTCTTCGAGCAGATTCAGCTCAAGCGGGCCGGCAGCGTTCCGCGCGGCGACCAGTTCATCGCTGCCCAAAATGATGATGTCGTTCGTGGTCGCCGAGACGCGGGGGGTTCCTGACGCGAGCCATTGTTGGACACCGATCATCGTGATGACGGAAATGAGACCAGCGGCCAGGATACTTGCTTTGTGATTCGTGAGTCTTTGCATGGTCGTCCAGTGGCTAATGCGCTGGTGCGGAATTGATTAAGCGCCGCTATGTTGGTTCGTTAGTGCCGCTCATCCGCCATGAAGATAGCCCCCCCCGTGGTGTCTGTCAAAGGCTTTTGCACGCACGCTGCCGACGCGTGGTCACCTCCACGTGGCCTCTGCTACCCTCTTTTGGAAGTTGTTTGGGGAGCACCGATTTGGCCCTTCGTCTGTATTCGTCGCTTGGCCGCGAAGTACGTGAATTTCGGCCAGTGACCCCCGGCCGCGCGTCGATGTACGTCTGCGGCGTTACCCCATACGACGTCACCCACCTGGGCCACGCGTTCTCCTACGTGCAGTTCGACACGCTGCGCCGGTACCTGGGATACCGCGGCTTTGTGACCCGGTACGTCCAGAACGTTACTGACATCGATGACGACATGATCATGGTGTCGAAGCGCGAAGGCGGGCGGCCGATCGCGGAGATTCGCGATCAGAACGACGCCATCTTTCGCGCCGACCTCGACCGGCTGAACGTCCTCCGTCCGACGGTGTACCCGTTCGCAACTGACCACATCCCGGAGATCATCGAGGCCACGGCGAAGCTCATCGAACGCGGCTACGCCTACGAAGTCGAGGGCGACGTGTTCTTCGAGGCGGCGAAGTTCGAACGCTACGGCCGGCTAAATGGACTTTCCTTCGACGAGCTGGGCAAGCTCGAGAACCCGGAATCGAAACGCGCGGAGAAGAAGCGCGGCCACCTCGACTTCCTCCTCTGGCAGCAAGTCGACCCGGGCGACCCGAGCTGGGAAAGCCCGTGGGGGCCGGGTCGACCCGGGTGGAGCATCGAGTGCACGGCGATGTCGGTGAAGCACCTGGGTTCGCAGATCGACATCCATGGCGGCGGAAGCGACCTCATCTATCCGCACCACGAGAACGAGATCGCGCAGGCGGAATGCGCGTACGGGCCCGCACCGTTCTGCAGGCATTGGCTCCACAACGGGATGCTGCAACTCGACGGCGTGAAGATGAGCAAGTCATTGGGAAATCTCGTGCTTGCACGCGTGCTGATGCAGACGATTGAACCGGACCACCTGCGACTCTACCTGTTGAGCACGCATTTGCGCGCGCATGCGAACTACCACGAGGGAGACATCGACGCCCTCGCCGACCGCTACAACCGATTGAAGCTGGCGGCGACTTCCGAGGGCTCGGGGACGAGCCAGGCTGCCGGCAATGCGCTCCAGCGGGAGTGGGAAGGCCACATGGACAACGATTTCCAGGCGCCCGCAGCACTCGAGGCGCTTGATGCGGCGGCCTCGCGAGTGATTTCCGGTTCGGCAGCGGAAGGCGAAGCAGCGGCGCTCCGCTCGGCGCTGGCGACGATGGGTTTCGCGTTCGCCGGTGCACGCGGCCCGGCGAATGGCGATTTCAGTCCCTAGAGGCCGGGTGGGTAACGCCGGACGCTCGCAGCCGTTCGAGTTCGGCGGCGTTTAGTCCCAACTCGGCAAGCACGGTGTCTGTGTCGGCGCCGAGTTCAGGAGCGGGGGCGCCGGGCTCGCCGGGAGTTTCGCTGAGCTGGATGTGGAGACCGACGATCCGCTGATCGCCGAATCGCGGGTGCTGCTGGTGGACAAGGTAACCGTTCTGCCACGGCTGTTCCTGTTCCGAAAGCGCCGCGTAATCCTGGACCAGCGAAGCCGGGACATCCTGCTCTCGCAGCCGCGCGAGCCAGCGCTCGGATGATTCCGAGGCGAACGCGGCCTCCATGTGGCGCTGCAGTTCTTCGCGGTTGATGAAACGCGGGAAGCCTTTGGCGAACTTCGGATCGTCTATGAAGCGATCGAGGCCGAGTGCCCGAGCGATGCGCGGCCAGAACTTCTGGTCGATGCCGACAATCATGATCCACTTGCCGTCGCTGCATTGGTAGTGACCGACAGTCGGTGAGGCGCGGAATTCGCGGACGTGTTCCTCGCCGAAATGGAGGTAGTGGAGGATTTCCGGCGCCTGGAGCGCGATTTGTGTTCCGAGGAGCGAAACTTCGACGCGTTGGCCGATGCCGGTCCTTTCGCGGGCGAATAGGGCCGTCATGATACCCAGCGCGAGGTTCATGGCGCCGCTTTGGTCGGCAACCCCTGGATAGGCGACTTCGGGTTTCGTGCCGGGGCCACCGCCACTGTGCTGGGCGTAGCCGCTAAACGCCTGCGAGATCTGGTCGAACGAAGGAAGGTTGGCCATCGGGCCCTTGGTGCCCCAGCCGGTGGCCTGGGCATAGATGACGCGTGAATTCCTGGACTTTACCTCTTCGTAGCCGAGGCCCCATGAGTCCATCGTGCCGGGGCGGAAATTCTCGACGATCACATCGACGTTTTCGGCGACGCGGAGAGCGATTTCGCGAGCCTCAGGATGGCGCATATCGAGGGTGATGGACCGCTTGCCGCGGTTGAGTGACTCCCAGAAGGCGCTGAAACCATCTGGTTCGCGCCACATCCGGCGTCCGAAATCTCCACCGCCCGGATCCTCGACTTTTATTACATCTGCTCCGAAATCGCCCAGGATCGCGGTTGCGAAGGGGCCCTGCTGATAGCGAGTGAAGTCCAGGACCCTGATGCCATCGAGTGGTTTTGCCATGAGCGGGAGTGTACGTGAATCGAGCAGTAGCGTTTGTGTCGGCGAGTGCTAAGCGTTCACTCAATTGACACCTTTGTCACTTTTTTCGGGAAGATCGGCCGAGAGTGGGGACCGGGCGGCCATTTCTCATCCTGAGCCGAATCTGAAATCAGGGGCCATTTGGGCGGGCCAAATCGTTCACTTTCGCGGGTGACAGCATGCGGGTGCACCAGATTTGGCCACCAATTCGCAACGTTTTTACAAAGCCTGCGCTGTCACTCCGCCTCGAAACGACCGATACAACCTAAGAGATGCCTTCAAAGCGTGACAACAAAGTAAGAGAAGACTGGTTGATCGCGACCATGTTCATGGCGGGGATCGTCTCGTTCACCATCGCTTTTCTCACGCAAACGATGAACGAGCCGTTCGCGCTCAGCTGCATCGTGTTGATGACAGCACTGTGCGAGGCGCTCTCCGTCCGCATGTATTTCGACGGGCGGGTTTCCGTCAGCTTTGTCGGCACCCTGTTGAGCACCATCCTGTTCGGCCCGCTCGGTGGGGTCCTGGCCGCTTCGGCGACTGCGATGACGGGATATTTCGTGGCCTCGCGCAATCCCCGGAAGCTGGTGTTCAATTTCGGACACGAAACGCTTGCGGCCGGGATCACCGGCTGGAGCCTCCTTGCCCTCGGACTGACCGGGACGAACTACGACATCGCACGCCCGGCCGAGGCGCTCATCGGAGGCGTTGTTGGCGCGGCAATCCTGTTCTCAATCGACGGGTGGTCCGTCGCCGGGATCATCAGCATCACTTCGGGTCGTTCGATCAAAGCCGCCTACCGCGAGAACTTTGCCTGGCTGTTGCCCCATTACCTTGTCCTCGGCGTTGTCGCCGGCGGCCTTGCGGTGCTGTACGGCGAACTCGGCGTTGCCGCTATCCTGGTCCTGACGTTGCCGTTGCTCCTGAGCCGCTATTCGATCTCCCAGTTCGTAGAGAAGACCCGGGAGAACGTGCTCAGGCTCGAACGCTCGAATGAGCAGTTGCAGCACGCCTACGTCGAGATTCGCGACATGTCGGACGAGTTGAAAGACGCGTACACCGGCACGCTTGAATCGCTCGTGACCGCCCTGGACGTTCGCGACCAGGAGACGCGCGGCCACTCGGTGCGCGTGGCGACGCACTCACTCGACATGGCGAAGATGCTCGGGATCAAGGACGAGGAAGAACTCCTGACGGTTTACCGGGGCGCGCTGATGCACGACGTCGGCAAGATCGGCGTTCCAGACGCGATTCTCCTGAAGCCGGCCAAGCTCACCGAAGAAGAGTGGGAGTTCATGCGCCGGCACCCGGCGCTCGGCTACCGGATCCTGGCACAGGTGCCTTATCTGCGGCCGGCAGCGAAGATCGTCCTCGCACACCATGAGCGTTGGGATGGCGATGGTTACCCGCGACGGCTGAAGGCGGACGATATCCCCCTGGGGGCGCGAATCTTCGCAATTTGCGATACCTACGACGCGATTATTTCGGACCGGCCGTATCGGAAAGGACAGTCGCCAGACGCCGCGCTAGCTGAGATACTTCGGTGTGCCGGGACGCAGTTCGACCCAAAGGTTGTCGAGGCCTTCGAAGCTGCGTTCCCCCGGTGGCGGGAAGAGGATCACGGGGACTCACGGAAACCCCTGTACCTCCCTGCGTGGAGGGACGACAGCGATGCGTCAGGAAGAGCGGCGGGCTAGGACGCGGGCCGCGCTTTTGCGGGCCGCAGCGATAGCATTCGCCGACCGTGGCTATGACGGCGCATCGATCGATGCAATTGCCGCTTCGGTTGGGCTTTCCAAGGGAGCGGTTTACGCGCACTTCCCTTCCAAGCTGGACCTGTATCTCGATGTTCTGAACGCACTTTTGGAACAGGCGGAGTGGCGCCTGGAACGTGTCGCGATGGCCATTCGGGAAGGTTCGAACGCGCTTGAAGCGTCACGCGTGTACCTGGGACTTGGCGGCGATGCACAGCATGCCGCGCTGCTTTCCGAGTTGTGGCGCGCTGCCGCGATAGAGCCGGAAGTGCGCAAGGTGGTGGAACGCCTGGTTGAACTGCGCCTGGGGACGCTCTCCCGGGCGGCGATCGACCAGGGAATGAGCCCTGGAGCGGCACTGGATTTCGCCGAAGGCGTTGCCCGGTTCATCGATGCCGGGATGCTTTACCGCAGAATTGATGACACTTCGGAACAGCCGGCGGGGAGCTGACCCGGACCCGATGCAACACACAAAGAGAGAGGGGGCCTTTCGGCCCCCTCTCTCTTTGGTTTGTCCTCGTTACCAGCTGATGGTCAGGGCCGGAACTGCCGCGGAAACGACAGCTACTGAAGCCAGAGCACCAAGTACGAGGAGCGTCCGGAGCTTAGCCATAAAGGCACCTCCCGCTTTCTCACCAGCCTTTTTTTAGACTGACGGGTATGTAATACGCTGAGTGGCCGAATGGTGTCAATACAGTTGATGTTAAAGAAAGGCTTCGCAGATTCACGACGAATTGTAAAATTTGTTTTAGCAGATACTAGGCTGCGCCGGGACCTTCGCGCCGGTGGATGCTTAATCCGAGCTGCAATTCCTCGATGACGGACTCCGCGAGCGCGCGTTCATCCTCCTCTGGCATTCCGCCTCGCCAGGTTGCCAGCGCGAGCTCGGCCACGCGGTTCGCCCCAAAGGTCTTTTCGGCCTGAGCGAGCTCTTCGGCCCTTGCCGCCTGGTGGAGCACAATCCGATCGCGCAGTATTTCGCGAACCTTATCCTGCGCAGCGCGGCCCGCTTCTTGTGCGGTAAGCGGCGGCAGGCGTTTCTGTTCGAGCGAGCGCGCACGCAGCACCACCGGGTCATCGTCACCGTCTTCCAGGAAGAAGGCCCCGTTGTGCAGCCATCGCGAGAAGAGCTCGCGTTCGAGGGCGCCGGTGAAGAGCGTAAGCGGGTAGTTTTTGAAGTACTGGCGGAGCCCGGGGTGCCTGAGCAGGAGCGCAAGGAGCACATCCTCCGGCAGCAGCGAAGCCTGCTGCTCCGGTCTGCGCGCCATTACTCCTGGACGGGCCGGAAGCCCGGCGCGAAGCCTTTCGATGATGGCTTCCTCGCTAATTCCCAGGTGCCGGGCAACACGTTGCACGTACATGGCGCGTTCCACGGGGTCTGACACGGCGAGGAGCACGGGACGCAACCGGTCGACCGTGGCGCGGGCCTGCATCGGCGACTCGATGGTTTCGGAATCCATGACCCGGCGAAGCAAGAATTCCGGGAACGTAGGTGCGTTCTCAATGGCTGCACGCCACACTTCCGGGGCTTCGCGAGCCACCTCGTCCGGATCCTTGCCGGCGGGCAATGGGGCGACACGCAGGTCAACCTGGTTGGCCGTGGTTATCGCATCAGCGGTGCGAGCCGACTGGCCCATTCCTTCCGCGGACTGCATGCCGAGGAAGAGGTCCCCGGCGCGCTCGGCGGCGGCGAGGCCGGCAGCGTCCGGGTCCATGGCCAGGACGATGCGTTTGGCGAAGCGTTTCAACAGGGCGGCGTGGTTTTCGGTGAGTGAGGTTCCCATTGTCGCGACCACGTTCGGGAAGCCGGCCTGCCACGGCCCCAGCACGTCCATATAGCCTTCGACGACGATGGCGGTACCCTGCTCGCGGATGGCGGGAGCGGCGATGTTCAGGCCGAACAGGGTGCGCCCTTTATCGAAAAGGTCAGTTTGAGGCGAATTGAGGTACTTCGGTTCTTCGCCCTGGAGGCCGCGCCCACCCATCGCAATGAATTCCCCGCGCTCGTTGGCGATGGGGATGATGACGCGGCCGCGGAAGCGATCGTAGCCTTCGCGGCCGTTTTCGCCCTCGATCAGCAGGCCCGCGCCGATCATGTCGTTGTCTTCGTAACCGCGGTTGCGGAGGAAGTCACGGAGGCCCCTCCAGCCTTCGGGCGCCCAGCCCAGGCGCCAGGTATCGATGGTGCGCTGCTCGATGCCGCGTTTTTCTGTGAGGTAGGCCATGGCTGCTTCGCCGCCGGGTTCGCGCAAGCAGCGCTGGTAGTAGTCGACTGCCGCGGACATGGTCGCCGCGAGGCGTTCGTTGTGAGTCCGCTTGCGAGAGTCTTCCGCTGAGAGCTCGATGCCGGCTTCGGCTGCGAGCGTTCGGAGAGCGGCGCGAAAGTCGGAGTTCTCGCGTTTTTGGACGAAGGTAAAAATGTCGCCGCCTTCGCCGCAACTGCCGAAGCAGCGCCATGTTCCGCGATCGGGAAAGACGTAAAAGGATGGGGTCTTCTCGGTGTGGAAGGGACAGAGGCCTTTGAAGCTGCGGCCCGACTTCTGGAGGGGAGTAATGCGCCCGATGTACTCGACGGGATCGATTTCGCGCTTAATGGCCTCGACGACGTCCATCGTCGCAATGCTAAGGGTGGACGCGACTTCACATGACGGGTTCGCGACGATCGTGCGCTGTCCTGAACTTCCGCGCCGCTGTTACGTCACGAGTCGATGGTGAACTCTGCGCTCGCCGCAACCTGGCCGTTGATCAAGACATCAACGGTGGCGGCCCCCGTCCCGGGTTTACTGACAACGAAGGTCGCGGTCTGGTTATTCGCGAGGGCGATGCTCTGAGACTGGGCCGCCTCGGAATCGCCGGCTTTCACTCGGACTGTGACGGTGGTGGCACCGAGCGGTCCGCCCGTGTTGCGGATCGTGACGGTGATCTTGTCCGACACGACCGGCGCATCGATGGTGATTTTGGGGGACTCTTCCGGTGGAAGGAGAACGAAGGTGGCTTCGTTGTTGTTCTCCCGAGACTCCTTCACCGCGTTCTTCGGATCAACGCTGACGACGGCCTTCTTGCCCGTGGTAGTGATCGGCGGGTTGACGTCGAAATCCACCGTTGCGGTGCCATTTGCGGCGAGCTTGGCATCGATCACGATTTCGCCAACGGGAACGTCGCCGCTTACCGAAACGACGAGCGGGCCGTTATACGCGTTCGTGCTCGAGTTCTGGACGGTGACACGCAGGGCGGCGCCTCCGTTGACCAGGACCGCGTTGGTGGGGACGAAGTCCGGCGCATCCGGGTTCGGGGTGGGACTGGTTGTGGTCGATGGCGACGGTTCCGTTGTTGCGGTCGCCGGCTGAGTTGGCGCGGGCGTTGGGGTGACATCGCGGATGGGGACGAGATCGAGCGAATCGAGCTCTTGGATTGCGGTGCGCTTCACCCAGCGCTGGCCCTGCTGAGAATCGATGAGCAGCCAATCAACGGAGCGGCTCTTGCCGTAAATCACGACTTCAGTGCCTGCGGTAAGTGTGCCAGCCTCGGCGTAGTTCTCTCCCGGGCCGATGCGGAGGGTGCTATCGGCGACGACTTTGCCCTTGATGGTCTGCGGCCGCTCGCCGACAGGTTCGATAGCTGTGACCTTCGTCTTCGACGAATCCTTGGTGGCGCCGCTAGAAGCCGTGACTTTGACTATGAGCTCGTAGTCGCCTCGGGTAGGCAGCGTGAACTTGAGGACTGCCTGGTACTTGTTGTCCGGGGGAGTTTCGGTGACGTTCACGGTGTCGGTGAGTTTGTCGCCGACGAAGAGTTCAAACCGATTGATAGGTTCCGTCGCGGAAGCCTGGACGACGACTTCGGAGGGTTCGCCGATGTTGATTTTCGTGCCCGCCGGAGGCGAGTCGATCACGACCGCGAATTTCGTCCCGCCGAGGCTCGAAGTTCCGCCGTCGTCGCCGTTGTTTACGAGGGAGAACAGGAGGAAAACGACGATGCCGCCAACAAGTGCCGCAACGGCGACGAAGACGTAAAACATCGGCTGGCGCGCCGGAACGGCCTCTTCATAATCTTCTTCGTCGTAGTAGCCGTACTCGTCTTCATCGTCGTAGTAGGCGTCCTCGTCGTAGGAACCGTCGTCGTAGGAACCGTCGTCGTATTCCTCCTCCACGCCCATTGCCATGGCATCGTCGTAGGCCGGCGGCGGGCCACCGATGTACTGCGGTTCGCCGATGACGGAGGGCTGGGGGGGAAGCGGAGGTGCGTAGGTGGCACCAATGACAGGTTCGTCGTCCGAGTAGTTCGTGTCGTTTCGATCACTCATGCGGCCATCCCGAGTATCTGGCTGGGGTTATCTACCAGCAACACCGCATGCGCTTGGACATAACAAAATACTGACTGGACGTTAACCAGGACTAGTGGTTCCACCCTACTGCTTCGGTGCATCCAAGTTTGATCGCGAGACGGATCGCGAATTGGTCGGTCATGCCACTCACGTAGTCTGCGGCCCTGCGTTCCAGTGGGTCTTCGGGGAGGGAATAGTCTGGAGAGATGCCTTCGGGGTGGCTGACGTAGTAATCGAAGAGGAAGCGAACGATCGCCTTCGCACGGGCGGCTTCCGCGAGCTGCGAATCGTAGAGATACACGCGGCGGAACATGAATTCGCGCAGTTCGTTGGCCGCTTCGTGGATGCGCGGGCTGAATTGGATGAGAGGACGATCGCCGGCGCCTGTGGCATCCCAGCTGGCAGCAACAATGTCGCAAATCATGGTGTTCAGGCGTTCTGAATGGCTCCGGCCGAGGAGGTGTTTCGATGAGTGAGGCAGGTCTTCTTCGGTGATAAGCCCGGCGCGGATCGCGTCGACGATGTCGTGGTTCACATAAGCGATAGCATCGGCGGTCTTCACGACCTGTCCCTCGAGAGTGTCGGGCACACCCCAGCCTTCCGCGAAGATGTCCTCGCGGGCCTTAGAACTTTTGCCGATCGCATCGAGCACTTCGTAGGTGAGGTTCAGGCCTTCGCCATTGCCTTCGAGCTTGTCGAGGACGCGGACGGACTGGTAGTTGTGGCGAAAACCCTCCGGCAGGCAACTGGCGAGCGCCTCTTCGCCGGCGTGTCCGAACGGACCATGCCCGATGTCGTGGCCGAGGGCGGCGGCCTCGGCGAGGTCTTCGTTCAAGTTCAGGGCACGGGCGATGGTGCGAGCTACCTGGGCGACTTCAAGCGTGTGGGTGAGGCGGGTGACGTAGTGGTCCTGGACTGGAGCGATGAAGACCTGCGTCTTGTGTTTCAGGCGACGGAACGCCTTCGTGTGGAGAATCCTGTCGCGATCGCGCTGGTAGTCGGTCCTCACAGGAGATGGAGCTTCGGGGCGTGCCCGCCCGCGACTGGTGGAAGTGCGCGCCGCGTACGGGCTCAGGCGCTGCTCATTGCCTTCGAGGCGGCGACGTACCTGGTGTAGGTCCACGCCCACATTCTAGAGGCGAAACGCGACCAGAACTGTCGCGCTCCGCCCTTCGGCTGACGACTCCGACCTTCGGCGGAGCGGGAAGGCGAATGTGAAGAACACGACGGAGCGGGAGCGCGGAGCCTGTGATGTTATTTACCGGCCGGTCGAAAAGACCTGCCGACAAAGGGAGCAACACAACAATGGAACGACAGACCTTCACCTTTGGCCTTCGCGGAATGACGGAGCGCCAGGCATATCACTACGTCGAGTCGCTGCGACTCGGTCTCTCGGAATTCGACGGAATCGTAGAATACGGGCGGTCGAGCAAGACGCAGTCGGGTTGGAGCCTGACCTTCGGCTGGGTCGGTGCGCGGTACGTCTCGGCCTTCCGGCATTCGTCTTTTTACGCGCGGCTCGCGCTCAGCCCGAACGTCGTTGGCTTCAAGGACGAATTAAGAACGGTTGGCGCATCCGAAGCCCACGCCATCGCCGCCTGAAACGAATCCGGGGCCGAGACTTCTCGGCCCCGGAGAGCAAACGCAATGGACCAGGGTTATTGCTTGGGAGCGCGGCCCAGCTTCACTTCGGCGTTGGCGATGATTTCACGGGTGCGATCGATCATGTCGGGGCTGACGCTGACGCTCGTAATCCCCCACTCGACGAGCTTTTCCGTGACTTCCGGATAGACGCTCGGCGCCTGGCCGCAGATGGAGGCGGTAATGCCGCGGCGCTTTGCCACGGTCACCGCGGTCTGGATGGCGGCCATGACCGCCTCGTTCCGTTCGTCGAAGGTTTCGGCGAGCGCTTCGCTGTCGCGGTCGATGCCGAGCACCAGCTGGGTGAGGTCGTTCGAGCCGATTGAGATGCCATCGATGCCGACATCGATGAAGTGATCGAGGACGATCACGTTCGAGGGCACTTCAACCATCATCCAGAGTTTGAAGTCGTCACCGCGCACGAGTCCCTGCTCTGCGAGGAGCTGCTTTACGCCTTTCAGTTCGTCGGCCGTGCGCACGAACGGGACCATGACGTAGAGGTTCTTGAATTCGCTACGAACGGCTTTAATAGCATCGACTTCGAGCTTGAAGATGTCGGGCTCGCGGATGTACCGGCTGGCGCCGCGGTAGCCGATCATTGGGTTTTCTTCTGTCGGTTCGAAGTCGGCGCCACCACGTAGATTGGCGTACTCGTTCGTCTTGAAATCGCTGAGGCGGTACACGACGGGGCGTGGGTCGAAAGCGCGGCAGAATTCGCGGATGCCTTCGTACAGCTGGCGCGTGTATTCGGCGCCGTTTCCTTCCTGCATGAAGGTCCGAGGGTGTGTACCGATTTGCGCGACGATGAATTCTGCGCGGAGGAGACCGACGCCATCGACGGTGCGCTGGGCTACACGGTCGGCCAGTTCCGGCTCGGCGAGGTTCACATAGAGCCGCGTCGTCGTCTTCAGGGCGGAAGCTGCGGCATACCGTTCCTTCTGGCGTTCGAACCAGGCGAGCCTGGATTCAGCCCGGCCAGCGAACACCTTTCCGGTGGAGCCATCTACCGTGACTTCGCGATCGACCTCCAGGGCTTTCGTCGCGTCGTGGGCGCCGACGACACAGGGGATCCCCAGCTCGCGAGAGACGATGGCCGCATGGCACGTGCGGCCACCGCGTTCGGTGATGATGCCCGATGCGCGTTTCATCGCCGGGACGAAGTCCGGGGTGGTCATTTCTGCGACGAGGATGTCGCCCTGCTTCACGATGTCGATCTCGCGCGGGTCGTGGACCACGCGAATGACGCCGACGCCCACACCGGGGCTTGCGGGCTGGCCACTGACAAGGACCTCGGCGGTTTCTTCCTCGCCCTGGTCTTCTTCGTCGTGGCCTGCCTTCATTGTGGTGACCGGGCGGGCCTGGGTGAGGTAGAAGTTGCCACCCTCGTAGGCCCACTCGATGTCCTGGTAGGAGCCGTAGTGTTCCTCGACGTTGCGGCCGACGCGGGCGAGTTCGCGGATCTGGTCGTCCGTGAGTTTTTGTGCTTCGCGAAGGCTTTCGGGGACTTCAATCCAACCGATGGCCTCTTCGTGGCTGCCGTCGGAGCCTTCGGACTTGGTGATCATGCGAGCCTGTGTGACGACCGTCTTGTCGAGAATCTGAAGCGATTCCTTATCGAGCATGTAGAGGTCCGGCGAGATCTCCCCCGAGACGATGCCTTCGCCGAGGCCGTAGACGGCTTCGATGGTGATCTTGGATGGGTCGGACGTCACCGGTTCGACTGTGAACATAACTCCGGACATTTCGGACTGAACCATCTTCTGGACGGGGACGGCAAGCCCAACCTTCGTGTGGTCGTAGCCGGATTCTTCGCGGTAGAAGATGGCGCGGCCCTCGAAAAGCGAAGCCCAGCAGGCCTGGACGGCCTTCACGACATTGTCGGCGCCGACGACGTTCAGGAAGGTCCGCTGTTGGCCGGCGAAGCTCGCTTCCGGCAGGTCTTCGGCGGTCGCGGAGCTGCGAACCGCGACGGGCCCTTCGCCCAACTCGCGGTAGGCAGCCTTAATTTCGTCTGCCATATGGGCCGGCATGGGTGCATCGATGATGCGCTGGCGGATGGTGGCAGCGCGCTCGTCGAGCTGACGAGAATCATGGACGTCCAGCCCGAAGAGCTCTTTTTTGATAATGGGCTCGAGGGCGTTGAGCTGGATGAAATGGAAATAGGTATCCGCGGTGACGACGAATCCAGGGGGCACCGGGATTTGCGCGCGAGTCAGTTCTCCAAGGTTCGCGCCCTTGCCTCCAACGAGGCCGACGTCCTCGACGCCTACCTCTGAGAACCAAACTACGGAGCGGGTCATGCTAACCAATCTGCCTATACCTCCGGGGGTAGTGCATAGTGCAGACCGATGACTTCGGTCGGGGCAGTGTACCCCGCCGGCGAGGGTTGCACACCCCCGCCGGCGGTTAATTGAGGTTTAGCGAAGGGTTATTCGACGGTAACGGTCTTCGCCAAATTGCGTGGTTGGTCCACATCGCAGCCTCGATGAACGGCGACGTAGTAGGCGAGAAGCTGGAGCGGAATGGAGGCTACGACAGGTTCGAGAAGTTCCGAAACTTCGGGAATTTCGATGACCTTATCGGCCAGGGCGGCGGTTTCCGAATCGCCTTCGGTGACGACCGCGAGGACTTTTCCTCCGCGGGCCTGCACCTGTTCGATATTGGAAATCATCTTCGAGCGAAGCGCGTGCTTGGTGGCGATGGCGATGGTGGGGAAGTCGGGGTCGATGAGGGCGATTGGCCCGTGCTTCATCTCTCCGGCGGCGTAACCCTCGGCGTGGATGTAGGAGATCTCTTTCATCTTGAGCGCCCCTTCCATCGCTGCAGGAAAGGCGAGAGCACGACCGAGAAAGAGGAGGTGATGGGAGGTAGCGAATTCGGTGGCGGTTCGCTGCAGTCCTGATGAGGTCCCGAGCACCGCGGCCACGGCATCCGGGAGGTGTGAGAGGTCATTGAGGCGCGAATGGAGCTGCTCATCGGTGAGCCTGCCTTTCGCCTGGGCAAGTTTCAACGCCAGCTGGTGGAGCGCCACCACGGCCGCAGTGAAGCACTTGGTGCTCGCGACGCCGCGTTCCAGCCCCGCACGCGTGTAGACCGTTCCATCGGCGACCCGGGTAGTCTGGCCCCCTTCGGTGTTGCAAACGGTGATTTGGAGTGCGCCGCGCTGGCGGGCGACTTCCATGGCTTCGAGGACGTCGACGGTCTCGCCAGACTGGCTGACAGAGACGACCAGCGTCTCTGGCCCGAGGACGGGGTTACGGTAGCGGAACTCGCTGCCGTTATCGGTTTCGGCGGGAACGCGTGCGAATTCTTCGAAGTAGCGCTTGCCGATCATGGCGGCGTGAAGGCTCGTGCCCATGCCGAGCAGGACCACTCGTTCGACGCCGGCGAGCCGGTCAGCAGCTCCGCCGAGGTCATTGAGGGAGAGTTCCGGCGGCTCCAGCGTTGCCAGGCTCCAGGCCGTATCTGAAATCGATTCCGGCTGCTCCATTATCTCCTTGAGCATGAAGTGCTGGTAATCGCCTTTGAGGGCACTGACCGGGTCGATGGGGATTCGCTTGATCGGGACATTTACCGGATGGCCGGAGGAGTCCGAATACGTGGCGCCTGACTTATCGACTCTCGCGAACTGACCATCGGCGAGGAAGGCGACGCGTTGGGTCACCGGCAGGACGGCAGCGAGGTCGCTGGCCAGGACCATCTCGCCTTCCCCGTAGCCGATGACCACCCCACCGGCGTTCCCCAGCCGCGTCGCGACCATGACACCCGGGTCGGACGGAGCCATGGCGACAATCGCCTGGGAGCCTTCGAGCATGGCCGCAGTCCGGTGGAGCGCCTCGAAGAGACTGAGGCCGGTCTTCACGTGCTCTTCGAGCAAGTGGGCGACCGTCTCGGTGTCGGTTTCGCTGCGGAACGTGTGACCGCGGGCGAGAAGATCACGGCGGAGGTCGGCGTAATTTTCGACAATGCCGTTGTGGATAACGACAACTTCGCCGTTGCAGCTGAGGTGGGGGTGGGCGTTTTGGTCGCTCGGCTTGCCGTGGGTGGCCCAGCGGGTATGACCGATGCCGGTGGTCGCGCTGCCACTCTCACTCGTGAGCGCAGATTCCAGGTTGGCGATTTTGCCTTGCTTCTTGGTGACCACGAGTGATCGGCCGTCGACGCCATCGAGGGTGGCGATGCCGGCTGAATCGTAGCCGCGGTATTCAAGGTCTTTGAGTGCGCGAAGCAGCACGGGGACCGCGGGCTTCTCGCCCGCGTAACCAACGATTCCACACATGTGGGATCAAACTCCTTTGCCGTGAGCCCGGAAATGGGCATGGCGGCAGCACACAGGCCCGGGAAACCGGGCGTTCGGAAAATCCGTGGTCTGAGAGCAAAAGGAAGTGCGAATCCCTGGCACCTGGAGCACCTTTGTCAGCCGGTTACCCGTGCTGGTTTGTGTGCTGCCTGCGGCTGTGCCGGCCGGGGGGCCATCCGCCGAATGTTTCGATACTGCCCCCGCCTCGTCGTCCTTCCGGGGAAGGACCTGGCGCTAAGTCAACGGCTCTCTGTGTGCTGTGGGTGGTGTTGTCGCCATCACCTCCAAATGCGGTATTCGCGATGAGTGTCCGGCACGGCGGCGCTGGGGGTCAACTCTCCGCGCGGGAAATTGCGGCAAAGCCGAGAAAGTCGTCTTCCCATTCGAGGACGGCCTTGATCAGCGAAGCTTCGAGGCCGAATGGCTGGGCCTGGATACCCCGCATGCGGAATTCCTCTTCGAGAAGGCTGGCAATCTCGTCGAGTGGCTTTGTGTGAATGGCGAGTTCGCGTTCTGTCTCGAGGATCAGGTCGACAAGCTCGCCCGAGAGCTGATAGCCATCTTCCTGGAGCTGTTCCCAGATCCATTCGCCGCACTCGGCGAGCAACTCGCCCTGGAGTTTACCGGTATGTGCCATTGATACCTCGCGAGACGCAAACTGCTGTGTTTTCAGACTACTTGGGCTTCTTCGTGGAAGGAATCCGGGGAAGCTTCGGCGCTTCGATGCCGAGATCTTTTCGAATGGCCTTGAGGCGCCTGACGTTCTTTGCATCCGGGCCCGAGCCATCGAATCCGGGCACTTCGAGCATGAAGGGGATTTCACGGAAGGCGGGGTGGGCCATGAGCGTTTTGAACCCTGCGAGTCCGATATGTCCCTCGCCGATGTTCTCGTGACGGTCGCGGAAGGTGCCGATTGGCTGTTTCGTGTCGTTGGCGTGGACGGCAACGAGGCGATCGAAGCCGATTTCGGCGTCGAACTCGGCCATGGCTTTCTTGCAACCTTCTTCGGTTGCGAGGTCGTAACCCATGGCGTAGGCGTGGCACGTGTCGATGCAGACGGCGAGCCGAGGGTGGCTGCCAGCCGCGCGGATTAAGGCGCCGAGTTCAGCGAAGGTGCCGCCGATGCAGTTACCCTGGCCGGCGTTGTTTTCGAGGATGAGCAGCGAGGGATTTTCGGGCTCATCATCCAGCACCTCGCGGAGCATGCCTCCTATGCGCTCCACCATGGCTTCACTGAAGCCGGCTCCGAGGTGGCTGCCGACGTGGAAGATGGTGCCCGTGACACCCATGAGCCCGGCGAAGTGCTGGTACGCCTTGAGCGACGCCTTGGAACGTTCCAGCATTGCCGCGTCGGTGGTGCCGAAGTTCATGAGATAGACGCCGTGGAAAAAGGCCGGCATGTCGTAGCGCTCGCGAGTTTCGTTGAACGCGGCGATTTGCTCTTCGGTACACGCGGGCGATTTCCACTGCTGGGGCGCGGAGATGAAGAGTTGCACGACCTCTGCGCCAATCGCCCGGCCGCGCTCGAACACCAGGTGATGGCCGCCAGCGCTTGAGATGTGCGCTCCGATTCGCATGCTTGCCCGCCTTTCGAGAGTGATAACTATGGCAGGGCTGCGCGGTTCCATCATCTCGTGCGTTGACACCGTTCCGGCGCCTCACCAAGATCGCGGCGAGCGAACGACGAGTTCGCGGAGGCAGCATGTTCCCGGATGTTCCCAACACCGGTCTCCCGCTATCAGGACTGACCGTCATCGATTGCACCATATGGCAACAGGGCACGTACGCGAGCGCGATGCTGGCTGACTTCGGAGCGAACGTCATCAAGATCGAAGGCCCCGATTCTCCGGACCCGGGCCGCGGCGTCAGCGATGCGTATTTTCAGAGCCATAACCGGAATAAGCGGGGAATCGTCATCGATTTCAAGCATCCGGAAGGGCGCGAAACGGTCTTGCGGTTGGCGGAGAAGGCCGATGTGTTCGTCCAGAACATGCGGCAGGGCGTGATGGATAAGTTGGGCCTCAATTACGACGCGGTACGCGAGAGAAATCCGCAGATCATCTACGCCTCGGCGAGCGGCTACGGGGCGCGCGGGCCGCATCGCCAGTGGCCGGCGATGGACATTCTGGGACAGGCACGGGGCGGGACAATGATGACCCAGGGGCCACCAGACCTCGCGCCGATCTTCTCGTTCGGCGGGATGGCCGACCAGGTGGGAGCGATATCGCTCTCGTACGGAATTTTGATCGCGCTGATCAATCGCATGCGCACCGGCGAAGGCCAGCAACTGGATGCCTCGCTGTTGGGCGGGCAGGTCATGCTGCAATCGTTCAACGTGACCGGCACGCTGTTCACCGGGGCGGTACCGCCTAGGCGAGCCCGGGAACAGGCGGCGCCCATGTGGAACGTGTACCAGTGCAAGGATGGAAACTGGATCGCGCTGAGCATGTCGCTCATCGGGCGATGGTGGAAGCCGTTCTGTGAGGCGGTTGGGCGCCCCGATTGGCGCGATGACCCCCGCTACAACCGACTCCCCGACCATTACGAGCACCGCGAAGAGATCATCGCGCTGCTCGATGCGCTGTTCCTCGAAAAAGCTCAGTGGGAGTGGGTCGAATTCCTTTGCGGCCAGGGCCTGCCGTGTGCGCCAATCCAGGACTACGCGCAGATCATCGAAGACCCTCAAGTCGTCGCGAACGATTACATCGTGGAGTACGACCATCCCTCTGGGGAACGCCGCAAGATTGTCGGGCCAGCGGTACAACTCGAGGGAAGCCCGGGCCAGATCCGGCACGGAGCTCCCGAGTTCGGGCAACACACCGAAGAGGTGCTGCTCGAGTTCGGCTTCGAGTGGGACGAGATCGAGCGTTTAAAGAACGCGGGCGCGATCGGCGCGCGTTAGCTCAACGCACGAGTTGGCGGGCGGTGCGACCGCTCATCGAGAGCCGGGGACAATTCCGCGGACGGTGGTCTCGATTGAGTACACGCTGGTGCCTGCCGTCATGAACAGGGTCGAGAAGTTCGGCCCGCCAAAGGTGATGTTCGCGGCGTGCTCATCGAGTTCGAAGACGCCCAGATACTTGCCCTCCGCAGTGTGGACGGAGACTCCTCCAGCGCCGGTTGTCCAGAGACGGCCTTCGGTGTCGACCTTCATGCCGTCCGGCGCTCCACGACGGGGATCGCTTTTCTGGTCTACGAAGAGCTTGCGGTCCGATAGCGACAGGTCGGATCCAACTTCGAATGCCCATATCAGGCGCTCCTCCGAGTCGCCGATGTAGAGCGTCTTCTCATCCGGTGAGAAGGCGAGCCCGTTCGGCTGGCTGTAGCCGGTGCTGACGACGAGATGCAGGCTTCCATTCGAATCGATGCGATAGACACCCTGGAAATCGAGGTCGGGTTGCTGGCCGGGTTTGCCGAAGGTGGGCACACGCCCGCTATCGCGGCCGTAGGTCGGGTCAGTGAAGAAGATCGAGCCGCTGGAATGGATGACCACATCGTTGGGGCTGTTCAAATCCTTGCCGTCCCATTGCGAGGCAAGCGATTCGGCGACATCCGGAGCGGCATAGGCGCCGCGTGAGACGCGCCGGCCGCCGTGCTCACAGACGACCAGGCGCTGCTGTGAATCGAGCGTCATGCCGTTGGACCAGCCGCTGGGTCTTCGGTAGACCTCGGCCTTGTCCGAGCCCGGCCGCCAGCGGTGCATGGTGTTTCCCGGGATATCGCTGAAAACGAGCGCGTTGTCCTGCGCGATCCAGACCGGGCCTTCAGTGAAACCGAACCCGCCGCAGAGTTTCTGTTCGGCGCCTTTGAGAAGCTTGGAGATGCCGTTGTCGTCTTCGATCTTCATAACGAGTCAATGTTCTCACAGGTCGATCTCCGTCGAAAGGACGAGGCGAAGGGGATTGCGAACGTTCGGCCCGGCGATTAGGATAGGGGGGTACCCTATTAAGGAGTCATGGGCAATGACCCCTGAGACACGACGACAGGCCCTACGCCGGATGAAAATCATCGCCGGGCAGGTGCAGGCACTCGAAAAGCAACTGGAGGACGACCGCTATTGCATGGACATCCTCGACCTATCGCTTTCCATCCAGAAGGCGCTCCGCAGCCTCGATGGACTGGTCATTGAAGGCCACCTTCGCACCCACGTCATTGAGATGATGACCGGCGGGGAAGAGGACAAGGCCATCTCAGAACTTCTCCGCCTCTACCGGGTCCAGGGCCCGGGCGAAGCGGTTGCCATTACGAAAGGAAACCACCATGGCTAAGACAATCGAACTCGATATCACTGGAATGACCTGCGACCACTGCGTCCACGCAGTCACTGGCGCACTGAAGGACGTGAAGGGTGTTTCGGACGCGGTCGTGAGCCTCGACGAAAAGAGGGCCATCGTGACGGCCGACGAGATCGACATTCCGGCGTTGATTGCGGCGGTCGAAGAAGAGGGCTACGCGGCGACTCCGCGCTAACGGTGTCCCCGGGAGGGGGAGAGGAAATTCCAATGGCTAAGACAGATTCAGCCGTGACGCTCGATATCACGGGGATGACGTGCGCTTCGTGCGTCCGTCGCGTTGAGCGCGCCCTGGGGAAAGTTCCCGGCGTGGAGACGGCGAGCGTGAACTTCGCGGCGGAGACCGCTCGCGTGACGCTTGGGTCGGAAGTACCGGTCGATACTCTGATCGCGGCAGTGACGAAGGCCGGGTATGCGGCAGCGCCGACGACGGCCGGCTCCGACCGCCAGGGCGAACGCGAAGACCATGCCCACAAGACGCTGATGCAGTTGCTGATTTTCGGCGCGCTCGCGGTGCCAACGATCATCCTGGCGATGGCGATGGATATCGCCCACATGCACATCAACAATGACCCGCAGCTGCACGGCTGGATCGTCCTGGCGCTCGCGACCCCTATTCAGATCGGGTTGGGTTGGCGGTTTTACCGCGGCGGGTGGACAAGCCTTCGCCACCTGAATCCGAATATGGACGTGCTGGTTGCGCTGGGAACTTCGGTCGCATTCGTCTACAGCGCATGGGTCGTCATAACAAACAGGGACAACACGATGTTCTTCGATGTGTCGGCGGCAGTGCTCGTGTTCATCACGATGGGGAAGTATTTCGAAGAGACCTCGAAGGGCGCGGCCTCGAGCGCGATTCGCTCACTCCTGGGCATGAGCGCGAAGAGCGCTTCGGTCATTCGCGACGGCGCCGAGATTGAAGTGCCGGTCGAGAGAGTCCGCGTGGGCGAACTGGTAGTGGTCCGGCCCGGACAGCGCGTGCCGGTCGACGGGACAATCCGCGAAGGCAACTCGACCATCGACGAATCGATGCTGACGGGCGAATCCATACCGGTGGAGCGAAAGCCCGGTGACGCAGTCATTGGCGGCACCATCAACCAGAACGGCGTCATCACGGTTGAGGCGACCGCGGTGGGCGACGACTCGGCGCTGAAGCAGATGGCCCGGATGGTCGAAGAAGCCCAGGGGTCGAAGGCGCCGATCCAGAAGCTCGTGGACCAGGTGGCGGCAATCTTTGTGCCGGTTGTCATCTTGCTGGCGGGAATCACATTCATTGCCTGGGGTCTGCTCGGAGGCAACTGGCAGGACGGGATGGTGGCCGCGGTGGCCGTGTTGGTCATCGCCTGCCCGTGTGCCCTGGGCCTCGCTACTCCGACCGCAATCATGGTTGGAACCGGGCTGGGCGCAGAGCATGGAATCCTCATCAAGAACGCCGAAGTGCTTGAGCGGACGCGCCGGCTGGACGTCGTTGTCGTCGACAAGACAGGGACCCTGACCGAAGGCCGTCCGCAGGTGCTCGATGTCATTTCCCTGGGCGACCTTTCGGAAGATGAGTTGCTCCGGATAGCGGCGGCCGCGGAATCGGGCAGCGAACACCCGCTCAGTCGCGCGGTCGTCGATGCGGCGGTCGAGCGAAAGCTGGACGTGCCGGCAATGTCGCAGTTCCAGGCCGTTACCGCCCGAGGGGTGCAGGCGATGGTCGATGGCCAACTCGTGATGGCCGGGAATCCCGCCATGTTCGAGGAGTCGGGCTTTGGCCTCGGCGGAGCGTTCGAAGAGCGGCTTTCGTCCCTTGAAGCTGGTGGGCGTACCGCCATTCTTGTGGGCATCGACGGCAGGATCGAAGGAATCCTGGGCATTTTCGATGACGTGAAGCAGAACGCATTGCGGGCAGTGGAGTCTCTCCGCAACCAGGGCCTGCGGGTCGTGATGATGACCGGCGACAACGAGCTCGCGGCGGCCGCCGTCGCGAAGCGCGTCGGCATCGGCGAATTCCACGCAGGAGCGAAGCCCGAAGACAAACTCGAGCTGGTGCGGAAGCTCCAGGCCGAGGGGCTATCGGTCGCGATGGTCGGTGATGGCATCAACGACGCGCCGGCCCTGGCCCAGGCCGACATCGGCATTGCAATGAGCACCGGGACGGATGTCGCCATCGAAACCGGGGACATCACGCTGCTGAACGGCGACGTCTCGAAGATCGCCGAGGCGATCGCGTTGTCGCGATCAACGCTTTCGACAATCCGCGAAAACCTCGTGTGGGCGTTTGGCTACAACGTCGTGACGATCCCGGTCGCAGCATTGGGGCTGCTCAACCCGGTGCTGGCGGGAGCGGCCATGGCCTTCAGCTCGGTGAGCGTGATGGCCAACAGCTTGCGTTTGCGGACGAAAGCGAGAGCACTGGCGAAGGCGAGCGGCAACGAGTACGCGGCTTCGAAGACGAATGTCCTCAACGCGAGCCGAGGGCCGATCTTCGCGATGACGGCGGCCACCGCGCTCCTTGTGCTGCCGCTCCTGGTGTTCACCGGAATCGACCGGCACTGGTTCGGGAGCGACGGCAACGCCGTGCCACCCGGGGCCGTAATGGTGAAGCTCTCGAATTGGAAGGTCGAACCAGCAACGAGCGAGATTCCGGCGGGCAAGGTCACGTTCGATGCCGTGCACCTGGAGGAAGGCCACGCTCATGGCGGCAACTCCGGCGAACCCGGGCAAACGCACGACCTCGTGGTCGCGAGGATTCTGGACGACGGTTCCTACGAAGTCGTGGGTCGCACGAAGGAGATCAAGCCAGGCGGGAGCGCCTTGCTTACGGTTGAACTCGAACCAGGCAGCTACCAGATTTCCTGTGACGTGGTCGAGATGATCGACGGAAAGCCGATCTCGCACACTGTCCAGGGAATGGTTGCAGAGATCCGGGTGGTGTAGCCGCCTTCGCCTCACCATTCCGCGGGGCCTGCTGAAACGTTCAGCGGGCCCCGTTTTTTCGTGGGCATGCTGATAACGCTTCACTGACCGGGCGCTGTTAGACTTTCCATATGAAGCGCGCCAATACCCGTCCTGTCTGCGCCGGCTCCGTGACCATCGGCGGCGGCAACCCAATTGTTGTCCAGTCCATGTGTGCCACGCGCACGCAGGATATCGACGCGACCGTCCACCAGGCGGAGATGATCCATGCGGCCGGCGCAGGGCTCGTCCGCATCGCAGTCGACAATCCGAAGGACGTTGAGGCGCTGGCAGTGGTTCGTCAGCGCGTACCGCAGGCCAACCTGGTGGTCGACCTGCAGGAGAACTACCGGCTCGTGACACAGGTGGCGCCGCATGTGAACAAAGTGCGCTACAACCCTGGGCACCTCTATCACCACGAAAAACAGAAGCCGGTGAAAGACAAGGTTGCGCTGATTGCCGAGACCGCAGTGAAGCACGATTTAGCGCTTCGGGTAGGTGTGAATTGCGGTTCCGTCGACCCTGCGATGGCGGAACGGTTCGATGGCGCCGATCCTCCGGAGCTCGCGGGCGTGTCCGCGATGGTGGAGAGCGCCCTCGAGCACTGCCGCATCCTGGATGACCTCGGATTCCATCGCTACGTGGTCTCGATGAAGGACAGCGACCCTCGCAAAGTTATCGAGGGCAACGTGCGATTCGCTGAAGCGCGGCCGGACGTGCCGCTGCACCTTGGCGTGACCGAAGCGGGGATGCTTCCGGATGGCGTCATCAAGACCCGGATCGCTTTCGAACAGCTGCTCAGCCGGGGTATCGGCGACACGCTGCGTGTATCGCTGACGCTTCCGTTCGCGGACAAGTGGAAAGAAGTGGAGGCGGGCCAGCAAATCATCAAGGATGTCGAAGAGGGGCGCTTCCGCTCGGTGCCGGTGTTCCAGGACCACGGCCTGAACATCATCAGCTGCCCGAGCTGTAGCCGGGTGGAAAACGAAGCGTTCGTGGACCTCGCCTTCAACGTGAAAGAGATGGCGCAGTACGCCAAGGAGTACGACATAACGATAGCGATCATGGGGTGCCGGGTGAACGGTCCGGGCGAAACCGATGACGCCGACCTCGGCCTCTGGTGCGCACCGACGTTTGTAAACCTGAAGAAGGGCGAGGAATCGCTGGGCGCATATCCCTATGATGTCGTCCTCGACCGGCTGAAGGTTGAGCTGGATGCGCTGATCGAAGAGAAAAAACTGGCGGGTGCGAAGGCATGAGCCTGGGACAAATCAAACACATCACTCGTTACCCCGTGAAGTCCATGCGCGGCGAAGCCATGGAAGCTGTAGACGTCGACTTCGTCGGGCTGCCACTCGACCGGGCCTTCGCGTTTGTCAAAGACGGCGATTTTTCGCCGTTTCCCTGGTTCACCGCGCGAGATTGCCCGCAATTGTTGAAGTGCGAACCAGTTATCGGTGAGGGCAAGTGGCCCGTGATGTCGACGAAGACTCCGGAGGGCGAATTCGTGCTTGGCAGTCCTGAATTCCGGGAGAAGCTTTTCGGGTGGAGCGGCATTTACGCCAGCCTGCGTTCGGATTACCGCGGGTGCCAGGATGTGGCCTACGCTTCGGTCATCTCTACGGCGACGATTCGCGCGCTGAGCGAAGCCGGCGGGGTGCCGAACGACCATCGAAGGTTCCGGATGAACTTCGTCATCGAGATGGGCGACGAGCCATTCGCGGAGAACGCGTGGGCCGGCAAGCAGGTGACCTTCGGTGGCGTGACCCTTGCAGTGCATGAGCGTGACCGGCGTTGCAACATGATCACGCTGGACCCCGACACCGGTACTTCCACACCCGCGGTACTGAAGAAAGCTGGTGAGCTCAATGAAGCCTGCGCCGGAATGTACTGTTCGGTGCTGGTGGAAGGACGAGCTTCGGTGGGGGACACCGTCTCACTGGTGTGATGCGAAGCTAAACGCAGAGGCGCGGAGACCCAGAGGTCTCCAGGGAGTTCGCGATGCCAAATCCAGTTGTGAGCTTCGAGATTCGTGGGCCAGATGCGGCGCGGCTGCGGCAGTTTTATCACGAGGTGTTCGAGTGGGAGATGTTCGAGTATTCGGACACCTATGCGGGCGTGGAGACCACCACCCACGAGCACGACGAGGCTTCCGGCGCCACAACGTACACCGGCGCCGACGCGTTTATGAACGACGGGGTCGTGCTCGGCTCGAGCGGTGGGCAGCCGGGGTGGAAGTTTCCTGGGGAGCCGTACTTCCGATCGTTCGAGCCGGGGATTGCGGGCGGTGTCGCGAAGGCCGCGGCGGGGGTGACCTTCTACATCCAGGCGAAGGACCTCGATGCGACCCTGGCGAAGGTCGAAGCGCGCGGCGGCACGGTGGTGCAGCGGCCGACCCAGGTTGCGCCGAATGTAGTGATCGCGGCGTTCAGGGACCCGGCGGGCAACGAGATTGGGTTGAGCAGGGCACCGCAGTAGGTCAATCGCCGGTTTCGGCCACCGTTGCATGGTGGTTCCGCCGTTTTCGCAGGGCGAAATAGCCCCAGAACAGGACACCGGCGGCCGTGTACGCCGCGAAGCCAACCACGACCGCCCACGAACTTGCGGGCCGAAGACTATCGAATGAGGAGCGCTGCGAGTTAAGCAAGACGTGCCAGACGAGGAAGGCGCTCCCGAGCACCAGCGCCACCCAGGCGATGCGGCTCCAGTGGAGGATCTTCGCGCCATTCATGGCTTCGAGGGGGATGAGGTCGATGAGCAATCCCTCCATCCCGCCGACAAAGACGATGACGAGGATCGATTGCAGCAGGTCGGACGGCCAGCCGTTCGGCAGTGCGCGGGCGGGGGCTAGCAACAGCCAACAAAGCACGCTGAGGGCGATGCAGGCGGACACGCTGATGGCTTCGACGCGACCTTCGTGCTTCTTCGGGCCTACCGCCTCAACGACGACGCAGGATGCGGCGAAACCGTACATAACTCCCGGATGTAGCCCGAGCAGCCTGGATGCAAGCACGCAGAACACGCCGATCATGAGCGCCAGGGGGAACGGGCTGACGACGGCCTTCGTTCCCGGCTCGCGGGCTTCGAGCCAGACTTCGAGGCCAGAGAAGAACAGGCCAATCAGGCCGACACCGATGATGACGCTGGTGAAGAGGAGCAGGCTGGCGCGATTGAAGCCGAAGGACGGCTCGAGGAATCCATAAACCAATCCGGTGCCAACAATCACGGCGGCCATGGCAGCCATGCGTCTTGTTCTATCTGACGTTGCGTTGGCTCCCGGGACCTTGAGTTTCGGTTTGAATCGACGTGTCCACCCTTCGATTTCGCGGCGGTTCTCGTCGAGGGTCTGGTTGAAAAGGACGGAGCTGAAGAAGACCCAGACGGTGACGCCGGCGAGGACGAGGTTCGTGGTCACTACGCCGGGGTCGAACGAGATGTCGGAGGTATCGGGGACGTCAAGCACCAGCCGGGGAATTTCCGGCGTGGGAGAGGGTGTTGCGGTTTCGAGCGCGGCGGGCGCGGGCACAGTGGTGGCGGTGGTTGACGCAGTGGCGGTTGGCGTGCTGGTTTGGGTGGCTGCGCGCGTTGGAGTGGGCGAGCCGGTCCCGACGGCCGTCGGGCTCTGGGTTAGGCCCGGGGCGGTAGCAACGGCGGTTGCCACGGGGGCCTGTGTGCCCGACGCCGTTGGCAGGGCAGTTGGGCCCGCACTGACAGAGGTCGGGGTCGGCGGGAGCGCAGTTGGCGTCGCCGCACCACTGACATCGACGAAGACCATCGGGCCCGAGATGGGCGGGAGGCCCGCGCCGTTGAAGTTGAATGTCCAGGTGACGGTGTACTTGCCAGGGTTCTGGTACGTGTGGGTCAGTTGCTGAGGGGGAAACGAGTATTCCTCGTCGCCACAGGGGACGATCGTCGCGGATGATGAGCTGCCGTCGCCCCAATCGATGGAGTTGGTTGGGACGCCGGGCGAAGGCACCCAGCTGTCTTCGATTGCGAGGACGACCTGGAGCGGCGCCTGGCCGGTGACTACAAAGTCCACCGGCGTCGGTGAGACGACCTTCGGGATGGGGTCCGGGTCTTCGACTCCCCCGCCGCAGGCGGCGAGGACCGGCGGTGGCGCGTTCACCCACGCGAGTGCGATCCCGCCCAGGACAGCACCCAACCAGGGCACCAGCCACCGCGCCGCCATTTCGCGGGAACAGTAGTGGGTCAGGAGTTCGAAGACAAGATTCTGAGTCTGGCAAGAATTCGTGACTCTCCTGAACGACCTTGACCCCGTTCAGGAGAGTTAAAGCGGACTCGTTCAGCTGAAGCTGGCGCCGTAATCGTTCCCGATTTCGCGATAGATAGAGTGGATGTGGTTCACGGCATCCCCACCCATGCTCTGGTGCGCGAACTCAATGACCGCGGTTGGCGATTGCACCCGGTAGTACATCTGCTGGCCTTCGGCGACCGTTCCATTCCAGGCGAACGTGATCTGGTCGAGTTCGCCCTCCGCTGTCTCCATGCGGCTGGCGACGCTTTCAGCGTTGAGGGGCCGCAGCCACTCCTGCACGAGTTCCAGCAACAACTGCTTCTGGGCGTTGGTGAACGTCGATGCGCTAACCCCGGCGGCGGCGACGGTTTTGCCGTCCTGGCCGGCACCGAGGACCAGATCGCGAGTGTTCGCAACGACCGCCGCGGACTGCTGGGAACCATCGAGCGCGCTCATCAGCGCCCACGCCTTGCGTGTCTCGCCGCCGAGCGGCTCGATGTCCTTACCATTGAGGGCATAGAAGGCTGGCTGCGAACCCCAGAGGGTGGGTGCCATCGTCATCTTCGAGCCCGCAAGGGAGACGTTCACGGCGAGATGGTGACCGCCATACTGGAGCGTCCACGGTGTTGTAGCTGAAGGTTCGCCCACGAAGCGGATGTAGTAGTGGTCAGCGCCGAACTGCGCGCCGCCACCACCCGAGCTTTGCGCGAGCACCCCGTCGGCGGTCGTGATTTGTTCGACCTGGGTGTAGCCCTCGGGGCTGAGGACCACGGCGAGGATGGCAAGAGCCGCCTTCTGTTGGTCGGCGCTAAGGGTATCCATGCGAATTCCGGCGCGCTGGAAGGCGCCGTCGGGGAGATTCGACCATTTCGAGAGGTTCGCCTGCGTACGGTCGGCCAGGACGGAAGTCTTCTGAGTCGCGTCGAGCGTGGAGAGGAACGACTGGACAGCCACGAGCGCCTGCGCGCTTGCCGCGCCGGACGAAGCGGCTGGTGAGGATGTGGCCGTGGCGGTTGCGACGGCGGTGGAGCCGGGGGTGGTGCCCACCGTAACGGTAGGGTTTGCGGTGATGGTTTCGGCGACTTTCTTCGCGCCGCCACCGCAGGCGACGGTTACGAGCGCGGCGCCCGCGCCAACGACTCCAAAGCGGAGCAGAGCGCGACGGCTGGGCGTTCCCGCAGGGGACGGGGGGTTGATTGGCTGGTTATTGGACATGGGTTTTCACCTCTGAGCGGCAAGTCATCGCGATATCGCGATGGATCGACCGTAGGAGGCGAAGATTGGAATCAGATTGACGGCGAAATGAAACAGAAACGGCCGGGATTGCTCCCGGCCAAGTTCACTTATTGGTGGAGACGCGGGAGAGTTGAACTCCCGGTCCAGCGAAGGTCAGCTCCGAATTGTCCTACAGGCTTTCCCACCGATGGGGATCTCGCTATCCGGCTGCGATGGTGGTCCTCACGCCAGTTAGCCAGCCGATGAGTCTTTCGCGGGTGCTATCGGCGTATTCCCGCGGCATCCTGGCTTTTGCGATGCCCCTTCCCGACGCTGCCAGGCCGGGCTTCAGGAGGGACAGCCTCTACTGTGGTTTAAGCAGCGAGTGCGAGTTGGCGATTATTGCCATTTGTTTTTGGCCGCCTGATTTACGAGGGTGACGCCCAACCTCGGCCTGCTATCCGGCTACTTAGCTCCCTGTCGAATCCCTTCGTCCCCGTGTGATGTGTTGATTATAGCACAGGTGTTCGGGCGGAGGGGTTACAGGTTTGAGGTTCGAGGTGTCAGGTGTCAGGGGAAGCCCGGACTGCATTCGATCTGGTAGATTGCTCCGCTATGAATAAGGAGCATCTTGTCTATTGCGCCAGTCCCGAGTGGGAGGAGACGGTCCGCAAATACGTGGTCCCCGGGAGCACTGCCGGAAAAGAGCTGGGGGACCATTTGCTCGAGGTCGGACCGGGCCCGGGGCTGACCACCAACGTGCTCGCGACGATGGTCCCGCGGTTGACGGCGGTGGAGCTCGATGAGGAACTGGCGGCGGCGCTCACCGAGCGGTTCGCCGGGACGCATGTCTCGATTCATCGCGGCGATGCGACCCGGACGCCGTTCGCGGATGGGACGTTCAGCGCGGCGATTTGCCTGACGATGCTCCATCACCTGCCCACGCCGGAAGACCAGGATCGGCTGTTCGCCGAGCTGAACCGGGTGGTGACGAAGGGCGGGGTGGTGATCGGGAACGACAGCCTGGATAGCCCGGAGTTTCGGGGCTTTCATCACGATGACATTTGCACGCCGGTGGACCCGGCGACGCTGGAGCGGCGGTTGAGGGCGGCGGGGCTGACGGATATCGAGGTGAGCGTGAACCCGTTTTCGGTGACGTTCAGTGGGCGGGCTTCGTAGGGCGGTGCTCCCGCGGGGCATTGTGGCTGGGGGAACGACCCGCTTACTGACGTGCGCGGTTCCAGATGAAACCCTCATCCCGCCTGCCCCCTTCTCCCAAGCTTGGGAGAAGGGGGTTCTTGTCGGGTGCAAGTTGGTTCGGGAGCCGTGGGAGTGAGGTCGACGGAGTTACGCGCTTGCAGGCATGCGCGGTTCCATGGCCGCGAATCGTGGCGAACGGAAACGCCCCTCGAAAGGAGAGGGGCGATTCGCGGGGGGCCGGGATGGCCGGTTACTTGCGGGACCACTTCCCAGTGTCTTTGTTGATGCTGTAGCCGAATGTTCCGTCGAAGGCGCAGCCGTTCCAGAACTGCTCGTCGGCGAAGACACCGTTGACGTAGAGCTTCACGTCGACCTTCGAATCGACGCAGAAGGTGCGGCCGAAGTGGATGTTGATGGTCTGGCCGCCGCCGGGAAGGTTGCTGCCGGCGAACGTGTATTCGCCCTTGCCCTGGTTGAAGCCGTCGCCGCTGACTTCTTTTTTCACGGCATCGCCGAGGCGAATATCGGCCCAGCCTTCGACCTGGGAGAGGACGAAGCGGAACGAGTAGGTGGGCTTGGGGGCGACGTACGGAGTGCGCGAGCAATCCTGCTTCTGGAAGCTGACGAGGTCTTCAACCGCGGCCTGCGAGCCGCCAAGGGTTGCGACGCGGAAGCTGAGGGGAGCGGCGTTGGCGGTATCGGCGCCGTTGAAATAATCGCTGGGGTTGGCCGACTTAATGGCAGCTTCGGCGTTGGCAGTGTTACCACCGACGGCGACCATGCGGATTTCGGTGTTTGCGAGGACTTCCTTGTCGTGCTTGCTGACTTCGCCGGAGCCGGACCAGGCGCCGTAGGCAGCGTTCATGGCGACGAGGAGGTCGGAGGTCTTGTCCACGCTGGTCGACGTCATGGTGAAGAGCATGGTGCGGCCGTAGGTCACGGACTTCACATAAACGGCGGGGCGGTCTTCCTGGAGGCGGCCCGCGGCGATGGCGGCGCTGACCTGATCGACGGTGACGTTCGGGCCGAGCAGCTGGCGGGCTTCGAAGACGTGGTCATCGACGAACGAGATGGTGTACATGGGCTGGACCATGCGGACGAGGATGGTGTGTTGTTCAAACGAGTTGTTGGACGAGAAGGCGACATCGAGGCCGGCCTGGGCGAGGGGGCCGTCGTAGCGGACGGAGAAGCCGAGCTCGAGGGCGGTCTGTTCGAAGGAATAGGCTTCCTTGCGGACGTATTCGATGTCGGCGGGGACAACATCGATCCCGGAGAGGCGGCTATCGGCATCGCGCTGGAGGGTCGAAACGGCCTGCTGGATGGTAGCGGTGCTGGGGGCATCGACGTGGACGACTGGGTTCTGGCTGGCGAGGCTGATGACCAGGTCAATCGGGGCGCGGTCGAGCGGGATGGCCTGGATCTTGCCGTTCAGCAGTTCCTGGCCATCGATGAAGAGGCCGGGAGCGAGGCTGCCCTGGAAGGCGACCGCCGGGAATTCATCGAACTTGCGGGTGATGGTCTGGCCTTCATCAACGGTGCACTGGTAGTTGTAGCTGCCTTCGCGGAAGGCGCCCGCGCGAAGCTGGCGGGTGTCTTCCGAGGTGTTGACCGGGGGATTCCATGTCTTCATGGCGGCGAGGAGGTCGTTGACCTTCGGGTCCGGGCTGTAACCGATGGGGACGGTGGTAGGTGTTGTGTTCGGGGTGGGCGTGTCCTGGTCTGTGCCGCCGTCTTCGCCGGTGGCGCCGGAGCAGGCGACAGCCAGGAGGGCCAACGTGGCGATGAGCATGAGCCCGAGGAAGCGGATGGAGTTGGCTGAGCGATTGGTCTGAAGCATGTCCTGTCTCCTGGTTTGAACCTGCTCAGAGCATCGGGTTCAGCGGGCGTGATAGGTCCATCGCAGGTCTATCGCGCGTCTATCGGGTCAGGGTGGCGCCCACACCCTAGCCGGGCGGCAGCGCGCTGGCCACCCCCTCGGCGGCATTTCGTCGTGGGGGCGTTCGCACAGGACGGCCGTGAGAAGGGCGCTGCAAAGGCATTTGGAACGGGCAGTGAGCCTACGAGCCGCGGCGGAGGGCGCGCTGCATGTCGAGCTTCTGATCAGACTCTTTCAGCTTCTGACGCTTGTCATAATGATGAAGACCGCGACCGACGCCGAGCTCGACTTTCGCGCGGCCGCGTTTGAAGTACATCGCGAGAGGGATGAGCGTGAGGCCCTTGCCGGTCAACATCTCTTCGATTTTGCGGATTTCTTTGCGATGGAGGAGGAGCTTGCGGTCCCGGGTTGGGTCGTGGCCGGAGTAGCCTGCGCTGGCGTAGGGAGCGATGTGCGCATCCTGGAGCCAGACTTCGCCGCCCTTGATACGTGCGTACGAACCCTGGAGTTGCACGCGGTGTTCGCGGACGGACTTGATTTCGGAGCCGGTCAAAGCGATGCCCGCCTCGTACTTCGCGAGGAATTCGTAGTCGTGCCGTGCACGCCGGTTCTGGGCGATCGTTGAATCAGCCATTGCTTCTTTCACACGAAAACGGCCCCGCCTTGGCGACGGGGCCGAATCGGTCTGGTTCCAGTGTAGCGCGCAGCCTACTTGCCGTGGAGGAGGTCGATGGCCTTGAACATCTGGATGTCGCCCTGGTCGACGTATTCGTCGTAGGTCATCGGGAGTTCGATGTCGGGCTTCACGCCGAGTCCTTCGATTTGGTCGCCGTTGGGGGTGAGCCAACGGCCAACAGAGAGGTAGAGCGCGCCGCAGCCGGCCGGGTCGCCGCAGTTCTTCAGCGGCTGGAGCTGATTGACGGTGCCCTTGCCGAAGCTGCGGACGCCGACGATCTGGGCGCGGCCGTTGTCGTGGAGAGCAGCGGAGAGGACTTCGGCGCCACTTGCGCTGCCGGCGTCGATCAGGACGACGATGGGGATGTTCGTGCCGAGGCCACCGGGCTTCGCACTCCAGGAGGTCTTCTTCCCATCGGCATCCACCTCGGAAATGATGGTCCCGCCGTTGAGGAACTCGTCGGCGACATCGACCGTAGCCTGGAGCAGGCCGCCGGGGTTGCCGCGAAGGTCGATGATGAGGCCGACATAACCCTGCTTCTCCACATCGGCCAGCTTCGTTCGCAACTCGGAGACCGTGCGGTCGTGGAACTGGGTGATGTTGACGTAACCGATATCAGTCACCTTGTTGCCGTCGCGGTCAACGAGATTCGTGCCGCTCTCGCCCGGGATGATCTCGAGTCTTGGGTCGGTGTAGACGCTCTCGATCGGGATGTTTCCGCGCGTGATGGTCATCTTCTCGGTGGTGCCATCCGTGTGCTTCACCTCGATGGTGACCTGGGTGCCCTGCTGACCTCGAATCTTTTCGACAGCCTGGTCCGCCGTCCAGCCGTCGGTAGACTCGCCATCAACCGAGAGGACTGTATCGCCCTGGCGAATGCCGGCGGCTTCGGCGGGGGAATCGCGGAATGGCGCGACGATGGTTACGACGCCAGTGGAGTCGGAAACGCTGGCTCCGATGCCGTCGTAGCTCGAATCGAGGCTGAGTGCGCCAGCCTTGAGCTCGGCCGGGGTGAGGTATTCGGTGTGCGTGTCGTTGAGGGCGGTGATGATGCCCTGAATGGCGGCGGCGCGGAGGGCATCCTCATCAAGGATCGACTTGTCGACATAGGAGTTTTTCAGGAGGCTGACGATCTCGTCGATGATTGCAGCTCCGACGGACTCCTGGGAGTTGCCGGCCGTCAGCGTGTTTGGCTGGGTGGACCCGCCATTGTCGTCGTGGCGGAGGTCCTGGATTCCCCAGGCAAGCCCGAAGGCGAGCGTGACCATGGCCAGCATGAGAAAAACAATGACCGCTGAGCGTGCGGTCCGTTCGGCGAAGCCGGGCTGCGGCTGGTCGCGTGGTATGTCCATGGGCGTGATGAGTGTCCTTTAGACTTCGGGAGCCGAAGTGATATGGCGAGTGTACAGGTGCCAATTCGGCGGCTTCAATTTGCTGAATTACCCCTCATTTACCTGAGGGTCCCTGGAAAACGACGAGGGAACCCTCGGCGACGGGCGTGGCCGCTCCGTGGCCGGCGGTATCCCATAGATAAGCGGTGTCCCTGCGCGAGCCGGTGAAGGACGGGTGGGGACCCTCCGAGAGGAACTTGCCGCTGATGCCAAACCACCGGCTATCGGGCGACCACGATGGGTGGGAGACGGCGTACTGGTCGAAGAACCCAACCATGGTTGCGATGTCGGCAGAAGGGATGAGCGGTTCCATGGCCCCGAGGAACTTGCCATCGGAGCGGTGCAGGCGAACCTGGAATCGGCCATCGCCGGAGTACGTCGGGTGAAACGTCGCGATCTTCTCGCCGTCCGGAGACCACCAGAAGGCGACGAGCGGGCCCTGGACCAGACGTTCTGGCTGGGCGGGCCCGTTGGCGAGGTGGGCGACGTAGGAGAAGACCCCCGATTCCGGCGAGGTGGCGACGGCGCCGAAGAGTTCATGTGTGCCAGGCCGGAATCCGAGCGTGACGCCGCCGCCCAGGCGGGCAACAATTTCCGATTCGCCGCTCAGCGAGCCATGGTGTACGAGGACGGCGCCGTCCGAGACTTCGGCCCATGCGATCACGGCACCGTCCATCGACACGGCGGGCGTTCGAAACCCGGATGCTGCAGGGGAAAGTGTGCGCTGTTCGCGTGTCTCTATGTTGAAAGCGGTGAGCGTCGCGCCGTGGTGACAAACGAGCCACCGCGTGTTCGGGACCCAAACGGGAAACACGGGTGCTGCGCTGAGGTGGGTGTGGAAGCCGGATTCCCCGGGGTCCCAGGTGCGGAGGGAGAGCGCCCGGCCGTCTGGCACGACATAACACAGTTGGGCACCATCAGGGGACCAGGCCGCGTAATGGGCCAGGCGCGCCCCGATGAGCGCCGGCGGAGTGGTCGTGGCTCCCGGCACCTCCGACGTGCCGACCGCTGAGTGGTGTTCGAGCCGCCCAGAGCTATCGACCACGGACGCCGTCCACTCCCCGCCCGGCCGAGGGACCGGCCAGAAACCGTCGCACCCCGCGGGCTGCGCGGAGCGCCACTGATCTGATGCAGAGTCCAGCTCGAAGAGTGAAACACGGCTGTTCGGTCCGGCGACCGCAAGACTGGACATTCACGGTGATTGTGGCGTGACGGCCGGTTTCCGGGCCAGAACAGGGGGTTTGAGATTCGTATGCAACTTCGCACTATATCAGTTATGCAGTGGCGAAGCTGGGAAATACCCCTACGGGAACCTGAGCGGCGCTGTAAGGGATTTCCCTTATGTCCCCTGTTGTTACGGAATGACCACGGAGCCGTCACCGTTATCGCGTTGTTTTGTCACCGGCCCGATCTGAACAATCCCTGTATCCAATCGACAACCAAACCAACACCGGTTGCGATCGGGGTGCTTGTTCGGGGGAGCAGCAAAATGCAATGGCCGTCAACTAACGCAGAAACTGTTGTCGAAGAGACAACCCAGCCCAACCGCCTGACACTCGAAGAGCAGCAGCAGCTCGTTATGCAATACGCACCGCTGGTGCGCCGCGTGGCCCGTTCGCTTCCGCTTGAGATCCCGGGCCTTCTAGAATTCGAGGATGCCGTGGGTTACGGCACGTGTGGCCTGGTGGAAGCGGTCCGCCGTTACGACCCGTCCAAGGGCACGAACTTCCACGCGTACGCCGTCCAGCGCATCCGCGGTTCGATGATCGACGCGTTCCGGCGCATGGACCGCCTGAGCCGCACGATGCGGCAGAAGGCCCGCGATGTGCAGCGCGCACAGAGCGAGCTCGAAACGGTGCTCGGCCGCACGCCCAATGACCAGGAAGCCGCCGACCACCTGGGTATCAGCATCGAACAGTATCGCGATGCCAGCTCCAACTCTCGCTGGGTGACGGTTTCGCTCGACCGCATGCTCGAGCGGGACGACGACGGTGATTCGTTCCCGGCCGCCGAGATGCCGACTGCCGAAGAGGACATCGATTTCACGCGCTCGTTCGAACGCCGGGAGCTTTACGAAGACCTGGCGAAGTCGGTGCAGGGACTTCCGGAACGGGAGCGGCTCGTGGTCTCCCTGTATTATGTAGAGCATCTCACGATGAAGGACATCGCAACGGTCCTTTCCGTATCGGAAACGCGCGTTTCCCAGCTGCATGCGCAGGCAGTGAAGCGCCTTCGCCGATCGCTCCTTCGCGAAGCGGCCTGATACCGCCTCCCGACCCGTTCATCCACCAATAGGAACGCCCGGAACACCATCCGGGCGTTTTGCATTGCAGGTGGAGGGTCGCGTAGGGGGAAATCCGGGGCGCATTGGGGTGAACAAACGGGGGTATCCGAAACTTTTCTGCCACCACCGGGTCTGATTGACCCTACTAGGGAGCGAAGTGCTGCCGAAGATAGTAATTGAAACACCGGTTGGACTGCGCTGCAGTGCACTCGAAAAGACGAGTTCCACGGATTCGTTCGGGGAACCTGGGGGATGATGCTATGGCGGATCGATACGACGAGGGATTTCGCAGCCAGGTTGCGTTCGTAACCCACACACGCGAATACCGCTCCTCGGAAGTGCTCCCGGCGCTTGCCAGGCACGGATTTACGACTACGGAACGACCTCACGACCGTGAGACCGAGCGCCTGATCAGCCAGTTCGAACCAGACCTGGTGGTCCTGGCTGTCGACCCTCGTCACGACGAGGACGTTGCTCTCGTGCGGCAGGTTGCGCGCGCGAGCAATGCGGCTGTGCTCGTGATGGCCCCGGGCCCGCACACAAACGGCATGAGCCTGGCCCTTGAAGCCGGCGCCGACGTTTGCCTGCGGGATACCGACGGCGTTGAGCTCCTGAGCGCCCAGTTGAGCGCGCTGGCTCGCCGCAAGGCGCCGCCGGCCCAGGAAGAGCGCAACGATGGCCCCAGCACCATCACAGTGCGTGACCTCGTGCTGGACTTCGACCGCTGCCAGGCGGTGCGCGAAGACGAGACGATTCCGTTGACCCCCACGGAATTCAAGATCCTCGCCTTCCTCGCCAAGAACGCCGGCAAGGTCGTGAGCCCCGTGGAAATCCTTCGGGCTGTCCAGGACTACACGTACTCCGACCGCGAGGCGCAGGAGATCGTGAAGGTGTACATCCGCCGAATTCGCCGCAAGGTGGAGATGGATCCGGGTGAGCCCAGCTACATCGTGAACGTGCGCGGGTTCGGCTACATGCTTGAGCGCCGTGGCAATCGCCGCTCCGATAGCAAGGTCGCCGAGGCGGCATAGGCCACGCGCTACGTCATCTCAATCAAAGGCCCGGCAAATGCCGGGCCTTTTGCATTCGAAAGCGAACGAGCTCAGGCGACGGTGACGCCCTCGCAAAGGTAAACGTCCTGGATGGCGTTGAGGAGCTCGATACCGTCGGCCATCGGCTTCTGGAAGGCCTTGCGGCCGCTGATGAGGCCCGTGCCGCCGGCGCGCTTGTTGATGACGGCCGTCGTGACGGCTTCCGCGAGGTCGCTATCGCCCGAACTCGCTCCGCCGGAGTTAATCAGTCCGACGCGGCCCATATAGCCATTGGCAACCTGGTAGCGGGTGAGGTCGATAGGATTGTCGCTCGAGAGCTTGGTGTACATCCGCTCATCGCTTTTGCCGTAGCTGACACCGTTCGCGTTAAGGGCTTTGAAGCCGCCGTTCTGCTCGGGAAGCTTCTGCTTCACGATGTCGGCCTGGATGGTTACGCCGATGTGGTTAGCCTGTCCGGTCAGGTCCGCCGAGGTTTCGTGGTTGATGCCGTTCACTTTGAAGCCAGGGTTGCGCAGGTAGCACCAGAGAACGGTCGCCATGCCGAGTTCGTGGGCACGCGCGAAGGTTTCTGAGACCTGGACAATCTGGCGGCCGCTCTCTTCGCTGCCGAAGTAGATGGTCGCGCCAATGGCGGCGGCACCCATGTCCCACGCCTCTTTCACGGTACCGAACATGATCTGGTCGAACTTGTTCGGGTAGGTGAGGAGTTCGTTGTGGTTCACCTTCACGATGAAGGGGATCTGGTGGGCGTACTTCCGGGCGACAGCGCCAAGGACGCCGTAAGTGGAAGCAACGGCGTTACAGCCGCCTTCGATAGCGAGCTTCACGATGTTCTCGGGGTCAAAGTACGCCGGGTTCTTCGCGAAGGAAGCGCCGCCCGAGTGCTCGATACCCTGGTCCACGGGGAGAATCGAGACATAGCCGGTGCTGGCGAGACGTCCGTGGTTGTGGATGGCACGAAGGTTGCGCAGCACCTGCGGCGAGCGGTCGCTGTTCGTCCAGACCGTGTCGATGAAGTTAGGGCCTGGCAGGTGGAGCGATTCGCGGGGGATGGTGGTGCAGGTGTGCTCCAGGAGGTTTGTCGCTTCGTTTCCCAACAGATCGGCTATTTTCGAAAGGCTCGAATTTTGAGCCGGAGCTTCCGCGAGTACCATCACTATCCCTCGTTGCAGATCCGGGTGACCGCCATGACCCGTTTCCGTAATCATACCAAGCTCACCTATAGCTGGCCCGTTGAGCGATGGTCACTCTGTGCGGGTGTCCGCGTCGGCAGGTGCGGGCCAATCTTTACCTTTACTTCGGCACCCTGCATCTACGGTGGATCTATACCTTGAGCGGCGGAGTGAGAACCATGCGCGTACTCGTCGTTGAAGACGAAGATGCTATTGCAAGCGCCATCGAGCGAGGCCTGATGAAGCAGGGATACGCGGTGGACATTGCCCATGACGGGGCCGAAGCCCTGGATAAGGCAACAGTGAACAACTACGACGTCATTTGCCTGGACCTGAACCTGCCGAGGATCGACGGGCTCGAAGTCTGCAGGCGGTTGCGCGAGGACCGCTTCGGCGGTGGCATCATTATGTTGACTGCTCGAAGCTCTATCAAAGAGCGGATTGAGGGGCTCGATTACGGCGCGGATGACTACCTGGTGAAGCCGTTTGCGTTCAGCGAGCTGGCGGCGCGAATCCGGGCGATCACGCGGCGTGAAGGCGGCCTGCGCGAACCGGTGATCGATACGCGTGGACTTGAGCTGGACCCGAATACAAACCGGGCAAAACGTGAAGGAAGGGACATTCACCTTACCCCGAAAGAGTTCGCGCTGGTTTACTATTTAGCAAGGAACGAAGGCCGCGCGGTGCCGCAGGAAGAACTGCTCGAGCACATCTGGGACGAGCATGCCAACCCCTTCACACAGACAGTGAAGGTGCACATGAACAACCTCCGCCGCAAGCTGAACGAAGGATTCGGAGATCAGCTCATTGAGACTATTCGCGGAAAGGGTTACGTCCTCTAGGGTGCACATGCCCGCGTTCACGCGAAGCATTCGGTTTCGCCTGACAATCTGGTACTCAAGCCTGATGCTGGTTTTCGGGGTCGCCTTTGTGCTGGCCCTGAATATCGCCGTGCGCCTCGATCAGCCGCGGTTCGTGAGTGTCGAGGGCGTCCTCACGCAGCAGTACGAACCGGCGCAGCCCGGCCCCGGCGGCGCGATTATGGGCCCGAGGCGCGTGCTGGAGCCGATCCTCCTGGTGAAGGACGCCGAGGACCAGATCTACTCCGAGAACCTCGACAGGCTGCGGTTGTGGTCACTTATCAGTGTGGTTGGCCTGGCTGTAGCTTCGGGCGTCGGTGGTTATGTCCTCTCGGGCATGATGCTCCGGCCGGTGCGAGACATCACCGAGGCTGCCGCTGAAATCACTGCCTCGAACCTGGATAAGCGTATCAACTACGAAGGCCCCAAAGACGAGCTCTGGGCCCTTTCCCAGACGTTCGATTCGATGGTCGATCGGCTGGAACACTCTTTCGAACGCCAGCGTCAGTTCGTGCAGGACGCCTCGCACGAGCTCAGGACACCGCTCGCCGCGATTCGCACGAATATCGAAGTGACAGAGATGGACCCTGATGCGACCCCTGAGGAGTACCAGGAACTACTTGCCACTATCAAGGGCCAGACCGATCGGTTGACGCGATTGAGCGAGGACCTGCTTCTCCTGACCCGCGAGGACCACGACCGCCCGGAGCCGGAACCTATTGAACTCACGGTCCTCGCTCGTGAGGTTGTGCGCGAACTGCAGCCAGTCGCACAGACCCGGAACGTCTCGCTGGCGACTTTGTGTGCCGACGGCCTTGAGGTCGAAACCAATCCGGACCTGCTCTACCGCTGCGTGCTGAACCTGGTGGACAACGGAATCAAGTACTCGGGCGAAGGCAGCACGGTCACGATCCGCACGATGCAGGAAAACGGCACGGCAGTCATCGAAGTTTCCGACAACGGCGCAGGAATTCCGCAGGAGTCGTTGAGCCGCATATTCGACCGTTTCTACCGTGTCGACCGTGGTCGCAGCCGCCGTGAAGGCGGGACGGGCCTCGGATTGGCGATCGTGAAGGAGATTGTCGAGTCCCTGGGCGGAACGGTGAGCGCCGCTTCCGTCGAGGGGCAGGGCACCACGTTCAGCATTCGCCTGCCCGCCGTACCCGCAGTTCCGCTGGCCGGGAAGAAGACCTCGAGAGCGACCACGGAAAAGCCTCTTACCGTATCTCATGGCGAAAGTTGACCCCCAGAGGGGCTAACCGTACGTTGACGGCGCTCCGGTCTCGCAAGGGCCCGAGGTAAGCAGACGTACCGCACTGTCAGTGAGGCCGTGGCCTACTTGATAGCGGAGGAACTCGAAGGTTGACCAAACTTCTCGACCGGGTTGACGGACCGCTGGACCTCCGCGGCCTCTCCTACGAACAACTCGAACAGCTATCAAGCGAAATACGCGATTTCCTGGTCGATACGGTGGACTGCATCGGCGGCGGCGGACACCTCGCCTCGAATCTTGGCGTAGTGGAACTTTCGGTCGCGCTGCACCGGCTCTTCGATACCCCGAAGGACAAAATCGTCTGGGACGTTAGCCACCAGGTTTATGTCCACAAGCTGCTGACGGGCCGCAAAGAGCGAATGACGACAATCCGCCAGTTCGAAGGCCTTTCTGGCTTCGCCGACCGCAAAGAGAGCGAACACGACGCCTTTGGGGCGGGCCACGCCGGGACATCGATCTCGGCGGCCGTTGGCATGGCGGTCGGAAGGGACCTAAAGAACGAGGACTTCTACTCGATTGCGGTCATCGGCGACGGAGCGATGACCGCCGGGATGGCACTCGAGGCGATGAACCACGCCGGCCACATGAACCTCCAAAAGCTCATCGTCATCCTCAACGACAACGCGATGTCCATCTCCCCGAACGTTGGCGCCTTGAGCAAGAACGTCAACAAGCTCCGCGTTGATCCGCTCTACCGGAACGCAAAGAAGGACCTCGGAGAGTTCGTCGAACATCTCCCGCTGGGGCGCCAGGTCTGGCAGGGCGCCAAGCGCGTGAAGGCGAGCATGCGCGACCTGCTGGTGCCGGCGAGCTTTTGGGAACAATTCGGTTTCGAGTATTACGGCCCGATCGACGGCCATAGCATCCAGGAGCTCGAGACGACGCTTGATTCCATCAAGAAGGTGCCCGGCAAACCCGTGCTTCTTCACATCCTCACGGAGAAGGGCCACGGAGTACCCGAAGCTGCGGCGGACCCGATCAAGAGCCACAGCGGTACGTACTGGCTGAAAAAGCCCGTGGCTGCCGATGCGCCGAAGCCGAAGCCGACCTACAGCCAGGTGTTCGCGCAGGCGACGCAGGAACTGATCGAGGCTGACTCGCGAGTTGTGGCCGTTACGGCCGCGATGCTTGAAGGCACCGGGCTGGCGCCCGTTCATGAGAAGCACCCGGACCGCGTCTTTGATGTCGGCATCGCCGAACAGCACGCGGTGACGTTCGCCGCCGGCCTGGCGACCGAAGGCATCAAGCCAATCTGCGCGATTTACTCGACGTTCCTGCAGCGCGGCTTCGATTCGGTGGTGCATGACGTTGTGGTGCAGAATCTGCCGGTTGTGTTCGCAATGGACCGGGCCGGCTTCGTTGGTGACGACGGGAAGACGCACCAGGGGTTCATCGATATCAGCTACCTGCGCTGCCTCCCGAACATGGTCATTGCCGCACCGAAAGACGAGCGCGAACTCAGGGACCTGCTGTACACCGGCGTGACCCACGACGGTCCATTTGCGTTGCGGTTCCCGCGCGGCACGGGCCCGGGCGCGCCGACCGATGAACCGATGAGAGCCCTGACGATTGGGAAAGGTGAAGTCCTTCGCGAAGGCAAGGACATCACCCTCGTAGGGTTCGGCACCTCGGTGGCGGAATGCCTGCGCGCGGCAGACATCCTCGACGAATCAGGAATCGAGGCCACGGTGATCAACTCGCGTTATGCAAAGCCTCTGGACGAGCCACTGCTGCTGCACTACGCCCGGGAAACTGGCGGCATCATCACGGCCGAAGAGAATGTGCGCGCCGGAGGCTTCGGCGACGCCGTCCTGGAATTGCTCGCCGACCATGGCCTGGCCGATCGGTGCTTTGCGAACCTGACGATGCCCGATGCCATCGTGGACCACGGTCCCCAGACCACGTTCCGGAAGATCCATCAGCTGGATGGCGCGGGCATCGCGGCCCGTGCGCAGGAAGCCCTGGCATCGCATCGAGAAGAAACGGGGCCAGAACCGATCCCCACGCTGGCTTCGAATTAGGCCGTGGCGACGGCAGTCCCGGCGTCGCTGACCGAGCAACTGCCTGCCATCGAGGATGCCCTGCGGGCTGCCCTCGCAGATGGGCCGCGTGAACTCGTCCACGTCTCACGTTATGTCATGGGTTGGGAAGACCAGGACGGCGCGCCGCTTATCACGGGTGGCAAGCGAATCCGGCCGGCGCTCTGCGTGTTCGCCTCGGGCCTATTCGGCGGCAGCGTCAGCGACGGTCTCCCTGGTGCCGTGGCGGTGGAGTTGATTCACAACTTTTCGCTCGTGCACGACGAAGTGCAGGACCACGACGCCGAGCGACACCACCGGCCAACAGTGTGGGCGTTGAAGGGGGAGGGCCAGGCGATCAACGCCGGCGATTTCCTCATCACCCGGGCGTTTGCAGCGCTCCTGAGTGGCAACGGCACGGTTGAACGACGGATGGCCGCTCTGCGGGTACTGAATGAGGCCATGACAAGGATGATTGCGGGGCAGTGGGCAGATATTTCATTCGAGTCGCGAGCTGCCGTTGAACCTGAGGAATACCTGTCGATGATCCGAGGCAAAACAGGCGCATTGCTCGGAGCGCCGCTTGCGATGGGGGCCTTGCTCGCCGGCGCCGACGCAACACAGGCCGCACGGCTGCAGGAGTGGGGCGAGACGGTCGGGCTCGCATTCCAGGTTCAGGATGACTACCTGGGAATCTGGGGAGACCCTAACCTGACCGGTAAGTCCAACGTGAATGACATCGTTCGAAAAAAGAAGACACTGCCGATTGTGCATGGCATCTCCTCTGGCCGCGGCAGGGAGATCCAGGGGATCTACGAGCAAGATCTTCTTGAACCGGAAGACATCGAGAACGTGGTGAGCATCCTTCAGAGCGTTGGCTCCGACACCTTCGTTCGCTCAGAAGCCGAACAGCTCGTCGACTCCGCCAACAAGATGCTTGCCGACTTCGAACTCCCTTCAAGGGCGCTGCAGCAATTGCGAGACGTTGGGCGCTACCTGGTGGAGCGGGACCGCTAGCGATTCGTTGCTTGTTCGGAAGTCCTCACCTAGCTTCGACTGGTGTTCGAGAACGTGCGGGAAGACATCCGGCTCGGTGTGGCGTGGCACAGCGTGCCCGGCGTCAGGCGGCTGCTCGGCGAGCAGGCTGAAACAGTGGCCGCAGTGATTCTCTCGTCGGAGCTTCAGGTTGTGCTGATCTACCGCTTCCAGGCGTGGTCGAAGGCCCGGGGTATTCCGCTCGTAGCCAACCTCTGCCGGCGTCTGACGATGATCCTCGCAGGCGTCTCGATTGGCGATCAGGTCACGATTGGGCCCGGACTGCTGATGAACCACGGGCATGTGGTCATCGACGGAGTAACGACGATTGGGCCCCTCTGTTCGATCGCACCTCACGTCACGCTCGGGCTCAACACCGGCGGGCCGGATGTCTCGTTCGAAGGCCCGAAACTCGGGAAGTTCGTGTTCATCGGGACGGGGGCCAAGATCCTGGGCGACGTGAGCATCGGCGATAACGCGCGGATCGGCGCGAACGCCGTGGTGCTCACTGATGTACCGGAGAATTGCACGGCGGTCGGCGTGCCGGCGCGAATCATCGCGCACGAGTCACCTCTGGGCCGTGCCGTTTCGAACGAAGAGCCTTAGTTCACCGGGAGCAGCGTTTCGCCCATGAGGTACTGGTCGATGCCGCGGGCGGCTTCGCGCCCTTCGGCGATTGCCCAGACGATGAGCGACTGACCGCGGGTCATGTCTCCCGCGGTGAAGACACCCGGGACACTGGTCATCTTGTTCTCATCGGCTTTCACATTGCCGCGTTCAGTCAGTTCGACACCAAGTTGCTCGAGCATGCCTGGCTTTTCGGGGCCAAGGAAACCCATCGCGAGGAGGAGCAGGTCAACCGGTTCGCTGAACTCGGAGCCGGGGACTTCTTTCATGACCTGGCGGCCGCCATCGTTCACGAATTCAACGCGGACGGCGTTGAGCGTGGTCAGCTTGCCGTGTTCGCCGGAGAGTGACTTGGTCATGATGCTGTAATCGCGGACGCCGCCTTCTTCGTGCGCAGAGGAGACCCGGTAGATGTTCGGATAGGTGGGCCAGGGGTTCGATTCGGTGCGCGAGGCCGGGGGCTTCGGCATGATCTCGTACTGGAGGATCTCTTTTGCGCCCTGGCGGATGGCAGTGCCGAGGCAGTCGGCGCCGGTGTCGCCGCCACCAAGGATAATGACTCGTTTGCCCTCAGCGGAGATGAATTCCTGGTCTGGGATTTCGTCGCCGGCGTTGCGCTTGTTCTGCAGAGGAAGGTAGTCCATGGCGAGGTACGTGCCTTCGAGCTCACGGCCGGGAACGTCGAGGTTGCGCGCGTGGGTGGCGCCGCCGGCGAGGCAGATCGCATCGAACTGGGCGAGCATTTCCCGGGCATCGATATCGACGCCTACCGCTACGCCAGGCTTGAAGACGACTCCCTCTGCCTCCATCTGTGCGAGGCGCCTATCGAGGAAGTGCTTCTCCATCTTGAAATCGGGGATGCCGTAGCGCATGAGCCCACCGATGCGGTCGTCGCGTTCGAAGACCGTAACGCCGTGGCCGGCGCGGGCAAGCTGTTGGGCGGCCGCAAGGCCAGCCGGGCCAGAGCCGATGACCGCGACCGTCTTGCCCGTCTTCACCTCGGCTGGTTCCGGCTTCACCCATCCGGCTTCGAAGGCGTGCTCGATGATCGTGAGCTCGACCTGCTTGATGGTGACCGGGTCCTGGTTGATGCCGAGGACGCAGGCGCCTTCGCAGGGAGCGGGACACAACCTGCCGGTGAATTCCGGGAAGTTGTTGGTCGCGTGCAGGCGGTCGATGGCGTCGTGCCACTTCTCCCGGTACACCAGGTCGTTCCAGTCCGGGATGATGTTGCCGAGCGGGCAACCCTGATGGCAGAAGGGGATACCGCAATCCATGCAGCGGGCTGCCTGCTTCTTGAGATGATCCACCGGGAAGTCTTCGTAGACTTCGAGCCAGTCGTGAACACGTTCCGTGACAGGCCGGCGCGTGGGCGTTTCGCGGGTGTACTCCAGGAACCCTGTGGGCTTAGCCACCAGCCACCCCCGCAGCTTCGCGCGTTTCGTCGGTGCCGGCGCGCATGCTCGCCTCGTTCAGGACGCGGCGATACTCGTTCGGCATGACCTTCACGAACTTCGCGGACAGCGCCGGCCAATCCTTGAGGATTCGGGAGGCGACGGTGCTGCCGGTGTATTCGACGTGGCGTTCGAGAAGCCCCTGGACGAGGTCGAGGTCTTCGTGCTCTTCGAGCGCTTCGAGGCTGACCATTTCCATGTTGCAGCGCGACGGGAAGGTGCTGTCTTCATCGAAGACGAAGGCGATGCCGCCACTCATGCCCGCGCCGAAGTTGCGGCCGGTCTTCCCGATGACGACGGCGCGGCCACCGGTCATGTATTCACAACAGTGGTCTCCGGTGCCTTCGACCACGCCAACGGCACCACTGTTGCGCACCATGAAGCGTTCCCCGGCGACGCCGCGGAAGAAGGCTGAGCCGCTGGTGGCGCCATAGAGGGCGACATTGCCGATGACGATGTTCTCTTCCGGGACGAACGGCGAGTCCTTCGGCGGGTAGACCACAAGCTTTCCGCCAGAAAGCCCCTTGCCGATGTAGTCGTTGGCATCGCCCTCGAGCCGGAGGGTAATTCCGGATGGGACGAATGCGCCGAAGCTCTGGCCCGCCGAGCCGTGGAAAGTGATATCGATGGTGTCGTCGGGCAGTCCGTTTTTACCGTATTTGCGGGTCAGGTTGCTCCCGAGAATTGTGCCGACGGTGCGGTTCTCGTTGCGAATCTGGAGGTCGAGCTTCACGGGCGCACCGCTTTCGAGAGCGCCCGCCGCGAGTTCGAGCAACTCGTTGTCGAGCGCGCGGTCAAGGCCGTGGTCCTGCTCGGCAACACAGCGGTTTGGCGTCTCCGCGGCGTTCTCGGGGCGGTAGAGAATGGCCGAAAGGTCGAGGCCCTGGGCTTTCCAGTGATTCACGGCGCGGCGCACGTCCAGGAGATCGCTGCGGCCAACAAGGTCATCGAGTTTGCGATAGCCGAGCTGGGCCATGTAGCCGCGGACTTCCTCGGCGATGAATCGGAAGAAGTTCACCACGTGCTCAGCTTTGCCGCTGAAGCGGTCGCGGAGCACCGGGTTCTGAGTGGCGATGCCAACAGGGCAGGTGTCCAGGTGGCAGACGCGCATCATGATGCAGCCCATCACGACGAGGGGAGCCGTGGCGAAGCCGAACTCTTCAGCGCCGAGTAGAGCACCGATGATGACGTCGCGGCCTGTTTTCATCTGGCCGTCCGTCTGGACGATGACGCGATCGCGGAGCCTGTTCAGGACGAGTGTCTGCTGTGTCTCGGAGAGGCCGAGTTCCCACGGGATGCCGGCATGCTTGAGCGACGTCAACGGGCTCGCGCCGGTGCCGCCATCGTGGCCGCTGATGAGGATGACATCGGACTTGGCCTTCGCGACGCCCGCGGCAACCGTGCCAACGCCGACCTCGGCCACCAGCTTCACGCTGATGCGCGCCAGTGGATTCGCGTTCTTGAGGTCGTGGATGAGCTGGGCGAGGTCTTCGATCGAATAGATGTCGTGGTGCGGCGGCGGGCTGATGAGGCTTACGCCAGGCGTGGTCAGCCGGACCTCCGCGATCCAGGGCCAGACCTTCGTGCCCATCAACTGGCCGCCCTCGCCGGGTTTGGCGCCCTGGGCCATCTTGATCTGTAGTTCGTCGGCGTTCACCAAATATTCGCTGGTGACACCGAAACGACCGGACGCGACCTGCTTGATCGAACTGCGGCGGAGGTCGCCGTTCTCGTCGGGTGTGAAGCGGCGGCGGTCTTCGCCGCCTTCGCCGGTGTTGCTCCGGCCGCCGATGCGATTCATTGCGATGGCGAGCGTTTCGTGTGCCTCGGCGCTAATGGAACCGTAAGACATCGCGCCCGTGGCGAAACGCTTGAACAGATTCTCCGCTGGTTCCACTTCCTCGATCGGGATGGGCTTCCGGTCGGACTTGAGCTCGAAGAGACCGCGAAGTGTGCACATGCGTTCGGCCTGGTCGTTTACGAGTGTGGTGTACTCACGGAAGATCTCGAACTGCCCGCTGCGCGTGGCGTGCTGGAGCTTAAAGACGGTATCGGGGTTAAACAGGTGGAATTCGCCGTCGCGGCGCCACTGGTACTGACCGCCCCACTGGAGTTCGTGAAGGCCGCCGTCGCGCGGAGGGTAGGCACGCTGATGATGGGCCAGCGATTCCACGGCGACTTCATCGATGCCAATCCCGCCGATGCGGGAGACGGACTTCGTGAAGTAGGCATCGATGAACGGCTCGGCGAGCCCGATGGCCTCGAAAATCTGGGCGCCGCGATAGCTGTGAATGGTGGAGATGCCCATCTTGGACATCACCTTCACAACACCCTTCTTGATGGCCTTCAGGTAGTGCGCGCGTAACTCGTCCAGGGAAATGCCGGGCTCGATGAATCCGTCCTTCTGCGCCTGCTCCAGAGCGTCAAGGGCGAGATACGGGTTGATGGCGCCGGCGCCATACCCAATCAAGAGCGCGAAGTGATGCACCTCGCGGGCGTCTCCGGACTCCACGAGAAGCCCCATCTGCGTCCGCTTCTTTTCTCGGACGAGGTGATTGTGGAGGCCCGAAACGGCCAGCAACGATGGGATCGGGGCGTTGTCCTCGTCCACACCGCGGTCGGAAAGGATGAGAATTTTCGCGCCGTTTTCGATGGCTTCGTCCGCCGCGGCAAAAAGTGCCTGCATCGCAGGTTCGAGCCCGGCCGGACCGGCCTTCGCCGGGAAAAGCATCGGGATGACCGCCGACTTGAAGCGCGGATCCTTGAGCGACTTCATCTTTGCCAGTTGCTCGTTGTTCAGGAACGGGCTTTCGAGGCTGATGAGATGGCAGTCGAGTGGTTCCGGAACGAGGAGATTGCCTTCGGCGCCGATGACGGTCTTCACCGAAGTGACCAGCTCTTCGCGGATGGCATCGAGGGGCGGGTTCGTCACCTGGGCGAACAACTGCTTGAAGTAGTTATAGAGCGGCTGCGGACGCGTTGAGAGCACGGCCAGCGGAGTGTCGGTACCCATCGAGCCGAGGGCTTCTTCGCTGTTTTTCGCCATCGGCCCGAGGATGTACTTCATATCCTCGATTGAGTACCCGAAGGCTATCTGTTGCTGGAGGAGCGCATCACCCTCGAGCGGGTGCTGCGTCTCGGCCTCGGGGATGCTATCGATCGGGACCAGGTTGCGTTGGAGCCATTCACCATACGGGTGTTCAACGGCGAGACGGTTCTTGAGTTCTTCGTCGGCGATGATCCGGCCCTCATCGAGACTGACCAGGAACATCTTTCCAGGTTCCAGGCGACCTTTGTGGATAACCTTCGCGGGATCAATGGGAAGGACGCCAACTTCTGATGCCATGATGACGGTGTCATCACTGGTGACGTAGTAGCGGGAGGGGCGGAGGCCGTTCCGGTCGAGGACCGCGCCGATGTCTTTGCCATCGGTGAAGGCAACCGAGGCGGGACCATCCCACGGCTCCATCAGGCAGCTATGGAATTCGTAGAACGCCTTCTTCTCCGGGCTCATCGATTCGTGGCCCTGCCAGGCCTCGGGAATCAGCATCATCATGGCGTGCGCGAGCGGCCGGCCGGCGAGCACCAGGAGCTCCAGCGCTTCATCGAGGCTGGCGGTATCGCTGCCATGCTCGTTCAGCACGGGGAAGATCTTGTGGATATCCGGGAAGTGCTCCGACGCCATGAGCGCTTCGCGCGCGGCCATCCAGTTGCGGTTACCGCGAAGCGTGTTGATCTCGCCGTTGTGGGCGACCATCCGGTAAGGGTGGGCGAGTTCCCAGCTGGGAAAGGTGTTCGTGCTGAAGCGCGAGTGGAACATGGCCATCGCGCTGATGAGGTGTTTGTCGCTCAGGTCGGGGAAGTATTCCCGGAGCTGCATTGCGGTGAGCATCCCCTTGTAGACGAAGGTCTTGCAGGAAAGGCTCGCGAAATAGAACCAGTCGGCATCGCGGATGCCCCATCGGTCGATGGCCTTTTCGAACCGCTTGCGAATGACGTAGAGGCGGCGTTCGAATTCATCGCTGTCGATAATCTCGGCGCCACGCCCGATGAAAACCTGGAAGAACGACGGTTCGGCCTCGAGCGCTGTCTGGCCGAGCGACGCGTTATTGGTGGGGACTTCGCGCCAGCCGAGGAGGTGCTGTCCTTCTTCCTCGACGATGGCGGCGAAGAGAGCCATGGCCTGTGCGCGGGCCTTCGGATCCTGCGATGCGAAGAACAGTCCGGCGCCATACTGGCCGGCTTCCGGCAGGCGTATGCCGAGCTGGGCGCATTCGCGTCGGAAAAATTCATGGGGAGTCTGGATGAGAATGCCGGCGCCGTCACCAGTATTTGGTTCGCTGCCGGATGCGCCACGATGGTTCAGGTGTTCGAGGGCGCTGAGGCCGTCATCGATGAGCTGATGCGAGCGGTGGCCCTTGAGATGGACAATGAAGCCGACCCCGCAGCTGTCGTGCTCGAATCCCGGGCGGTAGAGCCCTTGAGCGGACGGCAAATGCGGATGGCCCATCGACGTCTTCCTCGCTTCAAAAAAGGAATATTCGCCTCTGGTTTTGGGAATGTGCACGGCCCCTGCGGCGCCAGAGAGCGACCTTGCCGCAGATTGTGAAAACATTCGCAAACTTCGGGCGAACAGAAAGGTGAGCCTGCAGTATAGCGCAACAGTCAATCGTTTCGTCGAGTGCCCGCGCGGCAGGCGCCGGGCGCCTGTGGAACAACGTCTGGTGCTAAGGTATTCCAAACCTATTTTCAGCGAGTGAGGCCATGGCCGACTTGTATTGGACTCCAGAAAATCTCGAAGAAATGGTGAGCGCCCGCTCCAAGATCCTGGGGCCGCAGGTGTGGGCCGCGGCAACACCCGATCCGCGCCACCTGATCTCGTTTGCTGGCGGTCTCCCGGACATTCCTTCGTTGCCCGGTGAGCAGCTCCTTCGGGCCGCGCGGACGGTCATCGACCGCGAGCAGAAGGAAGCGCTCGAATACGGCGGAACGTTCGGGCCTCTCCCGTTGCGGGACGCTATCGCCGAGCGATCTTCGAAAATCGAGGGCATCCCGCTAACGCGCGACAACGTGATCGTGGCTTCGGGCTCTGCGCATGCCATCGGGATGGTCTGTGAGACGTTGCTCGACCCCGGGGACACGGTGCTTGTTGAAAGCCCTAACTTCCCGGGCAGCATGCGCACCATCCGTTCGTTCGGGGCGGAGCAGATTGCCATCCCTATGGACGAGCAGGGCATGCGCTGCGACCTGCTGGAAGACGAACTGCAGAAACTCGCTGACCAGGGCAAGCGGGCGAAGTTTATCTACTGCATCCCGACGCACCAGAACCCGGCGGGATGCACGCTTCAGATCGACCGCCGCGAAAAGCTGGTGGAACTCGCGCGGAAGTACAACACCTTCGTGCTCGAAGATGACGCCTATGGCGAACTCTGGTTCGAGCAGGAACCGCCACCATCCATCTTCGCGCTGAGCAACGGCGACCACGGGATCAAGGTCTCAAGTTTCTCGAAGATCATCGCGACCGGGCTGCGCATGGGGTGGATCATGGGCCCACCGGCACTCGTCTCGCGGATCGCCGCTCTGCGATACGACATGGGCTCAAGCCCGTTCCTCGGCCGCGTGATCGCGGAGATGATGCGCAACGGCGACCTCGACCGGCACATCCTGAATTTGCGCCGGACCTATGCGAAGAAGCTCGAACGCGTGGAGGACGCGCTGCAACGCTACACGTCCGACTACGCGACCTACACCCGGCCGCTCGGCGGGTTCTTCCTGTGGCTCCAGCTACGGCCGGGGATGAGCTCACGCGATGTCCAGATGGCGGCGAACGAACGCGGCGTGGTTGTCGGCCAGGGGCCACAATTCTTCGCCGATGGAAAGGCCACCAACCACGTCAGGCTGGCGTTCAGCTACGTGCCCATGGAAGAGATCGAAGAGGGAATCCATCGCCTGGGTGAGGCCATGGCAGAGGTCGCTTCGCGGAGCGCCGCCAAATAGCGCAAACAGCAAATGCTTGACGGACAGGAGCGAAAGTTAGACAGTCCGTCCTGACAATCGAATATCGGAGAGGGTCTCGCCAACAGCGAGAATCCGGGGCAAGCCGGTGTGAATCCGGCGCTGTGCCGCAACTGTAAGGCTCCTGTGAGCCAAGCCAGAAAACCCTCCCTCTTCCGCAAACCGATGATCCTTCGTGCAGAAAGGGGTCGGAGTGATGGTTCGTATTACCTGAAACCCGCCAACCCGGCGGGTTTTGTTCTTCCCGCCCAGATGCTTCTTCGCCTGCCTTCGACCTCGAAGGCCAAGAGCTTATGGGGATGATTCTTGTTGAAACGCTGGATTCTCGTTTCGGCTGCTGCGCTGGCTGTTATGCCACTGCTTGGAGCCGAAGCGGCTTCGACTTCGGAGGCGATAGCTTCCGGAGCGACTTATATCAAGTCCTTGCAGACGGCCGATGGCGCGTACGGCTCGGAAAGCCTTTCGCAAAATATGGACGCGGTCTTTGCTGTACGTGCCGCCGGTTTCGACCCGGCTAAAGACAAGTTCGGCGGTGTTGGGCCAGCGGAATTCCTCGCGGCGAACATCGACCAGGTGACGAATTCGGCGATTGCTGCGAAAGCGGCGCTGGTCGCGAAGGCGCTTGGCCTCGACCCGCACGCGGTCGGCGGCCTCGACCTGATCACTACGGCCGAGGCGGGCTTCGATTCCGCGACCGGCCTTTACGGCGAGGACGCCTTCAGCCAATCGATTTCCATGATCGGCCTCGCGTGTACTGGCAACGAGGTGACGAAGTCTGCAAGCGAAGCGTTACTTGCGATGCAGCTGGACGACTCACACGGTTGGGGATTTGGCGGATTCCCCGACCCGGACACGACGGCAATCGCGATCCAGGCCCTTCTCGCGACGGGTTCGGGCGCCGACCTCGGACCCATCGTCGAGGCGCTGGCGTTCCTCAAGGAGAGCCAGGGAGAGGATGGCGGCTGGGGCTTCGACCCTGCGGCATCGAACGCATCGTCAACCGCCTATGTCGTGCAGGCACTCTATGCAGCGGGGGAGGATCCCGAATCGGCAGAGTACACAGTCGACGGTGTTACGCCGATCGAGTTCCTGCTGTCGCAACAACAGCCCGACGGTTCGTTCCTCGGATTCGACCCGGCGTACAGCACGAACCAGGTGCTGCCAGCGCTCGCTGGGAGGACGTTCTGCAACGCCGCGGATACCCCAATCGTGAACGTTCGAACCGAACCGACGGCCACGCCCAGCGCGATTCCCTCGTCGCCGACCGCTACACCCTCGGTGGTCCCTGGCCCACCCTCCACGGGGAACGCCACTCCTCATGTGGGTGGTGGCGGGGCGGGTGTCCTGTTTGGCGGCGCCCTGATTGTTCTCGCCGTTGGATTCGGGCTGGCGGCCGCAGCAAGACGCGGAGGCTAAGCAACCGATGCATACCGGGACATGGATCGCGTGGGTGATGCTGGTAATGGTGGTTGCGCTGGCAACCACCAACCCCCTGTACCTCGCGATCCTGCTCCTTTGCATTGTACTGGTGGCCGTACTCGCACCACGCACGGAAACCGCCGCCACCAGCTTCCGCGTCATGCTCATCTTCGGCTGCTCAATGCTGGCGGTTTCGGTGGTCATCGCCACGATCAACGGGAACTATGGTGATCACATCCTGTTGACCTTCCCCGGTCCGGAAATCCCGAGGTGGCTCGGAGGTCTCCGACTTGGTGGTCCGGTGAGCGCCGAAGGATTGGTGGCGGCGTGCATCCGGGGGATGGCGATCCTGTCGATCTTCCTCGCTTTCGGCGTATTCAACGGAGCGGTGAGCCCGCACCGGGTGCTTCGGACTACACCTGGAGCGCTGTTGCACGCGAGTCTTGTGCTCACGGTTGGGCTGACACTGCTCCCGGCCACGATCGAAGACCTGAGGCGAATCCGCGAGATGCGGGCGTTGCGCGGCGCGCGCGGCGGCATTCGTGACCTGCCCGCGCTCATCGTCCCAGCGGTCGTCAACGGACTCGAACGTTCGATGCAACTTGCCGAAGCGATGGAAGCGCGGGGGTACGCGGCATCAGCGCTACCGCCGGCGCGCGCACGGCTTTCGGCCGCCTCCTCCGCGCCATTGCTGGTGGCGGCTGCGTGGTTCTGGTTTTACAGCGAAGGCGCATGGCGCCTCGCCGGCGCCGGAATGGCCGCCCTGGGTGTGCTCGCCTTGCTGTTCTGGCTATGGGAAGCTCGGCGGACTCACCGCACGACTTCGTTCTCGACCGATCCTCTCCCGCTCAGCCAGCGACTTGCTATTGCGGCTTCGTGCCTCGTCTCTGTTGGAGTGATTGCGGCGAGGGCGGCGGGAGTGGGGAACTTTTCGTACAACCCCTTCGCGGGCCTGCCGGTCCCAGGATTCGCGCTCGGCGAGGCCTTCCTCGTGGCTTCATGCGCATGGCCAGCCACAATCCTGATCGCGAACGACCGCCGGGCGCTTTCTGGAGCGACGCCGACCGTGGCAGTTGCGGAGAGTTCGACGTGACTGTAGCGCGCGCCGAAGCCGTCACCTATTCGTATCCGCGTGCGGCCGTACCAGCGTTGACCGATGCGCATCTTTCCCTCGGGGAATCCCAGCTGACGCTCGTTGCCGGGCCCTCCGGCGGCGGGAAATCGACCCTTCTGCGACTTTTCAATGGACTTGTGCCCCAGTTTCACGGTGGGAGCATCTCCGGGTGTGTAACGGTCGACGGACTGGATGCAATTCGCACACCGACGCGGCAGTTGTCGCTCTCCGCGGGGATGGTGTTCCAGGAGCCGGAGGCGCAGGCCGTGGCGGAGACCGTAGTCGAGGAGATCGCCTTCGGCATGGAGCAACGTGCCGTGGAGCGAACCGAGATGCATCGGCGCGTGGACCGGCTGCTGGCAGAACTTGGGATTGAGCATCTACGTCACCGCCGCCAGCAGACGCTTTCGGGCGGGGAGCGGCAGCGGGTAGCCATTGCCGCCGTGCTAGCGATGGAACCGAAGCTGTTATTGCTCGATGAACCAACGTCGCAGCTCGACGAAGGCGGCGCTCAGGCGCTGATTTCAGCATTGCTTGAACTGCGGAGGCGCCGGGGACTTTCGATCCTCGTCTCCGAACACCGGCTGGAGAGGTTGCTTCCGCGGTCTGATCGCGTGGTGGAGGTGAGTGCAGGGACGGTCCGCACCCTGGCTCCGAGCGAGGCGCTTGCCGAACTCCGGGCCGTACCGCCGGATGTGGAACTGTGGCGCCGGCTGGGCATCGAACCAACCCTCGATCGTTCACCGCGCCTGCCGTTCGACGTTGAAGTGAAGCCCCGCGAGGATCCTTCGCCCGGGGCAATCCTGATGGCTCTCAACGACATCAGCATCCACTACGGGGAACTCAACGCCCTGAGGAAGGCAACGTTCGAACTGCGCGAAGGCGAGATTGTCGCGCTGATGGGCCCGAACGGCAGCGGAAAAAGCACACTCTTCCGCGCGATCACGAATCTGACGCAGCCGTCCGAAGGGACTGTGCGATTCGGTTTGGTGGGATCCCTCCGGTCAACGCGGGAAATTACCGCGTTCGCCGGGCTTGTGCCGCAAGACCCGGCCATCGCGTTGTACCGCGAATCGGTGCGGGATGAGGTGGCGGATACGCTGGCGAATCGCAGCAAGGGCGATGGTCAGCAAAAACCTGGTGAGGTGCTGGAACAGTGGGAGCTGAGCGAGCTGGCGGACCGTAACCCTCGGGACATCTCGGTGGGACAGCAGCAACGAGTCGCGATAGCGGCGATGCTGGCACACGAGCCTCGCGTCTGGCTGCTCGACGAACCGACCCGAGGCGCCGACGCGGCCGCCAAAGAGGCGCTCGCCACGAGGCTACGAAGACACGCGGCCAGCGGAGGCGCCGCGATTGTCGTCACCCACGACATCGAGTCGGCGGCGAAATTCGCGACACGCGTGATAAGTCTGCACGACGGCCAAATTATCTCAGACTTGCCCGCACGCGCGGCGTTCTCAGCGAACGGGCCGCATGCGACGGCTGTGGCACGAGTGGTACCCGGGGCGATCACGGCCGACGAGGTTCACCGTGCACGCAGTTAGGACTCTGCTGGCTTCGGTCGCGCTGTTCGGCGCGATGGGCCTGGTGACAATCGCGCACGCCGACGGCGAAGCCGGGGTGGTCATCCAGGACGGCAATACGGTGAAGACATACTGCATCGCTTTTGGCGGTGATGGCATTACAGGAGATCAGCTACTGAAGGCAGCGGGCCAGACGTTCGACGCCTACGGTGGTGGGAGCGGACTCGCAGTGTGTTCTATCAGCGGGAAGGGCTGCGGCGATGCGAGCTCCTTTTCGTCGTGTTTCTGCCAGTGTCAGGGCGGAAGCTGCACCTACTGGGCGTTCTTCACCCGCAGTTATGGCAAGAACTGGGTGTACTCAGCGCTCGCTTTCAACCTCTTGAAAGCCAAAGACGGAGACGTCCATGGGTGGAAGTGGGGCCAGGGGGGTCCGAACAGCGCTCCAGCGCCGCAGGACATCACCTTCGAGCAGATCTGCGGGCACGCGCCGCAGGGCGGGCCCTCAACGGCCACACCGTTGCCGCCGACGGCGGCGGGGACGCTTCCGCCCACGGCGCCATCGACGGCACAAACGCAGAGCACGGAATCCCCATCTCCGGTCTCCACCGCAGCGCCAACGGGAGGATTCACGCCTTCGGTAACGAGAGCAGCGCCGGATTCCTCCGTGACTGCGCTCGTGACGCTGCCCGGACAGGTTGCAACCGCCTCGCCAGCCACAGGAGGAGACCTTCCCGCAAAAGACGCCAAAGCGGACCAGGGCGACACATCGAAGGTTCCGCTGATTTCGTTTGGGGTGGTCGTCGTTCTGATGATCGCCGCGATCGGCGCGGCCCTTTACTGGAGGTCGCGCAATGCGTAGCGCGCACGAACAGAAACTTCGAATCGACCCCAGCATCGGGGTGTTCGTTGTCCTCAACCTTGTCGGACTGGCAGCGTATCTCAACCCGTTCTTCGCCCCAGGAATCCAGGACGGCGGCCTGAACTCGTTCGCCCACAAGACCGACGCGCCGATCGTGTTCGCGATCACGGCTGCGCTGTGCATGGTGCTCGCGATCGCCGACCTCACCGCCGGGGGCCTGAACAGCAAGTCCCTGGCAGCACTGGGGGTGCTGGCAGCACTCGCGGCCGTGTTGCGGACCATCACGCTGCTGGCGGGGGCGAATCTCTACTTCTTCCTCGTGATCCTCGGGGGCTATGCCTTCGGATATCGCATGGGGTTCCTGTTGGGGGCGCTTTCGTTCTTCCTCAGTGCGGTGGTCACCGGTGGCTTTGGGCCATGGCTGCCATTTCAGATGTTCGCGAGCGCATGGATGGGCTCGAGTGCCGGGCTGCTGCGGATGTATGTCGTTCACACGCGCGCCGGGCGGCGAACAGAGGTGCTCCTCGTTGTCGCTTTCGGCGTCGCCTGGGGGCTGCTATTCGGAGCCATCACGAACCTCTGGTCGTGGCCGTTCTTTGCCGCGGGCCCGGACATTTCATACGAACCGGGGCTCGGACCGCTTGAAACGCTCAGGCGGTACTGGAACTACTACTTCCTCACGAGCTTCGGATGGGACCTGTTGAGAAGCGCATGCAACGCGGTGGTGCTGGTCTTTGTTGGGGGGCCGTTGCTGCGTGCGCTTGTGCGTTTCCGGGAGCGGTTCACGTTCGAGTTGCAGTGAAGGCTATGGCAGCCGCGCGTTCTGCGTAGAATCGGCCGCCGGAGGGTAGCCCAGTGCCGAAGATCACTATCGGGGCGGTGGAAGTTACACCGCTGCTCGATTCGCGAATGTTGATGGACCCGCGGTATTTCATCCCGGACCATGCCCAGCAATTCATTGATGAAGCCGAGAAACCGGAGGACCCTCGCGGTCTCTACCCCATGGCGGTCACCTGCTTCTTGCTGCGCTCGGCTGGGAAAACCGTCCTCGTCGACTCCGGCATAGGCCGGCGCCGGCGGCCGAACATGCCCCTGGGCCACCTCAACGATTCGCTCACCGAGGCCGGGGTGCGGCCCGAGGACATCGACATCGTGCTCAACACGCACCTGCATGTCGATCACGTCGGTTGGAACACGATCGACAAGGACGATGGCACGCGGGAGATCTTTTTCCCGAAGGCGCAGTTCTGGTTCCAACAGGGGGAGTGGGACTACTGGATGACGCCGGAGCGAGTGGCCGACCCGGGTAACGCGCATCTGCGAGAGTGCGTCGAGCCTCTGAGGAACACCGGGCGAATCACGTTCGCGGACAAAGAGCAGGCTATCGACGAAAACCTGACCTATGTGCCGACGCCGGGGCATACGCCGGGGCACGTCGCGATCGGGATTTCGTCGCAGGGCGAACGCGGAGTCATTGTCGGCGACGCTTCGCACCACCCGGTGCAACTCATCCACCCGGACTGGTCGCCGAGTTTCGACGTGGACCCGATTCAGTCGGCGAAGACTCGCGACAGGCTATTTGACTGGGCGATCGACGAGGAGCGCACCTGGATGGCCGGGCACTGGGAACACCCTGGAATGGGCCGGCTGGTCAGACTCGAGGGCAAACGCACGTTTCGAGCGCTGTAGTTCGGGACAATTGTTGCTGTTCGCGGTCGCGCGGGCGTAGTTTGCGAGGGTGCGCGGTCTCCTGTTGTTGGCCATCCTCGGATTGAGTCTCGCGCTCAGCGGAACCGGCGGCGCCGAGCCGCGCGCGCTTGCAGTCACGGTCGATCACGGCGTCGTGGTCACAAGCCAGGGAGACGCTTCGGGAGGTTCCGGGGCAGTGTGTCCCGACCCCGGGCTTTGCACGCTTCGACACGCGATAGAGGTCGCGAACGAAGACGCCGAACCAGGAACATTCAAGATAACGTTCGACCCCGCGGTCTTTCCCGCGGACTCCCCGGTCTCAATCCTCATTGGAAGCACCGCCCTGCCGAGCGTTTCGCGCGAGGAGGTGTGGATCGATGGGAGCGGCGCAGGAGTCTCTGTCGTCGGAACCTCCGGCGCACTTTCAGCCTCACAGAATGGGCTAACCGCCACCGGCATGAAGTTCAGCCTGAGCGGCCTCAATATCCGTGGCTTCTCGGCGAGTTGCGTGGCTGTGACCGGGGACGGTGCTCAGGTCGGATCCATCGCTGCCGGGAACGTCTTCGGCGGGTGCGCGAACGGCGTTGCGGTGGCCGGGGCTGGCTCCGTCATCACGGGCAACGAAATCGGGTTTACTCCCGCGGGCGCTGCGGACCCCGTCCAAACGGGCGTCATCGTTGCGGCAGGAAACGTGACTGCCGGGGGCCCCTCTACGCCGGAGGGCGCCGGTAATGTCATAGGGTTCGCGGACGTTGGAGTGTTCGTCGGCGCGGGGGCGGGTCCGGCATTCAGTGGCGTGCTCATCGAAGGCAACGTGATCGGCAACCGGCCGAACGGCGAAGCGGCGCCCGTGGGGGTAGCCGTGATGCTTTCGCAACCATCCGCGCTGACGACCGTGCGACGAAACTCGTTCGAAAACGCTCAGACAGGTATCCAGGTGCGCCCTGACCCGGGGAATTCGGTTGTGCGGAACACGTTCAAACTCAACACCTTTGAAGCGATCGCCGGGCTCGCGATCGACCTTGGCGCTGACGGCGTGCGCAATCCCAACGACGAGGGCGACCTGGACCTCGGACCAAACAACCTCCTCAACCATCCGGTCATCTCTCGCGCGACGCAGATCAGCGTAAACGGCACGGCCTGCGCGGGTTGCGAAGTGCAGTTGTACCTCGCCGACCATGAGCCGGGCGGTGCAACCGACTTCGGACGCCTGCCCATCCCCCTCGGAACCGCCATCGCGGACGGCTCAGGTCAGTTCCAGGTCAGCAACCCGGCGGCCTCGGCGGGCGACTGGCTGGTCGCGCTTGCGACCGACCCGGACGGAAACACAAGCGAGTTCGGGCCACCAGCGCGCATTGGATCGGGCGCGGTGCTTTGCGGGAACGTGCAGCTGCAAGCCGGCTGGAACCACGTCGGCTATTTCGGGAGTGAGACGGTCGCCCTCCTCGATACCTTTCCGGCTGACCCCGGTGGAAGCATCACTGCCATCTTCCGGACCATCGATGGGGCTGACCAATGGCAACGCTGGTACCGGGGGACGGCAGCCGAGCGCACGCTCAACACGGTCCAACCGGGTGAGTCGTACTGGTTTTACGCCACCAGTCCCGTGACCCTGACCGGCGGATTCTCCGTCTCGTTTCCGGTGCCGGTTGAACTCGAGGCCGGGAACAACGACCTCACGTATCTTGGGGCGACTGCGCACGTGCTCGATGCGCTCTCCAGCCTCGGCGGAGCTTTCCGGGGACTCTACCGCTACGACTCGACAGCGAGCGCGTGGGAACGTTTCGGCGACCCCAGCGTGCCCGCGTGGGCGCAGGACTTCACAACCCTCGATGCATGCGGGACTTACCAGATTCAACTCGATGCGCCCGCCACCCTGGTCCCACTCCAACCGTGATGCTTCGCTATACTCGCCCCTTGCGCCCCCGCGCTGGAGAGACTCTCACATGGCCGTCGAGATCCGAGCCCTTCGCGATGCCGAAGAACTGAACCAGTACCAGAAGAACGTGAATTACGTCTTCGCATCCGCGCCTTCGCCCGAGGACGACCTGACCAGACCGGCAGCGGACTGGACGACCTGCGCTTTCGTCGATGGTCAACTCGCGACGACGTTCACCACGCTGCCATTTACGGTCCGGCTCAACGGCAACGCGGTGAAGATGGGCGGCGTCACCGCGGTCGGGACGTTGCCCGCGTTTCGCCGGCAGGGCCTGCTGCGGAAGGTGATGACGCAGGCGCTCGGCGAAATGCGCGATCGCCAGCAATCGCTGGCGATCCTCTGGGCGAGCATGGGTGCGATCTACCAGCGTTTCGGCTACGGATTAGCGACGGCGTCGACGCGATATTCCATCGACCCCAGGTTCTCCCGCTTCCAGGAGTCGCTGCCTTCACCTGGCCGGGTCGAATTGATGGAGAAGGAAGACGCGTTCCCCCTGATCAAGCAAAACTACATCCAGTGGGTCCAGGACAAGAACCTGGCTATTCACCGGTCTACTGTCCTCTGGCAGGCCAGCACGCTGCGCTCCGATGTGAAAGACCACCCAGTGTTTTGCGCCGTTTACCGGAACGCCGACGGGGAGGTCACGGGTCATGCGGTCTACCAGACCGAGGAAAGTAAGTTCGGAGATCCGGGTCCAGGCCAGGTGATGACCGTCTCTGATTTCATCGCGCGGGACATGCAGGCGTATCGGGCGTTGTGGGAATACCTTTCGGCTCACGACCTCGTCCGTCGAATCGATTTTCACGGTGTTGCCGAGGATGACCCGGCGCCTGAATTGTTGCTCGAACCTCGGATGCTCCAACGGAAGACGTCGGATGGCATCTGGATGCGCGTTGTTGATGTGGAGACCGCGCTGCCTCAACGGCCGTACGGACGGAGGGGCGAGCTCACGATCCGCGTCGAAGCAGACGACATCTGCCCGTGGAACGTGGGGACGTACCTGCTGGAGACTGACGGGCGAAGTGCATCGGCGCGAAAGACCGAGCGTGAGCCAGATATCACGACCACGCCGAATGTGCTGTCGTCTCTCATCTCCGGGTACCGGCCGGCGAGCCATTTTGCGCGGGCAGGCAACTTGACCGCGAAGAACGAAGCGGCGCTGCAAATGGCCGACGACCTGTTCCGGACGCGATACGCGCCCTACTGCCCGAACGGGTTCTAGACCCGAACGGCGTTCGGCTGGCATTCCCTCCTCGTTTACACTCGCTCCGAACAACCAAGGAGCGACTGATTTCCATGCCCCCAATTCTGCCGTTCGATGCACTCGAAACGACCCTTCCCAACGGACTCCACGTCATCGCTTTGAACACCGGGTTCCCGAACCTCGTCTCGCTGCAGATTCCCGTGCAAACCGGTTCGCGAAACGAGGTCGAGGCCGGGAAATCTGGGTTCGCCCACTTTTTCGAGCACATGATGTTCCGTGGCACGGAGCGGTTTTCGGCGGAGGCCTACCAGGAGATCATCACGCGCTCGGGCGCGCGCCAGAACGCATACACCACCGACGACTTCACGAACTACCACATCACCTTCGCCCGCGACGACCTCGAACGCGTGCTCGAAATCGAGGCTGACCGGTTCATGAATCTGAAGTACAGCGAGGCGGACTTCAAGACGGAGTCACGAGCTGTGCTCGGCGAATACAACAAGAGCGCTGCCGATCCGCTGACGAAACTGATCGAGGTCCAACGGGACCGTGCCTTCACAACCCACACGTACAAGCACACAACGATGGGCTTCATCGCCGACATCGAGAACATGCCGAACCAGTTCGAATACTCGCGGACGTTCTTCGAGCGCTGGTACCGGCCTCGCTATACGACGGTGATCGTCGCTGGAGACATCGACCCACACGCAGCGACAGCGCTCGTGGAGAAGTACTGGTCGGCATGGGACGCTGGAGCCGAGTCCGGGGTCGTGGTGCCACAGGAACCTGCGCATGCCGCGCCCGCGCTCGTTCATCATCACTGGGATACGACGACCTTGCCGTGGCTTTCCGTCGGTTTCCATGGGCCGGCGTTCTCCACCACCAGCAAGGACTACGCGGCGCTCGATTTTCTGCTCGACCTGATGTTCGCCGAGACCTCGGATATCTACCGAAAACTGGTCGAGCGAGAACAGGTGGTGGATGAGCTCTTCCCCTACCTCCCGTCTTCGCACGACCCTGGACTCGCGACGGTTTTCGCACGAGTGAAGCGAATTGAAGACATGCCATACGTGCGGGATGAGATCGCGAAGGTGATGGCCCAGGCGGCGACAACGGCGGTCCCGGCGAAGCGCCTTGAGGACGCGAAGTCGCATTCTCGCTACGCGTTCGTGCGCACGCTCGACAACTCCGAATCGATTGCTTCAACGCTGGCAAGATTTGTCCGCTTCGAACGCCGCTACGACACGCTCAATGAGCTCTTCGATACCGCCGACACGTGTACGCCCGACGACCTTCTGACCGCTGGCCGGCGATATCTGACCGAGGCCAACATGGTGGTAGCGACGCTCTCGCACGAGGAACTCCCGGCGGCCATGACTGAGCCACCGAAGTTGACTGCTCCGGTCTTGGCCCCGGTTCCGATCAAGACGATTGCCCTGCCAGGCCCGTCGTCTCTCGTCCGGTTCAAGCTCCTGTTCGGCACAGGTTCGAGTGATGACCCCGCGGGAAGGCATGGCCTGGCCGCGCTCGCGGCTTCGATGGTGACCGAAGCGGGCAGCGCGGAGATGCCGTACGACGAAATCACCCGGGTCCTGTTCCCGATGGCCGCATCGTTTTCCGCGCAGGTGGACCGCGACATGACGACCTTCACCGGTGTGGCGCATGTTGATGTGCTGGATCGATTCCTTGAGGTCGCGCTCCCGCAACTACTGAATCCCGGCTTCCGCGAGGATGATTTTTCGCGAATCAAGTCGCAGCACCTGAACGCGCTCACGCAAGACCTTCGCTCGAACAACGAAGAGGAGTTCGGCAAAGAACGACTGCAAGAGCTCGTGTTCGATGGGACGCCGTATGGCCACACCGAACTGGGTTCCGTTTCGGGCCTCGGATCTATCACCATCGAAGACGTTCGGGAGTTCATCTCAAAGCACTACACCAGGGCAAACCTGACCCTCGGCATTGCGGGGGATATCAAGCCCGAGCAGGAAGCCGGGTTGAAGCAGTCGCTTGGCCGGCTCCCCGAAGGAGCCGCGCGGCTCGCGTACCCGGTGACCGCCGACCGCCCACGAGGGCTCAACGTCGAGATCGTCGAGAAGGAAACGCGGTCGGTTGCGATTTCGATAGGTCACCCTATCGATGTCCGTCGCGGCGATCCCGACTTCGTTGCGCTCTGGCTGGCGCGAGCGTGGCTTGGCGAACACCGGGCCTCGAACGGACAGCTTTACAACCGGATCCGCGAAATCCGGGGCATGAACTACGGGGACTACGCTTACATCGAGGCGTTCCCACGCGGCATGTACCAGTTCTTTCCAGACGCGAACCGCGCCCGGCGCGCTCAGCTGTTCGAAATCTGGATCCGGCCGCTCCAGCCGGAGCAGGCACTGTTTGGCTTCAAGCTCGCACTGTACGAACTGCGGAAGTTCGTGGAGCGCGGCCTGAGCGACGAGGACTTCGAGGCCACCCGAGAGTACCTGGCGAAAAACGTCTTCGTGCTCACGAAGACACAGGACCAGCAACTCGGGTACGCGCTGGACAGCGAGTGGTTCGGGATCCCGGAGTTCACCAGCTACATTCGCGAAGCACTTGCCGGCCTTACCGCCGAGGAGGTGAACGCGGTCATCAGGAGGCACATCTCGGCCGACAACCTCCAGGCAGTCATTATCTCGGCGAACGCCGAGCAGCTGCGGGAACGGCTGCTTTCGGAAGAACCCGCGACCATCCGCTACGACGGCGAGAAGCCCGCCGAACTGCTCAACGAAGACCAGGTTGTAGGCGCCTACGACCTGCGGCTTACACCGGACCGGATACGGATCACGAAGGTTGACGACGTTTTCCGGTAGCCGCGCCAGCGCCCCGCGGCTGTGCTACAGTCGCGGCGAAATTCCCAAGTCTGAAATGGGAGAGCCACAAATGAAATTCGGAATCTTCTACGAAATCTCCGTGCCGCGACCATGGGGGCCGACGACCGAATACGAGGTGTACCAGAACTGCCTTGAGCAGGTTCGCCTTGCCGACGAGCTTGGCTTCGACCAGGTGTGGGCAGTGGAGCATCACTTCCTTGAGGAGTACTCCCACTGCTCCGCGCCGGAGATCTTCCTCACGGCCTGCGCCATGCAGACCAAGAACATCCGGATCGGGCGCGGCATCGTGGTCTGCGTGCCTCAGTTCAACAACCCGATCAAGGCCGCGGAAGTAGCCGCGACTATGGATCTCGTTTCCGGCGGCCGGCTTGAATTCGGCACCGGGCGGTCCGCCACCTGGACCGAACTCGGCGGCTTCGGCGCCGACCCGGACGAGACAAAGAAGACGTGGGACGAGTGGACCCGAATCATCCCCAAGATGTGGACCCAGGAACGGTTCGGCTACGAAGGCCGCGCATTTTCGATGCCACAGCGCACCATCCTGCCGAAGCCGCTGCAGAAGCCGCACCCGCCGATGTGGGTGGCGGTCACGAGCCCTGGAACCGAACTCGATGCCGCTGACCGAGGCATGGGCAGCCTTGGACTGACGTTCGGCGGCTTCAAGGAGCAGGAAAAGAAAATCGGAGAGTACCGCCGACGCATTAAGTACTGCGACCCGGTTGGCGCGTTTGTGAATGAACAGGTCAACACCGTGAACTTCCTGATGTGTCACCCGGACCTGCAATACGGCGCGAAGGCCGGCCAGCGGCTCGCGGGGACGTTCAACTACATGGCCGAACAGCTGCTCGCCGCGCGCCAGGCCTACCCGACGCGGTCGTATCCCAACCTCGGGCTCCTCCCGGCGCTGCGCCGCGAGGCTTCCACTTCGCCGGAGGGCCAGATTCCCGAAGGACTGGCGATCGGCAACCCGGACCGCATTGTCGAGGTCATCAAGAACTGGGAATCCGTAGGTGTCGACCGGATCAACTTCCTGCTGAACGCCGTCGAGACTATCCCGCAGGAAGACGTGCTCGCTTCGATGCGGCTCTTTGCAAAGGAAGTCATGCCGAAGTTTGCCGAGAAGAAGGAGCCGGTTGCGGCTGGCAGCGCGGCAGGTGGTTCCTGATGCCACTCGTCGGAACGCGCGAACTGACATCGTTCGATTTAGGCCCGGTGGTGACGCAGCCCGAGGGCGACGCTTGGGAGCTTCCAGGGGCGGGCATCCTCCAGATCATGTACGAGATTGACTCGTCAGCGGTCACATCACTGCTGCCACCTGCGCTGCACCCAACCGTCCCGCCGACGGTTGTTCTCACGATCACCAATGTCCCGGATAGCCCTGCGGGGCCGTTCGTGCTGGCCGAAGCCAAGATCGGGGCACGTTCGGGTGCAAGGCCGCGGGGGCTTTCGATAGCCGGGTTCTGCTCCTCCGCCGAGGCCGCGAAGCAGCTCGCCGCGCGCTGGGGCTACCCGCTGAAGGTAGCAGAGGTCTCACTGACCAAGCGTTACGACAAGGTCATCGGCAAGGTCGTCAGTGCTGGCAAGACGATCTTGGAAATGCGGATGATGAACCCGGAACCGATCGCCGGGAACGACATCCAGTACCTCGCCGGTCTGAACGTCGCGAAGGTCCAGCGCGACGGAACGACGCTCTCGCGTCTCATCCAGGTCGATCCGGATTATGTCTTCCGCAGCGCCGACCGCGGCAAGCCCGAGCTCGACACGTTCGATGCGGAAGCATTCAATCTGCCGGGAGCGCGACCGCACTGGCCGGTCTCGGCGTCGTACGCGGTGGCGGACATCCAGATGCCGGAACTGCGGTACCTGGTCGACCCCGCCAAGCCGCCGCTGGCATCAGTGGAACGGGTCTAATCGAAAAAGGGCCTCTCACAAAGAGAGGCCCTTTTGCTTCTCCTGCGGTAGTGGAACTAGCAGTAACGGAATTCCGGGCCATCCAGATCGATGGCGGGGATTTCGTCTTTCTCGCGCCAGTAGTCCTGGGAGTGTTGCCATTCGGGTTTCGAGCCGCGCTTTGGAAGCAGCGACATGCCGCGCATCATGTAGCCGGGGTTGAAGTTCTCCTCATCGATCCATGGCAGCAGTTCCATGCCCTCATCTTCGGGCCGCAGAGCAACTTCGACGCGTTTGGCGCCCTTGTTGTCCATGTGGTTCAACAGCCGGATGACAAAGTCGGCCAGGAGGTCGGCGCGAAGCGTCCAGCTGGCGCGGAAGTAGCCGAACACCCAGACCAGGTTCGGAATGCCGGTGAACATCATCCCGCGGTAGGTAATCGAATCCGAAAACACGAGCGGCTTGCCGTCGATCTCGAAGTCGATATCGCCGAGGACGTTCAGGTTGAAGCCGGTGGCAGTGACGACGATGTCGGCCGTGAGCTCCTCACCGGATTTCAGCAAAATGCCCCGAGGCGTGAACCGTTCAATTTCGTCGGTTACGACCGAGGCCTTGCCGGCGCGGATGCCGCGGAAGATGTCACCGTCGGGGACGAAGGCGATGCGCTGGCGCCACGGACGGTAGCGCGGCGTGAAATGGGTTTCAATGTCGAAATCGTCACCGAGGTAGGCGCGAACACCGGCGAGGAGTTCGCGCTTCACCGCCTCGGGCTCTTCGAACGATCGCTTCGTGAAGGTTGCCTGATCGAAAAGGATTTTCCGGCGGACGATTTCATGTATCCAGGACTCGTCGATCTGGAGCTCACGGAGCGTGTCGGCCAGGTCGTTCACGTTCCGGCCTGGAATAAAGTAGGTCGGCGAGCGCTGCAGCATGGTGACGTGCGCGCACTCGTTGGCGATCGCGGGGATGAGCGTCGCCGCCGTTGCGCCGGAGCCGATGACGATGACGTTCTTGCCCGCGTAGTCGAGGTCCTGCGGCCATTGCTGGGGGTGGACAATCTGACCCTCGAACTTGTCCATGTCGGGCCAATCCGGTGTGTAGCCCTCGGAGTGGCGGTAGTAACCCTGGCACATCCAGAGGAAGTTCGTGGTGAATCGAGCAGTTTCGCCAGTGTCCTTGCGGACAGCTTCGATGGTCCAGAGGTTCTCCGCGCCGGACCACTTGGCTGACTTGATCTGATGGCCGTAGCGAATGTGCTTGCCGAGGTCGTTCTCTTCGATAACCTCGCCCATGTACTTCAGGATCTCTTCGGCGCTGGCGATTGGCGCGCTGGTCCAGGGCTTGAAACGATATCCAAACGTGTAGAGGTCGCTGTCGGAGCGGATGCCAGGGTAGCGGTGCGTCCACCAGGTGCCACCGAAGCTATCCAGCGCCTCAAGGACAACGAAGCTTGTGCCCGGGCGCTCCGCCGTGAGGTGGTAAGCGGCGCCAACGCCGGAGATACCGGCGCCCACTATCAGGACATCGAAATGCTCAGTCATCGACAGTGGCCTCGTTAGCGTTTCGGTTTGGGTCATTGCAGATTCACCTTCCTGGAGTGACGGGCATACCGGCCCCGGCGAATGATCGCGGGTTCATGATCTTTGCGCCAAGTCCATACGGACCCTGGAACGTGGCCCTCCGGACATGAGTTCAGGCGAGCATCGCCCGGAGCTGGTCCGGCGAGGTTGCGGGCATGAGGCACATCATGTTCTCGCAGACGTAGGCGACGGCGTCGTCGCCGGTTGGTTCACGGCCCTCGAACATCGGCAGCCCATCCGCGTCGGGGGTAGGGGCGAGGGCGGTCCAGGGAAGGAACTTCTCCGCGACCACGTTTTCTAGCGAAACACGGCGTTCGGGGGCGCCAACCACCACGAGCTCGCGACTGGGTGTCGAGAGGAATTCTATCGCCTGGAGAATGGTCCCAAAGCCAGTCACGGCGCGCAGCAGATGGTCGGAGACCTGCATGGCAACTTCATCCGCGTACTTTTCCCAGTCGGCGCGGCTGAAGTAGCGCCCGAGCCAGAGCCCGAGGAGCGCGGCGCTGCCGTTGCCGGATGGCGTGGCGGAATCAAAGAAAGGCTTCTGGCGGAGGAGAAGTTGCTCGCCGTCCGAAGGCGTCTCGAAGAAACCGCCCATTTCGTCGTCGTGGAATCGCGAGACTACGATCTCCCAGAGGTCTCGCGCCCAGTCCAGGAGGGCAACATCGCCGGTGAGCTTGTAGAGCTCCACCAGGCCAAGGCCGAGGTAGGCGTGGTCCTCTAGCATGCCATCGACCCGGGCCTCGCCGGCCTTCCAGGTGTGGAAGAGGCGCCCATCGGACCACATCGAAGAACGAAGGAACGCCGCCAATTCCGCCGCTGCCACCTGGTAACGGATTTCGCCGAGGACACGGCCGGCTTCCGCGAATGCCGCGAGGGCGAGGCCGTTCCAGCTGGTGAGGACTTTGTCATCGAGGCCGGGACGAATGCGGTCTGTGCGAACAGCGAGGAGCCTTTCGACGGCGGATTCCAGGCGAGCAAGGACTTCGTCCGAGGTGAGATTGAAACGCTGGCCGAGTTCGTCGGGATTCGCCCGAGCACTGAGGACGTTCCTCCCGGTGAGCTCAGGATGGTGGGGGTCGCGGAAGTTGCCCTCGCGCGTTGCGCCGAACCAGGCGATCGCGAGATCGGCGTCGTCGGCAACGGCTTCGCGGATTTCATCGACAGTCCAGACGTAGTACTTGCCTTCAATCCCTTCGCTGTCCGCGTCGAGCGCCGCATGGAAGCCGCCCTCCGCGTCGCGCATTTCGTCGAGAAGGAAGTCCAGCGTCCGGCGGGTGATGTGTTCCAGGCCGGGGTCGCCGGTTAGCTGGAAGGCGTTGAGATACACGCGCGCAAGTTGCGCGTTGTCGTAGAGCATCTTTTCGAAGTGGGGGACCATCCACTCGCCATCGACGCTGTAACGCGAAAAGCCACCGCCGAGCTGGTCGTACATCCCTCCGGTCGCCATCGCACGGAGCGTGTGGAGCACCATCTCAAGCGCCGCCTGGCCGGTTTCCGATTCCTTCTCGCGAGCGTGGACGCTGAGAAGGAAGGCGAGGTTCGTTGGGCTGGGGAACTTGGGCGCCATGCCGAAGCCGCCCCATTCCGTATCGAACACTTCGGCGAAGAGCTCGACTGCGCGTGAGGTGGTTGCGTGGGACGCTTCTTCCCCGGTGCCGGGGACGCGGCGCGTGGCCTCCCGGAGGTGCGCCGTGACCTTGTCGGCCGACCCAATGACCTCGTCGCGGTCAGTGAGCCACTTTTCGTGGAGGAAGCTGAGCAGGCGCCCGAAGCCCGGCCGGCCATGCCCGTCATCGGGCGGGAAGTAGGTGCCGGCATAGAACGGGCGGCCGTCCGCGGTCATGAAAATAGTCATCGGCCAGCCGCCGGAACCGCTGACCGCCTGGACGGCCGACATGTAGACGCTGTCGACATCGGGGCGCTCTTCCCGGTCGACCTTGATGTTCACGAAGTACTCGTTCATCAGGGCGGCGGTGGCGGGGTTTTCGAAGGATTCGTGGGCCATCACGTGGCACCAGTGGCAGGAGCTGTAGCCGACCGAGAGCAGGATCGGTTTGTCCTCGCTGCGCGCCTTCTCGAACGCCTCCTCACCCCAGGGATACCAGTCCACCGGGTTGTCGGCATGCTGGAGGAGGTAGGGGCTGGATTCGTTGGCGAGGCGATTGGGCATCGTTCGAGCGTACAGCAAAGCCCCAAACCCGTTTTCGGATCGCGCGGAATCGACAGGGCAATTGGAACGCTCCAGAATGCGGCCATGGCTGCTGACCTTGTCATTCGCAACGCTCGCATCGTCGACGGTTCCGGTTCGGCCGGGTACGTGGCTGATGTCTCCGTAACTGATGGCCGAATCTCTGAGATCGGGACTCCCGGCGGAGGGGGGCGCGAGATCGACGCGAAAGGCCAGGTGCTGACCCCGGGCTTCGTGGATACGCACTCACATGACGATGGCGCATTCCTTCGATACCCGGACATGGGGTTCAAGCTGGCGCAGGGCGTCACAACCGATATCAGCGGCAACTGCGGGTTCAGTACCATCCCCAACGAGCCGGGGCGCGAATACATGGCCGGCGACATCTCCGGGCCGGGCTCGGGGTGGACCGACCTGGATTCGTTCTTCGAAGCCTGCCTGGCGAAGAAGCCCGCGATTAACAACGCGATGCTGGTTGGGCACAACCGCATCCGCGCGCACGTCGTGGGGATGGAGAAGCGGCTGGCAACGGCAGCAGAAGTCGCCGAGATGCGAGGCCACGTAGCCCAGGCGATGGAACAGGGCGCAGTGGGCTTCTCGACGGGTCTGATTTACGAACCAGGGCGCTATAGCGACACGGATGAGGTGGTGTCCCTCGCGACCGAATGCCGGCCGTACAGCGGCATCTACGCGACTCACATGCGCAACGAAGGCGACAAGCTCCTTGAAGCCGTGGACGAAGCGATGTTAATCGCCCGTGAAGCGGCCATCCCGTTGCACATTTCGCATCACAAATCGGCAGGAAAGCGGAACTGGGGCGGGGTGAAGGCGTCACTGGCGAAGGTCGATGCGGCGAACGCAGCTGGCATGGATATCACGCTGGATGTGTACCCGTACACCGCCGGCAGTGGCCCGATGTGGCAGTACGTGAACCTCGATAAGATCGACACGGAGTGGGCGCAGGGCGTGATGATCGCAAGCTGTCCGGACTTTCGAGAGTTCGAAGGCAAGATGGTGCCGGACATCGCGACCGAACACGAGTGGACCATCGAAGAAGCCGTCCGCGAAATCATCACCAGCCCGAAGGGCCGCCAGGTGATCTGCATCCACTTCATCATCGATGAAGCGGACATCGAAACGAATCTCCGCCACACGAAGATGCTCATCGGCTCCGACGGGATCCCCGAACTGAAGGGGAACCCGCATCCCCGGCTGTTCGGCACAATGCCGCGGGTGCTCTCGCGGTACGTGCGGGATCGGAAGGTGCTCACTCTCGAAGAGGCGGTGCGGAGGATGACGAGCGCCTCGTGCGAGCGTTTCGGACTAACTGACCGCGGACTGATCAAGGAAGGCTACTGGGCGGACCTCGTGCTCTTCGATCCGGACACGGTGAAAGACCGGGCAACCTACGAAGAGCCCAAGCAGGAGCCTGCGGGCATTTCGATGGTCGTTGTGAACGGGCAGGTCGCGTACGAAGACGGGAAGCACACCGGCGTCGGCAGCGGCCAGATGCTTCGCTTTAAACGGTAGTGAAACGGCTCATCCTGCTCGGCGGGGCTTCCGGGTCGGGAAAATCCACGACATCCAAACTTCTTGCGAACGAGTTGGGCTCTGGCTGGCTTCAAATCGACACCATTTGGGTTGCGGCGCAAGAGGCCCTCGCAGATGACATCGAGAAATCGCACCTGCTCCGCGTCGACCGGCGCGTCATCGAAGCGAAAGAACCCGTCTCAGACCTAGTTGAGCAGGAGATTGCCGCGGGACAATTCGTCTGTAGCCTCTTGCCCCGTGTCTTCTGGACGGAGTTACAGCGTCACGATGTCCTGGTTGCCGACGGTGCCTGGTTGCAGCCGGGATTCGTCAAGACGCTGAAGGTCGACGGTACCGACATCCACGGGGTGTTCTTGCACGAGCCCGATCAGGCCGAGGTGCGGAAAGCGTTGGACGGGAGGCGGGCCGATCAAACCTGGGCTCACTGGCGCGAACCCGTCGCTGCCGTGAAATGGACTTACGGGAACTGGTTGGCTGGCGAAGCGCGGCGGCTCGGGCTCGCGGTGGTAGCGGCACGTCCGCGCGAAACCCTCGTTAGGCGCGTCCGCGCCGCCCTCTGCGTATAGTCGCTTGGCGAGCCCTCCGCCGTGTCGCAACATCCCTTTGCGAGAGGTCATATGCGGAATCTCATTCTGCTCGGCGGTTCAGCGGGAGCGGGAAAATCGACGGTTGCGCGAGCGCTGGCGCGAGACCTCGATGCGGGATGGCTCCAGATCGACACCCTCTGGCTGGTGCTTCAGGACTCCGCGGCGCCAGGGAGCGAAGCGCGGGAGATCCTTCGCATCGATGAGCGGATTCGTGAGGCACGGGATTCAGTCGAGGAACTGGTCGAACGTCAGTACCAGGCCGCGAAGCTAGTCTGCAGCGCGTTGCAGCGAGGATTCCTGTTTGAATTGCAGGCGCACCAGACGGTAGTCGCGGACGGCGCATGGCTGCTGCCGGAATACATGACGAACCTGGAGTTGGAGGAGGTGACCGTTCGGGGCGCCGTCCTTTTTGAGGCCGACAAGGAAGAAGTGCGGACGGCGATGATGTCTCGTCGCGCTTCGAAGATGGTCTCGCCGTGGCATGAGCTGAGCACGACCGTCTCGTGGCAGTTCGGCCGACGTATGGCCGAAGAGGCGCGGCGGTGCGAGATCCCGGTGGTGGAGGCATTACCCAGAAAAACACTGCTGAGCAGGGTGAAAGCCGCTGTCGGCGTGTAGATGCGTGCGGGGCGCCCAATGCTCGCCACCCGTATAGTCCGGTTCCACACAACCAAACCCGGAGTTTCGCCATGCAGATGCCAGCCGTTGCCCTTGCCGCCGCCGCCGGTCGCCGAAAGTGGACCGTCGAGATCGCCCAGAAGCTGGAGTCGGCGGGCTTCCAGGGGATCTACTGCGCCAGTTTCGGCGACGGGATGGGACTCTGCCTTTCAATGGCCCATGCCACGAAAACGATCAAGTTCGGAACCTCGATCATGCCGATCTACTACCGCGTGCCGTTCGACCTTGCGCAGTCCGCGGCCTACATCCACGAAATCTCTGATGGACGCTTCTACCTGGGCATTGGCGTGAGCCACGAGCCGGCGCTGAAGCGCATGGGGGTCTCGGCCGGGAAGCCGCTGACCGACATCAAGAACTACGTCGCGGCGATGCGCGCCTCGACGCAGCAGACTGGCCCGCTGCCACCGATCGTCCTCGCTTCGCTGCGCAAGAAGATGGTGGAACTCTCGACCGAAATCGCGGAGGGGGCCGTGTGGGCGAACGCATCGCGCTCCCACATGGCAGACTCGCTTTCGCATGTCCCAGCCGAGAAGCGCGGCGGGGAATTCTTCATAGGCGACATGATCCCGACCTGCATCGATGACAACGACCCGGCGGCGGCCGCCAACGTGAGCAAGCGGACCCTGACGAGCTATGTGATGCTCCCGAACTACCGGAATTACTGGAAGGAAGCCGGTTACGGCGAAGAAATGGAAGCGATCGAGGCAGCTCTCGGGCGTGGCGACCGGGAGGCGCTCCCGGGCCTGATGACCGAGCGCTGGCTCAGCGACGCGACGCTCTACGGCACTCGCAAGCAGGTGATGGAGGGACTGGAGCAGTGGTTCGCGGCAGGCGTAAAAACGCCGATTCTTGTGCCGAGCTCCACGAGTGGCGGCCAGGTGAAGGCGATGGAGGAACTGTTCGCAGCTTTTGCGTGAGTCTGCGCGAAGTTCCCGCCTCGGCCACAATGGTTTGAGTGCTCGAAGATGAACTGAAGGCCGCCGTCGACGCCGCGCTGAAGGCTGGCGTAGAAGTTGCACGGTTTCGACGCGAGGGAGTCCGCTACGGCCGCAAGGATGGCTGGGAACTCGTCTCGGAAGCTGACATCCGCGCGGCCGAGATACTGCATGCGGAGCTGACCGGCCGATTTCCTTCCGACGGCTGGCTGAGTGAAGAGCACACCGACACGAGCGACCGGCTGGGGCGCGACCGGGTCTGGATCGTCGATCCAATCGATGGGACGCGGGAGTACCTGCAGGGCGTGCCCGAGTACGCCATCTCCATCGCGCTGGCTGTGGAAGGGGTGCCCGTCCTCGGCGTCGTTCACAACCCAGCCTCCGGGGAGTTGTTCGCGGCCGATCTCGGGAGCGAACCCGAGCGTGCGCCAACCGAAGCGACCGGCATCCCGTTCGAAGTGCTCGTCGGCCGAGGCGAACAACTCCACGACGCCCTGCCGCCGCTGCCGAAAGACACAGGAACGCGCGCCATCGGGAGCGTTGCCTACCGGCTCGCTCTCCTGGCGAACGGCGAGTCGAATGCGGCGTTGAGCGGTTCCGGGAGGGCTGAGTGGGATGTCGCCGCGGGAATTGTCTTGTGCCGTGCGGCCGGGCTGCGGGCCAGCGACATCTTCGGCGATGCGATGCCGTTCAACCAGGAGGACCCGTACGTGAAGGGTTTTCTGGTGGCGGAACCGGGCCTTCACGACCGGCTGGCTAGGTTTTTCCAGCAGTTCCGCCGCGAGTGAGGGCGGCCAACGCACGACACAAGAAGATACTGCATCCCGGCCAAACGTTGTTGACGTCTCCACTACGCTACGCGTCGTGATTGCGATTTGGTGTGGCTGCGTCATGCTGGTGTTCGCCTGGTGGGCATTCAAGACCGCCAGGAGCGCGAACGCGTACAACGAACGCGACTGGGCAAGCCTGTGGATGTCAGAACGACAATGGCGGCGGGGGAATTACGCTGCGTGCGCCGGCGGATTTCTCATGGGAGCGATCCTTGTGTCCATTGGAATGGTGCAGGTACTCGCATGACGACATCCCAACGACTCAGTGGCCGCCGAGCCAAGACAGGCTGTCACCGCTCACTGTAAGCTCGCCTCATGAGCATCGGTATTGGTCTGGGCATTGCTGGATTCCCGTTCTCCGGGCCGAAAGCCTTCCTCTCATGGGTCGACCTCTGCGAAGAGCAAGGCGTTGACTCGGTCTGGCTGAGCGAACGGATCGTTTCGCGAGCGCCGGGCCTTGAATTGATGACGACTTTCGGCGTAATTGCGGGTCGCACAGAGCGGCTGAAGTTCGGCATGAATGCAATCGTCGTGGCGCTTCGCGACCCGCTGATCCTCGCCAAGGAGTGCGCCTCGCTCGACTACCTGAGCGGCGGGCGGCTGCTACCGGTGTTCGGTGTGGGCGGCGAATTGAATCCGGAGTTCCGGGCGACCTCGCGGAACCCTAAGGGCCGCGGTGCGCAGTCAGACGAGTTGCTCGACATCATGGCCGCACTGTGGACGGGTGAACCCGTCACCTACGAAGGCAAGTACTACCAGTACAACGAGGCCGTGATTACGCCGAAGCCAGTTCAGGACCCGCTGCCACTCTGGATCGGGGGGAGTTCGCCGGCGGCAATCCGGAGGACCGCGAGGATTGGCACGGGCTGGCTCGCGGGTCTGCAAACTCCGGCGCAGGTCGCGCCGGTGGTGAAGGCGATCCGCGAGCAGAGCGCCGAGGCCGGGCGGCCCCTCGACGATGACCACTACGGCGCCGGTTTCGCGTTTCGGTTTGGTTCGGCCGATGAGGAGATCGTGCAGCGGCAGGCAGCGGCGCTCTCTCGCATTCCAGATGCGCCTGACCCGTTCGATTACATCGCGGCCGGTGATGCCCAGGCGATTGCCAGCCGTGTCCGCGAATACATCGAGGCCGGTGTCTCGAAGTTCGTGCTTCGCCCCATCGCGGCTTCGGACGACGAGATCATGCGGCAGACCCAACGGCTTTCCGAAGAGGTCATCCCGATGTTCGCGTCGGCGAAGATGGCGGTCAGCGCTGCGGGATAGCGCTCAGGCGGATCCAGAGGTCCGGGTTCGAGCCATCGCGGACGAACGACCGCTTCGCCCCGAACAGCGCAACGACGCCGTTGTTGTCGGCCACGACGACCGTGCCGACGCGCTCCCAGAGCGGCACCTTTTCGTTGATGAGCAGATCCGAGACCTTGCGTTCGATACCGTTGACGACGATGCGGTCGCCGGGTTCGAGCGGGCGCACTCGGAACGCGCCCGCGCACTTCGAGGAATCCACCGACACGACCGGTGCATCAGGAGTGGGCGCAATTTCGTCGGTAAGGACATCCACTCGCCAGGGGCCGGCGCGGGTCGCGCCGGGCACGTCGAGAACCGTGGATGGGAAGGGCTCGACTTCCTCAAGTGGCGGCCCGATACGGACCTTCCCGCTGGAGACTTCGACTTCCGTATCGGCGAAGACGACTGATCCAGAGCCGCCCGCGAGGACTTCCTGTAGGTTCTGCACGCGCGTGCGATTTGTTTCAGGCTGCAGGTGGAAGAACATCGCCTCCCGCTCGATGACGAGGCCGAGGGCTTCGGCGGGCACGTCTTCGAACTTCGCGGCGTCGAAAATTGCGCCGACCGGACCACGCTCGGACGGCTGGATTTCGTAGGAACGGCGTTCGATTGGCTCGAAGGCTTCGCGTGCGCTTTCGCCGAGGCCGATCAGGGCTGCGCGGACCGACGGATTCAGAACTGCCAGCGCAGGGAGCACCTCGGCGCGAATCCGGTTGCGGGTGAACTTCAGGTCGGAGTTGGAGGCATCTTCGAGTGGCGTTACGCCGAATTCGGCGCAAATCGCGACGGTGCTGGCTTTTGGAGTTTCGAGCAGAGGCCGGATGAGGCGCTGCGCCTCGGCGCCCGGCACTTCCGAGACCGGGAGCATGCCGCGGATGCCGCGGATACCACTACCGCGCACGATCCGCATGAGGATCGTCTCGGCTTGATCGTCGGCGGTGTGGCCGGTAGCGATGCAATCCGCGCCGACCTTTTCCGCTACGAACGCGAGGAACTGGTAGCGCATCTCGCGGGCCATCTCTTCGATGCCTCGTTTCATCTGGTTGGAAACCCCGCGGACGTCTCCTTCGCCGGTGATGCATTCGACTTCGAGGGAGTCGCAGAGGGCGCGCACGGCCTCCATGTCGGTTTTGGATTCGTGCCGAAGCATGTGGTCGAAGTGACAGGCGACGACTTCGAATTCGAGCGGGACCGAAAGCTCTTTCAGCAACAGCAGGCAGGCAGTGGAATCGGCGCCTCCGGAGAGTGCGACGAGGACCTTTCGGACACGGCGGAACAACTTCTCGCGCTCTGCGAGCGTTCGGACCGCCTTGAGCGTGGATTCGGTGACGGGCCTAGCGGGGGAAGAGCCGCTCCCACCAGGAGCCGCTGCGCTCGTCTTGCTGCTGGACTGGCGGGCTGCTGACGACAAAGACGACTTCTCCTTCGCGGGCGTAGCCAAGTTGCCGGCGAGCTTGCTGTTCGACATAGGCGTCGGAGGCGACGTACTGGCGAACACCCTCAAGGTAGGCTTTTTTCTCGGTCAGTTCCTGGACGCGCTGTTCTGTTTCGGCACGATCCTGGTCGAGCTGACCATTGTGATACCAGCCGTTGGCCGCGGTGTAGAGGCCGTAACACGCCACGCCGCAACAGAGCAGGATCAAGAGGCGCGTTCGAGTAGTGGTGAGCGCTCCCATACGCGTTGGTCACGCTACGTCTGTCTTATGCAAGGTTCAAGTGTGCGAGGTGGCACTGATCGTTCACACTTCTCATCCAGCAACGGCCTCCGCGGACGGTCAGCGCGGAAACGGAAGCCAATCCCATTTCGAACGATCGAAAGCGCGACAGTGAGAGCCCGAGCATCTGGCAGGCGAGGACGCGGAGGGTGAAGTTGTGACTCACGACCACGATGTCTCCCTCGTCGGACGCAAGAAGCTCTTCCGCGACCGGGTGGAGCCGGTTCGCGAGGTCTTCGATGCTTTCGCCGCCAGGCATTCGGGCCCGCCAGCCTTCGTCCGACCCCCATTGCTTGAGGAATTCGGGGAACCGTTCCCGCATGACCGGGAAGCCGAGACCTTCGGTTTCGCCGACATCGAGCTCAGTCAGCGCCTCGAGAACGACGGGTTGGAGGCTGTGAGGTGCGGAAACAAGCTCCGCCAGGGTGAGGGCGCGGGAAAGGGGGCTGGAAAGAACCCTGACAACCGGCTCAGTGGCGAAGCGCTCCGCGACGGCGTTCGCCTGTGCGATGCCGACTTCGGTGAGTGGCACGTCATCGCGCCCGAGGCCAAGGCCGTCGCGGTTGTGGGCAGTTTGTCCGTGACGAACGAGGTATACGGTCATTCGTCCCGTTCAGGGGCGCTGAGAGGAGCCCAGAGGCGTTCGATGAACGGAGAGAAGCCGATGGAGCGCCAGAACTCGGCAGCCGATTCATCGGCAGTGAGCACGGCCATTTCGAAATGGTCGACGCCTTCGTGCGTTGAGGCCCATTTGGCGACGCTTTGGAACAGGGCGCGAGCGATGCCCATCCTGCGAAAGCGCTGTTCGACCCAGAGGTATCCGACGGTGGCGTGGTGCTCTGGGAGGCGGTCGGGCAGGTTGCGCTCGATGGTGCCGGCTATGAATCCGGCCAGGGTACCGGCCCGTTCAGCGACGAAGGCCGCCGAGCGGGGGCGGCTGAGCAACTGGTTGAAGTCGGCGATGAAGTCCGATTCGGTAACGGGTGCAGGGATGACTCGACGGTCAACCTCTGCGTTATGTTGCCTGAGGTTTTGCCACAGACCGAAAAGCGCGGGGCCATCGGCGGCGCGGGCTTCACGAATCGTGTGGGTAGCTACTGGTACTGGCCGACTCGACGCCATAGGTCCCTCGCAGGCGAGTGTTCGTTGAGAACGATCTTCGTTCGGGCGATAAGTGGAGCGGTCTGTCCGGGGAAGAGCGCCGCGACGATAGCTTCCGGGCGCGCCGTGAGATCCTGGTCTGCCTGGAGGCGCATCTCGAACTCAGTGCCACCCTCGGTCGGTTTCGTGCGGAGCCAGGCGCATGCGGCACGCAGGTCGTACTCGCGGACGCGCTCGCCGCGCTCTTCGCGCCACGGATGCGATTCCTCCTTGAGAAACGCAGCAACAACACGAGCAGCTTCGGCAGGCTCCACCGGCAGAGAGAGCCGGTAGTCCGCCCACAGCATGGCCGCCTGCGGGGCGGGTTCGCTGGCCGCTACCTCCATGGCGTCGAGGAGAGCAAGGTCGGCCGTGGTTTCCTCGGCGAGGCGGGAGCGGAATTCAGAAACGTCCACGCGCTCATCGAGGGTGACGTCCATCACCTCGCCCTCGGAGACGAACCCCATCGGCAACGGCGAGCCGAACGCGAGCTTCGGATGGGGCGTGAATCCCTGCGAGTAGGCCAACGGCAGCTCGGCGCGGCGGAGTGAGCGCTCCCAGGCGCGCAGCACATCGAGGTGCGAGATGTAGCGGAGCCGTTCGCCTTTGCGAAACCAGACACGGATGCGTTGCGCGGTCACGCGAGAAATCCTACCACCGGGGTGTTATCCCCGGACCAGTTCGGTAATCGACTCGGCGGCGGTGTGCGGATCGAGCTCACGGGCGGCGATCTTTTCGACGAGGGCGTCAAGTCCCGCGTCGGTCGTAGTCCGCTGGATTCGTTCGAGGAGGATCTGACGAGCGATCGAAAGCACCTGGCGGCGCGCATCTTCAGCGCGGTGCTTCGCGAGGAGGCCAGAGGATTGGAGGTACTCGTAGTGGTCGGCGATGGCATCGACGAGCGCGTCGAGCCCTTCGCCCTTGATGGCGGTGGTCTTGAGGATGGGCGGGCGTCGGGATCCGGCCGGCGACAGCGAGAGCAGCGCCTGGAGTTGGCTCACGAGGACATCGGCGCCTGGATGGTCGGCTTTATTCACGACGAGGATGTCGGCGATTTCGATGATCCCGGCTTTGAGGGCCTGGATATCGTCGCCGGTGCCCGGGTTGTTCACGAGGATGGTGGTCATCGCGGTGCCGGCGATTTCGACTTCGTCCTGGCCGGCGCCGATGGTTTCGATGATGACGACATCGAAGCCGAACGCATCCATCACCGAGACTACGTCCGAGATCGTCGGGGCGAGACCGCCCAGTGCGCCTCGGCCCGCCATGCTGCGGACATAGACACCCGGATCGAGAGCGAGGTCCTGCATCCTGATGCGGTCGCCGAGGATGGCGCCCTTGGTGAAGGGGCTTGAGGGATCGACAGCGACGATGCCGACGGTCTTTTCGCGCTTTCGATAGGCTGCCGCGAGCGCTCCCGTGAGCGTGCTCTTGCCGGAGCCTGCGCCGCCGGTGATGCCGATGATGTGCGTCTTCCCGGAGTACGGGAAGAGCGCGCGAAAGTATTCGCGGCCCTCGAGGGTCTCGTTTTCCACACGGCTGATAATGCGCGCCAGAGCTCGGCGGTCCTTGTTCAGGAACCGCTGGACGAGTTCATCCACTGGTTACTTCTTCACGTTCTCGTAGACGAACTTCACGATGTCCTGGGTGTTGGTCCCGGGGCGGAACACGGCCTTGAACCCGAGGTTGGTGAGGGCGGCCGTGTCCTCTTCCGGAATGATTCCACCGCAGAAGAGGAGGACATCATCGACGCCGCGCTTCTTCAGTTCCTCGACCACGCGAGGAAAAAGTTCGAGATGAGCACCGGAGAGAATGCTCAGGCCAACGACATCCACGTCCTCCTGGAGTGCGGCTTCCGCAATCATCTCGGGAGTCTGGCGGATACCGGTGTAGATGACTTCGCAACCGCCATCGCGCAGGGCGCGGGCGACAACTTTCGCGCCTCGGTCGTGGCCATCGAGACCGGGCTTGGCAATCAGCACGCGAATCTGTGCTGTCGTCGTTGTACTCATCGAAACCTCGTTATGGTGGCTGTTAGGGAAAGACTAACGGTTCGGGGTTATTTGCGCTGCACGAGCTGGAGGTTGACTCCGTGTGTCGACTTCATCGAAACGAAGGCGACGCCGTTGTTCGGAGCGCCGACGCGAGCGCCCTGGGCGCGAAGGTGTTCGACAGCCGCATCGATGTCATCGACTTCGATTGAGAGCATGAATGTGCCTTCGCCACGGTCCTTGGCGAACTGAGCAACTGGCCCCTCCTCGGTCATCGGCTGGATGAACTCGAGATCTGCGTCACCAACCGGGACGAACGCGTTCTTGATGCCGAGCGCGGCATTGTCGCCGCCTTTCGCTGCGTTCACCTCGAAGCCGAAGTTCTTGCTGTAGGTGGCGACCGCGGTGTCCAGGTCTTTCACGACGATACCGACATGGTCGATGCGCTTTGCTTTCACGCGGTGGCCCCCTCAACTGGCATGGCGTTGTACTGGATGATCGCGAAGGGCACGCCGCTGGTCCCGCCCTTCACGGTCGCGATCTTGGCACCAGGCTGGACGGCCTTTGACGGCTCGGTGACTTCGTAGCCCTTCGAGCGCAATTCGCCTACGGCTGCTTCGATGTCCTCTACGGCGAGGACCATGCCCCAGAGTTTGGCCTTAACTTCGTCGCCAGGGGTGACTTGAGGCGGGCCCGCGAACTCAAGAATGACTTCTTGCAGCTTCGCGAAGGCCAACTGGGCGGAGGTGCCCGGGCGAATCATTTTGCGTTTAATTTCAATGCCAAGGTTGTCTGCGAACGTCTGGGCGACGGTGCCGCTGTCGTTGGAGGAGATAACGATGTGGTCGATGTGGGTGGCGCCGATGCCCATCTCAGTGATGACCATCCTTCAAAGGCGTGGCGAACTCTACGAGCACGCCATGATTCGACTTTGGGTGGAGGAAGCAGATCATCCCGGCGAGGCCAAGCCGCGGCTTCTGGTCGATGAGTTCGATGCCCTTCTGTCGGGCGCCCTCGAGCTCCGCGTCAACGTCATCGGATTCGAAGCAGATGTGGTGCATGCCTTCGCCGCGGGAGGCGAGGAACTTGGCGACACCGGTGTCGTCGCGAGTCGGTTCGAGGAGTTCGATCTCGGAACCGCCGATTTCGAGGAGAACGCCACGGACGCCCTGGTCTTCGATCACGCGGTCGGCGGTGACCTTCAAGCCCAGAGCATCCCGGTAGAACTTCATCGCTTCATCGGCGTTGTGAACCACAACACCAACGTGGTGAATCTTGTTGAGCATTCGCGCTGTGTCTCCTCCCGGGCGGGCCGGTTGTTAATCCGAAGTGGTGGTTGTCTTTCGGGCGCCAGCCATGCCGGCGAGGACCGCGGCGATCTGGTGCCAGTGTTCGATATCGTGGTCTGTGACGGCTTTTACGATGGTTGCGTATTCGAGTTCGTCGGATGTCAGGTCGTCGTCGCTCACTTCGTTCAGCTCGTCCAGCAAACGCTGGCGGCCACCGCGAAGCTGTTCGAATACGCTCCAGAAGTTTAGGTCGCGCTTTCGTTCGACGTGGTCGGCATTCCAGTGGTCGCGCTGGTCCTCGGTGAACTCATGCAGGCCAGATGGCTTACCTGCGCGGAGCTCGCGGACGGCAGCGACGTACTCGGCTTCCCAGCTCGCGACGTGGCCGACGATGTCCTTCAGCGACCAATCGCCGATGAAGGGGCGTTCGATATCGCGGATCCGGCAGGTCTCGATGTTGCGGATCAGTTGCTTCCGCTCGAGTTCGAGCTCGTTGAGGAGGCGACGGCGTTCGTCGGCGCGTACGCGGACATCGTCGTCGCTCACTAGATGAACACCGGCTCGCGTTGTTCGCCCCAGACGTGTCGGAGACGATGGCTGATTTCGCCGAGCGTCACCCGGGCTTCGACGCATTCGACCATGATGGGGAGGAGGTTGTCCGTCCCGCGGGCGGCGGCTTCGAGTTTCGCAAGCAGTGCCTCGACGGCGCCTGCATCGCGAGTCGCGCGGAGCTTCGCGAGCTTCGCCGCCTGCCTCTGGCCGAGGGCCGGGTCGACGCGGAGCAGATCGGGCGAGGTGTCTTCGACGTTGATGAAGTCGTTCACGCCGACGATGACGCGCTCTTTCGCTTCCACCTGCATCTGGTAGCGGTAGGCTGCTTCCTGGATTTCCTTCTGTTGGAAGCCCTGCTCGATGGCTACGAGGGAGCCGCCCATGTTGTCGATGGTGCGGATGTATTCCTCGGCTTCAGCTTCGAGGCGGTTCGTCATGTCTTCCACGAAATATGAACCACCAAGCGGATCGGCGACGTCGCCGACGCCGTTTTCGTAGGCAAGCACCTGCTGCGTGCGAAGCGCGATCTGTACGGCTTTCTCGGTGGGGAGGGCGAGTGCTTCGTCCATCGAGTTCGTGTGCAGCGACTGGGTGCCGCCGAGGACCGCCGCGAGCGCCTGGACGGTGGTCCGGACGATGTTGTTCTCGGGCTGCTGCGCGGTCAGCGTCGCGCCACCGGTCTGGGTGTGGAAGCGGAGCATGAGCGAGCGAGCACTCTTCGCTTCGAAACGTTCCTTCATGATCTTGGCCCACAGGCGGCGGGCAGCGCGGAACTTGGCAACTTCTTCCAGGAAGTTATTGTGGCAGGCGAAGAAGAAGCTGAGGCGTCCGGCGAAGTCATCGACATCGAGCCCCGCCGAGATTGCGGCGTCCACGTACGAAATGCCGTCGGCGAGGGTGAACGCGATCTCCTGGGCTGCTGTGCAGCCGGCCTCGCGCATGTGGTAGCCGGAGATGGAGATGGTGTTCCATTGCGGCACGACGTCCTTGCAGTACGCGAAGACATCGGTGATGAGGCGCATGCTTGGCTGCGGCGGATAGATGTAGGTGCCGCGTGCGATGTATTCCTTAAGGATGTCGTTTTGGACCGTCCCGCCGAGCTTGTCGGGGGAGACTCCCTGGGCTTTGCCAACGGCCACATAGAGCGCGAGCAGAACCGGCGCCGTAGCGTTGATCGTCATCGACGTGGTCACTTTGTCGAGCGGGATCTGGTCGAACAAGGTGAGCATGTCTTCGATGGAGTCGATGGCGACGCCGACCTTGCCGACTTCGCCAGCCGCCATCGGGTCGTCGCTGTCGTAGCCAATTTGCGTGGGGAGATCGAAGGCGACGGAAAGGCCGGTCTGGCCCTGGGAGAGGAGATAGCGATACCGCTGGTTGGACTCTTCGGCGGTGCCGAAGCCGGCGTACTGGCGCATCGTCCAGAATCGGCCGCGATACATGGTCGGTTGAATGCCGCGAGTAAACGGATATTCGCCCGGGAAGCCAAGCCTCTGGACCGGGTCCCAGTCCTTCAGGTCATCCTGCGTGTAGACCGGCTCGATGGGCATCTTCCCGGTGGTCTCGAAGGCCTTCGAGCGCTCGGGAGACCTATCAATAGCTTTGGCGTAGGGACCTTGCAGCCACTCGCGCTTCGTCGTGATTGGCATTTATGTAGAGACTCCGAAAGGCAACGGCGAGCGCCGAGCTTTCGGCGCGTTGTGGCGCAAGTATATGAGCGCCCCGATGCCGCGGCAAACGGAACCTACGGGTTGACGGTATCCCTGGACTTCTCGATCAGGCGCTTCAAACGCTCGGCTTCGAAGTCGATGGGTTCACGCACGATTGCCAGGTGGCGACGGCGTTCGTGAAGTTCGTCATCGTAGGTACGAATCCTCTGTGGATGTCCCATACAAAGAGTTTCGGCCGGTTCTCTGGCCTTCGACAATCGGCGAAGTCCCGCAGGTTTTCGCGATAGGCGATTGAGCTTGATGCTTGAGGTTCGCCTCCGAGTAGGTAATGTAAGTGTCATAAATAAGGGCTTTACCTCTTGACAAATAACCCTATAATCGCAAAACGCCTGGGAGGTGGGCCCCAGGCCGGGGGAGCTTGACCACTTACGAACAGCCATCCTTCGCGAGCTGCCTGCTCGTCGCGCCTCCTGATGTCGAGACGCTCGGATTCGTGCGTGCGCTGCACCAGGGAGGCTTCGCTGTTCTCGAACGAAACCCGGAGCACGGGGCACTGCAACTCGCCAGAACGCGCGAATTCAGTGCAGTAGCGTGGTTCATCGATCCTCGTTCGGCCGCATCTGTGCTCGCCGTAGAACATCTGGCGAACGAAGGCGTACCTGTTGTTGCGGTGCTTCAACCCGCCGAACCCAGCCTGGTTGCGGATGTCCTGATGGCGGGAGCGCATGCTTGCCTGGAGCTCGAAGCCGACGCTCGCGTGATCGTGGCACAGGTTCGCGCGGTGCTTCGACGTGCCGGTGCGTACGCATCGGAACCGGCGGAAGCCAGCGGTTTGCTTCAGGTTGGGGACCTGACGGTCGATATGGATAGATGCGAGGTGCAACGCGCGGGGGTATTCGTCGGGCTGACGGCTTCGGAGTTTCGAATCGTTGAGTACATGGCACGCAACAGCGGCCGGGTGCTCAAACCCCACGAAATTCTTAACGCTGTCTCAAGCGACTATGAGTACCTTCCCCGGGAAGCACAGGATGTATTTAAAGTGTATGTCCGGCGCATCCGGCGAAAGCTGGAACCGAAGGAAACCGAACCGAACTACCTGGTAACGGTTCGCGGCTTCGGTTACCGGCTGGAAGGTGGGAGCAAGACTCCCGCGGCAGGACGCACGGCGAACACCGCCTAGTGCACCCTGGTTCCCGGCCACGCTGGATGCACTCGCCGGGAGAGGACGTTGGTCGACGAAGGTCACGACTCGGAGGATTTTCTCCTCGGACGGCTGAACGAAGCCGCTTCGGGTGATACGGCTCTGCGCCAATTGCGGCGCAGGTATGACCTGCTTCGTCACGATTACGAAGAACTCCTCGACCGCCTTGGTGAACTCGAAACGCGGTTAGACGAGAGCCAGAAGGCGCAATCAACGAGCCCAAGCGCCATCTCGGTAACAATTGCAGAAGCAATCGCTGCGCCACTTCTTCGGCTGCGCGATGACTACCTCGCCGCCGTGACAGGCCTGCAGGGCGTCGTCACGGGGCTGGAGGGCCTTGCTTCGGGATTCAAGGGTCAACACGCGCCACCCCGGCCTGCCGAAGCACGGGCGACTCCCGCGCCAGGGACACCGCAGCCCGAGCAAACAACAGAGTCGCGGGGGCCCATCCGCAAAATGCAGGTGGATGTGAAAGGCTCAGGCTTCGGAGAGCTCCTCGACTTCCAGGAGCGTCTTTCCGAGATGAACGGCGTCTCGCGTGTCTCTATCAGCGCAATCGACAGCGACCGGGCGACACTGGTGGTGGAACTAGAGCAGCAGTAGCGGCGGGAACTTCCCCGAATTATGGCAAGTCACAAGTTGACGGTCTGGCGGCTCAAACCTACGATCGATTGGTTGCTGAGGTAGCTCAGTTGGTAGAGCACGGCACTGAAAATGCCGGTGTCCTCGGTTCGATCCCGAGCCTCAGCACCACGGAAATGAATCTGGAGCCCGGCCTTTGGCCGGGTTCTTCTGTTGATCCACAAATCGCCACGAGGGTCTCTCCTGTAACATCGGGGCGCAGGGGTGGAATGGGCAGCACGGTCGTCGTGGTCACCGGTCCTGGACATCCGAGACTCCTTGAGAGCGACTACGTGCTGCGTCATGTGGCGGACTACTGGAAACCGCGCGGCGTGCGGTTCGAGCTGACGACCGACCCGAAGGTCGCACCTCCCGGAGGTGTCGCATGGCAACATCTCGACGTTACAACGGTCGACGCTCCGTACCGGGCACTCCTGGCCCGGTATCCGAAGACGATCAACGGCCGAGCAATATCGATAGCCAAACGCGGTTCGGTCACTCACCTTGTCGAACGAGATGACCCCTGGAGTGGACCGGTTGTGATTAAGACGGACCGCAATTTTGGCGGCCGGGGCGAGGATTGGGTGCATCGCTCGAGATTCCTGCGGCATCCGTGGGTGCATTCCGCGTTGGACCGGCTCCCTCCGAGGATTTCGGGGCGCATGAACCCCGCAGCCTATCCGGTCCTGCAGTCGAGGTCCGAGGTTCCGAAGTGGGTTTGGCAGGATTCCAGATTCGTGGTCCAGCGATTTCTCGCCGAACGATCAGACGGCGCCTATGCAATTCGCCGCTGGTTCTTTTTCGGTGGAAAGAGTTTCGCTTACCGGGCGCTGGCAAGCTCACCCATTGTTATGGGCGATGGGCATTGCGAATGGACGCAGCTGGAAGAGGTCCCCACCGAATTGACCCAACTCCGGCGACGGATGGGCCTCGACTTTGGCAAGATTGACTACGCTGAAGTGAATGGCGAACTCGTTGTTTACGATGTGAACTCGGCGGTTAGCGCCGATGAGCAGCGCGACCGGAGACTCCAGATGCGAGTTGTCGAAGCGCTGGTTCCAGGCCTGGAGACGTTCCTGTAACGCGCTGGACGAGCTCATCAACCGTGGTTCCTGCCGGGCGTGAACAGGTCCGCTCGCCAGCCAATCCAGTCGAGTGGGTGTTGTTCGACCTGGTCGTCGAGCCATCTTACGGCTGCCTCTAGGACCACCTGAATCTCTGATTGGTTTGCAATCAGCGGAACTAGAGACGGGAAAATTTCGACATGGGGAACCTCGCGGGACCCCTGGGTGAACACCGGCATCAGCGCGGCGCCGGTCGATTGCGCGAGCTCGACCGGCCCCCGCGGAAGCTTGAGCGTCCCTCCGCGGAAATTGAACGAGTCGACGTGCGAAGCGGTGGTCGTCGCCGTGATCGAAACGACCCGGTTCTCTTTAAGCCACGCGCGCATTCGCCTGATCGGTCGGATGGTCTGTCCTTCGTCAATGACGACTCGCTCCTCGAGGAAGCGAACCTCGGCACGACGGAGAATGGGATTGACGAACCGGACGCCGAAGGGATGGGGCGAGAACCCGTGCGCCGGGCGGCTCAGGTGAGCGAGCGGGAAGCCGGCTTCGTAAAGGGCTTGCTTGACTGCGAGCGTGCTCGCAATGCAGGGCTGGACCCAGAGGATGGCGCCGTGTCCGGCGGAAAGAGCAGTCTCGAGGTGTTCGAGGCCAGCCAACTCCACTTTTCGATTCCATCGAGGAAACAAGGCGCCACGCAGCGCCATGACGCGTTCGGACAACATGTAACTTTCGACGGTGCGTCCGAATTCGATCACTGTGACACCAGGCGGGAGCTCTGGCATCGAAGACTCAACCTGTTTCCGGTAGCGACCGCCCGGCCGAAGGAGGATTCGCGCGAATCCGCTGCAGGCTCGCAACTGAAGTCCTCGGGGCAGCACAATCAGGGGCGACAGGAAGAGCTGGATAAGAAGTTCCCAGAGTTCCCAGCCTGTGGGAAGGGGGACGTCCGGCCGACGCAATCTAGGCGATGCCAAGCCGCTGCCCCATCCCCACTCTCTGCGGCTTTCCAGTCGGGCCAACGGGAATGTGATCCACGAACACGATTTTGCGGGGCACCTTGAACGAAGCGAGTTGTTGCGCCACGAATGCGCGAAGTTCGGCCACGGAAGGTTGGGCGCAATCAGCGGCAACCACGCAGGCCGCAGCGACGTCTTCACCGAGCATCTGATGGGGAACGCTGAAGGCGACGGCCTGCGCCACCGACGGGTGAGCAAGCAGTGCCTCTTCCACCTCGCGCGGAGCTATCTTCTCTCCTCCCCGGTTGATGAGTTCCTTGAGCCTCCCGGTGAGGTGCACGTAGCCGGATTCGTCCAGGAATCCCTGGTCGCCGGTTCGGAGCCATCCCCCGGGAAAGGTGAACTGTTTGTGTTCGATTCCCTCGTAACCTGAGGTAACAGACCTTCCACGGATGCCAATTTCACCGGTCGCTCCCGGGTCCAGGGCCAGGCCGTCCGCTCTGAAGACTGCGACTTCCACGCCGCTCGGCGGCCCCACCGAGCCGGGCACGCGAGCAGCGGGTGGCAACGGATTCGTTGAGATCTGATGCGAGGCCTCCGTCATGCCGTAGGCCTCGATGACGGGCACTTCGATCCGCTGCTCAATCTCCTGGTGGACAGCGCCTGGAAGCCCGGAAGAGCATGAGCGGATGAAGCGGAGATCGTGGTCGATTCGGGTACCCACGCGCAGCCGTGCGAGCAGCGCCTGGTGCATCGTTGGCACAGCGGTGTACCAGGTCGGCCGGAATGATTCGAGCCACGACAGCATGCGGAAGGAATCGAACCCCGGACTGCAGACCACCGAGCCACCGGACGAGAGTGTGGCCAACGCGCCAGCCATGAGCCCGTGGATGTGGAAGAGGGGCATCACGTTCAAGCATCGGTCGCTCGGGCCGAGCGCCAGGGAAGCACCAATGTTCAACGCGGACGCGGCGAGGTTGCCATGGGTGAGCGGAACGCGCTTCGGAGTGCCCGTGGTGCCGGAGGTGTGTAGAACCAGCGCCACATCATCGGGCGCCGGTGCGGGAATTCCACGGCTAACCGGCGAAGCCGCAAGCAATTCCTCGAGATGAAGCTGTGGAATACCCAACTCGTAGGCGGCCGCCATGGCAGCAGAGGACGAACCGTCGGTCAGTAACACCTTCGCCGGGAGGTCGCGAAAGGCGAACATGAATTCGGCCTGCGGTTATGCCGGATTGAGGGGGGCCGCAACCCCCGCCAGCGTCGAACCGATAAAGGCAATGACGGCCCCAGGCCCGTTTTCCACGACGATGGCAATGCGCTCCGACCGCCCAATACCGTGAGACGCCAGACCCGAGGCGATCGATGCGACCGCATCACACAGGTGTTGGCGAGTGAACGTCGCAGTTTCGCCGACGAGCCCGAGCGACAGGGGGTCGTGAGCCTCGATGATGTCTCGAATCGTGGCGGGAGCGACTTGCAGCAAGATTGATGCAACCTCATGCCAAGCCTATTCGCGCCGTGTTGAACGATCCACGCTTCACTGGAGCACCGGCGACTCGATATGCTCCGCTTCGTGCAAGCCTCACTGCCCGACTTCTCCAGGCTTTCGCGCAAGGTGCGGGACCAGCGCTGGAGGTTGGCGCCGTGGCGTCTTCGAGCTGAACGCGCGATCATCCCGCGGTCTGGCCGCCCGCGACTTCGCAGCGGTGGTCGCGTCCTTTCCTATCACTCAACGGGCACACCTTCCTGGGGCGTGAATGATGTAACGCCAGCCGCTTTTTTCGAACAGATCACCGCGGCGCGACGGGCTGGATACCGATTCTGCGAGGTTCGCGACATCGCGTCGGGCGCAGCAGGACCGAAGGACCTCGCCATCACGTTCGACGATGGGCTCCGGTCAATCCTAAACGTGACGCCATTCCTGGTGCAGGAAGCCATCCCGTACGCAGTGTTCGTTGTCTCGGATTGGCCGAGTTCCGACGCAGAAACGTTTCTGACGTGGAAGGACCTCGAAGGTTTGCTCCCTGGGGGCGCCACGATCGGGAGCCACTCAGTCACGCATGCCAACTTTCGCGATCTGCACCCGGGCCAACGCGAATTCGAACTCACAGAGTCTCGGCGGGTCATCGCTGACACCCTGGGCATCACTCCCGAGATGTTTGCCATTCCTTTCGGACGTGCCCGGGATTGGAATGCAGACTGTACCGGGCTGGCACAAGCCGCTGGCTACTCGGCCATCCTTGGGCAATCGGAAATGCGCACACCGGTTGGAACGGTAGGACGGTCATTTCTCTGCCGATTCGACGGGCCTCGACAGTTTCAGGCTGTACTCGAGGGCCGGTTCGACAACTGGGAAGAGTGGTTCTGATCATGACCGCGGACTCGGCGCCGGCGCTTTCGGTCCTGGTTTTGAACCACAACTATGCCGAGTACCTCTCCGAGTGCCTGGAATCGATCCTCTCGCAGACGTTCCGGGATTTTGAACTAATTGTCCTTGACGACGCTTCGACCGACGACTCAGTCCGGGTGATCGGTCCATATCTTGCGGACTCGCGGGTTCGCCTCGTGGCGCACGACAAGAACCACGGCTATACCCGTTCATTGATCGAAGGGACAAGCGGTCTTTCTCGCGGCGAGTACTTGATGGTCGTCTCGGCTGATGACTTCGCACTCGATCCGGACGCCTTCTCCATCCAGGTGGACCTGTTGCGTTGCGATTCCCGGCACGCCGCGTGCTTCTCGGCGTACACCAAGGTGGGGCCGAACTCCCTTCTCGAGATACGGCGGCCACTGCCAGCCGATGGAACGATTGCCGGGAGAGACCTGATCGAGCGCCAATTGCTGGAGCGGGAGTTCGCCATTCTTCATTCGGGCACGATGATCCGTGCTTCGGCCTATCGCGTGACCAGCGGGTACCGGGCGGACCTGAAGAACTATGTGGACCTGGCGATGTGGATCGCGCTGGGAAATGTCGGTTCGTTTGCGTACGTGAACCGGCCGCTCTATGCGTATCGGATCCACGATGCGCAGTTATCGGGGAGCGGCTCCCGGCGGAGGGACATGCTTCGCGAGGGATTGCGGGTGCTTCGAGAAACCGCGGCCGATGCCGACCACAGAGGGATTGGGGTGACCGTATCGGGGGCTCTGCGGACGCGCGTTGCAGACCTTGCACTCGCCGACGCCTTCGCGAACAGACGGAGGATGGCGCTGCTTCGCTGCATGGATGCGGCGATGCTCGAGCCACGGGCCGCATTGACGGCTTCGGGATGGTGGTTGGCGTTGAGCCGGGCAAGCGTGGGGGCGTGGGTGTGGGAGATGCTGGCATCGGCGCGTGGCCGCGTTAGCTAATCACGTCGCGACCGCGTCGAACGAGAGCCACGAACACGCGTTCCCATCGACCCGGATAACTTCGATCTGACCGCAACTCGGGCACGAAGCCAAGGTCCAGGTACATCTCGATTGCCGTGAGACGATGGTCGTCCGTGTAGAGGTACACCAGCGTTCCGGGACGTCGCGCGAGGACTTCGCGTAGTGCGCGAATGAAGACGGCCCGTCCGAGCCCGAGGCCGGCATGCGCGGGATGACGCGTGACCCAGGCCATTTCGAGGGCGGGTTTGCCGCGCAGAGGCCGTTCGAGCACACCGGTTGCGGCCACCAGCCGACCATTTTCGACCGCGAAGACCTGGGCTTCGCGTATGAGCCCTTCGTTCTCACGCCGGAGTCTTTCGGCGTCCCATTCTCCGAAGGTGTCGGAAGCGTTCATCAGAGCGAGCCAGGGGGCGTCGTCCCCCGGTTGCCAAGGGCGGATTTCGTAGCCGGGTGAACAATCCGGTTCGAAAGGTGGGCCGACGCCTGCGTACCGCATGAGCAGCCCGGGCTTTTGACGCTTCAGTCGCGCCCATGTTCGCCATGCCGCGGCCCGGAGTGGTTTCGGTACGCGCCGGCGCCAGGTCAAATCTGGGGACTGTTCCATCATCGGGGCATCATAGGCGACGCGCTTCGGGCGCCGCACACCTAACGGTGGACACAGTTAGACTCACACCAACCTGTCGCGGTGACCCTCAGCTTGAAACAGACAGAACCTATCGGCGTCGGCCTCCTGGGCTTCGGCTACTGGGGGCCGAACCTGGCGAGGAATATCGCAGCCTCGGATCGCATGGTCCTGAACGCCATCGCCGAGCCAATTGCCGCAAACCTGGCGGCGGCAGGACGTGCCTTCCCGCTCGCGACTACCTTCTCGGATGCTAAAAGCGTCATCGTCGATCCGACGGTCTCGCTGCTCGTGGTCGCCACGCCGCCAGCCACCCATTTCGACCTCGTGTCGCACGCCCTGGGCATGGGCAAGCACGTGCTCGTGGAGAAGCCACTCGCGACCAGTACCGCGGAGGCGCGAGAGCTGGTGAAACTCGCTGAAAAGGCCAATCGCCAACTGTTCGTGGACCACACATTCCTGTTCACCGGTGCGGTGAGGAAGATACGCGAGGAGCTCGCGTCGGCAGGGGAGGTGCTCTACTACGATGCAACGCGCACGAATCTCGGCACGTTTCAGTCAGGAACCGATGTGCTCTGGGACCTGGCGCCGCACGATCTTTCTATCCTGCTTTCGCTGGTGCCCGAACCAGTGGAACTGGTCGCGGCGATTGGTGCGTGTCACGGGCCGGCCACTGGACCGACGATGGCCTACCTGACCCTGCGTTTTAGCTCGGGGCTCTTGGCCCACATCCACGTAAACTGGATGGCGCCGGCGAAGGTGCGGAGAACGATTATTGGCGGGACGCGCCGCATGCTGGTCTACGACGACATCGAATCCAGCGAGAAGCTGAAGATCTACGAGTCATCTGGAAACCTCGACTTCGGCCCCTCCGAGGACCTCCACCGGAGAATGGTCGACTACCGGATCGGCGATATGCTTTCGCCGCAGCTTGACCAGACCGAAGCGCTGGCGGCGGAGATGGCACATGTCGCTCGGGTGCTTCTCAACGGCGAAACGCCCATCTCGAGCGGCGACCTCGGCCTCCGCGTTGTCGAAGTGATTGAAGCTGCCCAACGCTCGCTGACAAACAACGGGACGCCCGTTTCGGTGATGATCTGATGGCCGACCTTCACGGAGCCCGCGTCTTCATCACCGGTGGGGCCGGATTCATCGGTTCGCATATCGCCGACCTGTCGCTGTCGGCCGGTGCGGCATCGGTGGTTGTCCTCGATGACTTTTCCCGGGGCCGCCTTGCAAACCTCGATGACGCGTCAGCGACTGGCCGGCTGGAAATCACCGAAGGCGATATTCGAGAGCGGCACCTCGTTAACCGGCTGGCGGCTGGCGCGGACCTGATCTTCCACCAGGCGGCGCTTCGCATCACCCAGGCCGCCGAAGAACCTCAGCGCGCCATCGAAGTGATGGTCAACGGCACCCAGCACGTTCTCGATGCCGCAGTGGCGCACAAAGTGAAAAAGGTGCTGTCGGCGTCAAGCGCATCGGTATACGGCGAAGCATCGCGGTTGCCGATGGACGAATCGCACCCGTTCAACAACCGGACGCTCTACGGCGCGGCGAAGCTCGCGAACGAGCAGATCCACCGGGCGTATGCCGACATGTACGATCTGCATTATGTAATGCTTCGACCCTTTAACGTGTACGGGCCAAGGATGGACATCCACGGGGTCTACACGGAGGTGATGGTCCGTTGGCTCGAACGATTGACTGAGAACAAAGCGCCGCTCATCTTCGGCAACGGCCTTCAGACGATGGACTTCATCGACGTGCGGGATGTCGCGCGCGCTTATCTGATGGCCGCGACAAGCGATGTGACTGACGTGGTCCTGAACGCGGGAACAGGTGTCGAAACCAGCCTGCTTGAATTGTGCCGGTTAATGGCAGGCGCGATGCAAAGCGACATTGAGCCCGAATTCCAGGCGGCGAGAGCGGTCAATGCCGTGAGCAGAAGAAAGGCGGGTACTGAACTTGCAGCGACGATTCTCGGATTCCGGGCCGAAATTCCGCTAGAGCAGGGCCTGTCCGACCTTGTCGCCTGGTTTCGCAAGCAGTCTATGGCAACGCCGAGCGCCCAATGATCCCCCTGACGCGGCCCGTAGTTGGCGAAGAGGAGGCGCAAGCGGTACAGCGAGTGCTGGCTTCCGGTTGGCTCACGCAAGGTGAGCGCGTGCGCGAATTCGAATCGGTGGTTGCCTCGTACACCGGCGCGAAACATGGAATAGCTACTTCCAGCTGCACGACGGCACTCCATCTCTCGCTCATGGCCCTCGGGATCGGTGCCGGGGACGAAGTAATCTGTCCCTCGCTGAGCTTCATCGCAACGGCGAACGCGGTTGTCCACGCGGGCGCCACTCCGGTGTTCGTTGATATCGATCCGGTAACGTTCAACATCGATCCGGCAGCCGTTGAACGCGTGATCACGCCGCGGACGGCGGCCATCATGCCTGTCGACCAGGTGGGGCTGGCCGCCGACATCGACGCGATCGTGCGAATCGCCGAAGTGCACAACATCCCGGTTGTCGAGGACGCAGCCCCAGCGCTGGGAGCGTCGGTCGGCGGAAGGAAGCTTGGGTCGCTGAGCACCGCGACATGCTTCAGCTTTCATCCACGGAAGGCAATCACCACCGGTGAGGGCGGCATGGTCACGACGGACGACGAGTCTCTCGCCGAGCGACTGCGGGCCTTCCGCTCACACGGGGCTTCGGTTTCCGACTATGACCGGCACACGGCGGAGGACCCATGGTTCGAGGAATATCCAGAAGTCGGCTTCAACTTCCGGATGACCGACCTCCAGGCCGCGATCGGCGTGGTTCAGATGGCTCGGCTCGATGGAATTATCGCGGAACGACGGAGGCTTGCAGCCCGGTATGCCGAACATCTCCGCGACGTTGTCGAAGTGCCCGGAGACGCGCCGGGCCGACCGCATACGTTTCAAAGCTACATGATCCGGCTCCCAGAACCAGGACGGCGGCTCACAATCATGAAGGAATTGGGGTCACGAGGCATCGCCACGCGGCGCGGGGTGATGGCGATTCACCTGGAGCCCGCATACCGCAGGCGATTTCCACACCTTCGGCTGCCCGAAACAGAGCGCGCAGCTCAGAGCACCATGATGCTGCCGCTTTTTCCTGGGATGACCGACGACGAACAGGACGAGGTGGCGGACGCGCTCAAAGCTGCAGTCCTGGGGCGGCCCTTGCCTAACCAGTGACTGCGGTTGCGAGACCTTCGGAGATGAGGACGTCGGCAACTGCTTCGGCGGTGACTGTCGACCCGGCGTACTCGGACCAGCGCTCGGGGCGGAGCAGGCTGCGCTTCAGCAACGTTGCGTCGATGGGCAACAGGGAACAAAGCACCGGTTCGGCGCCGGAGGCTCGAACGCGTTCAACGATGGCCGACAGCGACCGGCTGAACTCATCGGGCTCCGTAGGGAAACCGAAGAGACCGATGTCATTCGCTCCAAGAAGGATGACGACCGCCGAAGGGTGATGGCTCAACAGGTCTCGTTGCAGCCGATCGAGGGCATCATCGACTTTGTCGCCGTTAATGCCCGCGTTGCAAACGTGTTGTTGGACATAGTTGGCGAGTTGCGAGGGATAGCTGTCTTCGTGAGGAATGTCGGCACCGAACGTGATGCTGTCCCCCAGGGCGATTATCGAACCACTCGGGCAATCAGACTCGGCCGAACCCCCACACCCAGCGAAGATCATCGCGCCGACGAGGATTGTGATACACCCTGACAGCCGACCGAGAGCGGACGGGAGGGCCCCCGTGAGACGTTTCGGCGGTCGCCGGATCACCACGTATCGACGTTCTGGCGCTTCTTGTGCGTGCGGGGCGGAGGTGGAGCGATCGAGCGCAGCATCCCTCCGATCCAGTAGCGCGAATCGGCCGGATCGATGACATCGTCGACGCCGAAGGAGACGCCGTAGTTGATCGCGCGGCTTCGCTCGTAGGCTCGCGCAACGAGGTCGTTGTAGCGCGTGAGCCGAGCGGCGGGGTCCTCGATGGCTGCGAGTTCGTTGCGAAAGCCAAGCTTCACCTGGCCCTCGAGCCCCATGCCACCGAATTCGCCGGTCGGCCAGGCTACCGCGAACGAGGGCTCCTTCATGCTCCCGCCGGCCATGGCCTGCGCGCCGAGACCGTAGGCTTTCCGCAAGACGATGGTGACGTGCGGGATGGTGAGGTTCGCTCCGGTCACGAAGAGGCGGCTGCAGTGGCGGACCAGGGCAGTCTTTTCGACCTCCGGGCCGACCATCATCCCCGGGGTGTCACAAAGCACGAGCAGGGGAATGTCGAACGCGTCGCAGAGCTGCATGAACCTCGCGGCCTTGTCCGAGCCATCGCTATCGATGGCTCCGGCAAGGTGCGCCGGGTTGTTCGCCAGCACACCCACCGGACGGCCTTCGAGCCGAATGAAGCCCGTGACCATTCCGAGTCCGAAATTCCGGCGAAGTTCGAGGAAGCTACCCGTGTCGGCGAGCGTCTCGATGACCTTTCTGATGTCATACATCCGGAGGCGGTTCTCGGGGATGATTGTTCGAAGAATGCGCTGATCCGGAGCGGTCCATTCGGCAACGCTTCCTTGAAAGTAGGAGAGGTAGCGCCGAGCGGCTTCGACGGCCTCCGCTTCGTCCTTCACGGCGATGTCGACCGTGCCGTTTGGCACCTGTACCTCCATGGGACCGATGTCCTCGGGCGCAAAGACGCCGAGGCTACCGCCCTCGACCATGGCGGGCCCACCCATGCCGATGTTGGAGTTCTCGGTGGCGATGATGACGTCGCAGCAACCGAGGAGGGCCGCGTTTCCGGCGAAGCAGCGGCCCGAGGTGACACCGATCAGGGGGACGAGGCCGCTCAGGCGGCCCATGGTTGCGAACGTCGGGGTATCCAGGGGGCGGCCTGCGCCGATGTCTGCTGATGCATTCGCAGCCCGACCTCCCGGGCGCTGACCACCAGTGCCCGCACGTCCGCCACCACCTTCCGTGAAGAACACCACCGGCAATCGCCAGCGTTCGGCGAGTTCCAACATGCGGTCTGTCTTCGGGTGATTGATGGCTCCTTGCGTGCCGGCGAGGACCGTGTAGTCATAGGCAAGCACGACTGCTCGGGAGGCGGGCTCGGAGAAGAGCCTGCCGTTGACCGTGCCGATGCCGGTGACCATGCCGTCGGTCGGGAACTTCTTGATGACCTCCTCAACCGGAAGCCCCGTGCCTGGCGTCAGGACCAATGACCCGTGTTCGGCGAACGTCCCGGGATCGCAGAGATCGTCGATATTCTCGCGGGCGGTGCGCTGGCCGGTCTTCCGGCGGCGGGCCACCGCATCCGGCCGAGCAGCGTCGAGCGTGATGGCGTGACGCTCGTGGATGAGCGCGAGGTCTGGCCGGATGTAGTCCAGGTCGAGCTCTGCGGCCTGGACCGCGCCGTCGTCGGCCACGTCCTGCGGTTCGACGAACAAGAGCGCCTGGCCGGCGAAGAGCGTGTCGCCGGGCGCGACATTAACGCGTCGCACGACCCCGCTTTCGGCGGCCGCGACGACGTGCTCCATTTTCATCGCTTCCATCACGAGCAGCTGCTGGCCGCTCCGGACGAGGTCGCCTTCGGCGACGTTGACTTCGACCACGGTGCCCTGCACCGGAGACTCGACGGCCACGGTGCCTTCGGGGCCGGCAGCACTGGAAGTGAAGCTCGGTGCCGCTTTTGGCAGGGGCGCCGTTGCCACCGCGCTCTGACCGGACTTGCCGAAATTCAGTACTGCCAGGGGGTCCGTCGCGTCCACCTTGACGCCTGCGTGACGTGGGCCTGCAGCCGCTGGTTCTGCTTCGCCTGGAGGTTCGAAGTAAAGGCGTGAGTGTCCGCCTTCGGGACGGCTGGCGAGTTCGGCGATGTGGTCGTCGACGAAGCGGGTGTAGATGGCGCTCGCGGTGAAGTCCGGATGTTTCAGGACGTTCTGCACGAACGGGATGTTCGTCCCGACGCCGTCGATGCGGAATTCGGTGAGCGCCCGGTAGCTCCGCGCTACCGCGTCTGAGAAGTCTCGCGAGGGCGAATGTGTGATGACTTTCGCAAGCAGCGAGTCATACCGGTTGCTGGTGGTGTAGCCGGCGTAGCCGAAGGTGTCCGTGCGCATCCCGGGACCGGTGGGTGGTTCGAAAGCGGTGATCAGCCCCCCAGAGGGACGAGAGTTGCCCTCTGGCGTCATGGTCTCGAGGTTGACCCGGCACTGGATGGCGAAGCCGCGCGGCGCTGGCACTTCGACTTGCGTAAGACCGAGGTCACCGAGCGACGCGCCTCCCGCGATTCGCAACTGCGCCTGAACGAGGTCGATGCCGAGCACCTCCTCGGTGACGGTATGTTCGACCTGGAGGCGCGGATTCACCTCCATGAAGTAAAACGAACCGGGCGCCGCGTGAGTGTTCGCGTCGACGAGGAATTCGAAGGTGCCGAGGCTTCGATACCTGGACGTTCGAGCCATGGCCACCGCCGCGTCCGTGAGGAGCGCGCGCATCTCGGAGGACAGGCCAGGACTCGGTGCGACTTCGATGACCTTCTGGAAGCGGCGCTGAATGCTGCATTCGCGTTCCCAGAGATGGCTTGCGGCGCCCGCGGCATCGCCAACCATCTGGATTTCGACGTGGCGGGCGCGCGGCAGATACTCCTCGGCGAAGACGGCGCCATTCCCGAAGGCCGCGAGAGCTTCGGACTGGCAGCGCTGGAAGGTCCGCTCGATTTCGTCTGCTGTCTCGACGGTGCGGGAGCCGCGTCCACCACCCCCTGCGATGGCCTTGAGGATCATGCCCTTTCCGGCGTCGAGCGAATCGAAAAATGCGCTCGCATCGGCAGGCGTTGCGAGTTCGCCGCTCCCGCGAAGGACGGGAATGTTCAGACGTTCGGCCAGCTCTCGCGACCGGACTTTGTCCCCGAATAGCTCCAGGATCTCCGGCGAGGGTCCGACGAAGGTGATCCCTTCCTCTTGGCAGCGCCTGGCGAAACCAGCGTTCTCGCTGAGGAAGCCATAGCCAGGATGAATGGCATCGCAGCCGCTGGACTTCGCAAGCTCGAGAATCTGTTCGCCATCGAGGTAGGCCACTGCCCCAGTGCCCTTGAGCTGGAGGGCTCGGTCGGCTTTGCGCGTGTGTAACGAGGTCGCGTCGTCCTCGGAATAGATGGCGGTTGATGGAATTCCGAGGTCGGCCGCGGCGCGCGCGATGCGAATTGCAATTTCGCCGCGGTTCGCGATGAGAAGGTTGGTGATGGTCATCAAAGTCTCCTTCAGTCTCGACGGGCCGTTAGTACGACCTGTCGAAGCCGTTTCGCGTGGGTGCATGGACTAGAAAATGACGCCCTCCGCGGCGAGGTCCGCGAGTTCGTCGGAAGTCAGGCCAAGAAGGTCGTGATAGACCGCCTCGCTGTGTTCGCCGAGGAATGGCGCTCGCTCCACCGGAAGGCGTTCGCCATTCCAGGTGACCGGCTCGTGCTGAATGAGCATGGATACGCCAGCAGGATGCTGGATTTCGTGGAAGAAGCTACTGCGCATCGCGTCGCGGCCCACGAGGTCGGCGACGTTTTCCACCGGTGATGCGGGGACACCGGCGGCCTGGAGCGCCTCCGCCAGTTGCCAGTCATCAAGGGATTGGGTGCGTGCGTTGATGGCGCGGTCGATTTCGGCCGCCGCCGCGAGTCTGCCTTCGAGGCTCGCAAGCTCCGGGCGATCGCGCAGGTTCGTGAGGCCCAAAACCTCACAAAGGGGCTCCCACTCTCGCCCGTTGCCCACGGCGATGGCTATCCAGCGGTCTTCGCCAGCGCAGCGGTAGACGCCATGCGGCGCGAAGTTTCGGGATGCATTCCCGTGGCGCGCGGGAGTGTCGCCGTTCACGAGGTATTCGAGCAACTCGGCATCGAGCAATTGAATTGTGGCCTCGTACTGCGCGAGTTCGATGAACTGGCCCTCGCCCGTCTGGTTCCGATGGTGGACGGCGGCGGCAATTTGCAGCGCGCCGAGATAGGGCGACGTGAAATCCGAGTGCAGCGTGCCGAGCCCAAACGGGTCACGGTTCGGGAAGCCAGTGTGGCCGTTGAGGCCGGCCATGGCGATGACGCCGTTGCCAACGGCACGCCAACCGCTGTGCGGGCCTTCGCTCCCCATTACCGGCATGCTCGCGAAGATGATGTCGGGTTTGATGGGCTTCAGGTCTTCGTAACCGAGGCCCCAGCGAATCATCCGGTCGGGTGTGAAGTTCGACGTGACGACGTCGGATTGCCGGACAAGACGCTTTGCGAGATCGATGCCCTTTGGGTCGCCGAGGTTGAGGAGGATGCTCTTCTTGTTGACGTTCACGTCGTTGAAGACGCCGTTTGTTTCGGCATGCGGCGTGGGCGGCTGGACACCGACTTCGCGGATGCGGTCGACGCGGGCCATGGACTCAACCTTGATGACTTCCGCCCCGAGGTCCGCGAGGAGGCGCGTCGTGAGCGGCCCGGCGATGAGCCAGCAGAAGTCCAGGATGCGGACGCCGGCGAGTGGCTGTGGAGTCATGCCCGTACCGCCTGAGCGGCGGATGGAGTTTCGATGCCGCACCACTCAGCGAGCACCTCAGCCGTGTGCTCGCCAAGCCTCGGAGCTGGCTTTGTTGCCGGCTGGTAAGCCGAGGAGATGAATGGAGAACGATAGAGTTCAAGGTCCTCGCCCAACGCCGGAGAGTGGACCTTCTGGAAGAATCCGCGCGCGCGAAGATGCGGATCGTTCGCGATGTTTTCCACGTCCTGGACAGGCACCACAAGGATTTGGCGCGACTGCGCTTCTCGAACGAGTGTTACGCGGTCCATCAGAAGGCACATCTGGCGCGTCGCTTCAACAACCTGTGCGTTGTTGCGAAGGCGGTAGAGGCCATCGTCCCACTCGGATCCCTTGAAGCGCTCATCGCCGAGCAGTTCGGCGCACCACTGCGCGAAGGCGCCCCACGAGGGCGGGTGCTGGTAAAACGAGACGAACTTCCCATCCGCGGCAGGGAAGACCGTGCGGCCCCCGAGATTCTCAATGCCTCGGCGAACCGGGATGGTCTTGTTCCAGTGCCAGTAGTTCTCGTTCGCCGACTGGATGGTGGTGGTCATGACTGCTTCTTGCATAGAGACTTCGATGCGCCCGGGCGGACGTCCTGCGGACGACTCGATGACCATCGACATCGCAGCGAGGGCTGAGGCCAGCGAGAGCTGCTTATAGGCCAGGTTTCCGGCGGGGTGGTTCGGCGGGTCTTCCATGTCGCCGTTCAGGTACAACTGTCCGCCCGAAGCGATGCCGATGAGGTCGGTGGCGCGGTCGCTGGAGCCCCGGCGAAAGACAGGCTGCACCAAACCCGTGTTCGGCGCGAGTCCCTGAAAGGCGCCGGGAACAAGCAACGGACGAAGTGTGTCGGAGGGTTCGAGTGGGGCAATGACTACGGTGGCGGTGGAGATGAGTTTGGCGAGGACTTCGCTATCCCCCGGCGCAGTCACATCGAGCGCAACACTGCGCTTGCCCGCGTTGTAGAGCAGGTGAGCGAGGCTACGCTCCGGCCCGGGTTCACCGTGGACGAATGGAGCGCGCATCCGAATCCAGTCTCCCTCGGGAGGCTCGACTCGCACCACATCCGCGCCAAGGTCCGCGAGCAAACGCGAGGAAAGCACCACCGGCTCATCGCCGAGGTCGAGCACTTTCACGCCGGTGAGCGGAAAGGTCACAGAGCACCGAAGGAGTGGTTCATTTGGCGGAAATCCTACGCGGTTGGCGAAGGCGCGGCCAAAGGCCGGCTACTCCTCGGCAGCGAGCGCGGGATTCGAGACGACAAGCTTGTCGTGAATCGCCGAGCGCAAGTGGTGGAACACCTTCTTGCGCCATTCACCGCCGTCGGCATCGCCGGCGCGTATGCGTTCGCTGAGCAAACGATTCCGTTCGATTAGGCCGGCGCGGACCGCAGAAAGATGTGGCGGCATCGGCTGAACCCCGAGCAGATGATCGAGTCCGTCCCACTCGCGAGAGTAGTGGTCTTCGATGGTCGAGATCTCGCGACGGATCATCTCCACGGCGTTCATTGCGACCCGACCGTGGAAGTTGGTGCGACCAGAGGTGTTCGCCATGACGTCGTCGCGGAGGTAGCCAGCGACAGCTTCGAGCAATTCGTCGATCGTGGGGCGGTCTTGCATCAGTCGCCTGCCTCTTCCAGGAGCTTCAGCAGCTCCCATTCGGTCTCCGCCGTGCGCCGGCCGATAGCGGCCATCTCGACGGTCTTGTTCGCGCCGGTGAAGTAGTTCGACGCCTGGGAGATGGTGATCACGCCCCATTTCAGGTTGCCGAACAGTTCCCAGAAGCGGGCGCGCTCGCGGTCGACTTGCGCGCCGCCAGCGGCTTCGTAGGCAGCGAAGAAGTCCTCGTAGTTGCCGACTCCGGCCATGGGCATCTTGCCGCCGAAGCGCCACGACTTCACAGCGAGCCAGCCAATGTCCTCCATGGGGTCGCCCCAGTGGGCGAGCTCCCAGTCGATGATGCCCCGCAACCCGTCTTCCCCGAAAAGGAAGTTGCCGAGGCGATAGTCACCATGGACGAGGACGCGCTCTGAGGGATTCGGCATGTGCTTGTACAGCCAGCGGAATGCCAGTTCGAAGACCGGGTGCGGATCGGGGCTGAGGTTCCGGAAGATCGTCTCGTAGTGCTGGATTTCGGCGTGCGCCGGCGACTCACCAAGCGCTGGAGAAAGGAGCGCCTTGAGTTCCGGATAGTCCGACGCAGAAATTGAGTGGATGCGGGCGAGGCTTTCCGCGAGTTGTCCCGGAATGAGCGATCGCGCCTTGGCGTACTGATCACCACGGATCAAACGCCCACCGAGCGCTTCTCCAGGGACGCGGCGCATCACGAAGAACTTCACCGGGAAGGTATCGTCGCCATCCCAGAGCGGCTCCGGGACGATCGCGCCGGCTTCCATGGCGGCCTTCAGGAGGCTGAATTCGAGGATCCGCGCAGCGCTCGATTCGACACCCGCCACGGGGTCACAGCGGAAGATGCCTTCCAGAGTCTCGCCGCCAAGTTGGGCATCGAACGCCCACGTTTCGCGGCCCGCGCCACCCGATAGCCGGGCAAGGCTGGAGAACCGCGGGACATTCCCCGTGTTTTTCTCGAGAAACGACCGCAATCCGGCTTCGACGGTTGCAGCGTCCACGGGCTACTCCGCCTGATCGAGGAATTCGCTGAGGCCGTAGCCCTTGCGGTCACCGTCGAGGGTGTACTCGGTCATACCTTCGCCGATGTGGGTGAACATGCCCGATCGGCGGTTGCGGAGCGGGATGAATCCGGTCACGCGGCCTTCGACCGTGTGAGATTCGCCATTCTCGAGCTTCACCTTCGCGGTGAAGCCCGCATGGTAGTTGGTGTTGCCTTCGTAGCGAGGTTCGAGTTCAGCCTCGGTGATGCGAATGAGCTGGTCGGGGCCCTTGTGGAACACGCCGCCGACGCGCCCACCCACGATGGAAAGCACCATGCCGATATCGTCGCCGTAGTTTCCGGTGATCCATCGGTAGGAGGGTGTGGACTGCCAGTAGCGCGGGCCCCAGGAATGGTCACGCAGGCCGTGGCCGTTAATTTCGAGCACCGGGCCATCTTCTACCTGGAGGGTGCCGGAGACCTTCATGTGCTGTTCGTAGTGGGCGCGCGCGAAGTCGTTCTGGGAACCTGCGCCGCCGGGTTCCGCGACGTGGCCGTAGATCGGGCCGACGCCCTCGTGAACCAGTTCAAGGTGAATCTTCTTGTGTGGGTTCTCCTTGAAGGCGACGGACGGCTCGCGCATCTCGCGGGGGTCTTCGAGGTAGACGACCGAACCATCGTAGGTGGTGCGAATCTTCTCGCCGGGCACGAGAACTTCGATCTTGCAGCCGCCAGCATCCCAACCGTCGTTGTGCGAGATCTGGGGACGCTTGTAGTTGAACAACGCGGAACCGTCGGGCTGGTAGACGATGACGGTCATCTCGGCGTGGCCTTCGTTGGCGCGGTTGCCCATGCGGATGAAGCCACCCATCTGCTTCTCACGGTCGAAGAAATTGAAGTAGACGGATTCGTTGAAATTCTCTTCCGGCCCGAGGGGGTGGGTGTAGTCGTCCTCGGGTTTTACATTGCCAATAATCGTTACCATTACCGTGCTCCTTGCCCCTTCGCGGGCGGTTGCGTGCGGCGCGAATGATAGCCCATGTTCGTTACCTCGCCGAAAGGACCTCGATGCGCCTCGCCAAAGACTTTCTTGACTTCGGCCTCTTCACGAACAATCTCGAACCCATGCTTGAGTTCTGGCAGAACGAGGTGGGACTGCCATTCGAGGAGATGCTGCCAACTGGCGGCGGGAGCCGCCAACATCGGCATGGACTGAACGGCGCGGTTCTGAAAATCAACAACTCCCGGGAGCCGCAGCCCGATTCGCCGAAGGCGGGCTACAGCGAATTGTTGATCGCCCGGCCCGGCATTGCGTCCCCAAAACACCTTCTTGACCCCGATGGCAACGCGGTAACTCTGGTGCCTTCGGGACACCGAGGGGTCACCAGCGCAGGAATGGTCATCAAGGTGTCTTCGCTGGAGACGGCGCGTCACTACTATGGCGCGGCTCTCGGGTTCGAAGAGGTTGCGCCCGCCGAATTTCGTTGCGGGCAGTCAATGGTGTTGCTTCAGGAAGAGCCCGGGCGGGCTCCGGCCGGTGAAATGCGTTCGCCGGGCTATCGCTACATGACCGTGCAGGTCTGGGATGCCGACGCCGAATACACGGGGATCGTGGAGCGGGGAGGGACGGGTGCCTCACCGCCGCGGACGCTCGGCGAGGTCGCTCGGTTCGGTTTCGTGCGCGACCCTGATGGCAACTCGCTGGAGATTTCGCAGCGCGCCTCGCTCACGGGCCTACTGCCACCAAACGCATGAGCCTGGAGAACCCTTGAAACAATCGCCGCATCTGCAGGCCATCGTGCAGCGCATCCTGTTCGCCGACGCCGCGCTTGAGGCGATCGTGGGTGTCGCGCTGCTTGGAATCGTCGGTAATCCCCACCGCTGGTTGGATGTCGACCGCAGCGTGACGTTGATTGCAGCCGGAGTGTTCTTCGTGGCGGCGATTGGCGTTTTGTTGCTTGCTCTGTTGCCGAGCACAACACGGGCGACTGTTCAGTACCTGGCTTTTGGGAACGTAGCAGGCGGACTGGCCGTCTGGCTGTTTACGGCGCTGAACTGGGACCGGTTCCTCTCCGAGGGCCACTGGTTTCTCGGCGCGACCGCAGACGCCTTCGTGCTCATTGGCCTGCTCGAGTTCGTCGCGCTGTGGCGGACGCAATAGGTCAGACCTAACGGTCGACCGGCTGGAGCGTGCGCAGGAAGTTCACCAGGTGCCAGATTTGCTCATTGGTGAGCGGTGGGTCGGCTTTGCTCCAGGCCGGCATGGCGCTTCCGGCAATCCCATCGTGGATGAAGAGGTAGAGTTGCCCATCGGCGTGCAGCGGCACGTGGACGGTGAGGTCGAGCGGGTAGGGGTTCAGGTCGAGGCCTTTGGGCGGCACACCATTTTGTCCGTGGCAGGAGGCACAGTTCGCGGCGTAGAGCGTGCGTCCGTTACTGATTGAGTCGGCGTCGGGGTAGATCGGATTGGCGGGCAGGCCAGTGGTAGGAACGTGGGAGTGGACGCCGAACAGCAGGAGGACGCCGACAGAGAACCCGAGCATGGTCATTCCGCTGGCGGCCCAACCAGCTTCGCGCCCGAGGCGGCGGACCGGGGTCCGCGCGAGCGCGAACCCCAGCCCGGCGATGACGAAAATGAACCCGCCAAACTGGTTCCAATTGAGGCCGGGCGCGGGGTTCGACCACGCAGTGCCCGTGAGGCCGGTGAGGACCGCGGTGCCCGCTGGTCGAACGTCGAAGAAGCCGACGATGTCATCCGTGTCTGCGCGCCGAACTTCGGTCTCGACTCTCCAACGACCCTCAATCGTCATGTATGGGCCCTGGCCGACGTAGATGCCGGTCTCGTTGCTGGAAAGGATGAGCGTGGATGCGCCAATCGTCTGGTCTTCCTGGTAGCGGAACGTGAGCCGAACTCGCTGCGCCTCCACCGCATCGCCGGCGGCGTTGTGAAGTTCTACGCGGTAGGTATTGAGACCGGTCTGGTTGGGGTTGATGGCGAGCGAAATCTTGAGGTCGCTGACTTCGGTGGTTTCGTCGAAGGGCTTCCGATCGGGGGCAATGACAATCGACTTGGAGACCGTCGTCTGCGTGAGCATCGCCGCGAACAGGAAGACAGCGAGGCCAAGCGCGAGCTCTCCGGAGGCGAACAGCAGGAACCGCCGTTGGGCTTTCTGTGCACTCCTGGTAAGCAGATTCTTGCCGTACTTCGCGTTGTAACCGGCTACGAGGAGCAGCGGAACCATGAGCCCGAGCTTGATGAGGAGGATGACGCCGTAGCGGGTCTCCCAGAGTTTCGACACCTCGTCGATCTCCACGAATGCGCCAAGAAACCCTGTCCCGAGGAGGATGAAGACGCAGACTGACGCGAGCAGCGAGAAGCGGGGAACGAATGTATCCCAGGAGTCCTCCCTCCGGAGTAATCGGGCGGCGATTGCAATGCCGGCGACCGCCCCGATCCATACAAGAGCCGAGACACCGTGCAGGATATCGAGGCTCTTCGCCCACGAACTGCCGGCTCCCGCGGCGGCGTGACTGGTTGCCGTATAGGCCCAGAGATAGACGGCAACGCAGCCGATGAGGGCACCGGCGGTGCGCCTCGGCGCATCGAGGGCGAACGTGCTGGCGACCGCGATGAGCATGACGAGGCCGATGCGCGTCAGCCAGTAGCCGCCGGCGGGCGTGTTGAAGATGAGATTCCGGACACCCGTCGAGTCATAGGCGTCGTGGATGGTTGCGAAGTTGAGGGCTGTTGCCGCCAGCAGCACCCCGGTGCCGGCGTAGACCGTGAAGACGAGCCTGCGGCGAAACGATTGGTCGGGCGAATCGAGCAGCAGCATGACGACCGCGCCTGCGACCACCATCGCAAGCCCGAGAAGAGAGAGCGCACGGACTGCTACTCCGTCGGCCAGGGGCGGCGGATCACTGTCGTTGGAGAGACCACCAACGGCGTTTGACTGGTCCGGCAAGGAACCATCCGGGTTGAGGATGGTAAACGGGAACGAGCCGCGAATAGCGTGGCCGTCGATGCGCGAAACGTTCGCCCAAACGACGTTGTAGATGCCCGGTTTTAGTTGCGGGAGTGCAACAGTCATGCTCGCCCCGCCGACCGTTGCGGCGGGGATGTTGACCGGCTGGCCGTTCGCATCGAGGAGGTTGATGGTGCTCGAACGGGTATCAATGGGTTCGGCGAACGAAAGCGAGATCTGGCCGGGTGGACTCTGGAGGAAAGAGTTGGCGGCCGGGTCCGAACTAAGGAGCGCTGCATGACCGAGCACTATCTGTGCCCTGCCGAGGGCTAACGTGGCCCCGAGCACGACGAGGACCAGCGCAGCGGCCCATTTCATGTGCGCTTCTGGACCAGGAGGAAGGCTCCTCCGGCGCCGAGGACGAACATGCCAATCCCGACGGCGACGACAAGAATCCAGTTCACTCCGTTGTCGGGCCCGGCCACTGTTAGCGAAGCAGGCGCCTCGCCGGAATCAGTCGTGGGAGTGGGATTGAGGAGATCCTCCCGCAAGGTCTCCTTGCCCGGGTTGGCTGTGCCGTTCGGGTCATAGGTGAACGAAATCGATCCCTCGGCCGCGTCCCCATCGTCAGCGCTCAAGGTCTTCCAGTTGACCGTGTAGGTTCCCGTAGCAAGCGTTGATGGCATCGCCACCGAAAGGCGCTTGCGGTCGTTTCGATCGACGACGGCAGCGACGGTCGTCACTTCCTTCCCGGTGGAATCGAGGACATCGATATCGTTGGCGCCTTCTCGAGAGAACATGTCCTGGCTCATGACGATGACGATTTCGGCGGGCGGTTTCAGAAGGACGGCGCCGTCACCGGGCTTCGCGGTCGCCGGCTCGGCGTGGGCGAAAGCCGCGGTCGTGACAAGCAGTGCACTGACGACAGACAGCACCAGGCCGACAACGAGTCTCATATCGAGACTCAAGTCTATCGCCCGGATGCGACCCGGCAACGGAGAGCGGGTTTAGCCGCCTTGACTCGGACGGCTTATTGCCCGCCTGTGGGCACGAGACCGAGGTAACGATCGACCTCAGAGGCTTTGGCTGGCTCGTGGACCACGTCTCCGGGACCGCCCATGACGCGCAGCCAGGTCGCGAATTCGAGGAGGATGCCATCCGGGTCCATGAAGTAGAACGAGCGGATGAAGGTGCCGGGGTGCACCTCTTTGCTCACCTGCCTGGGGCTGTCATCGTGGTTGAGGATGGGCGTGACATGGACGCCTTTGGCCTGAAGCTTCCTGTGGTATTCCTCGAACTTCTCCGCAGGGACGTCAAAGGCGACGTGATTCATGGAGCCGTGGGCGGTTTCGAGCTCGCCTTCCCCGGGCATGCCCGTCGGGGACGAGACACCCGGAGCGGCGTTCGGGGCTTTCGGGAACCAGAAGAAGGCCAGCGAATCGCCGTTGCCGATATCGAAGAAAAAGTGCTGCCCCAGGTTGCCGGGCAGTTGGATGGTCTTTATGAGCGGCAAACCGAGGACATTGGTGTAGAAATCGACGGTTTGCTCCATGTCGCGGCAAACCAGTGCGAGATGGTTGATGCCTCGAATCTGGAATTCGCTGTTTTCTCGTTGCATCTGCCGACCCTCCCCGTTGGCGGGCTTACGCCGCACCACGAATTAGGGTACACCTTCGAACAAGCCCTCGATCGGTCAGTTTTTGGGGTGTTCGGCGAGCCAGAGGTCGTGCATGAGTTGAAGATGACCGACGTGTTCCCGCAAATGTCCTATCGCGGCGAACAGCGTGCCTGCGCCATTCCGATCGGGGACGGCGAGGTTATCGTTCGAAGGCATCGACACAGCAGCCGCCAGGTGTTGTTCAGTGCCTGCCGCGACGATGGTCTCAGCCTCGGCCGAAAAGGCCGTGAGCATCTCCAGGAGATGCGCCTTCGAAAGGCCTTTGGTGCGGAATGCTTCCGCGCGTTCCGTGGCGCGATACTCGGTGAGTGAACCCACGGAGCCGGAACCCGCGCGCAAGAAAAAGCGGGTGGCGGTTACGGCGTGGGCGACAAGCACAGATGCCGAATTGGCAGTGGGAAGCGGCTTCCAATCGAGCGCGTCTTCCGGGAGATCGTTGATTGCGGACCGGATCATGGTGAGCGATTCGCGCGTGACCTGGAGCACGCCGGAGTGAGTTGGGGTCATCGAACCATCCTGAGAAAGTGGGTGCCATCGTAAGCGCCACCCCACCGAGAGTACGAGACCAAACGTAGGCCAGAGGCGGTGTAAACTGGAAATTCGAACCTGAACCGCGCTGCATTGGAGTGCCATGCCGATCCGCATCCTCATCGCCGATGACCACGCCGTTGTCCGACAGGGCCTGAAGATGTTCCTCGGGTTGGACGAAGAGTTCGAAATAATCGGCGAGGCCGCGAACGGAGCGGAAGCCGTGGACATGGCGCGCCAGCTTCAGCCGGAAGTTGTACTGATGGACCTGCTGATGCCAGTGAAGGACGGCATCACCGCGATCGGTGACATCCGCCGGGAGATGCCAGACATCGAAGTGATTGCGCTTACGAGTGTGCTCGAGGACGCCTCCGTTGTTGGCGCGATCAAGGCTGGCGCCATCGGATATCTCCTGAAGGACACGCAATCCGAGGAACTGCGGCGGGCGATCAAGGCGGCGGCCGGAGGACAGGTACAACTTTCTCCGCAGGCAGCGGCGCGCTTGATGCGTGAAGTACGCACACCGGAGAGCCCCGAATCGCTGACCGAACGCGAGACCGAGGTCCTGCGGCTGCTCGCCCAGGGGATGGCAAACAAGGAGATCGCCCGAGACCTGGTAATCGGCGAGAAAACGGTCAAAACGCACGTCAGCAACGTTCTTGCCAAGCTTGGCGTGCAGTCGCGCACGCAGGCCGCACTCTATGCCGTGAGGATTGGACTCGTGGCCGGACCGCCAGAGGCCTAGCCGTGGTCGATAGTGATTCGCGGCCCTTCTCTCCGTTGCTCCGCGAAATCTTCGACCGGATGCCGGCTGGCGTCGCGGTCTTCGATCGAGAGCTCAACCTGGTTGAGTGGAACACGAGTTTCGCCGACTTCCTGGTTCAGAATCAGCCGGACCTGGCCGCAAACCTGGTCCCCGGTGCATCGTTGGCGTCCGTTTCGCCGTGGCCCCTTGCCGATGCGACCCGAATGTTCCGGAGGGCACTTGCCGGGGAGACGGTGACCCTGGACGGCACGGTCCACGATGGGCCTTCGGGCAGGACGTACTGGGACATCGTTCTCAGTCCGCTGTACGAGGGCGGCGAAGTCGTCGGCGTGCTCGATACGACCACTGACGCGACGCGGCGAGTGACCGTCGCGCGGGACGCCGAGGACCGCGAGGGCCTCTTTCGCCTGGTCTTCGACTCGACGAGCGATGCAGTCATCCTGAACGACTTCGACACCGGCCACGTGGCGGAAGCCAATGAGGCGGCCGCCCGCATGCACGGCTACACGCGCCAGGAGTTCGTCGGCATCGACCCCGTCAAATTCATCCACCCGGATTCGCTTGCGCTGCTTGCCAAGTACCAGGAGAACGTGCGCCGAGGAGAGGACTTTCGGAGCCGTGCACAAGACGTGCGCAAGGACGGTTCGGTTTTCGATGTTGAGGTAATGGGTACGGCCCTGGACTTCCAGGGGAAGAAGTACCTTGCCGCAGTCGTCCGTGATATTAGCGACCAGGTAGCGGCGGAACGCGAACGCATGCGCGCCCAGGAAGTGCTCCGCGAGGCCCAGACCAATCTCGAACAACGGGTGAAAGAGCGCACGCAGGAGTTGGCCAGTCTCCTGGACGTCTCCCGGGCGGTGCTTTCGACACTGGACCTGGACAGCATCTTCCAGCGGGTCCAGGACGAAGTGGCCAAAGTCATTCCCTACAGCGGCTGTTCGGTCCTCATCCTTGACGGGGACTTCCTCGAGGTGATCGTTACTCGCAGTTATGTCTCGCCCGATCTGGCGGCGCGAGCGCGCGGGGCGAGGTTACGGGTGGCAGTGGCGCCTTCCATCTGGAACAAGATCCTGGCCGGCACCGCGGTCATCATCGATGACTCACTGAGCGATTCGGAAGAGGCTATCGCCTGGAGGCGCCTGACTGGCAACCGCGAGGAGGCGAACCTCAACCGCATTCGTTCCTGGTTGATCGTGCCGCTTATCCACCAGACCGAAGTGTTGGGTGTGCTCTCGATTTCGAGGGCCGGGGTGGCCCAGTTCGATGATTCCCATGCGCAATTGGCCTCAGCCTTCGCTGCCCAGGTAACCGTGGCCGTGGCCAACGCGCGACTCTACCAGCAGTCGATTCGCCGGGCCCGCGAAATGGAAGGCCTGGCCAGCATCGCCGGCGCACTGACCGTGGGGATGCCCACGGACCAAGCGCTTGAGGTACTCGCGAGCCGGGTGCTGGCCGCGTCATCGGGCGTGGCCTGTTCACTGACCATGTATGGCGACGACGGGGAGTACCAGGGGGCCGGAGCGGCGGGCCTGCCACGCCACTTCGTCGAAGGAATGTTGCGGGCAATCACGGTGTTTGGCGCGCCATCGATCACGCAGATCGCGGCCAGTCAGGCACAGCGGCAGATATTGCGCGACACCAGGCGTAAGACGCTCGCCGACCCACGGTTCGAACTGGTCCACGAATACCTGAAGACAGCCCCCTGGGACACGGCGGTGATCACGCCAGTCATTAGCCGTGGAAAGGTCCTGGGCACGCTCGAAGCGTATTACCCCGAGACCGCCGAGCCGGATGCCGAAGAGTTGCGGCTTCTGGCCGCGACCGCCGACCAGGTGGCAATCGGGATGGAAAACTCGCGATTGGTGGAGGAGCTTCGGCGCCGCGTGTTCGAAATGGACGCGCTGTACCGGGCGGATGAGCGGTTCCATCGGTCGCTGGTGCTGGATGAGGTACTGCAAGCGCTGGCGGATTCGGCGATCGAAGTCATGGGGGCCGACCGAAGCGCGGCTCTCATTTTCGAAGACGCGCCACCGCACCGATTTTCGATTCGAGCCGTCGCCGGCCTGGAGCCGCAAGACATCGCCGAACTTGCCCAGGCGCTGAAGTCGCTCGATACCGACGGGGTCCGCTCGCTCGACGGGCCACGCATTGTGCCGGACACGAGCAAGGACACGCCGGCGATGCGCGACGTGACGAAAGCCACGAAGGTGGCCTCGCAGGTAGATGTCCCGATCCATATCGCCGACAAGCGCTTCGGATTCTTCAGCATGGGGTGGATGCAACCGCACTACATCACAGAGTCGGAAGTGAGGCTGGCAACCGGGCTCGGGCAACAGGCAGCCGTGGCAATCGAGAATGCCCGGCTCTACGAACGCTCGCAGGTGGCGGCCTCACTTGAAGAACGACAGCGGCTGGCGCGCGAACTGCACGACTCGGTCTCACAGGCACTGTACGGAATCGCGCTGGGGACCAAGACCGCGCACGCCCTGATCGAGCGCGACCCCAGGAAAGCTGTCGAGCCGCTCGACTACGTCGGTTCGCTGGCAGAAGCCGGGCTCGCGGAGCTGAGGGCGCTCATTTTCGAATTGCGACCAGAGTCGTTGGCTACCGAAGGGCTGGTGGCGGCGCTGGACAAGCAGGTATCCGCGATGCGGGCGCGCCACGGGATCACGGTGGATGCGAACCTGAGCCTGGAGCCGGACCTTCGGCTCGACTACAAGGAAGTGCTCTATCGGGTGGCCCAGGAAGCGCTTCACAATACGGTGAAGCACGCTCGCGCGAACCGCGTTTCGGTGGAACTGGTGCGGGTAGATGACAAGATTCGAATTCGGATCGCGGACGACGGCATCGGTTTCGACACCAGCGGGGAGTTCCCGGGACATCTTGGCCTGCGCTCGATGGCAGAGCGAACGGCGCGTGTCGGAGGACAGCTCTCGATTGAGAGTTCGCCCGGCTCGGGGACGACAATCACCGTTAACGTGCCGGCAGAGCCGGGACACCTGCCTGGCGTGCCGGGCCTGTCGTAGCCACGCGGACTACAACATCGAGGTGTCCGTGGGGAGGCCGAGCAAAATTCGACCTGCCACTTCGAGCGTCGGCTGACCAACCATGACGTGCTGCGTGACGGTGTGGATGTCGCGGAAGTGGCGTTGCAACCGGTTGTCAGAATAGATGGAGCTGGCGCCGCCAAGGTTGTAGCAAATATCCACCGCGTGAGTGGAATTCAACGTTGCGGTGGTTGCGGCGAGGCGAATCATAGCTTTGTCTTCCGTGCCGATGCGGTCACCCGCCTGGACGCGTTCCCAGACGTCGCGGACAGTGTCGAACATGAATCCTCGTCCAGAGCGAAGCAGGGCTTCGGCCTCGGCGATGCCTGATTGTGCGGCGGCGCGTTCGGCGAGCAGGCGGCGGCTGCCCGAGGGCGTCTTCGCGGCGGCAAGGCTTTTCAGTTCGGTGATTGCTGCCCGGGCAATGCCGGTGGCAACTGCCGCAACACCCACGGCGAGCAGCCCGAAGAAGGGAAAGCGGTAGGTCAGTCCGTCGGCCCAGTCGCTGCGAACGCCCATCGCGTAGGTGTGGTGTTCGGGGACGAAGACATCCGCCACTTCAAAGTCGTTGCTACCTGTTCCGCGCAGGCCGGAGACGTGCCATGTGTCCTTGATCCGGACGTCGGAGCGCGGGACGAACATCATCCGGATGTGTGGGACCTTCTCGGCGACCATTTCCGGGCCTTCGGGGCCAACGACGGCCGCGCCACCGGTGATCCACGTCGCGTGGCCCGTGCCGCTGCCGAACGGCCAGGTGCCGTTGAGGCGAAAGCCGCCTTCAACTCGCTTTGCGGTCCCCTTCGGGACGACTGCGCCGACAACGAGGCCGGCTGGATCGCCGAACACCTCGCGTGCGCCTTCGAACGGGAGTTGGACAGAGCTGGCGCCGGTGGTGGCGCCGATCATGAGGATCCAGCCGGCCGCACCATCGCCCTGGGCGAGCGCGTCGATGGTTTCAATCATGTCGACCGGGCTGGCTTCGCCGCCGCCGATGGCCGCGGGGACCATCATCCGGAACAGGCCCGCCTGTGAGATCGCTGAAACGACTTCGGGCACGAGCTGGCCGGCCTGTTCGCCTGCGGTGGCGTGCGCAGCGGCCAGTTCAGCGATTTCGCGAGCGCGTGCGGCGAACGTCATGGCCCTCACCCCCGACCCTCTCTACTCCTTCCAGGAACGGACGAGCGTAGTGCTCAACTCTGAGTTAGTCGTCGCTGCCGAAAATCCAGAAGCGACGCTTCTTTTTGGGCTTCTCCGAATCTTCGGGGCCATCGAAGCCGCGGCCGCAGCTCTGGCAGTAGGCGTACACATTCAGGTTCATTCGGCCGCACCATGGGCACTCGTGCATCGATTCAGCTCCCCCTCCGATTTTGGAACAATTCTACCCCGGCCTACCATTCCCCGTTCCCGCGCTCCCGGGGGACTTAGCGGAACTTTCGCGCGGCGAGAATCGGCCACGTGTCGATGATTTCGTCGCCGCGGCGGACGTAGTAGACGTCGTGCTGGTTCAAGGTGGTATCGCCGTGGCTGGGGACGACCTCGATGCGCTGGCCCGGCTTCAGATTCGGCACGCCTTCGCCTGTGATGGTGCAGTGCTCCTCGCTCAGACGGGCAACTTTTACGGAGCCATCGACCGAAAACGGCGGGCCGAACTCGTTCGTGAGCGACTTCGCCCCGGCATCGCCGACGGCGTAGCGCTCCTTCACCGAGATGACGGTGAGAAGCAGCGTGAGCGCGTTTTCGAACAGCCCCGGGATGAACTCTTCGTTGTGCGAATCGTTGAAGACGTAGGTACCCGCCTGGAGTTCGGTGACACCGGGCGTCTTGCTCGCGATGAGGACACTCGCGGTGCCGCTGGTTGAGACGATCTTCGGCGCGAGGCCGGCTTCGGCCAGGGCTTCGGCATGCTCATTCACGATGCCGAGTGCTGTCTTGATTAATTCGGTGCGAAGCTCTAGGTCGGGCTGGCCGTACATGTGGCCTTCGTAGCCCATGATGCCGCGATAGTGGATGCCTTCATCGACGAGGCGGCGGGCGAGGCGGACGGTTTCGGCGGGCGTCGGCGACCCGCAGCGCCGCAGGCCGCCATCGACTTCGATGACCGCCGCCGGCTTCTGACCAGAACGCTTCGCGCCCGCCACAAGCTCATCGATGTTGAAGTCGGATTCGACCGCGACGGTGATGTCGACTCCGCGGGCGAGCAGCGCCATCAGACGGTCGATCTTGATGCGACCGACGACCTGATTCGCCATGAGGATCGGCCCGAGCCCGGCATCGGCGAGGACTTCGGCTTCCCCGAGTTTCGCTACGGTGATGCCGATGGCGCCCGCTTTCAGCTGCAGTTCGGCGACCTGTGGGCACTTCGGCGTCTTAAAGTGCGGCCGCAGGCTGACTCCGGTGCCCGCGACGATGCCCATCATCGTAGCGATGTTCTTGTTGACCTTATCGAGGTCGAGGAGGAGGCAGGGGGTGTCGAGGTCGTCGATGTGCATGGTCGGCAGTCTACGCCGGAGGGGTTATCGGGGACGAGAATGTGGTCGAAGGTGAAGGTAGTGGTGCTGTCCTCGGGCAAGGCTCCAGTGGAGTCCAGATTTCGCCTGTGAGGAAGAAATGGGATCCATGATGCGCCGAAAATCCATGGTGGCTGCTCTCAGCGTGCTTTGGCTGTGCATCGTTTTGGTCAACATACTGGTGCAAGACTGGATGGCCCTTCTAATCTGGCTGATTGGTACGCCGACGGTGGTCGGTGGGACCCTGATGGTTCGTTGGCGGAACAAGGCCAGGCAGGGAACCGCAAGGTGAAAGGCCTGCGAATGGCGTGGTTGACGTTGGAACCAAATGTGGACTGGTACAGCCCGGCCTGTACTAAGGCCTGTCTCCGAAGTCTGTAAGTTGAACGTGGTGATAACGAAGCGCACGGCAATAGCCACGTTTGGAATCGTGTCCGTTGTTGCCTTGGGTATGGCGGGCTGGGCAGCGTGCTCTGTTCCGGCTGTGCACGTTGCTAATGACACCGAGGCGACCGTACGCCTTATGGGATGTGCAAGCGTCGGTGCCCTCCACCCGAACGAAAGCCGCGAGATCCGCCCAGAGTTCCCTTGCCTTGTGTTCTCTGAGGGTGGCACCTATCTCGGATGTCTAGACTTCCCTGATTCAGCCCTTTTGAGTCACGAAACGGTCGCGGTCAGTGCCCTTCAGACGCGAATCGAGAGAGACGAATGTGCCAGGTCGGATGACTACAATCGGCTCACGTGGATTCGGCAGCACCGGCCCTAGCCGTTCGGGCAAATTAAACGAAAGCGTTGCCAGGCTCTGGCGGCTCCCGGAAGCTCCCGTGGGCATCTAGCAAAACAGGGACATCTCGTGCGGGGCCGGTCTACGCCGCGGGGGTTATCGGGGACGAGGATTTGGTCGAAAGTGAAGGTAGTTATGCGGAACAAACTGAAACGCGACCACTACCGGGGTCCGCTCGTGACCGCTATCGGACTCGCTCTCGTGACTACTGGGCCTCATTGGGTCGGAGTCTTCTGCCTTGTCAGCGGCGTTGCTGTCACCGCGGTGGCAATGGTTCGACCAGTGAAGTAGGCGGCACGTGCCGTGGACTTCCCCGGTGGCAACGAATCAGAAATCTGGCTGAAACACGTTCGCCATCTCGCCGCCATCGTTCCGAAACGTGACGGACATACGGTTCGCTTGTTCAAGCGCAGAGGGGCTCGGAGAGGCAGTCCACCCGAACTTCGGATGGACTCTGACCGCGCAAGAACAGGGTTGTTTCGGCGATCCGCTTTGACCGGTCTCGGATCGAACGCTTACTGACAGCCCAGGTCCCTCTTCGCGGGAGCGCGTGCGAAAGGGGGTTCAATGTTCCATTTCCTCATTCCTCACCAGGCAATTTCGTCGTGGATCTGAATTTCTGCGGTGACTGTGGCGCCCGCGCGCAGGCGAGCCAGGCCTTCTGCCGCTCGTGCGGCGCACGGCTCACAGACATCGCGCCAGTCGACACCACCTCGGAATCCCTCCGGCAGGCGGTGAAGCGCATTGCGAACGGCGACGCGGCGGGGGCCTGCGTCAGCCTCGAAGCACTGGTTGATGCGGAACCGCAGAACGCTGTCGCCAGGGCCTACCTCGGAGTCGCCTACCTCCGGCTTACCCGCGTGGCTGATGCCCGCGAAGCGCTGGAAGACGCGGTGAAGCTTGCGCCTTCGAGCTTCATCTGCCGGGCGAAGTACGGGGAATTCCTGGCGAGGCTGGGGTTCTACGACCAGGCGCTCACGCAACTGGACGCCGCACTCGCCGTCCCTCCACCAAACACCGAGAGCCGCCTTGCGGCACTGGAACTCCGGCAACACTGCCGCGACAAGTCGCGTGGCCTGTATTACCGGTCACTGCGCTATCCGAAGCTCAGCGTCCCCTTCCGGCGCCGAGCGCAAAGGTCCGTCACTCTCCAGGGGTACTAACTCGTGACACCGCTCTTGCTTTTTCTCATCCCGATCCTCGGGTCGGTGGTGATCGCGCTCGGCCGCATCACCTCCATCCGCCCTCCGGCGACACCCGGCGCCCACCGCGGCACCATCTCGTTGAGCTTCGCGGAACGGCTCCGCTACCACCGGACGTTCATCTACCCGACGGCGGCGATGATCCTTCTCGGCGCCGCTACCGGGATCCTGAAGCCCGGAATCGAACTGGTGCTGATGGGCGTCGTCGTAGGCATCGTCAGCCTGCCGGTGCGGTACCACTTCACCAGCAGCGGCGTTGCCCTCGGACGCGTGCTGTTCCGGCCCTACTCCGAATTCAGCGGAGTCCGCAATGACAAGACCGGCCTTCGCCTCGTCGCGAAGGACGGCAACCGCGATTTCGTGGTCCGCGTCCGCGGCGCGGCGCTGACTGAGGCCTCGCGACTCGTGGGCCGAAACCTCGCCAGCAGAGCATCTCCCGCGACGAGCAGGCCCTCTCGCCTGCCCGTTCGCCGCTTCGCGAAATTGTCGGTGATAGTGGTGCCGCTGCTGGCGGGAGCGATCGCCCTGGGCGCAGCGAGCGCCTTCGCCGACGGACCGACCGTCGACCCGTCCGGCACAAAGGTCGGCGACCCGACCGACCTCGGCTGCATTGGGCCGGGCGGCGAACTCGGCTACGCCTGCGTCGACGCCGACGGCAACCCGGATCCGCTGTTCGCGCAGGCCCAGAAAGACGAACCGTTCGCGTACCAGCTCTCGGCGTACGTAAACCAGAACCGCCTCGCCATCAACTTCGTCTGGGTGCTGGTGACGGGCTACCTGGTCATGTTCATGCAGGCCGGGTTCGCGATGGTTGAGACCGGCTTCTGCCGGGCAAAGAGCGCGATGCACGTGATGATGACGAACTTCATGATCTACGGCATCGGCATGACGGCCTACTGGGCCATCGGCTTCGCGATCGCCTTCGGCGGCGTTGGACTCACGGGGCCGGTGAACCTCGGCGCCGGGCTCCTCGCCCTGAACAAGGAAGCCACCATCTCCATATCCGGAGTTCACTACGGTCTCTTCGGCTACAAGGGGTTCTTCCTCGCGCCTGATTCGCTTGATGTCGGCATCGCGGTCCTGTTCCTCTTCCAGATGGTGTTCATGGACACCGCCGCGACCATCCTGACCGGCGCTGTGGCCGAACGGTGGACCTGGATCAGCTTCATGGTCTGGGGCGTCTTCGTCGGCGCGCTCATCCAACCGATCGTCGCGAACTGGGCGTGGGGCGGCGGCTGGCTGTTCCAGCTCGCCAACTCGGGCCTGAACCGGCCGTATGTCGACTTCGCGGGTTCCGGCGTAGTCCACATGGTCGGCGGTTTCGCCGGGCTGGCCGGGGCGAGGGTGCTTGGACCGCGGCTCGGGAAGTACAACAAAGACGGATCGGCCAACGCGATGCCGGGCCACAACCTGAACATGGCCGCGATCGGCACGTTCATCCTGGCGTTCGGCTGGTTCGGGTTCAACCCCGGTTCCACCCTCGGCGCTTCGGGCGGCGGCAACCTCCGCATCGGCATGGTGGCTGTGGCCACGATGATCGCGGGATCCGGCGGCGCCATTGCCGCCATGGCCTATGCGAAAGCCTCGGTCGGCAAGTGGGACCCCGGTTACATGATCAACGGGCTTCTCGGCGGCCTCGTGGCCATCACGGCGCCGTCGGGCTACGTGAGCCCGATTAGCGCGTTCATCATCGGCCTGCTCGCCGGTGGCCTGGTCTGCTTCTCGATGGTCTTCGTTGAGAAGACCCTGAAAATCGACGACCCGGTCGGCGCGTTCTCGGTGCACGGCGTGTGCGGCGCGTTTGGCGTCCTCTGCGTCGGCCTTTTCGCGGATGGCACAGCCCCGGACTTCCTGGTCGTCGGGCACCCGATCAAGGGCCTGTTCTTCGGCGACGGCACGCAGCTGGTCGCGCAGGTCATCGGCGTGGCCGCGATTGCGACATGGTCGTTCGGGACGACATGGGTGCTGTTCAAGGGGATGGCGGCGCTGGGCATCCTCCGGTCGAAGCCCGAGGACGAACTTCGCGGCCTGGACCTCCCCGAGATGGGCACTCACGCCTACCCGGTCGAGGACATGCCTTCGGAGCGCGGCATTGAGCCAGGGACGTTTGTCCCCGGCTACACCGCACTGCCAGCCGGGTCTTCGGCCGGCGGGGCGTAGCTAAGACAGGTTTCCGGCACCCGCGGAAAGAGCATCCCCCCGATGGCTCTTTCCGCGGGCCGGTGGTTTAGGCGTTAGCCGCTTCCATCGCGGCGTAGCGGGCGCGTTTGGCTTCGCGGGCGCGGATCGTTGGATTCATCTCGATCTTGCGGATGCGCAGGTTCTTCGGGGTTACCTCGACCATTTCGTCGTTGCCGATGAGCGAGAGGCTTCGTTCGAGGCTCGGCGGCGACGGAGGGACGAGCTTCACGGCAATGTCCGAAGTGGAGCTGCGGATGTTCGTTAGCTGCTTGGCCTTGCAGACGTTCACATCGAGGTCGGTGTCCTTGGCGTGCAGGCCAACGACCATACCGCCATACACCTCTTCGCCCGGTGAAATGAACATCATGCCGCGCTCCTGGGCGTTGGCGATGCCGAAGCTGAGTGCGGTGCCGGTTTCGGAAGCGACGAGGGCGCCATTGCGGTGGCGGGTGATCTCGCCGGCCCACGGCCGATAGCCGAGATACTCGGTGTTCATGATGCCTTCGCCGCCGGTGCCGCTGATGAAGGTGTCGCGGAAACCGATGAGGCCGCGCGTTGGCACCTCGAAGTCGAGGCGGACGTTGCCGTTGTGGTCGGAGTGCATGCCGACCATCTGGGCTTTCCTGCCGGACAGCGTCTCGATGAGGAAGCCGGTCGCGGAATCGGGAGCCTCGACGTAGAGGCGCTCGAACGGCTCTTCTTTGCCGTTCGGACCGTTGTGGATGATGACCTCCGGCCGGGTGACGGCGAATTCGTAGCCTTCGCGGCGCATGGTCTCGACGAGAATCGCGAGATGGAGCTCGCCGCGACCGCTGACCACGAACTGCTCGGCGGACTCGCCGTCTTCGACCTTGAGGGCAACGTTTGTTTCGACTTCGCGGAAGAGACGTTCGCGCAACTGCCGGCTGGTGACGAACTGCCCTTCGCGGCCCGCGAAGGGGGAATCGTTCACGCGGAAGGTCATCTTCATGGCCGGCTCTTCGATGGTGATGACCGGCAGCGGCTCGGTGACCGAAGGGTGCGAGATGGTCTCGCCGATAAGAATGTCGCTGATGCCCGTCAGCGCGATGATGTCGCCAGCCCGGGCCTCCTGGAGTTCGACCCGGCCAAGGCCGGTGAAGCCGAAGATCTGGGCGACCTTGTGCTGGCTGATTTCGCCTTCGTGGTTGTGGCGAATCACCTGTTCGCCGGTCTTCACTGAGCCGTCGGTGATGCGGCCGACGGCGATGCGGCCGCGGTAGCTGTCATACATGAGCGTGGTCGCGAGCATCCGGAACGGCGCGTCTTCGTTGATTTCCGGGCCGGGGATGTGGTCGATGATGGCATCGAAGACGGGCTGCATCGTGCCTGCCGTGATGTCGGGCGTGGTGCCGGAGTCGCCGTCGCGGGCGTTCGCGTAGAGCGTCGGGAAGTCGAGCTGGTGGTCCTCCGTTGCGAGATCGAGGAAGAGGTCGTGGGTCTCTTCGATGACTTCCTTGATGCGCGCATTCGGCCGGTCGATCTTGTTGACGACGACGATTGCGTGCAGTCCGATTTCGAGGGCCTTGCGGAGGACGAACTTGGTCTGGGGCATGGGGCCCTCGACGGAGTCGATGAGGAGCAGGCAGCCATCGGCCATGTTGAGGACGCGCTCGACTTCGCCGCCGAAGTCGGCGTGGCCGGGCGTATCGATGATGTTGATGCGGACACCCTTGTAATCGACGGCGGCGTTCTTGGCCATGATGGTGATGCCCTTCTCGCGTTCGAGAGGGTTGGAATCGAGGATGAGCGAGCCGACCTGTTCGTTCTCGCGGAAAACGTTGGATTGCTTGAGCAGCGCATCGACCAGGGTGGTCTTGCCATGGTCGACGTGCGCGATGATGGCGATGTTCCGTACATCGGGACGGCGGGATGTCATAGATCCAGTGTGCTTGAGGGCTTGTTAAGTGGATAGGGCGGGTCTCCTGCGTCGTCCTTGATCAGAACGGAAGTCGAACGCTGGCCGATCCCGTCCAGGCCGAAGAGCTGTGGGCGTTGTTCGCGAGGCCGTACAGGGAAGTCGACTTGATGTCGACTGACCCGGCGGCGTGGACACAGCCTCCAACGCCCATGGTGGTGACAGCGGCAGCCACGCACACGGTCGAGACGATGAATGCTTGTCGAATGATTGAAGCTGGCATCTTCCTACCCTCTGCAGGGGGATCCTATTAGAACCAGCCCGTGACCCGGCCGCGAACATAGAGCGTCATGGAGGCGTCGCTGCTGTTCGTCGCGTCCATTGACTTTGAAATCGTGCACTCCTGGAGTTCGCCGACTCCGATGTTGATATCGGCAGTGCCACCCGTTCCGGTGGATTCGGCGGCGTACGAGTGGCCGAAGCTGGCCTGGCTACCTGCCCCGATGGCGACAACTGCGAAGCTGGCGAGCGCGGTCTTGCGGAGGAAGTTGCTGGGATTCATTTTGATTGCTCCCTGTTCTTGATGTGGCTTAGACCGGAGACGCAGAGACTTCTTACAGCCGATTCCGGGCGCCTTTACCTTCACTAGCCGATCGAGCAGGGTTTGTGCGTCTAGCGCCTAGGTGCGGCGACGCGTCACACTGGATGTACAGACCGAACGGAGCCGAGGAGGCCACGATGGATAGCAGTTACGAACTCATGCAGGAGATCATTTCGGGGAAGCGACCCGATGCCGATATCGTCCGGCCCTCGGCCATCATGCCGTTCGTGATCGAATCCGACGGCCGGCGCGAGCGCGGGTACGACATCTATTCGCTGCTGCTCAAGGAGCGGATCGTTTTCCTCGGCACGCCGATCGACGCGATGGTGGCGAACGTAATCATCGCGCAGCTTCTCTACCTCGCCCGCGAGGACGATGAGAAGGACATCATGATGTACATCAACAGCCCGGGCGGCAGCGTGACCGCCGGACTGGCGATTCTCGACACGATGAAGCTGATTCGCCCCGATGTGGCCACGCTCTGCATGGGCATGGCCGCAAGCATGGGCACGATCATGTTGACCGCCGGTCAGAAGGGGAAGCGCTACGCGCTCCCGAACTCGACCATTCACCTTCACCAGGTGCTGGGGGGCGCGCAGGGGCAGGCTCGCGATATTGAAATCCAGGCGAAGGAAACGCTCCGCCTGCAGAAGATCCTCCGCAACATCATCCAGGAGACCACCGGACAGCCGATGGAACGCATCGAGCACGACACGGACCGCGACTTCTACCTGGATCCGGCCGGCGCGAAGGAATACGGCCTGATCGATGAGATTCTCGAGCGACCCAGCCAGGCCGCCGCGGCCAGCCCGAACGGCAAGGCGAGCTAGTTAATTCTCGAACCCTAGTGCCCGCAGGGGCAGTCCTTTTCCTGATGTGGTCCCCAGCGGAGGAACTCTGGGGCCAGGTCCGCACCGTTCGGCCAGACAACTGTTCCCAGGTCGTCGTCGAAGCGGCCTTTCGCGAAAGCACCGGGTTTCAGTAATTCTTCGGCCAACTCTTCGGGCAGCGGCTTGAGCGCTTCATCGCGAGAAATTGATCTGACGCAGCCGTCGTGGAACCGCGCGACGATTCGGTCCGGCAGGACATCGGCGCCTGCCAGGCTCCAGTTCGGGATGCCTGGACACTCACCGCGCACCATGGATTCCGTTTCGCTAGTCATGACACAAGTGTAGCACTCAGTCTCGAGCCGACGCCCCGCCCAGGTCCTGCCAGACTTGCAACAACTCCTCTTCGCGCCCAGCCGCCCAGTCTCGAACTTTTCTCCAGACGGATGCGGGCAGGTCGCCCTCGGCCAAAGTAAGGGGAGAGATGGTCACGGAGGCGCTGAGGCCGGCGAATCGAACATGGAGGTGCGGCGGCGCATGGTCGCCAAAGTTCATGGTAATCACCATTCCGTCGAACCGGGCGAGTTCCGGCATTCTCTAGCCGTTAATCGCCGGGATCACATCCATTCCCATGTAGGGCCTTAGCACTTCAGGCACCTCGATGCTGCCATCTTCGCGCTGGTAGTTCTCCATCACCGCAATCACCGTGCGTGGCAAGGCAAGGCCGCTCGCGTTGAGCATATGCGGGTGGCTCGTCCCGGCGTCTGCCGCGGGGCGGTAGCGAATGTTCGCGCGCCACGCCTGGAAATCCAGGCAGTTGGAGGCCGAGCTCACCTCGAGCCATTCGCCCTGCCCCGGGGCCCAAATCTCGAGGTCATACGTCTTGGTGGAATTGAAGCCGATATCGCCGCTGCAGAGTTGGACGATGCGGTAGGACAGCCCGAGGATTTCCGGTATCGCGCGGGCACGAGCGACCAGGCGCTGCAGTTCGGCCTCGCTCTCTTCCGGCTCGCAGTAAACGAACATCTCCACCTTTTCGAACTGGTGGACGCGCTTGATTCCTCGGACATCGCGCCCCGCGCTCATCTTTTCCCGGCGGTAACACGGTGTGTGGCCCACAAAGCGAATTGGGAGCTCGCCGGGCGGGATGATTTCGTCCCGGTACATATTCACAAAGGCGACTTCGGCTGTGGGGATGAAGAAGTAGTCTTCCTCGGTGTCCCTGTAGAGGTTGTCGCGAAACTTCGGGAGCTGCCCGGCGGCGAAGAGGGATGCTTCGCTGAGCATGTTCGGCAGGTACGCTTCGGTGAAGCCTGCCCGACCGTGTTCGTTCAACATGAACTGGATCAGAGAACGCTGCAGTTTTGCCAGGGGGCCACGCAGGACGTAGAACCGCGACCCGGACATACGCGTGCCACGTTCGATATCGAGACCTCCGACGATTTCGCCGAGCTCCCAGTGCGGGCGAGGCTGAAAGGGGAAAACCGGCGGCTCGCCAGCGACTTCGATCACCTGGTTCGAGGTTTCGTCTGGGCCTTTGGGAACATCTGGGTCGAGGATGTTCGGGACTTCGTAGAGCTTGTCCTTGAGCTCGGCGTCGATCTTGCTGAGGAGGGCATCCAGGCGGTCAATCTCGTCACCCACGAGGCGCATCTCCGCAATCTTCACCTCGCGCTCGTCTCTGTCCTTCGAGGCGCCGATGGCCTTGCTGACTGTGTTTCGCTTCGCGCGCAGCGCTTCGACCTGGGGCAAGATCTCGCGGCGGTTTTCATCAAGCTGCAGAATCCGATCGACCGGAGCGGTGGTGTTCCGCAGGAGAACATCGCGCTTCACTCGGTCCGCGTTCTCGCGGATGTACTGCAGACTTAGCATTCAGGGCTCCTGTTGAGCTGCCCGGAGGGCGCGCAGGCCAAGGAGGCGGACGTCCTCGGCGACTGCCACGAGCGTACCATCGGGCGAGGGAAGCGAAAACGATTCTGCCAGGTCAGCAAGCGTGAACCAGTGCGCCGGACCGTGAGGGATAGCCTCGGCGAAGTCCACCGGCGTCAGCGCCCGAGTGAAGTAGACGTGGTCAATGTGTTGATGGAACGGCTGGTCGGAACGAACGATGTCCTCGATGAGAATCACCACCGGTGGTGGCACTACAGGCGGGCTTTCAACAATCAGGAGGTCATGAGGGGGAATGACTTCGACCTCCAATCCCGACTCTTCGAACGCTTCACGCAGGGCGCCCTGAACCGGGTCTTCGTTTGGCTCGAGATGACCCCCTGGCGGCAGCCACATTCGCAGTTTGGCGTGCCACAGGAGCAGGGTGCGGCGATCGGAGACGATGTACGCGGTGGCGGTGTGATGTCGCTCGAGCGGCGGCGCGGTCATTCCTTGAGCGACTTCATCGGCGGGAACAGGATGACCTCGCGGATGGAAGACTGGCCCGTGAGCAGCATGATTAACCGATCGATGCCCATGCCGAAGCCCCCGGTTGGCGGCATGCCGTGTTCAAGGGCGAAGAGGAAGTCCTCATCGACCAGTTCGACATCGTCGTCGCCCTGTTCCTTGAGCAACAGCTGGTGGTCGAACCGACGGCGCTGCTCGATTGGGTCGTTCAACTCGCTGTACGCGTTGCCGAACTCAAAGCCGGCTACGAAACATTCAAACCGCTCTACGAATCGCTCGTTGCCTGGTTTGCGCTTCGCGAGAGGCGACAGCTCGACCGGGTAGTCGAGCAGGAACGTGGGCTGAATGAGGTTGGGCTCGATGTAGTGGGACATGGCTTCGTCGCAGAGCTTTCCATAGCCTGCTGTGATGGGAACATCGACGCCGCGGCGGCGAAGCTCGGCGCGAAGCGATTCCACCGTCGAGAATTCCTCAAGGTCGGGGCCGCCGTATTCGCGCATCGCATCGAGGAAGGTGACACGGCGCCACGGTGGGGCGAGGTCTATTTCGAGGTCGCGGAAGGTGACCTTTGTTGAGCCGAGAACCTCTTGCGCCACGCTGCTGACCATCTCCTCGACCATCGCGGCGACCCCGATGTAGTCGGTGTACGCCTCGTAGGTCTCGATCATGGTGAACTCAGGGTTGTGTTTGAAGCTCATCCCTTCGTTGCGGAAGTTGCGCCCGATTTCGTAGACCCGCTCGAAGCCGCCAATTAGGAGCCGCTTCAAGTGAAGCTCGAGGCTAATCCGGAGCACGCGATCCTCATCGATCGCGTTGAAGTGCGTGTAGAAAGGCCGCGCGGCGGCGCCGCTCTCCGATTCCTGGAGTATGGGTGTTTCGACTTCAAGGAAGCCGCGCGAATCGAGAAATCGCCGGATCCCGGCGATGACCTGGCTGCGAATCCTGAAAACGCGGCGAGTTTCCTCGTTCGAAATCAGGTCGAGGTAGCGCCTTCGTTGCCGCAGCTCCGGGTCGGCGAGGCCGTGATACTTCTCCGGCGGGGCGTGCAGGGCCTTCGTCAACATCGTCCAGCTTGTGGCCTGGATGGTCGGCTGTCCCGTCCGAGTCCGGATCGGTGAACCGTGGACGCCAATGAAGTCGCCCAGATCGACAAGGCGAAGGTTCTCGTAGTCTTCGATGGCGTTCTGGCGAAGCAAGACCTGGATCCGGCCGGACCCATCGAGCAAATCGATAAACGTAGCCTTCCCCATGTCGCGCTTCGCGACGACACGGCCGGCGGAATCGACTTCGACGCCGGCGACTTCGTGGGCATCCGGTTCGAGGGATTCAACCAGTTGAGTGACTTCGGCGGCGGTGTGCGTTCGCGTGGTACGAAGCGGATAAGGGTCTATTCCAGCCTGGCGAAGCTCTTCGACCTTCGCGACGCGCTGCGCCATCAGTTCGTCCACGGATTTCCCCTTCAACAAACAGGCCGCCCAGCAGGCGGCCTGTGCTTCGATCTGTCAGGCCACGACGGTTAGTCGATCTTGAGGACCTTCACCTTGATGACACCCTTGGGAGCATTGATGTCGATTGAATCGCCGACACTTTTCCCGAGGAGGGCGGCGCCGACTGGCGACTCATTCGAAATCTTGCCGTGGGCAGCATCGGCTTCTGGTGCACCGACAATCTGATAGTGGCGCTTTGCGCCGTCCCAATCCAGTTCAACACCGCTGCCGATGACAATTCGGCCAGCGTGATGGGCACCGTCCTCATCAATGATGCGGGCGCGGCGAAGGATGTCTTCTATTTCTAGCGCACGGCCTTCGACGCGACCCTGTTCCATTTTGGCGTCGTCGTATTCTGCATCGTTCTGGCTCGTGCCCTGTTCGAGGGCGTTGTGAATCATCTCGGCGACCTCGCGGCGCCGGGCACGCAGCATCTCGAGCTCTTTCTCGAGCTTTGCTTTTCCTTCACTGGTGAGCGGAACGGGCTTCTCTGTCATGTCGTACCCTACGCCTTGCGCCGATCGAAAAAACGACTGAGGCCGAATTTGGCCCCAGTCACGCCCTCAGTATACGAGCGACGCACAATCCCCGGCAATCGGAACCCGGAGGACAACCGAGGCTTGGACAACGCCCCCGACTCAGGCCACGGCCAGGAGAACGACGTTTGGCGCCCGCGACGGGAAGACCCCGCGGAGCAATGGCCCCCCTTCGGTCCGGCCAACGCTCCGCGCGTCCCCGCCGAGCACGACGCGACTCCAACCCCTCGAGAGCCCCTCGGAAGTCCGCGGTACACTCGCGGACCTTCGCTGCCGATTGTCGGCGCAATTGCCGGGACTGCCGCGCTGGTGGGTGGCCTTGCGGGGGGAGCGTTGGTCGCATGGCGTACGGACGATGACGCGGACGGCCATATGAGCACTCCGGCTGTTAGCGAGCCCATTTCGGTGGAGCTCTCCAGCGCGGTGTCTGAGGCCGCCGAGAAGCTCCGGCCCTCGGTTGTCCGAATCGAAAGCACCCGGCGCGTGAACGGAGGGATCGAACAGGATGTGGGATCTGGAGTGATCGTCGATACCGATGGCCACGTCGTGACGAATGCACATGTGGTCCTGGAGACGGAAACGCTGAAGGTAATCCTGTCCGACGGGACTGAGCGTCCGGCGATCCTGGTGGGTCATGACTTCCCCTTCAGCGACGTTGCGGTGCTCCAGATCGGACCCGGAAAACTGACGCCGGCGGACATCGGCGATTCTTCAACCCTGCACCTGGGCGAGGCCGTTGTCGCAATTGGCAATCCGCTGGCGGAGTTCGACGGCTCGGTGAGTGTCGGAGTGATCAGCGGGATCGACCGCGTGAGGACGCTCGATGGGGTGAAGCAAACCGATTTTCTGCAAACGGATGCGGCCATCAACAGCGGCAATAGCGGGGGCGCGCTGATCAACCTCGATGGCCAGTTCATCGGGATGCCGACGGCAGTCATCCGCCAGTCGAGGGCCGGGGTGGCGGTGGAGGGCATCGCATTCGCGATCCCAAGCGAACATGTGATGCGAATCGCGAATGAGATTGTCCGCGTCGGTGGCAGCTACCCCCGGCCGAGTATCGAGGCAGAGCACATCGACCTCAGCGCCGATGTCATCCCGCGGGGAACGCGCCTCACGGTCCGCGAGGGCGCATTCATCGCCAGTGTGACACCGGGAGGAGCCGCCGAGGCAGCGGGAATCGAGGCTGGAGACGTCATTACGCAGTTGGACGACACCGCCATCAACGAGGACACGCCGTTCCTCAACGCGCTCATGAGCTACAAAGAGGGAGATACAGCAAAGGTTGTCCTCAATCGCAATGGCCGGATAATCGAGGTTGAGGTTCGATTTGCGCAGCGCTCCTAAACCGACCCCCAACTATCCCATGGCCCCATCCGCATGAATCGTAGAGGCAGCCAACTGCCATGGGGAGCGAGCAACAAGCCGTCTCTCTACGGTGGACCTCGCCAAACGCGAGGGAGCCGTCAGTGGGTTTGGCTCGGCGCGATCGCGCTGGGCGTTCTGGTTGTGGCGTGGTTCCTCATCGGCCGGATTTGCGGTTCGAGTGAGTGCGTCGATTACTACTGTCCGAGTGATCGAAGGATCGAAGCGCCCGAAGGGTACGAATTTGTCTCGCGCATCTTCGAATACAACACCAAGCTCGGGGCCGTGGCAGATGGCAACGACCTGGCCATCGCGGTCGAACTGACCAAACCGGTAAGTGACGGGAGCGCGCTTAGCTTTTACCGGTACGTGGACGAGACGAAAAACTGGGAACCGATATCCCCCGCCGTCCTTGATTCGCAAGGTTCGATCGTCTCGGCGACGTTCTCCGGCACTCCGTCGGTGATGGCCGTGATGCGACGAACGGCGCCAGGAGGGCGTTTCATCGCCTATCTGCCCCACAACGCCACCCTGCACCCGGAAGCGGCTGGGCGCGTTTCCATTGTGCACCCGCTCGATTTCAAGCCGGCCGCCGACGGCGCGATCACCGGTGAGCTGAGCACGACCGTACAACAGGGCAACTACGACATTTACCCGGTCGTCTCGGCGAACAGTTCGGTCCAGGGCGACGTTGAAATTGTGGAGAACATCCTTGCGAGCGCCGATTCTCGGGCGAATCACGCAAAGAACATCGTTGACGCCCTGGCATCGACGAACGTGAAGGGCGTGGATATTGCCTATCTCGACCTTCCCGTGACGGCGCGAACGTCGTTTACGCTTTTCGTGGGGTTGCTGTACGAACAACTTCACGCGCAAAACAAGCAGCTCACGCTCACGCTTCCCGCGCCCATCAAGGCTCAGAATCGCCTGGATGAGGGCGCCTATGATTGGGCAGAGCTTGCGAAGACAGCCGACCTGCTACAGATCGCGCCCTATCGAGATCAGGCGACTTATCGACTAACCATGCCCGAAATCCTGCAGTACCTGACTGAGCGCGTGCCGCCGTCGAAGCTGATCCTCACCGTATCGCCGTATGCAACCGAGACGGGCGGAGACACGATCCAGACCATGAGCATCGCCCAGGCTATGAGCATCGCGACGAGCGTGACCGTTCGGGCGGAAGCGACTGACATCACGACTTCAACCCAGGTGAAGATCGCAGGCACCAATATCGACAAAGATGAGGGTTTGACAGGGGTTCGATGGTCAGCCGACACGGCCACTGTTGCGTTCAGCTACAAACAGCCGCAGGGCGCAGGAAGCCGTACGATCTACATCGAAAACTTCTTCAGCATCGGCTTCAAGTTGGAGCTTATTGGGACCTACAAACTGGGCGGGGTCGCGGTTGAGGATGCGAGTTCCGTTGAGTTCCTCGGAGACATCTGGTCGGCACTTGTGCCCTATGTTTCGAGCGGGCAACCAATACTCATGCAGCCGAACTCGCAGGACCTCAATCCACGATGGGCGGTGACGGACGGCCAGGGCCAGCCCGCGGGGCAGATAGAGGACACATCACGCGGGTCGGCGATGTGGTCGACGCCGGCGCAGCCGGGAACGTACACCATTTCGCTCACCCTGAGCGATGGCGTGGCGCTGTTCCAAAACTCGATCGAAGTGAATGTGAAGGCGCGGCCCGCCACGCAGTCACCCAGCGGCACCACGACGCCGGGCCAGTAGATGCCAGCGAAAGGGGTCCGCATTTCTGGTGGGACGGCACGCGGCATCCCACTGACAGAGCCACGAGGTGTTCGACTCCGGCCCACTTCCGGGCTCGTGCGCGAGGCCGTATTCAACATTCTCGGCCAACGTATCGATGGGGCGAAAGTCCTCGACCTGTACGCCGGCACCGGTGCATTGGGCATCGAATCGCTTAGCCGGGGGGCCATTCATGCCACGTTCGTGGAGGCTGCCCCGGGAGCAGTACATGCAATTTTTCAGAGTCTTGCACGAACCTCACTGGCAGAACACGCAGCGGTCATTCGCGGCCGCCTGCCCGGCGCGCTTGCGAATCTCCAGGAGAAGTACGACATCATCTTCATGGACCCGCCATACAACGATCCGGGGGCGGAAGACACCCTCGTCGCGGCGGTGCCGCTCGTGGCCGAAGGTGGCGCAATCGTCTACGAACACTCAAGCCGGTACAATCCGCCCTTGAGCGTCGCCGGGCTCAAAATGCAGGAGCGGCGCGTCTACGGAGATAGCGCAGTAGCGTTCTATTTCCAGTTGGAGGGCTAATGAGGATCGCAGTCTATCCGGGCGGATTCGATCCATTGACTAATGGTCACCTGGACCTCATCACTCGGATGACGCACCTTTTCGACCGAGTCGTAGTTGCGGTTGTACGAGGCCGGGACAAGGGTTCGTTGTTCACGGTGGAAGAACGCGTGGAGATGGTACAGACCGCCTGTTCGCACCTGCCCACGGTAGAGGTGGAATCTTTCACGGGCCTGATGGTCGATTATGCGACGAGCAAGGGAGCGGTGGCAGTGGTGCGTGGAATCCGCGCGATTAGCGACTTCGAATCCGAATTCGACCAGGCGATGATGAACCGCAAAATGGCGCCACACCTCGAATCGGTCTACCTGATGGCGAACCAGGAGAACCTCTTCATCAGCGCCACGCGCATTCGCGAGGTCTCGCGTCTTGGCTACGATGTGGCTGACCTTGTCCCCGCGAACGTCCGCGCCGCGCTGCGCCAGAAATTCGGACAGGAGTAACACGTGAGCCCTGGTGGGGCACACATGGAAATCCTCGACCTCATTGATGCGCTCGAGGAACTCGTCATCCAGGCGCGCCGGTTGCCGGTGGGCGGCAACCTTGTTGTCGATCGAAAACGCATGCTTGATGTGATCGACCAGATGCGATTGGCTGTGCCGACCGACCTCCGCCAGGCACAACAGATTCTCGAGTTTCGCGATCAAATAGTTGAAGAAGCGCACGCGGCCGCTCGCCAGACTGCCGAGCGCGCGGAACAGGAGCGGGCTCGTCGAATCGACGAGAGTTCGGTCTTTCGCGAAGCACAAGAACGCGGCCAACAATTGTTGATGGATGCCGAAGCACGCGCGCGGCAGGTAATCGCAGAATCTGATGCGACCGCCGCAGCGCACCTGAGCGAGGCAGCGGAAGCGGCAAGCAAGCAGCTAGATGATGCCGACCAATACGCGATCGAAGTGCTCCGTCGTTTGGAATCGCAGATGCAGGCGTTCCTCGACTCGATCCGAGTCAGCATGAGTAGCCTCGAAGAAAAGCGCTAAAGACCTGGCACCAGTACGAAATTCCTGATCTATACTGTGGTCGTTTGATCTGGATCCATTCCACAGGAAAGAGGAAAAAGATGGCAGAATTCAGCGTAATCAAGGAATCGGAAGCACCGCGGCCCGCGCGCCAAACCGGCCGGCTAGCGGCGCGTATGCGTGAATACGAGAAGTTTATCGACGCTGTTGGGTCAGGGAAGGTTGGAAAACTCGTCCCCAACAAGGGCGAAACTGGGCGCGGAATCGCGCTCCGTATTAGCCGTGCTGCGAAGCGCCAGGGCAAGGCGGCTGAAACATGGGTCGTCGATGGCTCCGTCTATTTCAAAGTTTCCTGACTTCGGAACGCAGGACAATTAGAAAACGGGGCGCCAGGGCGCCCCGTTTTCTATTGGGAGAATCTAATTGCGGTCGGCAGTGGCCCTATCGTCGGACGAAACGATAGCGAAAGACGGCAGGTCGCGCCGCGAAGACCTGGTCACGGTGGCAGGTTCTCGAGCCGGAGTCTCGTCAGAACTCGGGGCCGCTGGGGATGCGGACTTTCGCGGTGCTGCCGGGGTGTTGGTCGTATCCACGGTCCCGCTGACGGTCGCGCCCTCTTCGATGACGAGAACGGCGGCCTTCAGGGTCCCGGTCACATGGGCAGTTGAGGAGAGTTGAAGCTTGCCCGTGCAAACGACATCGCCCTCCACGCGGCCATGAATGTGGGCGTCGTGCGCCTGGATCTTGGCGCGAGCTGTGGCTTCACGTTCCACCGAGAAAAGACCTCGGCAGGTGACCTCACCGCTGATGGTGCCTTCGACGCGGAGATCCTGTTGCGTTTCGAAGTGGCCATCGAATGAGGAGTGGCGGTCAATCACGCTCTCCGAACGGACAGCGGCGAGGTTGCCATCGCCGGATTGTTCGCGTTCCGACGCGCCGGCGGACTGGCGATTCGGACGTACTTCGTACGCCTGCAGGTTCGAGTTGTCGTTCAACTGGTTTGCGTTCTCCGATGAGTAATCAGGTTCTTCGAAGCGGTGGGCTGCTTCGTAGTCGTTCTCGCGAGGGGACTTCTTCAGCTGCATGAATCCTCCTGGCAGTAAGCCACGCTTTCAAGGCGGCCTTTTTGGCACCATATGCCGGGCCTTCCGCAGCGTCCACGGGGTACCCCGGTAATTTCACGAACGATTTACGTAGCGGGTACCGTAGGTTTATTCCGCGCCATAAGGAATGTTCGGCATCGTCAGACTACGATGCTGAACAGCTTGCCGGGAACGTAAATCACACGCTTCGGTTCGGCGCCGTTCAGGTGCTCGACTACTTTCGGCAGTGCCAACACGATTTCGCGCGCCCGGGCTTCGGTGCATTCGGCCGCGAGCACAACCCGATCGCGCACCTTGCCATTCACCTGGACAGCAATTTCAACCTCGTCATCGCGCGCGAGTTCCGGATCGGCAATGGGCCAATGCTGGGTGTGGACGCTGAAGGCCCCGCCGGTGCGCTCCCAGAGTTCCTCGGCAAGGTGCGGCGCGAGGGGCGCTGTCATCAGCACCGCCGAACGGACGGCCTCGTTCCATGCTGTGGAATCGACCGGGCCGGCTTCGCGCGCCTTCAGCATGGCCGAAGTGTGCTCCATCAGGCGGGAGATGAGCGTGTTGAAGCGGAAGTTCTCGATTTCTTCGGTAGCCGCGATGATGGTCTTGTGGGTTGTGCGCCGCAATTCGCGCGTGGCGGTCGAGTTCGGATCTTCATGAAGATGGACAGGCTCGTTGACCTGTGCCCAGAGCCGGTGGAGCCAGCGAACGATCCCGGACATGCCAGTCGGGTTGTATGGACCGCCCTGGTCCCATGGCCCGACGAACATGAGCTGACAGCGGAACGCATCGGCGCCCCACTGTTCGACCTGCTCATCGGGGGCGACGACGTTGCCCCGACTCTTTGACATACGGTTGCCATCCGGGCCAAGGATGACGCCCTGGTTAACGAGGCGTGTCATCGGTTCATCGCCTTCGACCAGGCCCATATCGCGCGCTGCCTTCCAGAAGAAGCGCGTATAGAGCAGATGCATCACCGCGTGTTCGGCGCCGCCAGTGTATTGGTCGACCGGGAACCATTTCTCGGCTGCGGCCTTCGAGAAGGGCCGCTCGGGATTATGTGGGTCGGCGTACCGCATCTGGTACCAGCTCGAGCACATAAATGTGTCGAGCGTGTCAGTCTCGCGGCGGGCGGCCCCCTTGCAGTTGGGGCACGGCACATTCACCCATTCTTCAATGAGGGTGAGCGGCGATTGTCCGGTCGGTTTGAATTCGACGTGTTCCGGCAGTTGGACGGGAAGGTCGCTTTCAGGCACCGGGACGGTCCCGCATTTTTCGCAGTGGATAAACGGAAGGGGCGCTCCCCAGAATCGTTGACGCGAAACGGACCAGTCGCGGAGGCGGTAGGTGGTGGTGCCCTTGCCTATGCCTCGAGTCTCGGCCTCGGCGACGATGGCCTGGATAGCGGAATCCCCTGGCGTGCCATTGAATCGACCCGAGTTGATGAGCTTGCCACCGTGGGGAATGGCGGCGGCGAGCGGCTTTGTCACATCGATCTCGGGGTGGTCGTAGACCGGGATGATTTCGAGGCCGTATTTGGTCGAGAAATCGAAGTCGCGCTGATCGTGCGCGGGGACAGCCATCACCGCCCCGGTGCCGTAGGTGACGAGGACGTAATCGGCAATCCAGATCGGCACTCGCGCACCTGTGAACGGGTTGATGGCGTAAGCGCCAGTGAACACACCGGTCTTCTCGCGCTCGGTCGAGAGGCGGTCGATCTCGGAGGTACGACCGGTGGCTGCCACGTAGTCCGCGACGGCGGCCGACTGCTCCGGGGTGGTGACCCGGGCGACAAGAGGGTGTTCGGGGGCGATCACCATGAAGGTCGCACCAAAGACGGTATCAGGCCGGGTGGTGAATACTGTGAGCGGCTCGTCGATACCGGGGACGTCTACTTTGAAGTCAAGCTGGGCGCCCTCTGAGCGACCTATCCAGTTGCGCTGCATGTTGCGGATGCGTTCGGGCCACTCGATGCCATCGTAGCGAAGCAGTTCTTCAGCGTAGGCGGTGATCTTGAAGAACCACTGGCGCATCATCTTGCGCTCGACGATGTCGTCGGAGCGTTCGCAGCGGCCGTCTACCACCTGTTCATTGGCCAGGACCGTCTGGCAGCCGGGGCACCAGTTCGCCAGCGATTCTGCCTGATAGGCGAGGCCGTGTTTGTAGAACTGCAGGAACCACCACTGGGTCCATTTGTAGTATTCGGGGTCGCTGGTGATGACTTCGCGATCCCAGTCGAAGCTGGCGCCCATCATCTTGAGTTGGCCGCGCATGCGGTCGATGTTTTGGTAGGTCCACTCGCGGGGGTCGATGTTTCGCTTGATGGCGGCGTTTTCGGCCGGGAGCCCGAAGGAATCGAAGCCCATCGGGAACATGACGTTGTAGCCCTGCATGCGGCGATACCTGGCTGCTACGTCGCTCGGGGCCATCGCGTACCAGTGGCCGGTATGCAGGTCACCGGAGGGGTAGGGGAACATGGTAAGTGCGTACCACTTCGGGCGAGGGTCGTCGTCACTAGCTTTGTAGAGCTCTGCTTCTTCCCACTTTTTGCGCCATTTGGGTTCAATCGTCTGGGGTTCGTAGCGATCGGTCACGATCGATTACCTCGCTGATTACAAGAGAAGAGCGGCCGAAACGGCCATTACCCGGTCCCAAAAAGGACGCCCCGCCGGCTATGCGCCGCGGGGCCGAAGAAGTGCGAGCCAGTATCGCCTGCGCATGGAATGGCGCACTAACGGAAACGATGGTGTGAAGGGTGATTTCACGCTGGCAACCCATTTCGTCGCGGGAGCAACTCCCGCGAGATTAAGAAAATCGTACCTCACTGAGGGCAACCGCGTCACGAATCGCTGATCTCGGCCCGGGGCGGCTCGCGTTCGTCGCTGGGCCTGGATGTCCCGTGTGCCTGTCCGTGTTCCCGTGAAAACGTAAGGATTCGGTCCGAAACCGGAGCGAGTTCGAGCACCACAACGAGCGTCGCGCAGATGAGGAGGGGCAGGAGCCAGAGTTCCAGGCCAACCATCAGCCCTACGGCGGCCATAACCCAGATTGTGGCGGCAGTGGTAACGCCTCGGACGTTTCCGCCCCGCTGCCAGAGCAAGCCCGCGCCAAGGAAGCCGATCCCCTGCACGACGGCCGCGGCAACACGAGAGTCATCGAATGCCTGACCGATCTCACCGAATACGGCTGCACCGCCGCAGACGAGAGCCGTAGTACGAAATCCTGCTTCGTGGCCCCGGAACTCTCGCTCGAGGCCGACGAGGGCGCCGAGACCCATGGCATAGAGGATCCAGAGGAATACATCGAGTTGTTCGTGCGCGCTCACGTTGCATCCCGGTAGTGGGCCACGATGAGCGTTTCGAAGTTGCGCGTCTTGGAGCAGTGACGGCAGGTGAGATACCAGACCCAGACGTCGTCGGGCTTGCGGCCGTATTTTCGGCTGGCCTCCTGGGTGGTTTGGTCCGCAAGTTTCGCGAGCTTGCCCCACGGGGCCTCGAAGAGACGGGAGTAGGCGAAGCCGCCCGGACGTTCGACATCCTTGCTCCCAACGACGCCTTCCACCTCGAGCATGATGGGACGCCGGAACCGGCCGGAACCGTTGAGGAACATCGCATCCTCGGGAACGGTCGCTCCGAGAGCTTCGGCTTTGGCTTCAAGTTCCCTGCGTGCCGAATCGAAGCCCACGGGCACGCCCATGACTGCGGCGGTCGTTGTCTTGAGGAATGTTATGTCGGACCAATCGCTTTCTACTTCGTCCCAGTCTTCGCGATCGAGGGTGGGACAATCGCACGGCTCGACAGGGTCCGGCTGGGCATCCTCTTTGCGGACGGGCATGCCCTTCTCATCCAGGGGGATTCGTTTGTATTCGGCCATTGGACTGAGGATACCTCAGTCCGCGACGAGGATGGCCGCCCCGAGAGGCGGTAGTTCGAGGGAGGGCACGGGAATGTTCGATTCAAGCCCGATGTGCGTCGCGACTTCTACACAGGCGGGCTGCGGAAGGTCGATTCGGATGGCCTGAAGGGTGGTGTTCAAGGCGAAATACGCGGATGGCGAAGCTTTCGAGGAGCGCTCGAATAGCCATGAGCCGTCGGGGGACTCGAGTTCACGATAGCCACCGGCGCATAACGCTGGCGTGCGCTTCCGGAACCAGAGAGCACGCCGGTAGAGGGCGACCATAGATGATGGGTCTGAGGTCTGATCCTCGACGTTTCGGTCCTTTCGACCGAACGGCAGCCAGGGCTCGGCGCTTGTGAAGCCTCGGCCCTGGCTTGCGTTCCACTGCATCGGCGTACGCTCGGGATCGCGGCCGATGGAGCGGAACCGGGCGGGATCCTGCAGGCGGTCCTCCGGGATCTCGTCGTTGTCCTCCATACCAATCTCTTCGCCGTAGTACATGAAGGGAGTGCTGTGGAGGCTGAGCAGAAGGAGTGCCGCGGCGCGCGCACGTTCCAACCCCCGCCCGTCCTCGTTGTGACGGCTGATGAACCGCGCCCGGTCGTGATTAGCGAAGGCAAAGCACGGCTGGCTACCGGGTGGAATGGCCGCTTCCGCGTTCCGAACGATTCGCTTCATCGTCTCGGCATCCCACGGTGTGCGGTGAACGTCGTCTTCGTGGATGAACTGAAAATTGAACGCCAGGTGCAGGCCCGGATGGTTGGTTTCGCCGTAGTACCCGGAAATCTCCCTGGCTGTGCCGAAAACTTCCCCGACCGCCATCTTCTCCGGGTATTCGTCGAACGTGGCCCGGATGCGCTTCACCGCATCGTAGACTTCGCTGTAGTTACGGTTATTCACCCAGAGCACGGAGTAGCGTTCCCGGTCCCCGGGCTTCCACTCGGGATTCGGAGGGTTATCCGCGAGGTCCGGGTGCTTGATGATCATGCCGACGACATCGATGCGGAACCCGTCGATGCCTCGTTCGAACCAGAAGCGAAGCACGTCCATCATCGCGCGCTCGACTTCCGGGTTACGCCAGTTGAGGTCTGGCTGCTCCTTGAGGAACGAGTGCAGATAGTACTCGCCCGTCTTTTCATCGAGCGTCCAGGCTGCGCCGCCGAACGCTCCGCGCCAGTTGTTTGGGAGCGAACCATCGGGTTTCGCTGGACGCCAGCAATACCAGTCGCGTTTCGGATTGTCCCGGGAGCTCCGCGACTCGAGGAACCATGGATGCTGATCGGACGTGTGGTTCGGAACCCAGTCCAGGAGGATGCGGATGTTCCGGCGGTGGCATTCCTGGATCAGGCGATCCATGGTTTCGAGCGCGCCAAAATCGGGATGGACGTCGCGGTAGTCGGAAACGTCGTAGCCGAAGTCCTTCATTGGGGAAGGGAAGGTGGGAGAAAGCCAGATGGCGTCGATGCCGAGTGAGTCCTCGGTGCCGTCGTTGAGGTAATCCAGACGGGAGATTATGCCTTCGAGGTCGCCGATGCCGTCGGCATTCGAGTCCTGAAAGCTGCGGGGGTAAATCTGGTAGACGACGGCGTCACGCCACCATTCTCGAGTCATTCAGGGAATGCGGCCCGGGCGGCGCTCAGGACTGCAGGATGCTCTTCGAGGTAGGCCCGAGAAACGATGAGCGCCGAATCAAAATGCGCCCCTCGTGTGACGATATCCGTGAGGGCCGCATACCCAACCGCTCGTGCGGCTGCCTCGCGGAACTCAGGTGTGTCATCTTTACCAAGCTCGTTCGCAAGCATCGCGGCAGCGGGGTCGTTGAGGAGCACCGCCGCTTCCTTAGCATGCTGTCCCGGGGTGGAAACCAGGAAGTTCGCCTGGGTTGCTCCCCAGATTTCGGTTCCGGGGGAGTACCCTTCGAAGCGGATCGCGAAAGAGGGTTCGGTTGCAGCTGTCATTTAGTCGTTGCCTTCCTGGTGGTCTTGCGGCATAGCGATTCGAAGCGCGTCTGGCAGGTCGGCCAGGAGCTGTGTGCGCACCTGGGTTCGCGTTTGCAGGCCCCAGATGTTAATGAAGCCCACGGCGGCGGACTGGTCGTAGGTATCGCCGCGATCGTACGTGGCGAGGCCTTTGTCGTAGAGGGAATGGGTGGCCTTTCGCCCGACCACGGTTGCCTTGCCGCGGTGAAGCTTCACGCGGATAACACCGGAGACGTGTCGCTGGGTGCTGGCCACGTAAGCGGCGATGTCCTGGTGGTGCCCGCTGAACCAGAGGCCGTTGTAGATGATCTCCGAGTATTCAGTCGCGATCATCTTCTTGAGCTTGATCTGCTGTTTGGAAAGTGTCATGGCTTCGAGGGCCCGGTGGGCGGTGTGGAGGATGATTCCGGCCGGCGCTTCGTAGATCTCGCGGCTTTTAATACCGACGAGGCGATCCTCGATGTGGTCGAGGCGACCGACGCCATGCGCGCCGCCGAGTTCGTTCAGGCGCTCGACGATGGCGACCGGTGAAATCGACTCGCCATCGATGCGAACGGGCAGGCCGGATTCGTATTCCAGCTCCACGTAGGCGGCGGTCGAGGGCGCGGCCTCGGCGTCGACAGTCCATTCGTAGGCGTCGGCCGGCGGCTCGGTCCATGGATCTTCGAGTACGCCGGCTTCGGCACTCCGGCCCCAGATGTTCTCGTCGATGCTGTACGGGCCCTTGGCGCCCCATGGGATATCGATGCCGTGCTTCTGCAGATACTCGATCTGGTAGTCACGGGGCATCGCATTCTCACGCGTCGGAGCGACGATCTTGAGGGAAGGGTCCAGAGTCTGGATGCCGATATCGAAACGGACCTGGTCGTTTCCCTTGCCCGTGCAGCCATGGGCGACGGCGGTCGCGCCCTCTTCGTGGGCAACGTCGACCAGCAGTTTTGCCATCAGGGGGCGGGCAAGAGCAGTCGCCAGGGGGTAGACGTCCTGGTACATCGCGCCGGCGGCAAGCGCCGGGAAGGCGAAATAACGGATGAAGTCCTCTTTGCCATCGATCACACGGACTTTCAGCGCGCCCGCGGCCATGCCGCGGGACTCTACGACAGGCTGTTCGCGGCTCTTGCCGACATCGATGTTCAGAGCGATGACGTCGTAGCCCTGTTCGACCGAGAGCCACTTGATCGCGGTGGTGGTATCCAGACCGCCGGAGTAAGCGAGGACAAGCTTGGGCACAAATACGACCTGGTGGAGAACTTTGGAGAGAGTATCCCGCGCGAGCGGGCCAACGGGAAATCAGTGGCCCAGTTCGGCCTTCGCGCCGGTGACTCCCTTACGCCAGGAAAGCAACGCGGTTCCGAGCAGTACAGCGCCTATAGCGATCACGGTCGCAAGTACGAACCCCGACGGTAGGGCCCCGGCAATCGCGAAGGGAAGCATCGCCAAGGCTGCCGCGAATGCCGCAACTCCGCCGAAGATGAGGTAGGGCGAACCGTAACGATGAACGGCCTTCCACTGCTCGTCGTTGGCCATGGAGTATGGGGTTCGTATTCCGGCGAAGTGCTGGCGCGGCAGCTTACCCATCCAGCCCTGCCATCCAATCATGATGAGCGTCATCGAAACAAAAAGCAGTGCGATGTAGATGGCCCACATCAGTCGACTTCCTCGCGGACGGCCCCGAGGCCGAGATCGAGGTCGAGGTCATCGAGCGCGCCGAGGAGGTCCTGGTTGGAACGCAGTGTGCCGTCCTCGATCGCTCGCCGGATCACCCGGACTTCGTGGTCGGCGCCAGCGAAAGCGGCAACGCGCTTTGGCTGGCGGTTCACCCGGAATTGGAAGACATCCGGGCGCGAGTAGTGTCCGGCGTGGTCGGCGATCATCTTCTGGAACATCACGGTCCCGGTGTTGCCCTTGGCTGTGAGGATGACTTCTTCGTTTAGGACCGGGCCGGCGAGGAATTCGCCATCCGGTCCGATGATGCCGGAATCGCCGTCGCAAGGTGTGATGAGGTGGCGGGTCTTCCCGTCGATCGACATCGTGAGCTCGCGAATGTCATCCGGCATGTCTTCGTCGCGAATCAGCCCACCGGACATCACCACGTATGCTGAGGATTGCATGGCGAACGCGCGGCTCAAGATCTCCTGGCGCGTGAACGTTCCTCCCGGCCAGACGCCCGCGTGGACCTGGAGTCCCTGTGCGATGAGCGCGTAGCCCGGGAGAACCATCTGGTGTTCCCAGCAGTTGAGGCCGCCGAGTTTGCCGTAGGGACGCTCGTAGACTCGAAGCGAACTGCCATCGCCTTCGCCCCACACGGTACGTTCGTACATGGTTGGTTTGAGCTTCCGGTGTTTACCCAGGATGTTCCCGTCGCGGCCGATGAAAAGCAGTGTGCAATAGATGCTGCCGGAGGTATTCGTATCGCGTTCGGCGACACCGATGGCGACGTCGCAGCCCGCCGCGCGAGCTGCCCGGCAAAGGGCGTCAGTGGCCGGTGACGGGATTTCGACCCCGTTCAGGACGAAGCGGCGGAGAAGGTCGCGGAAGGCAGGGTGGTTCGCCCACGCGGCGAACGATGCGTAACCACTAACCCAGGTCTCCCCGAAGACGGCCAGGTCCGCACCTTTCGCGCCGGCTTCAGCTATCAGCGCGCAGGCCTTGTCGATGCTCGCTTCACGGTCGAGGTACACCGGCACAGCCTGGACCGCCGCGAGCGTGAAATCCTGGAATTGGTCACCCATGCTTGGACTCCGAAGCTGTTCGCCCGTTACTTCGCCACCGCGCTTGTCGCTTCGACGATCGCTGCTTCGAGAATATCGCACGCACGATCGATCTCGTCGTCGGTGACGTTGAGCGGTGGCATCAGGCGAATTGCGTTCGGGCGAACGTTGTTGACGAGGAGGCCGCGCCGGCGGCAGGCATCAACGATATCGGCAGAGCAATCCCGGGTGAGCCCGACGGCAATGAGCAGCCCGCGACCGCGAACCTCGTTCACGACATCGAGGCGATCTTCCATGGAGCGAAGGCGGCCCATCAGGATGTCCGATGCCCGCCGGGCAGCGGCGGGCAGATCCTCGTCGATGACGTGCTTCACGGTGGCGTAGCCGGCAGCCGTGGCGAGGGCGTTACCGCCGAACGTGCTGCCGTGGTCGCCCTTCACCATGTGGGCGGCAATCTCTTCGCGCGCCATGACGGCGCCGATGGGGACACCGCCGGCGAGACCCTTCGCCAGCGTCATGATGTCTGGTTCGACTCCTTCCGCCTGGTAGGCGAACAGGGTTCCTGTTCTGCCGATGCCGGTCTGCACTTCATCGAAGATGAGGAGCAGGCCCTTTTCGTCGCACCAATCGCGGATACCCTGAAGATAGCCGGGCGATGGCATGTTGACGCCGCCTTCGCCCTGGATCGGCTCGACCATGACGGCGACCGTCTTGTCGTTGGTCGCGGCCTTGATGGCATCGAGATCATCCCACGGCACGTGGTGGAAACCGGGCATGAGCGGACCAAATGGTTCGCGATAGCGGGCGTTGCCGGTTGCGGCGAGCGCGCCCAGTGAGCGGCCGTGAAAGCCATCGACGGTGGTGATGATTTCGAACGCGCCGTTCTTCGTATCGAGACCCCAGCGACGAGCGAGCTTGATGGCGCCTTCGACGGCTTCGGTACCGGAGTTGCAGTAGAAGACGCGATCCAGGCAGGAATTTTCGACCAGCAATTTCGCCAGTTCGATCATTGGCTTGGTATAGAAGAGGTTCGAGGTGTGGATGAGGGTGGACGCCTGTTCGGCGAGCGCGTTCACCACGACCGGATGCGAATGGCCAAGGATGTTGACGGCGACCCCGCCAACGAAATCGAGATACTCGTTGCCATCCACGTCCCAGATACGGGTGCCGGAACCGCGCTCGAAGACGACGGGCTGACGCCCGTAGTTCTGGAACACGTACTGGCTCTCATCGGCTACCCAATCGGTCATGGAAACCCTCCAATGCATAATCGTAGGGCGTCGGGACGGTTTCGGATACCTAAACCAGCTACTGGCCGAACGGGGCCATGGCGAGCAGGGTCGCGTGTGTGCCTTCGCCAGGTGCGTTCGGATCGCGTGTCCATTGGCTGTCACGGAGGCGCCAGCCCTGGCGACGGTCCTGCAACATCAGGCTGAGCAGTTCTTCGAGCTGGCGACGGTGCTCCGGCGCTCGAATTGGGGCGAGGACCTCAATCCTCTCATCGAGGTTGCGTTTCATCATGTCGGCGCTGCCGATGAAGTATTCGGGATCGCCGTCGTTGGCGAAGTAGAACACACGGGAATGTTCGAGGAAGCGCCCGATGACGCTGACGACCGTGACGTTTTCACTCAGGCCGGGGATGCCTGGTCTGAGGCGGCAAATGCCGCGAATGATGAGGTCAACCTGCACTCCCGCCTGGCTGGCTTCGTACAGCAGTTTGGTCAGTTCGAGATCCTCGAGGGCGTTCATTTTGAACGCGAGGCGGGCAGGTCGACCGGCACGAGCGTGCGCGATTTCTCGCTCAACTCGCCGTGTCAGTTCCCTGCGCAGATTGACCGGGGCAGCGAGTAGCACCTCGGTCTCGGCGAGTTCGGCATATCCCGTGAGGTAGTTGAAGATGCGGACCAGGTCCGCGCAGATCTTCGGGTCGCTGGTGAAGAGGCCGAGGTCGGTGTAGAGGCGGGCAGTGCGCGAGTTGTAGTTCCCCGTGCCGATATGGGCGTACATGGTCACACCCGACGCTTCTTCGCGGACGACAAGACAGATCTTGGAATGGATCTTGAGGTCGGGCAGGCCGTAGGCCACATGAACGCCGGCGTTTTCCAATTTTCGGGCCCACTCGATGTTGTTCGCTTCATCGAAGCGCGCGGTCAGTTCAACGAGCACGGCGACCTGCTTCCCGCGCCCGGAGGCTTCTATCAGGGCCTCCAGGATGGGCGAGTCCGGGGAGGTCCGGTACATCGTTTGCTTGATAGCGAGGACTGCGGGGTCTTCGGCGGCGTCTTCGATGAACTGGACAACCGACTTGTCGAAGGATTCGTACGGGTGATGAACGAGGATGTCGCGTTCGCGAAGGGTCTGGAAGAGCGCCGGGAGATCAGAACTGCCGAGAAATGCGGCCGGCGTGGCCGGGGTGAAGGCCGCGTCGCTGAGATCGGAGATGGGAAGACTTGCGAGCTGGAAGAGATCCGCGAGGCCAAGCGGGCCTGACGTGAGGTAGAGGTCGCGTTCGTCGAGCTCGAGTTCCTCAAGGAGCAATTCGCGACGGGTCATCGGAAGGTCGCCGCTGGCTTCGAGGGAAACGGCCTCGGCGAGCCTGCGGCGGCGCAGCGCGCTTTCGATGACCTCGAGAAGGTCATCGGCTTCTTCGCCCGGGCTGCCCATTTCGGCGCTGCGGATGACCCGAAGCTCGTGGCGATCGGTTACCAGCATGCCGGGGAACAGAAGGTCGGCATGAGATGCAATCAGGTCTTCGAGGAGGACGAAGCGGTTCTCGCCGGCCTCGACGAAGCGGGGGCGGTTGCCCGGCACTTTGATCCGAGCGAAGCGATCCTGTCCGGTCGTTGGGTTCCGGACGTTCAACGCGAGAGAAAGGCTCGCAGAGGAGATGAATGGGAACGGGTGCGCGGGATCGACGACCAGGGGGGTAAGTACGGGATAAATGGCCTGTTCGAAGTAAGCGGTGAGCCGCGCCTTCGCCTCCGGCTCCAGTTCCGAGAAGCGCACGATCTGGATGCTGTGCGCGGCCAGTTCAGGCCGAAGCCGATCCTGCCACGTCCGATCGATGTCGCGGTGCATCTCGACGCAGCGCGCGACGACAAGGTCCATTTGTTCGGCGATGGTGCGGCCATCGACAGTCGTGAACCGTGGCTCTTTCGCGAATACCTGTTTCAGCCAGCCTATCCGTTTCGTGTAGAACTCATCCAGGTTGCTCGCAGTGATCGCGAGAAATTTGACTCGTTCGAGGAGCCTGTTCCGGGGATCGAGCGCCTCGGCGAGGACACGCTGGTTGAACTCCAGCCAACTGAGCTCGCGGTTGAGATAGAGCGATGGATCGTCGAGGTCGAAGCCGGGAAGTGTGTGCTCCGGGGCTTCGGACAATTCCGCTTCGATGGAGATCGGGGCTTCGGTTTCGGTCATGGCTCAGTTCGGGCGGTGGACTGGAAACGTATCGCGAAGCATACAGCCAAACGTTAACAAATTGCGTTAACGCCTTATGCAGCGAACGTGGTGCCGGCGCCGGAAGTAGCGAGAAGCATGCCCGAGTTTCGGCCGTCTACGATCTGGACCTCGACACCAAGTGAGAGCGCGTGGAGACATGCCTGAACCTTGGGAATCATGCCTCCAGCGATAGTGCCGTCTTCGATAAGGGCGCGCGCCCGATCGCCGGAGAGGCTGGGTATGACGGTCCCGGTGGCATCACGGACGCCGTCCACATCAGTGAGGAAGATGAGCTTGCTGGCGCCGACGGAAGCGGCAAGGTTGCCGGCCACCGTATCGGCGTTCACGTTCACGAGCTGATCGGAGGAGACTCCGGGGACGAACCCGATCGGGCCGATCACCGGGACGATGCCAGCGGAATGGAGGGCATTGACGGCTTCGGGGTGTGCTGCGACCGGTTCTCCCACGAAACCAAGTTCTGGGTCGGCAAGGCGGCATTCGAGGGTGCGCCCGTCGGCGCCGCAGATGCCGACCGCCATGGCTCCGGCGGCGTTAATTGCGGAGACGATCGTCTTATTGACCAGCCCCGCGTAGACAGCAACCACAACCGGAAGCGCCTTCCCATCCGTGACGCGAAGACCACGCTCGAAGCGCGACGGGATGTTCATTGCTTCGAGCCAGCGGCTCGCCTCGGCCCCGCCACCGTGAACCACGATCGGGGGGTTACCGCCTTTCGCCAACGCCGCGACATCTCGAAAGGTGGTGTCGGCCGCACCGAGGGTGCTCCCACCGATCTTGATGACGAGGGGACCGTTCGAACTCACGTGTGGTAATCCGCATTGATCGAGACGTATTCGGCGGTCAGGTCGCATCCCCAGCCGGTCGCGGCGCCGGTTCCCGCGCCGAGATCGACATCGATGGTCACCGTGTCCGCCTTCATGGCGTCAGATAGCGCGGCTTCATCGAACTCCGTGGGTCGCTCACTTGCGAACACGCGAATGCCGCAAATCGAGATCAAGACGCCGGGTTCGTTGACCACGAGGCCGGAGCGGCCAATGACGGCGGTGATGCGGCCCCAGTTGGGGTCGGCGCCGTGCACGGCGCTCTTCAGCAGGTATGAGGTGCTCAGCAGGCGCACGAGCGCGCGCGCTTCTTCAACGGTTGCACCGCCGGTGACATTGAATTCGATGAGTTTCGTAGCACCCTCGCCGTCACGTGCGATCTCTTTGGCAAGGTGTGTGCACAGGGCCTGAAGGGCAGCTTTGAACTCGGCGGAGAGGGGCGACCCAGCGCGAATGGTGTCGCCGCCGGCGGCACCGTTCGCAAACAAAAGCACGGTGTCGCTTGGGCTGGTGTCGCCATCGATGGATACGAGGTTGAACGAGTGATCCACTGCCTCACTCAGAGCGCCCTGGAGAAAGTTCGCTTCGACGGGGGCATCGGTTGTGAGGAAGGCCAGCATGGTCGCCATATTCGGGTGGATCATCCCGGAGCCTTTGCAGCAGCCGCCGAGGGTGTAGTTGCCAAAACGGACCGAGCCGGTCTTCGGACGGGTATCAGTGGTCATGATCGCTCGTGAGAATCCCGGGCCACCGGCGGCGTTGGTCTCCGTGGCAGTCACGCCAGCATGGAGTTTTTCCATCGGCAGGTAGTGACCAATTACCCCGGTGCTGCAGACAAGCATTTCGGCCGCCGACAGCCCGACTCGCTCCGCGGCCCAGGCGGCGAGCTGCTCGCCATCCTGAATGCCCCTGGCGCCCGTGCTGGAATTCGCGATACCACTATTCACGACCACCCCGCGCGCCGCCCCGACAGAGAGCTTCGATCGATTCACGTCAACGGAAGCGGAGTGAAGAACGTTCTTCGTGTACGTGGCGGCCGTGGTGCATGGCTGCTCTGAATAGAGAATACCGAGGTCGAGTTTGCCTTCGCCGTAGGTCTTCACGCCGGCGAAAGTGGAGCCGGCGAAGAAGCCTTTCGGCGTCGTCGAATGGCCGCTGGGGTCGACCGCGAAGTCGGTCACGGATAGACCGCCGGGAGATCGAGGCCAGCAGATTGATCGAGGCCGAGCATCAAGTTCATGTTCTCGATAGCCTGCCCGGCGGCGCCCTTCACGAGGTTGTCGAGGACACCGACGGCGACAAGCATGCCGTTTCGTTCATCAACTGACGGGTGAACGATGCACATGTTGTTGCCGAGGGTCTGCTTGGTGTGGGGAGGCGTTTCGCTGAAGGCTGTGAACGGAGCGTCGGCATAGAAGTCGCGGTAGATGGACTGGACCTCAGCCTTCGAGACTTCGCGAGTCAGAGAGGCGTAACAGGTCGCGTGGATACCTCGTGTCATGGGCACCAGATGCGGGACGAACGTGACCTTTGGTGTGGGACCCTCGCGGAGGGCCGCCAGTTCCTGCTGAATTTCGGGCTGGTGATTGTGGTTCGCAATCTTGTAGGCGCTGACATCCTCGTTGACATCGGCATAGCCGTAGCTGCCGCCGGTGCCCCGGCCGGCGCCCGAAATGCCGGACTTGGCATCGACGATGACCTGGGTGGAAACGAGGCCCGCCGCCACGGCTGGCGCCAGCGCAAGGATCGAAGCGGCGGGATAGCAGCCGGGGTTCGCAACGAGTGAAGCGCCGGCGATTCGATCGCGGTTCAGTTCAGGAAGGCCATAAACGGCTTCAGCGAGGAGTTCCGGCGCAGGATGCGGGCTGCCGCCGCTCATCCACTGCTCGAAGGCGCCCGGTTCGCGCAGCCGGAAGTCCGCCGCGATGTCGATGACTTTGACCCCGGAGCGTACAAACGGGGCACAGGCTTTCGCGCTTTCGGAAGTGGGCAGCGCCGAGAAGATGACGTCGACTTCAGCGTCTATCTCCTCCGTAATACGGAAATCGCCATATACCGCCAAGTGGGGGAAGGCCTCGCCGAGACGCTTGCCGGCCAGCGAACGCCCGGTTGCCGAGACGATCCGCGCCTCCGGGTGCTTCCAGAGCAGGCGTGCCGCTTCCATGCCCGCGAATCCAGTGACGTTGATGATTCCGATGCGATAACTCACCTGAGAATTGTGCATTGGCGCGGTTCAGCGGGCCACCTCTGTGATCTCGTTCACACTCCGCCGGTGGGACGAAGCCCTTAGAGTAGCGAGACATGTCTGAGATCGACCTCAGTTTCATCGGCACGGGGAACGCTTTTGCTCCCGGCGGACTGTGCTGGAACGGGTTCGTGGTCAACGAGACGTATCTCTTCGAGGCACCGCCCCAGGCGCTCCAGGCGCTCAACGCGATGAAGTTGGACCTCAACGCCCTGGATGCCGTGGTGCTTAGCCATCACCATGGAGACCATTTTCTCGGCCTTCCATTTCTCCTGTTGCAGTGGAAGTTTTCGAACCGGACTCGGCCTGTGCGAATCATCGGCCCGAACGGCACAAGGAAACTCGCCGAAGACATCGCCGAGGCCGTCTACCCGGGCGTTCTCGAGACAACGCACGACATCGAATGGGAGGAGTGCGGCCCAGGTGACCGCAGCCGGGTGGGCGATCTGAGCCTGGAAATGTTTGAGATGAAGCACGATGAACGGCTTTCGGGCTCATTGGGTTTCGTGGCAGACCTGGGGAGGATGAAGGTCGGCTATACCGGCGATTCGGCGATGTGCGATTCGGTCATGGATCTGGCGAAGGTTTCGGACCTGATGATCTCGGAATGCGCGTCGCGCGGGCAGGACCTTGATGTTCACATGAACATGGTCAAGGACATGCCGATAGTTCGAGCGGCCATGAAGAGCGAGAGCAAACTGGTGCTCACTCACCTCGGCCCTGGAGTCGATGGTGAAGGGCTCGCGAATACAATCGTTGCTCGCGATGGCCAACGTTACCGTTTCTGAAAGACCCCGGTAGAATCGGCTCCACAAGGAGCATTGAATGGGACATCCAATGCGCGGGGCGACCGCGATCACCGGATTTGGGATGACGCCGATGGGGCGCATCTATAAATCGACGATGGAGCTGGCAGCCGACGCAACGCGCACCGCCATCGCCGATTCGGGGCTGAAGAAAGACCAGATCGACGGACTCCTGATTAACGCCGGAATCACCGGGACGACGGGCGGAGGGCTGACGCTCGGTCTGCAGAACTACCTGGGAATGCAAAACCTGCGGCTGCTGAACCATATGAACGCCGCGGGCTCCACCGCTGCGCAAATGGTCCAATACGCTTCGCTGGCCATCGCGAACGGGATGGCGAATCACGTTCTCTGTGTCTTCGCGGACGCACCGCTGAAAGATGGGACCTCCGCGGGGGCGGCCTACGGTTCAGCTGCGCGAAACCCCCAGCGGCCGCGCGGCATGGCGGGCCTCTACCCGGCATCCGGCTACTACGGCGCGAACACGCCGTACGCACTGGCTGCACGGCGTCACATGTCCGTTTACGGCACGACTCAGGACCAGCTCGGCAAGATTGCCGTCGGGCAGCGGCAGTGGGCAACGAAGAACCCACTCGCCCAGATGCGCGACCCGATCACGCTGGAGGACTATCACAACTCCCGCTGGATCATCGAGCCGTTGCACTTGCTCGATTGCTGCCTTGTCTCGAATGGCGCGGTGGCGGTAATCGTCAGTTCGGCCACCGCGGCGAAGGAAATGCCGCAACCGCCCGTCTACATCCTCGGGATGGGCCAGGGCCACCCGGGGGACCCGGCACGGGACGGATCGGAGTGGGAGACGGAAACTGGCGCCCAGCTGGCTGCCAAGACCGCGTATGCCATGGCGGGGGTGGGCCCGAACGATGTTTCGCAGTGCCAGTTGTACGACTGTTACACGTACACGGTGCTCGTGACGCTGGAGGACTACGGATTCTGCAAGAAGGGCGAGGGTGGGCCTTTCGTGGAGGACGGAAAGCTGGGGCCGGGTGGAGCGCTGCCGACAAACACGGGCGGCGGCGAACTTTCGGCGTACTACATGTGGGGTATGACTCCGCTTTCTGAAGCAATCATCCAGGGGCGCGGCCATGGCGGCGAGCGCCAGGTGAAGAACGACATCGTCCTGGCGACGGGGAACGGCGGCAGCCTCAGCTACCACGCCTGCCTCATCCTCAGCCCCCATGCGAATTGAGGTTGAACGATGAGTGAAGATTTCCCTCGACCGCTGCCTGAAGCCGACGAGACTTCGCGGCCCTTCTGGGATGGCGCGATGGACGGACGCTTGATGCTGATGCGCTGCGCCGACTGCGGCCAGTGGCGCCTGCCATCGAGACAACATTGCGACAACTGCCTGTCGGATAATTTCACCTGGGAACAAGCGAGCGGCAAAGGCACCGTGCGCACTTTCGGCGTGATGCACCAGAAGTACCATCCCGGTTGGGCTGCGATCGCTCCATACAACGTGACGACTGTGGAACTGGAGGAAGGTCCGCGCCTGCCGACGAATATTGTTGGTACAAGCAACGACGACATTCGCGTGGGAATGCCAGTTATTGTCGAGTTTGAACAGCACGAAGACGTCGCATTACCCAAATTTCGGCCGGTGTAAACAATCAAGACCAAAAAAGGCGCATTCGCTTCACGTAACGAAGTTGGTTATGACTCGTACGGCCAAATCTAGTTGACCGTTCGTTATAGTGAGGCACGAAACTTAGGAGCGTGATGGTGACCAACGGGCGATTCGGCATCACCCTGTGGAGCACGGATGTCTACCAGCTTGCCGACTTCCTGATCGCAGTGGCCGGCCTCGTACCAGAGCAACGACACCCGGGGTTCGCCTCACTGCTGGCGGGCAATGTCGTCGTTACCATCCATGACGACGAGTCGTATCGGGGGCACCCCTGGTTCGAAGCGCTTACGCGGGAGGGCGTCGCGAGGGGGATTGGCGCAGAGTTGCGGTTCCAGGTCGAATCAACGGCGGAATCTTACTCGGCGGCTCTACGGCTCGGGGGCCAGTCGATTGCTCCCCCATTTGAGTTCGAGAATACCCTCGAATGCCAGGTCATGGGCCCTGATGGTTATGTCCTCAGCCTATGGCAGGTATGGAACTCTTCGACATTAACCTGAGATTCATTCATTTGACACGAACTACCGTCGATTCTTCTGCTACGGTGATTGTGAAAGAACGCACATTCACTTAGAGGAGGCTCCAGAATGTTCATTCACCCATCCGCACTTCAGCATCTCATTCCGGGTGATCCGTCCAAGGAGGCCTTCCATCGTGAAGAGTTCCTGACGGCGAAGAAGTCCGAAGCGAAGGCGCAGCCGGTCATCGACCACACCGCCCGCACGCGGGTTACGCTGCTTCGCGCGCGGGTAACCGCGGGCGTTGGACGCTTCTTCGTCTAAGACTAAACAGGCAAAGCATTCAGCACCCCGCCGGGTTTCCGGACGGGGTGTTTTGCTACCAGGCGGTCCAGCCGCCATCGACCACGAGCGTGTGGCCGGTGACATAGTCGCTGGCGCCGCTGGCGAGGTAGATGACAGCCCCCGCAAGTTCGTGCGGCTTGCCCCACCGGCCCATCGGTGTTCGACCGGTGATGAACTCCCTGCGTTCGGGGTCTTCGAAGAGCGGTTTCGTGAGCTCAGTTTCGAAATAGGTGGGCGCGATTGCGTTGACCTGCACGTTGCTCGGCGCCCATTCGATGGCCAGGACCTTGGTGAGCTGTTCTATCGCCCCTTTCGAGCTGGCGTAAGCCGCCTGAGTGGCAAGCGCGATTCTCCCCATGATGCTGGAGATGTTGATCACCTTGCCGCTTCCCTGGGGCACGAGGATGCGCCCTGCGGCACGCGCGCAGAGGAAGTAGCCTTCGAGGTTGGTTGAAAGCACCTGGCGGTATTCGTCCAGGGAGAGCTCGAGGACCGGCTTGCGGATGTTAATCCCGGCATTGTTCACCAGAACGTCCAGCCGACCCAATCTCCCGACTGCCTGTTCGAACAGCCGGCCGACCTGAGATTCGTCCGTGGTGTCGCAGGCAACTGCTTCCGAACGCCGGCCGAGCGCACGGATTTCGTCACGGAGCGTCTCGATTTCAGCCGACGTTCGACTTGTCGCGACGACATCCGCGCCGGCAGCGGCCAGGGCAAGCGCCATGGAACGTCCGAGCCCGCGGCCCGCGCCGGTGATGACGGCGACGCGGCCCTTCAGGCTGAAAAGTTCCGTCCCAAGCAGTTCCGGCTGGTCCATTCAGCCAGAATCTACTCGTAGCGGAGAGCCTCCGCGACCGGCACCTTCGATGCCGCGCGCGCCGGCAGGAACGTCATGAACATCGACGCGATGAACGCGATGCCGCAAATAACGAGGAGATTCAGCCAGGGGACAACGAAATCGATATTTCGGGATTCCTCGCCGAATTCCCCCGAGATGAAGAGCGCCCACGCCAGCGATAAGCCGAGGCTTAATCCGAGGAAAATGCCAGAAAGCGCGATGAACCCGGACTCAAAGAGGAAGCTCAGGGCGACCATGCCGCGCTGGTAACCGATCGCCCGGAGCATGCCGATCTGCTGACGGCGTTCGACCACGGCGCGGGAGGCAATCACGGCGAGCGCCGCGATGCCGACGATAAGGCCGAGACCCATGAATCCCTGGAAGACCAGGAGGAAGCCGTTCTGGAGAGCCTGCTGATCATCCAGCAGTTGCTGGAGCGATGTTGCGGAGGCCTGGACAAGACCGGCTTCGATGGACTTCGCGTAGGCCTTGGCGTCTGTGCCAGGCGCCAACTTAAGATAGTATCGCTGGCCCTTGGACTGCGGAAAGACATCGAGAACAGTCGATTTCGAGGTGACTATCCCGCTCAGGCCGTTCGGGTCGGCAAGGCCGAAGAAGGTGTCGCCAGATTCCTTGACCTGAGCGATGACGGTGACGGTTTGCTCCTTGCCGGTGCCGGGGTCGCGGAGCTTTAGCGTGAATGGTTCGAAGTTGTCGTCGAGCGGATTGAGGCGTAGCAGATCGCCGGTGGGCGCGCCGAAACCCTGTGGCGCCGTCGTCAACGAAGCGGGGATAACGGCCAGGGTGGGGTCCTTCTCCATGGCGTCCCAGACGGCGCGATCCGTGGCATAGCCCTTCGCGCGGAACTTCATCGGAATCTTGTTCGACTCGAGGAAGGCCTGGTCGGCGCCGAAAACCTGGTAGCGGCTCCATGGAGTGACGATTTTCTTCCCGTCGTCGTCTTCGTCGTTCTTGAATTCATCCTTGTTTTCGACCTGCGCCTCGTTGAGGGCCGCGATTCGAATTTCGCCGGTTGCCTGGAGACGGCTGGCATCCACTCCCGCATCGGAAATCGCCTGACGGATGTCATCGATGGGATTGTTGCCGTTCACTTCAACCAGGTCGTCATAGCCGCCCTTGGTGTCTTCGTTGAGGAAAAGCGCCGCAAAGTTCTTGTTGATGGTGGCCATCATCACCAGGGAGAACATGATCAGCCCGATCATCGCCATGGTCATACCGGTACGGAAGCGAGAGGTCAGCGGGTAGGCAACCCCGGTTTTGAGGGCTGGTACGATCCGGCCGAAGCGAGAGCCGAGGCGGGCGATGAAGGGGAGCACGATATCCGCGTTGTAGACAACGATGAACGTGCCGCAGGTGACCATCACCATGCCGCTGAGGAAGAACATTTCGATATCGCCGTTGAGTTCGCCCGTGATGGCCCTCAGCCACTTGGCGGGCATGTACCACACGGCCAGCACGACAAGGCTAACGGAAGTGAAAGCAAGACGTTCGCCGACGCCAAAGTAGCGCATCGTCACGGCAACCCATAACGCGATCAGCGAGAAGCCCAGCAGGAAGAAGAATGACGAGTCGTGATCCAGGCCGCCGTAGGTGAGCGCGACACCTGTGATCCCAAAGGCGACGGCGACGCCGGCGCTCCACGAAATTGGGACTCGCCAGGTTTGAAGCGCCGATGCGAAGAGCGCGACTGGCCAAGCAACCAATGAAAGAATCTTCAACCAAGTGGGCAATCGGGCAGGCTTAATATCAGCGGTCGCCGTAACAAGAGCGATGGCTGCGCAATACGGAACGAAGATCAACAGCCAGCCAAGAACGGGAATGACCGCACCAAGTATCAGCGGCCAGATCGGCGGGTTTTCGGATGTGCGATGCTCCAGTGGTGCCGCCGCATTCGAACCGCGGAGCATGAAGAACCACGGGGCTACCAGCCCGACCACCAGCATTGGGATCGCCAGAATCATTCCTAGTGTGCCAAAGAAGAAGAAGCTGAGCCCGATGACGAGCGACAGAGCGGCGATGCCGTTAATCGCAGCCCGGTAGTAGCCACGCCAGGTCGAGGCTTCGGGATTGATCGGGTGGCTTTCTGGCAGATCGCGGATGGCGGCCGTGATATTCAGACGACTGGCTCGCCAGGACGAGATGAAAATCACGATGAATGTGGCAATGACCCCGAGGCAGAACGCCACGACCAGGCTGCGCAGGGTGAACGTGACCGAAAGGTTCAGCCCGAGATTGTCGCCGGCGAAGGCCTTGATGATGCCGATCATGGCGAAGGTTACGGCCATCCCCGCGACGAGACCGACAATGGCCGACCCAAGGTCGTATCCCATGCCTTCGGCAAGGAACGATTCGACCAGCTGGCGGCGCTTTGCGCCGACGGCCCTGGCCATGCCCATTTCCGGTTTTCGTTCGGCGGCAAGCATCACGAAGATGAGGAAGATGAGGAGAATGCCCGCCGCAATCGAGAACAGGCCAAAGACAACGAAAATCGTGGTGAAGGCATTTCCGATGAGTTCGGCGAAGTGCACGAGATCGCTCTTCAGCGGTTGCACTTTGTACGGAGTTCCCTCGAGCGTCTTTTCGAACTTGTCCACAACGGCGCTGGAGTGATCGAGGCCGCCCTTCACTCCGCCGGTGTTCGAAACGATCACGGCGTCGGCGTTTTGGCCGCGGCCGGTAAGTTCGGCGATTGAATCAAAGTCGATTGCGCCACCGTTCGTGGCTCCGGGATCGATGGCGCCGGAAAGCACGCTCGTCGGGACGATGGCTGTGATGACGAACTCCACCGGCTCGCCCTGGTAGTAGAGGAGGACGGAATCGCCAACCTTGCCATCGATTTCATCGGCAAGGTCTTCGTTGACGGCGATTTGGTTGCCGCTCAGTGTGACGGGCTTTCCAGAAAGGTCTTTCAGTCCGCCGAGGGCGGCTGCGTCTTTGACACGGAAGCCGACAACGCGTGCCGAGGGTTCGTTGAGCTTGGTGCGCGTGTTCTGGACCGGGAGTGTCTCGCGCTGGAACGGCACGATGGCTTCGATATCGGGATCGTTGGCGTATTCGGCCTGCCACTCTTCGACCGTCTGCAGCGGGATCACTTGCTCATCGAGCGGCCGCGGCTCCTTCTCAGCGTCCCAGGAAATCCACTCGTCGGATTGGCCGAGGATTGAGTAGACCTCGGACGTGACGGAGCTAGTGAGGGTGTCTCCCGTGCCGAATGCGGCGCTCATGATGAGCGTCGAGAGCATGAGACCAACGATGATCAGAGCCGATTGCGCCTTGCGCCTTGGAATATTTCGCAATCCGAGCTTGAACATCACGGGGTTGCGGAGCGCGATGAACAGGACGAAGAGAAGGATTGCGACAGTAATCGCGAGGCAGATGCCCGCGATGAGGTTCATGGATACGCCGAAAAGTTCGTTCATAGCTCGCTTCGTCCCAGACTAGTGCCCGGCGGCTACCGCCGCCATTTCGGACTGGCTGTCTTCACGGACGATCTGGCCATCGGCCATGTGGATCGTCCGGTGGCATCGCGCGGCCACTTTGGGGTCGTGCGTGACGATGACACAGGTCTGATGTTCGGCCTCGTTGAGTTCGACTATCAGGTCCATGATTTCGGTTGCGGTTGCCGAGTCGAGCGCACCGGTGGGCTCATCCGCCCAGACGATCGCCGGGCGGTTCACGAGGGCGCGGGCGATGGTGACGCGCTGGCGTTGGCCACCGGAAAGCTGCGCCGGCCGCTGATTCGCCCAATCGCGCAAGTTCACCCTATCAAGCGACACCAGCGCCTTTTCACGAGCTACCTTCGGGCGGGTGCCCGAGACGATGAGAGGCAATTCCACGTTTTCGGCGGCAGTGAGAACCGGGAGAAGGTTGTACGTCTGGAAGACGAAGCCCATGTCCTTCGCGCGGAACTCGGTCTTCTTATCGTCCGGCATCCGCGTGATGTCCTGGCCATTGATGGTGACAATACCGGCATCGAAGTCATCCAGGCCTGAAAGGCTATTCAGGAGCGTGGTCTTTCCACATCCCGAAGGACCCATGATGGCGACCATCTCGCCCTTTCGGACTTTCAGGTCCACACCACGCAGCGCCCGCACCTGAACTGTGCCTGTGTCGTACGTCTTGACGACGCCCTGGGCTTCAATCACCACTTCGCCATTCGACGAGTTCTCAGCGCTCATCCATACCTCCGAACGAAGTCCGAGCCTACTTACCGGCTCAGTTGAGCGAATCCCCCATTCGAAGGAGACCGCGTTTTCGCTTTCATGTCTTGTTCTGACTGTAAATGAAGCTTTCCGAACGGACTGTTACTCGGCGACCGTGATCTCCATTTCGAGCGGTTGACCTTCGGACGAGAATCCCCAGGCATTCCAACGGAGAGATTCGGCCGCCAGCTTCGCGCGGTCGAACTCGTAGATGGGCATGGCCGTAACGTCAACGTCCGCAAGGCGAGCTGCCCCTGAGGTCACGACCTGCGAATAGATACCTTCGGCGGCCGACGCTATCCCTTCGATGTCGAAGCCCATCGCACCCTGCGGACGGTAAGGAGCCAGGTATCCGAGCGCAGTGCGCAACAGGCGTTCGGTTCCGAAGTGGTTCCCACGGTTGAAGTGGACGAACGCCGCTGCAATTTGAATGAGCCCTTTGTAGGCGTCCCGCACGGGGCCAGTTTCGTATTGCCAGATCTCTTCGATGTGTTCGTGCGATTCGAAGAAGCGCCCTGCGTTGAAATCGTCGCAGGCGCGCTGAAAGTTGCCGGGAACCGTGATGGTCTTTGTGACGAGTTGCTTTCTGCGCCTGGTGGGTTGCATGGGTTCGAGCCTACCTCAGAACGGGCGTCGCTGTGCACGGAAGCCGCACTCGGGGCAGAATCAGGACAGCCCTCAAATTTCCGGAGCAGCGACGTGTCAGACAGCGACCACGGCCATGGCCATGACGACCCGAATGCAGCGCCCATGCACCTCGACGTGCAGCGCACATTTCCCACCGGGGCTGTGGTCTTCTGCTACCTGCTGGCTGCGGCCGCGCTCATCGGCGGCGTGATCACCGGTCTGACCATAATCGTCGACTAACCGCAGTTTTTCGCTGAACTTCACGTAACCGGCCCTGCACAACCGCGCTCGATGTGTATCATCCTCGAATGGACGCGCATCACGCCCAAGTTGCCCGACCAGGTTCCCGAGCGCTTTTACGAGCGACGAAGTACGACGGTACCGCTCACTGGATCCAGCCATTTCAGGTGGTTTCAGACGATGGGAACCTGCTCATCACGTCGTACAAGGCCCGGACTCCGATCTACACAAGCCGTGGTGAATTTCGTTCTCCCTACGACTCGCTGGTTTATTTCTGGCGCGACCGCTGGTTCAACGTTTTTCGGCTTTCGCGGCCGGGCTGCCAGTTGGCGTTGTGGTACTGCAACGTAACGACGCCGCCTTCGTACGACGGCCAGCAGATCGGGTACATCGACCTCGACCTGGACGTGACGGTTCGGCCGAACGGATGCATCGAACTGCTCGATCAGGATGAGTTCGAGGAGCACCAGAAGCTCTACGGCTACCCTGAAAGCGTCATCGAACAGGCTGAGCTCGCCGCTCAGGAAGTCGCCAACCTGGCGAAGTCCGACGCCTTCCCGTTCAGCGAACGCTAAGCACCAGCCGGGGCCGGAACTTCTCCGTTCTCGGCTTTGGCCTGTACTCTGTTGATTCAATGCCCGATACCCGAACGATTCGCCCGTACCTTGCCGACCTCGTGGAGGCTGCTGCCCGGCAGGCCGTTGCCGCGGGCGAGTTGCCCGATGTACCGCTTCCCAACGCCGTTATCGAGCGCCCAAAGGACGCAGCAAACGGCGACTTCGCGACGGCGCTGCCTTTAAGGCTCGCCCGCAGCGCGATGAAGCCTCCGCTGGAAGTAGCCGGGGCCATCGCGCGGCACATCGCACCGAACGATGTGCTGGACGCGCCGGAAGTAGCGGCACCGGGATTTATCAACTTCAGGCTATCGAACGCCTTCGTGCAGGCGCAGGTCGAACATGTGATCCGCGAGGGCGCCGGCTACGCGGACCTCGAACTCGGAACGGGTCGGAAGGCCCAGGTTGAGTTCGTTTCGGCTAACCCGACCGGCCCGCTGCATGTGGGGAACGGGCGCGGTGCGGCGATTGGTGACGCCCTGGCTTCGGCGCTGACTGCCGCGGGTTTTGAGGTTGAACGCGAGTATTACGTCAACGACGCCGGCACCCAGGCCGACACTTTCACCGAGACGCTCTACGCGCGGTATCAGCAGCTCTTCGGGCGAAATGTTGAGATCCCGAAAGACGGGTACCCAGGCGAGTACATGACGGAACTCGCAACACAGATTCGCGACGAGGCCGGCGATAGCCTTCTTCAGCCTGAGGGCGAGGATATGGCTCCCGGTCTCGGAGAACTCGGAATCGAGCTCATGATCCGGCACATCCGGAAGACGCTCGACAGCTTCGGCGTGAAATACGATCGGTGGTTCAGCGAGAAATCCCTCTACGACCCGGAGGGAGCATACGAGACCACCATGGCTTTGCTTCGCGAAAAGGGACTTCTCGTCGATCGAGAGGGAGCGCTCTGGTTCTCTTCGAGCGAACTTGGCGAGGACAAGGACAATGTTGTCATCCGCTCCGACGGCCACCCGACCTACTACGCGAGCGACATCGCTTACCACTGGGACAAGCTTCTTAAGCGCGGATTCGACGTGGTTGTCGATGTCTGGGGGGCAGACCACCATGGCCACGTGAGCCGGCTGAAGACGGCGGCCAAGGCCGTTGGCGCGAACCCTGAGTCTCTTCACGTGCTGCTCTATCAACTCGTGACGCTAAAGCGCGGAGGAGAGGTAGTCCGTCTTTCAAAGCGAAGCGGCGAGATCATCACGCTCGACGAACTCATCGAAGAGGTTGGCGCGGACGCAGCGCGGTTCTTCTTCCTGCTCCGGTCGCCGGGCGCGCAGATGGACTTCGACATGGACCTCGCGGTGAAGCAATCGAGCGAGAATCCGGTGTTTTATGTGCAGTACGCGCACGCCCGCCTGTCGTCAATCCTCGAGCGCGGCAAGGAGCAGGGGCTCACTCCAGACGGCGGCGACGTCTCGCTGCTGAACCATCCCTCGGAGCTGGCGCTGGTCCGCGAAATGATGCGCCTGACCGACGTCATCGAGATCGTCGCGACGTCATTCGAACCGCAGCAATTGCCGCACTACGCGATGTCGCTTGCAACCGCGTTCCACGCCTTCAACGACGCATTCAAGCAAGCGAATGACTCGTCACTCAAGGTGATAACGGATGACGTGGCGCTCTCGCGGGCGCGATTGCGACTCGTCCTCGCAGCGAAGATCGCATTGGCTCGGGTCCTTGGGATTATGGGAATGACGGCGCCACAGAAGATGTAATGGGTTTCGGGACGGCGATGTAGCCGTTCTGACTATCACCAAAAACGGTCAAACCGGCCGGCCCGAACTTCCACGCCTGATAGGCGGCGAAGGCGCAGCAGATCGCGTCGAGCTTGTCTTCGAGTGACTTCAGACCTGTGATTGGTTGCGACTCGATCGGCGCTTCGAGAATGTCTCTGGCTTCGGCACCGAGGAGACATGGGAGTTCACGCTCCGCATACTCCCGAAGAAGCGATTGAAGTGTCGTCATCGGGCCCAACCTGGCTGCCATCGGTCCCTTCTTGTACTTCAACGCACTCGGTGAACCAAGCAGGCTGACCGTGGTGGAATGAGGAAACACCTCGAGGGCATGGCGACCAGGAGCCCCGGCGACCAACCTGCACGGATCAAGGTTCCAACCACTCTCAGCAAGCAGAACGCCAAGGCGCGGGCCTTCTTCGATGCCATGGCGTTGCAGAAAATCGGCACGGGCGGCGTAGGCATACACGCCTTGCCGTCCGAATGCCCTGGCGAGGTCCGCTTCGGCACGCCGCGCGAGACCGACGATGAGCGGCGCGTCGATTCCGGCGACGACATTCGGTCCGAGATTGCGCAAGCATTCCGAAATCTCCGGCGCGCACGAATTCGCGGGGGTGCAGGAGAGATCGAGAAGGCGGGAACGCGGACCGTCGCATTCCAACATGCAGATGCCGGTGGGTTTGCGGCCGCTCCAGGCAAGGTCGATCCCGGCGATTACAACCATGCGCGAAGGCTAGGCGAGCGATAGCATCCGGGCTATGGACCTGCCCGTTGGTCGCTCTGGAGCTTCGGCTGCTCATGTCGCTTCTCGCTGCGCAGACGCAGCCGATGAGGTTATCCGGAGAGGATATGGGAACGCTTCGCTGGCGGGAACGAAGGGCCGCGGAAATGTGGTGACTGAGACCGACTTCGCCGCGGAGCAGGCGGTGATGAGCATCCTGCGGGATGAGTTTCCGGAACATTCGATCCTGAGCGAGGAGTCCGCAAGCGGGACGCGTTCCGATGGCTGGATGTGGGTGATCGATCCGCTGGATGGGACGAAGAACTTCTCGCAGGCGATCCCGCACTTCGCTTTCAACCTTGCGCTTTGTCTCGGAAGCGAGCCTGTGTTCGGAGTAACGACGCACCCCCTGCTCGAGGACCGATTTGTGGCAATCAAGGGCCAGGGATGCACGTTAAACGGGCGGCCGGTGAGAGTGTCGGACTGCCGGAGTGTGGCCGAATCGGTTGTGGCGTTCGATATGGGATACGACGCAGGACGGGCAGCGAAGCAATTGGCGCTTGCGGCCCACCTCTGGCCCGGCATGCAAAGCTTCCGCACGCCGGGCTCGGCGGCTCTCGGGTTCGCTTATGTGGCTGCGGCGAAGTGGGACATCTATGTGCACTCCGATTTGCAGCCGTGGGATGTGGCCGCCGGGCTCATCCTTGTGCGCGAAGCGGGAGGAGTGGTCCGGGATAGGCGCGGTGCGGAAGCCACCATCTTTTCCCGGGAGACCGTAGCCGCGAACCGGGCTGTCTACGAGGACTTTTCAAAGCTGAGCGCCGGGATGCCCTGGGAATAGCGACTGAGCAATCGCGCCCGAGATGCTACGCTCGCTGGAACACTTCCCGGGGGCGGCAATGACAGCCATCTACGACATCGCGAGCGACTACATTGACCGAATGGCAGTCATCGATCCCTTGACCGCGACCGCCATCGGCGTGCAGGGCCATGACGCGGAAATGACTGATATGTCGCCGGCCGGAACGGCAGTTCATTCAAAGCTACGCAAGGAAATTCTGGGGAAACTGGCAGCGGCTCCCATCACCGGAGACCGCGACCGCATCGCGAAGGAGGCGATGGAAGAAGCGCTTTCGTTGCGCGAGGAACTTGTTGGCACCGGCGATCAATACCGGCTCAGCGGATTTCGAAACGCTTCAACCAGCCTGCGGATGGTGTTCGACGTCATGCCACGGGCTACGGAGGACGACTGGGAGAACATTGCCGCGCGCTTAAACCTTGTGCCACAGGGAATCGCCAGCTTCTATCTCTCGCTTGAGGAGGGGCTGCGGATGGCGGTGCCGACGGCGAGGCGACAGGTCGAACAGGCCATCAAGCAATCGGCAACGTACGGTGGGGCAGATGGAACGACTTCCTTCTTTCACGGTCTGATCGAGGCGTTCGATGCGGCGGCGATTGACTCCCCGGGGCTGCGGAGTGACCTGGAGCAAGGTGCGAACGTGGCAGCCGAAGCGTACCGGGGCTTCAGTTCGTATCTCTCGGAGAAATTCATGGACCGGGCCACCGAGAGGGATGCCGTAGGCCCGGAGGTGTATCAGCTTCTGTCGCGCAGTTTCAACGGCGTCGTGCTCGACCTCGATGAGACATACGCGTGGGGGTGGGAAGAGCTTTACCGAATCGAAGGCGAGATGCGCGCTACCTGCGCGAAAATCCTTCCGGGCGCGACAATCGAAGAGACGAAGGCATTCCTGGAATCCGACCCGAATCGGGCGATCGATGGCGTCGAGGACTTCCGGCAGTGGATGCAGGACCTGCAAGACCGGACCATTTCGGAGATGGCGGACGTTCATTTCGACATCCCTGAGCCGCTGAGGAAGATTGAAGCGAAGATTGCGCCGCCCGGGGGTTCACTCGCGATGTACTACACCGGCCCGAGCGAGGACTTCAGCCGTCCGGGACGGACCTGGTATCCAACGGGAGGAAAGACGCGATTCCCACTCTGGGGAGAAGTCTCAATTGCATACCACGAGGGCGTGCCCGGCCACCATTTCGAGCGCGCGACGGCGAAATACCTTGCGGCGGAATTGTCGCGATTTCAACGGCTGATCGGCGGCACTTCTGGGTATGTCGAGGGCTGGGCGCTCTACGCTGAACGCCTGATGGGCGAGCTCGGCTATCTCGACAACCCCGACTACTACCTGGGGATGCTTCGCGCGCAGGCGATGCGCGCCGTACGGGTGATCGTGGACATCGGCATGCACCTGGAACTGGCTATCCCAAAGAGTGAGGCTTTCCACGGGGGCGAGACTTGGAACGCCGACCTGGGCCAAGAATTCTGCCTTCAGCGGTCGCAGTTCCCGCCGGACTTCATGCAGAGCGAGGTCATTCGCTACCTCGGCTGGCCTGCCCAGGCCACCAGCTACAAGGTGGGCGAGCGGTGCTGGCTTGAGGCGCGAGAAGCGTCAAAGGCCCGGCAGGGAGACGCCTTTAGCCTGAAGGAGTGGCACCGGGCCGCGTTGAACCTGGGACCGATGGGCCTGGCGCAGATGCAGCGGGAACTCGCGCGTGTCTGAGGAGCGGAGTTCGATCGGGATGGTGGTGCTGCCGTCGATCGTCTCCGGCATCGGCGTGCTGCTTGTGCTCATCGGCATCTTCATCGACCACGGTTTCCTGCGGAACCTCTGCCTGGCAACGGGGGTGCTGCTCCTCTGGTCCGATTTCTTCATCACCATGGCGATCTTCCGGCGGACGGTTCGGACCATCGAGAGTCAGCTGGCACGAATCGAATCGCGTCTATCCGACCGCTGACACGAAGAGTATCGCCAACACCGCGGAAGTTGAGGCCAGGAGGCCGAACAGGCCGTCGGGCCCGAAGATTCGCACTGCGCGCCTCGCAAGGACCCCGGCGAGCATGACTGCGCCAGCCGTGAGAATGGCCTGCGTGCCGGCACGCGCGAACAGCAGCACTACGAACGCCATGATTCCCGCCAGGCCGACCAGGCCCAGAGCGAGGTTCGCTGCACGTTCCGTCCCCAGCGAGTGAGCGAGACCGCGGACATGACTTTCACGGGGGATATCAGGCGCCTGGTTCGCCAGGTGGAGCGCCAGCCCAAGGATCGCGCCAAGGGGGAAGGCAACCCAGAGCAGAGAATCCCAGCGGCCGAGGGCGGCGAACACCCAGGTTGGGATGAGCGGAAAGGCAATGGCGAAGGGCAACCAGCTGAGCCGGGTTCGCTTGAGCTGGACATCGTAGGCGAGACCGCAGGCGAGGCCGGCCATACCGATGAGCCAGGCGGCGACCGGCAGTGCTGACGTCGCAAGCAACCCGCCACCGGACAGCGCAGCTACGAGAATCAGCGCGGTTCGGCGCGAAACGAGCCCTCGCGGGATCGCTTTCCATGGCTTGGCGGTCGCGTCGTCGGTCGCGTCGACGAGATCGTTCGCGACGCCGATGGCGAACTGGTAACAGAGCATCCCGACTGCGAGCGGTATTACGACTGAGAGCGCGGGCGAAGAGTCGGCGAAGAGTGCCATGGCGACAGTCACGGCTGTGACGACCAGGGACGGGAACGGATGGAACAGGCGGACAAAAGAGTGCCACGGCGGCGGGAGTTTCGGGGAAGATCTGGCCAGCTCCGGATTGCGGAGTTTCGAAGCCTGCGGACGCTTGCGTTTGGGCACGTTTGGCAGTCTACCGGCGAATGCGATTCACACGATTGGCCGCGCTCTCTACACTTCGCGGCGTGAAAGCAGAGATCATCGCCATTGGAACCGAGATCCTTCTCGGAGAAATCATCGACACCAACAGCGCCTACATCGCCCAACGCCTGCCGGAATTGGGCATCGACCTGTATTACAAGTCGGTCGTCGGCGACAACATGGGCCGCATCGTCGAGACGTTCGACCGGGCGTGGAATCGCTCGGACATCATCATTTGCACCGGAGGCCTTGGCCCCACCGAAGACGACATGACGCGCGAGGGAATCGCCAAAGTCCTGGGCGAGACGCCCTTCGTCGATCCGGACCTCGAAGCGCGGTTGCGGAAATGGTTCAGCGGGCGGGGATACGCGATGCCGGAATCGAACATCAAGCAGGCGTGGCTCATTCCGAGCTGCCGGGCCATCGACAACCCCCGAGGGACCGCGCCCGGGTGGTGGGTGGAGCGCGATGGCAAGAGCATCATCTGCATGCCCGGCGTCCCGCCCGAGATGGAGCGGATGTGGCTCAAGGAGGTCCAACCCGAGCTCGAGAGGCGCTCAGACGGCCAGGTGCTGGTGACGCGGACGATAAAGACTGCTGGCATCGGCGAGGGCACTGTCGATGAGATGGCGAAGCACCTGTACGACACGCCGGGCATCGGCATCGGCACGTACGCACGGGCCGACGGCGTCCACCTGCGCATCGGAGCGAAGGCGAATACGCGGGAAGAGGCGTGGGAGAAGATCCGACCGATCGAGGAAGCGATGAACCGTGTCTTCGGCACGGCCATCTGGGGCCGGGACGAGGACACGATGGAGGGATACGTCGCCGACCAGATGCATGAACGCCGGACGACGCTCGCGGTGATGGAGTCGTGCACGGGCGGGTTGTTTTCGAACACGCTAACCGACGTGCCCGGCGCCAGCGAGTACTTCCTCGGCGGGTACGTCACGTATTCGACCCAGCAGAAGATCGACCTTGGCGTGCCGGCCGAGGTGATCGAAGAGTTCGGCGTGGTGAGCCCGGAGACGGCCAAGGCGATGGCCGCGGCCGCGCGGTCGAAAGCCGGCGCCGACTTCGGTGTGGGCATTACGGGCGTGGCCGGGCCAGACCCGGAGGACGGGATCCCGCCGGGGACGGTGCACGTGGCGGTAGCCACACCGGAGGGTGGTTCGCACGTGCTGAGCATGACGATGAACCAGGGCCGCGCGGCGGTGAAGCGCAGGGCGGTAACGACGGGATTGTTGCTGCTGCGGCGGGCGCTGCTGGGCGAAGCGAGGTAGCCCTCACCCCCAACGCCCATCTCCTCCTTCCAGAAAGGACTGGGAGAGGGGAGTCCATTGATTCGATAGGAGAAACGAAATGAGCAGTTCGAATGAGGAAGTGATCACGAGCTTCGTGAAGGAGTTCGATGTGGCGGCGCCCGACCCGCAGAAGGTGGGTGCGTACTTCACGGACGATGCGGTGTACCACAACATCCCGATGGCGCCGATCAACGGGAAGGCCGCCATCATCGAAACCATCGGCAACTGGAAGGCGATGATGGCCTGCAACGGCTGGGAAATCGTGCGCCAGATGTCGGATGGCAATGTGGTGATGAATGAGCGTATCGACCGGTTCACCGCGAACGGTAAACAGATTGCGCTGCCGGTGGTTGGGGTGTTCGAACTGAAGGATGGGAAGATTTCCGCCTGGCGGGATTACTTCGACCTGGCCCAGTTCCGCGCGCAGTTTGGATAGCCGGAGATGCGCATCGCGGATTCGCAGGTGCACCTGTGGGCGACGAGCACGCCCGAACGGCCGTGGCCAGAGGGCCGGGAACGCGAGGCGCAGCGTGCGTATCCAATCCTGAAGGAGACGCTGCTGCTGCAGATGGACCAGGCGGGCGTGGAACGGGTGGTGCTGGTGCCCCCAAGCTGGGAGGGCGAGCGGAACGACCTGGCGCTCGAGGCGGCGCGGTCGTATCCCGCCCGCTTTGCGGTGATGGGCCGGCTGAACCTGATCGACCCGGCGAGTCGCGACCTCGTGCCGAGGTGGCGCGAACAGCCCGGCATGCTCGGGATGCGGTTCACGTTCCACAACCGGCACAACGAGCACCTGCTGACTGATGGGTCGGCGGATTGGCTCTGGCCGGCGGCGGAAGCGGCGGGGATCCCGCTGATGGTGCTCGTGCCGGGGAATCTCGATGCGTTGGACCGGATTGCGACGGCGCACCCGGGGTTGAAGCTGGTTATCGACCATGTTGGGGTGCGGTTGCGGCCGGCCGACGACCCGACAGTGTGGGACGACCTGCCAGCGGTCTGCGCGCTGGCGAAACATCCGAACATCGCGGTGAAGTCCTCGGGGATGCCGCACTGGTCGAGCGAGCCGTACCCGTTTGCGGATGTGCACGGGTATCTGCGCCAACTGTTCGATTCGTTCGGGCCGAAGCGGATGTTCTGGGGGACCGACCTGACGCGGATGCCGTGCACCTACTTCGAGTGCATCCACATGTTCACGGACCACCTGCCGTGGCTAAAAGGCGAGGACCTGGAGTGGGTGATGGGGAAGGGCGTGTGCGAGTGGCTGGGGTGGAGCTGGTGAACCCATTTCGGATTTCGGATTGTGGATTTCGGATTGTGGAACAGAGGCCATGGATTTGAGATTGACGATTTTCGATTTGCGGTTGGCGAGGCGAGGGCGTGTTCCGGAACTTTTTTCTTAGTGTTGGAGAAGGCTGAAGAAGTCTTCTCAGGTTCGGCACGGGGGACTTCTTGGGAGACTTCTTGCATGTGTCGGTGCGGATTGCGGACGGGCGGTGGGGATTTGCGATTGACGATTTTCGATTGACGTTCCGATAGGAGAAACGGACCGGAGGCTGCGAAATTCGGGAAAATCGAATTCGCGTGGTTTGTGCGTGTCTTCCCTCACCCCCCAGCCCCCCCTCTCCTCCTTCCAGGAAGGACTGGGAGAGGGGGAGTTTTGGCGTGCGTTGCCGGTAGTGTTCTGGAGGCAACTGGAGTGGTGATGGTGCGCATGGGGTGAGGGTGGCGGGTGGGGCGGTGGAGGCGGAAGGGGTGGTTGGCATTGTGAGGCCGGCAGGGATGGGACCCTGTTGGATTTGTTTACTAGAGACGAAATTTCTATGGAGTGATTGGCACAGGAGCGGTCGAGTGGAAGACACGCGGTACAAGACGTTCTGGCGCAGGTTCGGGGCTATGTGGATCGACGGATTCATGTTCAGGCCACTTGGATTCTTGACTCCGGCTATCGAACCGGGCACGTCGTTCGGGCTGGTGGCCTGGGCTTGTGTCCTTTCCTTCATTCCCATCGGCTACAGCACAGTGATGCATGCCCGATTCGGACAGACTGTGGGCAAGATGGCCTGCGGAGTGATGGTGCTGGACCTTTCGGAGACTCGCGTCTTATCGACGAAGCAAGCGATTCTTCGTGATGCCCTGTCGTATGGGTTTACGTTCGCGTCCTTCGTCTTCATGGCGATGGTCGCGCGAATGGACACCGAGGGAGACAGAATGGCGGCACTCGTCTTTGGCATCGGGCTGGTCTTCACGGCGTTGGTTTGGTCGCTCGGCGAGATCCTGACCACTCTTACGAACTCGCGGAGGCGTTCGCTCCATGACTTCGTCGCGGGGACACTGGTGGTCAAGCTCAATCAGCTGTCGGGCGCCGAAATAGAGTCACTGAAGTCCTCGCTTCCCGGTCGCGGCCAGTCCTTTCCACAGTTTCCGATGCCGGCGGCCGAATCGAATGCTACTGCCGAGCCGTCCGACCGGGGCTGGTGAATGTCGCGCCCGTAGGCAGAGATGTCTCCTCCGAAGCGGGGGCCGAGCCCCGCGACTCCAGATTGACGGTCACCGCAGGCCGGGGAGGACCTCTTCGACGAAGCGTTGTTCAGCGCGGGCGGCTTCATCGGGGTTGGCGCCGGCTGAGCTGCCGACTACAACGAGGCGGGTGAGGCCGAGGGCCGCGAGGGCTTTGAGGCGTTCGAGGCAGTAGTTGGCGGGGCCGAAGATGCCGAATTCGCTGGCGAACTCGGGGGTGATGACCGCGGCCTGGGGACTTCCGGCGCGGCTGTGGCGGGTCATGTCGTAGGCGTCGTGGATTTCTTCCATCACGCGCTTTTCTTCTTCGGTTGTGGGACCGACGGCGCTGCCATGCATGGCGGAGAATCGAGCGAAGAGGGAGACACCGCCTTCACCAAGGCGGCGACCGACCTCAGGGTCATCGTGGACGACGACGTTCACGTAGGCGCCGAAGGGCATGTCAGGTTCGAGGCCGGCCATGATGCGGGCGGCGCGGGCGGTTTCGATGCCCCACTGGATGCGGGCAGGGTCGGCGCCGACGGCGAAGGTGATGGCATCGGCGTGGCGCGCGGCGGCGGCGATGACTTTCGGGCCAGTAGCGGCGACATCGACAGGGACTTTCGGGTAGCGGCCCGGGCGGATCCATTCGATCCGGCTGGCGGTCGGCTGGTTGGCGAGTCGGAGGGCATTGACGTTGCCGGATTCTTCGAACGGGACTTCTTCGCCGCGAAGGTAGCCCTGGAGCCGCCAGAGGTAGTCTTCGAATTTCTTGACCGGCGAAGGTGAGAAGCCGAGGTGGGCGAGGGCGGAGTCGCCGCGGCCGATGCCAAGGGCGGCGCGGCCCTGCGAAACGGCCTGGACGGTGGCGATCGCGCAGGCCGTAACCGCGGGATGGCGGGTAAACGGGTTCGTGACGCCGGTGCCGAGTTTGATGCGTTCGGTGCCGGTGGAGGCCATCGCGAGCCCGATGTAGCAATCGCCAGAGAGGTTCTGGGAGTCGACGGTGGTCATGCCGTCGTAGCCGGCAGCTTCGGCGCGTTCGGCGCGTCGGGCGATGGCCGACGGAAGGCCGGCGGAGTTGGTCCAAATTTCGAGCATTCCCTCATCCCCCAGCCCCTTCTCCTCCTTCCGGGAAGGTCTGGGAGAAGGGGAGTCTTTGCTTAGTCCGCGGATTCTGCCACAGTTCCCTCATCCCCCTGCCCCCTTCTCCTCCTTCCGGGAAGGCCTGGGAGAAGGGGAGAACGCTGCGTTCGGAGCTATTGGCTCGACGGGCACAGGCCGGTCGCTCAGGCTCTCGGTTCGCTAGTCGGACGCGAACGGCTAAAAGCCAATGGCGAATGGCGCACCGCGTGGTCAGCCTCGCGGGAGGCCGAGGCCCCGGGTGGCGATGATGTTGCGCTGTACCTCGCTGGTGCCACCGGCGATGGTGCGGGGAACGGTGGTGAGGTAGGTGAGGGCGAACTGGGCCTGGAGTTTCGCGAGTGGCGAGCCAGGCATGAGCGCGCCGTGCATGCCGAGGATGTGGAGGCCGGTGTTAGCGATTCGCTGGTCGAGCTCGGAGAGAAAGAGCTTGAGGAGGCTGGCTTCCTGGTTGGGCACGCCGCCTGCAGCGAGCATGCTGGCGACGCGGTAGCTGAGCATGGTGACGACGCCGACTTCGATGGCGTGGGCGGCGAGCCGGTGGCGTTCGGGGACGGAGGTCCGGCTGGATTCGCGGAGGTATGCGCAGAGGTCGTCGACGGTGCGGCGGGCGCCGCCGGCGTTGGCGATGTTCGAGCGTTCGAGATCGAGGGTTGTGGTCGCGAGGTACCAACCGCGGTTGACTTCACCGAGAAGCGAATCAGGCGGCATGCGGACGTTATCGAAGAAGAACTGGCCAAAGCCCTTGCGACCCGAGATGTTGAGCAGGGGCTGGAAATTGACCCCGGGAGACTTCAGGTCGAGTAGGAAGTACGAGATCCCGCGATGTTTCGGGGCATCCGGGTCGGTGCGGGCGAGCAGATACATCCAATCCGCGTAGTGACCGTGGCTCGTCCAGATCTTAGTGCCGTTGAGAATCCAGTCATCGCCGTCGCGGGTGGCGGTGGTCGAAAGGCTGGCGAGATCGGAGCCACTGCCGGGTTCGCTGAAGCCCTGGCACCAGACGACATCCCAGTTGGTGATGCCGGGGAGGTGGCGTTTCTTCTGCTCGTCCGTGCCGGCGATCATGATCGTTGGTCCGGCATAGCCGACGGCCGGGCCGCGAGCGCCGTTGGGAGCGCGGGCGTAGGCAAACTCGTCGCTGAAGACGAGTTGCTCGACCGCACCAAGCTCCATTCCGCCGTACTCAGCGGGCCAGGCTGGTGCAATCCAGCCTTTGTCCGCGAGGAGTTTGTTGAAGGCACGGAGCTCGTCGGGGCGTTCTTCTTCGGAGTAGGGGAAGCTTTCGATCTCCAGGCGCATGACTGTCGCAAGCCAGGCGCGGGCCTCGTTCCGAATGTGTTCTTGTTCGGGGGTGAGCCGCAGGTCCACGTTCGCGAGTATAGAGGGGTTAGCGAGCCGCCAGTTGTTCGAGGGTGGAGATGGATTCTGCGATCGTCGCTATGCGGTGGATGTTCCGGCCGGAGAGTTCCCGGTTGCGCTTCCAATCGACAAGGAAGACAGCTTCGACCAGTTCTGCGGCCCATTCGGCCGTGAAGGGATCGTCTTCGAAGTGGGCGATTGGCTTCAGTTCGTCGAGTTTGCGGGCCTTGAACTGGGCCGATGTTTCGTCCCAATGGGGGCGGATGTGGAGGGTGGGGACAAATCCGAAGTAGCGCTCGAACCATGACGTTGTCAGGCTCCGGGCGGGCTCGCCGCGTGCTGTGAGGACGATGCAATCGAAGTGTTCGGCGATGGCGCGAAAGCCCTCGACGGCGCCGGGCATGGGCTTGCGGAAGCGATAGCGAAAGCTCTCCGTCCGCCAGAGGATGCCCTTCTTGCCGGGCGCATCACGACGTTTGCCTTTGCCAGTGCCGGGGTTGATGCCGAATGGGGGCCGGCAGAGAACGCCGTCCATATCGAAGGTCACCAGCGGGCGGTCGGACATGGATTCGATGCTATACGGACTGGCGCGTAGGTACCGTTTCGGCCAGCGTTTCCCGCTGGATGGACTTCCTTGATGCGTGTTTTCTTGCGGCTGCGGCGTTCGCGGCCGGCGCGATCAACGCTGTGGCCGGCGGCGGCTCGCTCGTGAGCTTTCCGGCGCTGCTTGGCGTTGGGTACGCCTCGAAGACTTCGAACGTGACGAACACCGTGGCGCTGTGGCCGGGGTACATCGGCGGTTCGTACGGCTATCGTGGCGAACTGAAACGTCAGCGATCGAGGATTCTTGCGCTGACCCTGCCGAGTGTTCTCGGCGCGCTGGCCGGGTCGGCAATCCTGTTGGGGAGCTCGGAGTCGTTCTTCGACAGCCTCGTCCCGTTTTTAATCATCTTCGCCTGCGGACTGATGCTAATCCAGGACCGGCTGGCAGCGTGGGCACAGCGTCATCGAATGGCGGCCCAGCCGGGCGACGCGGTACCCATCGGCCTGCACATTGCGGTGTTCTTCCTGGCGGTCTATGGCGCGTACTTCGGGGCCGGACTTGGAATCATCACGCTGGCCTTCCTGGGCATCCTGCTCCCGGACGAACTGCAGCATTCGAACGCGCTCAAGGGGCTGCTTTCGGCGCTAATCAATTTCGTGGCCGTGGTGTATTTCGCGTTCTTTGGGCCGGTGGAGTGGGCGCCAGCTGCTGTGATGGCGATCGCGGCGCTCGCGGGCGGATACCTGGGCGTCGATGTGGCACGAAAACTGGGGAAGCGCTGGCTGAGGATCACGGTGGTGGCGTATGGGCTCGTGGTGGCCGGCGTGTTACTTGTGAAATAACCGCGCCAGGCGCGGGGCACAGAAAGGCGGGGCTGGAATTCCAGCCCCGCCTTTGCGTTTGGCTCGTTCGCGCTGGCGCTGTTACCGGCCGAGTTCTGCTGCAAGCGCGTTTTCGTGCTCTGCGATTGCGCGAGCGATTTCGAATTCAGTTGACGTCGGAACCGTGATCGGACCGAATTCGGCGATCCAGGCGTCCTCGGTGAACGACGCCTGGGCGGCTTCCTTTTCAACACTACTCATTGGCTCGGTGAGCGATGGCGAAAGGACGATCGGACCGAATTCGGCGATCCAGGCGTTTTCCGTCTGAGCCAGCCAGTTGTTGTACATCTCCTGGTCGCTTGGAGGCAGGTTGTACGAGGGCGCGAGCCTGACGTGGCCGAACAGCTGGTCCCACACCATCTCGGTGAAGTCCCGTTCGGCGGCGGTTACATCCGCGGCCGAAACAGCCGGGCTGATCGACGGTGCCAGCGCGGTCGACGAGGATGCCGACGACGAGTTGTTCGACTCATCGGCGAAGTAACGCCCGGCTGCGAACGCCGCGACCGCGACGAGGACCAGGACGACGACGTAGATGAGGGTTCCGCTTCCGAACGTGGCACGTGTTTGTGGATGGGTGTTCATGGTGGTTGTTGCTCCTTGTCCCTAGTTGGCGGTCCCGCGCCGGTGCCAGCTCAGTCCCCAGGGGAGATGTTTGCTGCGCGGGAGCCGGGTTCGTTCACGCTCTTCGTTGGCGGCCATGACTGCTTTTCTTTCGAGCTGCAGGCGGGTTACGAGGTGATCGAATTCCGCAACTTTGGCCAGGGCTTGTTCTTCGAGGGTCATGTCGAACATTTGCAGGGGTTCCTTTCTTCGACGGTCTTGAGCCGGCTGGTCCAGCGCCGAGGGCAATATGTTCCTCATACGGAATCGCCAAATATGACGTAAATCACTTGCCTCCAAAGCAGTGTGTGAAGCGGTTTGCAAATGTGAAGTAGGAGTCAGAGGGGGTGGGGGACAGACCGCGAAGGCAGGGCTTGAACTTCAGTGCGCTCAAGACCCCTCGCGCGGCCCAGCCCCTAACATCCCGTGCCTTATAATTCGGCTCCACGCTGATCTAGGAGCCTTCGATGCTGTTCTCTGTTCGTCTTGTTTCGCGCCAGCCTGGCGATATGTCTTCCGATGCCTGGCAGGCGGTGGTTGGTGAGCAGCTGGCAGCCGTGAAGGCGCAATACGACCAGGGCAAGATCCGGGCGATCTATCGAGAGACGGGTGTCGGGGTGCTGGCCATCTACGATGCGGCCGACGCGCGGGAGATGGACCAGCTGATCGCGGGGCTGCCAATGGCGCGCTTCTTCAGCGACACGACAGTCCATCCGTTGTGGGACATGGTGCCCGCGCTCCAATCAGTTTAGGCTTCGCTTCGATGTCGAATGTGTCGCCGGAAGACTTCAAGGGCGCAATGGGGTCGTGGGCCTCGGGCGTGACCGTGGTGACCACGCGTCTCGGCGACGAGGTTTACGGAATTACGGTTTCGAGCTTTTCGTCGCTTTCGATGGAGCCCCGGTTGATCCTGGTAAGCCTGCAGGACAGCAATCATCTGCCTCACATGATCAAGAAGTCGAAGCACTTCGGAGTGAGCATCCTGGCGACGGGCCAGGAGGAGGTGTCGGGGTATTTTTCGACATCCGGCCGGGACCCTTCGAAGGAGTTCGATGGGGGCTTCCGGACGCTGACGATGGAAACAGGGAGCCCGCTCATCGAGGGGGCGCTGGCGCAGATAGATTGCGAACTGGAAGAAGCGTATCCGGGCGGCGACCACACGATCGCCGTTGGGCGGGTGGTTGGTGCGAACTTCGATACGGAGAAGTTGCCGCTGATGTACTTCCGGCGCGCGTATCGTTCGTTGAATATGGATTAGCTCATGGCGGTCAAGGTTGTCATCGAAAGGCGCGTTCTCCCGGGACAGGAGCGGCGCGTGCTGGAGATTTTGCGGGCGCTTCGGGTCCGGTGCCTGGACGAACCGGGTTACATCATGGGAGAGACGCTGCGGGACAGCGAAGACGCCCAGAACCTGGTGGTGATTTCGACGTGGTTTGGGCTGGGAGACTGGCGGCGCTGGCATGCATCGGCGGACCGGCAGGAGTTCGAAACGAAGCTGCGGCAGCACCTTTCTACCCCGGAGCGGGTTCGGGTACTGCTCGAAGGGCTGACGGAGCACCACTCGGGAGCCTAGTTGCTGGAGCGGAAAGACTTTGCGCAATTCTGCACAAGCGGTAGTATCCACCTCCGGGAGGTTCCGCCTGTGTCACCTGCGCTTGCGTTCCTGGGTGTTTCGATTCTTGGTACGTGGGGCCTTGCCAGTATTGGCCTGATCGCCGCGGGAATCATCATGTTGTTCTTCCCGGGCGACCCGACAACAGCTTCGGATGCCACGCTTGGCGGCGTTGTCTTCCTTGTCCTTGGCCTGATTTCGATGAGCCTGATGCAGGTGGTGGTTTCGCCGTTGCTCGGCCTCGATGCGCCGGTCCCCTTCCGCGCGAAGGACAACAAGGCGCACGCCAGGATGACGAAGTGGGCAAAGGCGGGCCTCGTCCGCGATTTCGTTGACGGCATGCCCAAGGAAATCCGGCTTCGCGCGCAACGAGTGCTGATCCTCCGCATGGGTAACGACATTTACGCAATGAACGCCCTCTGCTCGCATGCACGACTGCCGATTGGCGGTCTGCCAGGCTCGCCGATTAAGCCGATGCCAATCCAGGACGGCTGTGTAACCTGCCCGTTCCACGGCGCCCGCTTCGAAGTAACCAACGGCAAGGCTGTTCGCCAGCCGTTCACCTCGTCATGGAACAACGACCACCCGCTGCTCGGCGGTCTGCAGTCGAAGCTGTGGAAGGTCATTCGGTTCATCCCGATGCCGTACCAGGCGTTCCCGATGCCGAAGGTTGCGCGCCCGAGCCTGACCGCGGAAGACATGCAGACCTACCCGGTGAAGATCGAGGGCGGCGAAATCATGGTTGGGATGCCGAAATAGCCCTCACCCCCGGCCCCTCTCCCACGCCTGGGAGAGGGGAGTTCTCGTGAGTTCTTCCCTGCAATTGCGTTTCTCGCTGCACCATTGACGAACGGTGATGTTCCGCGACGGGTCGGGGCTCCGAACGTCTGTTGGGGCTATGCTTGCAGGCATGTCCGATTTGCTTTCCTGGCGGCCGAAGTTCCCCATCCTGGCGCACAAGACGTACCTGATTAACAACTCGCTGGGTGCGATGCCGGCTTCGGTGAACGAATCGCTGGCGGAGTACACGAACCTCTGGGCGACCGAGGGCGTCGTGGCGTGGGACACCTGGCTCCCGGAAGTCGCCAACACGGCCGCGATTCTCGAGGACATCATCCACGCGCCACGCGGAAGCATGACGATGTGCCAGAACGTGACCAACGCGCTGGCGGAAATCCTCTCGTGCCTGGAATACGAAGAGCCTCGCAATCAGATCGTCTACTGCGCCGGCGAATTTCCGACGGTGGAGTACCTGCTCGACGGACAGCGACGACTTGGCGCCGAGATTGTGCGTATCGGCGATGACCCACTGGTGTTCCCAGGCGACGGCGTGCTGAAAGCGATCAGCGAAAAGACGGTACTTGTGGTGCTTTCGCACGTGTTGTTCCGGACGGCAGAACTTGTGGACGTGCGGCCGTTTGTCGAGAAGGCGCATGAACTGGGCGCGCTGGTGGTGCTTGATGCCTACCAGTCGATGGGCGCCGTGCCTTTCGATGTGACCGAACTCGATGTCGACTTCCTTGTCGGAGGTTCGGTGAAGTGGCTGTGCGGGGGACCGGGAGCGGGATACCTCTACGCGAGCCCGAAGATTGTCGAGCGGCTCGAGCCGAGACTGGCCGGGTGGTTTTCCCATGCGCGTCCGTTTGGGTTCGAGGCGCCGCCGATCGAGTATGCGGAAGGGATCGCGCGGTTCACCGGAGGGACGCCAAACATCCCCGCGTACTACCAGGCCCGGGAGGGCTACAAGATCGTGCGTGAGGTGGGTGTGGAGCGGATTCGCGAAAACGCCCGGCGGCAGTCGCAAATCATCGTGGAAGGCGCCCTGGAGCGCGGATATGTAGTGAACACTCCCCGGGAGTTCGACCGGCGCGGCAACCATGTCACGGTCGATGTGCCAAATGCCCAGCATGTGAAGGAAGAGCTAATCCGGAGGGGATTCGTCATCGACTATCGGCCGGGGGCCGGGATTCGTATCGCGCCACACTTCTACAACACGGATGACGAGTGCGTGGCGATTCTCGATGAGATAGCGGCGATCCTGGCGGCAGCGGGGGCGTGAGCGCGCCGATCTACCTGGTGACCGGATTGATGGCATCAGGCAAGAGCACGGTGGCGCAGGCCCTGGCAGAGCGCTTTCCGATGAGCGTGCACCTTCGGGGCGATCTCTTCCGGCGGATGATTGTGCATGGCCAGGCCCATATGTCGTTCGATCTCTCGCCAGAGGCCGAAGCCCAGCTGAAGTTGCGCTACGACCTGGCGATCGAGGCTGCGAAGCGCTACGCGGATGCGGAGTTCACCGTGGTCTACCAGGACATCATCCTCGGGAAATCACTGGAAAAGGTTGTAGCGGAGTTCGCCGGCCGCGACTTAAAGGTCGCGGTCCTTTCGCCCGATGCCGAATCGGTCTGGTACCGCGAGCAAAACCGGGGGAAGTCCGGTTACGGAAGCCGCGGCGAGGTCGATGCGTTCGACAGGGTGCTACGGGAAGAGACGCCCAAGATCGGTACGTGGATCGATTCTTCGAAGCTGACGGTGCGCGAGACGGTGGACGCGATACTTGCGGGCTAATTCCGCTGTTTATTCGCCGTACTTGAAGAAGCCGCGGCCCGTCTTTCGGCCGAGGTGGCCGAGGCTGACGAGGCGGCGGAGGAGCGTCGGCGCCTTGAAGCGCGGCTCGCCGTATTCCTCGAACATGCTTTCGGCGATGAGCTTGAGGGTGTCGAGGCCGATGAGGTCGGCGGTGGCGAGGGGGCCCATGGTGTGGTTGAGACCGACCTTGCAGGCGTTGTCGATGTCCTCGGCGCTGGAGACGCCGCTGTCGAGCAGGTCGATGGCATCGAAGATGAAGGGCACGAGCAGGCGGTTGGCGATGAAGCCGGGCGTATCTTTCACCTGGACGGCGACGCGGCCGAGACGTTCGCAGAGACGCATGGCGTCGGCGAGCGTGGCTTCGGTAGTGCTGGCCGTGGAAACGACCTCTACGAGCTTGAGGGCCCAGGGCGGGTTGAAGAAGTGCAGCCCAATGACGCGTTCGGGGCGCTGACTGGCGGCGGCGAGGTCGCTGAGAGGAAGCGAACTGGTGTTGCTGGCAAGTAGAGCGTCCGGCGGGCAGACCTCGCCGAGGCGGTGGAAGATCCGCGACTTCACGTCGACGTCTTCGACGACGGCCTCGATAACGGCGTCCATGCGAGCCATCGCGTTCAAGTTTTCGATATCGGCGACGCCATTGAGGCGCTGGTAGGAAGCTTCGCAGTCTTCGGGCGTGATGCGGCCTCGTTCGGCCTCGCGGAGGAGGCGCTTGTGGATGCCGTCGATGGCGGAATCGACGCGCGACTGATCGACATCGACGAGCGTGACCTGGAACCCGTTGTAGGCGGCAACCTGGGCGATTCCGCTGCCCATCAGTCCAGAACCGATGACTCCGACTCGTTCGATGCGCATAGGGCGACTCCGTCGCTTGCTGCTATCGATCGATAGCGCAATCAGATGATAGGAGGGGATTGTTACAGGCGCGAAATTTCGGCCGATGCTAAACTCCGCCCACGATTAGGAGACCAGATGTCAGTACCCGAACAGAGCCTCATAACCGACGAACATCGCGCCGCAATCGGGCGCAAAAGCGAACCGGCGACGGTCGTGATCAAGGAAGAGGACGCGAAGCGCATGCGTGATGTCCTCGAAGACAAAGACCCGAGGTACGCGGACGGCACCGGCATGGCGCCGCCCTACGTGATTGCGGGGATGGGCGGCGGTCCGCGACGCGGCATGCCGCAGATCCTGCCGGGCGGCCTGCTCACGCAGCAGGAGTGGAAGTTCACGCGTCCATTCAAGATCGGCGAAGAACTCTCGGCTGTCAGCCAGGTTTTCGATATTCGCGACCGGCTCGGCGGGCGGTATGGCTATAGCGTGCTCGTCACGCAGGGCACCGAGTATTTCGACGCGAAGGGCGAGCACGTCGCCTCGGCGATGATCACCATCACCCAGTTTGACCCGAAGTCCCAGCGAAAGGGCGACGAATGAGCCAGATCTACTTCGAAGACATCAACGTGGACGACGAACTCGAGCCACTCGAGCGCACGCCCACGACGGACATGGCCATCGACTTTTTCGGGCGCGACAACCCGACGAACCCGGCCTTCTCTGATATCGAAGCCGGGAAGCGCCTGGGCGTCGGCGGCGCGCTGGTGCCTGGACTGCTCAAGCTCTCGTGGCTCACGCAGTACGTCGGCGATTGGGCCGGCCTCGAAGGGCATGTTCGAAACCTCCGGGCAGCGTATCGGCGGCCCGACGTGGCCGACCGGCCACTGGTCCTGACCGGCCGCGTGGTGGACAAGCGCGTGGAAGACGGCAAGAACATCGTCGAGCTCGAAGTGGTGACGCTGGCCGAGGGCCAGCCGAGCACGCGTGCGAACGTCCAGGTGGAGTTGCCGAGCAAGTAGCCGTCAGCCCCGGCCCCTCTCCTCCTTCCAGGAGGACTGGGAGAGGGGAGTTCGCCAATGACTCCGAGCTCTACGCGTCGTCAGTTGCGGCGGGCGTGTTTCGATGTCCAAATCGAAGTGCCAAGCCAGAACGCGGACAGTGTCACGAGCCATTGGAGCAGGAAGAACCTCGGCCATTCGAGCAGAAACCAGGACAACCATCCGGCGCCGATGGCCAGTACCAGCACGATGCCCAGGCGAATCGGAGTGGAGGCGAGGTGACGGGTGGCTACTTGTACGGGGATCATCCCAAAGGCTGCAACTGCGACCGCCAACGCTGAATTCATGTGCTTCTGCCTCTTGCTATTGTGCCATTAGCCTTGGATTCATCACTCGCGGCGATGCGACTTTGGGCCTCACCCCCGGCCCATCTCCCAAGTCTGGGAGAGGGGAGTTCCCGCGACGAGGGAAGCCCATACGGGGCCTGAATCGTCGACTCCGTGCGTCGAATCTTCAGGTAGGAGCGAGCCGATGCGGTTGTGGCGGTCTTATTGGCGTTGGCGGAAGCGCCGGCGCGATTGGACAGAGGAGCGGCAGGAGCGAGAGCGGCGGATCAACTGGTGGATGACCGTAGTCGAGGGAGGACTGGGCGGCCCAGCAGCGCTGTCGATGTGGGAAGCAACAGGGCTGATGTCTGGGACCGTGCTTGTCGTCTTCGTTTTGGTGCCTGTACTTATCGGCCTGAACGCGGTCGTTAGTTGGATGATTCAGCGGTGGCGGCCGTTGTGATGAGGAAACCACCGATACCTGGTTGGCCCCTAGATTGGTTCCGGGCGGCGTGGAGTTGCTGGTGTGGGGCGGGTTACTCCGAAGCGAGGAAAGGACGAGATAGCCGCGTGGGTTGGTTGCTGTTCGTGCCAACCCTTGTCTCGATGTTTGTCGCTCGGCTGGCTTTGGAGGATGCGGGCTACGTCTGGTGGTTCGCCTTCGCGGTTTCCCTTTCTGGTGCGGTGCTGCTAGGCGCACTCGCGCGAATTGTCGTCGAGCGAGTGCTGCAACGAAGACACCCGCTTTAGGCCGATTGGCCCAGGGTACTCACCAAACTAACCGCCGTCAGTTGTGGCGATGCGACCGCGGTGGCCCTCACCCCCGGCCCCTCTCCCGACTTCGTGGGAGAGGGGAGTTGGCGACGAAATTGCCCTGGCAGTCGCACCTTGTATTGTCTTCGTGTGGGTGACATGATAGTTGCATCTGCAACTACTGAGGTCCTGGGCCATGCCTGCCGTTACTACTGAGAACATTCTTGCGCTGCCGCGGATCCCGCGGCCGGAGACGGATTCGCGCTTTCGGGCGGTGGCACATGTGATTACCGCGCCTTCATTCCTGGAGGGCGAAGGGTTCCAGGTGCGGCGGCCGTTCCCGGGGATCGATATGGGGCTGGCGGACCCGTTCCTGTTGTTGGACCACATGGGCGCGGTTGAATACGCGCCGGGCGAAGCCAAGGGCGCGCCGTGGCATCCGCACCGCGGATTCGAGACGGTTACGTACATCATCGACGGGGCTTTCGAACACCACGACAGTACGGGCGGCGGTGGATTGATCACGGACGGCTCGACGCAATGGATGACCGCGGGCGCAGGCATTCTTCACGACGAAGTGCCGCCGCAGTGGCTCGTGCAGAAGGGCGGGCTGTTCCACGGCGTGCAGCTGTGGGTGAACTTGCCGCGCGAGCTGAAATGGACGCCACCGAGGTATCAGGACATCAGTGCCACTTCGGTGAAGCTGTTGACGAACTTCGATGGCGGCGCACTGGTCCGGCTGATTGCCGGCGACCTCGCCGGGCACGAAGGCCCGGGGGTGACGTGGACGCCGATTACTTACGCCCACGCGACGATCAGCCCAGGCGCGCGGCTCGAGATGGATTGGCGCAAAGACTTCAACGCGATGGTGTACGTGCTTTCAGGAGAAGGGACGGCGGGGCCGGAGGGACGGCCAATCCGCGAGGGTCAGCTGGCGGTGTTCGACAACGGCGATTCGCTGGTGGTTGAGGCATCGAATGTGCAGGAGAGCCGCGCACCATACATGGACGTGCTCATCCTGGGTGGACGGCCGATTCGGGAACCGATCGTGTTCCACGGGCCGTTCGTGATGAACACTCGCGACGAGATCTACCAGGCGATTCGCGATCACCACGGGGGCAAGATGGGGACCATTCCGGCGACGCGGATCGATTTTTCGAAGTTGCATGGCTAGGCCCTCACCCCCAACCCCTCTCCCATGCTTGGGCGAGGGGAGTCCTGGCGCCGGTCCTCGGAGAGGCGAACGACTCGGAGGTAGCGGCGCGGCGACGTAGAGTGCGAGCGTGGACCTCACTGCCGCGGAGATTGTTGGGATTCTCGACCGCATCGGGCTGGTGGCGTTCGCGCTCTCCGGGGTGGAGGTTGGGGCACGACGACGGCTCGACATTTTCGGGCTGATGGTGATGGGAGTGATCACGGCGACCGGCGGCGGCGTGATGCGCGACGTCATCCTCGGGCGGCTGCCGTTGCTGTTCGACAAACCCGACTACTTCCTCTGGGCCTTCGGCGGGGCGGTCGCGGGCATCGTGCTCGTCTGGCGAAGGCGGCGAGTGCACCGGGTGGTGCTGGCCATCGCGGATTCGGGGGGCCTGGGGGCGTTTGCCGCTGCGGGCGCGCTGGCCGCTATTCGATATGACCTCGCATTCCCGGCGGTGATCCTTATCGCCGTGTTGACGGCGACGGGCGGCGGGGTGATCCGGGACCTGATGGCGGACCGGGTGCCACTCGTCCTGCGGTCCGAGGTGAACGCGACAGCTGCGGCTCTTGGGGCGTGCGCGCTGTGGGCCACCGAGCCGGTTTCGGTTGGAGGCGCAGCGCTTCTGGGCGTCGCCGTTACGGCGCTTGTACGAGTCGCGGGGCTCGCTTTCGACCTTAATTTGCCGCGTCCGGGCGGGCACGACCGGAGGCAGGGACGGCTGCTGTAGGAGCCTCTCAAACTTTGACTGGCCGTTGGGGCGGGGCGTACGATGCGACAAGCCAATCACGGTGCAATCGCACCTGACCGGTGCGTGAAATCTGGCATTATGTTGACCACAACGGAGACGATCAATGCTGGCGATAGTTGCGATTATCGTCGGCCTCGCGTGTTTGCTCATCGGAGCGGGAGCCGGCTTTGCGCTGCGCCGCCGAGCCGACGGAACTTCGCTGCAGCTTGCAGAGGAGCAGTCTAGCCGCATCCTCGCCGAGGCCGAGACCAAACAAAAAGGGCTGCTGCTGGCAGCCAAAGAAGAAACACTGACGCTTCGGAATCAACTCGAAGCGGAGATGAAGGAGCGGCGCGCAGAGGCGGCGCGCGTTGAGCAGCGCCTGGCGCAGAAGGAAGAGAACCTCGACCGCAAAGTTGAGATGCTCGAACAGCGGGACCAATCGCTCAGGGACCGAGAAACCTCAATCGAACGGCTTCGGAGCGAAGCTGAAGAACTGCGACAGAAGCAAGCATCGGAACTCGAGCGGGTCAGCAACCTGACCGTATCCGAAGCGCGCGAACAGTTGCTTGCGACGATTGAGGGCGAGATCCGCGACGAAGCGAGCCGGCGCGTCCGCGAGATGGAAAAGGAAGTCGAGGCGACCGCCGGGCCACGCGCGCGGAAGATTCTCGCGACGGCAATCCAGCGCTACACCTCGGAGGTCACGGCTGAGAACACGGTTTCCGTCGTCCAGATTCCGAGCGACGACATGAAGGGCCGGATCATCGGCCGCGAAGGCCGCAACATCCGCGCCATTGAGGCGGCGACTGGGGTCGACCTCATCATTGATGACACGCCGGACGCGGTGACGGTGAGCGCGTTCGACCCGGTGCGGCGTGAAATCGCTCGCCAGACGCTGACGATGCTGGTCCAGGACGGGCGCATCCATCCGACGCGCATCGAAGAGGCGGTGAACAAAGCTCGCCGCGATGTCGAAGCAACCATGCAGGATGCGGCCGAGGCGGCGGCGGTCGAGGCGCAGGTGCTGAACCTGCACCCTGAAGTGCTCAAGGTCTTCGGACGATTGCGCTACCGGACGAGCTACGGGCAGAACGTCATGCGCCACTGCATCGAAACCGGACACATTGCGGCGATGATCGCGCGCGAAATTGGTGCTGATGTGGATGTGGCTCGCGCGGGCGGGTTCCTCCACGACCTGGGCAAGGCGGTTGACCACGAGGTGGAAGGCACGCACGCGATTATTGGCGCCGACATCGCCCGTCGCTTCAAGGTGAAGGATTCGATTGCCCACTGCATCGAAGCCCACCACGAAGAAGTTGAGCCGCGCACCGTGGAAGCCGTCATCGTGATGATGGCCGACGCGATTTCGGGCGGCCGTCCGGGCGCGCGGCGCGAGTCGTTGGAGGCGTACATCAAGCGGCTCGAGACGCTGGAGAACATCGCGAAGAGCCATAAGGGCGTGGAGAGCGCGTTTGCGATCCAGGCAGGCCGCGAAGTACGCATCATCGTTCGGCCCGAGGCAATCGACGACCTCGAGGCGATGCGGATCGCGCGGGACGTCAGCCAGCAGATCGAAGAGACGATGGAGTACCCGGGCCAGATCAAGGTCACGGTTGTCCGCGAGACGCGCGCCACCGAGTACGCGCGCTAGCGGCCATGCGGATGCTCTTTCTGGGCGACATCGTTGGCAGTTGCGGCCGCGAAGCTGTGGTGAAGACGGTGCCAGGGCTGCGACGTGAACTGAACCTCGACTATGTGATCGCTAACGGCGAGAACTGCACCGGCGGACGCGGTCTGAATGCGCGCCACGCAGACGAACTTCTGGATTGCGGCATCGACGTCATCACGGGTGGGAACCACACGTTCCAGCACCGGGAGTTTTACAGTTACCTCGACTCTTCGAACTGCGTAAGCAGGCCGCTGAACTACCCACCGGGTGCACCGGGCCATGGAATTGTGGAGGTTGGCGACCTGGTGGTGGTGAACCTCATCGGCCGCGTGTTCATGGGCTCGGACTACGACGACCCGTTCCGCGCCGTCGACGAGGCGCTGACTTCGATGAGCAAGAACCGCTTCATCCTGGTGGACCTGCACGCGGAAGCGACGAGCGAGAAGCAGGCGATGGGCTGGTACCTCGATGGGCGCGTGACCACCGTCGTGGGAACGCACACGCATGTACCTACTGCCGACCAGCGGCTGCTGCCGCACGGCACCGCCTACTGCAGTGATGCGGGAATGTGCGGCGCTCGAGATTCGATCATCGGTGATGAGGTGCAAGCGGTGATTTCGCGATTCCTCACGCAAATGCCGACACGCCTGCCTCCGGCCGAGGGCGTTGCGGTCATCAACGGGATTGTGGTCGAAGCCGACGACACGACGAAACGCGCGATCAGTATCGAGCGCTGCGACCGGGTGGTTTGCTGATGGCGACGGGAGACTTCCACCTTCACAGCACGGCCTCCGACGGGGTGCACAGCCCAACCTGGGTGATGGAGACGGCAGCGAAAAACGGCGTCCGAGCGCTTTCGCTGACCGACCATGACACCACCGAGGGGCTCGAGGAGGCGCGACGGGCGGCCGACAGACTGGGACTGCGACTCATCCCCGGCATGGAGATCTCGACAGACGTGGGGAAGGTCGATGCTCACCTGCTCGCGTACGGCTTCAATGTGGAAGCGAAGGAACTCCAGGACTTCATGCAGTCCATGCGTGACGGCCGCAAGCAGCGGCTTACGACGATGGTAAGGATCCTTCGAGACCACGCCATGCCGATTGAGGAATCCCGCGTGCTGGAGATCGCGGGAGAGGCGAGCGTGGGACGCCCGCACGTCGCACGGGCGCTGGTGGAAAAGGGCTACGTCGCCAGCGTGCAGGAGGCGTTCGACCTTTGGCTCGGGAACGGGAAGCCCGCTGATGTGAATCGCGAACGGCTGGAACCCGCGGATTCGATTGACCTCGTTCATCGCCACGGCGGTGTCATCTCCATCGCACACCCGATCTTCATGGGCGATGACTACAGCATCCCGGTCGCCAACCTGGTGGATTGGGGCGCCGACGGAATCGAAACGTACTACAAGAACTATTCTCCCGAGGCGGTCCGCTACCACGAGGAGCTTGCCGAGAAGCACGGGCTGATACGCTCGGGGGGCAGCGACTATCACGGCCTCGGGAACCCGGATGACCGGGAAATCGGGGATTTTGAGTTCCCGGAGGAGCGCGTGGCGGAGTTCTTGAAATTCCTCGACGACAACTGTTTCGACGCAGGCAACAAGAAGAGGTAGGGACATGCTGGAAGCCGACCAGATCGAGAAGATCATCCCGCACCGGTACCCAATGCTGCTCGTCGACAGGATGGTGGAAGTTGACCCGGGAAAGAGCGGCGTTGGCATCAAGAATGTCAGCGCGAACGAGTGGTTTTTCGAAGGCCACTTCCCGGGAAACAAGGTGATGCCGGGCGTGCTCATTGTTGAGGCGATGGCACAGGTGGCGGCCGTTTCGCTGCTCTACGGCATGGAAGCTGGTGGGAAGACGCCAATGTTCGGTGGAATCGAGGATATGCGTTTTCGGAAGCCGGTAGTTCCGGGGGATCAGCTTCGGATGGAGTTCACGCTCGAAAAGCTTCGCGGACCGGTCGGCAAAGGGCATGTGAAAGCTACGGTCGAAGGGAAGATAGCGGCCGAAGGAAACATCATGTTTGCGCTGGTGGACATGGCGGCAGCTTCGAACACGGACTAGCCACGGAACGCATCCCTGCGCCTTTACTCGTTGCGCAGTACCATCGTTAAGAAGGTATGAGCGCGCCCAATACGACAACCGACTATTACGAAGTCCTCCAGGTTCTGCCCACGGCGAGCCCAGAGGTGATCGAGGCTGCCTACAACGGACTGATGCGGAAGCTCGGCAGCGATGCTGACCCGACGGTCCGCGAGGGGCGCCGGTGGGTTGAGGAAGCGTATGCGGTGCTGGGAGACCCCGCCCGCCGCTCGGAGTACGACGCCGCCCGAGGTTTAACTCAGCCGAAGCCTGAGCCAGCAGCCGCGCCGGCCAGGTCCGGTGGGGCGACGGTCGTTCGCTGTGCCCGCGACCCCGAAGTGGAGACGGCGCTTCGCTGTTCCCGGTGCGATACCCCGATTTGCCCACGGTGCATGATCATGACGCCGGTGGGCGCGCGCTGCCGTGACTGTGCGCGCATCGCAAGGAGCCCGGTCTACACGGTGACCGGTGCTTCATTGGCTCGGGCGGTCGGAGCGGCGGTGGTCGGCGGCGCCGGAATGGGCCTTATCTGGGGCTTTGCCAGCCAAAACATCGTGGGCGTGGCGTACGGCGGCATTTTCATGTCGCTGATACTCGGAGTTGCCCTGGGATATGCGTTCACGCGGATCATGGAACTTGCGACGAACAGGAAGCGCGGGCCGGTGGTGGTTGGATGCGCAATTGGCGGCATCGCGCTGGCAACGGGAATCCAGGTGCTGATGGTGGGTGGAACCGTGTTCGTGGGATCGATTATCGCGGCCGGCGTGGGACTGTACTTCGCGTATCAGAACCTTCGCTGACTACTGAACAACAAACGACATCGCGACAATGAAGCCGACGACCGCCGTGCCGATGACGGCAACGGTGATGAGGTCGCGATGGACGTAGCTGTAGTCCTTTGTGACGTGGTGCTGGCGATGATGCGCGCCGGTGGCGGTCGAGACGGGAGCCGTGCCGGCGGTCTTCAGAGCGTTGCCGCCCGACCCTGAAACGGGCCGCGGGAGCGATGTCGCGGGGGCCGCGCGGCGGCGAGTACGGCGGGGTTGCGGAGATGTCATTGAACTCCATCGTAGCGCCGGGCAGATATTCGGTACAGAGCGCGAAGGCGCCGCTGAACGGCGACTAGACCTCTTTAATGGCGATGTCGATCGTGAATTCGCCGAAGCTGACAACGAGCGGGACGATCAGGCGGGTAAGGTTGAGCGTAGCGATTGAGCTGCCTTTACCAAGGAGCAGAACCGGCGGCGACATGTCGCTCGGGAAGCCGTTTCGCTCGAGAGCGATGCCGGCCTGGCCTGTGATCATGTTGGCGAGCTCGGCGATGGCACTCTGACCAAGGGCGTCGAGCTCGGTGACCGGTTCGCCAATCATCTTCGAGGCAAAACCGAGGGCGGCTTCCTGGGTCATGGAATAGATGACGAGGCCGGCGACGCCACCCGTGATGGCGATGAGGGCGCTCACTTCGTTGTTTGTCTGGGGAGAGCGGACGCGATGAAGTTGTCCGCGGCTGACGGGCTCGCCGCATTCCTGCTGGATAACCCGGGCCGCTGCTTCGACGAAGGGGCCAATGAGTTCGACGCGAGCCTTGTCGGGGGCTTCCGAGGCGGCTTGAGCGGCTTCGGCGACCGTAATCTTAGCGAGCATGATTCCTCCCACCGGCCGACCCGGCGTGCTTCGAAATTAGGTAGTGCGAAGTCTCAGCCGACCTGAAGGGTACGGCCCAGGTCCGAGGCGTAGGCCCCGAAGTCGTCGATGTCTCGAGCGGTGATGGTGACAGTCCCCGGGAGGACGCCGGAATCGTTGTAGCGAAGAGCGATCTCCCAACGCGCCCATGTCTTCAACAGTGCCGACTTCTCAATCACCTGGAAACGAGCACGGTGCATTTGCTGCACGAGCTTCCGGTGAGCGTCCTGGGAAATCATGACAGTGACGCTGGACATGCCTGCTCGGCCGCCATCCACCTTAAAGACGAGGCGGTGGAAGCCGGAAGTACCGTTCATGATCTCCGAGGACATGAGGACGGCGCGGATTGGGACCGTGCTACTCATTTTGAGGCTCCTCAAAGGTCTTCTCCCAACCATCATCGTCAACTCTCGCGGAAACCTGTAGCGCCATTTTTCGGCCCTTGGTGCCGGGATATCCCGCGAAGCGTTCGCAGTTTCCGATGAATGCATGGAGTGGATCGGCGGCGAGGCTATCGAGAACGATGACGTCTCCCGGCGCGAGCTGAGCCAAATCGGAGGCATCAACGCGAGCGTCACCGAGGAGGACTCGGGCAAGCACGGAGACCGGCAGGAGCTGGTCGTCCCGGACCTTTACGTCTTCCGCGGCGGTGCGGCCCGGCCGGTTTTCGAAGATGCTCTGGCCTGTCAGCTTGGGCAGGATCTGTTCAAGGATTGTGAGCGGGAAACAGAGCGAGATCCCGCCAGTCTGGTCTGCGAAGCGGACTTCGTACCAGGCGGTGATCACGAATTCGGACGGAGGGATGGCGTGCATGACCTGGGGTCCGAGTGCGAGCTCAGAGACGTCGGGGGTGAGATCGACGACGCGCAACCATGGGTCCACGAGGGAGCGGGCGATATCCATACCAATGTGGCGGATGAGGGCCAGTTCGATGTCTGTAAGGTCACGGTTGAAGACGCGGGCGTTGCGCTTGCCTTTGCCGCCGAGAAGGCGGTCGATGATTCCGAAAGCGACATCGAGACCGAAGGCCGCGACGGCATACCCCTGCAATGGCGACATATCGAAGATGACGACGATCGCGTTGGTGCCAATCTGGGTGACGTATTCCTCATAGATCCCGCGTTCGAGGGCGCTGAGACGCGCTTCGACGGGGGCGCGGAGGCGGGCGGAAAAGTTCGCGGCCATGGAGCCAGCAACACCCTGCTGGATGATCTGGAGGCCGCGGAGTTGTTCCTTGGAGAGTTTCTCCGGGTGGCGGAAGTCGTAGACCTTTACCCGCTTGCCGGCCTCTTTGCGACTGACCGAGGGCATGGTGACGACCGAATCAGCATCGACCTCCGAAACGTCGGCGTTAAGGAGAGCATCGATTTCGCGTTGACTGAGGACAGCGTTTTCGGAAGCCACGTGAAACTCCTGGTGGCCAGTCTCTCAATAAGACTATCGGCAGGATATGCGCGGTTCCCCTAGGTCGAGGGGTGGGAGCCATCTATGTCGGTCGCTCGCATAGGGGGAATCCCCAGCGGGATTTGCGGGCGAAGCCCGATGCCGGGAAGAGACGACCGGCACGTAGGTTAGAAGAGCGCCCTGGAAACGAGCGCCCGCAACCTTAGGAGGAAACGTGGCCACCAAACTTGACCCGACGAACGAAACCGCAGGCCAGCCTGCGAGCGAAGAACATGTCGTGATTTTCCGCCTCGCCGATGAGTTCTATGCATTGGACATCCAGGCGGTCCAGGAAATTGTCCGCATGCAGACGATCACGTCCATCCCGGGCTCGGATTTCTGGGTAGAAGGCATCACGAACCTTCGCGGTCGCGTCGTTCCTGTAGTGGACCTGCGCAAGCGTTGCGGAGTTGAAGCTGGCGAATACAGTGCGGAGACGCGCATTGTTGTGGTCGGCAGCGCGACGGGCATGGTTGGCCTGATTGTTGATGCCGTTTCGGAAGTGATGCGCATCCCAGGCGACCAGGTTGAGCAGCCGAGCTCGATCGTCGCCGTACCGGAAAACAACTACCTCCGAGGGATTGCCAAGCTCGAGGATCGCCTGGTTTCCCTGATGGACCTGGAGGGCGTGCTGCCCGCCGGCGCCGAGGGCGAACTCGACTTCGCGGCCGCAGCCGCCTAGCCAAGACCTCTTACGCCGCCGACCGACTATCAATTCGCCGAGGAGCGCCGCTGCATGGCCAGATCCCAAGGTACCCGATTGCAGTTCGAACTGGATGATGAAGACCTCAAGCTGTTTTGCGAAGAGGCTGACGAACAGATCGAGCTCCTCGATGTCTCGCTGGTTCAGCTCGAAGGCGAACCCGACCCAGACCTGGTCCAGCAGATCTTCCGTGCGGCGCACACGCTCAAGGGTTCGAGCGCGACTATCGGCCACAAGAAGATGGCGAACCTCACGCACGCGATGGAGACGGTGCTTGATGCAGTACGCCAGGGCCGCAAATCTCCGACGTCGGAGATGGTGGATGCCCTCCTTGCGGGCCTGGACGCGCTCCGCATCCTGGCCAATGAAGTGGTCACCCGGATCGATTCCGGGGTAGAAACCGCTTCGCTCGAAGCAGACCTGCTCGCGGTGCTGGAAGCGGATGATGCACCGGACGCGGCTGCCGCGGATGACGCCGTGGGCGCCGGAGTGGCCCTGAACCTTGCGGCGACTGTTATCGCATCGGCCGCGGAAGGCATTGAGAGTGGCAAGTCGTGCTTTCTTGTGGAAGTCCAGATCGAACCTGAATGCCAGCTCCCTTCAATTCGCTGCTACCAGGTGCTTCAAGAGGCAGATGCCCTTGGCGCCATTCTCCAATCGTGGCCGGAGCGAGAGGCAATTGAAGCTGGCGCGAGCGAATTTTCGCTGACGTTGTTGCTGGTCTCGCAACAATCGGACGAGGAAATCCAGGCCGCCATCCAGATCGTCTCAGACGTCTCGAATGCTGCCGTACGCGGCCTCGCTCGCGAACAACTCGATGGACCGATTGAGTCCGCCACGCCCGCGCCAGCCCAGGCGAGCGCCGCTCGACCGCAGTTGACCGTGGTCGAAGGACCGGACACTGCGCCCGCCGAGGCACGAGCCCCAAAGAAAGGGGCTGCGCAGTCCGTGCGGATCGACGTCGAGCGCCTGGACGGCCTGATGAACCTGGTTGGCGAACTGGTGATTGACCGGACGCGCCTGCAGCAGATCCGCGAACAGCTTTCGGCGGTGCTCAAGGACGCGAACCTGACGGAACTGGAAGAGAACTTCGAAGAGACGACGGCCCACCTGGCGCGCGTAACGGATGAGCTGCAGGAGCAGATCATGCGGAGCCGAATGCTGCCGGTGAAGTCGGTGCTTACTCGTCTCCCGCGATTGGTGCGGGACGTGGCGACGAAGTGTGGGAAGAAAGTTGAACTGCTCACTGCCGGCGAGGAAACCGAGCTCGACCGATCGGTGATCGAAGAGATATCGGATCCGCTGGTACACATTCTCCGGAACGCGGTCGATCACGGCATCGAGACGCCCGAAGAACGGCGCGCGGCGGGCAAGCCAGAAACGGGTACCGTCACCGTCACGGCCTGGAACCAGGAAACCTACATCTACCTTTCCGTGAAGGACGACGGCAAGGGGATCGATACGCAGACCCTGCGCCGGAAGGTCGTCGAGAAGGGATTGATGTCGCGCGAGGCGGCCGAATCCGCGAGCGAAGAGCAGGCGATGCAGTGGATCTTCATGGCCGGGCTTTCGACCGCGAAGATCATCTCCGATGTGTCCGGACGCGGAGTCGGCATGGATATCGTGCGGACGAACATCGAGCGGCTGAATGGCAACATCAAACTGCATTCGGTGCCGGGCCAGGGATCCGAGTTCATCATCCAGTTGCCGCTGACGCTCGCCACCACGAAGGCGCTCATGGTAGTGGCCCGGGGGACGGTGTACGCCATCCCGCTGGTTTCGGTGACGGAAGCGCTCGCCGACCACGAAGCGGATATCCACTCTGTCAACGGTATGAAGACGCTGCGCCTGCGCGGACGGCTGCTACCGATGGCGGACCTTGCGAGTGCCCTGGGGGACGGACGACCGCGGAGCATCGATTCTGGCCGATTCGTGGTTGCGGCGAAGCATGGCGAACGGCAAATCGCGTTTACGGTCGACGGGTTACTCGGGGAGCAGGATGTGGTTGTGAAATCGCTAGGGGACCTTGTGGGAAACCGCAAGGGAATCACTGGCGCGACGATCCTCGGGGACGGCACGCTCGGCCTGATCGTCGACACCGCGAGTCTCGTCACCGAGCAAGCAATGCTGGCGACGGCCTGAGCCGTCCCGGGACACCAACGAGGAGCACCATATGCAGGAGCAGGACCAGCTCATTGCGACTCTCAGCGCGGTTTCTAAAGACGGCGCTTACCGCGCCGGACGCGGAATCAGCGGGCTGATGGGCCAAGAGATTTCGATCCATGTGCCGAATGTGCGCCTGGGGACGAAGGCCGACGCCTGCGACGCAGTTGGCGGCGAAGAAACCCTCGTGCTTGGCGCGTACCTCTCCATAACGGGCGACATCACGGGCCACGTAATGCTGCTGTTCCCAATGGAACGCGCGCTCGAATGCGTGGACCTGATGTGCGGCCAGGCCCCAGGAACGACCACTGAACAGGACGAACTGGCCGAATCGGCCATCGGCGAACTGGGGAACATCGTTGGTTCGGCGTTCATCAATGCGCTTGCCGACCACGTGAACCTGATCCTTCATCCTTCGCCACCGACGGTCATTAGCGACATGGCGATCGCCCTTGTGGAATCGGTGTACGCCGAGGTGCTTTCGCAGGGCGGCGACGTTGTGATGATGGACGCGATCTTCGAAGACCATACGGGCAAGACCGCCGGGCTCATCATCGTGGCCCCGGACCCGGTTTCGCTCGATGTGTTGCAGAGGGTGGCCGCATGACATCGCCTGCGGCGGAGGCCCGGCGAGTTTCCGTAGGAATCGGACAACTCGCCATCAGCAAGGATCCACGCGAAGTATTGGTGGCCTACGGCCTCGGTTCCTGCATCGGGATCAGCTGCTACGACCCTCAGGCCAAAGTCTCGGGATTGGCACACATTCTGCTGCCGAATTCCGAAGGCAAGAGGGTGGAGGATCGGGAGCCAGCGCGCTTCGCCGACACCGGGATAGACCTCCTGGTGCAACGCATGGTGGAAGCTGGCGCGGTGAGCCGGCGACTGGTGGTCAAGGTCGCCGGAGGGGCCGCCGTTCTCGGTCCAGCGAATGCTGAAAAATTCAAGATCGGCCAACGAAATGCCGAAGCAATAACGGAACGGTTGAAGCGTCATGGGCTGCGACCAGGAGCCACGGATCTGGGTGGGACGAAGGGTCGCACCATGGAATTACACCCGGCGACTGGAAAAACGTATGTCCGAACCGCGGCTTCACCGGCCAATGAACTGTAAGGAGGCCAGAGGTGGCAACAATTCTTGTGGTCGATGACGCAGCGTTCATGCGGATGCGGATGTCGAAGATTCTTTCGGAAGCGGGATACGAAGTAATCCAGGCTGAAAACGGCCTGGAAGCCGTAGAGAAGTACAAGGCTTCGAAGCCGGATGCTGTCCTGATGGACATCACGATGCCGGAGATGGACGGCCTCAGCGCGCTCAAGGAGATCAAGTCGCATGACCCGGCGGCGCGGGTGGCGATGGTGACGGCTCTTGGCCAGCAGCAGATCGTGCTCGAAGCGGTGAAGAGCGGCGCGAAAGACTTCCTCGTGAAGCCGTGCGAAGGCGACCGCATTCTCGCGGCCGTCAGCAAGCTCTGCGCTTAGGGGGCCGCACGTGGCTTTCCCGGCCCCAACCCCCGGCCGAGGCATCCGCGTACTGATCGTGGACGATTCGGCGTTCATGCGCCGGGCCGTTGAACGACTGCTTACCGCCAAGCCCGGCATCACCGTCGTCGGCACGGCTTCGGACGGCGTTGAAGGCGTGAAGCGTGCGCTCGAACTGCGGCCCGACGTGATCACGATGGATGTCGAGATGCCGAAGCTCGATGGAGTCTCGGCGGTCGGCGAGATAATGCAGGCCGTACCAACGCCGATCGTGATGGTTTCGACTTTGACCCACGAAGGCACATCGACGGCGATACGTGCCCTCGAAGCCGGCGCTGTGGACTGCGTTGGCAAGCCGAGCGGATTGAGCGCGGACCTCGCGAACGTTGGCGACCGGCTCTACGAAGCGGTTACCCGGGCCAGCGTCGCGCGACTGCAGCGCAGGCGCCCCACGGGCGGGGGCAACCAGCCCCTGGTGCAGGTCTCGCAGGCACCAAAACCGGTGCTTTCGGGACGGCTCACGGCTCACAACCTGCTGGTCATCGGGTCATCGACTGGCGGACCTCCTGCGCTCACGGAAGTCGTCCCGCACCTGCCCCAGAACCTGCCAGCGGCGGTGATTGTGGTGCAACACATGCCCGCGGGATTCACGAACGCGCTGGCGCGGCGGCTCGATTCGCTCTCACCGCTTTCGGTGGCCGAAGCCATCGAAGGCGAACCGATCGTCAACGGTCATGTGTACGTCGCTCCCGGTGATTTCCACCTGATGGTTACAAGGGACAAGCGAATCCATCTTGACCATGGCCCTTCAGTGCACGGAGTGCGGCCGAGCGTTGACATCACGCTGGATTCGGTATCGACGGTTTACGGCCGTGCGGCGAACCTCGCCATCCTCACGGGAATGGGCAAAGACGGCGCGGACGGGGCCGCGAAGCTCGAAGCTGCGGGCGGCAAAGTCTTCGTACAGGACGAAGCAACGTGCGTGGTCTATGGCATGCCCAAAGTCGCGCTGGAACGCACTCAACACGCCACACAGCTCCCACTCGAAAAAATTGCAAGGGCACTCGCAGAGAGCGTGCCCGGAACGAGGCTGTCCAGTTGAGAGAAGTACCATCTGACGATCCAAAGTGGTTGTCCTTCCGGCGGGCGCTGGAACGGGCGATCGGCGTACCGCTCGGCCAGTACAAAGAGCCACAGATGAAGCGCCGCCTGGCGAGCGTAATGACCCGGCGAGGCATCCAGGATTGGCCGGCTTTTGAAAAGGCAATCCAGGCCGACGCACACCTGCTTGGCGATGTGCGGGACACGCTGACGATCAATGTAAGCGAGTTCTTCCGCCAGCCGGAACGGTTCCTCGAACTCCAGAAGACCTGGATCCCGAAGCTGCTGGCTGAGCGCAAAACGCTGAAGTTTTGGAGCGCCGGCTGTTCGTTTGGCTGCGAGCCGTACTCGCTTTCGATGATCCTGAATGAAGTCGATCCAAAGGGCGCGCACACGATCCTGGCCACAGATGTGGATATGCCCATCCTGAACAAGGCGCGCGGTGGCGCCGGTTATCTGCCGGCCGATGTCCGGTCGGTTCCGCCGGCGCTGCTGAAGCGGTACCTGATTGAGGAGCCGGGCGGGACTTTCAAGGTGACCGAGGATTTGAAGCGGCGAATCACATTCCGGCGCCACGATCTGTTGTCGGACGCCTATCCGCGAGACCTCGATGTGATCCTCTGCCGAAACGTGGTGATCTACTTCACCGACGAGGCGAAGGCGCACATCTACGACGGGTTCGCGAAGGCGCTTCGGCCCGGCGGCCTGCTCTTCATCGGGGGAAGCGAGATGATCATGCGCTCCAGCGAGCTTGGCTTTAAGTCGGCGGGCACCAACCTGTACCAGCGGGCGGCCTAGGACCTTTCAACACGGCGAGCCAGGCCCTGGTTGGACACAGCCTCGTTCGAGGGGTGCGCAACGTGGTTGGAGTGAGGGGCGGCCGCTCCCGCGCAGTCGCGGCTCGGATGTTCAGCTCAGCCCCAGAGTTCTTTGGCTTGCTCCTTGAGTTCCGCGCGGAAGTCCGGGTGGGCGATGGAGATGAGTTCCTCTGCCCGCTGGCGGTGGTTCTTATCGAGGAGCCTGGCGACGCCGAATTCGGTGATGATTGTGTCGGCGAGGTAGCGGGGGATGGTGATGAGCGTGCCCGCGTCATGCTTTGCCACAACCTTGGAAATCGAGCCTTCCATCGCGGTCGAGCGCATGACGGTGACCGCGCGGCCGTTCTTGCAGAGCGCGGCGGAGATGTGGGTATCGGGCTGGCCTCCGGTGCCGTTGACCATGTGCCCGCCGAAGCGGTCTTCGCTGGCGATCTGGCCAAGAAGGTCCACCGCGATGGCGCTGTTGATCGAGGTCATCTGGTGGTTCTGCGACATGAAGGCGGGATTGAGGATGACCTCGGGCGGGTGCAGTTCGAAGGCCGGGTTGTCGGCGATGATCTGGTAGTCCTCGCCGTCGCAGCCGCTCCAGGCCACAGCCACCGACTTGCGCGGGAAGAGCGTTTTCTTTGTGCCATCGACGATGCCGCGGGCCCAGAGCTTCGCGAGGCCGGGTGAGCCGAGTTCGGTGTGAATGCCGAGGTGGTGAGCATCGTCGAAAGCGCCGGCGAGGAACATGAGCGAGCTGGGCTGGCCGACGCCCACCTGGATCGTGTCGCCGTCGCGGATAAGCGGGCGAAGGTTGTCGGCAATTGCCTGGGCCGCGGGATCGATGACGACCTCGCCGAGCGCCGTCTTCAGCATGTCCGGCGGAAAGGCGTGGAACATCATTTCGACGAGGGCGAGCTGTTCGTTCGAGGCCCGATTGAGGATGCTCAGGAGTTCGGGCCGGAACGGCTCGGGCGAGAGGGTCTTCACACGCTCTTCAATGCCGGCACGGTCGACCGGCTTGATGGCGCCTTCGATGAAGGTGTCGATCTCGCTGACGTGCATCCAGACGTCGCCGTGGACCTTTGACATGTTGGGATCGACGATGGCGATGGTCTTCTTGCAACGGGTTGCGTAGGACTTCCGCTGCCACATGTGGGGACCGAAGTGAACGTAGCCGTGCGCGTTCGGTTCGCTGCAGGGAGTGAGGAAAACGTCGGGCATGCGCGCTTCGGGACGGCCGGTGTCGTGGGCTTTCATGCCGAGCATGAAGGTGTTGGGGAGGTAGGTGGCGGTCTTCGCGTCGTGGGCGGGGCGCATGGTGTCGCCGATGAAGATCTCGATTTCCTTTTCGCCCTTCACGATTTCGGGGTTAAACATGTCGGGATTGCCAGGGGCAAGGGTGCGGAAATCGACGTGGCCGAGTTGTTTCGCGCGGTTGACGAAGGCAGTCACAAGAGGCGCGGGGCAGAGGATGGTGATGGAGACGAGATCGCCCTCCTTGATGGCTTCAACGGCCTGGTCAGGGGTCTTCAGGCGGGACTGATAGTCCTGGCGCCAGTCCTGGTAGCGAACGGTCACGGGGCATCCCTCGGGGCTGGTGTAGCTCGGCGGGATTCTACCGGCATCTCGCGAACGACGCCCGGCCGATGCCCCCGGTTTTCCGCTCTGGTAGAGTCCGGGCCAATCAAGTGGGCGTCACAAAAGCCACGGAGGGACGCGTGCAGGCACTCGATAACGTGAGGATTCTCGACCTCACGCAGCACATCGCCGGACCGTATGCGACGAGGCTGTTCGCGGATTTCGGCGCGGACGTTATCAAGATAGAAAAGCCGGGTGGGGATATCACCCGGACCATGGGGCCGTTCAAAGGCGAAACGCCCCATCCGGAACGAAGCGGGCTGTATTTCTATCTCAACTGCAACAAGCGGTCGGTGGTGCTGGACCTCAAGACCCCGGCAGGCCGCGATGCGCTTGCTGCGCTGGCGAAGACTGCCGACATCGTGGTGGAGAGCTTTGCGCCGGGGACGTTGGAACGGCTGGGGATCGGTTACGAGTGGCTCAGGGCGCTGAAGCCGGAATTGCCGCTGGTGTCGATATCGAACTTCGGGCAGGACGGACCCTACCGTGACTACCGCCTGACGGATCTGACGCTGTACGCCTTCGCCGGCGAGATGTATTCGATGGGCGAAACGGACCGCGAGCCGGTGAAGATGGCGGGGACGGCGGCACTGTTCGAATCGGGAGCCGCCGCAGCCGTTGGCATCATGGGCGCACTGTTCGCATCGAAGCGGCATGGCCTTGGACAGCATGTGGACATTTCGCTGGCGGAGACGCACTTCGGCGGAGTGGACCGGCGCCATGCGACGGCTGTTGGTTTCCAGTTCAGCGGACGCAAGACCATGCGGGTGGCGAGCCACGGGGGCGGCATGCCCCAGGGCATCTATCCCTGCGCGGACGGGTATGTGGACTTCACGAACGCGGGCCTGAGACCTGACCGCATCGCCGAGATGCTCGAGCACGCCGACTGGTTGAACGACCCGCGCTTCAACGATCCTGTGCAGCGGATGAACCCGGCGATTATCGAGGAATGGAACGGGCACTTCATCGGCTGGTGCATCGAGCGGACCAAGCGAGAGATCTGGGCGGAAGCGCGCCGGGCGAAAGTGATGTGCGGCCCAATGTTCACGATGGAGGACCTGTTCACTGACGAGGCGTTCCGAGATCGCGGATTCTGGTCGAAGGCGGACCATTCGGAACTGGGTGAGGTCACCATCCCGGGGCGGCCGTTGATGATGCAGCACGGGGGCTGGGAGTTGCGCCGGGCAGCGCCGCTCCTTGGTCAACACACGGATGAAGTCCTCGCAGAAGTCGTGGCGAATGGAGGTGGAAAGTGACGCCGAAGCCATTGGATGGAGTGCGTGTCATCGACCTTTGCGTCGTCTGGGCGGGTCCTTTCGCGACGATGCTGCTGGGCGACCTGGGCGCGGAGATTATCAAGCCGGAGAACCCGTTCGTGTTCCAGCCGATGACGCGCGGCGCGATGGCGCGGCCGCCGCAGATGCTGCTTTCGGCGTCGGCGGCCTGGGCCGGCGGGCTGCCTAAGAACGAAGTTGGAGCGCGGCCATGGGATTACAACCCGACGTTCGTGAGCCTCTACCGGAACAAGAAGAGCTTCACAGTCGATCTGCGGCGCCCGGAGGGCCTGGATGTGCTCAGGCGGCTGGTGGCGGAATCCGACGTTGTGTACGAGAACAACGCCACCGGGACCATGGAAGGGCTCGGGATTACTTACGACTGGCTGAAGGCCGCCAACCCGAAGATCATCTTCGTTCGCGTGCCAGCTTACGGGAGTACGGGACCCTATGCGCAGGCGCGAGCGCTCGGCGTGCACCTGGAATCGGTGATGGGGCACAGCCTGCTGCGCGGATACGACGACGCGGACCCAAGTTCCAACACGGCGATCTATTCGGGTGACTACCTGGCGGGGGCGCAGGGCGCCTTCGCGGTGATGACGGCGCTCTGGCACCGGGACCGGACCGGAGAGGGCCAGCTGATCGAAATTGCGCAGGCTGAGAACGCCGCGCCGATGTTCACGCAGGCGATCATGGATTACAGCCTGAACGGCATCACACAGGGGGCGATCACCAACCGCGACGTCCACGGCCGGGCGCCGTTCGGCGTGTATCCCACGGTTTCACCCGGCACCTCCGCGACGAGCGACGACCGCTGGATCGCGATTGCGGTTGAGAGCGACGCGCAGTGGCAGGCGTTTGGCGAGGCGATTGGCAGCCCGGCTTGGGCGGCCGATCCACGGTTCGCGACGAACGCCGGGCGGGTGGAGCACCAGAGGGAGATCGACAAGCACATCGCGGAGTACACGGCGACCCAGGACGACTACGACCTGATGCACCGGCTGCAGGCAGCGGGTGTTTCGGCGACGCCGGTGCTCGAGGCCTCGCGGATGTTCGACGACCCGCACCTTCGGGCACGGGACTTCTTCAAAACCCAGACACAGAAGTCTTCCGGGACGTACGAGTACGTGGGACCGATGTGGAAACTGCCGGAGACGCCGGTGGAGTTCCTCCAGCCGCCGGTGATGTTCGGCGAGCACAACGAGTACGTGTATCGCGAGGTGCTGAAGGTTTCGGACGAGGAGTACGAAGCGCTGAAGGCGGCCGGGCATATCGCGGACGAGTACGACGCGAGCGTTCCGTGAGGCTTTACGGCGAACTGGCGGACTGGTTCCACCTGCTCACGGCGCCAGAGGATTACGCCGAGGAGGCCCAGTTCTACTTCGGGGTGTTCGAGGAGCTCATCGGGCACGTGCCGCAGTCGTGCCTGGAATTGGGGTCCGGTGGCGGGAACAACGCCTCGCACTATGCAAAGTGGGTGCCGGAGGTGGTGCTTTCGGACCGTTCGGAGGAGATGCTGGCGATTTCCCGCGCGATTCACCCGAAGGTCGAGCACGTGCTCGGGGATATGCGCGACCTGCGGCTGGGGCGGCAGTTCGAGGCTGTGTTCGCGCACGACGCCTGTGCCTACCTGACGACCGAGGAAGACGTCCGGAGGGTGGTGGAAACGGCCTTCGCGCACTGCGCGCCGGGCGGCGCGGCGATTTTCTGTCCGGACGCGACGGCCGAGACGCTGGTCTTCGAGACTGACCACGGTGGGCACGACGGGGAGGGTCGAGGGCTCCGGTACCTGGAGTGGGCGACCCCGGGTGAGCCGGGCACCTACGAATACGTCATCGAGTATGCGTACCTGCTGCGGGAGGACGGGAAGCCGACGCGGGTGGAGTACGACCGGCACGTTAATGGTGCGCTGCCGCGGGCAGTCTGGATGAAGGCGCTGGGAGACGCCGGCTTCGAGCCGGGCATGCGGCCGCTGGTACACAGCGAGGTGCCTGAGGGCAGTTATGACGTGTTCACGGGGAGGCGGTGAGCCTCATACCCGCGGTTTGGCCCTCACCCCCGGCCCCTCTCCCGACTCCTGCGTCGCGGGAGAGGGGAGTTTAATCTAGTCGTCGAGGACTTTGGTCTGGCTGGGCGGGAGGATGGAGAGGTGGGCCATGTCGCGGCCGGGTTCTGCGCCGTGCCAGTGAATTTCGCCGGCCGGGACGTGGACGATGTCGCCGGCGGCGACGTGGTTTTCTTCCGAGTCGGTTGCGACGATGCCGTGGCCATCGGCGATGTAGAGGATCTGGTCGGCGGTGTGGGTATGGCGTTTCGTGCGGCCGCCGTCGCTGAAGCGGACCATTGTGACCGAGACGGCGGGGCTGATGTCGGCGGGGATGAGCGGGCGAGAGTGGACGGTGCCGTTGAAGATGGGAGCGGTTGCGCGAGTTTCGGCTGATTTGTCTTCGCGAACGACTTTCATGGTTTTCCTCCTGGTGTGGGGGAGAGTCTACGCGGGCGGTAAAGCGGCGACTGGGGATTCGTCCCATGCGAGGGCCCGCCTGTACCCTCATCCCCCAGCCCCTTCTCCTCCTTCCCGGGAAGGACTGGGAGAAGGGGAGTTTGGCTATTGGTTCGGGGCGGGGATGTGGGGGAATGGCTTCACGGCCCTCGACGTCCTTCCGCGAAGGACTGGAGGGAACTTGGCCGGTCGCTTACGCTCGCGGTTCCCGTGTTCAGTGCGGTTTGGTGGAGCGAAGGCAAGGCTCGGGGAGTCTCGCTACAATGCCCGCGCAGTGAATTCCCTTTGGCTGTGCTGGCAGTTGAAGGAGTGATGGAGGACAGCAATGGCCGAAGTTGGCTTGCCCGTCGATGAATCGTATGCCCCGCCCGCCCGGGTACGCGAGGGATCGCTCGTGCCTTCGCGCGAGGAGTACGACCGCATCTATAAGCGCAGCATCGAGGATCGCGAAGGATTCTGGACGGAGATGGCGAACCAGTTTGTTACCTGGGACGCTCCGTTCACGAAGGTGGTGGAAGAGGACCTCGAATCCGGGAAGATTGCGTGGTTCCTCGGGGGGAAGCTGAACGTTTCGGTGAACTGCCTGGACCGGCACCTGGCCACAAAGGGCGACAAGGTGGCGCTGATGATGGAGGGCGATGAACCCGGAGACATCCGGAAGCTGACCTACCGCGAGGTGCATGCAGAGGTGTGCCGGCTGGCGAATTACCTGAGGAGGAAAGGTGTCGGCAAAGGCGACCGAGTGGCCATCTACATGGGCATGGTGCCGGAGCTGGCGATTGCGATGCTGGCGTGTGCGCGCATCGGCGCGATCCATTCGGTGATCTTCGGTGGGTTCAGCCCGCGGTCCATCCGAGATCGCATAGACGACTCGACCTGCAAGGCGATCATCACGCAGGACGAAGGCAAGCGCGGAGGGCGGCCGGTCGGCCTCAAGGTGAACGTCGATGAGGCGCTGGTGGAACCGGGCCACAGCATCGAATTCACCCTGGTGTACAAGCACACCGGAACACCAGTGAATATGGCTGAAGGCCGCGACTTCTGGTGGCACGAAGTGCTCCCCGGCGAATCGACCGAGGCAGCGCCGGAATCGATGGATAGCGAGGACCCACTGTTCATCCTGTATACGTCGGGTTCGACCGGGAAGCCGAAGGGTGTGCTGCACACCCAGGCCGGCTACCTGCTCTACACGATGGTCACGCAGAAATACACGTTCGACCTGCGTGACGACGATATCTACTGTTGCGCCGCCGACGTCGGCTGGATTACGGGGCACAGCTACATCGTTTACGGACCGCTGGGCAACGGCTCGACGAGCGTTATGTTCGAATCGATCCCGACGTACCCGGATGCGGGGCGGTACTGGGACATGGTCGACCGGCTTGGAATCACGGTGTTTTACACGGCGCCGACGGCGATTCGGGCGATCGCACGCGATGGCGATGAGCCGGTGAAGCGCTACAAGCGAACCTCGCTGCGGGTGCTGGGCACGGTTGGCGAACCGATTAACCCGGAAGCGTGGCGCTGGTACTACAACGTGGTCGGTGAGAAGCGCTGCAGCATCGTCGATACGTACTGGCAGACGGAGACGGGCGGGCACGTCATCACCGGGCTAGCCGCCGCGACGGACATGAAGCCCGGTTCGGGTTCGCTGCCGTTCTTCGGGGTGGAACCGTGCGTCGTGGACGAAAGCGGAAACGAACTCGAAGGGAACAACGTCACCGGCCGGCTGTGCATGAAGCGCTCGTGGCCGGGGATGATGCGGACGGTCTACGGCGACCATCAGCGGTTCATCTTCACGTACCTGGCGACGTACAAAGGCAAGTATTTCACTGGCGACGGCTGCCATCGCGACAAGGACGGCTACTACTGGATCACGGGACGCGTGGACGACGTGCTGAACGTGGCGGGGCACCGGCTGGGCACGGCCGAAATCGAAGGCGCGCTGGTGGGGCACGAAGCGTGTGCCGAAGCGGCCGTCGTCGGCTATCCGCATGACGTTAAGGGCACCGGAATTTATGCCTATGTGCTCCTGAACGCGGGGCACAAGGGTTCGCCGGAGCTGGCCAAGGAGCTACGCGACGCGGTGCGCAAAGACATCAGCCCGATCGCCACGCCGGACAAGATCCAGTTCGTCGAAGGGCTGCCGAAGACGCGTTCGGGGAAGATCATGCGGCGCATCCTGCGGAAGATCGCCGAGGGCGAGCCGGAGAATGTCGGTGATGTGACGACGCTGGCGGACCCGGCGGTGGTAGAGGACATCATCGTGGGGGCTGTGAAGGCGGACTGACCCTCACCCCCGGCCCCCTCTCCTCCTTCCCAGGAAGGACTGGGAGAGGGGGAGATGGCAACCGTGTTTTGGTTATAGGGTGGAGGTATCGACTGCGAGGTCGAGTTGCCAGAGGCCGCGGACGACGGTGGTTGGGGCGGAGCCGATGATGACGGTGAGCTGGCCGGTAAGGTCCTCCGGACGGACTTCGACATCCAGTTCGAATGAGCCCGGGAGGACCGTGCCGGTCTCATCCTTGCGGTACTTGTCATTCCAGGAAGTTATGCGGAGCTCTCGTCCGGTGGTGCCAAAGACCTGGAACGACGTCGTCACCGGATCGTAGTTGGCCGTGAACTCAAGGCGCGCAACCGTGATGGGCCCGACCTGCGCTAGAGGCAGATAGTAGAACGTGGCGGTTGAGAGCGGGGGCATGCTCTCCCCGTCGACCCCGTGGAGGTGGTCAGGCGAGAACCGGACGACTTCGGCATCCTTGCCTGTGACACCCTGTTCGTCCATGGCGCGGCCCATGTCAACACGCACGTGCGTTTGCGTTCCCGCGCCGATTACGCGAAAGGTATCGAACTCCAGGCGGACCGGTTTTCCGAAACCGGTCGGCGGAAAGGCATAGGTGAGGAGGGCCCCCTGGTCTTGCTCGTCCGTGAGGATTCCGCGGAGCTGATCGTTGCCTGAGATGAGGCGGGGCTCGGAAAGGGACTGGGCGCCCGGCGGCGAGACCTCGATGGTGATGAGCGTTTCCGTGGTGGAGCGGCGGCCGCCAGTGGCCCTGAGGGTGATGTCCCGGGTGGTGACAGGCTGGGAACCGGCGAGGCGCTCGGTGCGGAGGGCGGCTTTGAGATCGGCCGGTGGTTCGAGCTTGAGGCGCCATTGGCCTTCAACCGGAACCAGCGTGCCGGAATTCGAGAGGATATCGACGCGGGTAACGACGACGTCGTAGGGAGGCTCGAGGGTGACCGGATCGAGGCGGGCGAACGAATCTGGCCCGTCCTGGAGAGATACGGCGGCTCCGCCGCCGGCGATGCCCTTGCCCCATGCATCGGCAGCGATGGAGAGCTGGGTCGCCTTCTGGCCGGTGGCGGATTCCCAGGCGGCGACATCAGCCTCGAAGCGGACAAAGGTGGCGGTGGCACTGAAGCGGGCCGCCGAGATGCTGAGGACGACACCGTTACTTTCGTCCGAGGCGGACTGTGGGACATCGAGCACCGGGGGCAGGCCGCCCTGGGTATCCCGGGAAGAGGACGCCCAGACGACGCCGGCGACGAGCCCGAAAGCCGCGATTACCAGGCCGGCCATGACGAATTTCGAGGTGAAGGCGCGCCTCAACACGGGATCGGACAGCGGTGAATTTGGACTGGCCTGGTCTTGTTGAGGCATTCGTTCCCCCACTCGAGAAACTTGCTCCTTCGATACTAGCTGCGGTGTCAAATCGATGGGCGAGGACTCGCCGGGAAACCTGTTCGCAGCACACGAAATATCCTGCTACAATCCCGCGGCACACCGGCTCCCGGCCTCTCCGGGGCTCGCTGGCTCATGCCCAAATGGGTGTGGGCGCCACAATTCGAAAAGGACTGAAAACCGAATGGATCTTGGCCTCAGTGAAGAACAGGAACTGCTGAAGAATTCGGCACGCGAATTCCTCGAGAAGGAGTGCCCGGAAGAGCACGTCCGCGCGATGGAAGAAGATGAGACCGGCTACAGCACGGCGCTCTGGAAGAAGATGGCGGACCTGGGCTGGCAGGGGCTGATGATCCCCGAGGCTCACGGCGGCGCGGACTTCTCGTTCCTCGACCTTGCGGTGCTCGTCGAAGAGTTCGGCCGGGCGCTCGTCCCCGGACCGTTCATCCCCAACGCAGTCTGCACGGCCGAACTGATCGTGGCCGGCAGCGACGCTCAGAAGTCGAAGTACCTGCCGAAGATTGCCGATGGCACCGCTATCCACACCTACGCGATCACCGAGCCGAGCGGCCGCTGGGACCGCGAAGGCATCGAGATGAAGGCGACCGCCGCCGGTTCGGACTTCGTGCTCAACGGGACCAAGCTGTTCGTGCCGGATGCGCACGTCGCCGACTACCTGCATGTTGTCGCCTGGAAGCCGGATGGCCGCCTGAGCACATTCATCGTGCCGCGCGACCAGCCGGGCGTGAGCGTGACCGTCCTGAAGACCATCGCCAGCGACAAGCAGGCGGAAGTGGTGTTCAAGGATGTGAAGGTCAGCGCGGACGATGTCGTCGACATGGACGAGGCAACCGCCGGCCGACTGCGCAACATGGCGACGAACCTCGAGTGCGCCTACCTCGTCGGCCTCGCCCAGCGGGACTTCGAGATTTCGGTGAACTACGCCAAGGAGCGCGTGCAGTTCGGCCGGCCGATCGGCTCGTTCCAGGCCATCCAGCACAAGGCCGCCGACATGGTGACCGATGTCGATGGCATGCGGTTCATCATGTACAAGGCCGCCTGGGCGACCAGCGAGAACGAAGACACCGCCGACATGGACACGGCCATGGCGAAGGCGTGGTGCTCGGATGCGAGCCGCCGCGTGGTCGCACACGGCCAGCAGATCCACGGTGGTATCGGGTTCACGAAGGACTACGTGATCCAGCTGTTCTTCCGCCGCCAGAAGCGCGCGGAACTCTTCTGGGGCGACGGCGATTTCCATCGCGAGCGCGTCGCGCAGATGCTGGAAATCTAGTCCACGGCATCGAAAGTCTGAACGGGCTCCCAACTGGGAGCCCGTTCTTGTTTGCCTGCGGAAACCCCTTACTTTTGGGGGAGAATTCACCGAAGTCCTGAAAATCCACCGGGAACGAGTGGCGCTCAGGGGACAGTCGATTCACACTTTCCGCGGTGGCGAAAGGAAACAGGAATTTGAAACTACGTACGTACATGATGTTCGCGGGCATCCTGCCCATGATCCTCGGCGCGACCCTGTTTGGGGCATGCGGCGGCGACGATGACGACGGCGGAAGCGGCGGCGGCACGGGCAGCGACGAGAAGTTCGTCGCCGACATCTGCAAGGCCGGCGCGAAGTTCTCCGAGGCGATGGACAACCTTCAGAAGGACCTCGCATCGGAAACGGATTTCACGAAGATTGCGGAGAAGGCCGCGGAGCCGTTCGAGGACTTCGCGAACGACTTCTCGAAGGCGAATCCTCCGGCCGACCTGAAAGAGTGGCATGACAGCACGTCGGACGCGCTGAAGACTGCGGTCAAAGGCCTGAAGGATGGCGACTTCGGCGCGCTGGATGAGAATCTCATCACCGAGCCGCCCGGAGATGCCGCCGATCGGCTGGCAAAAGTTGCTGAAGACAACAAAGACTGCCAGGAAGCAGACCTCAACTTCGACAGCTAAGCCTGGCTTGAGGCCCAACCAATTCCGAAAGGCCCGGGGGAGTTCTCCGGGTCTTTTTGGTTTTTCGCGCGGTTGCGGGAAAGGTGCGAACCTAGCCAGCGATGGCGCACGACACCGCCCCGCAGTTGCGAGGACACCATCGACAACTGAGCGTTTGGCTGTTACTGGCGGGTCTGCTGCTGGGAGCGGCCGCGCTCGGCGCGCAGCGTTCGACGCCGACGCTGGCCGACGGGCCCGAGGAGTACATCGTGGTGCGGCATGTGCTGGTTGCCGCACCGGATGGTTCGGTGGCACTGGAAGAAGAGTCCGAGCCGCGAGTGGTGGCCGCATTCAAGGTCAATCCGAACCTGTGGAAGGCCTCTGACATTCCGGTGCCCGTGAGTTACAACCCCGCCGACGCGCCTGCCGGACTCGACGTTGCGGGTGTCATCCAAACGGCGCTGGGGACGTGGAATGCGTCGGGCGCGGCCTTCTCTTTCCAGTGGGCGGGGACCACGAGCGGCGAGACGGGGAGCTGCCTGGACAACCAGGACTTCGAGGTCGATGGAATCAACACGATCAAATTCGTGCAGTTGCCCGGACAAGTGTTGGGCCGGACGTGCACCATATTCGGCAAGACTTCGGGGAAGCTGAGCGAGTTCGACATGGAACTCGACAGCGACGGGGTGTGGTCGACGACCACGCCTGTGCCTGAGTTTTCGTACGACCTGCCGACGACTGTTTTGCACGAGCTTGGCCATGCGGCGGGGCTGGGGCATTCGTGCGGGGTGGACGAAGGGGTCGCCTGCACATCGCAGCTCACGAAGTCGGTGATGTACCGGCAGATTGGCGCAGGGGAATCACGCAGGGTCTTAACAGCGGATGACCTCGAAGCGATCCGGACGGCGTATCCGGGTGGAACGCCAACTCCGACGCCGACGAGCTTCCCTTCGCCAACGGCGGTGCCATCGGTTACACCGCCGGCGCAGCAGCCGTTGCAATTCAGGATCCGGGCGCCGCTGCTCTCCAAAGACTAGGTTTCGCTCGGGCGGGCGACGGTGGTCATCGGGTAGGCCCAGTGGTGGCGTTCCCAGAGGACCGGCGGCTCATCGCGCCAGCGCGGGTGGAGCATTGGGCGGGTCCATGACGTTGGCGGGGTCCACGCCGGCCATGGATCGTTGAAGGGCGAGGCCCGCGACTCGAGGTCCTTTAGCACCTGTTGCGCCGAGTTGCGGACGAATTCGGCGAACTCGGGCGAGTAGGTACCGGCGGTGAGTGTCCCTTCGAAGTCGTCGAAGTCCTTCCACTCCCAGCTGAAATCTGGCTTGATCACGATATCGAGGGTGTGGTCGTTCGTGTCGACGCCGAGCGGCGTGCGCCGGAATGGCTCTTCGAAATTCACGTAGTACATCGTGAATTCGCGCTCGGGACCTTCCCAGAAGAGCCAGATGGAGTAGTTCTTTCCCGGGTACATGAGGCGGAGGACGTCCCGGCGCCATTCACCCTCGACGAGCGTGCGCGTGCCGCCGGGTGGATTGTGCCAGCGCATGAATGTCGACCCGGCCGGGCAAAAGAGGGCGAGCAGTTCGGGCTCATCGCGGACGACGCGAAACGGCCACGACATGCCGACCTGGCCATCGATCCGGGTGATGTAGCGGAGGACCACCTCAGCGCCGGGCGCCCAGCGGGTCGGCACAGAGGACTCGTCCATCTAGAAATCCATGTCGTCGAAGCCGTGGGAATGACCACCGGGACCGTGCGTGTGGCCGCCGGGGCCGTGGGAGTGTCCATGACCGCCGAAATCGCCGTCGTCGCCCCCGGCACCGCCATCGTCGTCCCATGGAGCGGGGCCGTCACCGACGGAGGCGTCAGCGATGCCAACCACGGAGAACGAGCCGATAGTCTTGCGTGCCTGCTTGCCGCACTTGGGGCAGGGAATCACCTGGAGAACGTCGCTCATCGGCATTCGCTTTTCGGAGCGGGTGCCGCAAGCCGGACAGAGATACTCATACAGCGCCATGCGGAAATCGTCCGATGCGAATGGCCACGCGGTCAATACCACGTGGCCATCGATGCTACCGAGAGCGCGGGAGCGGCGTCGGGGTGTTCTTGGGAGGTACCGGCGTCTTCGTCGGCACCGGGGTCCACGTCGGAGTCGGAGTAATGGTCGGGGTCGGGGTTATTGTCGGGGTCGCGGTCGGCGGGCCCTGCGTCGGAGTCGAAGTCGGTGGTTTCGAAGAGTTGCCGCCAGGCTGAGGCGTTTCGCCCGGCCTCGGGGTCGGGGTCTCGGTCGGCTCGGGGGTCGCGGTGTCATCCGGACGCGGGGTAGGTGATGGAGTGGGGGTCCAGGGGATGATTTCCTTGCCCGGGATCTGGACGAAGTCCTTCGGATCGAGGGGGACATCCTTGTAGCGAATTTCAAAGTGGACGAAGCCATCGGTTTCGCCGACGCCCACGACGGTCGTTTTCGAGACGTTATTTCCATCGGTCACACGGAGGCTATCGAGCCAGCCGAGCACAACTTTGAAGTCGGCCCCGCAATCGATGATGACGTGGGTTCCGTAGATCTCGTCGTTGCCGGCTTCGATGACAAAGCCGCTGCAGGCAGCCTGGACGGGCACGTTCTTCAAACCGACGAGGGAAAAATCCACGCCTGTATGGACTTTGCCGCCGCCGCGGGCTGCACCGAAGTAGTCTTCGACGCCGGCATGTGTGGCGAGCGGAAGGGAAAAGCGGTCGCCGCCGGCGATGAGGAATTCCTTGATGTCCGGCTTCGGGGCGTTGGCGGGGATGACGCCAGCGCCTTCGTTGTCGCCGGCGACTTTCTTCGCCGGGTCACGGGTTGGCGCGACCTTCGAGAGTTCGGTTGGCTTTACCAGGTTTTCGCTGGATGAACCGTCGGCGGGCGTATCGCCAGAGGGTGCGCCCGAACCGCCGCCAATGGCGCAAGCGCCGACCCACGCGAAGAGCGCGAGCACGGGCACGCCGGCGAGCAGGAACATTGGAGTGAGCTTGCGATCGCTCGACTTATCCTTGTACTTCGGACCGTAGAAACCTTTGCCTGGCGGCATCCTCACACCTCACACAACAGCCACTCCCCAGTTTGGGAGCGATTGTTCGCACTTTCTCTCAGGAAGACCCCTGCATCGCGGACGAGAACACGAGTACATCACCCGGTTGGAGCGCCGTGGCGGTACCGGAACGCATTTCGATAACGCCCTTCGTGCCTTTGCCGCCGAAGGCGAGGCCGATCCAGGGGCGGACGTTGGAGGCGACCTTCGTCACGCGGTAATCGCGGTCGTAGAAGACGGCGTCGATGGCGAACCGCATGAACATCATGTGGATCGAGCTGCAGGGGCGGATATCGAGCGCTTCGCCTTCGGAGAGCGGCCCGCGGAACATGAGCCCAAGGGTGCGGCTGACGATGCCGTGCGCCGGACGCACATCGGACGCGACGACGTCGCCACCTTCGGTGAGAAGAACGCTGGACATTTGCCCCCCACTGAGAGCGACGAACAACGGGGACCGTTGAACTTCGCCTTCACTGCTAACTATCGGCAGCGTAGAGGGGAGTCATCAGCAAACGGAGTGCAAAATCAGGGTATCGCGAGACGGTTCCGGGAGTGCTTTTTCCGCCAGCCCAAACGTCCTTCGTTTGCGCGACAGAGCGACGGCCGGGATAGTTCGCACACAACCAACACCGAGGAATGCGCCCACCTATGCCTCGAAGCCGCACGGGACTCGGCCAGGGATTGGAAGCCCTGGTACCGCCACTGCGTGATGCGTCCAGCATCGCCCCACTCCCTCGAACGACATCACCGACACGCTGGGAAGTTGCCGCATTGCGGCGAAACCGCAAGGGACGATGCGTGCTGACCATCGCGCCGACGGCGCTGCTGAAGAAAGCGAAGAAACGGAAGATCAAGGCATCGACGCTGCTGACGCTGGGTGCGCTTGGCGCGGCAGGCTGGGAACTCACGGCACTTTCGGGAAAAACGTTCTACCTAAAACGTCCCGTAATAACCTTAGACGCGCAGTAAAGGTTCGCTCGCGACTAACAATGTTTGTACCATTGCGCCCGGAAAGCTCGAAGAGAGCCCGGAGGGATAGCGATGGTCTACAAGCCACCACGGATGCGATTCGGAATATTCCTGGCGCCGTTTCACCGGGTTGGAGAAAACCCGACGGTGGCGCTGGACCGCGACCTTGAGCTGATTGAGCATCTGGACAAACTGAACTTCGACGAAGCATGGATCGGAGAGCACCACAGCGCAGGCTGGGAACTCATAGCTTCGCCGGAGCTGATGATCGCGGCGGCGGCGCAGCGGACAAAGACGATTAAGCTGGGCACGGGCGTGAGCTCGCTGCCGTATCACCACCCGTTCATCCTGGCGGACCGAATGGTGCAACTCGACCACATGACGCGCGGGCGCGCGATGTTCGGCGTGGGGCCGGGAGCGCTCACCAGCGATGCGCACATGCTCGGCATCAGCGCACTTACGCAGCGGCAACGGATGGACGAGGCGCTCGGCGTGATCTTGCGGCTCTTCCGGGGCGAAACGGTCAGCCACGAATCGGACTGGTTCACGATGCACGACGCGCGACTGCAGATCGCGCCGTACACCTTCCCCCACATGCCAGTGGCGGTGGCATCAACGTTCTCGCCAGCCGGGCCACAATCGGCGGGGAAGCACGGCGTCGGGATTCTGTCGGTGGCTGTTTCGCAGCCCGGAGGCCTAATCTCACTGGCAAAAACGTGGGAGATGGCGGAAGAGGCGGCGGAGAAGGCCGACAAGGGAATGAGCCGCGAGGACTGGAGGCTGGTGATCCCGATCCACCTGGCGGAATCGCGGGAAGAGGCAATCCGGGATGTGGATGAGGGGAGCCAGCGCTTTAATAAGGACTACTTCGAAAACACGCTCGGGCGGCCGGCCGACCCGTCGGTGAAGCCGGACGTGGCGTCCCAGGTGGAACGTGGTGGCGCAATCGTTGGGACGCCGGACGACGCGATCGCAGCGATCGAACGGATGCAGGAACTGAGCGGTGGTTTCGGGGCGGTGCTCGGGCTAGCGCACGAGTGGACGAGTTGGGAGAAGACGAAGCACAGCTACGAGCTCTGGGCTCGTTACGTTGCTCCGCACTTCCAGGGGCAACTGGACCGGATCAGGGACAACCAGCAGTTCGTTTCGGATAACCGGACGACGATCTTCGGGCCGAACGCCGCGGCCATCGGCAAGGCATTCATCGACGGTGGGGTGTCGCTGCCGGAACCGATGCTGCAGCGGATGCAGCGGGGGAATACGTAGGCCCTCCCGCATCGCCTGCCCCTTGCGCGGAGCTGCCCTCACCCCCAACCCCTCTCCCGACTTCGCTTCACTGCGCGGGAGAGGGGAGCGACGAGTCACACTCCCGCTTTTGCGAGTGATGCGAGGAATTCGATGGTGTGGGCAACGGCGGTGCTGTCGCCCTCGACCGGGTAGGGCGAGGCGTTGAAGTCGGTGACGCCCGCGGCGGCGAGAGCGCGGACCTGGGACTCCACTTCTTTTTCGGTGCCGACGATGGCGACCGAGGCCGGGTCGGCGGCGCCTTCGACATCGAGGACCGCGCGATACGAGGGGAGCGTGCCGTACATAGCGAAGGTTTTCGATGCCGTGGCTCGCGCCGATTCGACGTTTGACGTCACCGCGATGGGGAAGCCGGCGACGATGCGAGGGGCGGTGCGCCCGGCCTCGGCGGCAGCAGCGCGAATGGCGGGGACGGCAGTCTCGGCGAGGTACTTCGGGCCGCCCATCCAGGTGATGGTGCCATCGGCCATCTTGCCCGCGAGTTTCAACATCTGCGGTCCTAGTGCCGCTACGAGGACGGGCGGTTTCGTCGCGCCAGCAACCTGGACCTGGGCATTGACGCGGTACTCCTCGCCCTGGAAGCGCACAGTTTCGCCGGCGAGGAGGGGCATGAGGACGCTCAGGTACTCGCGGGTATGGCGTATGGGCTTCGAATAGTCGAGGCCCAACATGTTTTCGATAACCACCTTGTGGCTCAAGCCTATCCCAAGCGTAAAACGGCCCCTGCATGCGGCGGCGGCCGTCAGCGCTTGCTGGGCGAGGGCGGAGGGATGACGTGGGTAGCTCGGGACGACGCCGGTGCCGAGTTCGATGGTGCTCGTTTCGCGGCCGGCAAGGGCGAGAAACATGATCGCATCGACGCCGAAGATATTGGCCACCCAGGCCGAATCGAAGCCGCTGGACTCGGCGCTCTGAACCTGGCGAATCATCGCGTCGATAGTGCCGTCGTCCCCAGGACCAGGTCCTACACCAATACCAATCTTCATTTCAAGGCGCCCCCGTTCGTGGTAGAGGAAGCCTACGCCACTCCGGTGGGAACTGGCAGCCGGGCGAACACGCCACGAGGGCCGCGTTCGCTTTAGAATTTCGGCTATGCCCTACGCCACCGTGAACGCCGCCCGCCTGTACTACGAACAGCACGGGAACGGACCCGACCTCGTGTTCCTGCACGGCGCGGGCGGGAACCACCTGGTGTGGTGGCAGCAGGTCGCGGAATTTTCGAAGCGATTCCGGTGCACGACGTTCGATGCGCGGGGTTGGGGGCTTTCGCGCGGCGAGATGGCGGTCGGGCGCTTTTCGCTGGGGACGGACCTGGTGGCACTGCTGGAGCATCTCGGCATTGAGAAAGCCCATGTGATCGCGCAATCGATGGGCGGAAGGTCCGTGGCGGGGTTGTGCCGTCTGGCGCCGCAGAAGGCGCTCTCGTTCGTGCTCTGCGGGACTACAGCGGGAGCAACCGATGACCGGATTCGCGAGCTGCAGGACGAACTGAAGGAAGAACGCGGCGAAGGCGGACTTCGAGAACATGCGCTGGCTCCGGGGTTCGAAGAGGCGAACCCGGGCATGGCGTTCCTCTACCGGCAGCTCAACGGCCTCAATCCGCCGCGGCCCAGGGGCATGCTCGGCCGGCCCCCTTCAAACTACCGTGGGAGCACCCACGAGATGATCTCGGCGCTCAAGGTGCCGGTGCTGTACGTCGTTGGTGAACATGACCTGATCACTTCGCCAGAGATGATCCGCCAGGCCCAGGGACTAATACCCGGAGCCGAGTTCCACGAGGTGAAGGGAGCCGGGCACTCGTGCTACTTCGAGCGGGCCGAGGAGTGGAATCGGGTGGTGGGGAACTTTCTCGATCGGGCTTCCGGGGGTACGGCAGGTAAATAAGCGGTTGCCATTACGGGAACACCGCAGTTATTGTCTACCTCCATGTCGTTGACATTCCGTTGGCTCTCGCACCTCCTCGGTCTTTTCCGTCGATCGGACGACGTGGACGGCGGCTGGGTGGAGCCATCGAACGCGATTACTCGGGCGGTGATGTCCGGTTCCATGAGTGGGCTTTCGCTTTCCGTGCCGGAGCCCGAGCCAGCCGAAGTCGTCGCGATCCCGGAGCGGGAACAGCCCACGACGCGCACGGCGCAGCGCACTCGACGCCGTCGCGCGAGCCGCGCGGCCTGACGCCAGGACGCGATTCACCGGTATACTTCTGCCATGGCCATTTACGAGTACTACTGCCCCACCTGTCGAAATAAGTTCGAGCAGCGCCGCCCGATGTCGCAGGCTTCGGTCGCGACCAAATGCGCGAACGGCCACAAGGCGGAACGCACGCTTTCGGCATTCGCGATGGCGCGAACCGGCGGCGGCGTGGCGATGGATGAGATGCCGGCCGGCGGCGGATGCTGCGGTGGCGGCGGGTGCGCCTGCGGGAATTAGGCGTTAGCCAGTAGCGGTTGGGTCTTAGCTCGCCTTAGGTTGGCGCGATTCCTCGTAGTCCACGGTAGCCTCGGCGTCGCTCCGGCGACCGAAGACGAGGTAGCTCACCGATACCGAAACAACGGCCAGCACCTCGATAAGGGTTAGCCCGCCGACTATGAATGTCATGTCCTCCCAAAACGGCTCAGGGAACATCTGAATCAGGCGATCTTTGCTGGGGTTGAATCGCCAGTTCTGGTTCTGGAACGCGATTTCGTGGAACCGTGTCCAGGCCTGGTCGAATCCTGTGGCGGCGAAGGCACCGATCGCGCCGACGAGCACGAGACCCACGGCGACCCCAATAAGCGAGTATTTCGCGAGCTGGCGAGGGCTGCGCTCCCTGGTCCAGAGCACGACGCCACCGATGTAGGCGATGATCACGGCGAGCGAGATTTCATTGAGCCGGTAGACCACGCGAATCAGGTTTTTGACGTCGCGCATGTGTGAGATTTCGTCTTCGTTGAAAAGCGATGTCTCTTTTCCGTCGATGGTTACCTGGATGCGAAGGCTGGAGCGGTCGTCTTCGAAGTAGCGAACGATGTCGTCGGCGGCGCGATCGAGCTCCTGGTAAGAGACGCCGGTGGTCTGGTCTACGTGGTAGGTGCGGAAGCCCTGTTTTGTGAACCAGGAATCGGCGGCAGCGAAGCGCACGTTTGTGGTTACCAGGAAGATCGGCACCGAGATGATGAAGAGGGCGGTTGCGATGGGCGCGAAGAGTTTCATTGTGAGAGCGAAGCTGCCGACTTTCGGCATCGTGAGCAGGCGAGGGCCACCGGTCAAACGCGTGGCCAAACCTCTGGTAAACTCGGCGGGGCCCGGCGCTGCAAGGCGCCGGGTTTTGTCGCGAATCGAAACACCCGGAGGCCCAATGACCGCGCCCGCAGCCACGCCGGAGCTGGAATTCATCTTCAACCCTCGATCGATAGCCATTGCCGGCGTCTCCGCGAAGGAGACGGCGGCGTTCGGAGGGGGCGGGTTCGTCTCGTCGTTGCAGGAAATTGGCTTTCGCGGACCGATCTACCTGATTCATCCAACTGCCCCGGCCATCCGCGGGCTGCGCTGCTATCAGAGGCTCACCGACATCCCGGACGATGTCGACTACGTGATTTCTTCGGTGAGCGCGCGGCTGGTGCCGCAATTGCTGGAAGACTGCATCACGAAGGGCGTGAAGGTTTTGCACCTGTTCACGGCCGGCTTCACCGAAACCGGGGATGCCGAGCGGGCGAAGATGGAACAGGCGGTTGTCGCGCGAGCGCGACAGGCGGGAATCCGCCTGATTGGCCCGAACTGCATGGGCCTCTACGTGCCGGATTCGCGGTTGGCGATGATGAACGGGCAGATCGCTGAACCGGGACCGGTCGGCATGGTCTCGCAATCGGGCATGAACGCGGGTGAGTTTGTGCGTTATGCAATTCCGCGCGGGATCCGCTGCTCGAAGGTCATCAGCTTTGGGAATGGGGCCGACCTGAAGGCGGCTGACTTCTTCGAATACCTGGCCGATGACCCGAACACGGAAATCATCGTTGCGTACCTCGAGGGCATTCAGGATGGTCCGCGGCTGGCCCAGGCTATCCGTCGGGCCGGCAAGCAAAAACCAATGGCGATCCTCAAGAGCGGCCGGACAGAGGCCGGTTCGCGGGCGGCGAGTTCGCACACGGCTTCGCTGGCTGGTTCGCTGCAGATCTTCGACGCGTTGTGCAAGCAGGCGGGCGCAATCCGGGTGGAGAGCCTGGAAGAACTGGTGGACACGGCGGTGGCGTTCCGGTTCGTGAAGCAACTCGCCGGACCGCGCGTGGTTGTGGTCGGCGGTGGCGGTGGTGCGAGCGTGCTGGCGGCGGACGACCTCGATGCGGCGGGGCTCGAATTGCCCGCGCTGTTGCCAGAGACACAGGAAGAGCTGGGCAAGGTCACGCATGAGGCGGGCACGAGCATCCGGAACCCTATCGATACGACCAGCCTGTGGGACGACGCGGCATTTGAAGCGACCTTGATGCCCTGTGCAACTGCCGCCAACATCGACGTGATCCTCTATCACACGAGTTTCGGGGGCGGGCCGGTGGCGCGGCGCGAAGGCATGCGCGAACGGATGACGCGCCAGGCGGAAACGCTTGGAAGGATCCAGCGCGAAGGGGGCAAGCCGCTCGTGGTGGCGATTCGCCCCGCGGTAACGAGCGACGCGTTCGACCTTTCTTCCGACTTCCAAGAGCTGTGCTGGAAGCAGGGGCTGGCGACGTTCCCGAGCATCGCCCGGGCGGCGCAGGCGCTTGCGAATCTGGTGGAATGGCAGCAGCGCCAGGCCTGAGACTCGCGCTAGCTGGATAAAGTTGATAGACTTCGTCAACAACATGGAACGTGGTCGACTCGAAGAGTTTCGCTGCTGCGCGTGGCGCACGGTTTCGTACCGCGCTGCCGAGATGGCAGCAGCACGCGCTGATGTCCAGGGCGGGCACACGGGCGATGCCATTGTGACGAGCTGTCAGCGGCTGGAGGCCTACGGATTCGGCGATTGCGGATGCGATGCGCCCGAGCAGTTGCGGGGCTACGACGCGCTCGAACGGCTCGCGGCGGTGGCGGCGGGTCTCGAGTCCGTGGTCCTGGGCGAAGACCAGGTGACCGGACAGGTCCGGACAGCCTTCGAGGGTTCGTCGGGAGACCTCCGTGCCGCTTTCGACCTCGCTATCTCGGCCGCGCGTGCGCTGCGGGCGGAAACAAAGTTCGAGAGCCACGCGGGCCACCTGCTGGACAAGGCGCTTCGGCTCTCGACGATGCCGCCGGCGGGGAGCCTGCTCGTGCTGGGCGTCGGCGCGATGGGGAAGCTCATCGCTGAGCGCGGAGTAGAGCTCGGATTCGATGTCACCGTGGCAGCACGACGTGTGCCAGAGCCGCCCGGGGCGGGAACGTTCGTTGAACTGGCGAACGTGCCTGGGCTGCCCCGGTTCGATGTGATTGTTGGCTGCCTGGGATCGGGCGCCGGGGAAATCGCGCCGCGAGTGTTACCAGCCGCACGATTGCTTATTGACCTGGGGACGCCACGAAACTTCTCGGTGCTTTCGGGACCAGGGGTGGTCGCGATTTCGGACATGCTGGAGGACGAACACGCGCGGCCTCACGCGATGGCGAAGCGACGGCGTCTGCGGGAACGGCTTGGCGTGATTCTTCAGGCTCGCATTGCGCGTCTGCGCGAGGACTCGCGATCGCCGATCGGGGCGCTGCGGGCGGAAGTTGAGGTGATACGGAAGCAAGAGGTGGAGCGCGCGAAGCGGCTGCATCCCGAGGTGCCGGAAGCGGTACTGGAAGCGGTCACGCGATCGCTCATCGACAAGGTGTTTCATGGGCCAACGAGCCGGATGCGCGCGTTGGAGAACGGCGACCTGGCACGCGAGCTGGCGGCGCTGTTCGAGCGCTAGCCGGCAGGGCGTTGATCGAGGACGCGCGGGCGTTCGGTGCGGGATTTCGGCGGTTCGAGCTGACCTTCCACCACGGGCTGGCACTTCGGGCACCACGCAGTGTGACGGGTATCGACGCCCTGAGGTGCCGTCCTGAGACGTGTGTGGCAGCGCCGGCAAGGTTGGCCGCCTCGCATGTACGCGTACATGGTGGGGCGACGAGTTAGTTCCAGTGCGTTTTCCTTGCCGACGCTGGCACGAAGCAACGCCTGGGCTTTGCCCAGAAGGTGGATGAGTTCGTCGTCCGAGAGCTCCGAGACGCGACGCCAGGGGTTCATTCCGGCGTGGAAGAGGGATTCGTTCTTCCAGATGTTGCCGACGCCGGCGACCGCTCGCTGATCCATGATGGCGTCGCCGATGGTGAGCATCTCGCGCGTCGGGTGGCGCAGGCGGATGAGCGCTTCTTCGATGTCGAAAGCGTCGTCGAGCAGGTCGGGGCCGAGATTCGAAATAGGCCCGTGGTACCCGAGGCTGCGCTCCTCGATGAGTTCGATGACCGGCGCGCTGAAGTTCACGATGACGGCGTCGTCGACTTCGAGGACGAGCCGGGCTTCGCGTTCGGGCCGCGTCCAGGGTTCGCCGGGCTTGTAGACGTGCCAGGTGCCGTACATGCGGAGATGTCCGCGCAGGGCGAGGCCGTTTTCGAAGCTGATGAGCATGTTCTTGCCCTGGGAACGGACGGCGGTGCACCTCTGCCCGACGATTTTTTCGACCCGCGGAACGGGTCCGGGACCGTGGCTCCGCGCCGCGCGGATGACCTTACCTTCGAGTGGCGCGCGAAGTTTGGCGGCAAAGCGAAAGAGCGCATCGCCCTCAGGCATGGGCGAACGCCTCGGAGCGAAGCGGGCGGCGTGTGAAGCCGCGGAAGCCCTTCGCGAAGCCAGCATCGAGCAGCGAAGCGGCGAGCGAGGACTCGGCGGCAGGGAGGCCGTCGATGCGCTCGATGGATAGCCCCTTGCTGCCAAGCGCGATCGGATCGATCGAGAGGGCATTGATGGCTTCAGCGAGCAGGTCTTCACTCTCGGCTGCGGGAAACGTGAGTAACCCGCGGTGGCCGCGGTCGAGGTAGAGGACGGGGTCGCCGTTTACAAGGACGACGCGGGCGCCGGCGACACGCTGGTAGGTCTTTCGAGCGTCGCCTTCGGTGCGAGGCCAGGCGAGAGTGGCGCCGTAAGGCTGGGCGGGATCGGTAGCGGACAGCACCGTGACGATGGTCTCGTCGGGAAGTTCGCGTTCGGCGCGGACGCGCTCAGCCGCGCCGGGAAGGGCGAACTGCGCGGCGCCGAGGCCTTCGACGAAGTATCCGCGACGGACGCGACCGGCATCCTCCATGGCCTTGAGGACCGGGTAGACGGCAGAGAAACCGCCCGGAAGGTCTTCGCCGGAAACGCCTTCGCGGGTAACGATCCCGAGGCGTTCGAGGAATGCTTCCGCCTTCGCGTGGCTGGCGGCGGTGAGCGCCTGGCGGGATTCGTCGGCGGGGCCGGGGCGGACGAGCGACCAGCGGCCGGCGGACTCTGGCGGGAGGCGGTGCATCCTGCCGCGCGACGGCGTGCTGGAGGCGCGCCTCGGCCAGTTGAGCGCGCGGACAGGAGCGAGGGTGTCGTTGGTCACGGCGCCGGCCCAGACGAGGTCCCAGAGGGCTTCAAGGACCTCCGCGGGCGGTGCGCCCGCAGCGACGACGAGGTCGTTGTAGAACTGAGCTCCGCGGGCGGTGAGCGCCTGAAGGATGGATTCGTGAAGCGGGGATGGCCCTTCGGGGAGAGGAGGTGCAAAGCGTTCGAGCGATTCGCGGCGGACAAGGACGATGCGGCCGTCGTCGCGGCCGAAGCGGCCCGCGCCGAACCAGGCCACTTCTCCGGAGGCGAGGAGGGTATCGAGCATCGCCGGCTGGAAATCGGCGACGCGGGCCGGGAGGATCTCGCGTTCGAGGACGCTGGCAGGGAGCGACGCGCCTTCGAGCTGGTCGATGACCGAGCGGAGACGGTCGAGGCCGCGCTGGTGGGAGCCGATGCCATGCCAGCGCTGCAGGAAGCGAGCATATGCGGCGCCAGTGACGGGCTCGACTTCCTTGCGCAGGCGGGCGAGCGAGCGCCCCTTGATCTGGCGGAGGACCTCGGGGTCGCACCATTCGCGCTCGGTGCCTCCGGGGCGGAAATCGCCGTGGAGGATGGCGCCGTCGGCGTCGAGCTCCTCCAGCGTTTCGCGGACCAGCGACTCGGGGAGCGACCAGCGCCTGGCCGGTGCGGCGGTGACGAAGGGGGCGTGCGTTCGGGCGTAGCGGGCGAGAAGACCTTCGAGCGCGTCTTCCGTGCGGCGGAGGAAGACTTCCGGGACGCCGACGGGAATCGAGACGCCGAGGGCGTCACGGAAGCGGCCGGCATCCTCGATGGGGATCCAGCGCTCCTGGCCGCCAATGCGGATGCGGCAAGCACGGCGGCTAGTTTCGAGTTCTACGAGCCACGAATCGGCATTGGATGGCTGTACGAGCCGGGCGGCGACTTCGGATGCATCGAGATCTCCGAGCCTGCGCAGGAGGTCGTGAACGTGGTCGAGCGTCCTGGCCTTGCGGTTTTCGGTGAGGCACTGAAGTTCGAGCTCGACCTGTTCGATTGCGGCCGGATCGAGGAGTTCGCGAAGCTCTGCTTCACCGAGCAGGTCGCGGAGGAGGTTGCGGTCGAGGGTGAGGGCCTGGGCTCGACGCTCGGCGAGCGGGGCGTCGCCTTCGTACATGTAGGCGGCGACGTAGTCGAAGAGAAGCGAGCGCGCGAATGGGGAGGCCTCTCGGGTTTCGACCGGTGCGATGCGGATCTCGCGGTTCTGGACCTGGCGCAAAACTTCGACGAGGCCCGGGAGGTCAAAGACATCGCGGAGACATTCGCGGTAAGTCTCGAGGACGATTGGAAATGACCCGTAGCGGCTCGCGACCGCGAGAAGGTTCGCGGAGCGCTGGCGCTGGAGCCAGAGTGGCGAGCGTGCGCCCGGCCGTTTCTTCGGGAGGAGCAAGGCCCGGCCGGCGTTCTCGCGGAAGTGCGAAGCAAAGAGCGCGGTATTCGCGAGGCGCGAGACGATCATTTCCTCGACTTCCTCGGGCGCGGGGAAGAGCGAATCGACGGTCGGGAGTTCGTCGCCGCCAGCGAAGCGGATGGCGATGCCGTCGTCGCTCCAGATGGTCTGGACATCGAAGCCGCTCTTGTCGACGAGGGTGGCTCCGATGGCCTGGGCCCAGGGAGCATGCACCTGGCCGCCGAAGGGCGAAAGGATGACCATGCGCCAGTCGCCGAGTTCATCGCGGTAGCGTTCGACCACGATGGTGCGGTCGGTTGGGAGGTGGCCGGTGGCCTCCTTCTCTTCGGCGAGGTAGGCAAGGAGGTTGGTGGCGGCGTTGGTATCGAGGTCGTGCTGCTCTCGCAGGCGACTACGGGCCTGCACGGGGTCCTTGATCGCGTCAAGTTCGCGCGTGAAGGCGCCGATGGCGCGGCCGAATTCGAGCGGCCTTCCGACGCCGTCGCCCTTCCAGAACGGCATCTTGCCGGGTTCGCCAGGCGCGGGAGAAACGATGACCTGGTCGCGCGTGATCTGCTCGATGCGCCAGCTGGTGGCGCCGAGAAGGAAGGTTTCGCCGGGCCGGCTCTCGTAGACCATCTCCTCGTCGAGTTCGCCGACGCGAGGGCCGCCGACGCCGAGAAAGACGCCGTAGAGTCCGCGATCCGGGATGGTGCCTGCGTTCACCAGGGCTACCGTGCGCGCGTCGCGGCGGCTGGAGAGGACCTGCGTGTCCCGGTCCCAGAGAATGCGCGGCTTCAGGTCGGCGAACTCGTCGGAGGGGTATTGACCGGCGAGCATGCCGAGGACGCCCTCGAGCTGTTCGCGACTGAGGTCCGCGAAGTTGTAGCAGCGACGGACCGTGGCGTAGAGATCGTCGACCGTGAGGTCCTCAGCGGCGCAGGCGGCGACGACCTGCTGGGCGAGGACATCAAGCGGGTTGCGGGGCACTTCGGTTTTCTCGATGAGACCTTCGCGCATCCGTTGGGTTACGACCGCGCATTCGAGGAGGTCGCCGCGGAACTTGGGGAAGATGCGCCCGATGCTGGTCGCCCCGACCTGGTGGCCAGCCCGGCCGACGCGCTGGAGGCCGCGCGCAACGGATTTTGGTGATTCGACCTGGATGACGAGATCGACGGCGCCCATATCGACGCCGAGTTCCATGGAGCTGGTGCAGACCAGCCCGGGAATGGTTCCAGCCTTGAGCCGTTCTTCGGCTTCGAGGCGCTGTTCGCGGGAGACGGAGCCGTGGTGCGCGTGGAGGAGTTCTTCTCCGGCGAGTTCGTTGATCCGGGCGGCGAGGCGTTCGGCGAGGCGACGGTTGTTCACGAAGACGAGCGTCGACCGGTGCGCGCGGACGAGTTCGAGCAGTTGCGGGTAGAGCGCCGGCCAGATGGATGTGCGGGCCTCAGGGCCGACTTCGGATTCGGGCGTGGGGCCGACGAGCTCGCCGAGGCGGGTCATGTCTTCGACGGGGACAACGACTTCAAGGTCCAGTGCGCGGCGGGCTCCGGCATCCGCGATCCGAACCGGGCGGTCGCCGCCGAGGTAACGCGCGACCTCTTCGAGTGGGCGCTGGGTGGCGGAAAGGCCGATGCGCTGGAACGGGCGGCCGGTGAGGCGTTCGAGGCGCTCGAGCGAGAGCGCGAGATGGGCGCCACGCTTGGTCGCCGCCATGGTGTGAATCTCGTCGATGATGACGGTGTCGACGGTTTCGAGAATCGACTTTGCCCGCGATGTCAGCATCAGGTAGAGCGATTCGGGGGTCGTGATGAGGATGTCCGGCGGGTCTTTGCGGAGGTCCTCGCGTTCGCGGGTTGGAGTATCGCCGGTTCGGGTCGCTACCGTTATGTCAGGCAAGGGCAGGCCTTCGCGGGCGGCGGCGATGCGCAGACCGGCGAGCGGCGCGCGGAGGTTTCGCTCGATGTCGTAGGAGAGGGCTTTCAGCGGCGAGACGTAGAGGACTGAAACGCCTGTCCGGATGGGCTTTCCGTTCTTGCCAACGGGGAGCGGTGGGCGGATGGAGAGGCGGTCCAGGCAGGAGAGGAACGCTGCGAGTGTCTTGCCGGAGCCAGTGGGGGCAAGGAGGAGGGTGTGCTCCCCGGCGGCAATGGCATCCCAGCCGAGTTCCTGGGCCTGCGTTGGGGCCTCGAACGTGTCGCGAAACCAGGTTCGCGCGGCCGGGCTGAAATGCTCTAGCGCCGAATGCGAAGGTGCAGTCGCTGCCATCCGGCTATTGTGACAGATCTGGCGAGCGTTAGCACAAGTGTTCGACTAACTCTTCTTCGGGGTCGAAGCGCGGCGGGTTCGCGCGGCCGGCGCGCGAGCGGGCACCGGCTTCGGGGGAAGGACTTCCGGCTCCTGGCGAACGTTTTCGGTGACGAAGCCGAGGTGGGCGCGTCGCTCATCGCCTTCTGGATGGATTTCGACGCGGAAAATGGTCTGGTAGGGGACAAACGTTTGCACCGGATGGGGATGGTCCGGGAGCGAAGTCTGCAGTGCGACCCACTGGTCGGAGACGCCGGAGATTCCGTTGACGTAGTGGGTGACGCCATCGACGGTCATGAGTTCGAGTACGGGGATGGTGCAGCCGACCTGGCTGCAGAAGCCCGCAACAGCCGAGGGAATGACCTGTTCGAAGAATGCACGATCGAAGGGGATTCCACTGGGAACGATGGCCGGAGCCTGCTGGACCTGAGGCGGCGGGACGACACCCGGGGGGAGATAGATGACGCGGGACGGCTGTTGAGTCATGGTGGGGAGCGTAGGTAATGGGCTCCCGGATGACAACCGCGCGGCGTAGACGCGCCCGGCCATAAGCGCTATGATTTTCATAGCTACTGTGGCGGATGTCACAGACCAAAACCGCAATTCCCCGTGGGAGGAAGTTCCTTTATGACCACCGAGTCCGCAGCCCCGGCAGTACTCGTCAACATCACCGATAAGGCCGCTGAGAAGGCCAAGGCGCTCCTGGAGGCGCGTGAACTGACCGAAGGCGCACTCCGTGTGTTTGTCGCCGGTGGTGGCTGCAGCGGCTATCAGTACGGCATGGCGCTGGCCCGTTCGGCCGAAGACGACGACATCATCCTTGAGCAGTCGGGCGTAAAGATCGTCATCGATCCTGAGAGCGCACAGTACCTCTCTGGCGCCGAAATCGACTACGTCGACGACATCATGAAGAGCGGCTTCTCGATCTTTAACCCAAACGCGACGAAGTCGTGTGCGTGTGGTTCGAGCTTCCAGACGGCGGATGGCAGTGGTCAGCCCCGCTCCTGCGGCGCGTAGTTCTCGATCGAGTCTTTCCTGGTAATTGGAACGGGCCCGCAGCTGCGGGCCCGTTTCTGTTTCTCGTCAATTCCGTTTGTTCGAACATTTGCGCCAGGGTGAATCACGGCACCGTGAACCTTGACGCGTTGCAAGTGCCTCCGAAAAGAGCCTTCGATGCTTCCATGTCGTTGAGAAGCACAAAACAGTCCTCATCCACCAGAGTGGTGGATACCACGAAGTCGCTTCGGCCCTTCACGATGAGAAGTTGGACCAGGTGAAGGTTGTCGGTAAACATCCGGAATTCGATTCCGTCCTTGACGACGATAGCCCCACTCGTTTTTAGCTCGTCTTCGGTACAGGGACGATTCTTCCGCTCAGAAGTCAGCAACGGATCCGAGACGCTCGCGTCATAGGTGTTGTAATTGGCGTCGGCCGGGACAAAGCGAGTCTCGCAGATGACCGATAACCGGTCAGCAAAAATGATCGTTTCGTTATCAGCACGGCGCATGGAACCGAGCAGAACTTGGCCGCTGAGAACGGCCAATATGCCAACTAGCCACACCCCAGAGGTCGTGAGAATCCTGCGCCCTCTCCAGTCCGAAGGCGGGTAGACCTCCAGATGCTCCGGGATTTCGCCTAAGTCAGGGTCGAATGGAGGATCGTCTTCGCGTTTACGCCATGACCACATGCCCGCCCCTCCAGATGCCAGAAGAATCGGCAATGCAGGGCGCACCGGACAGTACCGCGGCGGGACTAGATGAGGTTGCGGAGGAGCTGGGTTTCGCTGGTGAGGAAGACCATCGAGGCACGGGTGGCGGCGCGGAGGCGGCCGAATTCGGCATCGGTGACGGCCATTTCGTCGAACTTTTCGAGCTCTGCGAGGGAATCGAATTCGCCGACGATGGAGACGCCGTTGGTGTGGCCGGTCATCTTCGACCAGACGCTGGTGTGGGCGTCGATGCCGCGCTGTTTCTGGTAGTCGAGGGCAACGGAGACCGAGTTGATGAACTCGCGATGGCGGCCGGGCTGGACGTCCCCGTGGAGGACGCGCATGTAGCGCCGCGGGGCGGTGGCGTCTTCGGAGGTCATGAGGCCTTCGGAGTGGTAGGCGAGGCGGAGGATGGCGACTTCGGATCCTTCGTAGACCATGTGGGTGCGGACTTCGCGGCGGATAACGGCGAAGCGCGAGTCCTCGGTGGAGAGATCAGTCCACTTCTCGAGGTCTTCGAGGGTGTTGAAGTCGGCGGCGATGACCACGGAGTTGTTCTGGCCGGTCATGGCGCCCCACACGGCCGTGCGGGCGCGGATGCCGCGGTCGGTCTGGTAGGAGTTGGCCGCGGCCATGGCGGCAAGGAAGTCGCGCGTTTTCCCCTGTGAGATAACCCCGGTGAGAATTCGACGATACATGCACGACTCCAGTTGATCCCGGTTTCACGGCACCGGCCGGGCGCAGTGTACCAGAGAGTCCCGAATTCTCTGCTAGGTGCGCCCAATGGTGGCGGTTCTGCCGAAAGGGATTCTCAAGGTGATGACACGCTCCTGGTAGGTGTCGAGTTCGATCGCGCGCTGGCGGACGGCCAGGAGTTCGCGGACGGAGACCAGCCCCTGGAGGCGCCCCGACTCATCGACGACGGCGAGCGCCGAGGTACCGGCGGCGGCCATTTTGTCGGCAGCTTCGCGCATGGTGGCGCCCATGGTGATGGAATCCGAAGTGGACGACGGAATGTCGCCGAATATCTTCGGGTGGTCGATTGGTCCGTCACTTTCTGGGACAAGTGAGAGACGGGCGAGGTTTCCGGCAGTGATGAGGCCGACGAGGCGGCGATCCGCATCGACGATGGGGTAGGCATCCTGGTCTTCGTAGAGGTCCATGAGGCGGACACCAACGATTTCCGCCACGGATGCATTCGCTGGGATGGCGACCAGATCCGTGCGCATGCCCTGGCGGACAAGCGTGCCTTCGAGCACATCGACACCATATTCGTTGACGAGGTGCTGCCCGCGGCGGCTGAGCTTTTCGGTGAGGATGGACCGGCGAAGGACGAGCACGGTGAAGCCGTGAGCCAGGACGACGGCAATGAGAAGCGGCAGGAGTATGGCCGAATCGTGAGTGAGTTCGAGGACGAAGATGACGCCGGTAAGGGGAGCGCGCATCGTTCCGCCGAGCATGGCGCCAAGGCCGACGATGGGCCAGAGGCTGGCATCGCCGCCCGGCAGGATGTGAGCTTCGAGGGCGCCGATGGAGGCGCCGATCATGAGCAACGGAGCAAGAACGCCGCCGGAGGTGCCGGAACCCAGTGATATCGCCCAGATGGCGGATTTGATGATGAGCACGCCAAGGATCACGCGCATCGACGCATCGCCAGTGAGGAGCACGGCAATGTTGGCGTAACCGACGCCGAGGGCTTCGGGGAAAATAAGGCCGCCGCACCCGATGGCCACTCCCCCGATGGCCGGCCACCACATCCAGTGGATCGGCAGGCGATGGAATGCGTCTTCGCATCCGTAGACAGCGCCAGTCAGGAGGGTGCTGAGCAGGCCCGCCGAAAGCCCGACGACCACGGCCGAAAAGAGACCAGCGAGACCGACGAACTCGGAGTGTGGAGGCACGGGAAAGAGCGGGGAGGCGGGAAGGAGCCAGTGGCGCGTCGCGGCCGCCGTGGCGCTCGCAATCGCCACGGGGATCAGACTGCGAGGCTTCCACTCGAAGAGAAGGAGTTCGACGGCGAGAAGGACAGCTGCGACGGGCGCGGCAAAGGTGGCGGACATACCGGCGGCAGCGCCGGCCACCAGGAGCGTCTTGCGCTCGGTGGCGGAGAGTTTCAAGAGCTGGGATGCCAGGGAACCAAAGGCGCCGCCGGTCATGATGATGGGGCCTTCGGCGCCGAACGGGCCGCCGGAGCCGATGGAAATCGCAGAGGAGAGGGGCTTGAGGATGGCTACGCGTGCCTGGACGCGGCTGCGATTGATGAGGATGGCCTCGATTGCTTCGGGGATTCCGTGGCCGCGAATCTTCTCTGAGCCGTAGCGCGCCATGAGCCCGATGATCAGCCCACCCACCACCGGGACGACGAGCAACCAGGGCCCGAGATGAGCATCAACGGGACCGGCGCCGGATTCGGAAATGCGCTGGTAGAAGAAGAGATTGGTGAAAAAGGCGATGAGCTTCAGCAACACCCATGCCAAGACTGCGCCCATCATTCCAACGAGCACGGCCGCGGCGGCAATCGGGAGGAGGCGCAGCGACGTGGTGAAGTCGCCCGGTTCGCCTTCCCGGAGAGGCTCGCGGAAGCGCTGGCCCATGGTTGCAAGCCAGTCGTTCACTCTTCGCTGCCCGAATCAAGAATGGAGGCAAGAAGCGAGACCAATGCGGGACCGGCGGCGCGCAATTCGCGGACGTGGTGTTCGGAAAGTTCCCGGAGGACAGCCTCGCCTTTTGCGCTGAGGGCGAGCCGCACGACGCGCCGATCAGCTTCGTCCCGGTTTCGCGTCACGAGGTCGTTGCGAATTGCCCTATCCGCAAGTTCGACGGTGGAGTGGTGACGGAGGAGCAGGCTCTCGGCGGCTTCGCCGATGGTCAGGCCGGATTCGCCACCGAGTGCGCGAATGGAGAGCAACAGCTGGTGTTGCTGGGGGTCGATCCCGATTTCGCGGGCGGCGTTTTCGCTGAAGGCGAGGAATCTCCGGATGGCAAGGCGAAACGCATGCAGACCTGCGTAGTCGACGGTCACACCCGTGGGAGGCACTCGATTATTCTATCGTGTCACGATATATGTTCAACTGGGCACGCCGCTATACTCCGGCGATGGCTCTGTACGTTGCCTATTTCCGATTCAAGCCCGGGACGAACGCGCTGCAGGGGCTGGAAGCGTTCGAGCGGCGAAAGACGTTTGAGCACCCGCCCCAGGCGAAGGTTCTCGGCGAGTACTGGGTGAACGCGCCCGAAGGCGAACCGCAGGTGGTCGTGATCTGGGAGGCTGAAGACGAAGGGCCTGGCGACTATTACGACGCCGCCTGGGGCGACATCTTTGATATCACCACCTCGCTGGCGACGCTGCCGGTGAGCGAACTGCCGGAGGAGTTGCCGGAGGGGCTCAGGGGGCGGCTGTAAGGCCCTCACCCCCGGCCCCTCTCCCGACTTCCGTTGGTCGCGGGAGAGGGGAGGTTATATCGACATGCAGGGGCGCTATTTGCCTTTGAAAGATGGTTCGCGACGTTCGGCGAAGGCGCTGAGGGATTCGCGGAAGTCTTCCGTCCGCGTAAGGGGGAGGAGCTGGAGGAGGATGTGGTCCACCGCGGCCTCGAAGGTCTCGTCCTGGCCGAGGCGCATCATGCGCTTAGTGGCCTGGACGGCGAGCGGGGCGTTGTTCGCGATCTTGGTCGCCCAGGCACGGGCTTCGGTCATCACGTCTTCCTGGGGGACGACCTTGTTCACGAGGCCGATTTCGAGCGACTTCTGGGCGTCGAGGACGTCGCCGAGGAAGGCGACTTCGGCGGCGCGAGCCCAACCGAGGAGGCGGGGCAGGTACCAGCAGCCTCCGCTCTCGGGGACGATGCCGCGCTTCGCGAAGACGGCGCCCATCTTGGCGTTTTCGCTGGCGATGCGGATGTCGCAGCCGAGGGCGAGGTCCATACCGTAGCCCGCGGCCGGGCCGTTGAGGGCGCAGACGATCGGCTTATCCATGCGGTTGATGACGACCGGCGGCGAGTTGTGGAGGTCGAAGAGCTGGTAGCCGCCGCCGCCGAGTTGGACGGAGCCATCGCTGTTGCCGTTGCCATCCTGTGCCTTGAGGTCGAGGCCGGCGCAAAAGCCGCGGCCAGCGCCGGTGAGGATGACGGCGCGGACATCGCGATCGACGTTGGCCGCCTGCAGGGTGGAAGCGAGGGCGTTCAGCATCGGCACGCTGATAGCGTTGAGGCGGTCGGGGCGGTTGAGGGTAATGGTGAGGACGTTGCCATCCTGTTCGACGAGAAGGTGCTCGGTGGGGGATTTCGGGATCATGACGATACCTCCGGATTCTGATGCGTCGCGAGTGTTGCATCAGCGTGGGTTCGTAGCAAATGAAAACCCGGTCAGCGGAGGAGGAATTCGTGGAGGGTCAGACCGCTATCGTGGACCTGCTGAGCGACATCCTTGCCGACGTAACGGACGTGCCATGGCTCCGCCGCGTAGCCGGTGATGTCTTCCTTGCCATCGGGGTAGCTGACGATAAAGCCGTACTTGTAGGAGTTCTCGGCGATCCAGGCGGCTTCGGGGGTACCGATGGTGCATTCGAGCTCGCAACCCGTCCAGCCGACATCGGCGGTGTTGCCGAGCTGATGTTCGCTATGGCCCGGGCGGGCACTGGTGCGATCGGCGTATTCCTTACCGTTTTGACTTACCCAGTAGTCATAGGTGGCGGCCTGTTCGGCGTAGCTGCGGTAGGCGCTGTTCACGTAGAGCGCGTAGCCGTCGTTTTTCGCGGCTTCGAACATCTGCACGATGGCGTCAGCGGCCTCGGAGCGCATGCGCATCACGCCGCTGGAATATTCTGCCGGGAGTGCAACCAGGTCCGACGGTACACAGTCCGGTCCGAGGACGTGCTGCTTATCGAGAGGCGCAAGGATGTCGCCGCAGGTGACCAGTATTGAGCCGTCGGGACCGATGGTCGGAGGGGTAGTGGGTGCGACAGTCGGAGCGGTGGTGGTTGTGGGAGCGGCAGTCGCTTCGGCGGTTGGCGTATCGGTGGGCGAGGCCCCGGGGACGGCGGGCGTGCTACCACCGGACAGCTTGTCGGAGGCAACCGTGATGAGAACGATGAAGGCGAGGACGACGGCGACAACACCGACGATAAAGAGGACCGGGAGACCGTTCCCGCGATCCGAGCCGCCAACCGACTGGCGTTTCGCTCCGCTCTTGCGAACCGGGCGGCTGCGTGAATCTGCCATCAGAACAACCTTATCCCGCGCACCGCTTCTGGCCTACGACGGCGTTGACTCAACACTTACCCTCGGGTCGCGGGCGGCGTCATCGAGGAAAGCGCGCAGGAGTGCATTGGTGACCGCGGGCTGTTCCATCATCACGAAGTGGCCGGTGCCGGGAACGGGCTCCTGGCGCAGAAAGAGAGTCTTTTCGCGAAGCCAGGCAGGGTCACCGAGGGGATTCTCGGCCCATATCGCCATGAACGGCTTCTTGTCGGCTTCGTGGATGAGGCGGGGCATGTCCTGACCGACAAGGTGGAGGTCTTCGAGCATGCCTGCCCCGACATCCGCCGGGCAGGCGAGCAGGACGTTTTCGATGTATTCGGAGGTCAGCGGGTTCGGAGGATCGCTGTTGAAGGAGCGGACATAGCCTTCGACCGCGGACATTGAGCCAGCTTCTCGAATTCGAGCGACCGATCGCGGTGATCCGGCGCCCGTGTCGGCGTTGATAGGCGAGTCGATCGTCACGACGCCCTGGACGAGTTCCGGGTAGCGGCCGTTGAGGGCGAGGGCAATGATGCCGCCCAGGCTGTGGCCCACGACGATGACGGGCGGAAGCTGGAGATGGCGGATTAGCTCCGCGAGGTCTTCGAGGGCCCTGCCAACGCCGTAGGGAGGAATCGCGGAGGACTCGCCGCGGCCGCGAAGGTCCACGGCGATGCAACGGTTATTGCCGGAGAGGTCAGAAAGCTGCGCATCCCAACATTGCCGGTTGCAGCCCCAGCCGTGAACGAAGAGGAACACCGGCGTGCCGGAGCCGACATCGGCGAAGTGGATCTCGGCCCCGCTGATGGTCAGCTGCGCCATCGCGCGACGCGCCGGCGAGATTTCTTGCGCTGCTTTTTGCCGGCCGCGGACATGGCGGACTTAAGCGCGAGGAGAGCGACCGTCTTCATCGCGGACTGGGCGATCGATGCGCCCTTCTTGCCTCGCTTCTTCAGCTTCTTTCGGTCGATGCGCTCAACGGCGGTGCGGACCGTGCCGGGTGCGTTGCGTGAGCCTTCGCTAAGCAGGGCGAGGGCTTCGTTGGCGGCGGCGCGGGCGCTATCGACGTCCACCTGCGAGAGTGTTCTGCGTGCGCGCCGCGAACCCTGGGCACCGACCACGCCGAGGCGGGCGACAACTTCGGCGGCGCGCTCGCGGGCCTGGTCGACATCGATGGTGTGGAGCGGCAGATGCTCGCTTGCGAGCGCAGCTCGGCCGCGAACCGACTTCTTCTGTTCACGCTTCTTCTTCGCCTGGTTGAGGACATAGCCCGCTCCGGCGATCGCGAAGACGGCAGCTGCGCCGGCCGCGATGAGGACGACAAGGCTGGGGCCTCGTCGCGATGCAGCGCTGTGCTCTTCGAGAAGCTGATCGAGAGGCGGAGTGTCGGAGCCGGCCGGGTTGAGGTCCCCCCGTTCGAGATCCACCAGGAACTCGCGGACGCCCTCAGTGAACTCGTCCGGGCTGTCGCCGGGGACGCTGTGGCCGGCACCGGGAATGACGATGAGGCGGGCCTGCTGCATCTCGGTGGCGGCGCGCTCGGCGACTTCTTGCGTGAGGACATCGCTCTCGGCGCCACGTATCAGGAGCGTGGGCACGCGGACGCCGCGGAAAAGCGCCCAGGAATCGTCGTTGCCGGCTTCGCTGCCGATGCGGAGACCGCTATCGGGCTGACGGAAGCGGCGGTCGAACTTCCAGGTGTACTTGCCGCTTTCGGTTGGCTTGAGGCGGTGGCGCATGCGCTCACGGATGTTTTCCATCGTGCGGCGCTGGTTGAAGCGGTGGGCGAGTTCGACGAACTCCTCGAACTCGAGTTCGTCGGGGCCGCGGGTGAAGCGGACGATGTTGTCGACGCCTTCCTTGGCGGATTCGGGCCCAACATCGACGAGGACGAGGGCGCGGACGTGCTGAGGGTAGAGGTTCGTGTAGGTCACCGCGTTCAGGCCACCCATGCTGTGGCCGACGAGGATGAACCGTTCGATCCCGAGTTCCTTCCGGAAGCCTTCGAGGTCGGAGACGAAGGACGAGCGCGTGTAGTCGCCGTCTTCGGCCCAATCGCTATCGCCGTGGCCACGCTGGTCGAGGGCGATGAGGCGGTAGCGGTCCTGCATGCGGTCCGCGAACTCATCGAACATGTGCCCGGAAACGCCGAAGCCGTGGAGCATGATGATGGGCATGCCGGCCGAATTGCCCCACTCCTGGTAGCTCAAGTTCAGCTTTCCAACGGTCACGCTGCGTTCGAGATACCCGGCAGTCACCATCATGTTGTCTCCATCGAATCTTGGCCCTGCTGATTCAACAGGGACATCGATGATAACACCGGCTGCCAAACCTGAAGGGAGGGAAACCATGTTGCAACGTTTGTGTAATAGTCGAAAGGTGAAAGTACTGAGGTGAAAGTTGGGATGAAGCGTCCCGCCACGGACTAGCCGACGGCCGGGAGGCCCTGTTCGGAGCGGAGTTCGTTGTATTGATTCACAAGGGCGTCGCCCTGGTAGGCAAAGCCGCCACCGGGATTGAAGGAATAATTGTAGGCGGCGCGGACCGCGTACTCGCCCGTGTAACCGGCGCGTTCTCCGGCCTGCCATGCTTCGGCGAGGCCTTTCGCGGCGCGGTCGATGTTGGCGGCCGGATCGAAGCGGGTATCGCCCATTCCGGCGCCATAGCCCTGGTCGTGGAGCTGAAACAGTCCTACTGAGTGGCCGGCATCGCCGACGGCATCGGGGCGGCCGCCGCTTTCGATGAGCATGACGGCCTTGAGGAAGAGCGGGGGCACGTTGTACTTCTGGCCGGCGCGGTTGAGGAGGCTGTCCCACTGATCCGGGTCGGCGTTGCTGTTCGACTGCACGGGTGTGTGCGGCGTGACCGAGCGCTTCGCGCTGCTGGATGTCCTGGCGGCGGCGGTGGTTGCGCCGCGCGTTCCCGTGGTCCTTACGGGCGACGTGGATGGCAGTTGGAAGGTTGAATCGGTGCTCGAAGAGAGGGCCGCTCGTTGGCCGTGTGCTATCGCTCCCGCTTCGGCGAGAGAAACGTGGGCCGAAGATACGGCGCCGTGCGCGGCCGGATCGATTGCCATCGTGAAAAAGGGTATGGGCCCAGACGCTGGGAGGGCATTGCGCGGGCACCGTATTGTTGCTCGGGAAATCCCCAATGCCGGGAGCGTGTGAATGGCAGACTCTCGAATTCCCGACCCAACTTTAATGGCACGACTCCAGTTGAGCGTGAAGGGTATCGACTGGGCGGCGGGCCTGGTGAAGCCATGGCAGCATCAGCCGATCGAAGACATCTGGTCGCCGCATCACCAGCTAGCGCACCTGATCGCGGTGGAGACCGAGAACTTCCAGCCGCGGCTTCTACGGATCCTGAAGGAGGACCGGCCCACGCTTGAGCGCTGGGACACCGATGCTTTCAACGAGCGGTATACACCGGAGGGGGACATCGAAGAACTCGCTGAGACGTTCATGGCCGAACGGGCGAAAACGGTGGAGTACTTTAAGGCGCTGGCGCCCGAGCAGTGGCGGCGGACCGGCACGTGGCCGGATGGGTTCGAGGTGGACCTGGCATGGCTGGCGGAGAAGGTGCTCTGGCACGCGCTGGACCACTTTGCGCTGTTGTTAGACATGCATGGGGAATTTGAGCGGCGGCAGGCGCCGCGTTGGGGAGCGTAGGGCCCTCACCCCCGTCCCCTCTCCCGACTTCGCGGGCGAGGGGAGATGGGGCGTGCGTGGGGGGCGGGGGTAGTTGGGATAGAACAGTCGGATTCACGTCCCTCGGCGTCCTTCTGTGAAGGACTGGAGGTGGGTTGGCCGGTCGCTTACGCTCGCGGTTGCTGGGTACGGGGTAGCTGTTGACACTCGGGTGTTGGCTCGGCGTCGGTGGTTGGCCGGATTCGTAGCGCTCCTTGTCAGTCGCGCCTTTTGTTTTCGGTTCGATGGAGGGACTCAGTCTTCTCGAGAATCAGCTGGGCGGATTCGGCCGGTGGGCGGTGGGTGGTATCGACGGTGAAGAAGTTGGGGTGGTCGGTGGCGAACTGGGGGACTTCGTTGTTCAGGCGGCGCGCTTCGATTGGGTCGAGGAGTTTCATGCGCCGGCGGCGAGATTCGGTGCCGATGCGATTCATCAGTTCCGCGGTTTCGCAGGTGAGGAGGACGGGGACGAAGCGGCTGCCACGGATTTCCGCGACGGCGACGTTTTCGAGGAAGTAGGCGTACTCTCGCTCGTCTTCGCCGCGGATGTAGTTCGTGAAGACGAACGAGAGGTAGTTCGGCGAAACATGGATCATCGTGTCCAGCACGGCCCGGCGAACTTCGCGCACATAGGTCCAGACGCCGTCGGGCAGGGGCTTGATCCCGTCCTGGTCGAGGACGTTGAAGATCACGTTGGCGACGGCGTGGTTATCGACGAGCTTCGCGCCGGTGAGGCGGGCCAGTTCCGTGCCGATGGTGTACTTGCCCACACCGGGCGTTCCAATCAGGTGGTAGATGGTCGGGGACGAGTCATCCGGCATAGGAACGGAGACGATAACAAGTCGCAGCGCGGAAGAGCTACTCGAGGGAGATGGCCTCGTATTCTCCGGACCTCAGTGCCTCCAGAAGGTCGCTATCAGTCTTGAGGTTTGCCAGGTGGAATTTGGTGGCGGCGCGGCCGACCTCTACGGTGGAGTGGGCATCGGAGCCGGCGATTCCCGGGAGGCGAAAGCCCTTTGCGAGGCCACTGGCGGCCATGTTCTTCAGCTTCGAATCGGACCCGTTGATGGCCTCGACTGACGAAAAGAACTCGACGGTGTCGTGGGTGATTTTCAGCAGCCCGTCTCTCGCGGGGTGGGCGAGGAAGAGCAGACCTCCGGAGTTTTGGGCGGCGGCAAAGGCTTCGCTCGCGAAGGGCGAGAAGTGGTCGGATTTGAGCCCGAAGGCGAGGACGTGACCCAGGTCGGTGGTGAGCTCGACGGCCGAGAAGACCGCGATGGGCGACTCGGCGCGCAAACGGGCGAGGCCTTCGGCTGGCCAGGGACGGTCGTGTTCTGTAAGGCAGACGCCGCCGAGGCCACGTTCCGCGGCGATCCTGATGAGTTCGGTGGGGGAGAGGGCGCTGCAGGTGGAGAGCGGCAGGGTGTGACAGTGAAGATCGATGAGCACGCGCGGGCGGCTACCGGGGAAGTTTCATGCCGTAGATTTCGCCCAGCAGATCAAGATAGGCCGACATTGGGCCGGACTGTGGCTTGTTGCGGCGGTAAAAAACGGCGATTTCACGTTCGACGGGTTCGGCGGATTCGATGTGGACCTTGTGGAGCGTGCCGAGCCGAATCTCGCGTTCAACCGAGACCTCCGGGAGCAGGGCGATGCCGAGGCCGGATTCCACCATTTTCTTGGTGGCCTCGATGGAGTCGAGCTGCATCTGCTGGTGCGGCACCACGCCGAGGTCGCGGAAGAGGCTGAGGATGAGGCCGTAGTAGCCGGAATCGCGGTCGAAGAGGATGAGCGAATCGTCGGCGAGCTGTTCGACCTTGACGGAGCCCTTCTTGGCGAAGCGGTGCTGCGAGGAGACAACGAGGACCAGTTCATCGTGGTAAAGGGTGACCGTACGGACGTCCGGGTGGTTGATGGGGCGCCCGAAACCAATCTGGACATCGTCGTCGAGGACCATCTGGAGGACTTCGTCGCTGTGGCCGGTGCGGACGAGCACGTCGACGCCGGCGTGGTTATCGCAGAAGACTTTGAGAAGGCGTGGGAGGACGTAGGTGCCGACGGCCGGCGCGGTGCCGATCATGAGGCGGCCGGCAGTCCCGTCGCGGGTGCCTTCGAGGACCATCATGCCGTCGTTGAGGGTGCGGAGAACGCGCTGCGCATAGGGCAGGAATGAGCGGCCGGCATCGGTGAGTTTGACGCCGCGGCCCATGCGTTCGAAGAGGGATTGGCCGACCTCACGTTCGAGGGACTGAATGCGATTGCTGAGTGACGGCTGGGCGACGCTTAGCAGCTCCGCGGCCCGGCTAAAACTCCCGCAATCGGCCGCGGCTATGAAGGCATCGAGTTGCGCCAGTTCCATGGATGGCTCATCCCCAAGCGATAAGAATTCGCTATGCCTCAACGATACGGGGTTCGCGAGCCATAGGCTAGGCCTAGGTATGTACAGGTTTGACGTGAGGTGTGGGAAGGAGCGAATCAGGTGGTAGTTGCTTCAGTTATCGCTCGAGCGATTACCCGTCCCAGCCCGTCGATAAGGCCGATCGCTGCAACGGCGTCGCTCACCGGGACGAGCTGCCTCGCCGTTGTTTCCCAGTGGGGATCCCAATCAAGCAGGGCGACTTGCGCGTGCCAGATCGAGCGCACGATCACGAGCCCAAGTTCGGAGCCTTCGATGCATTCGGCGCGAGCAAAACCGAGAAGGCGAGCCGACGTGACTTCGACACAGGCCTCTTCCATTAGCTCGCGGCAGAGCGTCTCTTCGAGTGTTTCGCCGTTTTCGGGGCGGCCGCCGGGCAAGTCCCAGGATGTCCCGTCGGCGGTAATGAGCACGCAATCGCCTTCCGGGGTGAGGCAGACGCCTGAGGCCCCATGGTTCACGCCATCCGGTACTGCATCGGGCGGAAACCAACCCACCATCCAGCGCTGATTGTTGCTGAAAGATTCCGCCAGTTCGAAGTCAATCGCGGGAAGCACCGGAACGCGGGTTGCGTCGCTCAATCGAAGTAGCGGCCGAGCATCCAGGCCATGATTTCGCGGCCGGTGATCATGCCGATGAGTTCGCCATTGCGGACGACGGGGATGTGACGGAAGCCGCCATCGCCCATCTTGTTGAGGGCATAGGCCATGGTGTCATCTTCGCGAAGGACTACTGGATCGTGAGTCATGTAACGGGAGACAGGCTCATCGAGAGCGGGGGCGTTGGCTCCGACTTTCTTAAGGACATCGCGGTCGGTGAAGATACCGACGACCTTTCCGGAATCGACGATGACGACGGCGCCCATCGGGTCGCCCTTCATCACCGCTATGGCCTCGCGGACCGTATTGGTTGCGGTGACGACGCGGGCCCGGCTCATGCGCACGCCGGAAATGGCGACAGCGAGCTCGGTCTCGGAGGCGATCTGGGCGGTTTCCGGGACGTCGATGCTGCGGAGGTCCATCAGGCACTTCTCGCAGGTGTCGACGCCCTCGATGTTCTCGTGACCGCAGCTCGGACAAATCACAATGTTGCGAAGGTCATTCGTCATTGGCCGATGGCTCCTCTCCAGACGATCAGAGCCCCGCAGGTGGCGGGGCTCCGACAATAACAGATTGCGAAAAGAAATGAACGCAGCTGCGTTAGTCGACCACCCAGGTTTCGCCGGCGTGGAGGATCTCATCGAGGCTGCCCGGGCCTTTCGCCTTCGCCGCATCGACCTGTCCCTGAACGAGCTGGTCAAACACGGGCCCTTCGATATCGCGGAAGACACCGATGGGGACCGGGAATTCCGGGTAGTCCATGCCGACAAGGATGTTGGCAAGCGAGATGTTCTGCTGATGCGGATCGTGAACGAGGAGGCCCTCATCGCTTTCGGCGTTTTCGACGATTTCGGGCTGGAAGCCGTTCAGGCGGATGCCGTGCTGGGATTCCTTGCCGAAGCGCAGCGGCTTGCCGTCTTCAAGGTAGACCATCTTGTCCTGGCGGACGTCCTTGTCATAGAAGGGTGCAAAGGCGCCGTCGTTAAAGATGTTGCAGTTCTGGTAGACCTCGACGAACGAGATGCCTTTGTGCTGGGCAGCCCGGTAGAGCGTGTCTTCCAGGTGCTTGGTATCGCGGTCGATGGAGCGGGCCACGAAGGTGGCTCCGGCCGCGAGAGCCACGCGGATCGGGTTCAGCGGGCGCTCGGTTGTGCCGTACGGCGAGGACTTGGTGACCTTGCCGAATTCGGAGGTAGGAGAGAACTGGCCCTTGGTGAGGCCGTAGATGCGGTTGTTGAAGAGCACCACGTTGAGGTCGACGTTGCGACGCATGGCGTGGAGCAAGTGGTTGCCGCCAATCGAGAGCCCGTCGCCATCGCCGGTGATGACGAAGACGGTGAGCTCGGGGCGGGAAGTCTTGAGGCCGGTCGCGAGGGTGAGAGCGCGTCCGTGGATGCTGTGGAAGCCGTAGCTTTCCACGTAATACGGGAAACGGCTGGAGCAGCCAATCCCGCTGATGAAGACGATGTTCTCGCGAGGGATGTGAAGCTCGGGGAGCATTTTCTGCATCTGGGCGAGGATGGAGTAGTCGCCGCAGCCCGGGCACCAGCGAACTTCCTGGTCGGACACGAAGTCCTTGCGGGTGAGCACGGGCAGGTCGCCCGAAATCAGGCCATTCGTCGTTGGAGCGGTCATGGGATTAGCCTCCTGTCAGCCCGGAACCCTGGCCGAATTCAATTTCGTACGGTCCACTTCGGCCAAGTACTTCGTCGATCTTTCCTTCGATCTCAGCGATTTTGAACGGCTGACCCGAGATCTTGTTGAAGGGCACGGCATCGATAACGAACTTGCCACGGACCAGCATGGAAAGCTGACCTGTATTGAGTTCGGGGATGAGGACGTGCTTGTAATTCCGCAGGACCTCTTCAAGGTTCGCGGGGAAGGGGTTGAGGTAGCGGAGATGGGCGCTTGCGACGCTCAAGCCGCGGCGGCGGGCATTCTCGGTGGCGCTGGTGATGGCTCCGTAGGTGCCGCCCCAGCCGAGGACGAGCAAATCGCCTTCGACGGGGCCCGCAACCTGGAGGTTGGGGATGTCATCGACGATGCGATCGACGCGCGCCTTGCGGGCGAGAGTCATTTCGTGGTGGTTGCGCGGGTCGTAGCTGATGTCGCCCGTCTTGCCTGATTTCTCGAGGCCGCCGATGCGATGCTCCATGCCCTTTTGGCCGGGGACGGCCCAGGGGCGGGCGAGCGTCTTGGGGTTGCGGAGGTAGGGGCTGAAGTCGCCGCCTTCCTTGGCATAGGCCCACTGGATTTTCGGGAGCGACGAGACATCCGGGATTCGCCACGGCTCGGAGCCGTTCCCGACGTAGCCGTCGCTGAGGAAGATGACCGGAACCATGTATTTGAGCGCGATGCGGAATGCTTCGATTGCCATGAAGAAGCAATCGGAGGGGGTTGCCGGTGCAATGATGGCCACGTAGCTATCGCCGTTGCGGCCATACATCGCCTGGAGCAAGTCGGACTGTTCGGTCTTGGTTGGCATGCCGGTGCTGGGCCCGGCGCGCTGGACATCGATGACGACGAGCGGGAGCTCGGTCATGACGGCGAGGTTGAGCGCTTCGCTCTTGAGGGCGAGGCCGGGGCCGCTGGTGCCGGTGAGGCCAAGATGGCCGCCGTAGGCCGCACCGATAGCGGAGCCGATGGCGGCGATTTCATCTTCAGCCTGGAAGGTTTTCACTCCAAAGGCCTTCATCTTGGAAAGCTCGTGGAGGATGTCCGAAGCCGGGGTAATCGGGTAGCTGCCATAGAAAAGGGGCAGATCACTGAGGACCGAGGCTGCGACGAACCCGAGGGCAGTTGCTTCGTTGCCGCTGATGTGGCGATAGGTACCAGGCTGCACGACGGCCGGCGGAACGTTGTACTGGACCCGGAAGAGCTCGGTTGTTTCGCCGAAGTTGTAGCCGGCGCGGAGGGCGCGGAGGTTCGCATCGAGGATGTCGGGGCGGCGGGCGAACTGCTCGCTCGCCCACTTGATGGTGGTATCCATCGAGCGGCCATAGAGCCAGAGGACGAGGCCGAGCGCGTAAAAGTTGCGGCTCCGGAACTTGTCCTTGGCGCTGAGGGAGACGTCTTCGAGGGCGAGCTCGTTCTGGTGGGTGATTGCGATCGGGATGAGCTGGTAGCCGGACAGCGAGCCGTCTTCGAGTGGGTTGCTGTCGTAGGCGGCTTTCTTGAGATTGGTCGCCTGGAACTCATCCCTGTCAACGATGAGGAGGCCACCCTTGCGGAGGTCGCCGATGTTCGTCTTCAGGGCGGCAGGGTTCATCGCCACGAGGACGTCGGGAGCGTCGCCGGGGGTGTGGATGTCGCTGCCGGAGAAGGAGAGCTGGAACCCGGAGACGCCGGGAAGAGAACCGGTAGGGGCGCGAATTTCGGCCGGGAAGTCCGGGAGTGTTGCGAGATCGTTCCCGAAGACGGCGGCGGTCTTGGTGAACTGTGTGCCCGTTAGCTGCATGCCGTCGCCGGAATCGCCAGCGAAACGGATGGTCACACGGTCGAGTTCTTCGACAATGTGTTCGGGCTTTACTTCAACTTCTGTGGTCATGTGGCTCTGCTATCCACCCTCTCGTCTCTCCATCACCTGGTGAGGGCGTGGAGGCAGGTTTAGTACGTCTTCTGGATATTCTTCTGCCAGGTGGCGCAAGAGGTCGCCGATTCGAACGAGTCCCACCACGGAGCCGTCATCCATGACAGGCAGAGTCCGCACCTGCTGTTGCTGCATGAACATGATGGCTTCCGCAATCGTCCGATTGACGCCTATCGTCCGTGGATTTTCTGTCAGGACGCCTGCACTGAGCGGCTGATCCCAGTCGAACCCGTCGTCCATGCACTTTGTCAGGACATCGCGTTCGGTGAAGATGCCGGCGAGTTTCCCACCTTCAACCGCGAGGACACACGAGGCGGAGCCATCATGCATGGCCGAAACGGCCGAGCGAACCGAGGTAACGGGGGAAACAACTGCTGGCTCCTGGAGCGGCAGCTCTGTGAGGCGCTGATTGACGAACCGGCTCAGCCGGGAGCGATCCATGTCGGTCTTTTTCGTCGCCTGGGCAGATTCACGCGGCCCATCCCTTGAAAGGCCCACGTGCGCTTTAGCTATGAGTCTAACGCCTTTGTGAATGTTGTGCAGGGTGCCAGAACCCCAATTTCCGGCGGATGCCGGGGTTTTCGTAAATGAACCCTACGACTCTTCCCTATTTCGCCATCCAGTCACCCAGTGATCCCTGAAGGTTCGGGCGCTGCCCGCCGATATTCCTGTCACCGGCGTAAAGAGCCGGGAGAAGGCGGCCTATGGCGTCCAAAGCGCAGATTCAGACGGTTAAGGCAGACTTCCTCGATCCGTCGTTGTATGACGACCCGGGACTTTCCGGGCTCCCGCGACTGAGCCGAGGAACGGTGCTTGCCGCCTTGAGCCGCGCCTTCGATCTTGCGGAAGGGCGCCGCCCCGGGCACGCGCAACGTGTTGCCTATGTGGGTGTGGTGCTGGCGAGCGAACTCGAGCTGGAAACCCAGCGCATCGAGGAAGTGTTCTTTGGGTGCCTGATGCACGACGCGGGGATGGCATCTTCGGCCAGCATTCCGCGGTTCGAAGCGTTGCGCGGCCCGATGGTTTCGGGGGGCAGCCGGGCGGTCGAGGCTTTCGACCAGGTGCCCAGTGGCGCATGGAGCGAGGTGGTACAAGCCATTGCTCAACATTGCGAAGAAGGCGCCCGCATCGTGCGGAAGATGGGCTTCAGCGAAGCGGTGGCGAAGGCGGTAGCCAGCCATCACGACTGCTGGGACGGGTCGGGCTCGCCGACGGCACAACCGGGCGAACGAACCCCACTGGTTTCGCGCATCGTCGCGATTGCCGACCGGGTGGAATCGCTGATCGACAGCGAGAGCTCCCCGCTCATCGTCCGGCGGCGTGGACCCTCGCTCATCCGGGAGATGGCGGGACACGAAATCGACCCGGAGCTCGCCGAGAAGATGGCGGATATCGCCGGGCGCGACGAGTTCTGGCTTGGGCTTTATGACAATGACCTGGCCGCTGCCCTGATGTCGCTCAATTACGGCGGCATCATGAATCGCGACGAACTCTTCGACTTCCTTTCGGTGGTTAGTGACATGGTGGATGCGCGGAGCGGCCGCGAGCACGGCCGAGGCCGGAGAGTTGCCGATATGGCCCGGCGGGTCGCGCTCGATTGCGACATGACCGAACGACGCGCCGACCTCGTGAAGGTGGCGGCGCTGCTCCAGGACATTGGCACGCTTGGTGTGCCGGTGCACTACCTGAGCAAGCCGGACATCCTCAGTGTCGATGAGATGTCGGCTGTGCAGATGCACCCGGTATATGCGCGGGACATCCTCAGCGAGATCCCCGGCCTTGGCGCGGCAGCATGGTGGGTGGGATGCCACCACGAGCGCATCGATGGCAAGGGTTACCCGGGAATGCTCGAAGGCAGTGAAGTTCCCGCGGAGGCCCAGATCATCGGGATGTGCGAGGCGTTCGATGCGCTCACGAGCGACCGGCCGTATCGCAGAGCGATGGACCGTGTCGACGCATTCGAAGTGATGCAAGGCCTTGCCGGTACCCGCTTCGACCCGTACTTGTTGTCGCGCTTCGAAAGCGTCGTCGATCCGTTCGAAGACTAGGGAGCGTCCGGAGCTCCCTGGCACCCGCTTCTCAGAGGAAGGCCCGGCGGAAAACGGGCCTTCTTCGCGTCCGGGGCGATCTGGCGGTTCCCTCAAACTGAACGCGACCTTCCGTTACAATTCCGGCATTCCAGCGGGGGACCGGAACATGAACACTCGGGTGATTGCCATCTCGCGCCAGGTGGGAACGGCCGGTGAGGATGTCGCACAGGCAGTCTCAAAGCGACTGGGCTTTCGATATGTCGATTATCAGCTCGTGCAGACGGCGGCGGCCGAAGCCGGCGTTTCGCCGGAAACCGTGAGCGAGGCCGAACACACGCCCTCGCTGATGACGCGGCTGCTTGAGTCGCTCGCGAGGAACCCGACGATGCCGGCGGCCGCGTGGTCGGACCCACTCCCGCTGTCTTCCAGCCCGATGTACACCTCGGCGGATTACCGGAGGTTCGTCGAGGATGTCATCCGAGAGACGGCGGACCAGGGGGAGTGCGTGATCGTGGGTCACGCGGCGCAGGTGATCCTTCGGGAGCGGTTCGATACGTTGAAGGTGCTCGTTACCGGTTCGGACCGGCACCGGGCGCGCCGAATCCAGGCGGGCATGAGCGTCGATGAGAAGGAAGCGCTCAAGATCGTGGAACGCACCGACCACGAACGCGTGGACTACTTCCATCGTTTTTACGACACAGGATGGCTGACTCCTTGCACCTACGACCTTTGCATCAGCACCGATCACCTGAATCCGGAACAGGCCGCCGAATTGGCGATCCGGGCGGCGGAACTGCGGTAGTGCCTCACCCCCCGGCCCCCTCTCCCAGGTCTGGGAGAGGGGGAGTGTCTCTGAGTGCGCTTTTCGTCGCGTTGCTGCTGCTCGCGATCGGAATTGCTGGTTGCGGCGGGGACGATGACGACGATGCGGCCGACCCGGGAACGACCACGGGCGGCGCCACGACGGCCGCGGAATTGGCGCCGGGGAGGTCGGTTTCGAGTTTCGCGGTGGCGGAATCGGGGCGGGTGCCGGGTTCGACGCAGAACCAGGACACGTTCTACGGGATCTACGTGCCCAAATCGCCCGGCGCCGTGCAAACGATGCGCGTGGAAATCAATATGCAGCCGAACGTTGAACAGGCGACGGCACAGTACGGGCCGCTCTCCGAGGCGCTGAGGAATCCGCCACCCGATCTCTTCGGGGCGGGCGCGACACAGGTCGATGGGACCCCGGCGTACCAGGCGGACCAATCCAAGAGCTACCGGACGGAGAAGCCGGATGGCCAGGGGTACTACGTGTTCTCCGACATCCACCGGATGGGGCGAGCGGTGGTGATTATCTACGCGATTGGCCCGGATACGAAGGAGACCGCGGACGCGCGGAAGAAGGTCGCGGAAGACATCGCAGCGAAGGCGAAGTAACGGCGAACACGGGCACGGCCATCGCGTAGAATCCCCCAGCTATCCAGCAACCGAGGGTTCCCGCCATGAGCCATCCATCCGAAGAGCGCGCCCGCCGGCTTCCGTTTGCATTCACCCATCTTGATCCGTCGGTGCGGCGCGATGTCGTGTATCTCGAGGCTTCGGATACGGCGCAGAGCTTTGGGATTCTCTACCGGCCGGCCGGGGTCGACCCGAAGACGGTTGTGTTCCTGATGCATCCGAGGGGAGAGTTCACACGGCATTATGTTGTGCCGCCGCTGACTTCGCGGGGCTACGCCGTCTTCGGGCAGAACAGCCGCTACCTCAATAACGACACGGACATGGTGCACGAGCGGCTGCTCCTCGATATCGCGGCGGGAATGCGCTACCTGAAGGAGGCCGGGTTCGAGCGCGTCATCCTCCTTGGGAACAGCGGCGGCGGTTCGCTGCTAGGGTTTTACCAGTCGCAGGCATCGAAAGCGCCGGACGATCGGCTGAAGATGACTCCCGGCGGCGAGGCAATCGACCTTTCGAGCGAGGTGATGCCGGAAGGCGACCTCTACATCGCGGTGGCGGCCCACCTAGGAGAGGGGCGCTTCATGCTGAACGTGCTCGACCCGAGTGTTGTCGATGAACATGACCCCACGGCCGTCGACCCGGAGTGGGACATGTACAACCCGGCCAACGGCTACAAGCCGTACCCGGCGGCGAGCACGTACGACCGGGAGTGGCTGAAGGAGTACCGCAACCGGCAGGTGGAGCGTTCTGTGCGATTGGATGCGATTGCGCGTTCGCACCTTGCCGACCACGCCTACTTCCGGACGCAGCTTCGGGGTGCGGATTACGCCGGGCTGCCGGTGGAGACGCGCACGATGATCGCGCGGCGGGCAAGGCTGGGGCGATATATGGTGATCTACCGGACGCTGGCGAACCCGGCGTACCTGGACCCGACGCTCGACCCGAGCAACCGGCCGCTGGGAAGCATCTTTTCGCCTGGCGACCCGATCATCGGGAACTATGGCCCGGGAGGGCTCGCGCGGGTGATGACTCCGCGCGGATGGCTCAGCACCTGGAGCGGGACGAGTTCGCAGGCAGACCTGCCGGACACCATCAGGCATGTGACCATTCCGACGCTCATAGTTTTCTGCGATGGCGACTGCGATATCTTCCCGGCGGAGCAGCAGGAGCTGCTGGAGAAGAGTGGCGCGGCGGACAAGACGAAGATGGAGTTGCCATGGGCGGACCATTACCTCTATCCGGTAGGGGACCAGGGCCGGGCGATGGCGGACCCGCGGGAGCGGCTGATCGAGATGATTTTGCCGTGGGTGGAAGCGCGGGTGTGAGGGGGAGACGGTGAGACAGCAAAGCTGAGAAGTTACAAGACGTATGCGACAACCATTCTACGCGTGTTGAAATTGCCCTGTGACAATCACGAAACAGCAGATTTCGAAGTGGATCGATGATGAATCGCGACGGGTCGATCCGACGAGGGCACGTGACGACCACGACCGGAATCTGATCCTTAGAATTCTGCGCGAGCCGAACCTGACTGGAAAACTCACGGCCGTGAGGCTCGAACACCTGGTCTGGAATCTGGCGTGGGCCATGGCGTTTGCCCCCAAGGAGGATCCATGGGCTGCCGAGGCGGCGAAAGCTGCCCCTAAGTTCCTCGCCTTCCACTTCGCCGAAACAACAACCTACCCGGATGCGCTGAGCATGTTCTGGGAGGTTGTCATCGGCCCACTGTCACGCGGTGATGCCGCCTTTCATGACGCCGTTTTTCGGGGGCTTTGTTCCCAACTGAAGGTGAAGAATTCCTGGGTGCAGGCCAGCGCGCTACACGGATTCGGCCATCTCCGGGATCCTCGGTGTCGCCCCGTCATCAGGGAATTCCTGAAAGTATCCACTGATGACGCCAAGTTGGCCGCGTATGCCCGCGAAGCAATGGCATTCAAGATTCTCTGACTCACGCGAAGCCTTCGCGGCCTTCGGCTTCTTGTTTGAGTGCCCAGGTGGCGATGCTGGTCTCGATGGTCTCTTCGAGGCCGAAGATGGCGCCCGCGGCGATCATTACGGGCAGCTGGCAGAGCCAGCCGACGCCGATCGCTAGCACCGCGAAACCCTGGAGCGTCTGTCGCATGGCGCGGAGCCAGGCCCAGTTTCGGCCCTTCGTTTCAAGCGGACGGCGGAGGTTGCGGGCTTGTCGCCAGATACCCGCGATTGAGAGCCAGCCACCGAGGAGTGCGACGGCGAAGGCAGGGACGATGCGGATGTTCGAATCCCAGAGCCACGTTTCCATAGTCTGATTATGCGTTCGGGGCTGGCGCGGGACGAGGGCCACCGTTGGCTCGCGACGCAGGGCCACTAATTGGTGGTGGGGGTGGCGGCAGGCAAGCGAAGTGAAACTGTGGTTCCTGAGCCGACTTCGCTTCGGACGTCGAGGCGTCCGCCGAAGCGTTTTGCGAAGGCGTTCACCGAGGCAAGTCCAAGTCCCGTACCGCGGCCTTCGGCCTTCGTGGTGAAGAACGGATCGAAGATGCGCGGAAGGACTTCCGAGGGAATACCCGTTCCGGTGTCCCGGACGGAGACCGCCACGACCTGGTCATCGGGACAGATTTCCACGACCACCTCTCCGTGATCTTCAATGGCGTCGACTGCGTTCGCCACGAGGTTGAGCAGGGCCTGTTCGAGCGCTCCCGCGTCGGTTTCTACCCAGACCTCGGCTTCGGGGAGTTGGAGGTGCAGGCGAATGCGCGAAGGAGCAAGGTGTTGCAGAGTGCCGTGCAGCCGCGAAACGTGGGCGACGAGTTCGAAACAGCGAATGTCGGCCTCGATGGCGCGCATCCGGCTGATGGAGAGCATTTTCTTCACGAGGATGCTTGCGCGTTCGACTTCGCCACGAATGCCGTCGAGTTCCTCGGTCGAGGCATCGGGGCCGAGCTCCATGCGGGCGAGCGAAGCGTACCCGCCGATGGCCGTGAGGATATTGTTGAGGTCGTGGGCAACGCCGGCGGCGATGCGTCCAACGGATTCCATTCGCGCGGCCTGTTCTACCTGGGCCTGGAGGCGCAGTTCTTCGGTGCGTTCGAAGGCGAACGCGTAGGCGCCATCGGGATTGCCTACGGGGAAGACGGTCCAATCCCAGGTTCGATCCCGCCAGGTCACCGAGGCGCCAACCTTCGCCTGGCCGGACTCGATGCAGCCGCGGGCGATGGCGGGGAAGTCCACGGGGAGGAAATCGACGATTTGCCCGCCGAGGGAGTGTGCGACCTGGCTGGCAGTCATGTTGACAGAGACGATCGAGCCATCGGCAGCGAGCTCGACCACCGGGTTCGGGCTGAGCTGGGGAAACTGAGCGAGGCGGGCTGAATGATCCGCCATGCGTGAGACCGAGCGTTCGAAACGACGAAGGACCAACCAGAGGATCAAGGCCGTGACACCGACGAAGGCGAAGCCTTTGGCCTGTTCGAGGAGACTGCGAAGGCTCCCATCGCGTCCGACGATCCCATCGAGAAGCAGGCCGCTGGACAAGATCCAGAGGCCCGCGACCGCCCCGTACCCGAGTGCGATCGAAGAGGGGCGAATCCATCGATTTCCCTGTGGCGCAGCGACCTGAGAACGGACCATTTGTCCTCCGTCGGAAAGAGCTTCGCAGTTCTTTGTCTCTTTGGGATATTGGGGAATTCGCGCGATTTCAGGACCTGATTCACATGCGGAAGGAGCAGCCGGGCTGATACCATTCAGACTTGGATATTGTCATTGAGTTGCCGAACGATCCGGCCCGGCCCGCGTACCAGCGGCTGGCCGAGGCTATCCGGGAAAGCATCCTCGGGGGACGCTTTCGCCCGGGGGAGCGGCTGCCTCCGACGCGGGTGCTCGCGAACGACTTGCAGCTGGCACGAAACACGATCCTCGAGGCCTACGAGCAGCTCATCGCCGAGGGATATCTCGCGGCCCGGCACGGCTCCGGGACGTACGTGGCGCCGGACCTTCCCGACCGTGCTTTTCGGGCGGAAGCGGTGTCTTCGCGCATTGCGAAGAACGGCGATGGAGTGCCCCCGCGCCTGTCGGATTTCGCGGAGCGGTTGATCGCGGGTGAAGTGCCCACGGCCATCGATGAAGAGCTTCAGCAGCAGGCGAGTTTTGAGTTTCGCTATGGGACCCCGTCGTTCGAAGAGTTCCCGATTGATGCGTGGCGCACGCTGACGAAGCGGGTGCTCGACTATCCACCGAAGGAACTGCTGGGATACGGGCCGACCGAGGGGCTGCCCCAGCTGCGCGAGGCGCTCGCGCGGTACCTTCAGCGTTCGCGCGGGGTGCGCTGCGACGCGAGCCAGGTGCTGGTGGTGAACGGTTCGCAGCAGGCGCTGGACGTTGCGGCGCGCGTGCTGGTGAACCCGGGAGACACGGTTGCCATAGAAGAGCCCGGGTACCGGGGGGCGCGGGCGGTGTTCCAGGCGATCGGCGGTCGGGTTGTGCCGGTTCCGTGCGACGGCGAAGGAATCATCGTCGACTGGATTCCTGAGGATGCTCGCGCGATTTATGTAACGCCTTCGCACCAGTTCCCGACCGGGTCGGTGATGTCGGCGGCGCGCAGGCTGGAATTGCTGGCGAAAGCGAACCGCACCGGCGCCGTGATCATCGAAGACGACTACGACAGCGAGTTCCGCTACGAGGGCAGGCCGCTGGCCGCGCTGCAGGGGCTCGATGAAGGCGGACGGGTGATCTACACCGGAACGCTTTCAAAGGTGCTCTTGCCGGCGCTGCGACTCGGGTACATGGTCGCGCCGCCGAGCCTTCAACCGGCTATTACCGGGGCGAAATGGCTGACTGACCGGCACGTGGCGTTGCTCTATCAGGCGGTACTCGCGCTCTTCATCGATGAGGGGCATTTCGAGCGGCACCTGCGGCGCATGCGGAAGGTCTACGAGAGCCGGCGGACAACGATGCTGGCCGCCTTCGCTGAGCACTTCGGCGACCGGGCGACAATCACGGGCACGGAGAGCGGCATGCACGTGCTTGTGAACATCCAGGGCGTCACGGATGCCGACGATTTCATGCGATCGGCGCGGGCGAAGGGCGTCGGCATTTACTCGGCGCGGCCCTATTACCTGGGCGAGCCGCCACCGGGCGCCTCGTTCCTGATGGGCTATTCCAGCGTGAGCGAGGACGGCATCCGGCGGGGGATCGCGATTTTGGCAGGGATCGCTGGCCGGTAGCACGCGTTTCTCGCGCATGTAGAATTTCGGCGGGCCAAGCGCTTGCCCCGCGCGGACAGTCCAATTCGCAAACAATTGGAGGCACCCGCATGGGCAGCATTAGCGCAGTCGACGAGAAGACCGGACGAAAGTTCTACCTGGACGACCCGGATGATTTAAGGCCGGGCGAGCCGGTCACCTTTCTGCTCAACCTGCATGGGGGCGGATCGGTTGGGGCGTGGCAGCGGGCGTACTTTCCGGCAGTCGACTACAAGGAGAAGTACCGGCTGGTGGTCGCGACGCCTTCGGCCGCGACGAAAGAGCCGATGCGCCGCTGGGTGGGCGAGGCCGACGATGAACACCTGAAGAACATCGTCAAGTACGTGTTCGCGAAGTACGGTCCGAAGAACATCGCGCGCTTCTGGCTGGTCGGGCATTCGCAGGGCGGCATGACCAGCAACCGGCTGCTCCAGCAGGATTTCTTCAAGGACCGCGTTGACGGCTGGCTGAGCCTCTCGGGCGGACGGATCGGGCCGATTGAGTTGTCGGCGTCGTTCTTCTCGCCGAACCGGGGGGCGCCGCCACCCCAGTCGAGCGATCCGAATGCACCACGACCGGGCCGGGCGGTGGAAGTCGATGCCGATATCTCGTTCATCTTCGAGAGCGGCGAACACGAGATGGTGAAGCTTCCGGAGACCTCGCCGTGGGCGGAGAAGTACGGAGCCGGCCCGCGAGAGCGACGGCCGGATATCGTCGATACGGAACCTGGGAAGATTCACGACACACTACGCGAAGGGAAGTCGACGCCGGCGTGGGGGCTGTCGCCGCGACCCGGGACGGCGCAAGTTTATGTCTATCCGAACGCGAAGGGCGGCAAAGTCATCGCGGACGTGGTGCGGCTGGACAAGGGACACACCGAGGGGCTCGAGCCGAGAGTGACCGAGGAACTGATCAAAATGATCGTTTCAGCTCCGGGCGGGAAGGCGCGCGCGTAGGCCTCACCCCCAAGCCCCTCTCCATTGACATGGAGAGGGGAGCCGCCAGCGCTGTCAGGCTGACCAGGTTTCGGACGCTTCACTAACGAGCAGTTCGACGTCGCGCGGGAGAAGGACACCTGCCGCGACTGCGCGGTCAGCAGCACTCCTGAACTTCGCCAGGAAGGTGGCCTTGTCGCCGTAGAGGGCGTGGACCTTCTCGCGGGTGAAGGGGTGGCAGGAACCGCCGAGATAGGCGTAGATGTCTTCTTTCAGCGGGATCGAGCTGTTCTGGGCGAGCGGGGCTTCGACCTGCGGGAGGCGAATGCCGCCTTTGGCGATACCGTGTTCGTCGCGGACGACTTCGGGTGGGGTACCGGCGAATTCCGCCTTCGGCTGGACGGGCGGCGGCGTGCCATCGACGAGCCAGCGGTGCATGTGGTGGAAGGCTGCGTCGTAGAGCGGGCTCATCGGGATGGCGTTGATGCCTTCGGCGAGCGGGGCGAGCTTCAGCTGGTCGCGTTCGTGCTTGGCGCGTCGTTCGCGCGAGACCTGGATGGACTGGTGGCAGGTGCCGGCCGATTCCCAGTAGCGGAAGGTATCGGTGTCAGGCTGGCGGACGTCATAGCAGGCGATGGCTTCGAGTTCTGAGTTGACGACGAAGATGGGGACGCCGAGATCATCGCGCAGAAGGTTCGTGCCACGGAGGCCACGCGGGCGGGCATTCGGGGCGGCGTTGATGTTGACGACCACATCGCCGACTTCGAGCGGAGTGCCTGAGCCGAAGTAGATGCTGAGGATGAAGCCATCGAAGGCCCTCGTCAGCGGCTGGATGGCGTTGACGTACGTGGCGATTCGGCCGGCTGACTGCGACGCACCCTGGCCGATGACTCGCCTCACTTCGAGGCCGCCCATTGGGTCGACGCCTTCGCGCGATCGGTTCGGGCCGACGGCCAATGCGCCCTGAGTGAAGACATCGTAGGAGTAGTCGTCGCTGGGGATGGAAAGCGAGCCGTAACGTTCCGGGTCCCAGTTGGCGAGCCCCTGGTGGACGGGAGGGAGGCCTTCGATGCCGACCTTCTGGGTGGTGAGGCAGACGTAGGCGTAGCCGCCCTCAAAGATTTCGAGGCTTTCGGCGCCGAAGAGGTCGTAGCCGGCGGTGACGTTGTTCCAGACGACGACGGCGGTGCCGTTGAACTTCGCCGGGTCGGCCGGCCGGTAGATGAGCATGCGGGTGCGGAAAGGCCATTGGCCGGAGGGGACCGCCTGCCAGTGGCCATCGCGGGTGAGTTCGGCGCCGGGCGCGAGTTTGTAGCTGGTGGCGGTGCCTTCGAGGTTGTACTCGGCTTCGACGTAGCCATACTTCGAGATGTCGAGCAGGGTGGAGGCGAAGGGCCAGCCCATCTTCCCGCCGGTAATCGGACCGGAAACGGTGGCGCGGGCAGTTGTCTGAGTCATGGGTGCTCCCTCGGGCGTCGGTTGTGTGGTGCGAAATTAGACGCGGGAGCGAGTGCTTTGTCGAATCGGGTCAGCCCACGGGTTGCATCGAGCGGCGAATGACTGGCGCGAAGGGGCTGAATGAGAACCAACGCGGAAACGCGCGGATGAGCACGGGGGCCCCATCGATCTCCATAGTGCCCGCGCGGATCGCATCGGGGATGCTGGTCCGGCCCATCCATACGCGGTGCAACTCGCGGCTGGTGGTGCGCACCTCGATATCGACGTCGAACCCGGGATGCTTGACGCAGGCATCAACGTCGCCGGGTTCGATGACAAGCCAGATGTGTTCCGTGGCCCGGCGCGGACAGTCGAGCACGAATTCGACAACGACGCGACGGTCCGGGACGCGGTCCCGGAGGACGCCACGGCGGAAGCGCCAGATGAGGTGGGTGTTGTCGAGCTGGTCATCGGCCGGGTCGGAGAAGTAGGCCCAGCGGATGGCCCATTCCCCGAGGCCGAAGACGAAATCCTGGAGGTCTTCGCCGGCGGGTGTCAGCGAATAGCGCGGGCGACCGACCTGCTCTTCGCTCTTCACGATAAGTCCGTTTGCCACGAGCTGCCGTAGCCGCTCGGAGAGGAGGCTGCGAGAAATGCGAGGGATGCCATTCTGGATCTCGCTAAAGGTGTGCGCCCCGACGATGAACTCGCGAATGATCAAAGGCGTCCAGCGGTCGGCGACGATCTCCGTGGCGATGGCCACGGGACAGTACTGGTTGGCATCTTCCATGACACCAGTTTGAGGCACGTCACGCCTCACTATCCAGTCTGTTTTTCGAACTTCGCGAGGGGCGACAACGAGGATACGTTCGTCTCATCTCCCAAAGGAGGGACATGAGATGACCACCGTATTGGACAAAGGGAACGCCACCGCTCCAGCACTCTCCAGCATCGTTGCCGAGGTGGCGCCGGCACTGTCGGAGCACGCCGCGCGTCACGACGCCGAGGGCACATTTGTAACCGAGTCGTACGAGGCGCTGAAGACCGCGGGGTTTTTCGCTGCGGCGGTTCCGGAAGAACTCGGCGGGCTCGGTGCGAGCCTCCCCGAGCTCGCATGGGCCCATCATGACCTGGCGATGCTCTGCGGAAGCACGTCGCTGGCGAGTTCGATGCATACCCACAGCGTGGCGACGATCGCGTGGCGATATCGCCGTGGGGCGCCGGTTGAACCGACGCTACGCCGGATCGCCAACGAGAACCTGGTGTTGATGTCGACTGGTGGGTCCGACAACGTGCGGCCATCGGCAATCGCCCGGCGCGTCGATGGGGGCTACAGCGTCTCGGGCAAGAAGGTCTTCTCGAGCCAGGCGCCGGCTGGCTCGATCATGGTGACGGCGGCGGTCACCGAAGGCGACGATGCCGAAATCATCAGCCTGACCATCCCGATGAAGGCTGAAGGCGTGAAGGTGCTGAACACCTGGGATGCCCATGGCATGCGCGGTACGGGCAGCCATGACGTCCTCCTGGAGAACGTCTTTATTGCCGATGCCCAGGTTGGGGCGCGCCGGCCGATTGGACGACTTGACCCGCTCATCCGGATCGCGCTGACGAACGGCATCACCATCATCACCGGCGTTTACCTGGGGCTCATCCGGGCGGCCCGCGACGAGGTTGTCTCGAAGCTGGCAGGGCGGTCCGAGGACCCGGTGGTGATTCGCGAGGTGGGAGTTGTCGAATACGAGTACGCGGCGGCGAAACTGGCATTCGAAGGGGCATTGTGCCGCCTCGGCGAGGATCCGGAATCAACGATAGAGAACTTCCAAACCACGCAGCACGCCAAGCGCGCCGTGGCCGAACACGGCGCGCGAGCGATTGAGGGCGCGATGGCCGCGCTTGGAGGACGCTCGTTCTATCGGTCCTCGCCAGTGGAGCGCATTGCCCGCGACTTCCGCGGGATCAACTACCACCCGCTTACTCCGGAGGCCGCGATCTTCTATGCGGGACGCGTCGCTCTCGGCGGTGACCCCGAAGTGATTTAAGAGGGCTGGGTCACCCTTTCGCCGGCTCCGGGAGCTCTCCCCGGGGCCGGCGCGTTTTCAGGCCTCGTAGGCCACGCGGCCGCCGACCACGGTCATCGCAATCGGCAGGTCGCGGAGTTCGCGCACCGGGACGTTACGGATGTCGGCGCTGAGGAGAGTGAGGTCGGCGAGCTTTCCGACTTCGATGCTGCCTTTCAGATGCTCTTCGAACGAGGCGTAGGCACCGTTGAAAGTGTGCATCCGGATTGCCGTGGTGAGATCGACGCGCTCGTTCGGGCCGCAGACATCGCCATCCATGGTGGCGCGGGTCTGGGCCTGTTCGATGCCGAAGAGCGGGCGGTAGTCGGTGACGGGCGAATCGGAGGAGCCGGCGACGATGACGCCGGCATCGAGCAAGGACTTCGCCGGGAACATGACGTCGGCGCGTTCGCGACCGTAGTTGCGGATGTAGCCGTCGCCGAACTCCCAGAAGAAGGCCGGCTGCATCGCGGGGACAATGCCCTGGGCGCGGACGCGGCGCTGGAGGTCGGGAGGGGTGATGCCGCAGTGGTCGATGCGGTGACGAAGACCCTCGCGAGGGTATTCGGACTGGGCGCGGGCCATGGCATCGAGGGTCTGTTCGATGGCGCGGTCGCCGACTGCGTGGACGGTGCACTGCCAGCCGGCGCGGTGGGCGCGGCCGATGAGGTCATCGAGGTCGTCTTGCTTCCAGTAGGCGATGCCGCGGTCGTCGGAGTTCGATTCGTACGGTTCGCGGGTGGCGGCGGTGGGCCCGGAGCTCGAGCCATCGGTCATGACCTTGAAGGCGCCGATGCGGAGACGCTCATCGCCGAAGCCCGTGTGGACCCCGGTGTTGAGGATGCCAACGTGCGGGTGGTTCGCGGCGTTCACGGTTGTGAAGGCATAGATGCGCACCTGGAGTTCGTCGTTGGCGACCAATTCCTGGGCGAGGTCGAAGGGGACGCCCATCATGCCGCCCGCGTCGTGGATGCTGGTTAGGCCGCTTGCGAGGTCAGCGGCGTTGGCGGCTTTGAGCCAGGTGCGAATCTCATCGCGCGTTGGGGTGGCGGCCGCCTGGATGGGCGCGTTCGCGCGCTCGTACGAGACGCCAAGCAAGTTGCCATCGCCGTCACGGTCGTAGCGTCCGCCGTCGATATCAGGGGCAGTCATCGAAAGCCGGGCGAGCTCGATGGCCTTCGAATTGAAGGCGAGGATGTGGCCGCAGGTGCGGGTGAAGACCACAGGATGGTCCGGCGAGACGGGGTCGAAGTCGTGGCGGTTCGGGTGGCGCTGTTCGGCGAGGCGGGACTGGTCGTAGCCGCGGCCGCGAATCCAGGTGCCCGGCGGGAGTGTCGCGGCCTTCTTGCGAACCTCTTCGACGATGGCGCGGATGCTGCCCATGCCGGGAGCCTTGCAATCGATCGCATCCTGGGCGCCACCGACACCGGTGAAGTGGTGGTGCGCGTCGATAAATCCCGGCGTGAGCGAGCGGCCCGCGAGGTCGATGCGCTTTGTGGATGGACCCGCGGTGGCGGAGACGCTGGCATTCGAACCGACCGCGAGGATGTGGCCATCGGAGACGGCTACGGCTTCGGCGATTGCATTCGAACGGTCGACGGTGTGGACGACGCCGTTGGTGAAAATCAGGTCGGCGCGATCATCGGGCATGGCAGTGGCTCCCGCAGGTTTGGTTCGAATCCTACGGAAGTCATCGCGGCTGCGAAACGAGCGTCAGTGGGCCGAGGTCATGTTGGGGACGTAGGGCATCGGAGCCGTTTCGGCGGCGTGTTCGGTTTGGGCTGGCGTGCGCTCGGTACGAATGAGGTCGGGGAAGCGGGCGGAGATGCCGATGCAGGCGGTGAGGATGAGGGCGACGAGGATGATGCGGAGCATTTTTCGGTGCTATCTCCCTGTGTTGTGGGAGTTAGACCGCTGACCAACGGAATTCTTACAACTTGGCTGTGGGGACGCTTAGTTGGCGGAACCGAGGGAGCGGTACTTGCGCCGGTGGTGCTCATCGACCTCTTCGCGGGCGGTGCTCAGCAACTCGTCGAGGAGTTCGGCCAGTTGGGCGACGCGGTCCTGGGCGGATTCGAACTCCAGGAGTTTCTGCTTCGTCTCTTCTTCGACCTGCAGCCATGGCCCGATGAAATTGACCAGGTCATGGGGGCGAATGGGGAGTTTCATGTTCTGGGCCCACTGGTTGGTGAGCGTGAGGGCAAGCCGGAAGTAGAGCGGGAAGGTCGTCCGCACAGTTTCAACCGCGTGGAGGAGTTGGGGTGTGCCGGCGCCATCGGAATCTTCGAGGAGTTCGATTTCGCCGTAGGGGTAGGGCCGCGGCGGCAACATGCGGAGGAGCTTGAAGCGCCGGGTGCCGCGCGCCTCAAGCACGAATCGCCCACCCTGGACCTCTTCCCACTCTTCGATCCGGGCGAGGGTGCCGTAGGTATACGGGCGGGCGCCGCCACCCACCTCCTCACCTTCGCGGATCAGGAGTACGCCGAAGTCGCCACCGGAGGCGAGCAGTTCGCGGACCATGATCTTGTAACGCTCTTCGAAGATGCGCAGGGGCAGAGGCATGCCGGGAAAGAGCACGGTGCGCAGCGGAAAGAGCGGCATCTCCAAACCCGGCCTACCTCCGCGTTAGTCGTTAATTGCGACGACCATTTCGATTTCGACGGCCATCTGGAACGGGAGCTCGTAGAGGCCAACGGCCGAACGCGCGTGGCGGCCGCGGTCGCCGAAGATTTCGACGAAGAGGTCCGACGCGCCGTTGATGACGGCGGGGGTCTGGCCGAAGTCCTCGGTGCAGCGGACCATGCCGAGTAGCTTGAGGATTCGCTTTACGCGGTCGAGTTCGCCAATCTCTTCCTTCAGCGAGCGGAGAAGGGACATGGCGGTGAGCTTCGCGGCCTCGTAGCCCTGTTCGATTGTGAGGTCGGCGCCGAGGCGACCGCGAATGGCAATCCCTCCGTCGGGGCCGGAGGGGCCGTGGCCCGAGAGGTAGACGATGTTGCCTTCGCGGGTGCAGGGGAGGAAGTTCCCGGCCGCGGGGCCTTTCGGGGGGAAGGCGAGGCCGAGTTCGGCGAGCTTTTCTTCGGGCGTCATTTGCCTCTCCCTGCCAACCATTCCGTTAGTTCGGGCTGGTGTTCCTTGAAGTGATGGATCCCGGCGCCTTCGAGCAGACGGTTGCCGATCTTCGGGCGGCCTTTCTCCGGGTCCGTACCGTACATCGAATCGGGGAGGGCACGAGCCGCCGCCACATATACCGCGAACGCGTCATCGAAATCGGCGAGGGCAGCCTTGCCGGGCTTCGCGAGCCTGGCGAAGCCGGCGTTCCAATCGTCGGCCTTCGAGTAGTCGACCCCCTCCGGGGTGGGACGCTCGCCGCGGCCGGCGCGCTCGATCGCCCCCGTCATCTCGCGATACCAGCCAGCCATATGGGCGAGCAAGCGCGAGAGGTCCCACTCGCCGAGCCAGACTTCGGTGTAGGCCGCGTCGTCGAGAGATTCCAGTGGCTTGCGGAACTGCTGGTACCCAGACTCGAGGTCGTGGATGGCTGCTGCTTTGTCGGCCATGAGCGTCCCTTCTAGATTCCCGCGAGCTTTTTGGCGTATTCGAGGGCGCGCTTCGAATCGTAGGCGCGTGAAATCATGAGCTTTTCGGCTTCGAGCGAGCCTTCGGCGTGGATGGCGAGGACGGCGTGGTAGCCGCCGAAGTCTCCGGTCGTGAGGTCGCTGACCATGTTCATGGCGCGAGTACGGACTTCGCCGTTCACCCCGGCGCGGCCCCCGAGGTACTTCCGCAGCAGATCACCGGTGTCCGGATTGGCGAAGTCTTCGACGCCGGGGCCGGTGACGAGCATGCCGCCGGCGATGTCCTGCACGTGCTGGAGCGCTTCGTGGTAGTGGTGGGCGAAGTGGTACTTCGCCATGTTCGTGGTGAGCGCATCCGGGGCGAAGATCCCGTGCTCATCGGCGACGCCACGGATGGCGGCCATTTCGGTGAGAGCACGCAGGGTTTCGGCGTAGCTGATGAGCCAGATGAGCTTGTCCCGGACGTGGGCCGCACGCGAGATGCCATTGAGGTCGGCCATGAGGATGGCGGAGCCAATCAGCGCGTCGACGAGCGGCAACTTGTAGCTGACCGCCGTAAAGCGGTGGTATTCGACGAAGCCGAGGGCGATGGCCGCGGCGAAATCGTGTTCGCCGGCGAGGAAGACGCGATCCCAGGGCACGAAGACATCGTCGAAGATGGTGATGGTCTCCATCATCTTGCGGTCGGCGCTGAGGGGGGCGTCGAACTCAGTCTTCGGGCTGCCGCCGTAGGGGCTGGCGACGAGCTTCACCCCGGGCGTATTCACCGGCACGGCGAAGGCGACGGCGTAGTCCTTGTCCGCTTCGGACATGGCGCGCGTCGGGAGGACGATGATTTCGTTGACGTTTGTCGTGCAGCTGGTGTGGATCTTCGCGCCGCGGACGACGATGCCGTCGTCCCGACGTTCGACGATGCGAGTGTAGTAGTCCGGGTGTTCCTGATTGAGCGGGCCGGAGGAGCGGTCGCCTTTGACGTCGGTCTGGGCAACAGAGAGCGCGAGGTCGTTGTCGCGGCAGTGCTTGTAGAAGGCCTGGACGCGCTGGAAGTAGTCGGTTTCGTACTTTTGATCGACCTGGCGGGAGACGCGGTGGAGCGCGAAGAGCGCGTCGGTGCCGATTTCTTTCACGAGGACGACGAGCGTCTTGCCGAGGGCGGTGGCGGCCTCGATCAGCTGGCTGCGCTTGAGGAGGTCATCGTTGCTGGCCGGGATTTTGAAGTAGCGGCTGTACTCGTCCACACCCTCTTTGACGACGGCAAGGTCGTGGTATTCGGGGTTCTCGGCCATTTCAAAATCGAGGGCAGCGTGATGGACCGCTTTCTTGATGACCGGATGGACCGTGACATCGGCGACTTTTTCGCCCCGGTAGTAGACGGTGCGGTCGTCGCGGACGGATTCGATGTACTGCTGTGGAGTTCGGAGACCCATGAAAAGGGAGTTCCTCGTGCCTGTAGATTGCCTCGGGCGAATACCGTTGGCCGGGACATTCTAGCCGCCGAGCGCAGGGCTTGCCGGGACGTGAAAAACGGCCCTTCCGCAGTGGAAGGGCCGTTTGTTGCTTTTGCTCCGTCCTTCAGTACCCGGGTCCGCTCAAGCTTTTGTCCCGAGGGGACGATCGCGGTGGGCCAATGAAACCGCTAAATCTCTGACGCTACCGGGACCGGGACGCTGTGCCTGGCTCGCATTGGCGAGCCTTGTATCGGACGGTACCACCACCGATACAGGGCGTGGATCCTGAGTTTCACTTTGTAGGACCTCCTTCGGCTGGTTACCTGGCCTGGTCGTTTACGACTGCACGATCCAGACCTCGTAGAGGGCGTGAATTGCTCGAAGGTTGTGCCTGATCATTTCCGTTTCCTCCTTTCCACCGAGGTGGTCATTTCTCTAGCTGCAGAGTACCGCTGGGGGCATGGGTCGCCATGGTCCGATCGGCCCATTCCGGCTGGGTCGAACGGACCATTCGGGTCTCGGCGCATCACCTAGACACGGGTTCGAAGGACGAGGAGGGAAACGATGTAGACCACCCCGCTTGCCGCGAGAATCCATGCGAACGGCCCACCGCTGCCGTCACCGTTGGCGAGCGAGATGATCGCTCCGACTCCGCAGAGGACAAGCGCTGTAGCGCAGGAGAGTACGCCCGCGAGCTGGTCGATCTGGCCCTGGCGTTCATCGGCGCGGCCGGAAACGATGGCGGCAATGTCGCCCTCGCCGGACCGCAGGCGCGCGACGAGGTAGGCGCCGCCGTACACGAACGCGAGGCAGGCGAAAACCGTGAGCCCCGATATCGGGCCAACTCCAACGAAAGCCGCGACGACGAGGCCAACCGAGATTACGAGCGTGGCGAAGAGTGAGATTGTTCGGGAGATCGGCATGGAAGACTCCTTAGTCATCGAAGAAGACCTGCTCGACGGGGAGTTCGAATAGCCGGGCGAGGGCAAAGGCGAGCGGGAGCGAGGGAAGGTAGCGGCCCTGTTCGATGGAATTGATGGTCTGGCGCGAGACGCTGACGGCCGAGCCGAGTTCGGCCTGGGAGAGTCCTCGCCGGGTTCGCAGATCGCGGACGACGTTGCGCATGTGTCAAGCATGCTCGGGGTTATATACTTCACACGGTAGATCGAGTAATGTAGCGGCGCATGATTGCACGGCTGCGAGCACACCCCCGGCTCTCGATGATTGGTCTCGCACTAATCGGATTGGGCTGGGCCGATGATGTGCTCAGTTGGATTCAAAATCTCCAGTTCGTTTGGGATCATCGCGGTCTCTGGGGAGACTTATGGGAGTTCCTTGGGGGCGGGGCCGTCAAGACGCTACTCACGATTGTGGGATTCGTTGTCTTGGGAGCCGGGGTCTTACGCCCGCCTCGCGTTCCGGCCTTGGCGCCGTCTGATGATGCAGGGGAACCCCTTCCCATTGAGGTCGAATCAGATGGGCAGTGGTGGAAGTACAACGGCGGATACCCAATTCCCTTCTGCAAGGCCCACGACACGACATATTTGTTCAAAGCTCGCGAAGACGGCACCGTCCGCGACCTGGCGGATTATCAAATCATCTCCAAGGGCGGGGGACGCTATTGCGGCGCTCTGTTCTGTGGAGGTAATGCTGGCCACCTCGAATATTTCGCCACTGACCCCCGTAAATACGAGCAAGCCAAGATTATCGTTCGACCGATGCTTGCAGCGGTTGTCAGGGCACGACGCCAAGAAAGGTAGGTTCACCGCGCACTTAGTGCGGCTGAGACCGAGAGAGAGAGCATGGAACAGTTTCCCGACACGCCTGAACGCTCCTGCATCAACTGTGGTTTCTATGGCCATATTGACCAAAACGTGGAGAACGGGCTGGTCACTAGCAAGTTTGAGGTCGCGGCACTCGACAATCGTCGTGAGCCTTGGAAGCCGCCGCGCTGCTATCGCTTGGCACTCGACTTGGAATCCTTGGTTGAAATTGAAGTTCCCAAGATTGAGGCGGCATTCGAGCGACTGGGCCATTTTAAGGCGGATTATTCAGAGGGAGAGTGGCGAAGCAAAGTTCGAACAGACGCGCATTCCAGCGTCATTCGCACAGATCAAGATTGCGCCGAGTTTCACCCGTGGACTCCGTGGTGGACAGCCGAACAGCATCTTACGGAAGCGCGAGAGATGAAAAAGGAGCAATGGCGAGTTGAGGCAGAGATGCGTGCTACACGTGAGCGGAGAATATGGGAACAGCAAGAATCGGCATTTGCTCGCGACCACGAAACCATGCTATCTGCCATGGCAGATATTATTCAAAGTGACATGGCGTCAGCCACACGAACAGCGGCGCATTATCAACTTGCCGGGGTAATTGTTGGGGTTCTCGGTATTCTTGCTGCTGTTGTCATAGCCCTTTGGTTAAGCCATGACGGTTCAACGGTTAACAACTTTTACGACAATTCAACTTTCACGCCTACGCAGTCAGTTCCTGATACGGCAACGCCTCAGCCGTCACCAACTGAATGAGCGTGTCACGGAACAGGTATTCATTCCCGCGATTGTTGAATCGCCATTCCATTTCATCGAGGTAGGCCGGAAGGTGCTTAGCAGACAGCTGGTGATAGCTTCCCACGATAGACCGCTTGAGCAGGCTCCACGCCGATTCAACGCTGTTCGTGTGAACGTCGCCGCGTACCCACTCGTCCTTCTGATGGTCAACGGATTCATGGACCGTGTCGTGGTCGCCAAGATGCTGGTAGACGTGTGCGCCGTCCGTGTAGATGAACGGGGCATCATCAGCGATATGGCTGGCAATGAACTTGCCGACCGTCTTGCGGTTCGCCCGCTTCTCAACAGCCATGCGGATTTGCCCGTCACGCGAGACCGCACCAAGAACCATGATCTTATCGGCACGCGGGTTGTATCCCCGAGGCAGTCCAGAGCGTCCGTCCTCGCGCTTAGGGGCGCGCTTCTTGCCGCCGATGTAGGTCTCGTCCATCTCGACCGTTCCGGTCAATTGCGCGTATTCCACGGCCATAGCCGCACGGATGCGGTGACAGAGATACCACGCGGTTTTGTAGCTCACGCCAAGCGTGCGCTTCATCTGATTGGCCGAGATGCCTTTCTTGGCTTCGACCATCAAGAACACGGCCACGAACCATTTCCGAAGGGGCAGTTTGGTATCGTGGAGAACAGTCCCCGAGAGAGCGGAGAACTGGTAGCCGCATGAGTAGCAATCCCAAACGTAACGATCCGAATCGAAAGCCTGACGCTTCCCCTCACAACGAGGGCACGTCACACCTTCGGGCCAACGAAGCTCAGCCAGGACTTCCCGGCAAGCCTGCTCAGTCCCGAATTCATCCATCAGTTTCATCAGATCCATCGTTCAAACCTGCTACTCAGATGACTACCGAGGAACTGGCCCGGAGGCTGTTCCCGGCTGAGGTAGTCGGGGAACTGAGGCGGATAGCCGAGCATCCCAAACCATCTCAAAAGAGAGACTAAGGCATAGGAGTCACCGTGTCAAGTATACAATCCCGAGCATGCTTGACATCGCGGGAGATGTCAAGCGAGCTTGACACGACGCGCCGCCCCGCGACTCTCACATAGCGCGGAGGAGGCGGATGCGGTCTTCCACCGGCGGGTGCGTGCTGAACATGTTGTTCAGGAAGCTGGAGTGCTCACGGAGCGGGTTGTAGATATACATGTGGGCGGTGGCCTTGTTCGCGGCTTCGAGGGGCTCCGGGTCCAAAGCGATCTTCTCGAGGGCGCGGGCGAGCGCTTCCGGGTGGCGGCAGAGGAGCGCGCCGCTGGCATCGGCGAGGTATTCGCGCTGGCGGCTGACCGCGAACTTGATGGCCTGGGCGATTATCGGGGCGAGGATGGCTCCAATGATGGCGATGGCCAGCACCACGAGTCCCAGTCCACCGCCGCCTTTGTCCTTGCTGCCGCGCCGCCCCCCGGCGCCGAGGAAACTCCAACGGAGGAAGAGGTCGCTGACGAGGGCAATCAAGCCGACCAGGACGGTCGCAAGGGTCATGACACGGATGTCGTAGTTGCCGATGTGGGACATTTCGTGGGCGAGCACGCCTTCGAGTTCGGCTCCTTCCAGCTTGTCGAGCAGGCCGCGCGTGACGACGACGTGGGAGTGAGCGGGGTCGCGGCCGGTGGCGAAGGCGTTGGGGGCGCTATCTTCCATCACCCAGGTTTTCGGCATGGGGAGACCAGAGCCGATCGAGAGGTTCTGGACGCGCCGGACGAACTCCCATTCTTCTTCCAGGGTGACTTCGTGTGCGCCCGAAATGGAGAGGACGACGCTCGTGGAGATCCAGTACGAGACCAGCGCGTAAATGATGAGGCCGATGCCAACGACGCCGATGACGCCAATGCCCAACCCGAGGCCGATGGCTATCACGGCGACGAGCGCGGTGAGGATGACGACGAAGCCGATCATCATGAACCAGGTGGTGCGCTTGTTGGCGGCGATGCGATCGTAGACGAGGACCGAACCGGGGGGAGGGGAGGACTCGCGATTCACGATTCACCTTCGTGAATTCGAACGTCGAACCTCGAACGACGACGCTTGGCGACGGCAATTTGTGCTCGGAACGTCTTCTTCGACGCAACCATGATTGCAGTCAGTTGGGATGCCTCGCGCATCAACGGAGATGCCATCTCCGGTGGGAGGCTTCTCGTCTCAGTCAGCAGTTCCAGCCAATAACAACACTCGTCAGCTTCTTCTTCGACCAATGACAGCTTGGAGATCATGTGTGCTGGACTTTGCGCTCGCCGAACCGAACGGTAATTTGCGCCTACGGACGTTCCCGCCCTCAAGAGCTGCCTGCCGAGAACGTCGTTCACGCGTGATCTGGGCAGCGACTCTGTTTGTTGCACAATGTCCAACGCAAACTTTGCGGTCCGCTCGATGAGGTCGTTGCTCTTCATTCGGCGAGTTCTCGGCTCTCCGTCTTTCGAAGTTCGTCGTTCGCCGTTTCTAGGTTGTTGGTGCGGCCGGGGGGGTGGTACCGAAGCTGACGTGGACGTCTTCGCGGGCGCCTTCTTCGGCCTCGTAGAATTCGGCGGGCTGGAAGTTGAACATGCCGGCGATGATGGAACTGGGGACGGTGGCGGTCTTTTCGTTGTAGGAGCGGACGTTGCCGTTATAGAACTGGCGCGAGTAGGCGATCTTGTCTTCGGTATCGGTGAGTTCGCGCTGGAGTTCCAGGAAGTTCTGGTTGGCCTTGAGGTCCGGGTAGGCTTCGGCGACTGCGAAGAGGGAGCGGAGGGCGCCCGTGAGCATGTTATCGGCCTGGGCGGCCTGGCCCGGGGTGGCCGCGCGATCGAGCATGGCGCGCGCGCGGGTGACGTTTTCAAGGGTTTCTTTTTCGTGAGCGGCGTAGCCTTTCACGGTTTCGACGAGGTTTGGGATGAGGCTACTGCGGCGCTTGAGCTGGACATCGATGCCGGACCACGCTTCCTTCACGCGGATGCGGGCGCGGGCGAGGCCGTTGTACATGCCCATCAGCCAGAAGACGATGACGAGCACGAGCACGACGATGACGATGAGGGTGATGAGTACGGCCACGGAAGGGTTCGCTCCTTGGCGGGGGTTCGCGTGGAATCCTAGCACAGGGAAAGGAATGGGCTGGGAATGAAGGAAGACGAGATTCGCGAAAAGGTCCACGCCCTGGCGAATCGGCTCACCGAGCTTTCGGCCGAACTCGCGCGGCTGCAGCGGCGCAAGGAATTCGAGCAGGAGCTCCGCGAACGAGGCAGCTGGCTCGCGGACGGCAACACCAAGGCGCCGCCCTGGGTCGAGAGATGGAACGAGTATTGGGAGCGGCTTCGCGCAGACCCGAGGTATGTCGCGTTGGTGTCCGAATACGAGTCGGTTAGAGCGGAGCTGCATTCGCCGGAGTTCGAATCCGCAATTGAAGGGATGAAGACTGGCGACGGAGCAGGCGCGGAGTATGCGGTCGCGTATATCGAGGCCGACCCCTGGTATTTCCGCTCCGGCTATTTCAAGGCCACGCTCGCGCGAAGGCTTCGCCGAATCCGCCTGACTCCCGAGCAGCAACGCCGGCTGCGAACTGCGATCCTAGCGTCGCTTCCGCGAGGCGCCCGGTACGACTGGGTGGAAATGCGAAAGCTTGCACGGCGAATTGAAACCCCTGTCTTTCGCGAGGAGTTGGAGCGGTTGTCCAAAGTCCCAGACCCGGGGACTTCGAGGCGGGCCGCGCTGATGCTGGAGTTTTGCAGGATGAACGACACGCCGGGGAGGGATCTCAGGGGCGCCCGGTAGGCCGAAAGCTCAGCGGCCCGCGGATCGACGCCCCACGCGCTATCCTACCGGAGCACGCCTTCGGCGAGCAGGTCGGCGACGACCACCGACCTACGGGGCTGCTTGTCGCGCTAAAGTTGAACGACAATGCCGCTCGATCCGTGGACATCTCTCAAGTTGCGCGCAGAATTTCTCACTCATTGCATGCGTGAGGATTCGGCGGTCTCACAACCATCGAGGGAGCGCGAACGGTTGCTTCGCCGATTTGACTCCATGGGCGTCCGTGATGAGCTGGGTTTGCGGCTCCGGGATCCCCAGGAGGAAATGCCGTGGATTACGAAGGAAGTCGCGCCCGGTTCGTGGCTTCACTGGCACTGGACAGCCTTCCACGCGATGTATCCGGGCGAGTCCTGGCACCGAATTTCCGCGCTCGCCCGCCAAGATACGACCGGGGTAGAAGACGCGCTTGTTTTTCTTGAGACCGATCCGTGGTGCTTCCGGTCTGGCTACGCGAAGCAAACAATCGTTCGGCTGCTGCGGCACGTTCCACTGACCGATGCCCAGCGAGACCGACTTCTCGCATCTCTGTTGAAACCCGTGGTGGCGGGACCACGATGGGAGTTCAGAGAGTACTGCAAAACCGCGCGGGCGTTTTCCACACCAGAGTTTGAAGGTCGATTGCGCATTCTCGCTGGGCAGCTCCAGCATCCTGCTGAGTCCGGCGAACAGCAACGAGCGCGTTGGATGTTGGAGAAGATTCTGCGGAAATAAGCCAGGCTCGCGGGCGGTGTACTCATACGCCCCGGTCGCCTGGCGTCTCCAGCATACCGAGGCTGTGCCATCTCTTACAGGAGCACGCCTTCGGCGAGGAGATCGGCGACTTCGTCCATGTTGAGGCCGATGACACGCTCGCAGATGTCGAGGGTGTGCTCGCCGAGGAGTGGGGCCGGTCCAGGCGTGTCGCCGGGTGTCTCGGAGAGGACGGCGGCGGGGCCGTCGTGGGCTTCGCGGCCGGCTTCGGGATGGTCCACGTAGCGGTAGTAGCCGCGTGCCTTCATGTGCTGGTCGCGGTCGAGCATGTCCTGGGCGTTCTGGACGACTCCGGCGGGGATGTGTGCCGCCTGGAGGGCTTCGCAAAGCTCCGTCGCCGGGCGTTCTCGCACCCAACCCGAGATCGCGGCTTCCAGATCGTCTTCGTTGGCTTTCCGGTCGGCGACGGTCGCGAACCGCGGGTCGGTTGCGGCTTCGGGATGGCCGAGCACGCCGGCGGCGCCAGACCATTCGGCATCGCTGCGGCAGGCGATCACCAGCCAGCGTTCCTGCGAGTCGGAGGATTCCGGGTCGTCGGCACAGCGGAAGGCGCCGTGGGGCGAGTAGGCCGGGTGGCGGTTGCCGGTGCGGGAGGGGTTCGTGCCGTTCACAAGGTTTTCGGCGACGGCCGTGCCGAGGGTGTTCACCACCGATTCGAGCTGCGGGAGTTCGACGCACTGGCCTTTGCCGGTGCGGTTGCGATAACGAAGGGCGGCGAGCATAGCGGTAACCGTGTGGCCGGGGTTCACGACGTAGTCCGGGTAGTTGGTGCCGATGCCGAAGGGCGGACGGTTGGGGAAGCCGGACATTTCGCTGATCCCGGTCACGGGCGTGAGGACGGCCCCAAAGCCGAGGAAGTCGCGGTGCGGGCCTTCCATGCCCTGCATGGGGGCATAGGCGGCGATGATTCTCGGGTTCACCTTCGAAATCTGCTCATAGCGAAGGTTCCACTTATCGATGACGCGCGGGGTGAAGTTGGTCAGGAAGAAGTCGGACTTTTCGATGATGCGGTAGGCGAGTTCCTGGCCCTTCTCCATGTTGAGGTTGAGCTGCATGGAGAGCTTGCCGGTGTTGAAGTTGTTGAAGTAGCCGGAGACGTTGTAGCCGGTTTTTGGCGTGCCATCGGGGTTCAGCGGGAAGGGCGCGCCGACACGGAGGCCATCGAGCTTGGCTTCGGATTCGACGCGGATAACTTCGGCGCCGAACTGGGAGAAGGTGTTTCCGGCGATGGGGCCGGCGCCGAACCATGAGAAATCGGCGACGCGAAGGCCTTCGAGGGGGCGTTTGGACATCTAGAGAGTCTCCCTAAAGAGCCGCGAGGACGGCTTCGGTGTGTTCGCCGAGACGCGGTGGCCGCGCGACCCGGGCGGGGGTTTCGGAGAGCCGGTACGGTGGGCCCGGGAACTCGGTGGCTTTGCCTACCGGCGCCTCGGGGAAGTTGACGAACCAGTTGCGGGCGCGCAGTTGCGTGTTTTCGGCAAGGTCTCGTGGCTGGGAGACGATGCCGATGAGGAGCCTGCGATGCTGGCCCTCTTCGTACGCTTCGCGCGCCGTCTTCTCGGCGAAGAAGAATGCAATGGCGTCGTTGATGACCGGGAGGTGCGGCATGATCCTGGCGATTTCGGCCGGGTTGGTAATCAGCTGGGAGAGCGTCGCGAGGGTCATGTTGTCGACGATGCCCTTGTACGGTTCGTCATCGAGTGGTCCGGCTTTGCCCTCGTCGCGCATCCAATCGACCAGTGCCGGGAGGTCTTCGCCGGCGGGCGCGACGATGAAGAGGAAGACATAGCCGTCCTTCGACTTGAGCGTGCCCCAACCGGGCAGCTTGATGGGGATGGAGCCGAGTTCGCCGGTGCGGACGCGGTTGCGCCTCTGGAAGTCCCAGGTTTGCATGGCGGTTTCTTGCGACATCGAAACCGACTCCTGGGCCGAGACGTCGACGCGCTGGCCTTCGCCCGTGGCCTCGGCATGCAGCAGGGCGATCATGGTGCCCTGGGCGGCATGGATGCTGGCTGAGATGTCGGCCTGGCGCCCGTAGATCATGTTCGGCGGGTCGGCGGGCTCGCCGGCGAGGGTCATGATTCCGCCCATCGCCTGACCGACGATGTCGGTATAGGCCCAGCCGGCATGGGGGCCGGTCTGTCCGAAGCCAGTGACCGATGTGTAGACCAGGGAGGGCTTGAGCCGGTGGAGTTCTTCGTAGCCGAGGCCGCGCTCGGCGAGGTAGCCGACGGCGTAGTCCTCGATGACGATGTCCGCGGAGAGGGCGAGGCTGCGGGCCCGTTCCCGGCCCTCCGGAGTGTCCAGGTCGAGAACGACGGACTGCTTCGATGTGTTGTGGACCCAGAAAGCGAGGCTGGCATCGGGCTCGTCTTCGTGGCCGGTGACGAATGGGCCGCAATGGCGCTCACGGCCGCCGCCCGGGGGCTCAACCTTGATCGACTCCGCGCCGAGGTCGGCGAGGAGTTTGCCGCAGTAGGAACCTATTTCATCCGTGAATTCGACTACTCGAACGCCTTCGAGGGCGCGGTCGGACATCGTCAACTCTCCGCGACGGCTTTGACGCGCGCCGGGAGGGAGCGGCCAAGGATGTCAGCGGCCTGGGTGACCATGTCGTTCAGGATGTCGGCGGCGGGGCGGATTTTCGTGAGCATTCCCGAGGCCTGGCCGGCTGCGTTCATGAGGAGGTCCTCGCGGCCTGCTTTGCGGACCGAGTAAACGAGGTCGGCGGTGAGCATGCCCTGGAGGCCCATCGGGAGGGCCTGGAGGCCAGCAGCTTCCCAGGCTTCGATCAGCGGGTTCGTGATGTTGCGCATGGTTTTGCCGCTGTAGAGGCGGGTGATCTTCGTGTCTTCATCCGCGGCGGCGAGAACGCGGTTCTTCTGGAGGTCGGGCTGGTTGGCTTCTTCGGAGACGAGGAAGGCGGTGCCGCACCAGACTCCGACCGCGCCGAGTGCGAGCGCAGCGGCGAGGCCGCGCCCATCGGCGATGCCGCCGGCTGCGATGACCGGCGTTGGGGCGACCGCATCGATGACCTGGGGGACGAGGGCCATGGTGGCAATCCGGCCGGTGTGGCCGCCGGCCTCCGTACCCTGGGCGACTACCGCGTCGGCGCCAATGCCGGCGACTCGCTTCGCGTTCTTCACGTTGCCAACGAGGGAGAGGACCTTTGTGCCGTTGGCCTTGAGGCGATCCATCCAGGCAGCGGGGCTGCCGAGGCCGGATGCGAAGACCGCGACCTTCTCTTCGATGACGACTTCCATCTGTTCATCGGACATGCCGCCGGTGCGGGGCCGAGTGGCCGTGGCGGAGGGAGCAGGGCGCGGAGCCTCGTGCCATTCGATGCCGAGGTCGTTGGCGATCTTCTTCAGACCTTCGGTGGTTTCCTTCGGGATGAGGTCACGCGGATCGCGGGGCATTTCACCGCTGGCGGCGCCGCCCATGTAGTTCGAGGGCAAGAGGAGGTCGACGCCGAAGGGCTTATCGGTCATCGAGCGGACCTTGGTGATTTCTTCTCGCAGGCGTTCGCCGCCGAAGCCCGCGCCACCGATAACGCCAAGGCCGCCAGCGTTGGAAACAGCGGCGACGAGGCTGGCCGTCGCGACCGGGCCGGTGAGGCCGCCAGCAACCGGGCCCATTCCGGCGAGAATGACGGGATATTCGATCCCGAGCAGATCGCAAAGTTCGGTTCGGAGGACTGTCCGTGCCATGAAGCACCTCTCCTGAAATGTGGCCCGAGTATACGTGAGCGCGGCGGTTCGCGAGTTGCCTAGACCCGTGATGGAGCAGTTGCGAAGATGGGGCCTGTGAACAGCCCCGTAACGCCCTGGGTTCTTGCCGGCCGAATCTTCGCGATCATCGGCATGGCGTTCTTCGCGGCGGTCTCCATTTTGCTGCTGATTATCCCGGAGTGGTTGTACGGGGCGATCGCGGGACTGCTGTTTTTCCCGTTTTTCGGGCTAATCGTGCTGGTGGAACGGTACCAATCGAAGCATGGAATGATCGGGCCCGAGACTGATGCGGAATCGCTCGAATAGGGCCTTAGCCCTTGCTTTGAGCGTGGTCTCTATGTTGCTGGCGACCGCCTGTTCGGCGAGCGCCGGAAACAACGACGAGATCGATAGTTACCTCTGCACGCACGGCGACGTAGGGCCAGATTTCATCGAGTTGTCGCGGGGCGAATTCACTCCGGCAGACCTCGCGAACCTGAGTGGCGACACCTCCGAGGCGAAGGCACAGTACAGGGAAGCCGGGTTGAAGCGCGGGCGATTCGTATTCTGGAAGGAAGTCCTCCCCCATCCGCCGTTCGATCCGCCGCTGAACTTGCTCTGCCAGGTGCTGGAGTTCGCTTCGGCGGAGGACGCCGCGAAATATGCGAACGGTCTCGGCGAGGCGGCGCCCCCGTGGGCAGGCCTCGCGTGGCTGCCCGATGGCGACCTGAGGGTGGAAGCTGCGGGGCCGGACCTGAGGCGAATCACATTCCGCGAGGCTGGGCAGGACGTGACGGTGCTTGTGCAATCCGCCGCGACGGAACGCTACTTCTACGCCATTTACCTGGGTCGCGACGAGATGCCGCCTGCGGCGACGGAACTTGAGCCGATTGTGGCAGGCGTAGCCGCGCACGCCGGCGCGGCTCGCTGATTCTTACTGTTCCTGGACGGTGACCGATTCGATGACGATGGGCGGGTTCGGCTTGTCGCCCGCGCCAACCGGGGAAGCGCCGATGGCATCCACTACGTCCATGCCGCTGGTGACTTCGCCGAAGGGGTAGAACTTGTTGGCGCTCGGGTTGTTGTAGTCGAGCGCGGTGTTGTTCTTGAGGTTGATGAAGAACTGGCTGCCGAATTCGGAAGCGCCGCTGACCTTCGCCATGGAAAGCGTGCCGCGAGTGTTGGCAATCTCGTTGGGTTCATCGGCGGTGCTGTACCCAGGACCACCGGTGCCGGTGCCGGTTGGGTCACCGGCCTGGATGACGAAATCCTTCACGACGCGATGGAAGGTGATGCCATCGAAGTAACCCTGCTGGGCGAGGAAGACGAAGCTGTTGACGGTCTTCGGCGCCTTGTCCGCGAAGAGATCGACGACGATTTCGCCCTTGGATGTCTTGATGGTGGCGACGTACTTCTTGGCCGGGTCAACGACCTGCTCAGCAGCCGTAAAGCTCTTCGGCGTGACGCTGGGGACGGCGGTGGCGGAGCCATCGACGGTGACCGAGGCGGCCGGTGTTTCGGTTGGCAGGTCGATGTTGCTGTTGTCCTTGGCGTCTCGTGCCCGGCTGGTGAGGAAGGCGGTGCCAACCATCGCGACGCCGGCGACGACGCCGATGATCGCGAAGATACGGACGTTGCCGAAGATGTTCATGGGGAAGCCGGGCTTATAGAACTCGTTGGGGTTCGTATTACCCAGCTGGTAATTCTTCCGGCGCGAAGACTCTTGCCGCAGGTGATGCAGCTCGCGCTTTCTCTTTTTGGCCACGGTTTTAGGACCTCTCTTCAGGGGCGGCGGGGTTAGCCGCGGGCGTGGTTTTCAGTATACGAACGGGCCACATACAGGCCACGACACCAGGGAAACAGAAGTTAAAGCTCGTTGGGGGCCGCTAATTGGCGAAACCGAGCTTTGCCAATTCCTCCCGGGTGACATCACGGTCGTCCCAGGGGAGTGACTGAGTGCCAAGGATGATCGACTTCTCATGGCCCTTGCCCAGGATGACGACGACATCGCCGGGCTGTGCGCGCTTGAGGGCGGCGGCGATAGCTTCACGGCGATCTTCGATTTCGATGAAGTCCGCGCCGCGAGTGCGCCCGGCGCCTTCGGCATGGCGGCCGATTTCCTGGACGATGGCCGCGGGGTCTTCAGAGCGCGGGTCTTCGTTGGTGAAGACCGAAAAGTCCGCGCCCTCGGCTGCGGCGCGTCCTACGCCAAAGCGGCGGCCGGGATCGCGTTCGCCGGCGGCGCCGACAACAACGATGAGCTGGCGCGGGTTCACTTCGCGCAGGACCTCGAGCACCTTGCGGACGGCTTCGCCAGTGTGGGCATAGTCGACGATTACTTCGAAGGGCTGGCCGGCGACGATGCGCTCCATTCGCCCGGGAACGCCCGGCGCCTGGGTGAGGCCGCGGGCGATGTCCTGGTGGTTCGCGCCGCAGGCGATTCCGCAGCCTGCAGCGCAGAGCGCATTCATCACGTTGAACAGCGCAGGCAATCCGAGCGCGACCTCGGCGCGGCCCTGAGGCGTTTCGAGGCGGAAGTTGGTGCCATCGGCGCGGAGGATGATGTTGCGGGCGGTGACCTGGGCATCGCGCGAATCGAGTCCGAACTGGATGGGAACCGCGCCGGAGAGGGCGGCCATCGCATGGGCGGAGGGGTCGTCGGCATTGACAACCGCGGCTTTTGCTATGCCCTTATCGAAAGCGGTGCCGAGGGCGCTGAAAAGGAGGCCTTTGGCCTCGCGATAGGCTTCGAAAGTCTTGTGGAAGTCGAGGTGGTCGCCGGTGATGTTGGTGAAGGCGGCAACGTCGTATTCGACGTGGTCCATGCGATGGAGCGCGAGGCCGTGGCTGGTGCTTTCGACGATTGCGAACTCGCAGCCGGCATCGGCGAAGCGGCGAAGGAGACGCTGGACTTCTGGGGCCTCGGGGCTGGTCATGCGGTCGGTGACCTTGCCGGATTCGCCCGGGAAGTAGGTATCGACGGTGCCGAGACGGCCAACTTTGCCACCGGCGGCTTCGAGGACGGATGTAAGGAGGTGGGAGGTTGTGGTCTTGCCATCGGTGCCGGTGATGCCGATGACGACCATTTCGCGGCCAGGGTGGCCATAGAACCAGGCGGCGGCACTGGCCTGGGCGGGGCGCGTTTCGGGGACAGTGACGAGGGCGATGGATTCCGGGAGGGAACCGGCTACCGAGGCGTGGTCCTCCTGGATGATGGCGGCCGCCGCGCCCGCAGCCGCCACCTGAGGAAGATAGGCGTGCCCGTCGGTGATGAAGCCGGGAACAGCGACAAAGAGCGAGCCCTGTTTTGCCTGGCGAGAGTCGTATTCGATTGTTTCGACGACTGTTTCCGCAGATCCGCGGAGCAGCCGGGCGCCGGGCACTTCGGCAACAAGGGAGGCGAGGGTGCGGTCGTTCGGCAGTGTCACGCGTCTATGCTAGGTGGAAGCTGTGTCATGGTCAGCGTTCGGGCCGGGAGGAATCTTGCCTGTGAACGGGTCGCGAGAGCGCCGCGAAGACTTCTTCCTGGCTTTCGGCGCCCACCCGCGGAGTTCATCGCCAACGCCGCTGATGAAGAATTCGATGTGGCCACAGGAGCCACAGGCGAACAATTCAAATTCCTCCCGGTGCTGGAATGCTTCGAAGAAGTCGCCGAAGAAGCCGGCGCTGGCGCCCTCGTGAAACTTCCGCGTGCCAAGGTAGTAAAGAGATGACTGGCAGCGGACGCAGTCAATTGGCGCCTGAACGGGATCTGCCATCGCTCGCTCCTTCCGCTCGAAGGGATTGGTTTGGCCGATGCTACGCTATCAGGCGTCCATCCCGGCAAGGACGTCGAGAAAATTCCCGAGCATGCGGGCAGTCGCTCCCCAGATGAGGTCATCGCCGAACTGGTAGCTCTGGAATTCGTATTCGCGGCCATTGATGACGCGACGGTCGGGGACAAGGTTTCGGGGATCACGAAGATGGTCGAGCGGGACTTCGAGGAGGTAGGCGACTTCGTGGTCGCTGAATTTCCATTCGTACGGGAAGCGGTCAAGCCAGCCGACGAACGGGGTCACGAGGAAGTTCGAGACCGTGACCATGTCGTCCAGCTGACCGAGGACTTCGACGTGCTCCGGGTGGACACCGATTTCCTCATGGGTTTCGCGCAAGGCCGTATAGAGGACCGATTCATCGCCCGGATCGGTGGCGCCGCCGGGAAAGCTAATCTGCCCCTTGTGGTCGCGGACCGAATCGGTGCGCTTCTGAAAGATGATGTGCGGGCCTGTGGGGCGTTCGTGGAGGATGAGCAGGACCCCGGCCGGGGGCGGCGGCGGATCGGGTGTCTGCGTGATGGGCGAGTAAGCCGACATTAGCCGGCGAACATCGTCTCTCATCCCAGGCGGGCCTGGAATCGGCGCCTGCGCGTGGACTCCACGAGTTCGGCCCAGATGCGCTCGCTGAGCTCGTGGGCGTCCGGGGAGTCATTCGATTCGAGGGAGGTTTGGAGCGCGATGAGGCCGCGGCGGACGCCGTCGTTTTCGGCCTGGAGCGAAGAGAGGCGGAAGTCGGGCGCGGCTGGAGTCGCGAGGGCGGCTTTCACATCGGCCCCGGCCTCGCCGGCCAGGGGAAGCCCGTCCTGAAGAAGCTCTCGAGTGATCCGATTCTCGGTCACCAGCCGGTCGGCGCCTCGTTCGGCTTCTTCAGCGGCCCAGAAGGCGAGTTGCGCGGCAAGGCCAGCTTCCTGCTGCCCGAATGGGGTTGAGACCTCGGGAATGATCTTCGAAATGAGGGTGTTGCCAACGCCCTGGAGGGCACGCGAAAGATCCGGTCTCATGCGTCCCTCCCCATGGTGTGGAGCATCGCCTGGTCCTGGGAGTTGATGAGGCTGTAGGCGCAGAGGAGGTGGATGAGCTCCGAACTCTTGCCTTCCTGAAAGACCTTTGCGCTTTTCAGCCAGATGCCCTGGAGCTTCACGCTGTTGAACAGTTCCCACCAGTGCAGCGCGGCGGGGTCGGCCTTCATGCCGCTCGCCGCTTCCCAGAGCCGGATGGCGGTCTCACGGTCGACGATGCCGCCGGGGCGTCCGTCACGAGCCCAGTGCCAGGATTCGTTGAACGAGTAGGCCAGGTCTTCGATAGGGTCGCCGAGGTGGGCCATCTCCCAATCCAGGACGCCGTGGATGGACGCATCGGGCTTGTAGAGGAAGTTGCCGACACGGTAGTCGCCGTGAACGACGCTCACGCGCGGGGCCGGCGGTGGCGGGTTGCCGCGGAGCCAGCGAATTGCGGCTCGAGTAATGGGCTGAGGGCTCAATTCCTCGGCATCGATGATTGCTTCCCAGTGGTCGAGCTGCTGCTTCCACGCCGTCTCTACAGTCGGTGCTTCCACGAGCTTCGCGACGGGGCCCTTCGACCAATCGTGCTTCGCGATTTCGCCGAGGATGGCGTAAAGGTTCTCCGCCATCTGAGGCTGGAGCGGGAGGTAGGCCGGTGTCTGAGGGAGGCGAGTATTTACCTCGCAGTCGAGGATGCGGTCCATGATGAAGAACGGTCCGCCAAGAACGCTGGCATCCTGTTCCAGCCAGCGCATGCGCGGGACGGGGACCTTTGTGCCCCAGAAGGTGGAGTAGAAGGCGTACTCCACTTCGCGGTCGGTATCGAGAAGGCTGGCGGGAGGGTCTTTACGGACGACGAAGGCCTGGCTTTCGGCGCCATCGTTCCAGGAGGCGTCGAACATCCAGGTCTCACGCGAAGCCCCGCCGGGGATTCGGAAGAGGTTTGAGACCTTCACCGAGTCGGCGGGGAGCTTCGATTCAAGGAATTTCGTGAGTGCTGCTTCCATCGCGCGCCGAATCGTGTCGCGGCGTTAACACAAGTGTCAAACGGGGCGCGTGGCAGCTTTCGGAAGCGCCCGGGCAGAGCGACCCGTTCGACCGCTCGACGAGCGGACGATGCGATAGAACAGGAGCGCGAGGACGGTGGTGAGCGAAATGGCGTACATCATTGAAACCGGCGCGAGCGAGCTATCGGTCCCGGCGCTGATGCCGTGGACGAACGAGAGGAGATAGGCGATGAACGAGGCGAAGTGCAGCTTCCGCCACGCCTTCTGGCCGATCCATTTGCGTGCCCAGAAGCTACCGGTGACGGCGGCGGCGAGCCAGGCAGAGATGACGCCCAGGCCAACCATGACTGGCGCGTAGGGCGCCACGAACGGAACCACGAGGTCGAAGACCGAGAAGTGGAAGAAGCCATCGAAGAGGAGCGAACCGCCGTGCACGGCGATGAACGCGAGTGAAAGGACGCTCAGGAACTGGTGGACCGTGAACACGGTGAGGCGAGACATCGAGCCATCGGCGGCTTTGCTACTGATGAGGAGGCCGAAGATCATCGCGCCAGAGAGCAAGCCGAACGCCGCGAGGCCGGAAGCGCGGCTGATGAGCCATGCCGCGTGGCCGGTACCGCCGAGGCGGAGGGCCATGCCGCCGGTCATAGCGGCGACGATGGCGAGGACGAGGAGGGGAGTGAAGCGGTTCATCACGAGCCTCTCGAAGTCTTTGCAGTGGTGGACGTGGTGGAATTCGTCGACGTTGTGGAAGTCGACGACGTGGAACTTGTGACAGCGGTCGTTGATGTGGCCGTGGCCTGGGTGACAGTCGCGGCGGTCGTTGTGGAAATGGACGGAGTCGCGGTCGCGAGGGCGGCGACGTTTTCTTGAGAGAGCGTGCCCGTATCGGCGAGCTCGACGGTGTAGTTCGAACCAGACAAAGGAGCGGCAAGCCAGCCCGCGGTGAGCATTGTCAGGCCAGCGATGGAGGCCGTGATGCCGAGCTTCGTGCCCGTGTAACTCTTCTTAGCCATTGATTCCTCCGGCGGCGTCGGTGGAGCCGTTGGAGACACGATGCGGCGCGAAAATTAGAGCAACATGGGCTGACGATTAGAAATCTCTCACTGTATGGAACGCGTTAAGAGACGGATGCAGTGAGGCGTTCGAAGAGTTCCAAGGGAAGCTGTCCGGCGGCTTCCGCGGCGAGGCACTCGCGCAGTTCCTCGCGGTTCTTCACTCCGAGGACGACCGTGGATACGCCCGGCATCGAGAGCGCGTACTGGTGGGCGAGAAACGCCGGCGAAACACCGAGTTCAACGGCGATTTCGCGGAACCGGGCGGCGCGGTTGAAATCGCGGAATTCGGGGCCATCTTCGGGGAGAGCACGATCGAGGGCGGAGGTGAGGGAGCCCGCGGCGACGGCGCGAATGCCCATCACGCCGACATTGATGGCTGCGGCAGCGGCGATGATCTCTCGAGGCCGGGACGGGCCGTCCCAGCGCTGCATGCCCCCGGGCGAATCGAGGACGTTGGCGATGCACTGTGCAACGGCCGGACGGGGAGCGGCGGCGAGCACGAAGAGGATGTCGTCCGGCATGCCGACGCCGGTGATGCCCCAGGCACGGGCGCGGCCCTCCTGGACGATGCGTTCGAAGGCGGGGACAACGGCTTCGCGAAAGGTCTGGAGGGAGACCCGGGTAGTGGCGGCTTCGGGCGCCTCGGCGTCGATCATGCCGTGAAGGATGAAGACATCGACGTGGTCCAGGCGCATGCGTTCGAGGCTTGCGTCGAGGCTCGCTGAGAGCCGGTCGTACACTTCGGCGGGCGGCGGGTTGCCGAGCATGCACTTGGTGGTTACGCGGATGCCATCGGGCAGGCGACCCGCGAAGGTCTCACCGATTACGCGCTCAGCCTCGCTGTCACGACCGTAGCTGGGCGCCATGTCGAGGAGCGTGATGCCTCCATCGATGGCGTCGTGGACTGTGGCGATGGCCTCTTCGCGCGTAGTGGCGCCCCAGACCTGGCCCAGGCCGCCGCCTCCGAGGGTGAGGGATGAGACGGAACCGAGGGGGCCGAAAGAGCGGGTGTTCATCGCGCGGATCCTGAAGTGGCGGTGTGCAGAGCGGCTACCACCGTTTCGACTTCAGAGCTTGAGAGAGTCCCTAGCTTGCGATCGAACCGGAGAAGGGAAGCGGTCCGAACCTGAAGCACTTCAGCCGCCGAATCGTTTTGCAGACCATTCGCGTCGCTTCGCGAAACGAAGAGCTTATTTCGTTGTCGCTCGAATCGAGGTTGCCAGGTTGTCAATGGAACAACGATCCTGACCGGCAGATGGCCGAAATCGTCCGCGTTGATGACCAGCGCGGGACGGGTCTTGGCGATCTCCGAACCGGCCGTGGGAGCAAGATTTATCTGCCAGATTTGACCGCGGTTTGGCCCAGGCTCAGTCATCGATGCGCTTTGTTGCGTCAGCGTCGGCAAAACGCCAATCTTCGGCCTCGTCAACATCCCGGGCTGCATCTTCGGCCGAGTAGTAACGCCCCTCATAGCGCACAAGCAGGGAACGAAGTGGGCTCGGCAGTTGCAGCAATTCTGCGGTCGCCGTGGATTTTGACAGACACTCCAGCCAATCCAGGAATGCAGAATCGGCGAGTGGCAACAGTGCCGCCGCATCTTTCTCGGCCAGACCCTCGATCCGCGCTTGCAGAGCCTCTTTCGCAGTCATCAGGTTCGAGTATATCCCAGGACGAAATCTCTACTGGCTGGCGAAAGCCAGCACCCGTGCGTAGGCGGCGGCGGCACGTTCGAAGCTCTGGAATACCGGGACTCCGGCAGCGTGGAACTTTGGACCAATACTCGCGACATACTCCGCTTCGTGGGCGGGGTGGAGGATGACGATAAACGGCTTGGCCGAGCGTTCCTTGTGCGTCGCGATCTCTTCGATGGTCTTGTCGAGTGACTCGGGGTTCTTCTTCCACTGGCGGGCGGCGAACATCGCGGAGAGCTCCATGGCCATCGCATCGACGTTCGGGTCGGCATCGAGGATGCGGAGGACGCGGTCGAGCGTGTCCATCGAGCCCTGGATGGTTCCGGCCATATCGAGCGGGTTCTGGTAGCTGCCACCAATAACGTTGAAGAACTCACCCAGTTCCTTATAGGTAGCGTCGGTGAAGCGCGGGACGCGGAGGCCCGCCTTGGAGAAGGCGTCGGTGATCGATACCGATTGGCCGCCGGTTTGGGCGAGGAGGGCCATGCCATTGCCGCTCGGGCGCTTCGCGTTGAGCAGCATCTTCATGGTGTCGAGCGTTTCATCGAGGTTGTTTGTGGTGATGGCGCCGCACTGGCGCATCATGCCGTCCCAGACCGCCTGCGGAGCGGCGAGCGAGCCGGTATGCGACATGGTGGCGCGCGCGCCGGCTTCGGTCTGGCCGCCCTTCCAGACGATGACAGGCTTGCGTTTGCAGGCCGCAGCGAGCGTATCGAAGAACTTGCGGCCGTTTTTCACACCTTCGACGTACATACCGATGATTTCGGTTTCGTCGTCGAGCATCAGGTATTCGAGGTAGTCCGAGACGTCGAGGATGATCGCGTTGCCGAAGCTGGCGCAGCGGCTGAGGTGGATCCCGTTCGCAGCGGCCACGAGGCTAAACATGATGCCGTGGGTACCGGACTGCGAGAGGAACCCGACGCGGCCGTCGTTGGTGACCGGGGCATCGGCGTTGAAGCGGACGCCCGACTTCGGCAGGTAGAGGCCCATGCAGTTGGGGCCGACGAGGTTGAAGTCGGCCTCACGGGCCATTTCCGTGAGCTGGCCCTGGAGCTTCACGCCGAGCTCCTCGCCGGTTTCGGCGAAGCCACTGGTGAAGAAGCCGGCGCCGTTGGCCTTGTTGGCGATCAGGTCCTTGAGGACGTATGGAGAGACCTGGCGCGGGACCGCCACCAGTGCGTAGTCGATGGGCTCGGGGATATCGGCCATGGACTTGAAGTTCTGGATGCCGAGGGCTTCGATACCGGGGATTTCCTTCTCATCGAGCTGGACGGAGTAGAGCTTCCCGCCCTTCTCCTTGAAGGGCATGTTGTTGTGAAGCCACATGTAATTGGGCCCTTTGTCGCCGACGACAGCGACGACTTCGGGATTGAACATGCGGTCGAGCTTGTGACCTGGGACTGCCATGGGAACACCTTCCTACGCGGAAACTGGTCTCAACGCGGAGGCGCAGAGACGCGGAGGTTCTTGTTTAGCTTTCGGAGATGACGATTCGGGCATCGACGGCGAGGGCGCCGTCCGGGTAGGCGAACACGGGGTTGAGGTCGAGTTCCTGCACTTCGGGGTGTTTTTCGACGAACTCGGAGACCTTGAGAATGGTGTTCTTCAGGGCAGCAATATCCGATGCCGGCTGGCCGCGCACACCGGCGAGGACCGGGCGACCCTTTATCTCATCGATCATCTGGTTGGCGTCTTTGTCGGCGAGCGGCACGAGACGGAAGGACACGTCCTTCAGGACTTCCACCATGATGCCGCCGAGGCCAAACATCATGACCGGGCCGAACTGCGGGTCGGTGGTCATCCCGACGATGACTTCGGTGCCCTGGGGGGCCATGTGCTGGACGGCGACGCCCTTGATGCGGGCGTTGGCGACGGCCTTCTTCGAATTGGCAACGATTGAGTCGTAGGCGGCGCCGACGGCGTCTTTGTCCTTGAGGTTCAGGACGACCCCGCCGACGTCGCTCTTGTGGGCAATGTCGGGTGAGACGACCTTGAGGACCACCGGGTAACCAGCGGCCTCGGCCTGTGCCTGTGCTTCTTCACGCGAGGTTGCGAGGGTGGTGGTTGCGACGGAGACGCCAGCATCCTTGAGCAGCGACTTGGCTTCGACTTCGTTGAGGAGCGTGCGGCCTTCGGCGCGCGCCTGGGCGATGACGGATTCGAACGACATGGGGCCTCGATGTGGGGCGAGATTTGTGGCGCGATTGTACGGGAGGCGCGAGGGAGTGTCTCAGACCATTTGGATTGGGTGACGGCGTCGGTCCCGTTCTGGCCCCGTGGGGGGATTCTGCTGCGGGCCTCGCCCGAAGGGTCATCCCATTTGGGCCGGAAGAACCTGCCGGGGCCTTGCGACCGCACCCACGATGGAGTGGAGGGCAGGACAAAACGCCACCGCCTTCGCGGCGAAGGCGCCGCTGGCCGGGAGGCCATCCACGGCGCCAGGTCGAGGTCCTTGCCCTTCATCACATCTTCACGATCGGGGGCACGCCAATGCCGACCAGCCAGCCAGGCGAATACAAAAATCTGCCAGTCGATCGCCGGCGCCATGACACGATTTTCCCGGAAGCCGGCCACGACCCGTACGCGGACACGCTCCAACCGCCCTCCGGGACCGTCTGCGAAGTGTGCGGGCTGGTCTTCGCCAGGGGCCGCTGGACCTGGCCCGGGAAGAGCCGGACACTCCCTCTCCGGCACGCGGATTCCGATGGGCCGACCCAGGTGTGTCCGGCGTGCCGTAGAATTCGAGACGACTACCCGGCGGGTTTTGTCTCGCTTTCGGGCGCATTCGTTGGGGGCCACCTCGCCGAAGTCCTCGAAGTCATCGAGCAGACAGCCGATGTCGAACTGGAAGACCACCCCCTGAACCGGGTCATCGAGCTTACGACGGGACTCGATTCAGTCGACTTCACCACCACCGAACTCCATCTTCCCCGTCGCGTGGGAGAGGCGCTCCGCGACCGCTTCGAGGGCGAACTCACGCTGGATTACCTGTCGGACGGACACCAGCTTCGTGTGGCATGGACGCGTGACGACCTCCCACCGAATACGGCGGCCGAGCCAGCCTCCGCACCGCCGGTCGAGGTGATGACGCGGGATGTCCACCTGACTCCTGACCTCCAGAGGTATCTCGGAGAACGTATCGCGCGGCTCCCGGAGTTCTTCGACCGCATCACCTCCAGCCGGGTCATCGTCGGTGGCGAGACTCGTCACCACCGTGAAGGCGGCCCATTCAGCGTCCACATCCACATCGATGTGCCGCAGCGCGTCATCTCTGTGACCCGCCAGAAACGAGAGGACCTCCACGTTGCCATTCGTGAAGCCTTCGACGCGGCGCAACGCCAACTGCTAGCGCACGCGCGGAAAACGCGCGGCGAAGTGAGCCCAACGGATCAGCCTCCGCGCGGCGAAGTGGCGCGGGTCTTCCCTCACCTCGGGTATGGCTTTATCGACACTCCCGACGGAGACGTGTACTTCCACAAGAACGCGGTGCTGATGGACCGTTTCGACGAAATCGAACCGGGGGTGAGTGTCCGCTACGAGCTTGAACACGGGCTGCAGGGACTCCAGGCGAGTACCGTTGCCCTGCCCGGGGACTGAATGCCGTCTCGGCGGGTCGCCGGAACGCACCGCTGGCGGTACATTCGGGCCCGAAAGGCGGTCTTGTGGACGAACTGTTTGACCTCGTTGTCGTTGGGGCCGGGAGCGCCGGCGCCGTAATTGCATCACGGGCGAGCGAAGACCCGCGCCGGTCGGTGATGCTTATCGAAGCGGGACCGGACTATCCGGACACAGCACACACGCCGTACGACCTGGTGAACAGCCACAACAATTCGTACACCGACCACGACTGGGGATTTGGCTACCAGCCGACGGTTCTCGGAGCGTCGCGGCCGTTCCCGCGGGGTCGAGTGACCGGTGGTTCGAGCGCCGTGAACACGACCATCGCCCTGCGGGGTATGCCCGAAGACTTCGACGGCTGGGCCGCCAACGGCAACCCGGAGTGGGCGTGGGAGAAGGTGCTGCCGGCCTTCAAGCGGCTCGAGCGAGACCTGGATTTTGGCGACCGGCCCTATCACGGTGACTCGGGGCCGATCACCATTCGCCGATACGAGTGGGACGAGCTCACGCGGGTGCACCAGGCCTGGCTCGAGGCCAGCGACGAACTGGGGTACCCGCGTTGCGAAGACGCGAACGATCCCTACGGCTGGGGCTCTGGCCCGCATCCGATGAACAAGATTGGACGGCTTCGTATTTCGACCGCCATCGGGTACCTCTCCGCGGCGCGCGCCCGACCGAATCTGACGATCCAGGCGAACACCACGACGCGCCGGGTGGTATTCGAAGGCTCGCGGGCAGTTGGCGTGGAAGTCGAACGGGACGGCGCGGTTGAGGTCATCCGGGGCCGGACGATCGTTGTCAGTGGCGGGGCGATCCAGTCGCCGGCGATCCTGATGCGCTCAGGCATCGGCCCGCGTGAAGAACTTGGTCGTCACGGCATCACGGTGCTTTCGGACAACCAGGCGGTGGGCACGCGGCTCAGCGATCACCCGGCGCTTGCGGTTTCGGCGCGCGTGAAGGATCCGACGTTGCTCAATGCCGACCAGCCGATCGTGCAGACGATCCTTCGCTACACCGCTCCGGACAGCGACCAGCGGAACGACCTGCAAATCGAGGCGTTCTCGTTTTCGCCGCGCGGCGGCCCGCTCGACCACTTCGCGGTGGCGGCCGTGCTGGAGCAGGCGTACGGGACGGGGACATTGCGCCTTGCATCGGCGGACCCGCACGCCTCGCCGGTTATCGAGCAGAAGTTCCTGGAGGACGAACGCGATCTGCGCCGCCTAACGTCGTGCTTCCGCGACGCGCTGAAGTTCATGGAGGCGGGACCGCTGGCTGAACTGGTTGAGGATGTGACGTTCCCCTCGCCTGAACGGGAACTGACTGACGAGACGATCGGCGTCCTGCTGAAGAAACTCTCCGCGAGCGGCTTCCACCCGAGCGCGACCGTGCCGATGGGCCCGGACGGCGCAGTTGACCAGTATGGCCGAGTGCATGGCGCCGAAGGGCTGGTGGTTGCGGACGCGTCGATCATGCCCAGCGTGGTGCGGGCGAATACGAATCTCACCTCGATCATGATCGGTGAGATGGTGGGGGAGTGGGTGCGGACGCGAGGCACGGAGCTGTACGGGTTGTGATGGGATACCACCAACGGTGGTATGATGGTGGTATGAAAGTCAAGACATCGGTGACGCTTTCGGAAAAGCTACTGGCGGCAATCGATGAGGTGGCCGGCGAGGGCTGCAACCGGTCGGCGATCCTCGAAGAAGCTGCGACGGACTGGGTTCGGCGCAAGCGCCGCGAAGAACGCAGCGCACGAGACGTTGCCATCTACGCGCGGATGGCGGCCGATCCGGAAATCCAGCGGGAGAGCGAAGAGAACCTCAAGTTCCAGCCGCATTGGACGGACTTCGGCGATGAGATCGAACTGACGGATGAGGTGCGGGCGCGACTCGACGCGGAAGTTGGTGCCCGTGCGAAGGGGTGACATCTTTCGCGTGGACGATCCTCCTGACGACCCCAAGCGCAGCAGACTCTTCGTTGTCGCCAACCAAAACAGATTCCTGGAGACGCCCTACTCGACCGCTACCTGCATCCCGGTCTATTCCAGCATTCATGGCTTGCCCACGGAGTTGATCCTGAATGAGTCCAACGGCCTCAAGCTCCCGAGCGCTGCCCGGTGTGATGAGCTCCACCGGATCCTTCGCAAGGACCTGTACCTCTACATCGGCTCGTTGTCCGATGCCCAATTGGTAGAGCTCAGCCGGGCGCTTGCTATCGCTCTTGAAATCCGCCCCGAGGACATCTCCGACCTGTAGGGGAGTAACCGTCGCCGTAGTGAGGGCGTTTCCGTTTCGTGAGGTTGTTCCACTTCTCTGAAAACCCGCACATCGAGCGGTTTGTGCCGCGCTCACCGGAGAAGCGGCCCGAGGTGGAGCCGATGGTGTGGGCGGTGGCAGAGGATTTCGCGTGGACGTATCTCTTCCCGCGTGATTGCCCGAGAGTGCTGCTGTGGGGCACAGCGGCTACGAGTGCCTCCGACTGTGCACGTTGGCTCGGCGGAGACCCGAAGGCACGCATCGGGTGCATCGAGTGGGGCTGGCTTGAGCGGATGCACCGGACGGAGCTGCACCGATATGAGTTCGAGTCCAGCGGCTTTCGGCCACTGGTGGATGACGAATGGATGCTGGTGAGTCGAGAAGAAGAGACTCCGTTGTCAGTGTCTCCGGTGGGCGACCTCGTGGAAGCGCTGCGAACGGAGAACGTCGAGCTTCGGCTGATGCGAACCCTTGCGCCGCTCTACGGCGCCTGGGAGTCGACCATCCACTTCTCGGGCATCCGCCTGCGGAACGCGACGGGCTGGCCAGAAGGCCCGGCGAGCCCACCACCGCGCGTGTCTTAGCCCATGCCCTATCGGGTTTCTGATACGCTCGCGGCGCTTCTGAAGGAGGTGGCGCGATGCAGCAGTTCGACGGGAAGGTAGCCGTGATTACCGGGGCGGCCAGCGGCATCGGGTTTGCGCTGGCTGAGCGCGCCGGGCGCGAGCGGATGACGGTCATCATGGCCGACATCGAGGCCTCGGCGCTTGACGAGGCCTCCACACACCTGAGCCGGCGCGGCTACACGGTTGTGCCACATCAACTGAACGTCACGAGGGAAGCCGACGTCGAAGACCTTGCAGGCCGAGTCTTCGAGGCATATGGCGGGGTCCACCTGCTCTGCAACAACGCGGGGGTAATGACGGGCGAAAAGGCCGCATGGGAGTTCGCGCCCGAGGACTGGCACTGGACGCTTTCGGTGAACCTGTGGGGCGTGATCAACGGCGTTCGCGCCTTCGTGCCGCGCATGCTTGCGAGCGGTGACGAGGGGCACGTTGTTAATACCGCCTCGATGGCGGGCCTGATTACGGGACGGGCGGGCAACGCAATCTACGACGCTTCGAAACACGCCGTGCTTTCGCTGAGCGAGAGCCTGTACCGCGACCTCATCATTCGGCAGACCAAAGTGAGCGCTTCGGTGCTGTGTCCGGGGGCCGTGCTGACCAAGATCTTCGAGGCCGAGCGGAATCGGCCGGAAGAACTCGGCGGCGGCAAGGAACCAGTGGTCGCGGGCGAAACGGCGTTCCCGGGCAATTCGTTCCAGCCCGAAGAGATGGCCAACCAGGTGTTCGACGCCGTCCGCAACGACCGCTTCTACGTGCTGGGCGCGCAGCGCGAGATGATCGAGTGGACGAAGATGGGCCACGACCGGATGTTCGCCGGCAAGAACCCTGCGGTATCACACCGGTTGCTCGCGATGCGCGACGCCGGCCACCCACTGGGCCAATGAGCGAGTACACCGACATCGTTGTCGAAATCGAAGACCCGGTGGCGGTGGTCCGCATCAACCGGCCCGAGAAGCTGAACGCGTTCACGTATCAGACGCTCGCGGAGTGCCAGCGGGCGATTGAGGCATGCGTTGCGGACCGGCGAGTCGTCGGCATTGTCATCACGGGCACAGGGCGGGCGTTTTCTGCCGGGCTCGATTCGCAGGCACTGGTCGATGTGACCGCGGCTGAAGCATCGTCGCCGGGCTCGCGGTCTGGAGTGCCGGGGCCGGAGATACCGGGACTGTTCACGTACCTGATGGCCGTACCGAAGCCGGTGGTCGCCGCGATTAACGGTGTGGCTGCAGGTGGTGGTTTCGTCCTGGCGGCGAAGTGCGATGTGCGCATCGCTGCGGCCTCGGCGAGCTTCACGACGGCGTTCCTTAAGCGCGGCCTCATAGGGGAACACGGGATGACCTGGCTGTTGCCGCGAATCGTGGGGCCGGGCCGCGCGATGGACCTGCTCATCACGAGCAGGCGCTTTGACGCGGCCGAGGCTCACCGGCTCGGTTTCGCGGACTGTGTTTGCGACGAGGGAGAGGACGTGGTCGAACGCGCGAAGGCGTACGTGCGTGACGCGGCGGCGAACATCGCGCCGCTGGCATTCGCGGAAACGAAGTCGCTGATGTATGCCCACATGGGGGCCGACTACGAACGAGCCTTCCGCGAGGCCGATGCGGTCCAATGGAAAGCGGTGGCTCGTCCGGATGCAACTGAGGGAGCGCGCGCCCTGATGGAAAAGCGCGCACCGAAGTTCGAGCGGCTCGGTTAGATGTTCGAGGGCTTCGAAAGACGCGACATTGCGACGCCGGGCGGGAGCATTCACGCCCGGATCGGCGGCAGCGGACCACCGTTGTTGCTGCTGCACGGGTATCCGCAAACGCACGTTATGTGGCATGCCGTCGTGCCGGAGCTGTCCAAGAACCACACAGTGGTGTGTGCCGACCTGCCGGGGTACGGCGATTCGAGTAAGCCGCCTTCGACCGACGACCACGCCGCGTACTCGAAGCGCGGGATGGCGGCGACGCTGCTTCACGCGATGCGGGCGCTCGGGTTCGAGTCGTTCGATCTCGCGGGTCACGACCGTGGGGCGCGGGTCGCGTACCGGATGGCGCTGGACCACCCGAAGCGGGTCGAGCGTCTGGCGACGCTGGACATCGTGCCGACATACTCGCAGTGGGAATCGCTGGGGTGGCGCGGGAGCATGGGTTCGTACCACTGGTACTTCCTGGCGCAACCTGCGCCACTACCGGAGAAGCTGATCGCCGCAGACCCGGTGTTCTACCTGCGTAACACGCTCGCACGGTGGGCTGCGCCGGATTTCGAGTTCGACGCTGAAGCGATGCGCGAGTACGAACGGGCGTTTTCGAACCCGGAGACGGTGCGGGCCTGCTGTGAGGATTACCGGGCGGGCGCGACCATCGACTACGAGCTGGATGCGGGGGATTTCGGGACGAAGAAGATCGCCTGTCCGATGCTGGCGCTGTGGGGACAGCGCCCGGGTCGCCCGGCGCGAGACATGCTGGCGACCTGGCGCGATTGGGCGACCGACGTGCGCGGCGGGCCGGTGGAGTCGGGGCATTTCCTCGCGGAGGAAGCGCCGAGTGAGACGGAGAGGCAGTTGGGGGAGTTCTTCGGGTAGGGCCTGGTTAGGTGCCTTCGCGGCAGGGACAACCGACCTTCGCCGCATCGAAGCTGATGTAGACCACTCCGTTCCGAGTGATGAGGACTGAGGCCAGCGATCCATCACGCGCCAATGCGCTGACCGAATACATACCCGGATAGCCCAACGGCTCGCCGCCTACGACGCCGCGGACCGCATCGCGACACCGGAGGGCGTTCGGAGTGCGTACGTCCACGAGCACCATGGTTGCCCCTGATTCGCCCTCGGAGATGAACGTAAGCGTTCCTTCGTCCTGGTCGCACTTTAGTGTGCCGCGCGCAAGAGGAATGAAGTCGCCGCGGAGGAGAGAACTGCAAAATGGGCCCTCGCCGCAGAGGATCCAGTGATCGCCTTGCACCGTGTCACCCAGAGGAAGAACGTTCGACAACATCAGAAGCTCCCCGGTGTCGTAGGCTAGCGGCAAGTTCGCGGCAAGACTTTCGGCCGCGATGTAAAGGTGGCCGTCTGACGAGACTTCCGCGTGGTAGTACGCCGGGCCTTCGGGAACCTGAACCCACAGAACTACTGTTGGCGAAGAATCATCGCGCGAAAATACTCCGACCGAATCGTCATCACCGTAGAGGAACTGGGTCCCGGCCTGGGCCACGATGTTGAGCAGGACATTCGAACCACCCACATTCCCGGACAGCGAGAGCGCTTGGGGGCCGTCGCCTTGAAATCTCCAATGCACCGGACCATCGGCGTAGCGGACGACAGCTGGCCCGCCGAGATTAACCACGGAAAGGGATTCTCGATTGCTTGGGCTGATGAGGTTTGGGCCCAGTCGCTGAACGAACAGTTGCCCTGCGTCGTACATCTCTCGGCCGGCAATGATCGAGGGGCTCGGCAAGGGCGTCGGCGTGAGGGTAGCGAGCGCCAGCGGCGCGACCGATGGTCCGGTAGCTGGTGAGACCTGGGTGGTTTCGTGACTTGCCCGCTCGCGGATGAGGAGTGTCCCGAGCACTACGGCTATCGTCGCCATCACGATCACCGCCATCCGCCAGCGGAGCAGGGAAGCATGAATGTCCCCCTGCGGGCCGTCTGTCGATTCGCCCAGGGGAGTCCGAATCTTCATCTCTCGCAGCGCATTCTTGTCCGCGGCGCCGAGCTTGTTGGCGAGCCGAAGCGTTCGGTCTTTGACTTCCGCGTTTGAGATTCCCATCCGGACCGCGATTTCCGCGTCGACACGGCCCTCGCGGATGAGTGTCAGCAGTTGCTCTTCGGAGGGGGAGAGGGAGGTCGCGGACGGGCGGCTGAATTCGCTCACGGTCAGAGGATAGCTTTCGCGAGCAAACCTGAGTTCGAAAGGCTGCGATTGACCCCCCGCGCGGATTCCAGACAGAATCGGCCTACGCCTGCCTCGGAACTCCCTCTGGTTCGGAACTGATGACAAATTCCTTGCTAAGCCGCCTCGCCAGTCGTGGGGATCTTCCCGTTCTGCAGAGGTTGATCGACCGTGCCATCGAGGAAAATCAGCGGACTTTCCTCGATACCGAGCAGATCACATCAAGCCGGGCGATCATGGGCCTCGACACGCAACTAATCGACGACGGCACGTATTTCGTCGTGGAGTGCAACGGCGCAATCGCTGGATGTGGCGGCTGGAGCCGTCGCGCGACGATGTACGGCGGCGACCACTCCTCGGGTCGCGATGCCGCTTTGCTCAACCCCAAGCTCGATGCCGCGAGGGTTCGAGCGATGTACACCCACCCCGCATTCGTGCGCCGAGGCATCGGAAAGCTCATCCTCGACCTGTGCGAGCGAGCGGCGCGGGCTGAGGGATTCAGTCGCCTTGAGTTGGTGGCAACCCGGTCCGGCGAACCGTTGTATCGGTCCGCCGGCTATCAACCGCTGCAGGAGATGAGCGACGACAGTGGCGGCGTGGCAGTGCCGTTGCTGCTCATGGGGAAGTCGATCTAGTTCGTCCGCACGCAAAGGCTCGGCGATTGACCCCTTGCGGCCGTTCCGCGCAGAATCGGCGGGTGCTGGCCAGGGTCCTGAGTTGTGCGGTAGTGGGCCTCGATGGGGAGTTGGTCGACGTGGAGGTCGACATCACGCGAACTGATATGCCCAAGACGATTGTCGTGGGGCTGCCGGATACGGCGGTGCAGGAATCGCGGGAGCGGGTGCGTTCGGCGATTCGCAACAGCGGATTGAGCTGGCCGAACGGCAGCAAAGTGACTGTTTCGCTTGCGCCCAGCGACTTACGGAAAGAAGGCCCAGCCTACGACCTGCCGATCGCGACGGGGGTACTGCTGGCTTCGGGACAGGTAGTGGCTGACGTTGAAGACGCGGTGTTCATCGGCGAACTGGGGCTGAACGGCGAGGTCCGGCCCGTGCGAGGTCTGCTGCCGATGGTGATGCTGGCGGCGGCCCGCGGGATGAAGCGGGCGTTTGTGCCCGAGGCGAACGCACCGGAGGCGGCGCTGGTGGGAGCGCTCGAGATCTACCCCGTAACGACGCTGGCTTCGCTTGCTTCCCACCTGCTTGGGGCAGTGCCGATCGACGTCTTTCGTCGGGGAGCAGGCACCGAAGAGGCGGAGCCACTCGGTGGGAATGTCACGGACTTCGCCGATGTCGTTGGGCAGGAGCATGTGAAGCGAGCGCTGGAAGTGGCAGCGGCGGGCGGTCACAACATCGTGATGAAGGGCCCCCCGGGGAGCGGCAAAACGCTGCTGGCGCGGGCAGTGCCCTCGATTCTGCCACCACTCACGACCTCGGAAGCGATGGAGGTCACGCGGATTTACAGCGTGGCGGGATTGCTGCCGGCAAATACGGGGCTCATCTCGACGCGGCCATTCCGGGCGCCGCACCACACGATTTCGAATGCGGGCCTGGTAGGAGGGGGTTCGATTCCGCGGCCTGGCGAGATAACGCTCGCGCATCGCGGGGTGCTGTTCCTCGACGAACTGCTGGAGTTCGACCCACGGGTGCTGGAGATGCTGCGCCAGCCGATCGAGGACAAGACGGTGACGATTTCGCGGGCGAAGCAGGCGGTGACGTTCCCGGCAAGCTTCATTCTGTGCGGAAGCTTTAACCCGTGTCCGTGTGGCTTTGCGGGCGACCCGGAGCGGGAGTGCGTGTGCCCGCCGCAGCTGATTTCGCGGTACCAGCGGCGTCTTTCGGGTCCGTTAATGGACCGCATCGACCTGTTTGTTGACGTGCCGCGAGTCCCGTTCGAGAAGCTGAGCAAGCTTTCGGGCGGTGAGAAGTCGGAGGCCGTGCGGGAGCGGGTGGCGCGGGCGCGGGCGGTGCAGGCGGCGCGATTCGAGGGCGTTGGAAGTCACACCAATGCGGAGATGACTCCGCCGCAGGTGCGGGATTTTGCGCAGCGGCAAATGGCGGACGGCGCCGCGGACGTGTTGAAGATGGCGGTGGAGCGGCTGAACCTCTCGGCGCGGGCGTTCCACCGGTTGCTAAAGGTGGCGCGCACGGTCGCGGACCTCGCCGAGAGCGAGGGCATCGAGACCCCGCACATGGCGGAGGCAATCCAGTACCGGGCGCGGATTGAGTAGGGAGAGATGGCCCAGATCGGTGCGGGACTATTGCTCTGGGCGTTCTTCTTCGGACCGGGATGGTTAGTGCGCTCATGGACCCGCCGCCGATATGCGGACCTGCTATCCGAGGGCTGGTGGATCCTGCGTCGCGAGAATACATGGAAAGAAGTGGATTGTTTTCGCAGCATGATGGCGGCTTACGGGTCCATGGGCATTGGCCTCGCTGGACTGTGCTTTTTCGCGGCGGGGGGATTTTGCCAGATTGCACACGGGAACTTTTGGGGCACATGAGGGACTTTGGCCTCAATGGACTGCACGTTCTAACGCGTATACTTGAAGCATGGGGTCATACATCCGGTTGCCATCACGAGAGGAGAGCGGCGTGGGCAGTGTGTTCACGGAAATCGTGGTTGCGAACAAGACCGATGAAACGCTTGCCGAGGCGGGACATCTTTCGGCCGAACGTGTCCGGAGCATCCGGGTTTCGAACGTGTTGGTTGACACCGGCGCCACGACTCTCTGCCTTCCTCGCGACCTGATAGCGCAACTCGGGCTGCCATTGAAGCGACGGATCACGGCCACCACGGCGTCGGGAGAGATCGAGACCGAGCTTTACGAACAGGCGGAACTGACCGTGGCCGGGCGAACCGGGACGGTTGAATGTGTCGCGCTGGCGGAGGGCTCGCAGCCGCTGCTCGGGGTCATTCCGCTGGAAATGCTGGGTTTGGAGCCCGACCTCACAAAACACATGCTCCGCGTTCTTCCCGCGGACACGAAGGACAGCTACTTCTTCGTCTAAACGGTCGGCCCTCACCCCCAACCCCTCTCCCGACTCCTGCGTCGCGGGAGAAGGGAGTCGCATCGAGCGCTAGTCGCGGGCAGCCTTGATGAAGCGGTCTTCGATCGCAGAGCGCCAGGCGGCGTCCTGGAGATTTTTGAATTCGCTGGCGATTTCGGGGAGGAATTTGGCGACGCGTTCGTTGCCGGCGAGGAAGTTTTCCGCCCAGGCCCACATGCCGACGACGCGGCTCTGCCACCAGAGCTTGAAACCGAGTCGAATTTCGTCTTCGCCGAGCTGGACGAACTTGCGGTAGCCCGCGAGGTAATCCTCCATGCGGGGCGATTCGAGCATCTGGGAGAACGAGAGTGAGCGGATGACTTCCCATATGCGAGAGTCGGTGCGCCAGATTTCCCAGTCGACGACCGCGACGATCTGGTCGCCGTCCCACATGACCTGGTGGTCGTGGAAGTCGCCGTGGAGGACCTGGCGCGGGAGTGAGGCGAAGGCGGAGGGCGGCAGAACTTCGAGCGATTCGAGGTGGGCGGCCTGGGCCGCGAGGTGCTCCTGCATCCAGTGTTCGGCGTTGCGTTCGGCGGCGACTATGCGGAGGCGCTGGAGAAGTTCGAGTGACTGGGCTTTGTCCCAGGTGAGTTGTGGGCGCTCGTTGGGATCGGACGGGTAGCCGGCAAGGATGGCCTGGATGGCGCCGTGCACGCTGCCGAGGAGGTGGGCCTGTTCCGCGGTGAGGCTGCCGCGTTCGCGAACGACGCCTTCGACCCAGGGATAGAGCGCCCAGTGGCCGCCACCCATTACCGCGACCGTGCCCTTCTCGGGGACGGATTCGGGGACCGGGGCGGGGATGCCACGTTCGGCGACCCATTTCACCAGGGCGTGTTCGCCCATGATTCGCGGGAGCTCGAGGTTGTCGCGATAGCGACGGAGGAAGTGTTCGCCGCCATCGCTGTAGGTGTGGAAATTGAAGTTCAGCGAGCCACCAGCGACCGGTTCGGGGTCGCCGTAGGGCCAGAGGCCGTACATCCCGAGGACGTCGGGGACGAGTCCAATGTAGTCGTCGTGCGTGGGCACTATCCGGCTGCCGTGACCTGTTCGACGAGCAGTTCGAGGACGCGCTGGCTGATCTGGCCCATGACTTCGGCGCGGGTGCCCGGAAAGACTTTCTCCTCGGTGACGGTGCCGTTTGGGCCGCAGCAGGCGATGGCGACCGAACCCACGGGTTTAGGCGAACGACGGCTACCCTGTGGGCCGGCGATGCCGCTTTCGGCGACCGTCCATGCGGGACCCATGGCGCGCTTCAGGCCCTCGGCGGTGGCGGCGACCCACTGGGGGCTGACGGCGCCGTGTTCGCGGGCGATTTCGCGGTCGAGGCCGAGTTGTTCCCAGCGCTGGGCGCCGGCGTAGGGCACGACGCCGCCATCGAACCAGCGTGAGGCGCCGGGGACGCTGAGCATCCGCGCGCTGATGAGCCCGCCGGCGGTGGTTTCGGAGACGCCGACCTTCTCGCCGCGAGCCATAAGAAGTTCGCCGAGTTTGGCGGCGAGTTCATCGTTTTCGAGTGGGTACATGGCGCGATTCTACATGGAGTAATCTCGTCCGATGGCGGAACTCGATTCGTATGCGCTAGACGTACTGGATCAGATACTCAGTGAGCGGTTTCCTAAAGTGCGAGCGCTGGTTGCCCAAGTGGGCATGTTCGGACTGTCGCCTGCCATCCGCAGCGAGCTGACCGACGCTTTCGCGGACGAGCTGCTCGCGACCGGATTCGAGGCCGAATGGAAACCCAATGCTCGGGGAGGCGCGATCGAGTCGCTCATCAGTCTCGTCTGCGTCGAAGATGACCCTCGCCTTACGAAGTATTCGGCGGGCTGAACCGCTGCTCTGGTAAGCTCGAATCGATGGTGTTGCAGGTCGATTTTGGCGGTGCGGAACAGCTTCTGCGGGAAGCTGAGTTCATGGACTGCCGATCGGTCTGGTACTCGTCGAACTACGTGTACATCGCTCAGATGGCGGCCGGGGAACAGCAGTTCGCGGCCATCTACAAGCCGCACAAGGGCGAATCGCCGCTGTGGGATTTCGCCGACGGGCACCTCTACAAGCACGAAGCGGCCGCGTACGAGTTTTCGAAGCTGTTGGGCTGGGACATGGTCCCGCCTACGGTGGTCCGCGATGGTCCGCAGGGCATTGGCTCGGTGCAGGTGTTTGTGCCGCACGACCCGGAGGAACACTTCTTCGTGCAGCGCGAGCGCGAGGAACTCCTGCCGCAGCTGATGCGGATGTGCGCCTTCGATGCCGTCGCGAACAACGCCGACCGGAAGGGCGGACATTGCCTCCTCGACGATCGCGGGCACATCTGGGGCATCGACCACGGGCTCTGCTTCCACCCGGCGCCCAAGCTGCGTTCGGTTATCTGGGAGTGGGCGGGCGATGAGGTGCCCGCCGAGTTCCTCGATGACCTGGAGGAAGCGGGCCTTGAGATTGCCGGTGAGAGCGACGCCGCCGCGCCGCTGCTGGCGTTGCTGCACGAACACGAGGCAGCGGCGATGCTGGGGCGGATCGAACGGATGTTGAAAGAGAAGACGTATCCGGTGCCGGGCCAAGCGCGGCACTACCCGTGGCCGATGGTTTAAGGCTGGTTTAGCCGGAGATAACGCGCTCGACGCGCATGTCGCGGGCTTCGAGCTCTTCCTTGCAGTGACGGCAGACGAGTTCGGCTTCGGGTGAGTGGCCGCATTCGTGGGTGAGCTTCAGGGGCGGTCCCGCTTCGCCGGCCATCCACTTGTCGCCCCAGGTGAGCATCGCGATGAGGACCGGGTAGAGGTCGCGGCCCTTCTGGGTGAGGCGATATTCGCAGCGCGGCGGGCGGTCCTGGTACTGACGGCGTTCGAGCACTTCGTTATCGACGAGGCTCTGAAGGCGCGCGGCGAGGACGTTTCGAGCAATACCGAGGTTCGCCTGGAAGTCATCGAAGCGGCGGACGCCGTTGAAGGCCTCGCGGATGACGAGCATGGTCCACCACTCGCCGACGACCTCGAGGGTTCGGGCGACTGAGCAGGGCATGTCGGCAAAACTGGTGCGACGCATACGGTGGTTCCGTTAAGAGAATACGCCCGGAGGGTTGCTCTCAACAACCCACCCGGACGGTACGTGAGTGCCCAACCGATTGAATTCCCCAATCCGTGCATCATTTGATGCGGCAAGGCGCTTGGCGGAACATACTCGTCCCATGAGCAACTCTCCAAAGAAACCCTTCGTTTCCGGGAACCCGGGACGTGATGTGCAGCGCGTCGGAACGGCGCGCGTTCTCGGGCAGGACCCGGAGAAGATTTACGACCCGGTGTGGGGCGTGATCGGCAACCTTGGCGACAGCCAGTGCTACATAGGCGTGACGAGCAAGGTCGAAGCGGTGCAGAAGGCACTCTCCGACCGCATCGCGAAGGACGACCTCGATGTCCGGCTGATCGCGCCGGCCTTCACAATCGGTGTTTCGGATGGCCAGCTGAACGGCACCGAGCGGATGCGTTTCTCGCTCATCGGCCGCGAGGTTGTGCATGACTCTGTGACGCTGCATCTGAGCGCGAACGACGTGAGGGGACTGGTTGCCGTGGTCGCCTGCGATAAGCCGCCGGTGGGGACGCTGGCGGCGGTACTGGAACACAACCAGCCGGCGGTGTTGCTCTCGGACGGCTCAATTTCTCCCGGTATCGACCCGGAAACCGGCGAGCGCATCGACCTTGTCTCGGCCTTCCAGGTGGCTGGCGACCCGAACGATGAGAAGCGAACGCGCTATGCGATGTTCGGCTGCCCGGGCTACGGCAGCTGCGCGGCGATGTACACCTACAACACCATGCAGTCGTTCATCGCTGTTCTCGGTATGGAGCCGCTGCAGATGGTCGCGCCGACGGCAGAGGACCCGCGCCGCGTGAACGAGTTCCCGGCGCAGCTGGTTTCGTGCCTTACGACGATGACGGAGCGGAACATTCGGCCGCGCGACATCGTCACGCCGGCGGCGCTGAGGAACGCGATCACGGTTGCGATCGCGCTGGGCGGTTCGACGAACGTCATCCTCCACAGTGTCGAAATCGCGCGGGCCGCCGGGATCGACCTCTGGAAGGACGTGATCACCGAGGCGGAATTCAACGACCTCTCGCGGCGCGTACCGGTGGTCGCGGACATGAAGCCGTTCGGCCGGTTCTACATGGAGGATGTCGACAACAAGGGCGGCCTGCCTGTGGTGGTGAAGGACCTGATGGAACAGGGGTTCCTCGATGGGAGCTGCCTGACGTGCACGGGCGAGACTCTCGCCGAACAGGTTGCGCGGCTGGCTCCGGCCGCCCCTGATGAGGATGTGCTGCACTCGGTGAAGTCGCCGTACAAGCCGACGGGTGGGCTGCGCTTACTGCACGGGAACATCGCTCCGGGTGGCGGCGCCGTGATCAAGGTCGCGGGCGTAGAAGGCGGGCTGAAGGACGGGATGTTCACCGGGCGGGCCCGCATCTTCAACAGCGAGGCCTCGCTTCTTGAGCGGCTGGATAAGTCGCCCGAGGAATTCGCGGACAACGACATGGTGGTGGTCCGGTACGAAGGGCCGCGCGGTGCGCCGGGGATGCCGGAAATGCTCGATCCGACCTCGCGGATCACGACGCTTTGCCGCCAGAAGGGGATCACGATCGGGCTGATGACCGACGGACGCTTCTCGGGTGGTTCCATCGGTCTGGTTATCGGGCACGTTTCGCCTGAGGCCATTCAGGGCGGGCCGATCGCACTGCTGCAAGATGGCGACACCATCGTCGTGGATATCAATAAAGACCGGCTCGACTGCAAGGAACTCGACGACGCGTCCGAAGCCAATCGCCGAGCGGCCGCGTGGCAGGCGGCAACGGACGGCAACGGCGGGACGCATCCTGATGCGAAGCCGGTGACGAATCGCCTGCTTCAACGAATGCGGGCAGAGGCTTCGTCTTCGTTGAAGGGCGCCGGCTTCGGCCGATGACTTTGTGCTCGCCCTGAGCTGAGCGCGGACCAGGAGGTCCCGATGACCGACCTTCCGAACCTCTCTCAGTCGCCGAAGCCAGGGCGGAGCACGAAGCTGCCATTCGAACTCCAGTCCGACGAGGCGGTGCTGTTGTTCGCACGGCGGCACTGGCTGTTCTTCTACTCTCGGCTGGCGCTGATGATTCTCGCAGGTGTGGTGGCGACGATCGCGGTCGTGATCATCGTGCTCGCGACCTTCGGATTCGATGGGGTATTGGGGAAGGGCCTGGGCCTGGTGCTCTTGATCTGGGCGCTGTACTGGGGCGTTCGGGCGTATTTTCACTGGTACCGCTACCAGAACGACGTGTGGGTGGTGACGAACCAGCGGCTGGTGGACAGCCTGAAGAAGAACTGGTTCCACCACCAGATGGCCTCTGCTGACCTTGTGGATGTCGAGGACATCCGGGTGGTGAAGTCGGGGGCGTTGCAGACGGTGTTTAACTTCGGCGACGTGCGCTGCCAGACGGCGGGCGAGGTGCCGAACTTCATCCTGGCGGGGATCCCCGAGCCGACGCGGGTGCTTGCCGTGGTGGATGCCGCGCGAGATGCGGCGCGGCGGGCGCTGCGCGGGCTGCCTTAACGCTTTTTACAAATCTCGGCGTGACACACAACCAAGCCAGGGCTACGGTTTGGTTCATGCTGACGCGGCGCCGCTTCCTCGCTGGCGCGTCCGGAGGCCTTGTCCTGGTCACGCTTGGGAGAGGGCGGCCTGGCGCTGTCCTCCGGAAGTCGAGCGCGGTTGCGCGGGCGGAGCCAGAGGGGCTGACCGAATCGACCGAGTTCCCATACACCGTGGTGGCGCCATCGATCGGCAAAGATGGCTACTACCCGGGGATAACCGTTTCCCAGCTCACGCCGTACCAGGGCGGAGCAATCCTGATCACGGCCATCAACGCGCTCGCGGGGTCGGTTTCGGTGTTCGGGCGAAACTACACGATGGCGATGGGCCCTGAGGGGCTTTCGGGGTTCGTTGGCTTCGGAGTGCTGGACCCGCCGGGTCCGACGACGATGGCGTTGCAGGTGACGGACACCCTGAACCAACCGCTGAACTACCAGTACGAGGTGAGGGTGCGGGAAACGCAGTGGACGTTCGACGACATCATTATTCCGCCGCCACCACCACCCGATCCCGACGCGCCGCCTCCACCCCCTCCATTGCCCGATGAACAGCCGCGCCTGAACGAGCTGTACGCGATGGTGACGCCACGCCGCTGGGAAGGGCCCTTCATCTTGCCGCTGACGCTGGGCGGCGACGTGTTTATCAGCGGGTATTTCGGCGAGGAGCGGTCATTCAACGGCGGCCCGCGGGGCGGGCATCACGGCGGGACCGACATCGGTGCGCCGATGGGCACGGAAATTCACGCAACGAACCGCGGGATGGTGGTGCTCGCCGAGGAAACTCGCAACCGCGGGAACCTGGTGGTGCTGGACCATGGGGCCGGCATTTTCAGCTGTTACGGTCATCAGTCGGCGCTGCGCGTGCTGGTGGGGGATGTTGTTGAGCGAGGGGATGTCCTTGGGCTGGTTGGGAGCACTGGCCTGTCTTCGGGGCCGCATTTGCACTGGGAGATGTCGGTGGGCGGCGTGCTGGTGGATGGGCTTCGCTGGCTGGATGGGACGCAGGGTTTCTAGAGTTCTTTCCGAACCGGGCTCACGTTCTTGCCCTCGTTCGTTGGGGATGGCAACCTTTGGGCGGAAGTGCGGATGGGCGTGGGCCGCCCATTTCGGCAGGGCATTCACTGGCGCTTCGCCGGAAAGGCAACGAGAGCACCGAAGCCATGACGTTCGCTCAACGACTGGCGGTTGCAACCGCTTTCTCTACGCTTGTCCTTATTGGGGTGGGGGTCCTTGTGCGGGCGACAGGCTCGGGCCTCGGCTGCCCGGATTGGCCAACCTGCCACGGAGGCGCGGTGCCGCCCGGGAACCGCGAATCACTGATCGAATTCTCCCACCGGTTCGTCGCGATGCTGGTCGGTTTCATGGTTATCGGGGTGGCGGTCTGCGCCTGGAAGTACTACCGGCATGTGCCTTTCGTGGTCTGGCTGGCGACGCTGACGGTTCCGCTTGTGGGCATCCAGGGGTTGCTTGGCGCCATCACAGTGGTGAAGGAATTGCCCCCGGAAATCGTCGCTACGCACCTCCTCACCGCGATGGCGGTGCTCACCTGCGAGATCACCGTGGCCGTCGCGATGTTCGTCGAGGACCCCCGGCGAAAGGACAACGCTGAGATCCGGACGGCTTCGAGGCCGATTGGACAGCTTGCGATCGTGGCGCTGGTCTGGCTGGCCGCCGTTATGTGGATTGGCGGGTACATGACCGAAAGCGGCGCTGCCACCGCCTGTGAGGGATGGCCGCTCTGTAACGGTTCGGTGACTCCGAGTTCGGACGACCACGAAATCGTGCACATGACACACCGCTACATTGCTGGCGCCCTGATCTTCATCATCGCGCCCCTGGTGGCGACCGCATGGCGAAAGAAGCGAGAGGTTCGCTGGGCCGGTCCATTCGCCATCGGACTTGGCGCGCTGTATATCGCGCAGGTCACGGTGGGGGCGGTGAACGTGTGGATGACGTTCCCGGATCCACTGACGATTTCGCACACCGTGATCGCGGCTACGATCTGGTTTACGCTTGCCGGTGCCGCGGCGTTGACGTTCTATGCGCCCGCCATGGCACGTGAACAATCGCCGTTGAGGAAAGCCGGAGCACCCGCATGACCGCAGACGCCATGACCCTTGCCCGGCCGGATATCGGCACGACTCTTCGAAATTACATCTCGTTGACCAAGCCGCGGATCATCGTGCTCTTGCTGATCACAACCGTGCCGGCGATGGTCGTTGCAGATAAAGGCTGGCCGGGAACCTGGCTGGTGATCGCGACGCTCATCGGCGGGACGCTTTCGGCGGGCGGTGCCAACGCAATCAATTGCTGGTATGACCGCGACATCGACGGGATCATGCGGCGGACGCAGGGCCGGCCGCTGGTGACGGGCGCCGTAGAGGCTTCGCACGGGCTTGCCTTCGGTGTAGCGCTCGGGGCTATTGCGTTCGCTTTCCTGTGGGGCACTACAACGCTGATGGCGGCCGTACTGGCGCTCTCGGCGCTGCTGTTCTACGTGTTCATCTACACCGTGTGGCTGAAGCGGCGAACGCCCCAGAACATCGTCATCGGTGGCGCCGCGGGTGCATTCCCACCGATGGTCGGCTGGGCGGCAGTGACCGGAGAGATCTCGCTGGCGCCGCTGGTGATGTTCGCGATCATCTTCTTCTGGACGCCGCCACACTTCTGGGCGCTTTCGCTGAGATTGAAGGACGACTACGCGGAGGCCGGGGTGCCGATGCTGCCCGTAACCAACGGGCCGGCGTACACGCGACTGCAGATCCTGCGGTACAGCGTGATGCTGCTGATCGTCTCGCTCATGCTCGGGCCGGCGGCGGAGCTGAACTTCATCTACTACGCCACCGCCCTGGGTTCGGGCGCGGTGTTCATCGCAATGGCGTTCGAATTGTGGAGACAGCCGAACACGACGCCGCCGATCAACCTTTACAAATACTCGTTGCTCTACCTGGCGCTTGTGTTTATCTCGATGGGCGTGGACGCGACCGTCCTGGGGTAACTGTTCCTGTGTCCGACGCGTTGTCCTGACCGGGCGCGACTTCGCCCGGTGGGTTTGCGTGCCAGGAAGCAGCATCATCCTCGTCCGTCACGCGGAATCCGAACATCACATCAAGAAGCTCTCAGGCGGCTGGACCGATACACCCATCACGGAACTGGGCCACCGGCAGGCGCACCTCGTGGCTCAGCGGCTAAAGCGAGAGCTGGGAGACCTGCCGATTCGGCTGTTGGCGAGCGACCTGCTGCGGACGCAGCACACAGCGCGGCACATCGCCGATGCGTTCGGCGTCGAGCCGGTGCTGGACGAACGGCTGCGCGAGTTCAACAACGGCGAGGCGGCGGGGCTGACCAATGACGAGGTCGCTCGTCGTTGGCCGCGACCGGCGGGGCCGATGGGGATCGATGAGCGGCCGTGGCCGGGTTGCGAGACGTGGCGGGAGTTCTATGCGCGGGCGGGCGGGTTCCTCGACTCGCTCGAGATGGACGGACCGACACCGGTCCTCGTGACGCATGGGGGAACGGTTTATGTGCTGGTGGCGCACTGGCTTGGTCTCGCGCCGGAGCACATGAAGGTTGTGAACTTCAGCGCGCACGTCACGTCGCTGACGGTGCTGCGGGAGTGGAACGGGCTAAGGGACGTGGAGCGAGCGAACGATATCGGGCATCTCGCGGGGACGGCGGGATGGGTGGGTTTGGGGGCGGTGTAAAGCCGTCACCCCCCGGCACGCTCTCACGGCTCTGTGCGCGCGAGCGGGAGGTGACACATTCGCTTCTAGGGGGTGTTGAGGTTCGTGGTTGCGGCGGCCGCCGAGCGTTCGCGGGCGAGGATGCGGTCCTGGCGCTTGCCTTCGCGTTCTTCGTGCTTGAGCCAGCCGGCGGCGACGATGCCTGTGGCGGTGAGGAAGAGGATGTCACCGAGCACCCACATGGTGATGCCGGCGAGCTGCTGGTCACCGAGCGGGCTTGGGCCCCAGGTGCGGAGTGTGGTTTCGTAGTGCCGGTACAGGACGTGGTTCGCGTCGTAGATGGAGAGGGCGAGGAAAGTGTTCTGGGGCATCTGGAGGAAGAGGTAGAGGATGCGGACGGGGTGGGGCATACGCCAGGGCGTTGGGTCCACGCCGATGGCCTGCCACCAGAACATGAGGGCGGCCGTGAGATACATGAAGTGTTCGAGCCAGTGGAGCCATTCGTGTTCCAGCGCGGCGTTGAAGAGCGGCGAGTAGTGCGAGCCCCAGAGCGTGACCGTGAAGATGAGCCAGGAGAGGACCGGGAACGTTATGACTCGCACCGGGCCGCTGTGCAGGATTGGGATGAGCACTTCCCGGCGCGTCTTCGAGCTAACGGAACGGAGGAGGAGCGTGATCGGCGTGCCCAGCAGGATGAGGGGCGCCGAGATCATCATGATGATGATGTGCTGCCACATATGGACCGAGAACAGCACACCATCGTAGCTGGCCGGGGGGGACATGACGGCGAAGGCCATGGTGCCGACACCGAGGAAGAAGTAGGTCGTCCGTTTGCGGGGCCAGGGGGCGGTGGGGTGCTTCCGGTTCACGGCGCGGAGGGTGGCGATGTACCACCAGCTTGCGAAGCCGGAGGCAAGGATGAAGAGCGGATCGAACTCCCAGCGGGTAAGGAGTGCGCTGAGGTTGGGTTTGGGCGCATTTTCGCCGTGCGCGAGGGCCACGACGGGCGCGAGAGCCGCGAACGCCGCGAAGGCGATTGCGAGGAGCCGGTATCGGACGGTTCGTTGGACTCTCATAGGGCTGAGTCTCGCACGAACATGCCACGCAAGCGAAGAATTCATGGCACGGTCGAATCGAATCTGCGAGCACCAGAATAGACCCGGCGCATAACCTAAAGTAAGCGTGTTTCCGCTTCCTTGACAGGGTAGGAAGCCCGTTCTATAAATCCGATTGCGACGCCGTTCACAACCGGATTTTCAGACCGGGCAGAAGCCTGTGTTTTCATGGGACGGCTCGGGAGGGGAGCAAGAGGAATGCCTGTATCCGGGATGCCGCGGCGCCTGCGCCGGGCCATCGTCCTGCTCGCAGTCGCCCTGCTTGCCCTAACCACTATCTCCGCCGCTTCAGCCCAGACAGGGATGCCTGACGCCATCACGAATGAAGGCGACAAGATCCACAACCTCTGGCTGTTCACCCTGGCGATCGCCCTCGTGGTATTCGTTGGCGTGGAATCGGCGATCGTCTACGCCATATTCGCCTTCCGGAAGAAGAGCGACGAACTCCCGAAGCAAACGCACGGAAGCACGCTCGTCGAGATCATCTGGACCACCATTCCAGTAATCATCGTGGTGGCCCTGTTCACCTACTCGTTCATCGTGCTTCGCGATGTTGAGAATACTGCTCCCGACGACGCGCTGACCGTCCATGTGCAGGGGTTCCAGTTCCAGTGGGGCTTCACGTACGACATGAACGACCTGGGCACAAACACCCCGGACCGGAACGCCGAAGGCCAGATCAAGATTCTCGGCACCCCTGAACAGGAGCCGACGCTGATGATTCCGGTGGACGAGCCAGTGGAGTTCCGGCTCTTCTCGGCGGACGTGATCCATTCGTTTTACGTCCGAGACTTCCTGTACAAGCTCGATGTTGTGCCGGGCCGGGACAACCGGTTTGTTGTAACCGCCCACAAGACGGGAACGTTCCACGGCCAGTGTGCCGAACTTTGCGGACTCAACCACGCACTGATGCGATTCCAGGTGAAGGTGGTAACCCGAGCCGAATTCGACCAGTGGGTGGCGGATAACGCACCGAAAGCCGATACCGCCGTGCAGAAGGCGCAATAGCCAGCCGCACAGATTGACGTGCCCCGGGGGGAATACGGGGCAGAACGAGGAGGGCCCCGGGGCCCGGGAGGAACAATGTCTAGCATCGCAATCCCACGACCCAAGTCGTATGAGCGCCCGGTCATCCTCGACTGGTTGACGACGGTCGACCACAAGAAGCTCGGGATTCTCTATCTCTACACGACGATGTTCTTCTTCGCCGTCGGTGGCATCCTCGCGCTCCTCGTTCGGACGCAGCTAGCGGTGGCCGACAACACGTTCGTGAGCAACGACGCGTACAACCAGATTTTCACGATGCACGCCTCGGCGATGCTCTTCCTGTTCGTCATCCCGGTCTGGGCGGGCTTCGGCAACTACGTGGTGCCGCTCCAGATTGGCGCGGTGGACATGGCCTTCCCGCGCATTAACGCGCTCTCGTTCTGGCTGGTCCCGCCCGCCGGACTCCTGATGTTCTCGGGCTTCCTGTTCGGTGGCTCGGCGAACGCCGGGTGGACGGCCTACAGCCCGCTCGCACGCGACACAGGCGTCGGCATGGACCTCTGGATCATCGCGGTCATCATCCTCGGCATCTCTTCGACGATCGGCGCGGCGAACTTCCTGGTGACCATGTTCCGGATGCGCGCGCCGGGCATGACGATGTTCCGCATGCCGATTTTCTGCTGGACCGTCCTCGTAACGGCCGTCCTGCAGCTGCTCGCGACGCCGGTACTGGCGGCGGCGCTCTCGATGCTCTACATCGACCGGAATTTCGGCGGCAAGTTCTTCGACCCAGCGGGCGGCGGGAACGTGATCCTCTGGCAGAACATCTTCTGGTTCTACTCGCACCCGGCTGTGTACATCATGATCCTCCCGGGCATGGGCATCGTCTCGGAAGTCCTGCCGGTCTTCTCGCGCAAGCCGCTCTTTGGTTACAAGGCATTCGTCTTCGCGACGATGGGCATCGGCGGCCTCGGGTTCAGCGTGTGGGCGCACCACATGTTCACCACCGGCGCGGTGCTGAAGCCCTGGTTCGGCTTCATGACCTTCATGATCGGCGTGCCGACGGGCGTGAAGATGTTCAACTGGCTGGGAACGCTCTGGCGCGGCTCAATCACGTTCGAATCCCCGATGCTCTTCGCGCTCGGCTTCCTGAGCATGTTCCTGATCGGCGGCATCAACGGCACGTTCAGCGCCGCGGTGCCGGTGGACTTCGCACTGCACGACACCTATTTCGTAGTCGCACACATCCATTACGTGCTCTTTGGCGGGTCGGTGTTCGCGGTGTTCGCCGGGCTCTATTACTGGTTCCCCAAGATCTGGGGGAGGCGACTCAACGAGCGCCTGGGCCAGCTGCACTTCGCGCTGATGTTCATCGGCTTCAACCTGACCTTCTTCCCGATGCACCTGCTCGGGCTCGATGGAATGCCGCGACGCATCGCGACCTATCCGGACAGCCAGGGGTGGGAGGCGCTGAACCTGACCTCGACGATCGGCGCGTTCATCATTGCGGTCTCGATGTTCCCGTTCATCATCAACTGCATCATGACGTTCATGAAGCCCAAGGATCAGCCGAACGATCCGTGGGAGGCGAACACGCTGGAGTGGTGGACGACTTCGCCGCCGCCTGAGCACAACTTCGACGACACTCCCGAGATTCACTCGGAACGACCGCTGTTCGACCTTCGCCACGGCAAGGCCGCGGGCCACTAGGCTGCCACGCCTAAATTCACACTGAGGAGAGACGAAAATGGCAGCCCACGCGCAAGCAACACAGCACAAGGAAGAGCTGAGCAATGGAATGCTCGGGTTCATCCTCTTCCTTGCCTCCGAAGTCATGTTCTTCGGTGGACTTTTCGCGGCCTACTTCATCGCGCGGGCGGATTCGCCAGTGTGGCCACCGGCTCTATCACCCGAGCAGGAAGCGGCCGGCATCGAGCTCAAGCTTGAGTTTGCGCTGCCCTTCATCGCGACGTGCATCCTGATCCTGAGCTCAGTGACCATGCAGATGGCGGTCTGGGCCATCCAGAAGGGCAACCGAACGGCGCTTATCCGCTGGTTGTTCATCTCGATTGCCCTTGGCCTCGTCTTCCTGACGGCCCAGATGTACGACTACAGCCAGCTCCCATTCCATTCCGGCGACACGATCTACGGGACGACGTTCTATACCCTGACCGGCTTCCACGGCGCGCACGTGGCGGGCGGAGTCATCTTCATGTCGGTGATGCTGGTGCGAGCGATGGCGGGGCAATTCTCGGCATCGAGACACGAAGCGATCGAAGCCTGCTCGTTCTACTGGCACTTCGTCGATGTCGTGTGGATCGCGCTGTTCACCACTCTCTACATCGTCTAACAGGCCTTTCGAGGAGATACGAGACCCGATGGACCATTCAAGCAACGAACACGGCGAACACGGTGGGACTCCGCATCTCCCCGACCCGAGCATTTGGCCGCTGGTCGCCGGTTTCGCGGCATTCGTCCTGGGTGCGGCCCTGATCTTCTATTCGCGCGACCGGAATGCGAACTTCGCGGGTCCGCTGCTGGGGGCGGCAGCACTGATCGCGCTCATCGCCGGGTGCGGATGGGCCTACGAAGACGGCCGGATGAAGCGAAAGGCCGAAGAGGGCGACCATTCGAAAGGCCGTGACGCGCGGTTCACGCAGGTGGTGACCTTCGCGATTGCCGAGGGCCAGTATGTGGCCTCACGCGGCGAGAGCGGCATCATCAGCCTGCTTGAGGGCACCGACAACAACCTGCGCGACCTCGATGGCTTCCAGGACATGCGCGTGATTGTTTCTCCTGCCGAAACGGGCCCTTCCCAGGTGCTGGTGGAAACCACGTGGTCCGACCGCGAGGGCCTGGCCAGCTACGAAGAGACGCGCACGACGATGATCGACCTGCTGGCCCAGCACCCGGAAGAGGTGGTACCGGGTTCGGTGCAGGTCTTCGACATGGAAGTGGTTCGCGACACGAAGGACACCTCGTTCAACTTCGGGACGGGCGCGCTTGTCGGCACGTTCGGGGCGCTGATTGTTGGCGGCTTCATGGTTGGCGCGGGCCTGAACCTGTTTGGCGAGGACAACGCGGGCGGAGGTGGTGGCGGCGAGCCAACAGCCGCGCCCGCAGGAGACACCATCGTGGCGCGGAATACGAAGTTCGTTTCGGGCACCACCATTACAGCGCCGCCAGGTACGGAAATCACGCTGAAGTTCGACAACAAGGACGCTTCGCCGCCGCACAACGTCGAGATCTTTGCCGGTTCTTCCTACAACGGCCCATTGCTTACGGGGTGTACCGCCGGATGTGACGACAACCAGGTACACACGCCGGTGAAAGCCGGGCCGTACGTTGAGACCTTCACGTTCACCACTCCTGCAGTCGGTGAGTACGCATTCAACTGTGTCGTGCACCCTGATCAGATGCGCGGCACGCTGGTCATCCAGGACGGGGCACCGGTTCCCGGCGCCGCAGCCGCGCCCGCGGCAGGCGCGGAGACAACGACCGCCACCCCTTAAAGTCCCTTTTGGACCCACTTACAAACGGCCGGTCACGCTTTGTGCGCCGGCCGTTTTTGCAGTGAGTTTTCCGGGCAATTTGTGACCAGCTGTTCCCCGTTTGATATGCGTTCGCAAGCTAACGAAGCGACACAATGTCGCGTTCGAAACTGAGCAAATTGGATGCTTTCCTCACCGACCGGAACCTTCCGGCAAAGGAGGAGATTACGAATGTCTCTTGGAATTAGCCTGTTCTTGTTGGCGGTGGGCGCGGTGCTCGCGTTCGCTGTCAATTACACAGCGAGCGGCGTCGATATCGCGGCAGTCGGCTGGATCCTGATGGCGGTAGGGTTTGTGGGAATCTTGCTGTACCTGATGTTCCTGGCGAGCTTCGCCCCATTTAGCCGCGGTGAAACGACGCGGACCGAAATCGTCGAACGTCCTGTCGACCGTCCCCGGATTTAAGAGGTAGCGGAACCATGTGGCTACTGCTACTCCTCATCCTCGCCGTTCTGTTGTTCGGCGGACTCGGCATCTTCGTGGCGAAGGTCTTCTTCATCGCCCTTCTCGTGGCGCTCGTGCTCAGCTTGATTAGTGGCACGACCGTCATTCGCAGACGCTGAGGCCATCCCACTCAGCGGTCCCACCCCCGGAGAAGGAGGCGCCATTGCGGCGCCTCCTTCTTCGTTGTGGGCGCGACGGGAGTAGGATGGGCCGCACATTCAAGGAGGCGCAGGATGCCCTGGATCGAAGTCGGCGACACGGACATTTACTACCAGGAGGAAGGGAGCGGACAGCCGCTGGTGTTCTTGCATGGGAATACCTCATGCGGAGAGGCCTGGTGGCAGCAGTTCGCGCACTTCCGGGACCGGTTTCGCTGCATCGCGTACGACAGCGTGAACCATGGACATTCATCGAATTCGCCGCGCGACGCGGATGAACCTGACCGGGCGGACGAGCTCGAGGGGTTCCTCGCCGCGATGCACATCACGCGGCCGATCCTGGCCGGAAACTCGATGGGCGGGAACACGCTGACGCGGTGGGCGGCGCGCCATCCGGGCGATGCGCTGGCGCTCATTCCTTCGGGGGCGGGCGTAGCGAAGCCGGGAACGCCTGGAGCGCTGCCACCGGCGCAGCAGCCGCTGAGCCCGGATGTGCTGTTCCTGCCGATCGGCGATTCGCTGACTGACGGGTTTAAGCAGGCGAATCCGCGCATGCACGAGCGCTACCTGCGGATTCGTTCGACGGCGACGCGACTGGAGGCGATGAGGTATCCGCGCAAACCCTCGCCGAAGACGCTCTCAGAACGGGAGGGGCTGGCTGAAGCGGTGAAGCGCATCACCTCGCCGATGTGCGTGATTGTGGGGGCGCTGGACCCGGCCGTGCCGCGCTGCGAAGCGCTGCATGAAGCCGTGGAGGGTTCGGAGTACCACGCAATTGCCGGGGCGCCGCACAACGTCTACTACGAGGCATCAGGGCCGTACAACGCGATAGTGGATGCGTTCCTGGCGAAGGTGGCGGCGCCGGTGGGGGCGCGGTAGGCCCTCACTCCCGGCCCCTCTCCGAAGGCTGGAAGGGGGGAGTCGAACCGTAACGCGATAATTCGGCATGCGGAGAGAGGGGTGCGATCCGCTTACTGCGTGAGGGGGCGTTAACCGCCGGCTTCGCTGGCAACCCTCATCCCCAGCCCCTCGTCAGATGGAGGGTCCGTTAGACAAGCATAGCCTAACACCAACCTTGCGACCGATTCCCAACCTTCAATTAACCACAGCCCGCACGTCGGAACGCGCCTTGAAATTGCCCGTGCCCCCCCCCGGTAAGGTCCGGTGATGACGGTCAAAACGGCTCCAAAGGCGTTGAGGGTTGGCGCGCTCGATTATCACCCTCGAAGAGTGGTCGCAGTACTAGTTGTTCCATTGAGTCTTGAGCAGGCTATCTGAATCGACAGGTGCAACGCGCAGTAGTTCGCCCCCTACTCGGCCCAGAAAAATGCCAGCATGGATTCGTGCGTTCGGCCGGCCACAATAGCAATGTCTTCCGCTGCTGAAAGGCCCGACGCAGCCAGTTCGGCGATCACCTTCATGCCTAAAGGCCGCAGCGCACGAGCCGGAGTGTGGTTTGATGTCCAGAATGTCCAGAAGGCGCGGTTGAGCCCCAACTTGGGGGCCATTTCAAGTTGCCGGTCCGCCTTCGAATTGAAGAGCAACGCAGACTGGATATGCTCGTGGTGGTCCTCCGGGCGCCTGACGCGGGAGACGCTTTGGGCTCTCGGGCGAGAGTTGTGGCGACGGCGAGTGCAGGCTGCGACCGGGCGACAGTCCTGGTAGCTCAGTCCCCTCTTAGACCTGCGGTGAATTGAGCAGATGGCGGTCGCAATCGAACGGCCGCGACTTGGTTGGCCCGGGGATCCGTCTTCGGTAGTAGTGGCTATTGATGCTGGCCCGTCGGCCCCTCCTATCAGATCCATCACTTTGTGACTGTCGTTCAGTACGCGTTGCCGATTGTTTCCACCACTGGTCGTTCGGGTCGTACCCCGCGTGGGTGTTTGGACCATCCATCGTTGGAAGCCACGCCTACGTTCCGCCCAGCCGAATTGCTGAAACAACCCTCCATTGGTCGGCCGCCGTGGATTCGAGTGCCAGCCGCAGTACGAAGTCGCTTCCCAGGACACCCACTTCGACGGAAACCGTGGTTCCGATCCATTCCCACTTCAAATCGCAGAAGGGTCGCGAAACTGTGGGTGTCCGACCTTGCCAGCTGGTGCAGCTCCCGACGTAGTTGCCTTGGTGAACGTCCAGCAGGTACTCACCAATTGCACCGGCGATGGCCGCCGGGAGGGGTGCGTCTGCCGGCGGTGTAACAGTGTCTACGGCGGTGGCTGGCGTTGGGCGGTTTCCTTCAATCTCACTGCTTCGGCAACTGAGCACGAACAAGGCACATCCCAATACCAAGATGTGAATATGCCAATCGCGTAATAACCGAGGCGACTCCGAGAGTGATGCCACTAGTACGTTATCCAGTGCAGCCAGTTATCCCCGTAGGAACCGGTAGACTGTATCTGAATGCCTGGCTTTCCAGAGTCGTCGTCCGAATCCACAGGCCAGTTTGTCCACATGTTGGTACCGGATTGAGTGCCACTTTGATGTAGGTGCGAGCCGGTAGACGAACAATTCCCAGACCCAACACCATTGACCACGGTGCCTATCGTATGAAACGTCCAGCCGCTTCCAACATAAAATCCGGTCCCGAAAGTCTGAGAAACATTGACCTGAACGAAATCAACGTAACCTACCCAGGTTCCCGATTCGTCATTCGGGTACGGAATCCATATTGCAACGTCGGCACCTGGGCAATAGCTTGAGCCATATTGGTGCGGCGTGATCACCGCAAACGCGTATCCGGAATAAGTGTATGACTGAAACCAGACAGCAGCGTTGCCAGTGGAGCCCAACGCATTCGTCATATCCAGTCCAGTATTGCTAGGATGATTTCCTTCATCGCAATGCCAGTAACTAGTCCCGCAGGAGTCGGGATGATAAGTCAACGTAACTTCGGAAGTGGTCATTCCGGTGATAACGACTATGCTGCCGCCGGAGGCGCTCGCCGCTCCGGGCGAAGAGAGCCCGATGGCTGTGGCGAGAAAGATGACGGAAATGAAGGAGCCGATGTTCAATGTGGTCCGTAGCACTTGAGTTAGGACTCCTCTCGTTTGCGCTTGGATGCGTTGTAGGCAATCTCGGATAGCTGCACCTGATCAATTGAGGGCGAGCGAAGGGCGAGTTCTTGCCCATTCAGCCAAACTCGCACATAACCCACGTTGGCGGAAGGTCCGTTTCGCGGCTGTTCAATCACGGTCGGTCTGCCGTCAATGGTGGTAGTGAATACTTGAAGGATACTGTCATCCGGGTACAGATAGACGTCCAACGGCAGCATCCAAGACGGAATTCGTCCGACCGAGAGGTAGATCAACGCTCCGTCGTGGGATTTCCACACCTGATCGACGGCTAACACTTCGCTGTCTCGCATCAGGCCTCGGATTTGGACTTCGTCGAAGCCCTGTAAGGGTGGAATGTAGAGTTCAGAGTCGCGAAGCACCGCGACGTCGGTTGCTTCGGTGATGGACGTTGCCGGGTTTTGGTCGGTGTACTCACGCCGAATGTATTCGGTGCCCGGTGGAAGAAGCCGGTACGGGCCGAAGTCTTCGGCGCCCCCGGAGTAAGCTGTGGCGGGGTTCGCCAGCCAGGTGGCCGGACTGTCTTGACCAGATGGCCCACGCGAGGGCGGATTGGCGATGACTTTCGAATTTGCCGTCGGTCCACTCGCAGCCGCCGCGATAAGCGCGGATGAAAAGGTGACGGCGCCAATTATCAATAGAATCGAGACTAGGCGTCCTCGCATTCCTCTCCTCCTAGACTTGCGGAACCTCGTATCAGTGGTTCGACCCACCGTTACCGTCCCGTTGTCTTTAACCCAATCCTGCGTCCGTACCTGAGTTCGTAGATAGAGGAGTTTTCCTTCAGAATCCGGGCGCCCCTTCGCAAGGCAGGTGCTTCCGGACGCAGCAGTCGACGTGAGTGACGGACCACGCGACTCTCCGCCGCCCAGAAAGTCCGGTTCGCGCGGACAGCCTATCCATCCGCGACCGCAGACTGCTCACTGACAGGTCGAGGATCTCCACGATCCGCGTATCCGGCTCCCCGGCCGCGAGCAATTCCAACACGGACCTCTCGGCCTCAGTGAGGAGGAGGTGAGTTTCCAACGCGAACGAGTCTGGTGCTTCCATCCGTGTCCCACCCGAATTGTCCAGCTCGTGGGCGAAGCGACACATAGTAGATTAGTCGTGTTTAAGAAAATTTCAACATCTGTCGCTCTCCGCGGTTGCTCAGGCGAACGCGTCGGTGGAAAGCGGGACATAACAAACAGTCCTATCGTGGCGATCGGTGCGCGCGGTCTCGACACTGCTCGCGTATCCGGGCAAGCGCCTCGCCGATGGAAGGACCTACAAGAATCAAGGACGGCAGAGCGCCGCACTTCAATGCGCCAAACGCTCGATAGCGCTAGCCCTGCACACGCACGAATTACCGTTAGCTATGACGTCGTCCGTTGAGGTCGCGAACGTGTACTACAAGACCAATCACTAGGCCGGCGCCGGACCATCCCAAGTCTGGGAGAGGGGAGCCCAAGCCGGACGCTCGTGTGTTAGTTTAGCGGGCGGAGTTGAGGCGCGATCCGCTTACTGCGTGCGCGGTTCCGAAGCCCTGGAGGCGGCGTTAACCGCCAGCTTCGCTGGTATCGACCTTGTGGGTCTTGCGGCGGTCGCGGAACTTGGCCTTGAGGTAGTCCCGATTCATTTTGGCGATGAAGTCGATGCTGATGCCCTTAGGGCAGGCGGCCTCGCACTCGGCGTAGTTGGTGCAACTGCCGAAGTACTCCTCCATCGTGTCGACCATGGCGACGGTGCGACTCCAGCGTTCGGGCTGGCCCTGGGGGAGCAGGTTGAGATGGGCGAGCTTCGCGGCGGTGAAGAGCTGGCCGGCGCCGTTCGGGCAGGCAGCGACGCAGGCGCCGCAGCCGATGCACGCGGCCGCTTCGAAGGCGAGGTCCGCCGTTGGCTTATCGATGAGGATTTCGTTGCCGTCGCGGGCGGCGCCGGTGGGGGCAGCAATGTAGCCGCCCGCCTGGATGATGGCATCGAAAGCGGTGCGGTCGACCACGAGGTCCTTAATCACCGGGAACGAAGTCGAACGCCAGGGTTCGACGGTGATAGTGTCGCCGGTCTTGAAGTTGCGCATGTGAAGCTGGCAGGTGGTGGTCATGCTCTTCGGCCCGTGCGGAATGCCGTTGATGACCACGCCGCAGGAACCACAAATGCCTTCCCGGCAGTCGTGGTCGAAGGCGATGGGCTCCTTGCCCTGGGAGATGAGGTCTTCATTGACGACGTCGAGCATCTCGAGGAACGACATGTCCTCGTTGATGTCGTTCGGGGTGTAGGTCTCGAAGCGACCTTCGTCGTTCGGCCCAGACTGGCGCCAGACCTTGAGGAGGAGATTGAGGCTCATTTGTAGCTCCGCTGGGCAAGGTGGACGTTTTCGAAGACAAGGTCTTCCTTGTGGAGAGTTGCGGGCTTTCCGCCGCCCTTGAACTCCCACGCGGCGACGTAGGCGAAATCGTCGTCGTTGCGTTTTGCTTCGCCATCGGGCGTCTGGTGCTCTTCACGGAAGTGGCCGCCGCAGGATTCCTCACGGTGGAGGGCGTCCTGGCACATGAGCTGGCCGAGTTCGATGAAGTCGGCGACGCGGCCGGCTTTTTCGAGCGACTGGTTGAAGGTTTCGCCTTCGCCGAGGACACGAACGTCGGACCAGAACTCATCGCGGAGGGCGCCGATGTCTTTGATTGCGGTTTCGAGGCCGGCCTTGTTGCGGGCCATACCGCAGTAGTCCCAGACGAGGTGGCCGAGTTCGCGGTGGAATGAATCCACGGAGCGCTTGCCGTTGATCGTGAGGAGCTTGTTGATCTGCTCACGGACGGCGGCCTCGGCTTCGACGAACGCGGGAGAATCGGTCGATGGGACCGGTTCATTCAGGTGGTTCGCGAGTTCGCCGGCGAGCGTAGTCGGGATGACGAAGTAGCCGTCGGCGAGGCCCTGCATGAGGGCGCTCGCGCCGAGCCGGTTCGCGCCATGGTCGCTGAAGTTCGCCTCGCCGAGAACGAACAGTCCCGGGATGTTGGACATCAGGTTGTAGTCCACCCAGAGGCCGCCCATGGTGTAGTGCACGGCCGGGTAAATGCGCATCGGCTGGGTGTACGGGTCTTCGCCGGAGATGTTGTCGTACATATCGAAGAGGTTGCCGTAGCGCTGTTCGATGACGTTGCGGCCGAGGCGTTCGATGGCGGTCTTGAAGTCGAGGTAGACGCCGTTCTTCAGCGGACCGACGCCGTAACCGTCATCGACCATGCGCTTGGCGGCGCGGGACGCGACGTCGCGCGGCACGAGGTTCGCGAACGACGGATAGATGCGCTCGAGGTAGTAGTCGCGATCCTCTTCCGGGATCTGGTTCGGCGAGCGCTTGTCGTTCTTGTCTTTCGGCACCCAGATGCGGCCGTCGTTGCGGAGCGATTCGCTCATGAGGGTCAGCTTGGACTGGTACTCGCCGCTGACAGGAATGCAAGTGGGGTGAATCTGCGTATAGCAGGGGTTCGCGAAGTAGGCGCCCTTCTTGTGCGCTCGCCAGGCGGCGGTGACGTTCGAGCCCTTCGCGTTCGTAGACAGGTAGAAGACGTTGCCGTAGCCGCCGGTCGCAAGGACGACGGCGTGCGCCGAGTGGCGCTCAATCGTGCCATCGACGAGGTCACGCGTGATGATGCCAACCGCGCGGCCGTTCTCGGTGACGAGTTCGAGCATTTCGTGGCGGGCGTACATCTTCACCGTGCCGGCATCGACCTGGCGTTCGAGGGCCTGGTAGGCCCCGAGCAGGAGTTGCTGGCCGGTCTGTCCGCGGGCGTAAAAGGTGCGGGAGACCTGGGCGCCGCCGAATGAGCGGTTATCGAGGAGGCCGCCGTATTCGCGGGCGAAGGGGACGCCCTGCGAGACGCACTGGTCGATGATCTGGACGCTAATTTCGGCGAGGCGGTGGACGTTGGCTTCGCGAGAGCGATAGTCGCCGCCTTTGATGGTGTCGTAGAAGAGGCGGTGGACGCTGTCGCCGTCGTTCTTGTAGTTCTTGGCGGCGTTGATGCCGCCCTGGGCGGCGATGGAGTGGGCGCGGCGCGGGCTGTCCTGGAAGCAGAAGACCTTGACGTTGTAGCCCATTTCGCCAAGCGTCGCGGCCGCCGCTCCGCCGGCGAGACCCGTGCCGACGATGATGATTTCGAACTTGCGCCGGTTCTGGGGCGCGACGAGCTTGGTATCGAACTTGTGGTTCGTCCACTTGTCTTCGAGGGGACCTTCGGGAATGTTCGAGTTCAGAGTCATTGCGGCCCCCTAATCCACAAAGCCAGTCATGACGGCGATCGGGAACGAGACGTTGCCGATGACGATGACTGCGGCGAAGGCGATGGCGAAGTAGCGGCGCCAGAGGTTGAAGCGCGGGTTCGCCCAGCCAAGCGACTGGAAGAGGCTCCACGCGCCGTGATAGATGTGAATGCCGAGGAGCAGGTTCGCGATTATGTAGACAATGGCGACGGGCTCTCGCTGGAAGCTCGCGACCAGGTTCTGGTAGGGCTCGCCGCGGGTGTAATCGGCACCGCCGACGCCCCAGGTGAGGTCCATGAGGTGGAAGATGAGGTAGGCGCCGACGATGACGCCGCTCCAGCGCATGGTGCGGGCGGCGTAATCGGCAGCGACGTAGCTTCGTCCACCCTTGTAACCCGTCTTGCGGGATTCGCGATTCTGGAGGGTGAGGGTCGCGGCGGAGTGAATGTGGAAAATGAAGGCGAGGATGAGACCGGAGCGCATTATCCAGAGGAAGCCGGAGCGCGGCAGGATGGGCTCGCCGATGGTCCGCAGGTATTCGCCGTAGTGGTTCATCTTGTCGGCGGACTGGTACATGTGGAGGTTTCCAAGCATGTGCGCGAGAACGAAGCCGAGAAGCATGATGCCGGTGACGGCCATGACGGCTTTTTTGCCGATAGCGGACCCGTAGAAGTCCAGCAGCCAGAAACGCGGACGGACCCTGCGCTGGCGCAACGGCCTTGCGCCGCGAGTACCTGTGAGCATGCCCACCCTCCCGTAAGGTGTCCCAAAACAGACGGTTAGGGGCGGCCCGGCCTCCGCTCGCCAGGCAAACCGGAAAATCTGCCAGATCGGCTTTTCCGCTGTCCCGAAAAGAATCCTAGACCTGCGTTATGGGGCCAGCAATGCAGTGTCATTCATTAGAGCTATAGAACGTTGAATTACGTTATTGATTTCCTGATTCGAGCGAGCGCCGCCAGCGAAGGACACCGATGACGGATTTGGCGTCGTTTATCTCACCCGAATCGATTGCCGCGAGGGCCTGGGACGGGCTCAGAGACTCGACTTCGATGTCTTCGTCGTCATCCGCATCGAGCGATGACTCCACGAGTTCGGAACAGATGAAGAGGTGGATGTATTCGGTGGTGTAACCGGGCGCGACGTAGAAGCCGCCGAGGGCTTCGACGCGGCCGGGGAGGCGGCCGACCTCTTCCTGCAGCTCGCGGGAGGCGGCCGCGAGCGGGTCTTCACCGGGTTCGAGCGTGCCGGCGGGCAGTTCGAGCAGACGGCGCCCGGCGGCGTGACGGTACTGGGTGACCAGCAGCAGCTTGCCTTCCGGTGTCACTGGCACCATGCACACGGCGCCGGGGTGCTTGATGATCTCGCGGTGGGCGATGACGCCACCATCCATCTCGAGCGTATCGAGGGTGACGTTGAAGAGGCGGCCTGCGTAGGCGGTTGATGTGGAGACGAGGCGAGGGTCGGGCATGGGCGAATTTTCGGTGGGGAGGCCGGGGGTGTCGACTTCTACTTGCGGGCCCAGATGGTTGCGCCGCGCTTTGTGAGCCAGAACGGGTAGCTCAGCTTCGCCGCGGCTTCGGAGGCGGCATCGGGTTCGAGCATGTGGGCGACGAGGTAGTTCCAGACGCCTTCGGCGTTGGGGAAGCGCATCAGGGGCATCTCCCAGCGTTTGACTTCGACATCGCGAAAGACCCGGGCAACCATCGCAGGGCCGGAGTCGGAGTCGAACGTTTCGGGGACGCGCGGCGGGAGGAACTTGGCCAGTTCGGGGTCATCGAAGGCGGATGGCGCGCAAGTGACGAAGACGGCGCCTGGCCTCATCGTGCGGTGGGCTTCGCGCATGGGGACGATCGGGTCGGCGAAGTGGTAGAGCGTGTAAAGGGTTGCAACGGCGCCAAACGTGGCGTCGGCGAAGGGCAGGTGGCATGCATCGCCGAGGACTCGCGGCCCTTCGCCGAGGCGGAGGCGCGTCGGGGACTGGTCGAGGCCCGTCCAGGGGACAGAACGTGCGGTGAGGAGCTTGCCGAGCTTCGCGGGTCCACAACCAAGATCGAGAACGGGGCCGTTTGCCTCCTGGGCCAGTCGATCTGCGACATACGGGTGAACGTCGGAGAACTCGGGGCGGAGGATCGAGTGATCGAGCGCGTGCGCTTCGGTCCCGTGGCGGAAGACGGGGTCGTCATAGTCGAGGCGCAAGGGTTGCGGGTCAGTCACGGAGCGATTGTAGGCCGCCGTGAGGGGTTCTAGGCGAGGACGAGCGAGTCGACCGGGGTGCCGCGTAGCGAGAACGGCCCGGCGTGCTCAATGGTCACATCGACCATGCTGCCGACGCGCGCCGGGACATCGAGGTGGACAAGCTTGCCGGTGCGGGTTCGCCCGAAGGGCTGCTCCTTGCGCACGCCTTCGATCAGTACCGGCTGGACCGTCCCGAGGTAGGTGTCGTTGATTTCCTGGGAGATGCGCGCTTCGATTTCCTCGACGCGGTGGAGGCGGGCCGCCTTCACGTCGGCGGGGACGTCGTCTTCCATCTTGCGGAAGGCGATGGTGCCGGGGCGGGGCGAGTAGGCGGCGACGTGGACCTTGTCGAACCGCATCTCTTCGAGGATCGAGCAGGTTTCCTCGAAGTCGGCATCGGTTTCGCCGGGATAGCCAACGATGATGTCTGTGGTGATGCCGGCGTTCGGCATGAGCTCGCGGACTTCGGCGATTTTCTCGACGTACTCCTCGCGGGTATAGCCGCGGCGCATCGATTCGAGAACGGCGTTGCTCCCGGCCTGGACCGGGAGTGAGAAGCACTCCATCACCTTTGGGAGGTCCGCGACGGCCTGGAGGATGCGGTGCGTCATGTCCTTCGGATAGGAGGTGAGGAAGCGAATGCGTTCGAGGCGTTCGATCGCTGAGAGCTCGCGCATGAGGTCGCCGAGGTCGGGCTGATCGGCGAGGTCGTGGCCGTAGGCTTCGACCGTCTGACCGAGCAGCGTCACTTCGCGGACGCCGTGGAGGGCGAGGTAGGCAGTCTCGCGGACGATTTCGTCCATCGGGCGGCTTTTTTCGCGGCCGCGGCGATAGGGGACGATGCAGTAGGTGCAGAACTTGTTGCAGCCGTGGACGATCGGCACGTATGCGGTCGGTCCTTCGGGGATCGCGTAGGTGGAGGGCCAGAATTCGCCACCGAGGTCTTCCGCGGGCCCTTCGACCAGTTCGACGATGGGTTCGAACTGCTGGGGGCGAGCAAAGACATCGACCTGTGGGAAGCGTTTCTCGAGGTCGTCCGTCTTGAGGCCGACCATGCAGCCCATGACCGCGACCTTGAGGTCCGGGTTCGTGCGCTTAAGGTCGGCGACGCGGCCGAGCTTTGAGTAGGCGCGGTCTTCGGCGTGCTGGCGCACGCTGCAGGTGTTGATGACGACGATGTCGGCGCGCTCCATGCGGTCGGTGGTCTTGAGGCCCATGCGATCGAAGCCGGCGGCAAGCTTGTCGCTATCCGCCTTGTTCATCTGGCAGCCGACGGTCCAAAGGTAGTAGCGGGCTGGCATGGGAGAAACGACCTGGAGCGAAGAATGGCGGAGGGGGAGGGATTTGAACCCTCGACCGAGTTACCCCGGAACCCGCTTAGCAGGCGGGCGCACTAGACCACTATGCGACCCCTCCGCGCGCGTAGGAGAAGGTTCATTGTAGCGGTCGGCTGTAAATACGGTCATCCCGCTGCGAGCTGGCCAGCTGGCGGGCGCGGGAGCGGATCGAGCGCGACGCGGTTGCTGAGGAAGAGGGCGTACGCGAGGGGCAGGTAGAGGATGCCCGATGCGAGGCGCACGCCTCCACTGCCGGGGACATCCATGGTGAGGAGGATCAGCTCGGTGAACGCGAAGAAGGCGATGGCGATACCGAAGGTCAGGCGACGCCAGCGCTTTCGCCAGGACGGATGCCCAGAGACGAGTGCGGCGAAAAAGCTTGGGATAAACAGCAGGATGAACGGCCCGAGGAGGGCGAACGGGGCGAGTCCGGCTGCGCGGACGATGAACGAACGTGGGCGTTGGTTTGGGCGGCGGCGCCACCACGAGACGAGGCCGACGAGAGCGCCCATCGCGCTGAAGAAGATGAGGATCAGCATAGTGCCTGGAACGGTGAAGACGTGGTCCTTCGAGATGGTGCGCATCCAGATGCGCGCCGGGACGGCGAGACAGAAGCCAATGACGGCACCGACCGCGAGCACCTTTCGACGGCGCGTGGAGACGGGCGTGATACGGGTAGGGAGGACGGAGAGCCAGTTCAGAAGGCCGCGAATTCGAGTACGCACGGGTAGGACTCCGGGCGGGAACGTCCGCGTGGGGAATTATAGGAAGATATATTCCCATTTCGTCAAGCGATGCGAATTTGCTGCCTGCTCGTCCGCCATGCGCGCCAACTCCGGCGTCCCTCGTTGACGACGACGACGAGCGCGATGATTGGCACAAGTACGGTCACGACGAGGATCGCCCCAAGCGGGGCGGCTCCGGCGAAGACTGCCGCGTAGCCCGCGATCGGACGCTGAGGAATTCGAGGTCGGCCCCAGCGGATGGCCAGGCCGGCAAGGATTCCCCAGGCGCCAAGTACCGCGATGCCTCGCCCATCGGGCGCCTGGAACGGTGTCAGCAAAATGAGGAGCACGCCACCGGCGACGAACAGCCACGCGAGTGCCGTCGTCAGGCCGGGAAGGCCGCGTTGCACGACCCACGAGGTGAGACGTTCGAGGCGACCGAGAATCGCCGCAAACATACCTGTAAGGCGTTCGCCGAAGGTGGCCTGTTCGAGGCGCCATGTGAGGTCGGCCGGAATGCCGAGAATGCTGCGAAGGAAGATTTCGAGGCCCGGTGCGCGGCGTGACGAGTCATGGAGATGTTCCCAGATGTCGGAGTCCACTTCGGCGCGGCGCGAGTCGCGGGCGCCTTCGGGGAGCCCGCGCGTGTACGCCTTGACCCACCTCCGGGCAATGGCCGGACCGGAGCGGGTAAGAGCGTTCACGAGGGTTGCAGCCCTTCTTTGAGGCTGGGGCTGCCCGAGATTGCCGATCGCTCCGCTTCTTTTGCGGCGTGCTCTCCGGCAGCGGTCAGCTGGTAGAGGCGACGTCTGGGGCGTTCTTCGGCGGCCGAAATCGCGGGGTCCTCCCAACGAGCACTCAGGAGGCCTGCTTTCACCATGCGGTCGAGTGCTTTGTACAGGGTGCCGTGGGAGGTAAGCATCTTCGCGGAGGCGTTGGCCTGGACCTGGCGCGCGATGGCGTAGCCGTAGAACTCGGAATCGCCGCCTTCTCCGAGAGCGGCGACCAGGATGGCTACTTCAACGGGGAGGAGCGTTCCCGGCTTTCGTCTCATGACGGCGATTATAGGAAGATAGGTCGCCGGGGCCAATTGCCGGAGGGAGAACCCGGTGTCTGAGCGTTGGCGTTTGACGCCCTACACTCTCTGTTGTGGCGACTGCGGTAGTTGTGGTGATTTTCACGGTGCAACAAGGCAGCCTTTCGGTGCTGATGATCGAACGCGCGGCCGAGCCTTCGCGTGGAGAATGGGCCCTGCCGGGCGGTTTCCTGCACGAGGGCGAGTCGCTGGATGCGGCGGCCAAGCGAAAGCTTGCGGACGAGACCGGCGTTTCCGATGTGTACCTGGAGCAGCTGTACACGTTCGACCGGCTGGGCGAAGGCCGCGCCGACATCGTGGTGACTTACTTCGCGCTTGTGGACCTGGCGCTCACGCGGCTGCGCTCCGAACTGGAGTGGCGGCCGGCATGGCAGCCGGTGCACCCGGCGCCGCGGCTGGCGTTCGATAACGAGCGCGTGATTGCGTACGCGGAGGAGCGGCTGCGGAACAAGCTCGAGTACACGAATGTGGTCTACAGCCTGCTGCCGAAGCGGTTCACGCTGACGCAGATGCAACACGTGTACGAGGCGATCCTCGGGGAGCCGTTGGACAAGCGGAACTTCCGGAGGCGAGTTGAGGGCCTGGGCATCGTGAAGGAGACCGGGCAGACCGCAAAGCAGGGCGCGCACCGGCCCGCGATGCTGTTCGAGTTCGTCAGCCGCGAGCCGATGGCGTTCTAGGGCTTCCCGACCATCACTTCCGTCGCTTTGACGAGGGCGAAGACCTTCATGCCTGGCTCGAGCCAGAGGCGTTCGGCGCTCGAGCGGGTGATGGCGGCGACAAGTTCCTGACCGCCAGCGAGCCGCATTACGACTTCGGCCATGACTTCGCCGAGGCGGACTCGAACGATCTCGGCTTCGAGTTGGTTCCGGCCCGAAATTTCCATTGGTCTCCCACCGATTACTTAATTGCCAAGTAGTCTGACCCCAAGTAGCATCCGGCGCAATGAGCACCCGAGAATTGATGCCGGGCGAATACGCGGTCCTGGGCCTGCTGAGGCGGCAGCCGATGCATGGTTACGAGATGGCGCGGTATTTCGACCGGGACGACCTGAGCGAGGTCTGTCCGATAGAGCAGAGTCTGCTGTACACGTACCTCCGGAACATTGAGGAACGCGAACTCGTTTCGTGGACCGAGGTGCGCGTGGGGCTGCGACCGCCGCGAAAGCTCTACGAACTGACGGATGCCGGGCGGGCGACGGTGGAAGGGTGGCTCGATGAGCCGGTTCAACGGCTCCGGGAGATCCGGCTTGAGTTCCTCCTAAAGCTCTATTTCCTCCATGCGCTGGAGCGGGAACGAGAGCAGGCGCTGCTGGCTCGGCAGATTGAAATCTGCGAGGAGTACCGCGCGCGCCTCGTGCGGCGAGAGGCGGATTCCCCTGGCTTCGCGCGGCTGGTGGCAGCCTCGAAGCGTTCGGGGGCGGAATCAACACTCAACTGGCTGCGGGAGTACGCCTGGCAGCTCGAACACGGGGAGGAAAGGGATGCTTGAAGCTAGCGCTCAATGGAGATGGCTACCGTTGCTGGCCTGCCTTGGCGCATTTGTTGCGCTTCTCGCGTCGGGCTGTGGCGGCGAGGAGGGCGACTCTGCACCGACGGGGACGCCAACCGGCGACATCACGGTCTTCGCGGCATCTTCGCTGACCGATGCGTTCAAGGACGCCGGGACTGCATTCGAGGCGAAGTACCCGGGGATGAAGGTGACCTTCAGCTTCGCGGCGTCTTCGGCGTTGGCGGTCCAGATCAACGAAGGGGCGCCGGCGGACGTTTACGCTTCGGCGGATACGAACCAGATGAAGAACGTGGCAGACAAGGGCAACGTCGAAGAGTCAGCCATTTTCGTGAAGAACACTCCGGTGGTGGTAGTGCCGAAGGGCAACTCGACGGTCGCGAAGTTCGACGACCTGGCCAATCCCGGCGTCCGGCTTGTTCTCGCGGCTGCCGAAGTCCCGGTTGGGAACTATGCGCGAGAGATCCTGCAGAAGGCTTCGGGAACGGGTGGCATCTCCAGCGACTTCGGCGACAAGGTTCTCGCAAATCTCAAGAGCAACGAGGCCAACGTCCGGGCGGTGCTGACAAAGGTGCAGCTTGGCGAAGCTGACGCGGGGATTGTTTACAAGACGGATGTCGGGGCGGCTGCGAATGACGTCACGATCGTGGCGATCCCGGAACGGTACAACGTGGTGGCGACGTACCCCATCGCGGTGGTGAAAGCCACAGAGAATCGCGATGCGGCGGCCACGTTCGTCGCGTTCATCAAGTCCGACGCGGGCCAGGCCATCCTTGCGAAGTACGGGTTCGTGAAGCCGTGAGACGAGGGGCGTTGCCGTACACTTCACAAGCGTGAGGACCGACCGGACCGCCGTTTTGACCATCGCCGTGCTGGCGAGCGTTTTCGGGCTGTTCTTCGTACTGCCGTTCGCGGGACTCATCCAGCGCGCGGTGGAAGATGGCCAAACGTGGGAGCTCGCACGCTCCGAGACCGCGCGGAAAGCGCTGTGGCTCTCGATCTGGACCTCGACGGTGTCGCTGGGGCTGGCGATCGTCTTTGGTACGCCCGTGGCGTATGTGCTTTCGAGGGCGAACTTCCGGGGCAAGGCAATCGTCGATGCCGCGATCGACCTGCCGATCGTGTTGCCGCCCACGGTGGCGGGCGTGGCGTTGCTGACGGCGTTCGGGCGGCGTGGGCTGATTGGCGAGCCGATTGAGTCGTGGACGGGCGAGACGTTCGCATTTACGACGACGGCAGTGATCATGGCGCAATTGCTGGTGGCGGCGCCGTTCTACGTGAGAGCTGCACGGAGCGGCTTCGATTCAGTCGACCGGCGGTCCGAGGCGGTGGCGTACACGCTCGGGGCGTCGAAGACGCGCACGTTCTTCCGCATCGTTCTGCCGCAGATGAAGCCGGCATTGTTTGCCGGCATCGTCCTGTGCTGGGCGCGGTCGATGGGCGAGCTGGGCGCGACGCTTATCTTTGCCGGCAACTTCGAAGGCAAGACGCAGACCATGCCGCTCGCGATCATCCAGGCGTTCGAAGGCAGTTCGCTGGGGCTGGCGGGCGCGATCGCGCTTTCGGTGGTGTTGCTTGTCGTTGCGCTGGGCGTGCTCGTGCTCTTCCGGCTGGCAAGTTCGCGGGAGCCGTGGCGAGCGTGAGTATCGCCTTTGACGCCAGGATGAAGCTCGGAGGGTTCCAGTACGAGGCGGCCTTTGACGCCGCGAACGAAATCGTCGTGCTGTTCGGGCACTCAGGTGCGGGAAAGAGCGTCACTCTGCAGGTGATCGCCGGGTTGATGCGACCGCGAGAAGGTCGAGTCGAAATCAGCGGAAGGCCAGTATTCGATTCGGAAGCGAACATCAACCTGGCGCCGCAGGAACGCCACGTCGGTTATGTTGTGCAGGACCTGGCGCTCTTCCCGCACATGACCGTGGCGAAAAACGTCGAGTTCGGGATTCCCGAAGGGACCGACAAGGCGAGGCGCTGCCAGGAACTGCTGGAATTGCTGCATATCGCTGAACTGGCGGAGCGGAGGCCCTCGACGCTGAGCGGCGGACAACGGCAGCGCGTGGCGCTGGCCCGGGCACTGGCGCGGGACGCGAACGTATTGCTGCTCGACGAGCCATTCAGCGCCCTCGACGACGCGCTGCGGGTGACGTTGCGGCGGGAACTGCTACGTCTGCGGGCCGAGTTGGGCCTGACGATCGTCTTCGTCACGCACGACCTCCGAGAGGCCCACCTGCTTGCGGACCGCCTCGCGGTGTTCGACGAGGGGCGGGTGCTTCAGTTTGGGCCGCGGGAGGAGGTCTTCCGGCGGCCACTAAGCCGTCGCGTGGCGGAACTGACCGGCACCTCGAACATCTTCCGGGCGACCGTGCGCGAACTGGGGCAGGACGGAGAGCTCCAGCTGGAAATCGGCGGTGCACGGTTCGCGGCAAATTCAGACCTGCCCGCGAAGGCGGGCGAAGTATTCGATGTGGCGATTCGAGCGGAGCGTGTGAACCTGCGTCGCCCGGGAGAAGTGCCGAACGCGTTCAGGGCGGTCCTGGTGGAGGAATTTGCGTTCGGGTCGAGTCATACGCTTCACTTCAAGCCCCTAGAGGCTGGGCCACCGGTGGAAGTGGAAATCGCTTCACGGCCGTATGAGGTGCTGGGGGTGGAGATGGGGCAGGAGTGGCTGCTGGAGCTGCCCCCGTCAGACCTGTGGGTCATGCGCCGGGAGTAAGGCTTTCCGCGCCGCGACCACGGCGAACAGCGGGTCGTATCCCTCGCCGGGCGAGAGGTCGTAGGCCTGTGCGGGTTCAAATGCCCCAGAAAGCCGGAAGTAGAGACCGATGAGCTCGGCGTGGTCGCGGCTGTTGAGCGAGAGCCAGGCGGCGACGGCCTTCGTGGGGAAGCAGCGGTTCGAGTAGGTCACTGCGAACGGCGCACCGGGCTTGAGTACGCGGCCGACTTCGCTGAAGACGCGGTCGGGGCTGGTGAGGTACTGAACAGAGACGGTGACAATCGCGGCATCGAAGGTCTCATCCGGCCAGGGCAGCAGCGGGTCCTTGTTGAGGTCCTGGATGACACGCTCGGTGAGAACGGGGTTCTGACCGAGTTCGACCCTGTTCATCCCGAGGCCGGCGACTCCCGAAAGCGGGAGATCGGCGGGGAGGTGCGAGACCCAGCTCGTCATCAAGTCGAGGACTTTTGCGCCGGGCGAAATGAGGTCGCCGTAGAAGCGGGTTGCCGCGGCGATGGCGGCATCGTCGATGTGCGTGACGAGGCGCGGTTCGCGGTAAAAGAGCGAATCGTCTGATTCGTCCTGGCGCTGGAAGTGCTCGGGCCGGAGCGGGGATGGCTCCGGTTGGCTCAAGCCCTGAGCTCCGGGAGCGCGCCGGGTTCGGTGATGACGGCCTCGTAGAAGCGGGCGCGCGGATGACCGGCGATGACGCCTTCGGCGCTGCGGGCTGAATGCGCCTTGCGGAAGGCCTCGGACTGGGTCCAGGCGAGAAAGTCTTCGCGAGAGCGCCAGATGGTGTGGGAAACGTAGTCGCCAGGCTCATCGCCTTTCAGCAAGGCGAAGTGGACAAACCCATCGAAGCCATCGAGGTAGCTTTCACGGGTGCGCCACTGCTCTTCGAAGTCGGCGCCGCGGCCTTCGTTGATGGTGAACTGGTTCATGGCGATGAACATGCGTAACTCCCGGGCCTGACCTTTTGTGGTCAGTCGATGCCCCAGAGTTTTGCACAGTTGTACCACCCTCCGCTGCCCCCGAAGTGGCCACGGACGGTGCGTAACCAGAGCGCGGTGCGGAGATTAACGATGGGATCGTAGCGGCGGGAGAAATCTTCGCCGGCGTTGGCGAAGTGGTAGCTACCGTTCAGCTGGGCGAGGCCGTAGCTCCCGCCGTTGGGGTCGCTTGTGTTGTGGGCCATGGTGTCCAGGCTGCGGGTCTCACAGAGGATGATCTTGCGCATGTCGGGCCACCAGCCGGGATCGTTCGGCCAACCGGCGGCGGCCGCCGCGGCATCGAGCTGTTCGAGCGTTAGAAAGCGATGGTCGGGGTCCGGCAGCCAGACCGGGCCGGAGTCGTCGCCCGGGCTCAGGGTGAGGCTCAAGGCGGCCAGCGGCTTGGACTGGCGCGGCGGGGCGGCTTCGACCTTGATGCAGTTGCGGCTCTTCGCGAGGTCGACGGGAAGGGCTTTGCTCGGGACCTCCCAGGGGCGCTGGCCACCGGCAGCGAGAATGGTCCGGACGCGGGCGTTGTAGCTTTGTTCGGCTTCCTGGTATTCGCCCGTTAGCACGGCGACCTGTGCCTGGCGGACGTCCTGGTTTGGCGTGCCTTCAGCGGCCCTGGCCGCAGTTTCGGCGCCGCAAATCTGGATGGCGGAGGCGTTCATCTGGTCGATAGCCGGCTGGGCGAAGTCCCATGTGCCCGGTGGCCAGGCAGACGCCTTCGCGTGCATGGGAAAGAGGTCGGCGGTGCCGGAAGCGGAGAGGCCAACGGCGATGAGGAGGCCGAAAAGCAAGAGTGCGCCGAGTGAGAGCAGGAGCCGACGAAAGCCTGAGCTTTCGTGCACTTCAAAGTCGGGCAACGAATCAACTCCCGGGCGCTGGAGTCACACTACCCTACGCGAGTGGAAGGCGCGCGACCACTCGTTAATCGGGCGAAAGCGCAGCGTAAACTGCTTGCGTAACTCGCTGAAGTGCCTGCCAACCTTCGTAGGACCCATCCGTGAGGATTGCAATGACGAAGGCGCCGGACTGCGCTTCGACGAAGGCAACATCGTGCTGTGCGCCCGGCCAGGTGCCGGTCTTGTTGCCGATGTGGAGGCCCTCATGCACTTCGTCGGCGAGGGCTCCGGGGATGCCGTTGCGAATCGTCTGGGCGAGCAAAAGGTCTCGCATATGAGCGCGCTCGGTCGGGCCAACCCCTTCACCGACGTAGATGGCTTCCATGAGCCGGGCGAGGTCATCGGCGGTGGTCCAGAGTTCGACCTGGTTCACGGTCATGGTCTTCACGCCGATGGAGCGCAGAGTTTCATCGATGGTTGCACCACCGAATTCGTGGAGAAGTGTGACCGCGGACGAGTTGTCGGAGACAGTGATCATCGCATGGAGGAGGTTGCCGATCGTGATGCTCCCGTCCGGTTCGAAGGTGAGGTACCCGGAGGTGCCGAGGTCTTCGGCGGCGTCTTCATCGGACATGAAGAGCTTGTCGGTATATTCGAGTTCGCCGCGGGCATGGCGAACTTCGGCCTCATAGAGGATGGCGAGCTTGAAGGTGCTCGCCGCGTAGAACTGGTAGTCACCGTTGAGGGCGGCGGAACGGCCGTCGGAGATGCGCTTTACCGAGACGGCAATGTGTTCACGGTCGTCGCCAGCCGCCTTTTCAATGGCCGAGAGCAGGCCAGGATCGCCCACGGCGGGCGCGAGCCCGGGTTTCGGTGGCGGCGCGGACTGCACCACGTCGTCGGGCTGGGGGACGACCGTGGGGTTGGGCTGGGGGATGGCTTCCGCAACCGAATCGCCGATGGACGTCGGGATCGGAGTTGGACCATCGGCATCGCCGCGGAACGCCTGCTGGACGCTGAGGGCGAGATAAAAGGCCGCTGAGACAAGGGCGACGATCCCAACGACGAACCATGTCGAGTTCAGCGACCGGCTTCGTCTTGCGTTTCTCGCTGCCGGACGCGCCGCTTCGCGCATCGGACCTCCAGCCCCACCGAAAGTGATGCTAACGCCGAATTGGCATGCAGTCGCGATTTCTTTCCCTGAATGATCCGGGCCAATACGATCAGGATATGAGTGAACCGCTTCCAATCGGGTTCGACGACGTGCTGGCGGCGGCGGAACGCATTCGCGGCATCGCCAACCGCACACCGGTTCTGACTTCGCGGACGTTTGACGCGATGACGGGCGCGACCGTCTTCTTCAAGTGCGAAAACTACCAGCGTGTTGGCGCATTCAAGTTCCGTGGCGCGTACAACCACCTCTCGACGCTGCCCAAGGATGCGGAGAAACGGGGGGTGGTGGCCGCGTCGTCCGGGAACCATGCGCAGGGTGTGGCTCTCTCGGCGAAGCTGCTGGGGATTCCGTGCACAATCCTGATGCCCAGCGACGCGCCGGCTGCGAAGGTTGAAGCGACCCGGGGGTACGGCGCCACGGTGCAGTTCTTCGACCGGTTGAACGACCTGCCCGAAGTCGTAGTGCGAGAGGCCGCGGCGCCGACGAACGCGTACGTGGTGCCTTCGTTTGATGACCCGAAGATCATGGCGGGACAGGGAACGGCGGCGCTCGAATTACTTGAGGAAGTGCCCAACCTGGACCTCATCGTGACGCCACTGGGTGGCGGCGGGTTGCTTTCCGGGACGCTGACGGCGGTCGCCGGGCTGTCGCCCAAAACGAAAGTGATTGGCGTGGAGCCTGTGGGCGCGGACGACTGGGTGCAAAGCCTGGCCGCGGGCGAGCGAATCATGATCGATCCGCCGGCGACCATCGCCGACGGCGTGCGGACACGTCAGCCCGGGGTGCACACGTTCGCGGTGGTGAGCAGGCTGATCGATCGCGTCGTAACCGTTTCGGATACCGCGATCGAAGAGGCGACTCGATTCATGGTGCTGCGGATGAAGACGGTGGTGGAGCCCACGGGAGCGATTCCAGCTGCTGCGTTGATGTCGGGCGCGATCGAGGGCATCACCGGCAAGCGCATCGGCGTGATTGTCTCGGGCGGGAACGTGGACGCGGACGTGCTCGCGCGAATCCTCGCGGGCTGAAGCGGGATCGTTGAGGTTGCGGTCCATCCTGTGCGAAAAGCTGAAACGTTCGACCGTCTGTCGCTACTATTCGACATCTTCGTGAGGTGTTCGCTCCATGCCGACAGCTGCAGTGAACGGGATTGATTTGCACCACGAGTCGCTTGGGGCTGGTCCACCAATCATCGCCTTGCATGGCGGACTGGGTTTCGATCACAAGTACATGCGCCGGGCGTTCGCCAGGCTCGGCGAACGGAACACGCTGATTTGCCCGGACCTGAGGTGCAACGGACTGTCGGTCGCGCCGATCGAAACCCTGAGCATGGAGCAGCTTGCTGACGACATCGCGGGGCTGATGGCTGCGTTGCTGATCGAGAAAGCCACGATTCTGGGGCATTCGTATGGCGGATTCGTTGCACAGGAATTCGCACTTCGACACCCAGATCGCATGGAACGACTCGTGCTGGTGGATACCAGCCCGGGCAACCTGGGCGCCGGCGAAACCGAAGCCGAAGCGGGATCGTCGATGCCTGCGGAGATGGTTGAGTTGTTGAGCCAACTACCCACCTCAGACGACGAGGTTGCCGGCCTGCTCGCAGAATTGATGCCCTTTTACATTCAATCGGCGCCGGTGGTGGACGGGATTCGATTGTTCGAAGGCACGGTCTGCAGAGCTGCTCCAATTGCTGCCGGATTCGAGGTGTTGGCTGGCTGGAGTTCCATCGACCGGTTGAAGACGATAGAGGTGCCGACGCTGGCGCTCTGGGGCCAGCACGACGTCATCTGCTCGACAGCGCAGGCGGAGCGAATCGTCGGCCGTATCCCGGGTGCCGAGCTGCACATATTCGAAGCGAGCGGACACTTTCCATGGGTGGACGAACCCGCCGCATTCTTCGCGGTGCTCGAGCACTGGTTGGCGAAACGCATCTTTTGAAGAACGGCCAACCGCGCGCATTCCAGCCGCGCGCGAATCCTCACAGGCTGAAGCTACGCATCGGATGCAACCGGCCGATGATTCTATCGGAGGCCGTTATGTCCGATACACCGGTGCCTTCCGGTAGCGCATCGAGGCCCGCGCTGGTGCTCGGGGGCGGTGGCGCGCTTGGCGTGGTGCAGGCGGCGTATGTCGAAGCGGCGTTCGAGATGGGGTTCCGCCCGAAAGTGGTCGTTGGGACAAGCGTGGGCTCGATGAATGGAGCGTGGATTGCGCTGCATCCGGACCGCCCGGATGAACTGCTGAAGATCTGGCTCGGCCTCGACCAGCTTTCACTCGTGAAATTCGCGCCCGCGAAGATTGCGTCGCGGATCCTCCATCCGCTGAGCGTGACAACAAACGATGTCGTGCCGCAGTTAGTGGAGCGGTTTCTCGGGCGCGGGAACGTAGAAGACGCCGAGCTGGAGCTGGCAATTGTCTCGACGAACCTGACGCGGGGGCACAAACACGTGTTCCGAACAGGCCCACTCGGCAGGGCGATCCTGGCTTCCACTGCGATCCCTGGCGTGTTCGAACCGGTAGAAATCGACGGCAACCAGTATGTCGATGGCTGCGTGACGGCATCGGTGGACCTGACGACGGCCATCGAGATGGGCGCGACGGAGATCCTGGCTATCGACCTGACGCCGCCGCCGGTGCAGGCTCGGCCGAAGACGGCCGCGGGAGTGCTCAAGCAGTCGTTCAGCATCATGAGCGCCGCGACGACGCGTGAAGTGGAGGCCGTTTTGATGCAGCAGCTGCCGATGCGGGTCATCCGCCCGGACCTTTCAAAGAACTCACCATGGCGGCTTGATGACAGCGCCGGTTCGATCGCGCGAAACCTTCGGCTCGCGCGGGAAGCGCTGCACGGCGTGTTCGACGAGCACGGGCATGTAGCGCCGGAGGGGACATGCTGGATGCCCGTGGGCGCGGCCGGGATGCCGGAAGCGGACGCCCCAACAGGGCTAAGCAAGTATTTTCGGTCCACGCGGTTGAAGGCGAGCTAGGCCGGAGGAAAGCCCTCTCCCCATTCCCTCTCCCGATTGCGCGGGAGAGAGGAGCGATTCGTTCGGTGGTGGCTTCGGATCCTCAGCTCGGTAGCGGGAATTCGTCGAGGTAGTGAAGGTATTCGTCTTCCACGTCGATCTCGAGGGTGGCGAGGAGACGAACGACGCCGCAATAAAAGGCGATCGTCACACAGAGGTCGGTCACGTGTTCCGTGGAGAGCGCGCCTTCGAGGACGGCGAACGTTTCGGCCGAGGCTCCGGGACCTTCGGCCATTTCGCGGGCGGCGCGGAGGACCGCCCGAGAAAGTGCGTCGAGGGAGGACTGTCCCCCGGCCGTCTCTATGGCGATGGCACGGATGTCGTCGTCGCTGACGCCGAAGTCACGGCCGATCTTGATGTGGTGGGAATATTCGTAGCGCGAGCGGGCCAGGTAACCGACCTGGAGGATGGCCATTTCGCGGAGGCGCGAATCGAGGGTGCTTTCGTTGCGGATAAAGCCGCCGAGGCGCCCGAAAGCGCGGGAAGCTCCGGGGCTATTCACCATCGCGCGGTTGAGGTTGATTTCGCGCGCGAGGAGCGCCTGGTCTTCGGGCTTGAGGTCGGCTTTGGAGAGATACGGAATTCGAGCCATGGGTGCCTCAGTTCGAGCGTTCGGGGCCGCGCAGCGTGGTGCCGCCATCGACGACCAGGACCTGGCCGGTGATGTAGCGCGCCTGGTCGGAGAGCAGGAAGCGGACGGCGTTGCCCACGTCCCAACCAGTGCCTTCGATGCCGAGGATGGAGGCGCTGCGCCGGTTCTCGCGGGCTGCTTCGCCCATCGTTGCGGCGCCGACCATCGGGGTGAAGACCGGTCCCGGGGCGACGCAGTTCACCCGAATGCCCTGCGGCCCATGATCGACCGCCATGGCTTTCGTCAGGGCGATGACCGCGCCTTTCGAGGTCGAGTAGGAGGTGAGTCCCCGAGGCCGAAGGGCGGAGATGGAGGCGACGTTCACGATCGCACCTCCGCCATCGGAATCAAGCATCGCGGGGATGGCGTATTTCGAGAGCAGGAACATTGTCTCGACGTTGACCTGCATGACGCGGCGCCAGGCGTCGGCAGGTTCATCGACGACACTGCCGCGACTGCCGATGCCGACGTTGTTGTCGAGCAAATCGAGCCGGCCAAACCGATCGACTGCTGCTTCCACGAGGCTCCGGCACTCGGCTTCTTCGGTGATGTTGGCGGCGTGTGCGGCGGCCGTGCCGCCTTCTTCGGCAATCATTTCGGCGGTGCGTTCGGCAAGTTCGAGTTTGCGGTCGACGACGAAGACGCTGGCGCCGGCGCGAGCGAGCAAGATAGCGGCAGCCCGGCCGTTACCGATGCCATCTCCAGCCGCACCTCCGCCAGCCACGATGGCGACTTTGCCCCGCAGTCCCAGTTCGGATTCGAGTCCCGGTGCCGCCATGGGTGCTCCTTTGCCGGCGAATCCGGCGAGGGAGGAGGCTACGCCGGTTGAGGATTGGCGGGCAAGACGCGTACGCTCCTCCCGCCGAAAACAGGAGACAAACACATGCCCGATTCGAAGGAATGGCACGACCAGGTCGTCGAGGAGATCATCGACCCAGAGCGCCGAATTTGCGATCCGCATCACCACCTGTGGGACCGCGGCGGCAGCCGCTATCTGCTCGACGAACTGCTGGCCGATACGGGCAGCGGCCACAACGTGGTCAGCACGGTGTTCATCGAATGCCTATCGATGTATCGAGCAGACGGGCCGACCGAACTGAAACCTGTCGGCGAGACGGAATTCGTGCAGGGTGTGGCGGCGATGAGCGCGAGCGGCGGATATGGTCCGATGCGCGCTTGCGCGGGGATCATCAGCTATGCAGACCTGGCCCTGGGAGACGCGGTGGCGCCCGTACTTGAAGCGCACATCGCCGCAAGCCCGAACCGGTTCCGAGGCATCCGCTATGCCGCGGGATGGCACCCCAGCCCGGACATCCGGAACTCGCACACGAATCCGCCGGAAGACGTCCTGATGAATGCAACGTTCCGCAAGGGTTTCGCGCACCTGGGCAGGCTCGGGCTTTCGTACGAGGCGTGGCTCTACCATCACCAGATCCCCCAGCTGACGGATCTCGCGCGGGCGTTCCCGGAGACGCCGATCGTGCTCGACCACTTCGGCGGGCCGCTGGGGATCGGTCCGTTCGCGGGCAAGCAGGACGAGGTCTTCCCCGAGTGGAAGAAATCCATCGACGAGCTGGCGAAGTGCCCGAACGTGGTCGCGAAGCTCGGCGGTATCAACATGCCGATTAACGGTTTCGGGTTCGAGAAACGGCCGAAGCCGCCGACCTCGCAAGAACTGATCGACGTGACGGGCCGGTACTACGAACACGCAATCGACCGGTTCGGCCCGGAGCGCTGCATGTTCGAGAGCAACTTCCCGGTGGACAAAGTGAGTTGCTCCTACGCGGTGCTCTGGAACGCGTTCAAGAAGATGGCGGCGGGTTTCAGGGAAGACGAGAAGGACGCGATGTTCTACCGGACGGCGACACGGACGTACCGGCTGGGGTAGCCGTTCGTTCGCCAGCGTCGTTGTCGGCTATTCGGGAGGGCGGTACAGGCGGATGTCGCGGCGTTCGGTGAGCCACGGTTGGAGCTTTCGCCATGGGCGGCCGGCAAGCAGGCCGCCATCGACGACCATCGCCTGGCCCGTGACCCACTGTGATTCGTCGCTGGCAAGGAACGTGACCATGTTGGCGATGTCCTCGGGCTCTCCGGCGCGCGCGATGGGCTGGAGCTGCTGGTTGGCCTCGCGCAGGCGGGCGAGACCGACCTCGACCCGTTCCGATGAGTTGTCGCCGATGGGCCGGCCGGCGGCGAGCGGGGTGGTGATGTAACCGGGGCAAACCGCGTTCACTCTGACGTTATGTTCGGCGAGCTCGAGGGCCGCAGTCTTCGTGAGCATGACGACGCCGGCCTTGGCGACGCTGTAGAGCTGGTTGCCGATTCCCGCTTCGAAGGCGCAGACGCTGGCGGTGTTGATGATGCTGCCGGCGCCACGGGCTTTCATGTGTGGAGAGGCGTGCTTGGTCCCGAGGAAGACACTGCGGAGGAGCACGTTCATCGTCATCTCGTACTCATCGAGGGTGGTCTCATCGAGCGGGCCGGATATGCCGCCGAACCCCGCGTTGTTGAACAGGATGTCGAGGCGTCCCCAGCGCTCGACGGCAGCCGCGATGGCAGCCGCGACCTCGGACTCGTTGACGACGTTGCAAGCCACGGCGGTGGCGTTTTCGCCAAGGGACGATGCCAGGTCGTTCGCCACCTCGGCCTGAAGGTCGGCGATCACAACACGAGCGCCTTCGTCCACGAACTTGCGAACTGTTGCGGCGCCGATTCCGCTCGCGCCGCCGGTTACCACGGCCACCTTGCCATCCAGTCGCCCCATGATCCCCTCCTTGCGTGGCGCGGATTCTAGATGGAGCGCCGGCTGTTCGCTCGCGTAGAGTGCGCGCTACAGATCAGGAGGAATTCGATGGGAGACCGGGTTCGGGACAAAGTTGCGGTGATTTTCGGCGCGGGTCAGACACCGGGAGAGACGATTGGCAACGGGCGCGCGACTGCGTTGTTACTCGCAGCCGAGGGCGCGAAGGTCTTCGTGGTCGACCGCGAGACGGCCTCCGCCGACGAGACGGTCGGCATGATCAGGGAGAAAGGCGGCGAGGCGAGCGCTTTCCAGGCAGATGTGCTGCACGAAGACCAGGTCTCGGCGGCGATTCAAGCGTGCAAGAGTGGCTACGGCCGCGTGGACCTGTTACACAACAACGTCGGGGCGAGCCTGGCGCTTGGAGATGCGACCGCGACCGACCTCGAGGAAGCGGCGTTCGACCGCATTGTGGCGGTCAACCTCCGCGGGATGTGGTTCGCCTGCAAGCACGCCATTCCGATCATGCGGGAGCAGGGAAGCGGGTCGATCGTGAACATCTCGTCGATGGCGGTGCGATCGGCGTACCCATACCTCGGTTACAAGACGACGAAGGCGGCGGTGATCGCACTCACGGAGAACATCGCCGGAGCGAACGCGCGGTTCGGGATTCGCGCGAACACCATCCTCCCGGGATTGATGAACACGCCCATGGCCATCGAGCCCCGCGTCGCCCAGGGCGTCCCGCGGGAGCAGGTCGTCGCCGACCGAGACCGAAGGGTGCCGCTGGGCGGGAGAATGGGAACAGGCTGGGACATCGCTTACGCGTCGCTCTTCCTTCACTCCGACGAAGCGAAGTTCATCACGGGCGTGGCGCTGCCGGTCGACGGTGGTTCGGCGCTTACCTAGTTTTCGGATTCCGCCGGGAACGAACGCGCATCGTGCGTGTCATAGGTGAAGCCGTAGACGCGCTTGAGGTCGTCGATGGCGGCGAGCGCGCGCTTACCGTGCGGACTCGCGGCCATTTCCCCCTCCTGGCCGGGGATGGGCTCGAATGAGTGGATGACGATGTTTTCGAGCAGTTGGCCGAGCGTGACGCCGTTGAATTCGGCCAGGCCCTTGAGGACCTGGACCATGCGCTTTTCCATGCGCACGCCCAGCTGGACGCGTTCGACTTCCTGTTTGGGGGCTGACGTTGGCATTCTTGTTCTCCATGTCCCATGGGACACAGGTAACTATGTCCCAAAGCGATCAAGACGTCAAGAGGTCAGCTAGCCCTGGATGGCGACCAGGTGGAGGTCCAGGTGCGGGTGCATGGCGATCAGGCGTTCCGCCAGGCTTGGCCCTGCGAACGGGACGAATCGTGACCGCGCATGATGCTTGAGGGTGACGTGGGTAATGCCTTCGGCTGTGATGAGGTGGGAGAGCTCATTCGTCACGTCGTCTCCGAGGATCTCGCGAGTGACCGCATTGAGGTCGAGGGCGACGGTGAGGATGTGGGTCATGCCCTGTTCTTTGAGGAGTGGTGCCGGATAAGCGGCGAAAAGTTCGCCGTTGAATGCGTGGGCGAGGCGCCATGCGCGCCGAATCGCCACCTCGGATGCAGGGGTGTTGTCTAGAAGGACCAGCACCCGTTCGGCGGCCTGCCAGCCTTCCAATCGATGTTCGTGCATGTACTCATGGAGCTGCTGTTCGACTTCGAGCGCCACACGTTTCAGCACCAGTTCGCGGAGGGCGGCGAGGTTGCCTTTGCGAAAGAATCCCTCGAGTGCCTGTTGTGCCTGTTCAGGCGGGTAGATATTCCCGTGGCGCATGCGAGACTGGAGCGCTTCGGGAGAGATGTCTACGACCTCGATCTCGTCAGCCGAATCGACGACCCGGTCGGGGACCGTTTCCCGGACGTGCACCCCCGTGATGCCTGCGACAACGTCGTTCAGACTCTCCAGGTGCTGGATGTTGAGCGTGCTGATCACCGTGATGCCGGCGTCGCGGATCTCCTCCACGTCTTCCCAGCGCTTCTCGTGGGTCGAACCGGGAGCGTTGGTGTGCGCCATCTCGTCGACCAGGGCGACCTGTGGCCGGCGCTCGATGAGCGCCGCGGTGTCCATCTCTTCAAGCACGACACCCTGGTATTCGATGCGCTTACGCGGGACGACCTCGAGGCCCTCGAGCGCCTCGACGGTCAGCGGCCTGTTGTACGTTTCCGCGAAGCCGACGACCACGTCGGTCCCGCGCGCCTTTCTTCGCTTCCCCTCTTGAAGCATCGCGTACGTTTTGCCCACCCCCGGCGCGGCACCGAGATAGATGCGCAAACGCCCGCGCCGCTCCTCCGCTGACTGCAACTTGCGAAGCAACGTATCGGGATCTGGCCGGGGATCGTCTGTCGGGCGCATGGTTACTTCTCGAGAGGGAATTCTTTGTCCAGGGCGATGTTCAGTTTGAGGACGTTGACTCGTGGCTCGCCGATGATTCCGAGGAACGGATCTTCGATGTGGCTCTCCACCAGGTTCCGGATGGCTTCGGCGTCCACGTGCCTCGCGGACGCAACACGAGCCACCTGCAGACGCGCGGTTGCCGGGCTGACGTGCGGATCGAGGCCACTGGCCGATGCCGTGACCGCATCTGCGGGTACTTCGACATCGCTCGAGAGCCCGTTCTCCTCGCGGAAGGCCTGCACGCGCTGAGCTACTCCGTCGGACGAGTCCTCGCCGACGGATCCATTCAGCAGCCTGTCGCTCGTCGGACCGAGGTTCGACCCGCTCGACGCGGCCGCATCGTAGCCATCGCCGGCGGCGGATGGGCGGCCGTGGAAGTAGTAGGCCTCCGTGAACTGCTGGCCCACGAGGCTTGATCCGACCGTTTCGCCATCGACCTTCACGAGGCTGCCGTTGGCCTGTCGCGGGAACACCACCTGCGCGACCCCCGTGACCGCGAGCGGATAGACCACCGCCGTGATGACGAAGAGCGCGAATGTCACGACAACTAAAGGACGGAGTTCGGGGACCCAGGAACGGAGCATTGAATTCACGGCGGACCTCCCTAAGCGAGCCGCAGCAGGTTCACAACGATATCGATGAGCTTGATGCCGATGAACGGCGCGACGATGCCCCCGAGGCCATAGATTGCCGCGTTGCGGACCAGCAGCGGCCCTGCCCCGATGGGACGGTAGGCGATGCCCCGGAGAGCGAGCGGTACGAGCGCCATGATGACGATCGCATTGAAGATGACCGCCGAGAGGATGGCGCTCTCCGGGCTCTCCAGCTTCATCAGGTTGAGTGAATCGAGCTGGGGGTAGGCCACCACGAATGCCGCAGGCAGGATGGCAAAGTACTTGGCGACGTCGTTCGCGATGCTGAACGTGGTGAGCGCGCCGCGTGTCATCAGCAGCTGCTTGCCGATGCCCACGATCTCGATCAGCTTCGTGGGGTCGCTGTCGAGGTCGACCATGTTGCCGGCCTCTTTGGCGGCCTGGGTGCCGGTGTTCATGGCTACGCCGACATCGGCCTGGGCGAGGGCAGGAGCGTCGTTCGTGCCGTCACCGGTCATAGCGACGAGCCGGCCAGCGGCCTGCTCCTCGCGGATGCGGCGAATCTTGTCCTCCGGCTTCGCCTCGGCAATGTAATCATCGACGCCGGCCTCGCGGGCAATGGTGGCCGCAGTGAGCGGATTATCCCCGGTCACCATCACGGTCTTGATGCCCATCTTGCGGAGCTCTTCGAAGCGCGCCCGCATGCCCGGTTTCACCGTGTCCTTGAGATAGATCAGGCCAAGGATTTCACCGTTTTCGAGGACTGCCAGTGGTGTTCCGCCTTCGCCCGAGATTCGCTCGACGTGGGGGGCAAGGTCGTTTGGCGCCGGCTTGCCGGAGGCGGCAAGAACCGAGTCCACCGCCCCTTTGAAAGTGCCGGCACCGTTGAGCCGAAGGCCGCTCATCCGTGTATCGGCGGCGAAGGGTACAAACTCACCGCCCTCGGAAGCGACCGCGGTGGACTCGACGAGGCTTCCGAACCCCTGCGAGCGGGCAAGATCCAGCACGGACCGACCTTCCGGAGTCTCGTCGAGGATTGAGCTCGTCACGGCCGCGGCCACCAGCCGCCCCAATTCGACGCCGGCGACGGGGATGAATTCGGCGGCCATGCGGTTGCCGAAGGTAATTGTTCCGGTCTTGTCGAGCAGGAGCGTATCGACGTCCCCCGCGGCCTCGACGGCGCGCCCGGACATGGCGAGCACATTGCGCTGCACCAGGCGGTCCATCCCGGCGATGCCAATCGCTGAAAGCAAACCGCCGATGGTGGTAGGGATAAGGGTAACCAGCAGCGCCACCAGCACGATTACCGAGATCTCCTGCCCGGCGTATTTCGCGTAGGGCTGCAAAGTCACGGTGACCATGAGGAAGATGAACGTGAGCCCGGCGAGGAGGATGTTCAGGGCGATTTCGTTCGGCGTCCTCTGCCGCTCGGCGCCTTCGACGAGCTTGATCATGCGATCCAGGAAGGTCTCGCCCGGGTTTGCGGTGATTCGGATGCGGAGCGTATCGCTCACGACGGTGGTCCCGCCCGTAACCGAGCTCCGGATATCGGTGCCGGGCTCCTTGAGGACCGGGGCCGATTCGCCCGTGATGGCAGCCTCGTTCACGTAAGCCACGCCCTCGATGACGTCACCATCGCCAGGGATGAGTTCGCCCGCCTTCACAAAAACGACGTCACCCCGGCGCAGTTCGCCGCCACTGACCGACTCGAGCGAGCCATCGGGCTTCACGCGGTTCGCGCGGCTCTCAACCCGGGTACGCCGGAGCGTGTCGGCCTGGGCCTTGCCGCGTCCCTCGGCGATTGCCTCGGCGAAATTCGCGAAGAAGACCGTGAACCAGAGCCAGAGCGAGATCTGCAACTCGAACCGGAGCAGATCGAACGCATCGCCCTGGACGAGATCGCGCACGTAGAGGATGGAGGTAAGGAGCGCGCCGACCTCTACGATGAAGATGACGGGATTCCTGTAGAGGGTGCGCGGGTCCAGCTTCCTCAGCGAATCAGACAGAGCCGTGCGGACGATTTCAGGCGTCCAAACGTTGACCTTCTTCGGCCGCTTTTCGACTGGAAGCTTTGCCGTTGGTACGGGCGCAGGTGCGATAGCCATCGAAGATGACTCCTAGAAAGTCAGGCCGTCGTTCAGCAGGAGCTGTTCGACGATTGGGCCGAGGGCGAGCACCGGGAAAAAGGTGAGCAGCCCGACGATGCCGATGGTCCCGGTGAGGAGGCCACCGAAAGTGAAGCCATCGGTTGGGAATGTGCCGGGACCGGGTTCGGTGCGCTTCTTCGCGGCCATGGTCCCGGCGATGAGCAAGACGGCGACGATGATGACGAACCGCCCGAAGAGCATGTTCACGCCGATTCCCAGGTTGTAGAACGTGCTGTTCGCGTTCAGGCCGGCGAACGCCGAGCCGTTGTTCGCCGCGCCCGAGGTGAAGGCGTAGAGCATCTCCGAGAAGCCGTGAGCTCCCAGGTTATTCACGTTGTCGGTGCCATAGGCGTTGACGGATGCAAAGGCCAGCCAGACCAGGATGAGCAACGGGAAGATCAGGATCGCCGCCATCACGGCCTTCATCTCGCGCGCTTCAATCTTTTTGCCGAGGTACTCCGGAGTCCGCCCGACCATAAGCCCGGCGATGAACACGGCGAGGATGATGAAGATGAACATGCCGTACATGCCCGCGCCGACGCCGCCGAAGATGACTTCGCCGGTGAGCATGTTGATAAGTGGCACCAGCCCGCCGACGGGCGTGTAGCTATCGTGCATGCTGTTGACGGAGCCGTTGGAGGCGCCACTGGTCGCCGTGGCCCAGATGGTGGAGGTGCCGATGCCGAAACGGGTTTCCTTGCCCTCCATGTTCCCGCCGGGCTGGCCGTTGCCGGCATCGATCATGACGCCACGATCGTCGAGCGCATCGGTGCCGTGCTGCTCGGCGATGCCGGCGGTGATGGCGCCCGCGAGAAACAAGACGGACATCACGCCCAGAATGACCCACCCATGGCGGGTGCTACCGACCATCTTCCCGTACATGTATACGAGGCCGGCCGGGATGAGCAGGATCGAGAGCATCTCCACCCAGTTGGACCACGCGGTGGGGTTCTCGAGAGGGTGGGCGGAGTTCACGTTGAAGAACCCGCCGCCGTTCGTCCCGAGCTGCTTGATGGCGACCTGGGAAGCCGCTGGACCAACCGCGATGACCTGGTCGATTCCGTCGATCCCGGTGACGGTCTTGTATGAGTCGAAGGTCTGCACCACGCCCTGGGAGGCAAGGAAGATCGCCAGAATGATGGACATGGGGAGCAGGATGTAGAGCGTCGACCGGGTGAGATCGACCCAGAAGTTTCCGAGCGTCGAAGCGGAGTGGCGGACGAGCCCCCGGATGAGCGCGACCAGCACAGCCATGCCTACTGCGGCGGATACGAAGTTCTGAAATGTGAGCCCCAGCATCTGCGAGAGGTAGCTCATGGTTGTCTCGCCGCCATATGACTGCCAGTTCGTGTTCGACATGAAGCTGGCGGCGGTGTTGAAGGCGAGGCTTGGCTTCAGGCCCGGGAGGCCTTCCGGGTTGAGCGGAAGGTGCCCCTGCGCCCGAAGCAATGCATAGAGGATGACGAATCCCATGAAGTTGAAGGCCAACAGCGCGACGAGGTACTGCTTCCACCCGTGTTCCTTCGTCTCATCGACTCCGGAAACCGTGTAGACGAGCCGTTCGATTGGGCGGATGACCGGGTGTGCAAACGTCCGGCGGCCTTCATAGACCGCGGCCATGTAGGAGCCAAGCGGTTTGGCCGCCGCAAGCAGGATGCCGATGTAGAGCGCGAGTTGGACCATGTGCGCGGTCGTCATCACAGATCCTCCGGGCGAAACAGGCAGTAGAGGACATAGATCCCGCCGAGGATGGCGAGGACGAGTCCAACAAGGCTTTCGGTGTCCATGGTCAAACCTTTCGCAGGAACTCGATGAGCAGGAAGAAGCTGAGAAACGAACCGATTGCAACGGCGAGAAACGCGAGATCTGGCATCAACTTCGCTCCTTATGGGTTGGATTCGAGATGAACTGATCGGCGCTCCGCAGCTCCGAACCTGAAACGCTTGAGTGTGTCATCGCGATCGCGATTCCCGTTCCGGGCGGCCGGCAATGTCGCCGAGCAGCCGGATGAGCGCATCGATCGGGAAGGGCTTGGTCAGCACTCCGGCCGGCTTGAACTCGTCTACCCGCGATGGCGCGAGTGGCGAGGCCGAAAACACCACCACCGGTACGCGCTGGCGGTCGATGGGGGATAGCCGCCGGAGCATTTCCCAGCCGGTGAGGTCGGGAAGGTTGATGTCCAGAAGCATGACGTCCGGGATCTCTTCGGTTAGGGCGAGCATCGCGTCCTGGGCGGTGGTCGCGGTGCGAACGTCGTACCCGTGAGCGCGCAGGGTTGTGGCAAGCACCGTCACGATCGGGGGTTCGTCATCGACGAGGAGGATTCGCGTGTTCATCGCTCGTCGTCCTTTCGCCAGAGTGCGAGGAACGGGCCGTCGGCCGGTCCTCGCAGTTCCACCAGGATCCAACCCAGCACGAGCAATTCCCGGATCCCGCGGAGGCAGCTGCGAGGGGTGGAGTAGTGCTCCTCCCGGTAGGCCACGTGCTGAATCATGCGGTTACCCCCCTGCGTTCTGGCCGGCTCCCGATCGATCGGGACCTGCCGGTCGGCTTACCGGCGCTCTTTGCAAGTCGACCATGGAAAAGGATGCGGCGGCCGGCATTCGGAGAGCGTGTGGCGAAGGGCGGAGGAGTATCCGGAAAACGTCAGGAATTCGGGAGCACGAGGCGATATCCCACGGCAGGGTCGGTCACGATCATCGCTCCGGCCCCGGGCCGGGCGGCATCGAGCTTCGAACGCAGCTGGTAGATGAACGTCCGTAGGATGTGCGCGTCATCCACGTATTCCGGGCCCCACACCTGGGCAAGCAGCATTCGCTGCGTGAGCACCCGGCCCACGTTGAGCGCGAGGATGCGCAACAACTCGAATTCCTTCGGTGTGAGCCGCACCGGCTCATCGGCGACGGTTACCACCCGGCTGGCCAGGTCCAGCCGAATGGGCCCAAGCGAGAGAATTGGCTCGACTTCCGCGTGCGCCTGGTGACGCAAGGCCACGCGAACCCGCGCGAGCAACTCCTCGACACTAAACGGCTTGGTCAGGTAGTCGTCGGCACCCGCATCGAGCGCCCCCACCTTCTTCCGGTCGTCACCAACGGCGCTGAGGACGATGATGCTGGCGCGGCCGGACCGGAGACCCGGGATGAGATCGATCCCGCTCCCGTCTGGAAGGACGAGGTCGAGCAAGACTACGTCGGGGTTCCAGGCGGCAGCCCGCTCCACGACGCCGTCCGCGCGATCGAGCGCTTCGATGTCGTACCCGGAGGCCTCCAGTGCGCGGCGCACGACGCGCAGAATCGCGGGGTCATCGTCCACAAGGAGAATACGGGCGCCCTTCATTTCGATGGCCTTGCGGGCGGAAGACTGATGGAGAACGTGCTCCCGGAGGCAGTGGATTCGACATTCACGCGCCCGCCGCAGAGTTCGATCATGGCGCGCACGATAGCCAGCCCGAGGCCAGTGCCATGGACTCGTTTCCCTTCGGCGCCACGGTAGAACCGCTCGAAGATATGCGGCAGGTCGGCTTCCGAAATGCCCGGGCCTTCATCGATGACATCCAGCCTGACTCGGCCCGGGAGCGCGCGCGCCTTTAGATGGATGGCGCCGCCAGGCGTGGAATACTTCGCGGCATTCTCCACGAGGTTGGCCAACGCCCGCAGCAGCAGGCCGTAGTCGGCGCGCACCCAGAGGTCCTCTGGCGCCTCGACACACACTTCTCTCCCGGTCGTCGCGGACAGTGCGGCGAGCAGCACATCCTGGTAGAGCGCCTGCACCTGGATCGGTTCCAGGCTGGGGCGGACAGCGCCGCCCTCGAGCCGGCTCATGTCGAGGAGGTCGGCGACGGTAGCAGAAAGACGATCCGTCTGGGACTCGATCGCCCCGAGCAGCTGTTCGCGGTCCGCATCGGTCCAGGTGATTTCCCTGGACCGCAGGCTCCCGACCGCCGCCTTGATGGCCGTGAGGGGCGACCGCAGATCGTGGGAGACGCTCGAAAGCAGCGCGGTCTTGAATTCGTCCGATTGGCGCAGGGCCTCGGTATTGCGCGCTTCATCGGCTAGCCGCGCGCGATGGACGGCGACGCCGGCCTCATCCGCAAATGCCGCGAGAAGCGCATCGAGGTCGCTCCCGGGCGGAGCGGTGAGAACCCCGGTGATGTGAATCACGCCGGGTTCGCCACCCGGCGGACGAAATGGCACAAACGTCTCGCCGGGCGGATGGCGTCGTACTGCGCGGCGTGCGCTGTCCGGCCCGCCGCGGATTCGCCGAGTGAGCTCCCCGGAATCAGCCGCGGCCTGGGCGAGGGCGATGTCGTCACGTGTCAGTTCGCGACCGCGGCCTGTGGAGGCGGCAACGCTCCAGGCGCCACCGGAGAATTGCAGGATCTCACAGTGCTCGGCGTGCACCGCCCTCGCGATCGCGTCCGCAAGCGCATCGAGGGCGCGGCCGGGCGTGGGCGCCGAGGCCAACTCTCGCGAAAGGCCGAGCATCGCGGTCAGCTCGGCCCGTCGTTCTCGGGACACCGCGAGCTGCCGCCTCAGCAGTGCGAGCATTGAGGCTCCTACGACCGCCACGGCGAGGAAGATGACGAGCGCAACCACGTTCCGTGGTTGTTGCACCGTAAACGTGTGGAGAGGCGGTACGAAGAACACGTTGAGCAAGACATCCGCGAGAACTGCTCCGATGAGGCCTACGACATAGCCCCACGTCGCGGAAACCAGGAGCACGACCAGCAAGAAGAGCATCGCGACGGCGACGATTTCATCTTCGCCGAGGAGCGGCGCAAGAACGGCTGTCAGCCCAGCCAGTGAGAGGGTTGCAACCAGTACGCCGACCCGCGCATCAGCGGTCCAGCCTGGAATTTCGCCTTTGGGACGCCAACGCATTCTGGGATGGTAATCCTCCCACGTCGTGCGTAGTTCGTCTGCCTTCGCGGCTGTCGCGCTCGCGGCACCGGTGTGTCAGCGCGATCGGTGGGGTCGTGCGAAGTACTGCGCCGCACACGACGCTCGCAGTCAGCCATCCTTGGGTGCGCGCAAATGAGCTGCAGGTTCATCCCGGGTGGCGAGGGGGGGCGCCGTCGCTGACTCCCCACTTCCAGGCCGTTGACGGGTTCGTACCTTCAGACGAAACAACGCGGACATCGAATTGATGAGGGCCGGCCGCGAGACCGGTGTAGGTAGTGAAGGTCGCACACGACTCGAAGGGGCCGCCATCGAGGTGGCACTCGAACTGCGCGCCGGCCGGGTCGGCCTCGAACGCGAACGTTGCCCAGTTCGCAAACGAGGTTGCCGGTCCCCAGAGTCCCTCCAGCCTTATCGCTCGCGCCGCGGCGAGTTGTCGAACTTCGTCGTCCGTGGATTGCGGCACCCCTGCCGTTTGCCCATGCATTACTTTGGGGCGCCGACGCTTCCCACACGAAGAGCGGTTCGTGCGGGTGGCGGAGCGGTGCTTCTCGGCTACTTGGTCTTGTTCTTCCCGGGCGCGGAGCCAGACTTACCTGGGGCGGACGAGTCGGACGAATTAGGTTCCGGTGCTTGAGACCCAGGCTGTACGGACGGCGTCGATTCTGGGGCTGGCGTCTCCTGGGCATTCGGGCCCCCCGGGCCTTTGCCGTTCGGGTTCGGGTCGTGATCGTGTTTGTCGTGCCCGAAGCCGTTGCCATTGCCGGGAGGGTCTTCGTCGTGGCCCTTGCCAAGACCGTGCGAAGTGCCACCTTGCGAGTCATCTTCGGCCGGAGCGGCCTCGTCGGTGGGCTGAGTGGACGGCGCAGGTTCCTGAGTATCCGAAGAGTCCTGCTTGGCGCCGTTCTTGCGGTGGTCCGCGCTATTACCGACCTCGCAACCTACCGGGCCGCCGGGGGAAGCGAACGGCGGCTCGCCATTCGCGAAGAGCACATCATCGCATCCCTTGCCGTTCTCATGCGGAGGAAGCTGCTCCTCCGGCGTGGGCGTCTCGGACGTGTCCGAGGTAGGCTCGGTGGTGTCGGAGGCTTCGACCGCAGCGGAGACATTGCTCGGACCTTCCTCGCCTCCACTGGGAGCGCCGTCCAGGCCGGGAGCGTTTGCGGTATTCCCGGGCTGCGAACCCGGCTGGCTGTTGTCTTTCGCCGCCGAGTCTCGGACCAGGGTGTCCTGTCGAACGTCGGTGCTGTGCCCTCCGACGCCAACAGCCGAAGAGGCGACTTGAAGGACGGTGACGGGGGCTTCGAGCGGCGAAGTGCCAGTTGCCGCGCTCGCCGCGCCGACGACAAGGAGCGGGGCCACGAAGGCGGAGCCAGCCAGAGCGAAACGTCGAGGAGTCGCGACGGACCGGCTTGTGGAAGCCAGCGCCGCCAGCATGCTGGAGCGAATCGACTGTTCCGAGCCTGCGGAAAGTCCTTCGAACGCCATTGTTCCGAACAGGCTCGAGGCGGCGAGTTCGTATTCAGAAGTATCTGGCGACTGAGTAAACGGGTTATGCATCGTGTGGACCTCCGGGACGCTCCGGGCTCAGTTGCGAACGAAGTTGTCGCAGTGCCCGGTGTTGAAGCGATTTGACCGCTCCGGCGCTCCGACCAGTAAGCCGGGCGACTTCGTGGATCGGAAGGTCTTCCACGAAGCGGAGGTGAATCACCTCGCGCTGTTCGGGTGTCAGTTCCCCGAGAGCCGCCAGTGCGGGCGTAGCGGTGAAGGCTGAAGCCTCCACCGGCGTGACGCTGGTGCGTTGCTCGCGACGGCGCTTTCGCAGGGCATCGAGGCTGCGGTGACGCGTGATGGCAAGAAGCCACGCCGCAAGTGGGGCGCCCTATCGCGAAAGCGGCGGATGCCCTCAATCGCTTCGAGGAAGACCTGTCCGGTGATGTCTTCGGCAAGCTCACGCTCTCCGACCATGGAGAACGCCGACCGAAACACGACGTCCTTCTGTTCTTCAAAGAAGGCAGTCCATGCTGCGGGCTCGCGTTCGCGAAGAGCGCGAATCCGCTCTGAATCGGCATCGGTGCGCACCACGGGAGAGAAGAGACCGCGCCGGGCCAACTCAGAGGAGGATTCACCCATCACGCCTATAACAGCGTACGAAGAGCGCGAAAGGGTACGGGCGAATGTTGCGCGACGGTAAACAGTCCGAAGACGTTCGGTAACCCGGTCGAATCACGTCCGCTGACGGGCAGGTCGCTTTGGCGGCCGTGCCGTGAACGCGGTTTGGACGGGCCACTCGGGCGCCGAGCATTCGTTTCGCCGGGTCGCTTGAGCAGGCCCTGGAAGGCCGATTCCGATCCTTTTGCAATCAACGGGAAGTTCGAGCTGGCCAGGTTTCGGTAATCAATCGAGCGAGCGGCGGATGAGTTTTCCTTCACGCTGCCTGCCCTGAACGTTCCTCACGACGACTGAGTCCTCTTGCTGCCTGGAGATTTCCGGCCGTAGCGTCATCGACTTCGTGGCTGCTATCTGGTCCTTATCGATTGACTCTCGTGGGTGGAAAACGCAACGCGAGTGCAATTGAGGGAGCCAATTCAGGGGTCCGTTCGTAATGCTTCGGGCATTACCTTCGAACTTCAGAGGAGGCAAAGCATGGGAATCGGATTCAGCATCTTCTTCATCGCAGTCGGCGCGGTCCTCACCTGGGGCGTGACCGATACAACACCAGGGATCGATGTGGCGGCGGTTGGCGTCATCCTCATGCTTGTTGGTCTGATTGGCCTTGGACTCACCCTCGCATTCTGGAGCAGCTTCTCGCCTTTCCCGCATAGCTCTCCCTTTAGGCGCACGTACGCAAGCGGATCGAATTACTTCGACGACGATGTGGTGGTAGAGCGCCCTCGACGGTATCGGCGCGTCGTCCTACAGGATGAACCAACGACTGTCATCCGTGACGAACGCACTCGAGACCGAACGGTTGTCATTGAGGATTCGGACGACTCTCTTTAGTTCATGCGGGACGCGGAGCAGGTGCGCAGTACTCTGCTTCTGCACTGGTTCCGACGCCCGGTCTGCTGAGCGACCAGGAGCGGTATCTCGTTTAAAACCCTTCTTCGACCAGAATCCCCCACTTTCGAAAGGGCAGCGCGTGCGTCCAACAACGCCCTTGAGCGACGCCGGTCGGCCATGCATTCTTCCACGCGCCACGTGTTTTTGATGGCAGAAGCTCGAGGGGGTTCGCACCCTCTCACGCTCGATTGAATCTGTCCTTGGTGGATGCACTCGCAGTCACGGCTGGATTCTTTGTTGGAGGATGCGGCGGAGATGACGACGGCGGAGACGGGGCAGTGTTGACGGCTTCGGGGTGGCCCTTGAGCAGTGTCTGGTAGACTGGCCACGTGCTTGCGAGGAAGGATCCCTGGTCGAAGCCGCGGTTGCGGGACACAACTCCCGGCGAGGTTTTCAGCGTTGGAACGGAGTGCCGACCGCTCAATCAGCGGCGAGAGCCGTACGCTGCTGCACACAGTTCCCTGTAAGAGCGATCACACGTGCCCCCGTAGCTCAGCGGATAGAGCAGTGGTTTCCTAAGTCGCAGGGCCCTGAACGCTGTGCGTCAGATTCGCTGGAACGAATCTGAAACGAACGAAAACGACAGAATTATCTGCTGTAAATCATAACTCGATTCAGCAAGATAATCGACCAAGAGACTCGGGGACCTCAACCTGTGTTTGAGCTACATCCGATCCGTTCAGGTTCCGATCTCGCAGCCTTGATTCGGTTAGTTCCACAGTGCAGTCCGGGGGTCGCACGCCTTTAGTTCCTTAATGCGGACGCGTACACTCCCATCCGTGTCAGCCATCGTTCTTTCTTATGGAGGCAAACAACTCCGCCGCCAAGGCACAGCGCGGTCGGACGCGCCGACCACGCTGTTGAACTGCCCCCTCAGGTCCGCGACATGGTAGAAACTGCGGCGGAACTCATTAGTCGGAAGCGGAATGGCTCCCTCACTTAGCCCGAACTTCGCCTACCTCGAGCAACATGACGAACAGCTTGTTCGGCTCGGGATGCTGGCCGAGCGGTACTTCCCCGACGACCCCAACACTACCCTGTTGAAGCTCCGACAGTTCGCGGAGTTACTTGCCCAGTTGACCGCCTCTCAGACAGGGATCTACAGCTCGCCCGAAGAACCTCAGTACGAGTTGCTGAGGCGTCTCCAGGACGCGTCCATTTTGCCGAGAGAGGTGGCCCAGCTATTCAGTGAGGTCCGGAGGGCCGGGAATTCAGCCAGTCATGAAGCCGCGGGCGACCACCGCACGGCGCTTTCCTGTCTCAAAATTTGCTGGCAACTCGGACTCTGGTACCACCGAACGTTCGCCCAGCCGGGATACAAGTCCGGTCCGTTCACGCCTCCCGCGACTCCTAGCGACAACTCATCACAGCTCGAAGCTGAACTCACCGAGCTTCGTCGGGCCTTCGATGCCTACCGCGAGGAACACGGCGCCACGTTAGAAGAACTTGAGCAGACCCAAATCAAGCTTCGAAGGGCAACGGACGAACAGGCTTTTTGGGCCGAAATGGCTGATACCGCCGAGAGGGCCAATTCCGATCTTCAACAGAAGCTCGCCACGCTTCAGTCGGCCGCTGCCGCAGAACCAAAGGAAGCCCTTGCCACGAAGGTCGAGTCCTCGCGACAAGCCGCCGAACGGCTGCAACTTGACGAACGAGAGACCCGGCAGCTCATCGACGAGCAGCTCCGGGAAGCTGGATGGGAAGCGG
>JBFWUX010000006.1:0-293915 GCA_050247055.1 Dehalococcoidia bacterium
CTGGCGGGGAGGCGCGCCGGTCGCTTACGCTCGCGGTTCTACAGGTTGGAGGCGGCCTCCCTCATCCCTGCCCTTCTCCCGCGTCGGGTGAAGGGTGTTTGGTGGCGGTGGGCGGTGGGGTTGGGCTTCAGCGCCCTCGGCGCTGCGCTGGAGGGGAGGCGAGCCGGTCGCTTAGGCTCGCGGTTCTAAAGCATGGAGGCGGCGCGTTAGGAAGCGTTGTTCGGCGGGGTTCTGGGCGAGGGCGAGGGAGCGTTTGTAGGCGGTTTGGGCTTCCGGTGTGCGGTTGAGGCGACGAAGAAGGTCGGCGCGGGCGGCGTGGTAGAGGTGGTAGTCGTCGAGGCCTTCGATGGCGTCTATGCGGGCGAGGCCGAGGTGCGGGCCTTCGGACATGGCGATGGCGACGGCGTGATTGAGCTGGACGACGGGCGAGGGGATGAGAGTTTCGAGACGGGCGTAGAGCCCGGCGATTTCGTCCCAGCGGGTCTGTGCGCTGGATGGTGATTCAGCGTGGACGGCGGCGATTGCGGCCTGGAGGGCGTAGGGACCGGGAGGGCCCATTCGCAGCGCGCGTTCGACCAGTGCGATTCCCTCTTCAATCTGAGGTCTGGACCACTGGGAACGGTCCTGGTCTTCCAGAAGGACGAGATCCCCGGCGGAATCGAGGCGGGTGTGGCGGCGGGAGTCCTGGAGGAGCATGAGGGCAAGGAGTCCGATGGCCTCGGGTTCATCGGGCATGAGGGAGGCGACGATGCGGGCGAGGCGAATGGACTCGGCGCAGAGGTCCTGGCGGATGAGGTCGTCGCCGGAGGTGGACGCGTAACCTTCGTTGAAGACGAGATAGAGAACAGCAAGCACGCCGGGAAGGCGTTCCGGGAGTTCGTGGTCTTCGGGAATGCGGTAGGGGATGGCAGCATCGCGGATTTTTCGCCTTGCGCGGACGATGCGCTGAGCGATGGCGGATTCTTCGGAGAGGAAGGCGCGGGCGATTTCGGAGGTAGTGAGACCGCCGAGCGTGCGGAGCGTGAGAGCGACGCGTGCTTCCATCGTTAGCGCCGGGTGGCACGACGTGAAGATGAGGCGGAGGCGGTCATCGCGGATGGTCTGGGGATCGAGTTCGAATTCGTCTTCGGCGAAGGCGGGCATCGTCCGGGCGACCTCCGCGAGTTTTCGGTTGCCGGTGGCTTCGCGACGCAGGTAGTCGATGGCTTTTCGGCGGGCGGACGTGACGAGCCAGGCGGCGGGGTTCGCCGGGACACCTGCGGACCAGGCCTTCGCGGCCGAGACCCAGGTTTCCTGAAGGGCATCCTCGGCGAGGGTGAAGTCGCCGAGGATGCGAATCAGAGACGCGAGGGCGGTCGCGTTGTGTTCGCGAAAGAGACGTTCGAGAGCTTCCGCAGCGACGGTGTCTCCAGTAGAACTGGCGGAGGGTTCGGCGGAATCTCGCGTAGTTGTCACCGGGGTCAGACTTCCTGGAGCGGGCGAATTTCGAAGCAGCCGTGATCGTACGTGGGGATCTGCGAGGTCAGGGCGATGGCGCGGTCGAGGTCATCGCAATTGAAGATGTAGAAGCCCCCAAGCTGCTCCTTCGTTTCGGCGAAGGGGCCATCGGTGTGGAGTGCTTTGCCGTCGCGGACGCGGACCGTGACGGCGTCCCTGGTCAGGGCGAGACCGTCACCGGCGACGAATTCGCCGGATTCGATGGCGCGCGCGGTAAGCGCCTGGTGCTGCCGGAATCCCTCCGCGAGCTGGGCGTCGGTCTCGGGCAGGTACTTCGATTCCTCGCCGTAGATCAGCGTTATGTAGTGCTTCTTCTTCGGCGGTTCGAGATGGCGCCGTTCGTGGCCGGACATGGGTCGAACCTCGATAGAGCCGTGTTTGGCCGACGGGATCATGGCGGCCAATTCGAGGGCCTCGGCCCGGTCCTTGCAGTCGAGTATGTAATACCCGCCGAGCTGTTCCTTCGTCTCGGCGAAGGGACCATCGAGGGTGGCGAGTTTGCCACCCTGAGGACGGAGCGTGGTGGCAGTCTCGGTCGATTGGAGGGGGTCGCCGGCGACGACAGCGTTGCGTCGCCTGGCCTCTTCGCCAAAGGCGCGGTATTCGGCCATCAGCTGGTCCCATTCGGGCGTGCCGTAGGGGATGTCCTTCGATTCGTCTGTGTAGATGAGCATCATGTAGCGCATGGGAGGCCTACATGTCCCAGATGGGGCGGAGCTCGATGGAGCCGTCTTTCGCGCCGGGAATCATGGCGGCGAGTTCGATGGCTTCGGCCTCGGTGGCGCACTCGAGCATGTAGTAGCCGCCAAGCTGCTCCTTCGTTTCGGCAAAGGGGCCATCGACGGTGACGGCCTTACCATCGCGGACGCGGACGGTGCGGGCATCGGCGACCGGGCGGAGACGTTCGCCGCCGCGGAGGACGCCACGGCGCGTTGCCTCCTGGCCGAAGGCTTCGTAGCCGGCATAGCGAGCGGCAGCTTCGGGCGTGCCTTGCTTCGCATCGGTGGCTTCGTTCGTATAGATGAGGGCGAGATATCGCATGGGATTCAACCTCAGGAGGCCGGTATGGTAGCGCCTCTACACATCAGACGAAGCAGAAGTGTGCGGATCGACAACGGGGTTCGAAAAAATTTTGGAGATTGCCGGGGGAGCGGAGCCGCCGTTATCTTTCGGTCGATCTTACCGATCGGAAAACAGGAGTAACTGACGATGGCTGAACTTAGCGAAACCCTCAAGCGTCACGCGGGCGACGTGGTCAGCGGCAACGTGGCCGCGCTGATGGGCGACTTCACGCCTGAAGCGATGGGCAAAGTGATGGCGCTTGCGGCGAACCCGATTACCGCGACCTCGTTCGAGGTGAAGGAACTCGGAAACAATGAGGCGGAAATCAGCTACATCGGCGCCACGACGCGGAAGGTCTGGAGCAAGTGGGCCGACACGGGCGGCAAGTTCCAGATCACCGACGTCAAGGAGCTTTAGCCCGTGACTCAACCAGCATCGGCGCGGGAGGCGGCTGAACGGAATGCCGAGGCAATCATGTCGGGCAACCTTTCGCAGCTGATGGCGGACATCACCCCAGATGTGCTGGCCCAGGTGATGGCTATGGGCTCACAGGCGGGCGGGCTTTCGCCCGCCCAGATGCCGAACATCCAGGGCTACGACATCAAGGATTTTGGGCCCGACGGGGATGTCGAGGTCTTTCATGTGACCTTCCGATCCGACATCGGGACGGCGACGATTTCCGAATCGTGGAAGCAGCTGATGGGACAATGGAAGATCACGGCGGTCAGCCTGATTTCGGCCGAGGCTGCGACCCCGCCGGAGTAATGCCATGCAGCTCTGCCTCATCCGGCACGCGATCGCGGTGGAACGCGATGAGTTCGACGGACCCGATGCCAAGCGTCCGCTGACGGCGGACGGGCGGCAACGAATGCGCGAGGCGGCAGAGGGGCTGAGCACGCTCTTTCGTCCAGAGGTAATCCTGACTTCGCCGTTGCTGCGGGCACAGCAGACGGCGGAAATCGTGGCGAAGGCGTGCGCGGCGCCGATCCAGGTGCTCGATGCGCTGGGAACCGGGGAGCACCGGGAGGTACTCGCAGAGTGCGCGGCGCTAGGGAAGTCGCGGGTGGCGCTTGTTGGGCACGAGCCGTGGATGGGGGAATTGCTTTCGCTGATCCTCACGGGGAGCGAGCAGGGGATGCTCGTGGTGTTTAAGAAGGGGGCGGCGGCGCTGGTGGATGTGGAGACACCCGGGTGGGGACTGGGGCACCTGGAGTGGATGATGCAGCCGGGGGCGTTGCGGGGGTTGCGGTAGAAGGGAGAAGGGAGAAGGGAGAAGGGAGAAGGGAGAAGGGAGAAGGGAGAAGGGAGAAGGGAGAAGGGAGAAGGGAGAAGGGAGAAGGGAGAAGGGAGAAGGGAGAAGGGAGAAGGGAGAAGGGAGAAGGGGTTCTTGTTGTGTTGAGTTGTGTGCGCTAAATCCGCGGGTACCTTCAACCCCGAGCCAATTCTCGTCCTTCCGGGAGAAGGGGGGTTGGGCTCGACGGTCACTTGCACTTCGGGCACCGAGTTTGTGGTGTTTCGCGGGCTGATGGGGTGGGCAGATCACCCTCATCCCCTGCCCCTTCTCCCGCGACGGGAGAAGGGGTTCTTGTTTTGTTGAGTTGTGTGCGCTGGAGGGGAGGGTACCTTCAAGCCCGCGCCAACTCTCGTCCTTCCGAGAGAAGGGGGGTTGGGCTCGACGATCACTTGCACTTCGGGCACCGAGTTTGTGGTGTTTCGTGGGGCTGATGGGGTGGGCAGATCACCCTCATCCCCTGCCCCTTCTCCCGCGACGGGAGAAGGGGTTCTTGTTGTGTTGAGTTGTGTGCGCTGGAGGGGAGGGTTGCGGGAAGGTCACGATCGCGGTTCGTGGTTTGTGTTAGCCCCTTGGTCTGGCGGCGCGGATATCGAGGGGGAGTTTTAGGACGGACTCGAGGCGGCGTTGCTGGCGTTCGAGGTCGTAGATTTCGGCATCGACCTCGCTGCGGGCGTGGAGGTCGATGCGGAGGGCGCCTTTCGCGAGGCGGATGGTGAAATCGAGGACGGGCGAGGGGACGCGGCGGCGCATGGCGCGAGCGAGGCCGAGAATGGTGGCGAGGACGGCGGTGTTCCGGGCATCGTCCGGGAGGACGATGGACTTGTAGGCGGAGAAGTCCGGGCTGCCGCTATCTGCGCAGCGGACGAGGCCGGCGAGGATGACGATTTCGCGGTGAGAGAAGCCGTGGAGGTCTCCGCTGTGGACAAGGTATTCGGCGTGACGGTCGCGGTTGTAGAAATCGACGTGCATGCCGATCCCGGCCAAGCGGGCGGCGTGAAGGAGGAGGTCGAGCTCGGCGGGGCCGAGGCCGTGGAGGTCCTGGGTGACCCTGAAGAGTTCCGCGGCGGCGACAACTACTGGTTCGGACGAGACTTCGTCGAGGCCGTTGGCTAGGGCGAGGCCGGACACCGATGCGCGGCGGACATCAGGAAGGAGCGCGCCTTCGTCGCGCATTTCCTGCCAGACCAGGCCTTCGCGGAGGCCCTGTCCCGTGACGGTGAGGGTCTCGGCACTGAGCATGCTCATGACTTCGTCGATGACGATGGCGGCCGAATGGATGATGTCGGCGCGGTTGGAGCTGACGCCGGAGATGCGGCGGCGGTCTTCGCTGGAGACTTTCGCCAGCTTGTTGGCCAGCCGGGAGACTTCGCGACGGGAGATTTCGAGGCCGTGGAGGCGGCGCAGCGGGTAGGCACGCTGGAGGCGGACGATGCGAGCAAGGTTCCGGACTGCGCCGCCGGTGCCGAAGAGAATCGGGTGTGATTCCTCCACCTGGATGTTCGCGCGGACGGCCTTGCGAAGGGAGCGAACTTCGCGCGACGTCGGCGGATCGGAGCGAAGGTAGCGCTCGGTGGAGTAGATGGCGCCGAGCGGGACTGATTGGGCGACAGACAGGCGTCGATCGGTCACGCGCATGAGCTCGAGCGAACCGCCCCCGATATCGAGGAGGTAGCCATCGCGGAGGGAGGTGCTATTGACCACACCGAGGAAACCGCAGAAGGCCTCCTCCTGGCCTGAGAGGATACGGACGTTGAGACCGGTGCGCTCGTAGGCGCGTTCGATGAACTCATCAGCGTTGGAGGCGCGGCGGAGAGCTTCGGTGCCGGCAACAACGATGCTGACGGGCTGATGGGAGCGGGCGATCTGGGCCATGATGGCGAGCGCCCGGAGCCCTCGAGCCATACCCTCGGGGGTGATGGCACCGGATTCCTGTCCCTCGCCGATGCGGGCATCGAATCGTTCTTCATCGACGACTTCGAAGGCTTGTTGGGAGAGGGAGCGGGCTACCAACAGCCGAACTGAGTTCGAACCGACATCGATGATTGCTGTGGTGCGGCCGCGGTCCAGTGTCACTACAGGGATCATTATGATCGTTCTGTTCATGGGCGTTAACCGGGAGGCGAGAAGCGCAGTACGAAATGGATAGCATGCGGGGCTTGAAGGTGTGGTGTAGAATGGGGCTAACGCGGAAGGGGGTTGCCCCGGCACATGCGAAAGAGAGTACTTGGCGCGCTTCTGTTGCCGCTGCCGTTCGCAGCGCTTCCTGTGGTGGTTGTCCTGATTGGAGCGGCTTCGGGATCGAACGGCCCGGATGAACTGGTGACTCGTGAAGATCCTACCGCGGTCATCACTGAATTTGTCTCCACAAACGCCCAGGGCGATACGGAAGTGACGCTCGCCCGGTCTTCTTCGACTACGACAAGCCATGACCTGGGGTGCGATGATTCGGACTTGCTGAGCGAGTCGTAATCATCGCAAAACAGGCGTGATACCATTGATGGCAGAGCCGCTCGGCGCTCTGCCATTTTGCGTGGCGCGGGGCGACACGGGAGGTTGAGCGATGGCGACACGAGCCACGCGGCCACCGCGATCGAAGACCACGATCGACGAGTACCTGCTGAGCGAGCAGCAACTCGAAGACATGTATTACCACATGTTGCTGGCGCGAAAGCTGAACGAGCGAATGCTCGCTCTGAACCGCCAGGGACGTGCGCCGTTCGTGATTGCAGGGGCCGGACAAGAAGCCGCGCAGGTTGGCGCGGCAATGGCACTACGACAGGGCACAGACTACCTGGCGCCCTACTACCGAGACCTCGGGATGAACCTGGTGTTCGGGATGACGGCGCGCGAAGCGATGCTGAACCTGCTGGCGAAACGCGACGACGTGAACAGTTACGGCCGGCAGATGCCCGCGCACTGGGCGAACACACCGCGAAAGATCGTGACGCAATCGAGCGTGGTGACGACGCAGTTTCTCCATGCAGCCGGGATTGCGCTGGCAGCGAAGCTGCGCAAAGACCCGATCGTCGTCCTCACGAGTTGCGGCGAGGGCAGCACGAGCCGGGGCGATTTCCACGAGGCGCTGAACTTTTCGGCGATCCACAAGCTGCCTGTGATTTTCTACGTGGAGAACAACGGATACGCCATTTCGGAAACCACTGAGAAGGAGATGCCAATCGACCACGTGGCTGACCGGAAGCGGGCATACAACATCCAGGGCGCCGTGGTGGACGGGATGGATGGGATTGCCGTTTACCAGACGGTGCGCCCGGCGGTGGACCAAGCGCGAAACGGCGGAGGCCCGTACCTGATCGAGGCGAAGTGCTACCGGCTGTGGGCACATTCGAGCGACGACGACGATTCGCGCTACCGGCCGAAGAAAGAGCTAGAGGAGTGGGCGCAGAAGGACCCGATCAAGCTGTTCCGAGAGCGCGTTGAATCGGAAGGGGTTTTCCCGCGCGAGGATCTCGATGAGATCGAGGAGCGGGTTGAAGAAGAGATTCGCGAGGCTGCGCAATGGGCGTTGATGCAGCCTGATCCGGAGCCCGAAGACGCTCTCGGATTCGTCTACAAGGAGCTATGAGATGGCGGTCGTGACGGTCATCGAGGCGGTACGAACGGCGCTCGACGAGGCGATGGAGGCGGACGACAGGATTTTCCTGCTGGGCGAGGACGTGGAAGCGGGCGGTGTCTTCCGGGCGACGGAGGGATTGCACGGCAAGTACGGCGAACGAGTGATTGATTCGCCGCTGGCGGAATCGTCGATCATCGGGCTGAGCATCGGGGCGGCGCACTATGGAATGCGGCCGGTGGCCGAAATCCAGTTCGCCGATTTCATTCACGCGGGGTTCGACCAGCTGTGCAGCGAGGCTTCGCGCTGGAGTTACCGGACTCGCGGAGACGCGTATCTCCCGATGGTGGTGCGGACTCCCTGGGGTGGGGGAGTGCACGGGGGCCAGCATCATTCCCAGAGTATCGAGGCGTATTACGCGCACATGCCCGGGATAAAGGTGGTGGCGCCGTCGTTCCCGGCGGATTACCGAAGCCTGCTACACGCATCGATCGCCGACCCCAACCCGGTGCTGTTCCTCGAGCACAAGCGGACGTACCGGCTCATCCGGCAGGAACTGAATGACGCGCCGGCAGAGACACAGCTGGGGCGGGCGAGGGTTACGCGGCAAGGCACGGACCTGACGATTTTCGCGTATGGGTTGATGCTGCATGAGTCGCTGGCGGCGGCGGAGACGCTGGCGGGAGAAGGCACCGACTGCATGGTTGTGGACCTGCTGACGCTGAACCCGATCGACCGCGAGACAATCCTGGAATCGGCGAAAGCCACCGGTAAGGTGCTCATCGTGCACGAGGATGTGTTGACGGGCGGCCTGGGCGGGGAGATCTCGGCGATTATCGCGGAGCACGCCTTCGAATACCTGGACGCGCCGATCCGACGGGTGGCCGCGCCAGATTTGCCGGCGATGCCGTTCCATCACGCGATGGAAGACTTCTTCATGCCGAACCGGGAGAAGATAGCGGCGGCGGCGCGAGAACTGGCGGCGTATTAGTGATTTTGGATTTCGGATTTTGGATTGGGCGCGGCCCTCACCCCCGGGCCCCTCTCCCGAGTTCGCGGGAGCGGGGAGTCACGAAGTTGCAGGGGGTGGATTGTGACCATTGTTAAGATGCCGCAGTTGGGGGAGAGCGTTACTGAGGGGACGATCACGCAGTGGTTCAAGCAGCCCGGGGACCCGGTGAAGTTCGATGAGGCGCTTTGTGAGATTGAGACCGAGAAGGTGACGGCGGAACTGCCCTCGGAGTTCGAAGGGACGATGGGGAAGGTTCTGGTACCGCAGGGCGAGACGGTGGATGTTGGGACCCCACTCTGTGAGATTCTTGAGGCGGGCGCGCCGGCTGCGAGCGAGACGAACGGGTCAAAGTCGAACGGGAGTGGATGGAGCGGAGGGCCGATGGCCATCCCGCCGGACGAGAAGCCGGCGGTGCTTGCTGCGCGCGGCGGTGCTGCGGTTCCAGCGAGGGGCATTTCGGTCGCTGCGGCGGAGCGGACTTCTGCGCGGACCAATCCTGATGACCGGTCGCGGTATTACTCGCCGGCGGTGATGCGGCTGGCGACCGAGCACGGGGTGGACCTTTCGCAGATTTCTGGGAGCGGGGTTGGGGGGCGGATCACCCGGAAGGATGTCGAGGCGTTCGTTGCTTCGCCCGAACCGAAGCAGACGCGGGTGGCGAAGGGCGGGGCAACTCCGGAGTCGATGCCAGTCGGGGCGGCGTATGAGATTGTCCGGCTTTCGCCGACGCGGAAGACGATTGCGGAGCACCTGACGCGTTCGAACCTGGAGGCGCCGCAGGCGTGGACGATGGTCGAGTGCGATGTGACAGAGCTGGTGGCGCGTCGAAATCGGGAGAAGGAGCAGTTCAAGCGGGTCGAGGGCGTAGACCTGACGCTGCTGCCGTATTTCACAGCGGCTGTGTGCGAGGCACTTCGGGAGTTCCCGATGCTCAATGCGCGCTGGGAGAACGATGAACTGCGCCGGTATCGAGCGCTGAATGTGGCGATTGCGGTAGCGACCGATCACGGGCTGGTGACGCCGGTGATCAAGGACGCCGGGGACCTGAGTGTGGCTGGCCTGGCGAAGAAGATCGCGGACCTTTCGCAGCGGGCTCACGCCCGAAAGTTGCGGGTGGAAGACATCGAACTGGGGACGTTCACCGTGAATAACACCGGATCGTTCGGGTCGGTGGCATCGAAGCCGATTGTGAATACGCCGCAGGTGGGGATTGTGACAATGGAGCGGGTGGTAAAGCGCCCGGTGGTACTGGCCAATGACGCGATTGCGGTACGTTCGATGGTGAATGTGTGCTTGAGCTTCGACCATCGGGCGCTGGACGGGTATGAGGCTGGAGGCTTTTTGGCAGCGGTAAAGGAGAAGCTGGAGGGGGCGTAGACCCTCATCCCCCTGCCCCCTTCTCCTCCTTCCTGGGAAGGACTGGGAGAAGGGGAGTTTTCCGTTTGGCGCCGAGGGGCTTGATGGTGCTGGTTCGCTGCGCTGAAGGGAGCCTCGCCAGTCGCTTAACAATTGACCTATCCCGACGGGTTGTGGCGGTCAGAGGCGGAGGATGGCGCAGGTGCTGTTGGCGATGGCGTAGACCTTGCCGTTGGCGTCGGTGAGGCGGGCTTCGACGACGGCCTGGGTTTTGCCTTCGTGGATGATGATGCCTTCGGCGTAGACCTCGCCGGTGGACGGGAAGACAGGGCGGAGGAAGTTCACCTTGTATTCGAGGGTGGTGAAGCTGACTCCCTGATCGAGGGTGCTGAGGACCGCCATTCCCATCGCGGAATCGAGGAGCGTGCCGATTGCACCGCCGTGGAGGGTGCCCATCGGGTTTTGCCAGAGTTCCGTGGGAGTGAAGGCGAACGTCACGCGGCCGCGCTCCGCGTTGGGAATGCTGAGGCCCATTACCTGAGCGAAGGGCATGGGTGGGACCTCGCCGGACTGGATTGCGCGGATGGATTCGAGGCCGGGGAGGGATTGGAGGAATTCCCGCGTGGGAACAGGGTCTTCCCAGGTGAATTCGAGCGAGCGAACGAGCGGAGGAGCAGTTAGTTGCGTCATGCAACTAAGTTAACGGGCAGGAAGCGGGGCGAACGTGATCCACATCACCTAGCAATGGAAAGTGGCAGCGAAGCGGCTCCCCGGAAGCTCGGGGTCGGATACGCTCAGCGCGTGAATTCAGTGCTGCGCGAACTGGGGCACGGCGACCTCGTCGAGGTGGATGCGCTGCGGGCTTCGATCGGTTGGGGTGCCGGGAGCTGGTTCCTCGAGCCGCTGCTCGACAGCGGTGGGACCGTGCTTGGTCGCCGCGACGTGGGTGGTGCGATCGACGCGATGGGAGCGACGGCTCGTTTCGGGAATGCGGGATTTATCTGCAACATGGTTGTCAGGTCCGAATTGAAGCGACAGGGCGCGGGGACGGTGGTGTTCGGCGGGCTGCTCGACTGGCTTGCGACGCAGGGAATCCGGCAAGTGCAGCTGGAGGCGACGGAGGAAGGGAAGGGGCTCTACGAGAAGTTCGGTTTCAGGGCGCGGTGGGATTCGGTGCTGGGGCATGCAAGCCAGCCAGTTGAGCCGGGCGATGGGCGGGGCATTGCCGACGTCGCCGGCGAAGAAGAGTGGCGAGCGTTGCTGGCGCTGGACCGGCGCGCAACGGGCTCGGATCGCGGGGCGTTTCTGCGTGCGTTATTCCGCAGTCCGCACGAGAAGCGAGTTCTGCGGCTGCTTGAGGGCGATCGCCTGATTGGGTTCGGGTTCCGCTGGGAGGGACGGATTGGGCCGCTGATTGCCGAGACACCGGAAGCGGCCGAGAAGCTGGCGCGGGCGCTCGCGAGCTGCAGGGAGGGAGTGGTGATTGCGTCAATTGGGCATCCGATGCACGCGGCGATGTGGGAGGGCCTGGGGTTCGTGATTGAGCCGCTGGATGTACGGATGGTGCTGGGGCCGGCGATGGCGGATGAGCCAGGGATGGTTGTTGCGATGCTGAACGGGGCGGTGGGGTAGAGCCCTCATCCCCCGGCCCCTTCTCCTCCTTCCTGGGAAGGACTGGGAGAAGGGGGGTTCCGGGATCAGGACTTCTTCGGTTGAGCTTCGAGGGCGCGGCCGATGACCATGCGCTGAATCTGGTTGGTGCCTTCGAAGATCTGGAAGATCTTGGCATCGCGGACCCACTTTTCTACCGGGTGGTCGCGCATGTAACCCTGGCCGCCGAGGACCTGGAGGGCATCGACGGTGACTTTCATGGCCATGTCGCTGGCGAAGCACTTTGCCATGGAGCCCTCGGCGCTGAGGTAGGGGACGTTTGCGCCGGCCATCCAGGCGGCTCGCCAGACCATCATGCGGGCGGAATCCACGGCCATGGCCATATCGGCGAGCATAAAGCTGACGCCCTGGTTCTTGATGATGCTACGCCCAAACTGGACGCGGTCCTTCGCGTAATCAAGGGAGTATTCGTAGGCGGCGCGGCCGATGCCGAGGGCGTAGGCGCCGACGACGGGGCGGGTGCGCTCGAGGGTCATAAGCGCGCCAAGGGCGCCCGGGCCGGTGGAACCACCGGGCTTCGAGGCAGCGCCGAGCTTGTTTTCGGCGGGGATGCGGCATTCGTTGAAGACGACGTTGGCGGTGTGGCTGGCGCGAATGCCCATCTTCTTCCAGGTGGTGCCTTCTTCGAGGCCGGGCGTGCCGCGCGGGACGACGTAGGCACCGATGCCGCCCCAACCTTTGGACCTGTCATCGGTGGCGAAGACGACATGGACATCGGCGATGTTGCCGTTGGTGATGAACTGCTTTTCACCGTTGAGGACGTACTCGTCGCCGTCACGGGTGGCGGTGGTCTGGATGTTGGCGACATCGGAGCCGGCGTCGGGTTCGGTGAGGCACATGGCGCCGAGGTGGACTTCGTTCGCATCGGAGGAGATGGCGGCCATCCACTTCTCGCGCTGTTCGGGGCTGCCGGTGGCCATGATGGCGGCGCCGGCGAGACCGGAGCTGTTGATGGCGAGGGCGATGCCGGCACAGCCCCACGAGAGCTCTTCGCTGAGGATGCTGGGGATAAGCGAGGAGGTAGCACCACCATCGAGGATGCCGCCGGAGCGCGACACACCGAAACCGACCGCGGCCGCCTTCTTGATCACGTCGTAGGGCACTTCTTCGTGCTCATCGTAGTAGGCGGCGACGGGGCGGATTTCTTTCTTCGCAAAATCGTGAGCGACCTGCTGAACCAGGCGTTCCTCTTCCGTCAGTTCGAACGACACCATGGCAACGTCTCCTCTTTCGCAGATACGGAACGAGCTTACCACCCGGTAAGTGACGAAGGTGGCCGATGAGGAGGGAAAGTAACGGCCGGGTGGACCTAGTTCGCAGTGAACGAGCAGTGAGAATGGCCCCATGAGGGAAGAGCCACGGCTCGAACGGGCCCTTGGCCCGATCCAGGTGACCGCCGGCGGAGTTGGGATCATTGTCGGGGCGGGGATCTACGTCCTCATCGGGGAGGCGGCGGGGGAAGCCGGCTCGGCGGTCTGGGTTTCGTTCTTGCTGGCGGCGGTGTTGTGCGGGTTGACCGGGCTGAGTTACGCCGAACTGGCGGCGATGTTCCCTTCGGCGGCCGCAGAGTTCGAGTACACGCGGCAGGCTTTTCCCGAGTGGCTGGCATTCCTGGTCGGTTGGATGATGGTGGCAGGGCTGGTAGTGGCTGCTGCGACGGTGGCGCTTGGGTTCGGGCAGTACGCGGGGCAGTTCTTCGATGTGGCACCAGAGTGGGCGGGACTGGGATTGCTCTTGTTCCTGTTGATCGTTGGGGCTTCGGGGATTCGGCAAGCGGGGTTGCTGATTGTCGGACTGAGCACGGTGCAGGTGCTGGGGCTGGTGGCAGTGATCACCATCGGATTGCCGTCGTTCGGGGACCATTCGCTCTCGCTTTCAGGGCATGGGGCGGGAATTGTGAGTGGGGCGGCACTGGTGTTCTTCGCGTTCATCGGGTTCGACGAGGTCATCACGCTGGGAGAGGAAACGCGGGACCCGAAGCGCACGGTGCCGCGAGCGTTATTGGCCGCCCTGGCGATCTCAACGGCGCTCTACATCGCGGTGGCGGTGGCGGCAGTCAGTGCAATTGGCGCGGAACAGCTGGCGGCCTCGGAACGGCCGCTTGGAGAGGTGGTGGATAGGATCGCGGGGAGCCGCAGCAGCGACGCGATCGCCATCGTGGCATTGATTTCGACGACAAACACGACGCTGCTGGCCGTGACCGCGGCCTCGCGGTTGACCTACGGGATGGCCCAGCAGCGGGCGATCCCGCGATGGTTCGGCGATGTGGCGGGCCGGACGCATGTGCCGCTGCACAGCCTGGCTTCGGTGGTGATGGTCTCAATCGTGTGCATGTTCCTGGGGAACCTGAGCTTGCTGGCAAAGGTGACTGACTTCTCGGTGTATTTGGTGTTCACTGCGGTGAACGCGACGGTGATCGTGTTGCGGTTCACGCGAGCAACGGAGCACCGCGCTTTCGCGACGCCGCTGGCGTTGGGAAGGGTGCCGATCTTGCCGATCGCCGGGATTGGATCGGTGTTCGTGCTCATGTCGGGACTGAATGGGGAAACGGCGCTAGTGGGGCTGGCGGTGTGCGGGGTGGGGTTGTTCGTCGGGTTCCTGACAGACGCTCGGTCACCCATCGGACAGAGGCGACAACGGGCTGGCGGATGAGGAAGAAGGGGCGTAGTATCACGTTATGACACCTTCAGTCGTGGCTCCGAGAGGGTGTGTGAAATGCTGTTTTGTCATTTTATTGAGGGCTTGTTTCGGGCGCTGGATCTTCACAAAGAAAGGTCTCTTCACCCATGGACAGGGCCTGAGGGTGCTGACTATTATGGCGCCGCCCCTGGAACCCACGACCGTTATGCACCGAGGTAAAGCGACGTTATGGACGAGCGCATAGGACAGTTTTTGAATTTTTTGGCGGTGGAAAAGAACGCCTCCAACAACACCATCGCGGCGTACAGGAATGATCTCTCGCAGTTCCTGGCCTTCGTGGAGACGCAATCGCCGGGGAGGGCGATTGAGGCGATCCGCCATGATCTGATCGTCGGATACGTCGAACATCTCCGGAACGAAGCGCACTACAAGGACGCCACGGTGGCGCGCAAAGTTGCGGCGGTGAAGTCGTTCTATGGCTTCCTTTCGGCCGAGGGCATGGTGGATGGTGACCCGACCGAACAGCTGAAGTCTCCGCAGGTTGGGAAGACGCTTCCACGTTCGCTGACCGTTCAGGAAGTCGATGAACTGCTGGAGCAGCCAGCGCGCCGGAACACGCCCGAGGCGCGGCGCGACAAGGCGATGCTCGAGCTTTTGTATGCGACCGGGCTGCGTGTGACGGAGCTCGTTTCGCTCGACGTGAGCGACGTAGCCCTGGAGAGCGACCCGGTAACGGTTCGCTGCGTGGGGAAGGGAGAGCGCGAGCGAATCCTCCCGCTGCACCAGCGACCGGTGGATGAATTGCGGCAGTACATCTTCCATGTTCGGCCCCGGCTGGTGCGCAACCGGCGGGAAACGGCACTGTTCGTAAACCGCCGCGGAGAGCGCCTGACGCGGCAAGGTTTCTGGCTGATTTTGAAGAACTACGCACGCGAGGCAAAGTTAGACAAGGCGATTACGCCGCATACGCTGCGACATACTTACGCGACGCATATGCTCTCTGGGGGTATGCCTCTGCGTAATGTTCAAGACGCACTTGGCCACGCGAGTATTTCGACGACGCAGATTTACACGCACCTGACCGGCGACCAGAAGCGGCGGGAGTACGACAAGGCCCACCCCCGGGCCTGAGCAGCCCGTATGGACGAACATCGACAGGCACGCCAATCGGCGTGCCTGTAGTCTTTTCGGATGCGACCACCAGCGGAGTTGCTCGACGCGCTTTCTCTGCCGAACTGCGCGCCCGCGCTGAAGGAACTGGACCAGAGCGGGCTACTGACCCGGATGCTCCCGGAACTGGAGGCGGGCCGAGGCTTCACGCAGCCGGAACTCCACTACTACGACGTGCTGGACCACAACCTGGCGGCGGTTGCGGCGCTGGACGCTGCTCTCGGGGATGGCGCGGACAATCGCGAGCTCCGCGAGTCGCTGGCGTGGATTGACCTGGACGAGAGCCTCGACCGGGAGATCGATGATCTGCCGCTGGTTTCGCTCATCCGGCTTTCTGCACTGTTGCACGACGTGGGCAAGCCGATGACGGCGATCTTCGAGGACGGCCGGTTGCGTTTCCCGCGGCATGGGCCGCACGGCGGGGAGTTGATGGCGGAACGGCTGCCGGCGCTTGGATTCGGCCCCGAGGCGACCACGTTTGTGGCGCGGATGATCCGCTACCACCTGCGGCCGGGCGTGCTCATCCGGAACTGGCCGGTTTCGGACAAGGCCGTGCGCAAGTTCGTTTCGGACCTGAATGGCGAAGTACTGCCGCTGATGCTGGTGAACCTGGTGGACGGTATGGCAACGAAAGGGCCGGGCTACACGCGAGAGAACTACCGGCGCCACTGCACGTTCGTGAACTACGTGACGGCACGGGCGTGGGCGGCCAATGAGGAGGGGGAGCCGCCGCTGGTAACTGGGGATGACCTTATCCGAGAGCTTGACCTGCCCGGTGGACGCTTGTTGGGGGCTGTCCTAACATCGGTTCGCCGAGCCCAACTCGAGGGGGCTGTTTCGACGAAGCCAGAAGGGCTTGCGCTGGCACGCTCGGTCCTCGAAACCCTGAAGTCCGCAGAAGAGTTGGACCAGGGCAGCCGAGCAGGAGTTTCCCGCCCATGACTGCAATGTGGAGCGTCATCGCCTACACCGGTTTCACGGTTGTGGCCTTCTATTTCTTCTTGCTCCGGCCGGTGCTGCAGAACCAGAAAGAGCAGCGCAAAGCGGTGCGGCAACTGCAGGTTGGAGACGAAGTAGTCACGACCGGGGGAATCATCGGAGAAGTGAAAGACGTGGTGGTCCCCGTTGAGGGACCTACCGAATTGATCATCGAAATCGCCCCGGGCGTGCGGGTGCGTGCCGTGACCGATGCCGTTCTCCGGCGGTTGAGTACCTTGGAACCCGTAGACGAGTCATCATCAACAACAGCCGAGCCACCCGCCGGCGAGGTTTCACACACCAGTGCGTAGTACTTCAACGGTCCTTCTCTTCCTTTTCGTCGTCGCGCTTACCACTTTCAGCTTCATCGCTGTCTGGCCGAGCGAACCATCGCGCTATCTTCCTGGGGATTTCTGGCCGCAAGGCAAAGGGATCAAGATCGGGGGCTGGGAGCGCGAAACGATGCGCCTCGGACTCGACCTTCGTGGCGGCGCGTATCTGATCCTCCAGGCGGACCCGCCGGACGACTATGAAGGCGACCTCGGGAAGGCGCTGGACGGCGCGAAGGATGTGGTGGAGCGCCGGGTGAACGAGTTCGGCGTTAGCGAAGCGGAGATCAACAAGACGAGCGGCAACCGGATCAGTGTCCAGGTGCCGGGCCTTTCGCTGGAAGAGGCGCAGAACCTGATCGGCAAGACTGCGGCCCTGGAGTTCAAGGTCTACAACGACCAGCAGGAACTCGTGCCTGCGACGGGAGTCATCGACGGACAGACGTACACGATGACGGGTTCGGACTTGAAGAACAACACCTACGCGACGCGGATCGGGACGACATTCGCGGTGGTGTTCGAAACGACCTCTCGCGGTTCCAAGTTGATGGAACAGATCACGACCAGGGCACTGCAGTTCCCGAGTTCGGACCTCCGCAATTACCTGGTGGTGCAGCTCGACGGCGTGACGCTCTCGCAGGCATCGGTGAATGGCGTGATCTCCGATTCGGGCCAGATTACCGGGCAGCCGAGCTTCACAGAGGCGAACAACCTTTCGAAGCAGCTGAACGCGGGTGCGCTGCCGATCCCGTTGAAGATCATCCAGGCTGAGGAAGTGAGCGCCACGCTGGGTGAGGACTCGGTGCTGGAGTCGGTACGGGCCGGCCAGGTGGGCCTGGTGGCGGTCATGCTATTCATGATCCTGTACTACCGGCTGCCGGGAGTGCTGGCTTCGGCGGCACTGCTCGTCTATACCGCGGCGACGCTCATGGTGTTCAAACTGCTCCCCGTGACGCTGACGCTTTCGGGGATTGCGGCGTTCGTGCTTTCCATTGGTATCGCCGTGGACGCGAACATCCTGATTTTCGAACGGATGAAAGAGGAGTTACGCAGGGGACGAACGCTCAACGCAGCGATCGACATCGGATTCCGGCGGGCGTGGTCATCGATTCGCGACTCGAACGTTTCGACCTTGATTACGTGCGGGATCCTGTACTACTTCGGGGCGCAGTTCGGCGCTTCGGTGGTGCAGGGATTCGCGTTCACGCTGGCGATTGGTGTTGCGGTGAGCATGTTCTCGGCGATTACGGTGACGCGGACGTTCTTGAAGATGATCCTGGGAACGCCGCTGGCAAAGAACCACTGGCTGTTCAACGCGGAAGAACAGAAGCGCACGGCGCCAGTGAGCCGCCGGGCGAGGGCCACCGAGGAGCAGGGAAATGCTTGATTTCGCGGGTAAGCGCTGGTGGTACCTGACAGTTTCGTTCGTGATCTTCCTGATCGCCGCGGTTTCGCTGGCGGTGTTCCAGCTGCGGCCAGGGATCGAGTTCACCTCGGGCTCGACGTTCACGATCGAATTCACGGAGAAGACGGTCTCGCAGGGCGAACTTCGCACGGCGATGAGCGAACTCGGACATCCCGAGGCGCGCGTGCAGGGCGCGGGCTCGAACAAATACCTGATCCGGACGGAAGAGTTGCAGAACGCGCCGACGCTGGATTCGGCGCAGGGCCCGGACCAGCCGGGCGAGATCAATACGATTGAGGACGGGCTGCGCTCGCGGTTCGGGGCGCTCAATCGGACCAACTTCTCAACGGTTTCGGAAACGGTTTCGACGGAGATTGCGCGGAATGCAACGCTCGCGGTGATCTTCGCTTCGATTGCGATTTTGATTTACATCTGGCTGGCATTCCGCTCGCTGAACCGACCCTTCCGCTATGGCGCGGCGGCAATCATCGCGGTACTGCACGACGCGTTCATCATCCTCGGGCTGTTCGCGCTGCTCGGTGAAATCCACGGCACGGAAGTGGACCTGGCGTTCATCACGGCCATCCTGACGGTTATCGGTTTCTCGGTGCACGACACGATTGTGGTGTTCGACCGCATCCGAGAGACGCTGCACAACGACCCGTACATTCCGTTCGAGGAAGCGGTGAACGCGAGCATGACGGAAACGCTGGCGCGGTCGATCAACACGTCGCTGGTGGTGGTCCTGACGGTGGTTTCGATGCTGCTCATCGGCGGCGAGACGATCCGGTACTTCCTGCTGGTGTTGCTGGTTGGCATCATCGCGGGGACGTACTCGAGCATCTGCGTGGCTTCGCAGTTGCTGGTGGCGTGGGAGAACGGCGACTTCGGGAAGTTCTTCAGGAAGATTCGCGGTAAGGCGGACGAGGTAGCGGCGGCGGAGCCGGCCTAGCCAGCGCCCCGGCCCCTCCTCATAGGGTGGCGTTTCGCGCAGGTCACCGCTCCGCTCCTTGCCATCGCGGCTCAGATGGGTTCGTAACCGCGTGTGGTTCTCGCGGTTCGGGGCGAGGGATGGCCTCATCCCCTGCCCCTTCTCCCGCGACGGGAGAAGGGTTCTTAATGGCGTGGGCGAGGTACGCAACGTTTTCGCTGTACTGGTGGAGGGGTGTGGACCAGTCGCTGACGCCTACGATCCTTAGCGGAGGCTGCGGGTGTCGCCCGTGCGGCGGGTGATCTGGAGAGCATCGAGGTGTTCGAGGAAGGCCTGGGCGTATTTGCGGCTGGTGCCGAAGAGATCGCGGGTTTCGGCGAGGGAGATGCTGCCGTTGGATTCGGCGAAGGTCCGGGTGCGCTGGACCATTTCGTCGAAAGCCGATTTCGCGAAGACGACGCCGGCGGGGGTGAGTTCGATGAGACCGGCTTCAGACAAGTAGGCGAGCAATGGTTGGGGTGGCATGCCTTCGGTGGGCGGGCTGTAGGGCTCGGCGTTGAGGCGGGCGAGGAAGGCATCGGCCTGGGCTTGTTGTTGCGGGTTGAGTACGGGCCTGTAGCCGGCGCGAGCGACACCGGAGCCCCTTGACTCGACTTCACCCCGGGCGACGGCCTGAGCAAGTACGAACTCAAAGTTGGCCGGCGCCAGGCGAGTGGCGGCACGGAGGTGTTCCTTGGGGGTGGCACTACGGAGTGGGTTCGTTGCCGCAAAATCGTCGACAGCACGAAGGAGTGAATCGACCTGGGCATCGAGCCAGTGGGCACCGATAAGCGTGCCATCGCGGTCCAGGGCCTCGCCAGCGGCAACGAGTTCTTTCGCGGCGCCGATGACTTCGGTCTCGGGGATGGACAGCGCAGCTACAAGCGCCTGGACCGTGGTGGGGCCGGTGGCGAGCTGATCTCGAATACGGTTGAGGGGACCGCCGGAGCGGAGGCGTTCGAGCTTTTCGAGCGTGGGCTGGTGGTTGCGGCGAAGACGGGGGGAGTTGATTTGCACGACCGGTCCACCGGCCACGGTCTCGTTCGGAGAGCGGATAACGATGTGGTCGCCGAGGGCGATCGCGACGGGTTCGGCGAAGACAACCTGGGCCCAGCACTCTTCGCCATGGGCGAGGGTGGCGGCATCGAGGAGACGGACCCTGGCCTGAGTCTCGGCGGTGGCGCAGAGGACGGTCATCTCAGCGTCGTGGGCCAGCGGGTGCGCGAGGATACTGCTCGCGTGGAGGCGAACGACGGCCGAGTTCGCGACGGAGACCGCGCCCGGTCGCGAGACGACCATGCCGCGGCTGATGTCTTCGGTGTGGACGCCGCTGAGGTTCACGGCGACGCGGGTGCCGGGTTCGGCGCGATCCACCTTGGACTTGTGGCGCTGGAGGCCGCGAATTCGCGCCTTGGTGCCCTGCGGGAGGAGTTCGACTTCCTGGCCTACTTCGAGCGAACCATCGATAAGCGTGCCTGTGACGACAGCCCCAAAGCCCTGGATGGTAAACGCTCGATCGATGGGCAGGCGGCCGCGATTGAGGTCGCGCTTGGCGGGTGACGACGCGAGGACAGTGTCCAGGGCCGACTTGAGTTCCGGTAGGCCCACGCCGGTTTTTGCCGACACGCGGAGGATCGGAGCGCGTTCAAGGCATGAGCCTTCGAGCACTTCCGCGAGCTCGGCTTCGACGAGGTCGAGGTAGTCATCTTCGGCGAGGTCACATTTGGTGATGACAACTACGCCCGTGGGGACTTCGAGGAGATCGAGGATGGCCAGGTGTTCACGAGTCTGAGGGCGCGGTCCTTCGTCGGCGGCGACGACGAGCACGGCAAGATCAATGCCACCGGCACCTGCGAGCATGTTCTTGATGAAGCGCTCATGCCCGGGAACATCGACGATGCCGACTTCGAGGCCGGAGGGGAGTTCGAGCCAGGCGAAGCCGAGGTCGATGGTGAGGCCGCGCTCTTTCTCCTCGCGGAGGCGATCGGGGTCGATGCCGGTGAGCGCCTGGACGAGAGCACTTTTGCCGTGGTCGACGTGGCCGGCGGTGCCAATAACGGGCACGTCACGCCCCCTGGAGCGCGACGAGGATGCGGGCTGCGACTTCGCCGTGGAGCATGCGGCCACGGGCTGTGAGGTGGATGCGGGGATCGGCGGCGACTACACCGGCTTCGCACATCTCGCGGAAGACGGCGGCGACTGACGGCGGAATGGCAGCGCCGAAGCGGGCCGTGAAGTCGGCGGATTCGAAACCTTCGATGAGGCGGAGGCGGAGGGCGAACCAATCGCTCATGGCGATGGCTTCATCAGGGAGGTAGCGGTCCTGAACGGCGGGCAGGGCGTGGGATTCGGGATGGTTCACCGCGGCGATGTATTCGCGGGGGTGGGCGACGTTCTCGTAGCGCTCGCGATTGTAGTAGCCGTGGGCGCCGGCACCGATGCCGAGATAGTCGCCATCGGTCCAGTAAGTGCGGTTGTGGCGGGACTGGTGGCCGGGCTTTGCCCAGTTCGAGAGCTCGTACTGCTGGTAGCCGGCTTCGGCGAGGACGGAAGAAGCGAGGTCGTACTGGTCGGCGACCTGATCCTCGTCGAGGGGTATCGCCTCTCGGCGCTCGACGCGGCGGGCGAGGGGCGTGCCGGGTTCGACGGTGAGGGCGTAGGTGGAAATGTGGTCCGGATCGAACGCGATGGCGCGCTCGAGGGAGGCGCGCCAGGCTTCGAGCGACTGGCCGGGGAGGCCGTAGATGAGGTCCAGCCCGACGCTGGGGATGCCGGCCTCTCTCGCGAGCCTGAGGCTGCTGATGGTGGCATCGGGAGAGTGGATGCGGTCCAGGAACTTAAGTTCGGGGCCATGGAAGCTCTGGGCTCCGAGGGAGAGACGATTGACGCCTGCGCGCTGAAGTTCGCGGAGGGCCGAATCGGTGACGGTGCCAGGGTTGGCTTCGAGGGAGATTTCGATGTCTGGGCGGAATGCGGCGTGTTCGCGGACGGCTTCGATGACACTGGCGATGTCGCTGGCGGGGACTTCGCCCGGGGTGCCGCCACCAAAGCCGATGGACGAGATTTCGCGGCCCCGCAGGAGACTGGAGCACTGGCGGATTTCGCGGACGAGGGCGCGGCCGTAGTCGGCCTTCAGATTGTCCATGCCGGCATAGGCGTTGAAATCACAGTAGCCGCACTTCACGGTGCAGAAGGGTATGTGGACATAGACGGCGAGCGGCCGGTTCACAGGACGAACTCCGCGCGCATCTGTTCGACGTTGTGGGTAGTGAGGCCATCGACGCCCCAGGAGACCAGCTCACGAGCACGGTCGAGGTCATCCACGGTCCAGGCGACGACCAGCAGGTCGCGCTCGTGGAGGTGGTGGAGGACGGGTTCGGAGAGGAGGGAATGGCGGCAGGAGATACCGCGTGGGCGATCGTCGCGGTCGGCGACTGAGAGAAACAGATCGAGCTTGGCGCGGACGTCTATCGAGTAGAAGGCGTCAACCTGGGGAGTCATCTCGCTGATGGCGCGGAGGGTACGCCACTGCTGGGAGGAAGCGACGACGCGTTCGGGATGGGGATTGGTGGTGATGATCCGGCGGAGGAGAGCAGCGGAAGCGGGGCCGCCGTTCTTCAGGTCCAAGAAGATACCGGCGCCTTTGCCAGCGGTCTCTGCGAGGAGTTCGGGGAGACCGTAACGGAGACGCGGTGGGCGGCTGACGTACCACTTTTCGTAGAGGAACGGGAGCCAGCGAAAGCGGCGTTCGTGGCGGGCTTCGAACTGGCCGTTGCGCAGCCAGATATCAACTTCGAGGTAATCGGCGCCCGCCTGAAGGTACTGGCTGGCAACTTCGAGGGTGTTGCCACCGCCATGAGCGATGATGGCCGGCCCGTTTCGCCCTGCGACGAGATCGAGTCGAGCAGTCTGCGGATGGGACATCAGGGGGTCATGGTACTCGGCTGCACGTTGACGGGGTGGCGCGGGGAGACGGAGAGATCGCCATTGGCGATGTCATCGAGGATGTCTTCATCGAGGATGCGGTAGCCATCGGCGTGGGGAGCGATGGCGCCGAGGGTGCTGAAGCGGCTAAGGAGGGCGGTGACGGTCTCGCGGCTTGTGCCGATGGTCTGGGCGAGCTCCTGGTGGGTGAGGCCGAGGTGGACGATGCCATCTTCCTGGCGGTTGAGGAGGGTATCGGCGAGGCGCGCGGAGACGGGCTTCGAGACGATATTCATGAAGGTGCGCTGCATGCCGGCCAGGCGGCGGGCCATGAGCTCCATCATGGCGAAGCCGAGCTTGGGAGACTGCTGGAGGACGTGTGAGAAGTCTTCCCAGGAGATGCTGACGGCCACGGTCTCATCGATGGCGGCGGCGCAGGCGATGCGTTCGCCGTCTTCGACGATGGCCATGTCGCCGACGACGCCACCCTTGCCGACGACATCGAGGATGATTTCCTTGCCGTTTTCGGCGACCTGGTAGATCTTCACGCGCCCCTTGAGCAGGAGATAGACGCGCTCGGGGGGATCGCCGGCCTGGAAGAGCACCTGGCGGGGCCGGAAGCTGCGTTCGGTGAGCATGGGGATGAGGCGATCGAGTTCCTCATCGGTGAGGACGTTGAAGACTTTACTGAGCTGACGCAGATACCAGGCGATCGAGCGTTGAAGCGCCTGCTTGCCGCGCGTCGGCACATCGCGGACGGGTGTAAATGCGGTCATCGGGACTCCCCCATGCCTCCGTGACGAAGGCGAAGTTGATCCAGGAGCCGGATAGCCCCCGGGTTCATTTCTGGTCGATCGGTGGCAGCGACATACGCCTCCAGATCGTTCATTGCCTCTTCGAGGTGGCCCAGCCGGTAGTGAAGCATACCGCGTTCGCCGAGAAGAACGGCATTCCATGGCTCGAGGCGGTGCTGGAGCTCGACTACGGAGAGCCAGCGGTCGAGATCGCGGCGCTCGCGATAGACGATGTGCAGATTATTCAGCATGCGCTGGAGGATCTGGCGACGGGTGACGGCGGCGAGGAGCGATTCGGGGCGGAGCGAACCGAAGTCATGCCCTCGGAGGCGGGCGAGCAGTTCCTCGCGGTCGAGGCGGGCGCCCTGCTGGAAGGGATCGACGAAGGTGCCGTTTTCGGGGCCGCCGTAGCGGACGATGAAGTGCCCGGGGAAGCCGATGCCATCGCATTCGAGGCCGACACGCTGGGCAATTTCCATGTAGACGAGCGAGAGCGTGATGGGTATGCCGATCCGGCGCTGGACAACTTCATCGAGGAAGCTGTTGCGCGGGTCGGCGTAGTCTTCGGTGTTGCCGCGGAAGTTGCAGACGCTGAAGAGCTGGTAGTCGATGGCGTGAGCGAGGGCGTGCGCATCGGCGCGTTCGCCGGCATAGGAGCGCACTTCTTCGGCGATGACATCGAGACGGGAGGCGACGGCGTGGAGGTCGGCCTCGGGGTCTCCAAGGCGTGCGATGAGCATAGCGCCGCCCAGCAGATCGACCTCGTGGTCGGCGCCGGCGATAGCACGGGAGAAGGCGGCGTAGTCCTCGGCTCTCACACCTTCAGTATACGTTGGCGAATGTGAAATTCGTCACTCTCGGGTAAGGGATCAGTCGAGGAGAGCGCGGGCTTCTGAGGGAAGTTCGGCGCGTTCTGTTCCGGGCCGGCCAAGACGGAAAGCATTCCGGATGCTGACGTAGACGAGCGTCAGAGCGAAGAGGCCGGCGGCAAGGAGAACGATGCTCGCGCCCGAGGCGATATCGAAGTAGTAGCTGAGGAACATCCCCGAGAACCCGATCACGGAGCCGAGAGCCGCCGAAAGAATCAACATCGCCGCAAAACGGTCGGTAAGAAGCCTGGCGATAACTGGCGGGATGATGAGCGAGGCGGCAATGAGCGTGACGCCCATGATGCGAATGGAAGCGATAATCGTGGCGGCGAGGACCAGCGAGAACAAGGTATCGATGAGCGTGGCGGGGACGCCATAGATTGGAGCAACTTCGGGATCGAAGGTGAGGAAGAGGAGCTGTTTGTAGAAGAAAAACAGGAATGCGATGGTCGCGGCGAGCACGGCCGCGATCACGTAGATGTCGTTGCGATCGACGGCGAGGAGGTTGCCAAACAATGCCGCATCGAAGTTGCGTGTGACACTGTGGGCGCGGCTGATGAGAGCGACACCAAGGGCGAAGCTGGCCGTGGTGATTATGCCGATGGCCGCATCGGCGCCGATTCCACGACGGCGAGACGTCTGGTTGATAAGCAAAGCCGAGACGAAGCCCCAGGCTCCGGCAGCAAGGTAGAAATTGAATCCGGCGACGTAGCCGACCACCGCGCCGCCAAACACGGCATGAGACATTCCGTGACCGATATAGCTCATGCGGCGGAGAACAACGTAGACACCCACAAGGCCGGTGAGGGCGCCGACCATGGTGGCGGCGACGAGCGCGTGGCGAAAGAATTCGAACTGGAAGGGCTCGGTGATGTCGATCATCCGACCTGGACCTTTCCGGCGTCGTCGAAGAGATGGGGCATATCGCCGACGAGCGTGAGACCCCCCTGTTTGATGACCACCATGTCTCCGCCGTAGGTCCTCCGGAGATTTTCGGTGGTGAAGATATCAGCCGGACGGCCGTCTGCGACGATGGTCTTGTTGATGCAGACGACACGGGGCAAGTGCGCGGCAACCGCGTTAAGCTCGTGCGTCGAAAGGACGACGGTCACACCTTCGCGGTTGAGGTCCACGAGGAGGTGGAGGATGTCATCGCGAGTTTTGATATCGACGCCGGAGGTTGGCTCATCCAGGACGAGGATGCGAGGGCTGCGAATGAGGGCGCGGGCAAGGAAAGCGCGCTGCTGCTGACCCCCTGAGAGGTTGCGGATATGCTGCTTGCGGTGTTGGGCGATGCCGAGGCGATCCAGGAGACGTTCGAGATCCTGGAGGTCCTGTTTCCTGGGCCAGGGCCACGGGCCTGAACGGGTGGCGCGGCCCATGAGCACCACTTCTTCAACGGTGACCGGGAAATTCCAATCGATGGTTTCGAGCTGGGGGACATAGCCAATGCTTGGCCGGGAGCCGCCGCCGACGGCCTGACCATCGACAATCACGCTACCTTCGAATACGGGGACCAGGCCCAGGAGGACGCGAAGGAGTGTCGTCTTGCCTGAGCCGCTCGGTCCGACGACCCCGACAAACTCCCCGGCACGGACTGCCAGATCGACATCGGAAAGCACCGGGCGACGTTCATAACCCGCTACGACGCCCGAGAGCCGGATAATGTCTTCGTGCGTGGCGGCGCCCGGTGCGACTAGCATTCAAACTACCTTACGAAAGAATTCGCAACTTCGATCGTTGCGACGGTATCGGCGTTGCCACCGAGGCGGCTGAACATGATTCGCATGTCCTCGACGACCATGCCGACGTAGGTGTAGCCGGGGTCATTGACGTCTCCCGGCGGCTCATCGTCTCGAAGACGCTCTTCGTAGACAGCTCCGGACTCGCGGGCTATCTGATCGAGAGTCTGGCTAGGAAACACTTCGCTTCCGAAGATCGCAGGCAGCTTCAGTTCCTTGATTTGCGTGATGAGGTCCGCGACTTCACGGGCGCTCGGTTCTTTGAAGTCCGAAGGTTGAATCGCGCCTACAACCTTCCAGCCGTATTCGCGAGCCCAGTACGCCCAACTATCGTGGTAGGTAAGCAGGCGGCGGTTGGCTTCAGGCACGGTCGCCTGGTCGGCCCGGATCGCCGCATCAAGGTCGGTGAGCACGGCGGCGAACCTGTCGTAGTTGGACTGGTAGTAACTAGCGTTTTCCGGGTCGTTTTCGGAAAGCCATCCGCGGACAAGGTCCGCGTATTTCTTCGCGTAGAGCGGGTTCATCCAGAGGTGGGGATTGGGGTGGCCTTCAGCACGCGGGAAGCTGAAGTCGTAGAGAAACCCGTCGGATTCCGAATCACCAGAGAGGGTGTTGTCGGCGAGTTTGTAGATTTTCGAGGGGTCTTTCAGGTTCTCGCTGGCGATTTTCTCGGTGGCGCCTTCCAGGTCGGCCCCGTTCATGATCAGCAGGTCTGCTCGCGCCAGGATTTTGGCATCCGATGGCTTCGGCTCAAACGTGTGAGAGTCGACGCCTGCCGGAACGATACCGTGGATGTGGATGCGGTCCCCACCGACGTTGAGGACGATGCTGGTGATGGGGGCGACTGTTGTTGCGACATTGAGCTTGCCATCGTCCTGGTTGAAGGGGTGTTCAGTCCCCGAGAGCCCGTCGCCGACGTCTGACCCGGGAGAGTCCTTCGAGTCGCCTCCACAGGCGGCGATGAGGGGAATTAGCGACAAGAAGGCGAACACAAGCAGCAGGCGCCATGGCCGAGAAGTCACGATCATCTCCGAATATTGGGTCGGGGCAGCATAACTACCTTGCCGTGTCATTGCAATTAATTGCAACTACCAACAGTCGCTTGTCGAGAATTGCCGCCCGTGAGTGCGGCTCGTATGTTCTGTGCGATGGAGACCCCGCGGCGTTACACGGTTGGCGCGATGGATATCGCGGTGATTACGGACGGCTACATGAAGCTGGATGCGGGCGCGGTGATGGGGCTGATCCCGCGGGTGATGTGGGAGCCGATTCTCGGCAAAGAGAACATCGACGCTGAGCACCGGATGAAGCTTTCGCTGAACTGCATGGTGGTGCGGAGCGGTGCGGATGTGCTGTTGGTGGACACCGGACTTGGCAACAAGCTGGAAGGGGCCGTACGAGAGCGTTCGTACCCGGGGGAGTACGGGTTGCTGCTCCAGGGCCTGGCTTCGATTGGGATGACTCCCGAAGACATCACCGTAGTTGCGAATACGCATCTCCACGCCGACCACTGCGGCTGGAACACGATTCGCGACGAGCAGGGCAACCTGAAGCCGACCTTCCCGAATGCGCGGTACTACATCCAGAAGGGCGAGTTCGAAGCGGCGAGCCACCCGAACGAGCGGACGCGGGGGACGTATTTCGCGGAGAACTTCGAGCCGCTGGTGAAGTCGGGACAGCTGGAACTGGTTGAAGGCGAGGTGGAGATGATGGAGGGGGCGCGATTCTGGGCAACCCCGGGCCACACGCAGGACCATGCCTCGATTGCGTTGACTTCGCAGGGGCAGACGGCGCTCTATACCGGCGACCTGGTGCACCACGCGGTGCAGGTGGAGCGGCCGGCGTGGATCGCGGCGTTCGATGTGCTTCCGCTGCTGTCGCTGGAGTCCAAGAAGAAGCTGGCGGAGCGAGCGATCAAGGACAACGCACTGTTGATTTGCGTGCACAACCCGTTTCCCGGCGTGGGCCGGCTCACGGAGTCGAACGGGCGACGGAAGTTCATCGAGGAATGACAACGCCTGGGCCGATCTACCAGCTGGCGCTGCGAGACTTCCATGCCGGCGCCGGAGCTACCTTCGGCGTGCAGGCGGGGTGGTCGATGCCGGTTTCCTACAGCGGGACGGTGGACGAATGCGAGAGCCTCCGGGCCGCCACGGCGGTGTTCGACCGATCCAACCGAAGCCGGATTCTGCTGAGCGGCACGGATGCTCTCGATGTGCTGCAGGCGGCGTTCGCGGGACACGTTGAGGACCTGGACGAAGGCCGGGCGATGCGGACGGTCTCGGTGGATGACTCGGGGAGGATCGAGGATGTGGCTCTGATAGCGCGGACCGGCGGCATTTCGTACATGGTGAGCGGGGAGCCGGGGCAGCGATTCGCGACGCTGGAGCGTCTGCGCGGAGCCGTGGCGAACGACTTTGACGTTCGGATTGATGACCGCACGGAGACGACCTGCCTGGTTGGACTGGCGGGTCCCAAAGCGGCGCAAACCGCCCAGGAGCACCTGGCCGAAGCGCTGCCGGCGAGGTTGCAGACGTTGCACTGCGTAACGTTCGAGTTCCATGGGTTCCGGGCGCTGGCGATCCGGACCAGCGACACGGGCGAAGACGGTTTCGAGTTCATGGTGGCACCAGCGGTGGCGCTGCACATGTTCGAGACGCTGATGGCCGGGGGGGTGCGGATGGCAGGGCTGCAGGCCCTGGAGATCGCTCGAATCGAGTCTTGTATCCCGGCGTTCGAGCCCGACCTGGCGGGAGGACTTTCGCCCGCGGAGGCGGACCTGGATGCGCTACTGGACGTGCACGGTGGCAGGGAAGGGCGGATCCTCGCGGGGTTGTTGATGGAGGGCGGGCCGGTGGCGCCCGGGGCGGCAATCGACATCGAGGGAGCGGTAATCGGGGAGATGCGGTCCTCGGTGCGTTCGCCGGGGCTGGACGCGACGATCGGGCTGGGAGTTATCGACGTGCGGTACTCGTTTCCGGGCCAGACGGTGCGAGTTGGAGCGGATGCGGCGACAATCGTGGCAAAACCCTTTTACAGACGGAGAACATAGACCGATGGTCGACATGAACGCGGTGATGTCGTACGAGCCTCGCTGGCCGGGCGTGAAGGAGTTGAACATCGAGGATCAGTGGCGGGCTCGATGGGTGGACGAACAGACTCTTCCGGCGGGCGCGCCGGTGCACTTCGTCTATTCGCTGCTGGTGATGGGCGACAAGGGGTACGCGCTCCGTGAATCCGGCGAGAGCGTTTGGGGCATGCTCGAAGGGGCGAACGGCGATGTCGCGCCGGAGACGTTCGTGAAGAACGCCGCCAAGGAGCGCGCGGGAGCTACGCTGGCGGCCACCGAACTTATCGGTTTTTACGAATGCAAAGCCACGCGGCATAACAAGGACTTCGAACCCGGGGCGACAACGGTTCGGCCGTTCTATGTGGCCGTGGTGAAGACGATTTCGGACGTACCGCCGGCTTCCGGTTTCGAGCGGCGCCGTTTCCCGCTGAACGAGTACGCGGTGGCGATGCGGGCGCACTACCCGGAGCTGGTGGACCACCTGCCGGCGGCCTTCCAATGGTTCGCGGTCCACAAGGCGAAGAGCTAGACGAGGCTGAAGGCCGTCAGTCGCCGTAGATAGCCTGGAGTAGCTTGAAGATCTGGGGATCGTATTGTTGGAGCCACAGACGATTGTGGCGCCCTTCGACATCGGCTGTTAGGAAGTACGCCTGGGTGGCTTCGGCGAAGTACTCGTTTGCATTGGTGCTTGCGTATTCACCCCGGTATTTCCCACTGCCGACCGCGTCCTGGTAGTACTGGCGAATGTCGAAGTAGTCCGCGGGATTCAGCGTCCAGCCCTGCACGAGGTGGCCCAACTCGTGGTAGAGGATGTTCAGGCCGTCACACGGGCCGTCGGCATCGCCGAGAAGGTCGAGTTCATTGACGGTGACGACGGGGTAGTCGGCGCGGTCGGCGACTCCGCAGACGTGGCTGAAGAAGGCCTGGTTGGGCGAGGAATCGAGGCAGCGGAACTCGGGGAGATCGAGGACTCCCTGCTCGCGGTCGGCAATGATGACGTAGGCGCCATCGGCGGCGAGGGCATCCTCAAGATCATTGTCCTGGAAGATTCGCTGGATGGTGGCCTCTGCCTCATCCAGGGCCGCCGGGTCCACGTTCGCGTTGGCGACGATCGAGAGCCCATCGACCTGGCGAACCTGGGTGTATTCCGCGGGAAACGTCCGCGGGCTGCCCGGATCGGGGACATGGAGGATGCCCTGGCAGACGCTGCTTTCAGGGGCGAGGCGCGGCTCGGACTTCGGAGTCTCGACTTCCGCCGGCGCGGATTGCGATGGGGTCGAGTCGTTTCCCTGGACGAAAAGGACGGCGGCTACGGCAGCAACGATGACAAGCGCCGAGAGTGGCAGCAGACCAGCCAGGAGGAGGGGCTTCACCGCGCTAGCTTCCGGCGACGGGGGCGCGTCGTAAAGACGGGCGCTTAACCGGGCGTTTAGCGATCGATCGCGTAACGGACGGTGACCGTGACCGTGGTGGCGGATTCGCCCGGTTCGATTGGCGTGGCGGCGGCGAAATCGGCTGCGGCAAGCCGTTCGGTGTAGAGCGGGGTTGTTGTGGTGGATTCGGTGACCGAGAGGATATCGCCGACCTTCACGCCGCCGCCGGAGGCGAATGCTTCGGCGCGGGAGCGTGCGTCTTCCATTGCTTTCTTGCGTGCGTCAGCGAGGAGGGGTTCGCGATCGGCGAAGCCGAACTGGATGCCCTGGAGGCGCCCGTCATCGCCGGCGGCACCAAGTGCGGAATCGATGACTGTACCGACGTTATCCAGGTTCTTAATCGTCACCCGGAGGGTGTTCGTGGCGGTGTAACCGACGATGCGTGGGGCAGTGTTGGATGGGTATTCGTACTTTGGGTTCAGGGCTACGGCGATGGTCTGGATATCGGAAGCGGCGACGCCGCCGGTTTTGACGGCGGCGATGAGTTTCGTGGCGGAATCGGCGGCCTGGTCGCGGGCTTCGGCGACGGTGGAGGCGGACGCTTCGACGCCGAGTGTGACGGTTGCGAGGTCGGGCGTGGCTTTGACTTCGCCGACACCAAGGACTGTTATGCCAGAGGCCACGGACTGATCTCCAGAGGTTTCAAGATGGACGTTCGTGCTTCCTTTGCACGCGACGGATGACACGGCGATCGCGAACCCGGCAAGGACTGCAAGCACCAGCCTAGGCATGGCGGGCCCGCCTGGTGACTTCGAGCGCGGCGAGAGCGACGAGGAAAACGGCTGCGATCGCGCCGGTGGCGACGAGCGCTTTCGATGACCCATCGTCGGAATCGGAGCCGGGAACGGCTTCGTAGCCGATCGACGTCAGGGCCGAATCATCGCCGGGTGTTGCCGCATCAGCGGCGCGAACCGGGCCGGCATCGTTGGCAGCCGGCGCGGCGGCACCATTGACGGATTCGTCGGGGGCGGTTGCCTCGGGAGGCGCGGGGATGAGGGCACTGCCGGCCACTCCACCGCCAGCAGTTGCTGGAGCTAACTGGGGGGTTGGCTCGTCTTCAGCCGATTTGTCCGAGAAGGCAGGTTCGGGCGTGCCCGCCAGGGCGTCGGAAGAGAGTGGCGCCGCAGATTCGCGTGAGGCGGTGTGATCGCTTGAGGAATTTGAATTGACTGTGCCCAGAACGAAGACGACCGCGAACGCGGCGACGGAAAGTGCCGCACCTGCGCGTGCGAGGCCGAGATAGACTGGCGTCGACATCGAACGAACCTGCGCCGGGGCTTCGGTGAGCATCTGCGGGGTAATGAAAAAGGACCGGGGAGGTTCGACTTCCGGGAGGCCCTCCACCAGGTTCCGGAGCTCGCTCGCGGCAGCGACTGAGGACTGGCAAGTGGCGCACTCGATGAGATGAGCTTCGAAGCGGGCGCGCTCCGCGGGAGAGAGCTCCCCATCGGCGTATGCATCGGCGCGGCCGGAGTACCAGGAGTGACGATTGAGGAACGGAATAATTCGCATGGGAGTTGTTCTCAATCCTCCAAACGCCGGGAGGCGCCAAAAAGTTCCGGCTGTTCGCGAAGAATCGCCCGAAGGCGTTCGCGACCGCGATGGATTCGTGATTTCACCGTACCTACGTTGGAGTTCGTCATGGCGGCGATCTCTTCGTAGTGATAGCCATGGAGGTCGGAGAGGAGGACTGCCTGGCGCTGATCGAACTGGAGCATGAGGAGCGCAGCCTGGAGCGCTTCGCCAACTGCCATGCGTTCGACGTATTCGGTTGCTGATTCGCTGGAATCGGGGATTTCGGGTTCGAAGTCTTGTTCCGGGTCCGCGGAGCGGAGGGATTCGACCGGGCGGCGTCCGCGGCGACGAAGCTCGTCTTTGCACTGGTTGGCTGCGATGCGGAAGAGCCAACTGCGGAAACTGCCGCCGTTAAACTGAGAAATGGAGCGATAGGCGGAGAGGAATGCCTCCTGGGTGGCGTCTTCGGCGGCGCCCCGATCGCCGATCAATCGCAAACAAAGATTGAAGACAGATCTCTGAAACCGTTCAACGAGACTGTTGAATGCGTCGAGATTGCCGTCCTTTGATAAAGAGACCAGGTGCTCGTCCGCGGGTTCGAGCGCATCGGTCATGCCGGCCGAGCGTAGGTCAATCGGCTGTAAAGGGCGACCGATTCGAATTCCGCGACCGGCCGGGGAGGCATGGTACCCTGATGACGATGGACAATGGCGAAGGCCGCCCACTCGATGAGATCGAAGCGGGCGAAGAAGATCCTCAGGGATGGTATTTCGACCTGCCCGGAGGGGCCTGGGAGCGGCAAGAAGAGAAGAACCGCACGCTGCGGGAGCGCGTGCTCGGAAATTTCCAGGAAGACGCGGAACATTCCAAAGGCGACCCTTTCGGCAAGAAATTCGAACTGAAGCCGGAGGCCGGATCCAAGTTTGAACTGAAGAAGCCAGAACCCGAGGCGAAAAAAGGCCGCGGGCTTTTCGGATTTGGCAAGAAGAAGCAGGAAGAAGGCTCAGACTCTGTCGATGAGCGCCAGCAGGCGTTCGCGGCGAGTTTTGAAGATGAGCCAGAGGGCGACGAAGACGACTGGTCGACTGAACCCCCGTTGAAGCTTTCGCCGTTCCCACGGGCGGAGCGGCCGGCGGACGAACCTAAGTGGGGCGAAACAGATGGCGGCTGGGATCTGCATTCGCTCGACAAGGCTGAGGCAAAGCAGGCAGAGGAAGTTGCGGACGCCCAAGACGATGTGACCGGGGACCTCGAGGGCGACATGCTTTCGGCGATGCGGTCGTGGGCGACAAGCACCTCCGCGGATGAGATCGGGGCCAGCCACACGTTCGAACTCGCGCCGAGCGTGGACGAGTTCGAAGACGAAGAGACGGAAGCTGAGCCTGAGGCAGACCTCCTCGCAGGGATGCGGTCGTGGGCGACGCACGCTCCCGCCGAGGAGCCGGCAGCCAGCCACCGCTACGAGCCGGCGCCGAGCGTGGACGAAGACGACGAGCCAGCGGCGGACATTGAGTGGGGCTCGGAAGCGGCCGACGACGAAGCCGACACGCCGGGCCTGATGCAACCGGGTGAAGTGGTGGAGGATGATCCGGACGCGGGATGGACCGCTTCGGAAACGACCGCGGCCTACAACACGGAAGAAGCTACGGCCGAATTCGAAGTGCCGGTGATGGACGAGATTGCGGACGACGAAACCGTTGAGCCGGCGCCGTTGCGGCTGCGCCCGCGCACGCATGTTGAGGACGAAAAGAGTCTCGACTGGAACTTTGGGCCGGCCGCCTGGGGCGACAAGACGGAAGACGACCCGGGCGAAGCCGCCAGCGCATCGAGCGAGACGGGCGACCTTTCGCCAGACGAAGCGGCGACGTTCGCATCGATGCGAAAGTGGGCCGAGCGCGGGCGCGACGAAGAGCACCCGCACTTCACGACGGCGGCGCATGAGACCGAGAGCGACGACGAAGCGCCTCTCCCGGCGCCGATCCCGCTGCGGCCTCGCCATCACGATGACGTGACCGAGACCGTCTCGAAGTTCGCGCCGCTACAGCCGGGCGAAGGCGGCGATGACGAGCCGATGGCGCCGCCTTCGCTGCCGATCGTGCTGCGTTCGCGGACCGAGCCACAGCCGGAACAGCCAAAGCGCGACCCGGGTGATGCCCCCAGCAAGTGGGATGAGTTCTTCAACCTGACGCCTGACGAGGACGTTTCCCAGGACTCGGGCGATGCTAGCGAGGCACCCAGCGAAGGCATCGCCGCGATGCGCGAGTGGGCGAACAAGAAGAACGCTGAGCAGGAGCCGGAAGCCATCCCGGAAGAATTCTTGAAGCCGTTTGATTGGGAACTCCAGGAGGATGACGACGCGCCGTCTGAGGCCGGGGCGATTCCCCCGGAGATGCTCAAGCCATTCGAGTGGGAAACAGAGGAGACGGACTCGGAAGAGGCGGGCGACGAGGAAGCCGCGACCGCTGAAGCCGCGTGGGAAGAGGCCCCGGCCGACGACCTCGCCGTCTTCGAGGCACCCGAAGAATCCGGAATCGAGGACGAACCCGAGACGGAACGAGCCTATGCGTGGGCGCGCTCGGATTCTGCGGTCGAAAGCCGCGAGGAGCAGGAAGCCGACACGAGCGACCCGCTCGATGGGATCTTTGAACAGCCAGTCGTTGTCCCGGTAGAGAAGCTCAAGAAGCGGGGCATGTTCGGCCGTTTGTTCGGCCGCAAGCACGACGAGCCCGAGCCGGAAGCGGTTGCGGAAGACGAGGACGAGCCGAGCGCATGGGTGCTGCCTGGCGAGAAGTCCGACAATGACGACGTCCGTGTGGCGGAAGTTTCGAACGACGAGTGGTCGGCGGTCGAAGAGGACCTCGAGCCGTCACTCGCACAGGAAGAACTCGAGCCAGTCGCCGAATTTGGCCTCGAAGTGCCGACGGCCAAGGACGAATGGAGCGTTGAAGACGACGGCTCCGAGGATGAAGTGACGGACAACGCCTGGGCTCCCGAGCCCGACGAGCCGGCGGTGGCTTCCGTGGCGGTCGAGGTCTCGACGGATGACGAGGAGCCCGACGTCTGGAGCCCGGAGCCGGTGGAAGCGCTGGTTTCGGAAGATGCCGAGCCAGGGCCGGCGCTCGTCGCATTAGAGGAAACGCCTGAGGTCGACGAGGAACCGGTGGAGACTGTCGCTTCTGTCGAGACTCCCGTTGAGGAAGTTGCGTCGGAGAAGCCGTGGTGGGAACAGGCTGAAACCGAAGAGGCGTCCGAGGACGAGGAGCCCGTTGAGGCTGTCGCTTCCGTTGAGGCTCCGGTTGAGGAAGTTCCGGCGGAGAAGCCGTGGTGGGAGCGGGCTGAAACCGAGGAGTCGACTGAGGATGAGGAGCCCGTTGAGGCTGTTGCATCCGTTGAGACTCCCGTTGAAGAAGTCGCGGAAGAGAAGCCGTGGTGGGAGCGGGCTGAAACCGAGGAGTCGACTGAGGATGAGGAGCCCGTTGAGGCTGTTGCATCCGTTGAGACTCCCGTTGAGGTCGCGGAAGAGAAGCCGTGGTGGGATCAGGCTGAAACCGAAGACGCGGCTGAAGGCGAGGAGCCGGTTGAGGCTGTCGCTTCCGTGGAGGCTCCGGCTGAGGAAGTTGCCGCGGAGAAGCCCTGGTGGGAGCGGGCTGAAACCGAGGAGTCGACCGAGGATGAGGAGCCGGTTGAGGCTGTCGCTTCCGTTGAGGCTCCGGTTGAGGAAGTTCCGGCTGAGAAGACCTGGTGGGAGCAGGCTGAAACCGAAGACGCGGCTGAAGGCGAGGAGCCGGTTGAGGCTGTCGCTTCCGTTGAGGCTCCGGTTGAGGAAGTTCCGGCTGAGAAGCCGTGGTGGGAGCACGCTGAAACCGAAGACGGGTCCGAAGACGAGCCGGTGGAGGCTGTCGCTTCCGTTGAGACTCCCGTTGAGGAAGTCCCGGCGGAGAAGCCGTGGTGGGAGCGGGCTGAAACCGAGGAGTCGACCGAGGATGAGGAGCCGGTTGAGGCTGTCGCTTCTGTCGAGACTCCCGTTGACGAAGTCGCGGAAGAGAAGCCGTGGTGGACTCAGGCCGAAACCGAAGAGTCGGCTGAAGGCGAGGAGCCGGTTGAGGCTGTCGCTTCCTTAGAGGCTCCCGTTGAAGAAGTCGCGGAAGAGAAGCCGTGGTGGGAGCGGGCTGAAACCGAGGAGGCGTCCGAGGACGACGAGCCGGTTGAGGCTGTCGCTTCCGTAGAGACTCCGGTTGAGGAAGTTGCTGCGGAGAAGCCGTGGTGGGAGCAGGCGGCTGAAACCGAAGACGCGTCCGAGGACGAGGAGCCGGTTGAAGCTGTCGCTTCCGTCGAGACTCCTGTTGAGGAAGTTCCGGCGGAGAAGCCGTGGTGGGAGCGGGCTGAAACCGAGGAGTCGACTGAGGATGAGGAGCCCGTTGAGGCTGTCGCTTCTGTCGAGACTCCCGTTGAGGAAGTTGCTGCTGAGAAGCCGTGGTGGGAGCAGGCTGAAACCGAAGACGCGTCCGAGGACGAGGAGCCGGTTGAGGCTGTCGCTTCCGTCGAGGCTCCCGTTGAGGAAATCGCAGCGGACAAGCCGTGGTGGGAGCAGGCGGCTGAAACCGAAGACGCGTCCGAGGACGAGGAGCCGGTTGAAGCTGTCGCTTCCGTCGAGACTCCCGTTGAGGAAGTTCCGGCTGAGAAGCCGTGGTGGGAGCGGGCTGAAACCGAGGAGGCGTCCGAAGACGACGAGCCGGTTGAGGCTGTCGCTTCTGTCGAGACTCCCGTTGAGGAAGTTGCTGCTGAGAAGCCGTGGTGGGAGCGGGCTGAGACCGAAGACGCGTCCGAAGGCGAGGAACCGGTGGAGGCTATCGCGTCCCAGGACGCTGACGTAGAAGAAACGGGGCCGAAGAACCCCTGGTGGGAAGACTCGCACTCAGGGGCCGAAACGGCCGAGAACGAGGAACCAGTTGAGGCGGTCGCTTCCGTGGAGCCGGCCGAGGAGGAAGTTGCCGAAGAGCCAATCGAAGCGGTTGCTTCGCTGGAAGCTGACGCGTCTCCTGCAGCTTCGGACGAAGATGATGATCCCTGGGCGGACTTCGTGGGTGGGGCGGCGGCCGTAGAGCCGGAGGCACCCACCGCGGCCGCACCAGTGGGCCGCACGTGGGAAGCCTCGGAAGATTCGGGCAGCCGCGACCAGGACATGTGGAGCGACATTGCGGCGACAGCTGAACAATCGCTGCACGATCACGACGAAGACGAAATCGACCTCGCGGCGAGCCTCGAGAGCCAGATGCAGGAACGGCCGGCGAGCTCGCATTCGTGGGCCGCGAGCGACGATGGCGCATGGGAATCGGAGCCGGCGGCGTTCGAAGCGGACCAGGAGAACGAGAACGAGCCGGCGGACGAGGAAGAGGATGTCATCCTCGCGGCTTTCGAACGGCATGCCGCGACCCCAGAGGCGGTTGCCACGCACCAGAACGACGAGGCGTTCGCCGAGCTGCTCGGGGAGCAAGCCGCCGATATCGTGGCGGAAGCTTCGGACGAGAACTCGGAAGAACGGTCGTTCCTGCGGATGAGCGCATGGGCGCCTCAGCGGACGTCGCAGCAGTTCGACGGTGGATGGGCGCCGGAACCAGACGAGCCGGAATTCGGCGGAAACGTCCCGGCGTTTGGCGGTAACGATGGAGCGGGATTCAACCCGCCTTCGTGGGCGATCGAGGAGCTTGAAGGCGACGAGTCGGCTGAGCCGAAGTCGGGGCACCGGACGAAGACCTGGATCAGGGAGATTGTCGAAACGGTGATGCTGGCGTTGCTCGTGTTCCTCTCGGTGCGAGCGAGCTTCCAGAACTTCCGCGTCGAAGGGTCTTCGATGTACCCGACGCTCGAAGACGGTCAGTTCCTGATCGTGAACAAGCTTGTTTACTCCGAAGTGGACATGGAGAAGCTGAGCAACTTCATTCCGTTCATCAACGCTGGTGAGGACCCGAAGCGGAATGTGTTCCATGGGCCTGAACGGGGCGACATCGTTGTCCTGGTTGATCCACGGAACCCCGATGTGGACTTGATCAAGCGCGTTATCGGCCTGCCGGGGGAGACGCTCGAGATCGTCGACGGCAAGGTCTACATCAATGACATGCTGCTCGAGGAGCCGTATATCACCTCGCCCTGGCACGATACGAAACCGAAGATCACGCTCCCGCCGGGAGAGTACTTCGTCATGGGCGACAACCGCGAGAACAGCCTCGACAGCCGAAGCTCGCAGGTTGGCCTGGTGCGCGAGGACCTGATCATCGGGAAGGCGATGCTTTCGTACTGGCCGAAGTCAAAGTTCGGGTTTGCGCCAAACGAGGAAGGCAAGCTGACCGACGAGGGTCCGGTGCTGACGACGAAGCGAATCGGGGAAGATTAGAGCCTTGCCCTCAAGTCCCAAAACGAGTGCCCCTCACAAGAGGGGCATTTTCGTTGCCGGAAAGCCCTCACCGCCCGGCCGCCTCTCCCGACTTCGCGGGAGAGGGGAGATTCGGAGCGTCGCGGTTCCCCCTCATCCCTGCCCTTCTCCCGCGACGGGAGAAGGGTTGAGGTGGTTTTGGCCCTGGATGTTGGTTTGCGGCCTCTTGCGCTTCGCTGGAGGAGAGGATGGACGGTCGCTTACGCTCGTGGTTCGTTGCCCGGAGATCGGGCGGTGATTACCGTTGAGGGCGATGACTTCAGAGCTTGATGCCCTTCTCGAAGAGCGCGGAGCGGTGCTTCGCGGACACTTTCAATTCGCCAGCGGACGGCATGGCGATACGTACATTGAGAAGTTCCGGATTTTGCAGTGGCCGGACGTGACGGAGCGGATGTGCACGATGATCGCAGACCACTTTCGGGGTATCCCGAACCTGGTGGCGGGGCCAACGACCGGGGGCATCCTGCTGGCTTACGAGACGGCGCGTCACCTGGGGCTTGCGAGCTTCATCGCGGAGCGGAAAGAAGACGGGCCGGGGCGCGAGTTCCGGAGGGGATTCGAAATTGGGCCGGGGCACAATGTGCTCGTCGTGGACGATGTGTTGACCACCGGCGGGAGCGTTCGCGAGGTGATCGATGCGGTTAGGGAGCGCGGCGCCGAGGTTGTTGGCGTGGGGATGCTTGTCGACCGAACGGGCGGGACGGTTGATTTCGGAGTGCCGTTCTTCGCCTGCATTTCGCTGAATGTGGTTTCGTGGACGCCGGAGGAATGCCCGCTCTGTAAGCAGGGCGTGGAACTGAAGATTACCTGAATCTAAAGAAGGTGACTTCGCGCTGGAAGACTGGCGTACACTGGCTGGCATGCGATACGTGCGGCAGGCCGGTAGCGACCCAGCTTTCCTGCTGAAGGCGCTGGGCGAAGCTTCGGGGGAGTTGCAGCGCGGGTTTTACGGCATCCATGAACGGGCTCTGCAGCAGGAAGCCGAGGATCCCGACGATGGTTGGTGCTTGCTTGCGATCCCGTTCCACTGCAAGGAGATAGAGCGGGGCGTCCAGGGCCAACTGGATACGATCCTCGCATCGCGACGGACGGAAATTCCGCATGTGGATTTCGATGACATCCCGTTCCGAGAGGACTTCATCGAAGAGGACGTGGAAGAGCTTTTGGAGGAATTCCATTACCTTCGACGGCGGACCACCTACTTGCTCTGGGATATCGACGAGCGCGACTGGGAGCGGGTGGGGGAGCATCCGTACCGAGGGCCGTTGAGCGTTCTCCAGATCACACGCGAACTGTACCAACACGACCTTGAGCACCTGTGGCAATCGCGGCGGATGATTGAGCGGCTGACGACGAGCACAGCGCGTTGATCCCGACGTTCCGGGTGGCGCCCGCGGGATCGGCCCACCTCGCGAGCGACCCCGATGCGCCCTTCACCGCCTGGTTTGATGGCGACCGCCAGCGTCTGCAGGTGGCGACAAGCGCAGCCGGGCTGGGGATCGATCTGCGCGCAGATGTCGCGCGGGTTGTAGCGAGCAGGCGAGAACTCACCCTGTTGCGGGCCGCGCTGCGCGAACTGCGATCACCGCTGGTGGAGCCACTGACGCAGTTCCTGGAGCCTGTAGGCGGCTGGAGGCTGCGGACGCAGACGCTGGCCATGGACCGGCCGGTGATCATGGGGATCCTGAACCTTACGGAAGATTCGTTCTCGGGCGACGGCGTCGGCGTGGACCGGGACTCGGCGGTGCGGCGCGCGCTGGAGTTGCGGGAGGCGGGGGCGGACATTATCGACGTCGGCGCGGAGAGTGCTCGGGCGGACCGGCCGGTGCTGGAGGAGGATGCCGAAGCTGAACTCGTCGGTGGGACAGTAAAGGCACTGGTCCGCGAGGGGCTGGTGATTTCGAGTGACACCTACAAGCCGGGGGTCGCCAGGGCGGCGTTGGGCGCAGGGGCGGAACTGGTGAACGACATCAGCGGGCTAACGCTGGGGATTGGAGCGGCGGCGCCGGCGGCCGAGGCGGGCGCGGGTTACGTGCTGAACTTCAGCTACTCGGTGCCGAAGCAGCGGCCACCTTCGCCGCCGGAGTACGACGACGTGATGGGGTACACGCTGGCGTGGATGGAGCTTCGCCTGGGCCAGGTCCGAGCATCGGGGCTGGCGCGGGAGAACATCGCGATCGACCCTGGAATCGCCTTTGGGAAGAGCCACGACGAAGACATCCAGGTGCTGCGACGTATCGGGGAGTTGCAGACGTTTGGGCAGCCGGTACTGCTGGCACATTCGCGGAAGAACTTCATCGGCAGCGTGAACGGCAATCCACCTGCCGAACGGGACATCGAGACACACACCGTCAGCGCACTGGCCTATACGCAGGGCGTGCGCATCTTCCGGGTGCATGACCCGGAGGGGGCGCGACGAGCTTTGAGCATTGCCGCGGCGATCGTCGATGGCGAGACGGGAGCGTTTGCGCCGGACGCGACTTCGTGGCCGTGGCGGGCTGGAGCGAGCGCGGAACACATGACAAGCGGCGGGCCTGACAAGGAGGCACCGACAGGTCAGCGCTGGTAGCTAATCGGGCACTGGCGGAGAGACGGCTGAACCTATCCGCCAGGCGATCGAACCGCTGCGCATGTTCTTTGCGAGCGTCCCCTTAATGGCGCCATCGCGGCTGACGATCCAGAGCTCGGTGCCGGCGCCGCGACTTGGGTAATAGTTGAGCGCCATCCACTGGGAATCGGGTGACCAGAGGATGACGTGGGGCTGCTGATAATCGGCGGTATCAAATTCGGTCACGGACGTATTCTCGCCATCGGCGACGAGGTGAAGCACCCCTTTGTCGTCGGTGTAGGCGTATGTGCCGTCGGGAGCGAATGCTCCTCCGTAGAGCCCGGGCGGGGACGGCTTGCCTGTGGCGGGTGAAATCACTTTCCCGGTGTCCTGCATGGCGCCGGTGGCAAGATCGATGGTCCAGAGCACGGGACCGCCCTGTTCGTACTGGAGAACGCCGGCGTGCTGTTCGTCTGGCCAGTAAAGAGGATCGGAGGGAAAGAGCTGGGGGAGGCAGATGAGCTTCTCGCGCGAAGCCCCGGAAGCCTCGGTTCGGATGTAGCAGCCCTCGCGATCCAGGTAGAGGATCTCACCCGGGATTTCTCTGCGCGGATTATCGGTGAGCGATGGCGGCGATGGGTGCCGCCGGCCAAAGGCGAAGACGACGACAACAAGCACCGCGAGCACACCGAGTCCGGCAAGGACCCCTGCGGCGTAGAGATTCCTGCGGGTCACATGGTCGCCTGTCCGCCGGCTTCGCGGCGGTAGACGGTGAGGATCACCACGGCGGCAATGAGCAGCCCGCCGCTGATCATGAGCGCCATCGGAGCGCCGATTTCCTCCTGGAAGTGCTCGAAAATGAAGGTCACGAGGACGACGAACGCGCCACCGACCCCGACAAGGACGACCACGAACGATTCCCGAAACACACCGTAGGCGATGGCGAGCGCAGCCACGACCCCGGCGAAGAGCTCAAAGCCGATTGGTCCGCCGCCGGCGCCTGCCTCGTACGCGCCAACGATGCCGAGGATGGTGAAGAAGAATCGTCCCGACTCGGCGGGATTCAGCCATTCGAGTTCGACCAGCGCGATAGCGGCAACGGCGATTCCAAGGATGGTCATGCCGGCGAGCGGCTGGCTGAATTCATCGGGCCAGTTGCCAATGGCCTGGCCAAGCATGAAGGCGGAGCCTGCGATGGCGAGCAACTGGGCATGGCTGGGGCTGGCGGTCCACAGGGCCATGGCGAGGAGGAATGTGACCGAGGCGACCAGCAGGAACTGGCCACGGTCATCGTCCTTATCCAGGCCGAGGCCGTATTCGTTTGCAAGGATCGCAATCAGCCCGGCGGTGAGGCCGACCGAAACGAACCATGCGGCCTGGCCGCCGCGTCGCATCTCGGGATCGTTGCTCGTGTGGAGGAGCGCGCCCAGGCCCAGGATCAAGACGGTGGGGACACCGATCACTACAACCCGGGCCCACGATTCGAGGTCGTCCCACTGCTGTGCGAACAGCGCGAAGACCCCGACGCCGAGGACAACCAGGCCGAGGTACAGAACGGCTTCGAGGGCGCCGGGGCGGGATTCGGTTGAAGTGGATACCGGCGCCGACGCTTCGAACGCGCGGATGCGCTGAGCCGTTGGTTCGTCGATCACTTCGGATGTTAGCCATCTTCGCAGGAGGCTTTCGAGCGGTTCCATTGCCGCCACAGTATCCGGTGGCAGGCTGAATTCAAGTGGCCGGGTGAGCCGAATCCTGTGGCCAAGAGTGCACTGGCGAGTCAATTCGAGGGGGCGTAATTCGCCGCCGCGGGCGTGTACGCTGCCTAAATGACGCGGTTCACACCTAGCCGGCGGGCGCGTGGTCGTCCGCCACACCCGGATGTGCTGACCCCGGCTGAGTGGGCGATCTTTCGAGCCGTTCGCCAGGGCCTGAGCAACGCCGAGATCGCCCAGCTTCGTGGCTGCCGCGGCGACACCGTGAAGGAGCACATCGCGAATGTGCTCGGCAAACTCGAACTTCGGGACCGCGAGGACCTGGCCCGCTGGCGCGGAAAACCCCTCGGCGGCGCCGAATACCCAGGACTCGACCTCATTCAGACCGAACGGAGAATCAGAATGTCAGCTTCAGCCTTCGCAGGCACGTTCACCGGCGTCGCGCCGATGTTCCTCGTCGACGATGTCGCCCGTAGCGCGGAGTGGTATCGCGACCACCTGGGATTCGAAATCGGCGAGTTCTTCCGGGAGGATCATGGCCCGCACGACGATGGTTCGGAACACGATGCCGACCACCCAACGCTCGGCGAACCGGTTTTCGTGATCCTCAATCGCGACGGCCACCGGCTAATGCTGGGGCGGACGGTGCGGAAAGGCTACGGGGTGGTGAGCATCAATTTGTTCAAGGAGTACTCCAGTGATGCCTACTTCTGGGTGGATGGCATCGAGCGGTATTTCGCCGACGTAAAAGCGCGAGGCGCGACTATCGCTATGGAGTTGGATCGCCAGTTCTACGGACTGGTGGAATTTCGAGTGGTGGACTGTGATGGCCGTTACCTGACGTTCGGCGGGCCGCCGGCAAGCTAAACCAGAGACACGACCACCGGCTCGCACTACGCTATCGGCACACTCGCCTGGAGGCGAAAGATGTCGTTACGAGGAAAAGCCGCGATCACCGGGATCGGGGAGTTCAGGCCGAGCCGGTATACCGAGGGCGCGACGACGCTCGGGATGCTGGCGGACGTCGGAATGATGGCCGTGGCGGACGCCGGGCTGGAGATGAAGGATATCGACGCGCTGGTGACGGAGGCGTTCGCGGAATCGCCCATGTTCGCGCCGGCGACGGTGGTGGAGTACCTCGGCATCGACGCGAAGTTCGCCGAGGTGGTGGACCACGGAGGGGCGACGGGGGCAGCAATGGTGCTTCGGGCGGCGATGGCGATCAGCGCCGGGCTGTGCGACCGAGTTCTCTGCGTCACGGCCGCGCGACGCGAGAGGCGCAGCAACGACGGCCCCAAGCGGACCGTCAATACGGGTTGGGCCGGTCGCCGGACCGACCGCACACCTTACTCGGAATTCGAGGTGCCATTCGGCGCGATCGGGGCGAATTACGGCTACGCGATGATCGCACAGCGATACATGCACGAATACGGCGTGAAGCCGGAGCAACTCGCGAAGATCGCGGTGGCGCAGCGTTACAACGCCTGCCACAACCCGGAGGCGATCTTCTTCGGCCAGCCAATCACGGTGGACGACGTGCTGAATTCGCCGGTGGTGGTGGACCCATTGCACATGCTGGAGATTGTGATGCCGGTGGCGGGGGCCGCGGCCCTGGTGGTGACCGGCGCCAAGACGGCAAAGAAGCTGAAGCACGATCCGGTGTACGTGCTGGGCGCCGGCGAGCACACGACGCATCGCAGCATCACCTATGCGCCCAGTCTGACCCACAGCCCAATCAAGGTGGCGGCCGACACAGCATTCAAAATGGCGGGCGTACGACGACAGGACATCGATATCGCGAGCATTTACGACTGCTACACGATCACGGTGCTGATCTCGCTGGAGGATGCGGGGTTCGCGAAGAAGGGCCGCGGAGGCAAGTTCGTGGACAACCACAACCTGCAGTTCGACGGGGACTTCCCGTTGAACCCGCACGGAGGACAGCTTTCGTTCGGGCAGGCGGGACTGGCGGGCGGCATGTCGCACGTGACGGAGGCGGCGAGACAGTTGATGGGGCGTGCGAAGGGGCGGCAGGTGAAGAAGCCGGAATTCGCCTTCGTGAACGGCAATGGCGGCATCATGAGCGAGCAAGTTTCGCTGATCTTGGGGAACGACCGATGAGCATCGAAGCGACGACGTACATCAAGCCACTGCCCGACCCGACACCTGCGACGAAACCGTTCTGGGACGCCCTGCAGGAGCACAAGCTGATGCTCCAGCGGTCGAAGAAGACCGGGAAGGTGATTTACTACCCGCGTTCGGTTTCGCCGTATGGGCCGAAGGATGAGCTGACCTGGGTGGAGTGCTCGGGAAAAGGCAAGGTGTACTCGTTCACGGTGGCGAGGCGTCCGACTGCGCCGCAATGGGCGGATGACGGGCCGTATGTGCTCGCGATGGTAGAGCTGGAGGAGGGCGCCGTGGTGACGGCGAACATTCTGAACTGCTCACCGGAGGACGTGAAGGTAGGGATGAAGGTGCGGGCGGTTTTCGTGGATGTGACGCCTGAGGTGACGCTGTTGCAGTTCGAGCCGGCGTGACCCTCATCCCCGGGTCCCTCATCCCCTGCCCCTTCTCCCGCGACGGGAGAAGGGGGTGTGGTGGGGTGGGCCTGGGGTAGTGAACGGCTCTGCCTGCGCTCTCTGTTTCGTACCAGACATCTGGCTGGCTACCAAAACCTACAGAGAGAAGGGTTTTGGTGGAGTTGGGCTGAGTTGGGAGATAGCGAGAAGGTCGTCGCCTGAGTGCGCTTCCCTCATCCCCGGGTAGGGATTCTGCTTCTCGCGCGACGGGAGAAGGGTTTTGGTGTGGGTGGGCTGAGTGGTGGGGCGGCGAGAAGTGCGCCCGAGTCATCCGCTTACTGGGTGCGCGGTTCTAGAGGTGGTGCCTGGCGAGGGAGGTGGTGATTGGGTTCAGGCGGCTTTGGGGAGAGCCTGGGAGGATTCGCGGAGGGCGATGAGCTCGGCGCGGATGCGGAGGAGGATGGGGGAGGCGAGGCTCGAGGTGGTTGGGCCTCGCATGGCATCGACGAGGCGGATGGCTTCATCAAGCGCGGCTTCGAATCCGTTGTTCCAATCCTCGGTTGTGCTGGTGCGATCCATCGATGCGGGCTCCGGTTGTTGTGTCTTGATCTTCGGCAGGTGGACGCGGGAGCCACAGGCCCGGCGCGAATCAACCAAAGAGCCACTTAATCGTCCCCAAGTTGTTGCCGTTAATCGGGGTGAGACCGGTTGAAAGTAAGGTTCCCGACAGATGGATTGGTTGAAGCAATTTTCACCCCAGAAAGACGGAGGCTCGGAGAACGAACCGTTGCGCCTTCCGGTTGCGGGATTCCAGCCTTCCGAACCGCAGCTGGTGCAGCGGGCAATGGCAACCGGTATGGCCTACGAACTCGCCATGGATTCATTTTTCGGGGCTTCGCACGCGATCCGTCCGAGCGGCGAGCGCCATACGCATTCGTTCCGGGTGCAGGCAACGTTCGTTACGGACAGCGTCGATGACAATGGAATGATCTGCGGCTTCCGCGAGGTTTCGGACCTTGTGGACGCGGAAGCCAAGCGTTACGTCAACCGCTTCATCAACGACATCCCGCCGTTCAACGTCGTGCAGCCGACGGGTGAGAACCTGGCAACGGTCATCTTTCGCAACCTGGTGACGGCGCTGGCCATGGAAATGCCCGGGGGCCCGCAACTGGTTGGCGTGACGCTTTGGGAGAACCCGACGAGCTCGGTGCGGGTGGGGATGTGGAGGGCCGCGTGAAGAGCTTGTTCAGGGTTTTCGCACTTGTGGCCATGCTGCTCGGCGGAGTGCTGGCCGTATCGACGACGAATTCCCGCGCAGCTGAAGCCCCTGCTCGGATTACGTTCCTCGCGGCTTCGTGCCCTGCCACGAGCTCGATGTATACGCGCGTGGCAGCCGGCCAGGACCCGACCTCGAATGAAAACGGGACGCCGGCCGCTCCGAGCGACATCGCTGCCTACGGGTGTAGCGAGACGACGGGGCTGAATTTCTTCTTGCTCTCCAGTTCCAACGCGGACTCCGTGTTCCTCGACGAAGGCCTCACGAACGCGGCCCAGCCAGCGAGCACGGACAACGGTCCGACGGGCAGCCCGACTCTCTTTTCGACGGGCGATACCGTGTACGCTCCGGGCGCCAGCGCGCAGGCGCGACGATTCTCGGCGAGCACGTATCCGACGACGGTAACCACGCGAGCGGCGATGCCGTTCCTCGACCTGCAGTGCGCGACGGACGGTGGGAACAGCGACAACGCTGACGGGGCCGGCTGGAACGCCCAGGCGCTTGGCGCGGGAACGCAGAACTATTGCATCGCGTACATCTGGGATGGTGTGGCGGCGAGCACTCCAACTGCCACGGCGACCACCCCCGCGACAGCGACGCCAGCGCCGGCAAGCCCAACCGCTACATCGGTGCCGCCGACTGCCACCCCGGTCAAGCCTACCGCGACGGCAACGGCTGCAGCCCCGACGGCGACGCCGACTTCGAGCAATCCAAACGCCACGGTGACCGTGAACTTCCCTGGACTCTCGAGCGTGCACGTGTATGTGCATAGTGATGACGGGACAGCTGGGACGGCGGGCGGAAAGCAGATAGGGTCTGCGACCTGGAAGAACGACACCGCGAGCCTTTCGGTACCGAAGGGCACCTATGACATCCGGGTGGTGAGCGGGCCGGCCGTAGCGATCATTGATGCCGTGAACTGCTCGGCAGACTGCACCGTGAACGTGCCGCTGGCGACGCTCTCGGTGACCTTCCCGGGGCTCACGAGCGCCCATGTCTATGCACACATGACCGATGGTGCAGCTGGCACGTATGGCGCGCAGGCGGGCAGCTCTACCTGGAAGGACAATTCGACTTCGCTGGTGCTGCTGCGCGGTGTGTACGACGTGCGGGTGGTGCATGGCCCGACGACGGTGGTGTTGGACAACATCGACTGCACTTCGGCGATGTGTTCGGCAGCGGTGCCGCTGGCGACGCTAACCGTGAACTTCCCCGGAATGACGAGCGTGCATTCATATGCGCACCAGAGCGACGGCGCGGCCGGGATGTACGGGGCGCAGGATTCCGCTTCGACCTGGAAAGACAACTCGACCAGCATGGTGCTGCTGCAGGCCGTGTATGACGTTCGCGTGGTGCACGGGCCGATGCAGACGGTGTTCGACGCGGTGGATTGCCGGGCGGCGACCTGTTCGGTGACGGTGCCGATGGCGACGCTGACGGTGAACTTCCCGGGAATGACGAGCGTGCATACGTACGCGCACAAGAGCGACGGCACGCCGGAGACGTACGGCGCGCAGGATTCCGCTTCGACCTGGAAAGACGATTCGACTTCGATGACACTCCTGCAGGGGTTGTACGACGTCCGGGTGGTCCATGGCCCGATGACGCTGGTGTTCGATGATGTCGACTGCAGCGGGACGACCTGCGTGGTGAACGTGCCACTGGCAAAGCTGACGGTGAACTTCCCCGGGCTGACGAGCGCGCACACCTACGCCCACAAGAGCGACGGAGCCGCCGGGACGTACGGTTCGCAGGATTCGAGTTCGACGTGGAAGGACAACGGCACCTCAATGACGCTGCTCCAGGGCGTGTACGACGTGCGGGTGGTGCATGGTCCGATGACGACGGTTCTTGACGACGTGGATTGCCAGCAGGAGACCTGCACCGTCGATGTGCCGCTGGCGGCGCTGACAGTGACATTCCCGGGCCACAACAACGTGCATACCTACGTGAGGGCGGACGACAGCACCGCGGGCACAGCCTCGGGGGCACAGGATTCGAGCCAGACGTGGAAGTCCAATGGCGCGAACTTCGTGCTGCTGCGCGGGATGTACGACGTGCAGCTGGTGGAAGGCAGCGCGCAGTACATCGTCGATGCGGTGGACTGCCGCGGGGCTACCTGCAGCGCGGCGATGCCGAACCAACCGGCTGCGCCGGCGCCAACCGCGACGCCTTCGCCGACAGCAGCGCCGACTGTGACGAAACCGGCAGCGACCGTTTCCAAGACGTTCGTTTCGGCCGAGGACGGATACGTGACGTGGAGGCTCGCGCCTACGGAGGCGGCGAACCTGGTGGTATGGGACCTTTCGGCGACGAAGTGCGAGGCGTTCGGGGGCGCCGAATGCGGCGACATCGCGAGCAGCGGCCCCGGCAGCTTTACTGGCAACCCGACCGCCTCGGAGCAGTACCTGCTGGTGTACCAGCCCTACGAAGTTACCGGTGAGGCCTGCAAGGTTGTGAACGTTGCCGAGTGGGCGACAAGTCCGAGCGGTGAGCGCGCGTCGGTGACGGCGAGCTACGAATGCTCGGGGGCGCCGACGATGGGATGGGCCCTGTTCGGGCTGTTCGCGGCCGGGGCAGCGAGCATGGCCTGGGTGGTGCAACGGAAGTTCGCATGGTCGCGTTAGCCTGGCTGGCCCCGACCGCAATCGCGTGGGGATTTGGAGTGCGGTTTTTCTGGAAGGCCGGCGCCTGGCTGCCCTATTTCGTGCTGGGCTCAGCGGGCGCGGCGTTCCTGCTGATTGTTGGGATGCGTGAGGTAGTGCCGGGCGAGGACCTGCTGCGCGCCGCGACCGCGTTCATGGTGGACAAGACGGCGTGGGTGCTCGGGGTTCATACGACGGTAACGGATGCGTCTTCCGGCGACCTGCTGGTGGTTGGCGTGCCCCATCACAACGAATGGACTCTGCTGACCATCGGGATCGAGTGTTCGGGACTGCTGGAACTTGCGACCCTTTTCGGGCTCGTTGCCTTCTTTCCGGCGCTGCGGCCGGGGAAGCGGCTTGGCGTGCTCGGGGCGGCGCTGGCGCTGACGTTCCTTGCGAACGTGGTGCGGATGCTGGTGATTGTGCTGGCGCTGGCCTACGGGGGACAGGCGATGCTGGACATCGCGCACGTGGTGCTCGGGCGGCTGGTGTTCTTTGTGCTGGCGATCGGGATCTACTGGTTCGCGATCACGCGACCAACACTGAAAGCCGTTTCGACGCGGCTGAAGGCGGCGCAGTGATGGCGAGCGAGCACTGGTACACGGCGCTCGGGTTCTGGGGCGTGTGGCTCTTCGTGCCGATCCTGGTGGACGGCTTCCAGGCGTTCCGCTACCTCTTTGCGACGGTCTCGGGACGTGCGAAACGGCTGCCGATCCGGCCGGTGACGAAGGCCCCGCAGGGGAAGTGGCCACGCGTCACGATCCTGATCCCGGTTTACAACAGCGAGGAGATCCTCGCGGCGTGCATCGATTCGATCCGGCGGCAGAGTTATCCGAATGAACTGATCGAAATCCTGGCGATCGACAACGGGAGCAAGGACGATTCGTTCAAGGTGTTCTGCGAAAAACAGCAGGAGAAGTTCGCCGGTTCGATCCACTGGCTTTCGACGTTCCACCAGGGGAAGCCGTGGGCGTTGAATGTCGGCATCCACTACGCGCAGAGCGAGTACGTGATCAACCTCGACAGCGACGTGATCCTGCATGAGGACGCCATTGTGAACATGGTGGCGGCGTTCGAGAACGACCCGGAATTGATTGCCGGTACGGGGGCTGTGGAAATCCGGCCCGACGCGATGGACTCGGGGTTCATGCGGCTGGTGCACGAATGCGAGTTCCAGGAGTACTACTTCGGCTTCAATGTCGGGCGGCGTTTCGAATCGCAGGCGAAATCGCTATTTACGCTGGCGGGCGCGTTCAGCGGGTTCCGGCGAGAAGTGCTGCTGCAGACGTTCCTCTATGACACCAGCACCGTAGGCGAAGACACGTTCATGACGTTCGAGCTTCAGGAGATGTTCCCGGGGAAAAAGGTTAGCGTGATTACTTCCTCGGTGTGTTACACCGACCCGATCCCGAGCCTTCGGGCGCTGTATGCGCAGCGGGTGCGCTGGCAGCGTGGCGAGATCGAAGTGATAGCGGCGCACCCGAAGCTGGCGAAGCGGGGACTGTTCTACCGCGGGTTCGCGCCGGCACGGACACTGCTGGTGGACCACACGCTGGCGTTCCCCCGGGTGACGTGGACGTTCCTGATGCCGGCACTGGTGTTCTTCGGGTATCAGACGACGACGGTGCTGGCGGCTACGGCGGCCCTCTACGGCGCGTACACGTTCATCGAGGCGGCAACGTGGACGACGAGTGCCCTGCTGGTGGTACCACCCTCGTCGAAACGGCTGTGGCGCGGCTGGTGGACGATCCCGCTGATGCCGGCGTACCGGTACTTCGTGTTCTGGCTACGGTTCGCGGGAGTGCTTACGGTGCTCACGGAGGGCCACCAGTGGCGGACGAAAGACCCGGTCACGGCCTCGCGCGACCACCTGAAGGAAGTGATCCACGCGGTCGATCACCGGGCGGATTCGAAAGCAGCGTAGTTCCCTCGTAGAGTGGCGGCACCGCCGAAACTGGAGCCGCCGATGTCCCGTCCGCTGGAAGATATTCGAGTCCTCGACCTGACGTGGGTGCTGGCCGGGCCGTTTGCTTCGATGATCCTTGCGGACATGGGGGCCGAAGTGGTGAAGGTGGAGCGGCCACCGAACGGTGACATCTCGCGGACGACGGGACCCTACCAGAACGGGTGGAGCGGGTACTTCTTCAGCATCAACCGGGGCAAACGGAGCATTTCGATCGACCTGCGTTCGAGCGAGGGGAAGGAATTATTTCTGAAGCTCGTGGAGAAGGCCGACGTGGTCATCGAGAACTTCACGCCGGGGACGATGGCACGTTTAGGGCTGGGGTACGAGACGCTTTCGGCGAGGAACCCGCGGGTGATCATGGCGAGCGTGTCGGGGTTCGGGCAGACGGGGCCGTATAGCGACCGTCCGGCGCTCGACATCGTCGTGCAGGCAATGGGCGGGATGATGTCGATAACCGGCGAAGCGGGCGGAGGGCCGGTGCGGCCGGGGGCTTCATACGGCGACCTGACTGCGGGACTCTTCGCGGCCGTAGGGGTGCTCACGGCACTGCACGAGCGGGAGCGGAGCGGGAAGGGCCAGGCGATCGATATCTCCATGCTGGATTGCCAGCTGGCGGTGATGGAGAACTCGATCATGCGGTACTTCGTCACGGGGCAGGTGCCAGGACCGCTGGGAACGCGACACCCGAGCGCAACGCCGTTCCAGGCGTTCCCGACGAAGGACGGCCACATCGTGGTGGCGCTGGCGTTCGGCGAGGAAAACCAGTGGGGGCTGCTCTGCGCGATGCTGGGAGTGCCGGAACTCATCGACGATGAGCGGTTCGAGACGGGGCCGAAACGGACGCGGAATCACGCGGAACTGGAGCCCGTGCTGAACGAGGCGTTTCGCAAGCGGACGACCGCGGAGTGGTATGCCGACTTCCTGGAGGCCGGCATCCCGTGTGGGCCGGTGAATACGGTGCAGAACGTGGTGAACGACGAGCATGTGAAGGCTCGCAACAGCATCAAGGAAGTGACGCACCCGGTGGCGGGGACGATCCCTATCGCGGATACGCCGGTGCGGCTCTCGCGGAGCGAAACGGGCATCCAGGGACCGCCACCCAGCATGGGCGAAGACACTGCAGGTGTGCTGAGCGGCTGGCTTGGGATGAACGATGGGGAAATCGAGCAGCTGGTTGCCGGCGGTGTGGTGGCGACGAGCGGCGGACCGGACATCAGCAGGATCGCGTGAGACCGCTCGACGCGAAGCCTGCCGAGATGCTGGCCGTCTCCCAGGCGTTCAACGACGCGGCGTGGGATGAGGGGACGGGATTGCTGCGCGAGCCGGGGCGTCCGCACCTGCACACTGTTCGCGGCACCGCGTGGAGTGCGCTGGGGTGGCTCATGCGGGATGGACCGGGGGATCGAGCGCGCGCGGAACTGGCGCTGGAGCGGGTGCTGGCGCAACAGTTCGTTCCCGCGGGGCAGCCGTTCGATGGCACGTTCGCGCGGTACATCGAGGAGACGAAGCCAGGGACGGGCGCCCAGATGTGGCGCGACTATGACCCGAACTGGCGCCAGTTCATCGGGACAATCTTTGCGATGGTGCTGATCGAGTTTCCGGGAGCGTTGAGTGGCGATCTGAGGTCGCGGCTAGAGGGAGCGATCGTACGGGCCGTGGAAGGCGAGCAGGCGCATGGCCGTTTGACGGCCGGGTACACCAACATCGCGCTAATGCACGCGTTCCTGCTGGACTTTGCGGGCTCGCGAGTAGGGAAGCCAGAGTGGGAGTCGGAAGGGCTCGATCTGGCGGAGGCAATCCATGCCAGATATGCGCCGGACAGTTCCTTCGAGGAGTTCAACTCGCCGACGTACTACGGCGTAGACCTGTACGGGCTCGCTCTGTGGCGAACGCATGGGAGCAGTGCACGGTTGCGCGCGCTGGGAGCAGCGATGGAAGGGGGGCTCTGGCGCGATATCGGGCGGTTCTACCACGCCGGGCTGCGAAACCTGTGCGGTCCGTTCGACCGGGCATACGGGATGGACATGACACGGTACGTCAGCCTTGTCGGCGGGTGGATGGCGCTGGTGAGCGGCCTGCAGGAGGCGCCGCTGCCGGACCCGTCGAAACCGATGGTGCACGGGCACGACTTCGGATGCCTGCCGAGCTACGCGTTGCCTGGGGCGGAGGTGCCGGACGATGTGCTGGAGCACCTTGTCGCGTTCCAGGGAGAACGCACGCTCCGACGGTCAATCACTGAGGAACGGACCGCGACGGCGTGGTTGAGCGAGTCGGTGATGTTCGGTGGAGAGCACACATCGCGGACGCGGGGGGTTGAGGGGCCGCGCAGCCAGTTCACGCCGGCTACTGTGCACTGGCGCCTCCCGGACGGGGGCGTGGGATGGATCCGGCTGGTTGGGGCGCGGGTGGTGGATGTTGTCGCGAGTACAGGGCGGTTGGAGGTGACGGGGGAGGGGGACTTTCGGTTCGAGGTGGAATGTGGGGGCGGGACGGCCGACATCGATCGGGAACTCTGGAAGTTGCCGGGGTTGAGGTTGCGGGCGGAGAGCGATGCTGATGAGTTCGAGGTTGTGGAGCGGGGTGTGGTGTACCGGGGTGCGACGGAGGTGGCGTTGGCGGTGGGGTCGCTGGTGACCCACATCCGCTGCCCCTTCTCCACCTGCCCGGGCTGGACCGGGCGACGGGGTACTTTGTTGGGGTGGGCGGTGGGGGGGGGTGGCTGGTTCCCCTCATCCCCTGCCCCTTCTCCCGCGACGGGAGAAGGGGTCTGGCTGGTGTGTACGGTGTGGTGGGGTGGGGTGCCTGGTTCCCCTCATCCCCTGCCCCTTCTTCCGCGACGGGGAAGGGTGGTTGGTTGGGGTGGACGCTGTGGTGGGGTGCCTGGTTCCCCTCATCCCCTGCCCCTTCTCCCGCGACGGGAGAAGGGGTCTGGCTGGTGTGGGCGGTGTGGTGGGGTTGGGGGACGGTTGCCGGGGGAACCATCCGCTTACTGACGTGCGCGGTTCTCCCTCATCCCCTGCCCTTCTCCTCCTTCCCGGGAAGGACCGGGAGAAGGGTGCTTTGTTGGGGTGGGCGGTGTGGTGGGGTGGGGGACCGCGGCGTTGGTGAACATCCGCTTACTGACGTGCGCGGTTCCCCCTCATCCCCTGTCCCTTCTCCTCCTTCCCGGGAAGGACCGGGAGAAGGGGTCTTGGCTGGTGCGGGCGGTGTGGTGGGGTTGGGGGGCGGTTGCCGGGGGAACCATCCGCTTACTGGCGTTGGCGGTTCTAGGGGAGGGTGAGGTTCCAGGTGGGTCGGGGTTGGCTGTCGAAGGCTTCCTGCATTTTGGCAGTTCCTTCTTGAATCTTGGGCCATGAGCCCTCAGCCATGCCTACCACGACCTTTCCCTCGTCTTCGGTGGCGAGCCGACGGACCACACCGCTCGAGATATGAGTGATATTGAGAGTAACCGGACCCTCGATGCGGCCAAATTGCAGCTCCGTGAGTTGGTCCTCACCTCCGGGACTGCCGATTACGGCCAGCGGATGAAGTTCGTTTCCGGCAGAGTCTCTGAGGGTCGCGACTGGGCTGAACACGAGTCCGTCCGGGTCATCAAGGCCGCGAATTCTCAGGGTGAAGATGGACCGCGTCGCAGTCTGGCGAACGCTGACCACCTCCAGCGAACCAAGGCCAAACGGTTGCGGCGGAAGGTCGAAAGTGACGAGGGTCTGCGCCGGACGAGCGATATCGTCGATTTCGGTCGTCCATGGGACCACCGGACGTAGTTCGGCAGCGGGGGCCGACCCTCGCGAACCGGAAGCGAGGAAGCTAAGGGATTGCACTTCAATTTGAAGGCGGCCTACCTCGGGACCGGGTGGCGCGGCGGTGATCGTTATCGAGCGTGTGTTCTCTCCGTTGCGAGTTACTGCAACGGTTGGGTAGATGGTGCCGTCGGCGTCGGAGATGACGACATCCTCCGGAGCGGGCACAACGAGTTCACCGCGGCCTGGCTCTCCATAGACCCAGATCGAGATGGTGAGTTCGTTGGGGCCGGCCTGCGCTCCCTGAACGACGAGGCGCAGCGGGTCATCGGCGGCACGGACCTCGGAAACCACTGCCTTCTTGGCCACTTCCACGGGTTCGGTCTGGCCCGCGAGGGTCAATGCGAGCCCGATCCCGGTGGCTGCGCCAGCGCCAGCGACCGCGAGCCCGCCCGCCCAGCGGACCGCGGTGCTGGCGAGGATGCCGCCGTTCCACATTCGCCCGGGGAAGCGCAGTCTTTGCGACCGCCAGCGTTCGACCGCCTCTTCGCGGGAGTCGACCCCGAATTTGCCCAGGATCTCTCGGACATGCCATTTGACACCATCGAGCGTGAGGTCGAGGCGCTCGCCGATTTCGCCATTGGTGAGGCCTTTGGCGATCAGGCGGATCACGTCCTGCTGGCGCGGGGTTAGCTCGATTCGCTGGGCCGGGTCCGATGTGTTGCTCCTGCTCATGAGGACATGAAAGCACTAAGTCGAAGGCGCTGCCCTACCCCATGGGCGATATATTGCGTTGGCATGAACGGGCGGGGATGTGCGCGGTTCTCCCTCATCCCCTGCCCTCTCCTCCCTCCCGGGAAGGACCGGGAGAAGGGTGGTTTGTTGGCTGTGGTAGGGGTGGGGGACCGCGGCGTTGGTGAACATCCGCTTACTGACGTGCGCGGTTCTCCCTCATCCCCTGCCCTTCTCCCGCGACGGGGGAAGGTTTCTTGCTGGTGCGGGCGGTGGGGTGGGGTAGCTGGTTCCCCTCATCCCCTGCCCCTTCTCCCGCGACGGGAGAAGGGGTTCTTTGTTGGTGTGGGCAGTGTGGTGTGGTGGGGGCGGTTGCGTTGGTCCACATCCGCTTACTGCGTGCGCGGTTCTCCCTCATCCCTGCTCTTCTCCTCCTTCCCGGGAAGGACCGGGAGAAGGGTGGTTGGTGGTGCGGGCGTTTGTGGTTCGAGGGGTTGATTTCGGCGGTGGGTCAGCGATTGACGCGCTTACTGGCGTGCGCGCCTCGGATGGGGCGGGCGGGTAAAGAGTAAGAAATGTGTAAGAGCCGGGGTTAATCAGGGACTACCCATCTACGTTGACTATGGATAGATAGCCGATAATGTAGGCATGTGGGGTTTTGAGGGATGAGTGGGATTTTCTACGACCCGAGGTCGAGGCAGTTGCATGCGATCTCGTGTAGCCCGGAACCGGGCTGGACTCTGGTTACACACAACGTGGATGCGAAGCCGCACCAGTGCCGCCGCATCATGCGGGAATGGCTCGCGCAGGACGAGATGTTCCGGATCGAATGGACGATTCACCGGGAGCGTCTCTCGGCCTGAGAACGTAGGATCTGGGTCGTGACGGACGACCTGGGTACGCGCCTTTCTCGGGTAGACGAAGTGCCAGAGCCGGCTGCGGCTCGGTTTGACCTTGGTCGGGCGCTTTCAGACGAATTGGTGGTTTTGCCTTCGGCGTTTAACCCGCCGACGCTGGCGCATCAGCATTTGCTCGAGCGAGCACTGGAGCTGGCAGCGGATGCGAGCCCGGTGGCGATGCTGACGACGAGAAACGTCGACAAGGGCCTGCATGGAGCTTCGCTGGAGCAGCGAGTTGAGATGCTGCTCGCCCTCCAAGCGGCGTGGCCGGAGCTGGCGGTGCTTGTTTCGAACCAGGCGCGAATCATCGACCAGGCTGAGGCGCTGAGACGGACGTTCGGCGATGCCTTGCGGCTGCGGTTCGTGGTGGGGTTCGACACGCTGGAGCGGCTGTTCGCGCGGCGGTATTACTCCGACATGGAAGCGGAGTTGACGCCGTTCTTCGAACGATCACGGGTGCTGGCGGCGAACCGGGCGGATGTCGGGAGCGATGCCGTGCGGGAGTGGATCGAGAGGAACGCGGGCCCGTTTTCGAGGGCGATCGATGTGATGGAAATCGATGAGGAGCCGGCCTCGATGTCCTCGACTGCGGCGCGGGAGCGGGTGCCGGCGGGCGATGGGGAGATGTTGCCGGCGGGGGTGCAGCGGTATATCGAGCGGCATGGGTTGTACCGGTAGCCCTAACCCGCGCCCCAAGCCTGGGCGAGGTCTCATGGATGGTGGTTGGTAGCTATGGGCCACGCCATGCCCTCATCCCCCGGCCCCTTCTCCCGACTCCTGCCTCGCGGGAGAAGGGGAGGTCTCCGATCCGTTGCCAATGCTTCACGGCCCTCCGCGTCCTTCCGCGAAGGACTGGAGGGGAGGATGGCCGTCGCTGACGCTAGCGGTTCTAGCGGTTTTCCGGTCGGGTTGCGGGCCGGCGGTGGGTGGGCAACGCTTAGAGGACTTGTTCGGGGGAGTTTGATGCCACTTACAGAATCGGAAATCGACGCGTTTCTTTCGGAGCCGCACATTGCAATCGTTTCGACCACGGGGCCGACGGGGAAGCCGCACGCGATGCCCATCTGGTATGCATGGCGCGCAGGCAAGGTGCTGTTTCATACGGGAGCGGATTCGAAGAAGATGCGGAACCTTCGAAAGAACGACCGTGTGAGCGTGGTGGTGGATACGAAGACGGCCCCGTACAAGGTGGTGGTCATCGAAGGGCGGGCGAAGGAATTGCCGGGGGACAAGGCGCTGGGTCGCGAGGTGGCGATCCATTACCTGGGGCCGAAAATGGGCGAGCAGTACGCAGCGCGCTCGGGCGAGCCCGGGGCCCTGGTGGAAGTGACGCCCACGAAGATCATCTCGTGGGACTACGCTCGCGAGTCAAACCCCTGAGCGATAAGGCGATATCCGGCGGACGGTTCAAGCGGTCGGCGGCACCGGCGCGGCTGGTGGGAAGCGCGGCGGCGCGCTGGGCCGGGGCGAACCTCGCGTTCGGAGAATCGCGGGAAGCGAAGAAGAAGCAGGCGATGCTTCGGACCGCTGAGGACGTGACCCGGACGATGGGCGAAATGAAGGGCGCGGTGATGAAGGTAGGGCAGGTGCTTTCGCTGATGGCGGGAGTGCTGCCGGACGAGATGGCGGCGGAACTGGCTTCGCTGCAATCGAGCGCGCCACCGATGAGCTTTCAGCTTGTGAAGCAGGTGTTCGAGGAGGAGTACGGCAGCGGGCCGGAGGCGATGTTCCGGCATTTCGAGCATAAGCCGTTCGCAGCGGCATCCATCGGCCAGGTGCACCGGGCCGAGCTCTCGGATGGAACCCGAGTGGCGGTGAAAGTGCAGTACCCCGGCGTCCGGGACGCGATCCAGCATGACCTCGCGAACGTGGGAATCATGATCAAGATGGGCGGATTGATAGCGCGCGGGCTGGATGCAGGCCCAATCGTGAAAGACCTCGAGGAAGGGATCCGGGCAGAGCTGGACTACTATCGCGAAGCTGCCTGGCAGCAGCGATTTTTCGAGTTGTTCGATGGGCACGCGTTCGTGCGGGTGCCCAGGGTGTATCACGAGCTTTCAAGCGGGACGGTGCTGGTGCAGGAGTACCTCGAAGGAAAGCCATTTGCAGCGGCGTTGGATCTGCCACAGACCGAGCGAAACCGCATCGGCGAGATGATTTACCGGTTCTGTTTCGGGAGCATCTACCGGCATGGGCTGTTTAACGGCGACCCGCATCCCGGGAACTTCTTGATGCTCGACGACGGGAAGATCGGGTTCATCGACTACGGGTGCGTCGCCGAGTTCGAGGATTCGACGATCGAGGGCTTCAAGCGGCTGATCCGGGCACTGGACGCAGGAGACCGGGAGGAATGGCGGAAGGCGACCGAAGCGGTGGGAATCCTGCTGCCGAACGCTCCGTTCACGACTGACGAGATTTACGAACACATGCACTGGTACTGGGCGCCGATCCTGGAGGACGAGGTCGAATTCACACCGGAGCTCGCGGCTGAGATGGTGCGGCGAAACACGATGACGACTGGCCTGGGCGGCCGAATCAATCGGCACTGCAACGTGCCGGCCGGGATGGTGTTCCTGACGCGGATCAACTTCGGGCTGGCGGGGCTTTTCGCGGGGCTCCGGGCGAAAGGGCCGTGGAAAGCAATCGTGAAGGAGTACGTGGATGGTGACCCGCCATGCACCGAACTCGGAGAGCTGTCGGCGGCTTCGACGAAGGGCGGAAGAGCGATTTAGGGGCAGATCATCGGCAGAAAGCCGCGGTTCCGGACTGTAAGGTGGCAAACGTCACCCAGAATCAACTTTGCGGTTGCAGAAACGTGTCGAACTTCTATCCAGAAGGTGGAGGAGCGATGACGTTGGGGACCCCTCGGACGGTGCTGGCGATGCCGGGGCCGGACCAGCCGAAACTCGAGCGGCAGGTGCTCATTTTGCAGAGCACGATTGCCGGGTTCTTCGTGGTCGGCGTGCTGCTTGGCTGGTTCGGGACGCATTCGCTGGCAAGCCGGGTGGGGGCGGCGTGGATCGCCGGGTACCACGTGGTGCACGCGGTTTACATCCTGCGCTACCGGATACCCGGGAGGCCTCTCCGTTGGGCCGAAGGCCTGACACCGATACTGGATGTTTCGTGCATCACCACGGCGTGGGTTGTGCTGGACCAGGCGGTCTCGCCGTTCTGGGCTGTGTATCTGTACGCACTGGTGGGGTACGGGCGGCGGTACCACGGGCGGCGCTACTTCCTGCTGGCGAGCTTCATCGTGGCGAATGTTGTGTTCGGGCGGCTGACCATCACCGCGAACAACGGCCAGGCGATGATGGTGAATGCCGACCTGCTGACGATGGTCGTCATCACGGCTGCGATGGCCTCGCTTTCGCACGCGGTCGGGTCGGCGTGGCGGCACGCGGAGTTGAAGGCGCGGACGCTTGCCGAGACCGACCCACTGACAGGGATTGCGAACCGGAGATTCTTCCTCGAACGGCTGGAAGAAACCTCGCAGGACGAAAACGCGAGCTTTGCGCTGCTGATGTTGGACCTGGACGACTTCAAACGAATCAATGACGAGTACGGTCACATGCGCGGCGATGATGTGCTGGCGCAGGTGGCTTTCCTGCTCAGCCAGAATATTCGGGGCAACGATGAGGTCGCACGGTATGGCGGCGAAGAGTTCGTGATCGCGATGCCCGAGACTTCGCTGACGGAAGCGACAGCAATGGCGGACCGACTGCGGGCATTGATATTCGCGGCGACGCCGGCTTCGATTTCGATCGGGTGTGCTGTGCGTGAGGCAGGCGAATCGTTCGATTCGGTGTTGAAGCGCGCGGATGACCTGTTGCTTTCGGCGAAGCGTACGGGGAAGAACGCGGTGCGATCCTCGACGCTGCGACGAGCGGGCTAGGGGCGGCGGTTTTCCCTCATCCCCGGGTAGGGATTCTGTTCTTCCAGGTCTGGGAGAAGGGAGTTTCGTGGTGGCTTTGGTCGGGGGTGCCGGGGGCGGCCGATCTCCCTCATCCCCGGCCCTTCTCCCAAGTCTGGGAGAAGGGAGCCCGGTGGTGTTGGGCGGTGGAGTCGGGGCTTCAGGGCCCTCGGCGCTCTGCTGGAGGGTGGGGTGGCCGGTCGCTTACGCTCGCGGTTCAACAGCCGTCGTGGTATCGGCGTTCGTTGTGTCGCAGATGTTGACGCGCTTACGGGCGTGCGCGCCCCGGATGGAGTGTGGAGTGGTGCGGCTGATGGGAGCGGGCTGTTCTGGTCACCGTATGCGGCGGGTTTGGGCGACTGCCGAGAGGTCGGGTGGGGTGGAGATGGCGGTGCGGATGGCTGACTCGTGTTCGGCATCGTGGTGGGACCACTGTGCGAGGTAGGCGAAGAGGGTGATTTGCGCAGGTTGCGACCATGCCGAGCGTTGGTCGAGGAACGAGAGCTGGCGTTCGAGGTCGGTCTGATCGAGTCGTTCGAGGGTGGCGAGCACTTCGCGGCGGGCCTGATGGCCCAGGGCTACCAGCGATTCGATGTCCAGCGCCGCGGCTCTTGTGATCGCGTTTTCGCGGCGGGAGAGGAGTTCCTCGATTTGAATCGAGGTTGGTTTATGGCGAACGAACTCGGGGATGACATCGGCGACGCCAGAATCGGCGGAGAGTGCGTGCGCGAGATGGCGGAAAGCGTCCCAGGGCTCGCCAGGGGCCTTGCGCGTCCAGGAGTCTCCGGGCACCACGGAGACGAGTTCGAGGAGCGATTGGCGCCGGGCGCTTGCGCGCTCGACGAAGACCTGGACGACGCGGTTCATCCGGGGAGCGGTCCGAGGCGGGATACGATCGCATCAGCTGAATCGGGATAGACCTCGGCGTACGCGCGGAGGAGGCCGAAACAGCCGCCGATCATCATGTCGCCGAAGGGGGCAGCGAAGTACGGGTGAAGAGCCGTATCTGCGATTTTGGATCGCTGGGGGCCGGTGGCCGCGACGCAAGCGGGCATTGAGGCGCTCACAAGGCTGCGGTCGGCGTGATAGGCGCCGTGGCCTTTGGAGTTGAAGATGGCGGCGTTTTCGAGGGTGCCGGCGGCAAGCTCTTCGACAAAATTGGAGATCTGGGCTGCGGTAATCTCGCCGGTGTGGTGCTCGAAGAGGCTGGCGATGCGACGGCCGTTCAGATGGAAGGCGAGCAAGTGCATGTTGCCGAGGTTCATAGTGACGGTTTCACGCGCGGCGGCAACCCTTGGGTCGTGGAGGGCGCCGAGAGCGGCCGCGGGACCGGTATCCATGAAGGCAACGGGCGCCTGGCCGTTAGTCGAGGCACAGAGGGCGCGGGCGCGAGTCAGGTAGTTCGGGAGGTCAGCCGCACTGGAGGCGAACGCAAGAAGGTCGTTGCGAGCCTCGACGATTCGGCGGAGGTGGTCGAAACGAAAGATGCGGTCTGAGACATCCGGTGGGGCGGCGCCGTGATCGAGGCAGCCGAGGGCGAAGCCATCGAAGTCGGGCGACACTTCGAAGGCTGAGAGAGCCGTGCGTATGGCATCGAGATCCAGATCGCGGAGTTCGACGCGGTCGGCGTCGAGCTTGCGGGTCTCGTCTTCGCTGACGAGGGTTACGCCGAGGGCCGAAACGCGATCGAGGTCGTCGTCGAGTGTTTGGGCGGCTTCTGGGGTGGCGAAGGCGACACCGCCGTCGCGCAGGAAGTCTTCAAGGGCCCAGGCACAGGGGCCGCCGCCGGCGACGGTGCCGGTGAGAACGATCTGGCGGGCGTTCGCATGGGCCCGGTGGATGCGGCGGGCAGCGATCTCGGTGGCGGAGGGGAGGACGAGTTTCACCGAGTTTTCGACGTGCTGGTCAGAATCAAAGAGGAGGATGTCCTGGGTGCCGGTACCCATGTCTATCGCGAGGATTCGCATGATCCCAGTGTAGTCGCCCTTACCGAGGGGTGAGTTGGCCGGTTTGTTATTGCCGGTTGGTTGCGTCTTGCTAGACTTCGCCCAAATGCTGAGGCGGATTGGGCTCCGGCGGGTCGGTATTACGCATCCCGCGGTCGCCCCGGCATCGCCTCCTGAGTTCGAGGAGGCGGCGGAGAGCGACGAGCCACCCGGGGTAGCGCCATCTCGCTGGTTCCGAAGATTTCGCTGGAAGCGGGCTTTCCTGATCGCGTTTTGCGTGCTGGGGATTTCGGCGGCAGGGGCGTATTCACAGAAGGACCGGATTGCGCCGACCGTGGCTGACTTCAGCCGACGGGTCATCGGCGATGAGAACACGGCCCGCATCGAAGGGTTCATGTTCAACCTCGAGGACAAAGTCGCGAAGGCGAAGTACAAGCTGCTGGGTGGTGAAGACGACCCGTTCGCGCGCCGGGAACTACAGGTACAGTTCCTTCCGAAGAAGCCAGGGCGAGAGTTGATCTACTACGCAGGCTACGGAGGCGCGGACGGTGGCGAGCCGGTGTTCCAGGCGGAAGACCTGTATGTGCCTTCGCTGTCCTTCCCCGCGACGACAATCCTGCAGAGCGAAGCGCTGCCAGGTGAAGGCAAGTGGGCGACGGCGGGCCTGCCGAGGAACACGCCAGGCGAATCGATCATGGCGAAGACGTTCATCCGGCCGGATAAATCGCGGCCCTACGCGCAGGTTGGCGTGCTCCTGGTGGATCGCGAACAGACGCACCTGAGCATGGTCGGTGGGACGGCGGAACCCGGTGGCGACCGCGGAGTGAAGGGGCCCGGGACCATCCCTAAAGAAGACTATGAATCGCTCCTGGTGGCGTTCAACGGAGGTTTCAAGGGACCTCACGGCGGGTTCGGCATGGTGGCGAACGGGAAGACCTACATGCCGATGCGGGACGGACTGGCGACGATCTGCACTTCGAGCGATGGGACGATTGTGCTCGGTCAGTACGGGCGCGACTTCGGCTGGAGCGACGATTTCGAGGCGTGCCGGCAGAACGCGGTACTGCTCGTCGATGGTGGGGAAGTGAGCAAGCGGACGACGGAGGGGAATGATACCTGGGGTTATGTGAACGTGAACTCCTCCGAATTCATCACGTGGCGTTCGGCGGTTGGCATCACGCGAGATGGGGACCTGCTCATTGCGGCCGGGAATTCGCTGAGCGCGGATACGCTGGCGAAGGCCTTGTGGGCTTCCGGGGCGTATATGGCGATGCAGCTGGATATCAACGGGCCGTACATCTGCACGGGGCTGTTCTACCAGCAGCCGGACGGGACGCTGAAGGGCGAAAAGTTCATGGATGGGATGGCGCCATCGGCCTCGAATTTCCTGGGGACGCGGGAGCGGGACTTTTTCTACATCACGTTGGACGAGTAGTCCCTCATCCCCCGGGCCCCTTCTCCTCTTTCCATGGAAGGACTGGGAGAAGGGGAGTCTGGTCACGGAAATGTGGGACTGGAGCTTTACGGCCCTCGGTGACCTGCGGCCTGGATGGTGGAATGGCCGGTCGCTTACGCTCGCGGTTCTTTGCGGCTTTGTGTTGAGGCAGTTGGTTGTAGAAGCTGTCGTACGCGCTTACTGGCGTGCGCGCCTCGGATTCGGTGCGGGAGGCTTTGCGGCCCTCGGTGGCCCGCGGCCTGGAGGGTGGAATGGCCGGTGGCTTCCGCTCGCGGTTCTTTGCGGCTTTGTGTTGAGGCAGTTGGTTCTAGAAGCTGTCGTACGCGCTTACTGGCGTGCGCGCCTCAGATTCGGTGCGGGAGGCTTTGCGGCCCTCGGTGGCCTGCGGCCTGGAGGAAGAGGTAGCCGGTCGCTTACGCCCGCGGTTCTCTGTCAGGGGAAGACGTGGGCGCAGGCGGTGGTGGCTTTGGCCCAGTAGGAGCGCGATGGGTCGATGGTAGTGAGGTGCTGGAGGGTGGGGGGCAGGCCGCGGATGTAGGCGAGCCATTCGTTATTTTCGAAGGTGTAGATGGCTTCGAGGCAGGGGAGGCCTTCGGCGAGTTGCTGAGGGGCGACTTCGGGGAGCACGACGAGGTTCCAGCCGGGTTCGAGGATTACGGGGAGTTCGGGGTAGGGCGTCGGCGTGGGGGTGATACCCGGCGGAGGCGGAGTGGGGCTGGGCGCTGGAGTCTCGGGGTAGAGGGCGGCGATGCCCGCTTCGTCATCGGAGGTGAGCTTGCGGAGGAGTCCGCGGTACTGGAAGTACATGACGGCATCGGATTCGGCCTGGGTGCATGGTCCGAACGGGGCGGGACAGGAGTGTTCGAGGCCTGCCATGTGGCCGAGCTCGTGGAGGATGACGGTGCGCCAGTCGAGTCGGTCGCCGATGCCGAGCTGTTCTGCCGCGGCAGGGTTGTTGTTCAGGAGCATATCGACCTCGTGGGCGGTTTCCTTGGACGTAATGCCGAGGACGCAGCCGTGGTCGCAGGGGAGGGAGCCCCAGCTGATGACGTTTTCGCCGTCGGGGCCGAAGTCGAGGATGGTCGCGGTGTTGTCGGTGATGCCGGCGTAGTGATAGCGGAACGACGAGTCTGGGACTGAGGACCAGGCCTGGAGCCCCGCAATGATGGCGGAAGGGCCAACGCCCGGAGGAGCGCCCGTGGGGTTGTAGGCGACAGATACGGGGATTTCGGACGGTGACCACTTCCAGGACCAGGGGAGCCAGGCGGCGGAGACAGACCCTGAGTCTCCTCCGGTACCGGAGGGGCTGCGGGATGTGACTTCATGGGCGAGAGCGCGGGCGTCCTGGGCAGAGTCAGCGATGATTTCGATACGGAGGAGGGCTTCGGTGCCGTCAATGCGTCGCAGGCGGGTTTCGACTGCGTAGCGCTGGCCAGAGCCGAGGGATGTTTCGGCGGAGGCCGGGAACATCCAGAGGGTCATCCCAAAGGCGGCGATGATCCCGGCGACGACCAAGTTTCGAACCGACAAACCGTACTCCCCTGGTGGCTTCTGCCGGGCGACGACGCGAGAGAGAAGCCAGGCCATCGTGCGCGGCGGCCGTTACGGGCGCAACGGACGCCGCTTCTGCGATGGTCTACGGCTGGAAGGTTATCTGTGCGGAGCCCGTGGCGATGAACCAGTAGGCGCCGCCCTTCTTGAGCGAGAGCAAGTTGTTCACATAGGCGGGCGCGCCGGGGATGTAGCGCGACCAGTTCCCGGTGGATGGGTCGTAGGAGTAGACGATCTTCAGGTTCGGGACTCCTGCGAGGGCAACTGCCGGGGGAAGGTCGTTCCCAGGCCAGGCGAGGAAGTTCGCGCCCGGGACGATGGGGAGCGAAGGCGCGTTCGGGACGGGCGTCGCGGTGGCCGACGGCTTCGGGGTGAGGGTTGGCGTGAATGTCGCAGTCGGGCTTACGGATGGGCTGGCACCCGGAGACGGCGTCTTGGTTGGCGTGCTGGTCGGCAACGGCGGCGGAGTCGGGTTCGGGCCACCGTTCCCACCGGGGGTCGGCGTCTTCGTTGGCGTACTCGTCGGGAGAGGCTGGGTGGGGCTGCCACCAGGGGTCGGCGTCCTGGTGGGCGTGGTGCTGGCGCCGGGGGTTGTGGTGCTCGAAGGGCTCGCCTGAGGCGTGTTCGTGGGGCTCGGGGTGTTCGTCGGCGTGTTCGTGGGACCGCCGCCGGTTGGGCCGTAGATGGCGAGGATGCCGTTTACGTCGTCGGAATCCGGGGTGCGCTTATTTGTGCCGCTGGTGTAGCTGGCATACATGACGGCGGCGCTGCTTCCGGAGTGGTTGAGGCCGAGGGCGTGTCCGAACTCGTGGAGGGCGACGCTCTGGAGGTCGACCTGGATTGGGCTTCCCGTGGTCCAGTTCCATTCGGGGTCGATCTGCATATCGAATTCCACGGCGGGCTTGAAGGGGTTGCCGGAAGATCCGAACCACGAGCAGGTGACGGCGAGAACGGAGCCGCTCTGGGGCGCCCAGCCGACGGTGTTGGAGCCATCGGTGCCGCCACCGCAGGCGCCTGTGCCGTTGGAGGTGGAGCCGCCGCCGGTGAAGTTGAAGGCCGCACCCTGCTGGCCCCACGTGCTCGCGGCTGCCTGGAGGGCGGCGTTCGCGCTACCAGCGACACTGGCGGCCGCATCGGTGCCGTTGTACGACCAGCTGGTGGTGCCTGAAGTCCATTTGAAACCGCTGGTGACAAAGGCAGCGTTGACTTCGCCGCCGGTCATTGGGACGGCGCCGGGGAAGCGGCTAATCATTTCGGCCTGGGCGCTGGCGACATCATCGGCAAAGGTTCCATCGCCTTTGTCGTACATGAAGAACTCAACCTTCACGTAATACCACTGGCCATCCTGGGGGACCATGAAGACGGTATCCATGTCACGGAAGCCGTCGGCGGATTCGGCGTGTGCCTGGGTGGTACCGGCATAGGCGTAAGCGGCCACACCCCATGCGAGAGCACTGAGGGACATCAATGCGAAGACAATTCGCATGGCCCTGGATTTCGAGCGAGATGATGCGTCCGTCACAGCGAGTCCTTCCCCGGCAGAACAGCCCAGTTGCTATGAGGGTCGACAGGCGACGGAGTGAAAAGCACCGGAAAGGCCGGGAGATTTCCCGTAAATCCAGTGGACAGTGAGTGGACGCGTGTACGATTTGGAGCGACTCAGGGGAGGGCAGCGATGCGAATTGGTACGGTGCGCGAACGCAAGGATGGCGAGGCGCGAGTTGGACTGACACCAGAGGGCGCGTTCGCGCTCGTGAAGGACGGCCACGTGGTGGTCTTCGAAAGAGGGTGCGGTGACGGATCGGGGCATTCGGACGCCGCCTACGAGGCTTCCGGAGGGCAGGGACTTTCCACGGCGGAGGAAGTCTGGGGTTCGTGCGACCTGGTGGTGAAGGTGAAGGAACCGGTGGAGAGCGAGTACGGGTACTTGCGTTCCGGTCTTGCGCTGTTCACGTACCTGCATCTTGCAGCGGAGCGCGAGCTCACCGAGCGTTTGCTGGATTCCGGGTGCACTTCGCTGGCGTACGAGCTGGTGCGGACGCCGAACGGGTACCTGCCGCTGCTTGCGCCTATGTCGCAGGTGGCGGGGCGAATGGCGGCGGAGATCGGGGCGCACCTGTTGAAGCATCCCGGGCCAGGACGCGGGAAGCTGCTGGGGGGTGTGGCGGGCGTGCCGCCGGGGAAAGTGGTGATCATCGGCTCCGGGACGGTGGCAACGGCCGCCGCTCGCGTGTTGATGGGGCTGGATGCGCGGGTGACCGTGATGTCGCGGGACCTGGCGCGGCTGACGTACCTGCAGGAGAACTTCGGGGGGCGAATTGGGACGCGGGTATCCTCACCGCAGGGGGTGGCAGAGGAACTGGCGGGTGCCGACCTGGCGATCCTTTCGGTGCTGGTGCCGGGGGCGGCCGCGCCCAAGGTGGTAACGCGAGAGATGGTGCGTTCGATGGGGCCGGGTGCGGTGATTGTCGACGTGTCCATCGACCAGGGTGGCGCGGCGGAGACGAGCCGGCCCACGAGTCACAGCGAGCCGACGTACATCGAGGAAGGCGTGGTCCATTACTGCGTGACAAACATGCCGGGGGCGGTGCCCGCAACGAGCACGCAGGCGCTCACGAGCGCGACGCTGCCGTATGTGGAGGCGCTGGCGAATTACGGGATTGAAGGTGCGATGGCGAAGGACCGGGCGCTGGCGGAATCGTTGAGCACGTACAAGGGGCAGCTGGTGCGGGGGCCGGTGGCGGAGACGTTTGGGATGCCGGCCGCGGCGAACCCGTTTTTGTAGCCCTCATCCCCCGGCCCCTTCTCCTCCTTCCCCGGAAGGACTGGGAGAAGGGGTTGCCGGCGCCGGATGGGTGGTGAATGTCTATCTGATTGCTGACGTGGGCGGTTCTCCCTCATCCCCTGCCCCTTCTCCCAAGCCTGGGAGAAGGGATGTTGCCGGCGTGGCGATGTGGTGGGTTTTGGGTTGGGTGCCGGGGTCGCCGACCGCTTGCTAGTGTGCGCGGTTCTCCCTCATCCTTCGCGTTTCGCCGGCGCCGTGGATGCAGCTTCACGGCTCTCGGCCCTGTGCTGGCGGAGCGGGAGGCCGGTCGCTGATGCTCTCGGTTCTATGCCGGGTTGGGGCCAATCGGAGGCTGTTGGCCGTGGAGAAGTGGTTGTTGTGATCCGTGGCGGGTGGTTGCAGGCTGGATACACGTTCACTTCTTATACGAGGGCAGATCTATGGCGGACTGGTTTGAGGACATCAACGACGACCGGAAGGCGTTCATCGAAAAGCAACACATGTTTTTCGTGGCAACGGCGGATTCGGACCCGGACGGGCTGGTGAACCTTTCGCCGAAAGGGCGGACGCTTTTGCGGGTGCTGGGGCCAAATCTCGTTGGGTACCTGGATTATCCGGGGAGCGGGAATGAGACGGCGACGCACCTGGCGGACAATGACCGGATCACGTTGATGCTGTGTAGCTTCGATGGGCCAACGGGCATTCTGCGGCTCTATGGGCGGGGGCGGCGGGTGGACCTGGATGCCCCAGAAATCCGGCAGTACCGGGATGCGTTCGCGGATGACTTTCATCCGTTCGTGCGGCAGGCCTTCTTCGTGGATGTGGAGAGGGTGCAGACATCGTGCGGGTATGCAGTGCCGAAGATGGACTTCGTGAGCGACCGTGACACGCTGGACCGGTACTGCGAGAACAAGATGGAGCCGCGCGAGATGGTGGATGGTCTGCCACAGGTTGGACCGCTTTCGAAGAAGGATGGGACACTCGTCGCGGCGCGATAGTCGAACGTCATTCGCTTTCTTCCCGTATTCTTTGGCGAGCCACACGCCGGAGCCGACGTTTGACTGTCGCCGTCACGAATGAAGAGCCGTCAGCAGGGGAATCGAAACCGAGGCGGAAGCCGCGTGTAAGGGACTACGGGCTGGCGCCGCTGGTCCTGTTGTTCATCTTGAACGCGGTCGACGAATTCGACCGGTCGGTGCTTTCCGTCGCGCTCGACGACATTCGCGAAGACTTCGGACTATCGGACTTCGAAGTTTCGTTCCTGCCGCTGGCGGTGGTATTCATCACCGGCGTGATCAGCCTGCCGGCGGGCAACTGGGCAGACCGGCGAAACCGGGTGAACATCCTCGCGCTGGGGGCGATGGTGTGGGGCGGTGCCGGGATCTTCGCCGCGACTTCGGCGAACTTCGTGCAGTTGTTCCTGACGCGAGCGCTGCTGGGGTTCGGGCAGGGCACGATTATCCCCACGCACGCGAGCCTGATTTCGGATTACTACCCGGTGAGCGTGCGAGGCCGGGCGCTCGGCTATCACCGATCGGCAAACCCGTTGGGGCAGGTGGTGGGGGCGATCGTGGGCGGAATAATTGTGGGGGCGGTGGGCTGGCGCTGGGGCTTCCTCTCGGCGGCTATCCCGGGGCTGATCCTCGGGGCGTATGCGTGGCGGCTTCGGGAACCGCGACGCGGAGAAGCCGACCTGCTGGAGGCGGCGCGGCAAAACCCGCTCTTTTCGAGCTTTCTGAAAGACCCGCCGGACAAGCTGGGGTTCTGGCGCAGTTTGAGCCACATCTGGCGAATTCGATCACTGCGGATGCTGGTCTTCACGAACGCGGCGTTCGGGTTCTCTTTGTTTGGGGTCGGAGTCTGGATCCCGGCGTTTTTCGAGCGGAAATACGGTTTCTCGACCGAGGGGGCTGCCGGCGTGCTCGGCATCCTGGCGCTGGGAGCGTTCTTCGGAGCGTGGTACGGCGGGCCGTTCGCGGACCGGTTCCTCTCTCGCGGATTCCAGTTCCTGGGGCGGATGGGCGCCCTGGCGGCCGCAATTCTGACGGTCACCTGGACGCTCGCGTTCCTTGTGCCGGTGGCGTGGTTCTGCATCGTCATGCTGACGCTAGGGGCGTTCCTGGCCTCAGTGGGCACGGGCGGGCTTGTTTCGATCATCGCAGCAGTTTCGCCGCCACGGATCCGGTCGCAGGCGTTTGCGGCGTTCGGGCTTGCACTGGCGGTGTGCGGCGCGGCGTTCGCTCCGGCCGTGGTCGGGGCGGCTTCGGACCTGCTGCAGAACTACACGGACATGAGCAACGGCGAAACGTTGCGCTGGGCGATGCTTGGCGCGACGACGGCAGTGATGACCGTTGGGACGTGGTTCGCGTGGGAGTCATCGAAATCGGCGGCGCCGGACGCACAGAAGACCATGGGCGACTTCCTGGCGGAGTTCCAGGCGCGAGCCCAGGCGGAAGCCTCAGCTGCGGAGTGACTCGACGGTGAGCCGGACACCGTCTTCGAATGAGGTTTGGGGCTCCCAGCCGAGGGCCTGGCGGGCGCGGGAGTAGTCGAGCCAGAAGTTGCGAACGTCGCCGGGGCGGGGCGGGCCGTACTTCGGTTCGATCTCATTCGCGGTGGCCTTACTGAGGACTTCGAAAATGTGGTTCACGGTGATCCCGTGGCCGGTGCCGAGATTGGCGACAAGGCCGTTGCCCTGTGAGAGTGCGGCCACGTTCGCGCGGGCGATATCGCCAACGAAGAGGTAGTCCTTCTTCTGTTCGCCATCGCCGTCGATGGTGCATTGTTCGCCTGCGAGCATGAGACCGGTGAAGATGGCGATGACGCCGGCCTCGCCGTGAGGATCCTGGCGGGGGCCGAAGGCGTTTCCGTAGCGGAGGATGGTGGTCTCAATATCGGACGTACGAGCCGCCATCCGGACATAGAGCTCGCCAACGTACTTCGAGGTGCCGTAGTTGGAGCGCGGGGCGACGGGGTGATCCTCGGTTACGGGGAGGCTTTCGGGCTCGCCGTAGACCGTGCCGCCCGAGGACGAGTAGATGACTTTGCGGACGTGGTGCTGGACGGCGAGCTGCATCAGCCGGGCGGTCCCGCCGCCGTTGACCTCGAGGTCATGGACGGGGTCGACATTGCCGACCTTCACGCTGGCCTGGGCGGCGAGGTGGTTGACCACTTCCGGGGCGAAGGTATCGAAGATGGATTCGAGCTCGCGGGCGTGGAGGTCGACTTCGTAGAGTTTCGCGTCGCGGTGGACGTTGGCGCGGCGGCCGGTGGCGAGGTTATCGACGACAGCGACTTCGTGGCCAGCGGCCAGGTAGGCCTCGACGATATGTGAACCGATAAAGCCGGCGCCGCCGGTGACGAGAATGCGCATGCCTCAAGTCTGCGAGAGGAGCGCGCAACGGGCGACGGTTCAGGCGGGCTGAGGTTCGCGGAGCTTGGCGAGGCCCCAGCCGATAGCGGCGCAGGCGACGCCGGCCAGGCAACCACCGAGGAGCATTGGGCCGATGAATTGGCCCATGGAGGCGCTGCTCGACATTTGGGCGTATTTCGCGATGAGAACGTTCGCCGCGAAGCCGCCGGCGAAGCCCCACGCGGCCCACTGCTTTTCAAGGGTGGAGCGGCCGAGGCCGATGTCGTCGAGGACATCGCGCACCGGGTTGTCGGTGGTGATAGGGCGACGGGCGGCTTCGGCCTCGAGAGCAGCGACGAGTTCGTTAATCAGCTCCTGGGGGATGTCGTCGAGATATTCGTCGTCATCCTGGTGGAGCGGTCGCTGAGGCATACGATTGCGTGCATTGGTACGGCGAATGCGCGGTCCGCGGACGAATTCGGTCGAAACGGTGGCGCGATTCTTCGCGCAGGCCAGACACCTTTCGCCGCCGGCGGAGAAATCTTCGAACCTGAGAACGTTGCCGCAACCAGCGCAACGAGTGCGCACAAACGTGTCGGGCATCCAGACTTACTCCGTGGGAGGGGTGCCGCCACCGCTCGTGCCAGTGCCTTCGCTTGGCGGGCCGGCGGTGGGGGTGAAGGTGGGAGTCGGCGACGGGGTCGGTGTCGCCGTAGGTGTCTGCGTTGCCGTCGGAGACGGCGTCGGCGTCGGGGTGGTGTTGTCTTCAGGCGACTGCGTGGGGGTGCGGGTGGGCGTTGGGGTGCGGGTCGGGGTAGTGGCGCGCGTGGGCGTTCCCGGGACTGGCGTGGAAGTCGGCCCCTGGGTCGATGCGCCAGCGACGGTGGCGGTTTCGGCCGGGGATTCCTTGCCCTGGGCGTCCTGGGCGGCGAGCACTTCGCTCTGAGACCCGTCCAGGAGCTCGATGTTGGCGCCGGAGCTCTGGAGCTGGCTCAGGAGTTGAGGGAGCCTCGACGAAGCGGTGTCGCCAGGAGGCGCGGGGGTGACCACGGAGCCATCTGCGGCGTACTGCATGCAGCCGGTGCTGAGGAGCGCGAAAGCGCCGAAGCTCGCGACCGCGAGGAGAATCGTTCGGCGGGCTCGCAGTGGCTTTGGCATGAAGACAGACTATCTGCCGGGTGGGGTGGGGGAGTATCGGGCGGATTCTGATTCCGGGGGTTCGGATCCCTGTAAGGGAAGGCCCGGAGAAGGGAGAAGGGAGAAGGGAGAAGGGAGAAGGGTGAAGGGTGAAGGGTGAAGGGTGAAGGGTGAAGGGTGAAGGGTGAAGGGTGAAGGGTGAAGGGTGAAGGGTGAAGGGTGAAGGGTGAAGGGTGAAGGGTGATGGATTGGGCGGGACCGAACTACAATGCCGCGAAAATCAAACCGAGGGAGCTTGCCGCGTGAGCGAGAACCTTGCCACTGTCCAGCGAATTTACGAAGCCTTTGGGGCGGGAGACATCCCGGCGATTCTTGATTGTTTAGCCGATGATGTGCGGTGGGAAGCGCCGGGAACAGGTCACGGGATACCGTGGCTGACGCCCGGGATCGGCAAGGCGCATGTGGGAGCGTTCTTTGGTTCGCTGGGTGCGCTTGAGTTCAACGAGTTCGCGCCGCTGAACATGCTCGTGGGCGGGAACCAGGTGTGCGCGATCATTGGCGCCGGAATCACCGTGAAGGCGACCGGCAAGTCGCTCAAGGACACTGAAGCGCACCTCTGGACCTTTGGCCCCGACGGCAAAGTGATCGAATTCCAGCACCTGTTGGACACGGCGAAGCAGCTCGATGCGCTACGCCCCTGACCTTTAGCGGATGGTGAGCTCGGGGATTGTGGCGTTCACGTAGACCGTTGTGCCTACGGTCGCGCGCATCTCGAGGGTGACGATGGTTTCGGCGAAGGCCCGGCGGTCTTCGCCAGTGATGGCGAGTGACCATGTCGAGCCGGAACCGTGGACGGCCGCGTTGAGTACCAGGTCGGTCTGCCATTCTGCGGTGGTGGCGTTCCAGTAAAGGCCGTCGGCCTTGCGCTTGATGATGAAGTTCACGGCGGTGGCGGTGAGACTGCCGGTGGAGGATTCGAAGGCGAGGCGGGAACGCGGGATCGGCAGGTTGGTCGGGTTCGAGACGGTGAGCTGAGTCGATGATGTGGGAGGCGCCGCGGACACGTCGAAGGTGGCACTCGTGGCGCTGGTAAGGCTGGTGGCGCTCGCCGTGATGGTGAAACCGGTGCCGGCGGCACTCACGGCGCATCCGGCGAACGCGGCGACTCCGGCGGAGGCGGTTTTCGACAGGCCACCAGTGCACGTGAGCGTGCCCGTGCCGTTGAGGGCGAGGGTGACGACGGTTGTGCTGTCGCTGGTGACCGTGGCGTTGGCGGCCGTCTGGACAGCAACCACGGGTTGGGCGCCGAGGGCGTTACCCGCGACCCCGGCCCCTGGCTGCGTCGCGAATGCGAGCTTCGTTGCTCCGGCGGTGATGGTGAAGACCTGCGGGGTGACGGAGGCTCCACCGCCCGGAGCCGGGTTGAAGACCGTGACATTGGCGGCACCAGCCGAGGCTACGTTCGCCGTGGGAACCGACGCGGAGAGGCTGGTGGAGGAACTGAAGGTGGTCGTCAGATCGACGCCATTCCAGCGGACGACTGAGCCAGCCACGAAGTTTGTACCTGTCACGGTCATGAGGAACCCGGCGGAGCCCGAGCCGATGGTGTTCGGGGAGAGGCCGGAAACAGTTGGCACGGGGTTCGGAGCCGAATTGATGGTGAACGTGAGTCCGTTCGAAGTACCGCCACCGGGGGTGGCCGTGAAGACGGTGACTGTCGCGGTGCCAGCGGAGAGGACGTTCGCGGCAGGAAGGGCGGCGGAGAGACTGGTCGAAGAGTTGAAGGTTGTGGCGAGATCGACGCCGTTCCAGCGGACGACCGAGGAGCCACTGACGAAGCCTGTGCCCGTGACGCCGAGAGTGAAGGCGCCACTGCCGGCGTTGGCTGAAGAGGGAGCAAGATTGCTTGCCGTGGGTACCGGGTTCGAAGGAGCGCTCCCACCAACCGTCAGGGAGAGGACGTTTGTGCCGCCAGTGTTGTAGAGGGCGGTGACGGTGTATGAACCGACGGCGGACGGCGTGAAGCGGACGCCGCTTTGAAGGGCGCCGCAGCCGGTTGCGGCGGTGACAGCGCCGACGCCAGGACCGGTCACCTGGAAGTCGGCCGTGGTAAGCAGCGGGCTGAGGGAGACCTGGCCAATGAGGGCCGCGGAGCCGGGCTGCGCGGCTCCGGCGGCGGCATCGTCGGCGACATCGGCGACGACGAGGGCAGTGCAGACGTTGATGGCCGTACCAGCGGCGAGGGTCGATCCGGTCGAGTCGAGCCCGAGTTCATCGACGGTGACTGGCGAGCCGGCCTGGGAGATGCCGAGCGCAGGCACGGAGATGGTGGCAGTGATGTCGGCGCCGCTCGTGGTGTTGGTCGCGGCAACGGTTGCGGTGATCGTGAGCGTTTCACCCGCGGCTAGGGAACTGGCGGTGCAGGTGGCGGTTGGCGTGCCACTACCGCCTGCCGCCCCGTTGGCGCCGGAAGTCGTGCAGGTCACGCCGGTGACGGTGCCGTTGGTGAACACCACCGAGCTGTTGAAGGTTCCGGTCGAGGCGGCGGAGTTGTTCTGGATGGTTGCGGAGTAGGTGGTGGAGGAGCCTTCGAAGACGGCTGAAGGGGAGCCGCTGCCGGCTGCAGCGATGGTGCTCGGGCTGAAGACGGTGAGGGCCCCGGCGTTGACGAAAGAGTCATCACCGTCGGAGGCGAGGTCCGGACCACCGTCGGCGGCGCCGGCGCGAGCCTGGAACTGCGACGCGGTCGTGGTCACCGAGTTCGAGACCGTAAAGTTGAGTGTTATGGGGACGATAGGACCGGCGACCACATTCCCGTAGTCGCAACGGACATCATCGGTGGCTGGGATGAGGGCGCAGGTGATGCCGCCGGGGGCATTGCTGCCGGAAAAGACCAGGCCACTGGGCGTGAGGAATTCGATGTAGAGCGGAATGTTGAATGGGGCATTGGTGACGGTTGGCGTCACAACGAAGCTCGCTGTGGAACCTACCTGGACCATGCTGCCGCCGACAGGTGACTGGCTGACGGTGAATTGGACGTCATTTTCGGCGATAGCCGACGCCTGGTCGCCACGGAGCCCAATCGCGAGAGCCCCGACAAGAAGGAGGCCAAGGGCGAGCGCCCAGAGGTGGAATGCCCGGTGACGCTTCCGGGTCAACGCCATCATCGTCATCGGGGGCTCCTAGTAGGTGTAGCTGAGGGTGACGCCGTGCAGCTTGGAGGCAGGGCCGCCCGTGAGATCAACGACGAGGAAGTAGACGTTGGCGCCGTTATCGACGGTGTGATCGAACGCGGTCGCGGTCTGTGGGGAACCGCCGGCGCTGGAGAGGACTTCGGCGAGCTTGTAGACAGCGGAAGAGACGTCGCCGTTGGTGATTGCGGTGTAGTCGAGGCGGATCTTCACGGTATCGCCACTGCCTTCGAAGGCGGCGGACATGGTGGTGATTTTCGCGCCGTTGGGGATGTTGACGGGGGCGAAATAGCGCTGGGAAGCAACGTCGCTGGCAACCGGCTTAATCTCGTTGAAGTTCTTCTCGTAGATGGCCAGATCGCTCATAGGCATAAAGGTGCTGGCGGCGATGGAGACTTTGCCCGAGCCGCCGGCGGGGGTGGTGTTGCCAACGCTGCCGGTATTGAGTTCGCCGACTGACTGGTCGTAGTTGACCCATATGGCGTCGCCGGGGTTTATCTGGGAGAGGGTGTTCACGTAAGCGGGCACGCCGGGTGCGTAGAGCTGGTAGGTCTGGGAGGTGGAATCCCAGCGGTAGACGGCCGAGTACTGTCCGGTGATTGAGCTGAGGGCTTCGCTCGGCGTGGCGGAGCCACCGAGGTAGGAGACGTTGTTCCAACCGCGAAGAAGCTGGGCGGCCTGGGCATCCTGGCCGGCGCCGGCAATGGCACCGAAGCCGATAACCGCCGTGAGTGCCAGTGTCGCCAGCACAAATCGAATCCGCATCACGCCAACCTCCGGGCACTCTGACGTGCCGTAGTCCGACAAGCGTATGGAGGCGTGGTGGGGCCCTTAATGGGCAGATGCCCGATCCCCTGAGGGGACATCTCCTCGATCTCTCAGGGGAAAACCCTGATACGGGCGCGAAAACGGGCCGAGGAAACGCCGGCCCGTTGTGTAGGAGAGCGTGAAGGGCGCGGGGTTACTGCACGCGCTGGGCGACGACGACGTCGCGGGAGACGTATTCCTGGCCGGTCGAATCGAGCTCACCACCGCAGGTGATGAGCGTTATCCACTCGTTGTAGTCAGCCCGTTCCTTCGGCCAGATGATCGCGCCCATATCGATGGTGTCGCGGTGGTAGCGGTTATTCGAGATGACCTTATAGGTGTACTCGGTGCCGTTCTCCATCTGGACGATGATGTCGTCGCCGACGGCACTCTTGGCGAGGTTCATGAACGGCGCGGGGATGCTGTGGTAGTAGATGTGGGCGGAGAAGACCGCGTTGCCGCTCCAGCCGGGCTTGTCGTAGATGTCGTACCAGCCGACATCGGTGTTTTCTTTCTTCGGAGTGTCTAGTTCGCCGAGCGAGTTCAGTTCAAGGTTTTCGATGGGTGCATCGACCTTGAATCGGGGGATCTTGAGGCGAGCAACGCCTCCATCGAAGGGGGTCGGCGTGGCTGTGGGAGTCGGCCTTGGGGTATTTGTGGGAGTAGCGGTCGAAGTGGGCGTATCCGCGGGGAGGGTGGGCGTCGGCGTGGGCTCGGGATCGCTTCCGCCACTGCAGGCAACGCCGACAAGAAGTACCAGTCCGCCAAGGGCGAAGACGCCAAGCGAGAGGATTCGCACAAGCTTCAAATTTCGTACTCCGGAGAACACAGTTGAGCCACCGTAGCAAAGGGCTTCGGAAGGGCATAGGGAAATCGAAAGCGGGCGGGAAACGGTTCGTTAAGGCTCAGGAGACGCGCTTTGCTATTACGACATCGCGGTCCAGGTATTCGCCGAGCCCGTTTTCCTGGGTTTGTTGGAAGCGGCCGCCGCAGGTGATAAGCGTGATCCACTCTTCGCTCTCGGGGCGAGTCGGCGCGTCGATGAGTTCGCCCATGGGGATCGAGTTCACATCGTAGCGCTGGTAGAAGATGACTTCGTACTGGTAGGTGGGGCCGTCCTGCATCTGGATGGTGATGGCGTCGCCGGGCTTAATCTTGGAGAGGTTCGTGAACGGGCCGAGCTTGAAGTTGTAGTTCACGTGAGCCGCGAAGACGGCGTTTTTGCCCCAGCCTGGCTTGGGATAGATGTAATACCAGCCGATCTTGTTGACGCCGTCTTTGGGGGTATCGAGCTGGTTGTTGGTGATGCCGATCTCTTCGATCGCGTTATCGATGCCGACGGAGGGGACGATCATCCGGGCGATGGAACCATCGAAGGGCAGGGGTGTGGGCGTCGGAGTGGGGACATCCGTGGGGATTGCGGTGGGGGTGTTGGTTGAAGGTGCCTGGGTGCGGAGATCGAAGGCGACGGCGGGGGGAGCAGGCTCGGGCTCGCTATCGGAGAATGCAAAGCCGCCCACAAGCAGGGAGAGACCTGCGACGAAGGTGAAGATGGCGGCGTAGGGCAATACTCTCATGGTGACTGAAGGGCGGGCACGTGAAAACGCCTCTTTATGGTATACGACAGGATCCCAAGACTAGATTAAGTCCCGGGCGGTGGGGATGGGTTCCGGGAGCGGCGGGCGAGAAAGAGCCCAACGCCTCCGCCGGCGAGCGCGATGACGCCAAGGACGACCGCGAGGACGACGAGGAGTGAGGAATCTCCATCCTCGGAGTTTGCCTGGGCTGGCCCAATGGTTGACGTCCGGTCGAAGTGCACGTCGTCGGTCGGTGGAGTGCCTGAGGGGCGAGACAGTGTTGCGCTGGCGGAGGGCTGGATGGTGCCCGCGGCGGCGGAACCGATGACTGCGCCGATGGTGCCCGTTGGGGAAGGGAGCGGAATCGGGGAGGCGCTGCCAGTGGAGAGGTCGAGACGGTTGGGACCGACCTTCCAGGGCGCCTGCTGAGTGGCGGGGACGCCATCGATGGTGAAGGTGACGATGGATTTTTCGGTCGCGCAGCCGGGCCGCTGGGACTCGTGGACCACGTAGAGAACGTAAGCGGCGATGGCGCCTTCGCGGATAACGACGTGCTCACCGGGAGGGGACTGGCTGCAATCGATGCCGTTGACGAAGCCGCGCACTTCGATCCCTGAGGGCGCTGGCTCACCGTTGACTGTGACCGAACCGTAGAAGGTGGCGGGGAGCTGCGGCTGGGCAACGGCCGCCGTGAAGACAAGAAGCCCGAGGATGAGGCTGACAGAGAGGGCGAGGGGGGTTCGCACCACGCCCATGCTAACGCCGAACACGAAGGAGTGGCCAGATTCGAAACTGGACTTTGTTGACGGATACCGCATACCTTATGTCCCCACCTTATGGGAGGTGCCGTGGCGGGGATTGGTGAAGCGCTGCGCTCCACGCGGGAGCGACGCGGACTGAGCATCGACCAGGTCGCCCAGGATACGCGAATCTCACCGCGGTTCCTGGAGGCGCTGGAGGCGGAGCAATTCGATGAATTGCCCGCGCCCGTTTATGTCCGGGGCTTTCTTCGGTCGTATGCCAACTACCTGCGCATCGAGGCTCAGCCGCTTTTGGACCGGCTGGTTGGCGGCGACCTTGCCGCGCCGGGTGCGAGCGAGGGCTATGTCGGGATCAATGGAAACGGGCGCAACGGGAGGGGCCGGACGGACCCATTCCAGCGCGGCGGCGTTGTAGCGCCCCCGCCGCCGACATCGCGGCAGCATTCTGAGGCTCCACAGGCGCCGCCAGAGGCGGAGGAAGACGAAGGCTGGGCCCCGGAGCCGCTCGCACCGTTTTCGCCCCCTCCGGTGGACCATGGGTACATCCCCGGGAGCGACCTCATGGAGGCTCCCGAGTACACGGAACCGGAGCCGATTTTTCGCCAGAGGACGGCCGGGATACTGACCGAGCGCCCGATCCAGCCCAATGAACCAGGCATTCCGCGTAAGGTGCTCGTGTTCGGCGGCGCCGTTGTCGCCCTGCTCGGGTTCTTGTTCCTCGCGGTGTTGCTCACGCGCGGTGGCGGCGACGATTCGAATAAGGCCGCAGTTGGGGGTGGCGAGACGCCGGGGGTCACTCCAGGGACGATCATCCCGCTCGGGACGCAATCGGCGACGGCGGTGGCAAGCGCTGTCGCTTCAACGACGCCATCTGGATCGGTGAGTCCTGAGGCTTCCACTACCTCTGCGGCCTCGACTGCTCCGGCGGGGACACCAACGACGAAAGCGACCAGCGCCGCGGCCGCTCCGACGGCGACGCCGACCAAGACGACTCCGACTCCTGTGCCGACGAGCACGCCGACGCCGTTGCCAACGGCCACGCCAACGCACGTACCGGTGATTCAGCCGGAGAACCACGCATTTGGGGAATGCACACCGACCAACGGCTCTTACGACTGCGGGGCACCGCCGTACCTGGTGATCTGTTATGCGCCGCTCGGGTTCCCCCAGAATTCCAACTGGTGGGTTGACGTTGACCGCAGCTTTGGCGCGCTTCCAGACGGATGGAAGGAATACGACGGACTGATGACCAACGGTCAGATCATCAATGCAGGCCAGTCGCTCTGCGCGACGCCTTAGACCCTCATCCCCCCGCCCCTTCTCCCAAGCTTGGGAGAAGGGGAGCCTGCATCCTGGTGTGAGACGCGGTGTCGTGGAGCGGATGTGTGCTTCACGAGTTGACGGTGGATTCAGGGCCCTCGGCGCTGCGCTGGAGGGGAGGGTGGCCGGTCCGCTTACGCTCGCGGTTCTTTTCGTTCGTTGTTACGCGATGCATTGACGCCTGGGGTTGGTCGTTGGGCGAGCGCGCTTACTGGCGCGCGGGCCTCGGATGCGGCCCGTGGCTGGTTGAGGGGTGGGGGAGTGACGGCCCCTTTCGGGGGCGAACCCTCATACGAATATCTCATGTTGTTGTCCCCTTGTGTCCACCCTTACGCCACCCCTAAGGGTGCCGAAGAACCCTTAGGGAACAGACGGGTGACAGCGCCCCGTAGCTGTCACCTTCCCGTCCTCCGGGTGTCCATGTGGGCACCAACTGTGCCCGTCGAACCCCCATTTGTGACCCGGGTGGAAACCGCCACCGAACTCGCGGGTCCCTTGTGGGGATGGACATGGCAGGATTCGAAACGGCGCACGGGATCCCGGTCGGGGAGGCCGTGCGCGAATGGCGGCCAGGACGATTCGGACCGCTCTATGCGGCTGGAATTCTTGCCGGCGTGGCGGTTGGCCTTGGCATCGCACTCTGGCCCGCGGGCGATCCTGCTGTAAAGGACCACGTCGCGAGGTTCGCCCCCGCATCGCAGGAAGTCCCCGCCATCGTCGCGACGCTCCCGCAGCTTCCCGAGGATGTTGACGCCGACCTCCCGGGGCTGCGACCCGGCTCGGTAGCGTTCGAAATTTCACCTGACCTGCTTCCGCCGCTTGAGGTGACGCCTGTGGCGGTTGAACCGGTGGCGCCAGTGGAGCCGGCTCCCGTGGCGCCAGTGGCTCCATCGGCGGCCGCGCCGGTCGCTCCGGCAGTGCCGGTCGCTCCGGCGGCGGCGAACCCGCCTCAACCGGTGGCGCCGGCTGCGCCGGCGGCTCCCCCGGTTGTCGAAACGAAGCCCAATTTTTACGTACCAGCCGTTCCTTCGGGCCCGGCGACTACGATGGAGCTTCAACTGCTCGACCTCATCAATGCGGAACGAGCGAACGCTGGACTCTCGCCTTACGTCCTGGATTCGGGGCTTACGAAGATCGCGCGAACGCGATCGCAGCAGTTGATTGACCAGAATTACTTCGGGCATCGCGACCCGTATGGCTACTCGATGTACGTGGAACTGCTTTCGTACTTCGGCTACACGAGTTATGCATGGGCCGGCGAAAACCTGGCGATGAACAACTGGCCGGCAGACACCGCCGCGAATGAGGCGATTCACGGGCTGATGAACAGCCCGACACACAAGGCCAACATTCTCGCGACCGATTTCACGCGGATCGGGGTGGGCGAAATCACCGCCTCAAACGGGAAGCACTACTTCACGATGATCTTCCTGTCCTGAGGACAGGAGTGAACCGGCCGTGGAGCAGGCTCATTCGGGGCCGTCGATGAAGCCATCGTCGGCCTGGGCAGTCCTCGACCGCGCCATGAAGTAGCCGACGCCGCCACCGACCGCGCCGATGACGCTGAGGCCAAGCAGAGCCCAGATCCAGAACGGCGTTCCGCCGCTATCGCCGGCCGAGGCTGATTGTTGGCCAGGGGTTGCGCTCGTGATGCCACCGCGAGGCGAAGTCGGCACTGGAGAGCCGGCGCCCGGGCTGCCCGCAGGAATCGTCTGTGGCGGGGCAGAAGTGGCAGCGGATGTGGCGGCGGGGGTCTGCGTCGATGCCGGATCAGGCGTGCGTGTGGGAAACGGAGTGGCCGTGGGGATAGGGACGGGCGTGGCGTTTCCGAAGGCCACGTTGAGGATGACCTGGCCGGGTGTCCAGCGGACGGTCTTATCGACGAAGCGGTCGCCGATTTTGATGCGGACCTCTTTGCCCTCGGTGCCGCAGCCGGAGCGCTGCGATTCGGAGATGACATCAACGACGTAGACGGTGATACGGTCTGCGCCATCGCCGTAGAAGAGCGTCTTACCGCCGAGGCCACACTGGACGTCGCCGATGTACGCCTCGACCTTCACGCCTTCCGGGAAGGGACCCGCTGGATCGGAAATTGACCCGACGACGGTTGAGGGCGGATTGAACTGGGCGGACGCTGAGGCGGCGGCAGAGAGCGCCAGGACAACAACGAAGAGTGACACGAGGGAACGCCGGCTCGCGACGGAATGCAACATCAAGCAACTACACCAGACTCAGTTTGAGGGCCTCCTCCGAGGTTACGGAGGAGGCCTGCTAGGTGCACTACTTCGGTAGCGTTAGCGTAAATGGTTGCTTGACCAAAACCCACATGAACATTCCACCCTTGATGGTGTCGATAGTGTTCACGCCAGTGGGGGCGCCGGGGATGTAGTGGTCCCAGATCTCGAGCTCGGGATCCCAGACGTAGATGGCTTCAACCTTGTCCATGGACTCGGCAAAGGCTGCTTCGAGAGAGATTTCTCCTTCGCCAGTGGGGACGAGGTTCCAACCGGCGGCCAGCGGGACTTCCTGTTCGGCCCCGAAGGGGATGACGATATCGAGCTTGATTTCGCCCTCGCCATCGAGCGGGAAGGTGACGAGCGGGGAGTTGTCGATGCGATCGCCATCACAGTTCACGGTGGAGATTGGATAGTCTTCCCAGACGAGGCTTACGTAGTCACTCGACGAGCTCATGATGAACTTCTCAGGATCAAGCCATCCCCAGACCGAGGGATCCGGCCCGCCGTGGAAGGTCTTGCTTTCGCCTGGCTCGAGGACGCCGATGAGGTCCAGCTCTTCGGCGTTGCCGATATCCGTGGACCGTGGACTCTTGAGGGCGAAGCCGCCGAGGTTAACGACGTTCGTGCCGTAGTTCGTGACGGTGAACAACTCTTCTGGCGTGCATTGAACCTTGGAGATGCGAATGTCACCAGGAATTGGGGACGGTGGCGCAGGGAAGGTTACCGTCACGTTTGTGAGCGTGAGCAGGCTGTTCGAGACTTTGATCCAGGCCTGGCATTCGTCGGGCTGATCGGGGTAGAAGGGAGCCTTGGCGATATCGGTATTGATTGGTTCGCCAAGGAGGTTCGTTGTATCGAATGATGTTGACGTTGCGAACCTGCGAGTCCCATTGATAGTGAATGGTCGATCGGCGGCGTCGATGATGACACCGTCGCCGGCGTCGATTTCGAACGTGACGGGAACGCCGAGGGTATTGTTGTAGTTGGCGGCATCGCAGAACCCATCGCGGTCGCGCAGGTGGGCCACGACGTATTTGATCTGCGGCGAATCGGTGTTGAGGATGGTGACTTCTTTAAAGCCGGCCCAACGCCAGGTGGTGTCATCGACGTTGCTGGCAACGGCGGGCCACTTGCCGCGGTTGGCGGCTTCAGGGTATTCGACCACCGCGTAATAGCGTGTGGTCCCGGCGACATCTTCGGGCTTGCAGTGGGGATTTTGGGTGATGACGTTTGCCGCGCAGCCTTCGTAGCTGAGGTTGCGATCGCCGAAGGTATCGACGGAAGCCTGGCCTGCGCCATCTGTGATGCTGCTCATCATGCGTGGCTTCACGATGGTGCCGAGGACGGCCGCCACCTTGGTGTGCGGGTTCACGTTGAAGGAGAAGTCGTCGACGCTATCGGGTACGAAGAAGCCTGCGGCGCCGTTCTTGACCTTCGCTTTGTAGTTATTCAGGGTGGCTTCGTCTTGCATGAAGAACGTGACGATTGAACTCGGCATTTCGAGTCCGCCCCAGGCATTGCGGAGATCAGACTGGCCCTTCAGGAGTTCCCAGTCGTCGGGCAGGATCCAGCGATCCTTGGGGACGACTCGGCCATCGGGCTTCGTCTCGGCCGGGCGTCCGGACGGGTTCTCGCTGGGGAAGTAGCCGCGAACATTCGCGGTTACATCGCCGAAGGTGGAAACGAACTGATCCGGGGTAGCGTCGAGCGTGAGGTCTTCGAAGACCATGTAGATGATCGGGAAGGCGATCTTCGAGTACGGATTGCCTTCGATGAAGGCCTCAACATCGATAAACCCGGGGACTTCGCTTTCGTAACGAACCGTTGCGGCGCAGGAATCATCGAATTCGACCCTCGCGTGGTCTGGCCCATTCAACTCAATGCCTTCATCCGCGATGAATGCGCCTGGCTGGCCCTTCGGCCGGACAAACTGCAGGTGCTCGCCCTCACAGCTTTCGCTGCTGCTGATCGCGTAAGTAATGGTCACGTACTGACCGGCCCAGGCGACGCGCGGGACCTTCTGGTTCGGGAAGAACGAGTAGTGGAAATCGACCCATTCTTCGGGAGCAGCCGGATCACTGGTGAGGCCCGGGTAGTAGACGTTCACCTTCACGCGGGTTGTCTGGTTGCCACTGCAGCCGCCGGCGTTGAGGGTCGAGATGCTCAGGTCATCGGCGCCGGCGTCGGTATCGCCGAAGGCGGGATCAAACGGGTTGCCGGTGAAGGGGTTGAGGTCCAGGCGACCACCGACACTGATGCCGGTGATTATTGTGGGGCGGGAATCATCCGGGACTTCGAAGTAACCGCATTGGCCCACGATTTCGGCGCGAATAAGGACGCCATCGAGGAGTTGGTTCTCTTTTTCGACACCGTTCGTGGTGTGCTTGCCAAGCACCCACTCAGTGACGCCCGTGCCGCCGATGAACGTGCCGTCGGCGAGGTTGAAAGTCAACGGTACGTTGAGGGTGGTGTAAGTAACCACGCCGGTGTTAAAGCTGCTCGTGGAAAGCACGGTGCGATCGATGACGTTCCATGCAGTCACGAGCGGGCCGGCCGGGCCATCAACCTGGCCGTTGCCATCATTATTCGTATCGAAGGTTGCCAGGTCTGGAACGCCACCGTTGGTGAAATTGACGTAGATGGTGTGCTCGCCCGGTTCGGTGCTGGTGTAACTGAAGCAGAGGGTGTTGTCCTGGACGGCATCGAGCCGGGGATCGGAGCCGGACTTGGAGAACACGTTGATGCTCGAGGCGGTGGGAGCATCGGGCGGGTTCAGCGGCTGGAAGTGGATACCCGCGGCACTGAGGGCGTCGCCATCTGTGGAATCGGTGCCGATGAGGCAGATGTAGTGAATTGAGCGGATGACCTGGGGTTCGGAGACTCGCTTCTGCGAGACCTGGCCATCGATGGTGATGTGACGGAGCTCGACCGAGTCGAGGATCGTGACGGCCTCATCGGCCGGGAGGTCGATGGTGAATGGCTGATCGTCGATGTTCCGGCTGCGCGTGCCGATATCCACGCGGTTGTAGATGGCGTGGAAGTTAAGGCTCACGCCGATGCCCGATTCGGCCATGTCGGACCCTACGGACGCGCACCATTCGGGCCCGCTCTGGCGGACGTTGGTGACTTCGACCGTCCCGTTGAAAGTGCCACTCAGGACGAAATCCGACGGCACGAGTTGGTCTACCGGATCCGGGTCGGTGGCGTTGCTCGCGTTCGAGGTGGCGCCGGTGAGGAAACCCCGGTCCCAGCCAACGGTGCAGATTTCGGCGGGCCCACCTATGAGGCCGTCACCGATCTTGTGAAGCCTGACATTGACGATCGGGATATCGGGAAGGGCGATGACGTTTTCGGTGTTTGTGCCGTCGTCGTAGTGCCATTCGACGTGGAGGGTTTGATAGCCCTCTGGCGCGGTGACGACAACGCAATAGACATCATCCGAGGTGGAGCCGACTCCGGTGTTGAGCGCGGCCGCCGGGGCTCCGGTTTGAAGACCATCGACGTAGGTGCCGCTTGTCGGGAGGGGTACTTCCACCTGGGCGGGGGCATTGGGATCGAGCGGATCGGTGGCGAATACGCGAAAGCCAAGGTTCGCGGATGGAATGAGAGAGTTGGCGATGGGGGTGATGTTGTCGAGGTTCGCATCGAGGCAGTAGCCGTTGCGTCCGACCGGGTTTGCGGGGAGGGAGTGGGAGTTGGAACCGGCGAGGATTCGCGGGGGCCGAGGCACAGCGACGGGGAAATCAGTGGTATCGAATGGAGTGAGTGCGTCGAAGGCAGGGATAGAGGGGTCGAAGGCTGCCTTGACGTTCGCGGGCGCGGCCAATCGGTCGGCCGAGATCAGCATGACAAAGAGCACCAGGGCGGCGGGCAATAAAAACCGCCGAGTGGAACGCGACATGTAGTCCCCCTGGGACTCAGGACGCACCCCGCCGGCGTAAAGAAAGGCGCAGCAATCGCGTCTCGACCCGCAATTGCCCACCGTAAGCTCAGCCAGTTATGGCCGACGGAACCCGCTAACGTCAAGTTCCGGTTTGTAAAAACAACGTCCCAGCGGGGGAAGAGTTAACCCCGGTGCGCGGGCCAGCGCGCACCGGGGTCTGCCTCCTGACCAACAGCTAGAGAGGTAGGAACTAGCGATTGAATCGGCCTCGCACCGCAACCGCCGACCAGGCAGAGGCGGGGAGGAGGATCGCCGTGATAGCGGCGAGGATGAGAAGCATTGCGAGCGGGTGGGATTGGCCACCGGAGACCGGGGCTGTGTTGCCGAGCGCCGGAGGAAGCGGATTGCCCGGGCCTTCCTGGCGGGTACCGCGAACCTCGCTGATGGGCGTCTCGCCGGGGAGGACGTCGGGGTCGCCGATGATGCCAGCGGAAGGAGCGACGGTATCAACAGGGATCTGGACCTCGAGGTCTGGAATGCCGGGGCAAGGCGCGATGTCGAAACTGACCGACACGGAATTCGAGGCGAGTTCGAGTGTGGTCTGGGCGCTGGTTGGCGCGAGCACACGGTAGAAGGCGCCGGAATCGCAGGTGGTGGCCGTATCGCCACCGAGGACCTGGCGGACCGTGTAGAAACCGAGCGGGAGGTTGAGGGCGCGGACCAGATCGTGCGGGGCATCGCCACTGGTATTGGCGGAAAGGGTGGCGACTACCTGGCCGGAGGTGTTGAGGACTTCGAAGCGCCACGTGCGGGCGGCGGCATCGATATCAGCGTTGAGGTTCACGGAGATGTCGATATCGCCCACGTGAGCGAAGCGGGCCTGTCCGCTGGCAAGAACCTCACCACCGAAGGTGACATCGAGGCGGACGGTGCCTTCGGATTCGCGGGAGACGAAGACGGTGCCTTCGGCGACGTTGGCCGCGGTCGGGTCAATCGAAGCAACACCGGCAAGAGAACCGCCTTCGACGTTGAAGTTAAAGCTGGGAAGCGAGGCCGTCTGGCCTTCGACGCGGACGCGGAAGGCGGCGAGTTCGCCGACAGGCACGGTATCTGATGTTGGGGCGACCGAAACGGTGTATCCGGCCATTGCGCGGGCAGAACCGAACGATCCCGCGGCAAGCGTCACGAAAACCACTGAAGCAAGCGAGAAGAGAGCGAAGCGAACAACTCGAGTCATGTCAGCCGGTGCAGGTCGGCGATGCTCTTCCAACGAGGCTCCTTCCCCAGTGGAGCGACTGGATAAGCCTGCCACCTCATGTCTTCTGGCTGTCCACTACTCGACCAAATCAGTGAACGCAGAGTGACTGTACCGCACCGAGTCAACGGGATGCCATAAGAGCCGTATTAGAACGTCACCGGCGGGCTACCGGACGAAACCCGTTCGTCCACCGACGCGAGTAGGCAGAACCCTGAGTTTCGAGCACGAATGGCCGTGCTAGATTCGATCGATGATTCGACTGCGGGCGGATGAGCACCGGTACCTGGTGACGGCGACCGGGCGCGACGAGGCCCTGGTTCGGCGGATCCCTGGATGTCGATACGTCGCGAGCGTCCAGGCGCTGCAGCTCCCGCGTCAGCCCGGGGTGATCCTTGCACTCGACCGGGCGTTCGGGGAGCAAGGTTGGGAGCACCCGAGCGACCTCGACCAGGAGATCGTGGAAGTCCGGACCAGGCAGACACCCCCGGCGCAGCAGCGGGCCGTGATTGAGTTGGCCGGGAACGAGTTCGCCGTCGAGTGCGCATTTGGGGACAAGGAGCTCGTGAAGCTGGTGCCGGGCTATCGCTGGTCGGCGCCTCAGCGGAAGTGGTTCTTACCAGCCTGCCCGATGGCGCTCGATCTTTTGCAGGAGCATTTCGGTGCGCTGATTGAAGTTGATGAGGCGGCGCTGAAACTTGTTGAGCTGAAACGAATCGACGAGGCGGAGGCGCTCAACCGGGCGCACCTTCCGGTGCGGGAGGCCGAAACGGCGCCGGCGAAGGAACCCGCGGATGTGGCGCCAGCCGAGAATGAGCTCGCTGGCGGTGAGACACCGAATCCGTTGCTTGAGCGCCTGGACCGGCTGGCTGCCGCGGTCGAAGAGCTGGTGGGTTTATTGAAGGTAGGCGGACAGATCGCTTCCGCGCCGGATCCGGAACCTGGTGCCGCCGAAGTTGTCGCGGAGACAGTGGAAAGACCGCAACCCGCAGTTGGGGCGTGGCGAGATTTTCTCGCGGAGGCCGCGAAAGACCCTTCCGAGGCTCTGCAACGGATCAGTGCTCGGTTGCAGCTGGCGCGCGCGGAGGACCTTCCGGTGTTGCGGGCGACCGCGGGTATTGCGTCTTCAATGGCGGGCGACCACCAGGACGCGCTTTCGTATTTCAAGAAGGCACAGGAGCACGCCGGCGTCGCCTTCGATTCTGAGCTGGACCAGCGCATCGGCGAGGCTTACGTGGATTCGGTGCTGGCGCTGATTTCGGAAGCGACCGCGCCGGAACGGCCGGTGGGATCCCTGGAAGGGCTCGAAGAGCTGGTGCTGGCGGAGCTCGTGCAGAACACAGGGTTCGACGACACGGGGCTGGGCTCAAAGGAAGCCAGAGATGTGCTGAGCCTGCTAATGGACGACCAGTACCTGCGGAAGCGTGCGCCGATGCTGGCGGACTATTGCCGCGTCCTGCACCTGGTGTGCGTGGCACGTGGCGGCCGATGGATGGCTGCCGAACGCGTGGTAGACATGCTGCGTCACGGCGACCTGACCGACGACGGGTTCGCGCTGGGCGCGATTGTGCTGGCCAACACCGTGTTCGAACAGCCGTGCCTGGTGGAGTGGATGATGCGCTGGCCACCGGAGACGAGCGAGGTGGGGTTCGACGACTTACGGCGGATCAATGGCGACGCAGGGCTGCGCCTCGCGCAAGTGGAGGCGACGCTGGGAGCGCAGGCGGCGCTTTCGGTGCTGGCGCTTATTTCCGCGGCGCCGGTCGAGGTCGCTTCGATGGAGGAGCGGCGGACCCTGGTGAGGCTGATCCCGCCGAAGGCGCCGGAGCGGCGGTATGCGGAGTTTTTGGCCGCCTACCAACTGGCGCAGTCAGGGGTGCGAAAGGTCACGCAGAACTTCCCGGGATACCTGCAGGTCCTGGGAAACGTGCCTTTGGCGCAATCCGCGCCGCACTTGCTGACCGTGTTCGTTAACGACAGCGGCGGGGCCGATAGCACGACGCGCCGAATCGCCGAAGAGGTTTACCTGGAGACGTTGCGTTCTCGTGGGGTCCAGGACCCGATGGCAGAGGTGATCGAACTGGTGGACATGCTCGCGGAGAGCCCGAAAGTGGATAACCTGCTGAACGAAATCTGCCGGGGAATCGAAGAATTGGACTTCCCCGGGGCGAAGTCGTTCTCGCGAGAAGAACGCGCGGATCTTTTCGAGCGTGCGTTCATGCTCGCGCTGAAGGCAGGGCATGACCACGACACCGTCGCTGCGTTTGATCGGCTGACACGCGAATTGTTGAAGCATGGCGAATTCGAACGCCTTCGGACCCTGTGCATGGCGGTGCCACCGGGGTTCAAGCCGTTGCAGTTGCCGGTGGGCCAGGCACTCCTTTCGCTACAGTTGGAACGGGGTGAGGAGTTCGAGACGACGGCCGAAGCGGTGCTGCGCAATTGCAACCCGAAGGACCCGGGCGATGAAGGTACGCATGAACTGAAGGGGCTCGCGTTGGCGTTTCCGAAGTTCCGCGAGTTTCTCATCGGGCGGCTGGAGGGTGGCGCCGAAGACGAGGAATCAGCGCCGGAATCGTTCGAGGGGATGCGGCTGGTGGTTGTGGGCGGGCACCAGTGGCTGAAGAAGCACGCGATGCCGCAGTTCGACGCGTGGGGGATTAAGACGGCGTGGCTCGACCCGGATGAAGCGAAGAATGGCCCCCAGGCGACGAGTCTTGCGAGCGGGGAGAGCGACCTGATTGTTATCAACACGGCCTGCATCAGCCACGCCGCAAGCGGGCGCGTGAAAGCGGAAGCGAACAAGGACACCTCGAAGACGAAGGTGGTCTATCACAACTCGCGCGGGCTTGGAGCGCTGCTTTCGATTACACGCGAAGCGCTGGCGGATTCGGGGCCGCTGGTTGAGGCGCCACGACCGACGAAGGCGGCGGGACGGCGCAAACTGCTGCGGTAGCAGCCCGCGAGGGCGAGGTCTGGTACGATCGGGGTTCCCAAATTACTTCTCCCGCACCCCGGAGCCAGCCTTACATGAGTCAACCGCGCACGGTCATCCAGAAGATCTGGGACAACCATGTTGTCCACAGCGAAGCCGGAAAGCCGGATCTCCTCTATATCGACCTGCATCTCGTCCACGAGGTGACCTCGCCCCAGGCGTTCGAAGGCCTGCGGCTCGCCGGCCGCAAAGTCCGGCGGCCCGACCTGACCCTCGCGACGGTGGACCACAACGTCCCGACGCGAGACCGCGACAAGCCGTGGACCGACCCGCTATCGATCCAGCAGGTGGAAGTCCTGCGGAAGAACTGCGAGGAGTTCGGTGTGCCGCTGTTTGGCGTCGGCGATGTTCGCCAGGGCATTGTGCACGTCATCGGGCCGGAGCAGGGACTGACACAGCCGGGAATGACGATCGTGTGCGGCGACAGCCACACAGCGACGCATGGGGCATTCGGCGCGCTGGCCTTCGGTATCGGCACGAGCGAAGTCGAGCATGTGCTCGCGACGCAAACGCTGCCACAGGCGAAGCCGAAGACGATGTCGGTTGAGGTCAACGGCGAACTGCACCCCGGCGTGACGGCCAAAGATGTGATCCTCGCGGTGATCAACGAAATCGGCGTAGCCGGCGGCGTTGGGCACGTGATCGAGTACCGCGGCGAGGTTATCCGGAACCTTTCGATGGAAGGGCGGATGACGATCTGCAACATGTCGATTGAAGGCGGGGCGCGAGCGGGCCTGGTGGCCCCGGACGAGACGACGTTCTCGTACGTCGAGGGCCGCAAGCACGCTCCGAAGGGCGGGCACTGGGAGGCGGCGCTCGACGCGTGGAGGGCCCTGCCGACCGACGAGGGCGCCGAGTTCGACACGTACGTGACGCTGGAAGGCGCCGACATCGAGCCGTGTGTGACCTGGGGCACGACCCCCGCGCAAAGCGTCCCGGTTACCGGGCGCGTACCTTCGCCCGACGAAGCAGCCACGCCACAGGCGAAAGAACTGGCGGAACGATCGCTCGTCTACATGGGCCTGAAGGCGGGGACGGCGATCCAGGACATCCCGCTGGACCGCGTGTTCCTGGGGTCGTGCACGAACTCTCGAATCGAAGACCTCCGAGCGGCGGCGGAGATCGTGAAGGGCCGCAAGATCGCGAGCACGCTCAGCGCCATGGTGGTGCCGGGTTCCGGGCTGGTGAAGCTGCAGGCGGAGCAGGAAGGCCTCGACAAGGTGTTCATCGACGCGGGCTTCGAGTGGCGGGAGGCGGGCTGCTCGATGTGCCTGGGCATGAACCCGGACATCCTGCTTCCCGGCGAGCGCTGCGCGAGCACTTCGAACCGCAACTTCGAAGGTCGCCAGGGCCGGGGCGGGCGGACGCACCTGGTGAGCCCGCAAATGGCAGCGGCGGCGGCAATCGCCGGGCACTTTGTAGACATCCGGGAGTGGAAGTAGCCATGAAGAAGTTCGAACCGGTGAAGGGCCGCGCCATCCCGATGAACCGCGCAGATGTCGATACCGACCAGATCATCTCGAAAGAGTTCCTTAAAAGGATCGAGCGCACAGGCTTCGGGCCGTTCGCGTTCGACGACTGGAAGAAGGACCCGGACTTCGTGTTGAACAACCCGAATTTCGCGGGTGCGCCGCTCATGGTGACCGGGCCGAACTTCGGCTGTGGGTCTTCGCGCGAGCACGCACCGTGGGCGCTGGAAGACCTGGGCCTGAAGGCGATCATTTCGCCTTCGTTCGCCGACATTTTCCGGAACAACTGCGCCAAGATCGGGCTGCTGACGGTGGTGCTGCCGCAGGCGGACTGTGATTACCTGATTGCGCGCTCGGAAGAGCTGAACAGCTCGGAACTGGTGGTGGACCTGCAGACCCAGACCGTTTCGACCGCCGACGGGACATGGACGCGCAGCTTCGAGATTGACCCGTTCGTGAAGCATTGCCTTCTCAACGGGCTCGATGAAATCGGGCTGACCTTGCAGGAGGGCGACGATATCGACGCGTTCGAGAAGTCCCGGGCGGCGATCTATCCTTCGACGGTGGCCCTGGCATGAGTTCGGGTCCGAGCTTCGGCAATGTGATTACGAACTGGCGGGAGTACGACGGTTCGTTCGCGACGAAGGTGCGGCTGTTGCTGCGGAACAACTGGAAGAAGGTTCGGACCCGGAGTTCATGCTGCGGGAATGACGGCGAACCGGGCTGCTGACAGGTGCCTGAGGAGCCCGGTTCGGGCTCGTAAGATCCCACATCCCCTGGTTTGGCCGTGGTGGCTGCCGAGATGTGCGCTGCTGGGTTCAACTGGATTACGCGCTTACTGGCGTGCGCGCCTCGGAATGCGACGCGAGTATGGCTTGAGGTAGCCGTGGTGGCTGCCGAGATGTGCGCTGCTGCGTTCAACTGGATTACGCGCTTACTGGCGTGCGCGCCTCGGATGCGACGCGAGTATGGCTTGAGGTAGAGGAATGGCGCCTTGCCACGCCGAAAGGCCCGCTCCCTGCCCGGTCGCGGCTCGGGGTTCCGTGGGGTGGCGGGCGCTTGCGCTCGCGGTTCTTAACCGGGTGGCGGGGTTTGGCGGGCGAGGCGGGTTTCCAGCTGGTTGATTGCGGTTTCGACGGCCGGGGTTTTGGGCGCGAGCTGGAGGGCGTCGAGAGCTGAGCGCAGGCGTTTTTGGGACATTTCGGTGGGGAGCGATTCGAGGACGAGTTCGACGAGGTCCATGCGGCGGCTGGCGACGATGGAGGAGACGAGGAATTCGTAGACCTCGCCACGTGATGGGGAATCGAGCAGTTTGCGGACGATGGGGGCGAGGCCGGGGGACGGCGGGAGTTCGACGAGGACATCGCAGACGGCAACAAGGAGGCCATCATCGTCGCGGTTCGCCAGGTCGACGAGGATTGGCTCGAGGGTGGCGAATTCGAGCGAGGCGAGGCCGCGCAGGGTTTCGCCAATGACTTCGGTGGTTGGGGCGTGGCCGGTGAGGAGGTAGAGGAGAAGGGCGTTGGTCTCCTGTTGGGAGGCGAGGAGGCGGACGGCGGTGAGTGCGGGCTCGCCGGTCATGTGGCTGGATTCGGTGAGTGGATGCGAGTCGTCGCGGCCGAGGACGAGGACGGCTTCGAGGCAGGCCCGTGCCGGGTCGAGGACGCCGAGGAGGGCGAGGCCGGCCGCTCGGATCATTTCACCGTTGGCCTGGAGGGTACGCTCGCTGGTGTTGCGCGCACGAAGGGCGAAGGGGACGTCTTCGCCGCTGCGGAGGTGCCAGAGCGCCTTGAGGACTTCGACGCGTACGTTGCCGCCAGGGTCCTTCTTCACGCCATCGATATCGAAGTCGTTGTAGAGCTGGCGGAGAACTGGGCCGTCATCGGGACGGATTTCTTCGCCGAGGGATTCGAGGGCGAGCTTCACCAGTTCGGGGCTGCCTTCATCGGCGAGGATTTCCATCGCAAAGTCGTGGAGGGCGCGAGGGCTCGAGCGGAGGGCGCGAAGACGATCGACCTTGCGGCGTGCTTCGGAGGCGTTCGCGATCTTCCGCCTGGGCATGGGCGAAGCGTAACGGAGGACGCGACAAGCCGCGTCGCGTTGCGCGGCACCTGCTGGACATTCAAGGTTTCCGGTGTGGAACCGTGGTTACGCGATTCGGCTGGACGCGAGGCTCCCGTGGCGATTGAGGTGCGGACACGATCGGAGCAGGTAGAGCCGCCCCCCTGCCCCTGGCAGTTTCCTGACCCGCGGAGAGCCGACGACCATGGATTGATCGGTGAGGGCGCCGACTTCGCCCCTGCGACCATCCTCGCGGCCTACCGGCGGGGGATTTTCCCGTGGCCGCACGGTTCGACGGAGTACCTCTGGTTCTCGCCGAATCCGCGGGCGATCATCCCGCTGGAGGGCCTGGTCGTTTCGCGCCGGCTTGGCCGGACGATTCGCTCGGGACGCTTCCGGGTGACGGTTGATGCTGCGTTCGAAGCGGTGATGGAGGCGTGTTCAGAGGGGCGCGACGACGGAACGTGGATAACGCCGGCTCTCATCGAAGGGTATTGCGAGTTGCACCGGATGGGTTGGGCGCACAGCTTCGAGGTCTGGAACCGGGATTCGGAACTGGTGGGGGGACTGTATGGGATCGGCATCGGGGCGATGTTCGGGGCGGAATCGATGTTTTCGCGGGAGCGAGACGCCTCGAAGGTGGCGATGGTTGGGCTGGTGCAGCAAGCGCGACGAATCGGGGTTGAGTTGATCGACATCCAGGTGCTGACTGAGCACACGGAGCGGATGGGGGCGGTGGAGATTGCGCGGGATGCGTATTTGAGGCGGCTGGGGGAGGCGATTGGGAAGGCGGTGGAGTGGCGGTAGGGCGTTTCCCCTCATCGCCTGGCCCCGGCTCTCCTCCCTGGCCCTGGGAGAGGGAGGAGGTTCAAGCGCGTGCATTGCCCTGACCCCCGGCCCGTCTCCCGACTTCCCGCGTCGCGGGAGAGGGGAGACGGCCCCGGGTTTGGCGGGAGGGTGCGCAACGGTCGCTCGTCAGGAGACCCGGCCCGATGCAACTGGTATGACGAAGATAGCCAACGGTTCTTGGACTGGGGCGAGTGACCGGCCTACGATCCGGCGCACTATGGCAACTTTCCGCATTCTGCTCACACCCGGCGACGGGATCGGTCCTGAAGTGCTCGAGGAATCCTTGAAGGTCCTCGGACGCATCGAGAAACGCTTCAAGCATGAGTTTCAATACGACGAAGAGACGATCGGCGGCGCCGGCATCGACAAACACGGGGTGGCGTTGAGACCGGAGACGGTGGCGAAGGCGAAGGCATCGCGGGCGGTGTTGTTCGGAGCGGTCGGCGGGCCGAAATGGGACGACCCGAAGGCGAAGGTGCGCCCGGAAGACGCGATCCTCGGGATGCGGAAGCAGCTGGGACTGTTCGCGAACCTGCGGCCGGTGCGCATTCACCCGGAGATGATCGGCGAGAGCACGCTGAAGCCTGAGGTGCTGGACGGCGTGGACATGGTGGTGATCCGGGAGCTAACGGGCGGGCTGTATTTCGGGCGCCCACAGAAGCGCTGGGAGAACTCGCGAGGGCGGCAAGGCGTAGACACGCTTCGGTACAGCGAGAAGGAAGTGGAGCGGGTCTGCCATGTAGCGTTCAAGCTGGCGCGGCAGCGCCGGAAGAAGGTCACGAGCGTGGACAAGGCGAACGTGCTGCGGACGGGGCAACTCTGGCGGGAAATCGCGACGGAAGTCGGCAAGCAGTACCCGGATGTGGAGCTCGAGCACATCCTGGTGGATGCGTGCGCGATGTACCTGGTGAGGCGGCCGGCGAGCTTTGACGTGATCGTCACTGAGAACATGTTCGGCGACATCCTGACCGACGAGGCAGCGATGCTTGCCGGCTCGATGGGAATGATGCCTTCGGCAAGCCTTGGCAAGCGCAATAAGGACGGCACTGGTATCGGGCTGTACGAACCGATCCACGGGAGCGCGCCGGACATTACCGGTCAGAAGAAAGCGAATCCGCTGGCGATGATCTTGAGCGCGGCGATGATGTTGCGACTTTCGCTGGGGCTGGAAGAGGAGGCCGCCGCAATAGAAGAGGCGGTCGATGGCGTGATAAAGGACGGCTACCGGACACCGGACATTGCCGGGGCCGGCGCGAACGTTGTAGATACGGCAAAGATGGGCACGCTGGTGGCCGAGCGCGTCTAGGAGCGGCTATTCCACGGTGATGGTGCCAACCATGACGTCCGGGTGGATGTCGCAGCGGTATTTGAACTTGCCGGGGTCGGCAGGCGCTTCCCAGGTGAGCGTGCCGGTCCTCTCCGGATTGATGATTTCCGGAGTTGAGACCCATGTGCTATCGCGATAGACGCCTTCAGGCGTGGCGATGCGCATGTTGTGAGGCAGCTGGCCGATGTTCGGGAGTTGGAAGGTGACGGTTTCGCCGGCCGTGACGGTGAGGTCGGCAGGCTTGAAGTTGCTGTCGTACATCTTGATGACAATGTTCCCGGGATCTGCCTGGCTTCCGGCGTCTGCGGCATCGTCATCGGAGCCGCCACAGGCGGCGAGCCCTGCGGTGAGCAAGGCGGCGGAGACTGCAGCGGCGAGACTCCGCCAGGTTCGAAACGAAGACAATTCGTTCACCTCAATTGGGTCGGTGCGTTTGATTTGTCGCCACCGTAGTACAGGCGGAGCAGCCAATTCCATGGCCGGTCGATCCTGAATTTTTGCCTTTGCGGGCCGACCGGCGGGCCAAGACCCGTGCCAGAATGAGAGTGAAATCGCAACAAATCACCCGCGCGGACGAGGCTCGCAGGTGTTAAGATCGCGCGGCTGTATACAATCTCGCAGGAGTAATGCGTGTGACCACTGAATCTGTTTCCCGGGGGCTTGAAGGCGTCAATGTCGCGGCCACAAAACTGTGCCGGATCGACGGACAAAAAGGTGAATTGATCTATTCGGGCTACGACATTTACGACCTTGCGAAGAATTCTTCCTTTGAAGAAGTGGCGTTCCTGCTCTGGAACCTTCGCCTTCCGAACAAGGGAGAACTTGAAAGCCTGAAGAACAGCCTGCGCGAGGAGCGTCCGCTTTCGGAGCTGAACGCGCGGATGCTGCGTGAGATCGTGGGCCAGATTCGGCCGATGCGGTCGCTGGAGATGGCGGTGATCATCGCCGGCGCGCTCGATCCGCTTTCGAGCGATCTGACGAATTCGCAGCTGAAAGTGACGGCGGCTCGCCTGACGGCGCGCATGCCAACCGTGCTCGCAACGTATCACCGGCTGCGCCAGGGGCTGGAGCCCGTTGAGGCGCGAGATGACCTCGGCCATTCCGCGAACTTCCTGTGGATGCTCAACGGCCGAGAACCGAACGAACTGGAAGCTCGCGTTTTCGACGTGGCGATGATTCTCCATGCGGAGCACGAGATGAACGCCTCGACGTTCTCGGCGCTGGTGACGGCTTCGACGTTGAGCGACATGTACAGCGCCATCGCTTCGGCGATCGGCACCCTCAAGGGCCCGCTCCACGGCGGCGCGAACGAAGCCGTCTACAAGACAGTGGAGGCAATCGGAAGCGAGCAGAACATCGCGCCGCATGTGGAGGCGATGCTTGGCCGCGGCGAGCGGGTGATGGGCATCGGCCACCGCGTGTACAAGACAACGGACCCGCGAGCGATCATCCTCGAGCGCCTCGGGCACGAACTGGCCGAGGTTTCGCCGGACCGGAAGTACTTCGACCTGAGCCTGAAGCTGCGCGACTACCTGGCGCGGAAGCTTGAAGGCAAGCCGCTGTACCCGAACGTCGACTTCTTCAGCGCCTCGGTCTACAAGATGCTCGGCATCCCGAGCGACCTGTACACGCCGATCTTCGCGATGTCGCGAATCACCGGGTGGACTGCGCACCTGCTGGAGCAGTATGCGGACAACAGGCTCGTGCGGCCGAACGCGCTCTACGAAGGCGCGAGCAACCGGGAATACGTGGATATCTCGAAGCGGTAGTCCCTCACCCCCCGGCCCCCTCTCCCAAGTCTGGGAGAGGGGGTTTTTGGTTTTCCTGGGATGAAGGTTCTAACGCGGAGCCGCAGAGGGTTCGGGGCGGGTGTGTTTTGAGAAGCATTGGGGTGTCTTCGTTGCCCTCACCCCTGGCCCCATCTCCCAAGTCTGGGAGAGGGGCTTTTTGGTTTTCCGGGGATGAAGGTTCTAACGCGGAGGCGCGGAGCCGCAGAGGGTTCGAGTGGGGTGTGTTTTGAGAAGCATCGGGGTGTCTTCGTCCCTCACCCCCCGGCCCCCTCTCCCAAGTCTGGGAGAGGGGGTTTTTGGTTTTCCGGGGATGGAGGTTGTTACGCGGAGGCGCGGCGCCGCAGCGGGGTCGAGTCGGGTGTGTTTGAGAAGCATCGGGTGTCTTCGTAGCCCTCACCCCCCGGCCCCCTCTCCCAAGTCTGGGAGAGGGGCTTTTTGGTTTTCCGGGGAGGGTAGGGACAGAGGCGTCGCGCCGGGAATAGGGTGAGCGTAGCCTGAAACCGGAGCGCATGTATGAGTGGCGAAGAGTTTCCTGGAGAGCTGACCCCGCGCGAGAAAGATGTCCTGGAACTTGCCCGGCGGGGCTATACGAACAATGAGATCGCGGAACGGCTCGGAATCACGCGCAACGCTGTGCGGTTCCATCTGAAAGAGGTCCACTCGAAGCTGGAGACCGGGAGCAAGCGAAGCGCCCTGGGACGAATTTGGCAGGGATTACGCGGCGGATTGGGGTTCCCGGCGGCAAAGCTCGGGATGCCAGCCACTGTGACCGCGTTCGCCGGAGCGATGGCCGTCGGAGGACTGGCGGTCTATCAGACGCTCCCAACCGAGGGTGCCAATGCGGCAGGTGGCGACGCGGCGGTTGTGGACGGGCGATATCCAAACGGGTGCCCGACGGAGTACTACGCGGGCACGATGACGCTCGAAGACTTTGCTGTTGGGCGCAGCACCACGCTGGCTGATCTGAGGGCGCTCAACCCCGGGCTCGGGCTTGGGCCTTTGCCGCCAGGGACCATCGTGAAGGTGCCCTACGACGCGAACGCGAGTTGCGCCGAGGCGGTCACGACGCCGCAGCCAACGGGATCGCCGCAAAAGAACCAGTTTGTCGTCGCCGTAACGCCCGGAGACGGGACCGAGGTGAGCCAGGCAAGCACTCGCTCGTCGGAGCCGGGCGACGTCAACGGCGCATGCGCCGCCATCAGGTTCGTTTCACAGGCGGTGAACGGGCAGTGGTTCCGTTTATGGCTCGACGGGACCGAGGTGACGCACCAATCGACCTGGGTGCTCCCCGGGACGCAACCGGAGGAAGGGAAGTTGTGCTACGCGCCCGAGGAAGGATTCGCGGTGGGCACTCACAGCGCCAGACTAGAGATTGGCGACCCGGCCGGCGGTAGCCCCCCACCGGGTGAGACAAGCTGGTCGTTCGTGGTCGGGCCGTAGGCGGGCGCGCGGCGGCCCCGCGATATTGTTGCTAAAGTGCTCCGCGGCAGTGGACGCCGAGGACCTGGCCGTCGATCCATTTGGGTTCTGCCTCGAGCATTGCGACCAGTTCGCGGTACCACTTGTCCTGTTCGGGGTTGTTGGCGTTGTCTTCGTAGGTCTTCTGGGATGAGAAGACGACGGACAGGAGAAGCTCATCCGGGTTGGCCGTCTCCCGGTTGAGCGTTCCGAGGAGAGCGCCGGGCGTCTGGGGAGCGCGGTCCTTCCACCAGTGGTCGAAGTGGGCGAGGACGGCCGATTCCTGGCCGGGTTTAGGCTTCAAAACGGCGACGGTTCCGAACATGTCATCTCCTGAATTGCAGGCTCCGCGGCGAATACTACGCGAGGAGAGACAAGGGCGGGAATCGCTCTTTCGAGGCGGCGGACATCGCACCGCTTCCCGATTGCTAGAAGACTGAGCGATGGTCTTCAGCTTCGGAGCGGCGCTTCTCGGTGAGGCCTTCGGCTCCTTCGAGTTTGGCTTCTTCGGCGGCACGGGCCTCTTCTTCCTCGCGGCGTTCGCGCTCTTCCACCGTTTCGAGGATCAGCGAACCGTTTACATCGGTCTCGACGACGGCATCCAGAGGTTCGCCGATGACCGCGTAGCGTTTGCCGCCGATGAAGGTGAGGGGGCTGTGTTCGCGGTCCTTGAGGAGCCACTGTTGGGCATAAGCTTCGTCATCGGCCTGGACCTTTACGACGTTGCCCACAAAGAGGCTGTGGTCGCCTGTGCGAATGACGTCCTGAAGCGTGCATTCAATCCAGGCGAGGCAGCCTTCGATCAGCGGGGCATCGATCATCAGGGGACTGAACAGTTGGAGCCCGGACGCTTCTAGCTTGTTGTTTTCGACACCGGAGAGGGTGCCGAGGAAGGCGGTCTGCTTAACGAGCGTGGGACCAGGAATGTTGATCGCGAAACCATCGGAGAAGCGGATCATGTCCGAGGTGTGACGGTTGGGGTGGACGACGATACCGACGAGCGGAGGTTCCATGGAGAGCGCGGCGCACCAGGCGATTGGGGCGGCGTTGGCGATGCCGCGCCATTCGGTGGTGACGATGGCCACGGGCCCCGGATTGAGCATCCGACGGGCGTCGGTTGGGTCACAGAGCCGGCGCATGGGGTGATTGTCCTCCACAGCGCGAAGGCCGGGAAATCCCGGCCTTCGAAACGTTCTGCGGTAAGTGTACCAGTCCTAGTGGCGGCCGTTGCCGTTCGAGGACATGCGGCGCCAGCGGAGAAAGTTCCAGTAGGCGAGCAATTCCGGCAGGTCTTCCGGGTGCTTTTCGAGTTCGCCGATAAGCTCGGCGATGTCGCTGTCCTTCACGTAGAGCATGTCGCCGTCATCGCCGAGGAAGTAGTGGAGCGGACGATTGAGGATGCGGGCGACGCTGAGGAGCATATCGATGCCAACGGAACGCTGGCCGGCTTCGTAGAGGCTGATGGCGCTCTGGGTGGTGTTGAGGTTCTGGGCCAGTTGGCCCTGGCTCATTCCGGCGTCTCGTCGAGCGGTTCGGATGCGATTTCCGAGGCTCGCCGATACAGGCGCCTTTCCGGTTTCGGACGTGGCTTTGATCATGTTTGCTTTCGACTCCGAGATGGGGCGTTTTAGCTTCCCTGATATTCCGCTGTCAGGGATGTTCCAATGCCAACTCAAGGTAAGCAGCCGGACAGTTCGGGTCAATCAAAAACGGGATTCGATACAGTTTCGCAACACATGAATTTACCGAGCGGTATCAATAGCCGAGTTCCGGGCGAGCGAGGTTGCGCAGGGGCTGGCCCGAGAGGTAACGCTGAAGGTTATCGAGGAAGAGCGCGGAGGCGGTACCGGCGCGGCGATCGGATGCGCTGGAGGCATGCGGTGTTATGAAAACATTGGGCATCGACCAGAGTGGATCGTCCGGCGGCAAAGGTTCCGGAGTGGTGACGTCGAGGGCGGCGGAGGCGATTGTCCCGTCGTTGAGGGCGGCGACGAGGGCAGCCTGATCGATGACATCGCCGCGGGCGATGTTGAGGATGGAGGCGGTAGGTTTCATTGCCCGGAGGGCCGCGGCATCGATCAGGTGGTGGGTCTCGCGTGTCAGCGGGACGCAAAGGACGACGAAATCGGACTCGGCGAGGAGGGCGTGGAGCGAGGAGTAGGGAAAGACCGCGTCGCAGTCGGGATCGGGGCCATCGACGGTTCGGCGGGAGGCCACGACGCTCATGCCCATTGCGCGAGCGCGTTTGGCGACTTCGCGGCCGATTGCGCCCAGACCGACGACGCCGCAAGTTTTCCCTTCAATGGCGATGCCGCCGCGGACGTATTCCCAGCGGCGGGCCTCCTGGTTGCGAAGGTAAGCGGGGAATTGCTTGGCGAGTGCGAACATCGCGCCCATGCACCATTCGGCGATGGCCGGGGCGGCGAGGCCCGAGCCGTTCGTAACAGCGAAGCCTCGCTGAAGGAGGCCCTGGCGATCGAGGCGTTCGAGGCCGGCGTTCATTGCCTGGAACCAGCGAAGGTTCGGGGCAGCGTCGAAGTACTCCACCTCGAGGCGGTTCGAGCCGACCATGATCTCGACATCGGCCAGGGAGCTGAGAATCGCGTGCTTTTCAGCTTCGCCGGGGGGCGTGCCGCGGAGGACGTTGCCGTAATCGAGGATCGAGATGCGGCGGTCCACCTGCTTGATCGCGGTGATGCTTTCTTCGTCGAACCGAGTCATGAGGGCGATGCGAAGGGACTCAGCCAAGGAGGTACTCCGTGAAGGTTTCGTTGCATGGTACGTGGGCGCCGCGTGGCGCGTGTGGCATAACAAAAGGCGTGCATATACTGGCCTGAATGGCAGAGATCCACGACTTCGAACTGTCGTCATCGGGTGAAGAAGACACGCGCAGTGTCGGCGAGCGCCTTGGCCGTGAACTTCGAAAGGGCGACATCGTGTTGCTCAACGGGGAGCTCGGGGCCGGGAAGACCTGTCTCACGCAGGGAATTGGACGGGGCCTTGCCTGCGATGGACAGGTGAACAGCCCATCGTTCGTGCTGATGAACGAATACGCCGGCCGCGAGACGCTCTACCACGTGGACCTTTACCGGATCGAGGATGTCGAGGAACTCGACGACCTTGGGCTCTGGGACTACGCGGAGAAGGGCGTTCTCGTCATCGAATGGCCGGAACGCGGGGCTGAATTGCTGCCCGGCGACGGCCTGGTGGTTGAGCTGGCGCCCGGAGGAATGGGCCCGCGGAGCAGGCGGCTCCGCTTCATCCCACGCGGACCGCGTGGCGTAGAGCTTGTTGCTTCCCTCGGCGCGGCGTGAGCACCATCCTCTGTATCGACACTGCTTCGGACCGGTTCGCGCTGGCGGTGGACCGCGACGGCGACGTGCATTCTGTAGAGGCGGATGCGCAGCACGATCATTCGCGGCTTCTGCTTCCAGCGATCAAGGAACTTCTTGGGGACGAGAAGCCCGACGCGATCCTCGTGGCGATCGGGCCGGGCGCGTACGCGGGCGTGCGCGTAGGGATTGCAACCGCGCAGGGGATGGCGCTGGCGAACGGGATCGATGTCTACGGGATTGGCACGCTCGAAGCGGCAGCGCTGGCGACCGGGCTCAATGACGGCGTCGCGATCCACCCTGCCGGGCGGGGGCAGTTCGCGGTGCAGCGCTGGGAGGGCGGTCAGGCCATCGGGCGGCCCGCGGTCGCGGACGTCGAATCGCTCGGGGCGGCGCGGATTGTGGGAGAGGGCGCGGGCGCTTTTGGGGGTACCGAAGTGAGCCCTCGTGAGCGCGTGGAGGCGGCAGTCCGGGCGCGGGCGCCGCAAATCCGGTCGGGTGCGCTGGAACCGAGCTCGGAAGCCTTTTACCTTCGAGAGCCGAACATCACGGTTTCGCGGCGCCAATCGGCGACCGCTTCCTGAATCATTCGAACACTACCTACGGAGACTTTCTGAGATGGAACGCGAACGAACACTGTTCCTGGTGAAGCCCGACGCTGTGCAGCGCGGACTGGCCGGCGAAATCATCAAGCGGCTGGAAAACCGCGGCCTGAAGCTTGTGGGCCTGAAGCTGATGCTCGTATCTCGAGCCACGGCGGAGAAGCATTACGCGGAGCACAAGGGGAAGCCGTTCTTCAACGGGCTGGTGGACTTCATCACGAGCGCGCCAGTGGTGGCGGCGGTGCTCGAGGGGACGAACGCGATCGACATCGTCCGGGCGACGAATGGACTCACGAATCCGGCTTCCGCAGCGCCCGGGACGATCCGGGCGGACTTCGGGCTGGAGATGGGACGCAACCTGGTGCACGCCAGCGACAGTGCAAAGAGTGCGGCGCGCGAGATCAAGATCTTCTTCAAGCCTTCGGAGCTTGTGGAGTGGACTCGCGATTCGGACAAGTGGATCTACGAGTAGAGGCTTCGCCGTCCCGCTAGAATGCCGCCCGTTGGAGGGACAGGACCATGGCGGGAAGACTCGAAGGCAAGGTCGCGATTGTCACCGGCGGCGCAAGCGGCATCGGGAGGCAGTGCGCGCTGACATTTGGACGCGAAGGCGCGAAGGTCGTCATCGGCGACCTGGATGGTGCGCGCGGCCAGGAAGTAGTAGCTGAACTGAAGGAGATGGGCGCGGAGGCGTCGTTCCTGCGGACCGATACAAGCGTCGAAGCGGACTGCGAAGCGCTCGCGGACGAGGCCGTGAAGCAGCACGGCAAACTCGACATCCTGCTGGCGGCGGCGGGGATTTCGCACGCCCTCTATGTGAGCGGGAGCGAGACGCATGAGGCACGCGGCGGGTCCTACGGTGTACTCGGAAAACCAACCGAGTACTGGGAGAAGGTGCTCAACGTGAACCTGACCGGCGTGATGATGTGCGACCGGGCGGCGGCGAAGCGGATGATCGACGGCGGTGGCGGGTCAATTATCAACATCGCGAGCGGGGCAGCGAAGATTCCGCTCGCGGGGGCGGCCGAATACTGCGTTTCGAAGGCCGGCGTGTGGATGCTGACGAAGGTGCTGGCCCTCGAAGTGGCTCAGCACCAGGTGCGTGTGAACGCAATTGGGCCGGGGTTCATCGAGACGCCGATGACGGCATCGATGCGGGCGGACGAGCAACGGAAGCAGGCGATCATCAACAGTGTTCCGCTGCGACGGCTCGGCCAGCCCGAGGACATTGCAAACACCGCGCTGTTCCTTGCGAGCGATGAAAGCAGCTACTTCACCGGGGAGATTTTGTTCCCGGATGGGGGCATGTTCACGGGCTAACGAGCGAGTGCGAGCTGGCCTTCGATGAGGCGGGCGCCGAATTCGACCCCGAGCAAGAGAGCGTCCTCATCGATGACGAAGGCGGGATCGTGGTGGCGGCCTGCGATGCCGCGGGCTTCGTTGCGGGCGCCAAGCCAGAAATAGCAGCCGGGTCGGTTTTCGAGGAAGACGCCCATATCCTCGGCGCCCATGCTCGGAGCCGCGAGGATGTTCTTCGGGCCGAAGTAGGCGTCCGCCTGTTCGCGGACGTAGGCGGCTACGCCGGGGTCGTTCACGAGCGGCGGGCAACTCGTCTGGTGATTGAACTCGTAGGTGGCACCGAATGCGGCGCAGACGCCAGCGAGAATGTCTTCCGTGCGGCGAAGCATGGTTTCGCGGATGAGGTCGGTGTAACTGCGGATGGTGCCGGACATGGTGGCGGATTCGGCGATGACGTTGCCGCGGAAGCCGCCGGCTACCTTGCCGACGGTGAGGACGGCCGCATCGGAGGGAGCCATCGACCGACTCACCACCGTTTGGAGCGCGGTGATGACGTGGGCTGCGACGACGACGGCATCGACGGACTGCTGCGGGGCGGCGGCGTGACCACCGCGACCGTTGATGGTGATTTTGAACGCAGTCGGCGCGGCGAAGAACGGTCCGGGGGCGACGTTGATGGTGCCGATGGGGATATCTGCGCTGATGTGGAGCCCAAGGGCGACATCGACGCGGGGGGATTCGAGGACGCCATCGGTGATGCATGCCTGGGCACCGCCGGCGGCTTCTTCGGCGGGCTGGAAGACGAAGCGGATGCTGCCAGCGAGATCCTCGCGTTTTTCGGCGAGGATTTCGGCGATGCCGAGAGCAATCGCCATGTGGGTATCGTGGCCACAGGCGTGCATAACGTTTTCGGTCTTCGACGCGAACTGGAGCGAGCTCTTTTCCGGCACCGGGAGGGCATCCATATCTGCGCGCCAGAGGACTGTAGGGCCAGGTTTCGAACCTGCAATGAGGCCAGTGGCACCAGTGCGGGCGATCTTTCGCACATCGGATAGCCCGAGCTGATTGAGGCGCTCAAGGACCTTTGCCTGAGTGCGTTGTTCCTGCCAGGAGAGCTCCGGATGTTCGTGGAAATCCCGGCGCGTAGCGACCAGCCGTTCGCGAATCGCTGAGACTTCCTGGCGGATGGGCAATCGCGGACTTCGGGCCATAGGCAAATCGTAGCAGAGCACCCGGGGAGAAAATGATGAACATTAATCGCCGGGGGCGGGGACAGGCCCGGAAACGGTACTTCGCCGGCCGATTCGGCGGACATTGGTGCCCTGGACGAGCGCGACGCCGGCAAGGATGAACCCAAGCGCGGCCACGAGGTTCCAGCCAATCGCCTCATCGAGAAACAGCCAACCGAGGATGACACCGATGGGCGGCACCATGTAGGTCACGACCGAGGCGCGGACCGGGCCTACGGACTGGATGAGGTACATATAGCCAACGACCGCGAGTCCGGAGCCAAATGCGCCAAGGGCGGCGGCGTTGGCGACGACCTTGAAGGTGATATCGGCATCGGAGTAGGCGCCGGTGAGGAGTGCGGCCGGGACGAGCAGGGCGGCGGCGGTGGTGACCTGGGCGGAGGCGAGCGGAATCGCCGGGACGTGACCGAGCCAGCGTCGAATGCTCACGGCCGAGGTGCCGTAGCAAAGGGTGGCCACCAGGATAAGGAGGATGCTGCCAGCTTCGCTGCCGGACAGGTCCGTGAGGTCGCCGCTCATGAGGACGACGACACCAAGGAAGCCCAGGCCGAGCCCGGCGATGCGTTGCGGCCCGAGACGGTCGGCGCGGAGGAGGATGGTAGCGAGGAGGGCCGACCAGAGTGGCATCGAAGCGTTGGCGACGGCGGCGGCGCCGCTGGGCACGTGGGTTTCGGCGATGCCGAAGATGGTCCAGGGGATGGCAAAATTGAGGACGCCCAGGGCGAGGAGCGCCAGCCAGGTAGAGCGCGACTGGCGAAAGCCTTCGCGGGCGGCCCAGGCGAAAGGCAACAGGGTTGCGGCGCCGAGCGTAGTCCGCACGGCGGACATGCCCATGGGTTCGACGCCGGCATCGACGATGACCTTGATGAAGAGGAACGAGCAACCCCAGACAAGCGAGAGCGCTACGAGGATGAGTCCTTGCTTGAGGGTCATGAGGGGTTCAACGCATCCATGGCTTCAAGGGTAACGGGGTGGCGGAGTACGCAGAGGTGCCAATCTCACAGTTCGGTGTACTGAAGTTGGTAAGTGCGACGGAAGAGGTCGAACCACTCGCCAACTTCGAGCGGGGCTCCCGTGAAGCCGGGGCATTCGGAATGGCCGAGGAGCAATGGCACGAGGTTGTAGGTGTTGCCGAGGGAGGCAGCCTCGAAGGCCGCGCCAGCGCGGCGGGATGGGGTTGTGCGGGCACGTTCCGCTTCGGGATCCCAGAAGACGACGAAGTGGGGATAGAGACGGCAGGCGTTCGGGCGGCCTTCGTAGGTCGTGCAGCCCAGGTGTTCGCCGAGCATCTTGCAGTGGCCATCGGCGCGGGCGAGGAGAAAGGGCTGAGCCATCGGCAGCTTGATCGGTTCGCCGTCTTCATCCACCTCCAGGAAATCCACGAGTTCGAGGTTTTCGAAGCGGCGGAAGCGCTCGACTTCGGCATCGCCGAGATTGACGCTGTAGGCGTGACAGCAATAGGCAGTGCAGACGTCCGGCTGGCAGATGAAACGGGGGCTACCGGGGAGCAAGAGGTTGTAGGCTTCGAAACGCGGGCCCACGTGGACCCACGCCTGCTGCATCGCCTGGAAGAGTTCGTCCTGCGCCACGGATTTGATAGTAGAGTGCGGCGCCGATATGCCGCATCGAGAGATTCATTCGCCAGGTGGGAATCGATTCGTTGTGCAAGGGAATGCGCTGCCTTATCCTGTCGGCTCGGTTGAAGGGTAGTGCCAAGAATTCATGAGTAACGAACCCGTACTGGACACGATGTCGCTCGAAGAGCGAGCACGATTGAAGAAGCAACTGAGCGATCAGGCGGTGAAGCTTGCGGTGAACAGCCGCTGGCAGGAAGCAGCGAACGTAAACCGCGAGTATTTGAACCGCTTTGGGGACGAAGCGGAGGCGTTGAACCGGCTGGGCAAAGCGCTGACTGAGCTCGGGCAGATCACCGAGGCGCGGGAGTGCTACGGTAAGAGCCTGGAGGCTGATCCGTCGAACACGATCGCACGACGGAACCTGGACCGCCTGGCAACGATGACAGACTCCGCCGGCTCCGCGCCGAGCCAGCTCGACACGCGGCTTTTTGTCGAAGAGACGGGGACCGCGACGGTGGCAAAGCTGCAGGCGACGGACGCCAAAGCGACGGCCGACCTGGACGCCGGCGACATTGTCGGGCTGCAGGTGCAGGGCAACGCGGTGAACGTGCTCACGGTCTCCGGGGAGTATGTCGGCATGGTGGAGCCGCGCATTGGCCTTCGTCTTTCGAAGATGATGGAGGCCGGCAACCGCTACGCGGCGGCGATGGTGACCACCACTGGCGAGCCAAAGGTGATCCTGCGAGAGACGTTTAAGCACCCGTCGATGATCGACAAGGTGAGCTTTCCGCAGGGACGAACTTCCGACGTGCGCGCGTACACGCGGAAGGGCCTGTTGCGCCGGGACGACGACGACTACGGCGATTACAGCGAAGACGACGAAATCGTCGAAGAAGACACCGATGAGGGTTGGAGCGAGACGGACGGCGAACTCGATTCGGGGACGCCGGACATCAGTGTCGACCAGGACGACGAGAGCTTCGATTAAGTCCCTCATCCTCGGCCCCGCTCCCATGTCTGGGAGAGGGGAGTGAACTGCCATCGGACGAATTCGGTACCAATGACCCGGCCAAAAGGTACGGGTGGACAGCGTTGCGATTTCCGCAGAGCGTAGACTCCTGCTGCAACAAACACGCATATCGGAGAATTCGCATGCAAATCGCACCTGTCCCGACGCTGGACCCGGAGATCAACGAGACCCGTGAAGCGACGGCGAACATCGTCAATCGCTACATCATCCCGAACGAAGAACGGCTCGGGGATTACCGGAACCCGGACACGCAGATGCTTCGCCGGGAGATTTCGGAGAACGTGAAGAAGGCGAATCTCTGGGCGCCGCACCTGCCGAAGGAATACGGCGGGATGGGCATCGGCTTCATGAAGCACGCGTACATGAATGAAGTGCTGGCGTGGAGCCCGTTTTCGAACCCGCTGTTCGGGGTGGTGGCGCCGGATTCCGGGAACCAGACGATTCTGATCAAGTACGGGACCGAGGAGCAAAAGAAGAAGTGGCTCGAGCCGCTGATTGCGGGCGAGATCCGCTCGTGTTTCTCGATGACTGAGCCGGACGCGCCGGGCTCGAACCCCTACGCCATCCAGACGCGGGCGATCCGCGATGGGGACGAGTGGGTGATCAATGGCCGGAAGTGGTTCACATCCGGCGCGGTGGGTGCCGCGTTCGCGATCGTGATGTGCCGGACCGAGGAAGCTGATGGCGACGGCGGAGTCCGCGAGAAGATGACGCAGATTATCGTCCCGACGGATACGCCCGGCTTCAACATCGTCCGGCGGATCCCGGTTTGGGGACACGATTCAAACCACTGTGAGATCGAGTACAAGAACGTGCGCGTGCCGGTGACGAACCAGCTCGGGCGCACAGGGACTGGACACCAGGCTGCGCAGGACCGGCTCGGGGCCGGTCGCGTGTTCCACTGCATGAACAGCGTTGGCCAGATGTGGCGGGCGTTCGACCTGATGTGCAAGCGGGCCATGGACCGCGAGGTCCACGGTGGACGGCTAGAGACCAAGCAGTTCATCCAGGGGTTCATCGCGGATTCGTACATCGACATCATGACCGCTCGCCTGATGACGATTCACACCGCCGAGATCATCGACAGCGGCATGGACCCGCGGACGATCATCTCCGGGCTGAAGGTGTATGTGCCGGCCGCGCACGAGCGCGTTGTCGACCGGGCGATCCAGGTCCACGGGGCGATGGGCGTTTCGGGCGACACGCCGCTCGCAGGGATGTACACGGGCGCTCGGACGCTCCGGATTGCTGACGGCCCGGACGAGGTGCACCGGATCCTTATCGCGAAGAACGTGCTGAAGCAGTACCACGACGGTGGGAGCTGGGACTTCGGGGTGTAGGAGGTAGAAGGCAGCCTCCGGTACTCGCGACCGGAAGCTGCCGCTGTTATTGGAGGCGCCAGGACTGCGCTGCGGGCTTGCCGCCGGCCTGGGTGACCGGTGTTCCGAGGATGGTCGCGGGGAAACAGTTCGGGGGTGTGCCGAAAAGCATCGTGCCAGATGCCTTCGACTTCGCCGAGAGGTCGCCAGACTTCAAGGCGTCGGTCGAGTCATCGGCGTAGCGGGTGTGGCCAGTGCCGTCGGCGCAGATGAGACTCAGTTCTGGTGGGGTTGTGTTAGATGCAGTCGTGTTCTCGGTTTCGACCTGGACGATAAGCCAGCCTTCTTCCGGCGCGGTGGGATTTCTGCCGCCCAGCTCAGTAGGGGACTTCCGTTGCCAGCTGACGATGCGGACTTTCAGGCCGTTGAAGTCGGCCGTGTCGCCGAGTTTGAGCGCATCTGTCGTCGAAGCGCCCGCAGTGGTGACCTTTTGCACGGTCGGGCTTTCGTCGGCGCCCGCAGTGCCGCCGGAATCGTCGCCTCCGCCGCAGGCGGGCGAGATTAGCCAGAGGGCGATCACGGGGGCCATCCAGATATGCTTCATGGCCGGATAGTATGAAGTTTTCGCGGGCCGTGCGCACCAGTTTTTCATGAAGCGAACTTCGAAGAGGCGGCCTCGCCGAGTTCACGGTAACTCTCAACGACGCGATCGGAGCGGCATCGGGACAAGAGAGCGGGTACTCACCTAAGATCGCCGTGTGGCAGTGACTGAGACACCTCCTGACCCAAGCCAGTCACGGCTCTCTGTGCCGATGGCGGCGCGGAGGGCCGGGATTCACTACGGGTGGGTGATGGTCGCGATCACCTTCTTGCTGGTGACGGTGACGGCGGGTATTCGGTCGGCGCCGGGCGTGATGATCACGCCATTCAAGGAAGACTTCGGATGGTCAACCGCGCAGATATCCTGGGCGATTTCGCTATCCATTCTGACGTTGGGGTTCGCCGGGCCGATTTCAGGGAAGCTGATTGACCGGCATGGCATCCGGCCCGTGATTATTGGCTTCCTGGTGATGGGAGTGGCGGGCGTGGCGGCGACGTTCGCGATGCAGTCGCTCTGGCAGTTGTACATCTTCTGGGGCGTGCTCGTCGGGTTCGGTGCGGGCGGGACGTCGATCGTGCTGAGCGCGACGGTGGCGAACACCTGGTTCCACGAGCGGCGGGGGCTGGTGACCGGTGTGCTGGGCGGTGCGGCGAGCGCGGGTCAACTGGTGTTCATCCTGCTCCTGGCGTTCGTTGTTGATGCATGGGGGTGGCGGGAGGCTGTAGGGCTGATGGCGATGCTCGCGGGAGCGGTGGTTCTCCCCCTGGCGGTACTGTTGCTTCGGAGCCGGCCACAAGACGTTGGCCTGACGGCCTATGGCGCGCGACCGGGGCAGATCGCGCTGGCCCTGGATGAGCGCATGGTGCCGATGAAAGAGGCCCTTCGGACCAGCGACTTCTGGTTGCTGGCAGTGACGTTCGGGGTTTGCGGATTCACGACGATCGGGCTCATTGGGACCCATTTCATTCCGCATGCGACGGAGCACGGGTTCACCGAGAAGCAGGCGGCGGGGATGCTCAGCCTGATTGGCGGGTTCAACGTGGTGGGGACAATCGCCTCGGGATGGCTCACGGACCGGTATTCGCCGCGAAAGCTGCTGGCGCTCTATTACTTCCTGCGCGGGTGTTCGCTACTGGTGTTGCCGGCACTTTCCGGCACCGGCATTCCGCTGATGTCGCTATTTGCGGTGGTGTTCGGGCTGGACTACATCGCGACGGTGCCGCCGACGGTGATGCTTACAGCGAACCGTTTCGGGCGGCGTTCGGTGGGGACGATTTACGGGTGGATAACCTTCAGCCACATGGTCGGCGGTTCGATTGCAGCAGCGATGGCCGGCGTCATCCACGACGCCGCGGGCGACTACGGTCCGGCGATGTACATGGGCGGAATACTGGCCGTGTTTGCGGCGGCGTTCGCGTTCCGGATTGGGACTCGGGCCACTGGGACGAGCGGGGCGTTGCCGGCGGCATCGTACTAGCCCTCAGCACCGGCCCCTCGCCCGACGGCGCGGGACAGGGGTGAGCCGATGCAATGTTGGGGCAACGAACGGCAGACAAACGTTCGAGTTTCGGCTATCGCTTGCGGGCGGGTTTGGTGACGACGAGCTCGTAGCTGCGGCGTATCCAAGTGAAGGTCATGTCGCGTTCGGCTTCATTGGTGATGCTGGACATGACCCAGTGGTAGCGGGCGAGGTAGGGCGCCGGGCGGACGAAGGGGAGCGAGAGGGCCTCCGCGCATTCTTCCGGGGTAAGTTTCAGGGAGACGTTCGTGCCGGCGGCATCTTCCGAAGCAATGGCGAACATCTTGCCGTTGGGCGCCTTAAAGACCGGATGGTCGGAGCCGAAAGAGAACTCTTCGCGGCTTCCTTCCAGTGCAAGGGCGAAGTTCCGGACATCATCGGCGAATGACTTCGGCATGTGAGGCAGTCTACGGGGCGAGCTTCTTCGGTGGCATGGGAATGAAGGAACTGGTGCGGGCGATGTATTCCGGATAGCCCTCCCGGCGGCGTTTGAGGGACGCCTCGAGCAGCGGGACGCCAGAGACGCGCGTGAGCAGAACCGTCATGACGACGGGCGCGAAGATGACGAGGGCGTTCGCGGGGCGAGCGAGGGCGATCAGGAAGAGCCCCCACCAGAGCACGGCGTTGCCGAAATAGTTCGGGTGGCGCGTGTACTTCCAGAGGCCGCGGTCCATGACTTTTCCGGAGTTGGCGGGATCGGCTTTAAAGCGAGCGAGTTGGAGGTCTCCGATGGCTTCGAAGAGGAAACCGACGAGCCAGACGGCGGCGCCGACGAAATCGAGGGCGTTCAGCGAGCCGGGCATGCCGGAGAGCTGGGCGACCTGGGTTGGCATGGAGACGATCCACATGAGGACGCCCTGCAGCCCGAAGACGGTGAACAGCGAGATGAGCGGAAAGCGCGAGCCCCAGCGTTTGCGCATGGCGCGGTAACGGTAGTCCTCGCCTTTGCCGGCGTTTCGCCAGAAGAGGTAGGCGGAAAGGCGCAGGCCCCAGGCGGAGGTGAGGATGGCGACGAGCCATTTGCGGCCCTCGTATCCGTCGCCGACGGCGAAGGCTACCCAGGCGACAACGACAAAGCCAAAGCCCCAACCGATGTCCACGATGCTGGCGTCTTTGAGCGCGACGCTCAGAAGCCAGGTGAGGACCATGAGCGTCGCGACAGCGATGGCCGTGGCCGCGAATACCTGCGGAAGTTCATCGGGCATTTTTGGTACTCACCTGAGCTTTGTTGGCTTCGACCCAGGCATCGACCGCCGCCCACTGGTCGAAGAGCCAGGAAATTCGGGATTCGTTGGTAGTCGGGATCTCGGTTGCGGGAACGCGCCAGAGTTTCACACGGATGGTGCGGCCGACGAGGCCCCCGCGGAGGATATTGCGGTATTCGGTCGCGCCTTCGAGGCCGGTATGGGCGAGGAAGATGGCATCGACGTTGCGGGCGGCGGCGAGGAGCGCCATCGACCCGCCAAGACGCGGCGGGAGGACATTCCGCATGGCGCGGGCGCGCTCGGTGAGGGGGGAATCCTGAGACTCGAGACGGTGGATCACGCGCTCGCGTTTTGCGGGGGAGAAGAGGCCGCCTTCCGGGAAAATGAGGACGCCATCGCGGGGGCCGAGGTTGCGGCCCAGGGCATCGACGCGGCGGATTTCGGCTTCGCTATCGCCGCTGCTGTTGGCGACGAAGCAGTTCGGCAGACGATTTCCGACGATATCGATGCAAGGGTCCCGGAGGAGCGAGCGGTTGATGACCCAGCGCAACTGGATCTGGCGGTAGTCCGAGATGAGGGCGACCGGCAGGAGGTTGTCGATCGGGCTGACGTGGCGTGAGAAGACCATCATCGGACCATGCTCTGTGACTTCATCGCCTTCGACTTCGAGGTGGAGTGAGAAGAGCCAGACGCCGGCGCGATAGAGGGACGAGGCCCACCAGCATTCGAGGGCGAAGTTGGCATCGAGGAAACGCTGGCGGTCGCGATGACGAATCCAGAGCCAGAGAGAGGCGACAGTGCCTGCGACCTCGCAGAAGAAAAAGACATCGACCATCGCGAACGAGCGCACGGTGGCGAGGCGACGGCGGAAGGGGATATCAATGACGAAGCCGAGGAGTAGGAGAAAAGGGCTCACAAGCACGAGAGCGGCAAACGCGATGAAGTAAGCCGGCACGGTCACGGTGCGGCGCAGGATGATTCGAACCCTCGATTCCTGCCCCGGAAGGACGAGGAAGGTAGCGCCGCCCTGGACGCCAGCGACTGATTCGCTCATGCGGGAATCCTACGCGCATGGTGCGAGGAAGATGCCATCGGTAGTAGTACGGCGGAGCAGGCGCAACCGATCATCGAGATCGGAGAACTCCAGGCGGTTGCTGAGATTCGAGGGGGTCGCGATACTCCGGCCATGGCAAAACAGGCGGCACTTCGCGGAGGGACTCCGGCGGTTTCGGCAGAGGCTCCGGCGTGGCCGCTGGTTGACGCGGAGACGCTGTCGGAAATCACCAGGGTGATCACGGAGGAGACGCTGTGCCCGGTGGGGGCGGAGGGCACGCAGGGGGAGTTCGAGCGGTCGTTCGCGGCGATGCACGGGCGGAAGTTCGGGCTGGCGGTAAACGGCGGGACGGCCGCGCTGATGCTGGCGCTGCACGGGGCGGGAGTTCAGCCCGGGGACGAGGTGATTGCCTCGCCGTTCACGTGGGGCGCTTCGGTGAGCTGCATCCTGCAGAACCTGGCGATCCCGATCTTTGCGGACATCGACCGCAACACGTTCACGCTGGACCCCGACTCCATCGAACAGAAGATCACGCCACGGACGAAGGCGATTGTGGTGGTTCACATATTCGGGTTCCCGGCGGATATGACCCGGATTATGGCGGTGGCGGAGCGGCACGGGCTGGCCGTGATCGAGGACTGCGCGCAGGCGCATGGCGGGAAACATGCCGGACGGCCGCTCGGTTCGTGGGGGACGGTGGGTGCGTTTTCGCTTCAGGCATCGAAGAACCTGACCGGCGGCGAAGGCGGGATCCTCGTGTGCGACGATCGCGAGGTTTACGAGCGGGCGATGAGTATGGGGACCCATCCGCAGCGTTTGTACGCGGAACTGGAGTTGCCCGAGTTCCGCGAGAAGATCGACAGCCTGGCGTTCAACTACCGGATGCACAGCATGTCGGCGGCGATGGCGAACAGCCAGCTGAAGTACCTGGAAGGGTGGACACAGGCGAGGGGGCGCAACGCGATGGCGCTTTACGACCAGGTGGCGGACCTGCGGTTCGTGAGGGTCCCGGACCCGTTGCTGGAAACCGACCGTCATGCGTACTACAACGTGCCATTCACGTATGTGCCGGGAGTGATCCCGCTTTCGCGAGACGAGTTTGTGGAGGCGTTGAAGGCGGAGGGCGTGACTGCCGGGGTTTACGTGCGGGTCCCGCTGTACCTGAGGCCCCGATTCCAGAACCACGATTACTTCGGGCGGGGGTATCCGTGGGCGATCGCCGATGAGCCGGTTGTCTATCGCAAGGGCGACTGCCCCGTTGCCGAAGAGATGGCGAAGGTGGAATTCCAGCTGAACGGAAACTTCTATGAGGACTCGCCGGAACTAATGGGGCAGGTGGCTACGGCGATGCGGAAGGTGGGCGAGAACGCCGAGGCGCTGCGGAAGCACTTCGACGCGCAGAAGTCCTGACGCGGGTTGGATGCGGACGTAGCATGGTTGGATGAAAGCCGACCGTGAGGCAGTGCTGGCGATGGTGCGGGCCGAAGGATTCGAGCTTGCAGGGATTGCGCCGGCGAGCGAAGTGCCGGAGGCGCGGGCTGCGGCCCAGGAAGCTCGCCAGGCCGGGCGGCTGGCGGACATGAGGTGGATGACGGCGGAGTGGATCGAGCGGTCGACGCGGCCGGATGCGTTTCTCGCGGGCGCGAAGTCGATTGTCGTGGTGGCGCTGCCGAACCATTCGCCTGAGCCAGATTTGCCGGGTGGTGGTGGAACGCGGGGGAGGGTGGCGCGCTACGCGCGAGGACGCGACTACCACCGGGTATTCGAATCGAAGCTGAGGCGAGTTGCGCGCCGAATGCGCGAGGAGTTCGGGGCTGAAGCACGGGGAACGGTGGACTATGGGCCGCTTTTGGAGCGGCCGTACGCGTCATTAGCGGGCCTGGCGTGGCTGGGGAAGTCGTCGATGGCGCTTGTGCCAGGCTTCGGACCGTGGGTGATGCTGGGAGCGGTCGCGACGACGCTCGAGCTTGAGACGGACGCGCCACTGAAGAAGTCGTGTGGGTCGTGTTCGCGGTGCATTGTCGCGTGCCCAACGGGGGCCATCGCGCCAGACGGGCAGGTCGTCGATTCGCGGCTGTGCATCAGTTACCACACCATCGAGAACCGCGGTGTGATCCCGAGGGAGTTGCGCGAGAAGTTCGGCGGCTGGGTGTTCGGGTGCGACGCGTGCCTGGATTCGTGCCCGGTGGGGGCAACGAGGTTCGAGAGTCACGCGGACTTCGTGCCGAAAGGCGTCGATGACGCGTTTCCAGTGCTGGCGGAGTTATTGGAACTCGATGAGGACGGATTTCGGGAGCGATTTCGGGGGCGAGCGGTCACGCGGGCAAAGCGTGATGGAATGGCGCGGAACGCGTGCGTTGCGCTGGGAAATGTGGGGGGCATCGCCGACCTGGCTTTAATCGTCAGGGCACTGAGTGACGTTTCGCCGCTTGTGCGTGGGCACGCGGCGTGGGCGCTGGGGCGTCTGTCGATTCGTTGGGAACGGAACGAGGAAGGGCGCGCTGTGCTTGAACATGCCCTGGCCGACGAACAGGATAGCTACGTCCGCGAAGAGCTACTCCTCGCGCTCGAAGACATTGCGGGAGGACACGATGGCTGAACTGACTCTGCTGGAACGGCGCAGACTGGAGGCGGGGGTGCTGGTGCCGGTGATTCGGGCGATGCAGGCCGAGTTCGGCGAAGAGCGCGTGAACGAAGTGGTCGGGAAGACGATCCGGGACCTGGCGCGCGAGCAGGGGGAGGCGGCGCGGCGAGAGAACCAGATTGACACGATAGAGGCGCTCGCGAACCGGTTCCAGAACGGGGTGTTGCGCGAGGGGTCGCTGATCGTTGATGTGGTTGAGAACGACGAGGCGCGGTTCGGGTTCAATGTGACGCGGTGCAAGTTCATGGAGATGTATGAGGAGATGGGGGCACGCGACCTGGGATTTCTGCTGAGCTGTAACCGGGATTTCGCGATGTTTGAAGGGATGGCGCCGGACCTGGCATTCAGCCGGACGCAGACGCAGATGGAAGGGGCGGCGTACTGCGATTTCCGGTACGCCGTTAGCGAGTAGGCCTCCCGCAGGAGGTGGCCCTCATCCCCTGGCCCCTTCTCCTCCTTCCCGGGAAGGACTGGGAGAAGGGGAGTCCGAGTCTGCGCGCGGTGATGTGCTGGCGAGGCAATTCGTGTTTGGTAACTGGCGAACGCGCTACTGGCGTGCGCGCCTCGGATGGCGGGGGCGGGTCAGAGGGAGTTGACGTATTGCTGGGCTTCGGCGAGCGATGCTCCGGTGGCTTCGCGGTACCGCTTGATGGCTTCGAGCGTCTTGCCGGCGCGCATGAGTTCTTTGACCTCGGGCGGCACGTCTGAGCCGAAGAGTGTGTATGTGTATCCAACGGCTCGACCCATCTGGGCGAGATGCTCCTCGATGTAGTCGAGGCGCTTAGCGAGACCCTGGATGAGGGGCCGGATGTCATCCATCGTGACGTTGCTCAGGTGAGGCTCCAGAGTGGGAGTATTGGAGCGAACTTTACCAAGTCCCTCGATCGGTCAGCAAAGTTGTTGACCGGGAGCGATAGGCCTGCGGATGCGTGCGCACTATCGGCGATTACCGGGATCCCTCCTCGCAGTCAGCGCTGCGAGGAGGCCGGGGTCTGTTGGTTCGATCTCGAAGCCTTCGGGGAATGGCGGGCGTGGTGGCTCGCCGAGCGCAGTGAGCACCGTGGGGTGCTGGTAATAGGCGAGGTAGATGTGCCGGAGCAACGCGCGCAGAGGAGCTGGTTCGGCTGCGGCGTGAGCCTCGAGTCGTGTCGCTCGCTCGGCTGGCAGAAGGCGGGAGAACTCGGGATTGTGTTCAGACAGGGCATTGAGCCAGGCGGCGATGGCGGAGCCTGCTTGCGCGTCGGAGGTAACAGCGTCGGCCAGGGCAGATTCGATGCCGATGGCGCCGGCGCCGGGCATGCGCCGGTTTCCGCCCGGTGGGATGAGCGTATCGAGCAGCGCGCTGAGGAACGCGGTATCGCGCAGCACGGACGGTGTCGAGTTGGTCAAGCGAACAGCTCCGCGACGTTTCTCTTGATGGAGTCGGCCACATAGAGGGCGAGGGCCTGGATGGTCGACGTCGGATTTACACCGGCGGAGGTCACGAAGATGCTGCCGTCGATAACAAACAGGTTCTTCACATCGTGGGAGCGGCCCCGCTCGTTGACGACCGAGCGCTTTGGGTCCGTGCCCATGCGGGCCGTGCCCATCAGGTGCCAGCCGGCGGTACGCAGGAGCGGTTCGGCGTAAACATCGACAGCACCCGCGGCGTTGAGCGCTTCGGTGCCACGGTCGACTGCGTGGGCGAGTTGGCGGCGGCTGTTCTCGCTGAGCGTGTAGGTCACCTTCGGCGCCGGGATGCCGTGCATGTCCGTCAGGACTGGATCGAGCGTGACTGTGTTCGCTTCGTCCGGGAGGTCTTCGGTGATGGCGACCATACCGGCGACGTGCCCGTTTAGCTTCGCGAAGGACTCGTGGTGGGCCTCTCCCCAGGGGACCCGGCCAGTCGCCATGCCCCAGAGGGCTGTGGTCGCCGGGCCGCTGCCGCGGGTGCCCTCGTAGGAGTAGCCGCGAACGAAGCCACGGGATCGGTCGGTCTTGTAGAACTCGTGGCTCCAGAAGGTGCACCCGCCGGGCCCGCGCCGTCCATTGAGCTCCTCGTCGAAGGTGCCTCGGATGAGGGCGTAGGGATGGAACATGAGGTTCTTCCCGACGAGGCCGCTGCTGTTGGCCAGGCCATCGGGATGCCTTTCGCTCTTCGAGTTGAGCAGGAGACGCGCGGTGCCGATGCCGTTGCAGGCGAGGACGACGATTTCGGCTTTCTGTTCTTGAAGGATGCCGTCTTCGTCGTAGTAGAGGACGCCATCAGCCATACCCTCCGACGAGACGGTGATTTCTTTGACGCGGCAGTTTGTGCGCAATTCGACGCCCTTGCGCTGAGCGAGCGGCCAGTAGGTGATGTCGGTGCTGGCCTTCGCGCCCTGGGTGCAGCCGCTCCCACAGGAACCGAGGTTGATGCAAGGAGCCCTTCCCTCGTACTCGCGCGATATGATGGCGCTATCGGAGGGCCACCAGTGCCAGCCGAGCCGTTCGAAGCCGCGGGCGACGGCGTTGCCGGTGGCGCCAAGCGGAAGGGGCGGCAATGGCGGCTCGTGGTAAGGGTAGGCGGGATCCCCGGCGAGACCGGAGACACCCATCATGCGGTCGTTGGTGGCATAGAAGGGTTCGAGCGTCTCATACGAAATCGGCCAATCGTCGGCGATGCCGTCATCGGTCCGGACGCGGAAGTCTCCGGGGGTGAAACGGGGGAAGTGGGCCGCCCAGAGGATCGTGCTGCCGCCGACGGCGTTGAACATCAGCGGCTGGATTGGTGAATCCGAGTCATTGACAGGGTAATCCTGGGCGAGGCGCCGGACGTTCGGGTTGGTGGCGAACGGTCCCATGGAACGCGACTCCCAGTCCATGAAGTTGGTGGGGTAGTCGCGCTGGTGCATCCAGGGGCCCTGTTCGAGGCAGAGGACGCGCGTGCCGAGGTCGGCGATGCTCCAGGCGAATGCTCCGCCGGAGGCGCCAGCACCGATGATGAGAACTCCGACAGGCTCGTTTGGCATGCGGCGGATGATACAGGAGCAGGGGCGGCAACCGCTGGCCATTCGGGCTTTGGGCAGTCGCGAAACTGGATGATGGCCTGGAGTTTTCGTGGGCGGCGAGTTCTGTTTCCCAGTCGAACCACTCGGCGACTCGGAAGCGGCGGGCGACGAGCCCGCTTCGGACCGGGTACCAATCTTCGGACGGGAGAAGTAGAGTCGTGGGCATGGCTGAAGCGGTGGTATTTGGAGGCTCGAACGGGCTGGTGTCGAAGCTAGCAGACGGGCTGGCGGACATCCTTGGGGTGCGAGTGCGGTATCAGCGTTCGGGCGAGGAGAGTGCTCTGGCCGGCGTGGCGATTGCGACGAACGCGGAGGCGTTCACCGGGGATTCGCTGCTGGTCTATGCCGACGATGAGAAGCCAAAGACCGGGCTTACCGATTCGAGCCGGGCGATGGCATTGGGGCAAGTGGCAGAGGAGATCGCTCGCGGGCGCGTAGTTGCCGTGCTTTCTTCGCGGACAGAGGCGAAGCGGTGGTTGGACCTGGTGGCGACGGCGGGCGCCGGCGCTACACGGCCGCTGCGGCGGATGAATATCTGCGGGGAATCGGGGACCGGGAAGACAACGCTGGCAAGTAAGTTGGCCGGGCCCCTGGGGATCCCGATGGTCTCGATTGATGACATTTACTGGGGGGACCATACGGACCTCGAACACGGAGAATTTGCCCGTTCCCACCTTTTGGAAGATGTGTTGGCGCGAGAGGAGTGGCTGGCCGAAGGGCCCTACTGGCGTTCGGCGTTCCGGCTTTCGTCATTAGCCGACTGCACCATTTACCTGGAGTATCCCTCGCACCGCGTGGCCCGGCAGAAGCATGAACGGGGCGACAGCCCGTTTTCCTGGCGGGAGCGGTTAGCGGTTTCGACGGCGCAGCGTATCTATCCAAAAGCAAATGAGCGGCGAATCCACACGAAGTTATCGGAGATCGCTCACCTGACGCCTGTGCTGGACGTGAGGAACGACGCCGAGTTAGAGGCGGTGACCGCGGGGATGCTGCGCGGCGCGGGGCGGCGAAACGATAGAGCAGGCAGCTCGGGCTGACGGGCGAGTCTGCAGAGCGTAGGCTACGCGGCGCATCAGTTCGGCCTTTTCGGCCAAACCATCGCAAGGAGACGAGACATGGGAGAGATGGTTACGTTCGCTTCAAACGGCGGCACGGCTAGCGGATACCTCGCGAAGCCGGCGAGCGGCAGCGGCAAAGGCGTCATCGTGATCCAGGAGTGGTGGGGACTGAACGGGAACATTAAGGGAATCGCCGATCGGTTTGCTGCGGCCGGTTATGTCGCGCTCGCTCCGGACCTGTACCACGGCACTGTGACGACTGAGCCGGACGAAGCCGGAAAGCTATTGATGGCGCTGAACTTCGGCCAGGCCGAAAAGGATTTGAAGGGCGCGGTGGCCTACCTGAAAGAGATGACCGGCGGCCCGGTGGGGACGGTCGGGTTCTGCATGGGTGGCGCCCTTTCGCTCTTTGGAGCATGCAACAGCAACGGCGATGTTGGGGCGTGCGTGGACTTTTATGGCGGGCACCCGATGGTGAAGTACAACTTCGCGGGGCTTACGGCGCCTGTGCTTGCGTTCTGGGCCGAGAACGACGATTTCGTGAAGCCGATGATCCCCGGGATCGAGGCTGGATTGAAAGAAGCGGGCGTCGAGTACGAGTCGATCACTTACCCCGGGACGCATCACGCGTTCTTCAACGACGAACACGCTGAGCCGGAATACAACCCGACGGCGGCGAAGGCGGCGTGGGAGAAGATGCTGGAGTTCTACAAGAAGCACCTGTAGGAATTGCGAAGGGCGAATTTCGAATTTCGTCACGCCAGAGCGCGACGGAGGTTCGGAGTCAGGGACGCGGCATAAACGCAGAGACGCTGAGGCGGAGAGCTAAATTTGAGGATCCCTATCGAGGACCTCTGCGAACTCCGCGTCTCTGCGTTTAGAGAAGGTTCCGGAGGGCTCGATGGGCAGGCTTGATGGCAAGGTGGCGATTGTTACGGGCGGGGCCTCGGGGATTGGGAAGGCCGCCGTTGAGATGTTCGTGGCCGAGGGGGCGCGGGTCATTGTTGGGGATACGGATTCGGACGGCATCGGGCGGCTGATCGGGCAACTTGGCCATAATTATGTCGACGGTGCGAATGTGGATGTGCGGGATGAGGCGGCGGTTGCACGGATGGTGGCACAGGCGCGGCGGCGGTTCGGACGGCTGGATATCGCGGTGAATAACGCGGGGGTCGGCGGGTTCTCGCCCATCCAGAATTACACGCTTGAGGACTGGGACAGGGTGCTGGGGATTTCGCTGACGGGGACGTTCCTGTGCATCAAGCACGAGTCACGAGCGCTGATTGAGCAGGCGAGCGGCGGGAGCATCATCAACATCGCGAGCCTGAACGCCATCCAGGCGACGGAGGGCTTCGCTGCCTACTGTTCGGCGAAGGCGGGTGTGGCGATGCTTACCAAAGTGGCCGCGCTGGAACTCGGGCGTCACAAGATCCGAGTGAATGCGATTGGGCCGGGGCTGATTCACACGCCTGCGACGGCGGGGATGCTTGGGGTGCCGGGGCTTGAAGAGGCATTCGTGCATGAGGCGCCGATCGGGCGAGCAGGAGAGCCGGAGGACATCGCGAAGTTGCTGGTGTACCTGGGTTCGGACGAGTCGTCGCTGATGACGGCGCAGACGTTGTACATCGACGGTGGCGCGAGCGTGAACAAGTACCCGGAACTATTCAAGTTCTTTGGGGTTGCCTGATGGGACGTCCGTTCCGGTTCGGGGTGTCGGTCGGGTCGGCGCCTACCGCCGAGGCGTGGCAGGAAGTCGCGCGGAAGGCGGAAGACCTGGGATTCGACATCTTGCTGGCGGCGGACCACATTCGTCAGAGCTTCCAGCCAATGCTGGCACTCATGGCCGCCGCGGATGCGACGAAGACAATCCGGCTGGGCACGTTCGTCATCAACAACGACTTTCGCCATCCCGTGTTGATGGCGCGTGAAGCGGCGACGCTGGACTTCTTGAGTGGCGGACGGTTTGAGTTCGGGATTGGCGCCGGGCATTCCGGCGATGAATACGCGGAGGCCGGCATCGCGTTCGACCGACCGGCGGTACGTGTGCGGCGGATGGACGAATCAGTCCAGATGATCAAGCGACTCTGGAGCGAGGATTCGGTTTCGTTTGAAGGCGAGTTTTACAAGATCACGGAGCACAGCTCGTTCCCAAAGCCAATACAGCCTTCGATACCGGTTGCGATCGGTGGGAACGGGAAATCGGTGCTGGAAGTCGCGGGGCGGGAAGCCGACATCGTTGGATTCACCGGGTTCCTTCCGGGGGTGAATGGGCGGGCCAAAGCCTTTCCTCACTTCACGGCGAGCGGCCTTGCGAACCGAATCGAAGTGGTGCGGGCCGCCGCGGGAGAGCGGTTCGAAGAGCTGGAACTGAACGTCCTCGTCCAGGGCGTCGATACGCAGACCGGCGCAGCCACGGCGGAGGAGTGGGCAAAAGAAGTTGGCTTCGAGACCCGAGAGATTGTTGAGAGCCCGTTCGTGCTGTTCGGTTCCGAAGCCGAGATTATCGACAAGCTGCTGAGGCAACGGGACGAGTTTGGTGTTTCGTACATCACCGTTTTCGGGCCTGCGATGGAGACCATAGCGCCCGTTGTCGCGCGCCTAAGGGGTCGATAGAAAGGGCTACTAGTTCTGGCCTGATACCCGACAAACCTTTACGATTGTTAAGAGAGCGGTGGATGTGGGGAGGTTGCAGAATGCTGCAATCGCTGGGGCTCAAGCTGGACCGGGTCGTCGAGGGGTGGGAAATCCACACCGCCGGCGAACGAGGAATCATTTTTCCGACATTTCACGCCGCCGTAGAGGCGGTTGCCGAACTTTCGGGTGCGGCGCCAGACAGGGTTATGGTTCAACGCGACGGATCGGTGATTGTTGACCGGCCGGATCCTGGTTCCGAGCCTGACGAAATCAGCGCTTAAGCTGGCTTCTGAGCCTCGCCCGGCGCGCCGATCGGCGGGCCGAATACTTTCGCTATCAGGTCAGTCCACTGTTGATGCTGGACTTCCCAGGGGAAGTCTGGATCATCAGTGTGCGGATAGTCATAGCGGACTTCGCCCCAAAGTTCGAGGTCTTCGTTTTCGCGGGCAAGCTTGCGGGCTTCGTAACTGATTTCGACGGTGTCCGGGGCAGCCGGAGGTGCGACCATCGCCGTGCCGAGACCGGGATGATAGTCCCGAGCGACGGGCATCTGGTAGGCGGCTATTGCCAATACCGCGCTGATCGGCCGCGTATCCAACGCCAGAACTCCCCTGAACCGGTATGGGACGGAGCCCGATGTACCGGGGTTTCACAGGGAGTGTCGGCAGTAGGGGAATTCCCCTAGGGGTTCAAGGTCGTGGCAAGCGGGTAGCGGAATGGTGATGAGGGATATTCTCCCGTGGAGTAGCCACACAGCGTGCTGGCTGGCCTACACTCGCCGGAACAGACCTGGGAGCGATTCATGGCGAAATGGGCACCAGAGGGATGGCACAGCATCACGCCCAGACTGGTTGTGCCTGACGTTGAGGGGCAAGTGGTATTCATGCGAGAGGCGTTCGGGGCGACCGGAGAATACGTTGAAGGACGGCCGGCGGAACTGAAGATCGGGGATTCGATGGTGATGGTGAGCGGGGTTGGCGTGCGGGAGGCAAGGCCGGCCTCGCTGTACCTGTACGTTGAGGACGCGGATGCGACGTTCGGGAAGGCGGTGGCCGCGGGGGCCGAAGTGATCGAAGCGATGCGGGACACGCCGTATGGGGACCGGCGAGGAATGGTTCGAGACGGCGGCGGGAATGTTTGGCAGATCGCGACGCGGGGGTAGCGCTCATCCCCCGACCCCTTCTCCCAAGCTTGGGAGAAGGGGGATTCGTCCTTGGTGGTGGCGGGCACACAGTTGGCCCTGGCTAGACGTATTCGATGAGTTGCGTGGCTGTGCCGGCGAGTTCGGTGGCGGGGATGGTGGAGCGGCGGGTGCCGGGGATGACGCCGATTTCGGGGTCGGTGGGGGTGAAGCCGCGAGAGCGTGCGAGGGTGACTGCGTCATCGAGGGAGCCGGTGACTTCCCAGGCGGCCATGCTGGCGAGCGAGGCGGGGCGGCTTGCCATGGGGCTATCGGGGGAGGTCGGTCCGAGAAGTTCGAAGACAGCGTCGCCGATTTTGAGCTGGCGAATGATGAGGGCAGGGGTTTTGATCTCGCCGAACACGGAGACACCGAGCGTTTCGCTCCAGAAGCGAGTGGCGGCTTCGAGGTCGGGGGCGACTGCGGCGAGGTGGTCGAGGCGCTTCAACGGGAAACTGTGGTCGAATCTTTCGGCCGCCTTGGAGCGTCCGTAACGGGCGGACCATGTTTCGGGGTAGTTCGCGACGGAAATTCGGAAGGGGACGGCGCCCCTGGTGTCGATGGTGGCGGTATCGAGGAGCGGCGAACCGTCGGGGCGGGTTAGCGATTCGACGGGGGCGGTGAGGCCCTTCGATTCGAGGGCGGCCGCAGCAGAACGGGCGGATTCGACGCCGAAGACGAGCCCGACCATGGCTCCACCGGCGGCCGTCGCATCGATGTAGGCCTGGCGGCCGGTGGCGGCGGCGTTCGCCGGGTTGGTGACTTCCAGGAGTTCGAGGTAGGTGAAGTTCTCGGGGTTGGCGCCGACGAAAAACACCTGGTTGGCGATACCGGTGGCGGCGATCTCGGAGCGGAGTGTGAGGGAGAGGCCCAGGCGCCGGTACGCGGAGGCAGCGGCTTCGAGATTGGGGACGACGGAGACCATGTGGTCGATTCGTTCAAGCATGGGCGGAGTGTACGCACTCAGGGCCGATGTCTGTGTACACTTCCGGGCGCTATGAAGACTGATTTCTACGAAGCTGACGCGTTTTCGGGTTCGAAGGGCGAGCACTGGGCCTCGCTGGATTCTGATTACCGGTGGGAGAAGGGCGATGAGGTGTGGCTCGAATCGAACGGTCGCCGGGCCAAGTTCCGTGTGACGTGGGTGAACGTGACGGTGAAGGACGGGGTGGTAACGCGGGAGTTGCTGGGGTTGAAGCTGTAGCTATTGGCCATCAACCTGCTACCGTTTTCGCATGGTACTTGAAGTTGGTAAGCCGGCTCCGCCGTTTTCGGTCCGGAACAAGCAGCGCGAGGAAGTGACGCTGGATTCGTATCCGGGGAAGCACCTGGTGCTGGCGTTCTATCCGCTGGCGTTTACTGGCGGCTGAACGAGCGAAATGACGGCCTACCGAACCCATACCGACCGGTTCGTAGAGGCCAATGCCCAGGTCCTGGGCATTTCAGTTGATTCTTTTGCGGCGGCTGGAGAGTTCGAGGAGAAGCTCGGGCTGGAGTTCCCGTTGCTGAGCGATTTCCCAAAGAATGAAATGGGGCGCGCCTACGGCGTGTTCAACGAGGCGGCGGGCATTCACAACCGGACGACGATTGTGGTGGACAAGGACCGGATCGTCCGCGCGGTCTATGTGGAGCCGCGGGACTTTGAGTCGCACCCGGTGAAGGCGCTGGAGGTGCTGGCGGGGTTGTAAGCCCTCATCCCCCGGGCCCCTTCTCCTCCTTCCCGGGAAGGACTGGGAGAAGGGGAGTGCCGCCTGAGCGGTGGCGGTGGGATGGCCGGGTCGCTTACGCTCGCGATGCTTCGGGAGGCGAGGGGTGTGTGAGGTTGTTCACAGAGGGATTGCGGGAGGTTGGTGCCGGTGAGTATGCTCGCGGGCACGATGATTTCGAACGCCGCCGTTTCGCACGTAGCCATGGCCAGCAATCTTGCAGGCACGATTGGTTGCACTCGAAAGAGAAGGGCTTCGAAGGACACGTAGGAACCTACCCGCTGAATCCGTCGAGGCCCACCGAACTGGTGGGCCTTTTCGGTTTTTGGCAGCCAGGAGCAATGGAGATATGCCTCGACCACTTGAGGGGGAACTGGTCCGTTTGCGGGCGGTGGAAGAGTCGGATGCGCCGGTGATGTACGGCTGGGCGAACGACTGGGAGACGATCAAGTACCTCAGTGCGACTTACCCAAAGACGATGCAGTTCGAGCGCGAATGGGCGACGAAGGGCGACCCGACTTACGGACAGGCCCAATTCATTGCGGAAACGCTGGCGGAATTGCGTCCTATTGGGTGGATCGGGCTGCACGATGCGACGCCGGAAGATCGAGCGGCTGGTCTTGGGATCGCGATCGGGGACCACTCATTCCTGGGTGGCGGCTATGGCACGGACATGATGCGGACCATCTGCCGCTACGGGTTCGAGATGATGAATCTCAACCGCATCGAATTAACGGTTTACGACTGGAACCCAAGAGCCATCCATGTCTACGAAAAGGTCGGCTTCAAGCACGAGGGCGTGCTCCGCGAAGGCATCTTCCGCATGGGGCGCTGGAACAACCTGGTTTATATGTCGCTGTTGAGAGGTGAACTGAAGTGAGCGAGTCGCCATTCGAAGGACGGCTGATCCGTCTCCGCGGACGCGAGCCGGAGGACGAGCCGCTGCTGTACCAATGGTTCAATGATCCGGAGGTCACCGAGCACCTCACCATCCGTTATCCGGTTTCACACAAGGGAGAGCGGGACTTTCTCGCCGGCTCAACGGAGCTGGACTACAACCATGTGAGTTTCGCGATCGAAACGCTTGGCCGGCGGATGATCGGCGGTTGTGGTCTCGAGACATTCCGCCCGGAAAACCGAAGCGCAGTGCTCGGGATAGCGATTGGCGACAAGGAATTCTGGGACGGCGGTTACGGGACGGACGCAATGCGAACCCTCTGCCGCTTTGGTTTCGAAATGATGAGCCTGCACCGGATCCAACTGGACGTGTACGACGGGAACGCTCGGGCACGGCACGTCTACGAGAAGATCGGCTTCCAACTCGAGGTGACCAAACGACAGGCCGTGTACAAGTTCGGACGCTACCTGGACGTCCATGTGATGGGGCTACTCGAAGGGGAATTGCACTAGGAAAAGCCGACTGTTCCTTTCGGGTTTCCCCCAAGTACGACATTAATCGGCGTGGCCCTACGATCTGTTTGGAGGAGATCAACAAACGTGCGTATCGAACTCGTCGGATGGGTCGCGGTAGTCCTAACCCAGGTGTTCTGGATCCCAAACATCCTTCGGCTCGTGCGGACGCGGGAAGTGGAAGGGTACTCGCTGGTGGCGTGGGGCCTGATGTTCATCGGGCTGAGTTGCTGGCTGTTCTACTTCCTGGCGAAGGGCGATGTGGTGGGCATTGTGGCGAATACTTCGGGTGTGACGGGAGCGGCGATCACACTGGGATGCATCTGGTTATGGCGACGTGGGACACATCGCATAGGGGATAACCCGAATAACGAGGCGGATTCTGTCAACCAAGCGGTAAATTTGTGATAGAATTCCCAATTGAGGGGTTGACACCCTGGTTGCTGGATTGGTAGGTTTCCGCGAGTAAGCGGTTTTCCCGCCGTTTACACTAGCGCTCGGTTAACACTCAAGTACCTGCCTAGCGCGCTGTAAGAAGCGCGACGGGGGACCCAGTTCCTCGGGGCGAATTTAGCTGTTTCGCTGTCAGCTAATAGGGCGCCTTCCGCCCGAGCCCGTCAGCTAACCCCGGAGGCAGTCTCGGAAGGCCTTGCGAGCAGGTCGCTCGCGTCGAGGTCTTTTTTTCTGCCCTCGAAACCTACATTGGTCTCGTTAAGAGGAGGACATCCCTATGCCGGCTTTGCAGGAAGCCCCGCCCAAGTCATGCCCGAAGTGCCGTGGTTCGATGATTGTCGAACGCGACTGGCACGGCACGTATGGCAGCTGCATCATGTGCGGCTACGTGCACGAAGTGCTTACCAGCCCGCCGGTGGACCTGGCTGCTGAAGAGGCGGCTCTGCCGCAGCGCCAGCGCCGCCGCCAGCCTTCGCACGGCAAGCTTCGGCTCTGAGCCATTCCCAGGGAAAGTGCCCAAGCCCCCGGCAATTGCCGGGGGCTTTCGCTTTTCTCGGGGGCGCGAACTGCCTATGATTCCGGGCCTCAGGAGTTTACATGCCGTACATACGAATCAGCGTCTCGAAGCCGCGCCGCGGTGAAGAAGCCCGCCTGGAAGAGCTCATGCGAAAGCTCACGGACCTGGCGGCGCAGCAGGAAGGCTGCATGGAGAGTTACCTGCTGCGCCCACACGACGACTCTGGCGAACTTGCCCGGGTGGCCATCTACCAAGACGAAGCCGCGGCCGAAGTCGCGGCGAACAACCAGTCGTTTATGGCGCTGCGTTCGGAGATTCACCTGATCGTTGAGCCGGACCACATGGAGCGAGCGTTCTTCAGCATTTAGCTGGTGGACGTGCAGGGGGTTCACAGACACCGCGGGGCCTGCGCCTCGCGGTGTTGTTGTTTCATCTGGCGGGGATGCGGCAGATGCCTTGGGCGACTCAAACGGGCGAGTCACGGGGAACCGCGCAGGCGTCCACGGGATAGTCCGAATCCTTATTGGGGTTTCTCCCAATACGCCTGTGAATTGGGTTCCCTAGACTTCAGGGAGTCCTAAGGGTTTCCACATTCCAATCCTTAGGAATACGGGGAGGCAGCGCGAAGACGGTCGTCTTCGACGCGCTGTACTACAGACATCCAGAGGAGCACGAATGAATACGAATCGCACGGTCGGCCGCCCGGTTGGTCTCCGGACAGCCACGAACAACACGAACGCACAGCCTTCGCGGGGCCAGAACCCCATCCGAATCCTGCTCGTTGACGACCATGCGGTCATTCGCCAGGCGCTCCGAATGTTGCTCGAGAACCAGACCGAGCTGGAAGTTGTGGCCGACGTTGAAAACGGCCGTGAGGCGGTTACCGCCGTCGAGAAGCTGCAGCCGGACGTGGTGCTGATGGACGTGGTGATGCCGGGCCTGAACGGGCTCGAGGCGACGCGCCAGATCCGCCGCTCGTGCCCCGGCACCCGGGTTGTGATGCTCAGCGGCTTCGTCGATGAAGACCAGCTGCTCGACTCGATCCGCTCCGGCGCTTCGGGCTACATCATCAAGAAGTCCGACGTTTCGGAACTCGTACTCGCCATCCAGACCGTGCATCGCGGCAACAGTTACTTCTCCAGCGCGCTGAGCGAAGGCTTCGACCTCGCGGAAGTGCTCTACCAGGCGAAGCGAAGCGACCAGCGCAACGGCGTGGACGCGCTCACGAGCCGCGAGCGCGAAGTGCTCCAGCTCATTGCCGAGGGCTACACGAACCAGGGGATCGCGAACGAGCTGTACATCAGCGTGAAGACGGTGGAAGCGCACAAGGCCCACATCATGGCCAAGCTGCACGCGCGCAACCGAACCGACCTCATCCGGTACGCGATCCGCAAGGGCATCGTCCGCCTCGAGAGTGTCGAAGAGGCCACCGCGGCCCTCGGCGACGACGCACTCGCTGGCTAGATTTCAGAAGAACGTAGCTCCTCCCCACGGTGAAAGGCCCGGCATCTGCCGGGCCTTTTGCGTTGATTTGGGACAAAAGGAAAGCCCCGGTTCTCGACAACCGGGGCTTCCTCTTGGTGTTCCTGGGATTGACTAGATCACACGGCCATCCGGAGGGTCTGCGCTTCACTGCGAAGCACCATGGCGAACGCACAATCGCGGCAGATGACTGTCGCGTAGCTATTCGGGCGGAGGCCGTTGGATTCCATATCGACGACTTCGAGCCGCGAATGGGCCCGAGTCACCCGTCCGCAGAGCGGACAAGGCAAATGACTTACTTCTTTCATGCTTCGAGACATCTCCCTACCTCAAAGCGCCACCGTGATTAGCGTCGCACCCTGGGGGTGCAGGCGAAATCGGGAATGCACCCTACGGGAAACCCTTAGAGAGTGCCGAGTCGCGAGTTGCGAGGAACGTATACTTGTCGCAGGTGGAGGCTCGATGAGAACTGTCCGAATTGGACTGGCGCAGATGAACACAACCGTTGGGGACCTGGCCGGCAACTCGCGCAAGATTTCCGAGGGGATTGCGGGGGCGCGGGAAGCGGGGTGCAACATCGTGGCGTTCCCGGAACTGGCGGTGACGGGATACCCGCCGGAGGATCTCGTGCTTCGGCGTTCGTTTTGCGAAGCCTCGCGGGCAGCTGTCTCGAAGCTGGCTTATGAGACGGCGGGGCTGGTGGCGGTTGTGGGGTTTGTGGACTGGGCCGATGGGGACGCCTACAACGCGGCGGCGATTTTTGTTGATGGCACCTGGATTGATACGTATCACAAGCAACGGTTGCCGAACTACGGCGTGTTCGATGAGCAGCGCTACTTCGCGGTAGGGCGGAGAACTCCCGTGTATTCGGCGGGCGAAATTCGATTTGGCGTGAGCATCTGCGAGGACATCTGGTATCCGGGGGCGCCGCTCGACGAGATGGCGCTGGGCGGCGCGGAGCTGTGCATCAACATCAATGGCTCGCCCTATCACCGGTCGAAGTCGCAAGCGCGCGAACGGATGCTTTCGACGCGAGCGAGCGACAACCTGATCGCGGTCGCGTACGTGAACATGGTTGGGGGGCAGGATGAGCTGGTGTTCGATGGCGCCTCGGTGGTGTTCGACGCGGAAGGTCGGCTGATCGCACGAGCGCCGCAATTCGAGGAGCAGATGCTCATCGCTGAGGTGGATCTCGATTCGGTGGCGCAGCGCCGGCTGCATGACCCTCGACGGCGTGGCGAACTGCAGGACCGCGAAGGGGACCTCGAGGTGGACCGAATTGTGATTGAAGACACATCCAATCGGTTCACCATGCCCGAACACCAGCCGATGGCTTCCGAGATGTCGCCGCTCATGGATGACTGCGCCGAGGTCTGGGGCGCGCTTGTCCTTGGCACGCGCGACTACCTGGCGAAGACGGGCTTCAGGCAGGCACTGATTTCGCTGTCTGGAGGGATCGATTCGAGCGTGGTGGCGGCGATCGCGGTTGACGCGCTGGGACCCGAGAACGTCATGGGCGTATCGCTGCCGAGCAGGTATTCGAGCCAGCATTCGCAGGAGGATGCGAAGGAACTGGCCGAACGCCTCGGAATTCGCTATTTCACGATCCCAATCGAGCCGGCGCATGGGGCCATGCTGGAAATGCTTGCAGACGCATTCGAAGGAACGGAACCGGGCACGGCTGAGGAGAATTTGCAGGCGCGACAGCGCGGCAACGTGATGATGACGCTTTCGAACAAGTTCGCCGGCTCAATGCTGCTAACAACCGGGAACAAGAGCGAGATGGCCTGCGGATACGCAACGCTCTATGGCGACATGGCCGGGGGGTACGCGGTGATCAAGGACGTTCCGAAGACGCTGGTGTTCGACCTGGCACGGTGGCGAAATACGCAGGGCCAGCAGCCGGTGATCCCGGAACAGGTGATTACCAAGCCACCGAGCGCGGAACTGAAGCCGAACCAGTTCGACCAGGACACTCTGCCGCCCTATGAGATTCTCGACCCGATCATCGAGGCGTATGTTGAGGACGACCGGACCATTTCTGAGATCGTTGCCATGGGTTTCGAAGAGCCGCTGGTGCGGCGGGTGGTTGGGATGATCGACCGGAATGAGTACAAGCGGCGGCAGATTGCCCCGGGCGTGAAGATCACTCCCCGGGCGTTCGGGCGGGACCGGCGACTGCCGATCGCGGCACGGATAACACACTGACCCCCGGGGGTGAGCATGGAGACACGAGAGAAATACCTGGCGACCACGGATTGGCTGGCCGACAACCTGGCCGAACCTTCCCTGCGGGTTCTCGACTGCACGGTTTACCTGCGTCCGCGAACTGACGGCGGGCCTGGATACGTTGTGATCCCGGGACGAGACGACTGGGCCGCTTCGCACATCCCGGGTTCGGTGTTCGCAGACCTGGCGAACGACCTGAGTGACCGGACAAACCCGCTGCGGTTCATGATGCCGCCAGCTAAACAGTTCGCCGAGGCGATGGGGGGATATGGGGTCGGGGACGACTCATCGGTTGTGCTGTATGACCGCGCCGGGAACATGTGGGCGGCACGTATCTGGTGGATGCTGCGGGCGTTCGGGTTCGACAACGCCCGGATCCTCGATGGAGGCTGGACGAAGTGGACTGCTGAGGGGCACCCCGTTTCGCAGGAGACGCCAGCCTTCGCGCCGGCGACATTTACCGCATCACCCCGGCCGGAACTGATCGCGAATAAGGACGACGTGCTGGCGGCGATTGAATCGGGGCAAACGTGCATCGTGAACGCGTTGAACGGAGCTCAGCACCGGGGTGAGGTGGCGCCTTACGGACGGGCCGGGCACATCACTGGCAGCGTGAATGTGCCAGCGATGGGCGCGGCGGGCGTTGTTGACCCTGAAACGCAGTTGTACCACCCGATCGACGAGATCCGGAGGCGGTTTGAGGAAGCGGGCGCGCGCCTGGACCAGAAGCTGATCACGTATTGCGGCGGCGGGATTGCTGCGAGCAGTGCGGCTTTCGCAGCGACGATGGCAGGCTACTCGAACATCGCGCTCTACGATGCGTCGCTCTCTGAATGGGCGGCCGACGCTTCGCTGCCGATGGAGACCGGACGCACGTAAGTTGGGTGCATTGAGTCCATAACGTCGTGGCACTAGAGTTGGCGAACCTCTGTTAAGGACCGTGGAATGCCAACTTCGAACACCTGCGTCAAGACCGGGCCGCATACCGTGGCGATGTCGCCGATTCCGTATCCCGACACTCCGGGGCCGGGCCAGGCGCTGGTTCGAACGACGCTGAGCACGATATGCGGCAGCGACATGCACATCGTGGACGAGATGCCAGTGCCCGGCGGGATCCCGATGGGCCACGAGGCGATCGGGGTAGTCGAAGCGGTCGGGGCGGGCGTGACCAACTTCAAGGCCGGGGACCGCGTGGCTACCAGCTGCTTGCTGTGCTGCGGGACCTGCCGGAGATGCATGGAAGGCGAGCAGAGCATCTGCGAGACCTTTAACGCGCCGGGGAACCTGCTGTTCGGCGCCCAGGGCGAGTACTTCCTGGTGAACGGCGCGCAGGCGAGCCTGGCCAAGGTGCCGGACAAGCTGAGCGACGAACAGGTGTTGTTCGTCACGGACATCATGTCGACCGGGTTTGCTGCGATTGAGCGTGGCGGGATGCGCGCGGGCGACACGGTGGCCGTGTTCGCGCAGGGGCCGGTGGGTCTGTGTGCGACAGCGGCTGCGCGGACGCTGGGGGCCGGCACGATCATCACGGTGGAGTCGATCCCGGAACGAGTGACGATGTCAAAGCGCTTCGGTGCAGACGTGGTGCTCGACCCGGCAAGTGCGGTGGCCAAGATCATGGAGATGACGGGCAACCGCGGCGTGGACGTAGCGGTCGAAGCGTTGGGCCACCAGGTCACCTTCCAGAATGCGTGCGCCTCGGTGCGGCTCGGAGGGACCGTAAGCTCAGTCGGGGTGTATGGCGCGTTTCCGGAGCTGCAGATGGCGACGAGCGGCTCGTTCATCCACCGTAAGATCGTGACGACGCTCTGCCCTGTCGGCACGACGCGGCTTGAACGATTGATGGCGCTCATTGCCGGCGGGAAGGTGGACCTGACGCCGCTCATCACCCACTCGCTGCCTCTGAGGGAAACGCCGACAGGGTACGAGATGTTCCGGAAGCGCGATGGCGGGGTGCTGAAAATCGCGTTGAGGCCGTAGGCTCGCCGTTCAGGCAGTTGCCGCGTTCGGGGAGCATCTCGTAGCGTGGACGCACATGACTCAGGTCCCCTCGCACCGGCACAGAAGCGAGCCGACGGGAATGTTGCGGGAGCGTCAACCCGGCGAACACAGCCGAGTGACGACGTTCGAGCTGTTTTTCGACCTGATCTTCGTGTTCGCGATCACTCAGCTTTCGCACTCACTCGCGGGGCATCTGAACGCCGAGGGCTTTCTCCACACGACCATTCTGCTGCTTGCAGTGTGGTGGGCCTGGATGTACACCACCTGGGCGACCAACTGGTGCGATCCCGACCATCTTGTCGTGCGCGTTGTCCTGGTCGGGATCATGCTGGCCGGCCTGATCATGGCGGCCTCGATCCCGGAGACGTTCGATGGGCGAGCCTTCGGATTCGTGTTGCCATACGTGGGGATTCAAATCGGGCGGACCGCATTCATGATCATGGCGGCGCGCGAGCAGGAGTTGCTGCGGCTGACGTTCATCCGAATCACCGCATGGTTTGTAGTCACAGGCATGCTGTGGGTTGGGGGAGCGCTGGCGCACGGTGATGCGCGCGTGGCGTGGTGGATCGCGGCGCTTGTAATCGAATATGCTGGGCCTTCGGCGGGGTACTGGCTCCCGAACCTGGGAAGCGCGAGAGCTTCGGACTGGTCGGTGGAAGGCGCGCACCTGGCGGAGCGCTGCGGGCTGTTCATGATCATCGCGCTGGGCGAGTCGCTACTGGTGACGGGAGCGACGTTCGCCGGGCTGGGTTGGACCGCCTCGGTGGTAACGGCGATGCTCGTGGCGTTTGCTTCGTCCGTCGGGATGTGGTGGATTTACTTCGACCTGACGGCTGAGGTTGCGACCGAACGGATCGCGCACGCGGAGGTCCCGGGCCACCTGGCCCGGCTGGCGTATACGTACCTTCATCTGCCCATGGTTGCCGGGATCATCCTTTCCGCTGTGGGAGACGAGGTGGTACTGATGCACCCGGGTGGACAGACGCACGTGGAGGGTGCGCTGGCAATCGTCGGTGGGCCGATGCTGTTTGTCCTGGGCTACGCGCTGTTCAAGTGGGCGGTGCTGGGGCGGCTGTACCTGTTCCTCGTGACGCTTGCGCTCGTCTTCGGCGGACTGTTCGCGTTCTACGGAGTAGTCGCACCGCTCGGGTTGAGCATGGGCGCGAGTGCGACCCTGCTGGCGCTGGCCATTCGAGGACGTATCGGGAGGCGCCACCGGGAGTTCGAACTGGAACTGGAGCCGCAGACGGCGAGTTAAACCCTGGCAGTACCGCGAAGGGTGCGGAACTCGGCTTCGCGGGCATCGAAAGCGGGGAAACGGACGGTCATCGTGCGGAGGATTGCGCCGGGCTCGACTTTCGTCTTGCGCCAGTCGGCGAGCACGTAGGCGACCCACCACAGCAGTGAGGCGCGGACGAGTGCCGGAAGCAGGTCCCACTCGGTATCGGAAAGCGCACGAACCGACTGGTAGCCTTCGAGGAGCGCACGGGCGAAAGGGAGTTCGAGCGGCATGTGCGGCATGAGGAGCGGGGCGAGGTCGGCGACGAGTGCGTCGCAGCGGCTCTGGTCGAAGTCCAGGAGCCCTGTGAGCTGGCCATCCTGCCAGAGCAGGTTGAACCGTTGGAAGTCTCCGTGGATGGGCAGTTCGGGGAGATCGGGGTATTTCAGGCGGGAGAGTTCACGGAGGCTACGATAGCGCTGGCGCCGGACCAGCTGGGCGAGGTCCGGGTACTCAAGCTCGAAGTCGCGGAGGAGCTGGTTGAACGATCCGAAGCCGGCGGGAGCGACCCAGGCATCGAGTTCCCAAACCTTGCCAAAGTCGGGGCGCTGGCCTTCGGAGGCGAAGCTGGCGAGGTCGCGGTGGAGGCGGCCGAGGAGCCTGCCGACAATGTTGTACTGGGCCGGCGTGCCGGACTCCAGGTTGCGCGGTTCGCCGGGAAGGAAAGGTGCGGCGGCCCAAAATCGGCCCTCGTGGGAGACGAGGTGCGAACCATCTGCCGCAGGGATAGGTGCGGCGACGGGCCAACTGCGAGAGGCGGCCCGCCGGACGAGACGTTGTTCCCAGCCGATGGCGGCCGCAGTGCGCGATGGGTGGTAGCGGCGGATGACGATTGATTCTTCGACACGGGAAGCGAGCCAGTGCCGGTTCACGAGGCCGCGTTCGAACATGGTCGGTTTGGCGCCGGCGAGGCCGAAGGCGTCGAGGACCTGTTCAGGAACGAGTTCGGAGCGATCGTCGTCCACGTGATCACCTTCGGACGGTGTGCGGTTAGGTGGAAGTCCCCGGGGGGACGGAGCGCGGGATGGGCGAGACCTCCCGGTCCCGCATGTGAAGATCGTGGTGATTCTCGTCGGCGCCTTGCGTACGCCGAATCTTTCGGCCCTGTGGGCGCATTTTGCCCGGGCGCGACAAGCGAGACCTCCCGGTCTCGCCTCTAATACTCGGTGATGAAATGGAACAGGGCGCCCATTGGGGCGCCCTGTTTGGGTCTGGAAGTGACTTGAGCTACTTCTGGAGGATGTGGATGGTGCAGGCCGAGCAAAGGCCGATGACGTGGGCGAGGCCGATCTTCGAGTTTTCAACCTGGCGCTGGCCCGCCTGGCCGCGAAGGTGGAAGACGACTTCGGCGATGTTGGCGACGCCGGTGGCGCCGAGCGGGTGGCCCTTCGAGAGGAGGCCACCGCTGGCGTTGACGACTGCCTTGGTCTTCGGCTGGTAGGTCTTGTCCTGGAAGGGCGCGATGTCTTCCTGGTACTTGGTCGGGATCTTGTTGCCGAGCCACGGAGCGCCGCTGGCGATGTGCTTGCCGGCCATGCCGTCTTCGCAGAGGCCGAGGTTCTCGTAATGGAGGAGTTCGGCGGTGGCAAAGCAGTCGTGGAGTTCGACCTGGTCGAGGTCTTCCGGGCCGATGCCGGCGGTTTCGTAGGCGATCTTGGCCGCGTTACGGGTGAGCGTGTTGATATCGGGGAGCGTCTGGTCGCGATCGGTATAGGGATCGCTGGTGAGGACGCTGGCCGAGACCTTGATCGGCTGGGTGGTGAACTGCTTCGCCTTCTCCATCGAGCAGAGGATGGCCGCGGCGGCGCCGTCGCCGGTGGGGCAGCACATGAGGAGAGTGTTCGGGTAGGCGATGACGCGAGCGTTCATCACTTCATCGAGCGGGGATTCCTTCTGGTACTGGGCGAGCGGGTTGCCGGTGCTGTGGTAGTGGTTCTTCACGCTGGCCATGGCGAAGTGTTCTTGCTGGGTGCCATAGGTGCGGGAGTGTTCCATGCCGGCCATGCCGAAGACGGCGGGCATCATGTAGGAGCCGACGCGGCCTTCGAGGCTGGTGGCAGGGTCGCCGCGGGAGCCGAGGAGGCCCTGCTTGCCCATCTGCTCGGAGCCGACGGCCATGACCACGTCGTAGGCGCCGCTGGCGACCGCGAAATAGGCTTCGCGGAAGGCCGTGGAGCCGGTGGCGCAGGCGTTCGCGACGTTGACGACCGGGATGCCGGTCTGGCCCATCTGCTGAAGGATGCGCTGGCCGGAGCCGGAGGTGGCATAGAGGTTGCCGCTGTAGAGCGCCTCGATGTTCTTCATGGTCATGCCGGCGTCTTTGAGGGCTTCGAGGCCGGACTTGGCTGCGAGCTGGGCGAAATCGCGGTCTGGATAGCGCCCGAACTTGATCATGGATACGCCGACGATTGCTACTTCTTGCATCAGATTCTCCTGGTGGCTGGCTGGCCTTACGCGAAGGTCACGAAGTGCACGAAGGGGTTGGAACTGAAAACCTTTGAGTGCTTTGTGGCCTTTGTGTTGATGTAGTCCCGATTAATCAGGCGGGGGTGAAGCGGTAGGCGACGTAGCTGTTGCCTTCTTTGTCTTCGGAGACCTTCTCGGTGAACATCTTGACCTTCATGCCGAACTTGAGGTTTTCGGGCTTCGGTTCGATGCCAACGATGTTGGTGTTGACGCTTCCGCCGCCATCGAGGTCGACGATGGCGGCCACGTAGGGCGCCTGAACGTAGGGCGTTGCCTGGTGGATGATGGTGAAGACGTGCAGTTCGCCGGTGGAGGCGAGCTTCACCGTATCGAAGGGGCCGGCACTGCTGCACTTCCCGCAGAAGAGGCGGGGGCCAACGTATTTGGTCCCGCAGTTCTTGCAGATGGACCCGTTGAGGTAGTCCTTGTCGCGAGTTTCACCGAGGGTGAGATGTGGGACGAGTGGGCGCACTTCCGGCGCCGCGGCTGTGGCTTCGGCCAAGCGGATCCCCCTTTCAGGCTGGCAGCCCCTGGGCCCGCGCACGGTTGCTGTCCCCGGGCCGGGGCGATGCGATCGGTATTGTTTGCCTCTGGCGAAAGGCTGTCAACGGATGGGGTGAGGCGGGGTCGCGAGACGGAACCTAGGGATGCAAGGCTGGTTCGGCAACGGGGGACACTTTCGCCGGGGTTTGCGCTATGCCTCCGACGAACCAGACCGAGGTTTGGTCGCAAAAGGTGTCGGGTTCCCGGCTCCAGACGCGAGACGCTGGCCAGCTCGCTTGTCCACCGCCAAATGCCACCGGCTCGCCCAGTTGGATCACGTGGCCGTCTACTACGAGTGCCGAAATCGAATCGTCCCACCAGCCATGGATCGAGGACGGCGGAAAGGCTAGCAAGGATTGCCGACCGGCCTCGTTCGCCACATACAAGCATGCGCCATCGCGCACAAGTACCCCTTCGATCCTCCCGCTGTCGAAGTCCGACCCGTCGTACTTGCCCCTGGGCAGGAAATCGCCTCCCGTCGAGGTCTTCTGACAAGCGACGGATAGCAGCGAGACAGCGGCAGCGATCGTGACGGTTCGCCACAGAGTCGTAAGGGCGGGGGCGTTCACCATGTCTTCACTGAAACGCCGAGATACGACATATAGTCCTCAGCCATGTAGTTACAACGACCGCCCCCATGTGATTTATGGACGCCATAGGCACTATATCCGAGATACCAAGGTCCGCCGCTATCGCCGAAGTCGCACACCACGTACGGGCCTGTAACAGAGATCCAATCGTTGCCTGACATGGCCATTGTTTCCTCCTCGCCTCCCCGCTCGGGGGGGGCTGCTTTCTATGGCATGGGACGCTGGTTGGAAGTTACCTGCCAGAGAGTAAACGTCGCAAGGGTGAAAAAAGTTCCCCGCGCACGGCTCGAGGGACGGACGGGGTGGTGCCAAAGATTGCGAGGGCAGTGCCTCGCAGCTACCCATGGGGAGTTACGGCGTGGCAGGTCGCGACCGTAGCGCTCCCTGTCAGTCGCGCCTGTGGTCGTCGGTGTTGGTTAGGGCGTTCAGCAGTTCGGATTTCGTTGTGGCGAGGGCGCTGAGGAACATGGGGTTGAGTTCGCCCGATTGGATGACGCCGTAGGCGAGGGTGAGGGGGTCGATTTCGCCGCCTCCGGCCTGGGCGACTACGCGGGCGGTGAAGTTGATGGCCTCGCGCGCAGCCGAACCGAACATGACGTTCTGGGTGAGCGCGTCTTCGCTCATTCCCTGGGCCATAAGGAGGGCGGATTCGAGCTGGTCATCGGACGGGAGGCCAGGGTGGCCGGCGGCGTTGAGGACCTTAAGGCAACCGGCGAGCAGGTGTTCCGGGGCGACGATGCCCACGTTGGCGCGCCAGCAGAAGTTCTCGGCTTCCTGCATCGCGCGGGAGGCGGATTCGGCGAGGGTGATTTCGGCCATGGGTGTAAGTAGAAAGAGGAAAGAGGAAAGAGGAAAGGGTGATCAGCAACGAGCGATGAGCAATGGGCAATGAGCAATGGGCAATGAGCAGTTCCGGGTTAGGCGGTTGGGGGGAGGCCGAGTGCTTCAGCTGCCAGGTGGAGGGCGTTCCGTTCGGGGCGGCTGCGTTTGCTGGCGAGGGGGAGCCTGGTGCCCGACGCCTCGGCGACGGTGTGGCCGAGTTCGAGGAGGGCTTGTTTAAAGGGAAGCACGTCCGACGTGGTTACGGGCCTCGCCAGCACAGTGCTGACTGCGGTTATCCCTTCCGCGGCGCTGCGGGGATCACCGAGGTAGTTGAGCCAGAGGGTTTCGAAGTCCTTCTCCAGTTCGGCGAAGGCCTGGCGGACCAACGGGTCCTGATTCGTGGCGTAGGTGGAGATGGCCTCGAGGTGTGAGGCGCGCTCGCTTTCGTCGATCTTGCCGTCGGCGCCGGCGACGGCAGCGAGGATCCAGAGCGGGGCGAGTTTCAGTTCGTGCCAGTCGGCGTCGGTGAATGGGTGGTCAGTCATCTTGGGGGCGGAGCTTAGGTACGGGGGCGGTACGGGGCAAGGTGGTGTGTGGTGAACGCGGGCACGGTTGCGCCCGGTGAGAGCGTGCCTCCCTGACGGTCGGATCCAGGAGCTCTGTGGCTAAGGGCGGCGCGGCGGGTTTGGGTGAGGGCGTGCCTCCCTTACGGTCGGATCTAGGAGGGGTGCGTTTCGAGGGGGCGGGATTCGAAGGCGGGGGCGATATCGAGGACTTCGAGTTCGACGCCATCGCCACGGAAGTCGCGCTGGAGGGAGAAGACGATATCGACCTGGCCGTCGAGTTCGGCTTCGGCCTGGCGGAAGGCGATTCCGCGCCAGGTGATGGGGCCATCTTTGACGGTGAGGCGGAGGTGGGACTGGTCCGAGCCCACGGGTTTGGCATCGCGGAGCTGAACGCCGCGGGCGAGGAGGACCGGCTTGCGGTTTCCCTGGCCACAGGGTTCGAAGCGCATGAGGCCCTTCACTTCGATGCCGTTAAGGTCGCCGAGGCGGACTTCGGCATCGACATCGATGAGGCGGCCGGTGGGCTCCCAGCCGAGCTGTTCGGCGGCGGTATTCACGAGACGGTCGCGGAGGAGTTCGAGGTTCTCGTTGCGGACGGTGAAGCCGGCGGCAGCGCGGTGGCCGCCGTGGCGCACGAGGAGGTCTTTCTCCTTGCGGATGGCTGCCACGATATCGAAGCCAGGGATGCTGCGGCAGCTCGCGCGGCTCTCTTCGGGGCCGCGCGAGAGGACGACGGCCGGGCGGTTGCGACGTTCGGCAAGGCGTGACGCGACGAGACCGACGATGCCGGGGCTGAGGCCTTCGGCCCAGACCATGGTGAGCGGATCGTCGGAGGCGCCGAGTTTCTCCTCGGCGAGGGCGAAGGCTTCTTCGGTCTGGGCCTGGCGCTGCCGGTTGAGGTGGTCGAGTTGCTCGGCGAGGCCGCGGGCGGTGAGCGGGTCCTTCGCGAGCATGAGATCCAGGGCGATGTTTGCGTGGGCGAGGCGGCCGGCGGCGTTCATGCGGGGGCCGATGGCGAAGCCGAGGGTTTCGGCGGTGAAGCGCTCCGGAGCGGTGCCGGAGACGTTGGCAAGCGCCTTCAAGCCGGGGCGCAGATTCCTTTGCATCTGGGCGATGCCTTCGGTGACGATGCGGCGGTTTTCGTCGAAGAGGGGCGCGACGTCGACGACGGTACCGAGGGCCGCGAGGTCAACGAAGGCCGATGTATCGAGGGTTCTGCCCATGGCTTCGTAGAGGACTTCGAGGAAGCGGTAGGCGACGCCGACGGCGGCGAGCTCGTCGAACGGGTAGGGCGAATCGAGGCGCTTCGGGTTGACAGCGGCCAGGGCGGCGGGCAGTTCATCGGGCACCGTGTGGTGGTCGAGGATGATGACTTCGAGGCCGATTTCGTTGGCGTAGGCAACTTCGGGGACGGAGCTGATGCCGCAATCGGCAGTAATAAGGAGATGGGCGCCCTGGTCTCGAAGATTCTTCACCGCGCCGAAGTTGAGGCCGTAGCCTTCGGCGAAACGGTCCGGGATGTAATTGATGCAATTCGCGCCGAGCGGCTTCAGTCCCTCGTGGAGGACGGCGATGGAGGTGACGCCATCGACATCGAAGTCGCCGAAGAGGGCGATGGTTTCGTTTTCGGCGATGGCCTTGCGCACGCGGGCGATGGCCTCGTGCATGCCGGGGAGTTCGAGCGGGTCGTAATCCGGGGCGAGGTGGGGTTTATAGAAGAGGTCCGCCTGGGCGCGGTTGGTGATGCCGCGGGCGGCGAGGACAGTGGCGACAATTGGGGGGAAGTTGGCGATGCCGTTCTGGTGGGCGTAGGCATCGCGGAGGCGCCAGCGCGGCTTCGGCATTCCCACCAGTTGCGTCATGCGCGCGGCCTGTATTTGCGGAAGATGAGGCTGGCATTGTGGCCACCGAAGCCGAGCGAGTTCGTCATGACTGCTTCGAGGGAAGCGGAGCGGGCGACGTTGGGGACGTAGTCGAGGTCGCAATCCGGGTCGGGCGTTTCGTAGTTGGCGGTGGGAGGGATGATGCCGTGCTTGAGCGCGAGGATGCAGGTGGCAGCTTCGACGGCGCCGGCGGCGCCGAGGAGGTGGCCGGTCATGGACTTGGTGGAACTCACCGGAAGCTCGTATGCGTATTCGCCGAAGACCTTCTTCAGGGCGACGGTTTCGAGCTTGTCGTTCATGGGGGTCGAGGTGCCGTGTGCATTCACGTAGTCGATGTCGTCGGAGGCGAGACCGGCTTCGGCGAGGGCTTTGCGCATGGCGCGGGCGGCGCCTTCGCCGTTTTCGTCTGGCTGGGTGATATGGAAGGCATCGCTGGTGGCACCGTAGCCGGCGAGCTCGCCAAGTATCGTCGCGCCGCGGGCGATGGCGTGTTCTTCAGATTCGAGGACAAGGACGCCGGCGCCTTCGCCCATGACAAAGCCGTCACGGTTGAGATCGAAGGGCTTCGAGGCGCGCCCGGGATCGTCGTTGGCGGTGGTTAGAGCCTTGGCGGCCGAGAAACCGGCCATGCAAATGGGGGTGACGGCAGCTTCGGTGCCTCCGGCGAGGGCGATTTCGGCATCGCCGCGGCGGATGATGTTGGCCGCCTCGCCGATGCTATCGGCGCCGCTGGCACAGGCGCTGACGAGGGCGTAGTTCACGGCCTTCGCACCAAGGCGAATGCTGAGCTGCCCGCTGGTCATGTCGGGGAGCATCATCGGCATCAGGAACGGGCTAACTCGGCCCGGCCCCTTCGCGAGGAGCGTGTCGTATTCGGCCATGAGGGTGGTGACGCCACCGATGGCTGTACCCACGATGACAGCGAAATCGGAACCGTTCGAAGGGTCGACCTGGTAGTTGGCCTGCTTCAGGGCTTCTTCGGCGGCGACGATCGCGAACTGAGTGGTGCGGTCGGCGCGACGGGCTTCCTTGCGATCCATATAGACGGCGGCATCGAAGTCGGGGACTTCGCCTGCGACCTGGGATTCATAGCCGGAGGCATCGAACAGGGAGATCCGGCGAATGCCGGATTTCCCGGCGATGAGGTGCTTCCAATTGTCCGCTGCGTTATGTCCGAGGGCGGTGACCATGCCTATCCCGGTGACCACGATGCGGCGGACCGGAGACGCGGGAATGCTCACTGTTGGAGGTGAGTGTACATCAGGGCGCCACTACGTCTTTGACGACGCCGGGAAGGCGATCGGCAATTTCTCCGGCGAGGAGCCCGGCGGCGCCGTATTCCTCGCGCATGACCTCGCCGACGGCGGCGTGGAGATAGACACCGAGGCAGGCGGCTTCGAATGGAGGAGCACCCTGGGCGAGATAGCCGGCGATGACGCCCGCGAGGACATCGCCGCTGCCGGCGGTGGCGAGTAGCGGGTTCGCGAACGGGCTCAGGCTGGTGCGTCCATCGGGCGCGGCGATGACCGAATGAGCGCCCTTGAGGATGACCGTGCAGCCGAACCTCGTGGCGGCTTCCGCTGCGACGGCGAGGCGGCGCGAGAGGATGTCGGCGACGGTCGTGTTCATCAGGCGGGCGAGTTCGCCGGGGTGCGGCGTGAGAACGGCGTTCGCGGGGACGCGTTCGGGGCCATCGGGCATGGTGGCGAGTGCGTTCAGGGCGTCGGCATCGATGACGCAGCCGTTTTCGAGCGCGGCCAGGTCTGGCAGGGCGGCCCAGATGAAGGCGCGGGTCTCGGAGTTGTCGCTGAGGCCGGGACCGACCACGGCGGAGCGGTAGTTGCGCCATTCGTTGCGCAGGGCGACGGCGGTGGCGCCGGGGAGGGAGCCGTCTTCGGATTCGGGCTGAGGGAGCCAGGTGACTTCGGCGACTCCCGCGGCGATGACGTTCGTGACGTTCTGGGTAGTGGCTACGGTAACGAGGCCGGCGCCGGCGCGGTAGGCGGCGGTGGCGGCGAGCTTCACCGCGCCGATGTAGCGGCGGCTTCCGCCGACGACGAGGACTTTGCCAAAGGTGCCCTTGTTCGCATCTTCGGGGCGGCCAGGAAGGTTTGCGCGAACCCAGCGGGCGGTGAGGAGTTCGAGCTTTACCTGGTCCTGTGCGGCACGGGGGATGCCGATATCGATGACCTGGACCTTGCCGAGAATGCCGCTGGCTGGCGCCTGGTACATGCCAACTTTGGGGAGACCGAAGGTCACGGTCATGTCGGGCTCGACCGTTTTCGGATCGACGGCGCCGGAATCGGCGTTTACCCCCGTGGGCAGGTCGATGGCGACGAGTTTCGGCGGCTGGTAGCTCGCGCGGGCGGCGGCAACTTTTTCAAGCGCGTCGGCGATGGGTTCGCCGTCCTCGAGCGGGCGTTCCTGGCCGATACCGAGGAGGCCATCGATGATCATGTCGCAGCCGACGAGGATGGACTCGAGGGCGGCCTGGCCCGGGTCTTCGCGGCCATCGACGACAGTGATTTGGCGCGCGCGGACATCTTCGAGGCGTTCTTCGACGCGGTGGCCCTTCGGGAGGTAGACCGTGAGGTCGGCGCCCCACTCAGCGAGGTGACGGGCTGCGACGAGACCGTCGCCGCCATTGTTGCCGGGGCCGGCGAGTACGACGATGCGGCGGCCTTCGAGGGTGCCGAGCATCATCCAGGCTTCCTGGGCGACGGCAAGGCCGGCTTCTTCCATGAGCTGGGCTTCGGAACTGCCGACAGCGATAGCGGCAGCTTCGAGCTCACGCATCTGGGCGGCGGTGACTAACTTCATCGAAGCCCCTTTTCGCGGATGAGGGCGAGGGCATTTTCGCCGCGGCGGGGCGTGTCTTCGAGTTCGGTGAGGGCGCGTTCGCCGACGACCGAGGCCATGGCGATGCCGTCGGAGTGGGTCATGGAGATCTCGAGCCCGCGGAGTTCGATGGCCTCGGCGCGGACGGCGCCCCTTCCATAGAGAAAGACGAGCGGCTTGCCGCGGCGGTTGGGAAGGACCTCGATGTCACGCCAGCCAACGCCGCGTACGCCGGTGCCGAGGGCCTTCATCACCGCCTCCTTGGCGGCGAAGCGGACGGCGAGTTCGGGGATGCGACCCCGGCAGTGGGCGATTTCGTCCTGGGTGTAGACACGATTCAAGAAGCGATCGCCGTGGCGGGCGATAACGTCGGCGACGCGGTCGATTTCGATGATGTCGATGCCGTGAGCGAACTTTGTGGGCATAGGCCGCGATCGTACGCGAGCGGAGGGCTTCGCGTCGCCCCGGCGGGCCGACGGCGACATGGCGATGTCGAGAACTTCAGAAACTCGCGTGCGTTTCGATAATCACGGTGGACGTTGAGGTACGGGCAGGTGTGCAGGGGTAGACGCGATGAGCAGCAGTGACCGGCGAGTGCATCCTCGCTATCCCGCGTGGTTTCCAATCAACGTCCGAATCGATGACGACTCATTCGTGCGCCCGGCGATGCTGTGCGATGTCTCCATGGGCGGCGCGCTCGTGTGGGGATTCTGGGAAGACCCGAAGGGCGACACGGCGCTGCTGGACGTTACGTTCCGTTCGGCGCAGTTCGAATTGCCGGCTCGCGTGGTTTCAGTCGAACGGCAGTGGGACACGGTGATCCTGCATCTGCAATTCCCCTCGGGCATGGTCGAAGGTTCGCCGCGGTTGCGGGAGTTGATTGGCGAACTGAAGACGCATTTCGAGGCATACCAGGTATACCTGGCGCACCGGGCAGATGATGATCCATCGCTCGGTCGGACGGCGACGCAATATCCGGGAGACCGGGCGAGCGCGTAGCCCTCATCCGGCGGGTAGGGATTCTGCTTCTCCGCGACGGAAGAAGGAGAGTGAGCGAACTCGTTGGGACTCGAAGGCCCGTGCGCGGAATCGGCCCTCACCCCCGGCCCCTCTCCCGACTTCGCGGGAGAGGGGAGTTCATCGGGTCGAGGAGACGGAGACTGCGGTTCCGTGATGATCGGCGTATGTTCCGCGGCATATTGAGGAGGATTTCCTGACTATGCCTGCTGCCGAACTTGTTGCCGCCCGACCTGAAGACATTGGGGTGGATAGCGAACGCCTGGAGGCGCTGTTTGCGCGGGCAAAACGCGATGTCGATGACGGGATTTTGAAGAGCGCGCAGGTGGCGGTTGCTCGACATGGGAAGCTGGCCGGGGTGCGGACGTTCGGGACGGTGCGGCATGAGGGGGCGGAGGCGGAGGTGCCGGCGACGAACGAGACGCTGTTCACCATTTTCAGCTGCACGAAGGCGATTGTGGGAGCGGCGACGTGGACGGTGTGCGAAGACGGGCTGTTGAAGATCGAGGAGAAAGTCGGAGACATCATTCCTGAGTTCGCGACGAATGGAAAAGAGAACATCACGGTGGAGCAGGTGATGTTGCACATCGGCGGATTCCCGATGGCGCCGTTCGCAGCGCAGGACTTCGACAATCGCGAGCGGCGGCTTTCGCGGTTCGCGCAGTGGCGTTTGAACTGGGAGCCGGGGACGAAATTTGAATATCACGCGACGAGCGCGCACTGGATCCTCGCTGAACTCATCGAACGACGGACAGGCAAGGACTACCGGGCGTATGTGCGGGAGCGGATCCTTGACCCGATGGGGCTTCCGGATTTCTACATCGGGCTGCCCGCGGAAGAAAACAAGCGGGTTGCGGATGTTCGGCACGTTGTGCCGCCGACGCCACCTCCGGGAGGCTGGGGCGAGGTGACGCCGGATGCCATTACCAACTTCAACCGACCCGAGGTGCGGGCGGTTGGTGTGCCCGGCGGCGGTGGCGTGGCCGGGGCGGCGCAGCTCGCCATGTTCTACCAGCCGCTGGTGAACGGCGGGACGACGGCCGACGGGACGCGGATCATGAAGGCAGAGACGATCGAGTGGGCGACGAAGGTGCGGACGAAGGATTTCCACCGCGACCCGTTGCTGGGACACCCCATCAACCGGGCGCTAACGGTGGTGGTGGCCGGGGATGATGGGCTGGCCTTCCAGCGCGGGTTCGGGCGAAGCACTTCGCCACGGGCGTTTGGGCATGGCGGGGCAGGCGGTCAGATCGGCTGGGGGGACCCGGAGACTGGCATTTCGGTGGGCTACTGCACGGACAGTTTCATCGACCCGCTGGACCAGGGGCGCCGGGGTGTGGCGATCAGCAGTTTGGCGGCGCAGGTGGTGGGGTAGGAGCTCTCTCTGCGAGTGACACTACGTTCTCAGAAATCTGGCCCTCATCCCCTGGACCCTTCTCCCGACTCCTGCGTCACGGGAGAAGGGGAGGTTCGGTTGGTTGGTGGACTTATGTGTTGGGAGTTTCCACAGGAACAGGGCGACCGCCGCCCTGACAGTCCGTTCAGAAGTCGGGGTCGCGCTTTTCGAGGAGGGCTTTGACGCCTTCGCGGTAGTCGTGGCCGCGCATGAGCTGGTTGAGGAGCTGTTCGCTTTCGGCGACGGATGACCCGATGTCGCGGTGGAGGTCGGTGTAGACCTGATGGCGGGTGACGCGCATGGAACTGGGAGCGACACGCGAGGCGAGGTTCGCCGCGTAGGCTCGGACGGCGGGAATGAGTTCTTCGGGCGGGAGCACCTGGTGGATGAGCCCAATTTCGGCAGCTTCTTCGGTGAGGAAGACGCGGCTCGAAACCAGTAGTTCCTGGGCGCGGGAGAGGCCGATGAGGCGGGGCAGGAGCCAGCTGAGGCCGAATTCGGCGGGGAGGCCGAGACGGCCGTGCGCGGTCGTGAGCTTCGCGCCGGCGGCGGCGAACCGGATATCCGCGAAGCAGGCGAGGACGAGGCCGACACCTGCGGCGGGACCGTTGATGGCGGCGATGACGGGCTTCGTCAGGCCAAAGTGGAAGGCGAAGTTGGTATCGAATTCTGGGCGGACGCCATAGCCGGGGTTTGCCACGGCCTCGCGAATGCCGGAATCGTAGCCGCCTTTTTCGATGTGGCCTTCAAGGGCCTGGGAATCGGCGCCGGCGCAGAACCCGCGGCCTTCGCCCGTAACGATGATGACGCGGACTTCGCTGTTTTCTTCTGCCTGTTCGAGGCACCAGCGATATTCGGTGTGCATGCGGCCCGTCCAAGCATTGAGGCGATGGGGGCGGGCCAAGGTGATTGTGGCGATCCGCTCTTCGACCGCGTAGCGGGTGGCTTTCAATTCCATGCGAGGGCAATTGTACGGCACAGGCCCGGATAAACTCGCACCGGTACGATACGCCCATGAAGCGCCGGATCAGTGGGACCATCCAGTACTACGGGTGGCGGGGAGCTACGGCGGTCCTCAGCCGAACGCCGATCCGAGTTAGCTACGCCTTCGCGGTCGTGATCGGGAGCGTCGCGTTCTACTGCTGGCCCCGGGCCCGCCGGGCGATGTCCGCGAACTACGGGCGTGTGATGCCAGAGGCCTCGAAGGCGAAACGACGAGCCGTCGCGCGGCGTTCGCTGGTGAACTACTGCAAGTACCTGGCGGATTTCGTGCGGTTTCCGGCGCTCCCCCCGGCGGAAGTGTTAGCGGACGTCGAAGGGGATGAAGAGTTCGCCATGCTGGACCAGGCGCTTTCAAAGGGGAAGGGTGCGGTGGTGGTGTGTATGCACTACGGGAACTGGGACCTGGGCGCGGGTGCGACGGCAGCCCGGGGCTATCCGCTGACCGTGGTGGCGGAGACGTTTTCGGACCGACGATTGGACGCGATGGTGGCAGGAGCTCGCGAACGGCTTGGGATGAAGATTGTGAAAATGGAACGGCTCGGCCCCTCACTCTTCCGAGTGCTGAAGAACAACGAGTTGCTGGCATTGCTCATCGATCGTTCTGTCCCGGGGGAAGGTGTGGAGGTCGAGTTCTTCGGCGAGAAGGTAGAGGTTCCGGCGGGCCCAGCGAGGCTGGCTCTACGCACCGGTGCGGCGGTGGTGCCGACCGCATTCCGAAGGAAGAGCCCACGAGAGGCGATGGTGGTGACGAAGTGCGATTTCACCATCGACTCGACTCCGACGGGAGACATGGATGCGGACATTCAGCGGCTGACCCAGGAGATCGTGAAAGCGCACGAGCAGTTCATCCGGGAGCGGCCGGACCAGTGGTACATGTTTCGGCCGATGTGGAACGGAGCGAATCCCGGTGGGCGAGCATGAGCCCCCGGCTGGTAATTCTTCGCGCGATTCAGCCAGTGGTGGCGAGATGGCCGGCGCCGTTCTATCCGATCGCGTACGGGGTGGGCTGGGCGTGGTTCTACGCGCAACCTGGCGTGGGGCGTAACGCCACCCGCAACATGCTCCCGCTGTTCAACGGCGACCGCATTGCAGCGAAACGGGCGGGACGAAAGGCGATGCAGCGGGTTGCGCAGTATTATGTCGATATGTGTACGGTGCCGAACCGCCGAATGGAGTCATTCGAGGCCGATCATTTGCAGGTGGTTCATGGAGAGCGGCTGGAGGGATTGCGTGCAGAAGGACCGGTGATTGTGGTGAGTGCGCATTCAGGCAACGCCGAACTGGCAATCCAGGCGTTGACCTACCGCGGGCGACCGTTCGTGGCACTGGTGGAGGCGCAGCAGCCACCTGAGTGGTCGCAGTTCCTGTTAAGACTTCGTTCGAGCGCAGGGGGTACGTTTTATCAGACAGACCTGGCCGGGGTTCGGGCCTGCGTGGCAACGTTGAAGCGCGGAGGACTCGTGGGGTTTATGGCGGATCGGGATATCCAGGGCAATGGCCTCTGCACCGACTTACTGGGGCGCAGAGTTCGATTGCCGACTGGGCCCTGGGAGCTCGCCCGCCGGACGGACGCACTGGTGTTCCCGATCTTTTCTTCGCGGGTAAAGAAGGACCAATTTCGGGTGGATGTGGAAGAGCCTTTTCGGGTTGAGCGCACCGATGACGAACCCGGAGACATCGCGAAAGCGATTGGACGTTTCGTGGCGGTGCTGGAGCCGCACCTGCGGCGAGATCCCAGCCAGTGGGTGCCGACCGAAGACTTCTGGGCGGTGCACGCCTGTGGGTAAGGCAGACCTCCACATTCACACGCGCGTGAGCGATGGTATGGCGACTGTGTCGGAGGTGCTGGAGTACATCGAACACCGGACGGACCTCGACGTAGTGGCGATAACTGACCACGAGGACGCAGGCGGCGGTTTGCTGGCGCGCGACCTTGCCGTGAAGCGCGGGTACCGTTTCGAGGTCATCGCCGGGGCGGAGGTAACGACCCTCCAGGGACACGTGTTGGCGCTGTTCATCGAACAAACGCCGCCGAGCTTCAGGCGGGTAGAATCGACACTCGAGATGATCCATTCGCAAGGGGGCCTGGCTATCGCCGCCCACCCGCTCTCCTGGATGACCAGGTCGATCAGCGCGCGGACGCTGAACCGGCTTGCCGTGGAAGGCGGAGGGAGATTCGATGCGATCGAACTCGGGAACCCCAGCCCGGCAGGGTTGAGAACCGCGAACCGGGCTCGTGAGCTGAATGCTTCCCAATGGAACCTGCCGGAGACGGGTGGGTCCGATGCGCACCACCTCCCGCACGTTGGCACCGGCTGGACCGAGTTCATCGGTTCGACGGCGGCGGACCTGTTCGACGCGATTCGCCTGGGAGGCACATTAGCGAGGACGACGGCCTACCCGGCGATGCGACAGATTGGCTACGGACAGCTGGCGGCCGGGCTGGCGTGGGGATACAGCGCGACACCGCGGAAGCTTCTCGGGCGGCGTGCATGAAGATTGCGCTCGTTTCGCCCTATGACTGGTGTGTTGCGGGAGGCGTGAACAATCACATCACCCACCTCGCGAAGTACTTCCGTGACTGGGGCCACGAGGTGACGATATTCGCGCCGGCATCGGACGGGGCGGTGGCTTCGCAAGAAGTGACAGTGATGGGCAAACCGCGTTCGATGCGCGTGAGCGGGTCAGTGGCGAGGATCACGTTTTCGTGGAAGTCGCCGGAAGTGCGGAAGGTGCTGGCGGAGGGCCGGTTCGATGTGGTGCACCTGCACGAGCCGCTGATGCCTTTGCTGCCGTACCACTTCCTGCGTTATTCGAATTCGGCGACGGTCGGGACCTTTCATGCCGCGAAAGACCACGGGAACCGCTTCTACGGGTACACGACCCGGCTAACCCGGCGCTGGTTTCGCAAGCTGGAGGGGAAGATCGCGGTCTCTCCTGCCGCTGTTGGGCTCGTTAGCCGCTACTTCACGGGGTACTTCAACATCATTCCGAACGGCATCGACTACGAGCATTTCGCGCGCCCAGTCCCACCGATCGAGGAGTTCAACGATGGCAAGAAGAACATCCTGTTCGTCGGACGGCCGGAGAAGCGCAAGGGCCTGAAATACCTGCTGCGGGCCTACATGCGGATTCGCAGCCAGGTGAGCGATACCCGTCTCATCGTCGTCGGGGCGGGGGATTTCAGCCGCTACGAGCGAATAATGGCGACATTCCCCGATGTGGTGTTCCGCCCGGACGTGCCTTATGCGGACCTGCCACGGTACTACCGCAGTGCGACGGTATTCTGCTGCCCCAACACGGGAAACGAGAGCCAGGGGTACGTGCTGCTGGAAGCGCTGGCGTCCGGGCGGGCGGTGGTTGCGAGCAACATTGAGGGATTCGCGGGGGTGATGACCGATGAGGTTGAGGGTTTGCTGGTGCGGCCAAAGGACGCCGAAGCTGCCGCTGCCGCCATCGTCCGGTTGTTGAAAGATCCGAAGTTGCGGGCGCGGTTTAGCGAGCGGGGACAGGAACTCGCGAGGCATTACAGCTGGGACAACGTGGCGCACCGGGTAATGTCGTACTACGAACGCATCCTGTACGAGCACCGTCAGGTGGCAGAGACGAGGGCGGCGCGGGTGCTTATCGGCGCGAGTGAGGGCAACTGAGATGCCGCCAACGATTCTGCCTACGCGGCTGCCGAAGGGAATCCAGGACAGCATCGGCCGAAGTGTCGGCGCGGTGGGCATAACGCCGAACGCCATTTCGCTGTTCGGGTTCGCCGGAAACTTGCTGGCGGCATGGCTGATCACGCAAGAGAAGTTGCTCGCGGCGGGAATCGTCTACGTGATCTTCTCTGCGCTGGACCTGGTGGACGGCGCTGTAGCCCGAGCGACGGGACTGGCGAGCCCGTTTGGGGCGGTGTTCGACGCAATCCTCGACCGGGCGAGCGAGGCAATCGTGCTGGCCGCGTGCGCGTGGTACTTCGCCGACCGTGGGGAGAACATCCAGGTTGGGTTCGCGTACGGGGCGATCTTCGGGAGCATCGCGGTGAGCTACATGCGGGCGCGGGCGGAGGTTGTCGGGCTTTCCATGCGCGAGGGGCTGTTCCGGCGGCAGGAACGGGTAGCCTTGCTGACGCTTGGTTTGCTGTTCAATGGGCTGACGGTGGTGGTCGCGGCGCTGGCGATCCTGGCGAATTTCACGGCACTGCAGCGGTTCTGGATGTTGCGGAGCGGGTTGCGAGATTAGGGGCCCTCATCCGCTAACCCCTTCGCCCAAGCCTGGGAGAAGGGGAACGGCTTAATCGTTGGCAGGGCCTGAGGGTGGGCGCCATTCATCTGGTGGCGGCGGGGGTGTGGGTTGATTTGCGACGGCGGCGCGGCGATTGTTGGCCATCATCATTGAGACGAGGAAGGCGAGGAGAGCGGCGAGCACGAAGAGGACGGCAATGCCCCCGATGACGATGGTTCCCGTCCCGATGCTATTGTCGTCTTTGTTGGAAGTGGCGGCGGCGGAAAGACCCCGGGGGGTTGCTGTCGCGGTGGCGGCCCGGGTGGAGGGGGTGGTGGCTGATGGACGGGGCGTCGGCGAAGCCTGCTGGGTGACGCCAACCGCCTGGTTGAAGGCGGACTGGAAGGCGCCAATATCTGCGAATTCATAGACCTCGGTGAGGGCCTGATCGAATCGCTTCCCGCTCTTGATGGTGCTCATGAACCTGGCGAAAGTGGAGGGGCCACCTTTGTCGACGAGGAAGGAGACCATGGCCCAGCTTTCGCCGTAGAAGACGTCGACCTGGCGGGCGGTGGTTGGCGCGACGGACATCTGATCGAAGGGGATGAGGCGGTTCTGCTGGGCGGCCTGGACGAAAGCCTGCTGGTAGTCACCGGGGCTGGACTGGGCGTAGACGGCGGCGCCTTCATCGAGCCAGGACGGGAGCTTGCCGAGCGCGCCTTCGCCGGCGATCTCGTTCAGGATGTGGCCGAATTCGTGGCGGAGCGTATCGGTTCGGTCGGCTGAGCCACAGGCGATGGGGATGAGCAAGATGATATCGACGGTCACCTTGGTGCCACAGGTGGTTACGGCGGCATCGAAGGCGCCACCGTTGCCCGGGCGAGCCTGATCGCTCTCCTTTTCATCGGCGAACATGATGACCTTGACGGGCGTGACCTTGAGGGTGACGCCATACAACTGCTTGCCGATCTTGTCGTAGGTCTCCTGGCCGGCCTGGAGGTACGCGTTCGCAATCGACTCGCGGTCTCCGTGGTAATAGACGGTCATGAAGTCGTTGGAGACGTTCTTCCAGTCCTGGCCCGTGGGGAGGTAGAAGAATGTCTGCTCTTCGCCGGAGACAGTATTGCCATCGGCGGTGGTGACTTCCCAGTGATAGGTGAAGTTGGAACCGACCGGGATGTAGACGGAACTGGAGTTCACCTGGAGGACGACTTCGGCGCTGAGATTCGTGGCGGCCTGGAAGTCTTTGGGCTTGGAAAGGGCGCTCGAACCGGAGCCGGTGATGGCGTAGCGCAGCGAAAGGTCGGTGATCTGCTGATCGGACTTCGCGGTGATTTTGAACGTGATCGTGGAGGGATAGCCGTTGACGACTGTCTGGGACTCGATGACGGTATCGGCCGAAGCGGGCGAGTAGACAGAGACTGAAATGAGGCCTGCCAAGAGCACGCCGAAGAGGGTGAGGGCAACCCTTGGCATTACGACTCCTCGCCAACGCGGGACTTGAGGTACGCCTCGATGAAGTCATCGATTTCGCCATCGAGGACCGCGGTCGTGTCGCTGGTCTCGTAGTCGGTGCGGACGTCCTTGACCATCTTATAGGGATGGAGGACGTAGTTTCGTATCTGGGAACCGAAGCTGACATCGACATGCTGGCCCTTTAACCGCGCCTTTTCCTCTTCCAGGCGGTTCAGCTCGATTTCGAGGAGGCGGGCTTCGAGCACCTTCATGGCGCTCTCCTTGTTCCGGCCCTGAGAGCGTTCGTTCTGGCACGTAACGACGATGCCAGTGGGGATGTGGGTGAGACGGACGGCGGTGGAGTTCTTCTGGACGTTCTGGCCGCCGGCGCCGCTGGAACGATAGACATCGACGCGGATGTCGTCATCGGGGATCTGGATCTCGCCGACCTCTTCGACCTCGGGCATGACTTCGACTTTGGCGAAGCTGGTCTGGCGGGCGCTGGCCGAGTTAAACGGCGAGAGCCGGACGAGGCGATGCACGCCGCGTTCGCTCTGGAGGTAGCCGAAGGCGTACTTGCCCTTGATTTCGATAGTGGCGCTCTTTATGCCGGCTTCTTCGCCCTCGGTGAGGTCGAGTATCTCGGTCGCATAGCCGCGACGCTCTGCCCAGCGCAGGTACATGCGCAGGAGCATATCGGCCCAGTCCTGCGAATCGGTGCCGCCGGCGCCGGCATGAACCGCGAGGATGGCCGTGCGCGAATCGTAGGGCCCGGAAAGCTGCAACTGGAACTCACGCCTGGCGAGTTGCTTTTCGACCGAATTCAGCTCGGATTCAGCCGACGCGCTCACGGAATCGTCTTCTTCGGCCTGGGCGAGTTCGAGGAGGTCTATGACATCGCCGACGGTGCGTTCGAGCGTGCGCCAGGTCTCGACGCGCTCGCGTACGGCCGCGAGTTCTTGCATGAGGTCGCGGGCGGCATCGGCATCGTCCCAGAATCCTGGGGCGGCGGACTGTTCTTCGAGTTCGGCTAAGCGCAATTCATCTTTAGCGAGGTCAAAGTCGCACCTGGATATCAGAGATGCGCTGGGCGAGTTCGCGGGCACGCGAGAGAAGTTCGTTCATGAGGAGATGGTGCCACGAGGCAGGGCAAGGCGCATGGGAGTCTTGACATGCATATGCATGCATGCATGATGAATGAATGAGGACTACGGTAGAGATTGACGATGAGAAGCTGATCAAGCTGAAGAAGATGGCAGCGGAACGCGGGGAAAAGGGCTTCTCCGGGCTGATCGATGAGGCACTCGATGCACTCTTCGCGCAATCCGAAGGCGCGCCCGAAGCGGACAGGCGCAGAATCGAGGCCGTGAAGGCACTCGAAGGATCGTGGGGCGAGGAGTTCGCCGAGGAGGTTCGTGCCCGAATCGCAGAATCGCGGAAGCACTGGCGGTGATTCTGAGTGACACGGACTGCGTGATCGACTTCCTGAAGAACCGCGCTCCGGAGAACGGGAAGGTTCGACGAGCGCTCATCGCCAGGGAACTCTGTGTGAGCGCCGTGACCGCGTTCGAGCTCTACTTTGGTGATCCAGTTGGGCGAGGCCGTTCTCGACTCGATCAATTGTTCGAGAGCATCGTTGTGTTACCGGTTACGCAACGAACTGCCTGGATTGGGGCAGAACAGGGGACACGCCTTGCTGGGATTGGGCTGACTCTGGCAATGCCCGATCTCTTAATTGCGGCGGCGGCGCTGGAAACGGGAGTGCCGATAGTGACGCGGAATGTGCGTCACTTTTCGCGCATTGAGGGCCTGGAGATACTCGAGCCAGGCTAGCCAGCGGCCGCTTCGGCGGCGCGGACGGTGTTGACGAGGAGCATGGCGATGGTCATTGGGCCCACGCCGCCCGGGACGGGAGTGATCCAGGCGGCCTTTTCCTTGAGCGCGGGGAAATCGGAATCGCCGACGAGGCGCCAGCCGCGCTTACGGGAAGGGTCGTCGATGCGGTTGGTGCCGACATCGATGACGACGGCTCCTTCGCGGACCATGTCGGCGGTGAGGGTGTTGGGGCGGCCGGCAGCGATGACGACAATGTCGGCTTCGCGGGTGTGGCGGCCGATATCCGGGGTGCCGGTGTGGCAGATGGTGACGGTGGCGTTGGCGCCTTTCGCTTTGTTCGAAAGCAGGACCGCCAGGGGGCGCCCGACGAGGGTCGAGCGGCCGACGACCACGACGTGCTTGCCTGCGGGATCGTTGCCGGTGCGGGCGAGGAGTTCCATGACGCCGTGAGGCGTGCAGGGGATGGCGCCAGAGAGTTCTCCGCGGAGGAGGCGTCCGAGGTTCACCGGGTGAAGGCCGTCGGCATCCTTGGGCGCGGAAATGCAGTCGACGTAGGCCAGTTCATCGATATGCGGCGGAACAGGAAGTTGCGGGAGGATGACGTGGAAACGGGGGTCGGCGTTGAGCTGACGGACCAGGCCGAAGAGTTCGTCCTGGGAGACCGTGTCCGGAAGGCGGAAGGTTTCGGAGAAGATGCCGACTTCTGCGCAGGCTTTCGCCTTGCCCGCGACGTAGCTCACTGAACCCGGATCCTCCCCGACAAGTATGACCGCGAGGCCGGGCGTGACACCACGGGCAACGAGGGCGGCGGTGCGCCCGGCGACTTCGGCACGGATATCGGCGGCGATCTGAGTTCCATCGATGAGCTGGGCTGTCATTGGGACAAGCGTAGCTTTGGTACTGGAATGGGAGAAGGGAGAAGGGAGAAGGGAGAAGGGAGAAGGGCAGTGCAGAACAGTGATGCCGATACAATGGGGTTACGCCCTCGTAGCTCAGGGGACAGAGCAGGCGCCTTCTAAGCGTCTGGCCGCAGGTTCGAATCCTGCCGGGGGCGCCATTGCCTGACTGAGAGCAGACATGGCCGGGAGCCAGACGCTCAGTGGAGACGCCAGGCAGCAGCATCAGGCCGAGAAGGGACCGCGAAGGCGAGCGCACCTGCGCTCATCGCGACGCGACCGCGACTATTAAAGGCGAGCGACCCGGACGAGGCGCCAGGACGTATTTTTCGCACCGTACGCAGGAGCGGCAGCCACAGGCTTGATGCTGGTGACCCCGCCCGGTTCCGGCCTTCCTGAACCGATCCGTTCGAACGTACCAACGAGCTGAGTCGCCCGCTTTGGTGGAGGTGGCCCGCGCCGGAACAGGGCAAGAATGTGGGGCCGTTCGGCCGTTCTCTGGCGGGACAATTTCGTTCAGCCTGAGGACGTGCCGCAAAATGCAATGCCGCAGAAGCAGGACACCGGCTCCGGCTGGTCGGTCACGAATTCGATTTTCGTCGTCGCCTTCGTCATCGTTGCGATACTGACGATTTACCTCTGGATGGAACCTGCCGGCGAGGATTCGAGTTCCGAAATCGGGATCGGACAGGTGCTGTCCGATGCGCGCGAGGACAAGATCTCCCGAATATTGGTTTCTGGCGAGGACCTGACGGTCGAATACCCGGGCACGGATGGGGCGGTTATCACGCGAACTTCCCGGCTCCCTGAGTCAGTCGACTTAGTCGCGCTTCTCCAGGCGGAGGGCGTGGCGCTTTCCCGGTCGGAGGGAACGACCCCCGCGCTGGACCTGGTGTTCGAGAACAGCCAAGAGTCATCGGAGTTGGCCACATGGCTGGGCGTCCTGCTCAACATCCTGCCGTTCTTGCTCGTGTTCGGGTTCCTGTACCTGATCCTGAAGCGCAGCGCGGCGGCGCCTGGCGAGGCAATGAAGTTCGGCAAGAGCGGGGCTCGGTTAATTGCCCCTCTCGCGACAGGGGTTCGCTTCGATGATGTCGCCGGGGTAGACGAGGCGAAGCAGGAACTCGCGGAGGTTGTGGAGTTCCTTAAGGTTCCCCAGAAGTTCGCAGCCCTGGGCGCAAGGATCCCGCGGGGAATCCTACTTCTCGGGCCGCCTGGCACCGGAAAGACGCTGCTTGCGCGGGCGGTGGCGGGAGAAGCTGAGGTGCCGTTTTTCAGCATCTCAGCATCGGAGTTCGTCGAGATGTTCGTTGGTGTGGGCGCGAGCCGGGTCCGCGACCTGTTCGCGGAGGCGAAAAAGAACGCGCCATGCATCGTGTTCCTCGACGAGATCGACGCGGTGGGACGCCAGCGGGGTCTTTCCGTTGGTGGGGCGCACGACGAGCGCGAGCAGACCCTGAACCAGATCCTGGTCGAAATGGATGGCTTCGAGCCAGGCACGAATGTGGTGGTGCTGGCGGCGACGAACCGACCGGACATTCTGGACCCGGCACTCGTGCGGCCAGGACGATTCGACCGCAAAGTGGTCCTCGATCCTCCTGACCTGCGGGGCCGCGAGGCGATCCTCAAGGTTCATCTGCGCGGGAAGCCCATCGCCGAAGATGTTTCGGCAGAGATCCTGGCCAAGACGACGCCGGGATTCACCGGGGCAGACCTCGCAAACCTGGTCAACGAAGCCGCGATCCTTGACGCGCGCCGCGACAGTCATGCGATTGACGCGGCTGACTTTGCCGAGGCCGCGGACCGAGTTCTGGCAGGGCCGGAACGTAAGAGCCGTCTCCTCTCAGAGCATGAGCGGCGCATCGTGGCCGTCCACGAATCAGCCCACGCCGTTGTTGCGCACCTGCTCGAACATCACGACCGGCCACAAAAGGTCACCATCATTCCTCGGGGGACTGCTGCGGGATACACGCGATTCCTGCCGGAAGCCGAGGATCACTTCAAAACCCCGGAGGCCTATACCGACGAACTGACCGCCGAGCTTGCCGGGCACGCGGCCGAAGAGCTCGTGTTCGGCTCAGCCTCGACGGGTCCCGCGAATGACCTGGAACAGGCGACTCGCCTGGCCCGGGCGATGGTGATGCGGTGGGGGATGAGTGACGCCATCGGACCGCTGTTCCTCGGCCGCGGCGAGGATGCGGCGGGCTGGTATCGCGAGGAACAGCCGCGCAGCTTCAGCGAAGACACCGCCAGGCAGGTTGATGCTGAAGTCCGCCGGCTTGTGGTTCAGGCGCGTGAGCGGGCGTTCGGCATGCTGACCGAGCACCGGCCGCTACTTGATCGGCTCGCGACGAAACTGCTTGAGGTCGAAACTTTGCAGCAGCCTGAACTTGGAGAGCTGCTAAATTCCATGCCAGCCGAGGCGGAGAGCGAACCCGCCCAGAGGAGTTTCTCCCCGGCGACGGCTTAGAACTTCGGTCAGGCCCGAGCCGGAGCTGAAAAAGGCCAGGCGGCAGGGCTCTAGCCGGATCCCAGAGACAGTCCCTCAGTGCCTCCAACATCCTGCGCGGATCGCCGAAGGGCCTGAACAAACTGACCGTTGGTACGTGCAGAAGGCTCGCCGGCCACGGCAAGCTGAAGAGTGCGGAGGACATCCACGAACATACGAAGCGGCGCCCTGCGCCAATCTGGCCCGGTCCGGCGGTCGACTAAACCCTCTGCGGGGGATGAGCGGACATGACGCTGGCATGGTTGTCGCTCGCCTGGCTCATTGTATTCGTGGTGAGTGTTGCGCCGGCATTCATGCCACCTATGTGGCTCGTCCTAATCGCGCTAAAACAACAATTCGGCGTTCCACTCCTTCCGCTTACCATTGGCGCCGCCTGGGCCGGCGGCCTCGGCCGGCTGGTGCTCGGCCGCGTATCGGATGTCTTCGTGACGAGGATGCCTGAATCGACCAGGCACGACATTCGGTCGCTGGGGGAATGGTTCGGACGGCCGCGCCGGCACAAGTGGGCGGTAACGGTCGGCTACTTCCTGGGTCCGTTCCCAAGCAATCTGCCCTTCATTGCGCTTGGAGCTGGCGGCTCGAGACTGCGAGGTGTAGCGACCTGCTACGCCGTTGCCCGGATGCTGTCCGACACCATCTGGGTATGGATCGGCATCGAAGCGGCTGAAAGCGTGCGAGCGATGCTCTCGGGTACGTACACCGACTGGAAGTTTTTCTCGATGCAACTCGCCAGCCTGTTGCTGCTGATAGTCCTCTTCCGGCTTCCATGGAGCCGGTGGATTGGCATGCGCTGAGCGAAAAATCGGCACGGACGCCACGCGGGCGACAGCAAGACCCCAGAGTGTGATGGAGCACACAGAGGCTCCGCCCTAAGTCCGTTGCAAAGTGCTACTGACTCAGACAAGTTGGTTGCATGGAACAACTACGGGTCGCACCAACCGCACTACCTCTCCCGACACAGGCAGACGCCAGATGGCGTATCGATACCAAGTGGCTGGTTCTCCTGGCCACATCTCTCGGAATCTTCATGGGTTCCCTGGACGCAACAATCGCAAACGTGGCGTTTCCGGCGATTGGCCGGACGTTCCCCGATGCGAGCCAGGCGAGCCTCTCGTGGGTGCTGAACGGCTATACCATCGCATTCGCGGCGCTTCTCATCGTTGCGGGCCGGATGGCTGACCGGGTCGGGCGGCGGCGGGTGTTCTTCGCCGGGCTTGCAGTGTTCACGGCGGCATCGGCGGGATGCGGTTTCGCACCTTCCGAGCAAGCGTTGATCGGTGCGCGCGTGGTGCAAGGAGCCGGCGCAGCGCTGATGATCCCGTCCTCGCTGGGGCTGTTGCTGGCGGGCTGGCCGGCGAGCGAGCGGGCTACGGCTGTTGGGCTGTGGGGGGCTGTCTCCGCATTGGCGGCGGCGACGGGCCCATCGCTGGGCGCGCTGATCGTTGATGGTCCCGGCTGGCGGTGGGCGTTCTTGCTCAACGTACCGGTGGGGCTCGGGGCGCTGGCCCTTGGGCGGGCGGTGCTTACTGAATCGAAGAATCCCGAGGCGGACGGGCGATTCGACATCCCCGGCGTGGTCTTGATCACGGCGGCGATGGGCGCGATTGCGCTGGGCATTGTGCAGGGCCGGGAGTGGGGCTGGGACAGCGCGCGAATCATGGGTTCGTTCGCGGCTGCGGTGGTGGCCACGGGGCTCTTCCTGTGGCAGGAACGGCGTCATGCGGCACCGGTGGTGGACCTGAGCCTGTTCCGGGTGCCGTCGTTCTCGATCGCGAACATCTCGATGCTGGCATATGCGACCGGGTTCTTCTCGATACTCCTCGGGAACATCCTGTTCCTGACGAGCGTGTGGGATTACTCGACGTTGCGCGCGGGCCTGGCGATCACCCCGGCGCCAATCCTGGCGGCCATCCTCGCCGCACCATCGGGCCGGTATGCGGCGACGCACGGGTACCGGCGGGTGATCTTCCCGGGCGCGGTCCTGATGGTGGCATCGATGCTGTGGCTGGCCGTCTTTGTCGATGAAACGCCGAACTACCTGACGGAGTGGCTGCCAGCGACGGTGATCCTCGGGACCGGCATCGGCTTGAGCTTCGCGCACTTAAGTGGCGCGGCGGTGGCGAGCCTGCCGCCGCAGCGGTTCGCGGTCGGGAGCGCGATCAGCCAGACGGCGCGCAACACGGGCGGGATGATCGGGGTGGCGGCGCTGATTGCGATCCTCGGGACGCCGGCGACGAAGGAGGCCGCGATGGACAGCTTCCACCACGCGTACTTCTTCGCGGCGACGATGTTCGCCATCTGCGGGCTCGGAGCGCTTGCACTCCGGCCGGCGAAACGACCTGATTAGAGAGCGCTCGCTTCGCACAAGCAAAGTGGCCCGGGAGAATTCTCCCGGGCCACTTTGGGTTCACGCGGGTTGGTCGCGATCCCCGGAGGAGCCATTCAAGGAGGCGACTTCGCGTGATGCTGACCTCCTTTCGAGCGATGGACAGGAACGGCTAGGCGGCGGCCCTCGGGAAGAGGGCATCGGCCATGGCGGGCCGAAACGGCCGGCGTTTCAGGCAGGCCAGGAACTTGCGGACTGAATCATGAGCGCCGACGACATCGACATCAGCCGGGGCGGTACCGAAGGTTGCCTTTCGCGCCTGGCATCGTTCGCCGAAGACGACGAAGCGGGCGGCGGGAGCGGCCTCCCGGAGGAGGTCGATCGCCCAGGAGGGGCTGACGCCGGGGATGCAGGAATCGAGGACGATGACATCGGGCTGGGCGATCCGGGCCCAGTGGGTCCCGTGCTGAAGGTTGGAAGCGGATGCGACGACGCGAAGAGTGGCTTCGTTGCGGAGGAGGATGGTGAGCCCGCGGGAGACTTCGTCGTTGGAGTGGACGATGAGGACTTTTTCGGGGGCGGGTGCGTTGGAGAGGAGGAAGGAGATTCGAGCGGAGGTGTTCATGGGAGTTCCCTGGTTGGAGTGTGGATGGGGCCAGCGAGGGGAGGAGAGGAAAGAACGCACCCCTCGCCGGCCGGGAGAAATCGTTTGAACCGGTTAGGCGGCCAGTTCTCGTTCGAGGACTGGTCCGTGGGAAGCCTCGCCGACAGGTTGGTGGCTGGTGGAACCTTCGACCTGGATGCGCGGGAGCCAGTTCAGCCAGGACGGGAAGTACCAGTTGCGTTCGCCGAGGAGCTCCATGCTGGCGGGGACCAGGATGGAACGGACGACCGTTGCATCGAGGAAGACAGCGACGGCAAGTCCGAAGCCCATCTGCTGGAGCTCGACCATGGAGCCCATGGCGAAGCCGGAGAAGACGACCATCATGATGGCGGCGGCGCCGGTGATGATGTGGGCGGTGGAGCGGAGACCGAAGGCGACCGACCCAGCGTTGTCACGCGTCTCCTGGAAGCGCTCCTGGATGCGGCTCAAGAGGAAGACGTGGTAGTCCATCGAGAGGCCGAAGAGGATGGCGAAGAGGAAGACGGGGAGGAAGGCGGCGATGCTTTCGGTCTGCTGGAAGCCGAGGAGGTCGGCGCCGAAACCTTCCTGGAAGACCAGGACGAGCAGGCCGTAGGCGGCACCCACGCTGAGCAGGTTCATGACGATTGCCTTGAGCGGGATGACGATTGAGCGGAAGACCATGAGCAGGAGGACGAAGCTCAGGGTGAGGACGAAGCCGATGACAATCGGCAGGTACGTCTTCATGGTGTCGATGTAGTCGACGGTTTCGGCGGAGGTGCCACCGACGTAGGTGTCGACATCGACGCCGTCGAAGGCATCGGGGATGTAGTCGCTGCGCATGTCGCGGATGGCGTCGAGCGCCTCCGGGGCGGTAGCGTCGCCGGCGAGGAGTATAGTGACGAGACCAGCGGTGCCGGCTTCGTTGGCCTGGAGTTCGGAGACGGTAGCGAAGCGGCCGTCCTGGTTCAGATCTTCGGTGAGGGTATCGACGGCGGCGGCAACCTCGGGCGAGTTCACATCGCCCTTGATGGCGAGTTCCACGGGCTTGAGGCGGCCGGCCGAGAAGTCTTCATCGAGGACCTGGAAGGCCTGGACGGAGTTGAGGTGGTCGGGGTACTGGCTGATGCCAGGCGAGCCCATGTTGATGGCGACCACGGGAATGGCGGCGCCGATGAGGAGGGCCGAGGTGCTCACGACCGAGATGACCGGGTGCTTCATGACGACGCGGGTGGTCTTGTCGAAGAAGCCCTCCTTCGGGGTATCAGTCGGCTTGTGCTTGCGACCCGGGAGGCTGAGGCGGTCGATCCAGTTGCCCATGAGGCTGAGGACGGCCGGGAGGAGGGTGAGGGCGATGGCCATGGCGGCGACGACGACGAGGCTGGCGCCGATGGAGATGGCCTGGAAGATGTTGGCCGGGACCACGTAGAGACCGGCGAGGGCGACGATGACGGTAAGACCGGAGAACACGACGGCGCGGCTGGCGGTGTTGCCTGCGGCGACGATGGATTCGATCTTGTCGAGGCCGCGGCGGCGTTCTTCCCGGGTGCGTTCGATGATGAAGAGCGTGTAATCGATGCCGACGGCGAGGCCGATCATCGTGATCATGTTGATGACGACGTTATCGACGCCGAGGGTTTTGCTGAGCAACCCGGTGATTCCGACGGCGACAACAATGCCGAGGAAGCCGAGGAGAATCGGAACTCCGGCCGCGACGGCGGCGCCGAAGACGACCAGGAGGACGACGAGGGCCGCGGGAATACCGATGCGTTCGCCTGCCTTGAGGTCCTTTTCGAACTGATGGGTGATGTCGTGATCGATGGAGCCGTCGCCGGCGGTCTTGACCATGAAGCCGTTGCCATCGAGTTCTGCGAGTGCATCGAGCACGGGTTCGACGGTGTCGGCGGCATCTTCCTGGGAACCGATGAGCGTGACCGGGACGATCGTCTTGGTGCTATCGGCCGAGACGAGCGATGGTTCGCCGGTTTCGTAATAGCTGGTGACGGAGGCGACGTTTTCGGGCATCGCACGAAGGCTCGATACGACCTCTTCGACACGTGCTTCGAATACGGGATCATTGACGGTTGTGCCGTCGAGCGAGGCGATGACGACGGTCTCGGTGGCGGGGCGCTCACCACGGACCTCATCTTCGAGCAGGTGCTTGCTATCCTGGGACTCAGAACCGCGGATTTCCTTGCTGGAGATGGTATCGAGCTGGGTGGCGCCGAAGACGCCAAAGACGACGACGAACAGCCAAACGGCGACCGTGAGCCACGGGTGGCTCGCGGACGCGAAGGCGAGTCGGGCGGGAGAAAGGAACGACCCGGACGGTTTAAGCCGTGGGCCGCTGCCTGGGGACTTGCTGGACATTGGTGGGCTCCTGATAATTAACTGGAGCATCTGCTCCGCTCCTAACGTAGAGGAGCAGATGCTCCGGTTACTCACCCTTTTGGGTGATTTGGAGGTCATGCATGCGTAGTGACGCAGTAGCGAACCGGCAGCGAATTCTCGATGCCGCGATGGAGCTCTTCATCGAGAAGGGCACGGATGCCGACGTTCGCGAGATTTGCGACCGGGCCGGGATCGGTATGGGGACGCTCTATCGGCACTTTCCAACCAAAGACGACCTGGTGAAAGAAGTTGTCCTGGACGTCGCTCATCAGCTTCAGGGGGTGATGGACCGTTTCGAGAGGGGCGAGAACGTGCGGCCGCCGCTAGTGGAGTGGCTGGAGTTCCATGAGAAATACGGGAGAGTGGGACGGGAAGTGCAGGCGCGGTTCTCGCGGCCGGAGACTTCGGACAAGAAGTTCAACGAACAGTTGGAGCCGATGCGCGGGCGTCGGTTCAAGCAATGGCTGGCGCTTGCCGAGGCGGACGGTATTCGCGGTGATATCCCGCCACGGTTTTTAATGGAAGCATCCGACGGGCTTATCGCCACGTACCTGGACCTCCGAGACCGCTGGGACCCGGCGCAGACACGAGAATGGCTGGCGTCTCTCTTCGCCAACGGGATACTCCCGCGCCGACCCAAAGACCGGGGGTCCGTAGAGTTCCCAAAACGCGAGCAAGAATCGTTCGACAAGTGAGACCGGCCCGGCCACAATCCCGCCATGCAAATTTCCAAGTCCGTCCGCGCGGCCCTCGTGCCCGATGAGAACCCGATGCACCCCGACTACACCTGCGTGTATCTCGTCGGGGGGAAGGGCCAGCAATCGCTGACAATCGACTCCGGCGAGGCGATCGACCGGTACCAGTGGTTCCTGAAGGGTTACCTGGCAGCGGTGGAGCGGGCGGAGGTCGGGATCGCGACGATCACGCACCACCATTCGGACCATTCAGGCAACCTGAAATGGGCGAAGGAATACCTGCACGCGGACGTTTCGATCCCGGCGAATGGGCGAAGTCTGCTCAAGGGCCGCATCCCGGCGAAGGTGGACACGCTGAAGGACGGCGATGTCATTGACCTCGATGGTGGGGTCAGGGTGCAGGTGTTTGCGACGCCGGGGCACAGCGTGGACTCGCTCTGCTATTACATCGAGGACGAAGGCGTGTTGTTCACGGGAGACACGCTGCTGGGGAGCTCGACAACGACGGTGTGGGAGTTGGCGAGCTACCGGAAGTCGCTGGAGCGGCTGCTGGAGCTGCCGAACCTGAAGGTGATCTGCCCCGGGCACGGGAAGATCGTGAATGACCCGCGTGAGCGACTGCAGATGTATGTGAACCACCGGAATATGCGCGAGAACCAGATCCTCGAGGTGCTTGAAGGCGGCGGAGCAGTAAGCAGCTGGGACATCATGCTGCAGCTCTATCCGGACATCGATAAGCGGCTTCGACGGGCGGCGGACAACAACGTCCGGTCACACCTGAAGCAGCTTTCGGACGAAGGGCGAATCAAGATGTACCCGGGGAAACCGCGGCGGGCGAAGGCGGCTTCAGCTGTAGCGAAAGATGTCGAACACGCCAGGGCGCGAGACCTGGTAATCAAGCAAGCGAAGAAATACGAAACAGAAAAGCGGCGGAACGAGATCCGGATGCAGGAGAACCCGCCGACAGCCGAATGGAAAGAGCCACCACGGTACGAGCTGATGGGGACGGCCTCGGACGCCACACGCTGAGATGATGCGTGCGCGGCCGGCACCGTTCGAGAGCGGCGGCATGCGGCTGGCTGGCGAACTCTTCACGCCTGAAGCGTCCGGTCCGCACCCGGCGGTTGTCCTGCTGCACGGCGCGGGGATGGGAACGCGCGATTACCTCGGCCCATACGTCGAAGCATTCGTGGCCGCGGGACTGGCGGCGTTTGTTTTCGACCGCCGCGGCGAAGGCGAATCGGAAGGGTCGCCGCGGCAGGACATCTTCACGTTCGCTGAGGACGCGGTGGCGGCCTGGCGCTGTGCGACCGGGTTACCGGAGGTCGACTCCAGACGGGTCGGACTCTGGGGTTATAGCAACGGCGCGTGGGTGGCGGCGCATGCCGCTCCGAGTCTGCCGGAGTGCGCGTTTCTCGCGCTGACCGGCGCTTCGGCGGTGACACCCGCAGAGGCCGAAGCCTACCGGCGAACAGCGGAACTCGAAGGGCAGGGAATCGGGCCGGCCAGCCTGCGGGCGGTGCACCGGACCTGGGAACTCGTGTTCGGGTTCCTGGCGCGCGGCGAATGGCAAGATGGCTGGAACGAGGAGTTGTCGACGTTGCGGGGAGTCATCGATGGCGACGTGAAATTGCAGTCTCTGCCAGTTTCCGAGCTTGCGCGTCGCAACCCAGCGCTCGATGCCGTCCCGCGTTTCGATTCGCCGATGTTCGAGGGACTCAAGGACATGGGTGGTTCAACTCCGTGGTTCGGGTACGACCCAATCCCGGATCTGGAACGGACGACACTTCCCGTGCTGGTTGTCCTCGCCGAGCAAGACAAGAACCTGCCTCCGATTGAGAGCGCTCGCCGATTCGCGGAGGCGGCGGCAGCGCGGGACGGGGGAGCGGAGTTCCGGATCGAGGTGCTGGCGGGAGCGGACCATTCGTTCAGCCGCGAGAACGCCTCTGCCAACGATGAGGTCGAGTGGTTGACGCGACCACGACGACTTGATGAATTCCGCGAAGGTTACCTGGAGCTTATGGCTGTCTGGATGATGGGCCATTCGGGTTAAAAGCCACACCCGCGCGAACATGGGCCGATTTTTCGCGGTTGGTACGATCATTCCATGTGGTTGACCGCGATTGACTCGAGTTTTTTCGATTCCGCGTGGGCGAAAGTCGCCGGCGCAGTTGCAGGCGCGCTGTTCATCGCGTTCGTCACACGAGTCGTCCAGGCGATCGCGAGCCGGCGGATTTCGGATGGAGACCGCCGATACCGGTTGCGGAAAGCGGTTGGATTCCTTGGCTATGCGGCGACGATCGTGGCGGTCGTCGCGATTTTCCGAAACGACCTGGGCGGGCTTTCGGTGGCGATCGGCGTTGCGGGCGCGGGTGTGGCGTTCGCACTGCAAGAGGTGATTGCGAGCTTTGCGGGGTGGTTCGCCATCTCGCTGGCTTCGTTCTATCGCACGGGCGACCGCGTGCAGCTCGGTGGCATCAAGGGCGACGTCATCGATATCGGAATCCTGCGGACGACGGTGATGGAGATTGGCGAGTGGGTGGACGGCGACCTCTACACGGGTAGGATCGTGCGAATCGCGAACAGCTTTGTGTTCAAGGAGCCGGTCTTCAACTACTCGGGCGACTTCCCGTTCCTCTGGGATGAAATCGTTGTCCCGGTGCGGAACGGTTCGGACTGGAAGGAAGCGCGGAGGATTATCGAAAAGGCGGTATCGGATACGGTCGGATCGTACGTGCCGGAATCGGAGAAGTGGTGGCCACACCTGGCGACGGCGTTCAGGCTCGAACAGGCTTCCCTGGAGCCCACCGTGACGATGCGCGTGACCGATAACTGGATCGAGTTCACGGGGCGGTACGTGGTGGACTACCGGAAGCGGCGCTCTACGAAGGATGCGATTTTCACGCGGGTGCTCACGGACTTCGATGCGAGCGGCGGGCGCGTGACAGTTGGCTCGCAGACGATCGAAGTGCTGGGCAATGCTCCCGTGAGGACCGGAGACGGGAAGCAACCGGCAGCGAGCTAAGGAGAGTTGCCTACCGGGGGCGGAATCACCGTCGAGGTGGCGGTCGGTACCGGGGACGGCGTGAACGTGGGCGAAGCCGTAGGTGTTGGCGTCGGAGTGTTCGTAGGCTCGGGCGTCGGGGTTGGAGTCTCGCCTGGTGGTGGGGTGGGGATAGCGATTCGTGCATTCTTTGCGGGCGGCTGGAGCGGATCGAGCACGACCACGGGAACACTGACAAGGACGAGAGCGATGGAGGTTTGCATGTCCTGGGCGATGAGCGCCTGGAGTGCAGCTGCATCATCGATGGATGGCTCGCGAGTTGTGCGCGCGGTGAGGCGGACTTCCAATCCGCCGCCATCGGCTTTCGAACGCGTGAGGTCGACGATTTCGGAGCCGGGGATGACCTGGTCCAGCGCGAGTTCGGAATAGTGGCGCAGGCTGTTGGCTTCGTTGGCTTCGCGGAGCGCGCGGGCGGTGAGGCCGGTGAGGGCTATGCCAAGAAGCCCCACCGCGATGGCACCGAACAAAAGGCCGGACATCGGCCTTTGAGAACGATGCGGCCTGAGTCCGAGCACCCAGAAGACCGCGGAGGAACTGAACATGATGGCCATGAGGTTTGTTGAAAAGAGAAGGAGGGCGCCGCCCCAGATGCCGCGGTCGTGGAGGGTGAGGCCGATTCCGATGGTGCAGAGCGGCGGCATGAGGGCGGTCGCGATGGCGACACCCGGGAGAGCTGCTGAATCGCGCATGCGGACGACGGCATAGGCGCCGATGGTGCCGCCCGCGAGAGCGATTCCGAGATCGAGTGGATTCGGTCGAGTGCGGGCTGTGATTTCGCCGGGGACGGTCGAGAGGATGTCGATGGAGATGTGGGTGAGGGCGCTCGAGATTGCCCAGGAAAGGATGACGGAAGTGACGGCGCCTTCGGCGAGCGAGAGGAGACTGGCGCCGAATGATTTGCCCCGCCCGCCGAGTGACGAGGCCCCCAGCGCCAGGATTGGCCCGAGCAGAGGCGCGACGAGCATGGCGCCAATGACGACGGCGGCAGAATTGGCAATGAGGCCTAGGGTGGCGATGGCGCAGCTGAACCAGATGAGGAGGCGGAACCGGAGATCGGCTTTGCCGTTGCGGAAGATTTCCGCTCGCAGACGTCCGGCGGGCAAGGTTGAGGGTCGCACCGCGGCAATAATACAAGTCTGCCCCGCCTCTCGATTGATGCCGGGCTGAACGATCGCCGTCAGACGGTCGATTGTCTGAAGAGAGTTGGAGGACCTGGATGCTGAAGGGTGACAAGGTAATTCTGCGGCCGATGAAGCGGGATTACCTGGAGAAGTACGGCGAGTACCTGAACGATGTGGAGCTGCTGCTGCTTTCGAGCGATGACGCGCCGATGCCGATGGAGCAGGAGCGGCTGATCAAGCAGTTCGAACGGCACATCGAACAGCCGCGGAGCGACATGATCTGGTTCGGGATTGAAGTGCAGGGCGGCCGCTTTGTTGGCCAGTGCCTGTTGCATCACATCGACCAGCTGGCGCGGACGTGCGAATTGGGCATCACGATTGGGGACCGTGACTATTTGAACCAGAAGTACGGCCGCGACGTAGTTAGCCTTCTCACGCGCTATGCCTTCCGGTTGCTGAACATGCGGAAGGTGTGGCTGACCACCAATGGGACGAATCTCCGCGCGCAGAAGTCGTTCGCGGCATGTGGGTTCGTCGAAGAAGGGCGGCTTCGAGACCACATCTGGATCGGCGGGCGATACGACGACCTGGTGTACATGTCGGCCTACCGGGAGGATTCAGTGCCGCAGGAGCCGGTTGAAGGCACCGATGCGGAAGGCGAGGTCGATGACGAGAGCCCCGCGGATGAGGCGGCTCCGGAAGTCTAGACCGAGACTCCGACCGATTGCTGGCCGAGCGCCGCGGCAGTCGCGGCACGGGCGGCGTTCCACTCGGCGGCCGTTTCGGCGACGACTTCGCGCACGGACATGATGCGCCTGACGCCGGAGACGGAGTGGCCAGCGCTGCCGGGGCCGCCCCGGATGGTGCTGGCAGCGACGCCGTTCGGAGCCATGCCGAGTTCGATCTCGTCGAAGGAGATCTCCGTAAGCTTGTGGCGGTAAGCGTCGCTGGCAGCGCTTTCGTGGGTGGCGATGAACTTGGTGCCCATGTAGGCAAGGTTGCAGCCAAGGACGATGGCCGCCCAGAGAGCAGTGCCATCGCTGATGCCGCCGGCCATGACGACGGGACCGTCGTATTCGGCTCGAACCGCGCGGGTGAAGGCGAAGCCGTTTGCCCAGCCGGTATGGCCGCCGGCGCCCGCGGAAAGCAGGACAAGGCCATCGACTCCAGCTTCGAGGGCGCGGTGGGCGTGGTGCATGGAGGCGACGTCGGCGAAGACGGAGATGCCGGCATCGTGCAGCGGTGCGACGAATTCTTTGGGCGAGCCGACGCTGGTGATCACGAAATCGACACCGTGGCGAATGATCGCCTGGATGTCCTCGGCGAGGCGGTTGTTTCCGCGAATGACCAGGTTGGCCGAGAGCAGGCCGGATGGCTTGCCTTCGGCCTCGGCCTGGCGGCGAGCCGCCTGAATGTTGGCGAGCCACTGATCGAGTTCTTCCAGGGTGCGGCAGTTGCGCGTGGGAAAGGCGCCAACGATGCCGGCGAGGCATGCCTCGGTGACCAGTTCGGGGCTGGAAACGCCGGACATGGGGGCGGCAATAAGCGGAAGCGACAGCTTCGCTCGAAAATCGGGGACTACGGCCAAGGGAGGATCCTCCGGAGCGGCGGGGTGTGGCTGGGCTCCAACTCTACGGGAGCGCCTGCTCGGCGGCGACGGGGCTATGGCAACGGTGGCTCGACGCCTTCTGGAAGTTCGACTTCGAAGACGTTGAGGGTCATCGAGACGAGCCCGTAGTAACCGACGACGCCGACGATATCGACAACGCCACGTTCGCCGAAGGTCTCGATTGCGGCGTTGTAGGTGGCGTCGGTAACGCGGTGCGACTGGAGGTATTCGTCGACGAACTGGTAGAGGACGCGCTCGGTATCGCGGCGAAAGGATGGGGTGGCCCCGGTGCGGACTGCTTCAACAATGGCCGGGTCGAGGCCGGCTTCGAGGGCGAGGCGGGCGTGTGCCCAGAATTCGAACTGGGCCTTCCAGTACTTGCCGGTCATGATTATGGCAAGTTCGTTGAGGTCGGAGGGGATGCTGGAGTTGTAACGACAGTAGGCTCCGACACGCTGGGCGGGGTCGGCGAGGCCGGGAGAACGCAGCCAGGCCTCGAACGGCCCGCGGAGACCGCCGCGGGGGCCACTGCGGATTGCATCGGCGACGGGCTGCTGTTCGGGGGTAAGGTGGTTCAGATCGAGCGGGGCGAGACGTGCCATTCGTTTCCTCCGTGGTGTTTCGCTATTGTGGGCGAGAACCGCGATTCGTTGACATCCCCGGGTGCTCGTTTACGATCGCGGGTACTTTCAGCACAAGGACAATACGCGGTGCGGGGGCCATGGCGTCACCATGCTGCGAGAACTGCCGTATGACTCACGAAGTAGCCCGCCGCCTAGCCATCAGCGTTCAGCCAGTCCCGAAGCAGGACGCGGAAGCGCGGAAACGGAATTTCGACGAGACCTACATCGGCTTCGACCTGAACGCGGCACGTATTGAAGCGTCGCGGTGCATCCAATGCCCTTCGGCGCCGTGCCAGGAAGCATGCCCGGTTTCGAATGACATCCCCGGCGCGTTTTCGCTGCTGGAAGAAGGCGACATTCTCGGAGCAGCGAACAAGTTCCGTGAGACGAGCAATCTCCCGGAGATGTGCGGCCGGTTGTGTCCGCAGGAGAAGCTATGCGAGGGCGCCTGCGTGGTTGGATTTGCCATCCGGCCGGACGGGAAGACTGAACCACCAGTGACCATCGGCAAGCTGGAGGCATTCTGCACGGACCAACAGCGGCTTCAGTTGGATGGGTATCCGCTGCCGCGCTACATGCCCACGCCGACCGGCAGGAATGTGGGCGTGATCGGTTCGGGCCCGGCGGGTCTGGCGGTCGCGGAGCAGCTGGCGAAGCTCGGACATGGTGTGACGGTGTACGAATTCTGGCCGGAGCCGGGCGGGGTCCTCGTGTACGGCATCCCGAACTTCAAGATGCGAAAGAACATCGTGGACGAATACATCGCGTATCTGGAAGCGCTGGGCGTGAAGTTCGTCTGTAACACCTACGTGGGGAAGGACATCACGATCGACTCCATGCTCGAAGGTGAGTTCGATGCGGTCTTCGTTGGGACGGGCGCGGGCGTCGGAAACCAGATGGAGATCGAGGGCGAGAACCTGGAGGGCGTGTACAGCGCGACGGAGTTCCTCGTGCGTGGAAACCTTTCGCCGGACCAGTTGCCGGAGCAATACCGCGAACCGTTGCCTGCGCTGAAGAATGTGGTTGTCATCGGCGGCGGCGATACATCGATGGACTGCGTGCGGACAGCTATCCGACTCGGCGCGGAAAACGTGAGCTGCGTCTATCGCCGGACTGAAGCGGAGATGCTGGGGCGAGGGGAAGAGCGGAAGAACGCACGCGAGGAAGGCGTGAAGTTCGAAATGCTGACGCTGCCATCGCGGATCATCGGCGATGACGCCGGGAAGGTGGTCTCGGTGGAATGCCAGCGGATGGAACTCGGCGAACCCGACGAATCGGGCCGGCGACGACCGATCCCGGTAGCCGGAAGCGAGTTCATCATCCCCGCGGATGCGGTGGCGATCGCGATTGGCTATGGCGCAGACCCGCTGGTGCCGCAAACGACTTCCGGTCTGCGTTCGGACCGCAAGGCGCTCATCCAGGTGGACAAGGACATGCGTACGAGCCGGCCGGGGGTATTCGCCGGCGGTGACAACGTGAACGGCGCCGACCTCGTGGTCACCGCACTGGCCGACGGCCGGGTGGCGGCGGAAGCCATCGTGGAGTACCTGGGAACGCTGCCTCCGGCGAAACGCTAAGGCTTCCAAGAGCGGCCAAAACGGTGCCCGCGCAGAGGAAGATTACATACGGTTTACAAACTAGCACTGTCGTGACGGGCCTAAACGTTCGACCTTCTTTGTAGAACGTCAGAGGACAATTCATGAATAAGCCGCCAGTGCTGAATGCCTTCCTGTTCCCCTCGGCAGAGCAAACCGAGCTGGGTTCAGTGGAATCCTCGCTTTTGCTGCGCATGATGCGACCGGCAAGCCTGGCGCTCTGGGTGGTCATCTTCGCATTCGAAGCCCAGACGGTGATTTCCCATGGCGGTACCGGCAACTTGCTGGTGGTGTTCCTCTCGACTGCGCTGTTTGCCGGAATTCATGCGCAATTTTGGTACGAGCAGTCAGAGCAGGGGCGCCGTTTCCACCGGGCGCTCGACAAGATGCGCGGCCGGATCTATGAAGACGAATCGACCGGGCTGCCGAACAGCCGGCACTTTGTGTTCGAGCTGCGGCGCCAGATGATGCGTTCGGTGCGCAACGGCCGCGGTTTCTCGCTCCTGTTGACGGACTTCGGCGGCTTCGAACGAATCAAGCCGAACGACGACAGGTTCCTTCCGGCCGTTTCGCGGGCGTTACGGCACGCGGTTGGCGAAGGCGACTTTGTTGCGCACCTGCAGGGGCCGATCTTCGCCGCCATCATCTCGGATGACCGCGATCAGACGGCTGCCGAGAAGGCCGACGGACTCCTGCCGGCGCTCGGGTCGGCCATCCCGAACGACTACGCTTCGCACCTGTTCCCGATCGTTTCGCTTTCTGGGTATGAAGGGGAACTCGAAGTCCGTGATTTCCTGCGCCGCGCTCAACGGGACCTTGCGGGTGCCCGGGCGAACGGACCTGTGGTCACTCCGGAGACAGTCCGGAGCACAGCCCGGCGCTCACAACCCGCTGTTGCATAGTTCTCTTCCTACCAACTCCTGGTCGGAAACAAAGCCCGCCGGTCTGGCCATCGGCGGGCTTTCTGCTTGTCTGAACGAGGACGGGTTGGGAATGGGAGCGAAGTGAGATGGAGCGGGCGAAGGGAATCGAACCCTCGTCTCAACCTTGGGAAGGTCGCGTTCTGCCATTGAACCACACCCGCCCGGGTGCCGGAGATTAATCGTATCATCCCGGCACACTCAGTTCGAGGAGGCAGATATGCCCATTCCCACGGAACTTTCGCTTACCCCAGAAGAGCTCGACGACCTGATGCTGACTTCCTGGAACATGCGCGTTGCAACGATCGGGCCGGGCACGCGCATCAACGTGACGCCGCTCTGGTTCGGCTGGGGAAGCGGGAAGATCTGGTTCTATTGTCGCGGCCAAAAAGTGGTGAACCTGCGCCGAAACCCGACCTGCACGGTGCTCGTGGACAAGAACGAACGCTTCCCGGAACTGCAGGGAGCGATGTTCCAGGGTCAGGCCAAGGTCCTTGAGGATCCTGAAGCTGAAGCGGCCGAGCCCGGAATGGACGAGGTGCGCTGGCAGATGGGCAAGAAGTACGCCGGCGGCCACGGCGAGGCTGCGGAACCGCGCAAGAACGAATCGACCGCGCGCGGACGGCACTGGCGCTGGGTGGTGTTCACCCCGACGAAAACCGTGACCTGGGACAACCACAAAATAAAGCCGCGCGGGTAGGACCTTCGGCGAAGCGGGACTTGCTTGACACCTTCCTATACTGGAATAAGAGCCATGTATCGGAGGTATGCCACATGTTCGGACTCGTGAGCAGCGTCCTCGCTGAGAAAGGGCGCCAGGTCTACACCGTTGAGCGAGGGGCGACCGTCGCCGAGGCGGTGCGGGAGATGAACGAAAAAGGTGTCGGGGCGCTGCTTGTGATTGACGGCCGGAAGCCGGTGGGGATTTTCACCGAACGCGATGTGCTCCGGCGGGTGGTCGATGCCGACCAGGACCCGGCGCTGATCCGTGTCGCGGAGGTGATGACCCGGCAGCTGGTTACCATTACGCCGGAGACTCGCCTGGAAGAGGCGATGAGCGTGATGACCGAACTCCGCCACCGGCACCTGCCGGTGCTCGATGGTGGCGATGTGGTGGGGATGGTCTCGATTGGAGACCTGATGCGCTGGATCACGCTGAACCAGGAGCAGTACATCCGGCAGATGCAGGAGTACATCACGGGCGCGGCTGTACTGGACGCCTGAGGGCGCCGCGGCGTCCGGAAGGCGGCAAGCAGAATGCGGATGGTGAACTGAAGGGCGCGTCACCATCCGCTTACTGACGTGCGCGGTTCCACGGGACAGTGGCCTGCGAGTCTAGAGTTGGCCCTGGAGGGAGAGGGCAGTGCGGGCGGTGATGAGGTGAAGGGCGACCCGGCGTTCGAGCGGCTGATCGGTCTGGCCCATTTCGACCAGGACGGGAGTGAGGCCGGGGACGTGACCGCCGGCAGAGAGTGAGCTGCGACCGCGGACGCTGGTTGTCTGCCCGGCAGATGGGGTTGCGGTCGCGCGGCCGAATTGGGTGCCATCGCGGACGATGAATTGCTCTCGGGTGGAAGCCTGTGGGTTGGCAAGTGTGACCATCCGCTGGGCGAAATCGGACTGCATGGGGCCGGGGCCGGCGGTGATGGTCTGGCCGAGGGCGCCGGTACCGCTGTTCGGCGGGTATTCGGCGTAGAAGGCCCAGGATTCATGCATATCGAGGAGCAGGGTGACCTCGAATTCGAGGCAGACGCCAATGATGATCGCGGCCATTCGCTCCATGAGCAGCGGGCTTTCGAGGTTGCCGGGGTAGAGACGATTGAGGTCACCGATTTCGTCGAAGGTGCGGACGAATGAGGCGATGGCCTGGACGTTCGAGCGCGGAATGGTGATGAGCGAGCCGTTCGCGGGGGTCCAGGTGGCGACCTCATCGGCGGCGAGCCATCCGCCGGGTTCGTTGCCGTGGACGCCGCCAAGCACCATCGTGGCGGGGCCGGTGACGCCGCTGTGACGAATCACCAATCGCGTTTCGGACGGGGTTCCTTCGAGGAGGACGCGCTCTTCGGAGCCGGCGGGACGTGGGGTTGGCGTCGGGATGGGCGTTGAAGTGGGGGCCAGGGTTGGGGACGGCGTCTGAGTCGGGAGCGCCGTGGCGTCCAGGTTGGCGCCGGGGACGAGGGCGGCCTGGCGATTTCCGGAGCCTCCCGATGAGCAGGCGGCGGCAAAGGCCGCTGCGGCGGAGGACGCGAGAAAGGTGCGCCTGGACATGGTGCCCATGGTGGCGACTATAGCTTGTGCCGGTGATCGTTCGAGGAAAGGGCGAGCCCTCCCTCACCCCTGTCCCCCTCCCGCGACGGGAGAGGGTTTCTTGTTGCTCATCTGAGCCGAGTGTGGGTTGGGCGTCAGGTCGATTGGGTGGGTCTAGCGATCGTTTGTGGACATGGCGGGCTGGCGGTAGAGGGCGTTCAGGGCTTCGCGGACGCTGCGGACGTGGACGAGTTCGATGCCTTCGACGGCGTTGGTGCCGGGCGGGACGAGGCACTTGCGGAAGCCGAGACGGGCGAGTTCGGCGAGGCGGCGAGGGGCCTGGTGGACCGGGCGAATCGCGCCGGACAGGGCGACCTCTCCGAGGCAGGCGGTGCCACGGGGGAGGGGCTGATCGGAGGCGGCGGAGGCGAGGGCCGCGATAACGGCGAGGTCGGCACCGGGATCGCGGAGGCGCATGCCGCCGGAGACGCTGGCGACGACGTCCATCGAGCCTGTGTTCACGCCGCCGCGACGGGCTAGCACCGCGAGCAAGAGGTGGAGGCGGGAGGTTTCGAGGCCGGAGGCGATGCGGCGGGGTGACGAGAGATTCGTCTGAACGGCGAGCGCCTGGACTTCGAGGGCGAGCGGGCGCGAGCCCTCGATTACGGCAGTGACGGCGCAGCCAGAGGCGTCGGCATCGTGGCTTTCGAGAAGGGCGGAACTGGGGTTTTCGACGCTCTGGAGTCCCTCGCCGGTCATTTCGAAGACGCCGACCTCATCGGTGGCGCCGAAGCGATTCTTGATGGCGCGGAGGACGCGGACGGAGCCGCCTTCGGCGTTTTCGAAGTAGAGGACGGCATCGACGAGGTGTTCGAGGAGGCGCGGGCCGGCGATTTCGCCACCCTTGGTGACGTGGCCGGTAACGATGGTGGTGATTTCGTTGCCCTTCGAAAAGGCTACGAGGCGGGCGCCGGCTTCGGAGAGCTGGGCTGGGCCACCGGAGCGCGTTTCGAGGCCTTCGACGTAGACCGACTGGATGGAATCGATGATGACGACTTCGGCGCCCATGGCCGCGGCTGCAGCGAGGGCGGCATCGAGGCTGGCTTCTGGAATGAGGCTGACGGGTGCTTCGCCGACGCCGAGGCGTCCGGCGCGCATGCGGACCTGCCGAGGCGACTCTTCGCCGCAGACGTAGGCAACGGTGGAGCCGCGCTGGGCGAGGCGAGCGGCGGCCTGGAGCATGAGCGTCGATTTGCCGATGCCGGGGTCGCCGCCCACGAGGACCAGCGAGCCGGGGACAAGGCCCCCGCCGAGGACGCGGTCGAACTCGGGGATTTCGGTAGCGAATCGGCGACCGGGTTCGTCGGGGACTTCGGCGAGGCGCATCGTCTTTCCGGGAACGACCTGGGCGGACGCTTTGGTCGTGCCCGGTCGGGCGGACTCGGCGAACTGTTCGAGCGAGTTCCATTCGCCGCATTGAGAGCAGCGGCCAACATAGGCAGCGGTAGTCCACCCACAATCCTTGCACCGGTATCCGCGAGCCGCGCGAGCCATGAGCGGGAGTCTACAGGTGCGAGCGGCTACGCCTCAGCGGGGTGTCACTAGTTGGCTTCGGTGGCGGTTTCGAGGAACGGTTTGGCGGCGGCGGCGAGCGGGTGGTTTTCGGGAAGCTGGAGCTTCGGGTCGCGGGCGAGGACGGACTCGGCGATGGCGCGGGCCTTCAGGAGAATCTCGCGGTCCGTGAGGCGGGCGACTCGCAGCATGGTGTTCGTACCGCTCTGGAGTTTGCCCCAGGTTTCGCCTTCGCCGCGCATCTTGAGGTCGACCTCGGCGAGTTCGAAGCCATCGGTGGTCTGGCACATGGCTTCGAGGCGTTCGCGGGCGTCGGGACCGGGGTCTTCCTCGCTGCTGAACAGGAGACAGTAGCTCTGCTTCGACGAACGGCCGACGCGGCCGCGGAACTGGTGGAGTTGGCTGAGGCCAAATCGCTCGGCCCCTTCGATGACGATGACGGTGGCGTTGGGGACGTCGATGCCGACTTCGATGACGCTGGTGGAGACGAGGGCCTGGGCTTCGTTGCGGGCGAAGCGGCCCATGATCTCGTCTTTGGTCTTGCCGTTCATGCGGCCGTGCAGGAGTTCCAGGTTGTAGCCCCTGAGCGGGCCGGTGCTGAGATGCTCGAATTCCTGTTCCGCGGAGCGCACGTCGAGCGTTTCCGACTCTTCGACGAGGGGGCAGATGATGAACGCCTGCTCGCCGGCATCGAGGTGTTTGCGAATGAAAGTATAGGCGTCGTCGCGTTCGGCGGGCTGGTACCAGCGCGTCCTGATCGGCTGGCGGCCGGGCGGCATCTCATCGATGGTCGAGACTTCGAGGTCGCCGTAGACCGTGAGGGCGAGGGTGCGGGGGATCGGGGTGGCGGTCATCACCAGGAGGTGGGGGTTGAGTCCCTTCTGGCGGAGGCGGGCACGCTGGAGGACACCGAAGCGGTGTTGCTCATCGACGACGGCGAGGCCGAGACGGGGCATCTCCATGTCGTCTTCGAGGAGGGCGTGGGTGCCGATGATGATGTCGGCGCCACCGTGCGCGGCATCCCCGCGAATCTGCTGCTTCTGGCTGGCGGTGAGCGAGCCAGTGAGGAGGAGGACACGCAGGGGGCGATCAAGCCAAGGCGGCGCGAACATGCCGGAAAGAGGGCTGACTTCGTCGCCCCCGAGCATGCGAGAGAGCGATCGGTAGTGCTGCTCGGCGAGAATTTCGGTGGGCGCCATGAGGGCGGCCTGGTAGCCAGAGCGGACGGCGGCGAGCATCGATGCGAATGCGACGACGGTCTTGCCGGAGCCGACGTCCCCCTGGAGGAGGCGAAGCATCGGGTGGGGGCCGTGCAGGTCGTGGTCAATCTCGTCGATGCAGCGCTGCTGGGCGCGCGTGAGGCCGAAGGGAAGCGACTTGAGGAAGCCATCGCGCTCGGCTTCGAGCGAGAGCGGCGGCGCGTCGTTGTCTTGCTGCCATTCGGCGCGGCGCATGAGGACCGCCGCCTGGACGGCGACGAATTCGCCCAGGGCGAGCCGGCGGCGGGCCTCCTCGGCCTGAGTCTCGCTTTCCGGGTAGTGGTAGGCGCGGATGGCTTCAGCGACGGGCGAAAGCGAGGCGGCCTTGCGGGCGGCTTCGGGAATGGGATCGTTCACCTGGTCTGCGAGGGCATCGACGGCGGCCTTCACGGCGCGGCGGATGGTGCGCTGGCCGAGCCCGCTCGTGGCGGGATAGACCGGGATCATGCGGCCGGCATCCATGGTCTCTTCGTCGAAGACTTCGTATTCGGGGTTCTCCATCTGGAGGCGGCCGCGGTACTCACGGACTTTGCCCGAGAGGACAACCTGCGAGCCTTCGGGCAGCCCACGCGCGACGTAGGGCATGTTCCACCACATCGCCTTCATCAGTCCGGTGCCATCGGTGATGACAGCCTGGGAGCCTCGGGCGCGGCGGCCGAAGCGGACTTCGCCGACCGTGAAGACGGTGCCGACGACGGTCTGGGGCTGAGAGCCGGGCCGAATCTCCGAGATCTTGCGGACATCGGTGAAATCGTTGAAACGACGCGGGAAGAGGAACACGGCATCGGCGGCGGTGGTGACGCCGAGCCGCTCGAAGCGTTCGACGGCGACCTTGCCGACACCGGGGAGGCGGGTGATCGGGGAGTCGGGGCGGAGGCCCCCCTCACCCCCTGCCCCTCTCCCAGGTCTGGGAGAGGGGGGATCTTGGTCAGCGTCAACCGGATCCTGTCTTGTGGGATTGTAGGGCGGCTGATGCCTCTCGCGACGCTGGGGATGCCGCCCGGTGCGCGGTGACAACTGGCCCTCACCCCCGCCCCCTCTCCCGACTCCGTTGTCGCGGGAGAGGGGAGATTCTGGTGGTGGCGAGTTGCGGGGGGTCAGTGCGCGGATGGTTTGTTCGACCCAGGCGGTGCGTTCTTCTTCGGGGAGTGAGCGGTAGCCGGACTGAGGGAGGGCCTTGAAGCGCTGGCCAAGAGGGCTGTTCAAGGTCATCAGGCCGTCTTCGGCCATCTGGATGAGCATGCGATCGAGGCCGCCCATGACGGCTTTGTTGTCGCAGCCGCGATCGCGTTCGAGTTCGAAAACGCGCCGAAGGCGCGCGGTGTCGCTCGGCGTCACGGCGGTCACTCTCGCTCCAGCGCGGCGATGCCGAGAGCGCCGGGACCGGTGTAGACACCGACAACAGGGCCGAGTTGGCCGACGATGAGGTCGGTGTGGGGCAGGACGGGCCGGAGGCGCTCGATGAGCTCGCGGGCGGGCGCGTCGTCGCCGCTGGTGGCGACGAACATCTCCTTGGCGCGGCCCATGGAGGATGCGATTTCGAAGAGCCGTTCGGTGGCCTTGCTGCGCGTGCGGACGCGTTCGAAGGGCGCGACTTCGCCGTCTTCCACGCGGAGGATGGGCTTGATGCTGAGGACGGAGCCGAGGAAAGAACTCGCGCGGCCGATGCGGCCACCCTTCTTCAGGTATTCGAGCGTATCGACGCAGACGTGGACGGAGACGCGGTCCATGACCCGTCGGGTGGTGGCAACGACTTCGGCGAGGGAAGCGCCCGCCTGGGCGACGCGGGCTGCTTCGAGGACGATTAGCCCGAGGCCAAGGCTGACGTTGTAGGAGTCGATGAGGTCGACGTGGACTTCGGGCGCGACCTCTTCACGAGCGACCGAGGCGGCGTTGAGGGTGCCGGAGAGCTTGGAAGAGATGTGGATGGAGACGATGTCTTCGCCGTTTTCCGCCGCTTCGAGGTAGGCCTTGCGGAAGAGTTCGACCGATGGCTGGCTGGTGCGAGGGAGCACGTTCGAGGAGGTCATGCGTTCGTAGAAGGCGGAGGCTGTGATATCGACGGAATCGAGGAGGGCTTCCTCACCGAAGAAGACAGTGAGGGGCACGACGGTGATGCCGTGCGCCTCCACGAGGGCCGGCGGGAGGTCGCAGGTGGAGTCCGTGACGATGCGAACGGGCATAAATGATCACGCGCCTATGCGAGATAGTATAACGAGAGCGGCTCGATTCGGTAGAATAACGCCATGTCGACTATCAAGATCGCGCCGTCGATCCTTACCGCCGATTTCGGGCGGCTGGCCGATGAGGTGCGGGCGGCGGAACTGGGCGGGGCGGACATGCTCCACCTGGATGTGATGGACGGCCGGTTCGTGCCCAACATCACGTTTGGGGCGATTGTGGTGGACGCGCTGCGGAAGGTGACGCGGCTGCCGTTCGACATCCACCTGATGTGCGTTGAGCCGGAGCGTCTCATCGAGCAGTACGCGGAAACTGCGGACATCATCAATGTACATATCGAGGTTTCGCCGCACATCAACCGGACGCTCGACACCATCCGGCGGATGGGGAAGCGGGCGGGGGTGTGCATCAACCCCGGGACCGCGCTGGCGGCTATCGAAGAGTCACTGCCGGACACAGACCAGGTAATGGTGATGACGATCAACCCGGGCTGGGGAGGCCAGCAGATGCTGCCCGCGCAGTTGGAGAAGGTGTCGCGGCTGCGGCGGCTGCTCGATCAGTTTGGGAACCCCGCGGAAATCGAGATCGATGGCGGCGTGAAAACGACGAATATCGCGGAATGCGTCCGCGCGGGCGCGAATGTGGTGGTGTGCGGGAGCTCGGTGTTCAACGAGCAGAAGTCGGTTGCGGAGAATATTGCGGAGTTGCGGCGAGCAAGCCAGTAGATTTTGGATTGCGAATCTTGGAAGGCTGTCGCAGCCATCCGAGTCAGGGCCCTGGCGTGCCTTTTACGACCTCAATTCCCTATTAGAATCGCCTGATGGACGACGAGCGATGGCTGCGGCGAGCATTCCAGCTGGCTGAGCGAGCTGCTGACGAGGGGGACGGCCCTTCGGAGCCGTCTTGGTCGCGCCCGACGACCAGAAACTGCTCGAATCGAATAACACTGTGGCCCGCTTCAACGAACGCCTTGGGCACGCGGAATTGAATGTGCTGATCGACGCGGGGAGGCGATGGTCGCTCAAAGAGCTAGCCTCCTGCACGCTCTATTCGAGTACGGAACCCTGCCCTATGTGCAGCGGCGCGACCGCGTGGTGCGTCAACCGGCTGGTCTTCGGACTTAGCCAACGGCGCATGTATGAGCTCTTCGCGGTCGGTTGGGAAATTCCAAGGTTCGGGATCCCCTGGGATTCTCGAAGCCTTTTCGACACGGTGGTTCCGCCCATGGACGTAAGGGGGCCATTGCTAGAGAGAGAGGCGGTCCGGGCACACGAGAAGTGGCTGGCGCGATGGACCGCGAGGAAAGGGGATTAGACAAAACCACGAAGGCCGGGATTGCTCCCGGCCTTCGTGATTTTGCGTGAGGTCTTCGCGTTAGCTGATGAAGAGCGGCGCGAGGACGAGGGTGATGGTGCTAAGGAGCTTCACGAGGACGTGGAGCGCCGGGCCGGCCGTGTCCTTGAAGGGGTCGCCGACGGTGTCGCCGACGACGGCGGCGGCATGGGTTTCGGAGCCCTTGCCGACGACTTCGCCGTTCTCATCCTTCAGCCCACCGGATTCGATGAACTTCTTGGCGTTGTCCCACGCGCCACCCGTGTTGTTCAGGTAGGTAGCGAGGAGGACGCCGCCAATGGTGCCGACCATGAGCATGCCGGCCACGGAGAGCCAGCCTTCGTTGCCATCGCCACCGAAGGCGTAGCGGAAGATGACGCCGGTCGCGATTGGCAGGCCGACTGCAAGGATGCCCGGCAGGATCATCTCGCGAAGGGCGGCGCGAGTCGTGATGTCGACGGCGCGGGTGTAGTCCGGGCGGACTTCCTTGGTCATGATGCCGGGGTTTTCGCGGAACTGGCGGCGAACCTCTTCGATGATCGAGCCGGCGGTCTTACCGACGGCACGGATCGCGAGCGAGCTGAAGAGGAAGGCCAGCATCACGCCGAGCATTGCGCCGACGAAGACTTCGACTTTGCCGAGGTTGATGGGCATGACGCGCGGGAGCGGCAGCGGGCTGGCCTCGATGGCCGCGCCTTGAGCTTCGGTGAGGTCACCATCGGCGACCTTCTTGGTGACGATGGCGTCGCGCTCCTGGCGGTCGGCGACAGCGAGGGTGTTCCGCGTAACTTCGCTGAACTTGTCCTCATCGTTCACTTCGTCGTAGACGGCCTTGATGCTGTCCGTGTGGTCCTTGATCTCGTTGGCGGCGGCGGCGCGAACGTCGGAGCCGGCCGGGATGAGGTTGAGGTCCTGGTAGTTCTGGGCGTAGCGCTCGGGGCTGTCGCCCGCGATCTTGCCGAATTCGTTACGGACCTCATCGAGGTAGGCGGTGAAGAGGAGGAAGGCGGCGAGAGCGGCGGAACCAACGGCGTAGCCCTTGGTGAGGGCCTTGGTGGTGTTGCCAACCGTATCGAGCTTGTCGGTGATTTCGCGTGCTTCGGGCTTGGAGTCCTCGGCCATTTCGGTGATGCCACCGGCGTTGTCGGTGATCGGCCCGAAGGTGTCCATCGCGAGGACATAGGCGGCCGACATGAGCATGCCCATGGTGGCGCAGGCGGTACCGAAGACGCCGAGCGAAATACTGCTTACGTTCTCGAGGTCGGCCTGGCTGCCAAGGACGTACGAGCCGACGAGTGCGAGACCAACGGTGATGGCGGTGACGGCGGTGGTTTCGAAGCCGACGGCGGTACCGATGATGACGTTGGTGGCCGAACCGGTGCGGCTCGCTCGGGCGATTTCCTGAACCGGGCGCCACGCGCCCGCCGTGTAGTACTGAGTGATGTAAACGAAGGCGATACCTGTCGCGATACCGATCATTCCGCAGAAGAAGAACCAGTACCAGACGTCATCGAGCATGGCCTTGGTGCAGACGCCCAGGCCGATGACGCTGAGGACGGTGATGGTCCAGTAGCCGCCGTTGAGGGCGCCCATGGGGTCGCTGATGCGCTTCGCCCAGAACGGGACGGTCATCATGCCGATGATGGTGGCGAAAACGCCGAAGGAGCGAAGGACGAGCGGGAAGAGGATCCACTCGACGCGGTTGGTGGCGGTGAAGATGGCGACGCCGAGAATCATGGCGCCGATGTTTTCGGCGGACATGGATTCGAAGAGGTCGGCGCCGCGGCCGGCGCAGTCACCGACGTTATCGCCCACGAGGTCGGCGACGACGGCGGCGTTACGCGGGTCGTCTTCCGGGATGCCGGCTTCGACCTTGCCGACGAGGTCGGCGCCAACATCGGCGGCCTTGGTATAGATACCACCGCCGAGTTGGGCGAAGAGAGCGACGAAGCTGGCGCCGAAGCCGAAGCCGACGATGAGGAACGGGGTCTCATCGATCGCGTGGCCGAGGATGCGGCTGTAGATGGCGAACATGCTTGAGACGCCGATGAGGCTGAGAGCGACGACGAGGAAGCCGGAAACGGCGCCACCGCGAAGCGAGGCGTTGATCGCGTCGGCCAGACTGTTCTGGGCGGCGGCGGCGGTGCGGCCGTTCGCCCGGACAGCGATCGACATGCCGATATAGCCGGATACCCCCGAGGCCAACGCGCCGACGATGAATGCGATGCCGGTGAGCAGCCCAACTTCGACGGAATCCTTGAAGATGCCGACGATGACGGCGACAACCACCGAGGTGACGACGGCGAGGATGCCGATGGTGCGGTACTGGCGATTCAGGAAGGCGTTCGCGCCTTCGAGGATCGTCCCCGCGACTTCCTGCATGGATGCGGTGCCTTTGTCCCGCTTGAGGACATCGAAGGCGAGCCAGATCGCAAACAGGACTGCCGCGGCGCTGGCCGCGGGAATCATGATCTGGGCCAAGAGCATTTGGGTAAGTCCTCCAACTATGCTTGCAGCCCCGAAAGACCCACACGGGGCTACCGGCCGCCCGGATTGACGCGCCGAAAGCGTCCGCAACTTTAGTCAGTTGAGCGGCTACGGGAAAGTTTCGGGAAGGTTTCGGGGGCCCAGGCCCCGAAACGATCGATTACCCGACGAAAAGTGGACCGAATACGACCGCGACGATCGACATCAGTTTGAGGAGGATGTTGAGCGCCGGGCCCGAGGTGTCCTTGAACGGATCGCCGACGGTATCGCCGACGACGGCGGCCTTGTGAGCATCGGAGCCCTTGCCGCCGAGGTTGCCCGCTTCGATGTACTTTTTGGCGTTGTCCCAGGCACCACCGGCGTTCGCCATCATGAGCGCGAGGATCGCGCCGCTGGTAATCGAGCCGATGAGGACGCCACCGAGAGCTTCGGCGCCGATGATCGAGCCGACGAGGATGGGCACGACGATGGCGAGGATGCCGGGGATGATCATTTCGCGAATGGCGCCGTCGGTGGAGATTGCGACCGCGCGCGCGTAATCGGGCTTGCCGGTGCCTTCCATGATCCCGGGGATCTCGCGGAACTGGCGGCGAACTTCGTTCACCATGGCGATGGCGGCGCGGCCGACGGCCTCCATGGTGAGGGCGGCGAAGACAAACGGCATGAGGCCGCCGATGAGAAGGCCGAGCATGGTATCGACATCGAGGATGTCGATGCTGTCGATCCCGACGACCTGGGAGTAGGTGACCATGAGGGCGAGCGATGTGAGGACGGCCGAGCCAATGGCGAAGCCCTTGCCGGTGGCGGCGGTGGTGTTGCCGAGGCTATCGAGGGAGTCGGTCCGTTCGCGGACTTCGGGTTCGAGGCCAGCCTGTTCGGCGATACCGCCGGCGTTATCGGCGACGGGACCGTAGGCGTCAGTCGCGAGGGTGATGCCGAGTGGGGCGAGCATGCCCACCGCGGCGAGGGCGATACCGTAGAGGCCGGCGAGTTCGAAGGTGACCCAGATGGCGGCGGCGATGGTGAGGATCGGGACGGCGGTGGACATCATGCCGAGGCCGAGACCACCGATCATGAGCGTGGCTGGGCCGGTTTCGGCTGTACGCGCGAGGTTCTGCGTAGGTCGGTATTCGTAGGCGGTGTAGTACTCGGTGACGGTGCCGATGATCTGGCCGGCGACGAGGCCGACGACCACGACCCAGAAGAGCTCGAAGGGCAGATCGAGAATCAGGAGCGAGACGGCGGTGGCGCCGAGAACGAGCCCACTGGCGGCGAAGATGCCGGTACGAAGGGCCCAGAGCAGGCGGCCCATGTGGGCGTGTTCGCTGGTGCGGACGAGGAATGTGCCGATGATGGCGGCGAAGATGCCGAGACCCATGATGAGGAGGGGGAGCATGAACGCCTTCGAGTCCCAGTTCGTGACGTCGCTGCCTTTGAAGACGCCGTTCTCTCCAACGCCGGCCACGCCGATTGCAGTGAGCGCCATGGCGGCGACGATTGAGCCCGTGTAGGACTCGAAGAGGTCGGCGCCCATGCCGGCGACATCACCGACGTTGTCGCCAACGTTGTCGGCGATAGTGGCGGGATTGCGGGCGTCGTCTTCGGGGATGCCGGCTTCGACCTTACCAACGAGGTCGGCGCCGACGTCGGCGGCCTTGGTGTAAATGCCGCCACCGACGCGAGCGAAGAGGGCGATGGAGGAAGCGCCGAAGGCGTATCCGGTCAGTGGCTGAACGTTCTCAGTGAGCAGGTAGACGATTGCCACGCCCAGGACGCTAATACCGGTGACGGTGATACCCATAACGGTGCCGGAGGAGAAAGCGACGCGGAGGGCGGGGTTCAGGCCTTCGCGCGCTTTCGCGGCCGTGCGGACGTTCGCGCGGACGGCGATGTACATGCCGACGTAGCCGGCAAGGGCGGAAGAAACGGCACCGAAGATGTAGGCGCCAGCGGTGCGCGGCAGGTCGGTCCCGTTGCCGGCCTGTTCGCCGAAGCGATCGAGGATGTCGTAATCGACAAAGACTGCGAGACAAACCGCGGCGATGACGACGAAACCCGCCAGGAAGGTGTACTCGCGCTTGAGGAAGGCGTTGGCGCCTTCCTGAATGGCTTTGGCGATTTCCTTCATGATTTCGGTGCCTTCATCTTCGGAAAGCACGCGCCGCGCAGTGATGGCGGCGAACACGAGGGCGACGGCCCCGGCGGCCAGCGCGATCAGCAAGAGTCCCATTGTCTACCCCCTGGGCGGTCCCTCGGCGGGAGGGTATTCGGCGCACACGGGTACGGTAACGGCGAAAACCGCACCGCCCGGCAAGATCGCGCCAGCGATTTATGGATAGCCGTGATGCTAGTCGTAGAAGGCCTTGGGTGCCATACCTGGCCGGTGTTACGACTTTGTTTCTAGAGGGGGCGACCGGTGAGGAAGAGCAGGCCCTTGGCCAGGACTTCGCCGCAGAAAACCGCGCCCATAGCGATGTAGAGGAGGCCAGTCGCGCTTTGCATGGCCTTCATCTGGGTGGTCTTGAACGAGAGAATTCCGAGGATGATGGGGAAGACGATGCCGACGCCGATGCGCAGGTAGAGGGCCGGGTTCGCGAAGATGCCGACATCGATGGGGTTCGATGGGGTTGGTGTTTCTCGGACGGGAATGAACAGGTTAAGAGCGAGGACTACTGTTTGCAGTCCGAGGGCCACGAGGAGGGTGATATCGAGGTCGCGCAGGGGCCATGACGGGAGGGCGCCTTCGGTGAGGTACCAGTGGCCCCAGACCATGGAGACGGAGACTGCACCGAGGGCGAGTGTGCCGGCGAAGAGCGCCGCCAGTGATGCCGGGAAGCCCCAGGTTGGCGGAGCAAGCATGATCGCGAGCAGAATCACGGCGAGTGCGCCGCCTATCGAGCCCGCAATGCCGAAGAGGCGGCCGATCGGGTCCCACCCCATGAACACGCAGAACATGTAGATGGCACTCGTGACGATCACGACCATCATCGCTCGCTTGAAGTCATCGAACGGCCCGGAGTCGATGCGGTAGCCGTCGATTTCGCTACCGATGTGGATGCCGGCAGCAGTCCAGTAGGTGAGCGCGCCGGCGACGGCCACACAGAGGGCCATCGTCATCACGAAGCCGCGGGTAACGCCGCCGCGCAAGTCGCTGCCGAGGGTGATCCAGAGGCTGCCGATACTGAGCTCGGCCATGATCAACAGGAGGGTGTAGGGGAGGGCTTCGGCGTTCACGCACTCCCGAGTGTCCGGTGTGCGAGCCGAAAGCGAAAGCAGGCGTTAAACGGGCGGGTGCCAGCTTTTCCAGGGCGAGCCCGGCTGCATGGTGATCCAGCGGCCGTGGGGGTTCGCAATCGAGGAGACGCGGTACTGCCCGACGCCACTGCGAACGCGCAGCAACCAGACCTGTTCCACGCCATCCAGCTGGGAGCCGCGTTCGATGAAGTCGGGCGATCCGACCTGGACGAGGTAGACGTCGCGCGAGTGGGAGAGGTCGAGGAGCCTCTGTGCGAGCCGCGCGCGCATTTCGGGAGTCAACTGGTGTAGGACGAAGGTTGCGAAGATGCAGACGGCCGAATCGGGAGACAGGGCAGCGATATGTGATTCGTCCAGGTAATGAAAGAGATCGCCTTTGACGAGGCTGGGCGGGTTCGCCTGTGCCACGCGAATGGCAGCGTCGAGCAGGGCGAGGCGGTCGGTGTGTTCAGGCCAGATGAGAGCGCGGAGCCACGCCACGTCGTCGGGGTTCGAGACGTCGAGCGGATTGATGTCGATTCCTAGACGGGAGGCGATGCCGGGGATCGCGACATGCGGGACGGGCCCTCGCGGTTCGGAGATAAGCGTTACCGGCGATATTTCATTGCCGACCGAATAATCGCCGTACCGGTAATGGTAGTGATCGAAGAGCAGGTTGAGGCCCGCGCTGGGGCCGATCTCGAAGAGGGCGAGCGATTGGCCGGACAGTTGCGCGACCTCAGCAAAGGCCGGCAGGAGGAGGGCCGAACGGCGCACTTCGTTCGTCTGGACAAGTCGGGTCCGGATGGTGGGGAGAAGCTCTTCACGGTGCTGGGTGCAAAAATCGGCGAAGAGTCGGGCGGCTTCGGGGGATGGCGGTTTGGCGCCGCCGAGGGTGGCGTAGTACCGGGCGAGGGGTTCGCCGGGGCGCCGGGCGAGAAGGGCGTGGACCGCGCCGAATAGGATGTTCGGTGGAGGTTGGCCGGGGAGGGCCTCGTTGGAGAGGGCGAGAAGTTCCGGGCTATCGGCGACGGCGTGGCCAAGGAACCCGTAGAGCGGCGAGAGATTGGCGATGGCCTCGATGTCGCTCCAGCGGCGGAAGAGCATGGTGAGCCGGTCGAGGTCCATGTTCCGGGGATTGTATACAAACGGGACGGTAAGGGGAGAATCAGTCGAACACTTGGTCTGTTTGGCTCGAACTGGGTACTATGCGCGCGAAATTTCACGCTTCGGGAGGGCACCGGGTGCATCGTGAGACCGCATGGGACATCCTCCTTGAGTATTCACAGGAGGAGCGGACGCGCCGACACGGAATCGCAGTAGAGGCGGTGATGCAGGCGTATGCGCGTCTGCTGCACGAAGACGAGGAGAAGTGGGGAATCACGGGGCTGCTACACGACTTCGATTGGGAGATACACCCGACGGAGGATCTGCATCCGAAGGAAGGATCGAAGCTACTGGAGGCGCGGGGGGTTCCAGACGACATCCGGTATGCAATCCTCTGTCACGCCCCGTTTCTTGGTATGGAGTACACCTCGAAGATGGACCGGGCGATCTACGCCTGTGACGAGCTCTCGGGATTCGTCACGGCGTGCACGCTGGTGAAGCCTGACAAATCCCTTTCCTCAATCGATCCAAAATCGGTGCGAAAGAAGATGAAGGACAAAGCCTTCGCGCGGACTGTACGGCGCGAGGATCTAATCAACGGCGCCGCTGACCTCGGCGTGGAATTGGACGAACACATACGGTTCGTGGCGGAAGCGCTGAAGCCGGTAGCAAGCGAATTGGGAGTGAATCCGTGAGAAACGAACGCGTACCAGACCGCAACATCGCGATGGAGATTGTGCGCGTAACCGAAGCGGCCGCAGTGGCTGCTGCCCGCTGGATGGGCCGGGGTGACAAGAATGGCGCCGATGGCGCGGCCGTGGATGCAATGCGGATGATGCTTGATACCGTCGATATGGACGGCATCATCGTCATTGGCGAAGGCGAAAAAGACGAAGCGCCGATGCTCTACAACGGAGAGCGCGTCGGCAACGGGCACGGGCCGCAGGTGGACGTGGCGGTCGACCCGCTCGAAGGGACACGCCTCACGGCGCAGGGACGGCCGGGAGCTGTCAGCGTGATTGCGTGCGCACCAAGGGGAACGCTCTACAACCCGCACGACATGTTCTATATGGAAAAGATCGCGGTTGGCAGTTTCGCACGCGGGAAGATCGATCTTGCCGCACCGGTGGAGTGGAACATCCAGCAGGTTGCGAAGGCGAAGGGTGTGCCGATCGAGGAGATCACCGTTGTGATCCTCGACCGGGATCGGAATACGGATATCGCGGACCAGGTGCGGGCAGCCGGTGCGCGGATAAAGTTCATCACCGACGGCGATGCGCCGGGTGCCGTATCGGCAGGGATTCCCGAAGCCGCGGTGGACATGATGCTGGGCATCGGCGGTTCGCCTGAGGGCGTTATCGCGGCCTGCGCGCTGAAGTGCCTCGAAGGCGACTTCCAGGGCCGGCTCTGGCCCCGGCATGACGACGACCGGCGGATGGCTGCCGAGCGGGGCATCGACCTCTCGCAGGTGCTGACGATCGAGGACCTGGTGCGCGGCGACGATGTTTTCTTCGCGGCAACCGGCGTCACTGGTGGCGATCTGCTCCAGGGCGTGGAATACACTGCCGGGGGAGCGCGGAGCGAATCGCTGGTGATGCGGTCGCGCTCGGGGACGATCCGCCGAATCATGACGGAACACCACTGGCGGAAGCTGCAGGGCATCGACGCGACGGTCAATTAGTCCTAGGTCGTCGGTCGTCGGTCTTCAGTCGTAAGCCCGGGGGTCTGGCTTGGGTATCGAGTTTCTAAGTGATGGGCCAGCAGACGCAGCGGCGACGCTTGTGCTCGCGCATGGGGCGGGCGCCGCGATGGACTCGGAGTTCATGAACTATGTCGCCGCTGGGATTGGTGCTGGCGGCGTGCGGGTGTTGCGGTTCGAATTCCCGTACATGCAGAAGCGGCGCGAGACGGGCAAATCGCGGCCACCAGACCGGGAGCCGGTGTTGCTGGATTCGTGGCGCGAGGCGGCGAAGGAAGCTGACGCGAAGCGGCTGTACATCGGCGGGAAATCGATGGGCGGACGGATGGCGAGCATGGTGGCGGACGAATTGGAAGTGTCGGGCCTTGTTTGTCTCGGGTATCCGTTTCATCCGCCTGGGAAGCCGGAGAAGACGCGGACTGCGCACCTGGAAGGCCTGAGGACGCCGGCACTGATTGTGCAGGGCAGCAATGACGCGTTCGGAACTCGTGAGGATGTGGCCGGCTATTCGCTGAGCAAGCAGATCCGCATTCGCTGGATCGAAGGCGGCAACCATGACCTGCGCGCGGCGGGCAAGCCGCGGCGCGCGGGTTGGGATGAAGCGATTGCGGAGGCCTTGGGGTTCGTGACCGCACAGGACGCGGACTAGTTCGAATTGGCCACGCCCGCGACGAGCGTGCGGACTTCTTCCGGCGTGTAGGGCCCGAGGGCGGCGCGTTCCACGTTCCCGTCAGGATCGAGCACGACAAACGCAGGCTGGTAGTTGATTCGGTAGCTTTCGGCGAATTCGCGCCCTTCGTTCGAATCGCGGTCAACAACGATGAGTTGCACCTGGTCGCCGTATTCAGCCCGCAATTCCGGCCACACGGGCCGGATGTTCTTGCAGTTCACTCACCAATCGGTATGTATCCAATAAACAACGGGCTTTCCGGGTGAGGCGCCAAAGACGAATCGATCGAGATTCGAACCGGTGGAAGCGGTATCTCCGCTCGAGGCCGGCGACGAGGAATCGCTCGAACCTCCGCAGGCAACAAGTACGCAGGCGAGAAGACCGAGAGCAGCAACGAAACCGAAGACCCTTCGCATTGGCGAGAGCATACCTTCCCGCCCTTCACCAATGCTTACGCGGAACTTACGCGAGACGGCGGATGTGGGAGAATAGGCCGGCGATGGACGGAACCAAACTTGTCTTCATCCTTGTGGGCGGCGCCATCGCCACCGTCCTCATTTTCCAGGCCATCAACCAGTTCTCGTAAAAGGCGGGTGTGCACCAACTCAAAAGTTACAGACCGTTTACACGGGACTTCGAGGCTGAGGGCCGTATTCGTTGACCCTACTTCTACGCGGTTCCTACACTGCCGAGTGATGAGGAGAAACTTCATGGAGCGAATTCATATTCGGCGACTTGTGCTCGCAACAGTGGTTGGAGCCCTGACCCTTATCCCGATTGCCACCGCAAGTGCGGGCAGCAATGCGGGTGCACGTCAGGAGCTAGTACCGGGGCGAGGCTTCGATCACGTCGCTGTCCTTCCCGCGCTGCTCCCCAACAGCAAGGAAAACACCAGCTCGATTGCGCAGAACAACGGGAACGCGCCTGCGACCATCGTGATGGACATTTACACGCCGCAAGGTGTGCAGATTCCTTCGGCGACAGTCGTTTTCGCGAACGTTCCCGCAGGCGGAACGCGCGTGTTCGCGCAGGCGCTGAACACGGGCCTCACCCCTGGCTTCCGTGGCGTCGGCGTCATCAGCAGCGACCAGCCAATCAACGCGCTGCTCGTCCGCGACATCGAATCGAACACGTTCGCGAAGTCGTACTCCATTCACAACGCATACCCCACGGGCGGCACAAAGATTGCCCTTCCCTATGTGGCTAACGCCCTGGACGCGACCTATAACACACGGTTCGCGATTGCGAATACCGGCAACGCCGAAGCCTGTGTCACCATCCTGTACACGTTCCCCGGTGGTGCGAAGTCCCCTGTGACGGATGCGGGCTCGGGCAGCAATGCCTGTGCCGGCGGCGGCTACAAGATTCCTGTCGGCGGCCAGATTAGCTTCGCGCCGAACGCCGTTGACGGCGCAATCCCGATGCCGGCCGCGACGAGCAATGCGATCATGGCGGCGACCGTGACGTCCACCGGTTCGACCATTACGGTCGGCGTGGACGCCTACCTCTCCGGCGGGCTCCGCAAGCTGGCTTCCTACGATGGCTTCATCGTCGGCGGCGCGGGCGACACCACGGATGATGTGGGCACCACGATTGCCATCCCACTGGCGATCAAGCTCGACGGCTACTACAGCCAGATCCTGCTTTCGAATGCGAACGCTTCGACTGCGAACGCGACGATCACCTATGTCGGCAACACCGGCACCTACGTGGTACCGCTGACCATTGCGGCCAACGGAACGGCCAGCCACAGCGTTTACGAGGCCGTGGGTGGCATTCCGGAAGGCTTCGTTGGCGCGGCGACCATCACCTCGGACCAGCCGCTGGCGGCCGTTCTCTTCCGCTCGAAGATGACCTCGCCCGGCAGCTACATCGATGAGGACCTCTACACGGCCGTGAACGGTGTGCCGACAGACCGCGCGACGACCACGGCGAAGTTCCCGCTCATCTTCCGGCGCGCATACTCCGGCGGTGGGCTCTTCGGATACAACACATGGGTTAGCGTCATTGTTGCGAACGGTGGCACCGCCAACGTGACTGTCACCGCAATCAATGACACCTCGAACTCGGCTCCTGGTTGTAGCGCGGCCGCGACCTACACCTCCACGAAGACGATCACGGGTTCGTTCATCTTCTACCAGAACCTGGACTCCGATAACGGCTTCGGACAGGCGCCAGGATGCTTCTGGGGTGGTATGACGATCACGAGCGACGTGCCGATTATCGCCATCGCCGACGCGACCAACGACCTGAACGTCGGCGACAACGACGGCCTGTACAACGCGTTCTCGAACTAAGAGTTCGCACCAGCATCCACTCAGGAAGGACGTTCCCACGGGAACGTCCTTCTTCTTTGCCTTCAATAGCCCATCAGGCGAATCCGGCTAGGATTGCGATATGTCAGTAGCGTTCGGCGGCATCATTGCGTTCGCCTTCCGGGGCATGAACTTGCTGGTCTCGCTCGGGCTGCTGATTCTCTGTTCCAACCAGCTGACAAAGGACGAACTCGGCACATTCGTGCTCGGGCTGACGGTGGTTGGTGTGGTGAACGCGGCCACAGGTGGGCTGACTGCCGCGACCGGCTTCCAGATTTCATCGAAGAAGAAATTGCCCGGGACCGCGCTTTCAAGCGGGGGGATTGTTGGGGCAGCACTTGGTGCGACAGCAGTGATCGCGGGGCTGGCGGCGGGTTCGTTCTTTTCGGGCGGGGCACATCGCGAGCCGATCGCAGTTGGGTTTGCCTGTGCCGCAGTGATCCTGTCCAGCGTGCTGGCCGGAACCTTTCTCGGCCGAGACGCGTTCGTCCGGTACAACCTCGCGCTGGTTTTGCCGCCACTGTTTTCGTTGACGATGATCGCAATCGCGTTCTTCGGCTTCGATGCGAAATCGCCAGATGTGGCGCTCGAGATGTATGCGATCGGCCAGTGGCTGGCAATCGCCACGCTCGTGGTTGGTTCGGCACGGGTTATCTCTGTTGGCCTGGGAACTGAGCGGGAGGTAGTGAAGGAGATCGTTCGGTTCGCGACGATCGCCGGGGTGGCGAGCGGCATTTCCTACCTCAATTACCGTGCCGACCTGTTCATCGTGGACCACTTCAAGGGCAAGGAAGCCGTGGGGACGTATTCGCTGGCGGTGTATGTGGCGGAATCTATCTGGCAGGTCAGCGGCTCGCTCACGCTCGCGACGTATGCACGCCTGGGGGGCAGCACGCGGACAGAGGCTCTGCAGCTCACGACGCGTGTGATGCGACATACGGTGATCCTGCTCGTGGGGATCTGCATCGTGCTTTTCGCGAGCGCCGATATCATCCAGGGCGTGCTATTTCCGAAACAGGACGGTATGGCGACAGCCCTGCGCATCATCCTGCCCGGGGTGCTGCTTTACAGCCTTGCCCAGTCGTTCTCGGGGTTCTACACGTGGCACCGGGGGATGCCGTGGGTCTCCGCGGTGGTGGCAGGCACCGGGCTAACAATCGATATGATCCTTGCCGTGATCCTGGTGCCGAAGATGGGTGTGAATGGCGCGGCCCTGGCGAGCGCAATCGCTTATGGCACGGCAATACTGGGCGGGCTCACCGTGTTCGTGCGGACGGAACACCTCTCGGCGTTGCAGGCGTTCCGATTCGGGCGACGAGACATCGAGGACTACCGCACGCTGCTAGTGCGCGTGCGGGCGCGGCTGGGTTAGACCGATTCGGGTACGACTGGACGAGCCACCGGACATAGCTCCGGGTCGGGGCGTGGCAGAGGAATGGGCAGGCCCGTCTCGGGATCGGGGATAACCATCATCCCGACGCCGAAGACCTCGCCGAGCCCGCGGGGCTCGAGGACCTCGGATGGGGGGCCATCGAAGGCGATGCGACCTTCGCGCATGGCGATGACGCGGTCGGTGAAGCGGCCGGCGAGGACGAGGTCGTGAAGGACCGCGACGACGGTGATGCCCTGGTGATTGAGGCGGCGAAGGAGGTGCATCACCTCCACCTGGTGGGAGATATCGAGGAAGCTCGTCGGCTCGTCAAGGAGGAGGACCTTCGGCTGCTGGGCAAGGGCGAGGGCGATCCAGGCGCGCTGGCGTTCGCCGCCGGAGAGGCTCGCCATCGGCCGTGCAGAGAGTGTTACGACATCGGATGCGTGCATCGCCCAGTTCACCGCTTCAACGTCGGACCTGGTAACGCGCTGGAGAAGGCCCTGGTGGGGGAAGCGTCCGCGGTAGACGAGTTGCTGGACGGTGAGGTCGGAGCCGCCATCGGGCGACTGGGGAAGGATGGCGAGGCTGCGGGCGACCTGCTTCGAGCCCATGGAACGGATATCGACATCATCGAGGAGTACGTGGCCACTGGTCGGCCGTTGCAGGCGCGACATGCCACGAAGGAGAGTGCTTTTGCCGCTCCCGTTTGGCCCGACGATGGAAACCATTTCGCCGGATTCGACCGTGAAGGAGACGCGGTCCACGGCTTTGCGTGTGCCATAGCCAAGGGAGACGTCCCGGACGGTGAGTCTCATTGGCGGAACCTCACCAGGTAGAGCAAGAAAGGAGCGCCAATACCGGCAGTGATGATGCCCATGGGGACTTCGCTGGGCTCGATGATGAGGCGGGCGGCGAGGTCGGCGCCGCTGACGAGGACCGCGCCGTAGATGGCGCTGATCGGGATTACCAGCCGGTTGTCGCTGCCGACTGTGTAGCGGGCGATATGGGGACAGACGAGGCCGACGAAGCTGACGAGGCCGGCAGTCGCGACGGCGCCGGCCGTGAGGATGCCGACGACAGCGAGGATTGCCAGCCGCGTACGGTCGGTGACGACACCGAGGCCGGCGGCGACTTCATCGCCGAGGGTGAGGATGTTGAGGCGGCCCGAGAGCAGCATGGCGCCGATAAAGCCGGGCACGAGATAGGGGAGCATGGCGCGGAGATCGCGCCACTCGGAGCCGTAGAGGCCACCGGCGAGGAAGCCGAGGCTGGTTTGGAGGAAGGTGCGGGAGCTCGAGAGCAGGCCAACGATAGCCGCGCCGAAGAGTGCGGAGAGAGCGACGCCCGCGAGTGCGAGGCGAACAGGGGAAACCGCACCCTGGTACGCGACAACAAAGAGGATTGCAGCGCCGACGAGACCACCGCCCGCACAGGCAGCAGCGATACCCCATTGTGGAATCTGCGGGTTGATGACGATGGCGAGCGCGCTTGCGAGCCCGGCGGCTGCGGTGACGCCAAGGATTGTGGGGTCGGCGAGGGGATTGCGGGTGACGCCCTGGAGCAACGACCCGGCGACGGCGAGTGCCGCACCGACGAGCATCGCATCGAGAAGGCGCGGGAAGCGGATTTGCCAGACGACGTTGCGCGCGAGGGGCTGCGAATCAGAAGTAAGGCCGCTCCAGACTTGCGACCAACTCAAACTGACAGCGCCGAGCTTCAGCGACAACCCGCTTACGAGGACCAGCGCAAGAAGGCCTACCACCAGGACGAGTGCCGGGGAACGCAAGGCGAAAGTGGTGCGAACGTTCGCACCACTCGCCTGCGCGGATTCGACTGACATGTGGGCCATGGTAGGCGATTGGGCCTACTGAGCGCCGACGGCGGCGACAACCGCCTTGAAGGCTTCGATAATGCGCGGACCCGGGGCCTGGAGAAAGAGTTCCACGTTGGCATCGACGACGTGGTTCGGCGTGGTGACGGCCTTCAGGCCCTTGAACGGCGGGATCTGAGGAATCAGAGACGCCAGTCTCGGGGCCGGCTCTGGAGCGGGCGTGATGGCGAAGATGAAGTCCGGGTTGTATTCGATGAGCTTCTCGGCTGAGAGCGTGGTGTAGCCGGGGAATGGGCCGGAATCGGGCTGAGACGACGCGGGGTTCTCCAGGCCGAGCTGAGCCATGATGTCGCCGGCATAGCTGCCATCTTTTGCGGCATACAGGGTCTGGTCGCGGTCGGCGATAAGGGCGACGGCGGTGATGTTCTTGCTGGCGAGAGCCTTCACTGCGTCATCTTTTGCCTTCTCGATCTTTGCGATTTCCGCATCGGTGGTGGACTTGCTGTCGAGGACCTGGCCCATGAGCTTGAGGCCGTCGAGAACTTTCTGATAGCTATCGGCGCCGGCGAATACGACCGGCACCGAGAGGTCTTCCAGCGGCTTCCGGAGGGTGGGCTGAGCGTGAATGATCGCGTCGGCAACGATGAGGTCCGGGTTGAGGGCGAGGATCTCCTCGAAGTTCGGCTGATAGGCGGTGCCAACTTCCTTGGCCGAGGTAGCGGCGGCCGGGAAATCGACGGAGGCGCTGCGGCCGACGATGGTGCCGCCGGCTGCGTACACAAATTCGACGGCGGTGGGGCTGATGGCGACGATCTTGGTTGGCTTCGCCTTGATCTCGACGCTGCGTCCAAGCATGTCGGTAACCGTCATCGGATAGGCGGCGGCCGGTGCTGTGGCGCTTGTAGCGGCGGTGGCACTCGTCGCGGCCGTTGGGCTTGCGGTTGACCCGCTGTCGTCATCGTCGTCGCCACAGGCCGCGCCAACGGCGAGAACCGCGAGAGCGAGCAGGCTGATGGAGGCGAGCCAGAATCTTCTCCGTGTAAAACTTATCATTCTTACTACAACTCCCCTTCTTCTATCGTCGTAGCGAAGATTATGGGAGTATAGCGCCGCTAGCGCTACCCGAGGACCATGCTTCATGACCGACGCCGTCTACTACCTGCCACTCGCAACCACCGTGTTTTCGGTGTTTTTCACGGTGGCCATCTTCCGGCGATGGGACCAGCGTGACCGACCACCGCACCTGCTGTGGTGGGGAGCCGGCGTCGCGCTGTTTGGGGTTGGCACGTTTTTCGAGGGGTTCACGGCGCTCTTCGGCTGGCACGAGCTCGTTTTCCGTGGCTGGTACATTTCCGGAGCGCTCCTCGGCGGGGCACCGCTCGCGCAGGGGACGGTGTATTTGCTCCTTTCGAAGCGGACGGCGGACCGGATGGGGATTGCGCTCGTCCTGTACGTGGCAGTGGCCGCGGCATTTGTGCTGTTGACGCCGGTCGATGCGTCGATCGCGAGCGACAAGAAGCTCTCGGGGGAAGTGATCGAGTGGACATGGGTGCGCGCGTTCAGCCCGCTGGTGAACACGTACGCCTTCATCTTCCTGGTTGGCGGCGCCGTCGCCTCGGTGGCGCGCTACGGACGGTCCGGGGATCGGCCGCGTGCAATCGCGAACTGCCTTATCGCGGTGGGCGCGATTCTGCCGGGCATTGGGGGCAGCTTCACGCGTGCGGGGTACACGGAAGTGCTGTACGTGACCGAACTGATGGGGATCATCTTGATCTTCGCCGGATTCCGGATGAGCACCCGGACTACGGCGGCGGAACACCGAGTAGCGCCGAGTAGGCGGCCCGATGCCATACCCGCGCCCTAACGCAGCTCATGGCAAGATGGACGTAACCGAAAAGAGGATCGACGTTTTGACCCATCCCGAACTTCCCCAACTTCCTGGTTCGCCGCTCGAACTTGAAGGCGTTGAGAAAGCCCTCCTCGCGCTGAGCTATGGCGTGCACGTGATCGGTTCGCGCGCTGCCGATGGCACGATGAATGCGATGCTGGCGGACTGGGTGATGCAGGTTTCGTTCAAGCCACGTTTGCTGGCGGTTTCGATTGAGAACGACGCGCGAACGCTGCGGTTCATTCGCGAGACGGGTGCGTTTACTGTGAACCTGCTCCACGAAAAAGACGGCATGGACATCGCACGCAAAGTGGTGATGCCTTCGGAGGCGAAAAAGGTGAGGGGGCGCTCGGAAGAAGCGGCGGCGCAAATCATCGACAAACTGGCGGACATTCCGTATGCCCTTCACGACAACGGCTGCCCCGTGCTCGACACCGCCCTGGGGTGGATCGCCTGCGAGGCGGAGAAGTTCCACGAGACTGGCGACCACACGATCGTGGTCGGGCGATGCATCGACGGAGAGCGAGTGCGCGCCGGCGACATGCTGATCGAGCGGGAGCTTGGCTGGGAGTACGCCGGGTAGGAGTTCGGCGCGGGTTTACAATGCCCGCGTGGCGAAGATCGACTACGACGTTGTCGCGAAGGATTACCGAGCGGGGCGCGGGCTCGAAGAAAATGGGCTCGCAGGGTGGCGCGATGCGGTACAGCCGCATCTCGAAGGCTTAGCGCTTCCCGTTCTTGACGTTGGCAGCGGCGCGGGGCAGTTCTCCACCCTGTTTCCGCGATGGTTTGCAGTCGAGGTTGTCGGCGTCGAGCCCTCGGACGGCATGCGGGCGCAGGCCGAGGCGACTCGGGACGACCCGCGCGTCCAGTACCTGGCGGGCGATGCCCAACACCTGCCACTGCCCGACGGGAGTTGTGGGGCTGCCTGGATTTCGACGGTGATCCACCACATTCCAGATTTGCGTTCGGCGGCATTTGAGATCAGGAGGGTGCTGGCATCGAAGGCTCCGGTGCTGATCAGGAGCGTATTTCCGCGCAGGACTTCGGGAATTTCGCTGTTCAAGTACTTCCCGGAAGCTGCGGGAGTGGTCGATTCGTTTCCAGGCGTGGAGCAAGTGAGAGAAGATTTCGGGGCCGCGGGATTCGAGTTCGTCTCGCTGCAATCTGTTTCGCAAGTCAGCGCTCCAAGTCTCGCAGAAGTACGGAGGCGGGTGGCATTACGAGCAGACACGACGCTTCGATTGATTTCGGACGAGGCGTTCGAATCGGGGCTTGAGAGGTTGGACCGAGCGTTGAAGAACGTACCGATCGATGGACCGGTGGTAGACGCGCTGGACCTGGTGGTGCTTCGAGCGAGCGAATAGTTCAGAGAACTTCCGGCGTGTGGGCGGCGAGCGCGAGGTCGGCGTCGCTCGGAGGACTAAGCCTGGGCTCGTTCCACTCTTCGGGGTGCTGCCAGCGGCGGTAGGCGTAGCGCTGAATCAGAAGGGTGCCGATGGCGGCCGCAAGGATGGCGGCTATGTTCACGATGAGCTGGAGTTGGGCGCCTCGCCATTCCTGCCAGTCACCGTAGGAAGCGGCGACGGCGATGTTCGCAGCGGCGGGAATGGTGGTTACCGAAACGAGGACTCCAATGAGCGCGCCGGACTTGATCGTGGTCAGGCTCAAGGTGCCGGCGATTCCGGCAGCGAGGGCAACTATGAACGAATACCAGTCGGGATGAGAGATGAAGAAGGTCTCGCTGCGCTCGACCGGGATGGTTTCGGGCGCGACGCCGGTGAAATCGAGAAGGCCTGTAAGCAGGAACGCAACGGTGATGCCCACCGGGAAGCCGACGCCCAGCGCGAGCACTGAGCGCATGGCAAGCGACCAGCGTCGTTCGACGGCGGCGACGGAAATGCCGGCGAGGGGGCCGAATTCGGGGCCAACGATCATCGCCCCGATGATCATGACGAGGGAGTCTGTGAGGATTCCCATGGCGGCGATGACGGTGGCCAGGGCCATGAACGCGACGAAGGTGAACGAGAGGTCCGCTTCTTCGAAGGTGCGAGCGCGCACTGTTTCCCAGATCACCGCATCCGCGACGGCGCCAGGCGCCGCGCGTTCGGCTTCGCGCGCCGCTTCGGAGATGGCGGTATCGACGTATTCGACCAAGATGGTGCCATCTTTATCGAGGCGGAGAGAGCGAAGGCCGGTGATCACCCGGGTGGCGTCTTCGCGGGCGACATCACAAAGGACGACATCGCCGGTTGGTTTGCGAGCGGCCCCGGGAAACCGAACGAGGTTAATGACGGACGGTGCTTCTTCAAGCAATCGAAGCGTCGCCTCAGAACGGTCCTCGGGGACAACCAGGCGAAGATGGATCATGCAGGGGATGAGCCTACGACCTGGCTGTTTCGGGCTTGTGAACCGCTCGGCCGGAGGGCCAATTTAGATGTCCCAGCGGCTGTTAGGAGAACTCAGGCAGGCTTCCACTCGTGGGTGGTTGTGTTGACATCACCCGCGAGGCTCATCTTGTGCTCGATAACCCCGAGTAGACCGTTCAGCTTCGAGAATTTCTCGTCGGAAGCCTGGAACGTGACCGCGGCGGCGAATGAAATGGTGCCATCGGGCCCAGACTTTCCGACGCCCTGGCCGTTCCAGATGATGCCGGCGCCATCGTTCGTCATAAGCATTCCCTGGCCTTCGCCGTAGATCTGGCCGGGTACGCGTTCGACGATGGTGTAGGTGCCCATGTCCTGCATGGGGGTGCCGTAAATGGTGCCCTGTGACTCGAAGCTGGTTTCGATCTTCATGAGCGACCTCTCGGGGTCGCCGGGAAGGACACGACGGGCCGTTACCTTCCCGGTTTCCTCTCCAATTTTCGTTCCAAGCATATATACCTCCTGTCCCCGCGAATGAAATGAACGAAGTGCGGACACAGATCCACCGTACACCCGGACGCAAGGAAATCCGGACGGATCGAAGCTCTCGGCGGAGAAACCCGCCTGACCCTTACAGGACCTTTTAATTCAGTGCATATCGGACGGGACGTAGACCGCGCTGAGGAACCAGCGGGGGCGGAATCCGCAGGCGAGGCCGTTGTTCATCGAACGGATGTTTGTGAAGCCGTAGGTGTAGATTGGCCAGCGGCCCTCAGAGCGAATCCAGTGGACGGCGTGGACCGTGAGCGCGGAGGCGAAACCCTGGCCGCGATATTCGCGGAGGACGTCGACGCCAATTTCGTCGATGCCGGGGTACTGGTCCCAGATACCAGTGACTGCGACGGGCGTACCGGAGGCATCGACGACTGCGAAAGCGGTGCGGGAGGCAGCAATGCGGCGAGCCTCATCAGGTTCGCCGAGTGCGTTATCGAACTTCGCGCCCGTGCGGAGGGCGACAATTTCGGACTCGGTGAGTTCGCGGATGCGAAAGCCCTGGTGCAGGTTAGGCGGAGGCACGTCAAAAGCGAGCACCATGCCACCCGAAGCGCTGTGTGACTTCGCATCCTCGTAACCGAGACGGCGCGCTTCGGCAGCCATGCCTTCGAGGAATGACGGCAGGAAGATGCGCTGGTTCCCGGAGAGATCCTGGGCGCGCGTCCACTCGCACAGCGCGGGGTCGCGGCTGGAGACGACTGAACCGGTGCCGCAGGTGGTCATGAGGACGAGGTGGGGTTCGCGAGAAGACGCCGGGCGCTCGACAACGGTGAGGCCGTGCGATTCGTAAGCTTCAGAGTCGCAGCCCATCTGGCTGGCGAGCGTTGACTTGAGAAATGCGGAGGATTCCGAGAAGAGGCTACCTGGCACCGGCTCGCCTCACGATTTCTGAGCCATGGCCCAGGCGATGGACGCGACTGGAAGGAAGCCGCAGGCGAGCGCGTTCCGGTGCGACCGCACGTTGGTAGGCGAACAGTAATAACTGGGGATGTTGCCATCGGCATCGATCAGGGCAGCGAGATTCGTGACGGCGACCCGCGCGAGACCGATGCCACGGTAGCTCCGGGCAACATCGATGCCGATTTCGGAGACGCCTTCGTAGTCGTGGTAGGTCCCCGCGACGGCCACCGGAATCTCTCCGGAGTAGAGAGCGAAACCGTAGCGCCAGAGTGAGGCGACGTGGTCGTCGCCGGGTTCGCCGAGGGCGTTATCGAACACGCCGGATTGAACATGCTGCTGGCGGAATTCAGGGCCAACACGTCGTCCGGTGATGCCGTGCGGCATCGGGAGGGCGGCAGGACGGCTCCCGGGAAGGAAGCTGAGGCTGGGGCTCCGGTAGCCGACGGATTCGCCGCGAGCGCGGGCTTCTTCGACCAGAGGGCCGAGGAGGACGTTGGGGAAGAGAGTGCGGTAGTGCATCTCGGGAGCGTTCGACTTCACCCAATCGAGGTACTCAGGCGCTACCGAGCAGACCGTGCCGGTCCCGAAGGTGACTGCCATGAGCAGGAATTTGGACGCCGAGGCCGGGGGCCGGGAGGTGATGACCAGCGAATGGGTATCGAAATCGAGCGGTGCACAGCCGAGTTCGGCGGCTCTGCCGGCGCGGAGGCGATCAAGAGCACCGAGGAAGTAGTCTTCGCTCACCGGTCAGCGAAGAACTGTTCGAGGTTGAGCTCGAAGCCGTTGACCGCGAACGCTGCGTCGTCGCTCGTGAGGGTGTCTCGGCGGGTGTAGGTGTGAGCGTCGCCACCGGGCCTGTGCACGGTAATGGTCTGGTTGCTGGGGCGGACGATCCAAACGCGTTCCGAACCCGCGTCGAAGTACTCCTCCACCTTGAGGGCAACGTCACTCTCCCGGTCATCGGGGGATATGATTTCGATGGCCAGGGCGGGTGCCTCGTCTATGTATCGCACCCCGATGGGCGACCCCTCAGCCCGACGCGAAAATGAAACATCGGGCGCGCGGACGGTGTCCGGATCGCTGAACAGGCGATGGCCCAGTTCCACATATACCCTTCCCAACTTGTGTTGCGTGACGAACTGCAAGAGCAGCGCCGCGATCTTCACTGCGAGATGGGCATGCATTTCGCCAACTGGCATTTCGGTCACTACCCTCCCGGCGACGAGTTCCATGCGCCCACCGTGGGGCGCCTCGGGAAGTTCCCAGAACTCGTCGGCGGTGAGAAGGTCCTCGCTCGAAACCGGGCTGATCGTCATGCCAACATTCTAACAGCCGCTTTCACGCTACCGTCCCGTCTGAACACACCGGGAGGAAACCGGTGCTCAAAGCAGTTCGCTGTGAGCGGATGTTATTCGGAGCACAACCATAGAAAGGAACGTTGGCGGCATCCAGGATAGCGAGAACCGCTGCAGCGACGGCGGCGCGACCAAGGCCCTGGCCCTGGTGAGAGGGGACAACATCAATGCCGATTTCCGCCAGGCCGTAGGTGTCGAACACGCCAGCGAGCGCGATGGCTTCGTCGCGATCGTCCATAACCGCTATGCCGAACTTGTTCCGTGCCGTCCGGCCGCCGCCACCATTCGCCGGACCTGCGCCGTTCTCGAAACGCCCTTCTCGGATATGAGCATTGAGCCAGTCCGCGTCCACGCGTTCGAATCGGAGACCGGCTGGCAGGGTAAGTGGTTCGGGCCGGCGTGCCAGCCCCCAGCACACGGCTCCTGAATGGGCATTGAGCCCCGTGCCGAGTCCCAGCCGTCGTGCCTCGTCCCTGAGACCTTCGAGGTAGCGTCCTGCGGTCGCATCTCGATGACGTGCGGGCGCAGTCGAGCGAGCGAATTTAAGAAGCTCAGGAGCGACGGCGACCAGCGTACCTCGCGGAAAGCAGACGCCATTAACGGCGTAGCCCCAATGCAGTTCCGGACGTTCAACGATAGTGACGGCGTCCCCCTCGAAGGCAGCAACGCTGCTGTTGAGAGCTCCAGCGTATGCCTCGCGAATGAGACCCTCTTGCTGTTGGAACAGCGAGATCATCTAGTCCCTCGGCAGGCCGAGCCCTCGCGTGGCGATGATGTTGCGCTGGATCTCGCTGGAGCCCGAATAGATGACGGGGGAGACGTTGACCAGGTGGCCCTTCTCCATGTTGCCATCGAACTTCGCGTACTTTGAGTCAGGTTCGAGGGCGCCGGCAGGGCCAAGCTGGTTCACGCCGAAGTTAGTGATGCGCTGACCGAGTTCGGTCGCGAAGACCTTGATGACCGAGGCTTCGTAGTTCGCCATTTTGCCGGCTTCCTGCATCCACGCCGTGCGGTAGCTCAGGAGGCGGCCGGTCTCATTCGAGAGCCAGAGTTCGGCGAGGCGGTGGCGGAGGATGTCGCGGTAAACGCCACCCGGCTTCCTCTCCTTCATATCGCCGATGAGCATTTCGAGCTGGCGCTGGTTGGCGGCGATGGACGCAACGTTCGAACGCTCGAAGTCGAGGAGCGTCATGGCGACATACCATCCGTTGTTCTCCTCGCCGACGCGGTTTCGCACCGGGACGCGGACGTCTTCGAAGAAGACCTCGTTGAATTCATGGTAGCCGGCCATGTTCACGATTGGCCGGACGGTGATGCCGGGGGCTTTCATGTCGGTGAGGAGGAACGAGATGCCCTTGTGCTTCGGCGCCTCGGGGTCGGTACGTACGAGGAGGAAGCACCAGTCGGCGTGATGGGCGCCAGTGGTCCAGATCTTCTGACCGTTGACGACATAGTCATCTCCATCGCGGACGGCGCGAGTCTGGAGGCTGGCCAGATCGCTGCCGGCGCCGGGTTCGCTATAGCCCTGGCACCACGTGACTTCGGCGTTGGTGATACGCGGGAGGTGTTCGGCCTTCTGTTCCGGCGAGCCGTGGACGATCAGGGTTGGGCCGATCATGCCGACGTTGAAGACGCGACCGGCATCGGGCGCGCCAGCGTAGGAAATCTCTTCGCTGAAGACCATCTGCTTGATGTGGCTCCAGGCGAGGCCGCCATACTCCTTCGGCCAGGCGGGGGCGATCCAGCCCTTCTGGGCGAGCTTTTTGGCAAAAGCCATCTGCTCGGGCCAGTTTTCCTGGCTTGTCGGACGAACGGGGCCGGCGCCGCGTTCCTGGGGAAGCGCGCCTTTGAGGAAATCGCGGACTTCGTTGCGAAGGGCGATGTGTTCTTCTGTGAACTTGAATTCCATATCGATTCACCTGCTGCCCGGGTGCGGGACGATCGCGACGAGCTTACCGCAGGGTAAGTCGCATGTCGCCCTTCTTGCGGCGTTTTGCACCCTCAAAAGCCTCTCTGCGGTTACGATTGGCGCACTGAAATCAGAGAGGCGCAGGTAGCAGCGGTACGTGAACATTTTCTTCGATGTCGACAACACCATCATCACGTGGGATGTGAAGCTGCGCCCTGGCGTGGTGGAAGTGTTCACGCGCCTCCGAGAGGACGGCCACACCATCTACCTCTGGAGCGGCATGGGCCCGCGCTGGGAAGTGGTGAAGCGGTTCGACCTGCACGAGCACATCGAGGACTGTTTCTGGAAGCCGCTGCACAATCACCACGAGCGCATGCAAGAGCTGGGCATCCCGATCAAGCCGGATTATGTCATCGACGACCACGTGGAGATCATCCACGCGTTCACGGGATCGCACGTGCCGGAGCCGATGCTTCCCCTGGACCGCGATACGGTGATGTGGCGCGTGTACGACGAAATCCAGGCGCACGTCGAACGAATGCAAAGCGCGTGAGCCGGGTCATCCTCGTTCGGCATGCGATGCCGGAAGTGGAACCGGGAGTGGCATCGAAGCTCTGGGGGCTGGGCGAACGCGGTCGCGAGGATTGCGTGCTGCTGGCGCATGCACTGCCGGAAGGGATTTCGTCCATCTGGAGTAGTGACGAGCGCAAAGCGAAAGAAACTGCCGACGTCATCGGTCTGCGGCTGGGACTGCAAGTTTCGACGGATGGCCGGTTCGCAGAAGTTGATCGCCCACCGGTCTGGGACCGGGATTATCGCGAGGTAGCGGCGGGGTACCTTTCGGGGCGGGATGAACCGGGATGGGAAGGGAGATCTGCCGTTGTCGCGCGGTTTTCCGAAGCCATCCAGTCAGTAGCGGAGGCTTCTGAACAGCCGGTGGTGGTCAGCCACGGGCTGGCGCTGACATTGTGGCTTTCGAGCCTTACCAAGCTGGACGCCGAATCGTGGTGGCGCGACCTGACCCTGCCGGATGCATGGCTGTTAGACACGACGACGCGTGAACTGAGCCATCTCTGGATGGGCGGGACGAGGGGCGACTAGCGCAAGTTTATAGCGACGTTAGATGGTTTAGCGGATTCTTGTAAATTCCCTAAGATCGGTATAAGTTGGGCGCATGGACCCTGTAACCAACCCCTTTGCGCCGGGTGCCGGGACACCGCCGCCGGAGCTCGCAGGCCGTGATGAACTTCGCGAGGTCGTACGGGTGGCGCTCGAACGCGTTCGCCGCGGGTTTCCGGCGAAAAGCGTCCTTATGGTTGGCTTACGCGGAGTCGGGAAGACGGTCCTCCTCGACCGCATGTTGATGGACGCGGAGGGCACGGGCATTCACACCATCCGCATAGAGGCACCGGAAAACCGATCGCTGCCGGCGATCCTCGCCCCTCAGCTGCGCCAGGCGATGTTGCGACTCGTCCGCAACGATCGGACGAGGGAGCGGGCGCAACGCGCGCTTCGGGCACTGGCGGGGTTCGCGAAAAGTCTGAAAGTGAAGTACCAAGACATCGAAGTTGGTATCGACTTCGAACCTGAGCCGGGCCTCGCGGACAACGGCGATCTCGAGCATGACCTGCAGGCACTGGTGAGTGCCGTTGGCGAAGCGGCAGCCGCGGGCCAGACGGCGCTCGTCATGTTTATCGACGAGCTTCAGTACGTGGAAGAGGAGCAGCTTGCCGCGTTAATCACCGCCCTCCACCGGGCAGCTCAACGTCAGCTGCCAGTCACACTTGTTGGAGCCGGTCTCCCACAGCTCCGGGAACATATGGGTAACGCGAAGTCCTACGCGGAACGGCTGTTTGAGTTTCCGGTGGTCGGACCCCTCGACGGGGAGGCTGCGAAACAGGCGATATTTGTCCCGATCCGTGCCCACGGCGCCGAGATTACGGATGATGCGTTAGATAGGATCGTAGAAGTAACGCACGGCTATCCGTACTTCCTTCAGGAATGGGGTAAGCACGCCTGGGACGTTGCGGAACGCTCTCCGATCCGACGGGAAGACGTCGATCTCGCGACGGTGGAGACCGTTGCGGCACTCGATGCAAGTTTCTTCCGAGTACGATTCGATCGGCTGACACCGCTGGAAAGACGATATATGCGAGCCATGGCAGAACTTGGGCCGGGCCCGCACCGCTCAGGCGACATCGCCGCAGAACTCGGGCGCGCGGTCACGTCGCTGGCACCGACGCGGAGCCAATTGATTGCCAAAGGTATGATCTGGAGCCCGAGCCATGGCGACACGGCATTTACGGTGCCGCTCTTCGACGAATTTATGCGCCGCGCCATGCCGTTCGAGACGAGCTAGATCTGGCCGTTGGCCTGGAGCTGCTGCTTAAGGGATTCGAGCGAGGGGACGGGCTTCCCGTTAAGAGAATCGAGTGCATCGATAACGTCATCGCTGGCGTCTTCGGCGAAGGCGAGGTCGACGAGTTCCTGGCGGTCGGGCTGGAGCCCCTGGTCGAAAAGGTGCTTCACGAGCGATTCAACGTCGGTCCAGTTGGCGGCCATATGGTTGAGTTCCTTCCTTCGCAGAAACAGGCGGCAGTAGCCGCCTGTTTGGAGCATTTCGCGGTGATTGCTTACCGGCTGAAAACTTCGCCGGTGAGTGGCTTGTCGTAGTCGATGTAGGGAGGCCAGAGCGACTCAAGCTCACGGCGGATGGGGTCACCTTCGGGCAGATACCGCTGGAACTGGGGTTCGACATCGCGGCGGACCCAACCCTTGCCGATGGTGTCCTTCTTGATCTTGTCCTGGAGGAGCATGAGGCCGGTGAGCAGCGATTCGGGCCGCGGCGGGCAGCCGGGGACGTAGACATCGACCGGCACGAGCGTGTTCACGCCGGGGGTGACGCTATACGCGTAGGCGAATGGCCCACCCATGATGGCGCAGCCGCCCATGGCGAGCGCCCACTTCGGCTCAGGCATCTGGAGCCAGATGCGGCGGACCGCAGGCGCCATCTTCCAGGTGACTGTGCCCGGAACGAGGAGAAGGTCGGCCTGGCGCGGTGATGCCCGGAAGATTTCAGCGCCGAAGCGAGCGATGTCGTAGCGCGGCGTGGCGGTGGCGATCATTTCCATCGCGCAGCAGGCGAGGCCAAACATGCACGGCCAGAGCGACGAACGGCGGGCCCAGTTGAGCACCTGATCGACGCTCGTGACGAGCACATTTTGCTGGAGCTCTTCTTCGATTCCAGTGTCTATGAGTGGGAGCGGTTCGTAGATTTTGTTGGCCTGCGGCATTGCTCGTGCAGTCTATCACAAGCACCGGGGCGATACGCCAACGAACGCGAACCCTTCACCTGAACGCGCAGGCTTCACGATCAGCGGCTGCGGCTGTAGTGCTCCTGCCCGTCGTTGATGGGCTCATCGATGAAGACATCGCCGTTGCGGATCTTGATGTTGTAGCCGCAATCGGGATTCGTGCAGACCCACGCCTTGAAGTGGATCGGCGCGCCCTGGCTGCCAAAGTCACTGAACGGCACAAGATCGCCGTAATCGCATTTTCGACATTTAGGAAACTGGATCATCCCAACATCCTCCCCCGTATGAGGGCGGATGTTACGGCAAGTCTTCACCAACGGGCAATCTACTCACATGCGAGCGATCGGGTGATCGCTCGGCAGCCCCGCTACATTCGTTTCCGGACGACGAGATAGTGGCCCTGCCTGCCCACACGTTCGAAGCCAGAACCGAGGAACATCGAAAGCGGCCCATGGTAGGCCTGACCGGCATCCTTCGGGTTCTCGAGTGGGTAAGCTTCGAGGACATTGAAGCCGCGAATTGCCATCCCTTCGCACGCCGCGGTGAGCAACGATTGTGCAACACCTTGACCGCGATGCGCGGGCTTTACGTTGAAGCAGACGATGGCGGCTACGCGGTCACTCCCCTCAGTCGTTACTCCGGTGTCCAGCAGAGGAAGGTCACCGCGCGGCGCGGCGTGGCACCAGCCAACAACTGCACCATCGGAATAGGCGAGGAATCCGGAAGCCTCTCCAGCCGCGATTGCTGCCGCCTGGGCCGAGCGGTTTTCTTCGGCGGTGCGCGTGTTCCAACGCTCCTGACCACCATCAAAGCGGTAATAGAAGCAATAGCAGCCCGCCCAACCCGGGTTATCGGTGAATGCGTCTTGATCGAAATACTTGAGAAAGTCAGCCTCGCGGCCCGGGGTTAGCGGGTGTACCTCTACGGGGCCGGGTAGAGGGCGAGGAAGGCCGTCCCAGGGCGTCATTCTCGCCATCATCGCCAGGTTTCGGCGCACCTGATCATCGGTTATGCCAAGTTCCGCATGCACTTCGTCGCAGTGACTTCGCAGGGCGTCGAACAGAGACTCTTCGGATTCGGCGGTGACCTCCGCGCGGCAGACGCAGATCGTTCGCATCATTCTTTAGCACCTCCGGCCGGGCAGCTTAACCGGCTTAAGCGCGATCTCCGCACGGCCGTGACACTCTGAAGCTATCCGACTTTCGCCTTCGCGGCGGCCTTCATGTCCTTCAGCAGCAGGTCCATGTCTTCCTGTGGGATGGCATGGAGATTGCCCTGGTAGGCGAGCGTCCAATTGGCTCGTGGCCACTTCTGGGTCCACTGGAAGCGATCGTGATAGGGCTCGGCATCGAGCCACTGGTCCTCATCGAGAGCGATGACTTTTTCGATGCCGGCGCGATAGGGATACATCTCGTTGGGCTTCTTGTCGCTCTGCCAGATGCGAGTCTGTTCTTCGACCACCGGCGACGTGACACGGGCGACGGCGGCGAATTGCTTTCGGCCTGTGACATAGAACGCGAGCATGTCGCCGGGCTCGATGCTATTTGCCATGTTGCGGCGAGTGCTTTTGAAGCCGTGGCGAGTGAATCCCATCTCACGGGTCTTCGCAAAGATCTCCGGGCCACCGACCACTACCCAGTTTTTCGCCATTTCTTCCTCCTACGCCGGTTCGGGCGACCAGCTACCAGTGTAGCCACGAATGAGAAGGTCGGGGGGAAGGGGCTCGACGTGGGCCTCGCGCAGCGTGACTGGATCGCCGAAGTCGGTCCCGGGGACGAGCGATATGCCTGACGCCCCGAGGACAAGCGGTGCGATGTACGCGTGGACTTCATCGATGTGATCATCGCGAAAGAGGCTTTCGAGCAACGTTGGGCCGCCTTCCACGACCAGGGACATCACGTTTCGCTGACCGAGAACGCGGAAGAGCTGGGTGAGGTTCAATCCGCCGGAATTGTGTTCAAGCTCGAGAATGGTTGCTCCAGTGGCGACGATCTGTTTTCGCCATGCTTCATCGCGGCTGGCGGAGGCGACGATGGTTCCGGGACGAAATACTCGCGATCGGGGCTCGGAACGGCCTCGACCATCGAGCACCACGCGCAACGGCTGGCGGGGCAGGTCCATGTTGCCGTCGCGCGCCGAGAGCATTGGGTCATCCGCCATCACCGTGCCGCTACCAACGACAATGGCATCGACCCACGCGCGGTCCCGGTGGGTGCGGCGGATGGCGGCCTCGCTGGTAAGCCATGTGATCCCCGCAGCTGGCGCACCGAGTTTGCCATCGAGACTGCTAGCGAACTTGGCAATGATGTAAGGCTTGCCCGTCTGGCGGAATTTCAGGTACGGGCGAAGCAATTCGGTAATGGCCTCGCCGCCATCCCCAACTTCGACCTGGATACCGTGAGAGCGAAGGAATTCGACGCCGGCGCCACGCACGGGTGCGTGGGGATCCTGGAGGCCAACGACGACCCGCTGTATGCCCGCCTGGACGATGACCTCCGCGCATGGCGGAGTTTTCTTGCCTTCGAACGGCATGCAGGGCTCGAGCGTTGTGTACAGGTCGGCGCCGCGAGCATCGATGTTCGCGAGTGCCGCGGCCTCGGCGTGGGCGCCTCCGTAGGGTGAGGTCGCTCCGCGCGCCACGATCACGCCATCGCGCACGACCACGGCACCTACCCAGGGATTGGGGCTGGTGGTCCCGCGAACTGCGAACGCGCCTTCGATGGCTTGTCGCATGGGCGCAGAGGGAATGGTCACGCTTCAGAGCGTAGTCGAAGGCGGCTCAGGACCGCGAGCCGGGAAGCCCCCTGTGCTACTCCGCGCCGAGCGCGATTTCGTAGCGGCAGTCGTCGTCACCGTCGAGACGGTGGGCTGTGCGAGTGACCGAGGCGCCGGGAAGGACGCTCTTCAGGGCTTCGCACTCGACCTCGCAGAGACGAGGGTGCTGGGCGGCGACTTCGATGAGCGGGCAATGGCGGAGCGTAAGCACGGCCGGGGCGTCTTCCATGACTTCAAGCTTCGGGATGAAGCCGTACCGTTCTACCAGCTTGGCGACCTCGAGGAGGCGGTCGGCCTTACTCGTCGACTGAACGGTCTCTTTCGCAGTCTCCAACTGCTCGTGCAGAAGCCGCGCGAGGATGCGATCGGCGACGTCGGGGTCTTCCTGTTCCACCGCGGCAAGGATGATGTTGGCCACGCGCGAATACAGCTGCGGAAAGAGTTCTTCCCCATGAGCGGTGAGGCGAAACACGTGGCGCGGGCGGCCTGGGCCCTCGCGGACGCGGACGTACGAAACCAGCCCCTGGGCTGTCAATGCCAGGAGGTGCTGGCGAACGGCGCCTGGCGAAAGGAATGTTGAATTTGCGAGTTGTTCGGTGGTGGCCTCACCGCCTTCCTTGAGTGCCTGCAAGAGGACACGGCGCGGTGCACTCAGGAGTTCAAGGCTGCTGCCAACGGCCAAATCTTCCATTTGTTTACTACCATACATAGTAGCGCCATCAGCGGCATGCCGGCGCCGGGTAATCGCTCCCGAATAACAGGCAGGCTGGGTTCAGCCAGTGAGCATTTTCAGTGCGTACTCCATATTCGATTGGGCGGAAGGGGCAATGTCCTCCCAGTGTGGGTCGTGGCGCTTCCCGCGGCGATGAAGCATGAGGTTGAAACCGGTGATGATTCCAAACTTATACATTGCTAAGGCCTTAAACCATCGAATATCCCCAGCGACATCTCCATATGCCTCACGATACCACTCTTCAAGTTCGTCGCCGTGGGGCATGCGCCGCTCCTGCTCGTGAGCCCAGGCGTCGGGATCGCTGAAGGCGCAGATCCAGCCAACATCGTTGAGGCCTGGTCCGATGCCGCAGAGCTCCCAATCGATGACCGCGAGGAGCTCGGCCTTGCGCGAGTAGAGCAGGTTGGACCACTGGAAGTCTCCGTGGAAGATGCTGATTCTAGCATCGTGAGGGATTTTTTCGATGAGGAGTTCCTTGACGCGGGGTTGGAGGGCGAGGAGCTGAGGCTCAGCCGCTCGCTCGTAAAAGCGGTCCCAGCGCGTGACATCGAATTCGAAGCCCCAGTAATCGCCAAGGTATGGGGCGAGCGCCGGATCGACCTTGTGGATTCCGGCGAGGGCGGTCATGGCGTCCTTCGCCATGACGCGCAGCTGCTCCTTGCTGAACTGGAGCGGCCATTCGTCTTTGAGCGTGTCGCCGTCGAGCCGGGGCTGGACGAAGTAGGGCACGCCGAACCAGTCCTCTTCGGCGCTCGCCCAGAGGATCGGGGCGTGGGGGACGGCGGTGTCCTTCAGGGCGCGAACAGCAGCGACCTGGCGCATGACATCGGCGGTGCCTTCGAGCTTCACGCCGGGCGGGGGCAGGCGGATGAAGTAGCTCGTGCGGAGGCCGTGGGACACGGCATCGAAGAAGTAGGAGAAGCCGGCGTGGCCAGGCCCCTTGGCCACGTTTTCAACCGTCGCGCCGGGGTCATCGAGCTTCGCTCGCACGAATGGGCCGAGCCGCCCGCCAATTTCGTCGAGTTCCATGGTTGCTGCCCTTTCGGATAGATCAAGGCGGCGGGCGCCGCCCACCGCCTGAGGTACCTACGAACGCCGGTGTCCTACTGGACGCCGAAGTCCCATTTGTTGCCAGCCTTGAACGACTGGAGGATTCGACGGGAAACCACCATGCGGTGGCTCTCGTCCGGGCCATCGTAAATGCGGGCGGCGCGAGCGTTGCGGTACATGGACTCCAGCGGGGTATCGCCGGACACGCCGAGAGCGCCGTGCACCTGGATGGCGCGGTCGATGACATCGTGGAGGATTTTCGCGCCGAAGAACTTGATTGCCGAGATCTCGACGCGGGCTTCATCGCCCTGGTCGATCTTCTTGCCGGCGGAAAGGGTGAGCGCGCGAGCAGCCTGGATTTCGACGTAGGAATCGGCGATCCAATTCTGGACGGTCTGCTTTTCGGAGAGCGTGGAGCCATAGACTTCGCGGACGAGCGAGTACTCGACCATGATTTCGAAGGCGCGCTGCATCTGGCCGAGCCAGCGCATGCAGTGGTGGATACGGCCGGGCCCGAGGCGCTTCTGGGCGATGCGGAAGCCGCCGCCGGGTTCGCCGAGGACGTTGGTGATGGGGACGCGGACATCGGTGTAGCGGACTTCGCAGTGCGAGCCTTCCGTCTCACCCATCACGGGGACCGGGCGGATGATTTCGAAGCCGGGGGTATTGGTGGGGACAACGATCTGGCTCATTCGGCGGTGCGGCGGCTCATCGAGTTCGCTGGCGCACATGACGATGGCGAAGGTGGCGCCTTCGCCCTGACTGGTGAACCACTTGTGGCCGTTGATGACCCATTCATCGCCGTCGCGGCGGGCGGTGGTGCGGAGGCCGGTTGGGTCGGCGCCGGAGACTTCCGGTTCGGTCATGGAGTAGCAGGACCAGATGTCGCCGTTGACGAGCGGCTTCATGTACTTGTCCTGGAGTTCCTTGGAGCCGAACTGCCAGAGGATTTCGGCGTTGCCGGAGTCCGGGGCCTGGGAGCCGAAGGCCATCGGGGCGATGGGGCTGCGGCCGAGGATTTCGTTCATGTAGACGTAGGGCATGAAGCCGATGCCCATGCCGCCGGCTTCGGAGGGGAGGTGGGGCGCCCACATGCCCATGGCCTTCGTCTTGGCCTGGAGCTCCTTCATCTTCTTCGAGCCGGCTTCACTGCGGCGGGGGCTGTTTTCGTGGAAGAAGGGCTCGTTCGGGTAGATGTCCGACTCCATGAAGGCTTTCACCTTCTCGCGGAGATCGTTGATTTCCTCATCGGAGAGTTTGCGGTCGGTAGCGTGCGCGTGTGCGGGTGCTGTCATCAGGGCTTCCTTGGTTGGGGAATTTCGGCCAAGGAACTGTAGCGCGAAGGGCAAGGGGTTGCCAGTTATGGTGCGGAACTTAGCTGACTTCGACGTGCTCGTCGGTGTGGAAGTGGTGGACGTGGTGGCGGCCGCGGCGGCGGGCGCGGGCGCTTGCGACGAGGCCATGGTTCGGGGCGAACACAACGGCAGCAAGAAAGACGATTGTGACGGTAAGGACGATCGTGGCCCCGGCGGCCAACGCGTAGTGGTAGGAGATGTAAAGACCGACCACTCCGCTCAGGATAGCTATGGCGACGCTGGCCAGCATCATGAGGTGGAGGCGATCCGTGAGGAGGCGGGCGGCTGCCGGCGGAGTGACGACGAGCGCGAGGATGAGGATGTTCCCAACTGTCTGCAGGCTGACCACGATGGTGGCCGCCACGAGCAAAAGCAGGAGCATATCGAGGGCGAAGACCGGGTAGCCGGCGGCACGTGCCATGGTTGCATCGAAGGCCACCAGGGTGAGTTCCTTCAGGAGGGCGAGGACGGTCCCGCCCACGATGATTGCGACTGCGAGAGAGATCCAGACATCGGCGTTGGAGACGCCGAGGATGTTGCCGAAGAGGAGCGAGCCCAGGTCCTGGCGAAAGCCTCCCTGGCGGCTGAGGATGACGACACCAAGGGCGAAGAAGGCGGCGAAGAGCACTCCGATGGCCGTGTCTTCGCTGACGCGGCGGGAACGCGAGAGAATTCCGATCCCGAGGGCCGTGAGCGAGCCGAAGATAAACGCACCAATCAGGATGCTCCTGCCGGCGACGTAGGAGAGGACGATGCCGGGGAAGACCGCATGAGCGAGGGCATCGCCGATGAAGGCGAGCCCACGGAGCACGACGAAGCAGCCCACGAGCCCGCAGAGGACTCCGATGATGACGACCTCGAGCAGGGCTCGCTGCATGAATGGGTACTGGAGCGGGTCGGTGAGCCAGTTCACCCGGCGGCTCCGAAGACGGCGATCTGCCCGCCGAAGGTGCGGCGGAGGGTATCCGGGTTGAAGGTCTCGGCGGTGGGACCGAAGGCGGTCATCTCGCGGTTCAGGCAGAGGACGTAGTCGGTGGTGGCGCGCACCTCGTCGAGGTCGTGCGTGGCGACGAGGACGGTGACGCCGGCGTTTGCGAACTCGCGTATGGCGGAATGGAAAACCTCGCGGTTCGTGACATCGATGCCGGTGAAGGGCTCATCGAGTAGGACGAGGTCCGGGTCCTGGACCATGGCACGGGCGAGGAAGACGCGCTGCTGCTGTCCGCCGGAGAACTGGGAGATGTGCCGGTGGCCCATGCCGCCGAGGCCGAGGCGCTCGAGCGCGCTGTTCGCGCGGCTTCGATCGTCGCTGCCGGGCCACTTTAGCCAGCCGATCGAGCGATAGCGGCCCATGAGGACGACATCGTGTGCGGAGACCGGGAAGTCCCAGTTCACCTCCTCGCGCTGAGGAACGTATGCAATGCGGGCGGCCCGTGCGCGGATCGGCTGTCCCCCGAGGAGCACATCGCCGGAAGCGAGCGGGAGCACCCCCGCGATGGCCTTGAGGAGCGTGCTCTTGCCGCTGCCGTTGGGGCCAATGATGCCGACGACCACCCCTGCCGGAACGTTGGCGTCGACGCCGGCGACGGCCGTGACGGACCCATAGCTGACAGAGAGATCACGGAGAACAAGTGCGTTGGACGCGGAGCGAGAAGAAGTCATGCCGCTACTTCAGAGCCTCCGAGATCTTGCGGGCGTTGAACAGCAACATTCCATCCACGGTATCGGCGCCGCTGCCGGGCGCACCGAGAGAGTCAGCATACAGACCTTCGACGATTGTGACGCCGGTATCGGCAGCGAGCTCTCGCGCGATCTTCGGGTCCACTTCCTCTTCGGCAAAAATGGCCTTCACGCCCTCCGCCTTGATGAGGTCCTGGAGGTCTGCGAGTTCTTTGGCGGACGTCTGAGCGTCCTTGCTTGAACTCGGGATGATGGCGCCGATGAGTTCGAGCCCGTAGCGGCCGAAGAAGTAGCCGAAGGCATCGTGATTGGTGACAACCTTGCGGTTGGCCTCGGGGATTTCGTCGATCAGGCGACGCACTTCCTGGTCTGTTTCATCCAGAACCTTTTTGTACGCGTCTCCGTTCGCTGCGAAGAGGGCGGCGTTCTCCGGGTCAGCCCTGGAGAGGGCGGCAACAATGTTGTCGACCATAATCTTTGCGTTCGTTGGGTCGTGCCAGACATGCGGGTCGGGGTCGCCCTCGTCGGAGCGGTGGACCTCGATGCCGTCAGTGACAGTGACGACCTGGGCGGACCCGCCGGCCGCATCGATGGTCTTGCTAAGCCAGTCATCGAGCCCGAGGCCGTTTCGGAGGACGACCTTCGCCTTGCCGATCTTCTTCACGGCCTGCGGATCGGGCTCATAGTCGTGAGCATCCGCGCCGGCTGACAGGAGGACCGTGAGGGCGACGTTGTTACCGGCGACGGCGCGGGTGAGCGCGCCGATTTGGGTGGTGGTGGCCACGACGTTGATCCCCGAACCGGTGGTTGCCGGCCCACCATCGCCGCAGGCGCCAAACGACACGACGGCGACAAGACCAGCGAGGACGAGGGCGGCGCTTTTCACGGCGATCTCCTGAGACTTCGTATCGGTTGGGTGGATACTACATGAGATTAAGTATCAATATCAAGGGGTGCTCCGCGCGTATTGAGAGCGGCCTGTTTCGGATCCTCCGGGCCAGGAAGGTGGCCCGGCTGGACGTTCTGAGGCCCGGAAGAAAGGAAGAGGCTGAGTTCGACAAGGTGGATGTAGGAGGCGGAAGAATGCGAACGAAGTGGTCAATCGCAGCGGCCGCGGCCCTCGTGGCAATAGCGGTAGGAGTTGCCTCGGCAATGGCGGTGGCGAACAGCGATGGCAACGACCGGGCGGACACTCCGGGAACCGGCTACCAACACTGTAGCGCGGGCTGGAACATGATGTTCGGACCCGGAGATTGGACCCCGGCGACCATGGAGTCGCATATGCGTGCCATCCTCGGCAATGACGAATACCGGGAGATGATCGATTCGATGCGGTCGTTCCGGCATGGACGGACCATGATGGGACCCGGAAACAATCGACCGGATTGGATGCCGTTCGCGGGGATGATGGGAACCGTATCGGAGGATGAATGGGAACGCTGCTGGGCGTGGATGGACGATTGACCCTGCCAGTTCCTGACGAATTAGAAACAGGGGCGCCGAAGTGGCGCCCCTGTTTCTACCTGACCAGAGGGGAGAGGTCAGGCTTCTGAAGCGAGGCCGAGAGCCGGGCGAGCCTCGTGGTCGTGGACTTTGCCTTCGATATCCACGGAGGGCAGCCAGCCGAGCCATGACGGCAGGTACCAGTTGCGGTCGCCGAGGAGTTCCATGCTGGCGGGCACGAGGACAGTCCGGACGATGGTGGCATCGAGGAAGATGGCGACGGCGAGGCCGAAGCCGAACTGCTGGAACATCACCATTTCGCCGGCAGCAAAGCCGCTGAAGACGGCCACCATGATGAGTGCCGCGCCGGTGATCATCCCGGCCGTACTGCGAACACCGTAGGCGACGGACTCGGCGTTATTGCGGGTGTTGTCAAAGCGCTCCTTGATGCGGGTGAGCAGGAACACGTGGTAGTCCATCGAGAGCCCGAAGAGGATGGCGAACATGAAGAGCGGGACCCACGCTTCGATGCGTTCAACCGTTTGGAAGCCGAAGAGGCTCGCGCCGACGCCGTGCTGGAAAACCAGCACCATGAGGCCGTAGGCGGCGCCGACCGAAAGCAGGTTCATGACCATGGCCTTGAGCGGTACGACGATGCTTCGGAAGACGACAAGGAGAATGACGAAGCTGAGCCCGAGGACGAACGCCATCACGGGGATGGTGTAGTCGCTGATGAGGTTCGTGTCGTCGATGCCCGCGGCTGTAGCGCCGGTGACATAGACCTTTGCGCCGCTCGAGGCGAAAGCTGTGGGTACAAGGTCATCGCGGAGGCGGTGGACAGCAGCCTGGGCGGCATCGCCCTGGGGGTCGCCAACGATGGCGGTCTCGATCACCGCGAGGTCGTGATCGTCGTTCGTGACGATTGTGGCGTCGCCGAACACCGGGTCACTCCCCAGTTCCGCGACAAGCCTGTCGATGCCCGATTGGACGGCGGGGCTGTCGACATTGTCGCTATCGACAACTATCTGGGCGGGCGCAAGGACACCGGCCGAGAATTCGGTGTTCAGCAGTTCGAAGGCCTGGCGGGCCGAGCTGTCCTTCGGAAGGGTGCTCACGCCGGCCCAGCCGAGTTCGACGGTGATGTACGGGAGCGTCGCGGCGAGAAGGATGGCGGTGGAGGCGATGACGCTGATCCAGGGGTGGGCCATGACGACCTTCGTCGAGCGGTCCCAGAAGCTGGGCCGGGGAGCGGAGTTTCGGCGCCAGGGAATGCGGATGGAAACGGCGTTCACGCGGTCGCCGAGGAGTCGGAGGACGGCGGGCAGCAGGGTGAGGGCAGCGGCGACGGCAGCAACGACAACGACGATGGCACCGATGCCCATGCTCCGGAAGATGCTCTGAGGGACGATGATGAGGCCGGCGAGGGCGACGACAACGGTGGTGCCGGAGAAGAGGACCGCGCGGCTGGCAGTGCCGCCGGCCTTTTCGATGGCGGCATCGCGGGAGAGGCCGTGGGCGCGCTCTTCGCGGAAGCGCTGGATGACAAGGAGCGAGTAATCGATGCCTACCGCGAGGCCCATCGTGGTGATGATGTTGACCACGAAGACCGAGAGTTCGAAGGCGCGGCCGATGATGGCGGTGAGGCCGACCGCGACGATGATGGATAGCACGCCGAGGAGGAGGGGGACGCCGGCGGCGACGAGGGCGCCGAAGACAACGACGAGAATGATCAGGGCGATTGGCAGGCCGATGATTTCGGCGGTCTGAAGGTCACTTTCGGAGGTTTCATTGAAAGCGATTGAGGTGGAACCTTCGCCGCCCACGACCGCGGTCAGGCCATTCTTGCCGTTGAAACCGGCGAGGATATCGATGATTTCCTGGGCCTGGTCTTCGGCGACGCCACTGACGACTGTGACCGGGATGATGAGGGAGTGCCGCGTTTCCGAAACAAGCGATGGCGCCTGGGAATCGAAGTAGCTGATGACTTCGACGCCGGGAAGTGCGCGAATGTCATCGACGATGGACCTGGCGGCAGAGGCGAATGCCGGGTCATCGACGGTGGCGGTTTCGGAGTGGATGACGACAGTCTCGCGGTCAGGCTCGACACCGTAGAGGCGGGAGACGAGGAGGTCATCGGCTCGGCTGGAATCGCTCTGGCGATAGGTGCTCGCTTCGGTAGTGAGCACGCCTCCGATGGTGGATGCGGAGGCGATTGCGGCGAAGAAAAGAGCGACCCAGGCACCGACGACTATCCAGGGGTGGCGAGTCGCGGTGCGGGCGAGGCGGTCGGGGGAGAGGAAGGAAGGCATTTGCGGCAAGGCTCCTGATTGCGAAATGTGAACGGTCATTCATTCAAATGAATGACCGTTCATTCAACTCGACCTACCGTAGCGGACGAGCAGAGAACGACGCAAGACATTTCGCCTCATCCTTTTGGGTGATCCTGGAGAATTGCGTACGCTCTGCGAGCCAGCATCACGCGGGCCGGACGAGGGGACCAGTGGAAACGCTTCATATTGATTACGACGAACAGCTGCCGGGTTTAGTGACAATCACGCTCAACCGGCCGGAGAAATTGAACGCGATCAATTTCCGGATGCACGCCGAGATCCAGGAGGTGTGCCGCGAGCTGGCGGACAAGGACGAGGCGCGCGTGGTGATCTTCACGGGGGCCGGGCGGGCGTTTTCGGCGGGCGCGGACCTCGGCGGAGGGTCGAGAGACGAGGACCGGGCACCGCTCGCCTCGGCGAACCGGAAATCTTCGCCGCTGCGGGAGCGGATCCGGTCGAGCGCGGGGAATCGCACGTGCGCGGCGATCGAGGGCCTTGACCAGGTGACGATTGGCGCCGTGAACGGGCTGGCCATCGGCGGAGCTGTGGTCTTTCTTTCGTGCATGGACATCCGGGTTGCAGCCGAGTCCGCGTGGTTTTCCATCCCGGAGGTGGACCTCGATATTCCATTGACGTGGAACGCGCTGCCGCGCCTGATGCGCGAAATTGGGCCGGCAAGAACGAAAGAGCTGGTGATGACCTGCGACCGGTTCACGAGCGAGGAAGCGCTTCGCTGGGGATTCCTGAACCACCGCGTGGCTGACGCGGAACTGCTGGGGGCGGCACGCGCCTTCGCAGAGAAACTGCTGGCGAAGGACCCGATCTCTCTCGCGCTGACGAAGTCGACATGTAACGCGCTGGCCGAATCGATGGTGCCGGCCGGGGCGACGCATTCGGACCGCGACTACCTGATGCTGGCGCGCTTGTTGAGCGAGGAGCGAAGGCGGACGCGATGACACCGGCGGAAGCGGCGCGAGAACTCGGACACCGCCTGGACGCCCAGGGGCGGCTATCCCAGTGGCCGACGAAGCGGAAATTTCAGCGCGCCGCGGTGTTCTATCTGATCGCCAAGTTCGAACGGGACCGGCCGTACACAGAGCCGGAAGTTGGCGCGATCCTGGACCAGTGGGCGCCGTTCCGGGATGCGGCCTTGCTTCGCCGGACGATGATCGAGGAACGGTTGCTGTCTCGCACGCCTGACGGCAGCGAGTACCGGGTGGCTGGAACCGTTTGAGACCAGGAAGCTTTACTCGTAGCGCAGGGCCTCGGCGATGGCGACGCCAGCGGCGCGGCGGCTCGGCCACCAGGTCATTGCGACGGCGAAGGCGAATGCGGCGGCCGCGAAGATCAGCACCTCGGGCCAGGGGATGAGGAGCACGACGCCGCTCGTGCTGCTGAGAGCGTCCGAGGCGATCAGGTTGCGAGACAGGATGATCGCACCAAGGACACCGGACCCAATGCCCATCAACGAGACGAACGCTGACTCGAAGAGGAAGCTGAGGGCCACGGTGCGTCGTTCGTAGCCGATTGCGCGAAGCATGCCGATTTGCTGGCGGCGCTCGACCACCGAGCGGAGGCTGATGACACCAATGGCGGCGATGCCGACGACCAATCCGAGCGCCATGAACAGCTGAAGTACGCGGAGGAAACTCCGCTGCGCCGCGACGGCATCTTCCAGGATCTTGTGGATGGAATCGGCCTGGGCACCCTGCGTGGCGAGGGCCGACTCAATCGCGCGGGCGGCATCGACACCGTCGGTGCCGGGCTGCAAGCGCACGAGGAATTCGCGGAAATCCGGGGGCCCGAACAGTTCGGCGCTGGATTGGGCGTTGATCGTGACACCGGGGAATAGGCCGGGAGGAATCTTGTTGCTATAGAGGCCGATGACGGTGACGGTCATCACGTCGCGGGTGGCCTCGTTCCGGATCTCCAGTTCGAACGGCTTGAAGCTGTGGTCTTCGATCTTCACACCTTTCATCGAAAAGTAGTCGCCGCCGATTCCCTGCTGTTCGAACGGGGCGTACTCCATGACCGCCAGGTGGGCGCCGTCACGGACGGCATCGAACACGGCACGGTCAGAGGCGTAGCCTTCGGCGCGAGCCTCGAGCACGGTGTTAACCGTAGTCCAGTAGTTGTCGTCGCCAGCGCGGACGATGTAATAGTCCCAATCGGCGGCGCCGGGCTGGCGGACAGTCTGGCGGTCATCGTCGCCCGGGGTTATGCCACCAACGGCGGAAAACTTCGACTGCACATCGGCGCCGGCGGCCTCAAGTGCGGCGGGCAAGTCGTAGATAGGGTTGTTGCGATTGGAGTTGACGATGATGTCCCAGCCGCCCTGGCCTTCATCTCCGGTGTAGATATCGAGGAAGCTGGCGTTCAGGACGCTCATGACCGTGATCGAGAAGAGGATGAGCGAGAACATCGCGATGGTCATTCCGGTACGGAAGCGGTTCGCGAGGGGGTAGGCGATGCCCATTCGGAGGGCAGGGGCGAGGTTCGTGAATCGCTGGCCGACAAAGGAGAATGCTGCGCCGATTCCGACGATGAGGCCAAGGAGGATGACCACTCCGCCCGTGCCATCGCCGGCATCGCCCATGCCAATGCCGACGACCACGAGGAATGCCGCTGCGACGGCCAGGGCCAGCGGAAGCGCGTACCTGCTTCGCCCGCGATGTGAGCCACTGTAGAGGCCGTTCAGGAAGCGAGCATTGAATACGATGACGAGCGTCAGGGCGGTGACGATCATGATGCCGGAAAAGACGAACATCTCCATTCCCGAGTTATCGAACTCTCCGAACAGTCTCTCGCTCACCTGAAGCGGCATTAGCCAATAGCAACTGAGGGCGACGCCGACGGTCGTCCAGACGGCGCGATCTGGTACGCCGGCCTTTCGAACCAGTAGGCCGGCCGAGATGGGCACCAGTGACAGGCCGCTTGAGAAGAGGAACGAGGAGTCGGTGGCCCGGCCGAGCGGCATCAGGCCGAGGCCAATCGCAATGCCTGCGGGGCCGATGGTCCACGTGCGCGAGAGCCCGAAGGCCCGGCGCAAGAGCATGTAGAGCCCAAGCGGCAGGACGAGCATGAAGGGGATACTCCCGAGAATCCACCATGGCCTGAACTTCCGTGTCGTGTTCGAAACGGCGGATGCCACCTGCCCGCGAATGGCGGCGACGATGTTGAGGCGGCTGACGACCACGGCAGAGACGACGACGGTTGTGAAGGTTGTGACCCAGCCGAGGCAGAAACTCACAACGAGAGTGCGCACGGTGACATGCCCGCTGAGCCAAGCGAGGTCATCGCCGAAGGCGAGCTTGGAGCCGCCAACGACAACCCAGATGCCGAATCCCACGCCGAGGGCGACTCCTACCAGGCCTGCCAGGAACGCGTAAACAATTCCTTCCGCGAGGAATGCCTGGACGAGGTGGATACGAAGCGCACCGACGGCACGAGTGATCCCCATCTCGCGCTGTCGTTCGGCCGCGAGCATGACAAAGATCATGAAAATCAGGAGCACGCCAGAAGCGATGGAAAAGAGGCCCAGCAGGAGGAATACGCTTGTGAAGGCGCTGGCCGCGACCTTCGCTTCCTCCACGGTGTTCGCCTTCACTTCTTCTACCTGGAAGCCACCCCCGCTGAGGCCAACGCGCTGTGCGTTTGCGGGCACCGCGATGAACTCCTCGAGACGGGCGGTAGCAGGGGCGCTCCGGTCGTTGGTGCCGCGGACGCCGCCGTAGAGGGCAACACTGACCGAGTTGAGCAGCCCCTCGCGACCAAAGATTTCTTGGACGGTCTCCATACGAGCGGCGATGCCGGGCATTTCGCCACCGCCAAATTCGAGGGTGCCGGTGGCGCGTTCTTCGCGCACGATCCCGGCGATTCGCACGGTCTTTTGCCCGCCGCGGACGGCGAGGGTCAGTTCATCGCCGATCTTCGCGTCGAGTTCATCGGCGAGGCGGTTATCGGCGTAGATTTCGCCGTCTTTCAGGTCAGCAAGGTTGGCGGGCGAACCATCGACGAAACGCAGTCCACCGAAGCGGTTCAGGAGGTCGGGATCAGCGCCCGCGACGATCGCGAAGGGGGTATTCAGCCTGGTCCGGGTATTGAAAACGGCGGTTGGTTCGAAGAGGAACGGGAAGAACCCCTCGATATCCGGGTCGCCGGCGAACTCAGTTGCGAGACGGTCGGCGAGGTCATCCGGGGCGTAGTAGGGGTCGCCGCCGGCGGTCGAATCATTTTCGGCCTGGAAGTGATGGAGGCTGATATCCGAACGCTGGAGGTTGTCGTAGGTGGTGCGAAGGACGCTGTAGTCGATCGTATCGCCGGTGGTGAAGGCGGCTGTGATGATGGTGGTGGCGAGCATGAGCCCGCTGACAATGAGGATGGATTGCGCCCGGCGCCGCGCGATGTTCCGAATCCCCATCTTGAGCATGATTCGACCCGTGAGGAGCAAGGCGACGGAGGCTGTGGCGGAGACGAGGAAGAGCGCCAGCAGAACGAGCATGATGGTCTGCATCGACAGGCCGAAAAGCTCACTCACCGGGGATGCTCCTCTCCGACGATCATGCCGTCGCGCATGCGAACGATTCGGTGGCAGCGGTCGCCGATCGCGGGATCGTGGGTGACGATGACGAAGGTCTGCCCGTTTTCGGTGTTCAAGGTTTCCATCAGCCGCATGACGTCATCGGCCATTTCCGAATCGAGATTTCCGGTTGGCTCATCGGCCCAGACGATGGCGGGCTCGTTGACGAGAGCCCGGGCGATAGTGACGCGCTGGCGCTGACCGCCGCTCAACTGTCCCGGCCAGTGGCGCGCGCGATCAGCGAGGCCCACTCGATCGAGCGCAGCCATCGCCTTGGCGCGCGCCTCGCGTGCGTTGACGCCGGAAACCACCAGGGGGAGTTCCACGTTTTCCGCAGCCGAAAGCACGGGAAGGAGGTTGTAGGTCTGGAAGATGAAGCCCATCCGCTGCGCCCGATAGCGGGACTTCTGGCGATCGGAGAGGGAGTTGATGTCGGTTCCGTCGATGAGCACCTGGCCGCCATCGAGCGTATCGATGCCGCTGAGGCAGTTCAGCAGGGTGGTCTTCCCGCATCCAGAAGGGCCCATGATGGCGAGCATCTCGCCACGAGGGACGACCAGGTCAACGCCGCGCAAGGCACGAACGGCGGTTCCGCTGCCGCCGTTGTACGTCTTCACGACGCCAGTTGCCCTGATGATGTGGTCGTCGGGGTTCCGGTTGACCGGAGATGTCCGCGGGGCCAGCAGTGTCGACATCAGCCACTCCATCACGGGAAGTGATGGCAGCATGGCGAGAACAGATTGTTGCGTGGAGGCCCGAGCGGACAATTTTTGGTGTCCGATGGGCGGATGAGGCGAGGAACGGGCTCAGCCGGTTCTGCGGCTGCTTCGAATCAATCCAGGTCGGCGGGGTCGATCGCTTCAATAAGCTCGCTGCGACTGGCAACACCCAGGACTGCGGCGACTTCGGACAGCATCACTCGGATCGCATCCGGCGTGAGGCCCATGGCCCCGGCGATCTCGCGATTTGTCATCCCGGAGAGCAGCCACCGCAGCGCGATCTTTTCTGCCGGGCCAAATGCTGCAACGGGCTTGGGGACGACCATGGAATCCATACCTTCATTGTCGACGACGATTGTTCCGGCGCGCATTACAACTTCAGACCAATCGATGAGTTCGATGGCCCGAAAGGTGCGACGCGCAGTCAGACACGCCGACTGCTGCCGCCAGCGAGCTCGGCGAGACGACGGCGAACATCGGCCAGTTCCGCTTCGAGCTGGGCCTTGTAGTAGAGGAGGACATCGGTGTCGCCACCGGTGCGTTCAGCCACCTGGGGATCACTAAGACGGTTCGAAACCAGCCAACTGCGGTTCATTGCGGTCTCGCTCATCGATTGGCTCCTGGTACGCAATTTGGGTGAGCAACGAGGACGTTCGCCATCACCGCGACCTCTTCGCTCTGACGAATGACCTGTCCACAGAAGAGACAACGCTGTTTCTCGATCAGATTCATCTGACACGCTCCACGTTGATGGACGTAGATTCGCTCGATTTCGTCACGATTCCGTGAAGCAAATGTGGCCTCGAGGTCGTCGGGCGCGGCGCCCGGGACGACGAACATTTCGTCCAAATCACGTTAACCAATTCCAAACCACACTCGTTTATGTCTTCGATGGCGGGACGCGAGTCCCGGATGAAGTGGGGAGGCTGAATGTTTTCGGGACTGGTCTACTTGCGGAGACGGTCGATTGACACGTGGGAAACGAGCGTGGATCGAGTGATCTGGGAGCTTCTGACCGCCGATTGCACCCAGGAGGCGCTCGCCGCGGCGAGCGCACGAGTGGACCGCGGGCTGGTGGCGTTAATCGGTCCGGAGACCGGCAAGAGATCGACGCGAGCGCGCGAAGCCTGATTCCTCGTTGACTCGACACCGACGTAGCTGATGCACAAGGGTCCTGCGCTGGGTGCCCCTGGCGCAGGACCCTGAGTGCTCCTATCGAACGGTGAACGTCCTTGCGTTGTTGTTCCAGAGGAACATTCCGTTCCATCCCGGGGCGAAAATGCCGATCTTCACGGTGTAGGTGCCTGGCTGAAGGTTCGAAGGAACCTGCCACGTGGTGGAGAAACTGCGAGTTGAGTTGGCGGAGAAGGACTGGTTGTCCCAGAACTGCTGGTGCACCTTCTGCCCGGACGAGTTGTACACCTCGACATCAACGAGCGCCTGCGTTGCAGCGGAGGCACGGACGCTGGCGGTAATCCTCACCGAGGATCCGCGATTCACACGGCTCTTTGAAGTCGAACCAGAGGCTGTCCAGGTCGCCGTATTCGACGGCGGCGAGGTCGGAGTGGCGGTTGGCTGAGTTGGCGTGTTTGTTCGCGTTGGCGTTGCAACAGGGGTGTTTTTCCGAGTGGGCGTCGCAACCGGCGTGTTTGTGCGGGTTGGGGTGGCCACCGGAGTGTTCGTACGCGTTGGAGTAGCCGTTGGCGGGACGGCGGTCCTGGTGGGAGTGGGCGTATTCGATGAGCCTCCGCCGCTGAGTGACATCGCTCCCTGGCTGTAGTAGGCAGCGACCTTTTGCTTGAAGAAGCCGCCATCATCGTCGGAGTTGAGCGAGGTCAGGTTGTTGCCGTTGATCGGCGCCGGGTTCGTGATGCCGTCGCCGTTGGCATCGCAAGCGCAGGTTGGACCATCGGCGCCGCGACCGAACAGGAATGCAACCACTCCGGCGTCGATGTAGGTCGAAAGGTGCGTGCGCCCCGGATCATCAAGCAGCCACTCAACCCGGTTGTCCTGGTAGTGGTTCCACGTGTTGTTCTCGGCCCGCATTTTTGTGTTGCCGAGGGGGATCTGCCAGAGGACGATTCGTTTCTGCGCGACCGTCGAGAACGTCTTCAGGAAGCGCGCATGGCGAGCGAAATCCTCGGCATCGAACCAGGATGCCCCGCCATCGCCGTAAATCAATTGCTTGAACGCCGCGTCGCGGTCGCTGAATTCGGCAAAGGCGACATCGAAGTTGGCGCCAAGGGAGTTGTAGAAGTTCCCCGCCCGGGTGGCGAGCTGGTCGGTCGTGGAATCGTTGGTCTGGCTCCACTGGATGTCGACGCCTGTGCCCCAGATGCTGAGGTGGTAGCCGAGGTAGACGTTCGGCGCGTAGGTATCGCGGAGCTTTACGACGGCTTTGGCGAATCCGCTCATGTTGTCCGGGAGGCCGGCAAGTTCCGGCAGTCCAGTGGCACCGACTTTCGCAGAGACGGTGGCGGCGTTGTCATTGCTGGAACGCTGCTCGACGTAGCCCCACATGTCGGGTTCGACGTGGAGCACCACCTTGTTGTTTGGGAAGGCTCCTGCGCGCTGGAAGAACAGTTTGAGGTCGTTCCAGTAGGCGGTCATGGTCGAGGTGTTGCCAAGGTTCGCAATGACCGCGGAACTCTCGCCGGAGGTTGCACCGGGAGAGCTCTGATAGATCTGGTAGTAGGTGAAGACCGGGGTGATCCCGTTCGCGACAGAGTCCTGGATGTAGTACGTCTCGAACTGACCGTTGCTGTTCCAGTTGGCCCAGCCATTGCCGGTATTCGCGCCACCCGCGAGGTACTGGTACCGGTAGCCGTACGGTGCGACTGCTTTCGCTGCGGCTGCTCCGCCGGGGGAGTCAGCGATCCCGATTTGCAGCGTGGAGGGCCATCCTGGAGGCAGGGTTCCGGCGGCGCTGGCGGATTGAGCACCATCCCCTTTGGTGATGAGCAAGACAATGCCTGAAAGCACCAGTGCGAAGACGGATGCGATGGCGATCAAACGGCGATGCAGCATGAACATTCCCTGGCCAGCTGTTCTTTTCCGCTCAGCTGGTCAGATTCAGGTTCGACGCGACTTTGGGTAGGAAAATCCGAATGACGTAACGGCTCTGTAAAAGGTGCGTTCCACACTCACCCGCTCGCCTCCAGCGTTCACCGGGGAGAGCGTTGAGTTACATCACGGTGATTCGGGAGCGTCCTGGGGACGATCCTGCCGAGGTAGACTCGTGGAGCGCCTCAGTTGGACGAGCAACGCAATGCCCACGATCAACATGAGTTCGAAGCTGTCGCCGAGGTTCAATCGCGGCAGCCCGCGCCGCCGATTCAGGATTGCATCTACCTGGTGGAGCGAGATGGCCCTGACTACCAGGAATCCGCAAAGGATGGTCATCCCAACGAGTGCGGCCTGAATGTGACGGGAAGTCTTCCTTGCGATTCGCAGGAGCGCCGGCAAGGCCAGCAGGCACGCGATGATGACCGCGACAATGACGGCGGCCTGAAACGGCCTCCGCCGCTGATAGAGGCCGTCGTTTCGGGCAATCGAACGGAAAGTCTCTACGGACGCCCCGATGGTATCTGTAATCAGAAGCAGCCCGAGGATCGCCGCAAGGCCGCCCATGAACCGCAATGCTCGCCGGTCGGTGACGTTGCTTCGACGTCCGGCCAGGAAACAGGAGAGCGAAAGGGCACCAAGAGCAAGAAATCGAATCAGGTCAGACATCGAACCTCGTCGATGTTCGGGCGATGGATGGGTTTAATCCAGAGCCCGTGGGGACGTTACCGCTTCGAGCCACTGGCGAAGAGCACCCGAAGCTTGTCTTTCGTTCGTCCAGTGGTTAGCAGCGAAGGAAGTCCTCCTCGGACGACACCCGTTTCAGGTGCGAACTGCACGAGGCGGCGGAACCGCCATTGCCGCTGGGGCTCAAGCTGCAGGACACGTTCGAGAGGCCACATCCTCTTAAATAGGATGCGAGAGAGAATGCCTTGCCGGCGGGAAAGCTGAACGGCACCGGGAGGCATCGGCGTCCCGAGGATTTTCGGCAGCAACCAGAGCGTGTAGGACACTGCCGCCAGGCAACCCTGTTCGCGCGCCTTCACTTCGACGGTCACCCAATCGAGCGTGCCTGACCGAACCATCAGGTCGATATCTTTGAACCAGATGAGGCGTTCGTAGCCGTGGCGGTTCAGGTGGACGCAGAGCTGCACGAACATGTCATGGTCTTCGAGTGCCCTTGCGGAGGCACGGCCGAAAAGACGGTCTGATGAGGTTTCCCAAATGCGGTCCATGCTGACCGGTTCCAGGCCGATCTGGAGGTGGTCGCAATGCACCTCGATGATGTGCCCGCTGTTTGGGTGGATGAAAATGCGCTGAAAGATTCCGTGACACTCATGCAGGCGGTGGGGATTGGGGTCCGTATCTTCGTTCTTGTCTTCGTACCCGCGTTGCCGCAAGACAGCGGACACCGCCTCGAGATTCGCCTCGTGGATCAGAATGTCGATGTCGCCGAACGGTCGGAGGCCAGGGTCGGGATAGTGAGACTCAGCCAGGACTGGTCCTTTGAGCACCACCACCGGTATCTCGAGCTCGTTTAGCTGGCTGAGGACTGTCGTCATTTCTCCGAACAGGGCGAGCGATCGGAACGTCTGGATCATTCCCGCCTGGTGCACGGCTTCGTAGCGGGAGTTCTCGGGGAGTCCGGCCGAGGCTTTGATGGCAGCTGAAAGCCATGGCGCGACCCGATTTGAACTCGCGAGGCCGGCAAGTCCAGCGATGTCGGTGCATGCGGCCAGGGTTTCGGTTGCTTGTTCGTCCAGGCTCGGGCGCGGGCCAACGGTCGCGGAACGAAGGATTTCGGCCAGGTTTGATGCGCCCATGGGATCCACCTAGTACTGGCTCAGCGAGCCAGTCCGGCGCGCGAAGTTCAGAGAGACGTTGAGGGCGAAGATGCCGATGGGGAGGAGGAACCCAAACGCTGCGAGCGCCCCGAGGTGAATCGCGGCCCGGGAAGTGTCGGCCCCTCCAAGGAACAGGAACCGGCTGAGTTCGGCGGCATGCGTCAACGGCAGCAGCGGCGAAAGGACCTCAAGCCAGCGGGGGAGGACAGTCGTTGGGTACATGATTCCGCTGATCAGAAGCGAACCGGCGACGAACGCCGACGTGAACGGCTCGTTTTGCTTGAACGCGACAACGAACGCGGCCGAAAGCATGCCAATCCCGGCGAGCACCGCGACCGTCAGGCCAACAACCAGGCCCACCCAGGGGAGTTCGGCGAGCCGGAAGTGCGCTCCAAACACAACTCCACCGATAAGCCACATCAGCGCGAGTTGCACACAGGCAACGGTCAACGCGTAGAGCGAGGAGCAGATGATGATCGCCGAGCCAGATGTCTTTGTGGTGAGCATGGCTTCGAAAGTGCCGGTCACCTGCGCGGCGCGTACGCCCGCAGAGAACGCTTTCGTGATTGGATAGGCAAGCAGACTAAGCCCGACCCCAACCAGTACAAACGAAAAGTAGTCTCCGCCGTACTTCTGGAGGGCAGGGTTACTGCTATCACCGATCAGGTCTGAAACGAACCTGAGCGTCAGGACGGAGAACAGGAGACTCGCGTTCTGGAAAAAGAACGCGAACCGATAACTCCAGGCGACGCGAAGGTCTCGCATGAAGAAAGCACCCGCGACACTCATGCCACCGACGCCTCGAAGTCGTTCAGTAGCCGTTCAACCACACCCTGCAGTGGAGTCGCGCGCTGAAGCGAACAGATTGTTCCGCCCATCCCGGTGATGGCCTCGATGAATGCGCCAAGAGGCAGTTCTGTGCCCACCGTTGTCGCAACCTCCAGAACTTGCTCTCCCGCCATCTGCGAAGCGACACGTACGTCGCGAATGCCGGGGACTGCCTGCAATTGTTCAAGACTGGCACGAGAAAGCCCGCGGACGGAAATAGTGAAGCCATCCAGGTCAGCTGCGAATCGCTCCATGCTGCTGGCGGTGGTATCCAGGACGATCTGCCCATCTGCAAGGATCGCTACGCGCGAACAAAGAGAAAGCGCTTCCTGGATCTGATGAGTCACCAAAACGAGGCAGCCGTTAACTGCGGCGACCTCGTCGCGCACCAGGCGCCACACGTCCGATGCGTGGGCGGGGTCAATGCTCCTGGTCGGTTCGTCCATAAGCAGCACGGGAGGCCGCTTTATGAGTGCTCGAGCCACAGCCAGCCGCTGCTTCATGCCGGTGGAGAATTCACCGAACGGCCGATTCGCGCTGGATGAGAGATCGAGGCGGTCGAGCAAGTACCCGATGCGCGCAGCACTGTCGCGGGTACCAATACCCTCGAGCCTTGCGAAGAATTCGAGATTTTCCTTCGCGGTAAGACGCCAGTGAAAGCTTCGTTCGTCGGCAAGCACATAGCCGACGGAGCGCCGAACCGTAGACGCGTGCTTGCTGGCGTCCCGCCCCAGGATACTCACGGTCCCGGCATCGGGGAGCAACAGAGTCGCGATGGTCTTCAAGATAGTGGTCTTGCCCGCGCCGTTCGCACCAAGAAGCGCGACAAAGTCGCCCGTGGACACGCTAAGGTCGACGCCTCGAAGGACATCAACTCCGGGGCTGTGGGCCCTGCGGAAGGGAATTCGCGACTGCCGGCGGAACGACTTCTTGAGGCCCTTGATCGCGATCATGGATTCAGGCACGGGCCAGCTCCTCTGCATCGCGCAGGATCGCATCGCGAATCGCTGGAAGATTTTCGAAGGAGCGGTAATAGGAGATGGTACGGACCGGGACGGTCTCGGCAATCTTTGATGCCGCATCGAGGGCGGCTATTGCGCGCCCACCTCGCAGCGTTTCGGCGGCATATGTATTTGAGAAGACTCCGAGTGCCGCCTCGGAATGCATCAGTGGAACGAACCTAATCGTGGTGCAATCGGCGTCCCTGGGATCGAGGAGGTAGATGCAGGTGAGCGGGAATTCCGAACCCTCAGGACTCTTCCGACTAAATGGCACCTTGCGCTTTTCCGCCAGGGACCAAACGAGATTGAGTTCGTCGGAGTCACGACGAAGTGCTTCCAGCGAGTCCTCACGGAGTTTCATCCAAGGCACGCTCTGCTGAGCCATGACCGCCGACTCGCCAATTCGCAAAGGAAGAACGTCATCCGTGAGGACTACCGCTCCAGCCTCCGCGAAGGCAGCCGCCAAAGTTGACTTGCCAGCCGCATGTGGCCCTGCGAATCCAAAGGCGCCGTGTCCGTGGGCTATCGCTGCTCCATGGAGAAGCACCGCCCCTTGCTGCTGCAAGGCGAGGGAGATGACAGGGCCCGTCAAAAGGTACTGAACATCTGGGCCATCCGCTGATGGAGCGAGGGCATAATCAATCCTGGCTCCGTCGGGCGAAATGTGAAATTCGCCGATGTTTCGAGCATGAACGTGAAGGCCGAATGCATCTTCAAACTGCACGAATGGTGGCCATTCGGGACGGCTTTGTGGCGGAACACCCGAACGATTTATCTCCAGCACTGGGCGGGAATCGTTGTGCGCTGGCGGCAGTCCACAGAGTGGAATGTCGCTCGCAACCACGCGGCCAAGAATCCGGAAGGCCATTTTTTCGGTTCGAACCGGCAGCGTGGGCGCGTCGAGCATTGTCATATGAATCCACTTCGGAGGTGGATGCGGAGGTCAACCTCCGCATCCTGAGTCGGTGGTACCTGATCCTTAGGAAGGATCTGTGCCGTACTTGATGAACCACAGCAGCGTGTCATCGTTGCCCGTGATTCCTTCGCCCTGCGTATTAGCGCGAAGGTCGCCCACTTTCGAGAACTTGGGAGCCTCGTACTTCTTTTGCATCGCCGTCACCCCCTTCCCCCTTAGAATTTCGCCCTCTCGCACGAGTGACCCGCGCGACAGAGTTGAGCTGGTGAAGCCAAAGACCAGTGGTCGCAAGCCGAAAAACGTCCCCGTTGGCGGCTTCGTTGGAGCGTTTCCAGCGTTGGAATTCGCCCTCGATTACGGAGGTGCGCACGGACTCCAGTTCCGAGATCTTTGTAAGACCCAGCGTCGTCCGATAGAGCTCGCGTTCGAGAATTCCTGGCCGGGATAGCTCGGCGTAGGTGCCCTTGGTAGTGCGTGACCCGACCGCGTTCAAACCCTCCCTTTGGAGCGCCGTCCGCAGAATCGCGCGGTATTGCCCTGAGAACTGCTTCGCCCAGTCGGGAGTGGACGCGAGCAATTCCACCACTCGCCAATCGTTGAACGGGCTACGATTCTCGATTCCTAGCCCGGAAAATACGTGTCGGTCGCGCCAGCCGACTTCATTTGCAACAACCTGTCGATAGATCGCGAATGCGCCTTTGGCTCGTCCCTCGAGGTCCCACGGCCGGGCGAACCCGACCGCAGCCAACGGAATCCAGTCGCGCTCTGACCGGATGAACGGGCGGAAGGTGATGGACTGTTGGCGTCGGAACGGCTGAATCGCCGCCTTCACAGGTTTAGGCGAAAAGCCATCCAGGACTGAAGTCGCGATGGCTTTCGCCCCAAATCGAGGCCCATTCGCGAATCTTCCAGCAAGCCTGAATCGTCCGGCCCAAATCGCGCTCGCAATGGCAGGGTAACTTGCGGGAGACCAGCTGCCGCCAAGCCATTCATCTCCGCCCTCGCCGCCTATCAGAACGCCAACACCGGCGTTCACCACATCGTGGGCCAATTTCCTAAGCGACGGACCAGCCCCCGGGAGGATCGGTTGGTCAAGCGTCGTATCCGGGAGCCATTGAGAGGACAAGTACCAACAATCCGAAACGTCCGTCTCTACGAGCTCGGATCCGACCTCTTGCGCCACAAGTCGGGCGTAATTCCGCTCATCTAGAGCCTTCGTGTTCGGAACGAACACAGTAAAGGACTGAAGGCCCGGTTGGACTTTGTTCGCGATAGCTGTCGTATAGGAAGAGTCCAGCCCACCGCTCAACGAGCATCCGACGGGCACGTTCGACCGCAGCCTCGCTTTCGTCGCGCGGAGCACCAGGTCCTCAAACTCATCAACGTAGGTTTCCGGATCTCTGTAATTGCGCTCGCGAATAGCTGGATAGGGCATGTGCGAGGAAACGTCGTGTTGCTCCGAGCTAAGTTGAAGAGCTTGTCCGCCTCGCAGTTCCGAGATTCCGCTCCAGCACGAGATATTGGGGCTCACGAGCGCCTGAGCCAGGGTCTTCAGCACGAATTCAATGTTCGCTTCAGGAGCGAGCCAACCATTCGCGAAAAACTGTTGCGGTTCGCTGCCGACGGCCAACAAGCCTTCGTGCTCGGCGTAGTAGAGCTGGCGCCACCCGATTGGGTCTTTGGCGCAGAAGAGTTTTCGTTCCTGGTTGTCCCAGATGACGATGGCCCAGTCGCCGAGGAGCTGGTGGACGCATTCGTCTTTCCACTTGATGTAGGCATCGAGGACGTAGTCGGCGTCGGTTTTCTGGGCGCGCTCGACGGCGTCGTAGCCGAGTTTTGGGGCGAGCTCGTCACGGTTGTCGAGGCGGCCGTCCCAGGTGATCCAGTAGCGTTCGGAACTGTCGGAGGCGGGGAGAAATTCGCGTTCGGCCTCGGGCGTTCGCGGCAGGTTCACATGACCGAGAGCGATGCCCGGGCCTTCCCAGAGACGCGGTTCCCATTCGCCTCGGTGCGCGATGGCTGCAAGTTGCGCCCGTGGCAGGTCCGACGGAATCGGCCGGCCATCGAGCGAAACGAGCGCCATGATGCCGCTCATGCATCCACCGCCGATTGGGCTGCGGCAGGCAATTCGAATGCGTTGAAGCGACTCGCGATTCTCTGATCATCGAGGACGAAGTTGCCAACCTCGACCCAGGCGTGGGCATCGGCATCGATGGAGGCCACGCCAATACGGACGACGGAATCGATGCCCTTGTGGTCGAAAAGCATCTGCGTCGCGAGTGCGGTCTGCAGGCAGGTCGAGTGCACGGGCAGCCACTTCTTGGCGCGCCACACGGCGCGCGCGACATGCCACGTTTCGATGCCCGAACTCACGAGTTGCGGGTGACTCGCGGGGACCCTCGCCATGGCCCTCGATGTTCGCCGGGCGACAGCCGAGTTGCCACGGCGGTACTCCCGGTGAATCTTGAGCAGGTAGACGACGGCGAGGGCCGTGTCCCGCCCACGGCTGAGCTTCGCGCTAATCATTTTCGGAGGACGAGCCCTTCGGAGATAAGGGAATCGATGTACTCATCGATGTCGCTCTTCGCGGTTGCTTCGTCGACTTCGAACTGTTCGACCACGGCGGACAGAAGCGCCGGGAGATCCATGGCGGCTTCGAGGCCCTTCCAGATGACGGCGCCGACCGAATTGAGAGTGAAGTACTCACCGGATTCGAGGTCGAGGAGGATCATTTCGTCGCCGGCGGAACGGGCGACGACATCTGCCTTCAAGGCAAGACTCCCTGTGATGGATACGGGGGTTGTCATGCGTTCGCTCCTCGGCTTGTGTGATGGACACAATCGAGTTTGTTGGTTTGGGAGGGGTTGAGCAGGCGTCCCGCCTGACGCGAAGGGGAGCGAGAAAGAGCACGAGTCAGAGGCCTGGAGCGGTTCTGCTAACCCGCCGAGCCGAGGTCGTTTTCGATAGCAGGAGAATCTGTGGGGGCGGCGTTCCGGGGCGGCTCCCCTTGTGACAGGCGCTCGATGAATTCGCGCCATTCGGGGTGGTCCTTGAGAGCGTCCAGCAGCATCTCCGAGGCGGCGACGAGGGGAGCATCGGAAGTAGCGAGCGCTGCTTCAATCGCGGCGCGCGCCAACGACTCGGGTGTCTCGTCGGTCCCCTTTTTCCTGGTCACACAACATTCTGCCATTGAAAGCGGGGTGGGAGACAAGTCGAGGAGGTCACACTTTGGCCAAATGCCCCGGGAATCGGCATGACGGGCCTGGTCAGGCGAGGCCGAGTTCGCGCGCCCTGGCAGCAAGCCGACCACGAGAGCTGACGCCAAGACGAGAGCTGACTGACTGGAGATGACTTCTCACGGTGTGGGGCGAGACGTAGAGTTCCGAAGCGATCTCGTTGTTGGTGTAGCCTTTCACTACGAGGGAAAGCACTTCCTGTTCGCGGGCGGTAAGGGTCGCGGACTCCGACGCCGCGGTGCCGGTAACGAGCCGGACAATACGACTGGACATATACGTCGGTCCGCCTTCCAGAGCTTTCAATCCAGCCATGAGCTCATCGGCAGTCGCATCGTAGGTGAGCAAGCTCAAATGCTCTTCGGAGACATGTGAGGCTATATCCGACGGCGAGGGTTCGGTGGAATAAACACGGAGAGCTGCACCAGTGACGGTGTTTGTAACGGTCACCCAGCCCGGTGGTGCGCCGGCGCGTTCGAATTGGAACGAGGCATCTGGCCACCGAGTCCTGACCAACGTCATTAACAGAAGGCCAAGCATGGAATCCCCTGCCAGACCGATGGAGAAGCTCGGCGCCGGCGACAGACCGCTCCCCGGCTTCGTCGGTTCATTCGTCAAAGTCTCTACCCTTTGTATCTGCGGCGAGGAACGTATACCACGTCGGACGTGTGCCATCTGTGACCCGTCTTACACACGAGCGCACTTCGATTTGGTGAAGGGCCACTTTGGGTTGCGGTTATTCACGAATACTCGACCCGCACTTTCGAGAATGCGAATAGGATTCGGCGAGCCCTGAGCAGGTGCGCCCTACTTCCTGCGGACTGGAAACGAACAACTGGAGCCTTCGGACCATTCTCCGGATCCCCTGATCGATGCCATCCAGCAGCCGCTGGCCGAGCTCCTCGCTCGCTACCGCCGGATCGCTCGCGTGGTAGAGCATGCGATTGAAACCTTGGAATCTGCTGAGCTTTTCGCTAGCAGCACCGAGGAGCAGGAAATCGATCTTCCGGCGCCGAGACAAGAATTCGCGCGAATTGAAACGCCCACCGGAGACCTCGATGCGTTGTTGGCGTTCCAGGAGCGCTTGTCGGAGTTGGACGGGGTTACGAAAGTTACAGTGACCGGGTCGTCATCTGGACGCTCAACGTTCCTCGTGGAGCTGGCGCAGGCATCAGATGCAGCGGTGCGACAGCAGATACGCTGTTCAGTCTGTGACAAGGTCATTCAGGAGGGCAGCCTGCCGGCATCGCACGGGCTTTGCGACGATTGCCGCGATGACTACGGATCGTCGCCGCGGTAGTTCACATGGGACGTATTTCGTCCGGGCGCCCAAAATCGTCTTCGACACGGATGGTGGTCCCCGCCTCAGGCGTGGATGCTTCGAGGACTGCCGCGTCACTGACTGCGATAAGTCGATGCTTCCTCCCTGGACGAATGGTGTATCCCACACCGGAAAGCATCTCGATGTTGGCGAGCGCTCCTGTTTCGTCCTCAAGCTGGAGGATTGCGGACCCGCTTAACAGGGTCATGCTTTCGAGTTTGACATCGTGAATTTGCAGGCTGAGCCGATGGCCACCGGTGACGTAAAGGATCTTGCCGGTATAGGGCAATTCCGCCGGGGTGAAGATGAACTCACGGCCCCAGGGCTTGAGTACTTCACGCGAGTAGGCAGCTCGAGGGAGTTCAGTCGCGATAGTCACGGGCGAAAGCTAGCCCGCCGGTTTCTTGAAACCGTTGAGTGTTTGTTGGGGGTCGCTGGGACATCGACTCCACCGCGGTGCAACGGGGCGCGAATAGACCTATATCCGAGGCAGGAATCCGTCCGCCGCCTTGAGGGAGGGCGCCGCCTCCCGGCGCCCTCCCAAACCTGATGCCGTATGAATGTGAAGACCTCGGCTCTCGTTGGTCTGGTCCTGTGTGCGGGGATTCTCTCGGCATCGGGCAGCACGACGGGGCGGACAGAGGAAAGCCGGGCCTACCGGGCCTACATCACCAGCGCCGCTCGCGACGGTCTTGCCACAGACGAACCTCCACCGGCGGCCGCGGGACTACCTGGCGCACCCGCAAACTGGCCCACACAACTGGGCATCGGAGTTTCGGATGCTCCCGGTGGCGCCGCTCAACTTGGGAGCGAGGGCTTTGCGTTCCGCTATCAGTATCTCGCCGGGGGAGCGAACACCGGGAGCGGCTGGCAATCCTGGGAGGCGGATGGCAAGTTCGTCGAGCACTACATCGAGGAATCGGAGCGAGCGGCGGTAATCCCGGTGTTTTCGTACTACATGGTGCGGCAATCGGAACCGGGCTCAACGATGCAAGAACAGGATGGCGTTAAGGCGAACCTCGTTTCGGATTCCACCATGCGGTCCATCTTCGATGACCTCGCAGCATTCTTCCGCAGTGCGGGAGCGGCGACGAATTCGACGGTCGTGTTGCATTTCGAACCGGATTTGTGGGGCTACATCGAACAGCAGTCGAAAAACGATGACGCTTCGACCGTGAAGATTTCGGTGGGTTCGAGCGGCCAACCGGACGTGGTGGGATTGCCCGATACGGCGAGCGGGCTTGCCCGGGCCGTACTCCGGCTCCGCGACCTTTATGCCCCGAACGTTCTCGTCTCATATCACTTCAGCGCGTGGGGCACCGGGATCGACCCACTCTACGCGAACCCATCGGACCAAACGTTAGACGAACTGAGTGAGCGCTCGGTCGATTTCTATCACTCGCTGGGGGCCGAATTCGACCTTGGATTTGCCGAAATGACCGACCGCGACGCGGGTTTCAAGGAGGACGTCTACGGCGACCACGGCGCATCGTGGTGGGACGAGGCAGATTTCGCGAACAACGTCACGTTGCTCGGCAATTTCGTTCAGGGTACGGGCCTCCGGGTGGTGCTCTGGCAGCTGCCGTTTGGAAATACGGTTATGCGCTCAATGGACAACAGCTGGGACCACTACCAGGACAACAAGGTTGAGTGGTTACTGGGGGACCGGAGCTATTCACACCTGCGGGCGTACATGAACGCGGGAGTCATCGGGCTGCTGTTTGGGCGCGGAGCGGACGGCGCTACCTGTGCGTGCGATGCGGCGGGCGACGGAATTACGAATCCTGCCCCGATCAACGGCAACGACGCCCTCGCAACGTCAGCGGACGACGATGGCGGTTACTTCCGGGAGCGCGCCAGCGAGTACCTTTCTACGGGTGGGCTCTTACTTCCCTGATTTGGCCCGGATCGACCCTCCGGAGCGGCGCATTAACACGAATGCAACAATCTTCACACAGCGGCACGAAGCGGATTTCCTGAAAGATTCGATGTACGAATGTAGGAAGTTCGTTGGCTTTTTCGCGCCGGCCGAATCTGAGCGGAGGGTTGTTGGGCCAATTTCCGACTCGAAACAGTCCGAATGGACTAGTCATGGTGCCAGTCCAAACCGATCCCACAAATTCGTCGAATCAGCCGATGCTAAGGGTAGGGTTTCCCCCTATACCATGCTGCTCGGCGGATATTTCGGTAACAGCAGGTAGACCGGCAGTGAACAACGTTGTTACAGACCCTGTAACTATGGCGTACCACGAATTGCGGAGCCCCCTCGCGCTCATGGCGACGATGGCTCGGACCGCTGCAGCCGACTGCCAGGATGATGATCTGCGCGCGCGATGCGAGTCGATCGTCAATGCTGCCGAACGGATGCTGCGGACTGCGGGACACCTGATGGTTGTCGCCGAGACTTCGAAGGCAACGAACGCGAGCGTATTCGAAGCGAGGACCATCATCTCCGGAGTTGTTTCCGATTACCACCAGATGGGCGTACCCATCGAACTCGATCTCGACGAACGACAGCCCATTCTGCTCGATAGTTCACCGGCAACTCTTGAGGCCCTGTTGTGCTCACTGCTTGGCAACGCACTCGACCACAGCGGCGCCGACCAGGTGAGCGTGAGCGTGCGGATTATCGACTCCACCTGTGAGGTGCGGGTTCAGAACGCGGTTTCACGGGCGTTGAAGCACCGCGGAATCGGGCTGGGGACGTACATCGGCGGAAAGCTTGCGGAAGAGATGTCGGGGACGCTGTTCACGGAGCGCACAGACACAAGCTTCGCTGTGACATTCCGTGTGCCGCTGGCCCATCGCATGCCAGTCGCCGTTTAGGCCTTCAGCAAATACCCGAATCCGCGAATCGAAGAAAGCAGGCTGGAATCGCCCCCGAGCCGATCGACTTTGCGCCGAATTCGGAGGACGACGGTCTTGAGATAGCCATCGCTGGCAAGCTCCTCACTACGAGATAGTTCTCGCAGGAGTGTCTCTTTCGGGACCACATGCCCGTTGGCGGATACGAGGGCCCGCAGCACGCCATGTTCGGTGGGCGAGAGCGAGACGACCTGGGTGCCGCGTTCGAGCCAACGCTGGCTGGCGCGAAAGTGCAGACCACCGAAGACAGAGACCTGAGATTCACTGATCGGACGGCGGCCCTGAATCCGGCTCCTTGCCAGCTGGCCGATTCTCCCGACGCACTCCTGAATGTGGTCGAACGTATTTCCGCTCTCGCGCACCGCTTCGTCACATGAGAAGCCTTCGACCGGCGATTTCATGGCACATTCAGGCAAGACAGCGAGCGTGGCAGAGAATTGCTGGGCAACCAATCTGACTACATCGCGGTGGGCGTCGGTATCTTCGACAAAGGCGATCGCTATATCGGCTTCTGCCTTCCGAGATGGCCAGGCCGAGCCCTGCGCCCCGCAATCGATTTCGTTGACGAACATGCCAAGAGCGACCAGCGACTGAAGGATCCCTGCCCTCTGTGCCGGACGGTAGTAGAGAATCGTAGCGTTGAGGCCGGGGCCGGCTGAAGCATCGGAGAAGGAATCGACGGCGTTCAATTCTCGGTAAAGTTACGGTTCGCTTGTTGAGCGCCCGTCACCTTTCCGTTACGAACGACCATTACCGTACAAGTCAATCGACTTTTGCTGAGTTTGGCCGGGAGGCCGCCGAGTTTGGGCCGCTCGGGCGCTTTCGAACGGCGGCGAACGTGGCGATAATTCAATCAGGGAACGAAGTCTGGTCGTATTGAGTGGTGCACCACTTCGTTTGGGATGAGGGGAAAACGGATTGAGCACGGACGTAACAGGAGGCGACGGCGACGGTTCACAGGACCATCGCCGGGCGCCTCGACCTATGCTGATGATGCCCACAGCGAACTCGATGGACCTGAGCAACCGTCAGCGGATGAGCCTTGGCCTTGCGATGGCGGGCCGAACGAACCGGGAGATAGCACGAGTGCTCGGCACGACTCCGGCAGGAGTCAGGTCGGATCTGTTTATCGCTGCCGCGAAGCTAGGAGTGACGAGACGAGATGCTATGATCGAGCGAGCCCGCCGGCTCCACCTGGAAGATCCGGGGGCGGCGCTTCCGGAGGAAGCAGTGGCAACACCGGGAGAACATGATGCTTGTTCTGATCGTTGAGGATGACGAGGACTACGCGGAAATCATCGCTCATACGCTGAAGCGGGATGGGCACGAGACAGTCCGCGTGGACACGATCAAGGGAGCGGTTCGCTTCGCCGAAAACAAGGTTCCCGATCTCGCCGTGCTCGACGTGATGTTGCCAGACGGCACGGGGCTTGAACTCTGCACGGCGCTGAGAAATACGATCCCCGAACTTCCCGTGCTGTTTCTCTCATCGCTCGATCGCACAGCGGACGTGATCGCCGGCCTGAATGCGGGCGCGGACGATTACCTGACGAAGCCGTTCCATCCGGGGGAGCTGGTGGCGCGCAGCCGTGCCCTGCTCCGGAGAAGCAGCAACGGATTGCAGCAGACCACGCCTGTCGAGCGCATCGGATCGGACGGAATCGAAATCGATGTCACGAACCAGGTGGCGACGTACAAAGGCACGGACATGAACTGCACGAACATTGAGGTAGACATCCTCACGCAACTCGTGCGTTACCCAGGACAGGCGCTTTCCCATGCATTCCTGACGGAGAAGGTATGGGGATACAAGAACGTCTCGGATGCGACGCTGCTCAAAGGGCATGTCAGTTCGATTCGGAAAAAGCTTCGCGATGCCGGTGGCAACGAAGAAGTCATTCGGACGGTCCACGGCGTGGGCTACAGCTTCACCCCGGTGTAACTGGTATGCGAATTGCGATAGCTGATTCCGATCCGACGAGTGCGGATGTCCTCGCCTTTGCAGCCCAACGGCGGGGACACCGGGTTGTTACGCTGCCTTCGCTTGCCGGCCTTGGAGAGAGCCTGCCGTTCGAACCGAATGTCATCATCCTTGGGACGGACCTTGTTCGCGAGGCGCCACTCGTCGCCCGCCTGCGAGCCGCAGTCCCCGATGTCGGGCTATTTGTCATCCTCGAACGTCCAAAGGAACCGATGCCTTCGGAACTCTTGAAAGCGGGAGCGAACGAAGTCATTCGCGCGCCTTACAACCCGGTGGAGGTGGTGGTCCGGGCCGAGAACTGGTACGGCAATCGCCGGCCGGACCAGGTGCCGGACGATTCATTGCGGCTGGCGGACCTTGAGATTGCCCTGGACCGATATACCGCAACGAAAAACGGTCAACGGATGACGTTGACGAAGCTCGAACTGCGGCTCCTCTACTGCCTCAGCGAGCACTCTCCGCATCTCACACCGACTGAGCGCCTGCTCACGTTCGGATGGGATACACTTGGCGACCCGGACGCCGCGCTGATCAAGACGCACATTTCGCATATCCGGAAGAAGCTGAACGACGCGGGCGGAACGCCCTTCGAGATTACCGCACGGCAAAGTCTCGGTTATATGTTGACTGTGCAATCTTAGATTCGGGTTCTCCCTATTCCGAGGGCTTGCTGCACGCGCTATGGTTGAAGGGTGAGACTTCGAAACCTGGCGCAGCGTATGCTCCGGTCCCTTGCGCCGGAAGTGTGTCCGTACTGTGACGGGGGCTCCGGCACAATCGTGGACCCGAAGCTGCGGACGCTGAAGCGATGCCCTTCGTGCGATGGGACCGGGATCAAGTCAGAAGACCGGGCCGATCCGCAGTCGATCGTCGATTCGTTTGCAGCGAAACGGCCTACCCGCATGCCCCGGAACGTCGCTTAGCTAGCGGCCCCTGGAAGGCCTTCCCGTCCTCAGTGCGCTGGTTGCATCGGCGAGCCGATCGGCAAGGCCGCGCTTTTTCGGCCGTGTGGCCGGAGTGGGACGCGGGGTTTCGAGTTGGGGTTTTTCGTGAACTCGTGAAAGGCCGGTCACAACCGGCAGCAATTCCTGCATCTGGACATGGAGACTTGCCAGCAGCCGGCGAAGTTCGGAACGCTCTGCGTACTCCCGGTCCAGCTCGGTCTGCATGGATTCGACCTGGGCGGAGAGAACACGCCGCACTTCCTTGGATTCTGCGAGCAAGTCACGCAGGCTTTGCGCCTCCGAACTTAGCTGATCGGCTTCGCGTTGCTTTTCGGCGAGCCGTTTGGAGAGCGCGAAGACGCGCTCACCGGCCTTCCGAAGGAGTTCCGACTCTCGCGCAGTGAGCTGATTCAGCGGGCTTTCGGTGGCGTCGTCGTGCGACGGCAATGGGAACGCTCCTGATACGACCGGTTTGGGGGGCAGGATAGCCGGTCATTCGTCGACCGCAAGTCGATCCGGGGTGTTGGGTGGGATGAACCCGGCGGCCTGCCGGGCCATCTGGTCGTAGATGAAGTCAGCCTCGGCATTCACCTGGGCACCTGATTCATAGGCACTGAGGTAATCCGCCACGGCGGCCGTGAGGTCCACCGCAAGGTCCTGGCTCTCCCGCGCCACGGGAGCCACCGGGCGCGGGGAACGCCGGCGAAACGATTTCAATCGAACCACCAGCCAGACGACTGGCGCGGCGAGGGCCGCGCCGGCGAGGGCCACCAAGAACAGGAGCGCCAAACCTGCATTTACGCCGAGGCCTTCGGAGGCGGCTGGTGGGCTGGCGGCGACTGTGGTCGGTGGCGATGACGGCGGAGTGGCGCCTTCGACGGTCAAGGTGCCATCGGTTACAGAAAAGGTCACGTCATCGGCGCCTTCGTTCAGGGTGGCCTCGACAATTCGAAGGGTACCGGCGCCCTTGGCGAGTCCGAACCACTCGATTTGTCCCAACCGGCACGAATTGCCCGGCTGGCAGCCATCGGTGCTCGTGCCCGCCAGCTGGACGGAATCGAGAGAGGAACCTGCGATTGGCGCCGGGGCCCAGGCCGGGTCGAGTTGAATCGAGTCCGGCCGGACCAGCGATTGGTCGTAAGAGACGACCAGCGAGAACGCTGTAACGCTCGTCGAGGCATCGGTCCTTATGAGGATGGATGTCGTCCCGCTCGCGCCGGGCTGGATGGACAAACCTTCAATGAAGATGGTGGTGGTGCTGGATTGCGCGGATCCGGCCGGAGCCGATGGGAGGAGTAGCGCCCAGCCAAGCAGCGAAACGCAACTGATGGTGGCGAAGCGGCGAGTCCAGTGCTTCACGTCCTACCACTCCTCAACAGGGCTTGTACGGCCCACACCCAAGATCCGCGGGTGACCACTTCAGCATACGGTCCCCATGCGTCGAGTCTCCAACCTGCCAACGATTCGCGTTTGCATGTGGAGATCGATGGGATACCAGTTTTCGCGGGTTCGGCGGAGCAGGCGGTTAGACGTTGTGTCGAGCTCGTTGAGCTGAGCCTTGGCGGCCGCGTTGCAACAGCGAATCTCGATTTCTTCGCGCTTGCGCGACGGAATGCGCAATTGCGGTCGGATCTCAAGGACTCGACACTCGTGGTCGCCGATGGGATGCCGGTGGTGTGGATGGGGCGGATGGCCGGAGCACGAGGCATTCAGCGCCTGGCCGGGGTCGACCTTGTGCGAGAGCTGTTCGTGGACCGAGATTCGGGGAGCACCTTCCGGGTAGCAATCTATGGATCCACTGAAGCGATAACCTCCCGAGCTATCGATGCCTTGCACGATGCGGGCAACGGGGCCCGCGTCGTGCACGTGGCGAACCCTCCGTTCCGTGCGCTAAGCGAGGCGGAAATTGAGGCAGACCGCGCGGAGCTTGTGGCTGCTCGGCCGGACATCGTCCTTGTTGCGCTGGGATGTCCCGGCCAGGAGCGACTGATCGCCGAATGGCATCCGCACTTGCCGAAGGCCCTCTGGATTGGAATCGGGGGAACATTGGACTTTTATGCCGGGGTGCGAAAGCGCGCGCCGAAGGCGGCCCAGCGCTTCGGATTCGAATGGGTGGTCCGTATGGCGCAAGAACCGAGGCGCCTCGGAAAGCGCTATCTCCTGCGGGATCTGCCCGCGCTCGCTCGAATCGCGCCGGGGTGTATTCGCTTTCGATTAACGAATGCGAAATCTTTCGAGTAGCTTTGTTCCCCACCTGCAACTGAGCCTCAACTGAGCATCAACGTAGCAAAAGCACCATAACGTCCACAGCATTCCAGGTGGAGGAAGCCGGTTTGACGCGAATTGCAGTGGTGGGATGTGGGTACGTCGGTGGAGTTTCGGCGGCTTGCTTCGCCGAGCTTGGCCACACCGTGGAGTGCATCGACATCAACCCCGAACGCATCGCCCTCTATCGGGCGGGCAAAAGCCCGATTCATGAGCCAGGGCTCGATGAACTTATCGCAAAGGGCATCTCCGCCGGACGGCTCTCATTCCGTGATTCGTATCCCGACTTCATTGACGCGGAAGTGGTGTTTATCGCGGTCAATACGCCGGGATCGAGCGAGGGCGCAGCCGACCTCCGCGCGGTGCGAGATGCGGTCACCTGTGTTGCCGCGAGACTCGCTCCCGGCTCCATCATCGTGAACAAGAGCACTGTCCCGATCGGTACGGGCGACCTCGTCGAGGGTATGGCCCGCCGGGTGAATGCAGAACAGATCTCGGTGGTCTCCAACCCGGAGTTTCTCCGGGAAGGTTCGGCAGTGGCGGACTTCATGCACCCCGACCGGATCGTCCTCGGGTCGAATGACCCCGTCGCTGTCGAGCGTGTTGCGAGGCTGTACTCGTCTCTTGAGGCAAACGTAGTCCGAGTCGATATCCGCACGGCGGAGATGATCAAGTACGCGTCAAACGCGTTCCTCGCCACGAAAATCTCGTTCATCAACGAGATCGCTGCCATTTGCGAAGCGCTCGGCGCGGATGTCACCGACGTTGCCAGGGGCATGGGCCTGGACGAACGGATCGGCCCGCGATTCCTGGCGGCCGGTCTCGGTTGGGGAGGCAGCTGCTTCCCGAAAGACGTGCGGGCCCTGTCGCACATGGCTTCGGTTCATGGAACGCACCCGCAACTGCTGCGCTCGGTCATTGACATCAACAATGGGCAGCGATTACGGGTGGTTGGCCGCCTGCGCAACGCCCTCGGGGGCCTCGAATCGAAGCGGATACTTGTCCTGGGCGCCGCGTTCAAGGCTGATACCGATGACATTCGAAATTCACCAGCCATCGAACTCGCGAACCTGCTCGCGCTTGAGGGCGCCATCGTTTCGATGGCGGACCCGGTGGTTCCGAAGGTTCGGATCGAACAGGAATCGGTGGCTGTCGAGGTAGTGGACTCGATCGAAGATGCCCTGGTTGGAGCGCACGCCGTGGTGCTGGCGACGGATTGGCCGGAGTACCTGGCGTTCGAGTTTGGCGAAGCCGCAAGGACAATGGCTTCCGCGGTCTTCTTTGACGCACGGAACGCGATGGACGGCGACCGACTGGTTGCAAGCGGATTCAGCTACATGTGCATCGGGCGACCCGCGGCAGAAGCACAGGTCGCAGCGGTGTCCACAACCGATACGGCATATGCCCTCGCGGGTGGCAGCTGATGGCTACCTCCGCAATACCTCTTTCCCAGGCAGAGTCTCTTGAGTTCTTGCCCGGGATTGAAAACATCCGATCGGTGCCCGTGCCTTTCTGGAAGCGGCTCATCGATATCGCTGGAGCATCGTTCGGGCTGCTGGTGCTTTCGCCAGTGCTGCTCGTGATCGGGCTCGCGATCATGGCCGAGAGCCCTGGGGGAGCGATCTTTCGGCAGGCACGAGTAGGCAAGGGCGGGAAGGTGTTCACCTGCTGGAAGTTCCGATCGATGGTCCGAGGGGCGGACAAGATGCTCGATGGGCTTATCGCCCAGAACGAAGCCGACGGAATCATCTTCAAGATCAAGGACGATCCGCGCCGGACCCGGGTAGGGAAGTTCGTGCGGCGGACAAGCCTGGACGAGCTTCCGCAACTCTGGAATGTGCTGCGGGGCGACATGAGCCTGGTCGGGCCGCGACCCCCAACAGTGACGGAAGTGCTTCGGTACGACGAGCGCCACCTCGGCCGGCTCGCGGCGACCCCGGGGCTTACCGGCCTCTGGCAGGTCACGCTCCGGCGCGAACGGCACGATTTCGCCGACATGGTGGAGTTGGACGTGCGATACGCGGACGAGATGTCGTTCTGGCTGGACATGAAGATCATGCTGAAGACCGTGCCAACGGTCCTGGGCGGAAAAGGCTCGTATTAGATGAACATCCTGGTCGCTGGCGGCGCTGGATTTATCGGTTCGAATCTGACGGAGCGGCTGCTGTCCGAAGGTCACGCCGTGACCATCGTCGATAATTTTTCGACGGGGCGACGTTCGAACCTCTCGGCACTGGCCGGGCATTCCGGTCTCCGCGTGCTGGAACTCGACATTGTCCAACCCCTGCCGCCGATCGGTGACTTCGACCGCATCTTCAACCTGGCGAGCCCGGCGAGCCCTCCAGGCTACAAGAGGTATCCGGTGGAGACCTTGCGGGTGAACAGCGAAGGTACCCGGAACCTGCTCGAACTCGCGGGCAGGTGCGGCGCCCGATTCCTCTATGCGAGCACTTCCGAGGCCTACGGCGATCCCCTGGAGCACCCGCAGCAGGAGACGTATCGCGGGAACGTGAGCTCGATTGGGCCCCGATCGATGTACGACGAAGGGAAGAGATTCGGGGAAGCCATGACGATGGCGTACTTCCGCGACCGCGGTGTCGATGCGCGCATCGTGCGCATTTTCAACACGTACGGACCGAACTCCGACCCGGCCGACGGCCGGCTTGTCCCCAACTTCATCACCCAGGCGCTCAACGGCGAACCGATCACGGTCTATTCCGACGGTCAACAAACCCGTTCGCTCTGCTACGTGAGCGACCTCGTCGAGGGCCTGATTCGCGACATGGAAAGCGAAGCTGCTGCCGGGGAGGTCATCAATCTTGGCAACCCGGAAGAGCACACGATCCTTGAGTATGCCCAACTGGTGGCCGAACTCGCCGGCTGCCGCCCGGTGTTCGAGTACATGCCCCCGGCGGTGGGAGACGACCCACAGCGGCGTCGCCCCGATATCGAGAAGGCGCGAAGGCTCCTTGGATGGGAACCGCAGGTTTCCCTGGCCGAAGGGATGCAGCGAACCATTGAGTACTTCGCCCGAGAGTTGCAGGCCGCATCGTCTGAGAAAGAGACGACCGCGGCCCGATAGGCGCTCGCTCAACCGGCTCTCGACAGGCGAGCCGGACAATGCAACCAATCCGTAACACTTCACCCCGGAGTAGTTGGTGATACCGGTAAAGCTCGTTGAGACCATTTTCCGCCGCTATTGGGCGGTGTTGATTCCCGTAATCCTCGTACCGATGATTGCCATGGCGCTGACCGCGAAGAACTGGGAATACCAGTCGACCGCGGTGGTGTGGGTGTCTTCGCCGGTGGCCGGCGATAAGCCCGCAATCGGTTCGTACAACACCTACCTGACTCCCGCGCAGAACCAGGCGCAGACACTGAACGACCTCCTCCACACGCGGTCGTTCCTGTTGCTCATCGGGCAGCAGGCAGGGGTAATCCCGACCTCGGCGGCGGCGGCGGAATCTGATGCATCATCCGGCGGGTTCCAGGTTTACGCGTATGCCACGGGCGTGAATCTTCTGACCATCTCCGCGATTTCGTCTTCCGGCGAAGATAGCCAGGCGCTGGTGCAGGCGGTGATTGACCAGTACTTGCAGCGGGCAACGGAACAGATCCAGAGCGACTCAACGGTTTCAGCGGACTATTACCAGCAGCAGCTCGCCGTTGCGCAGCAGGGGCTGGTGGATAAGAACGCGAAACTCGCCGAGTACCTGGCGGCTCACCCGAAGGCAGCTGATCCAACCAGCCCTGATAGCCGCGTGCTCGATTACCAGACACTGGTATCCCAGGCGGAGAGCCAGACGGCACTCGTTTCGAAGCTGCAGGATTCGCTCCAGGCTATCCAACTGCGGGAAGCGTCTGCGCCACAGACGCAGGCCTCTCAGTTTGCCGTCCAGGACCCGCCGAGGAAGCCTGGCGCGCCGCTACCGATTTCGCTGACCTCTCGCCTCGGGATCCCGATCGCGGCAGCGATGCTCGGGATGATGGTTGGCCTCGGATATCTCTACATCGCGTACCGGACCGACCACACCATTCGGTCGGCTGAAGACCTCGAAGGAGTGGGAGCGACGCTGCTTGGTTCGGTGCCGCAGCTCGAACCGGCCCCAACGTGGGCACGGTACACACCTATCGCATGGTTCATCGCCTGGCGGAAGCGAGACTTCGCACGAAAGATCGCGACGGCCATCGCGGCCCCCCGGCGGGCGCTGACCGGGACACAGACGGAGGCGAACTAAAATGCCTACAGCGACAGAAGCACGGGCAAGTGGCTTTCTGAAGGAAGCGCTCCGAGAGATTCATATCATGGCGGGGCTGGACCCTACTTCACCCGCTCACCAGGCGGAGACAAGGAAGTCGCTCTCGGTCGGCGTCACCAGTCCTGATTTCGGCGATGGGAAGACGACCGTGGCTATCGCCCTGGCATCTTCCCTGGCTGAAGACTTTTCAGCGAGCGTAACGCTGGTCGATGCGGACTTTCACACCCACTCGGTGGGTCGAGAGTACGGGCTGCAGGGGCAAGACGGGCTGTCTGAAGTTCTTGCCGGGAATGTAACGCTCCAGGAAGTCACTCACCGGGTGACGGAAGCGAAGATGAGCGTGGTCACGGCCGGGCGGACGCCAAGCGACCCGGCCCGAATGGCGCGCAGCGAGCACCTCACGACGCTCATTGAAAACATGAAGCGCGCGAATGAATACGTTGTCATCGATTTGCCAGCCACCTTGCACTCAATGAACTCGCCGATCCTTGCGAACCGTTGTGACGGGGTTGTGGTGGTGGTTCGTGCCGGGCATACCACAAAGCAAGACCTGGAACGGGTTTTGCACCTCTTGAAGGACTCCAACGTGCTGGGAGTGGTGGTCAATCGTCGGAGTTCGGCAGTGCCCGAGTGGGTCCGCCGGACGTTGAACCTTCGAGGCTGAGACCATGTTGCTGATCGGACTGCTCATCGCAGTGGCGTTTGCCCTTTCGTCGAAGACGTTCCGATGGGCTATTCCGTTTGAATCTTTGGCGGCGGTTTCGATCGTGGGACTCATCTGCATTGCGTTGTTCCAGACGGGCCGGCTGGGATGACAGCGGCAACCGCGTACCGGAGGCAAGCACCGATCCTGTTCCGGGCCACCGGACGGGCAGGATTGTTTTCCGCATGGGTCGCGTTTCTGCTCTTCGCCGGGGCTTCCACCGCATTTCTAGGACCCTGGGCGCTAATGCTCCCGGTTTACGCGGCGGGCATCGTTTCGGCGATTTTGAACCCTCGCGCGACGGCAGCCGCCCTTCTCGTGATCGGCATCATTCTCGAACCGGCCGCTATCGATTTCACGAAACCGGTGGCGGCGGCGTTCTGGCAAATGCCACCGGGATTCGAGAATGCTCTCAAGTTCACCACTTCGCCGATCGAGGTGGTCCTTTATGTGACCACCGCAGCGGCCCTCATCAAGATCCCATCGCGCGTCCGGCTGCCGGCAATCGCGTGGGCGGTGCCCATGGTGATGGGCCTGGGATTCGCGTATGGGTGGTTGAAGGGCGGCGAGCTCAACCTGGGTTATAACGAAGGCCGGGGGCTCATCGCGGGGCTGGCGGTGTTCGTGCTGGCAGTGCGCGTTCTCCCCACGGATCTCAGGTCACTGGTGAAGCCACTGATCATCGGTGAGACGATCCTCGCCATTTCGATCATCCTGCGGTACATCATTTACATCCGCGGCAACCGCCTGACCGTGCCTGTGGAGTTTGCGTTCTCGCACGAAGGTTCGGTGATTCTCGGGGTTGGGTTTGTCATCGGGGTGCTCGCGATCATCCGAGAGAATGCAACGCTTTCGCAGCGGCTGAAAGCCGCGGCATACAGCGCGCTCGTTCTCGCGGCGATGATCGCCTCTGGCCGTCGCGCCGCCACACTCGTCCTGCTGATCGGAGGCTTGAGTATGGGCGCGCTCCTGTTCCCTCGCAGGCCGATGCTTGTAATTCTGACAGCCGTCCCGCTCGCCCTCGTTGGCGCTGTATACCTGGCCGCGTACTGGAACCAGGAATACGGCGCGATTGCCCAGCCCGCCCGTGCCATTCGATCCCAGTTCGATCCAACGCTTCGCGATGAATCGTCGGACGACTACAGGACGATAGAGAAGTACGACGTAATCCAGACCATTCGCGTGAATCGGCTGTTTGGAGTCGGTTTCGGACAGCCCTTCTACGAGTTCCAGCCGCTGCCGAACCTGGGAAGCTTCTGGTCGCTGCAGAAGTACACGCCGCACACGAACGTGCTGTGGTTGTGGTTGAAGATGGGGGCTCTGGGGATCGCTGTGATCCTCGGCTTCGCTGCCACGGCCATGGGCCGTTGCTTTGCAGCGATGCGTAACGCGAAAGAAGACAACGAGTGGCTGGTTGCGGCGGTCGCGTTCACCGTCATCGTTATGTTCCTGATGTACTCGACGGTGGACCTCGGATTCATTGGGCCTCGCTCAGTTGCCCCGGCGGCCATTGCCACGGCGGTAGCCTTTGTCCTTCACAAGCCGCGCGAGGCTGCTCCGTGACCGCGATCTCAGAAGACCGCCCGGCGTTCGATCTCCGAGAAGCCGCGCTGCGCAACTTCAAGCGTCACGGATTGCGGAGCGCGACCGTCAGCGCGACTCGCTACCTGCGCGCACGCTGGCAGTTACGGAAGGCAGATTCCCTGGGATCGGCGCGAATCATCGGAAAGGTTCGGGTTCGGAAATCCGGCGGCGCACTGACAATTGGCGATCGGGTGCTGTTCGAGGGAACCATCCTGCCGATCGAACTTGCGGCATGGGGCGCGAACCTGAACATTGGCGACGGCACGTACATCAATTACGGGACGAACATCTCGGCGCGGGCTGGCGTCACGATCGGAAAGAATGTGGCCATCGGGCAGTACTCGATCATTATGGATGACGACTACCACTCGCCTATGGACCATCGCCAGCAGGGCAAGAGAGCGCCAATCGTCATCGAGGACGACGCGTGGCTGGGTGCTCGCGTCATCGTTCTCCGGGGAGCCGTGATCGGGAAAGGCGCCGTGATCGGCGCGAATTCGGTCGTAACCGGGGTAATTCCTCCATACAGCGTGGCAGTTGGTTCACCGGCTCGGGTCATTCGAAACACGAAAGACGCGACGGTCCGATGAAAATCGAGGTCATTATCGCCACGTACGATCGGCGGGCGTCGTTGATGCGGACGTTGGAGGCACTGAACACACAGTCCGATCCAGGGTTCTCCGTTGCAGTCATCGACGATTGCTCACCCGAGCCAGTGGTGGGCTGGCTGGATGCCTCCCGGTTCGCGTTCGCTACGCGGCCGCTGTGTACCGATAGAAACGGTGGGCCTGCAAAGGCGAGGAATCTCGGGGTGGCTTCCAGCGAGGCGGACGTGGTCCTGTTCATCGACGACGACGTGGTTCCGGACCGACGACTGATCGCGTCCCATAAGAGGATCCTCAAGTCGGGAGGGCCAGGGACGGTCTCAATCGGACCACTGAAGGCGCCGGCCGATTGGAAGCCGACGCCATGGAACCGCTGGGAAGCGGCGACGCTTGAAGTTGAGTACCAGCGGATGGCACGGGGGGAGTACCAGGCAACCTGGCGCCAGTTCTTCACGGGGAACGCGGGCGTCTACCGCGAAGACTTCATCGCAGTTGGAGGGTTCGACGAGACGTTCACGCGAGCTGAAGACATCGAATTCGCGTACCGGCTCGCGCGGCGGGGCGCAAGATTCACCTTCGAGCCCGCGGCGATTGGCTGGCACTACGCGAATCGTTCGCTGCAAAGCTGGCGGAAGATCCCGTCCCAATACGCAGAGTTTGATTCAGCGATTGCACGACTGCATCCCGAATTGAATTGGCAAGCCCTGATGCGAATCGAACAGCAGCGGCGACATCCACTAACGCGCGTAGCGGAGCGAGCCGGTGCTCTGCTGGGATTAGAAGGCCCAATCACTTTGGGGGCTATCGGAGGCGCACGGGCTGCTCACCGAATGCGGTGCGCATGGGCCTCCAACAGATTGCTTTCCGTGGCCTTTCAACTTGAATACGCAGCTTCTGCTCGAAAGCTCGACGCCAAACAGCGCTTCAACCCGGCCTCGACGGCCACGTCCTAGCTTCGAAGTCGACATATGCGACTCGCACTCTGCCTCGAACAGACCCTGGGACACCGCGCTCATGCGAACAATCTCACAACAGCGGTCGCCGAGATGGAGGCGGATGTCGATATCGTGAGCATCGAGTACGACGAACGCCCTCCCATCCCCTGGGCGTTCAGAGGGAGCTGGCGAGCGGCACAACTGCTTCGCCACGAAGCGGGCGCGCACGACGTTCGTTTCTACCACACGCAATCTGTCTCGCTCTTCGCGCCGTGGGTATCACGCGGTCGACCGTTCGTGGTCAGCGTTGATGCGACGCCGCTCCAGGTGGATGCAATGGGCAAGTGGTACGCCCACAAACAGTCTTCGGGCCTGCTTGAGCGGCTGAAGTTGCACTGGTACCGCGCGGTCTTTCGGCGCGCCGCGGCCGTTATCGCATGGTCGGATTGGGCCGCCGATTCCCTGGTTACGGACTACCGTGTGCCGCGGGACCGAATCTCGGTCGTCCATCCCGGTGCCCCGGCGAACTTTTTCAGCATCACTCGCACCAGTTCTCCGGACCGCAAGCCAACGATGCTCTTCGTGGGCGGGGACTTGCGGCGGAAGGGCGGCGACCTCCTCCTTGAGGTCTTCGCAAAGGTGAATGAAGGAGTGAACCTGATCATGGTCACTCCCGAACGCATCGACCCGGTGCCCGGGGTGGAAGTGGTGAGCGACGCGACACCAGGGAGCGCCCGGCTCCGCGACGCCTTCGAGCGAGCGGACTTCTTCTGTTTTCCAACGCGTGGAGACTGCACACCCCTGGTGCTGGGAGAAGCGATGGCAGCAGGACTCCCGGTGATTACGACGCGAATTGGATCGAACGCCGAGACAGTCCGGGACAGGATAGACGGCGTGCTCATCGATCGGGACGATGCGGCCGCGTTACGCGGGGCGATCGAACTGTTGGCGGGCGATGCAGCGCTACGAAGCTCGATGGGTGTTGCCGCGAGGACCGCCGCGGAGGTGCGATTTCATTCCCAGAGAAACGCGGCCCGGATCATTGAGATCCTTCGTTCGGTGGCGAAATGAAGGTTGTGGTGACGGGCGGGGCCGGGTTCATTGGACACCACCTGGTGCAACGGCTGGTGTGCGAATCGCATGACGTGACGGTGCTGGACAACCTCCACCGGGGACGGGCGGATTGGCCTGAGTTGCACCAGGCGCGGTTCGTTCGCGGAGACATTCGAGACTCAGACTCTTGCCTGGAGGCATTCGCCGGCGCCGACGCGGTCGTGCACCTGGCCGCCCAGTCGAACGTCATGGGGAGTCAATCGGGTCCCGACTACGCTTATTCGACGAATGTCACCGGCACCTGGAACGTGGCGCGCGCAGCTTCTGAGGCCGGGATTCGGCACCTGGTGTTCGCCTCTTCGCGAGAAGTGTACGGCGACGCGATGGAGCTGCCGGTGCGCGAAACGGCGCCATTCAGCCCGAAGAACCTGTATGGGGCTTCCAAAGTCGCAGGAGAAGTTCTCCTGCAGCAGCTTCGAACCAGCGACATGCAGATTTCGGTCCTGCGACTTTCCAATGTCATCGGGCGCGGAGACTGCGGACGGGTTGTGCCGCTCTGGCTCGAGCGGGCGCGCAGGCATGCCCCGCTGACCGTGTTCGGCGGAGAGCAATTGCTTGATCTTGTCCCGGTGGAGGTGGTGTGCGCAGCGTTCCTCCGCGTACTTGAAGGGGGCGGAACCGCCGAGCCGCTGAATGTTGGAAGCGGGAAAGCGACATCGATTCTCTCGCTTGCGAATCACATCATTGAGCTCACGAGATCGCGATCGTCTGTGGAAATTGTTCCTTCACGGGGCCCTGAAGTGTCCCGCTATTGCGCCGACATTAGCCGTGCGCGAGAAGTGCTTGGCCTGAACCCGCCACCTGAGCCGCTGGCCTGCATCGAGGCTGACTGGTGAACTCGAACGTGCTCATTTGCCTGAGTCTCAGCGAAGGAGAGCTCGCAAACCTCACGGCGAACGGTCCGCGGCGCGACCTGGTCGTGTTGGCCGACATGCTCGACGCTCCGATACTTCATCGTTCAGCTAACGGCTTGCGCAAAGGATTGTTGGGAAAACTGTTCGGCCCTCAGCTGCGGCACGCCTGGAAAGCAGCAGGCGTCAAACCGAGGCCGGAGACCATCTTCGCCGACGGAGAACACGTCGGCTTTCCGCTCGCGGCGGCGCTTCTCCTGAGGCGGCGACGCGATACCAGGCTGGTCATCCTTGGACACCTTGTTGATAAGCGCTGGAAGCGAGTGTTGCTCTGGCTGGCGACACGGATGGTCCGCCAGGGGACGCTGGTGCTTCACTCGGTGACCCAGGCAGAAAAGGTCGCCGGCGATACCGGCAGGCACTGGAACGTGGTGACGCTCCCGTACCAGGTGGATACCGACTTCTGGACGCTGCCGAACGCAATACCGGGACCGCGCCCGATGATCGTCGCGGCGGGCTCGGAGAATCGCGACTATCAGACGCTCGTCGAGGCGGTCCGCGGCCTCGATGTCGATGTTCGCATCGCGGCGGGGAGCCACTGGGCGCGCGAATCGGCCTCGGCGGCGGATTTGCCCGACAACGTTGAGTTTATCAACCGGACTCTTCCTTTTGGGGAGCTCCGAGAGCTGTATTCGCGAGCATGGATGGTCGTGGTGCCACTGTTCCCGGGGGCCAACCAGGCTGGCGTGACCACGATCCTCGAGGGGATGAGCATGTCTCGACCCGTGGTGGTTTCGTGCACGGATGGCCAGAAGGAAGTAGTGACCGGCCCCCTGGTGACGGGCGACGCGGTCGATTCCATGGTCACGGCGCACCGCGGGCCGCAAGTCCTGGGACTTCGGGCGGTGGAGAACGATGCATCCGGACTGTATGTGCCGCCGGGAGACGCCGCCGCACTGAGGCGGGCCATCGTGTTGCTCCTGGAAGATCCTGCTCTTGCCTTGGCCATGGGCCGGGCCGGCCGGAGGATCGTTGAATCAGAATTTGGTGTTGATGACTTCGCTCGCCGGTTCGCCCAGGTGATACTGTCCGGCGCCGAGGGGCCAGCCAAGCAACCGACGGTGGCGGCCACGGCGCGATGAACCCAACGATGATCGTGGCGCTTGCTCAAATGGGAGTCGCGGGCGGTGTCGCACTTGTCAGCGGCTGGTGGACGGTACTCGCGATCATCGCTCTGCCCCGACCGCAAGAGCCGCGAAGCCGTAACGCTTCCCCACTGAAAATGAGTGTGATTGTGCCCGCCCACAACGAAGAGGCACTCATCGCGCAAACCGTGCGCTCCCTGAGGGAGGCCGGGTCACAGGTGGCGCCGGAACCGGGTGTGCTGGTGATTGCTGACAATTGCAGCGACGGAACGGAAGTCGAGGCGGCGAACGCGGGAGCGCACGTGCTGGTGCGGACAAGCGAAACACAGCGCGGGAAGAGCTTTGCCCTGGAATTCGCGCTGGCGCACCTCCGAGATGCCCCCGAACCTCCCGAGGCGGTGGTGTTCGTGGACGCTGACACAACCGTGTCGGAGAACTTCTTCACATGCATCGCGCATCGGCTTCAATCCGGGGCTGAGGCTGTTCAAGTGCACTACGAAGCTGCACCGGGGGACACAGCCGTTTCCCGTTTGCGACGCCTGGCGTTTGGGCTCGTGCACTGGTCTCGGCCGCTGGGCGCCAGCCGCCTCGGTCTACCAACGACGTTGAAGGGAAACGGGATGGCCTTTCGCTGGCCGGTCATACAGGATGGTTTCCCGGGAGTGGGCATCACGGAAGATGCTGCCGCGACGCTGGCGTTGGCCGAGCGCGGCACGGTCATTCACTTCGAACCGAGGGCTACAGTGTCGGGTCTAATGGCAACGTCCTACGGCGAAGCGTCGGTGCAGGACGAACGCTGGGAGGGCGGACGCCTCGGGATGGCGCCACGTTCGCTTCTGGTGGGAATCCGCCTGCTTGCGCGGGGAGAAGTGCGTGCGGCCGGGGCGGCGTTCGAATTGGCAAGCCCGCCTTTGACGCTCGTCGTCGCGGGGGCGGCCGTTTCGCTGGCTATTGCAGTGGCCGGCGCGGGAAGTCTGTTGCTGGGTGCGGTCGCCACGGGATTAAGCGCGAGTTACGTCGCGATCGGCTTGATTGCGGCGCGTGCCGCTCGAGAGGACCTTGCGGCCATGGTCCATGTGCCCCGATTCGTTCTCCACAAGATGGTTTCCTACGGAAGGCTCATCCGCGGGCAACCCAAGACCTGGGAGCGAACCGCCAGATAAGAACCAGCCCTAGCGGCTCCAGAGTGCGATGTCCTGGGCGAAGTACGGACCTGCGTACCAGTCGTCCGGGGAGAAGCGGAAGGCAATTTCCTGAACGCCCGCAGGGACGGCCATCCAGAACGAGGAGAAGTGCTCCGGGTGGTGATTTCCCTCCTCCTCGTCGATGGACTCCTGCCTGTGAGCAGCCTGCCAGGTCTTCCCGCCATCGGTTGAGATTTCGACCGCACCGATGGCCGCGAACCGAAGCATCGCGCCGGCGGGAGAAGGCTCCGTGAATTGCACCACTGGATTATCGGAATCTGCGTAGCGCTCAACCGAACGGAGCATACTGAACGGGATAGCTTTCGAGATGCCGATGTTGTCCCAATGCCAGGTGGCGGGAACCCCGGAGTCGTCCTTTCTTGGGTTGTAGCTGTGGTGTCCGAACTGGAGGACGGCTGTATCGAACGGGAAGTCGATCTGCTCGTCCCAGAACACCAGGGCTGGGGCCGTTGCTGAGGCGAGGCGTTCAAACTTCGCGCTGGTCTTTGTCAGGGTGAGCTCGAAGGTCTGGCGGACCGCGGCCTGGTTCGTACCGGCGACAATTCCTTCGTCCAGGGGCGAGACGGCCCACCCGGGCGCATAGCCTTTCCCTTCGCCGTTTCGGGTGGTCAGAAGGATTGGCGAACCTTCTCCGGGCCTATTGGTGACCTGGATCGAGTTCTGAGGCGGCCCCTGGAGGTCGGGATCGGGAGCTTCGAGCGGAAGGACCATGTTGTCATCCCAGGGTGTCACCCAGACGTCTATCCAGTCGCGCGTGCTCATACGCTCTGTGCTCAGGTCAAATTGAATCGTGACGGGGCCGTTGCCAAGGTCGACTAGCTGGTTGGGTACGAAATAGATGGCGCCGTAGTCGGAACCGTTGATCGAGGTCATCACGTGGTTGCGACAGTTGAAGAAGGCAGCTGCGTGGCTTCCATCCAGGTGGTGGGTGGCTGGCGGCCCTGCACAGTCAGATCCATGCTGGGCATCGATTGGGTCAAGGGAATACCAGGTGGCGGGCGCGCGACTGTGGACGATGACATCCCATCCTGCGGCGCCGCAAACAGGAACGGGCGAATCTGGATTGTTATCGAACGTCGCGAGAAATGGGCCCGATTGCGAAGGATTCTCGGCTCCGACTGGAGCCGAAGGTGCGCAGTCATCGCGTTTCGGATCGAGGGAATCGCCCGGCGTTGGAGGGGACGCCACCCGCTCCGACGCCTGAGACAGTACGGCCGAGTCCGGCGTAACGGTTTCGGAAGCGGGAGCCCGGCTTGAGCACCCGAGAACGAGCGAGCCAGCAACGCAGGCGGAAAGAACGACGAGAATCGCGAGGCGGCTGCTGGCCTTCATGTCTCGATGCTAACACCCCGCAGGTTGAGACCCGCGGGGTGTTTGGTTCAGTTTCAGACCGATTGCGAGGCCACTATCTCGAGCGTGAAGAGCCCTTCTCTTCCTGTTCGGCGAAGAAGCTGTCAACCGCTTCCGAGAACTGTTTCTCACGACGAGTTCTCGACTGCCGGGAGTTCACGAACTGAACGAACAGCAGAAGGGCCGCAATCCCCATCAGGGTGTATCCAGACGTGCGAAGTGGGAAGTCCGCACCGCCTTCATCCTGAGCCCAGCCCATACCGGTGTTGGGGGGAAGGGGCACAGTCCGCGTGGTCGCAGGCAAAGCGGCGGTGCCACCTGCGGGCGACGAGACGGCGGTCGTTGGGAGGACAACCGGACTAACCGGACTCCCCGGATTCTGCGCTGGAACCGAAGTAGGCACCGCTGGCTGGGGTGCGGACGGGCCCGCGGGAGCGGCCGTCGGCTGGCTGTTGTTGGCCACGCCATCGACGGACGACCCGAGCGTCGGCACTGCCGTTGGAGACGGCGACGTCGGCTGGGCGGTTGGCGTGGTCGCGTTGCCGCCAGAAGAAGCCGCAACGGTGTTTGTCGGTGTCGCCGCGACGGACGTAGCCGTCGCCGGGGCGGAGGTAGCGGTTGGGGGGATTGGCGTGCTGGTAGCGGGAACGGAGGTGGAGGTCGGCGGGACTGACGTATTCGTAGCAGCAATTGATGTGGATGTGGCCGGGACGCGAGTGCTGGTCGATGTCGGTGGCACCGCAGTGTTAGTCGCCGGGCCGGAAACGGACACCGTTCCGAATGACGTAGATACCTGTGAGAGGTTCCCGGCAACGCTGGACTGCTTGCCTACCAGGACGAGCGATGTTGATTGCACCTGCCCGTTACCCGCGCCAACGGCATTCCAGTTCAGGGAGAACAGCGGGCAACTCCCGGTGCAGGTGCCTATTCGCGAGGCCGCGACATGGACCGAATTGCTCCCGATGGTCCCTGCATCCAGGGGGATGTTCCAGGCAGCGTTCAGCTGGACGGATGTGGGGACGGCGACTGCCGGGTTGAAGCTAATTGTCAGATCAAACCCGTTCAGTTCATCGGCGGCGGCAAGGGTAACGCTGGCGGTGGTGGAAAACGACTGCCCGGATTGGGCGGATGCGCCGCTGAGCGACAACTGGGTGCCCGCCGAAGCATCGCTTGGAGCGAGCGACACCATGAGAGCGCCGACGCCGAATATCGCGATGGCCGCCAACGTGCCGAACCGGCGCGCGATCGGGTTAGCCTGAAACATTCACCTCTCCCGTGAGTAGTTCTGGATCACCAGGCTGTCGGCCCAATGAGGTTGTAGTTGCCCGCGGCGAGCGAGACATCGGTCACGTCGATAGTTCCATTCGCGTTGAAGTCGGCCGGGCTGCCGTTAGCCGGCATTCCGTAAAGGCCTGCAACCAGGGACACGTCAGTGACGGTGACGGAGTTGTCGCCATCGATGTCGCCGGCGCGGAGAAGTGCCGTACCAACCTGGGCGGTCCCGCTCGCCACACGCAGGTTGGTGCGACGAACATCGACGAAGCCATCGAGCGAGGCGGTGAGGGTGTACGCGGTGTTCGCCTGGAGCCCGTTGAGTACGAACGCGCCGTTCGCGCCGGTGATGACCGAGGGGCCACCGGGGGAAACCGCCACCCTCACCCCGGCGGCCGAGGTTCGGCCCTCGAGCTGTACCGCGCCGCTGATCGAGACGCTGGTCGAACCGGGAGTCGCTGTCGGGGGAGGCGTGGCGCCGGGAGCGGTTGTCGGCGTGGAAGTCGGGGTCCTGGTGGGTGTAGCGGTTGGGACCGCCGCACCGCCGGAAGACCAGAGCGCGAAATCCTTCGCGATGAACGGGCCGTTGTACCAGGAGTCGGCGCTGAACTTCAGCTTTAGGGTTCGAGTTCCTTGAGGGACGGGCATCCAGTAACTGGACATGTGTTCCGGATGGAACCCATCTGCCAGTCCCGCGGTTTTCGCGCGAAGAGCCGGCTGGTAACTTCCGCCGTCGAGTGACACATCGATCACGCCGACACCGCTGAATCTCAAGAATGAATTCGCGGGAGCGGGCGCGGCGAAGGTCAGGGTCTGCGTGGGACCATCGATGTACCGCTGGTCGGCGCGCACGACAGTGAACGGCACCGAAGGGTTGACCGCGAAGTTGTCCCAATGCCAGGTTGCCGGCACGCCGGAGCCGTCCTTGGTGGGGTTATAGGAGTGATGACCGAACTGGACGACTCCGCGACTGAAATTGACCGACGCTGCGAAATCGAAGAACTCGACGGCCGAACCGGTCGATGAGGCGAGCCGCTCGAACTTGATGCGACCGCCCGAAATGGTCAGCCGGAAGGGTTGGCGGGCGGCCGCTTCGTTGGTGCCAGCAGCGATGCCAGACCGCGTGGAAGGTGTGTCCCAACCGTGGTTGTAGGTGGTTGATTGTCCATTTCGATAGACGGTCAGGATTGGGGCACTCTCGGCGGTTTCAATGGAGACATGGATGGCGTTGAGCGGGGGCCCCTGAAGGTCGACCTCGCCGAGGTCGAACGGAAGCGCAAGGTTATCCGCCCATGGCGTGATCCATATGTCCCACCAGTCGCGCGTACTCTGGCGTTCTGTACTGATATCGAACGAGACCGTCCCACCGCTGGAAAAATCCAGCATCCTGTTTGGAGTCAAATAAATCAGCCCGTAACCGCTCGCGTTTATGGCGGTCATGACGTGGTCTTTGCACTGGAACACTGAGCCACTGTAAGACGAGTTGGCATGAGTGGATGGTGGACCAGAACAATCGCTTCCATGCTGGGCATTCATAGATTCGAGCTGATACCAGGTGCTCGAATCCCTGCTGTGGACTTGAACATCCCAGTCCTGGAGAACCGATTCTCCCGCGGGCAGCGGTGATGCCGGCGAACCATCAACGGTTGCGACGAATGAATCGGCAGAACTTCTGCCAATTGCCAGCCCTCCAGCCACAATAACTGTTGCCAAAATTGCGAACATAGCGCGGACACTCATGCGCATGCTGTTCGGGCTGAACCGTTTGGCGTCCACTGGAAGCCAGTCTCTATCGTCCTCCAACGAACGAACAACCTGAAATCAACGAGCTATGTCGAGAACGCGCATCCCCGACGTTACCTCTGCGTAAATTCTCAAACAGGAAGACCCCGGTATTTACTACCGGGGTCTTCCATCTACTCTGCAAAGAGATTAGTTACTTGACAGTGAATGTAGCGGCCGAATCATTCCAATCGTAGAGGGTGCCCCACCCGGGCGAGAAGACCCCCACTTTCACTGTATAGGTGCCCTTCGAGGCCCAGCGCGAAATCGACCAGGTTGGCGACCAGGATTTGGTGGCGCCGGCCGAGAACGACTGGTTGTCGTAGACCTTCTGGTACACCTTTGTGCCGTCCGGCCCGTAGACCTCGATATCGATGAGCGCCTTGCCCTTCGCGGAAGCCTTCACCCGGGTCGTCAGCTTGATGCTGCTGCCCGCGCTGACCGAAGACTTGCTGGGGGAAACCGAACTGGAGAACCCAAGCGGCTGCTGTGGAGCAGGGGTTGGGGTCGCAGTCGGCGGTTTCGGCGTCGAAGTCGGGGTGGCGGCGGGTGTGTTCGGCGTGGACGTTGCGGCGGGCTTCGTCGGAGTCGCTGTGGGCGGCTTCGGGGTCGAAGTCGGAGCTGCGGCGGTGGGCGTCGCGGTTGGTGCGGTCGTCGAGCCTGAGTTCTTCGGCCCAAGGTCGGTGTGCTTGGCCGCGAACGCCTTTGCCGCCGAGAGGTCCACAGACAGACCATCGGAAGTGCGGTCGGTGAGCAAGGACCAGGCCCAGGCACCGGCATAACCCTTGGCGTACCAGTCGTCGTAGCGTTGCAGCGGGTTGACCGAGCTTGACGCGTAGAACTCACCGATGACGAGCGGCTTATCGAGGCCGTATGTTGCCTTGACGGTGCTGTAGTCGGTGCACATCGCGCACCAGTTTCCGGGCTGCATGTAGTCGTACCAGTGGGCCTGGTAGTAATCGAGGCCCTGGCCAACCCACATTCCGAGGCCGTCGAGCATTGCGGAACCCACGGTGACGAGGGCCGGGCTGTTGGCGTGAACGGAGTCGGCGATGGCGCGCACCTGGGCCTGGACGTTGGCTTCATTGGCCGCTCCAGTCCAGATGTCGAACTCGGGCTCGTTGACGATCTCCCAAGTCATGACCCGTGGGTTGTTCTTGTACCGGGCGAACATCGGACCGAGGACCTCTGCCAGCTTCGCGCGTTGTGCGGCGTTGCTATACCAGGACTGCGGCAGCGATGACGGCGCCGAGAATAGAACGAAATCGAGGTAGATATCGTACTGAGCGGCGAGCGCCACGGCGGCGTCCATGTCGGCATAAACCGCCTGGTTGATGCCCGTCGGCGTCCCGTCTGACTGGCGAGAGATCTGCCAGGGGTCGCCGGGGAAGACCCACCAGCGAATAACGTTCACTCCGTTGGCTTTGGCCTGGGCGAAGGCAGCTCCAACGGCAGACTTCACCTGGCTCGAGCTGGCGCCGCCATTGGCGCCACACCCGAAGTCACAACCCCAGTTGTACCAGGGAAGGTTCGCACCGTGGAGATACCAGTCGGCCCCGTTCCACGTCACGCGATTGGCGGAGTTCATGGAAGGCTGGTTCGCCGGTGGAACGATCACGGGCGTTGAGGTCGCGGTTGGGACGACCGGCGTGTTCGTCGGGACCAGGGGCGTGCTGGTTGGCGCGACGGGCGTGCCCGTTGGGACAATCGGGGTGCTCGTGGGGCTTACCGGCGGGTTCGTGGCGGCGGTAGTGGGCGTCGATGTCGCCGCCTGCGTGGGAGCCGGTGCTGAGCCGGACGTATCGCGGGACCAGATTGCGAAGTCCTTGGCGATGTACGGGCCCTGGTACCAACCATCGGCAGACCACTTCAGCTTCATAGTTGTGGTCCCGGCGGGAACAGGCATCCAGTAGTTGCTCAGGTGTTCGGGGTGATTGCCCTGCTCCGAGCCCCGGGCGATAGTGGCCGGCTGGAATGCACCTCCGTTGAAGGCCACCTGGGTGGTCCCGATAGAGGTAAATCTCACATAGGAGTTGGCCGGCGCGGGCTGATTGAAGGTGAGGAACTGCGTGGAGCTATCGATGTAGCGCTGGTCGGCCTTGATGATGGTGAACGGCACGGCCGGGTTGATGGAAATGTTGTCCCAGTGCCACGTTGCCGGCTCTCCGGCGCCGTCCTTGGTGGGGTTGTACGAGTGCTGGCCGATCTGGAAGACGCCCTGAGTGAATGAAAGTGGGCTGATATCGGAATCGATCGGCCACCAATTGAGCTCCGGGGCACCGAAGCGGACGTGCGTCCTGGAGATCTCAAGATGGAAGGTGTCGCGCACCGAGGCGGAGGGCACGCGGCCGACTCCGGCCAGGGCCGAATCCAGGGTAGACCACCAGGCCCCAGGGATTTCGGTCTGGGAGTAGTTGTTGATCACATAGGCGCGATAGATGGTCTCGCCGTTGAACTGGTCCATGCGGATGTGAATGCCCTGGCGAGGAACGCCCTGACCGTCCACATCTCCCATGTCGAAGGGAAGGGCAATCTGGTCGTCGTAAGGGATGACCCAAAAGTCAACAAAGTCTCGAATGCTGTGACGCAAGGTGGAGAGGTCCCATTGAATGACCGCGGTCCCCGCCGAGAAGTCCACCATTTCGTCGGGCGTGAGATAGATCATCCCGTACCCGGAGGCGTTGATGTTGGTCATGATGTGGTTCTTGCACTGAAAAACGGCATCGGAATAGGCGCCGTTGTTCGCGTGCGTCGCAGGGGGTGCGCCGCAGTCCGCGCCATGGTCAGCAGTCATCGATTGGAGTTGGTACCAGGTCGATGAATCGCGTGAGTGCACCTGCACATCGAAATCAGAGAGAACCGGCGCTGCCGAGGACGGGCCCGAAGGCGATCCATCGAAAGTTGCAGCGTATGGCCCGCTCGTCGCTCCGGCTGCGACGCCAAGGAAAGTGATCGCCAGGGCAATTGCACCGGCGGATATCAGAAGGAGCCTGCGGCCCCCAAAACCTCTTCGCTTCACGCGTTCCTCCGTAAGCACCCGCTTTGTGCTCTCGAGTTCCACGTTCGACCCTCGGAGTCGCAGCCAGAATCAGCTTTTCCCGAAACGACGCCTACCTGCTCCCCAACTCAATGCATGGTTCACGAGCAGTTTCATATGGGTGTCTGCTCACAAACTTAACGGACATTACATTCGTTTCCGCAATTTTAACTCTTGGGCTCTGGAGTCACCGATCCAACACTTGTTGGCTTCCAAGAGGCTCCTTTCGGAGCGTCGGCCGCTCCAATTCGCGTGCAAAAGTGAACCATCGGAAAACTCGGCCTGGTAAAGCAGAATTGAACTGGAAAAAGAGCCGGTATCGCTCGCTAGCAACGAAGTCTCGACGAGGAGTCGAGGGACAGCGGCTTTAATGCACCGGTGCACTCATCCGGAATCATGAAGAGCGGCGGAGCCTCGCCGCCGGATCCCGCGGGACCTATCGAGTTGAAGCCGCAGTTGCGGGCTCTCTTCCTGGGATCTGCCTACGCCGGACACGCCACACGGTTCTCCAACCTGGAACGCAATGTCTGCCGCGACGGCCGGTTCGATGCGCGATTCCGACGAGTGACGGGCTGGAAACACGGGGCGCTGATCGAGCGCGCAACGATGTTCCCGAAAGGCCTCCGTGGCCGGGTTCGCGCCACTATCGAGGCTTCCAGCTTCGCGACGTTCCCGCGGCCGGATGTGATCTGGACTTCGGCACACGAAGTGCTTACGCCGTACGTCTGGGCCCAAATCGGCCGTTTCCGTCGGCCGCTCATCCTCGACCTCGATGCGACCCGGGTCCAGCTCGAATCAATGGCGCCTCACTACCGTCGCGGCCTCGCGCCCGGGAGTTTCGTTGAACGCGTGGCTCGAACACGGGAGCGAATGCTTTGGAAGACGGTGAGCCTGTTCACGCCGTGGTCCAACTGGGCAGCCGACGGGCTGCGCCGGGAGGGTATCGAAGACCGCCGTATCGAAGTCATTCCTCCAGGGGTTGACCTCGATCAATGGGTTCCGACGTCGCGTGACGCAGCCGAAGGTCGACCGATTCGCTTGCTGTTTGTCGGCGGCGACTTCGTCCGGAAGGGGGGCGACCTTCTCCTCGACGTTGTGGGAAGCGGCTTCGGGAGCGACTTCGAGCTCGACATCGTCACGCGCGATGATGTGAGCCCGGCGCCGAATGTCCGCATTCACCGGCTTGAGACCGGAGACCGAGCCCTCCGGGATCTGTTCGCCAGGGCCGACGTATTCATTATGCCGTCGCTTGCCGAGTGCTTCGGCCTGGCAACGATCGAGGCGATGGCTGCAGGGCTTCCGGTTGTCGTGGCCAATCGCGGAGGCGCGACCGATATCGTCGAGCCTGGGCGAACGGGAATGATCATCGAGCCCACTCATCACGACCTGATTGCGGCGCTTCACTCTCTTTCCGCCAACCGAACGCAGCTTCCCGTCTTCGGGCGCCAGGCCCGGAGCGTCGCTGAGAGACGCTTCAACAGTGCGGCCAACGACCGCCGCATCCTGGACCGGATGGAAGAACTCGCAGCATCGCGAGTGTCCTAGTCCGAGGAGATCTCTTCACGGGGACCCGGAGCGATCCGATCCTTGGGTACGAGTGGGTGAGCAGGAACACCCACCATCACAGAACCGGGCTCAACATCGCGGATTACGACAGCGTTCGCTCCGACGACCGAGCCGTTTCCCACCGTGATAGGCCCGAGAATGCGAGCGCCACAGGAGACGACTACGCCGTCGGCGATCGTCGGAAATTCGGGAGCACCGCGCATGCCCAGGGTGACTCCGCCTTGTAGCTCAACGTCTTCGCCGATTTCCTGGGCTGTTACCACGCTTCCTACCGAATGAGGCATATACAGGCCGGGGCCGACCTTCATCGATGGAGTGATTTCTATGCCGTGCAGAGCCTGGTTCAACTCGTGTAGCAGCGTGGGAAGTGCGGGCAATCCTCGGCAATGGGCCCAATAGGCGAGGCGATGAATCACGGTGGCTCGGTAGCCACCATAGGTGAGCAGGCGAACCTGCAGGCGCATTCCACGCACCTCGGGGCAAAAGCCCCTCGACTGCCACGCGGTGGCGTCGCGTTGAAGACAGTAAAGGACCAGGTGACGAAACGAAGTGTCCGAGCCATACCGCGACGAATCCACAAGTCAACGATGCACCAGGCGCGTCGAACCTCAATTGAGAGCCGGTCGCGATGGGTCAACGGGGATTCAACACGTTCCAGTCATCGTAGCGGCGTAAGGTTCGGCCGCCCATGCAATCAACCTCGACACGCAACCAGAAGCTCTTCAAGACCGGTGCTGCCCTGCTTTCCATCCAGGGCATTACGTGGATCACGACCCTGGTCGGCGTGCTGGTGGTGCCGCGATTCCTGGGACCAAGCGAGTTCGGTCTGCTTACCACCGGTATGACGGCGGCAACGATCATTGGCGTATTCGCGGTCTTTGGAAGCACCAATTATTTGATCAAGGAAACGGCACGCGCCCCGATCGAAACGTACGGCCTCGTCTTCAACGTGCTCTACGTGCGAGCGGGGCTGTGGCTTGGCCTGAATCTCGTCCTCCTTCCATTTCTAATCCTGATGGCGCCTTCGGCCGCCTTCTTCGTTGTGTTTGTTGCCTCCGGACTCACCAGCCTGACGTTACTTCTGACCGATGGGTTGATGGCCGGTTTCCAGGGGAATCAGCGGTTGGGCAAGGTTGCGTTGGTTGCGTCTTCGGTCGGGCTCCTGGGGCAGGCCGGGACTGTCTTCGCGGCGATTTCCACGAGAGAAGCGGTTGGGGTTAGCCTCGCGGGCCTGGCTGCGACTTCAGCCGGCCTGGTGACCGTTGCGATTACCTTCGTGTTCGCATTCTCCGGTCGAATGAGGCCCTCGCGAGCCGCTATCAGAGGAATCCTTGTCGCCGGGCCTTCGTATTTCGCGTGGGATTTGGGCCTGGCCATTTACGCGCGGGTCGATCTCCTGATTTTACCGACGCTGGCAGGCACGGCGGTGGCGGGCGCCTACGCATTCGCCTATCGGCTTGTGAGCATCCCGGTCTTCGCCACGACGATCATTACGATGGCCATCTATCCGGCCCTTTCCACGGCGGCGATGGAGGACGCGGCCTGGTTCCGGCGAGTCGTCACGAACGCCGCGCGGCTGGCATTTTCAGTGACCGCGCCAATGGCTGCCGGGCTTGCGGTGCTTTCGGTGCCAATTGTCCAACTTCTCTCGGGCGATGAATTCGGGCGCTCGGCTGTTCTTGTGGTGATCCTCGCAATCCACATCCCGCCCGCAGCGGTACACACCGTCCTGGGGGTTTCTCTTTTCGCTCGAGATCACCAGAAGCGGATGGCAGCGGTGGCATGGGGAGCAGTGGTGTTCAACGTGGCCCTCAATCTGATCACGATACCGCTTGCGAACCGCATCTGGGACGACGGTGCACTGGGCTCGGCATTCACTTCGGTCGCGACCGAAGTCTTCGTTGGAAGTTTTGTCTGGTGGTGGGCCTGGCCAACGATCGACACCAACAGACTGGCAACCGGACTGGCGAGAATCTCGGTAGCGACGCTGGTGATGGCGGGAGCTGCCGCCCTGGCCAACGTGGCGATCGGCCTGTTCGGTGCAATCGCTATTGGCGCTGCGACCTACGTTGTTGCCGCCCTGGTGTTCGGCGTCTTTTCGCCGAACGACTTGCAGCGGTTACGACGGGTGCTACTCGGTTCGGACGGGCTACCGCCAGCAACCTCAGTAGAAGCGTAGGACCTTTGCAGGTTGTCCAACGGCGATTGACCTCGGGGGCAGGTCCCTGCTGACGATCGAGCCGGCGCCGACGATGGCGCCTCTCCCAATCGTGACACCTTTGAGGACGATGACCCGCGCGCCAAGCCAAACGTCATCTTCAATCCGAATTGGAGCGGTTAGCCGGGCGGAACCGGGAATCGGGTGTTCATCGGTATCCATCAAGATCACCTGGTAAGAGATCTTGCAGTTCGCGCCGATTTCGACTGACTCGTGGCAGACAACGACCGTATCGCGGTTCAGGTAGCTCCCTTTGCCAATCGTCAGACGGGCACCTTTAGCTATTTCGAGGCGAACACCAGACCAAAGCGTGCAACTGGAGGTTTCGAGTTGGCCACGATTCTCGATTCGAGGCATCGGGCGGCCTCCGGCCCAGAGGATGACAGACTTTTTGTTGAACTTGTGGCGAATGAGGAGCCCGGCAACGACGGGCCACAGCCCGTGCCGGTTTCGGGCAGCCTGGAGGCGGCTGAGGGATTGGGAGATGGAAGCGTTCATTTCTCACAACCCAACAAGGATCATTGAACCCGGGACAGCCGGCCCTGGAAGTCGCAGACGGTGGATTCGAGCCCAGTGCGGAGATCCACTTCCGGACTCCACCCAAGCTCGTCGCGAATTCGGGCGGTATCGGGGAGCCTGGACTGGTGGTCGTGAGCGGGCCTTTCGGTATGGACGATTTCACCCGCCCCGGGCACGAGGGCCTTCACCTCTTGTGCCAGGTCCACAATGGTCTTCTGGCTTGTTGAGCCGATGTTGTACGCGCGACCGGGCTTCCCGCAAAGGAGCACTTTCCAGAGCGCGTCGACCGTATCAGACACATAGCAGTGGCAGCGAGTCTGAAGACCGTCGCCGTGGATGACCAGCTCTCGTCCCTCAAGGGCGGCGCGGACCAGGCTGGGAACCACCCGTGTGTCGTTGAGGCTCATGCCGGGCCCGAAGGTGTTGAAGATTCGGGCGAGGGCCACCTGCACGCCTCGAGAATCAGCGGCGATGCCGGAAAGCGTTTCGGCCACGCGTTTGCCTTCTTCATATCCACGCCGTGGTCCAAGGGTATCGACGCTTCCGTTGTAGTACTCGGTCTGAGGAGAGACTTGAGGGTCTCCATACACTTCCGCGGATGACGCAACTACAACCCGGGCGTTTGTGGCTTCGGCGATCTCCAGGACGTTCCGGGTGCCGTCAAAACTCGTAGTGAGCATGTCGTAGGCGAGAGGCTCCAGGTTGGGGACCCCTGTTGGGCAAGCAAGGTGGACGATGAGTTCGGGCTGGAACGCCAGGCCGTCCGCCTTGAATTTGGGGCTGCGGACGTCGGATTCGTGAAAAGAGAAATTCTCCCAGCCGACGGACTCTCGCTCGAGGTCATCCCTTTCGCTGGTTATGAAAGAATCGACTCCCACTACGACGTCGCCTCGAATCAGCGCCGAACGAACCATGTGGCGGCCGATGAATCCGGCCGCTCCCGTCACCAGAACGCGCATTAGTCCTCCAGCGGAGCGGCAGGGTCAAAAACTCGCAAACCGGCGCATCGCAAAGAATCGACATCGAACGAGGTGTGAGACGCAATCACGATGGCCATGTCGAACCGCAGCTCTGCCGATTCGAGACTAGTGGATTCACGCCCTTCGAAGAACGGCACGAGTGGATCGTGGAAGGCGACTTGGGCTCCATGGGCGAGGAGTTCGCGGAGGATGGGCGAAGCTGGCGAACGTCGCGTATCGGCGACATCCGGCTTATAGCTGACTCCGAGCAACAGGATGCGCTTTCCATCCAATCCCCCAAGCCGAGCGGCGACTCGCCCGACAAGACTTGCGGCCCGCAGTTCGTGGTTGGATAGAGCCGAAGCCAGGATCTTCGGTTCTACCGATGCCTGCCGCATGGATTCGAACAGAAAATACGGGTCTTCGGCGATGCAGTGTCCACCGATGCCCGCACCAGCGAAGAACCGCATGAACCCGAAGGGTTTAGTTGCAGCGAGGTTGGTGGCTTCGCGGGCGTTGACGCCGATTGCGGAGCAGTACTCCTCAAATTCCTGCGCGAAGGTGATGTTGATGAACCGGAATGTGTTTTCCAGAAGCTTGCAGGCTTCGGCGGCTTCAACCGAGGTGGCAGGAATTGTGTCATCGACGATGCAATCGTAGAACTCTCGGGTGAGAAGCAGCGACGCTTCGTCCAGCCCACTGACGACCTTGGGGATGTTATCGACACTGTAGTGTGCGTTTCCGGGGTCGATCCGTTCCGGGGAGTAGCCAACCGCGATGTCGTCCCCCACAACGAACTCGGAAAAGAATTCATGGACCAGGGACCGCGTTGTGCCGGGGGCATAAGTGCTTTCGACAATAACCAGTCGCGCGGTGCCACCGTTTCGAGGATGGCGCTCGATATCCGCCATCGCCGCACGAACGTTGCCGAGGTCGGGAAAGCGGCCGGTTTCGGTGTCGATCGTCGGAGTCGGGACCGCCACCACGACGATGTCAGCGTCTGCGAGTCCCGAAGGGTCACTCGTCGAACGGTATGAGGAATGAACGTTCATCCCGCGGCAGCGCTGCTCAACATCGGCGCTCGAATCGAGGCCCAGTGTGGGAAACCCTTTCTCGGCGATTCTCTGGGCGAGCGGGAACCCAACGTATCCCTGGCCGACTACCGCCACGGTCGCGGTTCGAGATTGGAGGCGTTCGCGGAGGGCGGCGAGTGGGGTGGAAAGCTGCTCCGGAGCTACAAGCGGGGACTGTTTGGATGCGAGGTTCGATGTCACTTCACGGTCTCCGGCGTATTCAAGATTTGTTCCTGAGCGTGCGAATTCGTGGCCGGGGCCCTGTCGAAAACGAGCGATTGATAGGCTTTGAGCGCCTGCTCGGCCACGGCGTCCCAGGTGAAGTAGCGCACTGTCCGATCTCTTCCAGCGGCGCCCATCGCTCGTCGTGATTCTGGATGCGCCTTCAGCGTTTGAATCGCGTCAGCCAGGGCGTTCGAGCTCTCGGGTGCAACGAGGATGCCGGTCACACCGTCTTCGACGACCTCCGGCATCCCGCCGACTTGGGTCGCGATCACTGGAATTCCTGACGCCATCGCCTCAACGAGAGCCATTCCGAAGGTCTCGCTGAGAGAGGGGTTCAGGAGAATGTCTGCTTCGCGAATCTCTCGAACCACTTCCTCCCGGGGAACACTGCCTTTTATGTGCACTCGGGCACGTACCTCGGGTGGCAGTGGGTCCAGGATCTGTTCCAGGTAGGGCGCGGATGCGGCGTAGAACCGCTGCAGGTCGCGAACGGCCGGCTCCCGCGAGATTTGAACGATGTGCCCCGCCGGCAGCGCTCCGACTGGCCCTACCAAACTCAGGGTTACGTCTTCTCCGCGTTCGATCAGTACTGCCAGCGCCTGAACGAGCGCGTGGCAGCCCTTTTCCGGGGAGACGCGTCCAACGAAGACGAGCTTTAGCGGGCGATCTTCGGAGCCCGGACGCACCGGATCTAACGGATGAAACGCATCCGTGTCGACACCGTTTGGGACGACGACGGTTTCGGGAACGGCCGATAACTCACGAGCTTCCACCTTCGAGGTCACATGCCGGCTGCAACCCATGACGAGGGCTGTTCGCTTGAGCGCCGGCTCAACTTCGCGGCGATCGACCTGGGAAAGCCACTCGGACTGCATGTGCACCACGATGCGGGCACGCGGGTTCAGGCGGCCGATGATTCGAGCGAAGGGAAACTGGTTGTGGATGTGGATCACATCGGGCTTCAACCGCCGCAATTCCCAGGCAGTGCGAAGGGCCCAGAAGTAGTAGTAGGACTGGCGGGCAACCAGGGGCCTGTTCGCGGGAGGTGACTTGCGGATCTTCGAAAAGACGCGGCGCAACATGACATCCGGCGTGGTTGGAAGGAGGTGGTAGCTGATGCCCCTGTCGCGGAAGGCTGTGGCACGAACCGACCGCGCCGGAAGACCGCCAAAGACGTGGATGTCGTTGGTTTCCGAGAGACGGCATGCCACTTCGTAGGTCCAGATCTCGAGCGACGAGTTTGGCACCGGAGCGCTCGACATCCACGGTTGGTTAACGATTGCTATCCGCAAGCCTTGCACCCTGTGAGCATGAATCCGGGCGGTGTAGGAATCGGAGAGATGACGTTTAGTGCCCTCGTTCAGAGAGCCCGGCACCCACGCGGGTCGCTGGCGAGTTTGCGGCGAAGGGTTCGGAACCGTTCGGTCAATACAATTCCGACTGGGCCCGCGGCCGGGCTCCGAATTGGATCGAAGTATGCAAGCGCCGACTACGCGAACGACGAAAACGAACGCCCGGTGCAGGAGGCGATTGCTTCACTACTGGGGCCGGGCGACGTGTTCTACGACATCGGCGCAAATGTTGGGTTCTTCAGCCTGGTGGCGAGCCGAATCGTCGGGCCTGCCGGCGCCGTGTATGCGTTTGAGCCGCTCCCTGAAATCGCCGGGGCGTTTGAGGAGAACCTTCGGTTGAACAACGTTTCGAACGTTAGGGTGCTGCGGTTGGCTGTCTCCGATCGCGACGGAACCGCACGAATTCAGACGACGGCGCACCCCGGTGGTGCGACGCTTGAAGGGTATGGAACGCCCGGCGACACGACCGGAGTGATCACCGTTGAAACGCGGACCATCGACACACTCGTCCAAGAACTCGGGTTGCGAAGGCCGAGCGTGGTGAAGATCGACGTGGAGGGGGCAGAGGCTGCCGTGTTGCGAGGCATGCCGGCCCTTCTTTCGGATCATCCAGTGATTGTCTACGAACTGGACGGCGCTACCGCCGACGAGCTTGAAACGAATCGCCAGGAAGTAGAGCTGGAGCTTCGGCGGACGGGATACGAGATTTCGGAGCTCCCGCGGTCATACGGCGGGACTCACCTGGTGCGGCATTATGTAGCAATGGCATAGCAGCCAGGAACCAAGGTGGGATGCCAACGTCTTGAGCACCGCACCGGGAATGGAAGCGGTCGCGTGCTTCTCCCCGTCTCGGTCTATCTCAGGCTCCAGTCCGAACCATGGAAGCCGTGCCAAAGCGCCGGACGAATCTGCGCTGCAGCTGACGCGAAGCCACCACTAGATCGCATGCTAGGTGACGAATGTTCTTTCGGGCCCAGACCACCATGGTGAGGTGACATTTAATCCGCTCACCTGCTGCCACTTCTCGGGACCAGATCGCTCGATAGAGCTCACGACCAATTTTCCAGGTCGGGAAGGCGATTCGTCCGCGCGCCTCTGGATTGAACCAGACGGCGTACTGGTGATAGTCATTGCCTCCGCTGACTTCGTTTCCGAACATCCGCATGGACTGAGTCTGGTGGCGCCGTGACTTGTGTATCGCGGAGGGCACTTCTTTGAAGGGACCAACCATGCCCATCCTTGCGAGAAGCACGCCATCGCCATGGCTAAAGTTCCTCATCCCGCCTACCTTTTTCAAGACATCGGAGCGGAAGAGGCCGAAGACTTCAAAGCACATGCTCCAGGCAACGGCCAAATCGTGGAACCGCGTGGATTGGCGCCCAGAGTCGGTCCGGAGCTTGATCCCGTACTCTTCGATGGTCGTACCAACCTCATCAATAATGACTGTACGCGGATAAGCGAGGACGCAACCTTTGTCGAGTTCCAATTCTCGGACACAAGCTTCGACAAAGTTGGGTGACATCAAGTCGTCGTGGGCGAGCCATTTGAAGTACTGGCCTCTTGAACGTCTCAAGACCTCGTTGAAGTTTTTACCCGCACCCAAGTTCCTGGCGTGGCGCACGTACTGGATTCGCGGATCCAGTTCGCAGAGCCGCTCGCATATTTCCCCGGTTTCGTCGGTCGATGCGTTGTCTGAGATGATGATCTCGAGGTTGCGATACGTCTGAGTGAGAGCCGATCGAACGGCGGACTCAATGAAACGGGCACCGTTGAAGACGGGCACGCCGATACTCACGAGCGGTTCCTGAGCACAGAACTCCTGATTCATCATTCCGGCATCCCTGGCACAGGCGCAGCTTGGAGCGGCCGAGTGCGCATTGCTGTCAAGGCTCCATACGAAAGGCCGAAGAATCGCTTGATTCCCGTCGGCCGACGGAGCTCAGTGATGCTCCGGATGACCTGACCACCCGCCTGGAGAGCCTGTTGACCAACCAGGAGCATCGCAGCCCGGTCACCGTGCCAGGCGTGCATTCCGTAGGCAGCTCCGATGCCCTTGAAGGTCGCGGTGGTATAAGTTCCAGCGGATTCCCAATCCCGGCGACCGTGGTGCTCAATACGTGCGTCCGGGCGATGAGCGATGGCGTAACCTGCCTTGAGGACGCGGAACGCGAGCTCGCCTTCCTCGCAACTCAGCCACTGATCACTGCCCGGACCGAAACGCTCATCGAAACCTCCCAGAGCGAGGATTGCAGACTTACGGCAGGCCATAGCCGCCCCGATCCCGCCGTCGCGAAGCTTGGCGCGTTTCCCACGGAGCATGGATTCTCTTGGCGGCGAGTATGTTGGAATGAACCCTTCAGCGCTCACCGACTCCTGGGCGTAGACCGTTCCGAACGCCATCGCGCAGGCAGCGTCAGAGAAGGCACCGGCCAGTTCCGACGCTGCCCCGCGGGTAAACTCACAATCGTCGTCCGTGAAGACCACGACTTCGTTTCGTGCGAGGCGAAGTGCGAGATTTCTCGCGCGTGACACACCTTGTTGTTCATGTTTGACGTGGACCAGGTCACGGCCCGGCACTGCGTGAGATTGAGGCAGAAGACCGTCTGAGCGGCCCTGGTCCACGACGATGATTTCATCGCAGCAACCGCGGACCGACTCTGCTGAACGCAAGGCACGGAGGAGCGACGGCAAGTCGTCTCCTCGCGTGCAAATCGCGATGCTGAAACGGCTGTGCTCGCGGGACTTTTGATCGACTCGGAGTTGACTGACAGCCTCACCGGTCGTCGGAGCAACGAGGCGGGAGACGTTATGCATCAGCGGCCACGACTACGTTTGAGTTGAGCCCCAGTCCCCGCAGTTGCTCACGAATCTCGGACTCGTAGTTCGGGTTCATGACAATCACGGTGCCAGGGTTGGTGGCGACGAGTTGGGCGGGGCTGATGACGCGCTGGCCCGTGCCCGGGACGTGCTTGCCGACCTTCTTTGGGTTGAGATCGACTGCGAATTCGATCTGGCGGGCGGCGTCGGCGAGGTTGAGGAAGGTGGCGCCCTTTGAACCCGCGCCCCAGATGACTACCGGGCCGGATGCGCTCAGTGCTGCGACCTTCTCCTTCCAGGCTTCGTGGGCTTGCAACATCGCTCGTGCCGAGGACCGCGTCCACGAGATGCTATCGTGCAGTTCTGAGGACGCAGACGGGCGACCTTCCGAAACATCGCCGGTGTGCGCGACGATCAGCAGGAACTGGCCGCCGAACGTCTCCGTGACTTCGCGAACCAGGAATCCGAGGTTGGCGAACAGCGTGGTCAATGAGACAGGCGTGAAGTAGCCGCAGTGTTCGTAGATGACGTCCCAGATCCCGCCGGCGCCGAAGCACCATTCGCCATTCGGGACTTCGAAGGCCACGAGCGTTCCGGGTCCCAAAGCATCGCGGAGATCGCTGAGGAATTCGGCGGGGCTTTCAATGTGTTCGAGTACCTGGCGGCAAACGACGGCTTCGGCATCGGCTGCATCTTTGGCGTCGAAGTATCGCGACTCGATTCGCTCAACCCCCGGAAGCGTTGCGCCGCCGCGGTAGCTCGGGTCGAACCCAATGCCGGTGTTCTTGCCAGCCTGGCAGAGGGCCGAAAGGAAGTCTCCCTGGCCACAGCCGATTTCTACGATGCGCCGCCGGCACAGGCCGTGTTCTCGGACTAGCTTTTCGATGAGCCATTCCTGGTAACCGATGAACGTGCCGGAATGATGGAGGGCGTTCTCGTAGCCCTCGGAGTAGGCGAGGAGATCCGGGTCGAAGGTTGCGTTGAAGATATGAGAACAGGAACTGCAAATGGCAAGGTCGACCGAAGCCTGCGGAGCGGCCGTGGCGGCTTCGCGGGTGTCGTGGAGGACGTTACAGAATACGGGGACCGACTCGAATCGCATCAGACTCTCGACGGCGTTTGACGAGCACACGGGACATCCCAGGCTGGTTGACAGGCGGCCAGGTTTCTCAACGAGCTGTGTCATAGCGAGATGAGCTCCGGGTTTAGGCCGAGGCCCTCGAGGTCGCGGCGAATCTCGGGGAGATACACGGGATTCATGGCGACGACCACATCAGGGGGCGTTTCGCAGAGTCGACCTGGCAGGACAATCTCGTGGCCGGTGCCAGGGAGGAAGGTGCCGGCTTTGTTGGGGTTGATATCGACGGTGGTGCGAATCGCCGGCGGATTGCCAACGGCGGCAAGGAAGGCAACGGCCTTTGAACCGGCCCCCCAGACGGCAACGTGCCGCCCTGCGCCCTGGTAGCCATCCAGGCGTTCGCGCCATCCGGACATTTGCGCGCCCACTTCGGCGCCGAAGCGAGAGATTTCAGCAGGCGTAGCCGTTGCCGGCGACGGTTGATGACAGGTACGGGGCTCCGCCGCAACCCTCGCCTCGAGCATCAGGTACTGGTCGTTGTACCCGGTCCACGTCCTGGTAACCTGGAACCCTGAGGCGCTGAACAGCGACGCAAGGGAGCCCGCAGTGAAGTAGGAGCAGTGCTCGTAGTACACGTCCCAGAAAGCGAGCTCTTTGAAGACATAGTCGGCGTTCGGGACCTGGAAGAAGACAACGGCTTGCGAGTCTTCTGCGAGCGCGTTGCGAACGGACTCGACGAAGGTTCGAACATCGATGATGTGCTCGAGCGTCATCTTGCAGACGACGAGGTCGGCATCGTGGAGCGATGATCCATCGCGGAAGAAGTCGGAGATGAAGGTCACGGCCTCGCTCCCGGCGTGGCGGGCAGGCTCGAATGCCGGATCGTAGGCGAATCCGCGATTGTTTCCGAGTTCGCAGAGCAGCCGGATGAAGTCGCCGTCGCCGCAGCCGATCTCAACGATAGTCTTCCCGTTGAGTTTGTGCCGGTCGATCAGATCGTGAGCAAGGTCCCCGGTGAATTCAACGAAGGTTGGAGAGAAGGCCTGGGTGGATTCGTAGCGTCCGGAGTATTCAGTCATCTCCGGATCGAAGCAGGCGTTGAACACAAAGGCACAGGCATTGCATCGAACCAACCTGATATCGGAGGTGGGGAACTGGAGCGCCAGCTCGCGGGAATCGAGGAGCAGGACACTGTTCACCGGCACGGCGTTGACTTCATAGAACAGCGCCAGCTCGTGCGAGCCGCAAGCGGTACATCTGTCGTAATTCATTGTGAGGTGACTCTACTGGTGTCGCCTGAAGCACCGGTTGATAACTCGTCGCCCCGAGAATCCTGGGACCAGGCGCGAAACTCGCGGAACACGCTGCCGGCGTCGAGGCCCCATTCCCAGTTCGCCGTCATCCCAACGCGGTTAATCTGAAGCTTCGGCCAGATGGACTTCACGTCGGAGAGGGCACGGACGAGAACCGGCTCGCCATCCACAGAGGCGACAAAACGGTCGCCATCAAAGGCGACCCTCAACCGGTAGTCACGCGCCCAATCCACGCGGTCACCGACGTTGCTCCACACCGCGTTGTAGATCTCCTCTGTCCCTCCAATCCGAAAGAACGCCGAGATCGAGGCTCCGTCGTAGCCGTCGTCGAGCCAGGTCGAAACGATGAAGTAGTTGTCTTCGTCCTGCCAGAACACGACGCCGGCGCGTCCGTTCGCCCCGAGACCGCGGCGTCCCCCGGGAGGTGCGACCAGGATTTCCAGGGTTGCTGCCCCTCCATAAGGCCACGGCAAGGTGTACGAGGTTCTGTCGCTGATCGCGTGTGCAGGCGAGGCGTCAACGCGAGCTCCCAGGCCCCTCTCCACAACGAACGCGCCATGCCCGTGGGTTCGCTCCCACGCGCCTGCCGCGGCGTTTTCGCAACGCCGGCCATCGAGGGGGCCCGGAGTGCCCGCGAACGCATCAACAATGCGAAGTTTTGGCGCGATGGGGATAGTGGGTGCGCAAATGAGTGCCTCTTCTGGAAGGCGAATCGCTCGCGGTTGTACTTCGAGGTCGTGCATCGAAATGCCGGCGCCGGAGAGCGCCAACGCGAGACCCGCCTCGGTGCAGCCTTCGGTTGACGTTACCTCGCCGAATTCGTCGCGGCCGTTGACGAGTACCCGCATGCGCAGGCCATCATCGAGAACCTGGGCGTCGAACTTCGACTCGTCGTGCCGGTCACTTCGAGCGAACTCACTCCATTCGCCAGCGCGCCACTGACCGAGCTCCAGGTGGTTGCCGATGCGGAGACCCCAGCCCGAACCGATGCCATCGCTGCGCCACCTGATCTCTGCCTCGCCGTCTCCTTGGCGTTCAACGGCTACTCGGAGGAAGCCTGCGGGTTCCGACAGGCGGAGACTGGCGGCGCCGCTGTTTTCGGGTTCGAGGCCAACTGGCGAGCGATGTAATCGCCCGCTGACCTCCCATGGTGCGTCGAGCAAGGAAGCTGTTTCGGCTGAACCGCGCAAAGAGTCCACAAAGAGGGCCGTACCGCGAGGGTCTGCCAAGGAATCCAGTCTGCCCGTGTTCAGCCCATAGACATGAGTGGCAGAGACAAAACCGACCTGGCCCAGCGCGGCCTGTTGAATGCACGCGTATTGATCTCCGGAGGATGCGGCCGGCACCACTGCGATCTGGCGCGCCATCGGCAGCATGGGGAGACTCGGGACGTTGGGCACGGTGGTGCCCACCAGGAAGGCGACGCCGCCGTTGCGCACGACCGAGAAGTAGGCAATCGGTATGTTGGTGACCCGGCTCACCAGCGGGCGAAGCACACCCCCGGAACCGATGCACAGTTCCCCGTTGGTGGCTTCCGCCGCCCGCATGACGAAACAGGCGCCTTCCACAGGATTTCCACCGTTGGACGAGCGCATCCATCCAAAGGCAAGGTTTTCTTCCAGCTGAACGAAATCGCTGCGGCGAGCGTCGCGGCTCATTCGCCACCACTTCCGGAACAGCCAGAGCGTCTCGCGCTTGTCTCCTCGCCAGGCCCATTTGACGACGCGACGTTTCCATGGCTCGACTTCGGCGCCCTTTAGCCAGCGCTTGCAGCGCTGCCGGAGCGACTCACCGAGCAGTCCACCCTGCGACGAGTTGTGCCCATTGAGTATGGTTGCCGCAATCCACGTTCCGGGCTGGGCCGGGATCGGCCCTTTCGCAAACACATGCCGGCCCCATCCGGGGAGAATCGGATTTCCGATCCGGAGCGATCCGTCCTCAATCGAAATGACCTTCTCGGTATCCACTCCAGCTACCGGGCCGGCGCCGTTCGTGGTCCGAGAACCGATGACTTTGCCGCGAACTCGCGGCGTTCGAAACGGGTCAGCGTTTGCCGACTGCGTGCGCTCCGCCGGCCGAACGGGCAGGTCGTTGGCGAGGGTCATTGGTTCAACTCGGTCACCCGGAAGAATTCGAACTCTCCGAGCGAGTTGGAAAGCCAATTGCCGTGGTCGATGTCGCCAAGCGTGAGCCACCCGGGCGTGCCGTCGAAGCGCGTCATCTGCGTCCGATGGGCGGCTAGCGCCGCGATCTTCCTCCCTAGCGTCGGTGTGACGTCGACCCGAGTTGAAAGGTGGCGATGCATCCGCCAATCGACCGCTGTGCGCGCCAGCGTGAGCTTCGCCTTTCCCCCATGTCGCTGGCGAGGAGACGCCAGCGGGTTCGTCCAGGGCCATCGGTCCCAGAGCCAGACGGGATATTCGAACACGGTGGTTGGTCGCGAAATCCGACGGAGTGCCTGAAAGACGATCCTGTTGGCGGCGACGTGGTCAGCCAGCAGGTCTTCCGCGTGGGTGACGAAGACCTGTTCTGGTGCGATGGCCAGGACGAGGTCTTCGACGAAGCTGGCCGCCCGAGCTTCGGACCAGGCAAGCGAGCCATCGGCGATGTCCAGGGTATGGACACTCGATTCCGGGATTCCGAGCGCTTCGCAGGCCTCCACAGCTTCGGCGCGGCGGAGTTCGCAGAGGCGATCCCGCGGCATGAGGTGTGCATGTGAGCCGCCGCCATCCGTCAGAAAGAGCACGGAGACCCGGGCGCCGGCTTGAACCTTCCTCGCGATGGAACCGCCGCAACCCAGCGTTTCATCATCCTGGTGCGGAGCAACGATCAGTGCGGTCCTGGCGTCGAAGTCCGCGCTGACTGTTCGGGTGTTGGCGACAAGCGAACGATGCGCCATGCGAGCGAATCGGCCCCTCTCGTCGGCCCGAATCCGGGCACCGGTGAGGTCCGGCGCGCGTTCTACCTGAGTCGCTGGCCCCGACACGTTCAGACTATCCGGAGCTCGGGAATTGGAACGATGAATTTGCCACCCTGGCTTCGGAACTCGTCCTGCTGCCGGATGATTTCATCCGCGAAGTTCCATGCCAGCACCACGACGTAGTCCGGCCGGTCGCTCAGGAGCTCAGAAGGAGCCTTCACTTCGAGGTGGTTCCCGCTCATGATCCGACCTTGCTTGTACGGGTTGAGATCCACGACGTAGTCGAGCACCTGGTTATCCACACCTGAGGAGGCGAGCAAGGTAGTGGCCTTCGCGGCGGCACCGTATCCCGCCAGCCTGTGCCCGCCGGCCTTGAGTTCCGAAAGCAGATCCCGGAGGCCATTCCGAATTCCATCGACGCGCTCAGCGAACGCGGCATAGAAGTCGAATTTGTCGACCCCGCGCTCTTTTTCATCGCGCAGGAGTTCTTGCAATCGCAGGGAGGGGTTTTCGAACTTTTCAACGAACAACCGCAACGATCCCCCGTGAATGGCAACGCGTTCCACGTCGTTGAGGTGGAGCCCCTGACGTTTGAACAGGCTGGAGAGCGCGGTCACAGAGAAATAGCAAAGGTGCTGGTGGTAGATGGTGTCGAACTCGCCGTGGTCGATCAGATCGACGAGGTAGGGACACTCGATGACGGCAACACCGTCGTCCACAAGGACCGTGGCGATCCCAGAAACGAATCCGTTGAGGTCTGGAACATGAGCCAGAACGTTGTTGGCGAGGAAAACTTTCGCTCGCTTACCTTCATCCACGAGCTGTTCGGCGAGTTGTTTGCCGAAGAACGTGATCCTGGTGGGGATGCCTGCCTCGATGGCGCGGGCCGCGGGGGCGGGCGCCGGATCGATGCCGAGGACCTGGATATCCCGCTCCGCGAAGTTCTTCAGCATGTAGCCATCGTTGCTGGCCGCTTCCATGACGAGGTCCGACGAGACCAGCGGCCATCGTTCCATGATCGCCCCGGCACTGGCGGCGAAGTGGCGAACGAGCGACGGCGAAATGGAGGAGAAGTAAGGGTACTCTTCGTAAAAGAGGACCTCGGGATCTACCGTCTCGCGGATCTGAACCAGGGAGCAGTCTTCGCAGAAAGCGACCGTGAGGGGAGCCATGGGCTCCGTTTCGATGACCTCATCCTTTCGGAAGAGGCGGTCGGCGAGTGGAGTGGTCCCAAGATCGAGGACCATGCGCAGCGCGGTCGAGCCGCAGGAGCGGCAAGCCGTCTCTACCTGATGGATCACGCCCGCACCGCCACGGCGTCTCTCCAGCGCAGGCTGCTATCCAGCGAGCCGTTCGCCTGGAGCATCTGAATATGATCGATCCGGCGGTAGCGGGGGCCTTCGAAGTCTTCCACCTGCAGACCGATTTCCTGGTACGCCGCGAGGAGCTGTTCGCAACCGGCGCGCACGGTCCAGGTGGGCTTGTAGGCTGGCAGAACGCGCGCGATCTTGTCGCAATTCACCCGGTAGTCGCGCTTATCGGGGCTGGCGTCATCGGCAAATCCAACCGTGCTTCCTTTGACGACGTCCCGGACGATCAGGGCGACGTCGCGGACCTGGTAGTTTTCCGAAGTCTGGCCGACGTTGAAGGCTTCGTTGTGGACGAGGGCGATGGGGGCTTCGACAGCCGCGATGAACGCCCGGGACATGTCTTCCACGTGTACGAGCGGCCGCCAGGGCGATCCATCGCTCTTGAGGCGGACACTCCCCGTGGTGAACGCCCAGGCGGTGAGGTTGTTGACCACGAGGTCGAAGCGCAATCGAGGCGAGGCTCCGTAGGCCGTTGCGCTGCGCATGAAGGTTGGGGAGAAATCACCATTTGCCAGCAAGGAGACGTCGTGTTCGACGGCAACTTTCGATTCGCCGTAAGGCGTTACCGGATTGAACGCGGAGGTCTCATCGAGCCAATCTTCCACGCCCGCGCCGTAGTTACTGCAGGAAGACGCGAAGATGAACCGCCGCACTCCGGCTTCTCGCGAGAGGCGAGCCAGGCGCACGGACGCCTCGTGATTAATCTCGTCGGTCAATCGAGGGTCGAGGTCGCCGAGCGGGTCGTTTGAGAGGCCCGCGAGGTGGATTACGGCATCAAAACCGATGACATCTTCAAGCTGCACTTCTCGAACGTCTTTGCCGACGTTGGGAACGAGCTCCAGTGAGGTGTGCTTGCCGAAAGTTGAGCCGCGATAGAGGTCCGCGTCCATGCCGACAACGTCGTGTCCGGCGGCAACCAACATCGGAGTCATGACGCTGCCGACGTATCCCAGGTGTCCGGTCAGAAGAATGCGCATCTAGTTCCAAACCTTCCAGGGGGCAGTACCGGACTGCCACATCGATTCGAGAATGTGCTTTTCGCGAAGGGTGTCCATGCACTGCCAGAAGGACTCGTGCTTGTAGGCCATGAGCTGGCCGTCGGCTGCGAGCTGTTCCATCGGCTCTCGCTCCCACTGGGTCTCATCGTTCTCGATGTATTCCGCAATCTCCGGTTCGAGGACGAAGAACGCTCCGTTGATCCAGCCTTCCCCGATCTGAGGCTTTTCGGTGAACGAGACGACCCGATCGCCATCCATTGAGAGGTGGCCGTAGCGAGCCGGCGGGCGGACCGCCGTCATGGTGGCGAGCTTCCCGTGAGAGCGGTGGAAGGCGAGAAGGTCATGAAGGTTGACGTCGGACACACCGTCCCCCCAGGTCAACATGAAGGTTTCGCCATTCATGTACTGAGTGAGGCGCTTGATTCGTCCGCCGGTCTGCGTTTCCAGGCCGGTGTCAATCAGTTCCACCTGCCAATCGGGGCGGTAGCAGTCCGCGGTTTTCACGGCGCCAGTCCGAAGGTTGACGGTGAGGTCGCTGCTCAGGGCGGCGTAATCGACCATGTACTTTTTCAACACTTCGCCTTTGTAGCCGAGGCCGATGGCGAATTCGTTGAATCCGTAGTGCGCGTAATGGCGCATGATGTGCCAGATGATCGGATACCCGCCGATCTCGACCATGGGCTTGGGCTTCACCGACGTCTCTTCGGTAAGACGCGTCCCCTTCCCGCCTGCAAGGATCCCAACTTTCATGCTGCCTCCATTTGGACAGATAGAGTCTGTTTGGGGACTGTTGACGGAAGGTCGATCGGCCGTGTCCTTGCGGGACATCGATATCACGAAACGGCGGGCCAGTGAGCCACGAATCCCAGCGGTCCCAGACTCGCGAGATTCGGAACGGTTTACTCGCTCGCAACGATGCAGTGGCTTGAGTTACCAGCCGGCCGCTGCGTCGGAGCCGGATTTGGACTGTGTTCCGGGCACCCTTCTGTCACTTAGAGACGTGATCTCGGAGTGACTTGCTCACGTACTTCACATTTCCTAAACGCCGACATGATCACGCCATGCGACAAGTACAGCGCCGGACCGGCAAATACACAGCGCATCAAAGCAGGTCACCCGAGTGCAGTGCCCGTGGTTTCACTAATGGCTTACCCAACGGATCGTGGGGATACTCCGGGCGCGGACGAACTCGTCGCCGTTGTGGTTTCGACGCGGCCATACGCTGCGATTGATCTCATACCCATTTTGCTGCGGCATCGGATCACCTCGATCGAACGAGGCCGTAGCGATGCGCTGGCCTTCGTCCAGCACTTGAGCCCGAACTTCGTCATTGCCGTGGTCGATCCAACGCGGATCGAAGACCTGGATATCGTTCGCCACCTCTCCCGAGCTTCGGATGCGTTGCTCATGGTGCTCGCACCAACGAACGAAGCGCTTGCTGCTTCGCTCCGAGCAGGGGCGGATATCTATGCGCGGGATGGCGATGGTCCCGAGGCGCTAGATGCGCAGATAGCATCGTTGCGGCGGCGAGCGCTCACCAGCCAGGACAAAGACGCCGACCTTGTTGTCGAGTCGGGACCCATTCGGCTCCGCCCCGCGTCTCGCAAGGCGTGGGTGAACGAACGAGAAGTGCAACTGACCAACATGGAGTTCTCGCTGCTTCACGCGCTGATGGAAGACGAAGGCCGGATTGTAAGCCCGTTGCAGGCGGCCCGAATGAGCACCGGGCGTATGGTCGGCGAATCGGAAGCGACACAAACGGTGAAGGTGTATGTCAGGAGACTGCGCCAGAAACTGGAAGAGGCGGGATGTTCGCCTTCCGTCATCGTCAACGTGCGTGGCAGGGGCTACATGTTTGATTCGGCCGCCGCGAGCGGACAGGAAGCGAACAGCGGCTGACTCAGATCGTCTCCGGCACCACTCCGCTACGAGCGACCAGCCTGCGGGCGAAGTCGTCCAGACCTTGAGAGCATGCGTTCGTCATGCTCTCCGCCCATTCCGGGTAGAGTTGGGCCGCACGGATGCACGCCCGGGCGAAAAGCTCGACGGTGGCGAGCATGGGCGGATCGCCGTCCACAAGGAGCGCCTCGGAAGCGGCCTCCTTCAAGGTTCGCGTTGTGGGCGATAGAAAGAACGAATCGCTGGACACTCGGCCGCGAGTATGAACAGGCAAGGCCGAGGAAACAATCGGATTACGTCAACTCTCTCAATCTTACTTTGTTGCAATTCTTATGTCGCAAGGGGTTGCTTTACGTAAACAAACGGCGGAGAATCTCGCACCTAAGCGAAACGATTCGGTAACCGACGGATGTGAAGATCGCCAATTGAAGGTGGGGTGTACTTTGGCAAGCCCGGCCGTGAGGCTGACCAGCATTGAAACATCGACGGACTTGTCTGGCGCACGTTCATTCGAAGTCCGCGCTGTGGGGTCGTCGCTGCTCACGGCCCTGGTATCCGCCTTGATCGAATCCGTCATGCCGGACTCGCACATCGATGTGGTGACCACATCGGCAGAAGACTTGCGGCCCACCGACGTTCTGCTGGCGGACAGGGACTCGGGCCGAAGCCTCGTTGTTTTCGGGACCGCGCCCGAACGAGATGACGTGGCGCGTCACCTTAAAGCCGGAGTCTTCAGCCTGATCGGAGTCGATGCTTCGCGGTCGGAGCTGTTGCTGGCCATTGACAGCCTGGTGGATGGCCCGGCGTTCGTTTCGGCGAGCATTGTCCGGTCCATCGCCATTGAAGCGACGACACCGACATCGGACATCCGGCTTACGGCACGCGAGCGCGAAATCGTCTCACTGGTGGCCAGGGGGCTTTCCAACCGGGAGATGGCGGAAGAGCTCTGTCTCTCATTCAACACCGTGAGATCCCACCTCCAGGCAATCTCGTCGAAGCTCGGCGTTCGTACCAGGGCGAAGCTCGTCGTGCGGGCGAGAGAAGTGGGCCTGATCTAGTTCGATCACACCGATTTTACTCGCGGTTGATGCGTTCGCGTTGAACGCATGAGCGAACGCGCGGAATTTGCTTCCAGGCGGGTTGGGACACGGTTGCCCTGGAGACGGGAGCAGGGGCGACCGCATGGGAGGTCAGACCTTATGAATTCGCAGGAAGCTGCGGCCATCGGGCCAAACTCGTGGCGACCGTCGGGGCGAGTCGACCGTCGTCCCCGGCGTGTGCAGATCAATCAGTTCGCCAGGTACTTCCCCGGGACCGGTTGTGTTCGGTTCGAAAACGGCGCGGTGATCGAGCTCACCGTAGCTGAAGAAGAGCTCTTTGAGTTGCTCCTGAAGACGCCGAAGATCACGGTACCCTGGCCGACGATCGCCTATGAGCTGGCGCGTTCTGAACAGACGATCCGCCACCTGATGCGCGGACTGCGGGACAAATTTGGGACGCGGGCAATTCGAACTCACGTGGGACGAGGCATCTCCGTGCAACCCCACTTCGTCGGCAGCCGGCGATTTGCGCTCTCAAATCACCCCGCGAGGGCCATCCCTTTCGAAGCCGTTTCGTAGCGAGATTCGTGGGCCGGGCGCGGCGCTAGCCTTCGTTGGCGGAACGTGTTGTGTCACTCTGCATCGGCGCGCGTCCGACCTGCATATCTCTGGGCTTCTTCCCGGGCACCGAGTGCGCGAGGCGGAGACGATCGAGCAAGTCCCCGACGAGGTCGAGTTCGGCGCCGGAAAGGTTGCCTATCGCTCGGTCGAACTCGTCGGCGAACGCTTCCCAGTCCGCCGGACCGGCTATGGAGTCCCAGAGTTCGGCTGCCCTTCGAAACGATGTCTTCAAACTCGCACCCTGCTTCGATGGGCAACAATATCGTAAATAGTGAGTTAACTACAACTATCAGAATCGAATGAAGTTCGGACCTATTCGAGTTAAGCGCGTCCGCGCCAGGAGCCGCTATACGATCCGGAGCAGACGCTTTCGGGCTGTTCCCCGTGACCTGGCGAGCCGTTCCAGACCATCGACTTCATTTCGGTTGATGGTTGCGAGGAACGCAGACCAGCCCGGATCTGACGGATCCACGGTACGGCAGGCGTCTATCAAGAGATTCGCTGCATCGACGAGTGGGAGCCGGGATCCGTTGGAAAGAACCCTCGCGACGGCATCGCGGGCCGCGCTCTCGGGACTCTGCATATTCAGGTCTTGCCCGGGCATACAAAAGCTATAGCTTCGGCGAGCTGAAGTTTCAACCGAGTTGTGTAAATTCACGTTCGAAGTGGCGATTTTTGCGAGTGCGGGCAACGATCTGAACGAATTCACGCTCGTGACGACAACCGAACGAATGCTCGATGCGAGCCGGGAAACTGGATGCACGAACGGAAAGACGTTGCAATCCGCTGCGCGTTACGGGGGTCGCCATCCCGGCAACGCAAAAGATTTCAATCAGAACGCGTGGCGTCTTCTGCTCAGGCGAGCTTAAGTTCGCGGGCCTTCACCGCGAGCTTGCCGCGTGTGGCGACCCCGAGCTGAGCGGAGATCGAACGCAAGTGCGTCCGGACTGTATTCGGCGAGATCACCAGTTCGGCGGCGACTTCCCGGTTGGAAAGACCGCGCGCGACGAGGCGCAGCACTTCTTTTTCGCGCGTGGTGAGCGATGGGTTGGCCGGCTGGTTGTGCCCGTTTGTGAGCATCCGCACCAACTGCGCCGAGACGAACGGCGGACCATCTTCGAGGGCTGCAAGGGCTGATTCCAATTCGTCCCCGGAGGCATCGAACATCATGAGACTGCAACCATCGGTCTGGAGGCGCCGGGCCACTTCAGACGCGGTGGGGGGCTGCGAAAAGACGGAGAGCGACCGTTGTGAGGCACGGTTCACGATCAGGGTTTCGCCGTGGGCGAGGTGGTTCTTGCCGTTGGAATTGACCACCTCGACGTTCACCTCGGGCCACCGCGAGGAAAGGAGCGCAGAAAAAAGCAGCCCCGTTAGCCGAGCATCATCGGCCAGTACGCTAAAACCTGGTTCGCCGGGTAACTCCACCTCGTCCGCGCCGTCCTCTTCAAGTGATTAAACGACCGTACGGTAAGAGAGGTTAATTAAGTCACCTGGAATACGACGACATGGCTTCGCGCCTACCCGGTTTCCGGTTCGACTAAGTCCGCGGCTGGACCTGCAGTCCGGCGAGAACCCAGGCAAACGAAGCCGGGAGGAGGGCTGAACCGCCACCTTCGGACAGGACCGTTACCTCCAGGCTGGTTGCGCCGGAAGGCACGAGAAACGACAGATTGAACAGATCCCACCCGTCTGAACCATCGGCCCCCAGCTGGTCCTGGAAGGTGTAATGAGCGGCCCCTACCCGGACGTCCACAACACTCGGACGGAGCGCACCGGCGATACGCGAGTCGAGCCCGGAGACCATCAGCGTTAGCGATGCACTCCTGTCCTGTCCCGACGGTGCCAGCGTGAATTGCTGCGGCACGACGGCATCGAGCGGAGGCTTGAAGTTCTCGAACGCGAGATCCAGCCCATCCCGGAGTTCGAGTGCCGGGGCGCCTGCCGATTCGTCCGCCTTGTAGAAGACGAAGAGCCCGGCGCCGCCGCCAAGTTCATCGAACGATGCGCCGGAAACGCTCACCGACGACCTGCCGATGACCAGGTTCGTGACATCGGCGCGAAAGGCCGACTCGTTGATCTTCTCCATCGACGTGTAGAAATACGTCGGACCACCCACGCGAGTCCCAGTGACAGAGCGCCCATCGACGAGGACGGACCCGTCGCCGGTCGAATCAGTGTGTTCGCCCGACCAGTAGAGAAGCGCCCCGACAATCTGGCTACCAGCAGGGACGGAATAGTCGAGTCGAAGCGGCTCTTCCCGAAACGCGCCGCCGCTTGAAACGAAGCCATCGGCGTCCCAGGAATCGACCAGATCGACCCGTGAGAGTGGGCGTTCGGGATTGAGATGCGGCTTCGGATAGAAAAACGCCGCGGCCACAACCGCGACGACGACCGCGGAAAACAGCGCATCCTGAAGTTCGAGCGTTGCGCGGCGTGCAAGAACTCGACGCAGGGCAAGAGCGAGGGCGAGCGCTGCCCCGAACCAAATCGCGATGGTGCCAGGTGCCCACCGATTACCCCCGCGCAATCCGAACAATTGATCGGTCCAGTGATAGGAGACGGCCCTCACCGCCAAGAGGCCCGCGAGTGCGAAGACGACGCCGACCATGAGTTTTTCCGTGGCCGATAGTGTCGACCGGTTTGCCAGGACCTTGATGACGATCGCTGCCACCGATATAGAAAGGAAAACAATCAATACGAATTGCGCGGGGCGCCGATCCTGGTACCAACCGTGGTTGATGCTTTCCAAGCGCATGGCCTGCGCAAATTCGCCGTCCCACCCGAACAACCGCACTGCGCCGAGGACCAGCAGGGCAACTCCACTGAACGCCCAGATGGCCCTGTGCCCCGACGAGGCGACTTCGTGCCGCTGTGAGATCAGCGATGCAAGGCCACCAAGCATCAGCACAGCACCGGCGTACACGCTTGCAGCAACCTCCTGTCGGGTCGGACTACACCCAGTGTTCCGCGAGGAAGCGCCCGCACCGTTGAGTGATGGTTGGTCCAGGCTGGCAATCGCGTATTCCTTCCCGAAGATTTCCCCTGGTTGGCCGGATTCCGAACCGAGTCTCAACTTATCGAAGGGGCGGTCACGATTTAATTCGCATGTGATCGAGGTGTCTTCCGCTCGCGAGCGCTCTTGCGACAGCGATGGGAAACCGTCTGTGACCGTAATTGGGGGCGGATCCGGCCTGTCGATGCTGCTTCGCAGCCTCAAGCCCGCGCATCGTAACGGGGAGATCGGGCAACTCACGGCTGTGGTAACGGTGAGCGACGATGGCGGGTCTTCGGGTCGTTTGAGGGCGGACTACGGCATCATCGCTCCCGGAGACATCCGGAACTGCCTCGTGGCCCTTGCCGACGAAGAGGATGTGCTCAGCACGCTTTTTCAGTTTCGATTCGATGGAACGAACGGTCTCACGGGGCACTCGTTCGGAAATCTCTTCATGACCGCCCTTACCGCGGTTACCGGTGATTTCTACCAAGCGATCCTGGTGGCGGAACGAATCCTGGCCGTTTCCGGGCGGGTTCTGCCTTCGACGCTTGCAAATGTCCGGCTGTTGGCGCAGGGCGAGTCGGGCAAGGCCTATTCCGGCGAGAGCTCCATCGGGAGTTGCGGCGAACCGCTGGTAGCGCTCGCCTTAGACCCGGCGGAGCCCCAGGCGTTCGCGCCGGCTATCGAAGCGATCGCACGAGCCGATCTGCTCCTGATTGGCCCGGGTTCGCTGTTTACTTCGATCCTCCCCAATCTCCTCTTACCGCAGATTCGCGATGCAATCCTCAGGAGGCGGGGACCAAGCATTTTGATCCTGAACCTGATGACGCAGCCGGGCGAAACTACAGGAATGGATGGACAGTCCCACGTGGACGCGTTCATGCGTCATGCCGGTGAGGGCCTTATCGACGTCGTCCTCGCAAACGCGTCGCAGCCCACCGCGGAGCAGCTCCGAAGGTATGCGGCCCAGGGTTCCGGCCCGGTGAAACTTGAGCGCATCCGGAGGACGGACAATCCGTTTGAATTAGTGGAAGTAGACCTCCTGGGAGAGGGCGAGGTGGTCCGCCATGACTCAGCGAAGCTCTGCGACGCAATCCTGAATGTTCTGCGCCGAGATTCGGCGACGACGGCGGAAGCGACGCTTGCCGCCGGATAGTCACTGGGCGTGGAGCGGCCGAAATGCGTCAGGGAGAGGGCTTGGGTATCCTGACGTTGGGCCTGTAGCTCAGCGGTAGAGCAGTGGACTTTTAATCCATTGGTCGAGAGTTCGAATCTCTCCGGGCCTACCAGATTT
>JBFWUX010000007.1:0-236634 GCA_050247055.1 Dehalococcoidia bacterium
TCGACGCTCTCTGGAATCATTTGACCGGTCGCGGCAACCCCGGGAATTCGAGTTCGCCGTAGTCGATTGGAAACCCTCGGGATCGAACCATCGCCCTCATGAAATCGCTCAACTCGAAGAGCGCCGCCAGGCGCTTTTCCGCCGGTTCATCACGCCACATCTCCGCATTGCTGCGGTCCTCTTCCTTCAGGCCACGAGCGATGCGTTCCAGCATCAGGTCGTGAGCGGCGCGAGCCTCTGCCTTATCCATAGCTCCAGTATACCGCTCTCACTTCGCCGGTTCGGCCTCAGCGCCCGGCTTTATCGCCCGAAGCCAGAGGTGCCCCTCCTCCATCCCCACCCAGTTCCCCCAGAACCGCTCGCAGAAGTACTGCGTCCGCGCGTTCCGGTTCGCGAGGCCGTCGAACAGTCGCCCGGCCACCCGCCGGAAGAATTTCGGCTGCCACGTGTCGGCATTCATATTGAAGTTGATCCGCCGGTTCACGGTTTCGAACTTCGCCGGGTGGTAGTACCCCCAGAACGAGCCATCGAACGTGCTCGGGTCGAAATACTCGAAGGTCGCGAGCAATACTCCGCGTTTGTGCGTCGGGTCTTTCCAGGTCACGAACTTCGATGTCCCGTGCGGAAAGCGCAGGTAGACAAGCGCGCCCGGCTTGCACACCCGCCAGATCTCGCCCATGAACGCCATCAGGTCATCCACGTGCTCGACGATGTGCGAGGCCTGGATCTCGTCGACCGAATTGTCCCGCAGCGGCAGCGGGCGCATCACGTCGGCGATCACATCCACGCCCGGCACCTTCGCGATATCGAGGCCGATCGCGCCGATTTTCTTCCGTAGCCCGCAACCGAGGTCGATGACAACGCGCTGGCTTGAACTATGGGTTCTCACGAACCGCATTATCCACGAGCACGCCCAACCCGAAACGCGCGCCGCCGCGAGTAACTACAGTGCGAAGTCCAGGTTCATGGGAGCAGCTGGGCACGTTTCGACACCGGTCGGTTCAACGTCGTGAGGGACTGTGGTGAGCTCGAGATCGGTGACCCGAACTTCGCCGCTGCCGGAGAGCAACACGCCGAACGCGATCCTGGCGGCGGCCGCCTCCACATCCAGGATCACATCGTACTGGCGCCAGTCAGTGTTTCCGACGATCGGCCGGTCCTGCATGTTGTCGAAAGCGAGCATCTCGTTGCCGCTGCCATCGATGCGCATCCAGATGCCGGCCCATTGCTCGACCGCCAGCGCCTTGACCTCGGCGCGCAACCGAAGCCGCTGCCCGCGGTAGGCCTCGGCGCTGAAGATCTGCATCAGCGTGCCAAAGCCCTCTGATTTGTTGCGCGACCGCACGTGTGCGATTCGCCGACCGGGACGGTCCGGATCTTCGGTGACTCCCATCTCGTAACCACTGGGATGGGATCCGGCCGGGAACCAATACTTTGGCAGTGTGTGCTGCACGGGCTTCTCCAATTCGTGAATCGGGCGATTGAAAGGCAGGCAGCCGGCAGCCTGAAGGAGCCGCTCGGTCGCGGACTCGTCGAGTTCGAGCGCAGCGGCTAACCGCCTGAGGTCATCAGCGAGCTTCGGGTGCCAGCGTGGCTGTGAGCCATTCGTCCAGTTGAACAGCGTTTGATGGGGCAGGTCGGCCCGTAAGGCGATCCGGCGAAGCGGCAGCCGAGACCGTTCGACGTGCGTTGTTAGTTCAAGGGCGAAGTGATTCACCACGAGGCGCTCCAACCAGATTTTCGATTCGACGCCATGAGCTTAGGCAAGGCTCAGCGGCAGGAGAACTCTTTTCGGTCGGAGTGGGACGCAATTGGGATCCGCTCAACGCGCCGGCCGTTTTGATACCATTCACCCAGAGGAAACCCACATGCCGATTCCCAGCCAATCCAAAACTGTCACGATCGCCGGCGTTGAGGTCGTGGCGGAAGCCGTGATGAACAACTGCAGCAACCTCTGGACCGCGACCGCGAAGTCGCCGCAGAAGCTGCTCGCCACCGCCGCCGGCAGCTCTCCCGAGACCGCGCTCGCGAACGCCATCGCCATCGCCGAAGACGCCCTGGCCGTCCGTTAGGTCGGCAGCGGCTCTTCCGCGAGTTCCGCCATCCGCTGCAGTCCGCGTTGAGCGACCGCGGCCAGCCGCTCAAAGGCAGCCTTCACCGCTGGCTCCTCGCGCTGGGCGGGAGTCACTCGCGCGGGGTTGAGCGCGCACTCGTTCGCCCACGCGGCAATGTCAGGCTCGGCGCCGTAGGCACGTCCCGCCAGCGCGCCCAGAACCTGCATCCGTGCCCAGTTCTTCGGGTTGTCGGGAAGGGTGTTGGGCGGACACAGCCGGTTCTTTTCACGATCGTCGGCGCGAGTCGCTTCGACGTAACCGGCGAGGGCGGCGTTGAAGCACGGGAATCCGGTGCGAATCGTCTGGAGGCGAATCTTGTCCTCGCTCCAGATGGGCACGAGCGGCGGGTACACCAGCCCCGATGCCGCGCAGTGCACGACTACTGACCCCGGCGGGAGCCGAACAGCCCCGCGATCGAGCACCATCTCGTCGCCCGTGACTGACTGGATATGCCCCAGCCGGACGACGTTTTCGACGGTGCGTAACAAATCAAGCTCCCACTGCCCGAGTGTCGGCGTCTTTGCCATCGTTGGGGTGACGTTGGGGTCGATGCGGAGCATCACGCCGGCTGCTTCGAGCCGAAGGAACATGTCATCGAGCGAATCGGCCCCCGCCGCCGATTCCATCGTGTCCGCCGAGAGCTTGAGCGCGACCACAGGGTCGGGTTGCACCACGGCCCGGTTGAGCATCCACGGGTCCCGCGGTCGCACCCAGGTGATGCGGTCCGGTTCCACTCCGTTGCGCAAGAGCCAGACGATGGCGTCGGTCGCGGTCTTCCCGGAACCGACGATCACATAATTTCCCGCCGCCTCGGGCAGTGCGGGGAGCTCGTTCACGGGGATCACGCGTGCCGACTCTGCCACGGCGAACGGCGGCGGGGTCGTCGCGGGGATCGTGGGTGCGAGGTAGGTGGCGTCCACCACCCGCCGGCGCACATTCACCTGCGTCGTCTCGCCCGAAACGCGCGACGTGACGAGCTGGGAGGTGCCGTCCTCGTGGTACTCGCTGGCCCCGAGGAACGTGACGCGCCCGGAACCGATGAACCGCCGGTACAGGATGTCGTCGTAATAGTTCTGGATCTCGGACCGCCGGGCGCGTTCCTGGAGTCCCGTTTCCGGCCCGTCTTGCTGGATCGCTCCGGTGCCCAGCACCGTCGAAGCGACGCCATAGAACACCGAAGCCTGGTGGAGTTGAACGAACGGATAGGCATCCTGCCAGTGGCCGCCGGCAGCATGCCGCCGGTCTACCAGCGTGACGTGGACATCGGCGTGGTCGATCAGGGCGTCGGTGAAGGCCATCCCCATCGCGCCCGCACCCACAACCAGGTAGTCAGTCTCTAACGTCCGCATTGCCATGCCAGCCTCGTCAGTCCGGATAAGGAATGCAGTGTGCGTTCACACACACGCTTCGTCCACAGCTCCCGACACGCCAGGGTGAGACTCGGACGAAGCACCCGACGCTGGCCGCTGCCGGCATCGGCCCTACTTCGCTTTCATCTGCTGAAGCATCGTCTCGACATCGGGATACGCCCGTTCTTCAACTACCCGCCCATCGGCCACCCTGAGAAACGCCAGCCCCGTGTAGCCAACCCGATGCCCGCTGGCCGGCAGATTCAAACCGCGGAGGATGAACGGTCCGAGGTGCGTGCCTTCTGTCTTCCATTCAAGCGTCACGCCGTCTTTGCCCGATTGGAGGATTTCGTAGGTCGTCGTCGCGTCCGGTATCGCCTGCCGCAGCAAAGCTGCCCGAATCGGAAGCGTGACACCAGGCGGCAACGGCACGCCCGCGATACTCATCTTGAGGTTCGGGTCGGCAACCTCGTCGAGCCCTGAAGGGTCGCCCCCCATCAGGATGTCCCAGTACTTCCTCACGAGTGTTTCGTGCATTCAGGCGCCTCCTTCGTTCAGGAAAGCATTGCGCAAGCCAAACAGAGCTATTGCACAAGAACATACGCAGTGCACGGAGCGCCGGTCAACCCCGCCGCTAGGCGTTCACCACCCGCGCCATCGCCTCTTCCGTAAACGCTTCCGCGGGCGGAATTTCTGGCCCAACCATCACTCCCGCGCGGGCCATCGTCAGCATCGGGTCAGTCGCGTTGGCCTTCATGATTCTTAGCTTGCGCGCCGTGGCTTCCGGCCCGAACTCCGCATGAATCACCGAATCCATCGCTGCCGCGAACCGCAATCGCCGCATCCGTTCGGCGCGCTCGGACACATAGGGCTCCAGCAGCGCTTCGTTCCAATCATCACTTCCAAGCAGCAACTCGCTCACCACGCGGATGTCTCGCATCGAAATCGAAAGCCCCTGTCCGATGATCGGATCGTTGTATCCGGCGGCGTCTCCAACCAGCACAATCCCGGGCGCCACCGGCCGCTCGGTCCACGTGCTCTGGTTCGGGATCGTGTGAACCGGCCCGGCAATCCGAGCGCTGGCGACCGATTCGCTCTTCGGCACGGTTGCCAGCTTGAACGCATCCAGGAACCGGCGGTCGCCGCCCTCACCCGCAAGCCAGCTTTTCTGTTCACTCGCGAAGCTCAGGTAGAGCCGCAGCTTGCCCGGCGCCTGGGGGAACACGAAGAACTGCACCCCGCCCTCCGTCCCCATCGTCTGGATATCCGTCGGCCACTCATCGGCGCCGTCCACCAGCATTCCGGCGAAGTAGTGGTGCGTCTTGTCCTGGTGCAGCTCGATGCCCGCCTGCCGCCGCACCACGGATCCGCGTCCGTCCGCCCCCACGAGAATCCGTGCGCTCGCTTCGTGGCGCTGCCCATCGGCCGTGTACGCCACTTTTGGCTGCGGTCCGCCTTCCGTGATCACATCTTCGACGCCGCGAGCCGCCGTTGCGCCTGCCGCCACCGCGGCATCGAAGAGCGCCTGGCAGGCTTGCGGGTGCCCCACCGAAAGCGGCCCGGGGATACCAGGCAGCATCGCCAGGCTCAGGCCATTCGCTTCGGCCATAGCCGGGTCGATGCCGTCGCCGTACTCAACATGGAGGGGGATGTGGTAGTCGTTCGCCTTGCACAGGTCTTCGTAGAGTCCGGTACGCTTCGTCTCTACCGCTCCCCAGGGCGCTACCCACTCGCCCCGCACCACATCCTTGAACTCAACGCTCTTCTCCAGCAACAGGACCGTCTTCCCTGTGCGCGAAAGCACGGTCGCCAGCCCGCTCCCGGCGATGCCGCCCCCAACAATGATCACGTCGTACTGTTCGGCCATGCGCGGGATAGTAAGCGAAAAGTCGCCGTGCCGGGCACAGGTCGCCTAACATCAACCAATTCCGCCGCAGGAGTCAGCTAATGGTGCTCGACCGGACAATGAAACGCCTCGATGGGACCGAGGAAGACCTCTCCGCCTACCGCGGAAAGGTCGTCATGCTGGTCAACGTCGCCAGCAAGTGCGGGCTCACCCCGCAGTACAAGGGCCTCCAGGCCATCTACGACCAGTACCGACCACTCGGCCTGGAGATCCTCGGATTCCCTGCCAACAACTTCATGGGCCAGGAACCGGGCACCAACGAAGAGATTGGTGAGTTCTGCGAACTCAACTACGGCGTGACCTTCCCGCTCTTCTCGAAAATCTCCGTGAAGGGCGACCAGATCGACCCGCTCTACCAGGAACTCACCGCCATGCCCGAACCGATCGGCGGCGATGTCCTCTGGAACTTCCAGAAATACCTGCTCAACAAGCGCGGCGAAGTGGTGAAAAAGATCATGCCCCAGACAACGCCCGAAAGCCCCGAGGTCGTCGAGGCCATCGAGGCGCTTCTGGCGGAGTAGTCCCCGCCTTCTCTCCCGGACATGCGAAGAGGCCGGTCGTAGGGACCGGCCTCTTCATGAGGAGGGACAGTTTGGACTACCGGGGTTCGAGGCCCGCGGCCGTCGGGGTGGAGGTCTTCGCCTGCTTGGCCTGCGCTTCCTTCGTGAAGAAGAAGGCGTGGGCGAAACCGGCGGCTCCGAGGACGAAGATGAGGGCGGCGGCGATGAAGGCAACCGTGGAAGCCAGGCCGGCCTTGTCACCGAAGGTGCTGAACCCGAAGCTCGTCAGGAGCAGACCGCGAAGGGTTTCACCAGTCTGCATCGTGGTGCGAAGGCTGGCTGCTGCATCGACGTCCTTCTGGCGGGCATCGGCTGCGGTCTTGTCGCCGGCGTCGGCGAGCTTCTTCTGGTCAGCGGCAAGAGCCGTGCGGATCGTGCCGATGGTTGCGTAGGTCTGGCCTTCCATCGAAGTCAGCGTCTGCTTCTGGCCACCGAGGGTGACATCGATAGGAGCGCTGAATTTAAGGTTCTGAGCCGACCGCGACATGTGCATCGCGATGTAGTACTTGGCGTAGCATTCAGCCTGCTTGCCGGTTGTCATCAGCTGGCCGGCGTAGTCGCTCAGGCAGGAAGAACCTTCCTTCCAGGTGCCGACCGGGTTGTCCGGGTTGGCCTTCGCATCCGCGGCGAGGTCTTCGTCACTCGCGAAGTAAATCTTCTGCGCCGAAAGTTCTGTCTTCACGTAGTCATCGGCGAAGTTCTTCTGGCCAATCAGCACGAAGCCAAGGACCAGGAGCAGGACGGAAAGGACTACCGCGCCGCCTGCGAAGAGAATGTCTAGTTGTTTGCGACTCATTTCATATCCCCCGAAATGATTGGACTTTATCTGGGTGGTGGCTGGACTGGGTTTCCCGGTCCGCCTTCGGTTGGGTGGTGGTTGCGTTGCCTACAGCGGCTTGTTTCCTCGAATCGCTAGTCCCTCCGGCTGTTCTCTTGTGTCTTCGTAAGTAAACGTCAGCCCAACCGTCCTGAAACCGCCCATATGGTCCCGTCATCGAGGGCCGGTGGTTCCAACTCTTTTGGCCGTTTCGGCACGCGCCGGCGGCCTTCCGGTCGCCCATTACGCGTACACTCCACGCCCATACCTCTCGCCCTGAAGGAGAAAGCCCATGCGAATCGGACTGATGGTCGAAGGCCAGAACGGCCTCACCTGGGAACGCTGGCTCCACATCCTCAAGCTGGCCGAACGTCTCAACTTCCCCACGGTCATGCGTTCAGATCACTACTTCATTGGCCCCCAGCAGGATTCGCTCGAGGCCTATCTCTCGTTCGCCATCGCCGCCCGCGAAACCTCGAAGATTCGCTTCGGCCCATTGGTCTCGCCCGTCACGTTTCGCTCCCCGGTAGATGTTGGCCGGATGGCCGCTCAGATTGACCAGTTGAGCGGTGGCCGTTTCGTCATGGGACTTGGCGCCGGCTGGAACGAAGCCGAACACAGGGCCTACGGGATCCCGTTCCCACCGGTGAAGGAACGCTTCGACCGTCTCGATGAAGCCATCCAGGTGATCAACGCCCTCTGGTCACCCGGGCCGGCCACCTTCGACGGAAAGTACTACCAGCTCAACGGCGCGGACTGCATCCCGAAGCCGTCCGCTGCCGGGAAGCCTCCCATCCTTATCGGCGGCGCCGGGGAGAAGCGCACCCTGCGTCTCGTTGCCCAGTATGCGAACGAATGGAACTCCGTGAACCTCCCGCCGGAGGCCTACGGCGCCAAGGTGAACGTGCTCGAAGCCCATTGCGAGGCAGTTGGCCGCGACCCAAATACCATCGCCCGCTCGATGATGACCTTCGCCGTCATCGGCCCCGACGCTGCCTCCCTGGACCGCGCCACCGAACGCATGATGAGCATGTGGGGTGCCCCGGCGGGCACCACCCCCGCCGACTACCGTGAAACGCTCCGTAAACGCGGCATGATCGTCGGTGGAAAGGCGGAAGTCGTCGAGGCATGCGCGAAATACGCCGCTCTTGGCATGCAGGAGATCCAGTTCCAGCACTTCAACTTCGGCGACGACACCGTGCCGGAGTTTCTCGCCGCCGAGGTTGCCCCGGCGGTGGCAAACCTGTGATGCCAGCACAACCGTGACGCTGCCAGCGCTCGAATTCCGGCTCCTCACGCGCGAAGGACTTCCGCGCATCTGGGAGATCGACCGTCGCGAACGCATTGAGAACGTTTACGAGCTGAAGGACGGAGCGTTAGTTCTTCGACCTCACCACATCGACGTGCCCGGCTGGCCACCGGGCGAAGAGGACCTCTATGGCCCCATACTCCTCGACTGCCTCGAGCGAGGAGGCTGGTTCCAGGGCGCTTTCGAAGGCGATCGCGTTGCCGGTGTCGTCGTCCTGGAGAACAGGATGATCGGCCCCTCGCGGGATCAGCTCCAGCTCAAGTTCCTCCATGTGAGCAGGCCGTACCGCGACTCGGGGCTTGGCGCGCAGCTCTTCGAAAACGCCCGCGTACGTGCGCGTGAATCCGGCGCCGTTGCGCTCTACATCACGGCTACCCCTTCGGAACACACCATCCGCTTCTATCTCGCTCGCGGTTGCCGGCCGGCAACATTCCTCGATCCCGAGTTATTTGCCCTTGAACCCGAAGACATCCACCTGGTCTGCGATGTAGGCGAAAGCTGAGCCGGCCTAAGCGAAGATCTCGACAACCGGCAGTTCGAACCCAGGGACAGGTAAGCCCGCATCGTCGCTCGTCAGCGTGTCTCCCACGCCGTACGTGTGCGAATCGCTCCCGAGTCATCAGCCGTTGCACGGTCGTCATGCCTCGATCGTACCAAATCCGCGGTGGTGCCCCGCGAGCGGGACTATCCCTTCTCCTCCATCCGCCCGCACAGCGCTTCGAGCCCGGCTACCCAGCCCGGTGCCCGCCCGCCTTCTGGGATCTCAATCGCGTCCGCATCCAGGCCCACTCTCCGCAACAGCCACGAGATCGCCGAATCCGAGGTCCACATCTCGGATGTCCCCTTCGCCCGCCGTCCCCATGTGTACGGTGGCACGTCGGCTGCTGCCATGAGGACGCGCGCAGCGGTTGCCGGGTCATTTGAGAGTCGCGTACTCGACACGGCCCATTCCTCGTCCGGCAACGCGTCAGCGCGAATGCACCGCACTTGGTAGCGAAACCACCGAAACCGGTCGGCGCCGCGGAACCCCACGGGTCCCGTCATTGCCGGCGGAATGGGCTCGAACCCGAACACTGGCGTCAGTTCGATAGTGAAGTTCTCGCCGTTCGTAGTCCGAACTTTCAGCGCAGAGTGGTATAGCTTCTTTCGCGTGCGCCTGTGGGCCATCGCATCGAGCGCCTCCCATACCGCAAGGCTCCAGAGTCGAACCCGCGAGGCCGTCCCGGCCGCCACCGGCATCCAGTAGATGTCGATAAAGCTGTCGCCCGCCACCCGCTTGGTCCCCCGCTAACCGGCGAGCAGGGGTGTCCCGGCCATGTAGCCCGGTTCGAGTAGCGTCGCGCCCGGCGTCACTTCGGCCAGCTTCGCGCGGATCGGCGAAACGTCTGTCCCGCCTTCCGGCGTAACCGGCGGCATCCAGTTGTCGTGGTGCCCCAGGATGATCGTCTTCGGTTGCAGCAGGTTCGCGGCAATTCCCACAAAGTCCGCCAGCGATCCCTGTATCGGCTCGCCGTCGATATTGCCGCGACCGGCCGCCGCCAGGATCGCGACATCGGGCCGCAGATCTTTCAGCACACCGGTCCAGCACCCGGAGGTGTCATGCCAGAAGATCGACCCCTGCGGGGTCTCGATCAGGTACGCCAGCGGACCGCCCGTCTGCCCGCTCCCAACCGCCCCCGCGAGGTGCGCCCGCAATTCGCTCGCGGCTGTGTCGCCGGTCTCGGCGCGCCGCCCAATGGTCGAACCAAGGCCAACCCGCGCGGCCATCGCGGCCCGCTCGTCCTCACACAGCCCAAGGTCTCCCGTCGTCGGCTCCATCGCCGATAGCGAGCCTGTCGTCCATGTGCACGAGTGCAGCGACGGCAACACCCGCACCGTGACGTCCGGAGTTAGCCGGTACCGCTCGCCTCCCTGCGAAGGTGAAAGCTGTCCCGCCGGCACGTTCTGCTCGTGCATTACCCGGCAGCTTTCGAACGAACCGATCACCCGCGCCCCGGTGTTCTTCGCAATGACCTCGGTCCCCGCGATGTGGTCGAAGTGCGCGTGGCCCACCAGCACGAAGTCCGCCTTCGTCACGTCTTTCGCCGAAAGCCCCACGTTTGGCGCCGAGGGCACTCGATCCATGTACGCGTCCAGGAACACGACCGTGTCGCCCAGCGTCAGTCGAAACGTCGCGCAGCCCAGCCAATCGAGCTTGATATCCATGCCAGCACCCCCGACGCGGGATGCTACCGGAAGCGCCAGGCCGCCGCATGGTCCGTCATCAGCTCGCTAACGGTGCTTCGAGCGCGCGTTCGCGTTCAGTGCCACCGCCGGGCGAGTCGTCCTCGTTTGCCTCCCGCGTTGATCGAGCTCCGCGCCGTTCGCCTTCAGTCCCGAATACCCAGTCGGCGATTCGCGGACTGAATTTCCCGGTTTCACGGACGAGCGCCAGCGAAACGAACAGGCCCACCAGGAAATTCGCCATCAGGAGCGCCCAGTAGTTCGACCACGCAGCCCCATTCCCGAGGATTTCCTGCGTCCCGAAGCCCATCACGAACGGCATATGCACGAAGTAAATTGCCAGTGCATACCGGGAAAGGCCGACCAAGGGATCGGCGACCATCCTGGAACGCATCGCCAATCGCGCCAGGCTGGGATACACAACCGTTCCGCCGGCGCTGAACAGGAACACCGAGACGCCAAAGTAGCTCACCGGCCAGGTGTCCAGCGCGATACCCCGGTACAGGTAGACGCTCGCGGCCAGCGCCATCATCAGCGCTGCGTAGCGAACGATTCGCCCTGGCAACTCGGCGAGTCCCTGCCGCCCGAGGGCATACCCGAATGCCGGGAAGAACATCCAGACCAGCGGATTCCGATACGCGAATATTGCCTCGTATCCCGCTATCGATTCTCGCTCGGCGTACCAGCCGATCATCACCAGGTTTATTGCGAACGCGATGGCCACGATCATTGGGAGCCAGCGCGCGGAGATGCGCCATCCTTGCGTCAACGCCGCCGAGAAGAACAACAGGAGCCAGACGAAATAGAACTGCCCCGAGATGTTGAACAGCGCGAATTCCCGGATGAGCCCGAGGCTCGCCCCGTCACTCAGAGCCCGATAAGCGAGAGTTGCGAGCATCCACACGGCCGCCGGGATCCATATCCTGCGGGATCGTCGCCTCAGGTATACCAACAGCCGTTCTCGCCTGGCGGCTCCCTGCAGGTAGGCACTGACGAAAAGAAACAGCGGCACCGCCCCGTGCGCCAGCAAATGGCTTGCGTGGAGCACTGCCAACCCGCTCTTCGAAACCTCCGGCCACGGCGTGAAGTACGCGTGCAGAAAGACGACCCCAACGATCGCGGCGCCGCGAAGCAAGTCGAACTCGTCGATCCGTTTGCGCCCCTGCGGCGCGTTGAGATGACTCATTTGTCGTGAGGTCCTCGAAGCAATGATCGTCGAAACTCCGGAACGGTCACCTCAAACCACCGCAACGTTGTGTACCAAAACCGCAAATTCTGGCCCCCGGGTAGACATCGCGTGTACGCCCGGTGACAGCCCGATTGGAACTTCATAGGAGTTGTTCAAACGCCCCAAAAACCCCTTCCCAACGCGTGAATCGATGGTGAACATGCGATGCACAGCGGGGATATCCCCGGGATATGGAAGGTGGACAAATGAGTGCTTTTACGCCCTCGGTAATGCTAATCGACAGTGACGAACACGTCCGCGATCTCATGCGCGCGAAGATCGAGGCTGCCGGCCTCGACGTCGCAATCGAACGGGCCCAGGGCATTGCCGCCCAGCAAGCCATCCAGGAGCGCCAGCCTCAGCTCATCTTCGTCGCCATGGAGCAGCCCATCCAGCGCGCCATGCAGGTCGTGGATTTCGCTCGCGCGCAGGCCCCCGATTCGATGATTGTGGCCTACTCCGGCGCCTGGTCGCCGATCGTCGAGCGCCGCCTCATGCAGGCCGGCGTCAACGACTTCCTCCACGGGAAGATCACTCGCGCCCAGATGAAAAACGTGGCTGAGCGCGCCCGCCGCATGGCTCAGCGCGCCATCGAGCCACTGCCCGACGCCACGGAAGACGGCCGAGTCGTCGTCGTCATCGGACAGAAGGGCGGCATCGGCAAGACCACCACGAGCACCAACATCACCGCCGCCATCGCCGCCGATGGCAGCAAGTCCGTCCTCCTCATCGACCTCGATACGCGCTTCGGCGATGTAGCGGTCATGCTCGACGTGAAAGCCGACTACACCGTCTCCGAAGTGGCTCGCGACCCTGCCTTCCTTACCCGAGAACACTTCCAGTCGGTCCTGCTCAAGCACGAATCGGGCGCTTACGTCCTTCCCGCCCCCCGTGACTACCGCAGCTGGCTGAACTGCTCCACCGAGCAACTCCAGGACACGATCCGGTTCGCCGCCACCATGTTCGATGTAGTCGTACTCGATACCCCCGGCACCTACAACGACGTCGTCGGCGCCGCCACCGAGCTCGCGGACCGCGTGGTCGTCGTCACCAGTACCGACCTCACCAGCCTGAAGAACACCTCGCTGCTCATCGAGCACCTGGAACTCAAGGGCCGCAAGCCGGAAGAGGTCGTCGTCACGCTCATCCATGGCCACGATGTCGATGGCGCCCCATCCCGCGAAGATGTCGAGTTCGCCATCAGCCACCCGGTCAACCACGAAGTGCCGTTCGATCGCAACGTGCGCAAGGCTTCGCAGCTCGGCATCCCGGTCGTCCAGCACTATCCCCGCACCGCCGCATCAGTAGCCTTCGGCGAACTCGCCGGCGACCTGGCGGGCTTTGCGTACTCGCCAGTCGAAGCGCCGGACCCGGTCCGAGGGCGCTTCTTCAACATCTTCGGACGCAAGTCCGCGCCAGCAGAAACCTCCGACCGCAAGGACATGGCCGTCTAAGCAGTCGGAATTTCCCTCGTTTACCTCTCCAGCAAGGCCCTCGGATCTGAGCACCGAGGGCCTCGTTGGTTATCCCGGGGCACTTCGCGGATCTGATACGATTCACACATGGTCCAGGCCACATTCGATCTGCCTCCCGAAACCTTGCAGGCGCTGGAGAGAGCGGCAACAGAACGCGGGACCACGGTCTCCGAAATCATGCAACTCGCTATCGCGGACATGCTTCGCCGCGACCCTGCCACGCGACGCGAATGGGAGCATCGCTGGGCGGAGCTCCAGGCTCGGGTGCAGGCGCAGCGCCCGACTGGGCTGACCCCCGAGCAAGTCGAACACGAAATCGACGCCGCAACACAGGAAATATGGGCGGAGAAGCGTGCCGCTCGCAGTCGTTGACACTAACGTCTGGATTTCGGCGCTGCTCAACCCGGAGGGCTATCCGGCACGAGTCGTCCGAGCGCTGCTCCGTGGCGAGTTCGAACTCATCGTCACGCCCAGCTTGCTTGCGGAGCTCGAAAACGTCTCGCGCCGCCCCCGTTTGGAACGAATCGGCCTTCGAATTGAGGACGCCACTGCGCTGGCGGAACTAATTCGCGAAAATGGATACATGGTTGCCGAACCTTCAGTCGTTCCAATATGCCGCGATCCGCGCGATGACGTCTTCATAGCTGCGGCGGCCAGCGCTATGGCAGACTTTCTGGTGACTCGCGACGATGACCTCAAGTCCGATGACTCCGTGCGGGACTATCTTGCCGGTGCCGGTGTCACCGTCCTGTCGGTGCAACACTTCCTTGAGCAGTTGGAAACAGCGGGCGATTCTCCGCCGTCCTAGCTCCGCGCCGCGATCTCCCGCTCCAGGTGCAACGGCGCCGTGATTGCCCGGCGGTCGTATTCGCCCCACTCTTCCCGCGGGACCATCCACATCACTTCGAACTCATTCCCGTCAGGGTCCACCGCGTAAAGGGATTTGGTCGCGCCGTGGTCGCTCTGCCCGCCGAGTGCCCCGAGCTCCACGAGCGTCTGGCGTGCGGCTGAAAGGTCCTCCAGCGTGGGGACCTCCCACGCGAGGTGGTACAGACCCGTAGCGCCACGCGGCGCGGAGGGCGCGTTTTCGCCAACTTCGAACAAGCCGAGATCGTGATGGTTGGAGCCGCCGGCCGCCCGCAGGAACGCCATCTTCCCACCGCCTTCGCGGCCAATGACTTCGAACCCGAAGATGGCTTGGTAGAACTCGATGGACCGCTCGACGTTGCGGACGAAAAGCACGGCATGGTTGAGCCGGGAAAGCGTTACGGGTGGCATTGGAAACCTCAGGGAGAGAACTACCTACTAACTTACACTAAGTAAGTAGCTTGGCAATCCCCATCCTTAACGCGGGCCAATCCCGTCGCTTACCCCTTAGAACCCAATCCGGCACCCTACGGTTCGCATGTCCGTTTGGTCCCGTCGTCCCCGATTCGTCCTCCTCTTGGCGCTCGCCATCCTGGGAAGCACCGCCGTCCTTGCGACCGCCTGCGGCGGCGCCAGCGCCGATTCCAAGGGGATTCAGGTGCAACTCGTCACGCAGGTCGTCGCGAACCCCACCGAAACTCCCGTGCCGGGCGTTTCGCCAACTCCCCTCGTCCCGCCCGAACTCGTGCTTTCGACGCTCGAGGTCTACCAGGCCGGGGCCATCCTCGTCTCGGTCACCGGCGACATCACCGGCGGCACCGCCACGTTCCTCGGGCGCAACTTCAAGCTCGCCCAGGGCAAACAGAGCATGTTCGCTTTCGTCGGGGTCGATACCGAAGACCCCGTCGGCCCCCAGCCCCTCCGCGTCGATGTCACCCTCGCGAACTCCTCGAAGGCAACGCTCCAGGACACCATCACCGTGCTCCCCACGGAGTGGACAACCGAGGCGCTCGATTTCACCGAAGAGCAGACCGAGAACCTCCTCGATCCAACCGTCGTCGCCGAAGAAACCGCCATGCTGAAAACGATCTACTCCGGCGTCACGCCCCAGAAGCTCTGGGACGGCATCTGGGAAATGCCAGTGAACGGCGCCATCACCGCCCGCTACGGCGAACAGCGCTCGATCAATGGCAGCGCGCCCTCCGGCCACCACGGTGGCACCGATATCGGGGCCGACCTCGGCACGCCCGTGTTGGCCACAAACGCCGGCCGCGTCGTCCTCGCCCGCCAGCTCAAAGTCCACGGCAACATGATCGTGATCGACCACGGCGGTGGCCTCTTCTCGGGCTATGCCCACCTCAGCGCCTTTAACGTCACCGAAGGCCAGCTCGTCGAGCAGGGCCAGCAAATCGGCGAAGTCGGCAGCACCGGGCTCTCCACCGGCGCCCACCTGCACTGGGAAATGGCCACCCAGGGCATCCTCCTCGACGCCCTCCGCTTCACCGACGGCACCAACGGCTTCTAGTACCTGGCATTAACCCCCTCTCCCGCGCAGCGAAGCGAAGTCGGGAGAGGGTTGGGGTGAGGGCCAAAGCGGCCTACTCCCTCGCCACCCCCGCCCGCGCCGCCACCCGCCGCACATCTTCCGGGTCGATTCCCGGGCTCACTTCCGCGAGCCAGATGCTGAAGTCGAGCAGGTCGAGGTCGATCTCGCGCTCCGGAGGCCGCGGTTCCCAGCGCGGCCAGAGTCCGAACACCGTCGCCGTCGACGGCATCCCCCGCCCCTGGTCGCCAAGTTCGAGCGCGTACTGGTGCCCGTGCGCCGAACGCCAGTACCGCCGTCCCGTGTTTGTCCCCGCGGCCGTACCAATCGCCCGCGCCACTTCCGGCCGCACATCGAGCTCCTGCTCGAACAGGAGCGGGTCCGCCCGGACGTCCGAAAGGTCTCCGTCGAATTCGTTTGCGAGCGCGAACGACCAGTTGGTCTGCACCTGCGAGGCTTGCGCCTCGCGTGTCGTAAGCGAGGGCGGCCCGCCCGGCCCGAGCCGTCGATCGAGAAATTCCACAATCCGCGCTGCGATCACCGGTCCCTGGTCATCCTGCATGAAGTGGTCAGCATTCTCGATCGGGAACGGTCCCTCGGCATCCGGCAGCCGCTCCTTCAGCCGGTTGGCGTAGGACTCGCCGAAAACGCTGTCTTCGGTGCCCCACATCAGCAGCGCCGGCACGTGGGCCACTTCGGCCAGCCGCGACTCCAGGCGCGTCATGTCCTCCCAGCCGCGATCGCCCTCGGTCATCGGGATGGTTCGCGGCCAGGTCAGGACCACGCTGTCCGATTCTGGCTCGTCGTAGACATGGTGGTACGCCCGGCCTTCGGCATCGGTCATACCGCGACGGCTGATGGCGGAAGGCCCGTGCTGGGAGAGCACTTTGAGCCGCTTCATGAAGAACTGCCCGATGAGCGGCGCATGCCACGTTGTCCACGGCCGCGGCGACGAATGGAACCGCCCGACGCCGCCCGTGAACGCCCACGTGCTCATCAGCACCAAACCTCCGAGGCGCTCCGATCGCTGCACGGCAGCACCGAGCCCCTGCGGGCCTCCCCAGTCCTGCCCCACGACCACGAACCCGTTCAGGCCCATCTGGTCGATGAAACTCACCAGGTCGGCAATGTGGTGCGCGAAGGTCAGCGCCGAATCCAGCCGCGGATGGTCCGAATACCCGGCTCCCACCCAGTCCGGCGCAATGGCCCGATACCCGGCCCGGGCCAGCGGCCCGAAGAACTCCCGGTAGAGGAACCCCCAGGTCGGGTTCCCCGAGAGCAGAAGCACCGGCCGACCCTCCGTCGGCCCCACCTCCACATACGCCATGGTCCGTCCGTTCACCTCGATGGCTTTCTGTTCGTACGGAAAGATCTCCGCCAGCCACGCTGGCTTCGCCCGCAACTCTCTCGCCATGCCTTCCCTCCCGCGGTGCGGAAACACTACCTCAGTCCTCAGTCCTCAGTCCTCAGCCGCCGGTTCCCCGTTCCCCGCGCTCCCCCTACCCTCTGATCTCGTGCAACTCTGGCTCCAGATCGAAGGCAGCCCCGAACGAATCGACCTGCCGGGTGGAGGTTCCGCTCTGATCGCGTTCATGTCATTCGCGGTTTCCCGCGGGTTCGGCGCCACCCACCCGCTCATCGCGCTCGCCGATCGCCTCCACGATCAGCACAAGGTCCGAATGGGGCCGCTCACTACTTTCTACGAACTGGAAGCCGAAGATGCAGAAGACCGCGAGAAGCTCGAACTCGCCTACCAGTCTCCCTCCGAACTGGCCACTGAACTCGAAAAGCTCGTCGCTGCGATGAAAGCCGACCCGGCCTGCCAGACATTCGCGCGTCGCGGCGACGCCACCGCCATCACCGAACAGGCCGCAGAACTGGTTCATCTCCTCGCTCCGCCCGCTGCCGAAGGCAAGCGCGTCCGCCTGGTGTACGCCCTGTGATGCGCCGCCGCCGGGCCTCGATCGCGGCCCGTGAGCGCTGGGCCACCGGGCCGTCCTCTTACCTGGCGCACGCCCTCAATTCGCAGGCGGGCATGGCCCTCGCGACCTCCCGTGTGCAGCGCATCATCGACCTTCTCGATCTCTGCCCAGGCCGTCGCTACCTGGACATCGGCTGCGGGACCAGCGCCTACGCCGACCTCATTGCCCAGAAGGCCGGCCTTGAAGAACCGCCGATTACGGTAGACCTTGTGGCCGAACCGGGCGCAGGCGTCGATATCACCGGCTGGCCCGAAAAGCTTCCGTTTGCCGACGACTCGTTCGACTGCATCACCTGTCTCTACTTCCTCCGCCGCTTCGACGATGATGTCTGCCGCGCCTTCGCTTCCGAGATCGGCCGAATCCTCGCCCCCGGTGGCTCCGCCCTCATCCTGGAGTTCAGCCCGGTCCAGAGCCGCCTCCTGAATGCCGCCCACGCACGCCTCGTCAGCTTCGGCTGCGCCGAAGTCGACCTCCGCGGCTGGGGCCGCCTCGCAGCCCTCTTCACCGAAGCCGGCTTCGACGCCATCGACCACGTCAACGTCGGCCCCTTCATCCTCCCGCCCATCCCCAGGGTAGGCGTCCTCCTCCGCCGCGCCCCATAAAGGCGACCCAGAACAAAGACTCCCCTCTCCCAGACATGGGAGAGGGGCCGGGGGTGAGGGAAAAGGCCCGGCCTCGATTACTACTCCGTTGGAACCGCGAGCGTGGGCGACCGGCCAGCCTCCCCTCCAGTCCTTCGCGGAAGGACGCCGAGGGCTGTGAAACATCCACCGCCTGTCGTCCCCTGGCGCGAATTTCATGCCCCCAGAACAAAAGACTCCCCTCTCCCAGACATGGGAGAGGGGCCGGGGGTGAGGGAAAAGGCCCGGCCAAACGGCCGGGCCTTTCAGAAGCAACCGAACGCGGAACTAGATCCGCCGCGTCTTCGCAGCCAGGGCCACGCCGCCCATTCCGAGCGCCGCCGTCACCAGCATCAGCGGGACCAGTGGCATCGAACCGCCCTGGCTCGCGCCGCCGGTGTTACCCGTAACCGGTGCGCCGGGCGTCGCCGTCACCGTCGGCGTGGTCGCCGAAACGGTCAGGTTGAGCGTCGTGAGCTCGTAGTTCTTCCAGCTCCCCGTCTGGCCGGCCTTCTTGCCATCGACGTAGAAGTCAACAACGCTGCCGTCCACCCCGCATCCGGGGTTGGCCACGGGGTCGAGCGCCGGGATATCGATCGTGTATCGCATCTCGCTGCCCGAAGCGAAAACCGTCGTCGAACCACAGGCAGCGCCCGCGATTCGAGCCTCCACCACTGCATTCGTCGGCGCTGGCGAGCCGTTCACGGTCACGCTCCCGACGAAGCGCGATGGCGGCGCCGGCGGCGCCTGGGCCGCGGCAAGGTTTACGACCATCGCCGCTCCAATTGCTGCCGCGACCATCGCGGCGAACATCAATCCAACCTTACGTTTCATCTTCTGCATTGTTTTCCTCCAGGTTCCTAGTTAGTCGGGACGGTCCAGTTCGTCGAACCCGTCTGGTTGATGGCGATCCAGTAGGCACGGCCTGTCACGAACGTCGTGAAGTCGTTCGCGCCGGGAATGCCCGCGCTGCCAGGGAAGAAGCCTTCGAACTTCTGCAGCGGGTTGTTGTAGTAGAAGATCGCCGTCACGATGCCCGAGACGTCGTTCGTCAGCGGGTTGTCCGGCGATTCCAGGTTCTTCAGCGTCGCTGCGACATCAGCGCCGTTCTTCCCGGTCCACACGATGAGGGACCAGCGGAAGTAGAGCGTGAACGTCGTCGTCGCGCCGGTGCCGTAGGTGAAGTCGTCAGTCGCCACATCAGGCGAGCTGCCGATCGGCGTCGTGACGATGACGCGGGCGACTCCGTTCGCATGCGCGGGGGTGTTCACCGTGATCGTCGTGTCATTCACCACCGTGAGCGATGTCCCGGCGATGCCGTCGAACGTCACCGAAGTCGCCCCGGTGAAGCCCGTGCCGGTGATCGTGACGGTCGTGCCACCGGTCGTCGGCCCCTGGCTTGGCGAGAGCGACGTGATGTTCGGGCCGGCGCCAAACGTGAAATTGTCGGCGGTGGTGTTCGGGCTCGTGCCCTCGGGTGTCGTCACAAGCACGTCCACTGTGCCCGCCGCATGCGCCGGAGAAGTCGCCGTGATCTGCGTATCGCTATCGACATCGAAATCCGCGGCGGCGGTCGCACCGAACGCCACGCCAGTCGCTCCGGTGAACCCCGTGCCCGTGATGACGACGGTCGTGCCGCCGGCCGTCGTCCCGGAGGTCGGCGCCAGGCTGGTGACGGTCGGGCCGTCCGTGTAGGTGTAGTCATCGGCCGCGGTGTTCGGGCTCGTCCCGAGCGCGGTCGTTACCGCAACATCGACCGTGCCGGCCGTGTGCGCCGGGGAGGTCACCGTGATGCTCGTGCTGGTCGTGTTGGTAATCGCCGCCGCGACGCCCCCGAAGGTCACGCCGGTCGCACCGGTGAAGCCCGTCCCCGTGATGATCACCGTGGTCCCGCCGGCGAGGGGCCCGCTCGCCGGGCTGATCGAAGTGATCGCGGGCGCGCTTCCATAGACAAAGTTATCGGCCGAGGTGTTCGCGCTTAGTCCCGTGGGGGTGGTCACAATCACGTCAACGGTTCCCGCCGTATGGGCCGGAGTGACCGCCGAGATGGTTGTGCTATTCACGACGGTGTACGACGTCGCCGCGGTGCCCCCGAAGGTCACGGACGTGGCACCGGTGAAGTTCGTGCCGGTAATCGTTACGAGTGTGCCACCGGCAGGCGAACCAGTCGTCGGCGAGACCGAGGTCACCGTCGGGTCCGATGAGGGAGCCACGAACGTGAACTTGGCGTTCGCGTTCGTCGCGCTCGTCCCGCCCGGTGTTATCACCTGGACGTCGACTTCGCCGGCGGAATGGCTCGGCGTTGTCGCCTGCAGGGAAGTAGCGAGCACGCCGGTCGCGGCAACCATCGTGCCGCCGAAGCTCACCTGTGTCGCGCCGGTGAAGTTCGTGCCGGTGATTGTCACCAGCGTGCCCCCGGCCGTTGTGCCACTGACGGGAGCGACCGAAGTCACGGTCGGCGCCGGGACCTCATAGGTCAGCGTCGCCGCCGAACTCGGGCCGTCGCCGTTCGAGACGATGACGTCGACGTCGCCGGCGCCATGCTCGGGAGCCGTGAACGTTACCGTTGTGTCATCCACCTCGGTGAAGCTCACGCTGTCGCCATCCACGGTGACGCCCGTGGTACCGGTGAAGTCCGTCCCGGTCAGCGTGATCATCTCGCCGCCTTCGGTGCTCGTCGTCGAGGGATCGACGTTAGAGATCGTTGGCGCAACGGCGAACGCCGGCGTTGCCCGTGCCGCGAATATCGCGGCAAACAACAACGCCAGGACGAGTCCCGGTCGCACCAGGGATCGATTCTGGGTTTGCATGGAAGATGCTCCTGGTTTGGCCCGCCCAAATCACACTGGCCGGGTTCGGTCGGAAGGCACTGGGCGAGGGGCGCCGCCGCAGAGTGTGGTCAAGCGCCGCACACGCGCTCGTCGGACAATGTCTCGCGCTGACAATCCACTTTCTGCAAATCCAGACGGCAACCGTGTAACAATTCCCTCAACATTCCCCGAAACCCGCTCGAGTTTCCCCTTCCTGAACCGCTGGCCCCGTGCATCGAGCTATTCACAAGACCAATCGCCGGTACCCGAACCTTCACTTACCCTTACGTCCACGTTAGGGTAAGCTCTTCAGAGTAATGCCACCACGCTTCACCCCGAGTACATTCCGCGCACTCGGAGCTCGCCAGTTCTCTTCCCTCGGCATCTTCAACTACCGCGTGTATTTCCTCGGGCAGCTTGTCTCGCTCATCGGTACGTGGATGCAGACGACGGCCCAGGCCTGGCTCGTTCTCAAGCTCACCGGCTCTCCGCTCGCTCTCGGCACGGTGACCACTCTTCAGTTCCTCCCAATCACGATCTTCACCCTCTTTGGTGGCGCCTTCGCCGACCGCGTGCCCAAGCGCCGCGTCCTCATCATCACGCAGTCGCTCTCGATGCTTCAGGCCTTCACGCTCGGAATGCTGGTCCTCACTGGCACGGTCCAGCTATGGCATGTCTATGCGCTCGCGCTCATGCTCGGCACCATCAACGCCTTCGATGGCCCCGTCCGGCAGGCCTTCGGCGTCGAGCTCGTTGGCCGCGAACAGGTCGTGAACGCCGTTGCCCTCAACTCCTCGATCTTCAACATGGCCCGTATCGCCGGGCCGGCGGTCGCCGGTGTCGCCATCGCCACCGTCGGCATGTCGACTGCCTTCCTGATGAACGCGGCCAGCTACATCGCCGTCCTCGGCGCCTATGCCATCATGCGCCCGGACGAGTTCTTCACGGTCCCGAAGCGGCCCCCCAAAGGCAACGTCCTCAGCCAGATTCGCCAGGGCATCTCCTATTCGGTGCGTACGCCGGGCATCCTCTTCTTTTTCATCCTGCTCGCCTTCTTCGGCACCTTCGGCTTCAACTTCACGGTACTCATCCCCCTCGTCGCCGAATTCGTCCTCAAGGTCGATGCCAAGCAGTTCGGCTTCCTCACCTCCGCCATGGGTGCCGGTTCTCTGCTCGCGGCTCTCGGCATGGCCGCCGTCGGCCGTCTTTCAGTGCGCGGAGTCCTCATGGCAGCGGGCGCCTTCATCGTCGTGTTCGTCGGCATCGCCGTCTCCCACGCCTACTACCTCACCGCTGCAATGCTCGTGGTCCTCGGCGTGGTCAGCGTCCTCTTCTCCACCACCATCAACACAACGCTGCAAATCACCGTCCCGGATGAGCTCCGCGGCCGTGTGATGAGCATCTTCTTCCTGCTCTTTGCCGGCTCGACCCCGATCGGCGGCTACCTCACAGGCGTCCTCGCCGAAACGTTCGGCGTCACCACCGCGCTCGTCGTGATGGCGAGTGTCTGCAGCATCGGCCTGGTAGCAGCCATCGTGTACCGCCAGGTCACGGGCCTCGGCTGGTCCGGCGAAGTGAAGCTGGCGCCGGCAGCAACACCACCCGAAGGGGCGCCACTCAAGCCCGCAAGCACGCCCTGATCCTCGTCGCGTATCCTCAGTTCATGCCGTCGCACGAGTCCTCGCTGCGCGCCCTCTATGCCGCATTCAACGCCCGTGACGTCGAGACCGTCCTCGCTGCGCTCGCCGCCCATGTCGACTGGCCGAACGGCATGAACGGTACCCGCGTCCACGGCAAGGCGGCAGTTCGCGAGTACTGGCTCAACCAGTGGACCGTCATCAACCCCTTGGTGGAGCCGGGCGCCATCACCGACCGCGCGGATGGCGCGACCGCCGTCGAAGTCCATCAGGTTGTGCGGGATATGAGTGGCAACGTGCTCAATGACCGTACGCTCACGCATGCCTACTGGTTCGTCGATGGCCTCGTTACGCGCATGGAGATTGAGGACTAAGCGGCCGAGTCTATTTCGGTTCGAGCACCATCACCGTCAGGTCCGCGGGCAAGCCACTCCGGCTGACTGTGATCTTCGCCTGCGGCTCCGGCTTCGCGCCCGTTTCCTTCAGGAAGGTCGCAAGCGGCTCCAGTGGCAGTTTTTCGCCACCCGTCTTGTAGTTCATTGGGATCGCGATGCGCGGCTCGATCTTTGTCATCAGGTCGGCCGCAAGGTTCGGCGAAAGCGCGTTCGAACCGCCGACCGGTAGCAGGAGGATGTCCACATCTTTCAGGTCGTCCAGGCTCGCGCTCCCCGCCAGCCCCAGGTGACCCACCCGGATCCCATCGATTTCACTGATGAACATCACGTTCCGCGTGCCATCAACGCTCTTTGTCGCCACGCCCGTGATCAGTATGCCGCCAACTTCGTATTCGCCCGGCGCATCGAACACCATGGGATCGCCGCCGATGCCGTCCGCCCACGCATAGCCCGGATCGTCCCGCCGCGAGATGGTCACCACCTCAGCAGTCTGCTTCCCGATCGCGAACCCGCTATCCGGCGGGCACGGGTCGGTAATTACACAGCCCTCACGGCCCTTCAGCCGAAAGCAATTGCGTCCAAGGTAGGTGATTTCGATAGGCACATTGCAATGCTACCGCCACCGAACTCAATGAGCGAGATATGGCTAGCTGTACTTATCAATTAATCGGGAAGGCTGGGCTGGGCAGTTCCCATCCCCGTTATTCGAGTTCTTCGTCCAGGAACTCGTCATCATCCTGGCGCTTACGCCAGAACATCACCGCGCCCGCGATCGCGCCCAGCAGGGCAAACATGCCCAGGAACTTCTTCATCTAAACCTCCAGGAGCCGGTCGCCCGGCCTGCAAAGTATAGGCAGGAACCCCAACGATAGCGATTGCTTCTCTACCCGCCGCCGAAACAAGCGCGTGTGCTCAGCGCCGGGGCGCCGCAAGCGTTACGCGACCGCAGAGTCACACGCTCCCGCTCGCCGTATCACCGGAAGCACAAGCGTCCGCTCACGTTGGGTGGCACAATGCGTGGCCTCAGGAGGAGCCCCGCGTTGAGTCGCACCGTCTACGTCGTACCACACTGCCACTGGGATCGCGAGTGGTATCAGCCGCACGAGCTGTTCCGCTGGCGCCTCGTCCAGATGATCGACGAGCTCCTCGACTACATGGAGGCCCATCGCGAGTACCGCTGCTTCAACCTCGATGGGCAGTCCATCGTCATCGAGGACTACCTCCAGCTCCGCCCCGAAAACGAAGGCCGCCTGCGCGCCCTCATCCAGGCTGGCCGCATCGTCATCGGACCGTGGTGGGTGCAGCCCGATGAATTCCTCCCGAGCGGCGAATCGCACATCCGCAGCTTCCAGAAAGGCATCCGCTTCGCCGAACGCCTTGGCGGCTCGCTTCGCGTCGGCCATTGCGCCGACCAGTTCGGCCACATCGCCCAGATGCCCCAGATCATGAAGCAGCTCCAGCTCACCAGCGCCTGCCTCTGGCGCGGCGTCTCCGATGCCATCCCCGGGTGGAGCTTCTGGTGGGAGGCCCCCGATGGCACCCGCCTGCCGGTGCTCTACCTCCGCAACAGTTACAGCAGCGGCTGGCGCCTCCCGAACGAACCCGATGACCTCCTCGAGCGCGTCCGCCGACAGGAACGCGACCTTGCCGAAGGCCTCCCCGCCGTCCTCATGAACGGCACCGACCACTCCCGCATGGAGAAGCACGTCCCCGCCGCACTCTCCGCCGCCGCAAACCGCGGCTACGACTTCAAGCTCGCGACCCTCGAGGAATACGAAAAGGCCGTCCTCGCCGCCGGCGTCGACGAAGTCGTCCACCAGGGCGAGATGCGTTCACCCGACCGCTCGAACGTCCTCGTCGGCGTCCTCTCCGCGCGTATGAACATCAAGCAGCGCGACTTCGAAGTCTCCACCTGGCTCGAAAAATACGCCGAGCCGCTCGAACTCCTGAGCTACATGCACCACGGCCCCGACGGTACGCCCGCCCTCCGCCACGCCTGGCGCACCCTCCTCGAAAACTCCCCGCACGATTCAATCTGCGGCTGCAGCGTCGATCAGACGCACGTCGAAATGTTCCCCCGCTTCGACCGCGCCGAGCAGCTGGCCCGCCAGGTCGCGAAGGAATCGATGTGGCACATCGCTGGGCGCACGGCCGTCCCCGCACCCGGTGGCCTCGCCGTCCTCCGCCCGGTCGCCAACGCCGCCACCGTGTTGCGGGCGGATGTGCCCATCGATTGGGCAACCTCCAACAGCCTCCAGCTACCGGACGGCTCAAAGGTGCCCTTCGCCGTCGAATCCGAGATACACGCTGAAATCCTTGTCCACCAATCGGACCTAACCCCCTGGGCGGCGCTCCGCCACCTGGATTTCCTTCGCGAGCAGCGCTACGACGAGCAGAACATCGAATCCATGGAGTGGGAACTCGAAGGGCGCCACCTCAAGGTCACCACCACCGTCGGCCCCGACCTCACCGTCGTCGATGAAGAAACCATCCGACACGAAGTCCGCCAGATCGCCACAAACAACCTCGCCGACACCGCTGAGATCACCGTCCAGAAATCCGCCCGCGCCGAAATCACCGCCGTCCTCCCCCCCACCGACACCGTCGGCGTTCAGCTACTCGCGCCATCCACCGAAGAACTCCCCTCTCCCGCGACGCAGGAGTCGGGAGAGGGGCAGGGGGTGAGGGCCATCGCCAACGAGCACTACGAAATCTGGCTCGACAAGAAGGGCCGCCTCCGCATCCGCGACTGGCAGAACGGTATCGACCTCAAGAACGCCTGCGCATTCGTCTCCGAAGGCGATCGCGGCGACGAATACAACGCCGACATCCTCCCGGATGGCGTGTCTGTCCCCATCTCTGTCGACTTGCTCGCCGTCGAAGAGAACGCAGTCTTGTCCTCGCTCCGCTTTGCCAGCGTCTACGAAGTCCCGTACGAACTGAACAGCAAGCGCACCGGCCGCACGAAACGCGACCACACCCTGCTCCCGCTGGTCACCACCGTCACCCTCTACCGCGGCCTCAACCGCGTCGACTTCCGTGTGACGCTCGACAACAACGCCCGCGACCACCGCATTCGTGCCCTCTTCCCGCTGCCTTTCGCCACCGAAACAGCCATCACCGAAAACCAGTTCCACGTCGCCGAACGTTCCCTCACCCCTCCCCCGTGGAACGGCGTCAGCCCCGAACAGCCGCCAACCACCTTCCCCCAGAAGACGTTCGCCGCCATCGAAGCCGATGGCATGGGTCTCGCTGTCTTCAACAAGGGCCTCCAGGAAGGCGAAGTCGTGAATGACAAGAGAGGACGCCAGGCCTACGCCCTCACGCTCCTCCGTTGCGTCGGCTGGCTCTCTCGCCCGGACCTCGTCTCTCGCCGCGGCGGCGCGGGCCCCACCATCTCCACCGAAGACAGCCAGATGCAGGGCACGCACACCTTCGAATTCTCTCTCACCACCTACCGCGGCGGCTGGCGCGAAAACAACGTCCAGGCCATGGCCCACAGCTTCGCCTTCCCGCCCATCGCCTGGGCGACGAACGAACACGAAGGCTCGCTCGGCGGCGACGTCCCGCTCGCGAAGGTCAGCCCCGGCGTCGTCCCCACGGCCTTCACACGCAGCGACGTCGACGGCGCACCGATCATCCGCGCCTACAGCGCGTCCGGAACCGAAACCGAAGCCGCCGTCTTCGTCCCCTCGGCCGTCCCCGGCGCTGGCCTCGTCGACCTCATGGAAGAACACACCCACAACATCGACACCACCCAGGGCGACTGGCGCTTCCCCCTCCGCCCATGGGAAATCGCCAGCGTGCGCTTCGGCCGCCGCGAATAACGACCCATGGGTCACCCCACCCTCGCCCGGCGTCTCCCGAGCATCTCATAGATCCGACCGTAAGGGAGGCACGAAGGTCGCCCCACCTTCGAAGCCTCCCCCTGGGCCGACCGTCTCGCCGCTTCCACCTGCCGGCCCTCTCTGGACACAAACCCTCGATGCTACGTCCCTTACCCGCCCGAATCGCGGGTGGACGGCAGTCGTTACAATACTCGGGGTATGTAAATGCGTTTCGCGATCGTCATTCTTGTCGCCGGGCTTGCCGGAATTGTGATGCCCTCGCTCGTGAACGCCGCCGACCCCGGCACCCCGAGCAACGCGCGCGTCGAATTGCGCGAAGGTGCCGGCGGCGAAATCCAGGTCGTTGTCCGTTGGGAGGCCAGCACGAATCCCGACGCCAACTACGAGGTCTGGCGGCGAACGCCGTGGGATGTCGCGTTCCAGGTTACGGAACCGTACGCAAACGTCCCCGCGTCCGCCCGTCTTGCCGACGGCACCTTCGAGTTCGTCGATCCCGCCCCTTTTTCCATCCCTGACCGTCCTTGCTACCACGTAGGCGCCACGCTCGGTGACCCCATCCAAAGCAGCGCGCTCGCCGGTTGCATCCCCACGCTTCCCAAAGACATGGAAGGGCTTTCGCTTGCCGCGATTCCCGCACCAGCCGCTGACACATGGTTTATTACCGGCCGTGGTTTTGCTGCCGGCGCCCGAGTCCAACTCCAGGAGATTCCTGCTGGTTCCGCTCCGCCATCCGGATTAGACATTCGGGTGTCCACCCAGATCGAGACGAACCTCGACGGCCGGTTTTCAGTTGAGGTCACCCTTCCGCCGGCATCTGACCAGACGAAGATGCGCATCGCCGCCTTCGAACCGGGCTGGCTCTCCTCGCAGTTCGCGTCCGCTCCGGTGGTGGAGGTCTCGGCGTCTAATCCCGGAACGGTGGTTGGATATCCACCATCAACGCGTACGGGCGAACCGGCTGTGGACCGCATCCTTGACATCCTCGCCTCAGGCGACGAGGCAGCCTTCGCTGCCGTGCTTCAATTCCGCAAGTTTCCGGCGCCAAGCGATGGGTCGTTGGTCGATGCGATTCCGCGAGTAACCTGTGGTAATGGCGACGGGCTGGTTTCCGCGCCCGAGTCGGTGCCGATCCTTGAAGGCCTCAACGCGTTCTTGAGCGATTTCTTCGGTTACCAGGTCTACGCCGTGTTTCAGGTCGCGCCCGTGTCCGATTCCTGGATGGCGTACAAGGGCGCTACGCACGTCATCGTGCTTGCTAGATGGATGTCCGGCTACCAGGTTCGCGCCGCCGCGCTCGCTGTGAATGGTTCCGGCGTTGTCGGCGCCGGACAGCCCTGCGGGGAACCACCGACGTTCTATCTTCGTGACGTGGGTTCGTTTCTACTGCCCCCGCTCACAAGTCCCGCTCCACCGGCAACCGGAAACGTAGCCAGCGCAGGATCCAACCACGGCGCCTTGCGGCCTATCGCGTGGGGCCTGCTGCTCGTTTCGGCCACATTCGGGACTATCTGGTGTGTGGGCCGTTCGCGGCCGGGCTAACGTCGGCCAACCGAGAATTCGGGCTGACGACGCCGTGGGTCCACCCCAAAATTGGGGGAGGGCGCCAAAACACCCCTCCTTGACATACCCCCAATACCATCACAGGCTTTCGCGAACCCTTGACGGAGCCCCCGATGGCCAAGATCTACCGCGGCATCGTCGTCGTCCATGGTGTTGGCGAACACTCCAAGGGCTCTTACATCAGCGGCTTCGTCGAACAACTCGCGAACTACCTCGGCCAAATCCCCGAATTCGCCCACAGCAAGGTCGAGCTCACCGCCCGCAACCGCAGCGATACCTCCGACACCAGCTGGGCGACCATCCACATTAGGAACCCGGACACCACCCGCCCCGATGAGGAATGGCACATCCGCGAGGCCTGGTGGACACGCACCTTCGAACCCAGCAACCCCGGACGCATCTACCTCTGGGCGGTCCTCGCCGGGCTCGCCCTGCTCTGGTCGGCCTGTGTTCAGCAGTTCGGCCGCGGCCTGCTCGCCTTCTTCGATCCGGCCCGCCTGGCGAAGTGGCCCTCCGAGCGCATCGGCCGCCCGTTCGACCGCCAGGCCCACACCCACCTGCCCGAAACCGACCAGGGCGTCTGGCGCCAACCCGAGGCCGGCCGCCTGAAGTCCATCCTCGACGCAATCATCTGGTTCGTTCTCACCGCGCTGTTCATCGCCGTCGGATTCGTCGGCATCCTCGTCATCGGCGTGGTCTACCTCGTGCTCGTCCTCCCGGTCAGCCTCCTTTTCCCCGAATTCGCCAACAAGATTGTCCGCGCCATGATTCGAATCATCGTCTTCACGCTCGGCGACCAGGAGGCGATGACCACCCGCCAGGTGGCTCTCGCCGCGGCGGCGAACGAGGTCAACGCTGGCCTCTGGAACATGCTCTCGAAGCAGGGCCTCCTCGCCCGCAAGCGCGATGACCTCGACTTCACCGGTTTCGAAACCGTCACCGTCGTCGCTCACTCCGGAGGGTGTGTCGTTTCGATGGCTGCCCTGAAGAGCGTCGACTTCGACCAGTTCCGCACTGAGAGCCTCCCGGCCACCCTCAGCCGCCCTGCCTACGTGAACTGGGTGACCGCCGGCAGCGGCCTCAACCTCGCCTGGAACGTCCGCTTCGGCGAAACGGCCTCCGATACCGGCCTCTGGGAGAAGCCGCTCGACAAGATCAACTGGCTGAACTTCTACGCTCGCTACGACCCCGTGCCCCAGGGCCCCACCCCGGTGGACCTCGCCGCCGACCTCCTCGGCGCCGATCCCGAAGCCAATTCCCTGCCGCCGGAACCTTCACCGGCCCCCGGCGCACCGCCGCTTCCAGCGCGCCCGCCATTCGTCGGCCTCCGCGTAGCCAACACCGATAGCCCCTGGGCCGACCACAGCGGCTACTGGGGCAACCACCCGGAGGTCATGGCCCGCGTCGTCCACGCCGTCACCGATTCCCGCCTGGCCTCCGGCCCAATCAGCCCCGAACAACGCGACATCGGTACGAAAAACCTGCAAGCCCTCGAAACGGCCATCGCCTCCCAGGTCGAAATCGGCATCCGCAACCGCCGTGCGAAAGTCACCCGCCACATGCTCGTCATTCTCGGCGGGCTGGCGGCCTTCGCCGTGGTCGGAGCGATCTGGGCCGGCGATGCGGGCCGCTGGATGCTCGGCACCGATGGCTTCCTCGGCATGGACCCCTGGGCCCCGGGCGGCCACCAGCTGGAGAGCGTCGTCACCAAGAAGTTCGCCTCCATCGGCATCGAAGGCATGCGCGACCGCGTCATCGGCCTGGCTGTCATTGGCTTCGCCGCCCTAATCGCGGTCGAATACATCAGGCTGTTCACCTGGCTCTGGGATTTCAGCAGCCGCCGCGACACCGCGCGCCGCAAGGTCCTCTGGTTCGCCGCCAGCGCCACCATCCTCCTCTCGACCTACGCCCTCCTGGACCTCCTGCTCGTTCGCTGGCCCACCGGCGCGCTGGGCTGACACTCCCCGCGGACTGCCCTTACCTCACCTGCTCCCCCAGCCCGACGATGATTCCCTCTGGCCCGCGAACGTAGGCAAGCCTGTTCGAATCCTCGTACTCCATCCGCCCGATGCCCTCTGCTCCGAGCTTCTGTATCCGCGCGAGGCCGGCCTGAAGGTCATCGACCGCGAACATGATCCGCCGGATCCCCAGGGCGTTTACCGGCGTGTCGACCGGTCCAATATGCCTTGCTCCGCCAGCGATCCATAGACCGCTGCCAGCAGGTGGGCGGCGCCGTTGCTGCCCAGCCGGTTCATCACGAACCCGAAGCCGAGTCGTCGGTCCGGGTCCGCTAACCCGATGAACCCGCCCATTCCGGTATGTCCAAAGGATCGAGGGCCCAGGCCTGGATAGATCTTCGCCAGCAACTGGTAGCCCAGGCCGAACACATCCGCCGTGCCTTCTCCATGCGCTAGCGGCTGTTCCTCCGTTGCGGCCTCGATGGTCTCCTGGCGAAGCAGCTGAACCCCGTCCAGTTCGCCTCCCCGTGCCAGCGCCGCATACACTCGCGCGAGGCCTTCCGCGGTGCCGTGGCCGGTGGCAGAACCTTCCCCCGCTGCTCGAAACGCGCCCGTGTTGGAGGCGCCTACCATGTCTGCCGGCCCGACGATCTCGGCGCAACGATGCTTGTCTTCGGGGCCGACGGCCATCAGGAAATCGGCTTTAAGAGGCTCGGCGATTTCCTCACGGAAGAACATCTCCAGCGACCGCCCATCCGTTCGCCGGATCATTTCACCCACCAGGTACCCGAACGTGCCGCCGTGGTACTCGCAGCGAGTGCCCGGCGGCCAGCACGGCTCGGACCGCGCCAGGGCATCGGTCATTGTCGCCCAATCCAGCCGTTTCTCCGGCGCTACCGGGACGCTCAGGCGCGTGAGGCCGGCCTGGTGGCTCAGCACCATCCTGACGGTGATTGCCCCTTTTCCGGCGGCTGCGAACTCAGGCCAATACGTCGCCACTGGCTGGTTCAGCTCCAACAGTCCACGCTCGACCAGCCGATGGGCGCATGTGGCGGTCATGCCCTTGGTCGCCGACATCGTGCAGGCAATCGTGTCGCGGGACCATGGACGGGTGCGTGCAGCGTCGGCCCATCCTCCCCACAGGTCTACTACCTTCCGGCCATCTACATAGGCACACACGGCTCCGCCAAGCTCGTCGCGCTCGAAGCCTCGCGCAAAAGACGCGAGCACACGTTCGAAGCCGGGCGCGACATTTCCGTGGACTGCCGTTTCGTCCATGGACCCTCCGTGGCGAAACCTACTCCCGGTTGCCCTTGTTCGCTCCCGTGATCTCCGCCATCAGCTCGATGGCCGCCTGGTCGCCCGCCACCGTGATCCCCGTGAGGCCGCTGTCTTCCCATGCCTTGAAGCGTTCGCGAATACGCGCCGGCGGCCCGACCAGCGCACCGTCATCACAGAACTCGTCCGGCACGGCTTCCATGGCCTCGCCCTTGCGATGCGCCAGGTAGAGCTCCTGGATCGCTTTCGCGGCATCGCCATACCCGCGCCGCACCATCATGTCGTTGTGGAAGTTCTTGTCCTGGTGCCCCATGCCACCCACATAGAGCGCGATCCGCGGCTTCATCTGCCGGAACGCATCCCGCAGGTCGTCGGTGACGATTACCGTGACACTCGACTGCATCTCGAAGTCTTTCCAGCTCTTGCCGTTCCCGGCCCGCTTGAACCCTTCCTCGATCCAGCCCTTGTACATGCTCGCCGTCTGCGGCACGAAACCCAGCGGCAGGATGCCGTCAGCGACCTCTGCGGCCATGCGGACGTTCGTTTCCGTCCCGCTCCCGAGCCAGACGGGAATGTTGGGGTTCGTGTGCAGGATCGACTTCAACGGCTTGCCGATGCCGAGCGTGCCCGGCCCGTGGTACGGCAGCTGGAACTCCTTGCCGTTGTGCGTTACCGGTTCTTCCCGTGCGAACACCTTCTTCATGATCTGGACGTAGTCCTTCAGCCGGTAATAGGGCCGTCCCCACGGCTGCCCATACCACCCCTCGACAATCTGCGGCCCCGAAACGCCCAGCCCGGCAATCATCCGGCCGCCGCCCGAAAGTGCGTCGACCGTCGCTACCTGCATCGCTGCCATCGCCGGCGCCCGGCCCGCGAGCTGCATGATCCCCGTCCCCAGCCGGATCCGCTTCGTCAGCGCGGCGATGTACGCCAGCGGCGAAATCGCGTCCGATCCGTACGCCTCCGCCGTCCAGACCGAGTCATACCCCAGGGCCTCCGCCTGCAACACTTTTTCGATGGGGAGGCGCATATCGGCGCCCGAATAGCCAACGCTTATGCCGAGTTTCAATTCAGTAATCCTTTCCCGTCCATTGCGTTGCGGAACTTGCCACGGCTGGTCAACCCTTGCAACCTCTGGTAGGTATTAGTATTGCCGGACCGTAAAATCCGGCGCGGGCGAGAACAACGGAGGGCTTTCGATGGCCTGGTACGACGACCCTTCGAAGACCACATTCGTTGGCACCTACGCGAACGAAAAGCAGTTGGTGTGGGACGCTGACGCCGCAACCAAGCGCGGCTGGACCATCCAGCCGGCCGCTCCCGAAGAAGAGGAACTCGTGATCGGTGCCCCCACCAAGAGCAAGATCACCGTGACCTTTGTCCGCCGCGAAGACTGGCTCCAGAACCGCAAGCTCGAAATCGCCACCTCTATGCGCGAATCCGCCGCCCAGGCCGCCGATGAGAAAGAGGCGAAGCACGTTAAGGCCGCCGACGAACTCGGGCGTGCCGAAGAAGCCTTCGCCGCACGCGTCGAGGCCGTCGCAACAGCAAGCGACGCCCTCCGCGAACAGGCCGAGAAAGATGTCCTGAGTGCACTCAAGGACGTCATCGCCCGCCGCAAGGACGCGCTCCGCGCGAAGGACGAGGCCATCAAGGAAATGGATGCCGCTGTTTCTGTCGGCGCCTCAGAATTCGCCCGCTCAATGTCGCTCCTCACCCGCGAACGCGAGGTCGAAGCCGGCCGCCTCGAAGCCGAGCTCGCCCTGCTCGCCTCCCAGGAGCAGGTCACCCGCGCGGCCCGGGATTGGCGCGATTCGGGCGACCGCCGGCTCGCCGCCGAGGAACAACTGGCCAGGCGCGTCGCTGATTTCGAACTCAAAGACGCCGCTCTCATCGAGCGTATCCACGCCCGGGATCAGCTGCTCGCTGCGCTCAGGCCAGCCGTCCGCTAACCAACGGTCCGCGCACCGGAGTCACTCGGCTGTTCGCGTCTTCTACTTCGCAAACGGACCTCAGCACGTGCCCACGCCCAGCAACGCAAAGCGCCCTCGATGACTCAAGGGCGCTGCGTCGTTCCGTCCGGCTCCGGTGAATCAGGGGGTCCGCTTCACCTTCACCGTTAGGCCTTCATCGAAGAACACCACGATGTCGTCGCCGTCGGCGTAGACCGCCGCCGGCGTGAGCAACTCGAACTGCGACCGGCCAAGGTCGAGCGCGATCGTCTCTACCACCTGGTTGGTGCTCGCCGAAATGTGCACAAGCTTCGCATGAGATTCGCCCTCCGGCCGTGTCGCGACCCATGCGTCGCCTTGGCTATCGAGGCCGACTCCGCCGGCGGCCTGGCCCGGGAATGGCCACGTCCCGAGGACCTCTCCAGTCTTGAGGTCGATGCGGCCCAGCTGCATCAGCGTTCGTCCGCCCTCGTCCGCGTTACTCACCGTCCAGAGCGAATCGTCCGAGGCGAACACGTGCTGGAGGCATGAGCCGCAGTTGCTGTGAAACCGTTCCAGCGGAAGGTGTATCGCCCGCACGATTTCCATGGTCTCGAGGTCAATCTGCTCAACCTCGTCATTCTGGCTCGCAACGGCCCAGAGGTACCCGCCGGCGACCACCATCCCTTTCGGCGCAGTCATCTGCGTTAGGCCGTCCGTGCGTCCGGTGGCGATATCTATCCGGAACAAGATGCCTGCCTCTCGCAAAGTCACGAACACCTTGTCCGCCGTGGCCCCCAGCCAGGTATCGGACGGTCCACCTTGGAACGCGAACGGGTACGCGTAGCGCTGGACGCCGGTTTCCGCGTCGAATCCGCGGACGCCGCTTGCGTCAGCCGCCACCGTCCAGACCACGCCGTTCGCGATCGCCACCCCATGCGTCCAGCTGGATTGAGCGGCCATCACTTGCTCCACCGTGCCGGTCGCCCGGTCCTGCCGGTAGAGACCGTCGCGAAGCCGTTGGTACCACACCGAAGTATCCGTCGTGAACAGGTCCGAAGATGGCTCGGGCCCAGAAGAGATACGTACTGGGTCGCTGATGCGCGATGGCGGCGCGGGGAGATCGGCCGCCGCGTCCACTTCTTGCGGGGTTGTGTTCAACTCATCGTTGTTCCCGGTCGAATTCAGCAAGACCGCGACGGAGACCGCGCCCACCGCCGCCACACCGATGGTTGCGGCCGCGATCGCGGCGGGCTTGCCGAAGAGCAATCCGCCAAACGCGCTGAGGGCGCGTACCAGGCGCGCGCCCACCGCGTTGTACTCGTGCCAGTAGAGCGAAGCTTCCTCGCGCGAATCCACTCCGAGCTTCCCCAGGATGGTACTCACGTGCCACTTCACAGTGTCGAAGGCGAGGCCGAGTGACTCGGCAATCTCACCGTTGGTTTTGCCTTTCGAAATCAACGCAAGTACGTCTCGTTCGCGTGGGCTGAGGTCGTGTTTATAGCGTGTGTTGTAGTGCGCCGGTCGGCCACTGGGCATTTCATGCCGGATCATGCGTTCATCCTTGGTTCGGTTCTAGGCCATCGCCCAACCGAATCCTCGGCTCGGAGTTCACCGAAAAAACCACCCTATGTCCGGCATTTGCAAGTGTAATTAGACGTTCGCTAACCCACCGTCCGCTTCCCGGCGACACCTTTCGAATCTTCCAGGTCATCGAAAAACTGCATCAACTGGCGCGCATATTCCTCTGGACGCAGCGAAGGTACGCCGTGGCCAGTCCCGCGAAAGGTCACGTAACGCGCCTCCGGGAGCTCACGCACCATCACGTCGGAAGCGCTCCGCACCGGGTCGTCCTCGCCGATGCAGACCATCACCGGCATCGTCAGCCGATCGCGCAACTGTGGAAGCAGGTTCCCCCGCGAACGCCTCACGCTTGCCGCCCCCAGGTAGCCCTCTCGCGAAAGCCGCGAGAATCGCTTGCGAATACCCTCGGCCAGGAACGGGTCCGTGATGTCCTTCGCCGCCCGCTTCCCGAGTTCGGCGGTGCCGTACGTCTCGACAATCTCCATCTGCCGGCCGATGCGCGCTTCCCGCTCGCGGTACGCCTGGTCGTACTCCGGATGTTCGAATGCCGCCGAGGTATCGCTGAGCACGAGCGCCGCCAGCCGCTCCGGCCAGGTCACCGCGAATTGCAGCGCCACCATTCCGCCGAAGCTGCACCCGGCCAGGGCGCAGATGTCGATTTCCAGGTGGTCAAGGAGCGCCTTCAGGTCGTCGGCATACGCCTCGATCGTGTAGCTCTCCATCTCCGCCGGCGCGGTCGTCGCCCCGTGCCCGCGCATGTCGGGTGCGATCACCCGGTAGTCCTGTGCCAGCTGTTCCGCTACCGGTAGCCACATCCGGTTGTCGCTCGTGAAGCCGTGAAGCAGCACCACCGCCGGCGACTCGGCGTCCCCCGCTTCTTCGTAATACGTGGTGAACCCGTCGCGCGTGAATTCAGGCATCGGCGCATTCTAACCGCACCAGGCGGACAGTCCTGTTCGGCCAGTTACTGTTTCCGGCCGGAGCCGGAACTGGCAAGCCGTCACTATTAATTGCATCATCTGCCCGAAATCCACGGCACTCGTTGAATTGGAGTTCGTGAGTGTTTGTCGCATTCGCGGTCGTCTTGTGCGCGTGGGCCGCATGGGGCCAGGCACTATTTGTCGTTCGTACTCGGAACCGGTTGTTGCCGGATGCTCTCTTTCGCATTCGCGTATTCGGCACAATCGCTGCGATCGACCTAGTGCCGTTGGGGTTCATGGCGTTCCGCCCCTCTGAGAGCGGCCTGGGATTGTTGATGGTGAGTTGGGTGGCGGTGGCGCCCTTCTCGTACGGAGTCGCTCTGGCTGTCAGTCGTTACCGGTGGCGAACTCGCGCGACAAACACCGAGCCTGAGGTGTTTACCACATGGACGGATCTCAAAGCGGGGCTTCCCCAAGCCACGGTTTTGGCCGCGGTCAGCATTTTGGTTGCGGGTGGGTTGGCGTCGGGGTGGAACATCGATCCTTTTCTCGCAGGATTAATCGGAGTGTTTGTCGCGCTGGTTGGATTCTGGCTCTACCTGCGGCGGGCGCGCTTCCGATGAGCGACGCGGGCCGCTACTGTCCAAAGCATTGACACTAACCGCCCTTCGGCCTCACCATCCGCCCATGGCCAAAACCCGCCACGACCGCGCGAAAGACGCCGTCCTCGAAACGCACCTCGAACGCCTCCGCGAGGCCGAAACCGTCATGGCCGCGGCTGCCGAACAGGTGAGTCGTGCCCGCGCCCTCCGCAATGAGGTCATCCGTTCAGCCGTCGATGCCGGCCTTTCCCTTCGCCAGGTCTCCGGCGCTGTCGGCCTCTCCCCGGAGGGCGTCAACGCCTCGCTCGGCCAGTCCGCGCCGATCTACGACTCCATTGGCGCCACCTATGCGCGCACCCGCCAGCCCGATCCGCGCATTCGCGACCGCATCTGGGCCGCCATCGGTGATGCGAAATCCGTCGTGAACGTCGGCGCAGGGGCCGGTTCCTACGAACCGCCCCAGACCCTCCTCGCCGTCGAACCGTCGATGGTCATGATCGCCCAGCGACCCGCCGGCCTCGCCCCCGCCGCCGTGACCACCGCCGAACGCATCCCCCTGCCGGATAAGTCGGTTGATGTCGCGCTCTGCTCGCTCACCATCCACCACTGGCCCGATTTCGATGCCGGCCTGGCCGAAATTCGCCGTGTCGCCCGCAAGATCGTCATCTTCACCTGGGACTTCGACGTCTCCCAGGACTTCTGGCTCTGTGACTACATCCCCGCCATCAACGACGCGGACCAGCACATCGCCGTACCGGTCGCGCATCTCCGCGAGGTGCTCAACACAAACGATGTCACCCCCGTCCCGGTACCCCACGACTGCCAGGACGGATTCCTTGGCGCTTACTGGCGCCGCCCCCAGATGTATCTCGACCCCCTCGTCCGTGCGGGGATCTCTACCCTCTCGAAGCTCGATCAGCACGTCGTCCGCGCGGGTCTCGAAACCCTCCTCGAAGACCTCCAGTCCGGCGCCTGGCAGCAGCGTTACGGTTCGCTCATGGGCCTCGACGATCTCGATATCGGCTACCGCCTCGTCGTTGCAGACCTGGACTAGTGGCCTTCCAGTTTCCACTTTGTCACGACACCGCAATCCCCATGCGAACCTGTTGAGGCGTCTGTGAGGCTCCCTCGGATACGTTTCCAGAGGCCGTGAGCGGCGGCTGCCAACCACAGAAGGAGACCGTCACGATGGAAAAGTGCGCTCATACCGCCTGCACCTGCCCCGAGGCAACCTACGTCGAGGCAGGCGTGAAGTTCTGCAGCCAGAGCTGCGCCGATGCCTCGAAGAATCGCAACCTCGCCGATGCCATTTGTGGCTGCGTCCACGCCGACTGCGGAAAATAGCTTTGTTCATCTCCGGGGTAGACTCCCCGGATGGCGAATCGCTCCTACCGTCTCGGCCGGCTTGAAGGTGATGGCATCGGCCCGGAAATCGTCCCGGTGGCGGTTCGCGTCGCCGATGCCGCGTTGGCGGCGGCCGGCGCATCCGTCGAGTGGCTCCCTCTCCCGGTCGGCCTCGCCGCGATCGAATCGGCAGGCTCGGCGATACCATCCGGGACCATCGAGGCCCTCGCCACCATCGACGGCTGGGTTCTCGGCCCCCACGACAACGCCTCGTACCCACCGGAGCACCGCCGCACGCTGAATCCCAGCGGCACGCTCCGCAAACACTTCGACCTCTATGCAAATATCCGGCCCGCCAAAGCGTTTCCCGGCACGAACCCGCTCGCACCCAACATCGACCTAGTAGTCGTCCGCGAAAACACCCAGGGCTTCTACGCCGACCGCAACCTGCACAGCGGTTCGGGCGAATTCATGCCGTCGCCCGAAATCGCGATGTCCATGTCCCTCTTTAGCCGCCATTCCGTCGAGCGCGTCCTTCGCACTGGCTTCGAAATCGCCCGGACCCGCCGCAGGAAATTGACGGTCGTCCACAAGGCCAACGTTCTGCCGTTGACCACCGGCATGTTCATCGAAGTCGCGAAGCAACTCGCGCCCCAGTACTCGGACGTTGCCGTCGATGACTTCCATGTCGATGCCATGGCAGCCGGCCTCGTCCGCCATCCCGCTGATTTCGATGTCATCGTCACCGAAAACATGTTCGGCGATATCCTCTCCGACCTCGCCGGCGAACTGGCTGGTTCGCTTGGCATTGCGCCCAGCATCAACGCCTCGGAAACAGCTGCGATGGCCCAGGCTGTTCACGGCGCCGCACCAGATATCGCGGGAAAGGGCGTGGCCAATCCGAGCGCCCTCGTCCTTTCCACGGCGATGTTGCTCGAGTGGCTGGGCCGCAAACACGCCGATGAGTCATTGCTGATCGCCGCAAGAGGAATGGAGCGGGCAGTCGCCGGCGCACTCGCCAAAGGCGTCGCAACTCCGGATCTCGGCGGAGACGCCGGCACGGCCGAATTCGGCGAAGCCATCCTGCGCGCGCTCTAGGCCGTCCGCCTACCGTTTTTCGGGCTCCCCCGAATCTAAACGCGCCAGCGTTAATAAGCGCCTGTCGAGGTTTGATCCCCCTTTAGGCCGATGGTATAACTCGCTTTGCTACATGATTCACAAAGTAGCCCGGGCCGCTTCGCGCCCCGGGACCCGCCAGGGGGGAGGCTGACCGGTTGGATTTCGCGAATCTCCCGCATGACTTCGCAGAGACGCTCGAACTCGTTTTTGTGGGAATCACCATCATCGCCACGCTTGGCATCCTGGTCGCCTTCGGCCACTGGTGGCAGAGGTAACATCGATGGCCGTTGAATCTCCCACAAAACCCACTATCGCCGACAAGATCTACGACAAGATGTTCCACAACTATGTGTGGAAGTCCATCTTCCGGACCGGCTACCCGAACACCCCGCGTAACCAGATGCTGGTCGTCGCGACGAATGTGTTCCTCCACCTCCACCCAACCCGAATCCACCGCACCCACGTCAAGATCACCCACACCTACTGCCTTGGCGGCCTGTCGTTTTTCATGTTCCTCGGCCTGACGGTCACAGGAATCTTGCTGATGTTCTATTACGTCCCCAGCGTTGAACGGGCGTACCTCGATATCCAGAACATCACCACCACCGTCCAGTTCGGACAGCTAATGAGGAACATGCACCGCTGGATGGCCCACGCCATGGTCATCCTCGTGTTCCTCCACATGATGCGTGTCTTCTATACCGGCGCTTATAAACCGCCGCGAGAATTCAACTGGGTGGTCGGGGTTATCCTCCTCGTCCTCACCTTCCTCCTCAGCTTCACCGGCTACCTGCTGCCCTGGGACCAGCTGGCCTTCTGGGCCATCACCGTCGGCACCAACATCGCCGGTTCCGCCCCCGTCCTTGGCCCGAAGACTCGCTTCTGGCTCCTCGGTGGCTTCGAAGTCGGCCCCGACTCGCTGATTCGTTTCTACACGCTCCATGTCATCGGCTTGCCGTTGCTTGCTGCGATTTTCATGGCTGTCCACTTCTGGCGAATTCGCCGGGATGGTGGCCTCGCCCGCCCGCTCTAATCAGCGAGCAAATTGGTCCAGTTCGGTAACTAAAGAGGGGAAAGCATGGCAACCGCAGTCGTAGCCCGGCCCGTCGCCCGCCCACAGGCACGCGCCCGAGACGAGGAAGTCCTCGTCTGGCCGGACCTGGTCTTCGTCGAATTCATCTCGGCGATGCTCTTTACGGTCACGCTCTTCATCCTCTCCGTCGTGATCAACGCCCCCCTCCTGGACCAGGCGAACGCCGACGTCACGCCGAACCCGTCGAAGGCCCCCTGGTACCTCCTCAACCTCCAGGAACTGCTCCTTCACATGAATGCCGCAATGGCCGGCATCATCATCCCTACCGTCTGGCTCATCATCCTCGGCGCCTTCCCCTACTTCGACCGCGACACCGAGGGCCAGGGTGCCTGGTTCCGCACCGAAGGCGCTGTCCGCATCACCATCGTCGCCGGCATCGTTGGCTTCGTTGGCACCTGGGCCCTCATCCTCTGGGACTCCGGTAAAGTTGCATTCTTCCTCAATGACTGGTTCGGGCTTTCCGGCGGCGATTCCATGCGCTTCCTCGAAAACGTCCGCTCCATGCAGTCGCAGTTACCGTGGCCGGACTGGTCGAAAGACATCACCTACCTGCCGTTCAACCTCAAGATTCTCGATGGTGGAGGTTCCGGCGGCCCTACCACCTTCCAGCACCTCGATTTCCCCGGGTGGCTGGTGGAACAGGCGATTCCAATCGCCGTCCTCCTCGGCCTTCCCTGCCTCCTGATCTACACGCTCTGGCGAATGGGCTGGGTCGTCACCCGCCGCGATGCCCTGCTGGCTCTCTTCAGCGGGTTCGTCACGGCCTACGGTGTTCTCACGCTCGTCGGTACCGCCTTCCGCGGCCAGGGCCAGGAACTCGTCTTCCCGTGGGAACTCAAGGTGAGTGAAGGTATCCCGGGCCAGGAGGCTGGGCACTAAATGGCTGCTGAACAATCCGCTCCGCGCGCGACCGGGCGCATCGAACGCGCCCGCCAGATCGAATCCCGAAAACTGGCTCGCCGCTCCTTCCTCCGCGTTAGCGCGTTCGCCGGGCTTTCGCTCTTCGTCGGTTCCATGGCCGCCGGCTTCCTCGGCTTCTTCAACCTGCGCAAACCGAAAGGCTTCGGCGGTGTCGTCATCGTCAGTGCCGGCCGTATCCCTTCCCCCGGCGCCGACCCTGTCCGCATCAGCGAAGGCAAGTTCTGGCTGAGCAACCTCGATGGCCCCCAGGGCGATGTCCTCGGCGTTGGCGGTACCGGTGGCCTCATGGCGCTCTACTGGAAGTGCCCGCACCTCGGTTGCAGCGTGCCGTGGAACCCGGCCTTCAACGGCGCCACCGTGAACTTCCCCGGCATCATCGGCTGGTTCCGGTGTCCCTGCCACGGCTCTACCTATTCGCGCGCTGGTGTCCGCGTCTTCGGCCCGGCCCCTCGCCCAATGGACACCATGGCCCTCACCGTCAACGGCGATGGCTCGATCCAGGTCAACACCGGCGCAATCACGCGCGGAACGCCCGATAACCCGCTTCGCGCGGTCCCGTACAACGGCTAGACGGAGGAACGATTGAACACCCAGAAACAAATCGTCCTTATCGTCGCCCTGATGTTCATCTTCGTCGGCGGCTGCGCCGCCTACTCGGCGATCGAACTCCCCGTTCGCGCCCCGGACCAGGCCGATTGGACCCGTGACCAGTCGCTCGAACGCGGCGCCCTTCTCTTCGCGAACAACTGCCGCACCTGCCACGGCAACATGGGCCAGGGCGGCGTCGGCCCTCAGCTCCTGAACAACCCCGACTCGCAGTTCCAGGACCAGGACCCGCTCAAGCTCGCCGCGAACCGCGCCCTCATCACCCGCACCCTGAGCTGCGGCCGCGCCGGAACGCTCATGCCTGCCTGGCTGAACACGAACGGTGGTTCGCTGAATGCAATTCAGATCCAGCACCTCGTCGACTTCCTGACCTCCCCCATCGACGTTTCGGATCAGGGCGATGCCACCTCCCACTGGTGGGAAGAGGCCGTTAACTTCGCCCATAACCTCAACGGCGAAGTCACCGCCCTCGTCGGCGGCGATACCCTCGAAACCATCGCAAAGTCCCACGGCATCGGCCCGAAGGAACTCGCGGCCCTCAACAACCTTCCCATCGAAGGACTGATCAAGAAGGGCACCGAGCTCCAGATTCCTGGCGGAAAAGACTTCAAGGGCTACACCTACACCGTCTATAAGACGAACGAGACCATCACAAAGATCGCCGAAGCCCAGTACGTCGGCGCCGTCATCCTCGCCGACCTTAACGGGCTCAACTACAAGCTGACCGAGAAGCGCGGCGTCGCCACCTTCCAGCTCTTGACCGATGAAGGCAAGGACATCACCGGCCTCTTCCCCGGCGCCGAACTGAAGCTCCCCGAAGGCGCGACCTACACCGTCCAGTCCGGGGACACCATCGATGCCCTCGCCAAGCGCCACAGCATCTCGGCCTCGGAACTCACCAATCTGAACAAGGACCTCCTCGGCAGCCTCGCAGCGGACGACGAGATCCCGTTTGAGAAGCGCCTCGCCCTCCCGAAGCAGGTCGTCATCGTCCAGGACGGCGATACGCTCGGCACCATCGCCCAGCAGCACGACATCACCGTCGATGACCTTGCCGCCGAAAACCAACTGACCGCAGAGGACGTTGTGGCGGCGGGCACCGAGCTCAAGCTGCCCGTCGATGCCGAGTACATCGTCCAGGCGGGCGACACCTGGGCCATTGCCGCTCAGATCCACGGCACCACAGCCGATGAACTGGCCGCGAAGAACAACGAGAAGGCATCGGACCCGCTCAAGCCCGATGTCATCCTGCAGTTGCCCAAGATCGACAAGTACATCGTCCAGGGCCAGAACCTCGAAGATGTCGCCAAGGGTTACGGCAACGTCACCGCCGATAGCCTGGCGACCGCCAACGGCCTCGAAGCCAACAGCATCCTCGCCGTCGGCACCGCCCTCGAACTGCCCGAAGACGCCTTCGGCACCTCCCCGCCGGATGCTAAGAACCCCGGCACGGCCTGCGTCCAGTACGCCGTCTCGAAGGGTGTTCTGGAGGACATCATTAGCCCGGCCGCACCTGTCACCAAGCCGCCCACAGCCTCCACGACCGTGAAGGTCGATGCGCACGCGAACGACTTCACCGTTACCGCCGATGGCGCGGCCCAGCCCGCCAACAAGGGCGTCGTCCTCATCGCCAAGGGCACCTCGGTCGTCTTCGATTCGGTCGTCGGTCTGCATACCGTTACGGTGAACGGCGAGAAGGACGACGGCGACCTCACCGAGGGCAGCTCCCGCACGCTCACCTTCAACACCGCCGGTGAATTCGCCATCACCTGCGACTACCACCCGCCCATGCACGCGACCTTCTTCGTCGAGTAAATCGCGGGCTTGGAGACCTTTCAGAAACGGGGCCGCAAGGCCTCGTTTTGTTGACCATCGAATCTGGCGTCAGTAGCATCCGGCATACATCACTTCCGGCGGCGGGCCGGTAACAACTTGAACATTGAGGTTTGGGATGGCTGCAGCACAAACAGGCAAGCGTTACGTCGTTCCCGGCGGCGTTGCCGAATTTATCGTTACCAAAGGGGGTGCCGGCGAACTCCGCTGCGGCGATGCCGCAATGCAAATGCGCGGCGCCGAAGACGCCTCCGTTACCGTCGATACCTCCGGCATGGAGGCCGTACAGCTCGGCAAGCGCTACAAGGATGAAGAGACTGGTGTGGAAGTCCTCGTCGTGAAGCCGGGCCCCTGCGCTCTCAACGTCGATGGACGCCCGATGGAGCTCCTCCAGCCCAAGGTCCTTCCCTCCGCCGACTAGGCGCGAGGTCCATCGAATTCGCACAACTTTCCGGGGCCGCCAGGCCCCGGTTCTCTGTCTGCCGCGAGAGTAAACCAATGGCGTCTCCTGAATCATTCACCCGTGCCGGTGGTCCCGGCCGTTACATCATCAACCGCGTCTCCGCTGGCCCGTGGGACCCGAACTCCCTCCATGCGCGCGTACTCGCCGGCCTCTTCGGCCACGAAATCGAGACGAAGTACGCCGGCGACGATTTCCACGTTGCCCGCCTCACGATCGACCTCTACCGCCTCCCCACGCTGGCCCCCTGCGAAATCGCCAGCAAGTACATTCGCGATGGCAACCGCATCCGCGTCGTCGAGCTGGAGTACCTCTCCGAAGGCACCTCCTTCGCGCGAGGCACCGCTGTGCTCCTCAAGCGCACCGAGAACCCGACCGGCACCGTCTGGAGCCCACCTGACTGGGATGCACCCCACCCCGACAGCGTCCCACCCCAGGCCGTCCCACCCGGTGTGACGAACACGAACTGGACCCCCATGTGGGAGACCCGCGCGATGACTCCGCGCGACCCCAGGAACGTCGTCCAGGGCAGGGCCTGGCTCCGCGAAACACGAGAGCTTGTCGAAGGCGTCCCGCTCACCCCGTTCGTCCGCGCCGCCTCCGCCGCCGACTGGGCCAACCCCGCCGCCAACTGGGGCAGCAACGGCCTCGAATTCATCAACGCTGATATCACCCTCTACCTGCACCGCTATCCCGCCGGAGACTGGGTCGGCTTCGAAGTCTCTTCGCACCACTCGGCGAACGGCATCGCCGTCGGCGAATGCACCATGTACGACGAGCAGGGAGCCATCGGCAGCAGCACAGTCTGCGCAATCGCCCAGCGCCGCAAGTAATCACGAGTCCAATACACAGGGCGCAAAGCACACAAGGGAATCCGAAAACTTCGCGTCCTTCGTGCCCTTCGTGTCATCCATCTTTCGTTCTCACCCTCTCACCTTCTCCTCCCTCTGTTCCTTCGTTCCTCTGCGGCTCTTCGCGTTCTCGGCGGTCACCTCTGCTAAACTCTCCCCAGCATGAGCCTTGAAAAAACCATCGAAGGCGCTATCCAGGAAGCAATGACCGCCGGCGCGTTCAAGAACCTGCCCGGCGAAGGCAAACCTCTCGCATTCTCCCGCGAAGCCCAGGCCGCCGCCGGCGATAACTGGCTCGGCTACAAGATGCTCCAGAACGGCGGCTACCTCCCCGAGTGGCTCAACCTCGGCCGCGAAATCGAACTCGACCTCGAAGCCCTCGCCCTCATCGACCGCAACCACGAGGAGTACTGCGAAGGCGCCACCGAGGACTCCTGGCCCCGCATCGCCGCTCCCGTAGACCGCCTCCGCGCCTCCTACGAAATGAAAGCCCGCGAGATCCGCAAGAAGCAGGACCGCTACAACCACGATGCCCCCGGCATCCGTACCCAGCGCCCGGCCATCTGGGTCGAATACCACCTCGAACGCCTCACCGCCCGCGAACAGGCAGCCGGCCGCCCCACCGCTTAAAGAACCGCGAGCGTAAGCGCCCGGCCTCATCAAACTCCCCTCTCCCGCGACGCAGGAAGTCGGGAGAGGGGCCGGGGGTGAGGGCACGATGCCCCCGCTTCCGCCTGTACCCCACCCCATCCGAGGCGCGCACGCCAGTAAGCGCGTGAGAATCCCCGAGACGGCCAACGCGAACACTCCGGCCAGCGCCACTTGTCTAAGGAACGTGAGTGTGAGCGATCCCGGCAGCCCCCAAATCCGAGGCGCGCACGCCAGTAAGCGCGTCAGGATCTGCGACCCAGCCAGTCAGGAACTTCTCTCTTTCCTCTTTGCACTTTCCTCTCGCCTCGGCCCCGGCCGCCGCCTTGCAGACCACCCGAGGTATCCCTTGGTCCGAGGACTACACTGGAAGTACGGCACAACCATTGGGAGGTACGACATGCCTGAAACCACCCGCGTCCCCACAGGAGACTATCCGAAGCCGGCGTCGGCCCACGAGGTCGACCTTGAAACCGAGGCCGACCGCCTGTTGGAGGCACTCCCCGGACACCGTCGTCAGACGAAAAGCCTCGCACGAGAAGCCGGCGTTTCCGTCATCATGATGGCCCTCGAAGCCGGCGACGCCATCCAGGAACACTCCGCCGATGGCGTTGTCATGGTTCATGGACTCCGCGGCCACGTGACGCTCCGCTCCAACGGAGAATCGCTGAACCTCCGCCGCGGCCAGCTCGCGGTCTTCCAGCCGGGCGTCGCGCATGACCTCTCCGCCCAGGAACAGTCCGTAGTCCTCCTCACCGTCACCGGCGGAGACCAATAGCCTGACTCGGCACTCGGAATTTCGCTCGTTCCCCGTTCCCTCCAAATCTGTTACGGTAAATCTCCTGCGGTCCTTCACGAAGGACAATTCATACCGCACGAAGGCGAGGTGATCTCCCCTTTTGGCAGAAGTAATCGTCGGCGATGGCGAGGGCTTCGAGGCTGCGCTCAAGCGCTTTAACAAGCGCGTGCAACAGGATGGAATCCTGGCCGAAGCGCGCCGTCGCGAGCACTACGAAAAGCCGAGCGTGAAACGCAAGAAGAAGGAAGCCGCGCGCATTCGGAAGCTTCGCAAGAAGCAGCTTCGAAGCGAAGCCCGCGCAGCCAGCAGGCGCTAGCTCAGGCTCCTCGACACAGAACACCAGCGAGCCCGGCGACGTCGCCGGGCTCGCTCCATTTCCACGGAGTCGTTTTTCATGGCCTCCCTCAAGGAACGCGTCCAGGCCGATCTGACCGATGCCATGCGCAACAAGGAGGAGACGCGCAAGTCCGCCCTCCGCATGCTCATCTCCGCCATCCGCAACGCCGAAATTCGCACCCCTCCCTCCGGCGCCTCGGATGAACAACTCGCCGAAATGGCGAAGCTTCCCCCGCTCGTCGCCAGCGACGAAGAGGTCCTCTCCATCATCCAGAAGCAGCTCAAGCAGCGCCGCGATAGCATCGAGCAGTTCGAAAAGGCGAAGCGCGAAGACCTCGCATCGAAGGAGCGCGCCGAGGCCGAAATCCTCGAGCACTACCTGCCGAAGCAGGCCACTCCGGAAGAGATCGAGGCTGCCGCTGCAAAGGTCATCGCCGAATCTGGCGCCGCCGGCCCGCGCGACATGGGCAAGGTCATGCCCGTGCTCACGAAGCAATTCGCCGGCCGCGCCGATGGCCGCATCATCAACGAAACCGTGCGCAGGTTGCTGGGCGCCTGAGGTGGCCATCCGCGGCGTGCTCTTCGATTGGGGCGGCACCATTGTCCGTGACGACTCTCTGATTGTTGGCGCGCCCGCCGCCGCCGTCGCATCGTTCGCCCGAACCCGCCTCGAAATCGAAGTTGCCGATGCAGACCTTGAGCGCGCTTTTCACGCCGTCCTCCCCGAATACCGCCCCGGCGAGACCGAGACCGCTCCCCACATCTCCCGGCTTCTCGGCGCCGCCTTCACCTGGCTCGGCCTCGCTGTTGGCGCCGGCGACGTCGAAGCCTGCGCCCGCATCTTCTTCCGCGAAGCGACCCACGCCCTCGCCGTCTACGACGACGCCCGCGCCCTTCTCGCATCGCTTAAAGTGCGTGGCTATCGCACGGCGGTGGTCACGAATGCGGTCTTTCCCGCCGCCCTCTTCGAACCCAAGGTCAACGAACTCGGCCTCGCCGGCTACATCGATTCCTTCGTCGCCTCCGCCGATGTCGGCCTCGCGAAACCGAACCCCAGCCCCTTCCTGAAGGCGCTCGACGCCCTCCATCTCGAACCCCACGAGGCCATCTTCGTCGGCGACGTCGCCGAAACCGATATCGCCGGTGCTCGCGCCGCCGGGATGCGCGCCGTCCTCCTCGAACGCACCGACCGCGCCCGCGACCGCGCGGGTTTCCTCGTCATCGAACGCCTCACCGCTCTGAACGAACTGCTTGGGGAAGGCCCCGCCGGCTGACCTTCCCGGGCGCCGCACCCGCCCTCTGGTATCCTGCGATCACCCTATGGTCCGTCAACTCACCAAACCCAACGTCTCCCGGATGTCGGCTGGGCTCTTTGGTCTCATCATCGCCGCCGCCACGGTGGTCCTCGTTGTGCCCATCTTTCGCCTCGAAGGCGACATCAAGGAAGGCGATATCGCCCCCGCGACGCTTTCTGCCCCGCACGAGGCGAGCTTCGAATCGGCGGCCCTCACCGAGGCCGCGAAGACCGCTGCCGCCGAGCAAGTCCCCCAGGAGTCCCTCCCCGTCGATACCTCCGTGCGCGATGCCCAGCTCGACAAGGCCTCGCGTTACCTTGATCAGGTCCGGGACATCGCAACGGCGATTGATCTCACCACCCAGCAAAAACAGGACCAGATCGCAAAGATTCCAACGCCGTCGGCCCTGACCAATGCCGAACGCACGGCCCTCCAGTCTCTCGATTCCGTCGCCTTCGATCTTCTCGATCGCCAGGTCGTCGCGGGGCTCACCGCGCTGATGTCGACACCCCTGAAATCCGACCAGATCGAGCCTGCCATTGGCGAATACGTTTCGTCGCTGCCCAGCGGTCAACTCACTGCCGCCCAGACCGAGGCCCTCTCCGGCGTCCTGCGCGTCTTTGCCGTCGAAACGTTCCGCCTCGATGCCACCGCCACTGAACGGAAGAAGGAAGATGCCCGGAAGAGCGTCGCACCCGTCTTCCGCACCTTCGCCGCGGGCCAGGTCATCGTCACCGAAGGACAGGTCATTGCCGACCAGGACATCGAGGCCCTGAAAGCTACCGGCGTCATCGAAGATGGCCTCGACTTCTACGCCATCGCCGCCGGCCTCATGGTGGCCCTTGGCGCCGGCATCGTCGTTTCCGCATACACGTTCCTGTTACAGCCATTTGCGGCCCCCGCGAACCGCCGCATGGTGCTCGTCGCGGTTTCGTTCGGCCTGATTCTCGTCACCGCGCGCATCGTATTGCCCACCGTCACGCCCGATTCGGACCGCTACTATGCCTTCGGCGTGCCGGTTGCCGCAGCGGCAATAATCACCGCCTCCTTCGCCGATCTTTCGCTCGCCGCGCTGCTCGCGGTCATGGCTGGTTTGCTCGCCGCCTATATCGGCGGTACTGCCCCGCAAATCGCCGGCACCTCCTATGTTGGGTCGCTCCAGTCACTCGAACTGGCCATGACCTACATCGTCGGTGGCCTCGTCGGCGCTGCCGTCGTCCATCGCGCCAGCCGCCTTTCGCGTTTCGCAATGGCCGCCGTCGCCGTCGCCCTCGCGACCGGAACTGTGATGACCGTCTTCTGGCTGGTCTCCGCTCAGCGCGCCAATATCGACCTCGCCTGGATCGGGCTCGCCGCGGGCATCCACGGGCTCGTCGCTGCCGGCGCGGCGCTCGGCGTGTTCGTCGTCCTGGCGCTCTTCTTCGGCGTAACCACGCGGCTCCAGTTGATGGAACTGGCCCAGGCCGAACATCCCCTTCTTCGCCGCCTCCAGGACGAAGCGCCCGGCACCTATCACCACAGCATGCTCGTGGGCGCGCTTGCCGAACGCGCGGCCTCCGGCATTGGCGCCGATGCCCTCCTCGTCCGCGTCGGCGCCTACTATCACGACATCGGGAAGCTCGCCATGCCCGATCACTACGTCGAAAACATGCTCGGTGGCGCTCCCAGCCCCCACGATGCAATGGAGCCGGTCGATAGCGCCCGGGTCATTCGCGCACACGTCACCAACGGCATCGAACTGGCGAAAAAGTATCGCCTGCCGCTGGTTGTGCGGAACTTCATTCCCCAGCACCACGGCACGCGGCTGGTCACCTACTTCTATCGCCAGGCCACCGCCGAGGGTCAAACCGTTTCCCCGGCCGACTTCCGCTACGAAGGTCCTCGCCCCCAGACTCGCGAAGCCGCCATCATCATGCTCGCCGACTCTTCCGAAGCCGTGGCCCGCGCCCGCCAGGACGACTCCACCGCCTCGATCGACCAGATCGTCGATTCCGTCTTCGCCGAACGCCTCGCCGAAGGCCAGCTCGATGAATGTGACATTACCCTGCGCGAACTGCAGGCCGTCGCCGCCAGCTTCAAGACCACCCTCCGCGCCGTCTACCACCCCCGCGTCCAGTACCCCAGCGCCACCCCCGACGAGATCGCCCAGCTCGCCCGCGGCGAAACCCCCGTCCACAACTAACCATCGGTCCCAATCCCAAACCAAAGTAACTCTGCGCCTCCGCGCCTCTGCGTTTCACGTTCGACCCCTGGCCGTGTGCTCAACCTCTCCAACCTCGCGTTGCCTTTGTGTCCTTTGTGTTGAATCCCGGCACGCGGCCCCAACACGCACGCCGCCCTCCCGCGTAAACTCCGCCTACTAACCACCTCCGGAGGCATTCCATGGCCGGGACAGTCCTGTATGAACGCAACGGGCGTATCGCCACCATCACCTACAACCGCCCCGAGGCGCTCAATGCCATCAACGGCGAGCTCCGCGCCGACCTCGATGCCTGCTGGGCCCAGTTCCGCGATGACGACGAGGCCTGGGTCGCCATTGTCACCGGCCAGGGCCGCGCCTTCAGCGCCGGCGCCGACCTCCGCGAGAGCGCACGCCCTCGCGGCACCACCCACTGGGAAACCCCGAGCCTCACCTCCCTCGAAAACGGCATCGAAATCTGGAAGCCCACCATCGCCGCCGTCAACGGCTACTGCCTCGGCTTCGCCTGCACCCTCGTCGCTGCCTGCGATTTCGTCATCGCCAGCGAACGCGCCGAGTTCGGTTTCCCCGAAGTCCGCATCGGCGTGCCCACCATCCAGGGCTCGGTTCGCATGCCCCAGAAGGTCGGCTGGCAGAACGCCATGGAACTCCTCCTCATCGGCGAACGTGTCGATGCCCAGCGCGCCAAAGAGATGGGCCTCGCCTGGAAAGTCGTGCCGCACGAGAAGCTCATGGACGAAGCCCGCGCCCTCGCCGAACGCCTCTGCAAGTCGGCCCCGCTCGCCGTCCGCGCCACCAAGGAAGTTGCCTGGCGCGGCCAGCAGATGCCCTGGGTCGAAGCCATCCGCTTCGGCGAAACCATGCGCCGCGTCGCGGGCGCAACCGACGACGCGAAGGAGGGTGGCGCGGCCGCGCGCGAGAAGCGCCAGCCGAACTGGCAGGCCCGCTAGTTGGGGGTATGCTGGATCCATGGTCGTTAGCTTCGCTACCTACGAGCGCGTCGCTCTCGAAGACTCAGATGCCACCTGGGAGCTTGTCTGCGGCCATCTGCGCGAAAAGGCACCGATGACCCAGGCGCACAACTCGCTCGCATCTCGACTCGTCACCCAGTTCGCCCGCCAGCTGGGCGAAGACGATTTCGAAGTTCGTATGAACGCGCCGGCGCTCTATGTCCGGGAAGGCACGTACCTTGTCCCTGACGTTGCGGTCGTGCCTCAACTTGGGCTCACTGCCGACAAACGCCTGGAGGCCTACCGCGAACCGCTTCCGTTCGTCGCCGAAGTCTGGTCACCATCAACCGGCGACAGAGACATCGAGACGAAGATCCCGGAGTACCGCCATCGCGGGGATCGTGAAATCTGGCAAATCCATACACGGGAGCGATCGATCACGAGCTGGCAGCGCCAGGCCGATGGCTCCTATCGCGAATCGCGGCACGAGTCAGGAGTGGTATCAGTAGGGTCCCTTCCCGGTGTTTCGATCAGCATCGATCGTCTCTTCCGCTAGTTAATGGCCGCCAGCACCAGGTCCCGCGCGATCGGCCCCGCCTCGATAGAGCCTGACTGGCCTTCGTCCAGCACCACCGACGCCACCGCCGCTGGTGCCGCTGCGGGTGACATCGCCACGAACAGCACGTGCTGCTGCGAACCAGCATCTTCAGCCGTCCCCGACTTCCCTGCGAAGTCGTAGTACCCGGCGAGGCTGAACGCCGCCGAGGCCGTCCCTGTCGGGCTGGTCACGAGCTTCAGGCCGCTCATGAGCAGGTTCCATTGCTCATCGCTCAGCGGGATATCGTTTCGCACCGTCGCCTCCTCGCCCGAGAGCAGCTTCGGCACGCGCAGCTGTCGAGCGAGAAAGCTGCTGTAGGCGTTCGCCAGCTGCAGCGGGGTGATCAGCAGGTCGCCCTGCCCGATTCCAAGGTTCACCTCGTCGCCTGCGTACCATGGCTCGCCTGTCTTCGCCTTCTTCTGCGCGGCGTCGGGCACGATCCCCGCAACTTCGTTCACCCCAACGGTCCCCGTCTCGGCGCCGAACCCGAACATCCGCGCCGTGTCCGAAAGTGCGCCATCTGTATCGTTGTAGAGCGTCAGCGCGATTTCATAGAACACCGGGTTGCACGACCGCATCAGGCCCTCGGCGATAGTCAGGTTTCCCTGGGCGCCCTCCCAGTTCCTCCGTGGCGGGTCCAGCCCATACCAGATGGAGCCGCACTCCAGCCGGTCGGTGGTCTTGTATCCGCCGAACATCAGGCCAGCGGCCCCGGTGATCAACTTGAACGTCGAGCCGGCTGAGTACCGCCCGATCGTGGCCCGGTTCGTGAGCGGCCCCGCCTTGTTCGTCGTGATCGCGGCCAACGCTGCCGAATCGTTGCGTTCGAACGCATCCGGGTCGAACGACGGCGACGAGTTAAGTGCCAGGATCTCGTTGGTCCGCGGGTCGATCACCACCGCGGCCCCCGCGCGATCCCCCAGCCGCGCGTACGCGGCCCGGAGCGTGTCCGCGTCAAGCGTTGTTTGCACGTCCGCGCCCTGAACAAACGGCCGGCTCTGCACCGTAAGCACCACCGTCCCGGCGGTATCGACAACCTGCAAATCCGCCCCAATCTCGCCGGCGAGCCGCTCGTCCAGCGTTGCTTCCAGGCCCGTCGCACCCGTCCGGTCACCCGGCATGTATCCCATGCCCTTGCGCTGCGCCAACTGCTCCGCCGTGAATTCCACCGTGTACCCAACCACGTGCGCCGCCGCCGCTCCCAGCGGGTGCACTCGTTGCGACTCGAAATAGAGGATGACTCCCGGGATGTCCCGAATGCCTTCGGTCAGGTCTTCCTTTCCGGGAGGTACCTGGCCGACTTTCACCCGTTGGTTCTGTCCCGCACCGCTGTTGAACGCCCCATCCACCTGCTCTTCCGTGAACCCAAACGCTACGAGCGCCGTCTCGAGCCCGGCCTTGTCAGTGACCAGGCTGCGGTTCAGCCCGATGAATCGCAGGTCCACCGTCTCGGCCAGCGCCACCCCGTTGCGATCCAGGATTCGACCTCGGGTCGGCTCCTGGATCACGCTCCGGAACTCCCGCCCGTCGGTCATCTCCGGGTGAATGGCCATCGGTGTCCAATCGATCGCCCAGCCCAGCGCGGTTTGCGAGAGGTTAAGCGTTGTGGTGTATTCGAAATCCCCGAAATAGGCTGTAGCCATGTTCACCGACAGTGAGGCGACCCCCGGCTCGGCCGAAAGTACGGTCGCCTTTAGCGAAACTTCTGTGAGTTCGTTTGAGAAGTCTGCGTAGTACTCGTCGAACACTTCCTGCGGGTACTGTTCCTGCGCCCGGGCGGAAAGGAGCAGGTACATCGCCTTCGTGTCATCGAGTACCCATGCCTTCGCGAAATCCGTTGCCGTGGCGCCCGGCGAGCCCGGCGCGTCAGCCGCTCGCGGCGTCGGCGTCGCCGAACCTTCGGCATCGCCTCCGGAAAGCGCACACTCAGCCCCCGCAACACCGCCGCCCACGATCAGACCAATGAGCACAGCGAACAGCAGTACGGACCGAACCGCCATATTCCACCGCTTCGACCACCCCGCGCTGGCGATTGTAACAGCGCTGTGTGTTCTTGCAGCCTTCCTTTCCGTTGCCTGTCGAGATTCGAAGCCCAAGGCCCAGCCCGGCGAAACCCCAACCGCCGCCCAGGGCCCCGGCCCCACCGTCGTCCGGCCCGCCGAATCAGGCGATCCCCGCACCCTCAAACTCGGCTTTAGCGCCCTGCCCGCGGAGCGCACCACCGAGTCCTACATCGATGCTTTCGCTACAGCCCAGCAGTACGCCGATGTCATCATGATCCAGCGCACCCCGCCCTGGGAGGACTTCATGCCCGGCGGCACCGTCACCCAGGTCACCGCCGATAGCACCCGCCTCGAAGTCGCACTCCTGGAACAGTACGACCGTCTCCAGTTGTTTTACGCCATCGACCCCACCGACGGCGTCGTTCAGCGCAGCCGCCCGGCCAACCTCCCACCCTCTATCGATCCCGCCGATGGCTTCCTTGATAAGCGCGTCCAGGAGGCCTTCGTCGCCTACGCCGCCTACGTCGCCAAGAACTACCACCCTGCCTACCTGGCCCTCGGCGTTGAAGTGAACATGACCTACGAGCGCGCGCCCGAGCAGTTCGATGCCTTCCTCGCCATGTACAACGAAGCCTACGACGTTGTGAAAGGCAACAGCCCGGACACGAAAGTCTTCCCCACCTTCCAGTTGGAAGACCTCGAAGGCACCTTCGGCATCGTCCACCCCCCGCGCTGGGATCTGTTCGATAAGTTCGCCGGGCGCATGGATGTACTCGCCATCAGCACCTACCCCTTCCTCGGCGAAGCGAAGAGCGCGGCCGACATCCGCGCCGACTACTACTCCCAGCTCCCCACCCACTGGGACGGCGAGATCATCATCTCCGAAACCGGCTACGCCTCCGCGCCAGTCGAGGGACGCGTGAACGTGGGCACCGAATCCGACCAGCAGGCCTACCTTTCCCGCCTCCTCACCGAAGCGAACGACCTTGGCTTCGGCATGGTCGTCTGGTTCGCCGCCCTCGACCCGGCCTTCGCCACCTCCGGCACCACCGCCGTGTTTAAGGACATCGGCCTGCGCAAGAGCGATGGGTCGAACAAGCTCGCCTGGACCACCTGGGAAGAATGGGCAAGGCGCCCGCTCACCAGCCCGTGATCCGGGACGAACGACGCCTGCTCCAGGCTGCGGCGGTTTCGGGCGCTCTCGCCCTGCTCCTCACCTTCTACGTTGCCTGGCACGGCACACCGCTCCCCGGCGATGTCGATATCGCCCGCTGGGTCCAGGATCGTTCGCTGGCCAACCGCTTCGAAGGTCCGATCAACCTCCTCGGCATCTTTCCCGTACAGCTCGCCGTGGGAGTAGCCTGCATGGTCCTCGCGGCATTCGCTCCACGGCTCCGCCTCGCTTCGGCCGCCGCCAGCGAACGCATGTATGCCGTCTGGGCACTGATCGCCGCCCTCATACTCCGGTCGGCCTCCACGCCGCTGAAGTCGATGGCCCAGGCCGATCGCCCATCGGCGGGATATGACCTGCACATCGCCCGCGAGTTCTCGGGGTTCGGGTTCCCCAGCGGCCACGTCCTCTCGGATGTGGTTATTTACGGGACCATTGCGGTTATCGCACCCGCGATCCTCGGCAGGGCCGCCGGCGCGGCGGCGCGAGTGTTCTGCCTCGCAATCATTCTCCTGGCAGGACCATCCAGGGTTGCCGTTGGCGCCCATTGGCCCGGCGACGTCCTTGGCGGCTATCTCTGGGGGTTCGCGGGACTCTGCCTGGCGCTCGCTTTCGCGTCCCGATTTGCCCAACGCTGAATCTTCGTACTTGGCGCGCCGCCCGTGCTCCCGTAGCGTACGCACGTGGGTACCGCGTTTAAGGTCGGCAGCGTCTTCGGCATCAGGATCGAAATTCACCCGACCTGGTTCCTCATCCTCGGCTTTGTCGCCTGGTCCCTGAGCGATGGTGTGTTCCCTGCGGAGTACGAATCCTGGAGCACCGCCACCTACTGGATAGCCGGCACGATCTCGGCGGTGCTGCTTTTCGTTACCGTCCTCATCCACGAACTCGCCCACGCCCTCGTCGCGAAGCGCCGCGGCCTCGATGTCCCCCGCATCACGCTCTTCATCTTCGGCGGCGTCTCCCACCTTCAGCGCCAGCCATCCTCAGCCGGCGAAGAATTCCAGATCGCCGCCGCCGGCCCCGCCATGAGCATCCTCATCGCTATCGTCACTGGCGTTCTCGGCCTGGTCCTGGGCGGGATCAGCGAAAAGCTTGAGGCCATCCTCTTCTACCTCGCTTTCGTGAACGTCCTCCTCGGCGTCTTCAACATCCTCCCCGGCTTCCCGCTCGATGGCGGCAGAGTGCTCCGCTCCATCGCCTGGAAGCGATCCGGCAGTTTCCGGCAGGCCACCCGAGTCGCCTCGTCCGTCGGCGAATTCTTCGGCTATGGCCTCATCATTGTCGGGTTCTTTCTGCTCCTCAACGGTCTCGTCCTCGATGGTGTCTGGATCGCCTTCATCGGCTGGTTCCTCCTGGGCGCTGCCCGCAACGAAGCCTCCGGCGTCCAGCTCGAAGGCGTCCTCAGCCGCCTCACCGCCCGCCAGGTCATGCGCGAAGACTTCCCCAGCGTCACCCCCGGCAGCTCCCTCAAATCCATCGTCGATGACCTGATGGTTGGCCGCGGCGAACGCGCCGTCATCGTCGCCCTCGGCGACGGTGTCCAGGGAATCATCACCGTGAACGATATCCGCCGCGTACCCCGCGAAGAATGGGCCAACACCCCCGCCCAGCGCGTCATGACCCCACGAAGCGACATCATCACGGTCGATGCCAACATCTCCGCGGTCCAGGTCCTCACCCTCCTCGGCGAGAAGGGCCTCAACCAGGTCCCCGTCCTCGAAGAAGGCCGCATGATCGGCCTCATCACACGCCGCGAAATCCTCGAACGCCTCCAGCTCGCCGAAACGCTCCGCCCGGACAACCCGCTCCCCGAACCCGAGCCGCAAACACCTTCCGGAAGCCCCTCTTAGCATCGCTCCGGGTACGATGAGCGCATGCCAGTTGAACAGGCCGCTCTCGATGCCGTCGCCCTCTCACGCGCCGAATACGACCTCCTCGTCCAGCAGCTCGGCCGCGAGCCCAACGAGGTCGAGCTCGGCATGTTCGGCTCCCTCTGGAGCGAACATTGCGGTTACAAGAACAGCAAGCCGCTCCTGAAGCTGTTCCCCTCCGGCGGCGACCATATCCTCACCAAGGTCGGCGCCGAAAACGCGGGCGCCATCGATATCGGCGGCGGCCTCTGCATCGTCATGAAGGTCGAATCGCACAATCACCCCTCCGCTATCGAGCCCTATCAGGGCGCGGCTACGGGCGTCGGCGGCATCGTCCGCGATATCTTCGCCATGGGCGCCTACCCCATCGCCCTCCTCGATTCCCTGCGCTTCGGCCCCCCGGAAGACCCCCAGAACCGCTACCTGTTCAACGGCGTTGTCGGTGGCATCGGCGGCTATGGCAACTGCCTCGGCATCCCCACCGTCGGCGGCGAAGTCGTCTTCTCCAGCTCCTACAACGGCAATCCGCTCGTGAACGCTATGTGCGTCGGCTTCGCCGAGACCAAGAAACTTCTCAGCGCCAAGGCCCAGGGCGAAGGCAACATCCTCCTCATCGCCGGCTCCGATACCGGCCGCGACGGCATCCACGGCGCGAGCGGCCTTGCCAGCCGCACCGACCCCGAGGCTCGCTTCGAAGAGATGCGCCCCGCCGTCCAGGTCGGCAACCCGTTTATGGAAAAGCTCCTCATGGAGGCCTGCTACGAAATGGCCTCCGAACACGGCGACTGGATCGTCGGCCTCCAGGACCTCGGCGCCGCCGGCCTCACCAGCTCCGTCGTCGAGTGCTGCGCCAAAGGCGGCGCCGGCGCGATCCTCGACCTCGACAGGGTCCCACGCCGCGAAGCCGGCATGACACCATACGAAGTCATGCTCAGCGAGAGCCAGGAGCGCATGCTCATCGTCGCGAAGAAAGAGCACGTCGAAGACGTGCGGGCGCTCTTCCATCACTGGGAGCTCCACTGCGAGCCCATCGGCGTCGTCACCAGTGGCCGCGATGTCGTCATCCGTGACAACGGCGTGGAAGTCGGACGCGTCCCATTTGATATCGCCACCGAACCGCCCCAGTACCGCCGCAACGGCGTCCGCCCCCAGGAACTGACGGAACTCAACACGTTCGATCTCGGCTCGGTCCCGGATCTGGCGGCCTCCGATGCCACCTCCACCCTTCTCGCCCTCCTCGCCCGCCCGAATATCGCCTCCAAGCGCGGCGTCTTCCGCCAGTACGACCACCAGGTACTCAATGGCACGGTCGTCGGTCCCGGCGGCGATGCCGCCGTCATCCGCGTGCCCGGCACGAACAAGGCCGTCGCCATCTCCACCGACTGCAACGGCCGCCTTTGCTATCTCGATCCCTACGCCGGTGGCGCCATCGCCGTCGCCGAAGCCGCCCGCAACATCGTCTGCACCGGCGCCACGCCGGTCGCCACCACCGACTGCCTGAACTTCGGCAACCCGGAGAAGCTCGAGGTCTACTACACCCTCGAACACGCGGTCCGCGGCATCGCCGAAGCCTGCTTCATCTTCGGGACGCCCGTCGTTTCCGGGAACGTCAGCCTCTACAACGAAACAAACGGCCGCCCGGTCTATCCCACGCCCGTCATCGGTATGCTCGGCATCCTCGAAGACGCGTCGAAAGCTCTCCGTTCTGCCTTCGATGCCCCCGGCCGCTCCGTCTACCTGCTCGGATCGGGCCTCGAACACGGCCCCGACACACTCGCAGGCAGCGAGTACCTGGAAGCCGTCCACAACACCGTCGCCGGCCTCCCGCGCGTAAACCTCGAAGCCGAACGGCGTCTCCACCAGCTTGTGCTCCGCGCTCACGCCGAAGGCCTGCTCGCTTCCGCCCACGATTGCTCGGACGGCGGCCTCGCCGTCGCCGCGGCCGAATCCGCCATCCTCGGCGGACAGGGCTTCCATGGCTCGGCGAACTTCCCCGGCCGCCTCGATGCCTCCCTGTTCGGCGAAGCCCAGGGCCGGATTGTCGTCAGCGTCCAGCCCGGCTCGGAAACCCGGCTCGTTGACCTCGCCCTCGAAAACGGCGTGCCAATCACCATGCTTGGTTCAACGATCGAAGGTGATGAGTTCTCGCTCGGCCCGATCGCGACAACCGTTACACAGCTCCGCGGCGCCTACGAATCGTTCATGTAGCCCGCTCTCCGGCTACTGGTCGAAGACGTACTTAATCCCGCCCGTCCCCGCGAACCCGTGACGGAACCGCAGTTCGAGCGGCACGGCATCGGCCGGGATCACAAACGCCGCATTGATCGTTGCCGTACCCCGCTCCGGGATGTTCGCAGGCGCCGCGAGGTTGTTCACCCCGATCACCACGGCGTCGATGGTCTTCCGCTTTAGCTTCACATCCTCGCCTTCGTACTCAACCTTCAGGCTCGCTGCATCGCCCGTCACCAGGGCGCTCCGGTTCCCGCTCGAGTTCAGTACCGACCACTTCACGACTACGATGCGTTCGTCCCGCGACGGCTGGATGATCTGGAGGAACTCGTCGCCCGGGTCGTACGCCTGCATCAGGCGAATAAGGATCGCGTCGTCGCCGAAGCGCTGGAAGGTCACCGTCGGCTGTTGTTGGCCCGTTTGAACCTTTGCCCAGTCGAGGTTGTCCACCGTGTGGGGGTTGTTACCGAGGACGATCGCAACGGTGATCAGCGCGGCGTACCCGGCCCCTACCAGCGCTCCGATGATTCCATTGGCGACGGTTGTGCCGTTGCTGGCGGGTCCCGCCTCCGCCGAAAGCGCGTACGGCGGGAAGCGGTCATTGAACGACATGAAGTAGCTGGTCACTCGCCAGTACCACCGCTGGATCCCGACCACGAACTGGAATAGCCCGCGCGGGTAGTTCCCCGTGAACAGGATGCCGAACCACGCGATCACCGTGACCGCGAATACAGCGATCATGAGGAAGAACAGCACGATGAAGTGGGGAATCAGCAGAATCCCCTTCCAGAAGAACACACGCCAGCGGCTGAGCTGCCCGGAAGGCGGGTCGTCGAACTCCAGCGTCACCGGGCTTTCTTCCTTCGAGAAGCTCGGGAACTTGTCCGTCAGCAGCAACCAGTACGAATAACTCCGTGCCACGTACCCGAACGCGCCCGCCATCCCCGTGAACAGCCACATCGGGTACTTCTTCCGCCAGAACACCGTCGTGAACCCGATGAACGCGCCCATCTGCGTGAAGTACTGGAACAACCCGAGCATCAGCAGCACGGGCAGGATTAGGAAGGCCCGCATCAGCGTCTTCCAGCGGCTCAGGTCCGTCGGATACTCGATATCGAACCGCACCGGATACAGTTCCGGCGGCTTTGCGGGTGGTGGAATGGACTCCGGCGGCGCCGCCACCATCGAGGCCATCATTGCCGGCGCTCTCTCCGCCCGGTCATCCTCCGGCTCTGGAGCCGGCTCGTCCGGCGGCCCGAAGCGCAGACCCGGCGCGGGAGCCGGGCGCTGCGCGCTCTGTCGCGCCTCGAATTCCTCCTGGGAAATCAGCCCGCGCTCGCGCAGGCGCTCAAGCATCTCCTGGCCGCCGTCGCCCGGCGGAGGAGCGTTCTGCGGTTCGGATCCCTGCTCGCCGGCATCGCCCGAGTCTGGTGGTTGCGTCATCGAGTCATTCGCTCCCCGGCGCAATCACCTCAGGGCGATACCGGCCTCAACGCATTCTAGCTCATGCTGAACGGCGGATACTGATCGGTCAGGAGCATCGCGTACGCGTTCAGGCGCGTCCCCCATCGCATAACGCCAGTGATGAAATTGTGCATGCCCGCCGGCACCGATCCCGTGAAGAGCGCAATGATCCAGGCAATGAACACCACGATCTCGAGGGCGAGGATCAGGAAGTAGAGGACGATGATGTGCGGGATGATCATGAAGATCCGGAAGAACGTCGTAAGCCGGTTTCGGTTCTCAACGTCCCCCATGCCCGTGAGTCGCACCGGGTAATTCAGGTCTTCGCCCATCGCGAAGGGTGGGTATGCCCCGGTCAGGAGAACGTAATATCCGTTGACCCTCGTGCTCCAGTGCAGGACGTTCGTGGAGAACTGCAGTAGCCCGGATGGGTATTTCCCAGTGAACAGGATCGCAAGCCATGCGATCAGCGTCACGATGCTCTGCGCGAGCCCGAGAAAATACAGGATGATGACGTGCGGAATCACCATGAAAAGACGGAAGAGAACAGTCAGCCTGCTCTGTGGAGCAGCTTCGTTCACTTCCAGGCCGAAGGGATAAGCGGGCGCCATGCTCATTCGGAGTCGGACCTTCCTGCCGGCATCCGGATTGGGCCCGCCGCGACACGGACCGCTGCCGACGCCACCGTTGTACGCCCGCTTACACGATTTTGTAAAGAAATTGCTGTCCAGTTCGCTTCCGTAGCGCCGTAGGTTCTCCATTCAAGCGCGTGATTTCCCGAGTCAGTTGTGCGGCAGCCCGCGTGCCAACTCGAGCAATTCTTCTACTGAGTGGGCTGCCTGAAGTTCCCCCTCGCCCGCGACGCAGGAGTCGGGAGAGGGGGTCGGGGGGTGAGGGCCCCTAGCTTACCACCGCCGCCGCCTGCCCAATCAGCGATTCCCACATCCGGTTCCCGTCGCTCCCGCCCACCAGCGCCTCTCCGGCCCGCTCCGGGTGCGGCATCATCCCAAGCACATTGCCCCGCGCGTTGATGATCCCCGCGATGTTCCGCGCGCTCCCGTTCGGGTTCGAAGCCGGGGTCACCTCGCCCGATTCGTCGCAGTACCGGAAGACCACCCGGCCCTTCAGTTCCAGCTCGTCCAGCGTTTTCGCGTCGGCGTAGTAATTCCCCTCGCCGTGCGAAATCGGCACGCGGATAACCTCGCCGTCGCGGATCCCGTCTGCCCACGGCGTCGTTCCGCCTTCGCGCCGCAGATATGTCCATTCGCAGCGGAACTCGAGGCTCTGGTTGCGCATTAGCGCCCCCGGCAGCAGGTGGCTCTCGCAAAGTACCTGGAAGCCGTTGCAGATCCCGATGACCGGCTTGCCCGCCTCCGCGAACGTTGCCACCGCCTCCATCACCGGCGAGAACCGCGCGATTGCCCCGGTGCGCAGGTAGTCCCCGTACGAGAACCCGCCGGGCAGCACCACAGCGTCGAATCGCGAGAGGTCCGTCTCACGGTGCCACACAATTTCGACCTGCTGCTCGAGGACGTTGTGGAGGACCTGGTAGCAATCGCGGTCGCTCCATGTGCCTGGGAAACGGATTACTGCGAACTTCATAGCCAGAGTGTAGGGCAACTTCCCGTTGCGCCCGAACGAGCCCTCAGATCGCTTTGCCCCGCAGCCGGTCGTGCTCTTTCGGCGCCGCCGTTAGCAGGTCCAGGAACTCCTGCCAGTAGCGGCTCAACAGGTACTGGCCAACGAGCGCCGAAGCCACCGCGATCGAAATCACCACCCAGTCTCCGACGTGCACTTCGGTGAACGCGAAGAACCCCCGCAGCGATGGCGTGTAAATGGTCACGACGAACCCGCCGATGAGCAGCGCGCCCAGGAGCGTGGTCATTACCGGCCGCGTGAGGCTCCGCCAGGATGCCCCGTGGAAACCCAGCACCTCGATCATGAAGAACAGCCCCGTGATCCCCAGCGTCAGCGAAACCAGCGTCTGCGCCTTTTCTGTTGAACCGTCCAGGAGCCCCTCGGTGAACAGCTGCACCGCGATCGCTGAGGCGGCCAGCGCCAGCGACGCCGGCAGGGCCCACTGCAACACCGTCCGCGTGAAATCCCGCCCGGAGCCCGGCGGTGGGATGCTGATCGAGATAAACACGGCGGGGATCCCGAGCGAAAGCAATGACGTGAGCGACCCATGCCGCGGCAGCCACGGGAAGTCGAGCCCCAGCATGTTCGTCGCGAGGATGATCAGGTAGGCGTAAATGCTCTTCGCCAGGAAGAGCTTGCTTAGCCGCGCGGCGTTCCCCAGCACCGCCGTCGCCTCGGTCGTGCCCCGGATGAGCGCCTCGAACGAATCGTTCAACAGCACGATCCCGGCCACTGCCCTCGTTGTCCCCGTACCCGAAGCCATCGAAACCGCTACATCCGCCGATCGCAGCGCCTGCACGTCGTTCGCGCCGTCCCCCACCATCGCGACGAAGTGCCCGCGCGCCCGCAACGCCTCCACAATCCGCGACTTGAGGGCCGGCGTCACCCGCCCGAACACGCTGTTCGCCTCCACCGCCGATTCGAACGCGTCGCCCTGCAACGGTTCAATTTCGGCCCCCGCGACAACGCCGCCGGGCAGGTTGATGCCGAGCTGCGCGAGCAGTGCTTTCACCGTCCCCGGGTTGTCCCCGCTGATGATTTTCGCCTCGATCCCCAGGCGGTCCATCGTGTCGAAGGCCCCCCGCACCTCCCCGCGCAACTTGTCCCCGAGCAGGATAAGCGCCAGCGGCCGCAGGTCGCTCGGCGGCGCCTCGGTCGAAGGCAAACCCGAAGGCGCCTCCGCGAAGATCACGCCCCGCAGTCCGCCGGCCGATGCTTCCTCGTACGCCTCCCGCAACTCTCGCCCGCCCCGGCACATCGGCAGCACGGTCTCGGGCGCCCCAAGGACGAAGCTCCGTCTCTCGCTCCCCAGGATCAGTTGCAGCGCGCTCCAGCGCCGTTCCGAATTGAACGGCACCGACCCCGAAGCTCCCGCCCCGTTGGCGTACTGCGCCAGCCCGGCGGCCATGGCCGCGGCCGTCTGGCTCTCATGCGCCGTCGCCGAAGCGAATGCCCCCAGCCAGCCCCGTTCGCTCTCGGCGCCCGGCACCCAGCGGACATCGCTCAGTGTCATCTCGTTCGCGGTAATCGTCCCCGTCTTGTCGAGGCAGATGACATCCACGTAGTTCAGCGCTTCCACTGCGTTGATGTCCTGCACAATCGCGCCCGAACGCGAGACTCGCACCGCCCCCACCGCGAATGCGACGGTCATCCCCAGGAGCAGCCCCGTCGGCACCACCGTCGTCACCGTTGCCGTCGTCGCCTTGATCGTGGAAGCGATGCCCTTGTCTTCCATCATGTACGAGATCATCAGGCAGGCCGCGAGGATGCCCGCCGCCGTCAGCAGCACCCGCAGGATGCGCCCAAAACGGATCTGCAGCGGCGTCGAACGCTTCACCAGGGCCCGGGCATTCGCCGTCAACTTCATCGCGTAGGCTTCTTTGCCCACCTGCTCAGCCTTGTAGTAACAGTCGCCCGCGGTGCAGAAGCTCCCGGAGCGCAGCAGGTCGCCCGGCCGTCGTGTCACCGAATTGGACTCCCCCGTGAGCAGCGACTCGTCGATCTCCGCCGACTTGTCCACGATGTGCCCGTCTGCGACCACCTGGTCGCCTTTCTTCAGGTGGATGAGGTCTCCCTGGACTACGTCCTCCGCCGGGATCGCCTGGGGTTGCCCGTCACGGACCACCGTTGCCTTCGGCGCCGTGAGTGCGCGCAGTTCGCGCAACGTCGCGGTTGCCTTCAATTCCTGCAGCGTCGAAACGGCGACGTTCGCGATCACCACCAGCCCGACGAAGAGACCGTCCTTGAACTCTCCCACCGCCAGCAGCGCGAGAATCAGCGACCCCAGGATGACGTTGAAGAAGGTGAGGACGTTCGAACGGACGACGTCGCCGTCGGTCCGGATATTCGAATCGTCGCGGTTCGAATACCCGCCCGCCGCCCGCGCGATAGCGTCGGAACTGGACAAGCCCTGCTGTGGGGGCTTTTCGAACATGCCCGGTAGCGGCTCCTGGGCGATCTGGGTCACGCTCCCTAGGGTAGCGGGGAACTCGGATTCGTGAAGCGAAAGAGTTCGCAAAGACTCCAGGAATCAAACCGATCCGCCACCCCCGCGCGAACGAGCGCAACCGAATTCCTCGCGTTCCTTCGTTCCTTTGCGGCCCTCCCGCCCCTTTCAGCTACAATCCCGCGCATGAGTTGGGAACCCGAAGTCGTCGAAATCAACCGCCGCATCGAACTCGCAAAACAGATGGGCGGCGCCGATAACGTCGTCCGTCAGCACGACGGGGGTAAGCTCACCGTCCGCGAGCGCATCGACGGCCTAGTCGATCCCGGTTCCTTCGCCGAAACCGGAGCGCTCGCCGGCAAAGCCGAATACGACGATGAAGGCAACCTCAAGGAGTTCCGCCCCGCCAATTTCGTCGCTGGCTTCGCCCGCATCAACGGCCGCCGCGTCGTCGTCGGCGGCGACGACTTCACGGTCCGCGGCGGCGCCGCCGATGCCTCCATCGGCGGCAAGCAGGTCTACGCGGAGAAAATGGCCCGCGAGCTGCGTATGCCCATCATTCGTCTCGTCGATGGCACCGGTGGCGGCGGCTCGGTGCGCACCCAGGGCAACCAGGGCCACACTTACATCCCCGCCAACCCCGGCTGGGACACCGTCGTCGAGATGATGAGCGAGGTCCCGGTCATCGCCGCAGCCATGGGCAGCGTCGCCGGCCTCGGCGCCGCCCGCGTGGTCACCGCCCACTGGTCGATCATGGTCAAGGGCACCTCCCAGGTCTTCGTCGCCGGCCCCCCGGTCGTCGCCGCCGGCATGAACGAAACCGTAACGAAGGAAGAGCTCGGCGGCTGGGAGATCCACTACCGCAACGGCGTCGTCGATAACCTCGCCGAGACTGAGGAAGACGCCTTCGAACAGATCCGCAGGTTCCTCTCCTACCTCCCCAACAACGTCTGGGAGCAGCCCCAGCGAGTTTCGCCCACGGACGATCCGGATCGACGCGAGGAGTCGCTCCTCTCCGCCATCCCCCGCAACCGCCGCCGCCCCTACAAAGTCCGCCAGGTCATCGACGCCGTCATCGATCGTGATTCCTTCTTCGAAATCGGCGCCGGCTGGGGCCAGTCCGTCGTCACCGGGTTCGGCCGCATCGATGGCTTCCCCGTCGGGGTCGTCGCGAACGACCCGTACTTCTACGGCGGCGGCCTCACCGCCGACGGCAGCGAGAAGATGGCCCGCTTCGTCGACCTCTGCGACACCTTCCACCTGCCCTGCGTGAACTTCCTCGATCAGCCCGGCTTTGTCATCGGCACCTGGGGCGAAAAGGCCGCCACCATTCGCAAGGGCACCGCCGCCATGACCGCAGTCTTCCAGGCCACCGTCCCCTGGGTCACGATCGTCATCCGCCGCGCTTACGGCGTAGCTGGCGCCGCCCACGCCAACACCGCGAAGCTCAACCTCCGCTACGCCTGGCCGAGCGCCGATTGGGGCAGCCTTCCGCTCGAAGGCGGAATCGAAGCGGCCTACAAGCGCGACCTCGCCAACTCTTCCGACCCCGACGCCCTCCGCGCCGAGCTCATGGAGAAGCTCGGCGCCGTCCGCGCGCCCATCCGCACCGCCCACGCCTTCGGCATCGAGCACATGATCGACCCCCGCGAAACCCGGCCCATCCTTTGCGAATGGGTCCACCAGGCCTATTCCATCACCGCCCACACCCTCGGCAAGAAGGCCCGCGGCTTCCGGCCGTAGGCGCTGTTCGCCGTTGGCCCTCAGACGTCAGCACCGGGAACGCAACCTGCCAGCCTTGAACGCACGGTTCGCAGGTGACAACGGCCAACGGCCAACGGCTAATGGCTAACGGCTAACGGCTAACGGCTAACGGCTAACGGCTAACGGCTAACCCCTTGCCCGTGCCTTGTCTGTAAAACCGCTGGGAATCGACCAACACTCCACATAACCAACTGGCCCAACCTTGACGAACTCGTTAGAGTTGGCCTGCGGGCCCTGCGCATCATGCCGGGGGAACATTTCCGGCGGCCCGGGCGTCATGGTCCTGGGAGGATGAAACCGTGCGGATGAACAACACCCTTCGATCGGCGCAGCCGCGGCGCGCCCTGATACTCTCGCTCGCCCTGCTCGCGATGGTCGCTCTTGCCGTAGTCAGCACCGGCGATCGCTCAGCCTATGCGGCCGCCTGTACCTATTCCCTGAGTTCGACATCGTATTCCGTCAACGAGGGCCAGGCCGCGCAAATCACCGTGACCGAGTCGGGGAGTTGTACCGTCCCTGGTGACCAGTTCTCACGCACCGCGTTCGTGCAGTGGACTGGCGCCGGGACCGCCACGCCGAATGTCGACTTCCAGAATTCGAGCTTCGGGGCGAACTTCGCCACCGGAGCCCCGCAGACCCGGGTCATTGCCATCAACACGTTCGCCGACAACGTCAACGAAGGCAATGAAACGTTCACGATTGAGCTCGTGCCGCCGACCGGAACCAACATCAACGGAAATGGCTCGGCAGTCGTCACGATCGTCGATGACGATGGCGATTCCACGTATTCCTACCAGGCAGGCTCTGCCTCCGTTTCCGAAAGCGCCGGCGCGGTCACCGTCACGGTCCTGCGCGGTGGCGCCACCGCGGGCACAGCCTCCGTCCAGTGCACGGTGACCGGAGGAACAGCCTCTGGTAGTGGCGTCGACTTCACCATCAGCGACAGCACAGCGAACTTCGCCGACGGCGCAAACACCGCCACCTGCGGCCTCACCATCATCCAGGACGGCATCACCGAGACCGGTGGCGAAACGATCATCCTCGGCTTCACCAACCCGGTGGACCTGCCGGGCGGCGCGACCGCACCAACCACGACCACCATCACCATCACCGATGACGATGGTCCCGGCACGGTCCAGTTCACCTCCGCGACGTACTCCGTCTCCGAAAGCGGAGGCGTTGCCTCCTTCGGTGTGAGTCGAACTGGAGGCAGCACCGGCTCGGCCAGTGTCACCTGCGCCGCCACCACCGGACCCGGCACCGCCACGTCGGGGGCCGATTACACACCGCAGGGCGGCCAGCTCCTCACCTGGGTCTCGGGCAACTCCTCCACCCAGTTCTGCAACGTCGGCATCCTCACCGACTCGCTCGTTGAAGGCCCGGAACAGTTCGGGCTCACGCTCTCCGGCGCGAGCGGCGCAAGCCTCGGCGCCCAGAACACCGCCACCGTCACCATCGATGACGATGACGGCACCGGCCAGATCGTCTTCAGCAGCACCTCCTACGCCGGCCTCGAAAACGGCGGCGCGATCACCATTACCGTGAACCGCACAGGCGGCACTGGCGGCGGCAGCGTCACCTACACCACCTCGAACGGCCCCGCGCCCTCCGCCACGGCAGGCGTCGATTACACCGCCACCACCGGCCAGCTCACCTGGGGCACGAACGACCTCACCTCCAAGACCTTCACCGTCACCCCGATCAACGACAACCTCGTCGAGGGCGGCGAAAACGTCACCCTCACCCTCTCTGCCCCGACGGGCGGCCTCACCATCGGGACGCCTTCGACGTCCACCCTCATCATCACCGATGACGAATCGCCCTTCCCATCGATCACCAACATCTCGCCCGGTTCCGGCACCACCCTCGGTGGCACGCCGGTCACGATTTCCGGCGTGAATTTCACCGGAGCGACTTCCGTGACGTTCGGTGGGCTGATCTGCGGGAGCATCGTCGTCGTCAACGACACCACCATCACCTGCGTGACCCCGGCCCATACCGCCGGCGCCGTCGATGTCATCGTCACCACGCCGTCCGGACCGAGTTCCACCTCTGGCTCCCAGGATGACTTCATCTACACCGGCGGCCCCACCATCACGTCGCTCAACCCCGCGACCGGTCCCGCCAGTGGGAACACGATCATCACCCTCACCGGGACGAACTTCACCTCGAGCGGCACGGTCGTGAAGTTCGACGGCATCATCGCCGTCTTCACCTACATCGATGCCCAGACCCTCGTCGTCGTTTCGCCCGCGCACAGCGCCGGAACGGTCGATGTCCGCGTGACCACACCGGGCGGCACCACCCCGAACACCACCGCCGATGATTACACTTACACCGGCGCCTCTGTCCCGGTGGTGAGTTCCCTCTCGCCCAGTTCCGGGCCGACAGGCACGACCGTGACCATCTCCGGTTCGGGCTTCACCGGCGCCACCCTCGTCAGCTTCGGCGGCGTCGCCGCCACCTACACCGTGAATAGCGATGCCCAGATCACGGCCAGCGTCCCCGCCAGCACCCCTGGCGGCACGGTCGATGTCCGCGTAACTACACCGTCCGGCACCAGCGCGAACACCACCAACGACAACTTCAACAACACCTCCACCAGCGGCGCGACGCTCACCTACACGCTCTACTTCCGCTTCACCCTCATCGTTTGGACCGGTCAGAACAACGTGTCGGCCCTCGCCGCCCTCACCGGCCTCGAATCGCCCGACAACCCGAACACGAACAACGTCGTCGCCCTCGTTGGCGCCATCTGGCGCTTCGATGCCACCACGCAGACGTTCAAGGGGTACTTCCCCGGCTCCGATAACATCCCCGGCGCGAACGACTTCACCACGCTCTCCAGTGGCGTCGGTTACTTCGTCGCCCTTCGCAATCAGGGCACGGTCTCCTGGACGGTGCCCGCCCCGTAACAGGCAGGTTCGGCCATGTGGGCCCATACACGTTACCGTGTAAGATGTCCCCATGGCCGATCAGCCCTGGACAGCAGAACGCATCGCCGCCCTGCGCGAGGAGTTGGGCCTCTCGCAGGCGGAGATGGCCCACGAGCTCGGTGTACGCCAGCAAACCGTTTCCGAGTGGGAGACGGGTCGCTACGCTCCACGCGGCGCGAGCGTCCGCGTCCTCCAGCACCTGGCCGAATCCCGCCGCCCCTACGACGCTTCGCCCGGGGCCACGGAATGAACCACGCGCGCAAAGCCCTGGCGCCCGGCTCCGAGGCCGCCCTCGCGGCCCGCTGGGCGGCCGGCATCCCCGGCCCGCTGCGCCTCGAAGACGGTCGCCGCCTCCAGGTGATCTTCCCGGGAGTCCCGGGCGGCGGCCCCGGCCCCGATTTCACCGGCGCCATCCTCGATGCCGGCGGGGATTACCTCCGCGGCGCCGTCGAGCTTCACCTCCTCGCCAGCGGCTGGCGTGCCCACGGCCACCACACCGACCCGGCCTACGAATCCGTCGTCCTCCACGTCGTCGAATCGAACGACACCGCTGCCCCGCTCACGTCTCATACCTCCGGCCGCCTCATCCCCGTCTTCGTCATGCCCCCAGAGCAACCCGGCTTCCCGCCACCCTTCGCGCCCCCGTGCAGCGTCTCCGTGCGCTCCGGTCTGGAACCCGGCCCGGCCCTCGAACGCCTCGGCCTCCGCCGCCTGCGCGTCAAGGCTGCCCGCGCAGCGCCGCTGGTCGCGGCCCGCGGCCCCGCCCAGGCCCTCTACACCCTCCTCCTCGAAACCCTCGGTGGCCCGGCCAACCGCGCCGCCTTCGCGGCCCTCGCTTCCGAACTGCCTCTCGCTCGCCTCCTCGAGCTCGTGGCCACCGCCGAAGCGTCGCGCCCGCTCGCCTTCTCGGCCCACCTTAAGGGCAGCCTCGGCGCCGTCAGCCAGGCGCGGACGCGCCCCGCAGCCGCCCCCGCGTCACGGCTCGAATCAGCCGGCCACCTGCTTGGCCGCCTCTGGCCATCGTCAACACCGGGCTGGCCTGAAGTCCTTCACCCGGCCGTCTCACCTCGCGAACTCCAGCGTGCCGGCACCGGCCGCTCCCTCGCCATCGAATGCCTCGTCAACGCCGTCTTCCCGGTCGCCCTTGCGTCCCGCCAGTGGTCCGAATCTGAGGTCGAATCCGCCCTCCTGGAACTCGCCTCACCCGGCACCTACGGCCGCCTCCGTACCCTCGAAACCTGGCTCGCCTCACCCGCGAAGCCCTTCGCCTCGGCCGCACGCCTCCAGGGCGGCCTTCTCCTCCACGCGGATTACTGCACGCGCGGCATGTGCGGCCGCTGCCCGCTCTCCAGCTGAACCAGGAATCGGAACAGGGAACAGGGAACAGGGAACAGAGCACCCCTCCAAGCACCCACCCATGAGCCGCGACCGGGCAGGGGGCGAGGGTTACCACAAAATGCCAACGACTAACGGCTAACGGCCAAACGCTCAGCGGCCGCCGCCCGCTCGAGCTTCTCCCGCAACCGCGCCCGCCGGTGCTCCAGCGCCTCGATCGAAAGCTCTCCGCCCGGCGCCCCCGGCCGGATCAATCCCCGTCGCGCCATATCCAGTGCCTCGTCCGTCAAAACGTAGGCACGCGCCTGGTCCGCCATCCGATGCTCCGCGATCTTCGCCAGCTCGACATACGGCAGCACCCGCCGCGCTCGAGGTTCGTCGATCAACGCCTGCCAGTGTGCGGCCGCTTCCTCCCAATCGCCGGTACGCGCGCGGCAGCGCGCCGCCCGCTCGAGCGCTTCCAGCCGCTCGTTCCGCGATGCGCTCGCGTCCAGCGCCGCTTCATAGTGCTGCGCCGCCGAAGCGTGGTCGCCGGCATACTCCGCCGCCCGCGCCGCCTGCAGCGGATGGTTCGCGCCATCGTCGCAGACCGAAGCCAGGTGCGCCGCCAGGGCCACCAGGGAAAGGATGTCCCACGCGTTGTGGCGCAGCACCGGCCGGATGTGCGTCGGATCGCCGCTCCGCTGGAAGCGAAAGTATCGCTCCGGTACCTCCGAAGACGGACAATCGTCTTCCCGCACAAATCCCAGGAGCTCACGCTCCACCATCGCCAGCCGGTGCGATTCAAACGCGCCTTTGAACAGCCGCCGGTTCGGATGCAGCAGGTCCAGGTGCGGAAGGCCCCGCAGCGCGGGCTTCTGGCGCGAGAGGATGTAGCGCGATTCGAGCGCCGGGACATCGAACGACTTGCCGTTGTAACTCACCAGCGCCTGCGCCCCGTCGAGCTCGCGCGAAAGCCCGCCCAGCAGCCCACCTTCGTACTGCGGTCCCGGCAGCAGGAACTGCCGAAGCCGCAGCGTCGAACCGTCGAAGCGTGCCACCCCCGCCAGGAACACCATCATCCCGGCCCCGCCCAGCCCGGTCGTTTCCGTATCGACGTAGAGGAAGTCGCGCGCAAGTGTCTCTGCCAGGCGCGGATCGCGGATCTGGCCGGCCAGCCGGCCCGGCTCTATCGCAAGCGCCCGGTGGAGCGTGATCTCCCCGTGCGCGTGCCCGGCTTCGTAGACGCTTTCGATCACGTATCCGGGCCCATATTCCGATTCGAACCAGCGTCCGCCGAGGCTCGAAAGGTCGAGCATCTCGGTGACGCTCTCACGTCGCACCGCCGGTTCGCCTCGCAGCGGCTGGTTCAGCGCCGCCCGCAGGCGCTCTCGCGTGCTCGATACCGGGCGTTCTGCCTGTTCGAACATTTGTGCGACTGTACCGCACGCACGCCAAAGAGAGAAGTTGTGGCCACCGGGAACTTTTCTCGCCTCGCCGGCGTTAGAAGCGGTAACAGGGACACGGTCTGGCGCCCAACGTGGTGTGGCTCCCAGGTCGCCGGCGACTCCCATCGCCGGCATCGGCGGTCGTGGCGCCGGACCACCCTGCTCCTCTCCTCGCCGGTGGCGTGCAGGTCCTCCCCGAACGGTCCGCCCCGGCGAGGTCTATCCCTCGAAACTCACGATGTCCGCCCGCGCAAGGCCATGCCCGTGAGTGAGAAGGTCACCGCCGCTATTCCCGCGATCGCCGAGCCGCCCTTCAGCAGCGTCCCCCATTCCCAGCCGCCCGTCACCAGCGCCCGCATGCCCGTGAGCAGGTAGGTCACCGGGTTCGCCCGCGCGATCACCTCCAGCCAGGTCGCGAACACGTCGATCGGCGCGAACGTCGGCGCCAGGAACAGCAGCGGGAAGAACAACAGGAATCCCGCCTGTGCCGCCTGCGGGCTGCCGGTCTTCAGCGCGATCGCCACCCCGATGCCCGAATAGGCGAGCGCGAACGCCCCCGCCGCCATCAGCAACACCAGCATCCCGAGCGGACCCGTATCGAAGCCCGAGCCGAAGGCCAGCGCCAGCCCGATAATCACGATCGAGAGGAGGAACGCCTTGACCGCGTCGGCCAGCATGCGCCCGAAGACGATCGCGAACCGCGGCGTTGAAGTCAGCATCAGCTTCTCGAAATACCCCGACTGGATGTCCTGGGTCAGAGCCAGCCCGGCCCCGCCCGCCACACCCGCCGCGCCCTGCAGGATCGCCACGGGCAACTGGAACCCCTTGTAGTCAGTTACCCCAAACGCCGAGGTCGCCACGTCGCCGATTGCCCCCACCGTCACCGCGTAGAAGAACAGCGGGATAAACGCATTCCCAATCTCGTTCGCCGGTTGCCGGGTGGCTTCCCGCAAAGCCCGCAACATCAACAGCCAGGTCGTCGTCGCAAATCGCATCATGCTGCGCCTCCGGCGGCGTCCGCTGTCGCCTCTTTCTTGTCCACTTCGAGGTGGTGCCCGGTCGCCTGGATGAACACGTCGTCGAGCGTCGCCTGCGCCAGCCGCAACTGGTCCACCGTGAGGCCCTCGTCATTCAAAGCGAGGACGACATTCGCCACCGCACTGGCTCCGTTCTTCAGGTAGACAATCACCTCGCCATCCACCGCGGTGATGTGGTCGAAGCCTTCCATCCCGCCGAGTTTCGCCGCTGCCCGCTTTGCCTCGTCATCGGTCTTGAACCCGAGCGTAATCGCGTCCGAACCGATAGATGACTTCAGTTCCGCCGGCGTCCCTTTCGCCACGATCTTCCCCTTGTCGATGATGGCGATGTCGTGGCAGAGGCGGTCGGCCTCTTCCAGGTACTGCGTCGTCAGAAAGAAGGTCACGCCGTCCTTGTTCAACTCCTCCACGTATCGCCACACGCTCTCGCGGGTGATCGGGTCGAGGCCGGTGGTCGGTTCGTCCAGGAACACGATCCGCGGTTCATGGACCAGCGCGCAGGCCAGGTCCAGGCGCCGTTTCATCCCGCCGGAGTAGCCTTTCACCGGCCGGTTCGCGTCCTCCGTCAGGGTCACGATTTCAAGGAGATGGTCAACCCGTTTGCTCGCCTCGCCGCTCGAAATCCCGAAGAGCCGCGCCTGCAGGAGGAGCTGCTCGCGCCCGGTCTGCAGTTCGTCCAGCCCAACTTCCTGGAGCGCGACGCCAACCGTCCGCCGCACCTGCTCGGGATGCTTCAACACGTTCAACCCGCTCACCTCCGCCGTCCCGGAGGTCGGCCGGAGCAACGTCGTCAGCATCCGCACCGTCGTTGTCTTGCCCGAACCGTTCTGCCCGAGGAAACCGAAGACCTGCCCCTCAGGGATGTCCAGATCGATTCCATCGACCGCTTTAATCGTCTCTGAGAAATGTTTGACCAGTTCCCTGGCCACGATCGCCTGCATGTTCGCTCCACTGCGCCAGAGCTGACGCCTCTGCATCCAGTATGGCCGCACCATGGCGGCGGTCCGCAAATCAATACCGCCTCATTACTGACAGGATTGTGTCAGCAGTCTTCGTCACGTGAAGCCCGCGTCCCGTCTCGCGCCTCCGCCTCTTCCCCGTATCATCTCCGCCTGTGAAAGACGAGACCGGAATGGCGGCCTGGCGCGCGTTTCTCACCGCCCACGCCCGCGTCACCGAACTCCTCGAGGCCGAACTCCAGCATGAACGCGACCTGCCCCTCTCCTGGTACGACGTGCTCCTCCAACTCAGCGAAGCCGAAGGCCGCAAGCTCCGCATGACCGACCTCGCCGGCGCCGTCCTCCTCAGCAAAAGCGGCCTCACCCGCCTCGTCGACAAAATGTGCGCGGCCGGCCTCGTCTCTCGCGCCCCCGACGAATCCGACCGCCGCGGCCGCTGGGTCTCCCTCACCCCCGCCGGGCAGGCCCGCCTCCGCGCCGCCGCCCCCGTCCACCTCCGTGGCGTCGCCCAGCACTTCACCTCCCACCTCTCGCCCGAACGCGCCCAGCTCCTCGCCGAAACCCTCACCGAAATCGCTAACGCCGCCCGCCAGGAGTGACACCGGCTCCCCTTCTCCCGCGAGGTCCTTCCCCGGAAGGATCGGGAAAAGGGGCAGGGGATGAGGGCCGGATCTGCCACTAACATCCCGCCCGGCCCAGGATCGAATTCCAAAATGACACCCCTCTCCCGTCGCGGGAGAGGGGCAGGGGTGAGGGAAAGCCGTCAGTACCCGAGGACGAAATCGGTCCGAATGCCGACCCCAAACCTCCACTACAACCCCCCTTCTCCCGCGAGGAACGAGTTGGGAGAAGGGGGCAGGGGGATGAGGGCTTGATCTGCGACCAGCCATCCCGCGCGAGCCATGACCGCACCCAAATGGCTTCCCTCTCCCGTCGCGGGAGAGGGGCAGGGGTGAGCGAAACCGTCAGTACCCCGAGGACGAAATCGGTCCGAATGCCGACCCTAACAACCACTGCAACCCCCCTTCTCCCGCGAGGAACGAGTTGGAAGAAGGGGCAAGGGATGAGGGCTGAATCTGCGACCAGCCATCCCGCTCGGCCCATGACCGCACCCCAAATGACACCCCTCTCCCGTCGCGGGAGAGGGGCAGGGGTGAGGGAAAGCCGCCGTGCCCCCGCACTTTAACGATTCGTCATTGCAGCCTCGTTCCGAGTTAGCTAGGCTCTCCACCTTCCGAAATCCACTTCGAGGTTGCTCTAGTGACCACTGAATCCACATCCGGAATTGAAGCACTCCGCGCCGCCGCCTCCGGCCCCGTCGTAGAACCCGGCCAACCCGGATATGACGACTACCGGCAGGTTCACAACGGCTCCATCGATTGCCGTCCGGCGGCCATCGTCCGGGCCTACACCGTCGCGGACGTTGTCGACGCGGTGAACTACGGTCGCGGCGCGGGCCTTGAGCTCACGATCCGGGGCGGTGGCCACAACGTCGCGGGCCGCGCGGTCTCCGATGGCGGCCTCATGATCGACCTCGCCTCGATGAAGGGTATCTACGTCGACCCGAAGGCCCGCACGGCACGCGCCCAGGGCGGCGTCACCTGGGGGGAATTCAACCGCGCAACCCAGGTCCACGGCCTCGCCTGCACCGGAGGCGTCATTTCGAGCACAGGTGTGGCGGGCCTTACCCTTGGCGGCGGCCTCGGATGGCTCATGGGCACCCAGGGCCTCTCGATCGACAACCTCCGCTCGGCCGAGGTCGTCACCGCGGCAGGCGAAGTCATCCAGGCCAGCGCCACCGAAAACCCCGACCTCTTCTGGGCCATCCGCGGCGGCGGCGGCAACTTCGGGGTCGTCACTTCGTTCGAATTCAATCTCCATCCAGTCGGTCCCATGGTCATCGGCGGCATCCTCGCTTATCCCATCGACCAGGCCCGCGAGATGCTCACCTTCTACCGCGATTTCACCGCGAACCTCCCCGACGAACTGACCATGTTTGCCGGCCTCCTCCACGCACCCGACGGCTCCGGCGCCTCCATCTGCGCGATGATCTCCTGTCACTCCGGCACACCCGAGCAGGCCGAAGCCGACCTCCGGCCCCTGCGTGCATTCTCAACCCCGATCATGGATGCCCTTGGGCCTATTCCCTACACCGCCCTCAACGGAATGCTCGATGCGGGCTTCCCCAAGGGCGCTCGCAACTACTGGAAATCGAACTTCCTCGCCGAGCTCTCAGACAACGCCATCTCGACGATGATTGAGCAGTTCGCCTCCTGTCCGTCGCCCATGAGCGGCATCCTTCTCGAACACTTCCACGGCGCAGTTACGCGGGTACCCGTCGAATCGACCGCCTGTCCACACCGCTCGGCCGGCTACAACTGGCTCGTCGCCGCCGAATGGCTCGATCCCTCCGAAGACGCCGTCAACACCGCCTGGGCTCGTCAGGCATTCGAAGCCATGAGCCCCAACTTCGGCACGGGCGGCTACGTGAACTACCTCGGCGGCGATGAATCCGAGGACCGCATCGCGAACGCCTACGGCGCCAACTACGCCCGCCTCCAGAAAGTGAAGCGCCAGTACGATCCGGAAAACCTCTTCCACATGAACCAGAACATCCGCCCCGGCTAGGCCCTCCGCGACCGGTCGCACCCCCTTCTCCCAGTCCTTCCCGGGAAGGAGGAGGAGGGCCGGGGGATGAGGGACTAGTCCCGCGCGTACCCGCCCTCGCGCAACCGCCGCCACACCTCGCCACTCGCCGAATACCGCTCCATCAGGAACGGATACACCGCCGGGATGTTGAACAGCACCTCCATGCACAGCTGCGAGAGGTAGCGATCCAGCACCGCCGGCTGCTCGTCCGGGTCCACGAGGTCGATCAACAAACCTTCTTCGAAGCCACCCGCCGCAGCCGGCATCCCCGCGACCGGCGAAGCCACCAGCCCCTTCGCCTCGAGACCCTCGATCGTCTTTCGCAGCCGCGCCCGGAACTCCGGCGAAACCCGCACCTCATCAACCAGGTAGGCATCCTTCGCGTCCGCTTCCTGCATCCCCGCGATCACCGCCGTCACATGGTCCACCCGGAACGTATCGCTCCCCGCCGCCTTCGAAGGCGGCAGCCCAATCGAAAGCACCCCGAGCAGCGTCCGTTCCAGCAAATCCAGGTCTTCCGGTTGATAAACCATCACCCCAAGCCTACCGCCCCCCACCGCTCCACTCACCTGCAAGACTCACCACGTCCTTCACGTCCTTCGCGCCCTTCACGTCCTTCGTGTCCTTTGCGTTAACCAAACGCACGCCGCCACGATCCGCCATACTCTCGCCCACCAATACACCTTTGTTCCTTCGTTCCTTTGCGGCGAAACAAGGTCTCCCGAGGCACCACCCAATGGCGGAAATCAAGCACCGAACCATACAAACCAACGGCATCTCCATGCATGTCGCCGAAGCCGGGTCCGGCTTCCCTGTCGTCTTCTGCCACGGCTGGCCCGAACTCTGGTACTCCTGGCGCCACCAGGTCAGCGCCCTCGGCGATGCTGGCTTCCGCGCCATCGCTCCCGATATGCGCGGCTACGGCGGCACCGATGCCCCCGCCGACCCCTCTCAATACTCAATGAAAATTCTCTGCGCCGACATGGCAGGCCTCCTCGATGCCCTCGACATCGACAAAGCCGTGTTCGTCGGACACGACTGGGGCGGCGCCGTCATCTGGCAGATGGGCCTCCGCTACCCCGACCGTGTCGAACGCCTCATCGGCCTCAACACCCCCTATGGCCCGCCTTCCAACGCCCGCACCACGGAATCCTTCCGCGACTTCCACGGCCAGACCGATAAGACCTTCTACATGCGCTACTTCCTCAAGCCGGGCGTCGCCGAAGCCGAGCTCGAAGCCGACATCCCTACCACCTTCAAAAAGATCTTCCTCCCCTACACCCGCGCTGAGGACTTCACCACTTTCATGACCGTCGGTGGCGACGGCAGCGGGGTCATCACGAATATCGAGAACACCGACACCGTCCTCACACAGGAGGAACTCGACCAATACGTGAAGGTCTATTCGAAGACCGGCTTCCGCGGCGGCCTCAACTGGTACCGCGCCGCCGATGCCAACGCCGATGAGGTCGATGCCCCGAAAGGCCCACAATTGAACATCAAGTCGATGATGGTCACCGCCGGCAAAGACACCATCCTCAAGCCCGAAATGGCCGCCGCCATGCCCATGCTCATCCCCGGCATCCGCATGGAACACATCGAAGACTGCGCCCACTGGACCCAGCAAGAACGCCCCAACGAAGTCAACGCCCTCCTCATCGACTTCCTCAAAGACCTGCGCTAAGAAAGCCCCGCACTAACGACGGGAGCGGAGCCGCCAAATGCTGGTTCAAAAGTACCGGGACGTGCGCGGAGCGATATGCAGAAACCCCTGGCGGTCCACGTTCATTGGGATGGCGGGAGTTTTCGTGTTGCTACTCGTTACGATGTGGATCGGCATCCTTGGTACTAATCTCGGCCTTCTCGCTATCCGACTGTTGGTGTTCGCGGATCTTGCTCTGCTCGGAATAGCAAAGTCACGGGGATGGCCACCAAAACGCTAGCCCCGCCCTATCTGAGGCGAGACCAGGAGGTCTCGCTCGTCCGGCGAACGCAACGGCCAAACCTCAAACGCTGAACGCCCGAACCTGACCACGGCCCACTGATCCGTGATCCCAACTCCAACCGAGCAGTCTGTCGGGCTCATGATCTCCCCTCGCCCGCGAAGTCGGGAGAGGGGCCGGGGGTGAGGGCTGCAGCCCCCACACCACTGGTAGGCGCGAGGCACCGCCCTCGCACACCCCCCACACCACTGGTAGGTGCGAGGCACTGCCCTCGCACGCCTTTCCGTTTTTTTTCCTGCCGTATCCTTGTCCCGGAGTAATCAGTTGAAGCGCCTGAAATGGCTCATCCCGTTCGCAGTGCTCGCCGCCCTACTCGCCGCCTGCAGCGACAAAGCCAACACCCCTGTTTCGGATACGCCCTCCCCCAGCCTCCCCCCGGCCCCGAGCGCAACCAGCCAACCCACCCCGACCATTCCCCCCACCCTGCCCCCGTTCGCGTCTGGCGTCTTCACCCCGGTGGGCGACCTTCGCGACCCTCGTTCCATCCACATCGCCGCTCTCCTGCCGGATGGTCGCGTCCTCGTTGCGGGTGGCAACAACTCGCGCTCCAGTTCACCGCCGCCGGTCCTCGCCTCATCCGAGTTCTACGATCCCGTTTCGCGAGCGTTCACCCCCGGACCGAACCTCGCAATCGCTCGCCAGACCTTTGCCGCCACAACACTGGCCGATGGCCGAATCCTTGTCGCCGGCGGAGTGAGCGCCTCAAGCGGCGCGCTCGCGTCTGCCGAACTCTACGATCCGCCGCGTGGGAAGTTCGAGCCCGCCGGTACCCTCCTCGAAGCACGCGCCGGAGCCGCTGCGGTAACCATGAAAGATGGGCGCGCCCTCATCATCGGCGGCTGGGGCGGCGGCGCCTCCCTCGAAACCACCGAAATATTCGATCCCGCAACGCTGACCTTCAGTCCTGGGCCGCCGCTGGCCCATGCGAACTCCACGCCGCGTGCCCTACTGCTGAATGACGGTTCGCTACTCGTCACTGGCGACGGCACTGCTCAATTCTTGGAAACCAACACCAACGCGTTCCGCGCCATCGGCGACCGCGACGATCTCCCGGAAGTCCCCGCACTCCTTCCCGACGGCAAAGTCCTCCTCACTGGAGGAATCGATCACCAACTCGCGCGCACCCTCCCCACACCCGTGCCCAACAGCGACCGCTCTGTCCCCGCGACCACTCAGGCTGTTGTCCTCGATCCATCGTCGGGCGAAATGACGGAGGTCGGTCCCATGCGAGAGGCCCGCATGCTCCACCAGGCCATCACCCTCCCAAACGGCCGTGTACTGCTCGCCGGAGGCGTCGGCGACAGTCACTTTGGTGGCGGCGCGCTCGCGACGGCCGAAATCTTCGACCCCACAACCGCCACCTTCACTCCCACCGGCCCAATGGCCCGAGGCCGCGTCTGGTTCACCCTCACGCTGCTCAACGATGGCAACGTCCTCGCCGTCGGCTCCGGCACTGACCCGCCGGGCGTAACCGCCGAGGTCTACCACCCCAACTGATCACTCGTCATCCACCGAGGCAAGTCAGAGACGAGACCAGAAGGTCGCGCTCGTCCCGCGAAGAGGAAAGCCAACCTCGAAGCCACCAACTCCCCTCGCCCACGGTAGGTGCGAGGCAGTGCCCTCGTACACTCGCGCAGCGCAACTCCCCCTCCCAGGCGTGGGAGAGGGGCCGGGGAGTGAGGGTCACGGCCACAACAACGGGAACAACGTCTCCAGCGCCTCGCCGACCCGCGGGCCCGGCGACCGCAAAAACAGCGTCGTATCGACCTCGTACACCCGGCCGTTCTTCACCGCTGAAACGTTCGCCCACGCCGCATTCGCCTTCAGCTCATCTGCCAGCCCGCCCGTTCCCGAAGAGAGAATCAGCACCACATCCGGGCCCAACGTCGCCGCCTGTCCAACGTCGATCACCCCGAACCCGGCGATCGGTCCGCCCTCCGCCGCCTCCGCAACCACATTCGTGCCGCCCAGCCGGTCCACCAGGTCTCCGAGATAACTCGAATCGCCACCGGCGAACACGTCCCGCCCGCCTCCGGTCAGGATGAGCACCTTCGGCGCCGCGCTGCCGGAAGACTTCTGCTTCGCCTTCGCAACCACCGCTTCGGCCCGAGTCCTGAGCGCATCAACCGCCGCCTTCGCCTCATCCTGCTTGTTCGCAGCATCCCCGAGTGCCTCGAGCGCCTCCAGCACCCCGTCGTAGCTGTTAGCGCTCAGCACAAACACCGGGAGCGCGAACCGGTCGAAATCCCGCGTCCGACCTGAGTGGTAGGCCGCATCAGCGATGACCAGGTCCGGGTCGAGTGCCGCGATCGCATTGAAATCCGGCGAAATCGTGCTCCCGGTCGTCTTCGCCGCCGGCGCCACCGCCTCCGGCGTGTCACTCGAACGCCCCACGACTTCCAATCCGAGCGCCGTCGCGAAATCCGCCGCGCTTGGGCTCATCGCCACCACCGTTCGGACCTCGTCCGAAACCAGCACTGACCGCCCGCTCATGTCGGTCACCGTCCGCGTCCCGGCTTCCCTTGTGGTGGTGACTTCCGGCGTCGGCGAAGGCCGCTCGGGCACAGGTTCGTCCGCCTTGCCGCAGGCCACGGACGCAAGCAGGGCGGTCGCTCCCAATACCGTCAGCCACTGCGCTCTCATTTGAACCGCTCGAGCCGTTCTTCGATGCCGATGGAGAGCAGGAACACGCCCGCCGCTCCCTGCCGCCCCCGCGGGGCGCGCAGCAACTCGCGAATGTCGTCCGGCGTATCGAGGTCCAACCGCAGTTCCCGGTTCGTGTTCGCCACCACCGCCATTCCCGCCTTCGTCGCAGCCTTCGTGTGTTTGGCGAACGAACCCGGCCCGTATGCAAGCCCGAACACGCCCGCCGGGCGCATCAACATCGCATTCGTCCCGCCATCCCGGCTCTCGACCATCACGGCCGTGTTCGGCGACGATTCCGCAGCGAGCACATCCAGCGATTCCTCGCTCGCCAACGGCAGGTCGCCGTGCAAAATCAATAGCCCGCTACCCGCCGTTCCATCCGCTACCAGCGCCTCAACCGCACCCTCGAGCTGCTCGTTCAGTCCCCTTCGCTTCGGATCCTCTTCCATCAATCGCGCTCGCTTGCCAACCCGCTGGCGCACTTCCGGGTCGGGCGTCAGCACAATCGCAGACGTCCCCGCGGCATGCAGCACCGCCTCCAGCGTGATCGTCGAAAGCGTCCGCCGCTCGTCCGGAGTCAGCAAATCAGCCAATCGCCCCTTCGCCCGGTCGAGCCGGTTCACCGGGATGAGCACCGGGACGGCGATCACCGGGGCTCCCGCATTGCTGCCACCACATCACGGGCGAGTTCGGCCTTCCGCTCCTGGCTGGTCATCATCGTGTCGGTCATCAGCACGCGCATGCCCAGTGCTTCTACCGCCCCGGCGAGCCCCCGGTCCTGCTCGTCGAGCACGAACAGGTCCACCAGTCCCTGGTAAATCTTCGCCACACCCAGCGCCGAAACCTCGTAGCCCATCGTCGTCATCATCTTCGCCGCCGGGCCCTTCACCACCTGTCCCGCGATGATCGGGCTGACCGCCACGCGCACCGCCTTTGTGTTTTCGAGCGCCTCCCGAACCCCCGGCACCCCGATGATCGGCCCGATGCTTACGAACGGGTTGCTCGGCGCGAGGATTACTGCTTCCGCGCCTGTGAGCGCGTCGATCACGCCCGGCGCCGGCCTCGATGTCTCAATGCCGGCGAAGCGGATCGAGCGCACGTCCACCTCGGTCCGCAGCCGCACCATGTACTCCTGGAATGCGAGCTCGCCCTCGGGTCCGGTGATCATCGTCCGCACGGGCTCGTTCGTCATCGGCATGATGCTGCACTTCAAGTCCCAGGCCTGCGCGAGCCCCGCCACGATCTCGTGCATCGGCACGCCTTCGTGGATGAGCCGCGTCCGGTGAATCGCCATCGCCAGGTCTTTATCGCCCAGGTTGAACCACCGCTCGTAGCCAAACCGCTGCAATTGGTCCACCACCGCGAACGAATCGCCCGTCAGCCCCCAGCCGGTCTCCGGGTTCACCGCCCCGGCCAGGGCATACATCACGATGTCCGTATCCGGCGAAACATGCAGCCCGAACATCTCGACATCATCGCCGGTGTTCGAAATCACGCTGATCGAAGAGGGGTCCACCACCTCGTAGAGCCCCTGCAGGAACCTCGAGGCGCCAACCCCGCCGGCAAGCACAGTTATCACCGGCCGATCGTAACGTTCCCGGGGGTTTCCCGCCCTGTTTTCGATCCTCCCCTCTCCCAGTCCTTCCGAGGAAGGAGGAGAGGGGCCGGGGGTGAGGGCAACAGGCGCACACCCGCCGATCCACTGGTAGGTGCGAGGCACTGCCCTCGCAGACCGCCGAACCTCCCCTCTCCCAGTCCTTCCCGGGAAGGAGTAGAGGCCCCGGGGATGAGGGCTACGCCATCGGAACTGCCTTACCTCTCCGCAATCCAACCCTTGCTGTCTTTCGCGCCCGCTCCCCCGATCCCACAACCGCAGGCTCGCCTTCCACCACCGGGTCCGTCCCTCGCGCTCCCGCTCCCAGCTCCAGCGCCGCGAGTATCGCGAGGACCACGTACAGGAATGGCTCGTCCAGCAGTCGCCCTTCCGATTGGCTCTGGAAGAAGATCTCCACCAGGGCCGCCGCACACCACGCCGCCATCAGCCGCGAATACCGCTCGCGCGAAACCACGAACGCCGCCCGGCAGGCCACCACCATCCGGAACGCGAACAGGCAAACCACCCCGACGCCCACAATTCCCAACTCCGCCAGCACGCTGATCAACGACGTATGCGAAAGCGTTGTCGTCGCCCAGCCCGGCAGCGTCCACAGGTAGCTCACCGTCAGTGTGTGCTGGTAGTTCCCCGAACCCACCCCAACAAGCGGGTTGTCTTTCCACATCTCCCAGCCGCCCTTAATCAGGAATGACCGCTGCCCCAGCAATTCGACACCGGAGGTCAGCGATTTCACGCGCTCGGCGTTCGCCCCACCCTGCAAGAAGAGCAACCCCAGGAGGAACACCAGCCCTCCGAGGCCCACGCACGCGAGACGCGCCTTCGTATAACCGCGTATTGGCGTCAGCATCACCACCAGGAACGAAGCCAGCAGCATCCCCAGCCAGCCCGAACGCGATGCCGTCATCACAATCCCGAGGGTGCAAATCGCGAGCATTGGAGCCGCCACATACACGGTCATCCGCCTCGGCCCGGTCACCAGGATGAACCCCACCGCCAGCGCCATCGAAATCGCGAGGAACCTGGCCAGGTTGTTTGGGTCCGCGAAAAACGCGTTCGAGCGGTAACTCACGTCGTCCGACCCGATCAGGATTTCGCGCCACTGGAACACGCCCAGCAGCCGCTGCGCGATGGCTACCACCGCCAGCATCGATGCCGCCGCGAAGAACGCCAGCGCGATCCGCTCCAGGTCCTGCCGGTCCTCGATCAGCGAAGGCGCCACGAACACGAACGCCACGTACATCGGCATGATCAACACGCCGTTCGAAGGCCGCAGCGTCCCCGACCACGCCACGCCCAGGACAACCACGAACAGCAGCACCGTCAGGGGCAGAATCACCGCCGAATTCGGGAAGAGCGCCCGCGGATTGTGCCGCACCCGGATCGCGCCAATCACGATCGTGGCGATCATCGCCGCCTTCCCCGGGTTCAACATCGTCCGGATGATTCCGCCCACGCCGCCTTCGCCAAGCGAGCTCAATGTCACGGTCGCCGCATATTCAAACGGCAGGCCGAGCACCACGCAGGGGATGAGCAGCTTCGGTTCGCGGAGGATGATCACGGCGGCCAAAAACGCCAGCTGCACGAACACGATCGCGCCAATTTCGATCATAAAGGCAGCCTCGTGAACTGATTCACAAACATTGACCGCCCCTCAGCACGCCCATACGATACGGCCCAATGCCGCCCGGAACCAGCGGACTGGAACGCGATCTGAACCTGGTCCGCCGCCGGGCCTGGCTATTCATCCCCTTCGGCGTCCTCGGCATTCTTGCCGCCCTTTTCATCGGCTCGGCCACCGGCGATGCCAACGCCGTCGCCAGTATCACCCTCGATACCACCGTCCACGACCTCGTCATCGGCGGCGACCGTGGCCTTCGCATCTTCGAAGCCCAGGAGATGACCTCCGACGATCGCTTCCGCCAGAAGGTCAAAGACGCCATCGGCGATCAGGACTTCGATTTCAGCCGCTTCACCATCAGCCTGACGCCCATCAGCGTTGCCGATGGCATCTCCCGCGGCATCCTCACCGTTTCGATCACCGACCCCGATGAGGCCACGGCCCAGAAGTACCGCCAGGCCTTCGTCGATGTCTTCACCCAGGAGTACCTGAACCAGGACGGGCTTTATCGCCAGCGCTTCCGCGAGAGCAGGCAGAAGGTTGCCGAAGACACCCAGAGCCAGTATCTCGATGCTTATGCCGCCCTTAAGGCAAAGGCGCCGCCCGGCGTAAACATCGATCTCCTCATCGAGACCCGCGGCAATACCAGCACCTCCACCGTCAGCTTCGAACAGCTCGCGCAACTCCAGTCCCAGCTCGCCGAAGTCAACGGGGCGCTCGCGACCGCCTCCAGCGCGTCACCGGCTGCCTTCGCCGTCGTTGCCTCATCCATTCTTGGCCAACCGGTGGCCGCCGGTGACGCCCAGGCTGCCCTCACTCTCAAGAAGGGCGCGCTCGAATCCTCCATCGATGCCTATTCGATGAACTTCATTGTCATCGCCGAATCGCTCCTCGATGGTGACACGCTTCGCCAGCTCGATACCGTCCGCGGTCTCCGCTCCGTGAAGGATGAGTCCTACATCCGCCTCGCGAACGCCGATGTTGCCGCCCTCAGCGCCGAAAGCCACATGGATACCACCTACAGCGCCTCGGGTGGCCTCGCCGGCTCGCTCATCGGCCGCGTTGCCGTGGCCCTTGTCGTCACCGTCGTGTTTGGGCTCATCGCCATTTACACTCTGGAATGGTTGAGCCAGGCCCGCGCAACATCCTCCGACGCCTGATCTCCGCCCGGACCACCATGCGAATCGCTGAAATCAACGACATTGCCTCCGTTGCCTCCGAAATCGGCGCCGGTCTGCGCGCACGCGGCCACGATGTCACCCTTTTTCACCCTCGCCTCGTCGGCGCGAGCCTCCATCCCCAGGTGAAGCCCATCACTGCGCCGGTCCGCGCCCTCGATTGGCTCGACCTCATCCGCCGCGTCCGCAAGGGCAACTTCGACCTCGTCCACATCCACTACGCCTACCTCGGAAACATCGGCGCCCTCGGCGGCTTCCCGTACCTGCTGCACTGTCACGGCACCGACCTTCGCGGCGCCACTGCCGTCACTCGCCCCCTCATCCGCCGCGCCCTCCACAATGCCGAGCACGTCTTCTACTCCACCCCGGACCTCGAGCAGTTCGTCCTCCCCTACCGGCCGGATGGCGAATTCCTCCCCAACCCCATCGATACCGAACAGTTCCACGCCCAGGTCCCCGCGCGCGATCGCTCCGGCGTCTACATCTGCTGCGGCCTCACCGAAATCAAGGGTGCCGGCCGCCTCCTCAAGGCCTGTCAGCAACTCGCCGTCGAGCGCCCCGATATCCGCATCACTGCCCTTGGCGGCGGAGAGTACACCCCTGCCTTCCAGGCCCTCCCCAACGTCACTGTCATCGCGCATCAGCCCCGCTGGAAGCTGCCCGATATCATCAACCGCCACGGCGTCATCGTCGGCCAGGTCCGCCTCGGCAGCGCCGGCATGGCCGAACTTGAAGCCATGGCCTGCGGCCGCCCGGTCATCACCTGGTTCAACGAACTCCACGCCTACAGGGATGTCCCGCCATACGTGACCGCCGTCGATGCCGTCGATGTAGCCGCCGCCATCAAAGACCTCGTCGATAAACCCGAACTGCGGGAGTCGCTTGGCACGAAGGGCCGCAACTGGGTCATCGCCAACCACAGCCTCGATCGCGTTGTCGACCGCGTCGAAGCCGTCGCCGAGGCCATCATCGCCGGCGAACCGATCCCCACGATCGCGGCGGCGTAATGCGATTCGTCCAGGTCAACGACATCGCCTCAGTCGCGAGCGAGCTCGCGGCGGCGCTCCGCAAGCGCGGCCACGAAGTGGACCTGTTTTACCCCACCCTCTACGGTTCGAGTTTGCCGCCACTGGGCAAACTCCTCGTCTCGCCGCTCCGCTTCATCGAGTGGGTCAAGCTGGCGCGCCGCGTCCGAGCCGGCCACTACGACGCTGTCCACATCCACTACGCCTACCTCGGGATCGTCGGGCTCCTCGCTCGCGTCTCATACGTCCTCCACTGCCACGGCGACGACGTCCGCGATGTCGAGCGCCGCATCTGGGCCCCCCTTATCCGGCTCTCCATACGGCGCGCACGTCACGTCTACTACTCCACCCCGGACCTCCGCGAACCGCTGCTCAAGATCCGCCCCGATGCCGAGTTTCTCCCGAACCCAATCGACATTGAGCACTTCCGCCCCAGGCCCCTCCCCGAGGACGCGGAAGACATCCTCATCGCCTGCGCGCTCTCCGAGAACAAAGGCGTCGAGCACATTCTCGGCGCCTGCGAAATCCTCGCCGAACGTCGCCCGCGCACGCGCATCGATGCGTTTAGCGGCGGCACAGCCACCGCCCGCGCGAATCAGCTCCCGAACCTCCTCCTCCTGCTCCATCAGCCGCGCCCCAAGCTCGCTGAACTAATGTCGCGCCACCGCGTCATCATCGGCCAGGTCCACGAAGGCGCCGTGGGGATGGTCGAACTCGAAGCCCTCGCCTGCGGCCGGCCCGTCGTCAGCCGCTTCACCTACAACACCGCCTACGAAGAGCCGCCGCCCTTCGTGAACGCTTCGAATGCGGTCGAGATCGCCGAGGCCGCCATCTCCTTGCTCGAAGACCCGGCCGAATCAGCGAAACTCGGCGCTGCTGGCCGCGCCTGGGTCGAACGCAACCACAACGCCGCCATCATCGCCGAGCGTATCGAAACGCTTGCAATCGAAAATTGCCGTTGACCGCATTCGCACCCATCCCTACGGTGATTCAATGACCACTACCCCGGTTGCCCACGGCCGCCTCGACGATGCCGCGCTCGAACTTCCCGAACGCCCCCTCGTTTCGATCGTCATCCCTTGCCTGAACGAGGAAAACTACATCGTCGCCCTCCTCGATTCGCTCGCGGGCCAGGATTACGGCGCCGATGGCATCGAGGTACTTGTTTCCGATGGCGGCAGTACCGACCGAACGCGCCAACTCGTCGCTTCTTACCCCTCGAAGTTTGCCCGCCTCGAACTCGTCGAGAACCCGCGGCGGATCACCGTCGCCGGTCTTAACGAAGGCATGAAGGCCTCCCGCGGCGACTGCTGGATCATCATCGGCGCCCACAGCAAGGTCCGCACCGATTTCGTACGCGAGTCGGTCGATGCCCTTCGCCGGACCGGCGCCGCCTGCGTCGGTGGACCGATCGAAACCATTGGCGAAGGCACCTGGGGCCTCGCCATCGCCGCCGCTATGTCCTCACCATTCGGCGTGGGCAACGCAAAGTTCCGCTACGCCGAAGTGGAAGGCGAAGTCGATACCGTCCCCTTCGGCTGCTACCACCGCCGTGTCTGGGAAGTCGTCGGCGAGTTCGATGAGACCATCGATGGGGCGGATGAAGACAGCTACAACCAGCGTCTCCTCGATGCCGGCGGACGCATCTGGCTTACTCCGGCAATCCGCAGTTCGTATTACCCGCGCCGCACCCTCAAGGCGCTCGCGAAGCAGTACTGGGAGTACGGCGCCGCCAAGGGCACCCTCTTTCAGCGCGGCCGTCCCCTCCAGCCCCGCCACTTCGCGCCATCGGCCATGGTTGTCGGCGGGCCAGCCCTCTGGCTCGTCGGCCGCGTCTCGAAGCGCGCCCGCTTCGCGCTCAAGTTGCTCGCCGCCGTGTACATCGCGGGCGGAATGATGATGGCCAGCCGCGCCGCCTCGAAGAACGGCGCGAACCCGGTGCTCACCTTCGTCGCCATGGCGTCCATGCACGCCAGCTACGGCGCCGGTTTCCTCGCCGGTTGGTGGCGCGAACGCCAGGCCTGATCGCCGCGAGCCGCTGCCCCGCCCTATCTGTCGCGCCTTTTTAACTCCCTTTGGCCGAGTTGCGACGCAGATGAAAGGCTGCGCCCATTCGGTTTATTCGTGCTACACGGCTCCTTCTCTAGCCTGCAGAGGAGCGGTCTTGTCACCGCTCTATCGAAAGGAGAGAAAGTCTATGCAGCACTTCCGACATGGCGCGCTGATAGCGCTGGCGGCGTTCGCAGTCATGCTCATCGCGGGCTGGATGCCTACTGCCAGTGCGAACGCCCAGGTCGGCGAAGGTCAACTGATTGTCAAAAAGATTGGCGCCCCCGCCACCTCTGCGTTCAACATCGAAGTCCACGAGGCCGGAAACCTCGATAACGTCATCACCAACATTGTGGTTGCCGGTGGCGCGTCTTCTTCAGCCACCCTCGATGGTGGCGCCTACACGCTTTCCGAACTTGAGTCGCAGAATTACGTCGTGGCCGGCTGGGCCCTCGCCGATGCGAGCGGCAATTGTCCCGGCGCACCAACCAATACTGACCAGCTTTATACCGTCGCCGTCACCCCCGGCGAGTTCACCACGGTCTGCCTGTTCAACACCGGTGAATCCCCATCAATGGGCCACCTCGTGGTGAACGCGGTTGATGGCCAGGGCAGCCAATCATTCAACATCGAAGTTCACGAAGCCGGCAACCTCGACCAGGTCGTCACGAATATCGTCGTGCCCGGCAGTTCGCAATCGTCGGCCGTTCTCGAATCCGGCAGCTACACCGTCTCCGAACTCGAAGTCCAGGACTACGTCCTTCAGGGTTGGGCGTTGGCCGAAGGCTCCACCTCATGCCCGGCGCAGCCCACGTCCACCACGGGCCTCTTCAGCTTCACGGTGAACTCCGGCGAAGACACCACCCTCTGCGTCTATCACGAATCCGGACAAACGTCTGCGGCGCCGGTCATCAACTCGGTTAGCCCCGCCATGGGCAACGTTTCCGGCGGCCTCGCGGTCGGCATCTCTGGCGATAACCTTGCCGGCGCCAATTCAGTCCGGTTCGGTACCGTTTCAACCCAGTTCTCAGTCGTCGATGATTCGACCATCGTGGCCGTTGCCCCTCCGCACGCCGCGGGCACCGTCAGCATCAGCGTCTCAACGCCCGACGGCACCACGCAGAACTCCGCTGTCGATAACTTCACCTACTCCGTGATGAGCTGCCCCGAGACACCCCTCTGGGTCAACGAAGCCAACTACGGCAGCGCCGGCGGCGGATTCTACTGGGACCCGGCCTCGGGCCAGGTTTGGACCGCCGAACGTGGCTGGCATTACTACGATCCCCAGCCCTCTCACGCCACGAAGCCCCTCTGGGTGAACGCACTCACCTACGGCAGCGCGGGCGGCGGCTTCTATTGGGATCCCTCGACACAACTCGTCTGGACCGCCGAACGCGACTGGCACGTCTACGCTCCTGTGGATTGCCTCCCGAGCAATGCCCTCCAGTACGCCCAGACGACCTTCCAGGCATGGCTTGATAAGGATGGCGATCTCCTCTCGGCGCTCACCAGAAGCGGTGTCACCGACATCCTCGAATCCCTGCGGCCCGCTGATGCGAACGAGTGGTCGTTCACGCAGTGCAATGCGGGTACCGGCCAGGTCGCCTGCACTTTCAGCTCGCCCTTCGGCGCGAGCCTCCAGCTCCTGATTGATAACCAGATGGCTGCGAAGTCCGAGCCTGGCGCCGTGATGGACGCTCGGTTCAACTAACCGCAAGGGCCGGTTCCTCTCCAGGAACTGGCCCCTCGCCACACACAAAAAGGGAGAGGACCGGAATTCCTCTCCCTTTTCGTTAGCACAAAACCACACGCGTTCGTCGCGGTTACGCGGCCAGCGAAACCTTCACCGGCACGCCGCCGTTGATGCTGTCGAAGACCGCCGAACGCGCATACGCGCGCTCAACAACCTCCTGGATCTTCTCCTGCGGGGCGTCAGCCTTAATGTTGAATTTCACGCGGATCGAGGTGAACCCGTTCCGCACTTCGTCGTTCAGGCCAAGAGCGCCCTGGACATCCATGTCGCCTTCAACCGTCGAGGAGACTTCGTGCAGGTTCACCTTGCGCGCGCTCGCCACATACACGACTGAAGTCGTCAGGCAGGCCGCCAGGGCATGGAGGAGGTATTCGGCCGGGTTCGGGCCTTCGTCGTGGCCAAGAAGCACGGCCGGCTCGCCCGCGTCGAGCGTGAACGTCGGCTGGCGGGTTGAATCTTCGCCGCCCGCGCCATAGAAGCTCTTGATCGTCGACTGGTTGTGCGAGCCGCCCTTCCACTGGTTGGTGGCGCGCCACTGGAACGTGCCGAGCGAAGGGTTCGCCTTCACTGCGTCGAGAGTGCCAAACATCTGGTCGATGTTTACGCCGTTGCGGATGGTGGGCATTACCTGGGTCATTGGATTTCCTCCGTGGAGCTGTTTGCTCTGCTAGTTCTCAGGCCTGTCCCGGCCTGGTGATCTCAACGTATCGGGATGCCGTCAGCCTTCCTTGAAGGCGCTCTGAAGACTTCCTGAAGGACTCTTGCCAGATGAGACGTGGTTCACACAGCGAACCTGGCAGAGACGGGGAAGGGCCGCCCGGGAGCTGGGCGGCCCTTCCAGAGGGAATTCGAGGCAGCCCGTGGGCGGCTGCCATCGCTAGAACGTCCTGGGGCGCAAACCCAGCGTGTGGGCGCCCAGGTACTCGATCGCCACGTTCGCGCCCAGCGGGTGCATGAACGCCCCCGCTCGCGCGTCCCGGTAGTACCGGGAAAGTGGCGCCTTGTTCATGAATCCGGCACCGCCGGCCATCGCCAGCGACCGGTCGGCAATACGCACCGCCGCGGCGTTCACGAACGCCTTCGCTCGCTGGCCTTCCGCGAACACCTTCGAAACCTCCGCGATGGTGCCGCGCTCGCTCGGGTGTTCCGCCTGGTACTCGTCGATCAGCGCTGCCGCCCGCGAGAACACGGCCCGTGCTGCCGCGAGGTCGATCGAATTCTCCGCAGCCCGCTCCTGGACGAAGCCCCGGATGGGCTGGTCCGGCGCCTTCTGCCGTTTCTTGCAGACGGCCCTGATTGCCTCCTGGTGCGCAGCCTCGGCTACACCCAGCGAAGCAGCCCCGTGGGCCAGCCCGGAAGAGAGGATCTCCTCCAGGTGCTCCGGCGTGATCACTCCGGCGCGAGTGCCCTTGCCGGCCCGGAAGTTCGGCAATTCCACGTTGTCGAAGATCACCGAGCAGCTCCCGGAATCGCGCATCCCGAGCGCATCCCAGTCATCCAGGACGCGCACTCCGAGGGTATCCCGAGAGACCAGCGCGTACACATAGCGCTCGCCGCATTCGTCGCGGATCGTCGCCGAAACGCTGAAGTGCGTCGCCACCGGCGAACCGCTCGAGATGATCTTGATCCCGTTCAGCCGCCACGTCCCATCGACGTTTGAGACGGTCGTCGTCGGGCGCAACAGGTTCTGGTCGGGTTCGCTCTGCGCGGCCGCCACGAAGGCCCCGCCCTTTGCGAATCCGCGCAGGATCGAGGTGAGAGCCTCCGCCTTCTGGTCACTGTCCCGGTTAAAAGCGATGCGACGCTGCCGCACGAGTGATTGCAGCACCAGCAGGTGCATGTTCACCCCGAGGGTGAGCCCCGCGTCGCCGCGGGCGAGACGGCTACTCGCCACCAACGTGTCATGGATCGATTCGACGCCCGCGCCACCCGCTTCCACGGGAATCGGGGCATACAGGAATCCCGAATCGCGCAGCGCGTCGAGATGCTTGGTGGGAAAGGCGCCGGCACGGTCGTAGCTGGCCGCCTCTTCCCGGAATTCGTCCGCGAACCGCTCAGCCGCGGCGACAAAGGCCGCCCCGGCTTCGGTCGCTGCCTGCAGTTCGTTCTCCATCGTTCAGGCAGCCTTTCGCGCGCCGATAACCGTGTGGCAATCGAGGCAAACGCGGACAACCGCCAGGCGGCGTCCACCGGGAATCGCGCCGTAGCGCGGCTGGGTAACTCGGGTGCTTTCGCATTCTGGGCAATGCATTGGGACTTCTCCTGTGATGTCCCCGCGGTTAATCGCGAGGTGCATCCAACGTCGCCCGGATCGCCCACCGCTCGCTTGAAGTCCGTATGAAGAAGGTCTGAAGAATCGCTCCGCTGCGAGCTTCCAGCGTGGCGAACCTCACAGAGCCGTGATGGTTCGTCTGAAAGACTCGTTCTATGACAGGTCCCCAGGCACCCGCGTTCGCCGATAGAGCCCCCGTTGCGTTTGACGATTTCGAGCTCGATTTCGCCGGGTTCGAACTCCGGCGTTCCGGCGAGCCGGTCCCCATGGAGCCCCAGGCCTTCGAAGTCCTCGCCTTCCTCGTCGAGAACCCCGGCCGCGTCATGACCAAGGACGAAATCCTCGATCGCGTCTGGCCGGATCGCTACGTCTCCGAAGCCTCGCTCAACAGCCGCGTCATGACAGCCCGTAAGGCTCTCGGCGATAGCGGCTCGGAGCAGCGTTACATAAAGACCGTGCACGGCAGGGGTTACCGCTTCATCGGTGCCACCACCGAGGCTCCCGCATCGCCCCCACCCGAACCCGTGCTGCTCAGGAATCCCGTTACCGTCCTCCCGGCGATCACGCCAATGACCAGCTTCGTCGGTCGCCAGGATGAACTGGCCCGCATCCAGGCGCTCTCTTCCCAGAGCGCCTGCAGGTTGCTCACCATCGCCGGCCATGGCGGAATCGGCAAGACTCGCCTCCTCCAGCAGTTCATCGCCGCCACCCAGTCCGATGACGAGGAATTCGTACTCTTCCAACTCGAGCACGCCGTCGATGAGGGCTGCGCCCCGTCCGCATTGGCCGCGGGCCTTGGTGTGACGCCTTCGGGCGAAGACACCATCGAGCGAGTCGTTGAATTCCTCGCAGACAAGCGCCTCACGATCGTCCTGGATAACCTCGAGCCCGTGCTCGATGCCGCCCGGCCCGTGGTCGAGACCATCCTCCGTGGCACCACCGGCATTCGGTTCCTGGTCACCTCGCGCGTTACCCTTGGCATCCAGCAGGAATGGGTGCTCCGCCTCGGTGGTCTCGGGCTCGAACCCCTTGCGCCCGCTGAGGTGTCGGAAGCCGCTGCGCTCTTCCTCAGCCGCGCCGAGCAGGCCGGCCTCTACGACCAGGATAAGGACATGGAAGCCATCGACGGCATCTGCCGCCTCGTCGATGGGCTCCCGCTCGCCATCGAACTCGCCGCCTCGCTCGCGCGCTTCCTGCCCTGTCAGCGCATTCGAGAACTCATCGAACAGGATGCCTCCGCCACCCTCACCTGGCGACGAACCGATCTCCCGGCGCGGCACCGGAGCATCGAAGCCCTTTTCGAAGAGAGCTTGCGCCTCCTCTCCGACGATGTCCGGCGAGTCCTCACCGAACTCGCCGCCTTCGAAGGCGACTTCGATGCCGCCGCCGCCCAGGCCATCGCCGGGGCCAACATCGCTGCGCTCGGCGCCCTCGTCGATGCTTCGGTCCTCTCCCCGCGCGATGGCCGCTTCGGCCTCCATCCGCTTCTCAGCCAACTGCTCCGGGCACAGGGCGCCGGAGTCTCCGAAGCCGCCCGCGTCGCGCACGCCGAGTACTACGCGGATTTCCTCGATGGCCTCACCGGTGCCATCCAGGGCCCCGGCCAGTTCGCCGCCGTTGCCGCCCTCGAAGCTGAAGTCGCAGAAGTTGTCGCCGCCTGGCGCTGGGCGGTTGAACACTCCCGCATCGACCTCATCGAGAAGTCCCGCCGATCGCTCTTTAGTTACCTGATGTTCCGGGGCATGTTCAAAATGGCCGATGATCTCGCCGAAGCGGCCCTCGCCATCGTCGGCGATGAACACCCCGAGACTCGGTCCGCCCTTCTCGTTATGCACGCCTGGATCCTCTTCCGCGTGGGCAAGACAACGGCTGCGGCCCAATCCGTGCAGCAGTCATTGGCCATCTCGCGTGCCGCCGAACTCTCATGGAAGCCCGGTTTCGGCTCCGATGGGCGTATCGCCACCGCCGTGATCTTCCTCGGTCTCGGCAACTACGATGCCGCCTTCGCCGCCGCCACCCAGTCCATCGCGCTCGCCGAAGCCGCCGGCGACCCCGCCGGTGCCGCCTTCGCCTGCTGGATGGCCGGCGTCGCCCGCCTCCGCTTCGCCGATGCCGAGTTCGATGACGATGCCAAGGCCCACGAACTCCGCCGGGAGCGCCTCCGGGAAGCCTCCGGCTACATCGAACGCGCAGGCTCCATCCTTGAACAATGGGAAGAGTCGTGGCTCCTCGGCTTCGTCGAAATCGAACGTGGCCTCATCGCCCAGGGCAACGACGACCGCGAACGAGCCTGCGGTCACTTCCGCCGGTCGTACCGACTGCGCCGCCGCTTCCACGATCCACAGGGCATGTCGAGCGCGCTCATCTATCTCGCCGATAATCTCGTCGAGCTGGGCCAGGCCGAAGAAGCCAATGAGCTCTATCCCGAGATCCGGGCGCTCGTTACCCGCAGCGGCGATGCCACGGGCATGGCCGAGCTCTTGCGGTCCCAGGGCATCACGGCCACAGCCCGCCGCGATCTCTCCCTCGCTCGCCGCAGCCTGGTCGATTCACTCAACCTCAGCCGCTCGCTCAACTTCGTCAACAACACAATCGGCGCTTTGCGGGCCCTCGGCGAAATGTTCGACGTTGAAGGCGATACCGAGCTCGCGGCCCGGATCATGGCTCTTATCGCCGCCCATCCTTCCGCCACACCCGGTTCGCGCGCGAAGTCCAGGGCGTGGCTCCTGGAGCACGACCAACCGGCGATCCCGCCGTCCGTCGCCATCGCCGAGCTCGATTCGCTCACCGATGAGGCCGCCCGCGCCGCGACTCCGCTCAACGAATGGCTCCAGGCGGGAGACGAACCCGGCATTACCGTTGCCCGCGTCGAACCCTGGTACCTCGCTCGCGCCGCCGCTCGCTAACCGAACTTCACCGCCGTCCCCGAGACCGCCACCATGAGCATCTGGCCTCCCACTGTTTCGTAGTCAACGTCGATAGCGAGCACTCCATCCGCGTTGAGTGCCTTCGCGGCCTCTTCCATCTCCTGCATTGCAATCTCGCGTGCGTTGCGAAGTTCCTTTTCATAGCCCGAAACTCGTCCGCCCGTCACATTGCGAAACATCGCGCCGATGTCCCGCCCGATGTGCGCGCCGAGAATGCTCTCGCCCGTAACCACTCCCAGGTACTCGGCTACGGTGTGGCCCTCAACAACCGAGGTCGTCGTCATCAGCATGTGGTCGGGTCTCCTGAATCGGGATGCGTCAGAGTCTAGCAAATCCCCCGGGACTCACCCGGAGAACGGCTCCCCGCCCCACCGCTCGCGCACCACGAAGTCGCTCACGGACTTTCGCTTCAGCTTTCGAAGCTGTCTCACGGGCTTCCCGATTGGCATCACCGCGCAGACCGCCATGTAGTCGGGCAGCCCAAGGAGTCTTTGGACCTTCGGCTCCTCGGCAATCGGCATAGTCGTCAGTACCCCGCCGAGCCCCTCGTTCCGCGCCGCCAGCAGAATGTTCCACGCAAGCGGATATACCGAAGCCCCGCTCGCAATACCCACCCGCTCCAGCAACTGGTCCACCGAAGCCACCACCCTCAGGTCCACGCAAACAACCAGCACCACCGGCGCCTTTCGCACCGGCTCGGTCAGCCCCGCGGGAATCCGTGTTGCCGCGATCATCTCCGCCGTAACTGCGGTCGGCGTGTACGTGTTCCATGGATTCTCGCCTGCCGCCACCTGCGCGGCGTAGCGATGCGCTGCGGTCTTCGCCAGCTCCGAAAGACCGTCCTTTGTCGCTTGCTCACGGACCACCAGCACGTGCCCGCCCTGCCGGTTTCCGCCACTCGGCGCGAACCGCGCATTCTCGAAAATGCGCCCGAGCACCTCGTCGCTCACCGGGTCGTCAGTGAATTCTCGCGCCGCGAAAGTCGTCCGCATCACGTCGTAAAGGTCCATCGCGCGATTGTATCCGCCCCGGCACCACCAGGGGCCAGATTGGAAGCTCTCGGTCGCCCCGGCCAAAGGCGGTTGGTCAAGAATTCAACCGGGACCGGAGTGCGCGCCAGAGTGATCCCTAGACTCTCGGCTCCTTGCCCAGCTTTCGCATGAGCGAATCGAAGACCGCGTAGTCCTGCGCCCCGACCACCGCCCACTTGTCCGCGATGATGAACGTCGGGACGCCGGTTACGCCGGCGCGGCGTGCCCAGTCGATACCGTCATCGACCTGCTGCCGGTAGGCGCCGGATTCGAGTGCTTCGCGCAACTTCGCTTCGTCCAGCCCGGCAGACGCGCCAATGCGGACGACGTTGTCCACGCTGCCAATGTCTTCCAGTTCATCGAAATACGCCTTGAACATCGCCCGGTGGAAGGCTTCAGCGTGCACCGTTTCGGCGGCAAACTCCGCCGCTTCCAGGGCAAGGTGCGAATTCGAGGTCCAGGTCCGGCCGCGAGAGAACCTCAGCCCGAGTTCGGCGCCCATCGCTTCGATCCGCGTCGGCGGATCGTCCGGGCGCGTCTGCGGCTTGCGCGGTTTGCCTTCCGGCGGAGTGGTTGGATCGAGGAAGTAGGGCGCCCAGCGCACCTCAACGTCGTATTCGCGCTGCAGCCGTTCGACCCCAACGAGGCCGATGTAGCACCACGGTCAGACGAAATCGGAGACGACGAGTAGCGAGACTGGCCCTTCGACGGGCTCAATGGTTGTCATTCCGCCAGTATACCGGCCCATGGTGGTTCGTCCCGAAGCCAGCCTCGTCTCCTACACTCGAATCATGCGCAGCTACCGTTTCGTCCAGGTCGATGTCTTCACCAACACCCCGTTCGGGGGCAACCAACTTGCGGTGTTCCCGGAAGCCGAGGGCATCAGCGAAGCCGCCATGCAGACCATCGCCCGCGAAATGAACTTCTCGGAGACCACCTTCGTCCTGCCGCCCGCCGACCCGAAGCACGACGCCCGCGTGCGCATCTTCACCCCCGGGCAGGAGCTGCCGATGGCTGGCCACCCGACGGTAGGCACTGGCTTCGTCCTCGGCGCCGAACGCGCCAGGTCCGACCTCGTCTTCGAACTCGGCGTCGGCCCCACCCCGGTCACTGTCGACCCCGGTGACGGCATGAGTGGCTCGGCTGCGATGCAGCAGCAGGTCCCACGCTTCTGGCGGGCGGATCTCGATGCCGCAGGCGCGACCGGCCTCGTGTCGCTCAGCGCGGACGAGGCCCATCCCTCGCTGCCGATCCTCAACGGCTCGGCCGGTGTCGATTACCTCTACGTCCCGGTGCGCTCGAGGCAGGCGGTCGCTGCCGCCCGGCCGAACGTCTCGGCCATGGAAGCCTACTTCGGCGAGGCCTTCCACCGCGCCGTCTACGTCTTTTCAGCCGAACCCGATGCCGTGAGCGATGTCCGCGGGCGCATGTTCTTCCTCGTGAACGGTGCCCCACTGGAAGACCCGGCCACCGGAAGCGCGGCCGGTCCGCTTGGCGGCTATCTCGTGAACCAGGGCGTGATGCCTGCTGGGCCGATTCGCCTGCAACAGGGTTACGAAATGGGCCGCCCGAGCGACATTGAAGTCACGGTCAGCGGCAGCGCCGAGGCGATCACTGGGGTGCAGGTCGGCGGCGGCGTGGTGAAAGTGGCCGAAGGCACGCTGTTCCTTTAGCGCCAGGTGAACTCAACTCGCCACATTCTTACGGGTTTCCAACACTTGCGCGTCAATTGTTAAGATATAGATTACCCCTATCACTGACATAGGAGTGGTCACCCATGCAGTTGTCCAGGAACAATCTCATCCTCATCGGAATCGCCGGACTGGTCATCTCGTTAGTTGGCCAGGGCCTTACGCTCGGAGCGCCCGGCATCGATGAAAGCGGCGCGAAGCTCCAGGAGTGGTTCGCCGATAACCGCACCCTCGCGATCGTCGCGTTCTACCTCGTCGGCCTCGGCCTGACGTTGAGCCTCACCCTGGTCATCACCCTTCGCCAGCGCCTGTTGTCGGCTGAAGGCGGCACCGGCCTGCTCAGCAACATGTTCCTCATCTCTTCGGTGCTTTGGCTGGCAATCTGCGGCGCGGCGCTCGGCGCATACGGAGCGATGATCTTCCGCTCAGAGACATTGTCCGCCGAATCAGCGCAAACCTTGAACGACATGGTCTATGTCACCCTGGCGATGGCAGCCTTCCCCACGGCGCTCGCGCTCACGGCGGCGAGCATTGTCATCCTCCAGACGCGGACGCTGCACGTCGGGCTCGGTTACCTCGGCCTCCTGACCGCGCTTGTGCACCTGGTGGGCGCCGCGGGATTCGACACCGGCTCGGGGCTCAACCCTCAGGTCGCCGGATTGCCCGCCGCGTTGCTGTTCTACCTCTGGGCGATCGTCGGAGGCATCCTCTTGATGCGCACCCAGGAAGAAGAAGCGACGGCCCTCAGCCTCGCCGCCGCCGCGGCGATGGGCGAGGCCTCCACGCTCGCCGGCGCGACCGGCAGCGTCGCCAACGCCGGTGCCGCCGAAGCCTCTCGCCAGTCCACCTAGCATTTCTCACCGGCGCACGGGGAACGACCGCATCACTTCCCGATGCGGTCGTTCCGTTTTGGCGTTAAGACTGCCGGTATCATCAGCCCGATGACCGTTTCGCTGGTCTATGAAACCCACTCGCTGACGGAGGACAACGCCTCGGGGCACGCCACCGGCTGGCTGCCGGGCAAGCTCTCAGCCGAAGGCCGCCGGCTCGCCGCCGAGCTTGGCGCGCGCCGCCGCAACGATGACATCTCCGCGGTCTTCGCATCGGACCTGGCCCGCGCCGTCCAGACCGCGACCATCGCCTTCAGGGGCTCCGACATCCCTATCTTGCTCGACTGGCGCCTGCGCGAATGCAACTACGGCGAACGAAACGGCATGCCCGTGGCGGAACTCCACGGCCACCGGCGAGACCACCTCCGCGAGCCCTTCCCCGGCGGTCAGAGCTACGTCGATGTCCTCGAACTCACAAGGAGCTTTCTCGCCGACCTCGCCCGCAACTTCGATGGCCGGCGCGTCTGCGTCATCGCGCACTCCGCTAACAAGTGGGCGCTCGATGTCCTCCTCAAAGGCAAGAGCCTCGAAGACCTGGTCGACGCGCCGTTCGATTGGCGAGAGGGCTGGGAGTACGAGGTGCCCAACAACTAGCTCGTATTCATCTCCCCTCTCCCGCGAGGCACGAGTCGGGAGAGGGGTCGGGGGTGAGGGCCGGGCGCCTCAGACAGCGCGATTGTCTTTCCCACCACGGATGGACCTAGACCGTGATCCCATAAAGCCGCTGCGCTTCCCTCTTCAGTTCGCCCCGGAAGTCCGGGTGGGCCACCGCGATCAGTTCGCCGATTCGCTCCCGGTTCGACTTTCCGCGCAGCTTCGCGATCCCCTGTTCGGTGACGACGAAGTCCACAAACCCGCGGTGCACCGTCTGGATGGTCCCTTCGGGGTGGCCACCGAGAATGCGTGAGGTCCGGTTGCCACCAATGATCGAACTCGAGGGCAACACGATCACCGACCCGCCGGCGGCCGTCGATGAGGCCACCGCGAACGAGATCTGGCCCCCGGGGCCACTGAATATGCTCGGCCCGTGGCTCTCGGATGACACGTTTCCGGTGATATCGACCGCCATCGCATTGTTCACGCAGACGAAGTTTTCGATTTCGAGGAGCACCCGAAGGTCGTCTGTGTGGGTGAAGTCGTACAGCTCGAAGGCGGGGTTCCCATCGATTCGGGCGAGGTCTTCCGGCGGCACCTGGCCGACGGCGCTCGCCACCACCTTGCCGACGTGGTGCGGCTTGTTCTTACCGGTGACGATGCCTTTTTCGACGAGCTCCGGGATGCCGCCCGGCATGATTTCCGTGTGGACGCCGAGGTCGTGGCGCTCATCGAGGAACACCGGCAGCGCCGCCGAGACATCGCCGATCCCGAACTGCATCGTGCAGCCGTCGTAGACGATTTCATTTGCAACCAGCGCGCAAATGACGTTCGCCGCGATTTCCGTCTCTTCGCTGCGTGGCGGGATCGGCGCGACCGCCGGCGGCAGGTCGTACTCGATGACTTTCTCGAACTGCGAGATGTGGATGCGGTTGTCGCCGCCGGTGCGGATGAACTCCGGGTGGATTTCGCCGATCAACCGGGGCGTGATCTTCGCCACCGTGGGGCCGAAGAAAACCCCGCTCCCGAATGAACACCAGCCTTCGGCGTCGGGTGGTGAAATCGGGATCAGCGCCGCGTCCAGGCGGTCGATGCCGGGCGGCATCACGCCTCCGCGAAATTGGGCGACGCTGACGTACTCGATGCGGCCCTCGCGCGCGGCCGCGCGGTCGAGCGGGCTGGCGAACCCCGTGATGACGCGGAAATGCGCCAGGTTTTCCGGCGTGTCCCACTTGAATGGGGTGAGGAAGGAGACGATCGTAACGTCCTTCAGCTCGGGTCCGCGCGCCGAGAGCGCTCCACACAGCTGCGGCGGCACCGAAGTCCATCCCCCGGCCCAGACCGAATCACCATCCTTGATGATGGACACAGCCTCCGCCGGCGAAACAAGCTTGCCGGCCACCTGCGCACGCCAATCGGCCGCTGTTTGTGTCATGTGAAACCTCAACAAATGGGAATGCCGCCGAGGATAGGCCAGCCAGCCGAGGATGTCAGCCGAAGGGCGGAACTACAAGTGAATCGCCTCTGGATAGAGAATCTCGGGTAGCGCCTGAATCCCCGCGCGGTCCGCGCGGTACCAGTCGAGCTCCCAAACCCCGTCACCCTTGTGTGAGGCCTGGAAAGAAATCCTGCCTCCGTCCCTATCTTGGCCGTAACCAAGTCCGTAGGTACCGCGCAGAGGCGGAATAAGGTCCGTCGCGACCTCGAGGAGGAACCACTCGTCACCGATGCCGCCGTCCCGCGCGACCTCCTTCACCTTCGATAGCTGTCTGGCGTCAACCATTTGGGAGAGTGATGAAATCACTAACTTCGTGATGTCCATCCTCTGCCGCCTTGGGGGAGCCAGCGTCGTGCCGCCGAGTGCGTATAGATACGCCGAACCCATCGCCCAGAATCAGCCGCCACCCTACCCCGCCGCCACAACCCCAACCGAACCTTCCCACCCCGGGACGAACTTGCGCCACTCTTCCTGGTTTCCGAGATACGGGAAGAACGCGTGGTAGATAGAAACCCGCGGCACAGCCGGCTCGAGGTTCATGGCCATGCGCGCCTCCTGCGGGGTGCGGCCGGCCTTCTTGTGGTTGCACACCTTGCAGGCGCTCACCAGGTTTTCCCATGTGTGCGGACCGCCGCGGTGGCGCGGCATCACGTGGTCGAGGGTCAGGTCCCGCGTCTGCCGCCCGCAGTAGACGCACTGCCAGCCATCGCGCGCGAAGATCTCCTTGCGCGTCAGGCGGATCTTCGGACGCGGACGCCGAATCATGTGCACCAGGCGGATGACGGAGGGGAGGCGGAAGCTATTGGTGGCAGTATGAAAGGCGGCCTCTGCCGCCTCGATGACTTCTGCTTTGCCACGCAGAACAAGCACCAGAGCGCGCCGCACATTGCACACGTTAAGCGGCTCGTAGTTCTGATTCAGCACGAGGACGGATGACACATCCATACCCACGCCCGCCTTTGCACGATCCTAGCAAACGCGAAAGCGGCTGCGCAATTTGTTTCGTTAACGAGAGCAGACGGAACACCAAGGGCACGAAGCACACAAAGAACAAAAGGTCTCGAAGACTCCTTTGTGTCCTTTGCGTCCTCTGCGTTTAACCGACGTCGACCCGCGCGACATCCACCCCGCCCGGCACATCGAAGCGGACGTGCAACGGGTTACCGGGGACAAAGTCCTTCGAAACCGGGATAGTCACCTCGGTCCATTTGCCCGCGGGAGCCTCGAACTTCACCGAGCCGAGGAGCACCAGGTCACCGCCGTTGTCGTGCCAGCACTGCGCTTCGCCCGCTCCGTTCGCCACCGTGGCCGTGGCGCTCGTGACCGGGGCATCGCTCAACAGATAAACATCGCCAACGTCGCTGCTCCGGCGATAGGAACGCCCGCCCGGGCCTTGCTGGAGGTCGTGCCAGCCCATCGCGATGTGGATGGTCTCGTTTTCGCCGAAGACTACCGTCGAATCGCGCGGCGACATGTGGAATGCCAGGTGGCCGCCGTCGAACAGCCGCGACGGAAAGTTCCAGCGGAACGGCCGGTCCGTCTTTCGCGCGCGCGCGAACAGGTGATAGCGATAGTGCCCTTTGGTGAACCGCGCGGCGACGTTGTTCAGCAGCCAGCGAAACGCCCGCCGATTCCGGGACTCGGGCTCGTAGATGTCGATGTCCGCAATGCGATCGATGCTGTAGCCGCAGCCTTCCAGAAGTTCGCGCAGTTCGGAGAGCGTGTATTCGCGGCTGTGCCGTGAGCCCTTGAGCGGGGCGCCAAGGTGGTACGGGTCGTAGATATTGCGCCCGCCGAGGAAGTTCGCGATTGAGTCGGCGCGGCTAGCATTCGGGGTCGAAAGTACCAGCGCACCACCAGGTTTCAGCACGCGATGGATCTCAGCGAGGGTGTGCACCGGGTTCTCGGTCAGGTGCTCGATGACCTCGCACCAGGTGACCAGGTCGAACGTGTTGTCCGGATAGGGGAAGCGTTCCTTCTCGGCGTCGAAGCAGGTGCAGCTGAAGTCGTAGGCTTCGCCAAATTCCTTGCTTTCCAGGTGCTGCTCGATCTGGGGCCGTCCGTCAGCGGCGAAGCCGGTAAGCGAAAGGTCGTAGTTGCGGAAGCGCTGGAGCAGGAGCGTGATGTGGAACGGCGGGCTGCCGAGTTCGAGCGCCTTGCCGCGTTCCCTCGGATTGGGCACGAACCGCAGCACCTGGCGCCAGAGGGGCAGCCCGCCCTTCACGAGGACGTGGTGCACCTCGTCGTTGCGGAACGCCCAGTCGAAGCTGAGGAGATAGCGCGAGAGGGCTTCCGGGTCGCTCTCGGGGACAGGCTTCAGGTCAGTGGCAGCCGGCATGAGCCGGAATGATACGGTGTGCCTGCGGGAAGGTCTGTTTCGTGCGCCGGGCGCTATGATCTCGGGCGTGGAACCGACCGAAGCCCTCCGCAGCATCGCCTTCCTCCTGGAGCGCGCGAACGAACCCGACTACCGGGTGAAGGCGTTTCGCGGTGCGGCAGCTGTCATCGACCCACTGACACCGGAAGATCTGCGGGACCTGGCCGGCCGCGGGGGACTGAAGAGCCTGAAAGGCGTCGGCGACGTGACCGCGAAAGTGATTTCCGAGGCACTCGCCGGCGAGGTTCCGGGATACCTTGCGAAGCTCGAATCCGAGGGGGATTGGCCGCCGGAGAACGGCCGCGAACTGCGTGCCGCGCTCAAGGGCGACTGCCACGTCCACTCCGACTGGTCCGACGGCGGTTCGCCGATCCGGGAGATGGCGGAGACCGCCATTGCGCTCGGCCACGAGTACATGGTCCTCACAGACCACTCGCCCCGTCTCACCGTTGCCCGCGGCCTGACTCCCGAACGCCTCCGCAGTCAGCTCCGGGTGGTCGCGGAACTCAACGCTGAACTCGCGCCATTCCGCATCCTCACCGGCATCGAAGTTGACATCCACGACGATGGCGCGCTCGACCAGGAGCCGGAACTCCTGGAACAGCTCGATATCGTCGTGGCCAGTGTCCACAGCAAGCTGCGCATGGAGCGCGATGCCATGACGCGCCGGATGGTGATGGCCATCGCCAACCCGAACATGGACATCCTCGGGCACTGCACCGGCCGCTACGTGACCGGCAAGAACCGGCCAGAATCGGAATTCGACGCAGAGATCGTTTTCGAAGCCTGCCGGCAGTTTGGTAAGGCGGTCGAAATCAACTCACGCCCGGAACGCCTCGACCCGCCGCGACGCCTGCTCCGCCTTGCCGAAGAGATGGAGTGCATCTTCACGATCGACTCCGATGCACACGCGCCGGGGCAACTCGACTGGCAGCCCTACGGGTGCGACCGCGCCGAGCAGTGCAACGTCACCGCCGACCGCGTGATGAACACGCGCAGCGCCGATGGCCTGCTCGAATGGGCCCGGAGCCACGGGTGAGATCAGCCGCTCGGTTCGTGCCTGTGGCTTCGGCCAGTCGTCCGCTCCAACTCCCTAACAAACTCGCCGATGGTCTCCGAACGCCAGGCCGCGACCTGGGCCAGTTCTTCACCGATGGTTGATGTCGCCCGCGGGCCGTCATCGTGCCCGGGCATGATGATCGTTTCGCCAGGGAGGCGCGCCAGCCGTTGCAGGCTCTCCCTTAGTGCCTCTACGGACGCCCGATCGGGCCCAGGACGGCCTACGCTGCCGACGTTCAGGGTATCGCCGCAAAACAGCCGGCCATCGGCGAGAAATGAGAGCGAGCCATCGGAGTGTCCCGGCGTGTGCAGCACTTCGATGGTTTCGGCGCCGAGATTGAGCCTCTCGCCCCCCGCGACAGCCGCGCTAGAGGCAGCCGAACCGAGTTGCATGAGTTCAATTTCATGTCCCGCGAGTTCGGCTCCGGTCGCTGTAACGAGTTCACCTAACCCATTTGTGTGGTCCGAATGGCCGTGGGTGATCAGCGCCGTCGTGACGGTCAGCTGACGGGCCGCCGCTACCTCGATGATCCGCGCGACATCCCACGCGGGGTCGATGACCGCGGCGGCGCCGGTTTCGGTGCACGCCAGCAGGTAGCTGAAGTTCCAGAACGGCCCATGGCGAAAGGTGAGCACTTCGAGCGCCAAGCTAATTGGTGCCCTGGTACAGCGGGATCGGGAACGCAACCGACCAGAGTTCGATCAGGAGCTCTTCAAGTTCCGGCTGCCAGCGTTCCCAGGTGCCGCGCGCGTAGGACGCTTCGGGACTGGCCAGTGCCGGCTGGAGCGCGTCCGTGCTTTCGAAGGTGTAGATGCCAACGCGCGTTCCATCGGCGTTTCGCCCTTTCAACACGCCTACAACACCGGGGATCTTCGCAACATCCTTCAGGTGCACCCGGTCGAACCAATCGTCGAATTCCATACGGCTGGCCTCGCGGGCACGCGCCCGGACCAGCATGAACGGTCGCCGGTCATCCATCGAGCTGATTCACCGCGAGCGCCCGTACGAGCGCCACCGCCGGGGCAATATCGAAACGCGTGTCTACAACCACCGTGGGACAATCGAACGCCTGGGGCCTGCTGCTCATGCGTTCGTAGACCTGCACGCCGGCCTTCGAGTTCCCCGTGCGCGGTGCCGAAAGCCGTTCGCGGATCGTCGCCTCCGGCGCCACCACCCGGACCGCCACCAGCCTCACGCCGAGATTCTGGGCGAGCCTCACGAACCGCTTGCGATCTCGCCGTGTGAGGTTGGTCGCATCGATCAGCGCGTGGCAGCCAGCCTGCAGTGTCACGCGCGCCTCCGCCTCTGCCCGTGCGAACACTTTTCCGCTCTCTTCGAAGCTGAACGCCGGCTCCGGCGCGATGGATAGCCGGATGGCATCGCTCTCGATATGACGCAACTCCAGGCAGCCGGCAAGTCGTTCGGCGAACGTCGTCTTCCCCGCGCCCGGGAGCCCGGACAGCAAAATGAGGGCGGGATCGGTATCCATAAAATTGCCGTTAGCCATTCCCTCTGATAGGTTGTTCGATGTTCATACGTTAGGCAAAGGAAGACTGAAGAAGAAGGTTGCTGACCAACGAGCAGAAGACCACATTGATTCGGGACTACGGTACCCACAGTACCGATACGGGTTCCCCTGAAGTCCAGGTTGCGATCCTCACGGAACGGATTAAGTACCTGACGACTCACCTGAAGGCGAATAAGCACGATTTCCACACTCGTCGTGGGCTCCTGATGCTTGTTGGCCAGCGGCGCCGTCAGCTTCGTTACCTCAACAATCGTGACGTCAACCGCTACCGCGAAGTAATCGCCCGGCTCGGCCTCCGCAAATAGCGGGGGCCTTTGTCTTTTTGAGCGAACGGCAACCTCTACCCCACTCCATGTCTCCCTTGCCGCCGTCCCGTGGAATTCGGACGGTATCGAATCGTGTTCCCTTCGCCGCATGAACCGGGAGGGAAATGGGACAGCGTCTGAGAAGCAGAGACAGAAACAGAGAGAATGAAAGAACCACGACAGTACGAACTCGAAGTTGGGGGCAAGACCCTCACCATTCAGCACGGCATCCTCGCCAACCAGGCCAACGGCTCAGTCACCGTCCGCCTCGGCGATACGGTTGTGCTGGTCACGGCCACCATGGCCGATGCGCGCGAAGGCATCGACTTCTTCCCGCTCACGATTGACTACGAAGAGCGCCTCTACGCGGTAGGCAAGATCCCCGGCGGCTTCCCCCGCCGCGAGGGCCGAGCCAGCAACGATGGCATCCTCGCCATGCGCCTCACCGACCGCCCCCTGCGGCCGCTCTTCCCCAAGGGCTTCCGCCAGGAAGTCCAGATCGTCGGCATGACGCTCTCGGCTGACCGCGAGAACCAGCCCGACACCCTCCTCACCATCGGCGCGAGCGCCGCCCTGATGATCAGCGACATCCCCTTCAACGGCCCCGTGAGTTCGGTTCGCGTCACTCGCCTCAACGGCGAGTACATCGTGAACCCCACCTTCGAAGAAGCCGAAGAAGGCGACTTCGACATCATCGTCGCCGGCACGAAAGAAGCCGTCGTCATGATCGAAGCGGGCGCGAAGCAAGTGTCGGAAGAAGCGCTTCTCGAAGCGATCGACGTCGCTCAGGCTGCGAACCGCGAGATCGTTGCCCTGCAGGAACAGATCGCCGCCGAGGCGGCGCCGGTGAAGAAGCCCTTCACTCCTGCTGCGGAAAATCCCGAAGCGAACGCCGCCATTAGTGACTACTTGAAGGACCGCATCCCCGAACTTGTCGCCACCGCCGCCAGCGAGCGCAGCGACGCCAACAAGGCCGTCCGCCAGGAACTGAACGAGAAGTTCGGCGAAACCTTTAAGCCGAACGAGATCGGCGATGCGCTCTACAACGTCATCAAGAAGGCCATGCGCAAGCAGATCTTGGAACAGGGCAAGCGCGCCGACCAGCGCAGCGTCACCGAAATTCGCCCGCTCGATATCCACGTCGGCGTGCTCCCGCGAACCCACGGCACCGGCCTCTTTTCCCGCGGAGAGACCCAGGTCATGACCGTCGCCACGCTCGGTGGGCTGACAATGGCTCAGAAGCTCGACACGCTTTCCCCCACCGAGACGAAGCGCTACATGCACCACTACAACTTCCCGCCCTACTCGGTCGGTGAAGCCCGTCCCATGCGCGGCCCCGGCCGCCGGGAAATCGGCCACGGCGCCCTCGCCGAACGCGCCCTCGAACCGGTCATCCCGAGCGAAACCGACTTCCCCTATGCCCTCCGGCTCGTGAGCGAAGTGATGTCTTCTAACGGCTCGACCTCAATGGCGAGCGTCTGTGGCAGCACTCTCGCACTGATGGACGCAGGGGTCCCGATTTCTGCGCCGGTCGCCGGCATCGCCATGGGCCTGATCATGGGTGAGGACGGAAACTACAAGGTCCTCACCGACATCGCCGGCCAGGAAGATTTCATGGGCGACATGGACTTCAAGGTTGCCGGCACAACAGAAGGTGTCACGGCCCTTCAGTTGGATATCAAGATCAGCGGCCTCTCGCGCGAGTTGCTCACCAACGCGCTCGCCCAGGCGCGCGACGCTCGCCTCTTCATCCTCGAGAAGATGGCGGAGGTCATCTCCGAGCCTCGCGAGGAAATGTCCGAGTACGCGCCAAAGATGTACAAGGTCAAGATCAACCAGGATCAGATCGGCACGATCATCGGCCCCGGCGGCAAGACCGTCCGCAAGATCCAGGAAGATTCGGGCGGCGCCAGCATCGAGATCCAGGAAGACGGCACCGTCATCGTTGGTTCGCCCAACGAAGCCGTGGCACGCAAGGCCATCCAGATGATCGAGGGCCTGACCAAGGAAGTGAAGGTCGGCGAGATCTACACCGGCAAGGTGACCCGCCTCCTCAACTTCGGCGTCTTCGTGGAGATCCTTCCCGGTAAGGAAGGCCTCGTCCACATCTCACAACTCGGCGAAGACCACGTCGACACCGTGGAAGACGAGGTCCAGCCCGGCGACGAAGTGACCGTGATGGTCACGGAAATCGACAACCTCGGCCGCATCAACCTCAGCCGGCGTGCCGTGCTCCTCGGCGAAGAACCGCCTGCACCGGGTTCCGGTGGCGGCGGCCGCGGCCGCGGCGGTCCTCGCGGCGGTGACCGTGGTGGTCGCGGTGGCGGTGGCGGAGACCGCGGCGGCGATCGTGGTGGTCGCAATGGCGGTGGCGACCGTGGATTCCAGCGCGGTGGCGACCGCGGTGGCCGAAACGGCGGCGGCGGTGGTTTCGGTGGCGGCGATCGTGGTGGTCGCAGCGGCGGCGGTGGCTTCGGCGGCGGTCAGCGCGGCGGCGGAAGCTCGCCCGTCGGCGGCGCCAGCCGCGGCTGGGTTCGCCGAGGCTCCGACGACGCGTCCGATGGTCCAGCCCCCGCCCCTCACACGCCCCGCCGGGATTTCGGCGGCGGCATGGACGACGACGAGTAACTTCGGTCGCGAATCGGAGAACCAAACGAAAGGCCCCGGCAATTTGCCGGGGCCTTCGCGCTCCTTAACCCCACCGCGGGTTAAGGAGCCTCCGCAACCACCCCTTCAACTTCGACTTCCGCCAGTCGTTTCCCATGCAGCCATTCCCCGCGCTGCTTCAGTACCTTCAGCCAACGGCGGACCATGATGAATGCCGCGATATCCACAATCCCCATAAGCATCCGGCGATCAAATGGTCCACCCCTGCCCGTGTTTCGCGTGACGATCCGTGTCTTGCCGCCCGCCATCGGGTAAAGCGCCGTCGACCAGGTCCACGCGGCGCCGTCGGCTTCTCCCGCCAGGAGCAGGAACTCATCGCGGCGAAGGTCGGCAACCGGGAAATTCCCACCTTTGCCGACCGGGATCTCATCCCCGGGCTGGAGATCCTGGAACTCGGGCAGAATTACCTTCGCGCTCGGCGCATCCAGAATCCCGAACAGACGATCGAGGAAGTCGTAGCTGTAGAGACCTCCACGGCCCTTCCCCATCTGCACGAGCCACGGGAATATGTCCCGCGGCTCGGCATCCACCGTTATTGCCCTCGTGGTCACGTAGACCGGATCGGGTACACGCCCGTCTCCGGGGAGAATCCGCAAAAGTTCATCGTCGGTGGCGCCCCAATGGCGTTGCCAGTCGCCAAAGCGGCGGACCGCTCCGAAGAGTGTCACAGCCGCTGCCACCGCCCCCACTGCAAGTTGTTTGCGCGAGGCCTTCAACATCCTGACGCCTCCTTGGTCCCAAGTTTCTGCCGGGCAGGAAGGCCCGCCTACGTCCAAACGTACCCTTCCAACCAGCACCTTCGGTCCGGGGTTGCTCGCGAGATGGAAACTGAGGAAGCCGCCTCGGCTTTAAGTTAGTAGCCCAATTCGACCAGCTCTGGCTCTATTACTGCCAGCAACGCAGGCAAATCGTCACGAACAATCTGCCAGATCTGTTGAGGCTCAACCGCGTCGTAGGCGTGGACCACGATGTCTCGAAGCCCGGCCCAACCCCGCCAATCGACGCCATCATGTGATTCGCGGAAGGCCTGCGTCAGTCGCTTCACGGCCTCACCGATGATCGTCAGTTGGCGTTCCACGGCCGAACTCACGAGCCAGTCGCTCAGGAATTCCGAGGCGTCGAGTCTTTCGGTCGCTGAAACGATTAGGCGAGCCGCGTGCCGTATGTCGAGCAGCGCGGACGCATCGTCAGGCGGCGGCATAGACGACTTTTGCAGTAGAAAGGATGTTGCCTTTTCGGATCGAGTTGTGGTCCTGCTCCACTACCGATCGCTGTGCCAGGTCGATACCACGGCGCACAAGTCGCGCTAGCTCTTCCTTCATGTCCAGCATGTCGAACAACGCGGGCATTCGCCCTGGAAGCCAGGTCACGAGAAAATCGATGTCGCTGTCTGGCCGAAAGTCATCGCGCAACACCGAACCGAAAACAGCAAGTTCCGCCACGCCCCACTTTTCACAGAACGCTCCTAGGGACGAATCGTCGAATTCGGCGGCGCCAACTTGCATTCTGTGATTCTAGCGCAGTGACCCCCGCCATTCGCTGTGCTTCCTGCTCGCGAGATCCTCCCCTTTCCGGTAGCATCGCCGTGCTTGGGGACAGGCGAACCATCTCGGGTCGCACTCCCTGCCGAGACAGACGCGAAAGGCCATTCCATGACCGTTGAGGCAAAGACGATTTCAGTTCGCGGTGGCATGTTCCAGCCGCCAACTTTCCGCAAGGGAACCGGCGCGCCGCTGCTGTACCTCCATGCCGCCGGCGGCCTGCGAAACGGCTTCACCCCGGAGCTCGAAGCGCTCTCCCAGCATTACGATGTCATCGCCCCGACCCACCCTGGATGGGATGACACCCAGGGCCTCGACCAGATCGACGACATCCACGACATGGTTTCGTACTACCAGGACTTCGTGGACGAACTCGGGTTGACCTCGTTCAACCTCGCTGGCCACTCCATCGGCGGATTGTTCGCCGCCGAATTCGCAGCCGCGCGTCCCGACCTGGTGAAGAAGCTCGTCCTCACCTGCCCCGTGGGACTCTGGATGGATGAGACTCCCGTGACCGACATCTTCACGTTGATGCCGAACCAGTTGCCGGGCGTTATCTTCGGCGATCTGACCAACCCGGTTATTCCGACGCTGTTCAAGGCTCCGGCGAACGAAGACGAAATGGCCGAGAACTACTACTTCCAGCTCGCCAACTTCTCTGCGACTGGCAAGTTCATCTGGCCGCTCCCGGATAAGGGCCTCAAGAAGCGCCTCCACCGCATCAAGGCCCCCACCCTCATCCTCTGGGGAGACAAAGATGGGCTCACGCCTCCAGCGTACGGCCCGTTGTTCCAGTCCAAGATCGAGAAATCCCAGCTGGCCACAATTCCCGGCGCTGGGCACATGCTCCCGCTCGAAAACACGCCGGCCTGGTCCAAGGAAATCGTCGACTTCCTCGGATAGGCATTCGCCGTGCAAGGATCCGAAAGCGCCTTCTGAGGACGCTTTCGTGTGTCCCGGGCCCGGGACGACGAACCATTCGGATGGGCGTAGCATCGGTCGGGCGAAATTGAGCCAGGAGGACGCGATGCCTGCATTGCCGCGAAAGACGCTCGGACGAACAGGCCTGGAGGTGACCGCCCTGGGCTACGGCGCCATGGAACTCCGGGGAGAACCTCGCGGTCCCGCCGTCAGTGACGAGCAGGCTTCAGCGATCCTCAACGCCGTCCTCGATGCCGGCATCAACTTCATCGACACATCGCCCGATTACGGACGCAGCGAAGAACACATCGGCCGTTCGATTTCCCACCGGCGGAGCGAGTTCTTCCTCGCCTCCAAGTGCGGATGTGCGGTCGGTGCGCCACCGGCGCCGGCGGGCCAGGCGAACCCGCACGTGTTCACCGCCGAAAACGTCCGCGCAGGCGTCGAACAGAGCCTCCGCCGGATGAAGGTCGACTACCTCGACCTCGTCCAGTTCCACGCCAGCCCTTCGAAGGAAACGCTCGAGAAGGATGGCGGCCTCGCGGAACTGCAGAAGCTCCAGGCCGAGGGCAAGGTCCGCTACATCGGCATGTCGGGAACGCTGCCGAACATTCGCGAACAGATCGCGATGGGCGTCTTCGACGAGTTCCAGATCCCATACTCGGCGCTCGAGCGAGAGCATGAGGCTGCCATCGCCGAAGCTTCCGCAGCAGGCGCCGGCATCGTCATCCGCGGCGGCGCGGCCCGTGGCGCCCCGACCAACTGGGACCGCGCTCGACCGAACCTCCCGGTGAAAGACCGTTGGGAAGGCGCAAAGCTCGATGATCTTCTCGATGGCATGAGCCGGATGGAGTTCACCCTCCGCTTCACGCTCTCGGACCCGAACCTCGATACCACCATCGTCGGGACGCGAAACCCGGCGCATCTCCACCAGAACCTGGAAGCCGCGGCCAAAGGCCCTCTGCCCGCAAACGTCGTCGCCGAGGCGAAGCGCCGCCTGGCGGCCGCCGGGTCAACGCCCCAGTGACCCCCGAAGAACGCGAAGCGTTCGTCTCAGGCCCGAACACCGCCGTCCTCGCGACCGTCGATTCGCACGGGCGCGCCCACGCCGTGCCTGTCTGGTACCTGTACGAAGGCGGCGCCTTCCTGGTGCTCACGGATCGCGGTTCGCAGAAGCACAAGAACGTGCTTCGCACCGGCCGCGCGACGCTCTGCATCGATGACCGCCGCTCGTTCAAGACGGTCACGGCCGAAGGCCCGGTGGAAGTTCGGGACCCGGTGACCTACGAGACCCGCCTCCGCCTCCACACGCACTATCGCGGCGAAGAAGGCGGCAAGAAGGCTGCCGCCAACGACGCCCACGAGCGCATGGTCGCGCTCATCCTCAGCCCTGAGCGCTGGTACTGATCCTCCAGCACGAAATCACGCATGTCGGACCCATCGACCAGTTCTCCGCGCCATCTCCTTCCGTCGAAAAGACTCATAACCGCCTACGGCCCCTAAACCTCAACGTCCTCACACGAGGTCGAGTTCGGCCAAACGCAGTGACTTCCCAGCGACCCGAAAAGGACTAAATTCGCGAACCAGCACTTGGCATTGACCCGCCCCAAGTAACGAGCGTACGGTCGCAGCGACGTGGGGGTTGCCTATTCGGGCGCGGATTGGGGCAAGGGTAAGTGGACGACAGACTTGCTGAGCACTTCGAGACAACTACGACTGAACGCAACGCGCTGTCTCGCGTAGCCGCTGGCCATGCGGACCTATTGATCGCAGCAGAGCTAGGCACGACGGTGGTTGCCGTTCAAAGTACCTTGCGCCGCTTCCGGGAGCGAACAGGTTTGGCCGGACGAGAATTAGTGGCATGGACAGCCAAACACGTGGCATGTTGTCTCAAACAAAACAATGTCTGAGCGGCATAAGTATACGCTAGACCTCAGCGGGTTCACGGGAGCATAGTCCTCAGACGAAGGAGTTGACTCATGCCAAATTGGCTAAGACTTTTATTGCCTTAGCAGTCGCCATACCGGCTATGTTGTTAGGTGGAACGCCCGCAGCCAGAGCGGATATTGAAATCCTCATTACGTCGTCTAATGGATGCGCTTGGGCCGCCAGTTCTGGAATCAGCGGCAACTATGCGTCCGGCACAACTACTGACTGGTTTAGCGACTGCCTGTACTCGGTCGGCGTTCGGGTAGATCAAGTGTGCGACTGGACGGGTTGTTGGAGTAATGGGTGGTACTGGGTGACAGGCGAAACTATTACGAAGTCGTACGGCGCGGACTGCTCGCTTGGTTGTTACACGCATGCTTGGCATCAGGTAACGGCGCCTGGTGTTCCAGGCTCCCAATTGGAACAAACGTCCACCACTTAAAGGGAGAAGATTTATGACCCTTAGAATAAAGGCTCTCGCGCTATCGCTCGTACTGATCACGTTAGTTGTTGGCGTCCCGTGGGTCGTTGCCGAGGGGCCTGACCTGCCCGGGGCTTCAGGCCGCGATTCGGTCGTCACTTCTCTGGTCGCAAAAGCCAGTGACGACCAGCGGGAGGCTCTCGCCGACGGCCAGGCCAGCGACGAAGAGTGGCTCGCCGCCGCCAACCAGACCATGCAGTGCCTCCGAGATGCTGGGATCACGGTCGAACTAACGCCTGACCAGGGGCCTGGTCAGTTTCGCTTTGGCGGTGGCACATACGAAGAAACCCAGCGGGCCAACGTCATCTACGATGGCTGCTATGCCCGCTACCAGCGGGAAATCGACATGATCCACGCCCTGCGGCAGAGTCCATAAGTTCCCCGTTCCCGGCTCCCCGTCTACTCTTACGCGCATGGGCAAACTCGATGGCAAGACCGCGCTGATTTTCGGCGTTTCGAATGACCGCTCCATCGGCTGGGGCATCGCAAAAGCTCTCCACGCCGAAGGCGCGAAGCTTGCGTTTTCCTACGCGATGCCGATGGAGAAGCGGATCATGCCGCTCGCCGAAGAACTCGGCGTCGAGTTCGTCGAACCATGCGATGTGGGCAGCGACGAAGAACTGGACGAGGTCTTCCGCAAGGTGCGCGAACGGCTCGGCACGATCGATATCCTCGTGCACTCCATCGGTTTCGCGAACCGCGAAGACCTCACGGGCCGCTTCGTCGAAACATCTCGCGATGGGTTCCTGCTGGCTCACAACATCTCGGTCTATTCGTTCGTCGCCCTCGCCAATCGCGCCCGCCACCTCATGCCGAACGGCGGCAGCATGCTCACCCTCACCTACTACGGCTCGCAGAAGGTGGCGCCCAACTACAACATCATGGGCGTGGCCAAGGCCGCCCTCGAGGCGACAACGCGTTACCTCGCCTGGGACCTCGGCACCGACAAGATCCGCGTGAACGCAATCAGCGCGGGCCCGATTCGCACCCTGGCGGCCAGCGGCATCTCAGGCTTCCGCGACTACCTCCGCCAGTTCGCGAGCGTCGCCCCGATCCATGAGAACGTGACCATCGAGCAGGTTGGCGCGGCCGCGGCCTTCCTCGCCAGCGATGGCGCCGCCGGCATCACCGGCGACGTTCTCTATGTCGATAACGGCTTCAACATCATGGGCCTCGCCTCCGAAGAACGGGAATGACCGGCGAACCACGCGCCTTCACCATCAGCCCCTACGACCGTGCCCTCCACGGTGATGGCCCCTGGAAGGTCGTTTCGGCCGTCTTCGAGGAATACGGCTTCCCGTTCGCGGAGAGCGACTACGACGCCGACCTGATGGCCCCTGAAAAGCACTACACCGGCGACACGGGCTGGTTCTGGGTCGCCGCCGACGAGGCTGGCCAGGTGGCCGGCTGCGTTGGCCTGACCGACGAAGGCGGCGGCGAATTCGAACTTCACCGCCTCTACCTGCTTCCTGAAGCCCGGGGCCATGGGCTGGGCGAACGCCTGTGCAAACAGGTGATAAAGACCGCGAGAACGCGCCGGGCGGCGCGCCTCGTGCTCTTCAGCGACGTGCACTTCACCCACGCGCACGCCCTGTACCAACGCGTCGGATTTCGCGCCAACCGCTTCCGCTACGCCCCCGACCCGTGGCAAAGCCGCGAATGGGGCTTCATCATGGAATTTGGAAAGGACGGAGCTCAGTAATGCCAAGACCACGATGCACCTGGTGCATGGAGCCGCCCTACCAGGAACTCGCCGTGTTGAAGTGGCGTGGCGAAGAGCGCGAGCGCCTCACCATCCCGCTCTGCCGCAAACACCTCAGCCGCCTGCGCGAAGCCGGACCGAACGGCCGCGAATTCAAAGGCTGGTTCTACAAAGACGGCTGGTGGTAGCCATATCCGGACGGTAGCCCCGGCCCTACAATCCCGCCGTGCAAGTCCTTCGCCTGGGCAATAGCTACGAACACGACCCAAACATTCCGCCCGAGGCGAACAAGTCGGCCGTTGCCGATCGTCTCCTATCGGAAGCAGTTGGCGAACCAGTTGAGACAACTTCCCGCGTCATCTGGCCGGACCCCGGCCTCCCCGACCTGATCGACAAGTGGATCGAGCGCTACCAGCCCGACCTGGTCCTGTTGGTGGTGACTTCGTACTGGTTCACGCACGTGTCGCTTCCACTCGCCATCGAGCGCCGTTTTGGACGGATAGGAAAACCGATCGCGCGTACCGGAGATCGGCTCGTCCACAAGCCGTGGCTCGCGAAAAACAGGGCCTTCAACGCCGCGCGTCAGGTTGTTCGCGGCACGATTGGCGGAGAGACGAACTTCACCCCTGAACAGGTCATCGAAGCGATGGAAACCTGCGTTAGGCGCATCCTTTCGCATGAAGATGTCGCGCTCGCGGTACGTGGCCCAAGGATTGCCTTTGCCACCGAGGGTTCCGAAAAGGCCAAACGTGTCGCTGAAGAGCGTCGCTCGCGAGTAGACCATCACATGGCCGAGTTCTGCCGTCAGCTGCACATCGAGTACATCGCCTACGACACCGGCGTGAAGCCCGATGCCGTGCCAGAGGAATTCCAGACCGACGGCGTCCACGTCACTGCCGCCGTACACGCACAGCAAGGGAAAATCGAAGGCGATGCGATGATCGCCGCATGGCGGCAGGTGCACGGGGTTGATGCCCAGAGCTAACGCGTGACGCTCAATCCGAGGTCAGATTGGCATCGCGAACGCTGACGATTTGCGACGGCACGTCTTCGCCGAACTTCACCACCTGCTCGCTCGACCACGCCGTGCCATCGCCATTCACCACCGTAATCTGCTTCCGGTCCAGGTCGACGAACCAGGCTTCGCGCACACCGTTCTTGCCGTAGACATCGAACTTCGCCTCGCAATCGAACTGGCGCGAGCCTGGCGTCACCACCTCGACCGCGAGGTCGGGCGCCCCACGGAGGTAGCTCCCGATCAGGTTGGTCCTCTCAGCTACCACGTACCCGGTATCCGGCTGGACGATGGTGGTTTCGTTGAGCCAGCAATCCAGCCTGACGCGGATAACGCGCCCGCCGTGCTCCCGTTGAAATGCCTTCAGCGCGGCCTCGATCGCATAGACCGCATCCTCGTGATCCTCCGAAGGCGGCGGGGACGCGTAGACAAGGCCGTCGATCATGTTGTGCGGCTGCCGCGCCGAAGACGCCGCCCCGAAGAAGCGGTCAGTCGATGCGTCGTTCCAGACGACGATCGGCGGCGCATCGGGGAACCTTGAACTGTCCTGAGCGGTCACGGTGGCGGATTCTACATCGCCGAACGATGAGCCAAATGATGTAGTCCGCCGCGGCGAGAATGCATCATTTGGTGGAAGTTACGGGCCGTTCGTTCGCGTCATTCTTCCCAGACCCAAGTTTGGGATGGAGAAACGCTCATGTTTAACGTACGAATAGCTCAATCGGCGGCGCTCGGAAAGTGGCCGGAATTGCACACGTTGACCCTTGCGCAGGTCAAACAACGGCAGGCGCAGGGAACTCGAATCGCACTTTCAACGCCAATAATTGGTGCGAGCGGCCGGCTCTCCATAGGTCTCAGCTTCGAAACCCTGCAGGACTTGCATGAGTTCCGGCAGCGCAACGTCGCGGACCCGAAGTTCCAGGAATTTGTCGCGCGAATCTCGCCGCTGTTGGCCGCCCCGGCCGAGACAGAGATCTGGGAAGTCATCCTCCCGGCACAGCAAGGCGATGCCCCGGCCTACGTCCAGGCCATTACGTGGACAGCGCAGGACGGCGAAGGCCCGGCTCTCCGAGCGGCCCTGCTCGAGCGGATGAAGCGTCGGCAAGGAGAAGGGCTCCGTTGCGCACTGGCCGAGCAGGTGGCCGGAGGCGCGTACCGGCTCGGGCTGAACATCCTTCTCGGTTCCCTCGGCGAGCTTGAGGCCAATCGGAATAAGAACCGGAACGATGCCAGCTTCCAGGAGTTCGGAAGGAGGATGGCCGAGATAACCACCTCAACCGAAGTCACCATCGCCGAGGTGCTCGTGCCGTTCCAGCCCGTGGGGCGGCGAGAGCTCGCCGGAGCCGCCTCGCGATAAACGAATCGCTCAGTGGGCGCGCCCGGTAGCACTCCGGGCCTGGACTCAGGCCTTTGCGTCGTCTCCCCTCTGCACGGCGTTGGAAGGTGTTCCGGGGACGGGGCCGATTGGCAGCCCCGTCCCCGCCGCTGCGTCATGTTCAACAAATACTTCCGGCGGAATAGAAGCGATTCGCTGCGTGCCCGCCTTTATCGCCCACCGCACCGCCGCGACAAGCCTTCCTGAATCCGATACTCTCACCGATACCGGCATACCTCGTGGCCGGTGGGAGGCCTGATGGCACAGCGATACCGCTATTCGATGTGGGACGGGACCCAGGAAGTCCCCGCGCTCGAAGCGAATGACATTCTCGACAACCTCACCGATGACCTGATGAACTTCGGTGATCTGCAGCACGCCCTGCGGAACCTGCTGCAGCGTGGTATGAAAAATCCGGCGGGCGACCGCATGCAGGGCCTTCGCGACCTCCTCCAGCAACTGCGTCAGCAACGCCGCCAGCAGCTCGATCGGTTCGACCTTTCGTCGGTGTTTGATGACCTGAAGCGCCAGCTCGACGAAATCGTCGATATGGAGAACAACACGCTCGACCGCCGCCTTGATGAAGCTGGTCAGCCGGGGGAACAAGGACAGCAGTCGCAGCAGGGCCAGCAGTCGCCCCAGGGTCAGCAGGGCGGACAACAGCCCCAGGGCCAACAGGGCCAACAGGGTCAGCAGCAACGCGGCCAACAGGGTTCGCAACAGGGCGGTCAGCAACAAGAGGGCCAGGAGGGCGGCCAGCAACAGGGCGGCCAACAGCAGGGCGGCCAACAGCAGGGCGGCGGCAACGAGACGCCTTCTGAGTTCGCCGACATGCTGCGCAACATCGCCAACAAGAAGAAGCAGTTCCTCGAACAACTCCCCGAAGATGTGGCCGGCCAGGTGAAGGAACTCCAGAACTACGAGTTCATGGATCCCGAGGCCCAGGCCAAGTTCAACGAACTCCTCGAGTCCCTGAAGAAGGCCATGATGGATACCTTCTTCAAGGACATGTACAACCAGATCGCCAACATGTCGCCGGAAGACCTCCAGCGCATGAAGGACATGGTCAAAGACCTGAACAAGATGCTTCAGGACAAGATGGCCGGGAACGAGCCGAACTTCGACGAGTTCATGCAGCAGTACGGTGACCTCTTCGGAGACAACCCCCCGCAGTCACTCGAAGAGCTCATCGCCCAGATGCAGCACCAGATGGGCCAGATGCAGTCGCTCCTCGATTCGCTGCCGGGCGACATGCGCCAGCAGCTCCAGGATCTCCTCGGCGACAAGATTGGTGATTCCGAGCTCCAGCAGTCGTTGAACGAGCTCGGCCAGAACCTCGAGTACCTCTACCCCATGCGCGACCTGCGGAACCAGTACCCGTTCCGAGGCGAAGAAGAGATCGACCTGCAATCGGCCATGAACCTCATGGACCAGATGCAGTCGATCGATGAACTCGAGCGCCAGCTGGAGCGCACGCAGTACGGCGGAGAGATCGACGACATCGACGCCGACAAGCTCGAAGAACTTCTGGGGCCGGAAGCCAAGGAAACGCTGGACCAGCTCAAGCAGTTCCTCGAAGTGCTCGAAGATGCCGGCTACATCCGCAAGAAGGGCAACCAGTACGAGCTCACGCCCCGCGGTACCCGCAAGATCGGCCAGCGCGCGCTCGTCGAGATCTACCAGTCGCTGAAAGCCGACTCCTTCGGCAAGCACGAAGTGCGCGAAAGCGGCACCGGCGGCGAACGCACCGACAGCACGAAGAAGTACGAGTTCGGCGACCCGTTCTTCCTGGATATCCAGAAGACGATCATGAACTCGATGCACCGGGAAGGGCCGGGCACGCCGATCAAGCTCAAGCCCGACGACTTCGAAGTCGAACGCACTGAGCTGCTCACTCAGACAGCCACGGTCATCATGCTCGACCTCAGCTGGTCGATGGCCCTGCGGGGCAGCTTCCAGGCCGCGAAGAAAGTGGCCCTGGCGCTGAACAACCTGATTTCATCGCAGTACCAGCGCGACAGCCTCTACATCATCGGCTTCAGCGCCTACGCGCGGGAACTCACCGCGGACCAGCTTCCCTACGTGCGCTGGGACGAATCGGTGCTCGGCACGAACATGCACCACGCCCTGATGATCGCCCAGAAGCTGCTTGCCAAGCACACCCAGGGCACCCGCCAGATCATCATGATCTCCGACGGCGAACCGACCGCTCACCTGGAGAAGGGCCGCAGCTACTTCGCCTATCCGCCGAGCCCGATCACGATCCGTGAGACGCTCAAGGAAGTGAAGCGCTGCACCACCAAGAACATCACGATCAACACCTTCATGTTGGACCGCAACTACTACCTGAAGGAGTTCGTGAACCAGGTCGCCCGCATCAACAAGGGCCGCGTCTTTTACACCACGCCCGACAAGCTTGGCGAGTACATCCTCGTTGACTACGTGGCGAGCAAGCGGAAGAAGCTGGCGGGCATCGGGGGCTAAGCTCGTTTGCCCCAGACCCGGTGCTAAACTGCGCAAATGAAGACGCAGGCAGAGCTTCGCGCTGAATACGATCGCCTCTTCGAGGCCGAGGACTACGAAGCCGCGAGCAAAATCCTCGACCTGATCGAGCCCATCAGCGACGATGAGTGGCACGCGATCCTGGATAACGCCCCGCTCGACGATGAACCAGTGAGTGAGGATCTCCGCAGGCGGCTCGATGAGGCCCATGCGATGTTGGCCCGAATCCCCAAGCAACAAGTCGGGTGAAACACGAGATCTATTGGCTTCACCGTGCCGTCGAAGAGGTATCTCAACTTGCTGCGCGCAATTCAAAGCAGGCGACGCGAATTCTCGTGACAGTTCGAGAATTCGGGAACTCCGGACGAGGCGATATAAAGAAGCTCTCAGGCTCCGAGGAGTGGAGATTACGTGCCGGCAATTGGCGCATCGTTTTCATTCGTCTTGGATCCGCCGCATACGTGACTGCAGTCACGGATCGACAGGACGCCTACTAGCCGCGTAAGCCAAATCCGAGGACCCACCTAAACGCTCCACGCAGCGCTTCCTCGCTGATCAGGGTCCGACGGGTCACCGCGTTCACCAGCAGCACAGCACGGTTTGCTGCTGCGCCGATCCACAGCCAAACCTTCGCAACCACGCGTTCGCGTTTCGAAGGCACAAACGCGTCCAGGTATCCCGCCATCACTCGGGGCAGTTCTCCGCGTTTGGGCGCATCCCAATAGGTGTGCGTGCTCTTCGGGTAGAAGCGCTTCAGACACCTCGTTTCGGAGACGAATTCGAACCGGCCAAAGAGCGCCATCCCGAAAGCCCAGCAGACGTCGGCATACGCACCACCCGAAGTCGCGGGCATAACTAAGCCGGCCTCGATCACTGGTGCACGCCGGAACACGCCACGCACGGCCACGCCGATATTCCACCCGAAGAACATGCGGATGGCGGTCCTCGGCGACCAATCGTCGTTGCCGGAAAAGGGTGGCGCGGGCCATTCCTTATGTGGGTTGCCATCCGGGCCTCGAGTGTCGCACCAGCCGAACGCCAGCACCGCTTCCGGCACCGCCTCCAGCCGTTCGACAAGGGCTCCGATGTACCCGGGCGGATAGGAATCATCGTGCGGCATCCAGAGGAAATACTCGCCGCGGCCCTCCCTCAGCAGAAGGTTGTAGTGCTCCACCCACGAAATCTCATCGGTAGCGGTGATGAACCTCAGGCGAGCGTCCCCGGCAAACTCCGCCCGGAGAGCTTGGACCGTGTCGTCGGCGAGGTGCCGGTCACCAATCAGGATTTCCAGGTTCGGGTAGTCGGCGTTCTTGATGTTCCCGGCGATGACATCGAAGAACCGCCGTGACCGATACAGCGGTATCGCCAGGGTCACAAGCGGTGGCATGGAAGTCTCGCTCATCAGTCGAGAGCTTCAAGCAGTTGGCTAGCAAAGAGCGGCGCGCAGGTGAACTTCCCCGTGTCGATCGAGAAGTACCCATCGTGGCGGTGTACCCCGATTGCATGGCGCTCGTGCAGCTCGCTTCGGGGATCGTCTACGTCGCTATGCGATTGACCCCAGGAGAAGATCACTCCCGCATCCACCGTGTGAACCCTGGTCTCGGTGAGCCCCGGGACGACCCGGCTGAGCGCCGCGAGCGACTCCCGGGCAATCTCCGCGCGCCGAGTCACACTGGACGTCCCTTCGCAGTCGGCGTCCCACGCCTCGGGCGGCGAAACGGCGTCCGACCATCCCTGCATGCACGCCGGATACCAGCTGAAGTAGGCGAGCGCGGAACGGTGAGTCACGATATCTCCATACGGTCCGAGGACCAGCGTTAGCGAATCGATGTCTCGTAACGCCACAGGCAGTTCGCCGAGCACGCGGTATTTCAGCCGATACACCCATGACCTGTCCGGCCGAATGCCAAGCGTCTCATCCAGCTTAAGGCGGCCCTCCCAGAGGCAATTCACTACAATGTCGGACTCCCGCCGCCACTGGTCCCCTGCAGGTCCCTCGCCGCTAACCCGAAACCCCGAAGGCGAACGCTCCACGCTATCGATCCGCACGCCAAATTCGGTCGTCACACTCTCGGTCGATTCCAAACCTGCTACCAGTTCCCGCCGCAGCCCGTCCAGGTCGAGCGCGGCTTCAGCCGTCTCCACTACACCTGCGAGTCCGCTGGTATCGAGCCAGCCCGGCTCTTCCCCCCAGGCCAGCTCCCGCCAGAGATGGTCCGGGCGGAGACCGAGGTAGTTACTCTCGCCAAGCCGCTCTTTGTATGCCGACTCGGCCCTGGCATAGAAAGCGCACAGGTCATCGAACGACACGAGCGAGTCCTGCATCGCACCATAAAGAAATGGGCGCGACCGCAGGGCAGCCCAATCCACCGGGCGATCGAGCCACGATTCGAGCAGCGGCGCGAACGCCAGCGCCGCATCGAGCATCAACGAAGCTGTGCGAAAGCTCTTGTCGTTCGCGTAAACGATGCCGAGATGGATCTTCGCCTCGTTCCGGCCGCTCGCCCGCAACATGCACCCGTCGGCCTGGTCCACGAGCGTGACCCGGTATCCGCGGCTGTTGAGCGCGAGCGCAGCGCAAATGCCCTGGAAGCCGGCTCCCAGGACGAGCGCACTCGGTGGGGAGCCCGCCAGCTAAAGAAGCCCCTTCTCTTTGGCCAGGTCTTCATCGAACAAAATATGCCCCGTGTAGTCCGGGCCCTGCTCGCAAATCCAGCGCGTGCCCTTCGCCATCGCGATGGCGGGTTCGAAATCCAGGTCGGGGTTGTTCGGATCGTTCGTCGCAAAAACGTTCCCCGGCGTCTTAATCCTTCCCTGCGGGCTGAGCACATTGACCGCGATCTTGTCGTCCTGGAGTTCCATCGCAAGGCCCTGGCTGAAGCGCTCGAGGCCGGCCTTGATCATGCCGTAGAAGGCCCCGCCCTTTCTCGCTTCCGGATAGGGCCCGGGGCCTGGGAACACCCCCGCCCGAGACGAGACGTTGATGATCTTGCCCTCGCCGGCCTTGCGCATGTGCGGGACAGCCTCCCGCATCAGCAGCAGTGGACCGCGAAGGTCGACCTGCCAGATGAGGTCGATGTGCCGCGGCTGGATCGTCTCTAGCGTCCCGGGGACGAGGATGGCGGCGTTGTTCACGATGATGTCGAGCCGCCCGAAGGTCTCGACTGTCTTCGCCACAGCCGCGGTGATGCTCTCAGGGTCGCGCATGTCCATGAAGATGCCCTCGGCCTTGCCGCCGGCATCACGGATCGCCTGGGCCACCGAGTGAATCGTGCCCGGCAGGCGCTTGTCCTTCACTTCTTCGGTGCGCGCGCAGACAGCGACCGCGCACCCGGCGCGGCCAAGTTCGAGAGCGACGTACTCGCCGATTCCGCGAGACGCTCCGGTGACAAGGGCTACTTTTCCATTGAGTTCCATAGTCTCGCGATTGTACCCATCGAGCGGGAAATCACCACGCCGCTACTTGAAGTGCGGCAGCACCGTCTCCGCGAACAGCTTCGCGGGCTCACGCGTATCGCGCCCGAAGAACTCCATCAGGAACATCGTGCAGCCGAGGTCGATGTGCTTCTGGATCTGTTCCTTCACGTGCTGCGGGCTCCCGGCGATCGCGAGCGGGCCGGTCGGGTCGCCCATGTGGCCGCCGAAAATCTTCTTCGCGGTTTCCACCATTGGCCCTGCGCTCGCCTCGTCCGGGGCGATTGTCACCAGGCACTGCTGGCTAACGGTAATCTCCGAGAAGTCGCGGCCAACATCGGCGCAACGCTGCTTCAGGACCTCGATCTTCTCGGGCAGTTGCGCCTGGCGTGCGGCCTGGTGATTCCAGATGTCCGCGTACTGCGCCGCGATCTTCAGCGTCACCTTTTCGCCCGACCCACCGATGAGCAGCGGGGGTGTGCGGACCGGCTTCGGCTCGCAAACAACGTTCGTCGCCTTCACATACTTGCCCTCATACGTCACTGACGGCTCCGACCACATTCGCTTCAGCAACTCGACGGTCTCTCGCAGCTGTGTGAGGCGCGCGCCGGTCGAGAGGAACGGCACATCGAAGTCGGTGAACTCACGGGGCATCCATCCAGCCCCGAGACCGGGGATGATCCGCCCCTCTGCGATGTTGTCGATGGTCGCGATGACCTTCCCAAGTTGCGCCGGATTGCGCATGCCCGCCGGAGTCACAAGCGTGCCGATTTCCACCTTGCTTGTCACGGCAGCGACCGCCGCGATAAGTGACCAGGCTTCGAGGATTGGGATTTGCGGCGACTGCGGCCCGTACAGGTGGTCACACACCCAGAGGGAGTCATAGCCCATCGCTTCGAACTCGAGCGAGTTCGACTTCGCTTCGTCCCACGTGCGCTTGATCTGGGGAATGGTCACGCCAAAGTGAATGTTCGCCATGAGGGAACTCCTGTGCGGTGCAGTTGTGTGGGGGAAGCCTACGCCGCAACAGGGGAGGTTGCTACCTGAGAAAGAGGCGGCGGTCGAGAATCAGGGGCATCATGTCGTTCACCTGTATGCGCCCGAAATCCGGGTGACCAGGATTCAGGAGGAAGTTCCGTTCCCCCGGAACAAGGACCGACGGCACCACCAGCACCGCCGTCGACGCCCGGCGTAGCCAGTCATCGCCAATCGCCTGGATTGCGAGGTTCGCGGGAACCCGATCCCACCCCAACGGCAAGCCGCTCGTCTCAACGATCTCCATGGTCAAGTTGTCGGGAATCGCAGCTGAAGCGATCCCGTAGGGGCGGCTTGGAGAGTACCCCGCTGCATGGACGATAACCTCGAGGACGGCCAGAGCGCGATTCACTGAGGTGTAAACGCAGTGGCTCCCTGGACTGTTCCAGCGTCCGCCGGAGATCTTCGCCCCTTCGCCGGAGAATGCGCCCGCCCGCCATTTCCAGGCACTAATTCTCCGAACCGTTGTCACTAGCTATAGACGCCGTGTTCGAGACGGAGCAAAACAGCTCTCACCAGACGACGCCCATCGTCGTCACCAAGCATTTGGGCAGGTGCCTTGTTTCCAAGAGTGAAGTTCGGAGTCAGAATCCAGCCGTACGCCCTGTCGATGCTCCCAAACGACTCTGTGGCCAGCGTCATTATTTCAATGAGTGAGGCCGTCGATCCGGCTACGGAGTGGCTCACGAGATCGGCGGCGAAAGTTTCGGAATCTTTGGAAAGGGCCGCAGCAACCCGATCCAATTCGCTTGCAACCGAGTCATCTAGCGCCAATCGAAGCGTCCTCATGCTCATGATCATAGCAGCACGGTCAGCCCCGTGGGCCCGCAGTACCTCAACTATTTTGCTTCCGGCGAACAACTTGCCCTATCCTTCGCGCACCTTTGCCCGGAGCACGAACCATGGCCTACGAAACCATCCTCGAAGAGAAACGCGGACACGTAGTCGTCCTCACCCTGAACCGCCCCGAAAAGCTCAACGCCTGGACCCCGAACATGATGGTTGAGCTGCGAGCGGCTATGGAGGTTGCCGCCGCTGACAACAACACGGGAGCCGTGGTGGTAACGGGTGCAGGCCGGGCATTTTGCGCCGGAGCCGATATCGATGCCGTCTTCAAGTCGAACGTCGAAGCACGCGAAAACGATCAACCAGAAAACACGGCGACCGCCAACTCGGGGAACTGGGTCACCTTCCTCCAGAACTTCCCCAAGCCCACCATCGCCGCCGTCAACGGCGCCGCCGTCGGCATTGGCGTGACGCAGGTGCTGCCGATGGACATCCGCATCGCGAGCGAGCATGCCCGCTTCGGCATGTTCTTCGTAAAGATGGGCCTCGTCCCGGAACTGGCGAGCTCCGCCCTGCTGCCGCAGATGGTGGGCCAGGCCCGAGCACTCGAGTGGTGCCTCACCGGCCGGCTCATCCCGGCAGCCGAAGCGCGTGAAGCCGGCCTCGTTTCCGAGGTCGTCAGCGCGGACAACCTGGTGAATCGCGCGGTCGAACTCGGCGAACAGCTTTCCGGGCAATCAGCCTTCGCAATGACGAAGATCCGAAAGCTCCTCCTTCAGAATGCATCGCAGACCGATGTTGCAGCGGTCATGCGCAGCGAAGGCGAAGCCCTCGCCGCGGCCTATCGCTCCTGGGAGCACAAAGAAGCCATCGACGCTTTTCTTGGAAAGCGCCCCGCCGACTTCACGAAGCAGAAGCCGACTCCCGTCAGCTAGAGCCCTAGCCGCCGTGCCGCGAGGCGCAGGTCCTCGCGGTGGTCCGGGTGCGCCACGTTGATGAGTTCGCGTGCCCGCTCACGGTCGCTCTTGCCGAACAGGCTCGCGATGCCGAACTCGGTCACCACGTAATCCACAAACTGCCGCGGCACCGTAATCACCGTCCCTGGCGGGTGTTCAGCGACCACGCGGGTGATGGTGCCTCCGCGCGAACTCGATGGCATACAGGTGATGCTCCGCCCGCCTTCCGAGAGCATCGCGCCGATCACGTATTCCACCTGGCCGCCGGGGCCACTCCACATGTCGGGACCAATGGATTCGGCCGCCACCTGCCCGGTGAGATCGATGCTGAGTGCGTTGTTGATCGCCACCATGTTTTCGTGGGCAGCGATAACCGCGATGTCATTGGTGTAGTGGACTTCGTAGACCTCGTAGACGGGGTTCTCATGAATGAACTCCATCTCTTCTGCCGTGGCAGCGGTCAGCGCGGTGGCGACGAATCGGCCGGGGTGGATCTTCTTTCGCGAACCGTTGATCACGCCCCGAAAAACGAGGTCATTGAGGCCCGGCGTCGACACTTCCGAATGCACGCCGAGGTCAACTTTGCCATCAAACGCCCCGTTCACCGCCAGTTGCAGCGTGGTCATGCCAGTCCCGATCTGGATGGTGTCGCCATTGTTCACGAGTTCGTTGACGAAGCCCGCGATCGGCTTCGGGAATGGCTGAATTTCGCGCATCCCGGGGCGCGGTGGGATGGCATCGCCGCCATCGACGAACGCGTCGATTTCCGAGACGTGGATCTGGTTCGTCCCGCCCGTGCGCGGGTAGCCCGGAAAGACTTCTGCGAGGACGGTGCGGGCACGGCGGCAGTAGCTGAGTTTGTTCCAGAGGCTGGTGCCAAAACTGCAGAACCCGAACCGGTCCGGCGGCGAGACCGAAACCATCGCCACATCAACCTTGTACTCACCACCACCTCGTTCGTCTTCGGCTTTGAAGCGCCGGCTAAAGGGCATGGAGACGAAGTCCGCCCGCCCGGCATTCATGGACGAACGCCCGACCACGGTGTTGAAGAGCTCGACATGCATGTTGAAGGTCGGATGGCCTGGTTCGAACCATCCGGGATCGACAAACGGGGCGCAGGTGAGGATATCGATGTCGCTCAGTTCGTCCCGGCGTTCCCAGAGCCCCTGGGCGAGGTTTGGCGTGATCGCTCCGATTGGGATGACGACGGTGTCGCCGGGCCGGACGAGCTCGGCGGCGCGGGCTGGATCGACAAGTTTGTTGGCGTAGTCCTCTGGCCAGTCGCTAAAGCGGCTTTCATTCATGTAGGGCCGAAGTATACGGAGCCTTCCTGTGAAGAGCCGTGCCGCGGAACATGTGGGGCGGCGCCTCAGCTCTCGCGAAACTGGCGGGTCCGTCCGTCTTCCTGATGACGGACGCTGAATGCTCGGAAGCCTATTGTTCGCCGATGTGAAATTATCAACTACTGGTCAGCGTGTCCGCGCCTTGTCGCGCGGTCCCACTAACTACTTGGTGCCCGATAGGCGCATACTCTTGCCGAACACAGGGTGTTGGTCGTCCCTGGCCACGGATGCTGCATCGTTATGAATCCCGATGCTCTGCCCGCCGCCGGGGAAATCGGCTCTGATGAAGCCGGGCGATTCGACGCTCTCCCCAAACAGTACCTGGAATCAAGGCTCATCCCCTCTGCCGCTTCCAGCCACACCGAGAACAACGAAACGAGTTCGATGTGTCTGCGGCTGTAACCAATCTCTTCCTGGAATCCCTTCCTTCCCGTGAGCGCCAGGCCGTAGCCGAGGCCGGCGAGGTGGTGGCTCTCCATGCAGGCGACATCCTCTATCAGCCCGGAGAGGCATTCGGCTACGTGTACTTTCCGTTGGGCTGCGTCATTGCCATCACCACCCCACTTGGCGACGGCAAGACGGTCGAATCCGTGACGGTTGGGCGCGAGGGCCTGGCGGGCATTCGTTTCTTCCTCGGCGCCATCTATTCGCGGAACCAGGTCTTCGTCCAGATTGATGGCGACTGCCTGCGCGTCCCAACAGCAGCGTTCAAGAACATGCTCGAAGAGCTGCCGGTCTTCCGATCCCGGATCGGGCCGTTCACGGAAGCGTTCATGGCCTCCATGAGCCAATCCTCCGCTTGCCTTGCTACCCACCAGGTCACCGAGCGCTGCGCGCGCTGGCTCTTGATGGCGGCCGACCGCCTTGGTGCCGAGAGCTTCCGGCTGACACAGGAGTCCCTCGCGGCGATGCTCGGCAACCACCGGCCCACTGTTTCCCTTTCGGCTGCGGCTCTGCAAAGCCAGGGCTTGATCAAGTACCACCGCGGCCGAATGGAGATCGTGGACCGGCAGGGTCTCGAGGCGGCCAGCTGCGAATGCTACCGCGTGGTGAGCGACATCTTCTCCGAACTCTATGGCGGTGCCGCCGCCACTGTTCTCGGGCACACGCAGCGAGTAGCGGCCGCCCCCCTCGAGTAGTCGCTGCGGCGTGCCTAGAGGGAATCGACAATCTCGAGGTAGTACTCCATCGACTTGCGGATCGCATCTCTCGGCATGAGCCCGTTGTACTGCCATGCCATCACGTACTTCAGCGGCAGGCGTTCGAGCGTCTTCTGGATCTGCTTCTTCACGGTCGCCGGGCTGCCGACCCACATAAGGCCACGTTCGTGCATCACTTCCGGCGTCACCGAAGCAGGGTCTTCGCCGGGCAACGGCACTGCGCCACCGAAGCCGAACGGCGCGAACCACGCCGCACCCACGAACGACCCGGACTGCCGCCACAACGCCCACGCTTCCTCATCGGTATCGGCAATGACGACATCGCGGAGGACGCCGATGCCTTGGCCGGGGGCGAGCCCACGTCCCGCCGCGTTCGCCTCTTCGTGATAGACGCCGAACAGGAACTCCTCGAGCGGGCCGTTCACCGGCGCGAGGATCGGCTGCACCGCGTTCCGCGCGCACCAGCGAATCGTAGGCTCGCTGAAGCTGAACGGCTGCATGATCGGCGGGTGCGGGTCCTGCAGCGGCTTCGGGACAACACCGAGTTCTCTCACCACGCCGTTCTCCACGCCGCGACCCATGCGGCGCGTGGCCTCCAGGTCCCAGGGGATGTCCGGCGGGGGGACCTGCCAGAAGCTGCCTTCGTACCGGAAGGTGTCCTGCGTCCACGCGAGCTTCACGATCTGGAAGAACTCCTCGAAGGCCGCCCGGTTCACCCGGTCGACCTCCGCGTCGCGCTCCTTCGAAGGGGCCGCGTGCACCGAGTGGTACTGCTGCGCCAGCGTATCGACCCAGCGGCGTTGGTAGCCGCGCGCAAAGCCGGCGAACGCGCGGCCGTTGCTCATGTGGTCCAGCATCGCGATGTCCTCAGCGACACGGAGCGGCGAACTGGCCGGCAGCACGATGCCGAGCTGGCCCACCCGGATGCGCTTCGTCTGCATCGCGACGAAGGTGTCGAGCAGCACCGGGTTGTTCGAGATCTCGAAACCTTCGATGTGGAAGTGGTGCTCGGTGAAGGCGATAGCGTCGTAGCCCAGGTCATCCGCGGCAACGGCGAGCGCACCAATGTCCGCGAGCATCTCCTGGTACAGCTTCGGGTCGCGGCCCGCCATGCCGCGCTCCATCGCCGCTCGCGTGCCAATCGAAGGAAGGAAGAAGACGCCTGTCTTAAACGGTGCTGCCATGCCGGGATTCTAGTGCTTAGCGCGCCATCCCGTGGTATTCGGCATTCGGCATCACGCCCGCGCCACTCATCAGGCGGTTCGTGTAGTTGAACATGGCCGTCACCTCCACGATGTCCCAGGTGTCCTCGTCGCTGAACCCGAGCGCGCGCAGGTCGTCGATGTCCTCCTCGGTGACGGTCACCGGGTCGAGCGTGAGCTTCACCGCGAAGTCCAGCATCGCCATGTGCTTCTCGCTCAGGCCCGCGCGCCGGTAGTCGAGGACGATGCGGTCGCCCTTCACCGGGTCCTTCAGGAGCGCCCGCAGGGCGAAGCCGTGGCTCGTGAGGCAGTACAGGCACTGGTTCTGCATCGAGACCACCACCGAGATCATCTCGCGCTCCACCTTGCCGAGGCCCTCCGAGGGCGTCATCAGGTCCTCGAAGTGCGCGCGCCACTTGTTCATGCGCACTTCGCGCCAGGCGAACGCGCGGAACACGTTCGGCGTAAAGCCCAGCTTCTCTTCGAGCTGTTCGAAGAGCGCGCGGGTCTCGGGGGCACAGGTCTCGCGGTCGGCGATGGGGAACCAGGAGATGCGATCAGTCATGCGCGCAGGGTACCGCGCGGCCCGTCCGCCGTCAGTCCGCGATGGCGGCGCGCACTTCCTTCATCCGCTCCAGCGAGCCGAGGACCTTCTCCTGGTCGTCCGTGAGGTGGCGGATGATGATGTCGGTGAAGCCCTGCTCGCCGAGGGCGCGGAACTTCGCCGCCACCTCGTCGATAGAGCCGTAGATCGGCGCCGAGGGGTCGAAGCCGCGGTAGCCCGCATCGACGATCGGCTCGGCGACCGCGCGCGCTTCGGCGGCTGATTCGCCGACATAGACGTCGCGGCGGAGGGCCACAACGCCCGGCGCCTTGCCCAGCGCCCGGCAGGCCTCCGTATAGGTGGCGACCTCCTTCGCCGCGCGCTCCGGCGTCGAAGAGGGCGCGCCCAGCCAGCCATCGCCGAGCTTCGCCGCCCGTTCGATCGAGACGCGCGCGCTGCCACCGAGCCACCACTCCACCGGCTCAGCGGGGCGCGGCGAGACGCGCGCGTTCGAGAACCTGAACCGGCCCTCGCTCGAGACCGTCTCGCCCGCCAGCAGGCGCTTCACGCAGTCGAGCGACTCTTCGAAGGCGCTGGGCCGGTGCTTGATGTTCGCGCCCATGGCTTCGAATTGCGACGCGCCATCGCCGAGGCCGGTCTGGATGATGAAGCGTCCCTCCGCCACCGAGGCCAGCGTACCGACCTGCTCGGCCAGCAGCACCGGGTTCCACAGCGGCAACAGGAAGAGGCACCCAACCGGGCGTCCTTCGGCGGAAGGACCCCACTCCGCGATGAGCCGGCCGAGGATGGGAACGTTCTGGTAGTAGGTGCCGCCTGTGGAGTGGTGGTCGCCGACAAAGAGCGAATCGAGCCCCGCTTCGCGCGCGGCGACGGTGCGCTCGATCATCCAGCGAGCGCCCTCGCGGGGGTCTCGCACACGGTGCGCGCTGGCGAGGCTGATTCCTACCTTCATAGTCGTTAGTCCTCAGTCGTCAGTCATTAGCTCCCCCTCTCCCAGGCCTGGGAGAGGGGGCTGGGGGGTGAGGGTTAGCCTCTTGGGAGGCCGAGGCCTCGGGTGGCGATGATGCCGCGCTGGATTTCGCTGGTGCCGGCGGCGATGGTGCCGCTGACGGAGCCCAGGTAGCCCGTCGCCTGGTCGATCACCTGGTACTTCGTGCCATCGCGGAGCTGGCCGAGGGTGCCGAGCAGGTGCATGCCCGTGAGAGAGATGCGCTGCCCCATTTCGCTGCCGAACAGCTTCGAGGCCGAGGCTTCGTGGTTCGGCACGAGGCCCTTCGCCTGCATGGTGGCGACGCGGTAGGCGAGGATGGTGCCGACGTTCACTTCGATGGCGCGGTCCGCGAGTTCGTTTCGCACCGAGGGGCGCCGCTGGATGAGCTCCGGGTGCTCCTTCGCGACTTTGCCCAGCCGTTCAACGCTGCGACGTCCGCCGGCGTAGGCCGCGATGCCGCTGCGTTCGAAGTCGAGCGCGACGGCCATGTGATACCAGCCGCGGTTGACTTCCCCGACGACCTGCGAGGCCGGGACGCGTACGTCTTCGAAGAACACCTCGTTGAAGCCGTGCCGGTCGCTCATGTTGATGAGGGGCCGGACGGTAACGCCGGGGGACTTCATATCGAGCATGAACATGGTGATGCCCTTGTGCTTCGGGGCGTCGGGATCGGTGCGGGCGGCGAGCCAGCCCCAGTCGGCGAGGTGCCCGCCGGAGGTCCAGATCTTCTGGCCGTTGATGACGTATTCGTCGCCATCGCGGACGGCGCGGGTCTGGAGGGCGGCGAGGTCGGAGCCGGCGCCGGGTTCGGAGTAGAGCGTGCACCACCAGTCATCGGCGCCGGTGATGCGAGGGATGAACTTCGACTTCTGTTCTTCGGTGCCGTAGAGCATGAGGCTGGGGCCGACCCACGCGATGCCCATGTTGCCGACGGGGGCCTGGTTGTAGGCCATCTCTTCGTTGTAGACGAGCTGGCGCATGTGGCTGGCGCCGCTGCCGCCGTACTCCTTCGGCCAGGCCATGGCGAGCCAGCCCTTATCCGAGAGCTTCTTCTGGAAGCCCATGGTGTAGTCGTACTCTTCCTGGTTGGTCTTGAAGCCGCCTTCGTAACCGCGCTGGAGGCGTTCCTCCTCGGGCGGGAGGTTGTCCTTGATGAACTGGCGGACTTCCTGCCGGAAGGCTTCGACATCGGGTTCGTAGGTGTAACGCATGGGGTGTGGCTCCCGGTTTAGTTAGTGTGCGGCGAAGCATACGCCTTCGGCGTGGGAACCGGGAACAGGGAGCCGGGAACCGGATCGGACCGCGAAGACGGCTACGTTTTTTCGTTTCGCGAATGGCCGATTTAGATTCGAGTACGCATGGCCGGTTAGATTCGAGTGTACTGACAGATCGTGTCGCGATTGCGACGACGGTCAGTGGGTACCGCCGGTAGAGGATGCGAACTCGACCTGGCGTTCTTGGCTCCAGATGCTGAAGGTGCTGACCCCACTCATCACGGGCAGGCGTGAGACGTACTGCTCTCGCTCGTCGCAGATAACGGCGTTGTACGACCAGACCGGCTCACCCTCGCGCTCGATGGGTTCGGTGCGCTGGTAGCGGGCGCCACAGAATTCGATCAGTGCTTCTTCGATGAACTTCGTGGCCGCTTCCTTCGTTTCGCCGTCGAGACGCGGCACGAAGATGGTGATGTGGTAGCTGGTTTCGAGCTGCCACACCTCCGCCCGGAATGTGCGGCCGTCGGGCAGGATGCCGTCTGCCCGGTAGATAGTGTCGTCTTCCGTAAATAGTCCTCCGAGGGGAATGGGTGTTGGCCTCGCCCGCGGCCTGAGGTCATCGTGGCAGCACGCCGCGACGGGTCATGACGCTTATAGAAGCCCACCGTGGAAGGCTGCAAGCCGGGAGCGTCCTCCGGGGTTTTGGAACCCCGGTGAATGGCAATCGGTATACTTGGGCCACCTATGAGACCGGGCGACATCGTGACGCACGCGGAAATGTGCGCCGAAGAGGGAGGGATGCTTCAGCGTGGCATGACCTTCCGTGCGCCACCTAACGTGGGCGTGATACTCATGTCGCAGCGTCCGAACGCTCCCTATCAGGATGCTGCCGATGGCGACGGAAACGTCCTTTACGAGGGCCACGATGCCCCGAGATCACGAGAGAATCCTGAGCCAAAGCAAATCGATCAGCCTCGCTATCTGCCGAGCGGCAAACCGACCGAAAATGGCAAGTTCGCCGACTGGACAGATCGCTTTCGGGAAGGCTCAGTGCCGCCTGCAGTCTTCCATGTGTACGAAAAGGTGCGCGACGGAATATGGACGTTTCGAGGGCCTTACGCACTCCGTGCGTATCACTACGTCGGCGTTGGCAAGCGGAAAGTCTTCCGATTTCAGCTGGCACCCATAGTGGAACACAGCCGGATACTCGCTTCTGCCGGAGAAGCTGACAACGATGAAGCGATTCGCCGCATTCCGACCTTCGTGAAGCAGGCGGTCTACAAACGGGACAAGGGGCGTTGCGTTCTGTGTGGATCGACGTCGGAACTTCACTTCGACCATGAATTGCCGTTTTCGAAAGGCGGTACCGGGCTGTCGGCTGACAACGTTCGCATCCTCTGCGCGAGATGCAATCTTTCGAAGGGAGCGAGAATCGAATGAGGGATACTTCGGCAAGCACCGGATCGCCCCCCTTGCTAGTTGAGTCACTTTGACACACTTAGGCACAGACGTCAACACTCCCGAGGAACTCGTCTCTGTCGACGACGCCGTTCGCGAGTACGGCATCTCTCGTAGCACCATCTTTCGGCTCTTCAAGACCGGACTGTCGAAGTATCGGCGACCCGGTGACCGGAAGACCTATGTCTCCCGTCGCCAACTAGAAGACATGACCGCGTTCCGCAAGGTCGACTGACTCAGCGCCAACCGCCCCTTCCACCTCCGCCGCCCCATCCCGCACCCTGCCCAAATGGCGTCTCTGTGCCCGTTGCTCGTCTCTGGAATCGCGTTCACTCTGCTCGCGACCGGTGTCGGCGTGTCGGCAGTCCGGAAGTGGGGACTGGCGGGGGACTTGTCGGAAGTGCCGGGGAGGCTTCCTGGGGAGTACTTCCGCGGACGGCGAAGAAGTCTCCGGTTCGAACCTGGGAGGCTTCTTCAACTAGTGGAAAAAAGAAAAGTTCCTGCGAGTAGTGCCGAGGACGCCCCTCAACCGCCCGCGAGTTTTGGTTTGTGGCCGAGGGTGGTGAGGCGGGCGAGGAGCTTTTCGCGCTGGTCGCCCTGGAGGATGAGCGTGCGGTCTTCGCGGCTGCCGCCGGTGGCGCAGTGCTGCTTCAGCGACTTGAGGAGGGCGTCGAGTTCGGGTTCGCTGCCGGGGAGGCCGGTGATGGTGGTGGCGGTCTTGCCGCCGCGGCCCTTCTTGTCGCGCTGGACGCGCACGACTCCGTCGTTCGGCGGGGCCGTTGCCCGTTGGCTGTTGGCCGTTGGCGAGGAGCCGACCTTGCGGTTGGTGAGGCCCGGCGGGGGCATCGTCGCCTTGCCCGGGCGGTTCCCGGTTCCCCGTTCCCGGCTCCCGGGCACGCGTCCGCCGTCGGTGGAGTAGACGAGGCGCGAGTTGGAGTTATCAGGCATCAGGTATCAGGCGTGAGGTGTCAGTGGTCGCGAATCCGAAATCCATCCTTCCCGGGAAGGACCGGAATCCGAAATCATTCCGTGTGTACGCCGACGGATTTGCCGAGGTCGTGGAGGATCTTGCGATATTCGGCGGTGGTGTGGGCCGGGAGCTTGTTTTCGCGCAGCTGCCGGGCGACATCGGGGCGGTTGGGGTTGTACCCGCGCGATTCGAGCGTCGCGAGCTCCTTCGCGGCGATTTCGAAGTATTCCGCGATCCCGCGGGTGGTGTGCGACATGCGGGCGACGGTGCGCGCGCGGTCGGCTTCGACGTTGGCGGCTTCGCCACCGCCCAGGTGGGAGAGGAAGTCTTCGAACTGCTCGTCGGTCATGGATTGGGCGGCGGCGCCGAGCTTCTGGCGGAACATTTGCACGCGCTCATCGGCGGGCAAACCGCCGGGGACGATGCGCATCGAGCTCTGGAGCCCGGCTTCATATCCGAGAGCGCGGGTGCTCATGTAGCGAATGCGTCCGATGGCCCCGTTAAGGCCGGAGACGTGCGAGACGTAGGCGTCGTAGGGGGAAGCGAGTTTGTAGAGGAGCGTTGAGATGCCCATCGGGGACCTCCAGGGGATTACGTATCGTTGCTGCCGCGAAGGAAATCTTCAACATCGCGGAGGATGTCATCGGCCGAAGGCAGGTCTTCCTGCGGCTCGTCGGCGGGGACTTCGGGGGTTTCGCCGTAGTGCTCTTCGAGCGTGCGGACGTATTCGGCAATCTGGCCGTCGCCGCTGGAGGCCTCTTCGACGCGTGAAGTGAAGCGGACGATCTCGTCTTCGAGGTCGCCGAGGGGCGGGGCGACGCCGATGACGGGTTCGAGGGCCTTGAGGAGGGCCATGGTGGCGGCCGGGTTCTCTTCGACGTTCAGGTAGTGAGGAACGCCGGCCGCGAGGCTGATAAGGTCGGCGCCGCGGCGTCGGAGGGAATCGTGGAGGACGCCGAGGATGCCCGTGGGGCCCTGGTAGAGCGAGCGCCCGAGGCCGAACTTCATCGCGAGGCGAGGGTCGGCGGATGAGCCGGTGACCGGCACGGGGCGGGTGTGGGGCGTGGCCGCCGGCCGCGCGACGAGCGTGCAGACGAGCGACGGCTGCAGCTTCCAGATCGCATCGGAGAGGCGCTCGGAGAAGGTGCGCCAGCGCAGGTTCGGTTCGACGCCGCGGACGACGACGAGGTCGTGGTCGTTGTCGGGGATGCGGGCGGTGTAGCCCTCGTTGTCGGGCCAATCGAGCTTGCGGACGTTGCCGTCTTCGATGCGGACGTGGGGGCGGGTATCGGTGAAGACGTAATAGTCCTCGGGGTCCACGGAGAGGAAGCGCTCGGCGTCGTAGGCTTCGATGAGGCGGGTGGCGAGGTCCGTGGTTACAGTGCCGGTATCGCTCCAGCCAGTGAACGCCATGATGACGACGGGGGAACGAAGGCCGCTGACTTCGTTAACGGTAAATCCATCCACGAAGGACATTGTACGCCGAGAGTGGGGCTAGGGGCTTGGCGGGGGGCGGGGAAGTCACCGCAAGACGAAGGCTTCGCTCACCCAGCCGGTGGTACGGAGGTCGGGCGTGAGTACGGGTACCCAGCCGGGGACGGGGGCCGGAGCGTGCTCGACCCACTTCGGGAGGAGTACACCATCGGCGAAGCAGCCGAGACTTGCACTCGAGGTGGCAGACTCCGCGCGAAGGTTGAGGCAGTCGCCGGGAGTGTTGACGCGCACGGTGGCGATGGCGGAGATGTGGTTCACGAACTTGTGGCCGTCCTCTCCGCAATCACCCAGCTCGAAGATGGGGTGAATGGTGCCAGCGACCCAGTTCACGAGGGCGGCGTAGATGGGCTGGGAGGTCTTACACGCATCCGAGCCGCCATCGAGGCCGAAGCCGAACGGTTCGTCGAGCTGGACGTTACCGACGAGAACGCCATCGGGGAGCTGATTCCCGCGAAGGTCGGCGAAGCTCGGCGTGGCGAAGGCGCGCAACAGGTGCGCGTCGCCATCGTAGACGCCGTAGGTTTGGCCACCGGCGCCTTCGGCTGACCAGAGGGCCAGCCAGCCAGCGCCGAGGGGTGGCACGTAGACCAGCCGGTGGCCGGGTGACGTCGGGACCAGGAGGTTGCCGCCCTCGTCGTAATAGCCTGTGGTTGGCTGGTAGTTGAGCCAGCCGAAGCTGCCGTCGTGGTCCGCGTATGGGCTCGCGTTACCGATGCCCGGCGGCGGTGTCAGCGGAGTGTTGGAGGGATAGAGGAAGTAGCGTTGAACATATTCGACGCCGCGGTGTTCGGTAACGGAGACGATGGCTTCGCCGTGGGCGAAGCCGACAAGGTACGATTCGACGGGGAACCCGGCAGCCGACTCCTCGGTGAAGGTAACGCCTCCATCGCGAGATCGGAAGAGTCGGATGGTGGCATCCGGCGAGGGGTCACCTTCGCCGCCGCAGTAGCCGGTGGCGCAGATCTGGACGAGGAGGTGGCCGTGGTCCCAATCGGCGGCGACGGAATTCGGGTAGCCACCGGATTTCGCGAGGAGGGGGCCGAAGAGGTCATCGGTGATGAGTTCTCCCGCGGAGTTGCGGTATAGCCGGTAGAGGTTCGGAATGCGTGGCCGTCCGCACTGCGAACACCCTTCTGAGTAGTACACGACGGTGTCGTAGCCAATCGTGGCCTGCATACCGGGTTGGAGCTGCGTGATGTCGACACCTGCCAACGGATCGGTGGCTGGGGTCGGCGCGGGGACGGGAGTGGGCGCTTTGAGGAGCTCCGGCGAGGTGGTGAAGGAGAAGAATCGAGTGCCCTGGCAAGGGTCTGTCGCAAGTCGGCCGGAAGCCCGGCAATCGAGCGCAACCCCGCCGTTGAAGAGAGTCACACCACCGACGAGGCGATCAATGGTGACGATGGGCAGACCGTCGCCATCGCGGAGAAACCCAAGCAGGACACGGTGTTCGCGGGCAGAATCGCTGTCGGGGTAGGAGGTGAGCACCAGGGAGAAGGCATCGGAACATTCGGCTACCGAAGGATCGACGGGGCAGCCGATGGCGATGACGCGCGGCTTTAACGGGCCGCCAAGAGCGATGCTGGCGGCTTGCAGCACGCCAACTTCGGGGTAATAGGTACTTTTTGAGGACATGAGGTCGTGCAGATCGCCCTCGCGGTAGACGCGTTCGACTTCGATGGCGAAATTGCAGATGCCCTGGTCGACAGGACAGCTGGTCGGGTCGATGGTGGCGGAAGGTTCAACCGTAGGGAGGGAGTTCAAAGGCGGCGGGTCTTCACGGCGGAAGCTGACGGCGATGAACAGGGCACTGACAGTAACTGCGATTGCCCCTGCCGCGGCAAAGAACGTAAGCGCCAGCCGGCGGATCCAGGGTGATGCCGGTTCGCGCCGGTACCGTGGCCAGACTGCGGCAAGTTGTTCGCGGTTTTCGACTTCTAGTCGTCCGAGGAGCTCTGAGACGTGCCACTTTGCGCCATCGAGGCTGATGCCCAATCGGTCTGCGATCTCGCGGTTGGAGAACCCATCGGCGACCAGCGCGAAGACCTCTCGCTGGCGCTTGGTCAGCTTCAAGGACGCGGCCTTAGAACCCCGCATGAGTCAACGGTATCGCAGACACCACTGCTTGGCCCTACCCGAAGTCAAGACATAAGACGCGCTGGCGCAAGACTGACTAGACGCCGGCGTAGCTGTGGAGGCCGCTGACCCAGAGGTTGACGGCGAAGTAGGTGAACATGACAAGGGCCCACATGACAATGAGCCACCACATGGGGTCCGGGCGCCAGCCGCGGCGGATGCGGGCGGGGACGACCTTGCGGATGCCGGGCGCGCCGGCGACGGAGCCGGTGCCCGCGCGGGCGTGGAAGTATGCGGCCATGCTGAGCCACGTGACGAGGGCGCTGGTCTCCTTCGGGTCCCAGCCCCAGTAGCGCCCCCAGGCGCTGTTCGCCCACCATGCTCCAAGGGCGATGCCGAGGGCGAGCATGGGGAAGCCGACCATGACGGCCTTGTGGGCAAGGTCGCCGGCGGCTTCGGCGCTGGGGAGGGCGGCGAACCGGCGCTTCCCTTCGCCGCCCTGGATGAGGTAGATGGCCGCGCCGCAGAAGGACACGGTGAGTACGGCGTAGGACATCATCATCACGCTGACGTGGATGGTGAGGAGTGGGCCGTTCTGTAGCGCTGGGATGAGCGGGATGATGTCGGAAGGGAAGAGCGAGGCGATGCCGAGCATGCCTGAGACGATGGGCAGGGCGAGGAGACCGAAGCGCCGGTTGCCGATGTAGGTTTCGAAGGCGAGGTAGGCGGCGGAAATGCCGAAGGCGAACGCGGCGGTGAACTCGTAGAGGTTCGAGATGGGCGCATGCCCGGTGGCAGACCAGCGGGTGGCGACCTGGCCGCCGAGGAAGAGGACGGTGAACGCGGCGAACGAGGTGGCAAGGCGGCCGATGCCTGGGTTCGGCATGCCGGTGGACTGGCTGATGGTGACAGTACCCGCTGCGGTCTGAGCGCTCAGGCGCCGTACGCTCAGGGAGGCGCTGGCGACGTAGGAGACGTAGAGCGCCGACGCGATGAGCGAAGTGACGAGCCCGGTCCAGAAGAGGTAGATGCTGAGGTCGGCCATAGCGTGATTGTTCCCGGCGTCACAATGCTAGCGCAGAACGCCTCCCGGTGGGAGCGAATTGGATTTTCCGGCAAACGACCTTAACGGCGGACGGTTTTGAGGAGCATGAGGTGGGCGGTCACGGCGACGGCGATGCCAAGAAGCAGAAGGCGGACCCAGAGGATATCGATGAAGACTTCACTGAGACCGATGCCGAGCCAGAGCGAGGCGATGGACATGACCTTCGCGCCGACGGTGGCGCCGCGGTTTTCCTTGTACTCCCGGAAATGCTTGCCGAAGAGCCGGTTGGTGGTCATCCAGCGGTAGGCGCCGGGAGAGCTCTTGCCGTAGCAACCTGCCGCCATCAGGAAGAAGACGGTGGAGGGTAGCAGCGGAAGGAAGATGCCAAGGACCCCGATACCGACGAGCAGCGAGCCCAGTCCGATGTAGATCCAGCGGACCAGGCGGTGACGGCTGGGGACGTGGAGTTCGAGCTGTTGCGAAGCTCCCAATTCTGTCAATTCGGCAACGGAGGATTGGCTCACGATAGCTTTAGTATTGCATGCCCCGTGGCCGGGTGCCACGCAGGGAAGGCCTTATTCTTAAAAGACCACTCGACGCAATTGGGAACCGCTAAAGATGAACGCTTCTCCGTCGTGGATGACGAAGGCGCTGGCGCTGGCGAAATCGGGGTGGCGGTACTGGCGATCAAACCCACCATCGCGGCGGAGGATGACAATGCGGTCGTTGGGGGCATCGAGAATGGCGATTTCGCCGCCCGGCTCGAAGACCTGCGCGGTTTCCGGTGCAACGAGGTGACGATCAATGCCGGCCTCGGAGAAGGTGATGGCTGTTTGCGGGTCGGCGATGAAGCGATGCATGGTGCCGTCGGCATCGGAGGTGATGTAATCGCCATCGACCACAAGGCGCCTGGCCGTGCGGAGGTCATCGCTTTTCACTGCGACAAGGGGCGCATTGGAAAACCCGGCGCCGTCCAGGACGAAGCGAAAGATAGTCGATTGGCCGGCATCGAGAACGAAAAGGTCGGGCCCGGCGGTGGTGATATCACTGACAACGAGGTTGTCGGGCGCGGCGAACTGTAGCGAACGGAGGCCGGTGGAATTTGAGAAGGCCCAGAGCTTGTTCGAAGCATCAGCGATGAGGAGGGCGGGCCCACCCGCCTGGGCATCGCTCAACTCGGTGATGGCGACGGGTTTGGCGCGCTTCTGGTCCTTGTCTTCCTGGAAGATTACCTCTGGTTCGGCGCCATCGAGCGGCACGGCGACGACCTGCGAAGAATTCACGTCAAGAAGGTAGGCGGAGTTCTCGACAATGGTCATGCGCGCCACGGCAACGGGCCTGGTCCCGAATTGTTCGAGGGAGGCGATGGGCTCGACACTGGCCGGTTCCTGGATGTTGTCCATCTGGGAGATCACGCCTGCGACCTGACTGATGAGTTCCTCAGTCTCGGCGGTGGTCCCGCGATCGCGGGCATCGAGAAGCATGGCCTGGGCTTCGGTGAGGAGTTCTCGTTTCTCGGCCGGGTCGGTCTTGCTTTCGGACTCGACGATGCGCTGGCGGGCGCCCTGCATGAGGACGGCGACCTGTTCGCCATCATCGCCGCTGAGCAGCTGGGGGACGGTCGCGAACCCGGCAATGACGAGGAGGATGACCAACCCCCCGAGGATGACCATCCAGGCCGGTGGCAGTTGCCCACTGATGATGGAGCGGCCCCCGCCGATGCCACCGCCGCCCTTCCAGCGCCCGCCCATGTTGTGGCGGGGGCGTACGAGCGGCGGGCCGCCGGAAATTGCCGTCGTGTCTTCGACGGGGAGGTAGGCGGGCATGCCGTGAACTCGTGCGGTGCGAGCGCGTTCGCCGGCGGCCAGTTCGGCGACGAGGGGAAGGTCTTCGGCGAGCAGTTCCGGCCGGGTCTTCGGCAGCTCGTGCGGGACAAGGCCCCGGGAGAAGCTCTGGGCTTTGCGGGGTGGAGTCTTCGGCGCGACTGGCTCCGGTGAGTCTTCCGCGACGATGGGCTCGGGCATCGGTGCCGGGGGGGGAGCGGCGGGCTGAGGATCATGCCAGCTTGGCCGGTGCGAGTTCGCCTCGAAGCGGCTGGCCTCGGCTTCGATGGTGGCGACGGCCGCGCGCGAGCGGGCAGCGCGGGCGGCGCCCTCGGCGGCGAGGCGGCTGATGGTTGTGGCCGATTCGCCAGAGGCCCGGAGCAGGGGCGTGGGGGCTTCCATCGCGATCATCGGCACAGGGCCATCGATGGTTCGGCGAGGGGTGATCTCCAGGAGCTGGGCGCGTGCGTTGGTGACCACTGATTCGGACTCGTCTTCGATGAAGAGGCTGGGCTGGAAGGTCCCACCGTCACTCTCACCGGACTCATCGGAGTCGGCGCCAATGACATAATCGTCGGGGGCAGCGTCCTCGTCGGGGATTGCTGTCACCTGTCCGGGGCCTGTCACGAGGATAGCGGTGACCTGGCGCAAATCCTGGACGCGGCGGTAGAGGTCGGGGAGGACCTGTTCGACGGGGAGGCCGAGGATACCGGCGATGAGCTCGTTATCGAGGGAGCGGACGGCGTAGCTTGAGAGCAGCAGGAGGCGGTCGCCTTCATCGAACGAGATGCGGGTGAGCTGCGGGTGGACGGGGGCGACGCCGATGGGTTTCGCGTGGTCGCCTTCGGTGAAGTACTCGGTGATCTGGCCGTGGTGAAGATGGAAGGCGACGGTTGGGCCTGCCTGGGCGATGACGGCCTGGTCGCCGCGGCGACCGAAGGCGGAAAGCCCGATGGAAACGCGATGCTGGACGATGCTCTTGCGATTCCAATCTTTGAGGTTGCGCTCGGCCTCGAGGAAGAGGCGGCCGAGGGAGCCGGTGAGGCTCATATCGAGGGAGGCGAAGGTCTGGCCGAGATCGGAGATGACGTGGCCTGCGAAGGCCTCTCCCGCGGGCGTTGTGCCCTCGGCGAGGAGGAAAAGCTCAGCGCGGTCGTCAGCGGGACCTTTGCCGCGGAATACGCCTGCGTTTGGTCCCCGGTCGACCGGCTCACCATCGACGATGGCAAACTGGCCAACCTGGAGGGGTTCGGTCAAAACACGACCGTCCTTTTACAACCAGGATGGACACGGGGAAGCAGATCGATGCACCGGCTGATTGGTCAGACGGCCCCCGCAACACCGAAAAGACAGGATACCACCGCGATTTCGGGGAACTGCAACCCGCGCGTGAAGCCTGAGAGCGGGGATTCACCCGGTTTTCATACAGGTTTCTCCCTAATTGCGGGGGATTTATGGCAAGAGCCGGCGCTCCGGGCCGCGGTGGGGCCGGGAGCTATACTTGATCCATGCCGGGGACATGCAAGAACTGCGGGCAATCGCTGCATTCGGACCTTTCGCGGCTGCATGGCCTTTGCGGGCCATGCAGGTGGGGTGAGGAGGCCGCCCATGTCCCGGACTGGAAGCGGTTGATTCCACCGCCAAAGCCCCGCGCAGAGAGCAAGAACGAGGGCAATTAGCGTCCCAAATCCCGGCTGTTGTGCGAGAGATTCGCAATTGGCCCCGGATCGGCTACCATTCGAGCCGTTGCGGGCCACGCCCGGTGAAGTCGGACAGCCCAGATCAAATTAAGGAAACGCACTTGGAACTTCAGAACGCTGTCATCGTCGATGGCGCCCGCTCGGCATTCGGGCGTGGCGGCCGCGGCAAGCTCGTCGCGACTCGTCTCGACGAAGTAGGCGCACAGGTCGTGCGCGCGCTCCTCGAGCGCAACCCGAAGGTCGACCCGACGACCATTGAAGACATCGCCATGGGCAACGTCGGCGGCGCCGGCGAACTCGCCGGCATCGGCGCGGACACCATCGCCCGGCTTGCCGGCCTTCCGGCCGAGATTTCGGCTGTGGACAGCAACCGCCAGTGCGGTTCGAGCATGGAGACGCTGCATCGCGTCGCGCAGTCGATCATGGTCGGTGCGACGGATGTCGGTATCGCGATCGGCGCCGAGCGCATGGGCCGCCAGCTTGGCGGCGGGCCTCGCGGCTCCGCTACGCGCATCACGGAGTTCAACCAGAAGCGCCTGCAGCAGAACGACGTTCAGCGCAACATGGCGAAGAACCACTTCGAGGACTTCTCGGTGCCGTTCCAGGACGAGATCCTCGATTACTCGCCCGTCCTTTCGATGACCCAGACCGCCCAGAACGTGGCGGAAGTCTACGGACTGACCCGCGAAGAGATGGACGAATTCGCCGTCCAGAGCCACAAGAAGGCCGTGGCGGCCTACGAGAAGGGCATTTACAAGGACGAGATCATCCCGCTCGAAGTCGAAGAGCCGGTATTTGACGCCGAAGGCAACTGGGTTGAAGCCGAAATCGGCAAGCGCATCGTGTTCGACCGCGACGAATGCATTCGCCCTGGCACGAACATGGAAACGCTCGGCAGCCTGCCGGCCGTGAAGGGCATCGTGAGCCCGACCGGTTCGGAACTGCGGATCACGGCGGGCAACAGCTGCCCGACGAACGACGGCTTCACCGCCGCCCTGATCATGAGCGAGAAGCGCGCGAAGGAACTCGGCCTCGAGCCGCTGGCCCGCATCGTGGGCTTCGGCATCGCGGGCGTGAAGCCGCAGGTGATGGGCCTTGGCCCGATCCCTTCGACCAAGAAGGCGCTCCGCCACGCCGGTATTACCGCCGACAAGATCGACCGCGTCGAGTTCAACGAAGCGTTCGCCGCCCAGGTTATCCCGAGCTGCAAAGAGCTCGGCATCCCGCTGGACCGCGTGAACGTGAACGGTGGCTCGATCGCCATCGGTCACCCGCTTGGCGCGACTGGCGCCCGGCTGGTCCTGACTGTCGCGCACGAACTGCGCCGCAGCGGTGGCAAGTACGCTCTCGCGACGCAGTGCATCGGCGCTGGCATGGGCATCAGCACCATCATCGAAAGCATGTAATTCCGGCTTCGGCCAGAAGCAAACGGGGGAGGCAATTGCCTCCCCCGTTTTGCGTGCTCCGCGGTTCACCATTTCTTGCGGGTGCTTTCGCTAGCATCGACCGAACTCGCCGGAGTTCCCAGCTCTTTCAGAGGTCTGGCGGCGAGGATGAACCTCGACGACTCAGCGGAGGACCTGTTTGAACCTGAAGACCATCATCGGCGGGCTGGTCGGCCTTGCCGTCCTTGCGATCGGCGGATTTTCGCTCTGGTATTTCGTGCTTCGCGATGATGCGCCGGCGAAGGTTTCGACGGATGCGGCACTCGATGCGCTTGCGAGCCGGACTCCGGCGACGAACGACGGAACTCCGGCGCCGACCGCGAGTTCGGGCCAATCGCCGGCAAGTGGAGATACGGGCATCGAAGGCGATTGGACGGTGGACGCGTCACTCGGGTCCTTCGTCGGATATCGCGTGCAGGAGGAACTTGCCGGGATCGGAGGGACGACGGCGGTAGGGCGGACGACGGGCGTGACGGGAACGGTCGCAATCGCGGAGGGGAAGGCTTCCGCGGCGACGATCACGGCCGATATGACGAAGCTCAAGAGCCAGGAATCGCTGCGGGACGGCCAGCTGCGCAACCAGGGCATCGAGTATTCGAAGTTTCCGACCTCGACGTTCGCGCTTTCCACGACGGAGATCCCGAGCGACCTCGTGGACGGCAAGACTGCTTCGCTGACACTCAAGGGTTCGCTGACGTTGCACGGCGTGACCAAAGACATCGAGATGCCGGTCGAAGTGACGTTAAAGGACGGCGTTTTGGTAGTGGTTGGGGAGACCGACATTCAGTTCGAGGACTACTCCATCAAGAAGCCGACGGCGGCGAAGGTGGTCGGAATGGAAGACCACGGCGTGATGGAAGTGCAGCTGTTCTTCACAAAGGCCTAGTGGCGGCGCACGCCGTCTCGAAGTGGTCGTGACAGCGGAAACGCCATCCGGCACCATCGAGTTTCTGCTGGAGGTGCCGGATGGCGAAGAGCGTTGCGTTCGTGTTATTCGAAGGGGCCGAGGAACTCGACTTTGTGGGGCCGTGGGAAGTGTTCACGATGGTGAACGCCGTGGCGCCGGGAGAGGTGAACGCGTTCACGGTGGCGGAACGGGCGGGGCTGGTGAAGTGCGCGAAGGGACTGCAGGTGATGGCCGACCACTCGTTTGAGGATTGCCCGGCGGCCGACATCGTGCTCGTGCCCGGCGGGATGGCGACGCGGACCGAAGTGAATAACTTCGCAATGACCATGTTCCTTGCGAAGATGGACGCGCAGGCGGAGTACACGACTTCGGTATGCACTGGAGCGCTGCTGCTGGAACGAGCGGGCGTGCTGAAAGGGCTTCGGGCGACGACGCACTGGGGCGCCATTCCAGAACTCAAAGCCACCGGAACGGACACGGCGGAAGACACCCGGTTCGTGGACAACGGACGGGTGATCACGTCGTCGGGGGTTTCGGCGGGGATTGATATGGCGTTGCATCTGGTGGGAAGGATCTGGGGGCCGAAGGTGGCGATGACGACGCAGAAGTACATGGAGTACTACCCGGAACCGCCCGTTTGGGAGTGAGGCCATCATCCAGAGCTGAAAGGGTGGTGGTGCGGGCCGAAGTCTCGGGTGTGATTGTCGTACGCACTAAATGGCAGGTGCGCCTCGGATCGGGCCCTCATCCCCCGGCCCCTTCTCCCGATCCTTCCCGGGAAGGACGTCGCGGGAGAAGGGGAGTTGCGTATCGGTGACGGCTTCACGCCGAGGGGACGGTGGCCGGTCGCTTGCGTTCGCGGTTTTAGGCGTTTGGAGCCGCGATTGCTTGGTTTAGGCGACAATGTGGTCGTGAAGGTCTTCGATTCGGTGAAGGGGATGGTCGGCAGGACGCCGCTGGTGGAGTTGCGGAGTCTTTCGCCGAAGCCGGAGGTCCGGCTGTTCGCGAAGCTGGAGGCCCAGAACCCGACTGGAAGCATCAAGGACCGGATAGTGCTGCGGATACTCGAAGCGGCGAGGGCCTCGGGCGAGCTTGAACCGGGGCAGGCGATTGTCGAGGCATCGACGGGGAATACAGGCGTGGCGCTGGCGATGTTCGGCCGGCTGCTGGGCCACCCGGTGGAGGTATGTGTGCCGGAGAGCGTCTACCCGGAGATCGAGCAACTGCTGAAGGTGCATGGGGCGCGCATTCGACGGGTTCCGCGGCAGGCGGGTATCAAGAGCGCTCGCGAAGTGGCGAAGGACCTGGCACGGGAGACCGGTGCTTACTACCTGGGCCAGTTCGATAGCAGCGAGAACGCGCGAACGCATTACGAAACGACGGCGGCGGAACTGCTGACGGACCTCTCTGACGCGGGCGGGGTGCATGCCCTGGTCGCCGGAATGGGGACGGGAGGCACCATCACCGGAGTGGGACGCCGGCTGAAGGAGGCCGACCCGAACTGTCACGTCTATGGCGTCGAACCGCGGCTCGGGGTTCATGTCCAGGGACTGAAGTCGCTGGAAGACGGTTTCATCCCGCCGGTGCTGGATGAATCGGTGCTGGACGGAAAGATCCTGGTGGGAAACCGGCACGCGTTTTCGCACGCGCGGCGGGCGATGCTGGCCGAGGGGATCTTCGGCGGCATCAGCAGCGGCGCGGTGTTACATGCGGGGGTGCGGCTGGCAGGGAGGATGACGCACGGCAACGTGGTGCTGATCTTCGCGGACGGCGGGTGGAAGTACCTGGGGACGGACCTGTGGCGAGGGGATGAGAGCGAAGATGAGCCGCATCCGCATGAGGACCCGCTGGACGACATTCTGTGGTGGTAGTTGCGGGTTGCGAGTCCGAGTTAACGCATCACGGACTGACGCAAACCGGCTATGATTCGGCCAGTTTCGGCGGCGGCGAAGTTCGAGGCCATGAAGGTCTCTTCATCCACATAGCCCTGATCCAGTGCGACATACAGCTGGGCTCGGACTTCACCACAGGAGCCTTTGGCGATAGACCGGAAGTGGGCGAACCCTGTCGTTCGGCCACGTTCGAAACCTTCGGCGATGTTGGAAATGACTGACACGGCAGCCCACCGAATCTGACGGCTCAGGTTCCAGTCTTCGATGAATCGTTCTCCTCGCGTGACCCCATAGACACTCTGACAGAGCTCACGGCCTTCGCCACGCGGTCAAGTCCTCGAATGACTCAATCTTCGCCATTGCAGCCTCCGAAGGTAAATTGCGTTGAATCCTGACTCGCAACTAGCAACTCGCAACTGTGGTGCCGTGCTCGTATGCTCGATCTATGCCTGAGCAGTACGCGGCGACCGATAAGCGAACCGGGTTGGAGGTCGCGGTTACGGGAGAATTTCCGCCGCACCACGACGACCGGATTCGGATTGCGCGGACGACGACGCTGTTTACGCGGCTGATGTCGACCATTCTTTCGACGGAGAATGAGACTGACCGGCGGGAGCGTTTCCTGGCGATTGAGACGCAACTCGAGATGGCCGAGGCGCTCATCCGCCAGGATATGGAAGAAGTGCAGCGGCTGATGAAGTCGACGCTGGAAAAGATGGGCATTTCGGCCGAGCAGATGGACGAGATGGCGAAGAAGATCCTGGACCAGCTGCGGGATAGCGGGGCGGATTTCCCAGAGTTTCCGGAGTTCCCGCCGCCTCCGCCGTCGGAGGATTAGTTCCCCTCACCCCTACCCCTCTCCCAGGCGTGGGAGAGGGAATTCATTTCGGGTTACGAGCTTCCGGGGTTGATAAGAGGCGGCCTGTGAGGGGTTGGATTGCAGCGCTCCTTGTCAGTCGCGCCTTCTTTTGTTCGTCGCGGATTAAGCGACGACAGGCTTTGAACTCGGCCTTTCGGCGGAGTTCTGCCCCGCTGACAGGATCAGGCGGCGTGGGTGGCCTTATAGGCGATGAGCATGGTGGTACCGAGTTTGGCGAGGTCGGGGGTTTCTTCGACGTTGCGGACGTTGGAGGCGATCTGCCCCCAGAGGTCGAGGACGGCGGTCAGTTGTTCGCGATGGCGGATGGCGTAGGTAGCGCCGATATCGGTGAGGGTGGCGGCCAACGTTTCTTCAGAGGTGTCGTTGGCACGGGTGGCTTCCCATGCGGCTTTGGTGGCGAGGTGGTCCCAGGGCCAGGCGATGACGGCATTCTTGCGGTCTTCGAGCGAGGCCTTGAAGCCGTCCGCGGTGCGACGCGAAAGGAGTGCGGCCTCGCTCGCCAGCTCCTCCGTCTGGGGCAGGCCTTCGGCGAATTCGTCGGGGCTGGAGTAGGCGGCGCCGAACAGCAGTGACCCGGCGTTCGCGCAAACGCGTTCAACTTCGGAGTAAGGCATTTCGGCCGTCGGCTTGCCGCCATTGAACTGTCGCAAGAGCCAGGCTGCGAAGCCGCGGTCGCGTGCGGGTTCTGGATCTGAGTGTTTTCTGCCGGGGAACTTCACCCTTCCATGTGACCAGAAGGCTGGAGGCGGCGCAATCAGGCAAGACCCTCCTGCGGTCGCTTCAATCGCAGTACCGGCGATAGAGCAAGGATCGTGGCCGAGAGAAACATAAAGCCGACAGCCACAAAGAGAGTCTCACGGAAGCCGATGAGTGAACCCAACACGCCACCGACCGCGGTGCCGACGACGGCGAAGCCGAAGTTCAGAAGGCGAAAGTTAGCGAACATTCGGCCCTGGTAGCGTTCCGGCGTGACCGTCTGGCGAAGGCTGACATCGTGGATTTCGTAGAGCGACCAGAACGGGTCGGTGACGACCTGGTTCGCGATGAGAAAAGAAACGCCGACCCAATTCGTGCCCATACAGAGGGGCATGAACAGGGCGCCTGTTGCCCGCATGAATGACGAGACAACCAGGGTCGGGCCGACTCCGCCGAAGAAGAGCGTGCCACGATTCGCGATCCAGGCTCCGCCGACGGAGGTGACGCCGCCAACTGCGAAGATGAGCCCGAGGACACCCGGGCTGAAGCCCAGTTCGTCGTTGAGGTAGAGGAGAAAGACCGTGGTGAGGGTTCGCTCGGCCATGGCCTGGATGCCTTCAGCGATGGCCATGGCGCGGAGAACGCCATCGCGGAGGACGATGCTGGCGCCGTCGCGGGCTTCTCGCCAGAAGTGCTGTGCTTCCGGGTCGGCCTCGATTGCTGCTTCGGGCTGTTTAATTCGCCAGACGCAGTAGGCGGAGACGAGGAAGCTGGCGCCGTCGATGGCGAGCGCGCCGGGCGCCTTCAACAACTGGACCAGCCAGCCGCTGATGCTGAAGCTCGCGACTTCGGCGACGGAAGCGGTGCCGGCGAGCTTGGCGTTGCCTTCGAGGAGCTCCTGCTTTTTCACGAGCGTGGGGAGATAGCTCTGGTAAGCGGACATGAAGAACACGCCGAGCGCGCTGTTTATCGCGGCGACGACGTAGAGCTGGTAGATCGTGAGGCCGCCGAAGGCGGCAACCGCGGGCACGCTGAAGAGCGCGACTGCTCGGCCGATATCGGTGGCGATCATGATTGGCCGGCGTTTTAAGCGGTCGACCCAGACGCCGGCGAACGGGCTTACGAGAAAGCCCGGGACGAGCAGGCAGGCGCCGAGGAATGCGACCTCCGGCGCGGAGGCATCGAGGAAAACGATGGCAGTAAAGCTGAGGGCGAGCTGGCCGATCAGCGAGCCGAAGGTGGATGTGGTTGTGCCCGCCCACAGGCGGACGAAGTCGGGATGGGCCCAGAGCCCGGTGAAAAAACGCGAACGCATGGTGTTGTGAAACGCCCCTGGTGACTAATCGTGAGAATCAATCGATGCCGGGGCAGCGCGAAGAGACCGGCCTGACAGGCACGGTTCCGAACCGGTATTCCGATTCCTTCGCGCGGCCTTTATGCCGCGGCGGGACAGAGGATGGAGCGTTCGCGGACCTTCATTTCACAACCTCGTGTGGGAGATGGTGGAGGGCAGAGAGCATATGGGCGAGCGGGCGTCCCTCATCCCCCGGCCCCTTCTCCTCCTTCCCGGGAAGGACTGGGAGAAGGGAGGTTCACGAACTTCGGTTGCGTTGCCTTCTATCGGTAATCGCGGAGGAATTGGGCGATGGCCGAGAAGTATTCCTGGGCGCCGACCCAGACGATGTCGTTGTGGCCGGCGTTGGGGATGACGAGCATTTTGCGTTCGGAGGATTCGAGGAGGTTGTAGACCTCGCGGGCTGTGGCGAGAGGGATGAGTTCGTCGTATTGGCCGTGGATCATCAGGCAGGGAAGCTGGATCGAGCGGAGCTTGGCTTCGTGGGCGGCGAGGAGTTGCGCGCCTTCTTCGCCGAGGTCGAGGCGGTCTATCCAGCGGCGGAGGTTGCCGGCGCCGCTTTCGAGGATGAGGCCGGAAAGGCCTTCGGGGGCGTTGGCGGCGATTTCAAGAGCGGAGTGGGCGCCCATGCTTCGGCCCATGACGAACCGGGTTTTGCCGTAGCCGAAGCCGTCGAGGAGTTCGTGGGCGAGGGCCACCGAGGTGCGAGCGTCGGCAACGAGGTTTTCGAACGTCGGGTGGCCGTTGCTGGCGCCGTAGCCGCGGAATTCGATGACGAGGAGGTTGCTGCCCGAGGCGAAGTAGAACTCGGAGATGTCGTCGTGGTCGGAGGCGACTTCGCCGTTGCCGTGGAAGTAGATGATCGTGGGGAATGCCGGATCGGCTGTGTAGAGTCGGGCACCAAGATGGATGCCGGGCGCGATTTCGAAGAGGTGGTCGGTGGCGGGGGTTGGCGGCCGGGAATGGTCCGGGCGGGGATAGAAGGCGGTGCGGGAGGCACCCGCGCGGTCGAGGGCCGAATAGTCTGGGGATGTTGTCACGGTGAACCACCCTTACGCGGGATGCGCGGTGATGTAGCATGCCCCGCATCTGGCCGGGAGGGGAACCATGCGCGCTGGAGTGCACCTCAATTTTCAGAACTACACGGACTGGGACCGGTTCGAAGGACAGCGAGCCGAGCAGTACCGGGTTTCGGACCAGCAGATTTACGAAGAGGATCTGCATCTCGCCGGGCTGGTAGAGCCGTTGGGGTTCGACTCCTACTGGGCCATCGACCACCACTTCGGGCCGTACATCATGACCGGCGGCGCCATCCAACACCTGACCTACATGGCCGGCAAGACTTCGAAAATCGACTTCGGGACGATGGTGGTTGTGCTGCCGTGGTACGACCCCGTGGTGATCTCGGAACAGATCAGCGTGCTGGACAACTTGCTGCAGGGGCGGCGGCTGACGCTTGGGCTGGGGCGAGGCGCCGCTAAGCGCGAGTTCGACGCCTACCGCGTGCCAATGGACGAATCGCGCGACAGGTTCGCGGAAGCGCTGGAAGTGGTCCGGAAGGCGCTGACGAACGAGTGGTTTTCGCACGAGGGTACGTTCTTCCACATCCCGGAGACGACGGTCCGTCCGCGACCGCGGAACCCCGAGCAATTGCTGGCGAAGATGCGAGTGGCGTGGACCAGCCCGCAAACGCTGCCGATCACCGCGAACTCTGGGCTCGGGATGCTGATGACCAACCAGAAGAGCTGGGAGGAGTACCGCCAGGACGTGGTGGACTTCAACAAGGTGCGGGCAGAACGCGGGTGGGGCCCGACGCAACCGACGGTGGTGGTTCACGTCGCGTGCTTCGATACCGAGGCCGAAGCGTGGGACGTGATGCGCACCCACACGATCGAGGCGCAGGACAGCGTGATGCGGCACTACGGCTGGCGCGATTCGGAACGGATCAAGGGCACCAAGGGCTACGAGCAGTACGCGAAGTTCAGCGACATCGCCAACACGAAGTCGATCGAGGAGCTCGGCGAGCATTCGGCGCGGCCGCAGGCGTGGGGGACCCCGGACCAGGTGTTCGACAAGCTAAAACACATCCAGCAGATGACGAGCGCCGAGGAGTTCATTCTCAACTTCCGGTTCGGTGGGATGCCGGTGGAGACGGCGGAGCGCTCGACGCGCTTGTTCGCGAAAGAAGTGCTGGACCGGTTGCACGCGCTCGATGCGCCTTTGAATACGGACGTGGAAGTGGGCGCGAAAGCTTAGGGCGAATACCAGCCGACAGCGCGCCATCACCTTTCCGCGAAAAATGTTGCGGGCGGGCGGATGGCGGAAGCCCAGGCGTCGAAGCGGACGGTGGCGGTGCCTCTTAGGCAGCGCAGCGCTCCTTGTCAGTCGCGCCCTGGGTTCGGTTCGGGGTAGGGTGAAAGTCTTTGGGTGAGCTGGTTACCAGCCGAGGGCGCGTTCGACGCCTTCGACGGTGGCGGCGGCCTTCGTGACATCGGGTTTGTACTGGCCGATGGCGGTATCGGGATCCTTCAGGCCGTTGCCCGTGAGGATGGCTACAGCGCGTCCGCCGTGGATGCGACCGGCACGGGCGTGTTTCAGGAGGCCGGCCACGCTGGCGGCACTCGCCGGTTCGACGAAGAGCCCTTCGCGGCGGGCGAGGAGGCGATAGGCTTCGAGAATTTCGTCGTCGGTGACGGCTTCGATGAGACCTTCGCTTTCGTTGCGGGCGTTGATCGCGCCATCCCAGCTGGCCGGATTTCCGATGCGAATGGCCGTGGCGATGGTGTTGGGTTCGGCTACCGGCGCGCCGCTGACGAGCGGGGCCGCACCGGCCGCCTGAAAGCCATACATCTTCGGGTGGAGGGTGGCGCGAGCGGTTTCGGCGCATTCACCGAAGCCCTTCCAGTAGGCGGTGATGTTGCCGGCGTTGCCGACCGGGATGGAAAGAATGTCGGGGGCATCGCCGAGGGACTCGCAGATCTCGTAGGAAGCGGTTTTCTGGCCGTGGATGCGGTCCGGATTGACCGAGTTGACGAGGGCGATGGGATGCTTGGCGGTGAGCTCGCGGGCGGCGTTGAGCGCGTCATCGAAATTGCCATCGACTTCGATGATGCGGCTGCCATAGGCGACGGCCTGTGCCATCTTGCCGGCGGCGACTTTGCCGCCCGGGACGAGGACGAAGCATTCGAGGCCGCAGTGGGCGGCGTAGGCGGCGGCGCTGGCGCTGGTATTGCCGGTGCTGGCGCACATGATCGCCTTGGCGCCAGACTCCATCGCCTTCGCGACGGCGACAACCATGCCGCGGTCTTTGAACGATCCGGTCGGGTTGCAGCTTTCGAGCTTGAACCAGAGCTCATCGAGGCCGCATTCGCGTTCGATGGCTGCGGAGCGGACGAGGGGGGTATCGCCTTCGCCGAGAGAGATGCGCGGGGTGTTTTCGGTGAGGGGGAGGACGGAGGCCCAGCGGTAGAGGACGCCTCGGGGTTGGGGGACAACAGCGGTCACGGCTCCTCCGGAGGGCGGAATGCGTGGAACTTGGCTTCGCGCAGCTCCTGTTCAAGCACCTGGATCTGCTTGCGGCGCTGCTTCTCCATCATTGCGTTGTACTTCGCAAACTCTTCGCGGACGTGGTCCACCACTTCGGCGATGTCTTTGCGGATGTTGGAGACGCGCTCGCCGAGGCCGCTGTGTCGGCCTTCGAGGAGGGTGATTTCGCCGTGGACCTTGTCGATCTGAGCGACAACGCGTTCGCCGGTCTCTTCGAGGGCGTTGAGGCGACCATCGATGCGGTTGTGCTCTTCGCGCCAGACCGAGAGCTCATCAATAAGTTCCTGGCGGAGGCTGCGTTCGTTCGTGACGCCGGCGATCATGTCTTCGTTGCGCTTCACCATTTCGCCGACGACCTGGAGGCGCTCGTACACAACTTCGAACTTGTCATCGAGGTCCGCGAGGGTGACCGCCTTGATGCGGCTTTCGAGGTCGCGGTTGACTTCGATGGAGCGGTCGAGGCGGAGGCCGAACTGTTCGAGATGGGCCTCGACTTCGCGTTGACGCTCGAGGACGGTCTGCAGCGTCTGGTTCACCTGGGAAGTCTGATGCTGGACCTGCGACATGTCCGCCAGGACAAGGCCGAGCTGATTTGCGGCGGCATCGATGCGGCGGATCGCTTCGCCGCGTTCCTGGCGGTCGTGTTCGGCTTCGGAACTGAGGATTCGAAGGGCGTTCTCGATTTCGGCGCGGTTGGAGGTGACGGCCTGGCGAATGTGCTCGGAGCCTTCATCGAGGCTGCGGATTTTCTCCGGAAGGCCCTTGAACGGCGCGAGCTTCGGGTCTATCTCTCGGACGCTGCGCTCCGCGACGGACATCTGTTCCGAGAGGTCGTGAATCTGGCGGCGGAGCTGGTCGAGGAGGGCTACCTGGCGGATTTGTTCTTCGCGGTTGGCGCGCACCTGCTGTTCGAGCCAGGTGATGATTTCGCCGATTGCCTGGGCCTGGGATTCGCCTGGCATCTCAACCCTCCACGCGGAGGAACGATGAGACGCGGACGACAACCGGAAGCGATTCGATTTCACGGAGGGCCGCGCGCATGGAACCTTCCTGCGCGCGATGTGTCATGACGACGAGCTCGGCTGCCTGGTCATCGGCGTCCGCTTCCTTCTGGGTGACGGCGGCGATGCTGACCGAGTGGTTGCCCAGGGACTGTGCGATCTGGGCGAGCACACCGGGCCTGTCGTTGACTGTCACCCGGACATAGTACCGCGAGAGCAAATGCTCGGGGCCGAGGACCGGGAGCTCCGCTTCTGGGCCCCAATACTTGCGTTCACGGCCGCCGAGAACAATGGCGTGGGACAGGTCGAGGAGGTCGGCGACGACGGCGGAGCTGGTAGGCTCGGCGCCGGCGCCGCGGCCTTGGAACAGGACCGTGCCGGTGAGGTCGCCTTCGATCTGCACGGCGTTGTAGACGCCGTCGACCTTCGCCAATGGCGCTGTCTGGGGGAGGAAGGCCGGGGCAACGCGGGCGACGATGCCGCCATCCATGCGTTCGGCGATTGCCAGGAGTTTGATCACATAGCCGAGCTCCTGGGCGTACTGGAAGTCGCGCGGATGGAGCTTCGTAATGCCGACGGTTTCGATCTGTTCGGGGCGAACACGGCTACGGAAGCCGAGGGTGGCCATGATGGCGAGCTTGTAGGCCGCGTCGTAGCCCTCGACGTCGTTCGTCGGATCGGGCTCGGCGTATCCGAGGCGCTGAGCTTCGGAGAGTGCTTCAGCGAAGCCAGCGCCGCCGGGGGGCTCGATGCCCTGGGCACGAAGTGCATGGCCGACAGCACCCGAGCGTGCAAGCCCGGTGAGAATGTAGTTCGTGGTGCCGTTGATAATCGCCCGGATGGACGTGATGCGGTTGGCAAGGAGGTCTCGGCGGAAGGGGGCGATCAGAGGGATGCCGCCGCCGACGCTGGCTTCGAACATGATGTCGAGGCCGCGGCTGTGGGCATCGGCGAGCAGTTCGGGGCCGGACTTGGCCATGAGCTCTTTGTTGGCGGTGACCACATGCTTGCCTGCGGCAATGGCGGCGCGAATGTACGAGCCGGCGGGCTCTTCTCCGCCGATGACCTCTACGACGATATCGACCTCCGGGTCGGAGAGCACGTCGTCCACGTTCGTGGTCAGGAGGCCGGGAGGAAGTTCGACGGTGCGGGGCTTGGAGAGGTCGCGGACGGCGGCTTTGCGGACGACGAGTGGTGCGCCGACCTGGCGGGCGAAGTAATCCCGGCGCTCGATGAGCGCCTGGGCGACGCCGCCACCGACAACGCCGAGGCCAATCAGGCCAACGCCAATCTCCCGGCCCGAGCCGCTACTTGCCGACGTGGTCATTGACCCAATTGTAGTCGTCGTTGTTGATGGTCCGTTTGATGTTGACCTGCGGGCGCTTGTCCTTCACGGCATCGGCGAGGGCGAGGTCGGCGAGCTGGCTCTTCTGGGTTTCGGTGTACACACCCTCGGGATCGCGCTTCTCGATTCGGAAAACCCAGTAGTTACCGGAGACCTCGATGGGGCCGAGGAGCTCGGAGCCTTCGGGCTTGCCTTCGATGGCGGCGCGAACATTGTCCGGCAGGAGCCGGGCGGGTTCGGGGTCGAAGACGCCATTGTTCTGGCGTGACGTAAGGTCAGTCGAGTCGGATTGGGCGACGGAGCCGAGGTCTTCGCCGCCTTTGACGCGAGCAAGGACGGCATCAGCGTCTTCTTTGGAAGCACTCACGACACCCTTGATGGTGATGAGCTCGCCCTTGTCACCGATTTCCTCGGAGAGGGCGTCCTTCAGCTTGTTCACCCAGACCTGGGCCTCGGTGTAACGGCGATAGGCATCGTCGCTCATGAGGACGGTGCGAAGGCGCTGGCGGTACAGCGTATCGAATGAGCTGCCCGCGCCGCCGACTGGCACACCGAGCTGCGAGGCAATCTCCGCTGTGATCTCCTCGTCGGTGACAGTGATGCCGCGCTCCTCGGCGATGATCCTGGAGATGGCCTCGTTCTCAAGGTCGGTGAAGAGCGTCTGTTCGAGGATGGAGACGTTGGCGCCGGAGCCGGAGTTGGCCTGGGCGGAGAGGAAGAGTCGATCGGTGTAGTAGCTCAGCGAGAATTTCTGCTCGCCAACGGTGAGGACCGTCTTATTCGGGTGGATGAACTGGGAGTTGACCCACTTGTAGCCGAGCAACCCGAGGAGCAGGGCGATGAGCAGGCCACCGGCAATCCAGACGGCGCGGATCTGCGCGGTCTCGCCGAACGCGAACCTTCCCTGGGACTTGTTGGCGTTGCGTGGTCGGGGCCTTGGAAGGCCGGTTGTGCGGTCGCGACGGGCCATGAATCTCCTCGGGGTGGGCGGGGGCCGCCCGGGGTTGGTGTAAGGCCCTAGCCGCGGATTGGGAACACGCCGGTTTCGCGGACGTGAGCGAGGGTGTAAGGAAGCAGGGCGAGGTGCCGAGCGCGCTTGATTGCGGTGCAGACGAGGCGCTGGTGCTTCAGGCACGTGCCGGTCTTGCGGCGGGGCTCGATCTTGCCGCGATCGCTAATGAAGACGCGGAGGCGGCTAATGTCCTTGTAATCGGCGCCTTTGATGTGGTCGACACAGAAACGGCAGACCTTGCGGCGGCTGCCATAACGCGGCCGTTGCGGGCGCGACGGGCGATCTTCGGATGAGCGTTCTTCTGATGACATGGTTCAGTTCCTTCCCGATGGGTTTGTCCTTCGTGGCGGAAGGACCGGGTGAGTGGGCGCGAGGCGCCCGGAGTATTGCGTTATTCGAAGGGCAGGTCGTCGACTTCGACATCGCCGCCGCGGCTGTAGCCGCCTGAGCGAGGCCGGGCCGGAGCACCATTGCCCCAATCGTCGCCGCCACCCTGGCTTCCGCCGCCGCCGCTATCGCGGCCGCCGAGAAGCTGGACGGTCTGGGCGACGACCTCGGTCATGTAGTGTTTCTGACCCTGGTCATCATCCCAGCTGCGAGTCTGGAGGCGTCCCTCGATGTAGAGGGACTTGCCTTTCGTGATGTACTGGGAGACGCGTTCGGCCGTGTCTCCCCAGATGAGGATGTTGAACCACTCGGTCTGGTCTTCCCATTCGTTCGTGGTTTGATTGCGGCGGCGGTTGTTCACGGCGAGGGAGAACTTGCACTGGGGCGTGCCAGTGGCCATGTAGCGCAGCTCGGCATCTTTGCCGGCGTTACCGATGAGCATGACTTTGTTCAGGTTCGCCATGGTTCGCCTTCCTTAGCTTTCGGCGGGTGGTTCTTCCGCCTTTGAGTCGTCGTCTGCCTCGGGGGCCGCTTCAGTGGCTGCCGCAGGCTCTTCGGCCTTTGCCTCGGCGACTGCGGGGGCTTCGGCCTTTGCCTCCGTGGTGTCGGGAGCCGGAGCCTCGGCCTTCGGCTCGCTGGCGGGCTGCTCAGCCGCCGGCGCGGCCGGGGCCGCCACTTCGGCTGGCGCCGTGCTGGCTTCGGCGGCCGGGGCCGGGCGAGGCTCACGCGGTTCGCGCGGGGGCGGTGGCGGAGGCAGCTCGTCGGCGCGGACGGTCAGGTAACGATAGACCTTTTCGTCGATCTTGAGCGCGGCTTCGAGGCCGGCAACTTCGGTCGGTTCGAAATCGATCCGTGTGACGATGTAGTCACCATCCAGGGCGCGGTTAATCGGATAGGCCATCCGGCGGCGTCCCCAGTGGTCGATTTTGAGCATTTTTCCGCCGCGAGCCTCGACGAGGCTGGTCAGGCGTTCCGGGCCGGCCTCGGGGCCACCCGCTTCTGCGACGGCAAGGTCATAGACCACCGTCAATTCATATTCCCTCATGAATCCTCAACCGGGCGATGGGTTTGTCCTTCCTCGAGGAAAGGACCGGGCTCCCGGCACGAAGAGAAAACGTACCACGGGGTGTGGTTAGCCTCAACGCGAAAGCGGAGGCTGGCGGGGAGTTGGCGGCCCTCATCCCCCGGCCCCTTCTCCCGACTCCTGCGTCGCGGGAGAAGGGGAGTTCAGTGTGCGGTTGGGTTTCACGACCCTCGGCGCTGCGCTGGCGGAGACCTTGCAGCGGCGCTCGCTTACGCTCGTGGGTTCGCTACTCCTGATCAGACCGCGATAGCGTCGCTGATGCCGGGGACGGGGTAGGCCCGGGCGAACTCGGTCACCTCGGCGTGGACTGATTCGCGGACGCCGTCGCCGTCCGGGTCTTTGAGGACGCGGACGATCCATTTGCCGACGCGTTTCATTTCTTCGACGCCCATGCCGCGGGAGGTGAGGGCGGGGGTGCCCATGCGCAAGCCGCTAGTGATGTAGGCGGAGCGCTGGTCGTAGGGGATGGTGTTGCGGTTCGTGATGATTCCGGCGCCCTGGAGGGCGTTCTGGGCCTTGAGGCCGCTGATTCCCGTGGAATTGCAGTCGATGAGGAGGAGGTGGTTGTCGGTGCCATCGGAGACGAGGCGGATGCCGCCGGCCTTGAGTTCTTCGGCGAGGGCAGCGGCGTTGGTGACGATCTGCTTCGCGTAGGTCTTGAACTCAGGCTTCAGGGCTTCGGCGAAGGCGACGGCTTTGGCGGCGATGCTGTGGAGATGAGGGCCGCCCTGCGTGCCGGGGAAGACGCCGCGGTCGAGGGCGTCGGCGTGTTCGATGGTGGAGAGAGCGAGCGCGCCGCGTGGGCCGCGAAGGGTCTTGTGGGTTGTTGTCGTGATGACGTCGGCGTGGCCGACGGGGGTTTGGTGGACGCCACCCGCGACGAGCCCGGCGATGTGCGACATGTCGACCATGAGGAGGGCGCCATTGGCGTGCGCGATCTCGCCGAAGGCGGCGAAATCGATGGCGCGCGGATAGGCGGTCGCGCCCGCGACGATGATCTTGGGTTTCGATTCCTCGGCGAGGCGCTTCACCTCGGCGAGGTCGATGACTTCGGATTCGCGGTCGACGGTATAGGGGACGAAGTTGTAGAGGCGCCCGCTGAAGTTGACCGGCGAACCGTGGGTGAGGTGGCCTCCCTGGCTGAGTTCCATTCCCATGATGGTGTCACCGGGGTTCACGAACGCCTGGTAGACGGCCATGTTGGCCTCGGCCCCGCTGGTGGGCTGGACGTTCGCGTGTTCGGCGCCGAAGAGCTGTTTCGCGCGGGCGATGGCGAGTTCCTCGAGGCGATCGCTGTGCTGGTTGCCCGCGTAGTAGCGCTTGCCCGGATAGCCTTCGGCGTATTTGTTCGTGAAGACCGAGCCGGTCGCTTCGAGGACGGCTGCCGAGGCGTAGTTTTCGCTGGCGATCATCTCGAGGGACTCGACCTGGCGAGTGCGTTCGTCCTCGATGATGCCGGCGACCTCCGGGTCGAGGCGGGAAAGTGCGGACATGGGAGCCTCCGCGGGGTTCGCGTGTGGGAGTGGATCTAAGAGTAGGGGGAGATGGTGGGAGGGTGAAGCTCCCTCATCCCCCTGGCCCCTTCTCCCAAGCTTGGGAGAAGGGGAGTCAAGCTTCGGCCCTGGCGCATGGCCGGGCCACCTCGTTCTGATTAGGACCAGCGATCCCAGCGCATGATTTCGGCGGTGGGCTTGCGGGTGACGGGGCCGAAGTTGCCCATGGGGTAGCCGACGGGAATGAGGCAGAACGGCTGGATGTCTTCGGGAAGGGAGAGGACTTCTCGGGCGGCGTTGCGGTCGGCGATGGCGAAGGTGGTTGGTGTAGCGGCAAGGCCGAGGGCGCGGGCGGCCAGAAGGAGGTTCTGGACGCCAGGCCAGATTGAACCGCCTGAACCAGCGCCGGCAGCGAAGGTGTCGCGGATGGGGAGGGCGACCTGGAGGCAGGCGATGACAAGGGCCGGGATTTCGGCGAAGTGTTCGGCCTGCCAGCGGACGGCATCGAGCATGCGTGCTCGCTTCTCCTCGGACTGGTGGGGGAGGGCGGCGGCACGCCCGCCGCTGGGGGCGGTGTAGGCCTCGAACACCTTCCGGTTGAGTTCGGCGAGCTTCTCTTTCTGAGAACGGTCGCGGACGACGATCCAGCGGCCGTTCTGCTGGTTCGAACCCGAGGCAGCCTGGTTGGCGGCGTCGATGAGTTTCACGAGCACGTCTTCGGGCACGGGATCGGGCTTGATGCGGCGCATGGCGCGCGTGGTGTACATGACATCGAAGATGCCCATCTGGTCGGACATGGGTGCGGCTCCTGGTGCGGGAATGGTGAGGTCACTATACGAAGCGGCGAGGTTGCCGTGGGCGCGACCGCGCGGGATGGCGCCCGTACACTCGATGGGTGAAGCGCGAAATTCCCGGACTTCAGCTTGGAGAGAACTGGACCAGCGCGGTGGCGGCGCTCGAGGGGGTGCTGGGACATCTTGAACAGCCACTGCCGCGGCACGCGCTGATGGGCCTGACCGGGCACGCGTGGCACCTGTGCCTCGGAACGAAGGGCGACGTGACGGCGTTGCCTTCGGGGCCGGCCGACCTCGACTGGCAGGCGATGGTGGAGCGGTATGCACGGACCGGGTATCGATGGGAGCGGTTCGGCGGCGAACTTCCCGGCGAAGGGCCGTGGGAAGAGATGCGCGAAGCCGCGATCGACTGGGCAACAAGCCACCTCGATGCGGGGAGGCCGCTAATCGGGTGGGACTTTCATTTGCACGAGCACGGGATTGTTTACGGCTACGACCGGGAGCGGGGCGGTTTCCTCGTGCAGGACGTTCTGACTCCGGAACTGGGCCCGTTCGTGTTGTGGGATGTGTGGCCGACGGCTGCCATCGGGAAGCTGGAACTGTTCGCGCCGGTGGAGCCGGTGGAACCGGACCCGCTGGAAAGTCTTGGCGAGGCGCTGCAGACGGCGCTCGACTGTTTCGCAGGGAAGGACGGTCCTGAGGATGGGCAGCCGCGAGGCACGGCGGCGATTGATGTATGGGCGGAGACATTCGATGGCGAGGGCGAGATCGACCGGGCCGGGAACGCCTACACCCTGGTGGTGTTGCAGGCCGCACGCACTGACGGTGCGATCTTCCTGGAGAACATCGCGGAATCGATCCCGGAGCTGGCGGAGCCGCTTGGGGCTGCGGCGACCTCGGTTCGGGAACAGGTGAAGGCACTTTCGCCCCTGATCACGCTGTTTCCGTTTCCCTCCGGCGGACACGGGAACGTGAATAACGCGGGGTTGCGACGGGCGGCTGCTATGGCGCTTCGGCGCGCCGCGAAGCATGAGCGAGAGGCGGCGGAGGGGATCCGGGCCGCGCTGGGGATTTTGGAGGACTGAGGGGCGCCGGGCGGAATCGCGACGGTGGCGGTTGACTTGCTGTTCGCGGCGATTGGCATTCATCCCCCGGCCCCTTTCTCTTGGTGGGACCCTCGAACCAGGGGCGGGCCCGGGGAGTGGGCTAAGATTTCGCGATGAAGACTTATCCCGTTTCCAATGACCTTTCGACGCCGCGTGGCTACAGCCATGTGGTTACTTCAAGCGGTGGCAAGACTGTGTTTGTCGCCGGGCAGATTTCGCTGGACAAGGATGGCAACATCGTCGGGCGCGGGGAACTGCGAGCGCAGGTGACACAGGTGCTGCAAAACGTGAAAGCGGCGCTGGCGGCCGGCGGGGCGACGTTCGCTGACGTCGTCAAGATGAACACCTACGTCGTGGACTTGAACCCGGATATGCTGGCGACGATCCGCGAAGTTCGAGGGCAATTCTTTGCGCCGGAAAACCCCCCTGCCAGCACGCTGGTCGGTGTGACCGCGCTGGCGATGGACGGCTTGCTCATCGAAGTCGAGGTCGTCGCGGTCGTCGACTGAAAATTGCAAGGCGTGGTACGTCTGTCGGGTGCAGAACATTGACAAAGTCACCTGAAAAGACGCTTGACAAGGCATTCTGAAGGAGTACTTTGGTTAACAGACACCGCGATGAACCACCTGGCCTGAAGAGGGCCGGGAACAATGGGGAAATCGCAACGACGTGAGGAGAATGCCTATGCTACGCAAGCTTCACGCAGTCTATGGAGTCTGGATTGTGCAGAGAGATGGCCTGCATTGAGCAGGCCGCACACCGAGTCACGCAGGACAGGTGTCTTGAGATTTTCAGCGAACAGAGCCGGGCGTAACGAGTAAGTCTGCACGAGGCAGCGCGTCCCGGATTGCTCCCCTCGGGAGCAGCATTGACACTGATGTTCCTGCAAGGGAAATGACAACTCGCTTTCGGACAGCCGCCCGGTTGGACGAAAGAGGAGCGAAAAGTAACAGGCCCCGAATGTGAATTCGGGGCCTGTTTGCGCGTCCGCGTCATGCTGGAATCAGAAGATGAGGATGATGAGCAGGACGATCAGGACGATCGTCAGGAGCCCGCCGCCGCCCCAGGCGTAGGCGTGACCTTCTTCGTTGTTCGAGCGGGCGCGCAGCGCCTTGATGGTGTTCTTGATGCGTGTCATTTGGGCATCTCCTTCCGTTGAATTCATTTTCGGGGCCGATTGCTCGCTAAGGCCTTTCGCGTAGAGGGACATGTATTGCACTTTCGTAAAGGCACGAGGGATTCGTGCCCGCAAGGGCCTGTTTCGCTAGGCTGCGCGTGTGTGGCGCACAATCCGGACCACGGTGGCCCTGCTGGCTCTAATTGCGATGGCTGCGCCCGGGTTTGTGCCAGATGGCGCGGGGCGAGCACTCACCGTTCAGACGGTGGAAGTGAGCGAGGGCGGCTTCAACCCGAGCGTCTGCCGGATGAACCGGGAGTTTGTGCGGTTCAAGAACGTGGGCAGCAGCACGATTCGCATCGGAAAGCCAGGAGTTATCTCCGGGGACCCGCCGTTCGATGTGCGAGTGATCGAGCCCGGGGAGTATTCGCCGAACTTCTCAATCCCATACGGCGGTTCGACGAAGTTCATCGATATTGATCACCCAGAGCATTCGATGACGGTGATCACGCCAGTGTTCGTCGAATACTGGGAGCCGATTTGCACTCCCGACCCGGACTTCACGCCGCCGCAGCCGCCGTGCCGGGGGAATGCATTTTGCCTGCGGGTGCCGGCGGTGGCGATCGACTGAGCGTTCGGACAAGGTTGGGAAAGCGCTGCTTTCCCGTTTCGGGTTGAATCGTTACGGTAAGTGCGCCCGTGGTGGGGTGAGAACCTGAAGGTTCGGTATGCGTGTAGTTTCTTACCGGCCGCTGTTTGCGGCGTTGGCGCTGATGATGGCGCTGTTCGGAGCGATTTCCCTGGCGGTTTTTGGAGGCGGCGATACTCCCGTTGGCGCCGTCACGCGCTGGACGGTTGAGGTGGACAAAGAAGGCTTCAACCCGCGGCACTGCAACATCGTTCGAAACGATGAAGTGCAGTTCAAGAACGTTTCCGATGTGCCGATCCGGGTGTACAAGCCGGGCTTCGGCGGGCTGCCGGATGATCCGGACTGGACGTTGCAGCCGGGCGAGACTTCGGGTTCGCTAAAGTTCACGGCGGGCGGCAGCTACGAATACTTCTCGGAGTTCGGAGACTCGGTCATCGTGTTCACGCCGAACAGTGGCAACGGCACGCCCGGGTGTTCGAAGGAGGCGCCAACGCCTACTCCAACGCCGACGTTTACTGCGACGCCGACGGCCACACCACCCCCGCCGAAGCCCGCGAACTGCACCTGGAATGGCTGCGCGGTGACCATCGGGCTGGCCTACGACGGGGACTAGGACAGGTTCTTAACCGCGCGGGTAGAATCGGGCGGGTGGAACTCGCACGAATCCCGGCGCCCTCCGGGGCGCTGAAGGCGCTCCTTGCTTCGCCGCGACACGAAGGCCCGCGGCCGGCGCTGATCATCATCCACGAAGTGATGGGCCTGAATTCGGACATGCGGGCCAAGGCGCAACGATTCTCCGAGATGGGGTACGTCACGCTGGCGCCGGACCTTTTTTCGACGCGCGGGCCGATGCCGCTCTGCATTGTGCGCACTGTTCGCGGGCTCAAAGAAGGTGAAGGCCCGGTGTTCGCAGACCTTGACGCGTGCAGAGAGTGGCTGGCCACCCGCCCGGAAGTCGATGCCTCGCGGATTGGGGTGGTGGGATTCTGCATGGGCGGGGGGATCGCCCTTCTGTTCGCGGTGAGAGCGGAGGTTGGGGCGGCGGCGATTTTCTACGGGAGCGTGCCGAAGGAGCAGGAAGAGCTCGACGGTGTGTGCCCCGTACTTGGCGGCTTTGGGGGGCGCGACCGGGTGTTCGGAAAGAACGGCACGTTGCTCGCACACCATCTCCAGGGGCTGCAGGTGGCGAACGATGTGGTGACGTATCCGAAGGCCGGGCACAGCTACATGAGCGACCACAAGGGTGTGCTGGCGAAGCTCAACTCCTGGGGACCGACGCGGGTGGGGTACAACCCGGCGGCGGCGGACGACAGCTGGAAGCGGATGGAAGCGTTCTTCGGGGCGCACCTGGGCGAGCCATCACTTCCTTCCGGGCACCAATGACATGGGGCCGTTGGTTGGGCCTCGCTCCCAGCACTGATGGTGGCGGGAGCGAGGGCGGGGCAGTTCACCATCCGCTTACTGACGTGCGCGGATCCAACCCGACTTCTTCGGTGACGGCGGACGCCTACGCTCGCGGTCGTAGTTCGGGCGAGTGCGTGGCCGCTCTCTAGCAGTCGCGGCTCGGATGGTCGGGGCTTATAGGAGGTTTTCGGCGCCGCCTTCGACGAGGGCGACGACTTCGCGGCCGGCCTTTTGCAGCGCGCTGGCGGCCATGGTGGCGCGCTGGCCGCTGGCGCAGACGACGAGGGCCCGTGGCGGGGCGAACGATGCCCAGGAGCGGAATTCATCGAATGGGAGTTCCAGGGCATGCGGGAGGGGCATGGCCTTCTGTTCGTCCTTAAAACGGGTATCGACGACGGGCAGGCGGGAATCGGCGAGTATTTCGCGGGCCTCACCGATCGTGGCAGCACCGAGCTGTTCGATCGGGCGCCCGGCGGATTTCCACGAGGCGAAGGGGAGGTAGCCCCGGACGTCTTCGTATCCGATGCGGAAGAGGTCGACGGTGACCCGTTGTGCCTGGGCGGCATCCGTTGAAATGAGGACGATGGGCGAGTTAAACGGGATCATCCAGCCGACATAGGCGAGAAAACTCGTGCTCTCTTCGATTTCGAGTGTTCCGGGGATGTAGCCGGCGACGAACTCCTGGCGTGGCCGAACGTCGATGAGGGTGGCGGTCGTGGCGGCGACATCGTCGAGTTCGAGGAGCGGGGGTTCGGGTGGCGTGCCGAAGACACGAGCGCCGGCGCGGTTTATCGGCGCCATGTATGGGTAGTAGCCGGGGATCGGCGGAGAAGCGGCAAGCTGGATGGCGGCAAACTCTTCAGCCGATACAGATGTGAAGGCCGGATTGCGGGTGAGCTCTTCGGAAAGCGGACCGCTGCGCTCCATGGCGGCGCCGGTGGAACTACAGAACGAGCCGGAGCCGTGCGTGGGGAAGAGCGATGACGAGGGTTGGAGTTGAGCGCGAATGTTCTGGGCGGTCTGCCACTGGAGTTGTGTGAGCTCAGCGGTGTGTTCTTTGCCCAGGAGGTCGGTACGGCCGGCGCCACCCATGAGGAGAGCGCCACCCGTGAAGGCCGCTTCGACTCTGCCCTTTTCGGAGATGCCGAGGTAGGCGGTGTGCTCGTACGTGTGCCCGGGAGCCGCGACCGCCCTCAGGCGGGTCCCGCCGAACTCAATTTCCTTCCCATCGGCAAGGGGAATGTGCGGAAACTGGAGGCCGGCTTCGGCTGGTGCGACGACGTGCGCGCCGAGGGCGGCGAGTTCGCGGCCGCCGGAGACGTAGTCGTTGTGGACGTGCGTTTCGAAGACGTACCGGATGGGTACGTTGAGCCGTTCCGCGGCGGCGAGGAAGGGCCGCACGTCGCGTTGCGGATCCACGGCGGCGGCGACGCCATCGGCAACGACCAGGTAGGAAGAGTCTCCCAGGGACTCGGTGACGAACTGCTGGACCTTCATGCGCACCTCGGGACAGTCGCGGCGATTACAGCATACCGTCCCGAGGCAGCCCGGGGCATTCAGGCAAGGAGTAATGCGAACGAAGGGCCGCCGCGAGTGCGGTGGCCCTTCGGAAGGTGTGGCGGGCGGACGGCGGTTACTTGCCGCCGGCGACGCCGGGCGCGTAATCGAAGGCGGGTGTTCGTTCCGCTTTCGGGGCGTGAGCCTGCCCTTCGACGGAGATGCGAGGCAGCCATTCGAGCCAGCTCGGGAGGTACCAGTTGCGGGAACCAAGGAGTTCCATGCTGGCGGGCACCAGTACCGAACGGACAACGGTCGCATCGAGGAAGACCGCGGTGGCGAGGCCAAAGCCCATTTGTTGGAGCGCGACCATTTCGCCCATTGCGAAGCCGCCGAAGACAACCATCATGATGGCGGCGGCGCCGGTGATGATGTGGGCCGTGGAGCGGAGTCCGTGGGCCACCGCGTAGTTGTTGTCGCCGGTCTTCAAGAAGGTCTCCTGGATGCGGCTGAGCAGGAACACGTGGTAGTCCATCGAGAGCCCGAAGAGGACCGCGAAGAGGAAGACCGGCAGCCACGCTTCGATCTGGTCGGACTGATTGAAGCCGAACAGTTCGTTGCCGACACCCATCTGGAAGACGAGAACGATGAGGCCATAGGCTGCGCCGACGCTGAGGAGGTTCATCACGATCGCCTTGAGCGGGATGACGATCGAGCGGAAGACCATGAGCAGGAGGACGAAGCTGAGCGTGAGGACGAACCCGATGACGATCGGCAGGTAGGTGTTCATCGTATCGATGTAGTCGACCGTGCCGGCGGTGCCGCCACCGACAACCACATCCGCGCTGGTCCCATCGAAGGCCTGGGGGATGTAGTCGGAGCGCAGACGGCGGAGAGCGCTCATGGCGTCCGGGCTGGTGGCATCGCCGTTGAGGAAGATGGAGACGAAGCCGGCATCGCCTGCCGGGCCCTTCTGCAGGTCGCTCATTTCGGCGAAGGCAGGGTCTTCGGCGGTGATGGCGCGGAGGTTTTCGAGGGCGGCGGCGACTTCGGGCGAGTCCACATCTCCCTTGATGACGACGTCCACAGGGTCGATGCGGCCGGCCGAGAACTCCTCATCGAGGATGTTGAACGCCTGAACGCTCTGGAGGCCCTGGGGATAGGTGCTCAGGCCCGTGGAACCGATATCGATGCTGAAATAGGGGATGCTCATCGCGACGAGCAGGCCCGTGCTGAGGCCGGCGGAGACCCACGGATGGCGCATGACGACACTCGTCGTCTTGCCGAAGAATCCGGCGGATTCGCTGGCCTGGACCTTCTGCTTGCGGCCCGGAATAGTGAGCCAGTTGATGCGGTCGCCGAGGAGGCTGAGGACCGCGGGCAGCAAGGTAAGCGCGATGCCGACCGCAGCGACGACGACGGTCATGGCACCGATGGCGAGGCTCGCCATGATCATCGTCGGGACGATGACCAGACCGGCCAGAGCGATAATGACGGTGATGCCGGAGAAGAGGACTGCACGGCTGGCGGTCCCGCCGGCGGCGACAATCGCATCGACCTTTTCGGCCCCATGGAGGCGCTCTTCGCGGAAGCGTTCGACGATGAAGAGGGTGTAGTCGATGCCGACGGCGAGGCCGATCATCGAAATCATGTTGATGGTGATGCTATCGATGCTGAAGACGCGGCTGAGTCCCGCGGTGATGCCGACCGAGACAAGTATGCCGAGGATGGCGAGGATGACCGGGACACCGGCGGCGACGACCGCGCCAAAGACGATGACGAGGATGAGGAGGGCGATCGGCACTCCGATCGTTTCGCCGGAGGACATGTCCTTTTCGTATTGATGCTGGGCATCGTGCCAGATGGAACCGTCACCGGCGGAGACGACGGTGAAGCCGCTATCGGAGCGGGCTGCGAGGACATCGAGCATTGGGCCAACCTTCTCGACGGCGTCTGCGACTTCCGCCTTCAGGCTGACGGGGAGGACGGTGGTTCGGCGGTCGGCCGAGACGACGCCCTCGTCCTTCATCTCGTAGTAGTTGGTAACGCTGCCGACGGTTTCATCGAGCGCGCGGATGTCTGCTGTGAGCGATTCGACGAACGCCCTGTATTCAGGGTCATCGACGGTCAGGGTCTGAGACTGGACGACAACGGTTTCGGCGGCCGGGGACTTGCCGAGGATGTCGTTCTCGAGGATGTGTTCGGCCTTGACCGAATCTGAGCCGCGGACTTCGAAGCCGGGCGTGAACTTGATCTGGCTGGCGGCCGCCACAGAGGCGACGACAACGAGGACCCAGATGCCAAGCGTGAGCCAGGGGTGATTCGCACTGCGCCGTGCGAGGCGGTCGGGCGAGAATATTGAGATCATGGTACCTCCCGTGGGCTGCTCCCAGCCCGTACTTCGAGTGTGGGAGCCGGGGGCGGGGCACTCGTCGGGAGGGCGGATGAATGGCAATCATCCCTAAGCACAGGGGCGGCTCATGCTTAAGGACGAAATTTGGTCACGAAGGGAAAGAGTGTGACGTAGCGCGCAGATCACGCTGTGCGAGTCTGCGATTGAGGCGTCTCGGATAAGCTGGCCCGGGGAGGGATTTGATGACCATTTTCGGGATTGCGCACGTTCAGGTGGCGATTGCGGCCGGCGGTGAAGATGCGGCGCGGGAGTTCTATGGAGAATTGCTCGGCCTGCCGGAGTTGTCCAAGCCGGAGGTACTGCGCGACCGCGGCGGCGTGTGGTTCCAGTGCGGGATGCAGGAGATCCACTGCGGGATTGAAGAGCCAATCGCGGTTACGCGGCGGCACCCGGCGTTCCTCATCGATGACCTGGATGGGCTCAAGGCGCGGGTGGAAGCGGCCGGGCTGAAGACGGAGACCGATAGGCAGTTGCCGGGGCACCGGCGGTTCTACGCGATCGACCCCTTTGGGAACCGGTTGGAGTTCCTGGAGAGGGAGCGGTAGGCCCTCAGTCCGACCGAGTGTGCGAGGTCAGTGCCTCGCAGCTACCGTCGGTGTGGAGAGCTGTAACTGGTAGACTCGGCAGCCATCCTGCTGTGGGAGTAAGCGTTCGTGATGGAGCCTGTGAAGATTCTTGTTCCGGTGGGATCGCTTGGGGCCGGGGTGCGGGATGTCGAGCTTGAATACGGTATCCGCAGCGGTGCGCAGGCAATTGCGACCGATGCGGGGTCGACCGACAGTGGGGCGGCATACCTTGCGCAGGGGATCTCGAAGAACAGCCGGGGGTCGGTGAAGCGTGACCTTTCAAAGCTGATGCGGGCCGCTTCAGAGGCGCGTATTCCGCTGCTGATTGGGACGGCCGGGCAGGCTGGTGGGGACAAGAACGTCGATTGGACGGTGGAGATAGTCCGCGAGGTGGCGCTTGAGCTTGGGATAGCGCCGAAAGTCGCAGTCCTCTATTCGGAGATTCCGATTGCGAGAATGCGAGCGCTACGGGAGGAGGGCCGGGTGAAGGCGTTACCGCCTCTCGGACCTCTCAGCGAGGAGACCATCGACGAGTGCGCGCACATCGTCGCGCTGATGGGGCCGGAACCGTACATCGATGCGCTTCAGCAGGGCGCCGATATCGTGGTTGGCGGGAGGACATCCGACACGGCGGTCATCTCCAGTTTTGGGCTGATGCATGGCGCGGCTGCGGGCCCGACGTGGCATGCCGCGAAGGTGGCCGAGTGCGGCGCGCAGAGCACGGCGCGGCGGCGGGGATCCGGGGTGCTCATCAGCGTCGATGACACCGGATTCGAAATTGAACCTCTCGAGCGCGACAACCTCTGCACGCCCGAGAGCGTTTCGGCGCACATGCTCTACGAGAACTCCGACCCGTTCCGGCTCGTCGAACCGGGTGGCATCCTCGACGTCACGGAGGCGGTCTACACCCAGCTGGACGAGCGCACGGTGCGCGTGGAAGGTTCGAAATGGGAGCCGCGTCCCTACACGATGAAGCTGGAAGGGGCGGGTGGAGGCGGATTCCAGACCATCATGCTCATCGGGATTCAAGACCCTGACGTACTGGAGCGAGTGGACTACTTCCACGATCGGATGCTCGAGTCGCTGTACCGTCGAGCCCGGTCGACGTTACCAGAGGACGGCGGCGACTTTCACATTTCGTTGCGCATGTACGGCTGGAATGCCGTCTCGGGGGATGTTCCGCCCGAAGGGACGCCTGCACCACGCGAACTCGGCGTGCTGTTCGTGGCAACAGCGGGGACCCAGGAACTCGCCACGCAGGTGGCGAAGGCGTGCAACGCGTATTTCTTCCACTTCCCGCTCGATCCTGAGAAGGAATTGCCGAGTTACAGTTTCGCCTTCACGCCGGCCGATATCGAGCGTGGGCAGGTATACGAATTCAAGCTGAACCACGTGGTGGAGGTGGCCGAGCCTTCGGAACTGGTACGGACGAAGTGGGTAGACCTCGGGGCAGCGGGCAAATGACGAAGCTCAAGGACGTCTGCCGCAACATTCGTTCCAAGAACGCGGGCCCGTTCTGGGTCACCGTCGACCTGTTCTTCGATGGGCCTGATGACTTCGCGAAGTACTCCGCCAGCCCGGCGCTCGCCGCTGACCGCATCGCGGCGCTCTTCGATACGAGCGCCGAACTCGTGAAGCACTACCCCGTGCCCTCGCTCAGCGTCCTGAAAATCTCGTATCCCCGTTCGACACCCCAGGGCGGGATGGTGGAACGCGACATGCACAGCGGTCAGCAGTACGTGCGGTTGCTGGAGGTGGAGCTGGGGGAGTGAGCCTCACCCCCCGGCCCCGCTCCTCCTTCCTGGGAAGGACTGGGAGAGGGGAGCCGAAGTCGAATCACGCACGCTGGAAGTGAACAGGGAGGGCGCCGCAGACATGAAAGCCGGTCAGCCTTGAGCGCGCGGGGTGGATTCGAAGGCGTTGGCGCGGTGCTGGCCATCGCAGAAGGGTTTGTTGGCGGAGTGGCCGCAGCGGCAGAGGACGATGGTTTCCTGGGTAGTGAAAGGGTTGCCTTCGGAATCCGTGACGGTGACTTCGCCAGTGATGACGTAAGGGCCATTGTCGCGGACCTTGATGGTGCTCTCGGCCATATTCAGTAACCTTCTTCTTAAATGTAAGTGCGAAGAGCGTAGCAGAACGACGCGTGCGCAACAAAGGGTTTGCCGGGACATGTTTACAATGGCCCATGGCAAGAGTTGCGCTTTTCGATCCCTGCTACATGTCGACGCTGCGGCCGCAGGACATTGGGTTCGCCCGGCACGTTCTCGAAGCGCTGGGCGATTCGGTCACGTTGATCGACGGCCGGTGTTGCGGCCAGCCAGCCTTCAACAGTGGATTCAGAGCGGAGGCGAAAACCGTCGGCCGCCAGTTACTGAAGGCGGCACAGCCCCACCAGGTGGTGGTCACTCCTTCGGGATCGTGTACTTCGATGGTGAGGCACTACCTGCCGACGCTGTTCGAAGGGAGCCGGGCGGCAGGGGCAACGAGCATCGCAAGCCGGTTCGCAGACTTCGCGAGCTACGTGGGTACCCATCCCCGGATCGACAAGGTGCTGTTCAAACTCGAGGGCACGGTCACGTACCACGATTCGTGCCATGCCCGGCGCGAGCTTCATGCAGGCGGCGCCGCGATGGGGTTGCTCCAACGAGTGCAGGGACTCGAGGTGAGACCGCTCGCGTATCCGGAAGAGTGCTGCGGGTTCGGCGGTACGTTTTCGGCCAAGCAGCCCGAGATCTCGGTCGCGATGATGACCTCGAGACTCGACGACGTTTCGCTGACCGGGGCGCGAGTACTGGTTTCGAGCGACTATTCCTGCCTGGCGCACCTTGAGAGCGGGGCGCGCGGTATTGGTATGCAGGTTCAGGGCTGGTCGCTGGCCGAACTTCTTTCGCGGGCGCTTTCATGAGCAAGTACCGAGAACGCGCGAGCCAGGAGATGCGGACCGAGCGGCCCTCGGCGACGGTGACGCCGATCATGCGGAAGCTGGTGGCAGATTCGGAGGCGATGCTATCACGCGGGCCGGCGGATGCCCGGCAGCGAGCGGCAGCAGCACGCGCCTACGCGATCGACCACCTCGAAGAGTTGCACAAGCAGCTTCGCGGACAGCTCGAACGGCGGGGTATCGGCTACCACCGCTGCGCGACACCCGGCGAGGCTGTCGCGAAGGTGCGCGAACTGCTTGGCGATGCGAAGCGGGTGGCGAAGTCGAAGTCGATGGTGGCGGAGGAGATCGGGCTTACGCACGCGCTGCGCGCAGACGGGATCGATGTCCTTGAAACGGACATCGGCGAGTACATCGTCGACATCGAAGGGCGGGGACCGAGCCACATCACGGCGCCCGCGCTGCACCTGAACCGCGCGCGCATCAAGGAGATGCTGGAACGGACCGGCGCCGAACTACCCGACGACGACCCGACGCGCCTGAGCCAGTATGTGCGCGATGTCGTGGGGAATTTCTTCAAAGATTGCGATGCGGGCATCACCGGTGCGAATGCGGTGGTCGCGAGTTCGGGGCGAATCACGATCGTCGAGAACGAAGGGAACGTTTCGCTAGGGGCGAGCCACCCGAAGCTGCACATTTCCATCACTGGCCTGGAGAAAGTGGTCGCGGATGAATCGGCGGCGCTTTCGATCCTGGAGGTGCTGGCGCCGAGCGCGACAGCGCAGCCGCTAACTTCGTTCAGCCACTTCCTTGCAGACCCGATGCCCGGGCAGCAGCGGCACCTGGTGTTCGTGGACGCCGGGCGCTCGGCGATCCTGCATGACCCGCGCTATCGCGAGGTGTTGAAGTGCATCCGCTGCGGCGCCTGCATGAATGGCTGCCCGGTCTACCGATCGGCGGGCGGGCTTTCGTACGGGTCGCCGTACATGGGGCCAATTGGCGCGGTGATTTCCCCGTTGTTGTGGCCCGATGGGCGGTTCGCGGACCTGCCGTTCGCGTCGAGCCTGTGCGGGCGATGCAGCGAATCGTGTCCGGTAGGTATCCCACTGCACCGGATGCTGTTGGACCTTCGCGCGGACGCGGTGGACGACCATGACACGGGAGACCTCAAGGAGCGCGTGGCATGGAAAGCGTGGGCAGCATCGTTCGGCGGCGCGACGCGGGCGCGGGCCGCGACCGCGCTGGCGCGCGTTGGGTTGCGGAGCTTCGGAAGGACCATTCGTCCGCCGGGGCCACAGCGAGATGACCCCCGGCTCCTTCCTGATCCAAGCCTGGAGCACGACCCGGAGCTGTTGAATAAGGCGGCCGAACGGCGAAACGTGATCCCCGTGGCAGCGATCGCGGAACAGCCGCCAGCCGATCTCCGTGGACGGTTCGCGTTCCGGGCGAAGCAGCTCGGGGCGGAAGTGGTCGAGAAGTATGAGGCGCGCGATGGTGACCGCGTTTTGACTGCCACGGCTGCCATCGCCTCGACAGGAAGCGTGCTGTTGACGGGAGAGCAGGCGGCGAGGAGGCCGCTGCTGGGGGCGGCGCGGGTGGTGGTGAGGGTGGATCCGGAGACGATCGTGGCGTACCCGCACGGGCTCGCATCGCATCTTGGCGACGGCGATGCCCTGATCCTGACTGGGGCGAGCCGCACAGCCGACGTGGAGAAGATCATCGTGCGCGGGATCCATGGGGCGGAGGAACTGGTGGTGGTACTGGGGTAAGGCCCGTCACCCCTTGCCCCCTCTCCTCCTTCCCGGGAAGAACTGGGAGAGGGATTCATTCGCCAGATCACGCGTTTCGCTTTGTCTCTGGCGTGTGATTCGTGATTCAATCCCTCACCACCTTAGGGAGCTAGCTGCATGCCTCTTCGCATTGGACTTATCGGCGCGGGTGCTAACACACGTAACCAGCACATCCCGGGCCTGCGGCAATGCGCAGATGTTGAAATCGTTGGAGTGGCGAACCGCAGCGTCGAGAGCGGCCAACGAATAGCCGATGAGTTTGGAATCGCGCAGGTGTTCGCGTCGGTGGAGGAGCTCTGCGCATCGGCGGATATCGACGCGGTGTGCATTGGGACCTGGCCGTACAAGCACCGCGAGTACACGATCATGGCGCTCGAAGCGGGCAAGCACGTGCTCTGCGAAGCGCGCATGGCGATGGATCTCGCCGAGGCAGAAGACATGCTTGAAGCGAGCGAGCGAAATCCCGGACTGGTCGCGCAACTGGTCCCAGCGCCGTTCGATTTCCGCCTTGGCCCGACGATCACCCGGCTGATCGAGGAGGGCGCGCTTGGAGATATCCGCGAGGTGACGGTGAACGTCCTCAATGCTTCGGCGCTGGACCCGGCCATTCCCCTGCACTGGCGTCAGCGGGCCGACTACTCCGGCAAAAACGTGATGATGTTCGGCATTTTCGTGGAAGTGATGCATCGGTGGTTTGGCGACCACTCCGAGGTGCTGGCTTCGGGCGACACGTTCATCACGGAGCGCATGGATGCCGAGACCGCGGCGACTCTGCCCGTGACCGTGCCGGACACGTACATCGTCACCGGGCATCTGAAGCGCGGAGCGCGGATTACGTACCACTTCAGTTCGGTGGCGGCGGGAGCGGATTCGAACGGCGTGACAGTGTTTGGGACCAGGGCGACGCTGCGATGGAAGATGGGAGATACGGCAGTGCTGCAGCCGCACGGAGGCGAAACGAAGCCAGTTGAACCCGACCCTGGAACGGACCGCGGGTGGAAGGTTGAAGAGGACTTCGTCGCTTCGATCCGGCAGGGTGCGCCGATCCGGCTGACCAACTTCGTGGATGGCGTACGGTACATGCGCGTCATCGATGCGGCACACACGAGTTACACGAGCGGTCGCGCGGTGACGGTTTAGGAGGTCGATATGCCCGGAGATCGAATCGAACCAACCGGCCGGACGGTGAGGGTCAACGGACTCGAACTCCACTACGTGGATTGGGGGAACGAGGAGAGGCCGCCGCTAGTGGTGCTCCACGGGATCTCTTCGCAGGCGCGGTACTTCGATGGCTTCGCCGTGAAAATGCGCGAGGCGTTCCACGTGATGAGCCTGGACCAGCGCGGGCACGGCGACAGCGATTGGTCGGACGACTACCGGATTGAAGCGATGGCCGATGACCTGCTGGGGTTCGCGGATGCACTGGGGCTGGCGAAGTTCACGCTCATTGGCCATTCGATGGGCGGGATCGTGAGCATGTGGTTCGCGGCGCACCACCCGGAGCGACTTGAGAACCTGGTAGTGGTGGACGCGGACTTCAACTATGCGCGGGCCGCGGGGGTGCTGTTCACGGAGAATTCGGTGACGGCTGCGCTGGCGCAGGACACGTTTGAGAACGAAGAAGCGATGCTCGACCACTACCAGGCGATGATGCCGGGCATCGATGTCCGCCTGGTGCGTAAACCGTTGATGTACAACTTCCGGACGCTCGAAGACGGGCGGGTGACCTACCGGTTCGACCCGGCGGTGAAGACGGCGCTGATGCGTCGCATGGAGGAGTTCCCGTCGGCGATAACCGATTACCAGGCAGAGTTGGAAGCAAAGGTTGGAGAGGTTACCTGCCCGGTGCTCATTCTGCGTGGAGCGTTGAGCGACATTCTCTTGCCGGAGCCAGCGAAGGAGACTGCCGGGGCGTTCAAGGACGGACGGCTCGTGGTGGTCCCGAACGCGACGCACATGATCCCAAGCGACAATCCGACGGCGTTCCGCGGGGCGATCCAGGAATTCCTGGGCGTGTAGTCGGCGCGGGCGCGCGTCCGTAGAGTTCGGGACATGCCACCTCTCAGCGGCTTCCGGATCATCGAAATCGGCGATGCCAGCGGCGTTTTCGCGGGCCGGCTGCTGGCTGACCTTGGCGCCGAGGTGATTCGCGTCGAGCCACCGGGCGGCGACGCGGTGGGCAACAGCGCGCCCTATCTCGATGAGGTCGCGAGCCCGGAGCGGAGTTATGCGCACCTCGCCTTCAACGGGGGCAAGCAGTCGGTTGCGCTGGACCTCGAAGCCGAGGATGGGCGGGACAGGTTCCTGGCGCTGGTTGCGGGCGCGCAGGGGCTTATCGATTCGGGGCCGGTCGGGTTCCTTGCACGGCAGGGGATGGGCGACGCGGTAGTCGGAGAAGCCAACGGCGATCTTGTTCAGGTTTCGATAACGCCGTTCGGGCTGGATGGGCCGTGGGCGGGACGCGTTGGGACAGACCTGATTGCAGCTGCCGCAGGCGGGATGTCGTGGGTTTCGGGCGAGCCGGAACGGCCACCGATCCATGCGGCAGGGGACGTTTGTCACAAGCTGGCCTCGATTGCGGCGTGCACGGCGATGATCGCCGGGCTGAGGGGCGGAAATGGCGCGCGATTCGATATTTCGGTGCAGGAGTGCACCGCATTCGCGACACTGCAGACGGCGAGCCCGAGCTACTGGCGCTGGCACGATGTGAACGTGCCGCGGAACACAGCGTTCGAGTTCCCGGTGGTGCGGTGCAAGGACGACCACTGGGCAGTGATTCGTTCGCGGCCGGACCAGTGGCCGAAGTTGCGCGAGTGGGCGCGGGAACGTGGGATCGCGGTGCGCGCCCCGGCGGAGGACTGGCGCGGAGCCACTCGCGCGAAGCTGGCCTCGTTCCGGTTGGGCGAGGCCGCCGACATCGTCGAGGCGCTGGGCTTGATGTACGACCGCGACGAGTTCCTGACGATCGGGCGTGAGCGCGGCCTGATGGGGCTGCCGTTGCTGTCGTTCGAGGACATGCGCGAGAACGACCACCTGGCGGCCATCGGGGAGTTCGTAGAGGTCGAGCACCCGGCGTTTGGCGGGCTTTCCATGCCGAAGAGCCCGTTTTCGGGCATGAAGAGCGCCGAGCCGCTGCGGGCGGCGCCATCCCTCGGTTCGGGCGAACTGCAGGGCATGGAGAAAAAAGAGATTCGAGCGGCGTCGCGAGCTGGGAAACTGCCACTCGAGGGATTGCGCGTGCTGGAGATTGGCTGGGTGCTGGCCGGGCCGCTGACCTGCCGAATCCTCGCGGACCTTGGGGCGGAAGTGATCAAGGTGGAGTCGGAGCTTCGGATGGATTCGATCCGGGGCTCAGTTGCACCGCAGGGCGGGCCGACGCTGACGGCCGGCGGATGGTTCAACGATGCAAACACCGGGAAGCTTTCGGCGACGATAAACACGAAGTCGGCGGAGGGACGGGAGTTGCTGCTTCGGCTGGCCGCGACCTGCGACATCGTGGTCGAGAACATGCGGCCGGGTGCGCTGGAGCGCATGGGCATCCCTTACGACGAATTGAGCGTGCGGAACCCCGGCGCGATTGTCGCGCACATGTCGGGGGCCGGACGCGAGGGGCCGTGGGCGAATTACGCGACGTTTGGGAACATGATCACCGGGGCGAGCGGTCTAAACGTCATCACCGGTTGGGAGGGCGCGCCGCCGACCGGGCTCGGGGTGGCGTTCGCGGACTTCGTCTCGCCGGGGCTGGCCGCTTCGGCGGTACTTGCCGCGGTTCTCGAGCGCGATCGGACGGGGCGAGGGCAGGAGATCGACATGTCGCAGCTGCCGGGGATGATTTCACTGATGTCGGCTGAGTGGATGCGATTCGCGCGGACGGGACGACAAGAAGCGCGCCGAATGAACCGGAGCGAGAACCACTGCCCACACGGGAACTTCCCGGCCGCGGGCGAGGATGAGTGGATTGCCATCGCGGTGCGCGGCGATGCAGAGTTCGGGCGATTCGCGGAGGCGATCGGCCGGCCGGAACTTGCGCGAGATCTGAAGTTCTCGACGCATGCGGCGAGGAAGTCGAACGAAGATGCGCTCGATGAAGTCGTTTCGGAATGGACGCGGACGCAGGACCGCTGGCAGGCGGCCGACTTGCTGCAAGCGGCCGGAGTCTCGGCGGCAGCGGTGGAAGGCATCGCCGACCAGCTCGACCGCGACCCACAGATGGCGGGGCGGTTCGAGGTGGTGCACCAGCCAACGGACCCAGGACTCGACATCACGGTGCACGGCGAGGCAATTCGCATTGCGGGTGTCGCGAACCCGGTGCGGCGAGCGCCCGCGCTGGGCGAGCACAACGAGTACGTGTTCCGGGAAGTCGTGGGGCTGGAGGAGGAGGAATTCGTGCGACTGCTGGGAGAAGGGGTGATCGGGTAGCAGCAATGTCCAGCAACTCGACCGACCGGCCACTCGTGTGCACTGGCGAGCAATTGCCATGATCGGAATCGATGCTGTGGCCCCTGCTTTGCCGCGCTGGTTTGGACCCAGGGCCAGCACGGATCAGCCGGCCGTTGCGGAACTGATCAAACGTGTCGCAGGCGGGGCCGGATGGGCAGACATCGGTGGTGGATTCAACCTTAATGTCCGGATAGACGGCAGCCCGCCAGTCGTTCTCCGAGTCCACAGGCCATGGGTCCGCCGCGGACGAGTAACGGGACTGCGACGCCTGCGGGATCGACTCCAGCTCACGCAAGCCCGCGTCGCTCGGCCAATTCCGGTTTTCGGCCGCGACCTGGTAAGGGTCGCTGACCGGTGGGCCGAGACTGAGGAGTTCATCGATCACGTTCAGCCGCGGGCGTGCGAAGACTCTTATGTCCGCCTTTTCGAGGAACTCGGACGCCTCCATGAAGACCTCAACGATGCCTGGGAGCCTGGCCAGCCCGAACCGCTCGACGACCACAGAACACTGTCACAGCTGCGGTACTCGATTGGCTTCACACGCAGCAGGCTCGGGCCCGACAGCGAGCCGGCGGTGCGACGGATGCGCAAGCTGACTGGCGAGCTCTCCAAGCTTTGGAAACAGGTCGATCTACCGCGCAGCCCGATTCATGGTGACTTCAAACTGAGTAACATCGGAGAACTTCCAGACGGCAGCTGGGCCATCTTCGACCTGGACTTCGCCCGAGTAAGGGAGCGGCTGTACGACGTCGCCGCCAGCCTGAATCACGTGGCTCAAGGCGGCCTCGGCCGGGAAACGGCGGGCGGCTCCGCGTTGTCCACGCCGGAATCATTCGAACTTCGGCCGCTACTCGACGCGTACGAAAGCACCGCTCCAGAACCACTGACGTGCGACGAGCGCCGATGGCTTCCCGGAGCTCTCGCTCTAATACCTTTGCACTGGGCGGGAACCGCGGGGCTTGTGGGGGCCGGCATCGACGAGGCAGAGGCGGCGATGAACGCGGCTGAGGCATGGTGGTCGCGCCGGGATGAACTTTCGTCCTAGTCGGCACCAGGCCATCAGCCAGATAGAATCGCGGCACATAGAGAACCCGGATTCGAGGAGTGCCCATGACCTGGCAGGCTGATGTCGACGAGTTGCACCACCGCGCGGAGATTGCGCGACAAATGGGCGGACCCGAATCGGTTGCGTTTCACAAGAGTCGCGGAAAGCTAACGGTCCGGGAGCGGCTGGATTTGCTGGCCGACCCGGGTTCGCTGCAGGAGACCGGCGTGCTGGCCGGGAAGGCAACGTACGAGGGCGAGAAGCTGGAGTCGCTGACGCCGGCGAATTCGGTGACGGGCATCATGAAGCTGGATGGTCGGAAGGTGGTGGTGCACGCCGGCGACTTCACGATCCGGGGCGGTTCGGCGGATGGCAGCGTAGCCGATAAGAGCGGGTGGGCGGTGAAGCAGAGCTATTCGATGAAGCTGCCGTTCATCCGGCTGCTGGATGCCACCGGCGGGAGCGTTCGCACGTTCGAATCGATGGGGCGTACGTACCTGCCGGCGAATGACCGCGTGCTGGATACGGAACTGTTGCAGATGGTGCCGTGCGTCTCGGCGGTGATGGGCTCGGTGGCGGGTCTGCCTGCTGTGCAGGCGGCGATGTGCCACTTCAACGTGATGGTGAAGGGCACGAGCCAGCTGTTTGTCGCGGGGCCACCGGTGGTGCGGGCAGGGCTGGGGATTGAGATTTCGAAGGAGGACCTGGGTAACGAAGACATCCAGGTGAGGACCTCGGGGGTGGTGGCGAACCTCGCGGAGAGCGAGGAAGACGCGCTCGTTCAGATCCGAAGGTTCCTTTCGTACCTGCCTTCGAACGTGTGGGAGATGCCGCCGCGAATCGAGCCCACGGATGACCCGGAACGCCGTGAGGAAGGGCTGCTTTCGGTGATCCCGCAGAACCGCCGGCGGGTGTACGACCCGCGCAAGATCCTCGACATGGTGCTGGATAAGGGCTCGTTCTTCGAGATTCAGCCGGAGTTCGCGCGGTCGCGGATAACGGGACTGGCGCGGGTGGATGGGTACCCGGTGGGGGTGATGATCAACAACCCGCGGTACCTCGGCGGGTCGATGGACAAGGCGGCTGGGGAGAAGTCAGCGCGATTGCTGCAGCTTTGCGACACGTTCCACCTTCCGTTGATTTACCTGTGCGACGAGCCGGGATTCATGGTGGGGCTGGAGGAAGAAAAGAAGGGCATCGTGCGGGCCGGGGCGCGGATCGTCTCGCTGCTTTCGCTCTCGCGGATGCCGTACATGTGCTTCCTCATCCGGCAGGCATACGGCGTCGCGGGCGGACTGCACTACCGCGGCGGCACGGCGATGTACCGGCGGTTCGCGTGGCCCTCGGGGCACTGGGGCTCGATGCACATCGAGGGCGGCGTGACGGCGGCCTACCGGCGGGAGATCGATTCGTCGGAGGATCCGGAAGCGAAGCGCGCAGAGATCGAAGCACGGTTGAATGCGCTGCGTTCGCCGTTCCGGACAGCGCACGCGTTTGCGGTGGAGGACATCATCGACCCGCGCGAAACGCGGCCGCTGATGGTGGACTTCGTGCGCGATGCCCAGCGAATCATCCCGGACCTGCTGGGGCAGACGAGCCGGATTGCTTATTTGCCGTAGGCGGCCGGGGTCTGCGGGGGCGGTGCCCCGCAGCTACCAGGTACAGCGCGGAAGCCGGGTGCCAGTCACCCGAATTAGGTTGCTCTCAAACTTCGCCGCGGAGGACGCCGAAGAGGACGAGGTCGTGGTACTTGCCAGCGCGGAACTGGGAGCCGCGGGCGATGCCTTCGTAGGTGAAGCCGGCTTTGTAGAGGGCTCGCTGGCTCGCCCAGTTTTCGACATCGCAGGAGCCTTCGACGCGGTTGGCCTTGGTGTTTTCGAAGAGGTACTGGGCGACGAGGCGGAGGGCTTCGCCGCCGTAGCCGTGACCGCGGGACTCCGGCGTGAGCGAGATTCCGAGCTGGTAGGCCATGGACTCGGGGGGAGGGCCATATATGGCAGGGCGCCAGTCGACTGACCCCACCGGGGTGCCATCTTCGGTCTCGATGATCATGGTCCCGGTCGATTCATCGATGAAGCCCTTTTCGGCGCGTTCGGCGTGGGAGCGTGGCGGGAGGCCGAAGTCGTTGAACTCGCCGCGGAACTCGATGGATGCGCCCCAGCGGTCAAGGAGGGGAACATCATCGACAGTGGGGACGCGTAGTCGAACGGTCATCGTCAGCCCTGCCTCACGACGCCGTTGGCGACGAGTTCGTTGATGCGGTCCTCGGCGAAGCCGCAGTCGCGGAGGACTTCGACGGAATGTTCGCCGATGAGCGGGGAGCGACGGGGATAGCCACCGGGCGTGCGTTCGAAACGCCCGAGGTGCTTCGGACCGCGAATGTTGCCGAACTGGGGATGGTCGAAGTCTTCGAAGTAATCGTTCTCGTGCATCCAGGCACTGTCGAAGACATCGATGGTGACGGTCGCGGGCGCTGATGGGACGCCGCGCGTGAGCAGGCGGTCGACGGCTTCGTCCTTCGAGATGGCGGCAAAGGCTTCTGCGAACTGCGTTGCCAACGCGCCTTCGACCGGCTCTTCGATGGCGTTTTCGGCGATGTAGCGGCCCGACCACTCCGGATGGCCGAGGGCGAGACAGATGGCGGGAAAATGCTCGGGCTTCGTGCCCGCAACCATCACCCAGCCATCGTTGCATTCGTAGAAGCGATTGGTGGCGCTGGTACCGAGGAGGTCGAGGCCGCCTTTCGGGTTCGCGGGGCGGCCTTCGTACCAGGTGAGTTCGCCGGACTGGGTGAGGATGCTCTGGTTGGCGAGGCAGGTCAGCACATCCTGGCCCTGGCCGGTGCGTTCGCGGGCGTAGAGGGCGGCGACGATGCCGAACGCGGCCATCATCGCGCTGCCTGTGTCGTTGACCGGGATCTGGTAGAAGACCGGTTCGTCGTCACCGCCCTGGGCATCCATGAGGCCGCTTCGGGCCTGGACGAGCGGGTCGAAGCCCGGGTCGGGCGAAAGTTCACCTTTGGGGCCATAGCCCGTGACCGAGATGGAGATGATGCGCGGGTTCACCTGCTTCAGGGTCGCGTAATCGATGCCGAGGCGTTCGCGGACGCCGTTGCGGTAGTTATCGAGGACGACGTCGGAGACTTTCACGAGGTCCATGAAGGCGGCGAGGCCTTCGGGCTTCTTGAGGTCGAGGCTGAGGCCGCGCTTGCCGCGGTTGTAACCGATGAAGCCGAGCCCGTAGGTGCGAAAGGGGTCGCCGTCGACGGGTTCGATCTTGATGGTATCGGCGCCCCAGTTGGCGAGAATGCCTGGGGCGAAGGTGCCGGCGATGAAGGCTCCGAGGTCGAGCACGCGGATGCCGGCCAATGGACCGGCGGCATTTTGGATCTCGGTCCTTCCCGTGAAGGATGGATTTTGGATTGTGGGGGTGTGGGGCTGGATGCTTTCCAACTTCGTTGGGGTTGGGAGGGAGCGGACGGTGCCGGGGGTGCTGGTGAGCTTGACCGGAACGCCGGGCATTTCAACGCGGCCGAGCTTCGGGTGGTGGAGTTCGAGGTGCATGTCGTTGGCGAGGGCGGTTTCGCCACGGAACCATTCGAGCGACTTGCCGACCGGTCCGCGGGGGACGTCGGCGTCGTGGAGGATCTTGAGCCATTCGGCGCGGGGCTTCTGCTTGAAGCGCTCTTCGAGAGCTTCGATGACGAGCTGGTTGATGCCCGGCTTCAGGAGGTTGGTGAACTCACCGTCGACGCCTTCGAGGGCCATCAATTCGAGCATGTCGGTGGCTTCGAGTGCCTTGAGGAAGAACTGGGGCGTGAGCGTGCCGAGAAAGAACCAGAGGCCGTCGGCGCATTCGTAGAGGCGGTAGTTGGGGACGCCGCCGCGGCTGCCGCGTCCGCCCATGCGGAACATGTCGGCGGCGCGGATTGTCCCACCGCTTTCGACGGCGGCGACGCCATCGAGGCCGCTGACGACCATCGCCTGCCCTTGCCCGGACTTCTCGCGTTCGACGAGGGCGGCAGCGAGCGCGCCGGCGCCAAGCATGGCCTGCCCGTACATCACCTGGGGGGTGACCAGGTAGGTTGGGCGCTCTTCGTAGCTGGCCTGGAGCCACGAAACAGCAGTGAGAGCCGAGAGGAGCGCTTCGTTCGGGGGCAGCTGGCTCCAGCGGCCGAGGGGGGAGTAGGGCGGAAACCAGGCGTGCAACAAGGCGGGGTTCGTCGCACGGACTGTGACGGAGTCGAGGCCGTTCCGCTCCAACTCCCCCGGTGCAGAGTCGAACACAGCGACATCGGCAGTGGCAAGAAGCGACCGGGCGGCGGAGAGGCCGGCAAACTGGTGAATATCGAGCGTGACGACCTGTTTGTTGCGGTTCCAGGTGAGGTAGCCGGGGTGGTCTTTCATGCGGTCGCCGGCGGGGGATTCGACCTTGATGACTTCGGCGCCGAGGTCGCCGAGGAGCATGGTGGCCATGGGGCCGGCGATGCCTTCGGAGAAGTCGATGATGCGGATGCCAGAGAAGGCGGTCATGGGGGAGGACTATACGGAGGGTTGGAGGGAGAAGGGAGAAGGGAGGAGGGAGAAGAGGGGGAACCGCGAACCGAGAACGGTTAGGGGATCTTCCCGGTTAAGGCCCACTGGGCATAACCGAGGACCTCTTGGGCTGCTGTCGCGTTCTCGCGGATAAACGCCTCGATCGCTGCTGCGGCCCCTTCGACGAGGCTTTGGCGTCCGATGAGGTGTCCGAGGCCGTGGAGGGCAGCCTTTTGGCACTGTTGGTTAGGGAGATCGAGGACCGTTGTCAGTGCGACGAGAACCGAATGCAGGAATTCCGGCACGGCATCAAACCATCCATGATCCCACCACATGTACAACGAGCCGACATGGGCTTCGGGGCTTCTAGGGCAAAGAAAGTCGGAATAGAGATGGACCATTGATTCAACGCAAGAGATGCCAACCTCTACGGGCAACTGTTCATCTGTGAGATGGAAGAGCGCCAGGAAATACGGGCCAGCGTTGAGCTTCCAGAGGCCCTGGTCGATTTGCTCGACCGAATAGGGCGCTGAGAGTTCACCGAAGCGGGTGAACAATTCCGTACAGAGCTCAACGAACCGTTGGTCACCGGGATTGGGGTCGAAGGTTTCGCCTTCCCAGTCCGGGTCGGGGCCGGGATCGGGGACGGGGCGATCGAAGAGCGCACGAGCGAACTCCTCCGCGCTGATCCGGGTGTAGTCGTACGAGAGGATGTCGGGGACGTAGGAAGGTCGCTCCACGGGGAGAGTGTAGCCGAGATTGGCCGGTGCCCATGATGAGCAATGGGTGCTACAGGATTTGCCCGGTGCGGGCACGGGATGTGTATTCGAGGACTTCTGCCGAGAGAGTGCCTTCCTCGGCCGCGAGGAAAGCATCGATCGCTTTAACGACACCGGGGGGAAGTGGTTGATCCCCAATAAAGTGACCGAGTCCGTGCTGCGCTGCCAGCCGGCATTGGTCGTTGGGGAGATGGAGGATCGTTTTGAGGGCAGCGAGGACGGCTGAGAGAAATGCTGGAGTTGCGCCGCGCCAGCGGCAGTCCCACCACATGTACAACGAACCGACGTTCGTGTCGGGAATCCTGGCGCACAAGAAGTCTGTGTAGAGGTGCACCGCCGACTCAACACACTCAATGGCGGTGGCACCGGGCAATTCCGGTTCGGTGAGGTGGAAAATGTTGAGAAAGTACGGGGCACCGTGAAGCTTCCAGAGGCCCTGGTCGATTTGCCCGACCGAGTACGGCGCGGAGAGTTCGCCGAAGCGGGTGAACAATTCCGTACAGAGCTCAACGAAGCGTTGGTCGCCGGGATTGGGGTCGAAGATTTCGCCTTGCCAGTCTGGGTCGGGGCCGGGATCGGGCACGGGGCGATCGAAGAGCGCCCTCGCGAATTCCTGCGCGCTGATCCGGGTGTAGTCGTACGAGAGGATGTCAGGGACGTAGGACGGTCGCTCCACGGAATGAGTGTAGCGAATCGGTTGTGGAGCGAACGGTTCTCCGGAACGTCCGCGAACCGGGTAGGCTACGGCCACTTGTTGGACTGAGGGGTTCGCATGGCTGACTTGTCGGGTTTGGTTTCGCTGGTTACGGGGGCGGGTTCGGGGATTGGGCGGGCTTCGGCGCTGCAGATGGCGGCGGCAGGGTCGGCCATCATGTGCGCGGATATCGACGGGGACGCGGCCAAGGACACGGCGGCGAGCATAGCGGAACACGGCGGGACGGCGGCGGCGATTGCGCTCGATGTGTCATCGGAAGTGGCCGTGGTCGATGCGCTGAAGCAGACGGTGAAGGACCTGGGCGGGTTGAATGTGATCTTCAACAACGCGGGCGTTGGCGGCGGAGTTGGCTGGGAGCGGACGATCGCGGTGAACCTGACGGGCGTGTACAACGGCACGTTTCATGGCGCGGAGATGCTCAGCCAGCGTGGGGGCGGTGTGATCATTAACACGGCTTCGGTGGCCGGGCTAGTGGGTCTGACCGGGCCGGCGCTGGCCGCGGAGTTGCCGGTGCAGCCGGGGGCGGGGGCATATGTGGCGGCGAAGCATGGCGTGGTGGGACTGACGAAGCAGTTCGCGGTGACGTACGGGAAGCGTGGCGTGCGCGTTAATGCGGTGGCGCCGGGGTACATCTTCACGCCGATGACGGAGATGATCCGAAGCGAGGCGGAGTACCAGAAGTATCTGGAGTCGATCCATCCGATGGGGCGGCTTGGACAGCCGGAGGAGGTGGCCGCCGCGGTGACGTTCCTCGCGAGCCCGGAGGCTTCGTTCATCACCGGGGTGATCCTGCCGGTCGATGGGGGATATACGGCGCGGTAGCCCTCACCCTGCTGGCTACGGAGTCGAATACGAGCGTTCAAGTGCGAGAAATGATGCTCGCACCGTCGTCGGCCCTCACCCCCCGGCCCCCTCTCCCGACTCCTGCGTCGCGGGCGAGGGGGAGTGCCATTTCCGCAGAAAGAATTTCTGACCCTGGAGGTGTGCTGTGATCAAGATTTCGTGCGCGTTTGCGACTTCGCTTTCGACGCCTGAGCACGTGGTGGTGGCGGAGGAGCTCGGGTACCAGCGGGCGTGGTTGTACGACTCGCCGGCGTTGTATCCGGATGTGTGGGCGATGCTGGCGCTGGCCGCCGTGCGGACCTCGCGGATTGGGCTGGGTCCGGGCGTACTCATCCCGAGCCTCCGGCATCCGATGACGAATGCTGCAGCCATCGCGACGCTCGAGCACCTGGCGCCAGGGCGGCTTTCGGTGGCGATAGGTTCGGGGTTCACGGGGCGGATGACGATGGGGCAGCGCCCGCTGACGTGGAAGTTCGTGCGGAAGTACGTGGAGACAGTGCAGGCGCTGCTTCGCGGCGAGAAGGTGGAGTGGGAAGGGAAGCTCGTCCAGATGATGCACCCCGAGGGCTTCGCCCCGGCGCGACCGATCGTGGTGCCGCTGATCCTGGGGGTCGGCGGACCCAAAGGGATTTCGGCGGCCGAAGACCTTGCCAGCGGGGTGTTCTCGCCGAGTGCGGTGCGGCAGGCGGCGGGGCGGGATTCGGTGATCCTTTCGTTTGGGACGGTGCTTGGGGAGGGAGAGAGCGCGGATTCCGAGCGGGTGCTGGCAGCAGCGGGCCATGGAGCGGCGGTTTCGCTGCATGCGATGTTCGAACGCGGGGCGGACTTCAGTGTGATCCCGGGCGGGGCTGAGTGGGCAGCGGAGATTGCGTCGCTGCCGGAGGACGAGCGGCATCTCGCCGTGCACGACCGGCACTTGATCGCGCTGACGGAACGCGACGCGAAAGTGGTGAACGGCACGATGCTCGAGCGGTTCGGGCTGGCACGGACGGCTGCGGGCTGGCGCGAACGGTTGGGGCAGTTGGAGGCGGCGGGTGTGACGGAGATCGCCTATCAGCCGGCCGGGCCGGATATCCCGGGAGAGTTGGAGCGGTTTATGGGCGCGGTGGGCTAGGCCCTTATCCCCCGGCGGTTTCTCCTCCTTCCCGCGAAGGACTGGGAGAAGGGGAAGTTCGTTTTGTTGCGACGGCAGTGCCTCGCACCTACCGTGCCCGGCGGGAAGCGGGAAGTGTTGTCGGAACTGATGGGGGAGGCAATCTGGGTCGTTCGGACCTCTGCGGGCGGAGGTGAATGGGTGTGTGATTGCGGTGGATTCGTGGAGGTGATCGCGATGAGCATCGGGCACCTGCAGACAGGGATTGGGCGAAGGGTAGCGAAGCGGGAAGCGCACCGGTTCTGGCACCGGGCCTTGCTCTTCGGGGTGATCGCGCTGGGGCTGTATGTCGCCACGGACGCTATCGCCGCGTGGCGGTATGGGGGATATAGCTACCGGGACCAGACGATTTCGGAGCTTTCGGCGGTGGGCGCGCCGACGCGGCGGTTCTGGCTGGCAATGATGGTGCCCTACCAGCCGCTGATCATCGGGCTCGCCGTCGGAATCCTGGCGACGACGCGAGGCTGGCGGCGGGCTCAGTTCGTCGGCTGGCTGTTGTTGGCCTATGTGCTTGTCGGGTTGTTGTGGCCGTTCGCGCCGATGCACCAACGGGAGGTGCTGGCAGCCGGCGGGGACAACTGGAAGGACACGATGCACCTGGTGATCGCGGGAATCACCTCGAGCCTGTACCTGCTGATGATGGTGGTGGGGATGGGGTTCTTTGGGGCAAAGTTCCGGGTTTACACGCTGACGACGATCGCGGCCCTGGCGGTCTTTGGGACGTTGACGAGCGTTGGGAGCGGCGCGGTGGCCGACAACGATTCGACGCCGTGGCTGGGAATCTGGGAGCGGATCGTGGTGTTCGGCTCGATGGCCTGGATCGCGGTTCTCGGGCTGATGTTGTATCGCGATCGAACACGAAAAGGGGACAGTCAATGAAATGGCTTCGCGTTCTTCCTGTTGCCTGTGCGGCATCGAGTGCGGTCTACCTGACCGCGGTCAGGCCGCGAGTGATTCGCGCGGGAGCGACTGACCAGGAGCTTGAATCGCCGTTTCCGGGCGAGGGGATGATCCCGGGCGGGACGCGCAGCGCGACGATGGCAACGACCATCGAAGCGCCGCCTTCGAAGGTATGGCCGTGGCTGGTGCAGATGGGGACGGACCGGGGCGGCTGGTATAGCTGGGACAAACTCGACAACTTCGGGCGCAAGAGCGCGGACCGGATTCATCCCGAATGGCAGCCGATCGCCGTTGGAGACAAGTTCTTCGGCACGACGGACGGTTCCCAATCGTGGCTGGTCGCGGAGTGCGAACCGGACCGGTTCCTGAGTCTGCGGATGTCGCTCGACCTGCGCGGCCGGGCGTTCGACCCTGGCGGTCCAAGGCCCCGGTTCTTCACGGATTCGACCTGGAGCTTCCTGTTGAGCGAAACGGAAGACGGGAAGACGCGGCTGGTGGTGAGTGGGTACTGGGCGCTTCGGCCGAAGTGGTTGCAGCCGCTGGTGAGCGTGTTCCTGCTGGAGCCATCGCACTGGGTGATGCAGAAGCGGCAGTTCGCGAACCTGAAACGGTTGGCGGAGAAGGCGAACCAGGACGCAGGCCAAGGGTCGGTTGAGGTTGCGAAGGGAGTTGGGGTCGAGTGATGGCCCTCATCCCCCGGCCCCGGCGCCTGCGGTTGGTTCATCTCGCGCCGGACGAAACGAGTTGGCTGGGCGACCGTCGTTGACGGAAGCCCTCATCCCCCGGCCCCTTCTCCCGATCCTTCCCGGGAAGGACGTCGCGGGAGAAGGGGAGATTTCAATGTCAGCCGACTTCGGCCTTGTAGCGGCGGATGGCGTCGATGTGGTCCTGCGGGGTGGCGAGGTCGGCGTTCATCGTACGGACGCAGATGTAGTTGGCGCCGAGCTGGCGCCAGGAGTCGGCGTGGGCGGCCCATTTGTCGGGGCCGGCGGCGTAGTTGACCTGGGCTTCGATGCCGAAATCGGCGCGAGAGCGGCCATTTTGGGCGAGGTAACCGTCGATCCGTTCGAGGGCGGCTTTGCCGGCATCGTTGGGGAGGAACTGAGGGATCATTCCATCGCCCAGGCGGGCTGCGCGTTCGAAGACGGCTTCGTTGTTGCCGCCGAACCAGATGGGGATGCGGCGGCCGGGGAGCGGTTTGAGGCCGGCGCGGTCGATGCGGTGCCACTTGCCGGTGAAGTCGACGACCGGTTCGGCCCAGAGCTTGCGGAGGAGTTCCACCTGCTCTTCCTGGCGCTTCCCGCGGTTGTGGAAGTTCTCGTTGAGGGCGTCGTACTCCACGTAGTTCCAGCCCGTGCCGATGCCCATGCGGAGGCGTCCCCCCGAGAGGATGTCGACCTCGGCGGCCTGCTTGGCAACGAGCGCGGTCTGGCGCTGGGGGAGGATGATGATGCCGGTGACGAGGCCGATGCGCTGGGTGTGCGCAGCGAGGAACCCGAAGAGGACGAACGGTTCGTGGAAGCTTGTTTCGTGGGTGTAGGGGCCGGTCAGGCGGGGTTCGCGCTCGGGCACGGCGCCGAGGACGTGGTCGTAGACGAGCAGGTGCGAATAGCCCAGCGCTTCGACGGCCTGTGCGAAGTCCTTGAGGACGGACGGGTCACTGCCGATTTCGCTCTGGGGGAAGACGACGCCGATCTCCATGGCTAGCTGGCCTGGAGGAATTCGACCCAGTTGCCATCCGGGTCTTCGACGATGGCGATGGTGATGCCGGGCCGGAATTCGCGGACCGGAGCAACGACTTTGTAGCCGCCCTTTTCGCAATCGGCGACGAGTTCGTTGATGTTCGAGACGGAGATGGTCCAGTAGCGGTAACCGTAGGCGCCCTGGATGCCGCCGGGCGCGGCTTTCGCGGGGGGATTGGATCCGGAGATCACCTTGATGAGGCTGGTGCCGCACATGAGACGGTGCATGGTGCTGCCGCCGCCCATCGGCATATCGCCGACGTGTTCGAAGCCGAGCGTATCGCGGTAGAACTTGAGGGCCTTTTCGCCGTCACTGACGACAATGCCGAGGTCGATGGAATCCTTGGTGAGTTTGATGCCCACGATTTAGCTCCAGAAGTTGAGATGTGGGCGCGAGCATAGGGTAAACCGGCGCGCGCTGCTAACGAGGTATCAGCGCGCGAGCCTGATAGCATTTCCGAACCTGGTTCAACGGGGGTTGGAAATGTATTGGGTTGTGAGCATGGTTATGGCGATCATCGTGTGTGGCGCCATCTTGTTTGTGGGAAGGGCTGCCCGGGGGGCGGCGAATCCCGGTTCGCCCGAGCGTTTCCGGGCGATGATCGTGATGGTTGCGGCCGGGGTGCTGTTCGCACTGTGGGCGGGGTTGCACACGGCACTGGCGAGCATCAAGCCGATCGAGGCCGGGCACGTCGCGGTGGTTTACCAGTTCGGCGAAATTGTTGGACAAAAGAGCGAGGGCCTGCAGTTCATTGCACCCTGGCAAAAGATCCGGACCGAGAGCGTGCAGGTGCAGCGCCACAAGTTCGAGCAGATCAACGCGTTTTCGGCGGAGACGCAGGACGTCTTTGTGGACGCGACGGTGAACTACTCCGTCTCGCCAGACGCTGTGCAAACCCTGTACCGCAACGTGGGAGCGAACTGGTTCGACCGGTTGATCGAGCCGCGCGTGAACAACTTCTTCAAAGAGGAAACGGTGAAGTACTCGACGGTTGATGTTGGTCCCAACCGCGAGCAGATTCGAACCGCGGTGCGTGAGCGGCTTTCCCAGGATCTCGGCCAGTATTCCATCCAGATCAACGACCTGCTGATCGACAACATCGACTTCCGGCCGGAGTTCAAAGATGCGATCGAACAGAAGCAGATCGCCACTCAGGACGCGCTACGCGAGCAGGAGAAGATCAAGCAGAAGGAGTTCGAGGCGGAACAGGTAGTTGCCACGGCGAAGGGTGAGGCCGACGCCATTCGCGAACGGGCGAACGGCCAGGCGGACGCAAACCGGGCGCTGGCGGAATCGCTGACGCCGGAGGTGATCCAGTTCCAGGCGCTGGAGAAGCTGGCAGACAACGTGCAGATTGCGCTGATCCCGTCGGGGCAGGGAGTGATTCTCGACCCGACGAGCTTGCTTGGCGGGCTGACGACGACGACGGGTACCACGGCGGCGCCGTAGGTCCTCACCCCGGCGGGGTTGCCGACTTCCCCGGAGAGGGACGCTTGTGATGGGCGGAACGGATTCGCTGGCCGGCGGGGCCGCTGCATGCGCGGTACTGTAGCCCTTCACCCCCGGGCCCCTCTCCCGACTTCGCGGGAGAGGGGAGTTACGTTACCTGGTGAACTGACGGGCGGATGGGCGTCGAATCTGGGTTCACATCCGTTTCGCTGCGCGCGTTTCAGGGTCAGGCGGCAGCTACTCCAGGGAGAAGGGCGGGTATTTGTCGACGAGGAGCAGCATGTAGGCTTCGACGCGGGTTTGCCAGCGGAACACGCCGATGCCGAACTTGTAGAGGCCTTCGGGGTAGGTGCCGTTGATGAGGATGGCGAACCAGGCGATGACGCTGGTGACAAACCAGCCGATGCTGAGGAAGAAGAGGGCGAGGATGTGGGGGATCGCGTAAATGATGCGCAGGCCAACAGAGACTTTGTCGCGCGGGAACTCAACCAGCTCGATGTTAAGGCGGGCCGGGTAGTCGGCATCGCCGAAGGGCGGGTATTCATCGCGGAAGAGCGCCTGGTAGGCCATCGCGCGGACTTTCCAGCGCAGATAGAAGGTGCCGAGGTTGCGCAGGCCTTCGGGATGCTGGTTTGCGAAAAGGATTGCGAACCACGAGATGACCGCGCAGACAAATGCCACAGTCCCGAGGACGCCGGACTCCAGGAAACCGCCGAAATTGTTCCGGGTGCTCAGGAACGCTCCGATGCTGATGAAGCCGCCGACGAGCAGCGCATGAGGAATCGCGAGGATGAAGCGGAATCCAACGGTGAGCTTATTCCGGGGTTCGGTGGTGGGATCGACCTCAATGTTGACCGGGTAACTGGCCTCGCTGATTGCCATTGCCATGGGGCGCACTCCTCCAGTGGGATCGGCGCAAAGCTTACGGCGTGAGGCAATAGCTGCGAAGGGGAGTCTATGGTTTGGCGGAGCTGTTGATTGGGAAGACCGCGCGAATGCCGTTGTGGTCGCTGGCGTAGATGATGGTGCCGCCGTCCTGCTGTTGTGGCTCATTGGCAAAGAGCCCGAGCTCGACGGGGGCCCAGCCTGTACTGAACATGTAGTCAGTCCTGGAGGCGGGAGGCGGTTGTTCGCCAACGACCGTCGCACGGCAACAGGTGGTCAGCCCAGAATCGGCGAAGAGATCAAAGAGACCGAGATCGAGGAAGACTTTCGCGGTAGGAGAGCCAGGAGGATCGCCCATGTCTCCAAGGACGAACGCCTGGCCCTCCCCGTGCTTGTCGGTGTAGAAGTTGGCGAAATCCTGGGCCTGCTGGGCGCGGCTGTTCGCATCGACGCCAGTGAGGTGGGTGACGAAGACATCGATCGAGCCGATGGAGGCGGGCCCATTGAGCCGGATCCAGAGGGCGGCGGCCGCTTCGCCGTCGGCCGTACGGGGGTTCAGCCAGCGCTGTTCCCCTTCCGGGTTGGGGAAGCGGGTCCCGTTGACAAGGATGAGTTCGCCTTCTTCAAAGCCGGCGATTCTGATGGCCTCTTCCGCATCTTGCTGCGTGGTTCCTGCGTACCACGGTTTGGCGCGGACATAGAACGGCTGCATGAGGAGTTCTTTCGCGAGAATGGACTTCACGCGGCCATGCTCGGGCGTGTCGCTTACTTCGCTGAAAGCGACGACATCGGGTTTGAACTCTTTCAGCTGGTTGATCACGATCTGGAGGCGGGATTCCATGGTGTCGGAGGGCACAGTGTTCGTCGAATTGAGCGTGAGCGGACTCATGAGGTTGATGTAGGCGATGCGGAGCTGGGTGGGCTCGACGGTCGGCTCAGTGGGGATGGTCTGGGTCGCCGTCGGGGTGGGCGAGCCCGGAGGGGGGATAATCTCGATACCACCGTCGTCGCCGCCGCAGGCAGCCGCGAAGGCGGTGACCGCAAGTGCAACCGCAGCCAAGGACAGCCAGAATCGCTGGCGCAGGCTCCTCGCGGGGTGGTGACGGTGGGAGATCATTGACATCCAGCCTCGCACACTGCTTCACTGGCTGGTAGCGGCGATGACGGAGACGAGTAACGTCGCGGAGTCCGTACAGCGAGCCCCGACTGGTGTGAGGGGGCACGGAACACCGGCGCGAACATCCCTCCCGAGCTTCCGGCCGAACGTGGCCGTTGGCTGTTAGCGTTTGGCCATTGGCTTCCGGGCCAACGGCCGAGCTCCAACGGCAAATGGCGACAAGTAGATCCGGACGGATGCCCACCGTTAGTTGGGGCAGGGGCGTGATGGCGCCTCGAGAGTGTCCTTCTCCGGAAGGAAAGCAGGGTGGTACCGCGGGCCCCAGCGCTCGTCCCTGGTTGAGGGATGGGCGCTTTTTGTTTGTCCGCCTCTTCGCTGGAACACATTGCACCAGAGGGTACGACCGCCGGAGCCCGGCGGTTGTAAAACCTCCGGGGCGAAGGCAGGCAGGACATGTTTAAGCCGGTAGACGCACGGGTCAGCTTCCCGAAACTCGAAGAGGAAGTGCTTGCCTTCTGGCGCCAGAACGCGATATTTCGGCGCAGCATCGAAGAGCGCCCGGAAGACAAGCTGTTCATCTTCTACGAGGGCCCGCCGACGGCGAACGCGCGACCGGGCATCCATCACGTGCTTTCGCGCGTGTTCAAGGACCTCATCCCACGCTACAAGACGATGCAGGGCTATCGGGTGCCGCGAAAAGGCGGCTGGGATACGCATGGCCTGCCGGTGGAACTCGAAATCGAAAAAGAGCTGGGACTGAAATCCAAGCCGGAGATCGAGGAGTACGGGATCGCGGCGTTCAACGCGAAGTGCAAAGAATCGGTTTCGCGCTACGTTGAGGAGTGGACGCTGCTGAGCGAGCGGATCGCGTTCTGGGCGGACTACGACGACCCGTACGTGACCTATGCCAACAGCTACATCGAGAGCTGCTGGTGGATTTTCAAACAGATGTGGGACCACGGGCTGGTGTACCAGGACTACCGGGTGACACCGCATTGCCCGCGCTGTGGGACAAGCCTGAGCGACCACGAAGTGAGCCAGGGGTACCGGGACGACACGCCGGACCCCAGTGTGTTCGTGAAGTTCCGCGTTGCGGGTGCTGAATTCCGAGAGAAGACGGGCTTCGAAGGAACGAACGTCGCGATAGTCGCCTGGACCACGACGCCGTGGACGCTTCCCGGGAATACGGCGCTTTCGGTGAACGAGGAAGCGGAGTATGGCGTCTACCAGGTCGGCGACGAGCAACTCGTGATGGCAAAAGCGCTGGCGGGCGGGCTGCTCGGTGAGAACCCGGAACTGCTGCACACCGTGCGCGGCCGTCAACTTGTGGGCATCGCTTATGAACCGCTCTACCGGCCAGAGACGCTCGGGCTGCCGATCATGCGGTTCGGGGACGATGGCCATCTGCGGGCGGTTGAGGCGAACCAAAGCGTCGAAGGGCTTCGGCGGGTAGCTTCGGCGGACTACGTCTCGCTGGATAACGGCTCCGGGATCGTGCATACGGCGCCCGCGTTCGGCGCGGAGGACTTTGCCGAAGGCAAGGAACTGCGGCTGCTCTTCGTACAGCCGGTGGACCTGCGCGGGATCATGGCCGACGGGCTGCCGGGCGCGGGCAAGTTTGCGAAACAGGCCGACCGGGACATCGAGCGCGACCTCGAAGAGCGGGGTCTGTTGTTCCGGAAGGAGACGCTGAAGCACACCTATCCCTTCTGCTGGCGGTGCGGCACGCCGCTGCTCTACTACGCGAAGCCGAGCTGGTACATCCGGACGACGCGGCAGAAGGAATCGCTGCTCGAAGGCAACGCGCGCATCCACTGGTATCCCGAACACATCCAGAACGGGCGCTTCGGCAACTGGCTCGAGAACAACATCGACTGGGCGGTGAGCCGCGAGCGCTACTGGGGTACGCCGTTGCCGTTCTGGCGGTGCGTGGACTGCGGCGATACGCAGTGCATCGGTTCGAAGGCGGAACTCGTGGAGAAGGCGAAGGACCGGGCGAAGGCGGAGGCACTCGATGACTTCCACCGTCCGTTCATCGACGAGATCGTGCTCCGCTGTGAGAAGTGCAGCGGCGACGCTCGTCGCGTGCCGGAGGTGGCGGACGCCTGGTACGACAGCGGCGCGATGCCGTATGCCCAGTGGCACTACCCGTTCGAGAACGAGGAAGCGTTTCTGAAGCACTTCCCGGCGGACTTCATCTGCGAGGCGATCGACCAGACGCGCGGGTGGTTCTACACGCTCCACGCCGAGGCGACGATGCTGAAGGCGAGCGAAGCGATTCCCGACAGCATCAGCTACAAGAACGTCATCTGCCTGGGCCACATCAACGACGAGAAAGGCAACAAGATGTCCAAGAGCCGTGGCAACACGGTGGAACCATTCGGCGTGCTCGATGCCCTCGGGGCGGATGCGACCCGGTGGTACATGTACACGGCCAGCCCGGCCGGCTCTTCGCGGCGGTTCAGCCAGGGACTTGTGGAAGAGGGGCTGCGGCGGTTCCTGCTGACCCTGTGGAATACGTATTCGTTCTTCGTGAGCTACGCGAACATCGACGGCTGGAAGCCGGGGAGTTCCGGATTCCGAGGCACGAGGCCCGAGATCGACCAGTGGCTGTTGAGCGAGCTGAACGCGCTGGTGGTGAAGGTGACGGCTGAGCTGGATGCCTATGACCCGACAGACGGGGCGCGGGCGATCGAGGAATTCGTCGATGACCTTTCCAACTGGTACGTGCGCCGGAGCCGGCGACGCTTCTGGCGAGGTGTTTCCGAAGGCGACGACGACAAGCAGAGTGCGTACGACACGCTGTACACGGCACTCGTGACCGTGGCGAAGCTGATCGCGCCGTTCACGCCGTTCGTGGCGGAAGAGATCTACCGCAACCTGGTTGTGGAGAATGACCGCTCGGCGCCGATAAGCGTGCACCTGGCGAGCTGGCCCGTTGCGGACGAGTCGCTCATCGACGAGCGGCTCAATGCCGAGACGCAGTTGGTGAAGCGGGTGTGCTCGCTGGGACGTTCGGCGCGAGCGAAGGCGCAGATCAAGGTGCGGCAGCCTGTGTCGGAGGTGCTGGTGAAGCCGCGGAGCGCCGAAGAGGCAGGGTCGCTTCGAAAGAATGCGAATCTCGTGCTCGAAGAGCTGAATGCGCGCGAGTTGAGACTGCTCGACGACGAGACTGCGGTGGTTTCGTACGACGTGAAGCCGAACCTGCCGGTGCTCGGAAAAAAGTACGGCTCGGAAGTCGCGGCGATCCGGGCTGGACTGGGCGAGCTGGCGCCGGCGGAGGTGGCGGAAGCGGTGCGGCGCGGCAAGGGTGTTTCGGTGGCCGGCAAGGACCTCGAAGCCGAGGACATCCTTCTGCAGGCGAAGGACACGGAGGGGTTCGCAGCGGCGCAGGAGGCCGGGTACACGGTGGCGGTTACCACCGAGATTACGCCGGAACTTGCCGACGAAGGCCTGGCCCGAGAACTGGTGCGACGCATCCAGGACATGCGGCGGGAGGCCGGTTTTGAGCTGGCCGACCGGATTCACACCTGGATTGACGGCGACGCCGATGTGGCTCGGGTGATCGGGACGCACGGCGATTACATCCGGGCGGAGACACTCTCGACAGAGCTTGTCGCGGGAACGGCGCCGGATGGCGCGCACGCGGCGGCGCAGGACCTGGAAGGGACCAAGGTGACGCTGGGTGTGAGGAAGGCGGGCTAGAGCGCCATCACGTAGGTATCCGGTCCGCGGTCCGGGAGGACGATGAGGCGCTGGTTCTGGAGGTCGAGCTCCAGGCCGAGCGCCTCAAGCGGGAGCACGCCAAGGAGCACGGATTCGCCGCCGGGCATTTCGAGGCACTCGAAGGGTGCACTGCGGCCCTCAACGGTGAGTTCGACATCGCCAAAGATCCGGGCCGTTGTGAATCCGGTTGCGGTTTCGATATCGACATCACGAATGTGGTAGAGACCCAGCTGCGCGATCATGGCGCCCGGCAATGCGAGCAATGTGGCTCCGGTGTCAACAAGCACGTCAGAGACTGACAGGGACCGTACCTGGTCGGGCCGGATGTCTCCGTAACGCGAGCGACCGATATCGTCGCGGTTCGCCAATTGAATGGTGGTATGAATCTGCCCCACGTGCCGCTGCCGCCCTTCTGCCCCGGGGAAAACGATTCCGGTTCTCATCCACAAGAGTATACAGCCCACGATCGCTGGTTTTCGCGCTTAGGTTGCGGACGCTTCAGCGGCGTTACTCCACAATCCGGGGATGGACGTTGTGATCCGGCATGCCGCCGAAGCCGATCTTCCCCACATCATCGAACTGATCCACCTGGGGGCGGTTCGCGGGAAGAGCCTTGAGGAACTCGGGCCGCCCCTCCCGAAGCGGTACTACGCGGCGTTCCGGCGATTCGCGGACTTCCCGGAGGCCGCGGTGATGGTCGCGGAACTCAACGGCGAGGTTGTGGGCACATTCCAGTTTCACCTGCTGCCGAGCCTTTCGGGCGGTCACCCGGTCGCGGAGGTTGAGAGCGTTCACGTGGCCGCGGCGTATCGCGGGCAGCGAATCGGCGAGGCGATGATGCAGTGGGCCATCGCCGAGGCGCGCCGGCTCGGGTGCAAGCGCGTGCAGCTCGCCAGCAACAAAGAACGGACCGATGCCCACCGGTTCTACGAACGACTCGGGTTCGTGAAGAGCCACGAAGGCATGAAACTGAATTTCTAGCTGGCGAGCGAGACTTCGATCAGGGTCATCCGGAGTGGTTCGCCTTGCGCCGGGCCTGCCGGTCGCGGCGATCGTCGCCGGCGCGCTTGAGCGCTTCGCGATTCGACTCATCGACGAGCATAAAGTTGTGGCGCCATGCGTCGTCGGGCCAGGCGAACGGTGTCTTCACTGTCGTCGCAGGGAACCGGGCGGACTCAAGCAGTTCGAGGCCCATCCCCAGGATGGCGCGCTGCATCTCGTGGTCATATGGGATGCCGCAGGGGTTGCCGAGCGGAAAATCGGTGAAGACGAAGCGGGGGACGCCCGCCTGTTCCACGATGTCGCGAGCGGACCCGAAGACGACACTGGGGATGCCATTCGCTTCGAGGTGCCTGGCCGTGAGACTCACGGACATGTGGCAGACCGGTCAGAGGCCGACCAGCAGGGCGACATCGACGCCATCTTCACGGCAGAACTGGAGGATATCCGGGGCATCGACGGTGTTCGTCTTGCGCTGGCTGTATTCCGTGGGGGCGCCGTAGAAGCGCGGCGAAATGCTTCCCACCCGGCCTTCGGCTTCGTACTCCCGGAGGCGGCGAAGAGGGAGGAACGAGTCGACATCGTTGGTGTGCGTAGCCTCTTTGTCCCACGAGAGATCCATTGTGAAGAGATGGTCCGGGGTGGGATCGGAGGGATGGGTGTAGGCGCGCTTCGGTGGACGGTCGGCGAGATCGACGGCTGCCTGGCCGACATCGATAGACGAGGTGGTGACCACGCCGATGCGACACTCGGCGAGCGGTTTCGGCAATGGGGTGAATGGGACCTCGGTGTTGTAGGCCCAGCGATAGGGATTTCCGTATCCCTGGGCGAGGTAGAGTTCGCGCGACTTATCGATGTAGCTGACGAAGACGCGCCGGGCGGGATTGACTTCAGGACCTTCCTGGAAGCTCACGGGAAACCTCCCCGCTCGCGCGTATGTTTGCATGAATCGCGGGGCTCCGAAACGCCCGGGCGATCAGGAGCCGAAGGCCCTTCCGGCCGTTCGAACCGTTCTGAAGCCAACCGCTAGACGCCGAGGGGAGCGGGTTCCGTGGTCGCGGGACGGTTGCGAATGGCCTGCTCGAAGGCGGCGAAGATGGCACGAGCGTTCGACCGTTCGGGTGAGCCTTCAGGGGCGAAGACCATGTTCTCCGGGTGCCATTGGACGCCGAGAATGAAGCGCTCACCGGGGACTTCGATGGCTTCGATCGTGCCATCGGGGGCGAGAGCTGAAACGGTGACGCCAGCGCCAATACGGGCTCGGTCCACGGCCTGGTGGTGGCGGGAGTTTACCCGCATAGTCGGTGCGCCAACGGCCCGGTAGAGCGCTGAGCCCTCTGAAACGGTCACCGGGTGCAGTGGACGCCAGAGATCCTCTTTCGCGGGCCGGGGCGTGAGGCGGTGGGATTCACCGATGTCCTGGATGAGCGCCCCACCGTAGTGGACGTTGAGCATCTGCATTCCCCGGCAGAGGGCGAGGATGGGCCAGCCTTCGACATCGGCGCGGGCGAGGGCGACAATTTCCAATTCGTCACGCGCGGGCTGAACGGGCTTCATTTCGGCGCCTGCGGGTGATTCGCCGTAGCGCTCCGGGTGGATATCGGCGCCGCCGGTGAGGAGCAGGGCGGACGATCGGCTCAGGGCCGCGGCCGCATCGTTCGGGGGCACATGCGAGTGGAGGAGCTCGACTTCGAACTCGGCACAGCATTCCCGGAACGCAACGACGTAGGGGTCGTCTTCGATTGGCCGGGCCACGATGATAGCGACGCGGCTGGTCATCGGGCCGCCGCCTTCACCTTGCCGGATTTGGGCCGATCGGCAACGCGCCAGACAAAGCGAAGACCAGACCAGCGCTCATCGATGGCGCAGACCTTGTTATCGACGAGGCCCGCGGCGAGTCCGATTTCGCGGATGGTGTTCTCGACCAGCGAGGTTGGAATGCCGGAGGTCTTTTTCGGCCAGGCTAGCCAGAGGCCACCGGACCAGGCGAGGAGCGGTTTCAATTCGAGGAAGCGAGCTTCGAGCTGACGCGTTTCGGTGACGAAGCAGACAACCACGTCGAGGTTGCCGGCGGACGATGGGAGGATTTCGACCTCGCGGGGGAGTTCGCCGAGCATGTCGTCGAACTCGGGAGGGGCATCGATGAACGAAACGCGACTGTGCTCCTTGATGCCGAGTTTCTTCGGCAGCGGTGTCCCCGAGTATCCGGCCACGGAGAAATAGTAGCGTCTTCTGGAATGACGGCGGCAGGTACACTGGTGCGAACAGCAAGCGAATCTGAAGGAGCCGCCCGATGCAACTCTCTCCCGAACTGACCAAGGCCTATAACGACCAGATCCAGCTCGAGTTCGAATCATCGTTTGCGTACCTGCAGATGGGCGCGGACTTCGAGTTGCGAAGTCTCCCCGGGATGGCGACGTGGATGCGCATGCAATCGAGCGAAGAGCACGGGCACGCGATGAAGTTCATCCAGTTCGTCCTGGACCGGGGTGGCAAGCTCGAACTGAAGAGCATCGCGGCGCCGGCGAGCACGCCGGAGACGGTGGTGGCGACTTTCGAGGCGGCGCTGCACCACGAACAGCGCGTAACGAAGGCCATTCATGAGCTATACAGCAAGGCACTTGCGGGGCATGACTACTCGAGCCTGCCGTTGCTGCAGTGGTTCGTGAACGAGCAGGTAGAAGAGGAATCGACGGTCTCGACGATCCTCGATCGATTGAAGATGGTCGGCGACGACCGGACGGGACTGCTGTTCCTGGACAAGGAGCTCGGCGCGAGGGTTGCCGGCGCGGCGGAGGCGGCGCCGGCGGAAGCTGCTCCCTAAAAGCATGGCGCGCCCTTACATGCAGTACGGGCCAGGCGTGTTAGGGTGATGACAGCGCCGCAGAGAACGCGGGCTGCTTCATGTGGATGCATGTGGAGCCGGGGAGTTCCACATGTCTGCATTGGCTACCGAAAAGGCGCCTCGCCTGCGCCCGTCTGAATCGAACGACTACGCCATCCTGAAGAAGCAAATCAAGGGATTCGGCCTGCTGGATGCGCGGCCCGGGTATTACTGGATGAAGACCATCGTGGCGCTCTCCCTGGTGGGAAGCGCAGCGATCATCGCTCTCATCGCGCCGAACTGGTGGATCCTGATGCTGGACGCGGTGTTCATGGGGTTCGCCTCCACCCAGGTTGCGCTCCTGGCCCACGACATCGGTCACCGGCAGGGATACCGGGGCAAGCGGAGCAACCGCATCGCGCGGGCGTTCTTCGGGAACGTGATGCTTGCTGTCAGCCATTCGTGGTGGAACGAAAAGCACAACCAGCATCACGCGACTCCCAATCATGTCGATATGGACCCGGATATCCAGTTCCCGATGATTGTGTTCGACCGGGAGCAGTTGAAGACCCGGGCGAGGTGGTTGCGGCCGCTGATTTCGATCCAGGCCTTCGTGCTGGTGTTCCTATTGCCGTTCCAGGCGCTGAACATGCGCTTCATTTCGGTCGGTCACCTGTTCGAGGCGAAGGCCGAACGTCCGTGGCTGCAGGCCGGGCTGTTTGTGGCGCATTTCGCCGCATACGGCGCCCTGTTGTACTTCATCGGCTGGCCATTGGCGCTGCCGTTCGCCCTGATCCACCAGGGCGTCTTCGGGCTGTACAACAGCTCAGTGTTTGCCTCGAACCACAAGGGCATGCCGGTAATGCTGGAGAGCCAGAGGCTGGACTTCTTGCGGGAGCAGGTGCTCACTTCGCGGAATGTCTCCGGGCACCCGCTGACGGACTTCTGGTACGGCGGGCTGAACTACCAGATCGAACACCACCTCTTCCCGACGATGCCGCGCTGCAACCTGCGGAAGGCCCAGCCGATCATCGAAAAGTTCTGCCGCGACCGCGGGATCAGCTATCACTCGACCGGGCTGTTCACTTCGTACAAGGAAGTGCTCACGCACCTCCATCGCGAGAGTGCTTCGCTACGGCGTGGCGCCACTGCGCGGAGCTGATTCAGCGGAACGGTTCCGCTCCCGGCGTGGAACGCTGTAGGCTGCGGGCGTGACTCCCGACCTTGCCTGCGACGAGGCCATCAACCGGCCGGCCAAGTACTTCGGGGCTGTGCTCGAGCGTGGTCCAGTGCAATGGAGCGACGCACAACGCGCGTGGCTGGTGCTTTCCCATCCAGAAGTAGAAGCCGGATTCCGCGATAGCGAAAACCTCTCGGCAGATCGCAGCGGCGCGTTCGCGCGGGCGGCCCGTGGCCGGAGCGAGGCGTTCGGCAAGGCGGTCGAGTTACTCGCGGCCTGGATGAACTTCCGAGACCCGCCGGTGCACACGTTGTTGCGGGACCCGGTGAAGGCGGCGTTCACACCGCGGGCGATCTCCGGCCTCGAAGCGCAGGTGCAGCAGATCGTGGATTCGACGATCGACCGCTTTGAGGGCGATGTCATCGACCTGAACGAGGCGTTCGCGCACCCGATCCCGGCGCTGGTCATCGCGGCGGTGCTTGGGGCGGATGGGGAGGAACGGCGGCGGTTCTCCGGCTGGTCGGATGACATTGGGCGACTGGTATTCGCGATGGAGCCGGGCAAGGCGCCGGAGGAGCCGATAAACCGGGCCGTGACCGAGTTCAGCGCGTTCTTTTCGAAGCTGATCGAGCGTGAGCGCCGCGAACCGACTTCGAGCGTGCTTTCCGCAATCGTGAATTCGGACATCGGGCACCTTTCAAAAATTGAACTGATCGGGGCATGCACGCTGATCCTGTTCGGCGGGCACGAGACGACAACGACGCTGCTCACGAACACGCTGCTCTTGCTGCTCGAACGGCCGGACCTGGTGGAGTGGCTGCGCAAGCATCCCGAATCGATGCCCTCGGCGGTGGAGGAGTTCCTGCGGATCCTGGGGCCGGCGCGGAGCATGCCGCGGAAGGTGGTGCGGGCGCACGAACGCGGCGGGCAGGAGCTCGTACCGGGACAGAACGTGTTCCTCGGGATTGTCTCGGCGAACCACGACCCGACGGTGTTCGAGAACGCGGGCGAGGTGGACCTTGAGCGCGATCCGAATCCACACATGGCGTTTGGCTGGGGCCTGCACTTCTGCCTGGGCGCGAACCTGGCGCGTCTCGAGGCGCGAGTCGCGCTGACTTCGCTGCTGGAGCGTTTCGAGCGGCTCGAACCGGCGGCCCCGATCCCGGCGATGAAGGCGACCCCGATGGGGTTCGGGCGGCGGCCCGTGCTGGCGCGATTGCAATGACTGGAGCGGTGGGGCACCATCGCCAGGCTCAGATGGAGGTGCCCCCGTGGCGTACGAACAGATCCTGACCGAAACGAATGGCCGCGTTGGTGTAATCCGCCTGAACCGGCCGGAAAAGCTAAATTCGTGGACATCCGTGATGAGCGGCGAGATCCACGACCAAATCGGCAAGTGGAATGCGGACCCGGCGATCGGCGCGATCCTGGTGACTGGCGAGGGGCGCGCGTTTTGCGCGGGGGCGGACCTTGGTGGCTTTGCGAACCGTGCGAAGGAGAATGCCGAGGGTTCGGGCCAGCCGCTGACGCGGGGCGGAGCGAGCTTCACGCACATGATTCGCGATGCCAAGCCGACCGTGGCGGCGATCAACGGCTACGCCGTGGGCGTGGGGCTGACAATGGTGCTGCCGTTCGACGTCCGCATCGCTTCTACCCGGGCGCAGATGAGCATTCGCTTCATCAAAATGGGTCTGATGCCGGAACTGGGCTCGACGCGGCTGCTGGCGCAGATCGTTGGGCTGGGGAATGCGACAGACATGTGCCTGACGGGCCGGATGGTGCCGGCCGACGAGGCCCTGCGGATTGGCCTGGTTTCTGCGGTGGTGGAGCCGGACGACCTGTTTGAGACGGCGCTGGCGAAGGCCCGGGAAATCGCGGACAACCCCACCAGGGCCGTGATGATGATCAAGGAACTGCTGCGAAAGAACCCGATGGATCCCGACCTTGAGGCCGTGATGGAGCGCGAAGGCCTGCGCGATCAGATCGCGCGGCGGCTGCCGGACCACTCGGAGGCAGTTACTGCCTTCCTGGAAAAGCGGCAGCCGAACTTCAACCAGTCGCGCGACTAGAAGGTGCGGTTCGGCGCATCGATGCGCTGCACTTCGGCACGCGGGCGAGCGACGCCCAGGCGGTTTCGGGCCAGGCTGAGCTTCTTTTCCAGGCGGTCCATGGCACGGAACTGGTACCACTGTTCGCGAAAGAAGGCGACCTTATCGTCGATCCTTCGGTCGCTATAGATCGCATCGGCAAGTGCGAAATAGTCCATTGTTAAGAACTCCTCTGTATCCACCGTGCGACCGCGCATGTGTTGCGTCCAATGGAATCAGTCGATGCGTCGTATTCACCTTTACGTCGAGTATTCGATTCGCGTGGAAAGTGGACACGAATGCTTAACGCCGACTTTCCCGGGCGCGAAGAAACGCCGAACAGGCTCCGTGCGGCAAGGGAGCAGAACGCCGCAGGAGCCTGTCCGGCAGTTTGGTCGACGCGACGGGAGGAGCAGAGTTCGCGCAGACCGATTGGATTGGAGCCGGATGCCACGGGAGCAGATGTGGCACCCCGGCTCCGCCTGGAACGTCACCGCGTGGAGCGGTGCTGATTGGTTTGGCGCACTTCCTTTCGCTTGAGGCCGACACCGATGGCCGCGGCCATCAGTGCAAGACCGAGCAGCCCGAGCGAGTTCGAAAGACCTGCGCCTGCGGCGGGAACGCCAGCGGTGGTGCCGGTGCTGGGGGCGACCGGCGTGGGGCTGGCCTGCACCGGGCCATTCGAGCTGCTTTCGATGGGCTGAGGCTGATCGGGAGCGGACGGCGTCGCAGACGGCGGAACTGGTTCCTCGGCGGGCGTTGATTCGGCCGGGCCGCCGGGGTTGCCCTCGGGCGCAGGTGTCTCGACGGTCGGGGCCGGGATCACCGGGGTGGAAGTCGCGGAAGGGGTGCTGGTCGAATCGGCCGGTGGGGTTGCGGTTGGCGGCGTCGGGGTCGAGCCAGGTGCGGGCTGGGTAGACGACGGAGTCGGAGTGGCCGGTGGTGGCGTCGGAGTGGGCGACTGCTGGGAGGCAGTGGCTTTGTTAATGAAGGTGATGTTCCGATGCCACGGGCCGAGGTCCTGATAGTAGACGGCCCTGGCGGGAAGGGCGAAGGGGGCCTGCGAAGCGTCGGTCCAGGTGGGGTATCCAGCCGCACTGGTGAAGCCGGGCTGTGGGAGTTCGACGACGGTGACATCGGCCGGGAGCGAGAACGGCGCGACTTCGAGCTCGAACACGTAGGTCTGACAGGTTGGGACTGGATCGCCCTCAGTGACCGTAATCGAGGTCGCCCCAAAGGCGACCGGATTGCCGGTCCAGTGGTATTCGAACTGGAACGCACCGGAGTCATTCACTCCATCGCCGTTATCAAGGAGTTGCTTGCAGAGTTCGAGTTCGTGACGGCGCTGGTACTTGTTCCAGAAGGTCACGGAGGTGCTGTCCTCATCGAGCAGAATGCTGGCGTGGGCGGTCGCGCCGGCTTGGACCTGCGCGTTGGAAAGGCCGTCGAGATGCGCCGGATAGCCTGCTTCGGAGACCCAGAAGGGGTTCGCCGTAAGGACTTCTTCGACGGTGAAATCGCTGAATTCACTCACACCGTAGTCGGCGGGGTAGATATCGCCGCAGGATGCGCCGCCAGCTTCGACCGCCACTAAATCGAGCGCCGCGAAGGGCTGCTGCGCGCCGCCGGCGTGAAGTTCGAACCTAAACGATGCGGAGTCGTCGACGGAGTCGAGGTTGTCTTCGAGGACCTTGCAGACATGGATGGGGCGTGCCGCTGCTTCTGGGTCCTCGCCGCCATCGAGGGCCGCCCGGTTGGTGAAGGTGATCCCGGTCATGCCCTTCGGGAAAGCCATGGGGCCCATGCCGGTGCCATTCGGGCCGCCGGCGTACTCCCACTTCGGATAGCCGGAGGCGTTGGCCCAGCCGGGCGTAGGGAGCTCCTCGATGGTGAGGTTCTCATCGAAGGTCGAAACCGTCCCGCAGATGCTCGAACCTTCGGAGATCGTTCGCTCCACGTCGAAGGAGGGGCGGCCGCTGGTGTGGTGGACGCGGAAGGTGAAGGTCTTGGCCGCTTCTGTGACGCCGTCGTTGTTGTCTTCCCAGACCTTGCAGATGTTGAAGGTGCGCTTCGGATAGACGGTCAGCGCGTGCTGGGCGGTGTTGTTCAGGAAGAGCTGGTCGATAGCCGAGGTGGAGACCGTGAAGGTCGCTGTCTTCGAGCCCGTGGCGTTGAGCGCCGCGAGCGCGTTGACCGTGACCGTCTTGCTGGCGCCCGCGTTGATGGTGCCGAGGTCACAGGCTGGGATGCCGCCCGTGACACACCCGGAGGCGTTGAGGGCGACGATGCCGGAGGGCAGAGTGATGTTGAGATTCGAATCGGGCGCCGCATCGGGTCCGGCGTTGTGGATGGTGAGCGTGTAGGCAATTGACTGGCCCTGGAGGACGTCGGTGGGGCCGGTGGCGGTGATTCCAAGGTTGGCATGGTCCGGGACGGTGTAGTTGACGGTTACAACGAGGCCGTCCCAGTAGATCTTCTCGCCGCTCTTCCACTTCATGCGGACCTGGACATCGGTTGATGGCGTCCAGCTGGCGCCCCAGGTGTTGGAAATGGTCGACTTCCATTGTTCGGTGGTGCTGAGGGGGAGGAAGTTTCCGATGGTGAAGGAGCCACCGGCAGATGTAATCGAGACATCGATTTCGCCGGGTCCGCCGCCGGAATGACCAAGGAACAGTGCGGAGTACTTGATGTTCGTGGCATTCGCCGGAATGCCGGAGGGTGTGAACTGGTAAATGACTTCGCCGGCGCCTTCGCAGCGAGCCACAGCTCCGCCAAGGGCCTGTTTGCCGGCTTCCCATTCGTAACAGGATTGTGAGTGGCTCGATGTCGAGGCCGGGGCGAAGTCGGCCGAAACGGTCTGAGCGGAGGCGGCCTGGCGGGCGCCGACTAACGACAGGGCGGCGGCGACCAGCAGTAGAATGGCCGCGGTGAGCCATGGGGCTGGCCTCGAAAGGAACCCTGGATTGAGCGAACGGTTCATGGTGGTGAGACTCCCTCTGAGCGCGGACCAACCGCGATTAGGCGTTGGGTTCGGCCAGGGAGCCCGCCGGGCATCGGTCGATGTCCTTCATGCCTCCCTGGCACCCAGAGATCGTCTCGGATTGCCGCTGGGCGAACTTCCGGAGGACTACCCACAGGGGCCGGCGCTGTGTGACCCAATTCGCACAAATGCATGGGTGATCTCACCCAACCCGCAGTGGCGGGACCGATGAGCGCGCCCCGAGTGCAGTTCGCCACCACCGATGACGGTGTGCGGATCGCGTACACATCGACCGGGGATGGATATCCGCTGCTGTGGCTGCCGCACTTCCTCGCGAGCCATGTGCAGCTCGAATGGGACTTCCCGCAGCGGTACGTTTACGGCCGCCTCGGCGAGCACTTCCGGGTTGTGCGCTTCGATTGCCGCGGGCTGGGGCTTTCGGACCGCGACATCGACGACATCTCCGTTGAGACGCGAATGCAGGACCTGAAGGCGGTTGCCGAGCGAAATGGCTTCGAGCGATTGGCGCTGGTGGGGATCGAGGGCGGCGGGAACCTGGCGGCGACGTTCGCTGCCGCGTATCCGAACCTGGTTTCGCACCTGGTGCTGATTAACTGGACGCCGCGCTTCTCCGAGGAGAATTCGATCCCGCGCCTGAATACGCTGGGGTCGCTGATGCGCCGGGATTGGGAAATGTTCACGGAGAACATCGGCGCCTCGTCGTTCGGGTACGACACGCCGTTCGCGAAGGGCTACGCACGGCTGGTACGGTCGACGGTGACCCAGGAGATGGCTATCCGCTACGGCGACGCGATCATGCAGGAGGACATCGTCCCGGCGCTGGAACGCGTGGCCTGCGAGACGCTCGTGTTGCACTCGGAAACGAACTACTACGCCTCGGAGCAGTCGGCGCGGCTGGCAGCGGCAAGCGCGCCGGGCGCAAGCATGGTGATTTTCCCCAAGACGCTCGCCGACCACATTGCCGAACTGGTGGACACGATCATCGATTTCGCGGCGCCGAAGGTGGAAGCGGTGGTGGCGGCGGCGATGGATTCGCCCGTGGACGAGCCTGTCGCGGCCGCATCCCCCGAGGTGAATCTGACTGGCCGCGAGGTCGATATCCTCAAGCTGCTGGCGAAGGGCCTCAGCAACCGGGAGATGGCCGAGTCGCTGGTGTTGAGCCCGCGGACCGTGGAGCGCCACCTGGAGAACCTGTATCGGAAGGCGGGCTTCAGGAATCGTTCGGAAGCGACGGCGTATGCAGTTTCCCATGGGCTGGTGGAGCGGTAGGGATTGCTGTCACCACGGTGTCAGTGGCGGGGTTGTCAGGAGGGTGGCGGGAAGCGGATGCTTTGTGAATGGCGGCAGACGCGCTGGTGGTTGTTCACAGCTCGGAATTTGGCGACTGGGAGGCGGTGCACCGCACGCCAGACGCTCGGCTGGCGCCGTATGTGCGGCGGATGAGCGGGTGGTGGGAGCGGACGACATTCACGCGCCGGCGTGAAGTGCCGTACATGGGAGCGGTCCTCATTATCAACATTGGGAACCGGCTGAACGTGAGCGAGCCGGGGACACCGGAGCGGTTGAATTCGTATCACGCATTCTTCTCCGGGCTCACAACTTCGTATGTGGTTACCGAGAGTTCCGGGCTGGGCGGCGGGATCCAGGTGGATTTCACGCCGCTGGGGGCTTTTCTGTTCACGGGCATCCCTGCGCACGAAATGACCGACCGCGTTGTGGAGTACGAAGATTTCTGCGGATTCGAAGGCCGTGTCCTGGTGGACCGGCTGGAATGCGTGCCGGACTGGGAAACGAAGTTCGAACTGGTGGAGGACGCGATCCTCGCGCGGCTGGCGGTTGCCCCGCGCATGTCCGAGGGCGTGGCGTGGGCGGCCTCGCGGCTGGAGGCGGAGCACGGATTGGTCTCGATATCGGAGTTGCGCGAACGGTTGGGATGGAGCCCTCGGCAATTGATCGATGGCTTCCGGCGGGAGGTCGGGTTGGCGCCGAAGCAGGTGGCGCGGATCATTCGCTTCGACCGGGCAGTGAAGATGCTGACGCCCGAGGCGACGCCGTGCTTCGCGGATATTGCAGCGGAGTGCGGGTATTACGACCAGGCTCACTTTGCGCGGGAATTCCGGGAATTCGCCGGGTGCACACCGACGCAACACTACGCCCGGCTGATCCCGCGGAGCGGTGGTGTCCTGGACGAGGACCCAGGGGTGGCGGTGCCGGAAAATTCGTACAAGACCGGCGTTACACCGGCTGGCTAGGATTGCACAAGGAAGCGGGGTGCACCTTGATCAACGTGACTGCCTATCTCACCTGCGCTGGCGCATCAGACGCGATTGTGTTCTACGGCGCGGCGTTCGGCGCCGAAGAAGTCGGGCGCTGGCCGGAGCCGGACGGACGCCTGGGCCACTCCGAGATTCGGATTGGCGAGACGACGCTCTATATCTCGGATGAGTTCCGGGAGTATGGGGCGATTGCGCCGGCTTCGCTCGGAGGGAGCACGGTGGGGTTCGTTCTTTCCGTGCCGGATGTCGATACGACATTCGCACAGGCGGTGGCGGCGGGCGCGACAGTAGACCGGCCGTTGAAGGATTCGCCGGTTGGGCGCGGGGGCTGGCTGCGCGATCCATTTGGACACCGGTGGAACGTGATGACTCCGGCGGCGGACGAGTGACAACCACGATTACCGAACGCTTGCGTGGGTTGTGCATGGCCTTTCCGGAAGCGCATGAGCAGGAGTTCGGCGGGCACACCAAGCCGACGTGGCGGGTGAACGGGAAGATCTTCGCGATGATGGAAGAGCAGCGCGACGTTGTGTGGTTCAAAGCGCAGCCGGGCGCGCAGGCGATTCTTGTCGATGCGCACCCGGAGACGTTCTTCGTGCCGCCGTACGTCGGGCATCGTGGGTGGGTCGGGGTTCGAACCGACCTGCCGGGAATCGACTGGGACGAGCTGCGCGGGCTGATAGCCGAGAGCTACCAGATGACTGCGCCGAAGCGGCTGCTCAAGCAGCTCTGAACTACTTCAGGGCTTCGAGGTTCGTCGCCATCTTCGTGAGCAAATCGACTTTTCCAGCTGCATCGAGGCCGAGCGCGGAGGCCCAGTCGTCGCAGGTAGGGGTGAACTTCGTGAGGTCGGCCGTGGGGTAGGTTGGGTCGGGCGTACCGGTGCGGACGCCGGAGCAGATACGGGTGACCGGATCCTGGAGGAGGACGATGCCGCAATCGCCCTTACCAGCGACCTGGTCCGCATAGCAGGTCTTCATTGTGTTGAGCTCTTCGATGAGCGCGCCGGCCATGGCGGCGGTGCCGGCGGTATCGACGCTGGCGCGGGCGCCCGGGACATCAGACTTCGAATCGCCACCGCCACCTCCGCATGCTGCAAGGAGGGCTGCAAGGACGACGGCGAAAAGAAGCGGCTTTTTCATGCGGCGGAGTGTAGGCATCGAAACGGTCTGCGCAAACCGTTGATACATGGTTATCGAACTATCTCCGCGAGATACAATGCGGAACCCTAACCTTCATGGAGGCCATTTTGACCCGTCAAACCCTTCGCGATCCCAGGGCGTTCAACGACCAGGAGAAAGCCGAATACGAGAGTTTCACGCGAACGCGGCAGGCCCGGCCAGATGGTTCGCTCGGCGGGCCGTTCGACCCGTGGCTACTGAACCCGGAGCTTTCGCACCGGCTACGCGGGCTCGGCGGGATGCTCTGGGAACGGACATCAGTCGACCGGGGACTGGTGGAACTGGCGATATCCATCTGCGGGCGATTCTGGGAAGCAAACGTTGAGTGGGCCGCGCATGCGCCCCGCGCCGTGGAATACGGCGTGGCGCAATCGGTGCTCGACGACGTGTACGTGGGCCGGAAACCTTCGGGCAGGCCGGAAGACGAACTGATCTATGAAGTCTGCATGGAGATGCAAACGCAGCACCGGCTGCCCATAGAACTGTACCGGAGGGCGGTGGAGATGTTCGGGGAACGTGGGCTGATGGAGATCATGGCGGTCATCGGTTACTACACGCTGGTTTCGATGACGCTGAACGCGTTCGAGGTGGAGGTGGCGCCGGGAATGACGCCACCGTTCAATCGGGAACCGTAGTTCGAGGCGGGGGCGCTACCGATTGAAGACGGGTGGCCGCTTCTCCATAAACGCGGCGACCGCTTCCTTGTGGTCGGTTTCGAGGCGGGCAGCGGCGTTCTGTGCGTTTTCGCGGAGGAGGACCGACTGGATGTCGGAATCGGTGGCGTTTTGTTCAAAGACCTGTTTCACGCGCGCAACCGCAGCGGGAGCGTGAGCGCCGATCATTTCACCGATTTCGACCGCACGGTCGATGAGTTTGTCGTGGGCGACGACTTCGCTGACGAGACCGGCCTGCTGCGCCTCTTCTGCCGGGACCATGCGGGCCGTGAGGCACCACTCTTTCGCGCGACCGAGGCCGACCAGCTGGGGGAGGAAGTAGGAGCTCGCGAGCTCGGGCACGAGTGCCATCTTCACAAAGGCGAAGCCGAAGCGGGCGTTTTCGCTGGCGATGCGGACATCCATGGGAAGGATGTGCGTGACACCGACACCGACCGAGACGCCGTTGACCGCGGCGATAGTGGGCTTGGGCATGCGGCGGAGGAAGGCGAGCCAGTTGTCCTCGCCGGCCGTGGCGGAGCCCTGCTGACCGCCGCCGCTCTGGATCTGCTGCGCCCAGCCGCCGATATCGGCGCCGGAGCAGTACGCGCGGCCGGCGCCTGTGAAGACGATGGCGCGGACAGCCGGGTCGGCGTTGGCCTTCGTGACCGCATCCTTGAGTTCGAACATCATCTCGTTGTTCCAGGCGTTGAGTCGCTCGGGGCGGTTGAGGGTGAGGATGGTGACCGAACCGCGCTGCTCTTCGATGACGTTGGTGTAAGCCATGGGTTGCCTCCGGAAAGTGGGAGGAGTCTAGCGCAGCGCGCGAGCGGACGTCGCAGAAATTAGTTGACGGCGGGGTCTTTCGGGGCCCAGGCGAACATGGCGAGCTTGCCCTCCTGGCGGCGGAGGATGTTGCGCCAGAGTTGCTCCGGCTCGTTGCTGAAGATGTCCTCTTCGAGGGCGTCAACCACGAACCAGGATTCTTCCTGCAGTTCGCCCTCGAGCTGCCCACCGGACCACCCGGCATAGCCAGCGAAGAGGCGCACTTCCTCGAGGTTTGGCGCGAGTTCGGATGCCGGGGTGGAGAGATCGAGGAGGCCGGTGCGGCCGACTACGAGCTTCGGAGTGGGGATATCGAGGACGGGTTTCCAGCGCCCGAGGGCGAGGGCCGCGGTGGATTCGACCGGGCCGCCATGGAAGATGCAGCCCGGGTTACGGGCGAGGTCTTCGAACTGGGGCAGGTGGCTGGCGACGGCTTCCGACTTTAATGGGCGGTTGATGACAACGCCGAGGGCGCCGTTCTCATCGTGCGCGCACATGAGGACCACCGTGCGAAAGAACGTGGGCTCGGTGATGCGCAGGCTCGCAAGGAGGAGCTTGCCGGCGAGAAACTCGGTCACCGGGGAATGATTGCAAAACCGGGCGGATCGTGCAGGCGCCGCCGAGATTAGACGCCCGCCATGGTCCTCAGGCCGAGGATGCCGGATGCGCCAAGCGACTCAATCTCCGATTGACTCATGCCGAGTTCGGCGGCCAGCACGGTGGCGGTGTGCTCGCCGAGGAGCGGGGCCGGGACGAGTTCGACGACCGACTCAGAGAGGTGCACGGGTGGGGCCAGCAATTGGAAATCGCCGACTTCCGGGTGGTGGATCGTCTTGATCATGTCGCGCGCCTTGAGGTGGCGGTCATCGAGGATGTCGGCGGTGTCGTAGATGGCGCTACAGGGCACCCCGGCCGCGGCGAGGATTTCCATGGCTTCGAACTTGTTGTGCTGGCGGGTCCATTCGGCGACCTCTTCCCAGAGGATGTCGCCGTTCTGGTTGCGGTCGCGAACGGTGAGGAAACGCTCATCGACGCCGAGTTCGGGCTTGCCGATGGCGATGGTGAGGGCATCCCACATGCGGCTGGTTGCGGTGAAGATGTACATGTAGTCGTTGGGGCCACCGCCGGCGCAGGGGAAGAGGTCGGTAGGCACGACGGTGCGGTTGCCACGGCGAGCGATGGGGTTCGCGCGCCATTGGCGCTGGGACATGGGTTCGCGCATGAAGTTGGCGATGATCTCTTGCATCGAGATCTCGACCATCTGGCCTTTGCCGGTGCGCTGGCGCTGGATGTACGCGGCGAGGATGCCCAGGGCCGTGTGCACACCGGAGCCGGTATCACCGAAGGTGGCGCCGGGACGCATTGGCGGGCCCTCGGGAGTCCCGGTGACGCTGAAGGAGCCCCCGGCCGCCTGAGCAACCATATCGAAGCATTTGAATCCGCTGTACGGACCGGTGGTGCCGAAGCCCTTGATGGTGGCGTAGATGATGGCCGGGTTGGTGGCTTTGAGGACTTCGTAGCCGAGGCCGAGCTTTTCCATGGTGCCGAGGGTGAAGTTCTCGACGACGGCATCGACCTTCGTGACGAGTTTCAGGAAGAGTTCGCGGCCCTGGGGTGTGTCGAGGGCGATGGAGACGCTCTTCTTATTGTTGTTGAAGCTGAGGAAGTAGAAGGAGTCGGTGTCGCTGCCGGCGACGTGACGCCCGGGGTCGCCGACGCCGGGGCGTTCGACCTTGTAGATATCGGCGCCGAACCAGGCGAGGTACTGGGTGGATGTGGTCCCAGCTTCGTACTGGGTAAGGTCGAGCACTTTGACGCCATCGAGTGCGGGCATGGCAGGCCTCCGGCGAAACAGATGGTTGATTTTGGAGATTGGCCGGCCGGATCGCAAAGGGGAAACGGGCGGGCGACCTCGGCAGGTGGACGTGTGGTGAAGATCACAAAGAACTCTGGCGAGGGGTATTGACTTCCCAGCCAAAGTGAACGACTATTCATTCAGTGAATGGTTATTCATTCACCTTGAGGAGAAGGACAATGTTCGAAGAACTGATCAACGCACGAAACGCCGACCTTCGCGTTGCGAGCCACACCATCAACCACCGGATGGAATGGGCTGAACTGAGCCGGCTGGACAGCCTGGAGCGTGCACTCAAGGCCGTTAAGGGTAGACTGCACATGCTTCCGACTTTGAAGACCGAGGCGAACTAACGTCATGGCCCGCGTTTCCGATGCCCACCTTGAAGCCCGCCGGCAGAGCATCCTTGCCGCTGCGACGAAGATTTTCTCGCAGAAGGGGATAGCCGCCGCGACGATGGCGGAGATCGCATCGGAGGCGGGAATCTCGCCGGGAGCCATCTACCGGTATTTCGAAAACAAAGAGCAGCTCGCCAGCGGCTGCATGAACGAATCGGCCGAGGCGATTAAGAAGGCGTGGTCCAACCCGGCCGCGCTCGAAACTTCGTTCACCGAGCTGGCGGCGATGACTTTCGCCGAAATCGACAAGCCTGACGAGTCGATCGATACGCAGATGTTCCTTGAACAGGCGCTTATCGCGGTGCGCACCGGGGATGATTCCCTGATGAAGCAGTTCCAGGACGAACACCTGAGCGTGCGCGAGGGCATCGCCTACCTCATGCGGCGCGACTTTGGGGACAGGCTCGCGCCGTTCGATATCGACCGGCTGAGCGATGCCCTCTACTCGTTCTACTGGGGCGTGCGGCTCGTGAAGATGATGGTGCCGGACTCAGACCCGATTGCTCAGTACCAGCAAGTGCAGCAGATGATGGACCGGTCGTTTGGGCCGGGTCACGAGCGGTCGAACTAGGGTTCTCGCCATTGGGAGCCTCTCCTGTTTCCCCGGAAGGAACCTGGGAGAGGAGATCTACTCGAACTGCGGCGTCCTATAGAACGGGAAAAGGTCGGGCAGGCCGGTTGCGACGCTGCCCTTGAAGTTCGGCTTCCGTTTCTCCAGGAACGAGGCGACGCCTTCGCGGACGTCTTCGTGCTGCCCCATCATCAGGATTCCGCGCGAGTCGGCCATGTGGGCCTGCATTGGGTGGTCGGCGACGAGGCCCCGCCACATTAACTGGCGGCAGAGGGCCACGGAGATCGGCGCAGTGTTGTCGGCGATTTCGCGGGCGAGTGCGTTCGCCGCAGGCAAGAGGTCGGCGTGGGGGTGGACGCTCTTTACCAGCCGTCCGGCGAGCGCTTCCTGGGCGTCGAAGACGCGGCCAGTGGAGACCCACTCCATTGCCTGAGAGATGCCGACGATTCGCGGGAGAAACCACGAGCTACAGGCCTCGGGCACAATGCCGCGCTTCGCGAAGACGAAGCCCATGCGAGCATTTTCCGAGGCGAGGCGTACGTCCATTGCCAGGGTCATCGTGATGCCAACGCCGACCGCAGGGCCGTTGATGGCGGCGATGATCGGTTTCTTCAATTCGAAGATGCGCAGCGTGAGTTGCCCGCCGCCGTCCCGGTATTCGCTGATATCGGTCGCGCGGCCGCGCGAGTTTGCGTTGAACGTATTTGGGCCGCCGGAAAGATCGGCGCCGGCGCAAAACCCGCGCCCCCGCCCGGTCACGATGATGGCGCGAATGCTGTCATCGGCGTCGGCGCGGTCGCACGCATCGATGAGCTCGTTCTGCATGGTGCCGGTGAAAGCGTTCAGTTGCTCCGGGCGGTCGAGCGTGATGGTGAGGACGCCGTCGGTGGCTTCGTAGGCGATGTGTTCGTAAGACATGCGCGGATTGTGGGTTCCGTCGACTGTGCTGTCGAACAATTCAAAACGCGAAGAGCACAAAGGACACGAAGATTCTATCGGAACCGGCTTCGTGACCGTGGCGTCCTTTGCGTTCGAGACGCTTCTCCGGGTGTATCGTGAAGATGACAGCGGCCGGAGGGGCACATGAGCAACATCATCTCGATCGAGGACATTCGCGAACCTACGGATTTCGGCGAGCGAGAGTATCCCGGGGCCCTCGTGAACGTGACGAACGTCTGTAATCTCTCGTGCACGCACTGCTTCGTCTTCCGGGCAGACAACCCGAACAAGCCGAAAGACAAGATGAACGACGCAACGATGCTCGCTCAACTCGAAAAGCTCCGAGACAAGCACAACATCAAGTCGATGCTGTTCATGGGCGGCGAGCCGATGATCCGGAAGAACCTGGTGATGCAGGCGATGCCGCTCTTCGAGCGCTCGTCGATCGTTACGAATGGCACCTATGGCATTCCTTCGGTGCCGGGCCACCTGGTGACCGTTTCGCTCGACGGGCCGAAGGCGATGAATGACCCGATCCGCGGCGAAGGCGTGTTCGACAAGGTGAAGGAAGCGGTCTTCGCGCGTGACCCCGACGACGGGACTACGGTCATGCTCCAGATGACCGTGACTTCGCAGAACTCGGCCGGGATCGAAGAGTTCGTTGAGGAAGTGAAGGACTGGCCAGTCACGGGTATCGCGTTCACGTTCTACGTCCCGAGCGTGGACGACGACACGGGGCTGGGCTGGCCCGACCTGGGGGATCGCGACGCGGTCATCGACCAGGTCATCGCTATCAAGCAGAAGTACCCGCACCGCGTGAAGACGAACATCGGCGCACTCGAACTCATGAAGTCGGACCGTTCGATGGAAGTGACCGGCGAGCACGGCGAAACGTGCGGGCTTCGTCACAACATGCTCCCGCTATACATGGGAGATGGCGGCAACTTCGAGCGTACCTTCTGCTGCTACGGCAACAACGTGGATTGCACGCGCTGCGGCGCCTATGGCGTTTTCAACGGCGCATACCATCGCGCTGCCGGGACGGTGGAGGACTCTTAGTCGGCGAGCGGCTTCGCCGGCGGGCTGTCTCCAGCGCCGACGGTTGCCGGTAGCGGCCGAAGCGGTGCGGTGGGCACCGAATGCGGCGCAGACCTGTCGATTTCGTAGCGGCGCAGGCCTGGCAGCTTCGCGGTGACGAACCCGACCACGGCCAGGCAGCCGACGCCTCCACTCACGACGGCGAACGTCGCGTTGGTGGCCGCGGCAACCAGGCCCGATTCGACCATGCCGAGCTGGTTCGATGCGCCAATGAACAGGCCGTTTACGCTGCTCACGCGGCCGCGAAGGTCGTCGGGCGTGCTGAGTTGGACCGTGGTCTGGCGCAGGACCACGCTCACCTGGTCGGCCATGCCGATGAACATGTAGGTCGCGACGGACAGGTAGATATTCCGCGAAAGCCCGAAGACGATCGTGCCCAGACCGAATAGCGCCACCGTGATGAGGAGCGATCGGCCAGCCCGGCGAATCGGGGGCAGGAAGACGAGGGCGACGGCCATGACAAGGGCGCCTGCATCGAGCGAGGCGAAGAGGATGCCGTAGCCCAGGCCGCCGACCTTGAGGATGTCTTTGGCGTAGATGGGCAGCAGCGCGGTGGCCCCGCCGAAAATCACGGCGAACATGTCCAGCGTCATGGCGCCCAGCAGCACCTGGCGGCTCCAGACGAACTGGACGCCTTCCTTGATCGCCGAAAGGCTGACAGCGCGACGGGCGCCTTCCTGCTCTCGGAGCCTCAGGAAGACCAGCGAGGCGATGGAGATCACGATCAGCCCAACGTGTGCCGCGTAGGCGGCATCGACGCCAATCGTGCCGATGAGCAGACCGCCGAGGGCCGGGCCGGTCACGAAGGCGAAGGACTGGAGGGTCGAACTCACCACGATGGCGTTGGCGAAGGTCTCTTTCGTGACCACCTGCGGCAGGAACGCCTGGCGCGCGGGGTTCTCGAAGGAGTTCGCGATCGCGATGAACAACACCAGGCCGTAGATCATCGGAAGGGCGACGTTGTCGGAGACGGTCGCCATGAAAAGCGTGAGCGACGTGATGAGCGGGGCGAGCTGAGTGAGCATCACAATCCGCTTGCGGTCGTGGCCATCCGCGACCGCGCCGCCGACGAGTGACAGACCGAGTGCCGGGCCGAATCGCGCGAGGCCGATCATCGCGAGTTGGAATGCGGAGCCGGAGATTTCGTAAACCTGCCAGGCAATGGCGGCGTTGAGCATGGTCATCGCCATGCCGGAGGAGATCCTCCCGATCGAGTACAGGAGGAAGTTGCGCTGGCGGAGGGCGGCCATGGGGTCGTGGCGTTGGTGGTCGGGCTCAGTCACGCGTGTTTAAGAATCGTGGGGCCGGAGCGAGGGGCGGTCAATGGCGAAGGGAAGCGTTCGTCTTCGAATCCTGCTACCGTTCCACGCCATGCCAGCCCTCTCCGATGTCGTCGTCCTCGAGTTCGCGAAGAACGTATCCGGGCCGTATTGCGGCCTCCTCCTGAGCGACCTTGGCGCGATGGTGATCAAAGTCGAGCCCCGAGGTGGTGACCCGCTGCGCAAGGCTGCCCCGCTAGTCGGTGACGAGAGCGCGTTCTTCAACTACCTGAACGCGGGCAAGCGGAGCGTGGTCGCTTCCCCGGATTCGTCCGAGCTCGCGCGGCTGTTCGCCCGCGCCGACATCGTTATTCACGACCTGCTCGGCGCGGAGGCTGAGGCGGTCGAAGCAACCGCCCGGTCCGCGAACCCGTCGGCCGTCGTGATTTCTCTCTCCCCATACGGGCGGAACGGCGAGAAGAGTTCGTGGCAGGCGACCCCGTTCACGGAGTGGGCCACCGGCGGGTACTTCTACTTCGGCGGCGACCCGGCGCGCGAACCGCTCTCGCTGCCCGGCCACCAGGCGGAGTTCCACGCCGGGCTGCATGCCGGGATCGCGGCGCTCTCAGGGCTCTGGCACGCGCGTGAAACCGGCGAAGGCCAGTGCATCGAGATTTCCCACCAGGAAGCTACGCTGAACGACCACGCGTGGCTGACTTCGATGTGGACGCATATGGGGAAGGTGCAGCAGCGCACTGGCAGTCTGTATGCCCGCTGTTCCGATGGGTTCGTCTACCTGTTCAACCTGGCGCCCTACCCGAACCTCTTCATCCTGATGGAGCGCTTCGACCTGCTTGAGGATGAGTCGCTGACGATGCCGCTCAACTGGGTCGGCCGCTTCCCGGAGCTGTTCGCGATCTTCGAAGAGTGGACCTCGAAGCATACGAAACAGGAGGTATATCACCTCTGCCAGGAGCTGCGGATCGCGGCTTCGCCCGTGAACACGATGGCCGACGTCGCCGCCAGTGAGCAACTCGCGGCCCGGGAGTGGTTCCGCACGATCGAAGCGGGCGGTAAGCAGTTCACCGCCCCGGGATTCCCGTACAAAGTGACCGGCACCCCATGCGATAACCCCGGCCGGGCGCCGAAGCTGGGCGCCCACACGGTCCAGCTCCTCAGCGGGTCGATTTCGCTGCCTGCGAGGCCGGAAACGAAGCCCGAGATCGCCAAGCACAGCGCGGCGCATGCGCTCGATGGTCTGCGCATGATCGAGGTGACCGCGAACTGGGCAGGGCCGATTGCGGGGCGCCACTTTGGTGACCTTGGCGCAGACGTCATCAAGGTCGAATTGCAAACCAAGCCGGCGACGCGTGCGCTCATCTACCCCGGCGAGGACGTCTGGCCCGACTTCTATCACCGCTCTGGCTACTTCAACAAGCTCAACCGGAATAAGCGCGGCATCGCCCTCGACCTCTCGAAGCCACGTGGCAAGGAAGTCTTCCTCGAACTCGTGAAGCAGGCCGATGTCGTCCTCGAGAACAACGCAGCGCGTGTCATGAACCAGCTGGGGCTGGGGTACGAACAGCTCAGTGCGGCCAACCCGCGCATCATCATGTGTTCGCTTTCGGGCTACGGGTCTTCCGGCCCCGAACGGAATTACTCCGCCTATGGCAGCAACATCGAAACCACCAGCGGGTTGAGCAGCATCCTCGGCTACGACGACACGAAGTTCTTCGGCACCGGCAGTTTCTACGCCGACCCGGTCTCCGGGAACCACGCGACGGTCGCCATCCTGGCGGCCCTGAACGCGCGCCGAACCTCAGGTCGTGGCCAGTGGATTGATATGGCACTGCTGGAAGCCGTCGAACCGTTCCTCGCGCAGGATTTCCTTCGCTACACGACCACCGGTGAGGTGCCGGTGCCGAAGGGCTCACAATGGGGCGAAGGCTGGATCCTCCAGGGGACTTTCCCGACTGCCGGGACGGATTGCTGGCTCGCGCTTACCATTCGCGACCAGGCTGATGCCGACCGGGTGGCGGCGGTCACTGGCGGTCACGGTGAAGAGGCCCTGCGCAAGTGGCTGCTCACGCACAATCACCTTACCGCCGCGGACATGTTGCAGGCGGCGGGCGTCCCGGCTGCGCCGGTGATGGCGAACTGGGAGATCTTCGCCGACAACCACCTGAACGACCGCGGCTATTTCGTGCCAGTGCGCCACGCTGTAGCCGGGACGCGAATGTTCCCGGGGCACGCTTGGCGGTTCGAGAAGACGCCGGCGGCCGTCTTCCGCGCGGCGCCGACCTTCGCCGAACACAACTTCGAGGTATTCGAGGGTCTCCTCGGACTGAACGAAGAGGCCGTCTGGAAGCTGGCAGAGGAAGGCGTCACGGGATTCGAGCCCATTTATGCCGCTGGCCCGGCCCTGTGACAGCGGTCCTCGTCCTCGTGCCGCAGACGCTGCCCGCACCTTCGTTGCCTGCCGGAACGATGCTGGTCCATTTCCACACCGCGGTTGATGCGGTCATCTCGCTCAAGGCGAGCGACGCGCCAGCAGTCATCGTGACCGACGGCCTCGACAACGAGGACCTCGACTCGCTGGCGAACGCCATCCGCGAACGCGGTGCGCCCAGTATCGAGGTCCGCATGGTGCGCTGGGACGGCGAGACGCAGTCGCCGGTCTCGGGCGTGTGCCGCGGGGTAATTTCAGGGTTCGGGATGGACGGAGTGGCGCGAGCCATGGGGCTGCTCGCGGTTTAATCGAACTCGACCACGTTGCGTTGTGGTTCGAAGCCTTTCATCAGGAGCAGCCGCCTCGGCACAAGGCGGAAAAGGGTCCCGCGGTCCGTGAATACGGCGGCCATGCTGTTTTTCGCACCCAATTCCTCGATCAATGTCGAGTATTCGGGGTCTTCTTTCTCGACCTCGAGGGCACGGCCCTCGATGACGACGCGGTTAAAGGCGGTCCAGTCGCCGCGGATGACTTCGCGGTTGTCGATGAGGAACGAGACTTCGGGCGTGGCGGCGATGTTGTGCGCGTGCTGCGGGCGGGTGTTGCTGCCGAAGAGGACTTCGCCGTTCGCGCGCAGGTGGCAGAGGACGAAGGTCACGTAAGGGGTGCCGTCCTCCGCATGGGTGGTGGCCAGCGTGCCACCGGGCTGGGTTGCGGCGATCGCGCTCGCTTCGTGGAGAATCTGCTCTCGGTCCATTGTTCGCGATTGTACGGGAGTCACGGGAACGGGGGAGCGAGCGGGCTCCGCGTTGCTCATGCTCGCGGCTCATTGCTCAATACGTGTGTGACCCAGCAAGTGCGGCGAAGAATCGAACAGCCCTCCGAAGAGCAGGCGAAGCGCTCCGGCTGCCTCATCTGGGGTGGGGTGCTGGGCGTGCTCGTCGGCATCATGGTTGGCGTCTACGCGTTGCCGCCGATCCTTCGGCATTACTACGGCGAGACGAAAGTCGCGGCCGACGAGTTCTACCGCGGCGACGGCAAGGCAATTCGCATCTCCAACCTCGGGCAGGCATCGGAGCCGCTGGGGGAGGCCGCCGCGGGCATGCGCCGCGAGGACTACTTCGTCACGGTGGTGGTTGTTTCCGAAGACGAGTGGCAACCGAAGGTGACCGACTTCTCGTTGGAATTCGACGAACTGGATCAGTGGCGCCAGGCCGCCGACGCGACCAGCAATGGCGAGCCGTTCACAACCGTGCCTGCCGCCACTGAAACCGAAATCGAACTGCACTTTGTCGTCGAGTTCCCGCCCGAAGAAGCCGACACATTGACGCCGAAGGCGCTCCACCTCTCCGATCCGCGCGTCCGGTTCGCGATCGAATGAGCGAGGAATACGCCGGCCCGACGTTGCCCCACCTGCTGCGGCCGAGGTTGCGGGTGGTGTTCATCGGGTACAACCCGGCCATCTACTCGGCCGAGGCGGGGCACTATTACGCCCGCTCGGGCAATCGCTTCTGGGTGCAGCTGAGCGAATCGGGTATCGCCGGGCGGGAGGTTCGCCCCGAAGACGACCAACTGTTGATGGAGGAAGCCGGGATTGGATTTACGGACCTCTGTTGCCGGCCAACCGTCCGCGCCGAACACCTGACTCGCGAAGAGATTGCGGAAGGCGCGCTCCGACTGCACGCCGAACTGGTGGAGTTCCAGCCACGAGTGGCGTGCTTCAGCGGGCGCGGGATCTACCAGCACTTTGGCCGGCACGCGCTCGGGCTGGCGGCGAAGGAACTCGCCGCGCGGGAGTACGGCGCTCAGCCAGAACGCATCGGCGAGACAATTCCGTGGGTGATCCCGAGTTCGAGCGGGCTGGCGAGCAAGTGGCACCGGGAGCGCCTGGACTTGCTGAAGGCGATGGCTCGCGAACTCGAGAACTAATCCATCGCAGGCAGGCCGACGGCCAGGCGGCCGGTCAGGATCATCTGCTGCTTCTCCGGCAGCGGGTGATAGTGGCCCGCGCTGACATCGCGTAGCAGCCGCTCGAGGCCGTTCGTGCGATAGAAGCCCGAACCACCGCTCGCCTCGATTGCCCGCTCCACTGCTAGCTTCGCCTGGCCCACGGCCTGGGTCTTGAGGATGAGGACCTCATTCGAGTTCGCCTCGGATGGTGTGAAATCGAACTCGTTGGTGAGCCGCACCATAGCGTCGTGGCAGGTCTGGGCGATTCTCAACGCGCTCACCGCCTGGCCCGCGGCCATCTGGACGATGGGATCGCCCGCTCGCTTGCGTGCCAACTCAATGCCGATCCCGACGGCCCTCTCCGCAACTCCGACATAAACGCCGGTGATGAAGGGCATGGCGACCCCCATGACGATGTTGAAGATTGGCGCGAAGCCCTTGCGCGGCCGGGCGAGTGAAATTGTCGCTTCGGGGACGAAGACGTCCTTCAGAACGATGGTCCGCGAGCCGGTTGAGCGCATGCCGTGCACGTACCAGTCGTCCGCAAGCGACACACCTTCGGCGCTGAGCGGGACGCCGAAGTGGAGGACCTGAGGGCCATCGGTGGGATGGTCGTAGGGTGCGCTGGTCACGGCCACGGCTCCTGCGGGCGAACCGCTCGCGAAGGCCTTCTGTGCCGAAACCCGGAATCCGCCTTCGACCTTCTCGACCGTGCCGTTCGATTCCATCCAGTCGCGGGCGCCCGTGCTGACCAGCACCATGTTGTCCTGGCCGACTCGGGGAAGCAGCGGAGCGGGGCGTCCATGCAAGTGGTTGAATACCTGGGCCGCAACCAGGTGCTGGTGCATCGAGAGCGCAAGCGCGGTCGAGGCGTCGTAGTAGCCGAGGCGGCGGAGCATGGCGGCCACTTCGGAATACTTCGCGCCGCCCCCTCCGAACTCTTCGGGCACCAGGGCGGAGATGAGCCCTCGCTCCTTCATGATGGGGTAGTGGTCAGCCACAAAGGTGTCGTTGGCATCGCGTTCAGCGACGCCCGCGGCGAACTGGGGACCGATTTCGTCGGCAATTTCAAGCCATGTGGACATTGAATGAACCTCCGGTGGCGTCGGCGAAAACGGGCTCACAGAATGAGCACATTCACCGAAGTCCGCGAAGAATAAGGCCTATTCTGTCCCCTGTGTGTGGTGGGAATCACAGAATTTTGCGCGGCGCCCGAGGGAGCCGGCGCCGGGCAGCCGGACACCGCGTGCGCGCGATGCACTCCCGGCGAAAATTCGGCCTGATGGTCCAACCGGCGCACTAGAAAAATCGTGCGAAGTCAGCACCCGTACGTCCCGTAACAGGTTGGCGAGCGAAGATGGTCGGCATTGTGAGTGTGCTTCCCGCGCCCGAGGAAAAAGCTGCTTCCGTGCGGGCGATGTTCGACCGCATTGCACCCCGGTACGACCGAGTGAATCGGCTGATGACCTTCAGCGCCGACCAGCGCTGGCGCCGGCAGCTGGTCGAGCGGCTCGAGATCGGGCCCGGCGACCGGGTGCTGGATCTTGCCTGCGGCACGGGCGATTTCGCGGAGCACTGCCGAAAGCGCGCCGCCGAGACTGTCGGTCTCGATTTTTCGCGGGGGATGTTGCTGGCTGCGGACGAGCGGACACCAGGGCTTGGACTCTGGCTGCAGGGCGATGCGCTCCGCCTGCCGTTCGCCGACGGCAGTTTCACTGCCGCCGTCTCCGGCTTCGCGCTGCGCAATTTCGTCTCGATTGAACCTGTGCTCCAAGAACTCGGCCGGGTGGTTGCCCCCGGCGGGCGTATCGGGCTCCTCGAAGTCGATCGGCCACGCAACCCCGTTTTCCGCGTCGGTCACAGTTTCTACTTCGACCGAATCGTGCCACGGCTCGGCGGCTGGATTGGCCGAGACTTGGCTTATCGATATCTTCCGCAGTCGGCGGTCTACCTCCCCGAACAAAACGAACTGGTGGCGATGCTGATGAACGCCGGATTCCGAAAAATCCAGAAGAAGACGCCGATGTTGGGCGCCATTCAGGCAATCAGCGCGGTCCGATCGTGACAGCGGCGGCTGCGACTGCTCCAGGGAAGGCCACCGCGTGGAAAATGGCGGTGCGGCTACCGACACTGACGGCTGCGGTCGCGCCGGTGGTGGTGGGGTCGGCCGCGGCGTACCACGACGACGCCTTCGCGGCCGGGCCAGCGGCGGCAGCCCTCATCGGCGCGCTCGCGCTGCAGGTGGGGGCGAACTTCGCCAATGATGTGTTCGATTTCGAGCGCGGGGCCGACACCGCTGACCGCCTGGGCCCACCGCGCGCGACCGCCTTAGGGCTGCTGACTCCGGCGCAGATGAAGTTGGGAATGTGGCTGGCGTTCGCGGCTGGCACCCTCTGCGGACTCTACCTCACGTACGAGGCCGGATGGGTCATCGTGGCCGTTGGCCTGGCGAGCATCGCCGGAGCAATCGTCTACACCGGTGGCCCCTGGCCGGTGGGCTACCACGCCCTCGGCGACCTGTTCACCTTCGTGTTCTTCGGGCTGGTAGCCGTGATCGGCACGTACTTCGTGCAGGCGAAAGAAGTTACAGGGTTCGCGGTACTCGCTTCGCTGCCCGTGGCCTGCACCGTTACGTGCATCCTCGTGGTGAACAACCTGCGCGACATTGAGACCGACCGCCGAGCGGGCAAGACCACCCTCGGCGTGATCATGGGTGATCGCGGCACGCGCTGGTGGTACGGGGCTTTGCTGTTTGACGCCTGGGCGGCGATGGCGGTCGGAATCATCGCCGGAGCTCCGTGGGCTGCGCTGGCCCTGGTAGTGGCGGTGCCTCTCGGGGTCCGGCTCTACCAGCCGATTCTCGGCGGGACGACAGGACGCGAACTGAACCCGATATTGAAGGCGACGGCGCGCTACCACCTGCTGCTGGGTCTGCTGTGGGCAGCAGCGATCGCGGTCGGATGAGCCGTGGGCGCGGGTGAGCGTGGGTTCCTGTAGTATCGAGCGAGCCGCCAACCGTCTGCGGACGGCGAGCCACGAGGGGGCCGTGCCCGGTACATGAAGATCATCGACGGTATCTACCAGCTACTCACGCCATTCCCGCAGTTCACCTTCGAAGACGCCAAGATGCTGAGGCGCCAGCTCGAAGAGCACCCGAAGGTCACGAAGGGCCTGCCCTATGTGCTCCCGTACCTGCTGAAGGACGGCGGGGACACGGTCCTGCTCGACTGCGGCTGGAACACGGACTCGGCCTACGCCGCGCTCGAAGAGGGGATGAAGGAGCACGGCACCCACCCGAGCGACATCAGCAAGCTCGTCATCAGCCACGTCCACCCGGACCACTACGGTATGGCCGGGCGTCTGAAGCAACTCTCGAGCTGTGAACTGGTGATCCACGAAAAAGACGCCGAGGTCATTAAGACCCGTTACTTCGCTCCAAAGAACCTGATGGACGACATGGCCGGCTTCATGGAGAGCAACGGCGTGCCGGCAATGGACACGCCAACCATGTCTCGCGGTTCGATGGGTATGATCGGCATGGTCGCAGCGGTCCCGCCGGACACGCAGGTCAAAGGCGGCGAGACGATCAAGGTTGGCGATTTCGACTTCGAAGTCATCTGGACGCCCGGGCACTCACCGGGACACATCTGCCTCTACGAGCCGAACCGCAAGATCCTCCTCACCGGTGACCACATCCTCCCGACGATTACCCCGAACGTGTCCATCCATGCGCAGACGCACGGGAGCCCGCTCGGCGACTACATGCGGTCGCTCCACCTGCTGATCGACCTCGATGTCGATGTGGTTCTGCCGGCGCACGAATTCGAAATCCACGACTTGAAGAAGCGCGTCATCGAAATCGAAGAGCACCACGAAATCCGGCTGGACGAGATGGTCAGTTGCGTGGATAGCGGTGGTTCGACCGCATGGGAGGTCGCCGGCCGCGTGAAGTGGGCCACCGGCACGCTCGCAGATTTCGAGCCGCACATGCAGCGGTCAGCAGTCGGCGAGACGCTCGCGCACCTTGAGTACCTGTTCGAGCAGGGACGCCTCGCGAAGGTGATGCGCGGCAAGCACCTCTACTGGCTGAAGGTCTAGTTCGAGTTCCGAGTTGCGAGATTACTCGGCGGTTAGGGCGAATTCGAGGGCGTCGGCGAGTGCAAGCCAGCTGGCTTCAATGATGTCGGTCGAGGAGCCGACGGTGGTCCAGTAGGTCGAGCCGTTCGTGCTCTCGATGAGGACTCGGGTCTTCGCGCCAGTCGCCGCCTGCGAATCCAGGATGCGGACCTTGTAGTCCACGAGTTTCACGTTTTCGAGCTGCGGATAGACCTGTACGAGCGCTTTCCGGACGGCGCCGTCGAGGGCGTTCACCGGGCCATTGCCCTCGTGGGCCGTGTGCTGCAGTTGGCCATCGATGACGATCTTCACCATTGCTTCGGCGAGCATCTCGTTCAGGGATTCGCCGAACTGGCTGCGGCGGCGGCGCTCGACGATGACGAAGTCCTCGAGCTCCCACGGGGCGCGGTAGCCGGGAAGGGAACGCCGCACGAGGAGCGCGAAGCTTGCTTCGGCGCCTTCGTACTGGAAGCCCTGGCTCTCTTTTTCCTTCACCACTTCGAGGAGCGCGCGAATCTCGTCCTGCGTGAGCGGGTAGTCGATGCCCAGTTCTTCGAGCTTCATCAGCAAGTTGCGCTGGCCGGAGAGTTCGCTGACCAACACTCGCGAGGAGTTGCCGACGAGTCCGGGGTCGATGTGCTGGTAGGCCCGTTCGTCCTTCATGATGCCGGCGACGTGGTAGCCGGCCTTGTGCGCGAACGCCGACGCGCCGACGTACGGGGCTCCGGCGTTCGGTACGAGATTGGCGAGTTCCGAGACGTAGTTGGAGACTTCCGTGAGGCGAGCGAGTTGCTCGTCCTCGACCACGTTGAGGCCCATCTTGAGCTTCAGGTTCGCGAGTATCGTGAGGATATCGGCGTTGCCACAGCGCTCGCCGTAGCCGTTCACACAGCCCTGGACCTGCCAGACGCCGGCTTCCACTGCCGCCATCGAGTTCGCGACCGCAAGGCCGGCGTCGTTGTGGCAGTGAATCCCAAGGCGGACATCGCGCACGCGAGCCTGCGCCTCTTCGATGGCTTTGAGCATCGCGTGGGTGGTCATGCCTCCGTTGGTATCGCACAGCACGAGCGCATCGGCGCCGGCGCGTGCAGCCGTGGCCAGGCACTGGAGCGAGTAGTCCGGGTCCATCGCGAAGCCATCGAAGAAGTGCTCCGCATCGAAGAAGACCGTCTTCCCAAGCTTTTTGAAGTAGCCAAGGGTATCGGCGATCATCGCGAGGTTTTCTTCTGCGCTGGTCTCCAGGATCTCGCGGACCTGGTACATACTCGCCTTGCCGACGAGCGTGATGCCGGGCGTCTCAGCCGCCACGAGGCTCTGGATGTTGGAGTCGGTTTCGCAAGTGATGTTCGGTTTGCGTGTGCCGCCGAAGGCGCTGACCTTCGCGTTCTTCAGTTCGACCGAGCGGAGGCGCCGGAAGTACTCGGCGTCCTTCGGGTTGGAACCGGGAAAGCCGCCCTCCACCCATTCCAGTCCGAGTTCGTCGAGCTTTCGCGTGATCCGGATCTTGTCTTCGACGGAAAGGGAGATGCCCTCCATCTGGGAACCGTCACGAAGGGTGGTGTCATAAAGCTGGACGCGGTCAGTCGGCATGGCGCAGGAAACCTTTCCTCACAAGGGTATCGGGCGGTGGTAAACGGGAAAGCGGTGGTTGGGAAAGGCGCTAAATGGCAGCCCCGCGTGATGGACGCGGGGTTGTTCTCACCGGCAGCACGAAATTCGTGTGCATTGCTATCGATTGTAGCAGGTCAGGGCTCGATATCTTCGTCGAAGGGAAGCAGTGTGAACGCCCCGCCCTGGAGCGGGCGGATGAGGCGGAAATGGCGCTGGTCGAAGGTGAGGAGGCGGGTTGTTTTGAACTTGAACGCGATGACGACTGTCGACAAGTCTGAAAGACCAACCCCGAGGTCGCGATAGCGGTCGTTGAGCGCCTCGATCATTCGAAAGTCGGCAAGCTCCAAGCAGGGGACTTCGAACCGGCCGTTTGCGAGATCCGAAAGAAGCGACAGATTGCCCTGCGGACCCGCCCGCTTCTGCATGTAGTTATCAACCTCGGCAGCGTTGGCTAGCGAAAGCAACGGAACTTCCCTCTCAAGATTGAGAACTCGAAAGACCGCGTCCTTGTCCGCGTGGTTGGGCTCGGCCATTGCGAGTAATGGACCAGAGTCCATCACGAGCCTCAACGCTTCCAGTCCTTCATGTCTTCGAGTTGCTGTTGGTACTCTTCCAGGAGACCTTCACGCATCGATTCCTCGAGCCAATCGTTGTACTCCTGAGCCGACTTGAATTCAGGGAGTGGGGGGAGGTCGAGGCCTTCGAACGCGTTAAAGATGGCGTAGTTTTTGTCGGGCGTGGCGGCGTCGTAGGCGAGCAGCGCTTCGCGCAGCACCCAGGCCTGTGATTCGCCCTTTCGCTCGGCGAGCCGTTTGAGGCGCTCGCGGTCTTCTTCGCTCAGGTAGACGCTGGTCTTTTTCATGTCCATCGCGGCACCTCCTTTCGCAACGTAGGGTACCACGTAGGGCATGCCCTACACAATGCCCTACATCGTCAGGCGAAGGCGGTGCCGTTGATCAGTCCCACGGCAAGGCGGATCGCTTCGACCATGCTGGTCTCATCCGCAATGCCTTTGCCGGCGATATCGAAGGCGGTGCCGTGGTCGACCGACGTGCGGATGAAGGGCAGGCCGAGGTTCACGGTGATGCTGCGTTCGAAGCCGTGGACTTTGATCGCGATATGCCCCTGGTCGTGGTACATCACGACGACAACGTCGTACTTGCCTCCGATAGCCGCGTTGAAGACGGAGTCCGCCGGATGCGGACCGGTCGCCTTGATGCCTTTCGCTGCAGCATCGGCGATGGCGGGCGCGATTTCGTCCAATTCTTCGCGGCCGATGAGCCCGTTGTCACTGGCGTGCGGGTTGAGTGCCGCCACGGCGATGCGCGGTTCGGGCATGCCCCAGCGGACGAAGTGGTCGTGTGTCAACTCGATAGCACGCAGCACGTTGGCGCGGGTCACGTACTTGCAGGCCTCGGCCAGCGACTTGTGTGTGCTGAGGTGCATGCAGCGCAGATTGCCGGAGGCGAGCAGGGTGGCGACGTGGCCCGCGCCGCTGAGGCGCTGCAGCACCTCCTGGTGGCCGGTATCCGTGATGCCGGCGAGCTGGAATGCTTCCTTGTTCACCGGCGCGGTAACCATCGCGTCGACGCTCCCGGCGATGCACTGGCGAGCGGCGTGTTCGATCCAGCCATGTGCTGCTCGTGCCGAGTCAACTGAGAGCTCGCCCACCGGGAACGGGCCGTCCGGCACACCAGGAAGTTCCGTAACGGGCGGCGGTGAACCTGCGAGACCGAGGCGTTGCCAAGTTTCGAACAGCACTCTCGCCGAGCCGACGACGGTCAGCTCGGCGAGTGCACGGACGTCGTCCTTTGCGAGCGCCTTCGCCGTCACTTCGGGCCCCACCCCGGAAGGGTCGCCCATGGTTACCAGGATCTTTGGTCTGCTCACGCGAGGAAGACTAGCGGTGGGGCGGTCAGGCCGCTAGCCGAGCGGGTAGACGAAAAAGGTGTACGAGCACAGGGCAAGAAGGATGGCAGTCGCGACCACCAGCACTGCAGGGAGGGGCAAGCGTGTGCGGAGGCCGATTCCGGCCACGAGCATCGCCAGGCCAAGCCAGATGAAGAGCGCCCCTTCGATGGTGAAGGCGGCGATGAATCCGCCGAGGACGAAGAGCGGTCCAAAGATGAGCCCGAGCCAGGAGTAGGAGCGGCGCTCGGCTGTGTCCATTACTGATTAACCAACGCGACGACTACGAGACCAAACCCCAGATGAACCAGCCGGCCCACGCGAGCCCCAGCGCCGCGACGAGGAGAACCTCCCATCGGGAGACTGCCGTCAATCCCACCTGGCGTCGCTCGGCAACTTCGGTGTCGACCAATTCGGACGTTACGACCTCGGTGATGAGGGGCGTTTGTGGCATTCCTGCGCCGCTATTCATGAGATCAGCATATAGGATGCGGCAAGTCGGGCCTTCTGCCGGGCCGTCAGCAGGGATTGCCCCCGGGGCCGCCAACCCGGTCCGTTGACACCTTCGGGACATTTACGCTCGCGCCCCAATCTGAGAACGTCCAGGCGAGCGACTTGCCGTTGTTCGTGAGCTCATCTGAGCTGATGCGGAAGGGGAGGCCGGTCGTTTTATCCACCTCGAGAGTCACCACGCCAAGCCCGGCGAGGTCGGCTTTCACCGTCAGCAGCGGGCTACCAGGCTGTGATTTCAGCACTTCGATCCCCTTCGATCGGGACAACTCGTCGGGGGTAATGATGATGAATGGCGCGAGCACATCGGCGCCGTCCTGGATTCTGGTCCAATCGGGGCAGGTCTCGCGCTTGAAGTAGGTCTCGCCGTCTTTGAGGACGATGGCGTACTGGCCATCGCCGGTGCGGCGAAGGTCCGCGACCGCAGTGCCGGCTGCAAGGTCGACGGAGACGCTGCCTCCATCGGAGCCGCCCCAGCGGGGGAGGACTAGGTTCTCCTGGGCGGCGATGATCCGGTAGGTTTTGGCGCCCTCCATGGCGCGCCCCATCTCCCGGAAGAACGAGGGGCCCACAAACGTCATGCAGGACTTGGGCGAGGCAGTACAGGTCGCTTCGATGTCCGGGAAGACGGAGGGGGTTGGAGTGACTTTGTCTCGTTCGCTGCAAGCCACCATCGCCAGGCTCATGCCTGCGAGAAGCCAGAGGATCGATGTCCAGAGCCCGACGCGTCCCATAGGTTGCCCTCCGCTCGAGTTAGAAGAGGAATGCCCAGGCGAGGTAGGCCGCCCAGGCGCCGAAGAAGGCGGCCACCAGCAGCCATTCGGTGCGGGAGAAGCGAGCGAGGCCGTTCCGTCGACGCGAAGCTACTTCGCCATCGGCGAAGTCGGCTGTGAAAGGCTGGAGGGCCCCGCTGTGGTCACTCGTGTTCGCGCTCATCCGAACCTCCCCCTTCCGCCTGACGGGTTGCCTGGATAATACCTCACTCCTGGAAGGTCCCGACCGCGCCGGATTCGATCAGCTTCGCGATCTCCTCGTCGTTGTAGCCGGCTGCCGCGAGTATCTCGGCGTTGTGCTGGCCCGGTTTTGCCGCCCCGCGAGTGGCGCCGCCGCGTGTGCGGGAGTGCTTGACCGGCGTGTTCGCGACGCGGAGGCTGCCGCCAGTCCAGGTTGGCAGGTCGACGAGCATCTCGCGGGCGGCCACCTGAGGGTCGGCGGCCACTTCGTCCACCCGGTTCATCGGGCCGATGAGCGCAAACGGGCTGAGCAGCTCCTGCCATTCAGCCTTGGTCTTCTGGCGAAACGCTTCGAAGAGAATGGGCTCGAGGACGTCGTAGTTCTTTGTGCGGCCGGGGTTCGTTTTGAAGCGCTCATCGGTGGCCAGTTCATCGCAGCCGATGGTCGCGCAGAAGATGTCCCAGTTGTGGTCTTTCACGTTCGCGACCACGACCCAACCGTCTTTCACCGGAAACGCCTGGTGGGGGGTGCTCAGCGGGTGGCGAAGGCCCACGGGGCCCTGGATTTCGCCGGTGGAGGTGTAACGGACCATGGCGTTCTCCATGAGCGCGACCTGCGCATCGAGCATGGCGACGTCCACGTGCTGGCCCATCCCGGAGCGGTCGCGTTCTACCAGCGCCGAAAGCACGCCGATTGCCGTGTACATCCCGGCGCCCATGTCTCCGATCGAGTAGCCGGCGCGCGCGGGCATGCCGCCTTCGTGGCCGGTCATGCTCATCACGCCGCCCATGCCCTGGACGATGGCATCGACCGCCCCGCGCCTGCGGTATGGCCCCGTCTGCCCGAAGCCTGAGGTGGACGCGTATACCAGCCGTGGGTTGATCTCGCTCATCTTCTCGTAGCCGAAGCCGAGGCCTTCCATGGTCCCTGGCGAGAAGTTCTCCGTGAGGACATCCACCTGCTCGACGAGCCTGTAGATGATTTCCTTCGCCTCCGGTGTCTTCAGGTCCAGCATGATGCTTTTCTTTCCGCGGTTGACCGAGAAGAAGTAGGTGCTCACGCCGTGGACGTACGGCCCCGCGCCGCGGCGTGTCTCGTTCTGGTGGGCTGTCTCGACTTTCCAGACCTCGGCGCCGAGGTCGCTGAGGATCATCACGCCGTACGGCCCGGCGAGCGCCCAGGTGAAGTCGAGAACCTTGATGCCATCGAGTGGTCCGGCCATGGCTATCTCCCCGTGACCTTTCGCGTGGCGTTGCGGAAGCGGTCGACCTGTTCGGGGCTGCCGCGGAGGCGCTTGTTCGCATCGTCTTCCATGTGGCGCGCTTCGTCGGAGAGCGTGGCAGTATCGATAACCCGCTTGGCTTCGGCGACTGCCGAGCGCGACATGCCGGCGATGGTTTCGCCCATGGCCCAGGCGGCGTCCATCAGTTCGCCCGGTTCGTGGAGCGAGGTGACGAGTCCGTAATCGAACGCTTCCTGCGCGCCGAACTTCCGCGCCGTGAAGATCAACTCTTTCGCTCGGGCGGCGCCGACGAGGCGGGGGAGCGAGGCCGCCGCGACCACGAGGCCATATTCGGAGCCGGGCAGGCGGAAGCTCGCGTTGGTCGAGGCGATGCGGATATCGCAACCGATGGCGAGACGCGCGCCGCCGCCGAAACAATAGCCATTGACCGCGGCGATGACCGGCACGCTCATACGCGAGATCGCGCCGAAGAGCCCGCCTGCGCCGCGCGACTTCGCGGCCTGACCCTGCTCAACGCCGCTCATTTCGAGCATGTCGCCGCCGGCGCAGAAGGCCTTCTCGCCGGTGCCGGTGAGGATGATGCAGGCGACTTCAGGGTCGGCGGCAGCGCGTTCGAGCGACTCGCTGATAGCGTCGCTGAGGGCGTTGTTCAGGGCATGGTGGCGTTCGGGCCGGTTGAGGGCGATGCAGAGGACACCTCCGCGCCGCTCTTCGATGACTAGCTGTTCGGATTCACTCATAGTGGCGGCGAGTTTAGACCGGGAACTGGGAACCGGGAACGGGGAACCGGACCCAGGGCCAGGGCCAGGGAATCTAGCTGATGATGGGTGAGTCTCGCCGAATTCGACATCCCCGGCGTGACCTATACCTCGAAGTCGAGATATTTCGAATTCGGCGTAGCACGGGCCGGGTGAAATGTGATTGTATACAATGAGAAACACACAAAGACGGAGACCGCCGAGATGGCTTCTTCCTGGCTTACCTACGCAAACCCAAGCAACCACGAATCTACCACTGGCCCCGATTACTTCCGTGACCAGTTTCCCTATACCCTCCCGCCGATGGTGCAGTTCCACAAGGAGCCTGTGCCCCTCGACCCTGACCACGACATCTGGATCACCGACACAACGTTCCGAGATGGCCAACAGAGCCGCGCTCCTTATTCGCCGGACCAGATCGTCCACCTCTATTCGCTCCTGAACCGCCTCGGCGGTTCGAAGGGCATGATCCGCCAGTCCGAGTTCTTCCTGTATACAAAGAAGGACCGCGAAGCGGTCGAACGCTGCCAGGAACTGGGCTTCCGGTTCCCGGAAATCACCGGTTGGATTCGCGGCACGCTGGCCGACTACCAGCTGGTGAAGAGCGCCGGCCTCAAGGAGACCGGAATCCTCACCTCGATCTCCGACTACCACATCTTCAAGAAGCTGAATTCGAACCGCGAAGACGTGATGAAGAGCTACCTCCAGGTGGTCGATGCCGCCCTTGCGGACGGCATCACGCCGCGCTGCCACATCGAAGACAGCACGCGCGCCGACTTCTACAACGTGGTCCTTCCGTTCGTTCAGACCCTGATGGAGCGCGGCAAGCAGGCCGGCATCCAGGTGAAGGTCCGCTACCCGGACACGATGGGCGTCGGCGTGAGCGACCCGCACGTGGCGCTGCCGCGAGGTATCCCGCGGCTCACCCACCTCCTCAAGACGGAAGGCGGCGTGCCGAGCGAATCGCTCGAGTTCCACGGCCAGAACGACCTCAATGCGATCATCCCGAACGCCGTTTCGGCGTGGCTGTACGGCGCGAGCTCGAACAACGGCACGCTCCTCGGCATCGGCGAGCGCAGCGGCAACACGCCGATCGAGGCGCTGGTCTTCTGGCTCATCGGCCTGACCGGTGACGCGCACGGCATCGACACCACGGTCATCAGCGAAATCGCCGACTACTACCGCGAAATCGGCGAGGTTGTGGACCAGCGGCTGCCGTTCGTGGGCTCGAACTTCAACGTCACCCGTGCCGGCATCCACGCCGACGGAATGATCAAGGACGAGGAGATCTACAACCCGTTCGACACGACCCGCCTGCTCAACCGGCCGCCGGGAGTGGCGATCACCGATAAGAGCGGCGCCGCCGGCCTGCTGATGTGGATGCAGACCCATCGCCCGGCCGAAGCAGAGGGCCTCGACAAGCGCGACCCTCGCCTGATGCGGGCGCTCGACATGGTGATGAGCCTCTACGACGACG
>JBFWUX010000008.1:0-39256 GCA_050247055.1 Dehalococcoidia bacterium
GGCCGAGCAGTTTTGTGAATGGGCTCGCGGGCTCTCCCATTGGGTCGAACCCGTGCCCAAGGCCTTCACGATTCCCGCTCACTCCAAGGACGACCACCTCTTCGACTTGGTCATTGCCGCAAAGGCCGACCGCCTCGTCACGTGGGAGAACCGTTTTCTTCACTTCGACAAGAGTCACCCCGAGGAGGCCAAACGGCTTCTCGAGCTCGCGCCGCAAATCCGAATCCTCAATCCACCTGCGTTCGCGCTCGAGCTGAGTGGTCCTCCGCAAGAATCGAAACCCCGGGGCCCCGAGCGAGAGGTCAGCCGCGAGCCAACGCGGGAACCTCCTCGGGGAAGAGAAGACTTCGAGCGCTAGGAGAAGACCCCTCAGGGACTCAGGTCCAATCCGGCAGGTTGGGAGCCGTTCGCCGCGTCGTCGGGGCCCGGGTGGGTGAGACCCCGACGGCGACGGACGAGACGGCAGAAACGAAGAGCCGGGACGGAAGGGGAGGGGGCCGCAAGCCCGTGCCGGGCGAGCCCGTCACTGGGGCTTGGCTAGAAGGCCCCCGGAGAGGGAGAAGAGGGGCCCCCCAGCCCCAACCCCACCCCCACGCGCTGCGCGCGTCCCCCCCTCCCCCGGAGCCGAAGGGGGGGGCGAAGCCACCCGGGACCCGGACCCCGGCAACCTCAGCCCCCTTCGCTGCAGCTCACCCTGACTCACTCGCGGCCCCGACGACGACGTCTCTCAAGCTGTCGCTCCCGAGGTACTGACACGCGGCTCACCTCGCTTCGCCACATCGCTTGTCACCCACTCGGACCCAAGTTTCTAAGCTCCCGGGCTCGGTCTTCTTCAGCCCCTAAATCTCTGCACACCCCATGCACCTTTGTGCAGACAGAAATGCGGATATCGACTCTACAAGCTCTGAAATATCATGATGTTGACAAAGTAGACATTGTGTTGACAAGAAACCGTAAGAAACGCAGAATAAACACAATGATGCCAACCACTTAGAAGGACAAGTACCATGACAACAACCACTTTGAAGGGCCCGAGGGGGCGGCGAAGGCGCTCTCCGCACACGAACGCGGTGAGTTTCCGCCTCCCGCACGCGGTGCACGCACGGCTTCAGGCCGAAGCCGAACTCCATGCCAAGAGCATCGGAACGCTCGCCCGCGAGCGCGTCATCGACTCCGTTCAGGACCGTGACCGGCATCAGGTTCTTCTGGAGCTCCAACATCTCCGCCGCGAACTCGATGAGGTGCGAAGGGTCTTCGCCCTCGTGCTCGAGACGGTTTTGGTGAACGGCATGGGAGTCGAGCCGGCCAAAGCGCACGAGTGGGTGCGTGACAATATCATCGCGCGCCGCCTCGCGAGTGGGGAGTGAGGGGCCATGCTCAGTGTCTCGGTCGCCGCTTCGGCCGGGTACTACAGTGGGCTGGTCGGCACCGCGGGCTACTACCTCGAAGGCGGCGAACCCCCCGGAGTGTGGCTTGGGCGAGGCGCTGCAGAGCTCGGGCTCACCGGGACCGTCTCGCCGCGCGACCTCGCGGCATGCTTTGACGGGCTTGACCCCCGAGACGAATCTCGCTCGCTCGTTCAACGCCAGACCTACCGGGACGGACGAACCCGGCAAGGGGGCTGGGACCTGACCTTCAGCGCCCCCAAAAGTGTCTCTACCCTGTGGTCGCAACTGACCGACCCCGAGGCGCGCCGGCGGATTCAGGCGGCGCACTTTGCTGCGGTGAAGACCGCAGCGCACTACCTCGAAGAGAACGCAGCCTTCACCCGGCGGGGCAAAGGCGGTGCAGGCCTCGAGCGAGCCGGCCTCGTGCTCGCGGCCTTCGAGCACGGCACCAGTCGCCTCGAGGACCCTCAGCTTCACACCCATCTTTTGGTGCTCAACCTTGCCCTCCGAAAGGACGGGAGCTGGGGGACGCTTCGAAGCCGGGACCTGTTCTGGCACCAGATGGTCGGCGGAGCGATCTACCGAAACGAGCTCGCCCGTCACCTCGAGGGCCTCGGGTACTCGACCGAGCGCACCGAGAACGGGTTCGAGTTGAAGGGGGTTCTGAAGGAACTCATGGAGGAGTTCTCAAAGAGGAGTCAGCAGATTCGTGAAGCCATGGAGAAGGCCGGCGCTGAGGGAGCAAGGGCAGCGGAGGCGTTTGCGCTCGCAACCCGCACCCAGAAGGGACACGTCGCCCGAAATGACCTCTTCTCGGCCTGGAAGGCGGTGGGGGAGCGGTTTGGGTTTGACCCCGAGACCCTCCCGGTGACTCACGCCCGAACTCGCACGACCCAGGAGCTCACCCGCATGACCGAGCGGGCGCTTGGCCAGGTGAGCGAAAAGGAGAGTCACTTCCCCGAACGCGCTCTCCTTCGCCGGACGCTCGAGCTAGTCGAAGGACGAGGGTTTCGGCTGGACGAGGTCCTCGATTCGGTGAGACGCGTCGAGCACGGACCGGCTGCGCGGAGTCTCGGGGTTGAGGGCGGCTATGAACGGTTCACCACCGAGGAGCTCTACCGGTGCGAGGAGCGCATGCTCGAGCTTGCCCGCGCCTCCCGTGGTGAGAACGACCACCCAGTCGCGCCGGAGCACCTCCGAAGAGTCCTCGAGAGGTACCCCTCCCTCGGGCACGAGCAACGCGAGGCCCTCGAGCAGGTCACCCGGGGACCGGGCTCGGTTCAGTGCGTGATTGGCATGGCGGGCACCGGGAAGACGACCCTCTTTCGGGCGGCGCGGGAGGCCTGGGAGAGCGAGGGGTTTGAGGTGCGCGGCGCGGCGATCTCCGCACGAGCCAAGGAGGAGCTTGCAGCTGGAACGGGGATCGAGAGCTCCACCATCGCAAAGCTCCTCCTCGACCAAGGGAAGGCAAGAGATTGGGATGGGCCCGAGGAGAAGAGACCCCGCGCGCTGGGAGCGAACACGGTACTGGTCGTCGACGAGTCGGGCATGGTCGACACCCGTGCGATGGAACGGATTCTGCGAGAGGCGCGGAATGCTGGCTCGAAGGTGGTGCTTGTTGGGGACCCGGACCAACTGCAGAGTGTCGATGCGGGTGCGCCGTTTCGCACCATCACCGAAACGGTGGGCGCGAAGGAGCTCACCGAGATTCGGCGTCAACGCGAGGAGTGGGCCCGGGACGCTGTCCATCTCTTTGCCAACGGGGACGCGCAAGGTGCTTTGAGCCTGTATGCCGAGCATGGCTGCCTCGAGGTGGCGCCGACCCGGGCGAAGGCCATTACAGCGCTCCTCGACTCGTGGGAGAAGGAGCGGAGCGACGACCTGAAGGAGTCGCTCATCCTGGCGGGGACGAAGGCCGAGGTGAGGGCGATCAACGGGCAGGTCCAGGAGCGGCGCCTCGAGCTCGGCGAGCTCGACGAGAAGGTTTGCTGCTTCAAGGGAGAAGAGCGGTTCTTCGGTGGAGATCGAGTGCTCTTTACCAAGAACCACCGAGGGGTCGGGGTCGTCAACGGGGACTTCGGCACCATCGAGAGCTTCGACACGGTGGGGGGGCGCTCGTTTCTGACCCTGAGGCTCGACCGGACCGTGAACTCCGGCTCGGAGCCGCTCCGGGTCACGGTCGACCCGGTAGCGGTGCCCGACTTTCAGCTCGGGTACTCGGGCACGACTCACAAGGCCCAAGGGGCGACCGTCGACCGCGCGTGGGTGCTAGCCGGTGGGTCCATGCAGGACCGAGAACTCACGTACGTCCAGGCGTCGCGCGCACGCGAGCAGACGAAGATCTTTGCCACCGAGGCGGCGGTGGGGGAGGACCTCAGCGAGCTCTGCTGGGAGATGAGCCGAAGTCGGCAGAAGGAGATCGCGCACCGGGTAGAAGAGCGTTTGCGCGGGCCCGCGCGAGGGTATGAGATGGTGCTGGCGCGGCCGCGCGAGGAGCGCGAGAGAGAGCCTTGAGAGTGAGGCGAAACCTTCCACTGTTGGATGAGAAGAGGGCTGGCCCTTGCCAAAGAAGAAACGCAAGAAAGAGGGCCGCTGCGTTCATTGTCTACGATTTGTGACTGATATCACCGACGATCACCTGATTCCGAGGTCGTGGTATCCCGACAGCACACCAGCACAACTCGAGAAGTGGCATTTCCCGGCGTGCAGAGAGTGTAACGCCAGTCTCGGCGTGGATGAAAAGCGGATCCTGCAGATCTTTGGGCTTTGCCTTGACCCGTTGGACGTGAGAGCCGAGGGCATCCCCGATCGCGTCCTGCGGAGTCTTGACCCGAAACGGGCCGGGAACGAACACGACAGAGGAGCTCGCAAGAGCGAGAGAGCGAAAATCCTCCGTAAGTTGCTCCCGGCGCCGACAATGGCGCGATACTTTCCCGGACTTGGTCCAAAAGACAGTGGTATCGACCCCCGCAACAATGCGCCTGCAATCCAGCTCGATGCCCACGACACCGAAGCGTTCCAACGAGTTGGGAGGAAGCTCGTTCGCGGTGTCGTGTTTAAGATGCTCGACAGCTGCTACGTTGAAGAGACGCATGACATCGAAGTCTATATCCGTGAGGAGCATGACTTGGGTCCACTCCTGGAGATTCTGGATGCCCACGCAGAGCGGCAGTCGTTTCATGGTCCCGTGAGCATTCGCTATGCCGTGGTCTCCTCACAGAAACCCGCGGGAGCCTACGAGATTATCCTTTGGGGCAGACTCCCAGTTCGGGCCCTTGTTGCTCCCAAAGGGAGCCCCACAGGAGCTACAGAGTAAGACGGAGACAATGGATCTACACGAAGAGCGGCGCTGGTGCGAGAAGGAGCGTGGACCGCAGGTGTCTACCCCAGAGCGACCCCGAGCGGTGCCACGGTCTTCGCCGAATCCTCTCGATACGCTCACGACCTCGGCCGATCGAGCCCGTCGCCTGGAAGATGCCTCTCGTGGCATTGAGGATCTCGCGGCGCCGCTTGCCGCGCTGCGGGACGCGAAGCGGGAGACGTCCGACGAGCTCACCCCCGACCCGCAGCGGCTCACCGCGTTTCAAGCTGGAGCGGACCGGTTCACCGAGAAGTTCCGGCTGCAACCGGTCGATGTCTGTGCTCTCGGTGCTGAGCGAATCAGCGCCGGCAATGCTCGGCTGGGCCAAGTGGGGCCCGCGCAGAACGTCGACCCGCTTAGCATGGAGCGCACTCACGCGGTCGAGAACCGACCGCACCTGCAGAGGAACCTCTTCACAGAACCCAACACGGTGGATGCCGTGCACCAGTTTGCCTGGCAGATGCGCAGCCACTTGCAAGAAGCCATGGTGGCGGAGCAACGAGCGGCCCAAGCGGAGAGGCGTGAGCCAGACCTTCGTGGTATCTCAGCAGCGACGGTAGCCGAGTGGGCCTTCGCCGAGCCCCCGCCGGGCGCGGGGGTCGATTACCACGCAGCGCTCGGGAACCACCGCGTGAAGGACCTCGCCGTCTTCTCGCTGAGCGTTGTTGAGGAGTACCGCCATGGCGGCCGGGCGCCCCGAAGCGAGGATCCATTCTCCATCGGGCAGAGCGAAGCGAAGCGTGGGGCACGGGAGCGAGAACACTGAGCCGCTTGAGTCATGGTCACATGGAGGGAATGTAGAGCTCGTCGATGTTACGGAGCGGTTTTCGGGTGGACGGGGTCTGGGCCTCGCTGTGGCCGTGCGTAGGTTCAGGGGAGTCGTGGATGAGCTCCAGAGAAAGGACCGTCGGTAGCTTCGACGGGGGTGCTCCGACGCCGACCCGCAGCTCCTCGACGGTGTGCTGTGAGAGCCCCTTAAACACCCGCAGAAGACCAACGCCACGAATCTGCAGGCGCTTGCCGCCACAGAGGCAGATCTCAATCGTCTCCAGCATGTCGTCTTTTGCGTGGCGATAGGTGATCTCGCCCATCAGGGTGTACGGGTAGCAGATCCACATCTCGTCGCCAACGGCGACGGAGAACCGAAAGAGCGGCCGAGAATGGTCCACTACACTGGGTGTAGGACTCGGCCCGAGGTTGGAAGCGAGTGAGGGTAGGCTCGTCACGACCGTGACCATATCACGGCGGCTCGTGACCGCACAATGATCAGCAAGGCTTCTCGGAGTGGCGAACGGAGTGCGTTGTGCAAGACCGTGACCGAGACGATGGCGCGCAGAGTCGCCCGATCGAAGAGCTCCGAGCGCACCACGAGAGACTCGTTGCGCACGAACGCGCCGGGACCCGAATATCAAGTTCCGAGGACCCGCAACGCAGCACTGCCGACGCCCGAGGTTCGGCACTGGCACTCAGCAATGAGTTTGAGCGGGTGGGCCTCGACCAACAGTGGTGGCGTGATAACCGGTTTGTGGCCGACCGCGTGGCAAAACTTCAGGAGGTGGCCGACCGGTTTACAGAAGCCAGAGAGCTACCACGCCAAAAGCTCGCCGCATTCCCGCCGCAGCGGGCTGAGGTGGGCCTGTCTGGAGCCGATTACAAGACGCTCATCGAAGAAACGGGAGGTGGCTGGACTGCAAGGCGCGACCCCGAAGCGAACACGATTCAGCTCCAGGATCGCGTGCTGTGCGTGGACTCACCGCGTGACGCCGTTTATGCCGTCGCTCACGAACTGCGACACGTGGAGCAAGACAAGCTCACGCATGAACTGCGAGAAGCGCTGGAGACCGGGCGAGTTCCCGAGCTCGCTGGCGTATCGGCCCGAACTGTGGAAGAATGGGGTCCAGCACCTGATGATCCACGGTATGAGCAGCACAGCCCACAACGTGACTGGGACGAGTATAGCGAGCACCCTCGCGAGCTTGATGCGCGCCGTGTGGCGGAACAGACTGTTGCCTTTGTGGATGCGAAAGTTTCCAAGCGAAGCTGAAATCGCGAGACGACTCTGGGCCTGCTACGATTTCCCTTACGGCCAGGCGTGCAGGACGGCCCGCAAAATCGGCAGCTTCGAGGAGGACGACTTTCGCCGCGCCTTCCTCGAATGGTGGGACTCCGGCGTCATCAAGACCTCGCCTACGATACACGGACACACGATCGCAAGTCTGCAGATCCAGAAACCATTTTTTACTGATCTCAATGCACTTCTTGTATTGCATTGGATTCGACGGGACCGGACTGCCGCAGAGGCGTCGCTGACAAGGCCGTGGTTCGTCGACAAGTGGGTGCCCGTCTTGCACTAACTAGACTATAGACTAGATTAGATTAGTCGTAGCCGCCGAAGCAACGTTTCTGAGCCGTACTTCGTTACAGCCCTTCGCGCAGCACCCCAGGCCACTCGGAGACCCACCACGAATGTGACGAGCAAAGCCGTGAGGGATAGTTCTGGCAGAACGGTCCACAGATCCCGCACGTGAAAGGAGACCCAACCCTGCGATAAGTCGAGCGGCTCGGTGTGTGCGAGTGTTGTTACGAGCGGTGTCATGCCCAGGGTGTACAGGCTGAGCGCAGGCACGATGACAAAGACCGTGAGTCCAATGGAAGCCCACAACCCCAAGCGCGGTCGCCAAAAGACCTTGAGAAGCCCGGTGAGGAACACCACCACAAGAACCGCCGCCACTACCGCGTTGGGCATGTTGAGGTAGGGTTCCGCCAATGCCCGGAGCACCCGCGGTTCCTTGAACCAGGCTAGCAGAACTCCGCCATGCCAAGCAAAGGTCGGATACGCGACATCGACCAGTGCCGCCAGAAAAAGCAGGAGGGTCAATGTACCCGGGAAGAGCCAGGCGCAATGTCGCCAGAACTGGGAACGGTACTGTCTCTTCAGCGTGGCGACGAGCACCTCGTAGGCACTGGTAACGCCGGACAGAGCTTCCACGGAGAGATAGTTGCGGCGCCGGAGCGGATCCTCCGCCTTTGCGTCGTGCGCACGCAACAAGACGTCCACGATGGGAGTCTTCAGCGCCGCGCTCTTCTCCAGGAAAGTGCCGCCCGAGAGGCTTCGCCCTAGCGCCATCACTTGGGGGTCTAGTAGCGCTCCCGCGTCAATCACTCTGGCAGGATCACCAAGGGTGAGGATTGTTGTCGAGCTTCTTTGGGTGGTCGCTCGGTAAGCACCGCAAGGCAAAGTAGAGCTCATGGCGAACATGAGAGACCGGCTGGCTGAACCGTTCTGGGGCTGAGCGGGCTCGCAGTCGCGAAGGAAACAACTGGATTCCTCGCACGGCGTCGACTTCAGGAAGTTGCCCACCCACTTGGGTGCGTCCGTCCCAACCCAGAAGACCGGAACCGTCCGCACCCCGAGCGCGGAGATGTAGTAACTCTGGGTCCACCATCCGCGGCCATTGCAGCGACTGCACCTGATGGTCTCCGTGACCGGCATCATCTCCATCCGTGACTTGCCCTCGCGGTTGAGGCCGACGTGAATCAGCTTCAACGTTGTGACAGTGGCCTCACCACGGCCGCGACAAGCGCCGCAATGATCTGTGCCCACATACACTGTTCCGGAGTCACCGAGTACGATGCTACCGGTGGCCAAATGTTCCCTCGGGGACTTCGGCAACAGCGCCTGTAGGCGCTGGAAGAACAAGGGGTAGTCACCGCTGGCATAGGCGTTGGCTTTTCTCTGGACCAACGCCTTCGTCTCCGCCGCCGTCCCCACATGCTCCTCTCGCACTCCTGGCTGGCGATGATTCGCGCCGTTCCACGAGACGCGTATCCCCCAACCCCATTGCCACAGCACCTGCGGTTCCCGTTCGTCGCCGTCGGTCAACGCGATGCTGTATGTCTCCCCACAGAGCCGCGTGCACTCCTCACTCAGAGCCGCAGAGAGGTCCTTTTGTCGCGGCGAAGTCATGGTAGTCCTCGCGGGGAATGCTGCCTCGGGTCACTCGTAGCACCTGCTCTACGGGTCGAGTGGGATCCTAGACCTAGACCCAACCCGGCGGCGGTTACAAGTGGTGTCTTCATAACGGTTTGATCCTACTCCTGTCAGCGAGGTGCGATCAGTTCCGCCGGCTCATACAGGCTGCTCGCAGGAGTGGCAACGAAGGTGCGTGTACGAACGAAAGGTGCCATCTGTTGCGTCCGCCTACCTTCCGACCACTGCGGTAGTAACTGGTCAACCGGAGCCTTCACAGGCCCACTCACACGGGGCTAATGAGCAACAGACCTTCCCGGGCCGGTCCGTCGGGCGCCACGAACTCACACGTTAGGACGACCGGATGATCGCCACCTGGCACGCCTCCCGGAGCGACCGACTCCACAGAATGGCGGGAGAGTAATTCGAACAGGGGCATCAGGTTCTGTCCATCGATCCACAATGGCGGTTGTCCGTCGAACAGGAGCTCCACAGTCTCGATAACGTTCGGCGGCTCTTTGTTAGCCGGGCGGTAGGTGAGCTTCGCGAGCCGATTGTAGGGAAACGAGGCTCGAGTCTTCCCCAACGTCACGGTGAGCCGCGGCACGTGGTCGAATCCCTCGACGAACGCTGTCGAGGTGGGAGCGGTGGTCAACAATTCCCACGAGGTTCGAGGGCGTTTCTCAGTCATCTCTTGTCTTCTCTTCCCTCTGGCATTCCCTTGTTCGCGACCTCGGCACCTGGGAGTCAACTTCTAGCGACCGTACCCCAGGTGCCGTCTGTGCATGAATCGCCCTACGGGTCAACTCGACGGTCGTCCCAGAACTCATCCAAGAACCCCAGCTCCGGATCCGACTCGTCCCAGACCGCGACGTAGAACTCTTCATAGCCACTTCGCGCGATGAGAAACGGATCGGGATAGGACGGGGAACGGGGAGGTGGGGGGGTCCACGCCCTGGTATTCAATTCGACCACCTCCACGGGAGTCGTCTCTTCGACAAAGAGCTCGAGGTCCGGCACTCGGTCGCGATGTTCCATGAGTCTCACCGCGGTGAGCGCCACACGCTCGGGGAGGGGGTGAGGGAACCCCTCTAGCGGCACCCGCTTCCACCCGAGGCGCGCGTTGGCTTCTTGGAGATCGAGGAACCGCTCCTTAGCCTTCTCCGTGCGCAGGCCGACGGTGCGCGTCCTCCAGCGACGATAGAGGACGCGCGTCACGAGGACGGCGAGGATCGGCACACCGAGGAAGACACCGTAGTTCCCGAGGAGGAACGCCTGACGTGTCAGTTCCGGGACGTACCGCGCGAACGACGGTGCGCTGACCGCGAGACCGACGAGCACGCTGGCCACGGCGACAGGCCACAGGGATGTTCGATTGCCGGCGCGCAGCAGTCCCCGACCATCCAGACGTCGCTCGAAGCTTCGCACCCGGGCCTCGTGCCGACGGAACCGACGGGTGCTCTTGGCTACGACACCGGCTTTGTAACGGCTCACCTCTTCGGGAATGAGAACTAGGATCTCGAGTTTCTCGAGGATATCGCGCAGCGGGCCCGTGCGTCGTCGTTGATACCTCTCGCGGGCCTCCAGCGTCGCGGTATGCCCCGTGCTCAGCGCAAGTTCGGGCGCGGCGCCGAGCTCCGCGCCGCAGTGTTTCGCAGCGCGGGGCATTGCCTTCACGGTAACGGTCTTGAGGTTCATCGAGCGCCTCCTTTTCGTAGTTCTTGCTGATGGTGAACGAATCAACGGCAGAGGTGTGTGCGTCTCCTAGGTCAGCACTCGAGCCACCGCCGCGACTGCGCTTTGGTAGTAGATGCGCAGGACGTCGACGCTCTCGTCGGAAAGCCACACCTCCTTTCCGTGTTGAGCCCGAAAGCGGTCCAGTTCGACCAGATCCGTAGAGTCCCCGGCCGCCGGATCCCGGTACTGCATTGCGTGGATGGCGCCCTTTCGAGAGTGCCAAGAAAAGAGACCGGACAGGACCGCTAATGCGGCGGAACCGAGCCAAATCCACTCGGCGAGGGTCTTCCACTCTGGCGTCTGCGGGTATTGCTGCCGAACCGCTTCCACAACAAACCACACGAGTAGCGAGAGAAACCCTGCACGCAGTAGCCCCTGCAGACCGTAGTCTGGTTCGCGTGTCCATCGATACCGCCACCGGTCACCACGGTAGAACAGACCATTAGATGTCCTGCCCCATGGCCACCACTCCATGTACTGGCCCGTGCACGCCACGCCCACGGCATTGCCGTGGCGGAGGAAACGCGCAGTCACGACCACAACGACAGAACGAAATGGCTGGGCTAGCGCAACCACGGCGGGCGCCCCGGTAATCCAGGTCGTCCCGACTACCTGACGCCCGCCAAGGAGCGTGATCTCCGCAGCGGCGCGAGCCACCATCCCGCGCACTAGCGTGTCGACCTGTTCGCTCGTGAGATGCGACGTATCGACCCGGGGGAGAGCGGGTTGGTTCCCTAGAGGCTGGCCCCGCCACAAGAGTGCCGGCAGCTGCGGTACCCGCCGAGCGAGCTCGTCGGCAGAGAGCCTCCTTGCCGAATGGGGATTCTGCACCTGTGCATGGAGCCACCGCTCGAAGGCAAGGTAGAGCTCCTCCGCGACTCGCATCGCGCTGCGCCATGAACGACAGAGACCTCTGGCCCTTCGGATCCCGTTGAACACTCCACGAACGCCCCACGTCATCTGCCGCTCCGCAATCGTCGAGAACCAGTACGCCAAATAGCCCGTCGCGCAGATCTTGACGACCGGCAACCAGTCCTCCAGCCCCGCGACTCGGGGGTACTTTGGCCATACCTGAGTGGCGTAGAGCGCGGGGAGGCCGAGGAACCACAGACGCCGGACCCAACAGCTTCGCAAACGCCGGTACGCCAGGGCGCGTATCGTGCGAAAGTACGGACGCCCGCTGCAGGGCCACTCAATGATGAGCGGTTTCATCGAGATACCCTTATCTCGGAGAAGTCTTGCGCGAACTGGACAAGCAAGGCATTCGTTCCCGTAGAGTTCCACCGTCGGGCGGCAAAGACGTACGCCTCGGTCAGGAGTGTCGGTGGACCACCACGCTGGAGCGTCGTGAACGACGATGCCGGTACAACACTGGGCTCGTGAGAATCAGAACGAATGCTGATCGCGCCCAAGGAGAGGTCCATGCTGTTCGCCGGCATCGAACTCTTGTCGTGGCGGCCAAACAACCGCTCGGCGTACTCATTCGTGACCGGATCCGACTGTTGGTGAAAGATCTTGGTGTTGAGGTTCGAGAGAAGCGCGTCCGCCGCGGCCTCGTCACCACCGAACGCGGCGTAGACGCTGGAGATCGACTGAGTCAAGTACACGGTCGCCGCGCGCTTCGATCTCGCCGTCGCAAGGAACATAGGATCTTGTTTAGACAGAAAGTGCTGCGCTTCGTCGGCCCACAAGAACACCGGCGACGAACTGGTACGACGTTCGATCCACCGTTGCACGAGCGTCTTCAGCAAAGACTGGATGAGGCTGCCTGTTGGTCCGAGAACCTTCACGGGGAAATTCAGGACGAGGATCTTGCCGCGCTCAAGCACATCAGGAAGAACCGTGGGATCGCTCGGCCCCGTAAGCAAGTTTGCCACGGGAGATTGGAGTAGGGGGGCGATCTTGGCCGTAAAGGAGCTCGAGATCACCGACCGGGTACGCGAATTGAGCGACGCGTAGTCATGGAGGAAGAACTCCACCGCCCGCTTTACGTCATGAAGAAGACCCGCTGGGAGGAAGGAAGAATTCCGGTGGGCACTCTGCATGTAGCTCCAGCAGGCTGACCCCTCACGCCAACCTCGCGAAGAGACCTCCTGGCGAGTGGTTGGTGCCGAGCGGATGATCGAGAGGAGCCCCGCCAGGGATATGTCGGCACTTCCAGAGTCGCGGTCATGGGTCGCCGCCGCGAGAAGACAGACCGCACTCGAAACGACCTCATAGAGCGCCTGATCCCAGTAGGGGTCTGTGCGACTCACCTGCTCGAACCCGGCAGAGGCCGCCTCCAAGAGCAGCGAGACTACGTTGCGAACGAGTCCAGCACCGTCGTCGGGTCGGTTGAACTCCCAATTGAGGAAGTCGAACGACTTCTGGCTTCCCAACCCGAAGAGAACGATGTCGTGCTCGCGTCCGTGGGCACGTGCAGCGCGCTGCCACTCGTCCGGTTCGTCACCTTTCACGCACAGCACGACACCGGAAAGGCCGCTGCGGAGGAATGTGCGACGGATTGCTGCACCGCTGCCCGTACTCTTGCCTGAGCCCGTGCTGCCGAGTATCAGGGTGCCCGAGAACGCGTCTGCGAGCGTCCAGGAATCTACATCCGTCAGCCCGACAAGCACCTTGGCGTGGGTCGATCCCGCGACAATCGTGTTGTTTGGAACACGCGGGCGCGGGCGTGCTTCGACCTCCAGTGGACCGACGTATCGCCGGAACGGCAGGAGGAGGAGCGACCCGAACCCGCGTAAAGCTGATTGAAGTCTCCGAAACCGCATGATTGTTGACCTGACCTCTAGAGGGGCTATCTTGGTTTCGGCCTCCCCTTCAGCTCGATGATGGTGCGGTCAAGAACCACCTGGAGACGATCGCCGGTCGCCCGGGACTTTTCGACGGCCTGATTCAATGACGGGGTCGGGCGCAAGAGCCGCGGCACCAAGGCAATCGCAATGAAAGCAACACCCAACCACACCAAGACCCAGCCGAGACTGGAGCGGAACTCCTTGCTCATGGCTCGATCTCCAGCGGGCTCGATCGCCGGGAAACCACGGAGTCGATCCACTCCTCCATCGCCTGGGACACCACGCTTGCTCGTTCCTCGAGGCGGAGGCCACTGTTGTCCGCGGCTTGACTGAGAGCGTCGAGTAGGCCGTCGGCGTCGATCTCAGGAAGGGAGACCCTGAGGTCGAGAGCACTCATCATGAACTCCGCGTTCGCGGCGCTCTTGGCGACGATTTCGACACTTGTCAGCGTCGACTGAAGACGCACCACCTGCACCTGATCCACTACCCTGGCGTTCATCGTCGCGAGAAAACCCGCGATCAATCGCTGGCCCTGTTCTCCGGAGCGCCGATGCATCTGAGCCTTCAGTTCTTCACCGATCGCTGTGGACTCGAGGAACTGGCTGTCGCGGTAGACCTCACAGATCTGCAGGAGAACGTCGGAGCCGATGGGGCGCCCCTTCTCGACATCTGCTTTGTACCCGGTTAGCAGGGCTCCGTGTCGCTTCTCGAGGGTGAGCCTCTCGCCGCGCTTCTTCCTAGCTGTCTGCTCGCACTGGCGAGCGCGTTCGTCCGACGCATTGCCTTCTTGCAGGACTCTCAGGACCAGCTTCCGGCCCTGTTCGATCACATCGGAAAGGCGGCCGTCGGTCTCGCCAAGCTTGGCGATGATGAGCGGGGTCGTCTCGCGGACCTCTCGGATGAAAAACCTCCGGTCCTCCGGCGAGTCGGAGCCTTGACCGATGATGACCGCGTTCTCGAGGCGAGCCGTGAAGTCCTCCAGGTCCTCGAGTGAGACTGCGACGCGGTTCGCTTCGGACCAGCGTTCGAGTTCGGCTTCGAGGTCAGTCGGGGCCGGAGCGGATTGGCCCCGGGCGGGACCGCTCAGAAGCAGAAAGCTGCAGAACAAGAGCACGGAGCGGCGGGCAGTACGCATGCGCATTCTCCTCCTCATTGCGCCTTCGGCGATGAAGGCAATACGACTACTGTCCGCCGGCCAACAACGGTGGCGAACACGGCCTGTGACTAGCAACGGAACGTCTCGATTCGGTTTAGAGCGACTCTGACGTCCAGATTCACGAGTCTAGACGGTTCGCGGTCTAGCTTGCAACCAGATTATCACAGTGGACCGCAGGGCGTTTACCAGCAAGGACTTACGTTGTTTTTGTGGCGTTGGCCACCGAGGCTCGAATCGACCGTTCGCCCCGACTTCTTGGGTGAGTTGTCGGCAAGGCCATGCAGTACATGAGCAATCACTGTGGCGAGACTCACCCAGTTCCTCACCACCACGACGGCACCACCAGAACGATCCTAGACCGGATCGATGACCTCAGAGTGGAACTCTAACCGACCCCTGGAACCGCCAGCCGGCAGCCGGTACTGAAAGCAGTTCGGGCCGCCCACTGTCACCTTGTACAGCAACCCATCTGGGCCCCTCAAGCGGCCGTGACACAGGTCAAGTAGTGGGTTCAGCTTGTCTCGCAACGACCGTTTCGAGTGAACATCCGGATAGTCTTTCGAATCTATCGAACGAATGAGTTCCTCCACCGCTCTACGAAGGTCCGCCAAAACCCCTGCGCTTCGTGGAACCTCTGGCTTCTGATCGCCGAACGCACACACCAGCTTGAGTAACGAATCAACTAGGTCACGAGCACTCTGGATCTCCGTTAATGACCAATCCAAGCTCGGCCTAATCGCGCCGATCTCCGACTGGACCCTTGTCCAGACTGGTGCAAGAAGCGCGGCCGTCATCTTCTCCCCCGCTTGCCGCACCGCTTGGTCCACCTCCCGGCACAATCCCCCCACGGTCGGCAGGTCCGCATGCTCAAGACCCTCTAAGGCGGTTCGAGGAAAAGAAACCGTAAGATTGAATTCCCGTCGCTCGTCCTCGCTCTGCTTCCTGTGGTACTCCTTCTCCATTTCCTCTTGTGGCGGACTCTTGAATCGGTAACTACGCAGTGTCCGCGTTAGTTTCCGAGAACATTCGCTGACACTATCCTCTTGAGTAGCCTTCGTTCCTTCCTTAGCTCTATTCCTTATCATGCCTTGCTTGGCCTTGTCCAACTTGTAGCTCCCTGGAACGCGAGCGATCGACCAGCGACTTCATTACCGCTCTTGCAAGCCGCGACAACTTGCTCCCATGGCCACTCCGCACCAACGTTCGCGACCACCAGATGATTCAGAAACCCCGCCAACCACGCATCCCCGGCACCAACAGTATCCCTCACCTCCTTCTTCTTCTTCGCCGTGACGTACTCTTGCCTCAGCCCCTCTCTTGAGTCGGTAACAACGCACCCCAACCTGTCGCACTTCACTACAGCGAGACCGTCTGGGAGTAGTCTTGATAGTTCCTGGCCGACATTCTTCGCCGCCTCGCAACCTATCCGCTGCTTCTTGGCCTCTGGGTCCCCCTGACCAGCGAGTTCGCGGGCCGCTGCCGCGCCTAGTATCTGCCGGCCTTCCGCTACATTCGGAGTAGCAACATCGACGAACGGGAGGAGCTCCTTCAGCGGCCCCCAGAATTCCGGAGAACCTCCGCACACTAAATTCACGTCAACGGCGATCCGCGTTCCTCTCGCTCTCAGTTCCTGGAACAGTTCCCTCAACTCATGAAGTCTCGGATCCAAGCCCGGCAGGAGTCCCAGTCCCACCACCACTAGCCACTTGGCGGTCGCGAACACTCCTCTGGCATGCGCTTCATACAACGCCTCCGGGTCCACTGCGCATGAAGCGCCCGCTAGACAGAAAAAGCTCGGCTCAGCCTCCCCATCTCCAATACAGTACGAGATTGGAGTCTCCTGACCCGGCCGCGCGAGGCACTGCAGCTGCAGGCTCGGCAGGTGCCCGATGCCCTCTACAACCATCTTCCCGGCTACATCCTTCGGATTCATTCCGCAGATCAGAAGGACGGTCCGGCCGAGGGATGCCAACCCCGCCGCCACGTTCACGCCATTCCCTCCAGGCCAGAACGTCTGCACAGCCCGCGGCAGAACAACCAAACGCGCCCCAGGCGAAGGCCAGCCCGCACCGTCGTCGGAAGGTGGGTACACTGTACCCCGGACGAAGAAGTCCACTGTAGCGTTGCCTACCACAACAATCTCCGGAGCACTCATGTTAGCGACCATCCTGCTTCAGCAAACTCTCGTATCGAAGCGTCCACTCTGTAGCACCACGAAAACGAAGGGCCAGCGCCGCACACTGGTTTCCCGCACGGCACGCGCGCAAAACCGCCTCACGCTGGAACACAGACCCACCGCCGACCATTGTTGCAACAAAACCAGACAACCACGCATCTCCCGCACCGACGGAATCGACCCGCTGCGGACACGGGGTTGCCGGAACGTGGAAGACGCCTTCTTCCATTGCTACGACACAGCCGTATTCACGACACTTCACGACCACGACATTCCGTACAGCGAATTCCTTCCGTATGCGGCGAGCCAAAAGGGCTGCTTCTTCAAGCACAGCCTCCTCGCTACGCGCTCCTGCTTCTTCCTCGAACGCCTTCCGCCGTGGTTCTCCAAGAACCTGCCTCGCCTCAGCAAAATTGGGTGCAAATACGTCGACGTAGGGACCTAGAACTTTCAGAATCTCCTGCCACGCGTCGTCTGAAGCTGGCTGAAGGTTCACGTCAACGGCGACGTACAGTTGTCTTCCGTCCCGCCTTGCCTCGGAGAGCACATTTTCGACAAGCCGGTCGATCGAGTCCTTTGAATGCAGACCAGGGAGGACGCCCAATCCTGCAACAACAACCCAGCCGGCCACTCCAAGTAGCGGGACTCTCGGCGCGCCTCGGTGCAAACGGTGCTCGCAAGCCTCAAGGATTCTTTCCGGCGTTAGCTCGACGGAAGCGCCGACAAGGCAGAAGAAGGATGGTTCTTCACCTCCCGTGTAGTAAGCGACGGGGGTGTTGTGCTGCTCCGAGAGTTGAACGGCGCGAAGTTCAAGTCGGCCATCGAGGCTCTTGTGTTTCAAGGCCTTGCGAAGGAACCGACCTCCGTCGTCATTCGCGACTGCTGTGACCAAGCACACCGAACAACCCAAAGCCGCCAGTCCCATGGCGACACAGACCCCGTTTCCACCGAGGGTCGCCTCAGTGTATCGGGTTACCAGGAGACTCTCGCCTGGCCTAGGCCACCTCGGCAAAGCCTCGTACTTCGGCCAAACCGTGTTTCCCAGGATGGCAATGTCCAAATGCGCGTTTCCGACCACAATGACTGCTGGAGTCGAGCGTCGTTTCAACCTGCATACCCCCGAGACGTTCTGTGAGCTAGTCGGTCCAACGACTCGAATAATACACGAGACCCTTTGGCGCCAGCCAGCCCGAGCCCCATGGAGCCCCTTGCGAGTACACCATAACCTCCTTTATGGTGTACGCACAGGCCATGGCAGGGGACCCACCCAAACACCGTCTCCCGCCGAACCTAGAACGCCGTACCACCCCAAACCCAAGGACCCACCCCCGATGCCAACCAAGAAAAACCTCCCCGCCGCCCCAAAGCCTGACACGAACCCCGACCCCCACGCGCTCGCCCTCTCCCGCGCCGACGAGTCCGCCGTCGTCACTCACAAGCTCCCCGGCACCGACGTCGCGGTCACGATGCCCGTGCCGCGCGCGGTACTCCGTGCCGGCCGGACCGCGACGCTCGCCTTCCTCGAGTTCTTTGCCGGCATTGAGAACCCGCACACCCGCGAGGCGTACCTCCGAAACTGTCTTTTGTTCTTCGCCTGGGCCCGCGAACGCGGCCTCGAGGAGATCGACCTCGTGACACCACTCCTTGCGAAGGCCTACGCACAGACCGCGCTTCCGACCTTTCGCCTTCCCGAAAACCGGACCAAGCCGCGGTCGAAACCGACCGTCAAGCAACACCTCGCTGCGCTCACGGAGCTCTACAACTTCCTCGTCAGCGAACAGATCGTCGAGACCAACCCGTTCGGCGCGGTGAAGCGCCCGAAGTATCGGGTGCAGCGCGGAAAGACTCCGTACCTCGGCGAGAAAGACGCGATTGCGTTTCTCGAGAGCATCGACACCTCGACGCTTTCGGGGATTCGCGACCGCGCGTACATCGGCACGTGCATTCGGAGTTTTGGGAGGGTCTCGGCGGTCCTCAACCTAAACGGCGAGGACTACTACCCACGCGGGAACCGCTGGTACTTTCATCTGCGCGAGAAAAACGGCTGGGAGCTCGAGGTGCCGGCCCACCACAAGCAGGAGGAGTACATGCACGAGTACTTGGCGATCGCCGGGCACACCCCGGGCGTGCCGCTCTTTCGGAGTCTGACTCCGAAGCGCGAGCTCCACCCCACCCGGAGGCTCACACGAAACGAAGCGCTTGCGATGGTGAAGCGGCGCGCACGGAAAGCCGAGAAGCCCGAGTGGTCACGGCTTTGCAACCACACGTGGCGCGCGACCGGGATCACGAACTTCCTCGAGCACGGTGGCACCGTTGAGCGGGCTGCGCAGATCGCCGGGCATCGGGACGTGAAGACAACGAAGCTGTACGACCGGCGCGACGAGGCGGTGTCGCTCGATGATATTGAGAGGATTCAGATCTGATGAGTCCTCAAGGGCACAGGACTGTGCTACAGGCCAGACGACTCGGTCGGTAGCCGCACTGCTCAAATGGCGCCGGCGGCGGCGCCCAGCCAGCAAACAGATACCCGACCAGAGTCACCAGATCCGGCAACTGCGCACGTCCGTCGGAATCGAGGTCCGAGGCGCTTGCGCAGACCGGTTCCTCCCCTCCGCTGAGGAACCTCGCGGCAGAAACCACGTCGGAGATGTTCACGCTGCCGTCCCCGTTGACGTCTCCCCTTCGAAAGCGGCGAAAGAATGCCTCTTCGGCGTGCGCTGTCCCCCACGGGCCATTGTGCACGCCAGGCCACTCAGCGAGGGCCGGGGTCGGGCCCGGCTTGCCCGGGAGATCGAACGCGTGCAAAACCTCTCGGTGGGCAACGACCAACTCGAGCTTGCCGTCTCCATCGAGGTCGCCCGCGGCCAGGCCACTGAACGAGACACCGAAGCCTACCGTGGACAGGGTGTGGGGAGTGCCCAGCACGGGTATCGAGTCCGCGTCGAAAATATAGATGAGGTTCAGGACGCGCACCGCCGCTTCCTGCCTGCCGTCTTGCGTGAAATCCCCGAGCACACTGTGCCGGGAAACGGAATAGGGTAGCAGCGGTGTCGAGCTCTGAACGAGACCATTCTCGCCGCTGCGGACAAAGAATCGATTGTTCGCGTAGGTGACAATCTCGTATCGACCATCACCATCCATGTCTCCGCAACTCTTCGGGCCCGTGCCGACGCCGAATGTCGCCGGAATCGGCAAGAATGGCGTTCCGTCGTGCCGCCAGATGTTGAGGCCCGGTGCGATCGATCCGCCCGTCGTCAGCACCTCGAGCAGGCCGTCCCCATCGAAATCCGAGAGAATCGGCTCGTCGGCCGTCAAATCGTTCGTAATCACCACGGCCGGCCAACCAGGACGCACGGACCCATCCTGGTTGAACACGAAGACAAGACTTGGTCTTATACTCCCTGAGAAGCTCTCGGCGATTGCAACAGCGACGACGCGCTCCACATCTCCGTCTCGATCGAGGTCTCCCACCGCGAGCCCAGCAATTCCCGAAATGTTCTCATTGAAGTTGATCCAGGGCTCCACAGAGAACCCGAGAACACTCTCAGGTAGTATGGCGCCGTTTGCATCCAACACAACCAGCGAAAAATGATCGCCGCCCTGCTGGTGCACGAAGAGTATCTCCAGGCCATTCCCCTCCACGAAATCGTACAGCGCCTTCCCTCCAACAAACGGAGCAGCGAACAACTTCGGCCACCCGGCTAATGGCACTCCATCGGTACGCACGACATGCACTATGTCGTCCTTGATCACAACAATGTCCTTGCTGCCATCTCCATCGATATCCCCAACCAGTGGCGGATTGGTGCAAAAGGTGACACCCATCGGGTACGGAAACCCGGGCAAGTACTGCCCCAGCCCGTTGAACACGTGCAGCCCTGTACTACTTCGACCGATTACTAGCACCTCATCGGCGCCATCGCCGTCTAGGTCTTCAAGCAAAGGTGCTGATAGACCCTCCAGGTGAGGAAACGGGGCCGCTACAGGCCAGCCGGGACGGACCGTCAGCTGCGCTTCGGACGGACCTGCCCCCAGTGCCAAGAACAACGCCAGAACACCGCATGGCCTGAGCTGCATCAGTATGCGGATACCGATCCCTGAGCTTCCTTTGGTGGCGGGGCTCATGGGCATAAAGGGTCCTTCCGGTCCAGGCACGCATCCAGGCTGCCGTCATTCTGGGTGCTCGACTCAACGCCACACAAGGGAAACGGGGCAGGGGGCGCTGGGCCCATCGCAAACAAGTAGCCAAGAAGGAAAGTCGCATCCGACAGATCAATGGCACCGCTATCGTTCGCATCCGCCGCATCTTGGCAGCCAATCAACGTTCCACCGGTGAACAGAAAGGCGATAATGAGATTCGGGTCTCCCAAGTTTACCGCGTGGTCCGCGTTTGCGTCCCCTCGGATGAACGGTGCGAGAACCATTTCGTCCGCGCCCCTATCGAGCTGCGTACCCCCAGGAAGGTAGTCGTTTAGTCGCGAGTCGCCGAGGTTGTCCACAACCAGCGTCAGCGCTGACTCCAACAAGGGGTCACTGCTGTCCACCGCTGCGCTTCTCTCTCTGTTGATGCGACCGGTCACTCGCGGTGGAAGTTCCAGTTCCGGTGGAAACACGAGTGAGTCCAGATCCGAATCAGTGAGTGAGAAGATCTCTGTGTTGTTGGTCCCGGGATCGCAGTTCCCCGGAGCCAGTTGGAGTTGATCGGGAAGGATCGTGAACTTTGCTCCGATGGGCGCGCACCCGTTCTGGGAGCACTCTACGTGCCATTCGCTGGCCGTGGGGAAATTGTCGGAGACGGTGCCTCCGTTCAACAAGAAGGCAGAGTCCGCCTCTATATAGAAAGCGCCTCCCCGCGATTGCCCACTAAACCCGGCACTCAATTCGGCTCGATTAAACCAGAACGTGTTCTGCAGCCACTCGGAGAGCACCAACCCGTCACATGGCCCAGGCGACCCCGTGGGCGTATCTCGAGCAGTGAGCCACAAAGCCCCACCGACCGCCGCTTCGTTCTCCTGAAAGTGATTCCCCGCAAAAACGAACGAACTCGTCGGGTGGAAGTCTACGCCGTGGTAGATGTAAAAGCCGCCGCCCAGCTGGCCAGGGGCAGCAAAGGTCGGGGGTGGAGCCAGCGTGTTTCTGATGAGCCGGTTGTTAAGAACCGCGACACTGCACGTGGGGACGACCGTTTCTGGGTAGTCATAGAGCAGTGCCGCACCTGCCCCAGCATACTGGACCTGCTGGTTGAACGGTCTTGACGTACTGCTGAAGGGCACCCAGGGCTCCTGCAGCTGAATCGTGTTGTCCTCCATGTGCAGGTTCATGCAGACGTCTACTCCGAAGAAGTCGCCGCCTGGAAACTCTGCGACGTGGTCAACTCCAATGCCTCGGATGCGAGAGGCGGTGGCTCCACTGAGAACCCAAACCCCAGCGCCCACCTTCCCGATGTTGGCGTCTATTGTATTGCGACAAAGCACCGTCCGGAAGGCGCCAGCGTCGGGCCCCGCCCAAATCGCGACCCCACCACCCTCTGCGTAGTAGTCGAACAAAACCGCCGGCGGATTCCCACCAATGGTGCTCGGAGGTATGAGAGCCGGTATCCCATTGGCTTGAATGACGTTACCCGAGACGTCGACCCACGCCGCCTCGATATAGACCCCACCGCCCGCTCCGGGCTTTGCCGGTGGCGTCGCCATGCTGCACAAGGGAGGGTCCGGACACACAGCAGGGTACCCACTTGCCCAGTTGTCTCGAATCAGGTTCAGCCGGATAGATACCGGGTCCGGCTCGGTCCCCGAGTTCCGCACGTACACCCCACCCCCTTGGGCGCTAGCGAGACCCGGGTCGGGATCGTTGATGCCGTTGTTCTCGATGACATTCCCGGCGATCACTACCGAGGCTGCATCTACGATGCGCACGCCGCCACCTTCATCGCTACGCCCGTTTCGAATCGTAAAACCCTGCCAGCTTGCCGGGCTCTGTGTGTCGAGCTCTGACCACCCTAGGGTGACGGGCTTTGGGCCCGTGATGCTAATCACCGGCGCATTGGTGGCTGTGGTGATGGGGCCCGGGTCAATGATCGTTGCAAGTGGCCCCTGGGCGCTGTAGAGGATTACAGCGCTGTCTATGCCGTTCGCGCTGGTATCGATCACGATGTTCTCTTGATATGGCACGGGGCCCGGGTCGACTCGGATAATGACAACAAACTCTCCAGGGACAGGGCCAGCGTCGATAGCCGATTGAATCGTTGCAAATCCTCCCTGCGGGCCCACGAGGCGGTGGTAATCCGAGAGGGCTCCTCGACCGAGATTCGGGAGGCACGGCGACGTACTCCCCAAAGACTGCTGTTCGGGTTCCCCAGACTCCGTTGCGCTCGGAGCGGCCGCCGCAACCTGCTCGGAAGCAGGCTCTGCAGCAACGGACAGAGAGCCCTCCTCAAGCTCTCCGGTGCTCACGTCAAGGTTGACCACCCTGGGCACCACCTCTGCCCCAGAACAGCTAAAGATGCGATTCGCATAAGCCGTATTGCTCAAACCGTCGACGAATCTGATCACTGTGTTTGTGGACGGGGCCGACCCGGTTGGGGTCAGACCGATGCGACAGAGTTCGTGCCCTTCGGCAAGCGTCAGAGCGTCTTGATAAACGACGTAGAGTCCCACGCGATTTTCCTCATGCTCATGCGCTTGGTAGAGTGGGGTCGCCTGGGCGAGCTCGCCAATACAAAAGCTCGTCACGGCGTACCCGGGGGGCGCTTCCGCCGATACCGAAAGGCCCCTGAAGGGCTCCGCGGCTCCCTGCAGCCTCACGAGGATGAAGGTCTCTGCGTCGGTCGCTGTATCTCGCTCGAATACGAAGCGTGCTGGGTCTTGTGCACCCAAAGGCTCGACACCGACCAAGCCCAGGCTCGCGACACTTAACAGTACGGCGAGGCCACAGTGTGCATTCGGCATGACGCCTCACTCTCTTACGGTGCTGTTACGGACACACAAAAGAGTCACAAAAGAGCGTGGAAGGAGTCACCGGCACACCGCAGATTGGGAACGGGGCATTCGGGGGTGCGCCGCCACTGAACAAGTAATTCAGAACCCAGATAACATCCGCGAGGTTCACCGCCTCGTCACTGTTCGCATCGCATGCGCGCGCGCAAGGCAACGGCAACCCTGCATTAAACAGAAAATTGAGCAGAAAGATGGCGTCGGCTACGTTAACGCCTTGGCCATCGGAGTTGCAGTCGCCGCGCAAAAAGAGGTACGCGTTCGTAATGCTCCCGGGTGTGACGACTCCTGGAGTGACCGCTTCCCCGGTTGGCAACCCAAACTGCACCGCAACCGGCGGCGTCCCGCGCTCATTGGTTATCTCAAACGAAATCGTTTGACCAGCACCGGCCGGCAGCACCGTGAACTGAACCTCCAGCAACTCTAGCGCCGCACCGACAGGGATAACGACCGCGGGTACTGACTGAGGGATTTCCAGTACACACCCCACAGTCACCCAGCCCCCAGAGTTGCTGAAGTCCACGGAGAAAAAGTCTGGGGTGCCAGTGGGCAACGCTGCTCCTGCCTGCGTGGTGGCCACCTGAACCCATGCTGCGGGAAAATCGAGGCCAAAAGAGAACCCGACAATCGGTAGGTCGAGGTCCGCGTTTGCGGACGCGCTGAAGCTCGTCTGACCTGAGGCAACTACATGGTCGGGCATCGCCAATGTGGAAGAATGATAGAGAAATGCGTCAGTGAGCGTACTGGACTGTGCCGCCTGGGTGACCACAACGTCTACCCGGTCCGGCGCGGAGGTCCCGTTGTACGGCGGCACGAGGCCAGCGATCAGGGAACTACTGATCCAGACCGGTGCAACCAGCGGCTGACCGTTGATTGTGACTGAGGCAGAGGGAAAGAACTGTTCCCCGAACACCAACATCTGTTGTCCTGTTTCCGATACGTGTGCTGAGCGAGGTAGCACTTGAAGTAGTTGCGGCGGCGGCGCGAAGGGCGAGAAACCCTCGGCCAGCGAAAAGGAGTCCACGAACCATGAGTCGTCGGCATCGCCGTCGCACTCGGTACGCAACCGAATACGCGCTCTGTCGTGTCGCGCGGCGGGCGGCAGAGCGTCGAGAATGACTGTGTACGCCGTTGGATCCACACCGTTAGAGACAACTTCGCGAAGAAGGTCCCATTCCTCGAGAGAAGGTGCCAGGTACTCGATAAGGAGTCGCTCGCCTGCTTCGACTCCATGTCGGCTGACCAAGAAGGTCAGAACGACCGGCGGTGTAGCGCTGCCCAAGAGGAGCTCGTGGGTCGTTATGAGTCCTTGTTCGTGCGGCAGAGGCCCGGTCGCTGTCAGGACGAGCGCACTGGGCGGGCTGGGTGCGGGTTGTCCGCCCAAGCTGGCGAACCGACTGTACCGCCAAAAGGAGGCTACGCCAAGTGTGAACGGGTCAAACACCGGCAACGCCTCCGGCGCGGGAATCGCGTCCAGGCACGTCACGGTGTCGCGAAATGCTGGAATCTGACATTGAGCGATCGGCCCAAAACTATCCGGGAGCACGCTAGACGCTGTCGAGCTCATGATCTTACAATCGGAGTCGGCAGACGGAGGGACAGGGCAGCCAGGCGGAAGTCCACTGCAGAACGAAGGTTCGTTGCAATGGTCGGCACTCCAGTTGTGCCCAAACTCATGGGCAGTCACGATCCCGACCATGCTCGGGACGTAGAAGGTAGTGGTGGGGTTGTCAATCGTCATGTTGGTCCAGCCGAACCGCAAAGTTCCGCACACTGCTTGACAGTAGGCGCGACCCACAACCTGGCAAGAGGGCCCTCGACTGATAAAAAGATGGACCAGATCGTGCTCGATGACACTGAGCGGTAGGCTTGACCACTGAGCGTCTATCGCTGGCAGTATCGCGTCCGGTGCGGTAACGGGAGGCCCGCAATCGAGGTTGTCGTATAGCCCGGAAGTCGTACGAACTACGAGCGCCGTCAGCTCGTAGACGATGTCGAGCGGTTCGTAGAACGCGCCCACTCGGGCGAGCGTAAGCTCGACACGATCGAGCGCCGTCTCGGGGTCTTGTCCAAGAAATGCAAACAATGGGAAGTCCATGTCGGCCGCAACCTGACAGAGTAAGGGTCCCGCGGGCGCAAACGGACCAGCCCCTGCCGGGACAATGGCAGAGTCGTTGGGTGGGGAACCGCCACAGATGCCAAACCCACTATCGGTGATGACGTACAAGTAGTGGATGAGCTCACCGGCGACGCGTTCCTGGAGAGCCCACAGTGTCGAGGTGTCGCGTATCAGCAGGTCCACCCTTCCGTCCCGGACTGTGCCGAGAACAGTCGCGCCTGGCAGCTCAGCAATGGTTCCTTGAACCAGCGCACTGGGAGGCGGGACAACGTCAAGAAACTCCGTGTCAGTGGCCATGATCAGCCGAAACCCGTCAGACCTGACGTTGACCCGGTTCAGGGTGATGTGCCAGGTGACCGGACTCGTTATCGTCAACTCGTGAGCCCCGGGGCCGGCGTCTATCAAAGAAAACTCAGCAACAGGTGCGTCGCTTGGGACTGGGGCAACCGCCTGTGGAAACCCTAGACCACCGATAGAAAGAACCAGGCAGACAGCCAATAGCGATACACCGGGAGGCGTACAGTGCGCCGCAGAAAGCCAGGAAAGACGGGCGCTCCACCCCTCTTGCCGGTGGCTCGGAACTTCACGCGGAGGCAGAACGCGCATACACTTCCCTTTCGGTTGCCAGGTGCAATCGAGCTAGGTTCTGTTCGACACTGCGCTCACGGTACCGACACGATCTGCGGTTTGTCAAACTGGAGGCATGTGGATTCTCCACGCCTCGGCGCGCTTTGAACCACCCAGGAAGGTGAAACTCTGCGGGTGCTCAAGGCGTTGCAAAACAGCGCGGCAGTTCCCCCGGGGCGTCTGGAACACGTGGCACTCCTTCTTTCTGCCTTTTGGGCCTCGGCTTCGTGCGAAGGCCCAAAACGCAAGAAGGAGTACTTCTCATGTCGAGTTCCCCGGCTCTCTCCCGCTCGGTTCCTCAGTCCGTCATTCTCCAGGCACTCGCCTCTGGCCCCGGTCAGTACCGTCACCTCGAGGTCGTGTTCTACGTCGTGCCCGGCCCCACCGGGCTCGTCGCGATTCTCCCGGGCGAGCATATCCCAGTTCCCGGTGGCTGAACCGACTGCTAGTGCACCGGTTCGGTGCACCCTTTTTCCAAAAGAGGTCCCTCCCCTCCCCTTCCAGGGGTGGGCGGGGTTTGATTCATTTCCCTACGGGCTCACCCGCATCGGATGCCCCGCAACCCGTCGCACCACCTCAAGCTTGGGTGTAAGCATCTCCTGCGTCGCCGATAAGTCGACCTCTGCCACCCGCGCCACGGCAAACGCCGCCACCTCGAGGCCCGGCGAGCACTCGCCAAGGCGCGCTGCACATCCAAGAAGCGTCGAGCCCCGGGTCACGACGTCATCCACCAAGAGAATTCGGCGCGCCCCTCCCACGACGTGACCTCCAGCGTTCGGAAGTGCTCTTCGGGACTTGGTCGGTCCCGCCCCTTGGTCACGGCTGACGAGCGAGTGACCGTCTCGGTCCGCACCAGACACGGCGCGAGCTCCTGGCCAATCCAGGAGTTCCTCACAGCCTCACAGACTCGACGGGCCGGCCACACCCGGTCTCGCACCATCGGAGCGTGCCCCGGCACGGGAACGAGAGTCCACGGCCCACTGAGGTAGTCCTCGACGAGAACGCTCCCGGGCAGGACCTCACCCCTCAACCCACAACGACTGACTGGGCTGGGAGATACGAGACCAACCGGCACTCACTCCTCTACCTTTATGACCATCTCCTGCTCCGAAGTGTTGAGGGGGTCTCTTGCTTCGAAGATCAAGGGTGAGGTCGGATCCGTTGATTCGCCATACAGAAAAACCCGCGCTCTTCCTGTTGAGTATGCCCTAAAGCGACACACCCATACCCCTGGACTCAGCCTAAGTCTCGTGGTCTCGTAAACCGGACAATCGTTGCGCCATTCCACATTCTCACGAAGGGTCCAGGAATTGACGTTTTCTGGCACAGTCAGCTGGCGTGAGGCCGTACTCGTCAAGCCCGAAAAAGTCGCCCGGGCCTCTACATGAGCTGCGACGGACTCTACGTATAGCCAAATGGCGCCTTTTATCGTCTTTTCCGGTGGGGGTATGGGCAGGTCTGGATTAGAAGCAAAGGCGAGCCAGTAAAGCGCAACCTCTCTTGCTGTAAGACGATACACACCCTGTGTAAGGAGCTCGATCTCTAGGTCGGACCCGAAGGCGTCAGCATTGAGTTCGCTGCCTTGTCGGGTCCTCACGGTGTAGGCAACATCTCCGTAACCAACCTCGTAGGCAAGAGATGTCTTGGGACGTCTGAGCAAATCGCGTGTCCTAGTAGAAATCGGATGCCGCTCTCCAAACGCAATAAAGTCCTGCTCTGTGACCCTGCTTACGCTTCTGAGTACAACCTCTACGTCAGATATTTGTGCGCCGTTTTCCTTCAAGGACGCGGTAACACTCTCCTTCGTGAGAACCCTTAAGAGCTCGTCTGCGTCAAAGCTGGCGGAATGCTCCAGACTTGACGAGGATGCGATGGTTACTGGCGGGTGGAGATCTTGGGCAGGAGCAACAATTTGGATCTGATCGATTGCGTCCTTGTCTGCTGCCTCCACCAGTCCTGGATAGATACCAGCAGTGGGGGGCGCCAAGACATGGGCGCCGTTCGGCAGGAGCAGCTTCTCCTTGACCGCCTTGATATATCGTGATCGGGCACTACAACCTGGCAGAAACGCGAGGCCAAGGGACAGCAAGAGAATCAGGCTATTGGCAATTCTTCGCCTGCTACGCAGCCATTGCACTTCCACTGTTGCACCCCCTTCTTGAAGGAATGGGCCACATGGGACGCCACTACCAGAAGGAGGCGTCTCTCATGAATCAACCCACAAAAGTTTGAGCGACAGCCCACTAGGGCTCCCTGGTGAGATTTTCACGCCCCTGAATCACGTGGTCAATGAGTGGTCCGCCCATTCTACTGAAGTAGGGCATGAGCAAGGGCTCAGCTCTGGGCATGTTCCCGGCGGCTGAACCGATTGCTAGGTGCACCGGTTCAGAAGAGTCCACCCAGGCGAGTGAAGACGGCTACCCGAATGGTCCGGTGACGGACCGGTCTTGCCCGGTCGGGACCGCGCGAGGTCCGAGCCAGCGAGAACGGCAACACGCAATTTCGGAATCCCAAGCAACCGCGCCGGAGAACGATGGTGCGTAGCTCGCCGTTTTCCCATCACAACTCAGAAGCAAGTTGATGACTGACAGTCTATTGGCCCCGGTGTGGGATCGCTGCCACAGAAAGGGAATGGGGTTGGAGGCTCTGGACCAAAGAGGAAACGGTAGTATGCCGTGTAGACAGCGTCCGCCAGATCGACGCTCTCATCATCGTTTGAGTCGCAGGCATTGTGGCATGTCGAAGAAGCGCCGTCTGAGAACAGTTGGCTGATCGTCCATACAACATCCGCGATATTAACAATGCCGTCATTATTGCAGTCACCACGCAGAAACTCTACCTCGACGAATCCTGCGCAGTCGAGCAGAACGCTTGTCTCACACAATACGTCAGGTCCGACGAGCACCGCAAACTCCACTACGACAGGCACGTCCAGACTTGAGATACATTGCAGCAACACTTCAAAATCGAGGTCGTTGACCACTCCGAGCGAAACGTCGTCGAACGTTCGAGGCGTGATTGACTCAACTACGCTTGGATTCAGTGGTACGAGGACTACGTCAGCAACGCCACCACCAGGCTGACTCGGTATGACTACGTTCACCGTTGTTGCGCCCGCCAAACTTACCTCATTCGGGACAGCAAGGCATGGTTGCGGCGGTCCGAGAAGTGGCGCCACGTCGTCAAGATTGTCTGCGAGGAACTGAATTGAGACGAAGTTTGTCGGGTCGTCGATCTGTCCGGTGGCCGAGTAGTCCATGAAGACGAGGTTGTCGTTGTTGTCCGCAATGAACACATGCCCGAGCCCGTCGACCGCCCCTTGGTCGAGATTCACACTGACGGGGAATGACCTGCTCGCGATTACACTGCCAGCGACAATATCCACCTGCAGCATAACGTTGTCACCGAAGAGCATGAGGTCTCCGGAGAACGGGTCGTAGACTCCCCCGTGGAGGCCTGCCATTCCGGCCAGCAAACGCGTTGTTTGGGCTGGGTTGGCGGAAAGATCGATGATGCCGAAGTTCCCTATGCCGCTTGGGTCGCTGCGCGTGTAGAACGTTGTGCCGAGAGGCGTGAAATGAACCTGGGTTATTAGTGTGTCGTCCCCAACAATGGGGATCACGGTTCCTGGTGTTCCGAATGCTGGGCCAATCGGAACCCGTTTCAGATTGCCCGGTTGAGCCGATGTCCAAACTACGGACAAGTCAGGGTCAACGCTCAAGTGAAAAACACCGGTTCCGCCAGCCTGAGTCGAAGTTACAACAGGGCCGGTGGGGTCAACTTTATAAACAAGGCCGCTGTTCTGTCCCGCAACGAGGATGAGCCCGTCGTTGGGGTCGATATCGACTCCGTCGGCATTCAGTAAGCCATCTGCAACAGTGGCAATCACGAGTGGCGTGGATAATGTAAAGGTCGCCCCATCGTAGAGGTAGTCAACAGATTGCAGTCGGTCTTGGCCGTTGAAAACCGTAAAAAGAAGAGTCCCCTCGAAGTTCGGCCCCGATCCCGGCTGCGCTGCAAGATGGCCAGCGAAACAGAACGACATCGAGAACAGACAGATGGCGCGCACGTGATTCACTGAGCACAACCAATCTAGCTTAGCCTATAGCCTAAGCCCGGTATTCCAGGTGGAGAACACCCTGTGAACGACGATACACGATGCCAGTGGTGAATCCGGACGGTACAAGCACTTCGGGTACAGCGCAACATGAAGTCTCCAGCGAATGAGCACATCCAAAATCTGGGCAATGCCCGGAGCGTTGTGTCGCAGCGATCGGCCGTACGCTGGAGACCATGGTGTCGTGGTGTTACGTTGGCCTTGCGGGCCTTGCGGTCACTGACCAACCCATCACCGAAGAATCGGTGATTCACTGCTTGCTCTATCTCAGCATCGCAGTCTGTCACTGCTCACGAGGGCATAGAAACGGCCACCGAACCAAGTGTCGGTGAGACTCGGTCGGCACTACCGGTAGACCGGCCTACCGGTACAGTGCGTCGGCTACGTCTTGGTCGAGTACCGGTCGACGTAGAGCTGTCCGATCGCTTTGAGGAGAACGTTCCTCAAATCGGCGAGGTACGCCTCCGCGTTCGCGCTCCCGTTCTGCCCCCGCAAGCGCAGCCGCGAGAAGTCCGCGAACCGGCGCGCGTCGTACGCGACCTGAACGAGTGCGCGCACGAGCTCCGAGGCTCGGGGGTTTTGCTCCTCGCCCTTCTTGGTGAACTCCATAAGCTCGCCCACCATCGCGAGCGATTGCCGATCGAAGGTGACTTCCTTCCGCGGCGACCGCTTCACCGACTTCACTTCCTCTTTCGGTGCCCGGTCCTCATCCATTGCCTGAAACGCCCGCCCCTCCCCCACCTCTCGTCGAGGCGTGGAGGTTTCCGCGCCCCTCTGGAGCCGAGGCGGCGCCGCGACCTTCGCCTGCACGTTGTCGAGGTAATCCCCGGTGTCGGCCGGTCGGTGCGCACTCGAGTTCGACCGAAGGCCCAGGTCCTCCACTCCCGGACGCTTCTTAGACATTGCTCACCTCCTGGGCGCGGGGTCGAACGCCCCGTTCCGCGACGCGGCGAAACACCTCGTCGACGAGTGCTTCATATTGCAGCGCGGCCTTCTCCCCGGGGACGTACTCGAAGATCGACTCCCTCCGGAAGGGGGCCTCGCGATGGGGAACCGCGTAGGAGATGAAGGTCTCGAAGAGGTCGGGGCCGTAGTTCTCTTTCACCAGTTCCTGAACCTGTCGGTCGATTCGGGTGCGCTCGTCGACGAGCGTAAAGAGGAGGCCGAGGAGCTGGAGGTTCGGGTTGAATCTCTCGCGGATCTTCGAGGTCGTTGTGGTGAGTCGGTCCAGGGCGTCCAGGTTGAACTTCGAGCCCGCAAACGGAATGAGGTAGTAGTCGGCGGCGATGAGGGCCGAGGTGAGAAGGAACCCGAGGCTCGGTGGCGTGTCGAGTACCACCAGATCGAAATCGCTCCGCACCTCGTCGATGGCGACTCGCAGACCGCGCAAGAACCGAATCCGCTCCTCCCCTTTCTCCACGTCCGAGAGCTCGTCTTGGAGAACCCGGAGCGAGAGCTGCGACTCGAAGGCCGCCTCCGCTTGGTCGACCCGGAGGTGACCGGGCACCACACCGAAGCGGCCTCGAAAGCGACCAGGGTGATATTGAATCACTCGCTCGAGCGGCTGGCGGTCCCGGAGCACGTCGAGGATGGTCAGGACGCTGTCTCGCATGAGGATGACCGGGTCCCCCACGAACGTCTCGCTCGAGTTACACTGAGAATCGAGGTCAATGAGGAGAGAGTTGAAGCCCTTGTAGGCAGCACCGGCCGCAAGACTCGCGGCGGTCGTTGACTTGCCGCAACCCCCCTTTTGATTGCAGACCGCGACCACCGCGCACGGACCCCGTGCGGTCGACTGTTCGGACACCGATTGGATCATGAGATTCCCCCCAAAGCGCTCCCCCTTTTTGAGCGCGGCGTTCGAGTGCCGGTATACCAGAGGACTTGAACCTTGGCCACACCCTTTCTACCGGTCATCCGGTAGACCGGTCATCCGGTGGATGACCTCTTGGGGACCCTGCTCGACCCCCTCCGAGTTTCGTCGGCACGAGAACCGAGGGCGAGGCTTCGTGGTCTCGACATGGCGAGGCTTCGTCGACGGGATCTGCTCTTGGTGGGCTTCGCGGATTCGAGCGACCGAGGCAATACCGGTTTACCGGCGTACCGGTCTACCGCTCTACCGGCTGACCGGTATTCCGGTGTACCGGCTGTGCTATCACGACGGGCGACGATCTCACGTCTTCTCAAGCAGTTACCGGCTGCACACCAGAGCGTGCATGCCGGTGTACCGGTCGACCGGTACACCGGTCTACCGGCGGATGAAACCAAAGGGCTCGACCGCACGGGATGCGCGGTCGTAATTGTTCTTGCCCGCAGGGTTTGTGTGCGTCTAGACTCTGCGGTAGGGGAAGGGCAAGCGCGCAGCGCGCTCTGGGTCACGGCCCAAACGCAAAAAGCCCGGGCGGCAACCCAGGCTTCTTCCTTCCCTCCCTGACAGGACGTGGACTGGACTTCGGCGCAGTCACGCAAGCAAGGCGGCGGGGGAACACGTTCAGTTCCCACCACACTACTTCGTGACGCTCTCCGACGTCAACCCACTTTCCATCGAACCTTCGTTTCTTTGGCTGCACTCGGCGAGGAGTGGGCTGCCAGCTGGCTCTTGGGGGGGGGTCGGGTATCTGTCTTCAGTACGTTCGGGTATCTGACTTCAGTGTTCGGGTGTTCGTCTTCAGTTTGTTCGGGTGTTCGTCTTCACTAGTTCGGGTATCTGACTTCAGTCGTTCGGGTGTTCGTCTTCACTAGTTCGGGTGTTCGTCTTCAGTTTCGACACCTAAGTTGTTGAAATGACTGCACTTTTCGTCCCATAGAGTATAGATGATCTTATAGAGTATAGATAACAACAACAGACGGAGTTCGGCTGCGCCGGTTGTTGTTGTTGTTTTTTTGAAAACAGACAAATGGCCCACCGGAAAGACCCCCGACAACTAGCCTTCGCCTTCGCTGAGAGCTCGCGCCAGGGGGCGGACGAAAACAACCTCGCCGAGTTCTGTCTTGGGCTACTTAGCTCCAACACAGCCCAAGAAGTGAAGACGGTTACCCGAGAGTGGACGCAGATCGACCCTCAAACGGGTAAGCTCGAGCGGCGAAAGTACTTGATCACAGCCGCGGATGCTTTTGGGTTTCCCCAGGGCAAAGACAACGCCCTCATCCCCGCCCTGATCTCCATCACCCGCCGGCACGGCTTCAAGAGCCGGCGCGTTCCGTTCACCCTCCGCGAACTCCTTCGCGAGCTTCGGTGGGAGGACGGCGGCAAGGAGTACGCCCGGGTTCGGAGCGCTCTGGATCGGCATGTCGGTCTCAAGCTCAAGTCCCACAACGCGTGGTACGACCGGGTGGAGGAGCGTCGAAGCAACGCAACCTTCGGAATCATCGAGAATTACGAGTGCAGTTACCCGGAAGACCCGAAGAACGGGGGCTGGGAGTCTGGGTACTTCGTTTGGGGCGAGGTCTTTTGGAAGAGTCTGGTGGCGCGCTTCATTAAGCCGCTCGACATGGAGTTCTTCTCGTCGCTTCGATCACCGATCGCCCAGCAGCTCTTTCGCCTACTTGACCGCCGGTTCGCCTTCACCCGCGAGGTTTCCTTCCCGCTTCGGGAGCTCGTCGAGAACCGGCTGGGGCTCTCGGCCAACTACACCTTCGAGTCCCAGCTCAAGGAAACGCTGAAGAAGCCTCTCGCCGAACTCGAGAACCTCGGGGTGTTGAAAAAGCTCGGGAAGGAGCGCTACAGCGCGATTGGCCGCGGGCGGTATCTGATTCACTTCGAGGCTGGGTTTCGCTACGCAGATCGAGCCGATGAACCCACGGTCCTCTTGGACAAGCCAGCTGACATTCCCGAGGAGGGCTCGAGCCGGACCCAGCTGCGAGAAGAACTCAGCTCAATTGGAATCCGTGGTCAGCAAGCCGACCGCTTGCTCGACCTCGGGGAGAGCGTTGTCGACTGGGGGCTTTGTGAACTTGCTCGCCAGCAGCAAAAGAGGCTGATTGAGAGTCCTGCGCCTTACCTGGAGAAGATCCTGAGCCAGTCCGCGCCGCCCGAGGGCTACGTGCCCCGGCACGAAGTGAGCGCGCGCGCAGAAGAGCGAAAGGCTTCTGAGAGGCGAGAAGCGCAGCAAAAGCACGAGGCCGAGGCAGCGTATGAAGCGAAGCGTCGGGAGTACGACCATGCGGTCGAGAGCTACCTTTTAGCGCTGAGTGAGTCCGACCGAGTGGCACTCGACGCCGAGGCGGAGCGTCTGCAACCCAAAAACATCGATTCGCAGCTCATGAGGCGGATGACACGCAAGCGGCTCGCTGCCCAAGCCCTGGGCCTTGAGCCCTTACCGTCGCAAGAGGAGTTCGTGGCAGAAGCCCTGAGGGGCCCTAGAAGCCCCGAGGTTCGCTCCTAAGAGCTTCTTTGAGCCCGGTCCGCCTCTTTCCCCTAACCGAGGTCTGTCGTTGCAGCCAGGAGGCACACAGGGCCTCGAATGGGGGTGCTTCTCGGGGGACCCGGGTCTCGTTGCGGACAATGGGGCCCCAAGACGTTCGAGAGGTGGGTGCACCGGACCATTCGGGTAACCGTCTTCATTTGCCCTGGGCGGACTCTTGTGAACCGGCGACTCGTGCGAAACTGAAGACGAACACCCGAACGCGAATGCCGGTATACCGGTATGGTACGGGAGCAAGAGTGCGCAAACGAACGTTCTAGTGTCGTCTCAACCCCACAAGTGGTCGGTTTCGAAGCCTCTCCTGCCATGAGACAGTGGCCTCGGCCCCTTCTCTTCGACGGCTATACCGGTGTACCGGTAGTTGCGTTCGGGTGTCCGTCTTCACTTTCGTTTGGTCCAAATCACCCACTCGAGAGCGGCGCTTCTGACCTCAATCCCCGCGGTGGACCGGCGTGAGTTTGCGCTGTCGGCCGCGGCGCAGCTGGCAAACGAGCTCGAGGAGGGGAGGGGAGTCTTTCGAACGTGGGGGAGATCGGAGCCAGGTCGAGCTGCTCATGCGGGCCGCGCGCGAGAAGCTACCGGTCTTCGAGTCGAACCAGCCTTCGCTTCACCGCGAGCGGCGATGCGAGCACAGCGAGAAGCCGGAGTCGTTTCGCGAGATTAATCGAGCTGCTCTCGCCAAGGGTCGCGCATTGACCTCCTTGCTCGGAGTGGGGCACCCGTGTGGTCGCGCTGGGGGTTTGAAGCGTGAGCAGCCTTGCCACGGCGAGCTGGGACTCTGACAATCACATGCCACCAATGGCCGCCGCTGGAACCGTGCTGCCCGATCGAGTAAAATGCCGATTCTTCCGGTCGGAGGCCGTCCGGGGCGGGGCTCTTTACAGTACGTGCATTGTGGCCAGAGCCAGGCGAATACAACCCGCACCCGCAGGGCAATCTCTACCTCGAAGAGGAGAGAGCGGGGCCACAACCGTCGAGTGAGGGCACTTGGAGGATGGAGTACATATGCCTGAGGGCACACCCGGCGATGAGTCAGAGGATGTTGCAACTCCTGATGAGCAGGATCGACCGCCGTGGTGTGACGACTACGCGGCCGATGAAGATCCAGACACGCAGATCGACGAGTACGATCTCACGGCTACTCCGAACGACTTCAATGTCACAACGATATTTAACTTCATCGAAACAGGCGCGGTTAAGATACCCGGATTTCAGCGCAATTATGTCTGGGACATTAGGCGCGCGTCTAAGCTGATCGAGTCGCTCATTCTCGGCCTTCCAGTACCGCAAGTGTTCTTGTACGAGGAGGCTCGGAACAGCTTCCTGGTGATCGATGGCCAACAGAGGTTAATGTCGATCTACTACTTCGTCAAAGGCCGGTTTCCGCGCAAAAGCGCCAGGGCCCGGCTTCGAGCCCTCGCACTAGAGCGTGGCGTGCTGACCCAAGACGTGCTCGATGACGACGAGTTGTTTCAGGCATTCGCGCTATCGTTGCCCGAGCACTTGCCAAGCCATCCGAATAAGTTCAAGCGCAAGAAGTACACAACGCTCGGTGACTACAAGACGACGCTTGAACTTCGGCCGATTCGGAATGTAATAGTCAAGCAAAACGTTCCGCGCGACGACGACTCTTCCGTTTACGAGATGTTTAACCGGCTCAATACAGGTGGTGTAAACCTAAAGCCTCAGGAGATTCGAGCCAGTCTGTATCACTCGCCGTTCTTTGAGACGCTACATCGGATCAACATGAAGCCAGGTTGGCGTCGCATCATCGGTAAGCCTGAGCCGGATCTACATGCGAAGGACCTAGAGATACTGCTCCGTTCATTCGCGCTACTCCTCGATCTCTCCAGCTACAAGCCTTCGATGGTGAAGTTTCTTAATCACTTCTCCAAGAAGTGTCGCAAGCATACGCCAGAGCATAACAAGTATCTGGAGAGTTTGTTTGCAGAGTTTGCGTGTGCTTGCGATGCCCTTGAGGAGTCAGCATTCATCAACCCGAACTCACGGCGATTGAACGTCGCGCTCTATGAGTCTGTCTTCTACGCGTGCTGCTATGAGGCAGCCTCGGCGTCGTCGCTGGAGATACAGAGGCCGACTGCGGTTTACATCGGCTCCATTCTTGCTGACGATGAGTGGCGCAATGCATCTCTCGAGGCGACTACGGATAAGGCCAATGTCCGTACAAGGCTGACAAGGGCAGCGGAAGTACTGCGGTCGTGAGCGCTGCACCAGCTAGTCCGGTGGAGCGGCTTCATTCCGATCTGGGGAGTGTGTTGGCGATGCTGCGGGACGCGCATGAGCCGTCCCTTCAGTCGATTGTCGATGACCACGCACGCAAGGCGACCCTGCTTGCGGCAGCAAGCTACTTCGAGCATCAGGTCACGCAGCATCTTACTGCCTTGGCGGCTGCGGCCGGCAATGATCGTCTTTGCGCGTTTGTTCGAAACAAAGCCATTGCGCGGCAGTACCACACCCTATTCGACTGGAACGCCCGCAACGCGAACACGTTCTTTTCGCTGTTCGGTCCAGAGTTCAAGGCGCGCATGGCGGAGCTGGTCGATGGGGATGAGGCCTTGGCTAACGGGATCAGGGCCTTCCTGGAGCTCGGGCAAGAGCGCAATCGACTTGTGCATCAAGACTACGCATCATTTACTCTGGAAAAGACTAGCACCGAGATATTCGCTCTTTACCAGTCCGCATTGACGTTCGTCAGTCGACTGCCGTCGCTCCTTCAGCCCGAATCCGAGGCAGACGCAGATTGTTCGGCGCGCTAGTGCTACTAGTAAACTAGTACTAGTCCCCGAACAAGCGAGTTCTCAGGCACATGTCGGGCCCCCGGTTTCACGAAAGCGCAGGGCGTAGTTTGACCCCGCACCGCCTCGCGGCGCTGGGCAAGTCAGTGCTTGTCGTCAGTCTCATGTGTGCCAGTTGCAGTTGGGTCGCGGACTGACCTCCAGGCGGACCGGTCCGCCGCCGACGGAGCAACCAGACCACAGCGAAGACCACGAACACCCCGACGCTCACGACGTACGGCATTTGGTAGTTTCCCTTCTCCTGGGGTGACTCCCAACACCCCGCCACGGCGAGTTGACACGGCGGTGGGTCACGTGTCAGCGTCCTTGAGCATGGATTTCGAATCGCCGCGAAACACCGACAGACCCCTTCAGTATCACGCACTCCCACCGGGCTCAACGCCGCTCCCGCGAATCCGCCTCGTGCACGTAGAACTCGCCGGGAACCCGGTCGAGACGTCGCCGATCACGCTTCCCGAGCAGGCCGCGAGAGTTTTGTGCGAGTTCATCGGGAACCGTGACCGCGAGTGCTTCGTGACGATGCACCTCGACGCCAGGAATCGGGCGCTCTCGGTCGAGCTCGTGAGCGTCGGAACCCTTGTGGCCTCCCTCGTTCACCCGCGCGAGGTCTTCAAGGCCGCGACCCTTCAAAACGCGGCGGCCATCATCTGCGGACACAACCACCCGTCCGGCGAGCTCACCCCGTCGGCAGATGACCTCGCGATTTACCAGCGGCTGAAGGCGGCGGGGGATCTGGTTGGGATTCTGGTCCTGGACTTCCTGATTGTTGGAGGTGGGCAGTGGCGGCAAGTGGGCAGTGGTCAGGACACGTCGGGTCATCGGCGCTCGGGTGCGTGAGACCCAGACGGAGCACGTGGAGCACGAGGTCGTCTACCGGACGGCGAAGGCCGCTCGGAATCATCGCTGCGCGGGCCAAGGTGGCGGCTGGAGGGGAGTCATCGCCCGAACCCAGGGAAAGGATTGCGGCTTCGCCCTGCAGCCCTTCCCGCCCCGTGACAACGGTCCCATCCTCTGCTATTCTTGAGGGATATGAGCATGCATGTCGAACTCCCCTCAGACCTGGAGAAGAAGGTCCGCGACCGTGCCCGTTCGCTTGGGCTCGATGTGGACGTGTACGTGACCCGTCTTCTGGACGAGGACGCGTCGCGCCTCACCCTCGAAGAGCTCATGGCCGACGTCCACGAGGACTACCGCAAGAGCGGAATCACCTCGGACGAGTTCGACCAGCTCGGACGGGAGCTGATTGACAAGGTGCGCGCCGAGCGCGACCAGCGACCTCGTAGTCCGTGAGCCCACCGCGGGTCGTCTTCGACACCATGCTGTTCTTGCAGGCTGCCGCGAAGCCTCCGGAGAGCCGACCCCACGCGACATTTCAGGCCGTGGTGAACCACCAGGTGACGCTCTGTCTCAGCCCCGACCTTCTTGCCGAGGTGCGGGCTGTCCTTACGCGGCCTGAGCTGCACCAAAAGTTCCCGCACCTCGATGAGCGAAAGGCCGAGCAGTTTTGTGAATGGGCTCGCGGGCTCTCCCATTGGGTCGAACCCGTGCCCAAGGCCTTCACGATTCCCGCTCACTCCAAGG
>JBFWUX010000009.1:0-31201 GCA_050247055.1 Dehalococcoidia bacterium
TCGGGGTGTGGACGTTCCGCTTCTTGCCGGTCGCGGCTCTGGTGTGGTGGGCGGTGGGCCCACATCCCCTGCCCCTTCTCCCTAGTCTGGGAGAAGGGGGTTTGGGTTGGCCGAGAGTTGGTGGTTTGGGGGTTGGGGTTTCGGGGTGTGGACGTTCCGCTTCTTGCCGGTCGCGGCTCTGGTGTGGGGGGCGGTGGGCCCTCATCCCCTGCCCCTTCTCCCAAGTCTGGGAGAAGGGGGTTTAGGTTGGTCGAGAGTTTGTGGTGTGGGGGTTGGGGTTTCGGGGTGTGGTCGCTCCGCTTCTTGCCAGTCGCGGCTCTGATGTGGGGGGCGGTGAGCCCTCAACCCCTGCCCCATCACCCAAGTCTGGGAGAATGGGTTTTAGGTTCGCGAGAGTTGGTGGGTTGGGGGGTGGGGGTTTGGGGTGTGGTCGTTCCGCTTCTTGTAGGTCGCGGCTCGGATGAGGGGGGCGGTGCGCCCACAACCCCTGCCCCTACCCCCACGTCTGGGAGATGGGGTTTTCGGTTCGCGAGAGTTGGTGGTTTGGGGGTTGGGGTTTAGGGGTGTGGACGTTCCGCTTCTTGTCGGTCGCGGCTCTGATGTGGGGGGCGGTGAGCCCTCATCCCCTGCCCCTTCTCCCGCGACGGGAGAAGGGGGTTTGGGTTGGCCGAGAGTTGGTGGTCTGAGGGTCGGAGGTTTGGGTGGGGCGGGAGGTTTGACCGTGCCGGGCAAAGCGCAGGTGACGGCTTGACGGCCCTCGGCGCTGCGCTGGAGGGGTGGGGTGGCCGGTCGCTTACGCTCGCGGTTCTCTTCGGGGTGGCTAAAAGAACACTCGGGTTTTTGGCGGATGCAGTGGATGCGAAGTGCCGAGTGGGTCCCTCACCCCCCGGGCCCCTCTCCCAGGTCTGGGAGAGGGGAGTCAAAGGCGCGGCTGGTTAGTTGGTGATGCCTTTGGATTGGAATTCGGCGATTTGGTCCGGGGTGAAGCCGAGGGTTTGGAGGACTTCTTCGGTGTGTTCACCGAGGGCGGGGGAGGCGCGCTGGATGCGGGTTGGGGTGCCGCTCATGCGGATGATGGGGGAGGGGCCTCGGAGGGTGCCGAGGAGGGTGTGTTCGAATTCTTCGAGGAAGCCGTTGGCCTTGACCTGGGGGTCGTCGGCCATTTCTTCGATGAATTTCACCGGGCCTACTGCGATGTCGCGTTCGTCGAGGTAGCCGATCCAGTAGTCGTTGCCGTGTTCGAGGAACTTGGCTTCGCAGTTGGCGACGAGTTCGGCGGCGACTTCTTTCAGGCGCGCGGGGTCGAAGCCGGGTTCGTAGCGGGGGTCGGTGAACTGGAGGGCATCGCGGAAGCGGGCGCGCGGTCCGGGGCCGAGGCAGCCGACGACGAGATAGCCGTCTTTTGTCTGGTAAGGGCGGTAGTAGACGTTGCCGGCGAGCTCGGGCATGAGGGCTCGGCGCTCGGCGTAGGTTTCGGTGATATCGGCGCCGCGAGCGCGAGCGGCGTCGATGGCGGCGCGGCGTGCTTCTCGTGGCTCTTCGTCCATTGCGAGGATTTCGCGGGAACCAGCCTGGAGGGTGAGGGCGGTGAGCATGAGGGAGGCGTTGATGGCCTGGCCTTCGCCGGTGCGTTCGCGGTGGAAAAGGGCGGCAGTAATGCCCCAGGCGAGGGCGACACCGCTGACGACATCGGCGGGAGCGAAGCCGACCTGCATGGGGAGGCCGTTCTGGATATTGGGGTTGCTGGTGGTGAGGCCGCTCATGGCCTGGGCGACGATGTCGTAGCCACGGCGATTGGCTTCGGGGCCGTCCTTCCCGAAAGCGGTGTTCTCGGCGTAGATGATGTTCGGCTTGATGCGCTTCGCGGATTCGTAGTCGATGCCAAGGGCTTCGGGGACGCCGGGACGGTAGTTGGTGAGGAGGACATCGGCCCACTTAATGAGGGCATCGCGGATGGGAGCGGCGGCCGGGTCTTTGAAGTTGAGGGCGAAGCCGCGCTTGCCGCGGTTCTGGGTGAGGTAGGCCTTGCTCTCTTTTGGGATGACCTCGGCCTGGAGCCGCCAGGGCTCGCCTTCGAGGGGCTCGACTTTGACGACATCGGCGCCCATTTCAGAAAGAAGGGAGCCAGCGAGGGGCCCGGCGATGATCTGCGTGCAGTCGAGCACGCGAACGCCTTCAAGGGCGCCTGTCATAGACCTACTCCAACAAGGAATGATTGTGGGCGGACTCTACAGCCATCGGGCGGAATGTTGAAAGGCGGGCTGGTTCGGGGGAAAGTTCGGGGGTGACGAATGCGCGATTCGACGAACGGATTGGGCTTTGCAGCGTTTGCGTCCATGTGCAGCGTGTTGTGAGCGGCAGAGGCTCGACGTTTTACCTGTGCGGGCTGGCGGCAACGGACAGCCGCTTTCGCAAGTATCCGGGACTGCCGGTGGTGCGCTGCGAGGGTTTCGAACCAGCGGTCGAGGGCGGGGAGGCCGGGGGAGGGGTTTCGAAAGGTCGTTAGTTTCAAAAACTTCGAGTTGTGATGGTCTCGATGTGAAGAAAAAGGCTGGTGCTTCTGTAAAGCTGTGTGGTACGTTACGCGTCCGGCTGAAAGAGGGGTAGCTACCGGCGGGGTAACCCGGACGCGAAATGAAAACGGGGCTTGATGCCATCTCCCATTGCATCAAGCCCCATGCTTACCCGAAGACCTCGGGCAGGCGTCCTTCCGGACTAGTAGCGCGCTCGGTTAGGTAGCTACCTCCTTTCAGCCAACCTCGCCACACTCCCTTCGTTCAGCGGCATGCTCGAGTTCAACGAGCGAATGTTCCGCCGCAGGAATGCCGGCAATTCAGCGTCATCCATGTTCGAAACACCCTGCAGGCCGTAGTCTCGGATGCTGCGGGTGGTCTCGAGACCGTCGTCAACGGTGGCGGCCTTCGGCGCGAAGCCGGTGGCGATGACCGTCATGTGAATTTCCTCGCCAACGCGCGTATCGACCACGGTGCCGAAGATGATGTTGGCCGAAGGGTCGACCATCTCGGCGATGACGCGCGCAGCCATATCGAGTTCGCGAAGCTGGATGTTGCCGCTGTGGGTCACGTTGAAGAGCACGTTCTGGGCGCCATCGATCGACTGATCGAGGAGCGGGCTGGTGGTTGCAGCGCGAGCGGCCTCGGCGGCGCGGTTTTCGCCGGATGCGCGGCCGACGGCGAGGAGCGCGGGGCCGGCCTCGCTCATGGTTGTGCGGACGTCGTTGAAGTCGAGGTTAATTGAGCCGTTCTGGCTGATGATGTTCGAAATCGACTGGATAGCCTGGCGAAGGACATCGTCGGCTGTTTCGAAGGCCTGCTCGATGGTGACATCGGCCGGGCAGATCTCGATGAGGCGCGAGTTCGGGATGGCGATGAGGGTATCGACCTTGTCGCGCAGGCGAGCGAGACCTTCTTCGGCCTGCTTCATGCGGCGAGCGCCTTCCCATTGGAACGGCTTGGTGACCACGCCGATGGTGAGCGCGCCGCAGTCCTTAGCGATTTCGGCGACGACAGGCGCGGCGCCGGTGCCGGTGCCGCCACCCATGCCAGCGGTGACGAAGACCATCTCGGTGCCGCGGAGGATGTCGTAGAGCTCGTCGCGGGACTCATCGGCTGCGCGTTCGCCGCGGGCGGGGTCGCCGCCGACGCCGAGGCCCTTGGTGAGCTTCTCGCCGATGCGGAGGCGGGTGGTGGCCTCGGAGATCATGAGGGCCTGGGCATCGGTGTTGCAGGAAACGAAGGAGACGCCGGGGATCTTGGCGCGGACCATGCGGTTGACTGCGTTGCAGCCACCGCCGCCGACGCCGACGACCTTGATATCGGGAAGAAGTTCTGTGTCGTAGCGGATACTCATTGGGCCAGTTCCTTTCGCGAATGAGTCGAGACTGCGGGGTTCGTCGTTGGGGCTCATTCCCTCTCCTTCGTTTGTTATTGCGGCATCAACGCCCTCCCGAAAGACGCGAGCCGGCGAAAGAAGCCGCTGACTGGCACTTCGAATGAGGGTCCTCCAGCGCTTTCGATGACGCGTTCCCGGCCGCCGAGGGCGTACTCGACGAGGCCGATAGAGGTAGCAAAGGCCGGCGTCCCGATCAGATCCGAGAGGCCGGAGTAGCCGGTCGGCTGGCCGATCCGGGCGGGGACATTGAGGCGGGATTCGGCAACTTCGGCGAAACCGCGAAGCTGACTGGTCCCGCCTGTGAGAACGAGACCGGCGGCGAGACGATCGAGGAAGCCGACTCGCTTCAGTTCGACGGCAACCATCTCGAGAATTTCCTCGGTGCGAGCCTGGAGGATTTCAGAGACGTGGCGGACATCGACGGATTTCTTCGCCTGGGTGCCGAAGGCTTGAATCTCAACGGTGTCGTGGACGGACGGGTCGGCATAGGCGGCGCCGACCGTGATCTTGAGCTGTTCGGCAGCCTCCCAGGGACAGCGGAGCACGCGGGCGAGGTCGTTCGTGAGCTGGGAGCCGGCGATGGGCAGGCAGGCGGTGTGCGCGATGCTGCCTTCGTCGTAGACGGCGATGGAGGTCGTGCTGCCACCGACATCGACGAGGGCGACACCTTGCTGGCGCTCCTGGTCTTCCAGCACGCTGGTGGCGCTGGCAATGGATTCGAGAACGATGTCATCGACCTGGACGCCGGCGCCTTCGACGCACTTGGTGAGGTTCTGGATAGCGGAGACAGCGCCAGAGACGATGTGGACTTCGGCATCGAGGCGGCCGCCCCACATGCCGACCGGATCGCTGACCTGTTCGGTTCCCTCGATCCAGTAGCCGCGGGGGACGACGTGGATGACCTGGCGGTTGGTGGGGATGGCAACCTGGCCGGCGCTATCGAGCACCCGAGAGCGGTCGTCTTCGGAGATGGCGTGAGACCTATCGGGGATGGCGATGATGCCGCGGTTGTTCTGGGACGAGACGTGTGCCCCGGAGATACCGACGACGGCGCTGAGAATGCGCATCCCGCAGGCCTGTTCGGCCTTTTCGACGGCGATGCCGATAGCCTCCCGCGCGCTCTGGATGTTATCGATCACGCCGCGGGAGAGCCCGGCGGCGGGCGTGACGCCTACGCCGAGGATGCGGGTCTCGCCCTGCTCACCCATGTCGCCAACGATGACGGAGACCTTGGTGGACCCGACATCGATGGCTGCGACTGTGCTGCGACGTCTCATTTGCATGCTCCTTACTGCAGCACCGGGCGATTGCCGTAGCGCAGGTCGATTGTTGAGTAGTTGATTCGCTGGGCCTGGGCTTCGGACTGAAGCGCCGCCCAGACTGCGAGCTTGTAGGCGATAGACGAGGAGTCTCCGAAAAGGGCGGTCTGGTTGTTGGCGGTGGTGACCTGGACGCCCTTGCCGGTGATGAAGGCGACTTCGGAGACGGTGGTGCCGAGCTGGCGCGGGAGCTTCTCGTAGATCTCCGCGGCGGCATCGACGGCCTGGTAATCGACATGGTCGCCGGCGATGCGGTTGCCCGGTTCCGAGCTCTTGATTACGGGGGAGCCTTCGGGAGCGGTGCCGATGCCAAGGACGACGCCTTCGCGGTCGATGGTGTATTTCACGCCTGACTGTTCCCAGGTACCCCAGGGCTTCCGTTCGACGACGGCGATCTTGATGGTGTGCGGCCACTGGCGCTCGATGGTGACGGAGTTGACCAGGGGCTGGGCGTAGAGCGAGCGCTGGGCGGCGGCGAGGTCGGCATCGAACATGCTTTCGCCGAGGAGTCCGGTGGCTTCGACGAGGGTACCGGTGGCGACGCGCTGGTTGCCGCTGACCTCGATGTTCGAGACCTTGAAGAACGGCGATGTCCAAGTCCAATAACAGCCATAGCCGACCATTACGAGCACGGTCACGGTGGTGCAGGTCCAGATGAGGGCGCGCGAGGGACGCCAGGAGAAGTGCGGGCGATGGAACCGCGGCCCGCGGGGGCCGCGCGGCGGACCGCCCACGACACCGCCACCAACGACACCACCGGCGTGGCGCTTCACAATGGTGCGGCCGATGACGGTTCCCACTTCCGGTCGGTTGCGGCGGACGATGCGGCGGACGTTCGAGAGCTTGGGCGGGCGGTTGCGCTTCACGATCATCAGTTGTTCCTCCGATCGTGACGGGCGAGGGCCAGTTCGAGGATGCGGGTGAGCAACTGCGAGTAGGGCAGACCGGAGGCTTCCCAGAGCTTGGGGTACATGCTGATGCTGGTGAAGCCAGGGATGGTGTTGATCTCGTTCGCGAAGACCTTGTCGGCGGACGTCAGGAAGAAATCGACGCGGGCGTAGCCTTCGCAGCCCATGACCTGGTACATGCGGACGGCGAGGTCGCGGATTTCGCGGGAGACGGCCTCGGTGATGGGGGCGGGAATGTAGAGCTGGGTGGTGGAGGCCGAGTCGTACTTGCTGTCGTAATCGTAGAAGTCGCGGTCGGGGACGATTTCGCCGACGACGCTGGCTTCGGGGCGTTCGTTGCCGAGGACGGAGCACTCGACCTCGCGGCCAATCACAGCCTGTTCTACGACGGCCTTGTCGTCGTAGGCGAAGGCGGCTGCGAAGGCATCGTGCAAATCTTCACGCGAGCGGGCCCTGGAGACGCCGACGGAGGAGCCTCCATTGGCTGGCTTTACAAAACAGGGATACCCAATCGAGTGGTCTATGAGTGCCATCGAATCATTCGGAGCAAGTGTATACTCCCATGATCTGATTACGGAATAGCGTGCGACGGGAATTCCAGATTCTTTGAACAATGCCTTCATGAGCGCCTTATCCATTCCGATGGCGCTGGCGGCGACACCAGCGCCGGCGTAGGGGACTCCCGCGAGTTCGAGGAACCCCTGAATCGTGCCGTCTTCGCCGTAGGTGCCATGCACCATGGGGAAGGCGACATCGCAAGAGGCGAGGGCGGCCAGGGCGTCGTGGGCGCGGAGCATGGGCTGACCATTTGTGACGAAGGCCCGGTTCCCGGCGGCGAGGTCAGCCGTGGTTTCGCCGGGTGTGAGCCAATTCCCAGACCGGGAAATGCCGATGGGGACAACGTCCCAGCGTTCCGGATCGAGGGCAGCCATGACGCTGCGGGCACTGGTGATGCTGACTTCGTGTTCGCCGGAGCGACCGCCGAGAAGGACAGCCACGCGTTGTTTGCTCATGACCAATCCCCCACGAATTCGACTTCGCGCTCGAGGGAGATGCCGAACTGCTCTTTGACGCGGCGCTGAGTTTCGGCGATGAGCCAGGCGACATCGGCGGCGGTGGCGTTTCCTTCGTTGACGAAGAAGTTGCTGTGCTTATCGGAGATGGCGGCGTCGCCACGGCGTGCGCCACGCATGCCGACGGCTTCGACCAGCTTCCAGGCTGGGGAATCTGGCGGGTTCTTGAAGGTCGAGCCGGCATTGCGGCCTCGCGGCTGGGCGGTGAGACGGCGTTCATCGAAGGAGGCGGCGCGTGCGACGAGCTCGCGAGGATCGCCGGGGGCGAGTTCGAGTTCGGCTTCGAGGACGGCCTTGCCGGCGACCTGGCCGCGCGTGAACGCACTGCCGCGATAAACGAGGCCGAGGTCGGCGGCATCGACCCATTCGTCACCGTTTCCGGGGAGCTGGAGGCGGACGCGGCGGAGCACGTCGGCGAGGCAACCACCGTAGGCTCCGGCGTTGTAGACGACGGCGCCGCCGATGGTGCCGGGGATGCCGACGGCCCAGCTGAGCCCCTCGAGGCCGACGCGACACATCTTGCGGGCGAACGCGGCGAAGCTAGCGCCGCTTTCGATGCGGACGGTGAGGTCGTTGTGGACTTCGGTGCGGGCGCGGTTATCGAGGACGAGGCCACGAATGCCGGCATCGGCGACGAGGATGTTGCTACCACTGCCGAGGACAAAGGTCGGGACGCCTGACTCGTAGGCGGCGTTGGTGGCGCGCGCGAGGTCATCGGCGCTGCGGACGGTAAGGAACAGATCAGCGGGGCCGCCGATGCCAAAGGTGGTGTGACGCGCGAGCGGATGCGAGCGGCGGAGTTCGCCCATGGGCTCGAGGGCGGCGGCGAGGGAGTCCAAGGAACTCATTTCAACGCCTCCACGAGCCGGGGGCCGACTTCCACGACATCGCCAGCGCCGATCGTGAAGACGACATCGCCGGGCCTGGCGAGTTCGCGGGCTTTCGTGACCGCGTCGTCGAAATCGCTCGCGTACATGGCGTCGACGCCGGTGATGGCGGCGGCGAGGTCTTTGGCGGAGCGACCGGGGAGCGGCTTTTCGCGGGCGGCGTAGGTTTCGAGGACGACAAGGCCATCGAGGCCGTTCCAGCAAGTGAGCCACTCGTCCCAGAGGTAGGAGATGCGGCTATAGGTGTGGGGCTGGTAGACGCCAATGATGCGACGTTCGGGGAAGGCGCGGATGGCCGCGGCGATGGTGGCCTTCACCTCCGTGGGATGGTGGGCGTAGTCGTCCATGACGAGGATGCCACCTGCTTCGCCGACGCGTTCGAAGCGGCGACGGGCTCCCTTGAACGCGGCAACTCCAGCTTGAATGTCGCTGAAGGGGACATCGAGGTGGAGGCAGACGGCTGCAGCGGCGAGCGAATTTCGAACGAAGTGTTCGCCGGGGACGGCGGCGTGGAGGTTGCCGACCGGAACGCCGCCGCGAGTGACTTCGAAATCGACGCCATCGCTAGAGAGCTGGATGTTGCGGCCCATCCAGTAGCGGACGCCTTCGATGCCATAGGTTTCGTGGCGGAGCGGGTCGTCGCCGAGCTCATCGGAGACGCGGCGGGCGCCAAGGTCATCGGCGCAGGCGAGGATGACGCCGCCCTCTTTGACGCGCTGACCGAACTGGACGAAGGCTTCGTGGTAGGCCTCGGCGGTGCCGTAGTAGTCCAGATGGTCGGGTTCGACGTTGGTGATGACGGCGATGTCGGGTTCGTACTCGTGGAAGGCGCGCTTGTATTCATCGGCTTCGACGACGCAGATATCGCCGGAGCCCCAGGAAGCGTGGCCACCGAGGTCGAGGCTTTCGCCACCGAGGAGGTACATGGGCTCGCGGCCGGCGCGGACGAGGATGAGGGCGATGAGACTGGAGGTGGTGGTTTTGCCGTGGGCGCCCGCGACGGCGATGACGCGCTTGCCCTCCATCAGCTTTGCAACCATTTCGGCGCGGAGGAGGATGGGCAGGTCGCGGTTGCGGGCTTCGACGAGTTCCGGGTTGTCGTCGGATGCGGCGGCGGTGGTGACAACGAGAGCAGTATCGGCGGGGAGGTTTTCGGAAGCGTGGCCGTAGGCGACCCTGGCGCCGAGGTTTTCGAGCTTCGCGGTGAGGTTCGAGGGGCGGAGGTCGCTGCCCGAGACGGCGATGCCGCGTTCGATGAGCAATTGGCCGATGGCGGACATGTGGATGCCGCCAATGCCGATGAGGTGGACCGGGCCCTGGATTTCGGTCATTGCTTCGCGACCTCCAGGACTACCGCGGCGATGGCATCGGCGGCATCGGGCCTAGCGAGGGTGGATGCGGCGGAGCGCATCGCGCCGAGGCGGTCGGAGTCCGAGAGGAGCTCCTTGATACGGAGCGGGAGGGTGGCGACTTCGGACTCTTCGAGGGTGAGGGTGGCGCCGGCTTTTGCGAGCCAGCGAGCGTTGTTGCGCTGGTGGCCGCCAGCGTAGGTGGCGGGCACGAGGATGGATGGCAGCGCGGCGGCGGGAATCTCGCCGAGGACGGATGCACCCGCGCGGAAGACGCCGAGGTCAGCGGCGACCATGAGTTGCGGGAGGTCGTCGCGGTAGGCGGAAGGGTGGTAGCGAGATTGGAGCTTCTCCGGAAGGGCCGAGAGCGCAGCTTCGGCCGCCGTGAGACCAGCCGGGCCTGTGACGTGGTAGACGACGGCGGCGCCTGCGAGCGATTCGAGGCCGGCGATGACAGCGTTGTTGATGGCCTGGGCGCCCTGTGTAGCGCCGGCGATGACGACGAGCTTCTGGCGGGCGGTCACGCCGAAGGATTTGCGGGCTTCGTCTCGATTCGTGGCGGAGAAGGCTGCGCGCACGGGGTAGCCGGTGACGACGGTCTTCTTCGCAGGGAGGAATTCGAGGGCGGCTTCAGTCGTGGTGGTCATTTTCGTGGCGAGGCGGCGTTCGGCTTTGACGGCCCAGCCCGGGTGGACGTCCGGCAGATAGACGACGAGGGGACGGCGGAGGAGTTTCGCGGCAAGGCTGCCGGGGAAGCTGCCGTAGCCGCCGGTGCTGAAGACGGCGTCGGGCTTGAAGGCGCGGAGCGCGCGAATGGCAGCGAAGACGCCGCGGAGGAGGCTCCAACCCGAGCGAAGAAGTCCGAGCGGGCTGCGACCACGGACGGCGGCGGAGGGAACCGCGACGAAGCGAACGGTGGCGGCATCGACGATGGCGCGTTCGCCGCGATTCTCGGGGCCGAAGAAACACACCTCGGCCGTGCCGCCCAGACGGGCCTGCACGGCTTCCATCACGGCCAGCGCCGGGATGATGTGGCCTCCGGTGCCGCCACCGGTCAACGCGAGCCTCACGACTCTGGCCTCTTTCTGACTACACGCCGTGTTTCGATCGGGTGTTTTTCGCGGTAGCCACCACGATCGGTGCCGAAGCGGGAAACGCTGAGGAGCACGCCCATCGCAAGCAGGATGGCAGCAAGCGCGTTCGAGCCGAAGCTCAAGAAGGGGAGCGGGACTCCGGTGAGCGGAATCGTCCGGGTGATGCCGCCGATGTTGAGGAGCGCCTGGACGGTGACCCAGGTGGTGATGCCTGTGGCGATGAGCTGGCCAAAGTCATCTCGTGCGCGACGGGCGACCTGGAAGCCGCGGAACATCAGGAGCATGTAGAGGAAGAGGATGGAGAGCGTGGCGATGAGGCCGAGCTCTTCGCCGACAATTGCGAAGACGCCATCGGTGTGGCTTTCGGGGATGTAGAAGAACTTGGCGCGGCTGGCGCCGAGGCCGAGGCCGTGGATGCCGCCGTTGCCCATGGCGATGAGCGCCTGGAGCGTCTGGAAGCCGTTTCCCTGGGGGTCGGATTCGGCGCTGAAGAAAGCCGAAAGGCGGTCAGCGCGGTAGCCGGCGGCGGTGGCGAGGAAGGCGAGCGTGGCGAAGCCGGTGACAGCGAGGGCCATCATCTGGGCGACCGAGGCTCCGGCGACGTAGAACATGGTGACCGTAATCATCAGGATGATCAGGGTGGTGCCGAGGTTCGGCTGGAGCATGATGAGCACGCAGACCGAGCCGATAATGGCCACGAATGGCAAGAGGCCATGTTCGAAGCTCTTCACTTCGTCGCCCTTGGAGGCGAGCCAGGCGGCGAGGTAGATGATGACGGAGAGCTTTGCGAACTCGGCGGGCTGAACGGTGAGCTCGCCGACGCCAATCCAGCGGCGAGCACCGCCGCCGGAGACGCCCATGACCAGGACAGCGATGAGCATGGCGATGGTGATGGCCATGATCGGTACAGCGAGTGGACGCAGGCGGCGATAATCGGTGCGCGCGGCGACGACGAGCAAGAAAGCGCCGCCCGCGGCCCAGATCATCTGGCGGACGACGAAATAGTAGGGGTCGCCAAAATCGACGAGGCCGAGGACGAAGCTGGCCGAGTAGACCACGACGAAGCCGGTCAGCGTGAGGATGACCGTGAGCGCGACGATGGCGTAGTCCGGGCGGCCGGCGGTCCATTGACCGGTCCGGGCTTGCTGGATGGCGGCTATGGCGACACCTCCTGTGTGAAACCGGGTAGGGCACGAACGAGGCGGCGGAAGGCTTCGCCGCGAACCTCGAAGTTGGGGTATGCATCGAAACTGGTGCCGGCCGGCGAGAGAAGCACGGCATCGCCCGACTGGACCCTGGTTGTGGCGACCTGGACGGCGGCATCGAGATCGGCGACGACGGTGCAATCGGTGACGGCGCCGCTCATGGAGCCGCAGAAGAGCTCGGCGGCTTCGCCGAAGCAAACGACGGCCCGGCAGCGCTCTCGGGCGAGCTCGCGCAGGCCGTCGAGTTCGAGGTTCTTATCGCGGCCGCCGAGAAGGAGGACGACCGGTTCGGTGAAGGCGCGGAGGCCAGCGATTGTTCGCTCGGGGCTGGTGGCGATGCTGTCGTTGACCCAGGTGGCGCCGAGGGCCGTGCCCACGACTTCGAGGCGGTGGGGCACGCCGGTGAAGGTGCGGATCGCGGCGGCCATGGCTTCGGTCGAGAATCCGGCCTGCGAGCCGATGGCGCATGCCATGACGACGTTCGAGAGATTGTGCGCGCCACGCAGGCGGATGTCAGCGACCGGGAGCACGGCGACGGGACGGCTATCGCCGCGGACGACGACTTCGCCGCGATCGACCCAGGCTCCCGAGCCGGGGGGCTCGGTGGCGGTGGAGGTGCGGACGAGCGAGCCTTTCACGGAGGCCATGAGGGCAAGGCTGGTGTGATCGTCGGCGTTCAGGACGGCGACATCGCCCCGGTGCTGGTAGGCGAGGATGTTCCGCTTCAGACCGACGTATTCGTCCCAGCTGAACTGGTCGAGGTGGTTCGGCGTGATGTTGGTGATAGCGGCGATGGCCGGCGAACGGTCGGTGTACTGGAGCTGGGTGTGGCTGATTTCCAGGATGACCGTCGTTTCGGACGTGATTTGGTCGACTCGGCCGAGGAGAGCTTCACCGATGTTGCCGCCGACGACATGGTCGATTGCGGCGGCGCGAGCCATGGCACCGACGAGAGCGGTGGTGGTGGATTTGCCGCTCGAGCCGGTAATGCCGATGGTCCGCCCCGGGCAGAGCTGGAGGAAGAGGCGCATCTGGGAGGTGACAGGAATGCCGAGTTCGCGGGCGCGCTGGAGGGCGGGGTTGTAGCGCAGGACTGATTGCGAGACGGCGACCAGATCGAAGCCGGCGGGGTCGAGGAGGGGCTGACCGAAGACGAGGCGGTCGACGCCATCGGGGACGGTTGCGCCGGCGGCGGCGAGAGCGGCATCGGAGCGCGTGTCGCTGATCACGACGCGGGCTTCGTGCGCGACGAGCCAGTTCGCGAGGTCGCGACCTTCGATACCGAGCGAATAGACGAGCACGCGCTTTCCGCGGACGTCAGGAGGGGGTGTAAGCAGGGCGCCGTTTGGAACAGTCATTAGTCCGGCACCTCCAACGCGAGGGCGACACCAGCCATGGCGGCGACGATGGAGACGAGCCAGAACCGGGTGACGATCTGTGTTTCGGCCCAACCGATGAGATTGAGGTGGTGATGGAATGGGGCGCGCTTGAAGACCCTCTTGCCGCCGCTCAGCTTGAAGTAGCCGATCTGAATGAGGTTGCTGCCCATTTCGACGACGAAGACGAAACCGATGACCGGAAGGAGGAGCCACTGGCCGGTCATGAGGGCGATGACGGCAAGGGAGGAGCCGAGCGCCAGGGCGCCGGTATCGCCCATGATTACGCGGGCCGGATGGGCGTTGTACCAGAGGAAGCCGAGGGTGGAGCCAGCGATGATGAAGGCAAAGGTCGCGACGAATTCCTGGCCCTGGATGAAGCCGACGATGCCGTAGGCGATGAAGGCGATGAGGGTGGTGCCGCCAGCAAGACCATCCATGCCGTCGGTGACAGCAACGGCGCTGGTAGTGGCGACGATGATCCCGGCGGCGATGGGGATGTAGAAGAGGCCGAGCTCATAGCTGCCGACGTAAGGGATATTGATCGATTCAACTTCGATGTACTGATAGAGGACGATGGCCGCCGCGGTCGCGAAGAGAGCGGTGAAGGACATCTTGAAGCGCCAGGAGAGGCCTTTCTGGGCGCGATGCTGGAGAGTGCCGAGGTCATCGACGAAGCCGGCGGCCATGGTGATGCCGATCATCCCGAGAGGGAGGAGGATGGACTGGTGGTCCCACCAATCGACGGCGACGGCGGTCACGAGGAAGGTCGGCAACCAGATAATGAAGCCGCCAAAGGTGGGCGTACCGGCCTTGTGGGCGTGTTCGGGCAGGTATTCGCTGATTTCCTTGCCGATGTTGTTGCGGCGGAGGAAGTTCACGATCGGTGCGCCGATAGCGACGGCGATGAAGAAGGTGGCGGCGCCGGAGAAGAGGGCGTGAATCATCGAGCTTCCTCCAGGATGGGGAGGATGGTCTCGAAGGCTTCGCCGCGGGAGGCCTTCACGAGGACGAAGTCGCCGGATCGCAGGCTGGCCGCAACGCTGGCGGCCGCTTCTTCTTTCGTTTCGAACCAGCGGACATCGGGGTGGCTGGCTTCGCGGGCGGCCTCAGCGAGCGGGCGGCAACTCTCGCCAGAGCAGGCGAGGATGTCGCAGCTGGCGGCAGCAACGCGACCGGCGGCGCGATGTTCGGGCACTTCGAACTCGGCGAGCTCGGCCATGCGGCCGAGGAGGGCGATACGGCGGCCTTCGAGGCCGGCGAGCATCTTGAGGGCGCCGGTGAGGGATGCCGGGCTGGAGTTGTAACGGTCATCGATGATGGTGGCGCCGAGAGCGGTCTTGTAGACGCGGGCGCGGCCGGTGGCATTCGCCTGGCCGACGGCCGAGGCGGCGCCACGAAGGTTCATGCCGAGGGCGATGGCCGCGCCGATCGCGGCGAGGACAGCCGAAGCGGTGTGAGCGCCGGGGAGGGGCGAATTCACACGCTCGGTGGTTTCGCCGAAGGTTACGTCGAACGAAGTGCCTTCGAGACCGCGTTCGGTGACCGGGCCGCGGCGGAGGGTGGCAGATTCGCTGGCGCCGAAGGAGATGACTGCGCAATCGAGTTCTGACGCGACGGCGGCCACGCGGGCATCGTCGGCATTGATGACGGCGGTACCGGTTGGCGGAAGGCTCCGGACCAGGCTGAGCTTCTCGGCGGCGATGGCTTCGATGCTGCCGAGCTTGGAGACGTGGGTGAGGCCGATGTTGAGGACAATTCCGACTTCGGGTTCGGCGATGACGGCGAGCTCGGCGATTTCGCCCTTGCTATCCATGGCCATTTCGAGGACCGAGACCTGGTGGTCGCGGCGGAGGCTCATGAGGGCGAGGGGGAGACCTTCGCGGCTGTTGAGGTTGCCGGGGCTGCTATGCGTGATGAAGCGCTGCGAGAGGACGGCGGCGGTGAAGTCCTTGGCAGTGGTTTTGCCGACGGTGCCGGTGATGCCGACGACGTGTGGCGCGCATTCGTTGAGCCAGGCGTGGGCGGCTTCGCCGACGGCTTTCGTGGTGTCGGGTGCGACGACGACGGTGGCATTGGGCCATTCGCCGGGCACCGGGCGCGAACAAACGATGGCGACAGCACCGGCGTTGAGCGCAGGGACGACGAAATCGTTGCCGTCGGCGTTTTCGCCGGGGAATGCGGCGAAGACATCGCCGGGCTTCACATTGCGGGAATCGGCGGCGCCGCCGGTGATATCGGCGGGCGACCCCTCAGAGACGGCGTAGCCGCGATTGCGCATCGCGGCTGCGAGAAAAGCGGTTGTGAGGTGCGCCGTCATCGACTCACCGCCGATGGGCCTTTCTCGGGCCGAACGCTTAAGTAGCGGAGCGCATCATCGGTGAAGTGAGCGAATATCGGCCCACCGGCGACGGTGCCGGTCTTACCGTCGCCGTTTTCGTCGAGCTTCACGAGGACGAGGATCTTCGGGTCATCGAGCGGAGCGAAGCCCATGAACGAAACGATCTGGGTTTCGTCGTAGGTGCCCCAAACAGGTACGTTCGCGGTGCCAGACTTGCCGCCGGCGGTGTAGCGGGAGGGATTGCGGCCCCAACCATCGGGATCCTGGGAGACGACCTGGCCAAGCATCTGGCGAATAGTGTCGCTGGTGGTTGACGAGATGGCGCGGCCGACGACCTGAGGGGAAACATCGATTTCCGTCCCGTCGGGCTTCACGCGGGCCTTCACAATGTGCGGCGTGATGAGGTTGCCGCCGTTAATGGCGGCGGAGACCGCCTGCATCATCTGGATTGGGGTAACGCTGATGGACTGGCCGAACGCCTGGGTGGCGACATCGACGGGGGAATAGCCGTCATCATCCGGGCGGCGGAAGATGCCCGCTGCTTCGCCCTGGAGGTCGATGCCGGTGGGCTTCCCGAAGCCGAAGGCATCGAGGTAGCTCTGGAACTTCTGGGTGCCGATGGACTGTTCCATGAACACCGCACCAGTGTTGATGCTGTTCTGGAGGACGCCAGTCATGGTCTGGGTGCCGTAAACACCATCGTCCCAATTCTTGAGCGGGACGTTTTCGATGTAGACGACGCCGGAATCGACGTAGGTGGTTTCGGGGCCGACCGCACCAGCATCGATGGCAGCAGCGGCAGTGATGATTTTCATCACGCTGCCGGGCTCATAGAGGTCCGTGACAGCGCGGTTTTTGAGGATGGAGAGGGCATCGCCGCCGGCTTCGAGGTCACTTTCGAGGGTGGAGTACTTGAGGCTGGGAGCGGTAGCGAGTGCGAGGATCTCGCCATTCATGGGGTCGACAACGATGATCGAGCCACCCTTCGCCTTGTGCTCCTTGATGCCATCGGCGAGATACTGCTCGGCCATCTTCTGGAGGACGCGGTCGATGGTGAGGACGAGGTCTTCGCCTTCGCGGGGCTCGGTGACGGTGTACTGGCCGTAGGGGATCGGCTCGCCGGTGGTGTCGCGTTCGTAGATGGCGCGGCCGGGCTGGCCCTGGAGGACCTCGTTGTAGGCTGCTTCGATGCCGGCAAGGCCGGTGTTATCCGTGCCGATGAAACCGACGACGGAGGCGCCAACATCGCCTTCAGGATTGATGCGGGCGGTGTTGGCGAGGGCAACGACTCCTGGGATGTTTTTCGAGAGGAGCTGTACGCCGGTCTCGTAGGGGAGATCGTGCTGGACGCGAACATCGCCGGAATCCTGTGCCGCCACGGCGGCGGTGAGGTCGGCAGCGCTGATTTTGAGGTATGGGGCGAGATCGGCGGCGGCCTTCTGGGCGACGCCAGAATCTTTCCAGGCGCGGGCGTTTACGTAGATATCCCAGGTGTTGACGCTGGTGGCGAGGACGCCGCCGTTGCGGTCCAGGATGGTGCCGCGACGGGCATAGATGGTGTCGTTGCCGAGGAGTTCTTCTTTAGCCTGGGCGGCGTACTGATTGTGATCGACAACCTGAAGTTGTACGAGGCGGACGCCGATGAGAATGGCGAACAGGCCGAAAGCGCTGGCTGGAAGCCAGACACGGCGAGTGCCATGCGCACGGTATTGCGCCATCGAACGCGCCTCCTGTCCTTCGCGAGGAAGGACGAACTGGGGCTACCTCAGGGTAGCCAGTGAATGAGCGACTTCCACCAGGGAGAAGGGGAAACCGGGGCGGGTTCGACCTTGGGGAGATACTCCGAGGGAAGCTTTGCCGGCGCGGGGCCGGGCTCATTAACAGATACATAGATCGGGTCGGTAACCGGGCGCAGGCCGATCTCCTGGGCGCGCCGCTCGATGCGCGTCATCGATGTGAGCGAAGCGACATCGCCTTCGAGGAGGCTAATCTGGCCTTCGAGCTGGGTTTCCTGGGCCTGGGTGGCCTGGATATCGAAGCCACGGCTTGTGGCGAGGCTGTTCTGAAGCACCGGGAGGAGCGAACAGACGCCGGCGGCGATGATCGAGAGGATCAGCCAGAGGTTGAGGCGCGAAGTTCCGGGTATCGGAATGGGGAGGCTGTGGCGTGGGCGCCCGAGGGGGTGGTTGATGGCCGCCATGGTCAGAGAATCCGTTCTGCGACGCGGAGGACGGCACTGCGGGCGCGGGGATTCGCGGCGACTTCCGCCTCGGAGGGGCGGATTGCCTTTCTCGTGAGTTCGCGGAGGGTTGCCGTGTGGCCGCAACGGCAGGCCGGTAGTTCCGGCGGGCAGATGCAGTCGGTGGATTCGCGGCGGAAGTACTGCTTGACGATGCGGTCTTCCAAAGAGTGGAAACTGATGATGGCGAGGCGGCCGGCATGCGAGTTTCCAGAGCCGAGCAGGCTGCGGGCGAGCGGCAGAACCGCGATGAGGGTGTCGAGTTCCCCATTCACGCGGAGCCGGAGCGCCAGGAAGACTTTGGTGGCGGGGTGAATATGGGTTTGTCCCCTGGAACCCCCCACAGCCTGCTCGACAGATCTGGCTAATTCCCAGGTCGTCCGCAATGGCCTGTCCTGCATGATCCTTTTGGCGATCCTGCGTGACTGGCGTTCTTCTCCGAGTTCGAAGAAGAGGTTTGCGAGCGACGTTTCGTCCCAGGTGTTGACGATTTCCCCGGCGGTGGTTCCACCGGACTCGGGATCCATCCGCATATCGAGGGGGCCGTCGAGAGCGAACGCGAAGCCGCGCCGTGCCTCCCCGATCTGGAAGGATGAGATGCCGAGGTCCATAAGGATGCCGTCGACGCCCTGGAAGCCCTCCCGTTTCGCCACATCGGCGAGTTCACGGAAGTTCGCGTGGACGAAGGTGACCCGCCTCCCAAACGGAGCCAACTTCGCACGCGCGAACTCCAGCGCCTCGCTGTCCTGGTCGATGCAGAGGAGCCTTCCGGTTTCGCCCATTCGCCGGGCGATTTCATAGCTATGGCCGCCAAGGCCAGTGGTGCAATCGATGTAAACGCCACCCTCGCGGACGTCGAGCAGTTCGATGGTTTCGTTGAGCATGACGGGGAGGTGGACGGGGGTTGGTCGCGTCATAACAACCACGTTACGCCTCCCCTCGAGATTGCTGGCGAGCGGTCGCGCGGCGACGTGCCTCGAAGGCATCGGTCTCCCGGGCCTGGTAGGTCGCACGGTCCCAGATTTCGAGTTTGTCGCCGACGCCGACAACGAGGACATCCCTGGTGATTCCGGCGTGAGTGAGGAACTCAGCGCCGAGGGTGATGCGGCCCTGAGCGTCTTTCTGGACGGCGCCAACGTTGCCGAAGAAGGCACGGCGGGCGTCATCTCCTTCGGGTGTCTCAGCGGGGATGGCTTCGATGATCTTCGCGGTCGCGGCGAACGATTCGGGGGTGTGGAGCTGGATGCAGGGGTCGTTTCCCATGCTGAGGTAGCCGCCGGTTTCGAACGCAGCGCGATAGAGCGGGGGGATGGGCACCCGCTTGCGGTCATCGAGCTGATAGTCGTTCCGACCGACGAAGTACATCGTCCAGCAGCCTTCAAAGTGTGGGATTGCTCCCCATGAGATTGGGTGAGCGTGGGTGAGTTCCCCATTTTGCCCCCATTCACTCCATCGGAAATGTAGGGGCAGGGCGGAAGGGTGTCAAGCAATTGTTTGAACATTTACGTGAAGCTGGTAGGGACATCCCTGACAGGGTTGAGGCGAAGGACCGAGGAAGGGCATCGAAGGCACGGCGCGGGGTACTATTGGGCGATGGCTCGAGTTTGCGTTTTGACGTGTTCTGACAAGGGCGCTGCCGGCGAGCGAAACGACGAGAGTGGCGACACGATCGTTCGGATGTTGCACGAGGCGGGCCACGAGGTGATGCGGCGCGACGTGGTGCCGGACAACCGAGACCTGATCGCCGAGCACCTTCGCGTTTGGGCAGACGAAAACCTGTGCGACGTGATCCTCACGACCGGGGGCACGGGGCTCACCGAGCGCGACCTGACGCCAGAGGCCACCCGGGATGTCGCGGAGCGTGATGTGCCGGGGATTGCCTACGCGCTGGTGGCCAACGGGCTGCAATACACGCCATATGCAGCGCTTTCGCGGGGGGTGGCGGTAACCCGAGGCAATGTGCTCATTGTAAACCTTCCGGGGAGTCCAAAAGCGGTGGCGCAAGGAATGGATGTCGTCTTGCCGCTCCTGACTCATGTCGGGGAGTTGTTGGATGGGCCAGTCGAGCACGCGCAAGGGGATTCATGAGGGTCGACGTCCTGACGTTGTTTCCCTCGGCGTTCGAGGGTGGCCCGCTGGATGTTTCGATCATCAAGCGGGCGAGGGAGGACGGGCTGCTTTCGCTGCACGTTCATGACATTCGCGAACACGCCACCGATAAGCACCGGTCGGTGGACGACTACCCGTTCGGGGGCGGCCAGGGGATGGTAATGCGGGTGGACGTGCTCGATAGGGCGCTGGCGCACGTGCAGGCGGAGGCAGAGCATCCGGGGCTGGTGGTGTTTCTCACGCCCCAGGGCGAGGTGCTGAACGACCGGATCGTGAGGGAACTGGCGACGAATGAGCGGCTTGTGCTGGTTTCGGGACGGTACGAGGGCGTGGATCAGCGATTCGTCGACCACTGCGTGGACCGGGAGATTTCGATTGGGGATTACATCGTGACCGGCGGAGAGTTGCCCGCGATGGTGCTGATTGATGCGGTGGCGCGGCATATCCCCGGGGCGCTCGGCGACGAGGCGAGCCCCGAGGAGGAGTCATTCGCAGACGGGCTTCTGGAGCACCCGCAGTACACGAGGCCGGCTGAGTACAAGGGATGGGAAGTGCCCGAGGTGTTATTGAGCGGGCACCACGCGAATATCGAGAAGTGGAAGCGCCAGCAGCGGGAAGAGCGGACGCGGGAGCGGCGGCCGGATCTGGCCCTCACCCCCGACCCCTCTCCCAAGTCTGGGAGAGGGGAGTAGAAGGCGTCGAGACAGTCCCGTGCTCGGGGCGCTTCTGGGCCGGAGGGCGGGCTGGACTGTTGGGGGTGAGCGGACGAGTCGAATATCACTCTAACGAATCTCGTTCGGAGGGGTTCTCGATGTTCGCCAGAGCAATCCACACGCTTCGTCTTAATCCCTGGCTGTGGCCGACAGCCGTGGTGTTTGGAGCGGTGTCCTCAGCTCTTGGCGGCTGGGCTTCGTACGTGTATGGAAACCTGGTGATTGACGTCTTTTTCGGACAGTCCTGGGGGCACAATCGAACGGCTGAGGCGCTGGCAACCCTGCCGATCGTGCTTTTCGTTGTGCCCGGACTTCTCCTGGTATTCGCCGTCGCGGCCTGCAAGGCCTGTGAGGATCCCCGTAGCGCGACGCTGGTCTTTTGCCTTCGTGAATCTGTCTCGCGGGCCAGGTGGCTAGCGCTCGCCGCGACGGTTCCGTCTGTTCAGTTCTCGCTCTATTTGGTGTCCGTGGTCCGAATGCTGGACGGCGATTACGAACGGCTGCCGCTTTACTCCTTCATCTACGGTTCACTGTCGATCTCCGTATTTGTGTTCTCAGTGTTGCTGCTGGCCGGGGGACGGACAATGTTTCGACTCTCTGCGCGGAAGTGGGGCTTATTCTTCGCAAGCGGACTCGCAGTGTTCTTAGCTGACACGGTTCTCGTGAGCATCGTCGTGAATTTGATCGATCCATCGCCGTGGGCCGACCGAAGCACGGCGATTGCTCTCGCGGCGCTTGCCGGCGCGCTGACTTCGCCCACTCAGATCGCCAAAGCCTTGCTGATCGGCGGATTTCTGTTCTCCGAGGAATACGATTTGGGAGAGCCGTCAGAGCTCGAAATGGCGGCGTAACGGCGCGGTCGGCCCTCACCCCCCGTCCCCCTCTCCCGACTTCGCGGGCGAGGGGGAGTGTACCGAAGGCGATCAGGTGTGGCGGAGCATGTTCAGGAAGCCATCGTTGGCGAGGGCGCCGGGGCGGGCTCTGCGGATGCGCTGGATGGCGGATTCGGGGTCGAGGCCGAGGAGGGCCCTCACCCCCCGGCCCCCTCTCCCGACTTCGCGGGCGAGGGGGAGTGTACCGAAGGCGATCAGGTGTGGCGGAGCATGTTCAGGAAGCCATCGTTGGCGAGGGCGCCGGGGCGGGCTCTGCGGATGCGCTGGATGGCGGATTCGGGGTCGAGGCCGAGGAGGGCCCTCACCCCCCGGCCCCCTCTCCCGACTTCGCGGGCGAGGGGGAGTGTACCGAAGGCGATCAGGTGTGGCGGAGCATGTTCAGGAAGCCATCGTTGGCGAGGGCGCCGGGGCGGGCTTTGCGGATGCGCTGGATGGCGGATTCGGGGTCGAGGCCGAGGGAGCGCAGGATGAGGCCGGTGACGAGGCCGCTGCGGTTCATTCCGTGCTGGCACATGATGTAGATGCGTTCGGGCGCGGCGCCGTTGCTGGAAGTGATTGCTGTTGTGGCTTCACGGACGACCGACTGGATGAGCATTTCGGCGGCAGGGCGACCATCGATATCGGGGAAGACGCAGGCGAGCCAGCGATTGGTGACTTCGCGGTAGGAGCGATCGATGTCGCCGGCGCAGTCGATGAGCCATGAGGTGGCGAGTTGCGATTCGGCGAGTTCGTCGCCGTGGGGGGTGTGCGCGCCGCCCATCCAGAGTTCGGTGTGGGTGTTGGCGAGTTCTCCGGCAGCGAGGATGAGGCTCGCGCGGGGGGTGTGGCGCGAGTGGGAATGGAGGGACGGGTCTTCGAGCATTGGACACGTTGAATCTATCTCGCCCACGACGAACCGTCACTTTGTGATCGGACTTCGGTCCGAGGCCGTACCCTTGGGGAATGCCGCAAACCAACCGGACCGGAGAGACTCGGTGATAGGACTCCTGGAGATTCGGCGACGGAAGCTGCAGTTCGTACTGATCGCGCTGATCGTGACGCTGATCAGCTATCTCGTGCTGATGATTAATGGGCTGGGCGTGGGCCTGAACGAACAGGCGGGGAGCGCGTTAAAGCACTTCGATGCGGACGCGATCGCGTACTCGGAGCGCGCGGGATTGAGCGTGATTCGTTCTGAGATGAGCGCCGAACTCGTGGATGAGATTTCGCAGCGGTTCGGGACGGATTCGAGCGCGCCGCTCGGGTACCTGGCCGCGAACTATCTGAAGGAGGACGGCGACATCGATTCGGCGGCGTTCCTCGGGTTCGACCCGGGGACTATCGGCGAGCCGAACGTGGTCAAGGGTCGTGCGCTGACGCCGGAGGACAGCAATGGCTTGCTGGTGGACAAGAGCTTCTTGAAGTACTCGGGGCTGAAGGTTGGCGATACGGTTCGGGTCTCGATCCGGCTGGTGGAACGCGACTTTGTGATTATCGGCGAAACGAACGAGGGGAACTTCTTCTTCCAGCCGGCGGTGTATCTCTTGCGGAGTTCGTGGCGGGAGCTGAAGTACGGCGAGGCGACGGAAGGCCAGCCAGCGGCTTCAATCATGCTGTTGAAGGGCGACGACGTCATCGGGGCGGAAGGCGAGGGATGGGTGGCGGTGAGCAAGAGCGAGGCGTTCGCCAACATCGAAGGCGTCTCGGGGCAGCAATCAACGGTGACCGCGCTGCGCCTGTTCGGATACCTGATCGGCGGTCTTGTCATCGGCGTGTTCTTCTACGTGCTGACGCTTCAGAAAATCAGCCAGATTGGGGTGTTGAAGGCGGTGGGGGCGAGTTCGTTCTTTCTCTTCCGCCAGGTGCTGGTGCAGGTGCTGGCGATCAGCGTGACGGGCGTGGTTATCGCTGTGCCGCTGGCGTGGGCCACGAACAGGCTGCTACAGCAGGTGCCGAATCCCGTGCCGATCGGGTTCACGACGGGGACATTTGTGGTGACGAGCGCGCTGCTCGTGCTGATGGCGGCGATCGGGGCGGCGTTCTCGGGGAGGCAGGTCGCGCAGGTCGACCCGATCATTGCTCTTGGGCAGCAGCAGTAGGGGGCGGGCGATGACTGTGACACTGGAAGTTTCGGGGCTATCGAAAACCTACGGTTCGGGGGAACAGGCCGTGCGGGCGGTCCGCGATGTTTCCTTCGCGACGCAACCGGGCGAGTTCGTGGCGATTGTCGGGCCGAGCGGTTCGGGAAAGACGACGTTGCTGGCGATGATCGGCGGGCTCCTGGCGCCGACCTCGGGACAGATACTTGTGAATGGGCGCGATATCGCCGGGCTTGGCCGGGGGCAACAAGCGGCATACCGACGGGAGAACGTCGGCTACGTGTTCCAGGCGAACAACCTGCTCCCGTTCCTGACGGCGCGAGAGAACCTGCTGGTGATGGCGCAAATCACCCGAGCGAACGGCAAGAATTCGAGGGCGCGCGCCGACCAGCTGCTGACAGAGCTGGGGATGGAACGGAGAGCGGGGGCGGTGGCGACGGAATTGAGCGGAGGGGAGAAGCAGCGGGTGGCCATCGCGCGGGCGCTGATGAACGACCCTCAGCTGGTCCTGGTGGACGAGCCGACAGCCAGCCTGGACTCATCGCGGGGGCGCCAGGTGGTGCAATCGCTGATCAACGAAGTGAAACAGCGAGGCAAGCTCGGACTGATGGTGACGCATGACATGGAGATGGCGGTACTCGCGGACCGGATCCTTGCGATGCATGACGGGGAGATGAAAGAAGTCTCGAAAGCCGAAGCGGAGGCTGGATGATATCCAAGGTGACGGCTTAGCATGCGCTATCGCCAGGGGGCGGGATTCCGCGGGTAGGTGAAACGTGGGAATCGAATTGCAGGCGGCAGCCATCGCGCTCTGTGTGGCGCTGCCGGTGACGTTCGCCTTGCGATTGCCGACGAAAGTTGGGAGGCGCGGGGAGCTGATGCCGCGGGTGGGCGGGGTGAGCATTCTTGCGGGCTTCGTGGCCGCAGTGCTGATCATGGCGCTGTTTTCGGATGAGGCGAGCCGCATCCTGGACGAAGAACGGCGGGAGTTCTTCACGCTTGTGGTGTGTGGCGCGGTGGTGTGCGCAGTCGGGGCGCGGGACGACTTCAAGGACCTGGACTGGCGCTACAAGATGTCGATCCAGTTCCTGGCGGCGCTGGGGATTTATCTTGCGGGCTATCGGGTAGGGGAAATGACGCTACCAGGCGGAGGGACGGTGCACCTGGGTGGACTCGACGCCGGCGTCAGTATCTTCTGGATTATGTTAATTACGAACTCGATCAACCTGATTGACGGACGGGATGGCGTGGCGGCGGGAGTAGCGGCGCTGGTGAGCGGGACGATGTCGTACATCGCGTGGGACCTTGGGCACGACCTGATCGCGATGCTGTTCGCGGCGCTGGCGGGAGCCTCGCTGGGGTTCGTCCCGTTGAATTTGCCGCGGGCGAAGCGGTTCCTTGGGGATTCGGGGGCGTATTTCCTTGGGTTCATGATAGCGGGGCTGAGCATTTCGGGGTTCGTGGACACGACCGGGCGCGTTCCCCTGTACATCCCGCTGGTGGCACTCGGGCTGCCAGTGCTGGATACCGGAGTGGCGTTCCTGCGGCGGTTCCTCGATGGGAAGCATCCGTTCAAGGCGGATGCCGACCACTTCCATGACCGCATGGAGCGGGCGGGCTACGGGCCGCTGAAAGTGACCCTAGTGTGCTACGCCATCACGGCGATGTTCTGCCTTGGGGCGCTGCTGGCACACACCTGGTACAAGACCGCGGGTTCGGCGATCGTTGGGCTTGGGGTGATTGCCTTCGCCGCGGCGCTGATCGCGCTGTTCGGATACGGGAGCTCGTTCTGGAATTCGGCTCGGATTTCGGCGTGGCGCGGAGGGGCGGCGAAAGAGCAGGCGTAGCTCAGGGATTCGGGCGCCCAAGAATCCTATTCTTCGTGGTTCGAGCTGCGTACGAGCCGGCGTGGAGACCGAAGCGCGCGCTGATGCCGGCAAAGGTGACCGCATCGACGGCGGGATTGCCGCGCAGGTGCTTGCGATAGTAGCGCCACATGCCACGGTGGTGGGCAGCCATGGCGCGATAGACGGCGCGGCGGGAGCTGCCCCCGATGCGATGGGAGACGGTGGCGCCCGGGAAGTAGACCACCTCGAAACCGGCATCGCGGACGCGGCGGCAGAGATCGACATCTTCGATGCTAAAGAAGTAGCCGGGATCGAAAATGCCGACACGTTCGATGGCGCGGCGATGGATGAACATGAATGCGCCGGAGACCCAATCAACCGGGCGGACACTGTCGTGGGCCCAGCCGGTCATGAGGTATTCGGACGAATACCGATTGCGGGGGAAAAACTTCGTCGCGAGGGAGTGGCGATTGAAAAACGCGTTGCGATGGCCAGGGAAGGCCCGGGCGCTGGCCTGGAGCGAGCCATCGGCGTTGACGATGCGCCCGCCGAGGATACCAACCTCCGGGTGCTGGTCCAGGTAGGTGGCCGCGGCGAACAAGCCATCATCGGAGAGGGTTGCATCGGGGTTCAGGAGGCAGATGACCGAAACGCTGGAGAGCGCGCGGATGCCCTGGTTCGCGGCAGCGGCGAAACCGACGTTGCGGGAGGATTCGATGACGGTGACCTGGGGCCAGCGTTCGCGGACGGCGGCGGGAGTGCCATCGCCGGAGGCATTATCGACGACCACGGTATTGGCCAGGACCTGGGGGGCGCGCTCTTCGATGGAGGCGAGGCACTTCAGGAGCAATTCGCGGCAACGGTAGCTGACGATGACAACGCCCAGACTCATGTGACGAGTTCCCGGTAGACATCGACCGTTTGGGTGGCCGCGCGGTCCCATGAGAAGCCAGTGGCGAACTCGAGCGCCTTTGCGGATTGGCAGGCGCGAAGGTCGGTGTCCCGGAGGAGGCGAATGGCTTCGGTTGCGATTGATGCGGGGCTGCGGACAGGAACGAAGGCTGCGGAACGCGCGAGGACTTCGGACATGGCAGGGGCGGCCGAGGCGATGACCGGCGTACCGCAGGCCATCGCCTCGAGCGGCGGCAGGCCGAATCCTTCGTAGAGCGATGGGAAGATGAGGGCAGTGGCGCCCGTAAGGAGGGCGGGGAGATCGGCGTCGGCGACGTAGCCGACGAAGTGAATGGAGCGCTGGAGGCCGAGGCGTTCGACTTCGCGGTGGAGCGCGGCGCTGAAGCGTCCAGGGATGCCGGCAAGGACGAGACTGGCGCCGGGAACGGCCTTGATGACCCCTGGCATGGCGCGGATGGCATCAACGGCGCGCTTGCCGGGTTCGGCGGTGCCAAGGCAGAGCAGGTAGGGCTCGGCGACGCCGAGCGAAGCTCGGAGCGCAACGACGGCTTCCGGGGAGGCGGGCGCAAGTCCGTTCCGTGGGGCTTCCGCGATGACGCGGATCTGGGCCGGCGGGTAACCGAGGTAGCGGACGACATCCGAGGCGACGGCGCCGGATGGGACGATGATTCGGTCGGCGCGCGTGGCGGTGCGGGCCAGGAGGCGATAGTAATGGCGATGGGGCGAGTCGTAGCGTTCGGGGATGCGGAAGAAGGTGAGGTCATGGACTGTCGCCACGGTGGGGAGGCGAGTCTTCGGGACGAAAAAGTGGGGGCCGTGGTAGATGTCGGGGACTTCGGCCGGGATGGCGCGGGACATCGCGGTCCACTCCCAGGCAGGGCGTAGCGGCGCGGGGAAGCCGGGGCGCACGGATGGATTGGAGAGTTCGTAGGGCGCGGTGGCGGCGGCAACCAGTTCGATGTCGGAGCGGCGGGAGAGGGCGGCGGCGAGTTCGAGCGTGTAGACACCGGCGCCCGCCGGCCGGGCTGGAAGGGCACTCGCGTTGTAGAAAACCCGGAGGTTTCGCCGTGTCATCGGGCGATCCTACGGAAGGGTGATCCTATAATCCCGGCGCATGAAGGGCATCGTACTGGCGGGGGGCAAGGGTAGCCGGTTGCGGCCATTCACGTATTCCGGGGCGAAGCAGTTGGTGCCGATAGCGAACACGCCGGTGCTTCATTTCCCGGTGAGGCAACTGGTTGAGGCGGGCATCACCGAGATTGCGCTGGTTGTTGGGGATACCGAGCCGCAGATCCGGGCTGCGATGGGCGATGGGAGCGCGTTCGGCGCACAGTTCACGTACGTGCGGCAGGAAGCGCCGCAGGGGATAGCGCACGGGCTCGGGCTGTGTGAGTCGTTCGCGGCAGGCGAGCCCGTGGTGCTGTACCTGGGTGACAACGTCCTGCTCGGCGGCATCAACGAGTTCGTCGGGCGATTCCGCGTCTCGAGTGCCGGGGGAGCGGTGGTTCTGAAGGAAGTGGACGATCCACGGGCGTTCGGGGTGGCGGTGCTAAATGGGGAGCGGATGGAGCGAGTGGTGGAAAAGCCGGCTGAGCCGCCTTCGAGGCTGGCGGTGATCGGTGTTTATGCCTTCGGGCCGGAGGTTTTCGGGGTGATCAGGACATTGAAGCCGAGCGCGCGTGGCGAGTTGGAGATTGCGGACGCGATCAACGGTGTACTGGCCACCGGTCTGGCGGTAGAGACGACTGTGTCCGAATCGTTCTGGATTGATACCGGGAAGATGGAGGACATGCTGGAAGCGAACCGGACGATTCTCGAAACGCTGCGAACATCAATCGACGCGACAGCGCAGGTGTCCGGGGGCGGCAGGTGTGGAGTCACCGTTATCGACGCCGGGGCGCGCGTGGAGAACTGCCAGATCACCGGACCGGTTGCGATCGGGACGGGCGCGGTGCTGAGGGATTCGGCGATTGGCCCCAATGTCTCGATCGGGGCCGGGACGAAGGTGTCGGGTTCGACTGTGCGAGACAGCATCGTGATGGAGGATTCGGCTATCGCAGATTGTCCGGGGATCGAGGATTCGATGATCGGGCGGTTCGTCGAGGTGGAGCGGGCCCCGGCGGGTGCGAAGCTGACGCTTGGAGATCACTCACGGTTTTTCGGGCCGGCATGAAGGTACTGATTACCGGCGGCTGCGGCTTCATCGGCAGCCACGTTGCACGGGCGTTCGTCGAAGACGGCTGGGAGGTCACGAACCTCGACAAGATGACGTACGCGGCGAACCCGCGGAACACGGCCGACCTCCTGGGGCGAGAGAGCTACCGGCTGGTTGAGGGCGACCTCTGCGACGCCGGGCTGGTGCGGGAACTCGTGGCGGGGATGGACCTGGTGGTGAACTTCGCGGCCGAGACGCATGTGGACCGTTCGCTGCTGGACCCGGCGATTTTCGCCCGGACGGATGTCGAAGGCGTCGTTTGCCTGCTGGAGGCCATCCGGGCGGACGGAGGTGCAGCGCTGATCCAGATGTCGACGGATGAGGTATTCGGTTCGCTGCCGGCGCCGGAAGAAGCCACCGAAGAACGGGCCTTCGCGCCCTCTTCGCCATATTCGGCAAGCAAGGCGGCGGCGGAGTTGATGATCCGGGCGTACTGCGAGACATACGACCTGCCGGTGACGGTGATCCGGTCGTGCAACGTGTTCGGGCCGAACCAGCACATCGAAAAGTTCATCCCGCTGTTCACGATGCGGGCGCTGGCGGGCGAGCGGATGCCACTTTACGGGGATGGACTGCAAGAGCGGGAGTGGCTGTTCGTTGACGACCTTGTGGCGGCCTTCCGGTTGGTGGCGCGGACTCTGCCATCCGGCGGGCTACAGGCTTTGCATGTGGGTTCGAGTTTCAGGATCCCGAACATCGAGATTGCGCGCGAGATTTGCCGGCTGGTGGAACGTCCGGAGGAGTTGATCCAACCGGTGCTGGACCGGGCAGGGCATGACCGCCGGTATGCGCTGGATTCCGCCAAGTTGCGGGCGATGGGGTGGGCGCCGCGAACGGAGTTCGCCGAAGGCCTGGCGCGGACGGTGGCGTGGTACCGCGAGAACGCTGAGAGGGCGGGCGGAGACGCGGAGTTCGCGGGGTATTTCGAACGGCAGTACGGCACGCGGCTGGGTTAAGGCTACGCGGGGCAGCGACAGATCCCGATAACTGAAGCGGGGGTGCCTCTGCATGGAGCAATGCGTCATCTGCGCGCGGGCGATGATCGCGGGTTCGCTAACGTTTAGCAGCGAGACACGGGGCGATGGCGAATCGTGGGAGCACTTCGCGACGCTGGCCGAGTTCCTGCTGTGCGACGAAGACTATGCGCGGATTTCCGGACTGGCCAACGCTTCGGTACAGGGATTCAACGAAGCGTCGGTGGTGCTTGGGATGCCCCTGATTGAGGGCGGACTCGCGCTGGGAACGAACCATTGCGACTGTTGCCAGTCGCGCGTGGGAGATTCGGCCATCTCGATGGAGATTTTGCCGGAAGGGTCACGGGCGAGGGGTACGCGGAGAGCGGGTTCGATGCGACGGATGCGGTTGTGTGCGGCCTGCCACGGCTGGTGGCTGAGCCTGATCCGGGATCCGTCTTTTATGAACGGGACGGCTTCCCGCGTGGGAGAAGGACACCTCGGCGGGTGGCGTTCGGTGCCGCATGGCGATGCGGTGTTCGCGCATCTCGGTCGACGAGACGAGATGATCCTCGGAATGACCATGGAGGCGGACGGTCGCAGGGCGCGGCGAATCGCAAACGCGACGCGGCTGCAGGATCATGAATTCGGGTTCGTGCGGGCCGGGCGAGTTGATCGGGCGACGAGGTTCATGCTGTCGCTGCCGGGGGAGGTACGCGGTCGGTTCGCCGTGGTGGCGCAGGCGGACCAACTCCAGGATGCGGCGGGAGCGCTGAAGCATGGCGCCCGCGAGATCCTGGCGTCGCCCCTTTCGCCGCAGCAGATTGTCGGGGCGGGAGTGCGGAGCTTCGGCCTGGTTTCGCCGGGGAGGGACCCGCGAACCGGGCTGATGCGACTTGGCCCGCCGCTGAATCTCTATGGGCTGAGCCACTCGGAAGTGAAGGTGTTCCCCCGGAACAGCATCGATCCGCTCGAGGTGGTGCTGCTCGTGCGGAAGTTCGTGCGGGGATGGGATGAAATCGGGATCGACAACGGTGGGAACATCGTGTTGCGTGTGTACGCAGAACGGAAGGACCTGGCGCCCATCCTGGGGCGGTTGCGGTTCGCGATGGGGACGGTGGCGAATTTTGACCGGCCGGGGCTGATGGTGGTGAGGGCGAGCTAGGGATAGCCCGCGAGTGGCGGAACTCCCTCATCCCCGGCCCTTCTCCCGCGACGGGAGAAGGGTGTTTGGTGTGTGGGCGGGCGGGGTGGTGTGTGGGCGGGGCGCTTACTGACGTGCGCGGATCTCCCTCATCCCCGGCCCTTCTCCCGCGACGGGAGAAGGGTGTTTCGTGGAGTGGGCGGGGTGGTGTGGGGGCGGGGCGCTTACTTGCGTGTGGCGGATCTCCCCTCATCCCCTGCCCTTCTCCCAAGTCTGGGAGAAGGGTGTTTTGTGGCGGGGGCGGGCGGGGTGTGTGGGTGATGGGGCGCTTACTGGCGTGCGGCGAATCTCCCTCATCCCCGGCCCTTCTCCCGCGACGGGAGAAGGGTGTTTCGTGGAGTGGGCGGGGTGGTGTGTGGGTGGGGCGCTTACTTGCGTGCGGCGGATCTCCCTCGTCCCCTGCCCTTCTCCCGCGACGGGAGAAGGGTGTTTTGTGGAGTGGGCGGGGTGGTGGGTGGGCGGGGCGCTTACTTGCGTGTGGCGGATCTCCCTCATCCCCTGCCCTTCTCCCGCGACGGGAGATGGGTGTTTGGTGGGTGGGGCGGGCGGGGTGGGGTGGGGGCGGGGGGCTTAC
>JBFWUX010000010.1:0-30562 GCA_050247055.1 Dehalococcoidia bacterium
GCAGCACCTCGAGCGCCACTTCTCCAGATACCTGCCAAGGTGACAGACTCAACAGCGTCGTTGGGCTCGGAACAGACGTCAGCAATTCTGGGACCGGGAGGTTCAGGCAGTGTGGGACTCCGCAGCTGCTTCGTGCGACGCGACTTGACTTCGTAATACACAAATCGCCCGCGCCTCTCCCGCGTTACCAAGCCGCAGCAGAACAAGCAGTCCAAGTGCATTGACACGTTGGGTTGGGTGAGACCGGTCTCCTCGACCAGCTCGCTCACGTTCTTCGTTCCATCCGCGAGCGATTCGAGGATCGACAATCGCGAGCGGTCTCCCAAGCCTCGAAACAGCTTGGCTTTTAGCCCCACATCGGTTTCTAAATCGCCTAGCACGAAAACTTCCTTTCTCGACATATCAGTATCGGCTGATATGAGAGATCGCGCAAGCCTTGGCTTCGAGAATCGGCACAACCATTAGGAGGACGGTGGCTTAGGGCTGGAAGGACTCGGAAGAGCGAAGGCGGCCCTTACTCTCGTCTACGAGAAGGAGTGGGGGAGCCAGAATTGGAGCACACGGACGCGAACAGAAGAAGCGCGAAGCCTTCGAGCAGATTCCGAATTGGCCTCAAGTGGAGGCACTTCAACGAGAGAAGGTCCCCACGGCCGGTGAAAAGTCCGCACGGGACTCAAGTCTTGACGTCTGCATTGCCGACTACTAATCTGATGACCATGAAGAGACCGGATTTCGCCATGCACGCCCTGACCTGGTGCTCGCTTGTTGTGATTGCACTTACCTCGCTGCTCCCAGCAGCTGGGGTCACGGTGTGCCTTGGAGACGATGGTCATTTCGCCCTGGGTTCGACGGGCGAGGCATGTCCGTGCGATAGCGACGACCAAGCTGCCCAGTATCTTGGTTCCGGTAGCGGGCTGGTCAACGAGCAGCACCCGCCGTGCAACGACATGCGGATCGATGCTCCGACCGTAGTCCGAGACCAAAGCCATGCCCAGGTCTCGGTGCCGGCCCCCTGTGAGTCCTGCACGCTTTGGCTGCCACAAACCTACCCTCCGAGAGCTGCGGCCAGTGGGGTCTTAAGCGCGCAGTTCTTTCCCCAGCATTCTCTCCAAGTTAAGCAAGTCACCGTCCTCCTAATCTGATCTCTCCAGAGAATCCCTCTCTTGGCCCGCCTTCTTTCGCGAAGGCGTCGTCGTTTGGAATACTCTGGAGAAAGAACTAGACTTGCAAAATCTCTCCGCACAGGCGGATACCGGACACACATCGCGCCCCCTGGCGGCCCTGGGTATCGCTCTCGCATTGACGTTAACGTCGTGTGCAACGCAATCCTACGAACCAGAGCCGCTAGCGGCCGACTTGATACAGTCAATTTCTGCCGAGCGCCTGGGAACTGCGTCGCGAGATACTGCCGCCGAATTGCTCACGCTAGCGAGGGCTGTTAGTTGGTTGCGAACGAGTGGTCCTCGTGTGCGGGAAGCTATTGCGGCGTACCACACGGCACTCGCAAAGGCTGGAATCGCAACACCCTGGCCGAATCCAGGCGTGGAGGTTGGTCCAGAGTTTGGATTCGGCAGCGACGTCGACGTCAACGAGGTCGTTCCTTTCGGTAGCCTAAGCATCGCGATCCCACTCAGTGGACGACTGGCTCGTCAGGACGACCTTAATGCCGCAGTGGCGGAGCAGATTCGTATAGAGGCGTTGGCGACCTTTCGGGAGCTCTATCTCTCGCTTCGCGCTCACCTCCTCCACCTTACTGTTGCTCGTCAACGAGAACTGCTCCGCGAGGCCCTGCTAGAGTCCACGCGAATCTCCCTGGGTACTGGCACAGACCTTGTCGAGGCTGGCACAGCCACGGCCCTCGATGTTTCTCTGCTTCGGCTCGAGAACGCCCGGGAACGCTCACGGCGGCTGCAAGCACGTTTGGAAACGGCAAACGCAGCGGCTGACCTCGCTGAGCTAGTTGCGGTGAGCTCGTCCCGGCTCTTGACGTTGCAGCCGATGGCTCTTCCGCAGCTGCCCACGGAGTTGCCCACGTTCAACCACCTTCAGGAACTGATCGAGCGTGAGAATCCGCGACTCGTTCGGTTGCGCGCAGAATACGAAGTGGCAGAGCGTTCTTTGCACCTGGAAGTAACAAAACAGTACCCGGACCTCACCTTCGGACCTTCGCTGGGTGGCGAATCGGGCGAGCGCAAGACAGCGCTGGGACTCAGCCTCGGCATAGAGTTGCCACTGTTCGACCGCAATCAGCAGGCGATTGCACAAGCTCGAAAGCTACGCGAAGAGATTCGGACTCGTTACGAGAGCGAGGCACATCGGGTCATCACTGCGGTCGAGCGTTCTCTTGAGACCGTAGCGATCACCACAGAGCGCTCCGCGGTGCTTCGCGAAGACGTTCTGCCTGTCGCGACACGTAACGTCGAAATCGCACGCCAATCTCTCTCCGCGGGCTCTACCGGGGGGCTTCAAGTCCTCGATGCACAACGAAGTTCGCGGGAAGTGCAGATTGAAGTGTTGCAGGCGCAACTTGCCGAGCAGATCGCGTGGTCTGACCTTGAGCGGGCAGTCGGTTTTCCTCTGGTTCAGTTCCACAGCGACCCGGATTGGGAAGGCCTTCAGCCCCCCAACGAACTTCAACGCGAATCAGCAAACCCCGACGGAGACGAAGACTAATGGCCGAACTCAAGCGACTAAGGTGGGACCTAGCTGCCACCGCCCTCCTCTTTGCCATCGTAGGTGGAGTTGCCGCTGTCGTCGTTGTTGGTGGATTCAGCCGTCCAGCTGAAGAATTGGACTCTACACACGAAGGCGACCACGGACCAAGTCTGTCCGAGGCAACGCTCGCCAATTTCGGAGTGAGGTTGGAGCCGGTTCAATCCACGACGTTCCTCCGAACGGTATCCATCGCTGCTGTGACCGTGGATACACCAGCGACGGAACAGCCGGTGTTCGCGCCGATCGGCGGCAGAATCGAGAGCATTGAGGTTAAGCGCGGGACGGTCGTCTCGCCCGGCGCGACCGTCGTGACTCTTGTCCGCGACCCGTTGCCGCGTCCTCAACTCACATTGACGGCAGATATTCTGCGGCCAGCTCAAGAGAGCCTTCATGAGGCAGTCTTGGAGCTACGCACTGCGGCAGAGGAGGTTCGCATCGCGCGCGCAGAGCTAGAGCGGGTGGAGAAGTACACAGGCTCTGTCGGCGAGGAAGAGCTGCCAGTCATACCGCGACAACGTGCAATCGACTTGCGATATCAGCTTTCGCGCGCCGAAAGAGCCCACCAGCAGGCCCGCTTGGAGCTCGTGAAGCACGGGCTTACCGAGACACAGATTGAATCTGTTGAGGCAGGCGCACCGCTACCGGAATTCAATGAGGATACCTGGCAACGCGCACTGGCTCGCAACGGTCTTTGGCCCGACCAAGCAGAGCACCTCAGTCAGGCGCTTCCTGAGTCTCTACGCGTGTTGCCGTGGGTGACGGCGACGGTAGCCGAGCTCGCGGCGAGTGGCCTTGCGACCGAAGAGCTGACACAGTGGGTTTCTTCTCCAGAGGTTGCCGAGCACTTCCTTGAACTCGGGGTCTTGCTTCAGCGGGGGCACACCGTTGAGGACCTCAAGCGACTACACGAGCTCAACGCACTGGAGCCTGTGGTTCGCGTCGTTGCTCCAAGTCTCGCCGATGGTGGATCTTGGGACGTGCTCGACGTCTTGGTCAAGCGTGGCGCAAGAGTCGCGGCGGGCGACCCAGTGCTCATGCTCACCGACCCACGAAAGTTGCTCTTTCGCACCGACCCAGTCGGCGGGGAAGTCGCTGCAGTCCTCGCAGCAGCAAAAGAAAATTACAGCATTGTTGCTAAGCCGCTCATTCGAGGTTCTGGACCGGTCTTTGACGACCTCAAGATTCGGTTTGTTGAGAGTTCGCTCGATAATGAGGGCACAGTTGCATTCGTAGAGGTGACGAATCGCATCCACTCAGAGATCTTGGCAGGCAACGGTTCCAAGTCGCGTACCTGGGAGCTCAGAGAAGGACTTCGCTACGTGCTCAGCGTACCCACGGAGAAACTCGAAGACGTATTCGTGTTCCCTGCGGAGGCTGTGACGGACGACGGGCCGAACAAGGTCGTCTTCCTCCCGGACGGGGACACTTTCAAGCCGGTTCCAATCGTCGTGGCCTATCAGGACCACGAAGTGGTGGTCGTACCGGTATCGAAGAAGGTCGCGCTCTTCCCTGGTGACATGGTGGTGTACGCGGGTGCATTCGAGCTTGGTCTGGCGATGAAGGGCAGCGACGCTGCCGACGCTCACGCGGGTCACAATCACTAGGAAGGAGGGACAGTCGTGCTGAATCAAATCATCGCCGCAGCCCTCCGCAATCGGGCCCTCGTTGCGCTGGGCGCTCTGCTTCTCGGGGCATACGGCCTATTCGAAGCCGCGCGTACACCGATCGACGTCCTGCCTGACCTTAATCGTCCTGTGGTCACCATTCTCACTGAGGCCCACGGAATGGTGCCAGAAGACGTGGAGCGGCTCGTCACGTGGCCCATCGAGCAGGTGATGAATGGCGCGACCGGTGTCTTTCGGGTTCGGTCCGCCAGCGGTCTCGGCCTCTCCGTGGTCTACATTGAGTTCGACTGGGGCACGGACATCTACCTTGACCGACAAATCGTCGCCGAGAAGCTCCAAATTGCAGTCGCGAACCTTCCGCCTGGTGTGCAGCCCATGCTCGCTCCAATTAGCAGCATCATGGGGCAAGTGCAGATGGTTGGATTCCAGAGCTCCACAGGGGAAACCGACATACTCTCGCTACGGCGCACGATCGACAAGGACATTCGTCCGCGGATTCTCTCTCTGTCAGGCATCGCACAGATCATCACGATCGGAGGTCAACCGACAGAGCTGCAAGTTGTTGTCGACGCCGACAAGTTGCGCACGTTCGACGTCACGTTGCAGGAGGTAGCAGACGCCACGCGCTATTCCAACGTGAATGTCGCTGGGGGATTCCTAAACATGGGGGCGAAGGGTCCCCTGGTGGCCGTTTCTGGCCTCCTCGAGCGCCCAGAGGAGCTCATGGAGGCTGTTGTTAGAGATGACCCTACACGCCCGATTCGTATTGAAGACGTGGCCGACGTTGTCTTCGGCCCAGCCGCCATTCCCACTGGCGACGCAGGAATCGATGCTGGTCCGGGCGTGATAATGGTGATCATGAAGCAGCCCGGTATCGACACACTGGCGCTGACGGAACGCGTCAACCAGGAGTTGGAGCTGATCCAGAGAGAGTTGCCCGAGGACGTCGCTATTGACCCCACCTTGTTTCAACAGGCGGCGTTCATTGAGCGGGCCATAGACAACGTTCTCGAGGCGGTACGCGACGGTGCCATACTTGTTGTCATTATTCTGTTTCTCTTTCTCCTGAACTTCCGAACGACATTCATCACTCTTTCCGCCATACCGCTATCGGTGGCAATCGCCGCGCTTGTGTTTCAAGCATTTGGGCTAACGATCAACACGATGACCCTGGGCGGTCTGGCCGTTGCGATTGGTACTCTAGTGGACGACGCGATTGTCGATGTGGAGAACGTCTACCGCCGGCTTCACGAGAACACCGGACGCAAGCGCCCCGAACCGGTTATCTGGGTGTTGTTCTTGGCATCTAGTGAAATTCGCAAACCCGTGATGTACGGAACTCTGCTGGTCACAGTGGTCTACCTTCCGCTGTTCTTCCTAAGCGGAATCGAGGGTCGCCTCTTCGCCCCCATTGGTCTTGCCTACATTGTGAGCGTATTTGCTTCGCTGCTCGTCGCCCTGACGGTTACGCCTGTGTTGTGCTACTACTTGCTTGGGCGTCGCGCTAGCCAGAGTGACAGCCAAAAATACGGCGGGTGGCTCGTGTCAAAGCTGCGTGTGGCAGCGGCGTGGGGCGTGCGACTAAGCACGCGTCACACTGAACGTATCGTAGCCGTCTGTATTGCCGCGCTCATTGTCGTTGCGGCACTTCTTTCGACCACTGGGTCGACCTTCCTGCCGCCGTTCAATGAAGGCACCGCTCAGGTCAACGTTGTTCTGCCGCCCGACTCCAGCCTAGAAACATCAGCGCGCTTCGGTCGAAGGTTGGAAGAGCTGGTTCGTGACGTCGATGGCGTACTCACCGTTGCCCGTCGGACCGGGCGGGCTCCGGGTGACGAACACGCAATGCCAGTTAGTGTTAGTGAAGCCATAGTGAACTTTGACCCCGCCTCGGAGCGGTCGCGGGAGGAGGTGATCGAAGAAATTCGGGAGCGCCTTTCGCACGAGTTTCCTGGTGTAGCAACTTCGACCGAGCAGCCTCTGGCGCATCTCTTGAGCGCCTTGCTGTCCGGCGTCACCGCACAAGTGGCGATCAAGATCTCAGGCCCAGATCTCGATGTCTTGAGAGACACGGCTGCAGAAGTTGAGGCGAAGGTTCGTGGCGTGCCTGGTGTGCGAGACCTCTATACAGAGCCTCAGGTGCTCATTAGTCAAGTGGAGGTGAAGCCGCGGCGCACCGAGCTGTCACGCCTGGGAGTGGATGTTGCCGCACTGGCCGAGACCGTTGAGCTTGCCATGGGCGGCCAGGAGGTGTCGCGCTTGCAGGTCGGGCAGATGTCCTACCCGATAAAGGTGCGACTGGAGGAAGAAGACCGGCAGAATCTGGACCAGTTAGCAGGGTTGTATCTGCGTCGCGGTGATTCGGACCTCACTCGCATAGCCGACGTAGCGGAAGTGCGTGTGTCCAAAACACCGAACAACATTAACCGAGAGAACGTACAACGCCGCATCGTCGTGCAGCACAATGTCGGTGGCCGCTCTCTTGGGGAAGTCGTGAGTGAGGTGGAGACAGCGCTCGAGCCAATCCGGGAGAAACTAGCGGCTCTTCCTGGCTACTCCATTCGCATCAGTGGACAGTTTGAGGCGCAACAAGAAGCAACCCGGCTCATTGTCGCATTGAGCGCAGTCTCACTCGTGCTTATGGTCTTGATCCTCTACATGCACTTTAAGTCCATCAAGCTCGCACTTCTCGTCTTGCTGACACGTCCGGTCGCTTTCATTGGGGCAGGAATCTACGTTGTGCTTAGTGGACAGGTGATGTCGGTCGCCACCCTCGTGGGCTTCATCGCGCTTCTAGGTATCGCGGCGCGCAATGCCATTCTGCTCGTGGATCACTACATGCACTTGATGCGTGAAGAGGGAGAGGGATTCTCGCTGGAGATGCTAGTCCGAGCGGGTCAGGAACGTGTTGTGCCCGTTCTGATGACGGCCCTCACGAGCGGCATCGGGCTTGTACCGTTGGCACTGGCAGCGGACCAGCCCGGTCGCGAGCTACTCTATCCAGTGGCCACAGTGATCATCGGTGGTTTGATCACCAACACCCTGCTGGATTTCCTCGTAGTTCCGGGCATTTTTTGGCGATTCTGCCGAGCAGAGGCAGAACGCCTGACAGCTGCGGCAGGACAGCACGAGGACCTGCTGCATATCCGAGAACAGCTTCTTCCAGACATGGTAGTGGCAGAAGAAGACAACCTACAACCAGCGTTGGCCGATACCAGCGCTAGACCAGAGAACTAGAAGGTGAGAGTAATGAGGATCGCAATTCTGATTCTGGCACCGTTCCTACTGACCCTACTTGGTGCCTGTAACAGTGACGAAGGAAAACACCACGATGAACCCGCGGAAGCGAGCGGGCATGCAGACGAAGGTCCCAACGGTGGACACCTTCTCGAAGTCGGCTCCCATGTGGCGCACCTGGAAGTTATTCACGACGAGGGCACCGGGACAATCACCCTTCACGTTCTCGGTTCCGATGCGAAGACCCCCTTCCCGATCGCGAAACCGCCACAGCTAAAGCTGATTACCGACGCCGGCCCTAGGAGCTTGGCCATGAAGTCCAAAGGCCGCGCTGGAGCGGAGAGTTCTACGTTTTCGGTCACTGACCCCGTACTTCGCAACGAACTCGAGGGTCGAGTCTCAATAGAAATAGCGGGGAAGATCTACAACCCAGACCTTGAACATGACCACGACGAGGATGATCACGAGGGACATGATCACGACGGACATGATCACTGAATGGGAGCGTCGAATGAGGTATCGCATGCCGCTAATCTGCTTCAGTGCACTTCTTCTTCTCTGTGGTTGCCTCGCCACGGGGCCCGACCTTGTACGGAGCGGACAAGTGCGCCTCATGGGACCGGAAGACTCGCCCTGGCGCGTCCTCTACGCGCAGGCACGAACAACGCAGGACGGGTTACGTGTCTCGGGACGGGCGCGGCTACGCAGTGTTACAGCGCTGCGACCCAGGGGACACCTTGATGTCGTTGCTACGTCGCGGGAAGGAGTTCAATTAGCGCGTGAAACCGCGAAGCTGCATCCGAGTGGAGGTTTTCGACGACGCTACCGGACCGCCTCCTTTGGAGCGACCTTGGGTATGAGCCCGCTGGGAACAGGCCAAGTGATCGTCCACCTCACATACTGTGTGGCCAAGCACTAAGCGAGAGCGAAGATGAGCGCAGGTCATCACCACCATAGCGGTTCGGTAGGCCGCGTTCGGGCCGCGTTCTTCCTAAATGTCGCTTTCACTGTGGTGGAAGTCGTCGGGGGCATACTGAGCGGCAGCATAGCCATTCTTGCCGATGCTGTTCACGACCTCGGCGACACCGTGAGCCTTGGTGCAGCACTCGTGTTGGAGAAGCGTGCGCAACAGAGGCCCAACAAGCGCTTCAGCTATGGGTATCGACGCTTGTCAGCCATTTCTGCGCTGCTTACCGGCACCGTGCTCCTCGTCGGTTCCGTTTTCATGATCATCGCCTCGATCAGTAGATTCTCGGAGCCAGGCCAGCCGCATGGTTGGGCGATGCTCGGGCTCGCTGTGTTCGGCGTTGGCGTTAACGGGGTCGCAAGTTGGTACTTGTCTCGCGGCGCGACTGCGAACGAACGCATTCTCAAGTGGCATCTCCTAGAAGATGTTCTGGGGTGGTGCGCCGTGCTCGTGGGGTCATTGCTCATCCTCGTGCTCGATTGGACTTGGATCGATCCTGTGCTGGCCCTTGCTATCTCCGGCTTTGTCATCTGGAACGTCTTTCGGAACCTGGCAAAGACGATGGGGCTGTTCCTGCAGGAAGTGCCAGCGGGAGTAGATCTGGAGCGACTAGAGCAGTCAATCGAGTCACTCGATGGCGTGCTCGACGTGCATGACCTCCACGTGTGGTCCTTGGATGGTGAACACCATGTGTTGTCGTGTCACACAGTTGCGGAATCCGCCACTGAACCCGAGGCACTGAAGCGAAGCATTCGGGAGCGTATCGGGCGACACGGGAGGTTCCACGTCACCATCGAACTCGAGTTCCAAGGGGAGGCCTGCATTGAGAATTGCAGCCCAGAGTCGTCCACAGGGGATGGGTGAGTTGAAAGTAGCATTGAGAAGAACAAAGTATGCAGCGGGCACGCTACTTGTTGGTCAACCTCGGCTCCGTTCTTTCCGGAGCTGCTTGACCCAAGTGGCCAGTCGCTCGACGTCATCTGAGACCGTTTCGCAGTCTGGAAGCCCGGCGTTCACTGCTCCCGACTCGTCGTGCACGTAGTCAGAGCACCGTGCCATTTCGTGATCGACTAGCTCAATGTCGGAGTACGTAATGTCGGTTAGCGTCCGAAGTCGCTGGGTCTGAACAGACTCCCCGAAGCGAGTCACCACCCCGTTTAGAAGCACTTCTTCAATGGAGCGCTCCCAAGTTTGTCGCAAACGCTTGTAGATCCACTCAAGTTTTTGCTCGAGCTCAGCAGGCTTCCCCCCCTTCTGGAGTGCACGAGCCTCCTGAAGCGCATTCCTCAACACCCCAATCCGCTTTGACACCGAAAGCGCGACCCACGGGGGCCCGTCACGAGCAATACCGTGCTCCTTGTAACCCCGCTCGAGCGACACTTCACTACAGACCACCGAGTGAGTCGCCGTATACTTTCGTAACAAGAACAAGAAGACAATGTCGTGAGTGAAAACGACCACCTGACGAGTGCACGCTTCATTCACCAGCAACTCAGCCACGCGTCTTCTGTACTTGTGGTCAAGCGAGGTTACAGGGTCATCGAGCACTATGGCCGAGGAGTTCTTGCTGGCCTTCAGCTCAGCCAGGAACCCGGCGAGTGCGACGCAGGTTCTCTCTCCTTCACTCAATACGGACTCTGGGCTCACGTCACCGCGGAGCATAAACCGCACGTGATACGGGTGCTGCCCCGACTCCCCCCGCCCAAGCTCAAGGTCGACGGGAGCGCTCGCAAACCCAAGCGACTGAAGTGTCGTAGCGAATCCGTGCCTGAGCTTCCCGCTAATGACTGCCGTTGCTGCTTCTCTTGCCTTGGAAGTGATTCCAGTCGTCGCGCAACTTGAGATCGCAGCGTTGAGACTCTGAAGTGCAGCGAGCCTGGTAATCTCAGACTGAACCACGGAACGTACGTTGCTGAGTGTGACTCGGGCTGAAAGCTCCGCCTTCTCTTCTTCAAGCTCTTTCCCGTGGCGTCAGTCGCTGCTGCATGTGCAGCGTCGACACGCTTGGAGAGTTCCAGCTCAAGCGCCGGTAGCTCTGGCATGGGCGGAAGGCCTGCCAATGTCGACTCTGGGCTCCTTAGGCTGTCACCGGTCACTTCAAAACCGGCCAGTGATGGTCACTTCAAAACCGGCCACCCCGAGCAGTGATTTCTTCTACTCCCGATCTGGCGCTCCGGCAAGCCTTGTGATCGAGGCCAAGGGGGTGCGCTCCCGCCCCTTGAGGGGCGGGCGGGGGGTGGGGTGAGGTTGTTCAAAGGGCTGCCCCCTCTTGGGCGTCGGCGTCGGGGTCTTCAGACGGCGGGAGCTGGGGAGGCTGCTGGGAACGAAGCCGGTAGCTCTTGCCGGTGATGGAGATGATGACGGCGTGCTGGAGGAAGCGATCGAGGATCGCCGTGGCGGATGGGACGTCCTGAAGGAGCTTGCCCCAGTCCTCGATAGGTCGGTTGGATGTCATGACCGTGGATCGGAGTTCGTGGCGTCGCATGATGACCTCGAAGAGATACTCTCCGGAACGCTTAGGTAACTGTTTCATTCCCATGTCGTCGATGATCAACAGGTCCGGGCGGAGGTAGCTCTTGAGGGTGCGTTCTTCTCCGGCGAGCGCTTCGTCGCGAAGGAAGTCGCGGACGAGGTCGAAGACGGAGCGATAGAGAACGCTGAAGCCTTGGCGGATGGCCTGATCTCCGATGGCTTGGCTGAGGTGGCTCTTGCCGACGCCCGGCGGCCCGAGGAAGAGTACGTCGCGTGCTTCGCGAACGAAGCCACAGGTGGCGAGCTCGAAGATCTGCTTCTTCTTGATGGAGCGATTGAAGCTCCACTCAAAGTCTTCCAACGACCTCCGGTCACGAAACGCCGCGACCTTGGTACGACGAGTGAAGAGACGCTGTTTTCGAACTGCCTTCTCATCCTCGAGGATGAGCTCAAGGAACTCCGCGTGGCTGAGTCCATTGCCGGCTGCCTCCTGCAGTCGGACGTCGAGACTCTGGGCGAGCCCGGAGAGTCGAAGTTGGCGCAGCGATGTGGCGAGCGTTTCATTCATTGTGTCTCCTTTCGGGAGGTGAGTGCGTCATGAACGAAGGACTGGTACTCGCTCATGTCTCGAATGACGGGGTGGTGCTCGATGAATTGCAGCTGGACGGGTGCCGCTGGGTCTGCGAGCAAGCTTCGGATGGGTTTCAATCTGAACAAACGGTGGTCGAGTGCGATCTCCGCGACGCGCTCAAGCTGAGCGGAGGAAACGCGCTGCGTAAGCGACAGGAAGCCTTGTAGGGTACGTAGGCCCTCAACTCCGCGTTCCTCGAGCAAGGCTTCAGACCATGCGGCGCTGTAGGTGCCGATGAGTCGGACCCGACCCAGTAGATAGCAGGCGCCTTTCTCGACCACGGCGATCTTCCTGGGGTCGATGTGGCCCGGCTCGGTTTGGAAGTGACCGGGCTCTACTCTCGGGTGGATCGCGATCTGTTGCAGGCCGGTGCTGTAGATACGAACGAGTCGCGTGTCCCAACGAACCCACACGGGTTTGCCGACGAACTCGGGCGGGACCGAGTAGTACGCGTTGGCGACCGCTATGTGGCCGTCGCGGTGGACTCGTCGTTCGCCCTCCTCGAAGCACGGGAAAGTCTGTGATGGAAGCGCCCTCAGTCGAGAGCGCTCCTCGTTCTCGAAGAGGTCTCGCACTTGGCGACGGATCGTGCCGTGGATGCGAGTGTCAGCGACCTGACGCTCCCACTCGAGCAGGTATCGGTTCTGCTCATCGAGGGCCTCATAGGTGCGTCCCTTGAGGGCGTTCTCTTGAACGTAGTCGACGCCGGCTTCGACCTTGCCCTTATGACGAGGGGTGTAGGGTCGATTGGGAAGGATCGCGAAGCCATAGTGCCGAGCGAACGATTGGAACTTGGGGTTGATCTCCGGATCGAACCAGTCAGCCTTCAGCACCGCCGCCTTGAGGTTGTCGAGAACGAGAGTTGAAGGAACGCCGCCGAATGCGCGGAACGCGTTCTCGAGGCACCGGATGAACGTCTCGGTGTCTTGACGCCACACGACCTCGGAGTATCCCTTGCGGGAGTAGCTGAGCACGATTCGAAAGAGGTGCGGGCGGCGACGAGGCTTTCCCGGCCGATCCACAAACGCACCCTTGCCGAAGTCGACCTGAGCCTCTTCCCCAGGACCCACCTCCAGTCGGCGGAAGGGAAGCGCTGTGCCTCCCTGCAGGGATCGCACGAAGCGCTTGACGCTCTCGTAGCTGCCCGAGAAGTCGGTCTCAGCCTTCAGGTCTTGGTAGATGCGCTGAGCGTGAAGCCCGTGGTCGAGCTTCTCTTCGATGCTCGCTCGATAAACCTCACAGAGACTCCGTCTCGTTGCCGACCCGGCGGTCACTTTGGCCGGTTTTGGCTCCGGTGACGGCGGGCTGTCACTCCCGGCGGTCACTTTGGCCGGTTTTGAAACCGAGCACCCGTGGAGCGTCGCGTACCGCCCGACCGTCTCTCGGTGTAGCCCTAGCTCCCGAGCAATCTTACGGTGCGACCAACCTCGCGCGAGCAACGCTTCGATTGAACTGATGTCTGCCATTTTGAGCCTGTTTGCCATCCCGATCGCGCCCCTTTCCGGGACGTGATCTTTCTCATGGGTGCAAAGGCTCGGAAGTGGCTGGTTTTGAAGTGACCGCTAGTGGCCGGTTTTGAGTGACCGGTGACACCAGGTCCAGTGCGTTGATGTCTCTGCGATCGAGAGGCTCATTGGGATTGAACCGGAAGTTGCGTTCGTGTTCCTGCCGCCACTGAACCAGCTCAGATGTCAGGGACTCCCCGAAACCCTGTATCTGAATGATCTGCTGGTAGTTGACATCCGCCGCAGTTTCGATCCCGTATGACGCCAACATCGAGGTGCGCCCCGGCCCGATCCCGCGGATTCTGGCCAGATCGATGCGAAAGCGATCGAGATAGCGTTGCCGCTGCGGGCCCTCGCGCTGCGCTTCGAGCTTCGCCACCCGCCGCCGGCGTTCCTCCGGCAGAGCGATCAGCTCGGCGCGCGCCTTGTCCAAGCTTTGCAGCCGCTCCGAGAAGGCGTGCCGGGACGCTTCGCGCTGCCATCTGCTAACAGAATTCTGCCATTCGGCTTGAGCAGCGGAGTACGCCCGGTCAACGGCCGAGCGCTCTACTGACGACACCCGCGGCCACACAGCGATGGCCAGGCTAGAAGCGACGAGCCCCCACACCGGTCCACCGTCCTGCGCTAGAGCGTTGCACGCGACCAGCCCGCTGCAGACGAGTCCGATGCTCAGCGTCTTCCGAAATGCCTTTAGGGCGGCACTGGGCAGGGCGACGTCGGCCGGCAGTTTCCATGGGTGTGCGGAGGGCAGGGCCGGTTCGGCGCCAGGGTCCGGTACAGCCGTGATCACCTGCCAGAGCGTCCCGACATCAATCGTTCCGGTCGGACCGGCAGTAATGCGCTGTCCGAACAACCGAACGGGGATCTGTGCTTCGATAGCGCACCACGGGCAAGACCCGAGTTCTCCAGGATACTGGTGCCAAGTGGCCGCCGAACAGGCTCGAAGGTCGGCCTTCAGAGTCTCTAGGGCTGTGATCCAGCTCTTCGCATCGGGTCGCTGGCCATTGCTAGCGGCCCCGAAGGCCCGCGTGAAATTCGCGGCAATTGCCGCTCCCATTGCTTCGAGCGGGAGGGTTCCGGGGGGCTGTTCCATCCTAAGCGCCGCTCGATCCGGCCCATAGGCGAAGCGGTACTCGGCAATGGCCTTCTCGATCGGCATGTCGCCGGGGCCGAAGTACCGGCCTGCGAAGGGGTGGCGGCCCATATAGAGGAGATGAAACAACAGGACGGCCAAGCCAAACCGGTCATGATTCGGAGTGCGGACCAGACCCCTGAAGGCGCGGCCGTGGAGTTCCGGCGCTGTGAATAACGGAACCCCGACATCGGACGTGAATACGTGAGCGCCTGTTCCGATTTGGAACGAATCACAGTCTATGAGCATCACGGTCGCGTCGGGGCCGACGAGAAGATTGCTATGATTGACATCACCGAGAACGTGGCCTTGTTCGTGAACGACGGCGAACGCTCTGGCGATATTGGCGCCTACGTGCGCCAGAAACCGGAAGTCCGCTTCCGGAAACGCCTCCGCGCGGCTCTTCGGGCTATACAGTTCATGAATGTCACGGCGCGCAACAACGCGCGGCATCACGAAACCACGGACAGCCCCCCGCTTGTCTGTAAGCAGGTCGATCGGCCACGCCGCGATGCTCAGCAGGGCCGGGCTAGCCGCCGTCGCCATTGCTGACAGTTTCTGGATCTTCGGCTGATCCGGAAGGAGGGCATAGATCTTTGCAACTCGATCGCGTTGACCGTCAATCGCGAAGACGGTTCCCTCTCCGCCCCGGCCAAGCTCCTGGCCGAGACGAAGTTCTGCTCGAGAGCGCGCAAGCGTAAACTGCATCATAGAGACAGTTCATGATTCCGCCGTGTAGCCAGAATCAGCGATACATCGTCGTCGGTTCGAGACCCAACCCGCTCGGACGACAGAAACTGTTCCAGAAAGGCCGAAAGCGCGTAGATTTCAGCACAGCCTTCTGCCTTTACCAGACTCGGAAACATGCCGTTGAAGAACGGATCATGGACCGTCTTGCTGGCATAGTGCAGGGCCAGCGGTTCCAGACCGTCGCTCATCAGCGCAAGATCAGTGATACCCGCCGAGAAGACCTCGGCTTCCAGCTGGTCCAGCGCGTCCTCATCGGTCAAGAAGTGTGTAGTGTTGGCGTACTCTCCGCGCTGCGGCCAGAACACCCAACTCCACTCGTCTCCCCCGTCACTGACGACAATAACGCCGTCCCCAAGCTGCAAGGCGCCGCCACCCTCAGGTGAAAGAACCACTGCCAGAAGCGTCGAAGCGTAGCTCCGCAGCGCCGTTCCTTCACGGTCGGCTTCGGCTGAGATTGCCTCACGTGCCGAGGCCGCGGCCTCGCGGAGGACAACAGCGAAGTCAGTCCGCCTCTCTTCGAGGGACTGCTTCACGTGCGCGAGGACGGCCGCGACGGCAATTTCTGCGCCCCGTTCAGCCAGGGCAGCCGATCCGGCGCCATCCGCCAAAGCGGCTACCAGAGAACCGTTCTCCAGCACCTCAGAGAGAAACCGATCCTGACAAGGCAGGTTCGCCCTCAGGTGCGATGTTCCGATCGCTCGAGCTGCCGCGAAGCGCCACATCCGGTCCTCAGTCTGCTACGGCCCAGCCATTTGGTGCACTGGGGTTGGCCAAAGGAACAGGTTCGCCGGGCTGTGATCGCGAGATGCTGCCGAGCGAATTGGACAGCCACACGAACAGCTCCCGGAATGACAGACCGCGGAGCTTCAGCGGCTGGCGAACTGCGATCTGCGACAGGCGGTTGATGTCAGCCCCCTCGACACCGACCGCGTAGAACATTAGCGACTTCGACGCTTCGGCTTCACGAATGGCCGCTGCTGCTGCGCTGACATCATCTGTGGGAGCGCCGTCCGTGATCAGGAACAGCCAGGGCCGGTAGTAGCCAATGCCGTTGGCCCTATAGACGGCCTTGCGCTCGGCAACTAGCGCGACCGCCGTCATGATCGCGGCTCCCGTGGGTGTATCTCCGCTAGCCACGAGGGACGGTGCCTGAACGGCATCCGCCGTCACGAAGTGCTGGACAGTCTGCACCGGGCCGAAGGTGACGATCGCGATTTCAACGCGCTTGGCGGCCATTGCATCCGACCGAAGTTCTTCGGCGAAGGTCTGAAGCCCGCTGTTCAGGTCGGCGATCTTCGCGCCGCTCATGGAGCCCGATGTGTCCAGAAGCAGGATGCAAGGGCAGCGCGGTTCCGGATTGTCGGCAAAATCAGCTGCCCCAAAAGGTACTTGGTCTAGGTCTGTCATTCGTATCTCCTGAGTAATAGTTTCCGCGGTCTAACACCTGGCGCTAAGCGACGAGTCGAAGGCCGGTCCGCTGCAACACCCGTGCAGTTACGGGCGTGCTCGCGTCGTGGGACCCTCGGCCTTCCCGTCATCTGTCATCCGTGGTCAGTCCTACGGCCGGCGGCAGCTGCGTGCCGGGTGAACCGAGGGCGGTCCGCCCGAACGCTAACGATCCCGACACCGAGGCCGAGCGGTAGCGACCACTGATAGAAGGCGAGTTCAAAAGGGGAGGCGGAAACATAGACGAGTGTTGCCGCAAAGACCGCAAATACTGAAAAAAGACTGAAGGGGCTGCGGAACATTGGAGCATCGGCCATTATCCGCATCCATGCGAAAGCTGCGATTCCAGTCCCCATGAGTGCCCAGCCCGCCTTTGTCAGTGCCAGTGCGTCGTTCGGCAGAGACCTGAGCAGGTAGAAGGCAGCCACTATAGCTACCACCATCAGCAGTGGATGCCACCAACGGATGTGCCAGGATGTCCTTGCGCCGAGAATCGCCCCCTCCGCGAATCTCATTGCGATCACCATTGGTGGATAGGCCGCAACAAAGAGGCCTTTGAGCATCTCACCATCCAAGCCAAGAAGGCCGAGACCAACGACGCAGAAGGCTACAACCACGGCCACGCCGGCGTTGCCCGGAAACATCTCTTTCGCCGCAGAGAACGTTATCGAAAGCACAAGAAGCCCGATTGCGCTAAGCGATACAAGGATCGACTGGTCCCGCGTGACCCCGAAGGTTTCGACCTCGTCAAGCGGCACCATCAAGCAGGCGATGTCGACAACAAACTCGACGAATGAGATCAGATCGGGCATCGCAGGAGAGCCTAACAGGAACGACAGACCCGCATAGCGTGGCAAACGCGGGCATGCTGGCTAGCGCTGTTCGAGGTTGTACCACTTCGGGAGCGGAAGTCACGTCCCCGTCCCTGGCCGACGATCCCCTTCGGGAACAGTGTTAGGCAGACCCGCACATCGGAAAGTAGTTGACGGCTTCCACGGTGTCGTGTATACCCGACACCCGACCGGTGCTTACCCTTCTGCGTGGGTTTCTGGGCACCGGCATGAAGTAGTGCGGTTGTTTCTAAAGTGGGGTTGTTGGGAAGTCCGGCAAGTAGGAAAGGGTGTTGTGGTCATGAGCGAGTTCTTCGGTTTCCTGCAAACGGCTCTCGCGTGCGGCACGCTGTTCGGCCTGGTCTTCCTCGTGCTGCTGGCGCTGCCGCAGAGCCGGCTGCGCTGCGTCGGCCTGGAAGTCGCCAAGTGGGCGCTGTGCGCCGGTATGGTCCTGTTGATCGTGAGCCCCATCGATTTCCTGCCGGGCATCCCGCTGGACGACATCGCGTACGTGATCGGCGCTTTCGTCGCAGGACGCTCCGCCCTTGGCGAAGGCCAAAAGCGCAAGCTCTATGACGCGGTCGAACTGAGCGAGCTTCAGGCCCGGGTGAAGGACGTGACACCGGCGAGCGAGAAGGACGCGACGGGTGCGGGGGCAGTAGGAAGAGAGGAGGCGGCATGACGGGGGACATGCGGCTGGAGACGGTGCGGCTGGCGGAGGTGATCCTTCCGGCGCAGGTGCGCCGGTGCGTCGATGAGGAAGCGCTCGAAGGCCTGGCGGCGAGCATCAAAGCCAACGGCCTGTTGCAGCCGCCATTGTGCAGCAAGGACGAGCAGGGGCGCCTGTCATGCGTGTTCGGCGCGCGCCGGGTCAGAGCCATGAAGCTGTTGGGCTGGAAAGAGGGGCCGGTGTTCGTCGTGAGTTCGACGATGGAAGCCGGCGAGGTGCTCACGCGGCAGCTCGTCGAGAACCTCCAGCGCGAGAATGTCGATCCGCTTTCGGAAGCGGAAGGCATCGCCGAGCTGGCACGGGTGGCCGGGCTGACCGGTGAGCAGGTGGCCGCGGCCCTGGGCAAGGCACCGGCCTTTGTGACGCGGCGTCTCGCATTACTCAAACTGCCGGAGCCGCTGCGCGAGCAGGTGAGGTCAGGCCGGATCGCGGCCGACGCGGGCTACATGCTGGCCCGCGTGGCGGACCCGGCGGAGCAGGCGGCGCTCGGAGCGGATGTCGCGTGCGGCAAACTCAAGCGCGAGGACCTGGCCCGCAGGCTGCGTCGCGTGAAGAACGCCGAGGCCGCGCAGCACTCGAAGACATCCCGGGTCACGGCGAAGCTCCCCGAGGGGACGATCAGCGTCACCGCTGTGGACCTCAGTCTCGAGAAGCTCATTGACGTGCTCGAGGCGGCCGTCGCCCGAGCCCGGAAGGCGCGCGCGCAGCGCCTGACACTGGGCACGTTCGTGAAAGCGCTCCGCGACCAGGCGGTCGCCTAAGCGCCCGCTCTTCGTACTGCCCAACCCTCATGGGGGGCCGCAAACGCACGCAAGGGATCGGAGACGCTGTGTTCGGTTTCAGGAAGAGGAAGGAGAGCAGGCGCCCGGCGGGGTGGGGGCTGGACGTTCCTCTACTGCTGTGGGGGGATGGTGCCACGTTCGACGTGCGCGCGGCGTGCGCCGGTACGGCGATCCTCGGCGCGACGGGGGCCGGGAAGTCGACCTCGTCGCTTCGGGTGATGCTACTGGCCATGCTCCGGGCGGGATTCGGGGGCATTCTGTTTACGAGTAAGCCCGAGGACACGGCCAACTACATACAGTACGTGAAGGAAGCGGGGCGCGAGGGCGATCTGCGCGTGATCTCGATCGAGGACCAGGTGCTTCGCTACAACTTCATCGCCGAGGAGCAGGCGCATTGCCGCGACCCGGTGATTCTGGCGGAGAACCTGACCGCGCTGCTCATGACCCTGTCTGAGCTGGGCGAGCGGCAAGGCTCCGGAGGAGGTGGCGGCGGAGACAACGAGCAGTTCTTCAAGCTGTTCTCCATGCGCCTCAGCCGCACTTCGCTGCTGGTGCTGATCCTGTCGGGGCTGCCGCTGACGATGGCGAACCTCCACCGGCTGATCGTCACCGCTCCTCAGACGCCGGAGCAGGCGCGCAGCGAGACCTTTCAGAAGGGGTCGTTCCTGTACCAGTGCCTGAAGGCAGGGGACCCGGTCGCGAAGAGTCCGTCGCTTCAGGCGGACTATGAGATGGCCGTGACCTTCTTCATGGAGGAGTGGCCGGGCCTGAGCTCACGCACCCGCTCCATCGTGCAGGCCATGCTGACGGCGACCACGGACCAGCTCTCGCGCGGCGCGGCGCGGGACCTGCTGAGCTCGCCGTCGCCGAACGTGTCGCCGGCGGACACGTATGACGGCGCGGTGTTCGTGGTGGACGCGCCGGTGCTTCGCTGGCGCGAGGTCGGGCGGCTCATTCAGGTGACGCTCAAATACTGCTGGCAGTGGGCGCATGCGCGCCGCGACATAAAGCAGAACGATCGGCCGACCTTCATGATCGCCGACGAGGCGCAACTGCTGCTGGTCGATGCCGACAACGAGTTCCAGGCGATCTCGCGCTCGACGCGCACCGCCGTCGTCTACGCGACGCAGTCGGTGAGCGGCATGCTCGAGGCGATGGGGGGCACGAACGCCGAGCCGAAAGTCATGAGTCTGCTCTCCAATCTTCAGACCAAGGTCGTGCACCAGTCGACCGACAGCCGGACGGTGCGGTGGTTCCAGGAGATGATCGGCAAATCGACGCGGCTGACCATGAACGCGAACCAGTCGCAGAAGGCCAACTGGCTGGCGCCGCTCTTCGGTGAGGACGAAGGGTCGGTGGGTTTCAGCGAGCATATGGACTTCGAGCTCGAGGCCGCCGACTTCAACCGGCTTGCGACCGGCGGACCGCCGCACTGGCGCGCGGAGGCGCTGATCTATCAGGGTGGGCGAACGTTCCCGAACGGCCGCACGTGGATGCGGACCGCGATCCCCCAGAAAGGATAGCCGGCCATGGGACAGCAGCAGCAACCGGAAGAGAAGGGGTGGACGCCCATCGAGGACGCGCGCGCGGCCGCGAACCTTCTGACGCTGGCCATGCAGACCATGGCCGCGCCCATGGAGGTGATCCTGCGCAAGCGCTTCGGCCGGCGCGCCTTCGGCGTCCCCTCGGCGCTGGCGCTGCTGGTGATCCCGATGTGGATGGTGTTCTGGCCGGAGGAAGACCCGAGGCCCATGTGGTGGTTCTGGATGCTGTTCGTGGTGATGCAGCTCAGGGCGCGGATCGAGTCCGTGGTGCTCGCGACGCGCGGGCCGCGGGTGCACTCGCGCTACAACGGGGACTCGCGCCTGCAGTGGCTGGGCCGGTGGCTGGATCCCAAGAACATCAAAGGTGGTGTGGAGGGGTTCCTGGTGACGTTCGGCGGCTTTGCGATGATGGAGTGGAGCAAGCCGCTGGGCAGCTACATGGTGGTGGCCGGCATATCGGTGATCGGGGTGATGACGCTGATCGAGAGCGTCGACCGCCGGCGGACCGAGCAGCTGCATGACGCCTGGCTGGAGCAACAGTATCAAGCGGAACGGTTCCGCGAGATGCGGGAGAAGTTCAGGTCGTAGAGAGGGGAGTGAGCATGAGTCACGGTGCCGCTGACAAGGCGCGCGAGGATCCGCAGCCACCGGACCCGGCGAAAGAGCTCGAACGGGTGCGGATCGTACCCGGGGTCGCGGTTATCAAGGAGCGCGACGGGGACCGCAGCCTGGAGCTTCCGGTCGTGAAGCACATCGGGAATGTCCCGTTGCCTTCACAACAGAACAACGCGCGGAGCATGGAGGTGCTCGGGGCCTACTGGAGGCAGGGTCTGCGGGAGCTTGGCGAGGCCCTCAGTCACCAGGGGGACTCCATGGTGCACGGCGAATACGGAACGCTGGCGACGAAGCCGCCGTCCATGGTCGCAGACGGTCTGCGCGGACGGGGCTCGGTGTACGGAAAGGACGACGTAGACGTGAACAGGGAAACCCCAGGACCCGAGCCCGAAGTCGAACCGGAAATCGACCAGGATCTCGATCGCGATTTGGATATGGATTAGCGGAAGACGTTGGTCGGCAAGTGGCTGGTCTGCATTTCTCAGAAAAGTCTTGCGGGTCTCAGCCACCGAGCACGTTCGGAAGGCACTGGAGTGAAGACAGAACCTACCGCCGGAGTATGTCCAGAAGTAGGGCAACGGTGCGGCCGATGGACACTTGATTTTTTTGAGAAAAGCGTTTGCTTCGCGGACGCTCCGGAGGGAGGCTCCTCGTCAAGGCATGTTGTTAGCCATCACAGGAGGCCCATGGCGAATCTTCTCTACGTTGACAACTCGAACGTTTGGATCGAAGGCATGCATGTCGCTGCAGCACGCAATGGGCACGCTCCCGACGTCTGGTCAGCCGTACAAAATAGGATCTGCGACTATAACTGGAAGCTGGACTTTGGGAAGCTCTTTATGTTCGCGGGAGGCGAGAAGTCCGATGTCAAGAAGGCAGCACTCTTTGGCTCGCGACCGCCAAGGAACGATTCAGTCTGGCTAGCGGCAGAGCGAAACGGGTTCGAAGTGGTTGTCTACGACCGGAACGTCGCGAACCATGAGAAGAAGATCGATACCGATATCGTGGCAACCATGATGGAAGACTCCTACGAGCTGCTCAAGATTGGTGAGGACGAAGTCACACTGGTCTCTGGAGATGCCGATTACGTTCCTGCCATTGAGAAGCTGAAGAAACGAGGAATCCCTGTCCATGTCGTCTTCTGGGGGCATGCCTCACGCGAACTCAAGGAAGTCGCTACGAAGTTCATAAACCTGGATCAGTTTCTTGAGCATCTGTCGCGGTGACGGCTCACCTTTCAATCGAGAGGGCATGACCCGGCATGCCGGGGCATGCCTCTCATGTCAAACGCTAGCGCTAGCGCTAGCCCGACTGAAAGGAGAATCAGTGCCGACTATGAACCGGAACATCGACGAAGGCCTTCGTGCTCTCGGCCTGGCGAACGAAACCGAACGAGTTCGCCTCGCCACGCTTCGGCGTTCTCCAGAACCTCCGCGGAAGCACGTGACCGAGACGGTCACAGTGGCCAACACCCGAGCAGACGAACGGATCCCCCGCGATGCCAAACTGGAACCAAGTTCTTAACCAGGTCAACGCGGCCGGCAGCGCCTACGACGTCATCAGAAGGCAGTACATGGCGCAGCTTCAGGACAAGACCGGCCGCAACGTGATCGCGTATTACTCCGGCTGGCTGCAGAAGCGGGACGTCAAGGGAATCGAAATCAACGACGAAGACAAGAACGGCTTGATGACGGTTATCCATGAGCTGGACCGCACTCGTGGCCTCGACCTCATTCTGCACACGCCTGGCGGTGAGACGGCGGCAACTGAATCGCTCGTCCACTATCTCCGCTCGATGTTCGGAACGGACATGCGTGCGATCGTCCCGCAACTGGCGATGTCAGCCGGGACGATGATCGCCTGCGCCTGCCGCGAGATCATCATGGGCAAGCCGTCGAGCCTCGGGCCGATCGACCCGCACTTCGGCGGAATCCCGGCGCACGGCGTCCTCGAAGAATTCGACCGCGCTGTTCTCGAGGTCAAGAACGACCCTGGCTGCATCCCTATCTGGCAGGCCATCGTGGCGAAGTACAGCCCTAGCTTCCTCGGTGAATGCCAAAAGGCAATCGCGTGGTCCAACGAGATGACAGCGGAGTGGCTGCAGTCCGGGATGTTCGCGGGGGAGGCAGACGCCAACGCAACGTCTGTGCGGATCGTAAAGGAACTATCAGACCACGCGCTTACGAAGTCGCACTCGCGACACTTGCCGATCGAGCGGTGCAGAGAGATCGGCTTGAAGATCGGAGCGCTCGAAGACGATCAAGAACTCCAGGAATGCGTGCTGTCCGTGCATCATGCTTGCATGCTCACGCTGACGGCGACGGGCGCGTTCAAGATCATAGAGAACCACAAAGGCGTTGCCTTCATCAAGATGGCAAAAACCGTCATGCTGGCTCAGGCAGGAGCGGGCTGACGCTGGTGGTTTCTATTCGAAATCGCGATCGAAGTGACGACGTGCGGCTTGTCGGATTGGAGTGCTCCTTGGTCGAGCAGGTGGGCCTCGTCAGGCTGGAGGCCAGATCTACAGGCTGCGATCCTGCTCGGCCGGATGCTCCGGTAGTGGTTGCAGGCCGGCAAGCACTTTCTTCCCGGACTCCAGCGTGGAGTGTGTCAGCTGGCGCTGCCATGCGCCGTTGGACGGCGACCACTTCCAGCCCGAGCGCTTGAGCTGCTTGCGCGTGGCATGGGCGGGCTTGTTGGGGAAGATGAGCTGAGCGCGATCGGCGCGGTAGTCGGCCCAGAGCTCGATGCCGGAGGCCTCGGCGACGAGTTCGCTTTCTTTCCCTGGACCGGGCTTTGAGGGGCGCTTTTCAGGAAAAGTCTGGCGGGTTCACGGCGTCGAGCGCGTTTGGAAGGTATTCGGAAGCCAACAACAGGACCTGTGTCCAGAAGTAGGGCAGCGGCGCGCTTCCTGGAAGAGGATCTTCACGAAGAAAGCGTTTGCCCTAGCAGTCAGTGGGGAGCGATACTCGTCGTCGGGCCATTCAAGCGGTCACAATTCGCCGACCGAAAGTGCAGGTGCGTGTGTGAGGTGTTCTACCGCCGCGCTCGGAGCTCTTCTCTTCTCTCTCGCCATCGGTTCCCCGCAGGCTCATGCCCAGTCGAGCTTCATTCGGGCCAACTGTAACGACGACGGGATCGTGAACGTCGCCGACATCATCTTCATCATCAACTATCTCTTCCTGAACGGACCGGAAGGCCCGTGCTTCGACGCGTGCGACGCCAACGACGACGGCCGCCTCGATCTTGGCGATGCGATGTTCATCGCCAACTATCAGTTCTTCAACGGGCCGCTTCCAGCGAGTCCGTTCCCGGCTTGCGGCGTCGACGGGACGCCCGATGCGCTGGGCTGTCTTGCGTCGATGCAATGTGGTCCGACGTTGACCGGCATAGGCGCCCGGGAGGTCGCGCTGGGGTCCACCCTGAACATCCAGCTGGAAGCTGCCGGGAACAGCATCCGCTTTGCCGCCCAGCCGCTTCCCCTTCCAGCGAACAGCACTCTCAATGCGTCCAGCGGGTTCTTCACGTTCACGCCGACAATGGACCAAGTCGGCACCCTTTCGATCACGTTCATTGCATTCGAGTCAAGCGACCCGGCCGTGATGGTGTCGGAGACCGTCCCCATAACGGTTCTGGCGCCACTACCAGGCGCACCCACGGCTCTCAGCGGTCGGATCCTGGATACGAACGATTTCGTGAACGGCCTTGAGACACCCGTCGTTGGCGCAACCGTTTCTATCCTCAATAGCGGCGTATCCGCTGTGTCCGATATGAACGGCCACTTCACGCTCAGCGGGGTACCCGCAGCGGGCTTTCAAGTGATGGACATTTCCACGACGACGGCAACGCCCGCCCCGGATGGCTCTGGCTACGCGGGTTTCAGGGAGAGAATCGAGCTGATTCCAGGCGTGGACAACGTGGTGGACCGCCCATTCTTCTTGCCGCGAGTGGACAGCGCCAGCCTCACGACCGTGAATCCGGCCACCACCACCGTGGTACACAATCCCAATCTTGGCATCACCATGACCGTGCCACCCAACACCGCGAAGAACGCCGACGGGAGCAACTTCACGGGACAGCTATCGATTTCGGTCGTGCCAGAGGCACTGGCGCCGGCATCTCTGCCGGCCTTCATGGCGCCGGGGCTCCTCATTACGATCCAGCCCGTTGGGGTGTCCTATGTCGCGCCCATTCCGATCTCCTTCCCGAATCTCGACAACCTCCCACCGGGGAGTCAGGCGAACCTGTGGTCGCTCGATCCCGACCAAGGGACCTTTGCGATCTTCGGTGCGCTCCAGGTGAGCGCCGACGGGGCTCTCCTCGAGACGGTATCCGGGGGCATAGTCGCGAACGACTGGCACGGGCCACTCCCGCAGCAGCCCAACGACAATGCCATGGACCAGCAAGAGGAGGGCGATAATAACAGCTGCGAGCAAATGCGGCCGGTGGCCTCGTCCACTGGCCTGCATTCAGGACGCCTTGTCGTGGACCATACACTCGCCAGCTATCAGTCGGCCGGGGCAAATCGCTCGCTCAGGCTGGTCTACAATAGTACCTCGGCCGATCCGCAGCCTCTTATCAAGTCGCTCACGAGCCTTGCTCCCAACACGGGCTTGCCCGGTACTCTGTCAACGGAACTCACCCTGGGAGGCCTCACACTCGGGGCCCCCATCCACACCAGCACCACCAATGCCGGGGGAACCCTGCAGGGAGAAGCGAGGCTTGTCCACCAGTTAGATGCCGCCATGGTCCCCACGGGGTCGCTCCCGTATCTGCTCAAGGTGAACTCGCACTATCCGCAGACGACAATCTCGCGCTTCCGTGCTGGCGCGGTGCTTGTCAATAACCAGCGAAGCAGTCCCTTCGGGGCGGGGTGGACGCTTGCTGGGTTGCAGCGGCTACACCTCCAGGCGGGCGGCACGAAGGCTGTCCTGACCGAGGGCGATGGCTCCATCAAAACATTCACCCCGCAGCAATCGCTGCAGGGTGTGGCGACCGACCTGGCGTTCGTGCTCGATGGTTCCGGAAGCGTGTCCGGGGCGTCCTTTGCCATCCAAACCGAAGGATTGGCAGCCGCAATCGAGAACCCGCTCGTCGTCCCGCCGGACGGCAGTGTGGCATTTGCGGTAGTGCAGTTCTCATCGGCCGCAGTCATCGAGGTGCCTCTCACGCTCATCGATTCTCCATCTACTTCGCAGGCCGTCGCTCAGCAGGTCCGCAACATTGTACGGATAGGCGGCGGTACAGCCATTCATGCGGGGCTCAATTCCGCGACGGCCGCCCTGGGAGCCGGCTCACCGGGAGCCAGGCAAGTCATTTGCCTCTCGACGGACGGCGGAAGTAACGTCCAGCAGGCCATCGTCGCGGCCCAAAGCGCTGTTGCCGCGGGCGTTGAGGAGATTGACACGATTGGCATCGGGACGGGTATCAATGCCGCCCTTCTCCAGCAGATAGCGACCATAGGAAGTGGCGTGTTTGTAACGGCCGCCACGTTCCAGGAGTTCGCCAACATAGTGGACGACAAGCTGCAGGCGGTGATCGGGGGTAACCCACCGGGGGAGTTCTCCTTCGTTGTGCGAAACTCGGACGGCTCCTTCACGCGCCAGCTGAAAGACGGGACGCGGATAGAGTTCGACGCTTCGGGACTGCACGTCGCTACAGTGGAGAGAACGGGAGAGATTACGAGCTACGCATACGACGCGGCAGGGTGCCTTGCGTCGATCCAAGACCCCATGGGGCTCACCACCCAACTCCACTATCAGGGTGGCAAGCTTACCTCGATCGTGGATCCCGCTGGGCGGCTCACAAGCTTCCAGGTGGACGCTGCCGGTTGCCTTACCGCCATTACGGATCCTGACGGTAGCGCCCGGCAGTTCGGTTACGACAGTCGCCTGCGCATGACCTCACAAACCTCCAAACTGGGGGCCCTCACGAGTTATGCCTACGATTTCTCGGGGCGGCAGACCGCTGCGACTCTGGCAAATGGCGCAATGCGATCCATTACGCCGCGCGATGCCATTGGCCTGGTCAACGTCGCGTCTGGCATGGGTTCCCCAGCGAGTCCGGCGCCGTTTGTTGCCGCCGACGAAGCGATGGGTGAGTACCAGAATAGCACCGGGGGGCTCATCCGGGTGCGCACGAACAGCTTTGGCTCTGCAATTGCGTACACCGATGAGGTCGGGAACACGACATCGTTTGTACGAGACTCAGACAACCTCGTCACGCGTATCGAGTATCCGAACGGCCGCATTGATGAGCAGCAGTATGACGGCAACGGAAACCTTGTCCAACTGACGGAGGCCGTCGGGACCAGCGTCGCACGCACCACCCTGTACCAATATGCTCCCGGCCGGGACTGGGTGACGCAGGTAACTGACGGTGAGGGCCACACGACGGCGTTCGAGTACGACGCTGCCGGAAACCTGACGAGGGTTGTCAATCCGGACGCGACGGAGCGCACCTTCGCGTACTCGCCGAGTGGACGTCTGCTCATGAGCGTGGACGAGAACGGGAATCCCACGGCCTACAGCTACGACAGCATGGGAATTCTGGAGACGGCCACGAATGCGCGGGGTGAGGTTACTCGCTACACCCGCGACAGTCGGGGCAATGTGCTCTCCATCACAGAGGGGGAAGGGACCCCGGAAGCCAGGACGCGTCTTTTCACGTACGACGCGCTCGACCGCGTGCTCGCTGCGACCGATGGCGCGGGCGGCGTGACGGCGTTTTCCTACGATGCGGCGGGGAACCTGCTTTCGACGATACTCCCAACAGGGGAGATGATTGTGCGTGCGTACGACGCGCTGGCGCAGCTGGTGGCCTTGACGGACCCTCTCAGAGGAACGACCGTCTTTACCTATGATGGGGATGGGCGACTCACGAGCCGGACTGACGCTCGTGGGCTAACGACCGCCTTCGCCTACGATGGGGCCAGTCGCCTGGCGTCTACTACGGACCCGGCCGCAGGGATGGAGACCTACGGGTACGATGCGTCTGGCAGCGTGGTGAGTTTCCAGAACGCGGGTGGGCATGCAACTACGTTTCAGTACGACGTGCTCGATCGGCGAACGCGCATGACGACTCCGAGCGGGCGGGTGCGCGAGTGGCGATATGACCGAACGGACAACCTCACGCGGGAGACGCCTCCGGGCACTAGCGACATCGTGCACAGCTACGACGGGCGCGGGCGGCGCCTCACGACGATGGTGCCCGCGGTGGCTGGAGTTCCTGGTAACGCTATTACCTTCAGCTATGACCCGGTCGGCAACCTGCGTACCGTCTTCGATAATGACACCCGGCTCGAGCGGACGTACGACGCTTTGAACCGTGTACTGGAAGAGCGGATCCTGGCGGGTGGTCTTCAGCCGATTACCACGCTGGCGAGCTCCTACAATGCCGTAGGAGACCGAACGCTCCTGGTAGACTCTGCGGGCGGGAGCCACACCTACGGGCACGACGGCGCCGGGCGGCTCACGACTGTAATGACGCCCGAAGTGGGGGCCATAGGGCTGTCCTACGACCCGAGCGGGCGACTTCGTACCGTGGCGTTCCCGAACGGCGTGACGGGAACCTACGACTATCTGCCGAACGGACGCCTTTCTGGGATTACGCATGCGCCTGTGAGTGGCGTACCGTTGGTCTCCCTCGCGTATCAGACGGGTCCCAGTGGCAACATCGACGCGATCACCGACGCTGGGGTGCTCAAGAGCTACGGATACGACCCGCTCGACCGCTTGACGGTGGCAACGGAGATCGCACCGGCAGCCTACTCCTACGATCCCGTAGGAAATCGGATCCAGTCCGACTCGACGAGCACGGCGCTTTACAACGATGACAACCAGCTTCTCTCGGACGACACGGGTACGTACCAGTACGATCCGCGTGGGAACCTCGTGCAGTTCGACGAAGTGGGGGCAACACCGCCGCAGAGCTACCGGTGGGATGCGCAGAACCAGCTCGTGGAAGTGGTCGGGGTGAGCCAGTACCGCTATGACGGGCTCGGCCGGCGGGTGGAGAAGGTGGTCGGGACCGTAACGCGCCGGTATGTGTACGACGGAGACAACGTTCTGCTGGAGTTCGATGCGAGCGGTCAGCTGCATGCGCGGTACACGCATGGCGAGCAGGTGGACCAACATTTGGCCATGGCGCGAGGCGGCGCGGCCTTCTACTACCACACGGATCAATTGGGTTCGGTGCGGTCACTTACGGACGCGACTGGCACCGAAACGAACCGGTACCGGTACGACCCGTACGGGCGGGTGCTTGAGCAGGTGGAGGGGACTGAGAACCCATTCTGGTACACCGGGCGGGAAGAGGCGCAGGAGCTTGGGTGGTACTACTATCGAGCGAGGTGGTACGACTCGCGCGCCGCGCGTTTTTGTAGCGAGGACCCGCTGCAGTCTGTAGATCTCGGTACGCCCTGGTACTCGTTGGAGTCTGCAGGCAACGCCTATCGCTACGTGGGCGCCGATCCGATTGGGTATGTTGATCCCCATGGGCGTGAGAAGTTCAAAGGTATCATGAGAGAACCCGTCTATGTGCATCCCAGGGACCCCGACCCGTTTCCGAGCGACCCTCATGGTCACATTGGCAGTCCGAATTCATCAAAGAAGCTGAACATCGAAACCGGTGAGGTCTTTGACGGGACACGACCAACCGGGCAGAAGATCGGCAAGAAGAGGCTCCGAAGACTCCAAGAGTTGCTACAGAACAAAAAGCTCTTGAAAAAGATCCCGTTTGTAGGTATTGTTTTCATTTGCGCCAGCTTGCCTGAGCAGGTGGAAGCGAAGGGACTGGGTCCTGGGCTCGTCGACGCCGGTTTGGACGCAATTCCGTATTTTGGCTTGGGCAAGGGAGTCTATGAAGAAGTCACGGGGGTGACACTCATACCGGAGAAGTAAGCGATGGAAGGTCTAGCGACGTGTTGTGACAACGCCGGCATGGAAGCAGATATAGACAAAGGAGATGTCTTCTACGTTCGCGAGATTCCGAACATGAGCGGGCATGTGCTAGCCATACGGCAGCGAGATTCTCGCATTTGGGTCGGGCTGCACTTGGAGCGATTTGAGTTAACCAACGCGGACGATTGAATCGTCGAGCGTGTTGCTTTTGGCATCTCACCACCAGCGCTTCGAGAGTTCTTCCCTCAAGTCTCACCACCGGGTTCGACTGCAACTGCCCTGAGGGCCCTTGTCAAGTCCTAATGGGGCGCTTGGGCGTTCACATTCAAATCTGACCTCTCAATCTCGTCGGTGAGACTTGAGTCTCGTCGCTCGTTCGGTCGTAGAGTTTCGTGGTTCGTGGCGATTCAGAGCCCGGGGAACCGTGACTCGCGATAACAAGCGGACCCGCCGGGGCGTAACGTAAGCACCCAACGGCCTGACGCCAGAGTGGCACGGGATTTGGCGCGTGGGCCGGATCGTTGTCAGGGGTCAGCGGGTTTCGGGAGCGCCGCCGGGGTCGAGTTCGGCCTGAAGGCGAGCCTTCCACCGGGCGGGCGTGAGCTCGCGGATGTGCTCGAGCTTCGAGCGGTCGAGTAGAGTCAGCTTGCGAAAGACGTCGCATAGGTATGCATGCACGTT
>JBFWUX010000011.1:0-30390 GCA_050247055.1 Dehalococcoidia bacterium
GGGTGCGCCTGCTGCCTGCTACAATCGCAGGCTTCGCGGAGAGGTGGATGAGCGGTTTAAGTCGCACGCCTGGAAAGCGTGTGTGGGCTAATCCCCACCGCGGGTTCGAATCCCGCCCTCTCCGCCATGATGACATCCGGCAATGTCCGGAAAAGATCAAAAGCCCCAGAGAAATCAACGCTCTGGGGCTTTTTTCTTGCCAGTAGGGTCCGATTGCATCCATTTACAGCCGGTGGAATTGGGGGCAACATTGGGGGCATCTTTCAAGACAACCGCTGAGTTGCCCCCACATGCCGCTGACTGACGCTGCCATCAAGAACGCCAAGCCGGGCGAGAAACCCATCAAGCTGTTTGACGGCAACGGCCTGTACTTGGAGGTATCACCCAGCGGCGGCAAGTGGTGGCGACTGAAGTACCGTATCGAGGGCAAAGAAAAGCGCCTGTCTCTAGGCACCTACCCAGAGACCAGCTTAAGGGCAGCCCGGGAGCGCCGTGAATCGACCCGCGCGCTGATCGCTGACGGGCAAGACCCTAGCGCGGACCGCAAGGCAAGGAAGGCAAAGCACGCAGCAGCGGCCGATGACCTCTTTGAAACTATCGCCCGAGAATGGTGGAAGAGCTGGGCCACCACCCGCACCGCGAAGCATGCAGACCAAGTGCTGCGGCGGATGGAAAAAGACGTATTCCCCACGATTGGCGCCCTGCCCGTCGGCAAAATCAAAGCTCCCATGCTGCTGACCCTGGCCAAGAAGGTGGAAGCACGCGGGGCCAACGATCTGGCACGGCGCGCGTACCAAGTAGCGGGCCAGGTTCTGCGCTATGCCGTCGGCCACGGCTTCATAGACCACAACCCCGCCGCCAGCGTGCGACCCAGCGACGTGCTTAAACCCAAGGTCGAACGAAATCTGGCCCGGCTCGACCCTCGTGAAGTGCCCGAGCTGCTGCGCAAGATCGAAACCTATGACGGCCACATTCGCACGCGGCTGGCCATCAAGCTCATGGCCCTTACCTTCGTTCGCACCGCAGAACTGATCGGTGCTCGCTGGGAAGAATTCGACTTCGATGCAAAACAGTGGCGCATCCCGGCCGAGCGCATGAAGATGAAGGCGCCGCACATCGTGCCGCTCAGTCGGCAGTCCCTCGCACTGCTTAGTGCCCTCAAAAATGCCGGCACGGGCGAAAGCCTGCTGTTCCCGGGTGAGCGCGACCACGACAAGCCCATGAGCAACAACACGATCTTGTATGCGCTCTACCGCATGGGCTACCACTCACGCATGACGGGCCACGGCTTCCGGGGTGTGGCCTCAACTATGTTGCATGAGCTGGGCGAGCGGCATGACCTGATCGAGCTGCAACTGGCCCACCAAGAGCGAAACAAGGTGAGCGCCGCCTACAACCATGCCACCTACCTGCCCCAGAGGGCCTTGATGATGCAAGCCTGGGCCGACCACCTCGACATGCTGCGCAGAGGTGGCGAGGTCATCCCGATGCGGGCGGCCTGAGTCGCCTTGCCGTACCCGGTGAGGGGTGTACCCCCAACCGAAATCCGGCACACACGCCGTTAGACTCATCCGAACACGTCCAAAAAAACCACCGACCCTATGAGCGCACTTCACGAAGTACTCGAATCCTTCCGCCACACATCCAAGACCGAGCGAGAGAAGGGCAACTACTTCGAGAACCTCGCCAGGCTGTACTTCACGCACGAGCCCAAGTTTGCAGACCTCTACAGCCATGTGTGGCTTTGGGAAGATTGGCGCGCCGAGCGCATCCAGGCGGGCCACCCTGATCCTGGCGCAGACACCGGCATAGACCTCGTGGCGAAGACCCACGGCACCGACGAATTCCACGCCATCCAGGCCAAGTTCTACGACTCCGACAGCACCATCTACAAAAAGCAGGTCGATTCGTTTTTCACCGCTTCCGGAAAGAAGCCCTTCTCGCAGCGGCTGCTTATTCTTTCGACCGACAGAATAAGCCCGCACGTCGATGCGGCCATGCAAGGGCAAAACACGCCATGCCAGAAGCTCACCCTGGCTGACCTTGAATGCAGCCTGATCGACTGGAAGGCCACTTTCCAGAAAAAGGAAGTTCATCAACGCCCGCGCAAAAGCCTGCGCGATTACCAGCAGAATGCCATTGCCGCCGTGGCAGCCGGCTTGAAAACCACCGACCGGGGCAAGCTCATCATGGCTTGCGGCACTGGAAAAACCTTCACTTCGCTGCGCCTTGCCGAGCAAGTGGCGGGGACCGGTGGGCGCGTGTTGTTCCTGGTGCCCTCTCTTTCTCTGCTGTCGCAAACCCTGACCGAGTGGACGCAAGAAAGCGCCACGCCCATGCACAGCTTTGCCGTGTGCTCAGACAGTGACGTGGGCAAAAAACGCGACAAGGACGACGATTACCAGATGCTGGTGCACGAGCTGCAATACCCAGCCACAACCAACGCCCGTGCCCTGGCACACGAAATTGCCCGTCGCCATGACGACCACCACATGAGCGTGGTGTTCTCCACCTATCACTCGATTGATGTCATCTCTGACGCTCAGAAGCACCACCACCTAGCGGAATTCGATCTGATCGTCTGCGACGAGGCGCACCGCACCACCGGGGCCACCTATGGCGATGCCGACGAATCGGCCTTCGTAAAGGTGCACAGTCAAGAGACCATCAAGGCCACGCGGCGCGTGTACATGACGGCCACCCCTCGCATCTATGGCGAGCTGGCGAAGGCTACCGCCGAGAAAGACAACGTCGCCCTGTTTTCGATGGACGACGAAGCCATCTACGGCAAAGAGCTTTTCGTCATCACCTTCTCAGAAGCCGTGCGTCGCGGTCTGCTGGTGGACTACAAAGTCATCGTACTGGCCATTGAGGAAGCCCACGTCAACCGACGCCTGCAGAAGCTGCTGGCCGATGGCGATAACCAGCTACGCGTGGACGACGCGGCCAAGATTATCGGGTGCTGGAAGGCGCTCTCAAAACAAGGTCTGGCTGAAGAACTGGCCAACGACCACGAAGCCATGAAGCGAGCCGTGGCCTTCTGCCAAGTGATCGAAACGCAAAAGGGAGCCAGAACCCACAAGGTCAGTTCCAAGAACATTGCCGGCATGTTTCAGGCCGTGGTTGAAGCCTACAAAGAGAGCGCCGAAGTAGGTGAAGTCGCCGCCACATTGCGCTGCGAGGCCGAGCACGTTGACGGCGGCATGAACGCCAGCCAGAAGGAAGCAAAACTCGATTGGCTCAAGGCCCCCACCCCCGACAACACCTGCCGCGTGCTCAGCAACGTGCGCTGCCTGTCTGAAGGGGTGGACGTTCCCGCGCTCGACGCGGTGCTGTTCTTGACTCCCCGCAACTCGCAGGTGGACGTGGTGCAGTCGGTGGGCCGGGTGATGCGCAACTCACCGGGCAAAAAGCGCGGCTATGTAATTTTGCCGGTGGTCATCCCTGCCGACAAAGAGGCGCACGAAGCTCTGAACGACAACAAGACCTATGCCGTGGTGTGGCAGGTGCTACAAGCCCTGCGCTCACACGACGACCGCTTTGATGCGATGGTCAACAAGCTCGACCTGATCGGCAAAGACATCAACAAGATGGAAGTCATCGCAATCACCGACAAGGTGGCGAAAAGGGTCACCAAGACGCCCGGCACCACGAACAAAAACGCGGGCAAAGGTGGCAGCAGCATAGGCACGGCGCACCCCCAGCCCCAGGGCGATCAAGCCGCGCTTCCCTTCGAGATTGGCGAAATCGAAAAAGCCATCTACGCCAAGCTGGTGAAGAAGGTGGGCAACCGCCACCACTGGGAAGACTGGGCCAACGATATTTCCAAGATCGCCCGCACCCACATCGACCGCATTACCGCCATTGTCGAGACCCCCACCAACACCAACGAGCGCGAGGCCTTCAAGCGCTTTGCCAGCGAGCTGCGTGATGACCTCAACAACAGCATCACCGACGGCGAGGTCATCGAGATGCTGGCCCAGCACCTCATCACCAAGCCGGTGTTTGACGCCCTATTTGCCGACTACAGCTTTGCCCAGCACAACCCCATGAGCTTGGCCATGCAGGGCGTGCTCGAAGTGCTGCAAGAGCACCGGCTCGACAAAGAGGCCGATACCCTTCAACGGTTTTACGACAGCGTGAAGATGCGAGCCGAGGGCATCGACAGCGCCAGCGGCAAACAGAAGATCGTGGTGGAGCTGTACGACAAGTTCTTCCGCAACGCCTTCCCCAAGATGACCGAGCGGCTGGGCATCGTCTACACGCCCGTGGAGGTCGTGGACTTCATCATCCACAGCATCAACCACATCTTGCAAACCGAGTTTGGGCAAACGCTGGGCAGCAAAGGCGTGCACATCATCGACCCCTTCACCGGCACCGGCACCTTCGTGACCCGCCTGCTGCAAAGCGGGCTCATCTCACCCGAAGAGATGCGCCACAAGTACAAGCACGAGTTACACGCCAATGAACTGGTGCTGCTGGCCTACTACATCGCGGCCATCAACATCGAGGCCGTGTACCACAGTATCGTGGGCGGGAAGTACCAGCCCTTTGAAGGCATCTGCCTCACCGACACCTTCCAGATGTATGAAAAAGAAGACCTGGTGGACGCGCTGCTTGTGGACAACAGCGCCCGCCGCAAGCGGCAAAAAAAGCTGGATATTCGGGTCATCATGGGCAACCCGCCGTATTCGATCGGGCAAAAGAGCGAGAACGACAACAATGACAACGTAGCCTACCCGCACTTGGACAGCCGTGTTCGCAGCACCTATGCCGCACGCTCCAAGGCGACCCTCTCGAAGGGTCTGTACGACAGCTACATTCGGGCCATTCGCTGGGCCAGCGACCGCGTAGGCACCAGCGGGGTTGTTGGTTTTGTGACGAATGCAGGTTGGGTAGACGCCAACACGGCGGATGGTCTGCGCAAGTGTTTGGCTGACGAGTTCAGCAGCGTTTATGTGTTTCACCTGAGGGGCAACCAACGCACCTCTGGTGAGGTTTCCCGAAAAGAAGGTGGCAAAATTTTTGGCAGCGGCAGCCGCGCACCTATCGCCATCTCATTGCTAGTCAAGAACCCGAACGCCAAACAGCACGGAGAGATCTACTTTCACGACATTGGCGACTACCTAACACGCGAAGAGAAGCTGGAGAAGATCAGGCACTTTGCAAGTGTGGCTGGAATCCCTTAAAAGCTCGCTGCCTATGCACCTGTACAACGTGACTCAGGTGGAGATGACCGCGCATGTGCGCACGAGCCCTGACAAGGTGCCCAGAAAGGTCACGTTTCGGATCACGCACCCGAACTCGTGTTCTTTGAAATACGACGAGCTGGATGGTTCGCTGCGCGACATGCTGGAGGCATCGGGCATTGAACCCAAAGAGCCCAAAGCCGCAACCCCTGTGCTGCCGGGCGCTGAGCAAGCGGCCGCTGTGGCTTAACACGCCGAATCGTGGTGGGCAACAGCACCGAACTGACAGCGCTGGTGGAGCGCATTGCGGCCTGCCAGGGTGGCGACACCTACTTCACGGCGGCCGAAGTGGTGGCATGGCCGGCCGACCTTACCCAGGGGATTGAGTCGTTGGGCCTGCTGACCAAGGCCAGCCCCGCACAGAGCGCCGAATGTTCTGGCTGTGAGATGGCTTGTGTGATGCCGGTGGAGGTGATACCCGGCGTGACCGAGGCATTGACCCGGGCGCTAATTTTTTGCGACAAGCGCAACGACATCAGCCGCGTGGAGGTGCCGTTACACAGCTTGGAGCGCCGAAAGTCATCGGGGCCAATGCTTGCCGAGGCGCTGGCCAAGCTGCTACTGATGGCCCCGGCCAGGCCTGCACAGATAGATGCCACTCGCTGGCGGGTGGGGCCGTTTCAAGGCCTCAAGCACAAGAGCCCGCTGGTGCTGGCGCTTGACCGTGAGCCGATCCTAGCCATCGCGGGGCAAACAGTGAAGTTGGTGGAAGTGCTGGCCTTCAAGAAGGGCAAGGTGGCCATCGACCTGCCAGCCCTGCGCAAACTGGTGGACCATCCCAGCGGCGGGCAATCGGACGCGGAAAAATGGGGACCAGAGCGCGCGGACCGCATACGCAAGCGGATGGTCGAGTTGAAGGCCGAGGGCGTAACGGCACCGCGAAAGCAGGTGGCAGCGGAAGAAGGCGTTGACGACTCTCGCATAGGGCAGATTCTGCGCAAGTACCCTGAGCAGAAGCCACGCTCCCAGTGGCACCCCGGGGCAGCCCCAGCGCCGGCGAGACCTCCCGCGCGCAAGCCACGAACTTAGGTTTTCCAAGGCTTGGCGAAGATGCTGAAGACCGCCGCGACTGACAGGAAAGGGTGATCGAAGCCCTCTCCGAGCTTGCGAACCTGGACGATGACGTCGAGCTCGTGCGCTTCGAGCTGCTGCATCACGCGCCTATTTGCCTGGCCGTCCTGCCGTGAATGCACGTAGTCGGCGCGCCGGTTGCGTGCTCTGTAGGCTTCGACAATTTGCCGGCAGTGTTCGAAGTTCAGCGCGGAGGCGATGATCTTCAGCCGCCCTTCCCCGGTTTCCGCACGCAGCCGATCCAGCTCGCGGATCGACGCATCGACGATGGTGTTGAGCGTCTCCGTCGAGGTCACGATGCTGCGTCTGAAGTCGGCATCGGTCTCGCCAAGTTGGCGCACCTCGGCGAGGCTGACCTCGATCTCTGCCTCTCCTTCCCGCCGCACATAGCGCAGGGTGCGCGGGTTGAGCTGCAGGGCCTTGAGCCGCTTCACATAGCCGGCTTGGATGGCCTTGAAAATAGGATACGAGTAGAGGACGCGGCCAGCCATAAGCTGACCATCAGCGCGCTGCGGTGTGGCGCTGAAATTGACGATGCGGGATGCCGGGAAATGCTGTTTCAGCGCCTCCCAAGTTTGCGCCACGCTGTGATGGCCTTCATCGAAAAGAATGAGGTCGAAGTAGTCGGCCGGCAGCGTCATCAGCCAGCGGTTGTCCTGGCCTTGTAGCTGTTGAATGTTCGTGATGACGACGTGCGCCTCGTCGAGATCAGCGCGATTGGCATCGGTGCCACGGATCTCGACAGGTTCGGGGAACGGCGGGCCAGTCAAGACGCGGCATTTCTGATAGAACATCCCCGCGTTGCTCGGGTCAAAATCCCTTGCCAGCTGTCCCGCAATGGGCACGCCAGGCGCGATGACGAGCGTTCGCTTCGACCTGAAGGCAAAGGGTGCCAGCGTGATCGTGCCGGATTTGCCGCAGCCCACCGGCAGCACGATGCCTACTTCGCGATCCGTCGCCTCGGGGTTGCTCGCGTAGTCAAGCAGCGCGTGGTAAGCGCCCTTCTGCGGTTCACGAATTTGTGGGTTGCCGCCGATATGCGGCTGCTGGGTCTGGAAAGGATTCGTCATAGCTGTCTCCATTTCATAGCTGTTCGGGTTCGCATTGGAAAAATGGCCGGGTTGCCCCGGCCTGCCCTGCGATCAGTGCTTCTTATCCTTCGGCGGGTTCGGATCGTTGCCATAGCTGTTGCTATTGCGGATCGAACCGTCCGGGCGGTGGATCACCACTTCGACTTTCTCGCGCTTGGCCTGCTCGCGGGCCTGCTCGAACGCTTCTTTCTGCGTGTCGGCGGTTCGTCCGACGCGCTCGGCACCCTCCTTGCGGGTGGCCCACTTGCCGTTGTGCGGCACGACGTGGATGTCCTTCTTGTCGGTCATGTCAGAGGTCCTCCGCCGTGATCGATGCCGGGCCTCTGCCGATGGAGCGCATTTCGGCGTCCGTGATGGGCATACCGAGTCGGAACTTGATGTAGGACTTGGTCGCCGCGCGGGCCTGCCGGTTCGAGACGACCGAGTTGGCGACGATGCAGACGCCTTCCCATTCGGGGTTCTTCTTCGACCAGTCGATGGCGCCGAGGCTTTCCAGCCGGACGCGCCATTCGGGGTCCTTCATCAGCTCCTGTCCCAGGCCGCCGAGGGCTCGCAGCACCGTCGAGTGCGACGAGATTTTCTCGGCGCGCAGCTCTTTCGCTTCCTTGTGGTGGGTCAAGACTGCCGTCCAGTCCGGCATCTGCTTGGCGACGGCCGACCACCAATCGACCAGCAGCTCGACCTTGTCGCCGACCTTCTCGTCATCGCGGCCCTTGAGCAGTTCCGCGTTTGCGTCGTAAAGCGCGGCCAGGGTGAACAGCTTCGTCGATTTGGTTTTGAGCGTCTGGCTGTCCTTGTCGGTCAGCTCGCGGAACACCGGCACTTCTTCCAGCGCGTCGAGCGTCGCGGCCGACACGGGATCGCGCTTGTCGTAAAGGATATCGAGCGACTTCGACGTCTTCTGCACGAAGCGGTTGAGGTCCGAGAACATCTGCTGGACGCGGTCCTTGTTCTCGTAAGGGAACAGCAGGACGGCGATAGTTTGCTCGCCGAGGGCCGGGTTCTCCTTCAAGGCTGCAGCGATGCCGGCAGCGCGGTGTTGACCGTCGTTGATGATGAGGTCATCCCCCAGGCGCAGCTTGAGCACACCGAGCGAGCCGTCGCCACCGTTCTTGATCTCTTCGTAGACGGGATCGCTCTTGTAGGAGGCGGTGATCGCCGAGAACAAGTAGTCGTCTTCGTTGTCGAGGATGTAGTCGCGCAGATCAGGCACCCGCTTCTCGTTGAGCACCCGCTGCTCGCGATCTTCAGGCGTGAAGCCGGCCCAGTCCGTGAACTTGAACAGGTTGGGAACTGCGCTCATGGGCATGAGGCAGGCGAAGTAGGTGCGGGAGCCAAGCTTTCCCCGCATAGCTGGTACATGGACAAACATTTTTTCGTTCCTTCATGAAGAGCTCTAAGCCACAGAGCGCCAACCGCTCAAAGGCCGAGCGAGCTCGGTTAGGGTCGAGCAAGAACTTCGGAAAGTTCGCAGCTCGGCGCATATTGTAAAAGAGCTCCTATAGAAAATCAATAGAGCTCTATCTTATTTAAATAAGAGCTCCATGAATCTCACCAAGGAGCTGTTGGCGGCAACCCAACCCTTACACCCTTCTCTAGCCTTGCCGTCACTGACTGGCCGTAATGTCGGCGGCGCAGTTTCATCCGCCGGTGACGCAGAGCATCGACCAAGTGACCTATCGCCGGTTCAACTGCCAGCTGCTCATGCAGTGCAGCTCGCAGCTCGGCCGCCGGCTCATGAGCCTGCTGGTTCTGAAATACACGCAGGCGGCGCTTACCAACAGCTTCGAAACGCGGTTCAGGGCAGATCGGCAACGTGCTCAAGCAAGTCGGGCACGGGAGCGTCGAAGTAAGTGCAGACCTTGTCGACGATGTCCGTGCCCATGCTGTAGCCACGGTGATTCAGGATCTTGGACAGCGACCGCACGAAGACGAGTTTGGTGACACCTTGCACGCCGCCTCGGACAATCAGCTCAATGGCTGCTCACGCAGGCAGCTGTCGTTAAAGGCAGGGGGGTCGGGGGTCAGGTTTCAGTCTGAAGAAGGTATAAAGGAGCGCGCCTTCAAAGTGCGCGCCCCTAGACCCACCGAGCCAGCTCCAAGTCATTGACAGTTGCGCTGCTCGTACACCTCCAGATCTTGCGCATCGACCCAGCCCAAGGTTTGCCCGGCCTTCGGCTCGTCCTCAAACACCCCAGGCGCATAGACAAGCTGTACTCGACCGGTGACACTGTGCTGCTGCTCAGCATAGAACGCGCTGAATTCCTTCATCGAGTCGATGGCCTCAACCGACCCTCCCTGTGGGTAAACAGGGATGGATCGCACAAACTCTAGGCCCTGCGGCGTCTGCCGGTGAACGCCCATCACGCATGCACCGACCTCGATGATCGGAAAGGGCTGCGGTGCCGCTTTCGGCGGCGTCTGAGGCTCTGAGGCAACCATGGACACAGTGCTCTGGGTTGAAGGAGCGCTCGCCGACGGCGTCGCCTCGATGCGCGCCGCTGTTGAGCCTCCCGTCCCCGCCTGCATGTCATAGTCCAGGTAGTTCTGCATGAACCCATTGGTCGCGATGGTGCCGAGGAACCACCCAATGGCCTGCGGGCCGATCGCCCAGAAGATCCGCTTCTTGATCGAATCGGTGAAGCCTCTCGTAACGTACAGGTCCGGCATCGCCAGACGGCGCAGCGCATCTCCCGCCAGGGCTCCGATGGTCGTGAAGATCGAACCAGAGACAAATAGGGCGATGTAGCCGAAGAATCCCAGTTGTACCTTCGGCGAGAAGATCGCCACACCTGTGGCGACCGCGACGATGCCGGTGCAAACCACAGCGTACAGCACCATGGATTTCTTGAGTGCGGAAGATCCGACTTTGACTGTGCTTTGGCTCATTTGGTGTTCTCCTCCTTCGAGCGTGTGATGAATACCTCCTGCCGCAGCTCACGCCGGCAGAAGAAGTAGATGGAAGGCCCAACGACCTCCAGTCGATACAGCGCCTCCAGACGCGCGTAGCGCACGGTCAAGGGATGCGAGCTGTCCCCCACCAGCCGCCAGACCCCGTCGATCAGTTCCTGGCGAACGACACGACGCTTGAGCAGATAGGCAAGCAGCGAGATCGGTCCGGCCACTAGCGCCAGCCCCACCCAGGCGTTGGCCGAGACGCCTACCCGAGCAGTACCCAGGCGGCGCATGTCCATGACGATTCCAAGGGCAGAGGCCGCTGCGGTCAGCAGCCACGCCAACACGATTGACAACACAAACATCTTTCTTCTCCATTAATCATATGCGCATTTAGATTGTGCGATGCGCATCTAGAATTTTTGACATGCCAGCCCCCATCCAAGACGCCCGCCACCAGGACATCGCTGCCCTGCTGGTAGACCTGCGCAAGGAGCGCGGCTGGCTACAGCAGGAACTTGCGCACCGCATGCGGCGCACGCAGACCTATGTCTCGAAGTACGAAACCGGTCGGCGCCGCCTGGATGTGCTCGAACTCCTGGACATCCTCCGAGCGCTGGATACCGATCCTCACGAGTTCGTGGACCAGGTTCTCGCCATGCCCAAGCGGGCCAAGCGCTGAACTTTGGGCGCGGGGTCGAGATCGGGCTCCAGGCCCTTGTCCCGATTCCAGCGTTCTGTCCAGGTTTTCTTTTATGCCGCTGTTCAGGCGATCAGCTTGTTGGCCTCCTCCCAGGCTCTCTGCTTGAGTGCCGCCCCGGCCCCGAACCAGGCGGCATCGAGACGGTGATCCTTGGTGCGGGCTCGGCGATGGTGGTCCACATGTTCTGTCACGCTTTGGAGCATGCCCCAGGCGGTACCCCGGGCAGATGCCAAATCAGCGCCCTTGCCGAGTCCTGAATACAGCGACAGCACGCTCTTGAGAGCTCGGTCGTTGACGGCGGGGGCTTTCTGTTCCCGGCTTTCGGGGTTTGCACTCCCACCTGCGTCTGGATGGTTCTCGGACGCGGCGTAAGTCAACACCTTGCGGAAGAACGCTTCGCTGGCCGTGGCGCTCACCTTGCATTCGGACAACGCTTTGATTCGATCCAGGAACAAGCCCCATGACGAAACGGCGACGCCGAGCTGGCGTTTGACAGCCTGGGCGTCGAACTGGCTGCGGTGCGGTACTTTGACGGCACCCTGCCTTTGCCCGAGCGCAATCGCCAGGGTGTTGTTGCAGACCACGCGCACCGAGGTGAACTGAGCCACGGTAGCGAGCGTGCCGTCGCAGGCGGTGGCCAGCAGGAGGTAGCCGTTGACCCGGTCCCTGCCCTTGAGCACGGTGCTTTGTCCAGTGCGGGCCAGGGCCCAGAACTTGCGGCCTTCCTTGAGCACGCCGGCAGTCTCCAGCTCAAACCCGCCCACTTCGGTCAGATCGCGGAAAAACTCGATTACGTCGCCAGGCTGGACTGGCTGGTAGCGGTTGGAGACGACCGCCAAGGGTGTTTGGTTGTCAGATCGGTAGAGGACTTTCTGGTGGGGGAAGGCGTGGATGGTGGCTCGGCCTGAATCCTGGTCCTGGTCACCGGTAGCGAAGCGGACCTCGGCTTCTTCAATCCGCCAGTCCATACCGGCGGTCTTGGCCCAGGTTTCGATCGGCTGGTTCGGGGCCAGGCAATGGCCCAGGCCGTGCCAGGGGGTTTCGTTGGCGTAGGCCATGGTGTGCACGTGGTGCATGTGAGATATCTCCTAAGTGAGAAGCGCATAAAAAAGCCCGGCAATGCCCGGGCTTTGTGCGCAATGCGCGAAAGGGTTTGGGAAAGAAGGCAGTCAGCCGTGGGGGCTATGCGGGTAGATATGGGGATAGTGTTGATATCCCCCGTAGCTGTGCAGCCCGAAAGGACCGTAGAAGCCTGAGGGGTGATCTCCGTGCGGGTCGTCCAGGTCATCAAGCCCCCCTTGGATGACTGGCGACCCGTCGGGAAGAAAAACCTGGCCCTTCTGAGCGCTCCGATGGACATGGGCAGCGTGCTCGGGATACGGCGTTTGCGTCGAATGCGGCGAAGGGGAAACATGCCGAGCCGGGTCTTTCGTTGAAGGTCGGCTGAAGCGCTGCCCGCAGTCCAGGCAGCGGTAGTTGTCGAGCACTTTGTCGTCGATCAGGTCGCCGATGACAGCACCGGCCGCGCAGCCGGTGGCACCTCCGGCCAACGCAGCGAGCACCGCGCCGGCCACTGCGCTCAGGAGCGATCCGGCAGGACCGGCAACGGCTCCAATCGCAGCGCCGGTGCGGGCGCCGGCCCAGACGGTGGCGGCGCTGGAGATGCCACCGGCCAGGCCACCGAGCAAAACAGCGCCTTGGCGGCCGCGGTTGAGGGTGGCAACACTGCTGCCTCGGCAGCGTGGACAGTCAGGAATGAGGCTGTGGTTCATCGGGATTGCTCCCCGACAAGAACGTCGCAGCAGCGACGTCGGCGATACAAGCGGCTCCAGGCGGTGCCGAGCAAGAAGACGAGGCCGAAAGAGATCAGTGTTTCCAATGACGAAGGGGACGAATACACGGTAGCTCCTGAAGTGAACAAGGCACCGGGACGGGCGTTCCGATGCGAGAGCTTTTGCTGCTCTCAGTAGCGTGATATGTGGTTGAAAATTTCTTGAGTTCAGTCGTATTGATTGCTGTCCGTCGTGGCTACTCGCTAGCCAGTAGAGCAACCACATCAGCTCCAAGCCCTCGTTGACCGCGACATTCGTCCGCTTGTTGAACCAGATCGCCCGGGAACCAAGAGTGAATGACTTCGCACTTCGGTTAAATTGCTACAAGGAGTAAATAGACAATGAAGCTGATCCGGAATGCGGGTAACGACCGAGTTGTAGACCTAATCTCGCCCGAACTCGCGTCCGGCAACCAGATCGACCTGATGACGGCATCCGGATCGCTCTTCGCGTTCGAAGCGCTTCAGGAGGGTGTGAGCCGGCTCAGCGCCGCACGGCTGCTGGTGCCAGCAGATGCCTCCGATTTCAGCCCGCTGGGCCAAGCTGCTGACCGCCCGGCGCGGAATCGACTGCAGGTGCCGAACCTCGCGAAACAATTTGCGGAATGGGTCCGCAGCAAAGCAGAAGTCAGGCGTGCACCGGGTGCCATCCCGCAAGGCCTCGCAGTCCTCCGGGGACCTGACGGCAAGGCACGACAAGCCGTGCACGGGTCATTCGGCTTGTCGACCGACGGCCTCGGCATCACCCCCGGCAACCCACTGAATTTCATTCAGGCATCAGAGTCCGCGCAGGAAGCCGAGATGCTGGCCCAGTGGTTCGACGCTCAGTGGGACAACCTCGGCCAGCAGCCCGAGGCGAAGACCGCAATCCTGCAAGCCCTCGACGAGCTGGCCGCTGCGCGTGACCCGATGAGCGTCTACACGGCGATGCTGTTCCACCTCTTCAGGGCTGACAGCCAGGACATGGACGAGGACCGCATCGTCAAGTCAGCCACCGGCATCCGCGACACCGTCGTCTGGAAGAAGCTCTACAAGTTCCAGCGCGACGGCGTCGTCGGCGCCATCGACAAGCTGGATCGCTTCGGCGGCTGCATCATTGCCGACAGCGTCGGCCTCGGGAAGACCTTCGAGGCGCTGGCCATCATCAAGTACCACGAGCTGCGCAACGACCGCGTGCTGGTGCTGTGCCCCAAGCGCCTGCGCGACAACTGGACCATCTACAAGGCCAACGACCAGCGCAACCTGCTGGCCTCGGACCGGTTCAACTACGACGTCTTGAACCACACCGACTTGTCGCGCGACGGCGGCCAGTCGGGCGACATTGACCTCGCGCACATCAACTGGGGCAACTATGACCTGGTCGTCATCGACGAGTCCCACAACTTCCGCAACAAAAAGGCCCCGAAGCAAGGCGCCGAGACGCGCTACGACCGGCTGATGCGCAAGATCATCCGCGAGGGCGTCAAGACCCGCGTGCTGATGTTGTCGGCCACGCCGGTCAACAACCGCCTGGCCGACCTGAAGAACCAGATCGCTTTCGTCACCGAGGGCGACGACACCGCCCTCTTTGACCACGGCATCGCCAGCATCGACAGCACCACGCGCCGGGCGCAGAAGTCCTTCAACCGCTGGCTGGAGCTGCCCGAGGAAGAGCGCACGCCCCCGCTGCTGGTGGAGATGCTGGGCTTCGACTACTTCGCGCTGCTGGATCACCTGACCATCGCCCGCTCGCGCCGCCACATCGAGAAGTACTACGGCACCTCGGAGACCGGCCGCTTCCCCGGCCGCCTGCCCCCCATCAACATCAAGGCCGATGTCGACAAGGCTGGTGAGTTCCAGTCGATCAAGGAGATCAACTTCGAGATCCGCCGGCTCAAGCTGGCCAGCTACGCGCCGCTGCGCTACGTCAAGGAAGACAAGCTGGCCGGGTACGACGCCAAGTACAGCACGGCCATCCGGGGCGGCGAGAGCATCTTCCGCCAGGTCGACCGTGAAGAGAGCCTGATCCACCTGATGCGAGTCAACCTGCTCAAGCGCATGGAAAGCTCAGTCTTCTCCTTCGCCCTGACGGTCGGTCGCCAGCTCAAGGATGTCGACGAAACGCTGGCTCGCCTGCAGGCCTACAAGGCCGGCAGCGTCGGCGCCGAAGACGAGTTCGAAGAGATCGACATCGCCGATGTCGACGTGGACGATCCCGCCTTCGAAACCCTGCTGGTCGGCCGTAAGGTCAAGGTGCTGCTCAGCGACATCGATCTCGCCCGCTGGCGCCAGGACCTCACCGAAGACCGCAACCGGCTGGCCACGCTCAACGCTGCCGCGCTCCAAGTCGACGCGGCCCGTGACGACAAGCTCGGCAAGCTGCGCGACCTGATCGCGGAAAAGGTGCGCAACCCCATCAACGCGGGCAACCGCAAGGTCATCGTCTTCACCGCGTTTGCCGACACGGCCGAGTACCTGTACGAGCACCTGGCGGACTGGGCCAAGACCCACTTACAGGTCGAAGCAGCCCTGGTCACAGGCGCGGGGCGGAATCGGTCTACCCTGCCAGGCCTGCGCAAAGATCTGACGACAATCCTCACGACCTTCTCCCCCCGGTCCAAAGAGCGGCCCGCCAGCCTGGCTCACGAGGGCGAGCTCGACCTACTGATCGCCACCGACTGCATCAGCGAAGGCCAGAACCTGCAGGACTGCGACTGGCTGGTGAACTACGACATCCACTGGAACCCGGTGCGGATCATCCAGCGCTTTGGTCGTGTCGACCGCCTGGGCTCGCCCAACACCAGCATCCAGCTCGTCAACTTCTGGCCCAACATGGAGCTGGAGGAGTACATCGGCCTGGAGCAGCGCGTCAGTGGACGCATGGTGTTGCTCGATGTCTCCGCCACGGGTGAAGAGAACATCATCGAGCAGCAGTCTGGCGACCCGATGAATGACCTGGAGTACCGGCGCAAGCAGCTGTTGAAGCTGCAGGACGCAGTGATCGACCTGGAAGACCTGTCCAGCGGCGTGTCCATCACCGACCTGACCCTCACCGACTACCGCATCGACCTCGCGCGCTACCTCAAGGCCCACCCCGGCAAGCTGGAGAGCATGCCCCTGGGTGCCTGCGCCGTCACCACCACCCACGAAGCCGACATCCCGCCCGGCATGCTCTTCTGCCTGCGCGCCGAGGGCGTCGCGGCCGAGAAGGCCGTCGACCCCAGCTACCCGCTGGCGCCCATCTACCTGGTGCACATCGGCGAGCACGGAACCGTCCTGCTGCCTTACACCCAGGCCAAGCACGCGCTGGATAGGCTGAAGCGCCTGAGCATGGGCCGCGAGCTGCCCGACGCGGGTGCCGTCGCTCGCCACGCCAAGAGCACACGGCAGTTCTCCGACATGCGCCACGCCCAAGACCTCCTGGCCGCCGCGGTCGGCTCCATCGTCGGCAAAGGTGAGGAGCGGGCTGTCGCCAGTCTCTTCGCGCCGGGCGGTACCCATGCCATGCGAGGCGAGTTCGCTGGCATGAACGACTTCGAGGTGTTGGCCTACCTGGTTGTACTGCCGGGCACCACCGCCACGGCAGCTGGAACTGCGGCAAGCACGGCAGCCGCATGAGTGCCGATGCACTGATCCAAGCTCTCGGTCTGCCCGATGTCACTCGGGTGGACCAGCGCGTGCCCAAGAAGCTGCTGGTCGAGCATGGCGCCGCCACGGCGGCCGACAAGCGACAGGTGCAGGACGGGGTGGACGAGGTCCTGTGGCTGGCTTCCCTCAAGCCCCATCTGATTGGCGTGCCGGCCTTCAAGGATGCGCAGCGCGAGTACCTGGAAGTGGCGGTGCTGAGCCTGAAGCTGAAGCCAGGCGCCAAACCCAGCCGCCTGGCCGAGTTGCTGCATCGTGCCGTGCCCTACCCGGTGCTGCTGCTTATCAGCTCCGACCTCGGCGCTAGCCTGTCGCTCGCTCACATCCGCGCATCCCAGAACGAGGCGGACAAGACGGTGCTGGACGGTTCCGTACTGTCCGTCCTGCTGCCAGAGGCAGAGCATGGCGCCGACTTCTACGCGGCGGTGGCGCTGGCCAAGCAGCCCCAGTCTGACCTGTACGCCCTCTACCAAGGCTTGCTGGACACGGCGAGCGCGCTGGACATCGCCCAGGAAACAGGCCGCTTCCTGCCGAGCCTGACGCGTGAACAAGCGGCGGCGCGGCACGCTGCCCTGCAGGACTGCCGCCAGCTGCACGCGCAGATCGCACAGCTGCGCAGCCAAGCCGACAAGGAAAGGCAGATGCCCCGCCAGGTGGCGCTGAACCAAGAGATCCATGCCGCGCAGAGCCGGTTGCAGGCCTTGCAGCGCACGCTGTCCGGGGAGTCGGCATGACACAAGGCACTGCACCTCAGGACGCCGCCCCGGCGCTTGACGCACTGGGCCAGGCTCTGGCCCGAGCAGACGAGCTGGATGAAGCCCTGATGGCGGCCATCGCCGCCGAGCAGTACCGCCCCTACGACGGGTCAGCGCGCATCAGCGCCAGTGTCAGTGCCGCCTGCGTGGCGCTGGAGCATGGCCGAGCGCTCCGGGTGCTGGTGGCTCAAGGGCTGCCCACTGCAGCGTTCAGTCTGCTGCGCCTGCAGCATGAGGCCCTGACGCGCGCCGTGTGGCTGCTCTACGCGGCGACGGACCTCGCGGTGGACAAGCTCGCCGCCCCACTGTCGAAGGAGACCGAGGCCACGGCCAACAAGCTCCCGATGCTGGCCGACATGCTCAAGCAACTGTCTGACAAGCCGGCCGCTGCACAGGCGCTCCTTGGCCTGCAAGCCTTCAAGGACAACAACGCCGCCGCGCTGAACTCCTTCGTGCACGGCGGCATCCACGCCTTGCACCGCCATGCGCAGGGCTTCCCCGAGCCGCTGGTCATCGGCGCCCTCCGCAACTGCAACGGCCTGCTCTTGATGACTGGCATGATGCTGGCTGTACTGGCTGGTAGCCAGCCCATGGTCCGGCGCGTCAGCAGGCTCCAAGTTGAGTTTGCCGCTGATCTACCGCCGCCACTGCCGACCCACGCACGCGCCGATGGCGCCGTGGGTCAAGCCCAAGAACACTGAAGTCGAAGAACAAGCACCCATGTCCATCCAAAAGATCGAACCCGGCATACCTGAGAGCCAGAGCGCTGACATCCTGGCCCACAACCTGGCCCAGCTGAAGGCCCTGTTTCCTGAACTGGTGACGGAAGGCGCGGAGGGGTCGGCGATCAACATCGATGTACTCAAGGCCCTGGTCGGCGACGCGACCGTGACCGACGCGGATGAGAAGTACGGCCTCAACTGGCACGGCAAGCGCGCGGCTCGCCAGCTTGCCTTGACACCCAGCACCGGCACGCTCCGCCCCTACCCTAACGAGAGCGTGGACTGGGAGACGACGCAAAACCTGATGATCGAGGGTGACAACCTCGAAGTGTTGAAGCTGCTCCAGAAGAGCTACGCCGGCAAGGTGAAGCTGATCTACATCGACCCGCCGTACAACACTGGCAAGGACTTCGTCTACCCCGACAACTTTCAGGACAACCTGCAGAACTACCTGGAGCTGACCGGCCAAGTTGAGGGGGGAAAGAAAGTTGCGAGTAACACTGAAGCAGGCGGCCGGTTTCATACCCACTGGCTAAACATGATCCATCCGCGGCTGATGCTGGCTCGCAATCTTCTCCGGCCAGACGGACTGATCTTCATATCCATCGGTCAGCGCGAGATCCATCACCTTGTGTCTGTCTGTGATGAAATCTTTGGTGAGGAGAACAAGATCGGAATCGTCGGCCGATCTATGAAGACTGGGGGAAACAGCGGCAAGTTCTTTTCTCCAAACCTGGAATTCATCCTGGCGTACGGGAGGACTTCAGACGAGGCCAAGGGCTTCAAAACCCGCCTGAGCGATGCGTTGAAGGAAACGGTTTACAACCAAGTTCAAGAGTCAGGACCTAGAGCCGGACAGGCATATCGGACCATGGGTTTGTATCAGGCGTCATTGACCCTGGGGCGATCCAAGAATGCCCGCTACTTCATTGAATGTCCCGACGGAAGCAAGTGCATCCCGCCCGAAGGGAAGCGTTGGCGGGTTGTGGAGCCAAGCTTTCTCGACATGAAGGTCGCAGAGGACATCGTCTTCAAGCAGACCGACACCTCCCCCTTGCTTGACGAGTACGGCAACCAATCGAAATGGAATGTCTACACGAAAATTTGGCTTAGCACACGTGAAGAGGAAGGCCAGATTCCCGTAGACATTCTTACGAAGTACGAGAACAGACACAGTGCGAAGGAACTGAACGAGCTCGGCGTTCCTTTTCCATTCGCAAAGCCAACAGGGCTAGTGCGCCATCTACTTGAGATTGCTCAGACAGGTGGGGACGACCTGATCTTGGACTTTTTCGCTGGGTCGGGTACGACCGGTCACGCCGTCATGGCACAGAACGCAGCGGATGAGGCTCAACGACGATTCATTCTGGTTCAGCTACCTGAGGCACTGGACGAGCAAGACGAGGAGCACAAGCCCTCTATCGAGGTGTGCCGCGCTAGCGGCCGACCGGCGAACCTAGTTGAGTTGGCTAAAGAGCGGCTTGCGCGGTCAGCGGCAAAGGTCCGGTCAGAAAACCCTGAGTGGGATGGCGACACCGGGTTTCGAACCTTAAAGCTAGCGCATTCCAGTATTCGCGCTTGGATGGCGAACACATCGGACGTAGCTGCTAGCCTCTTGGATCAGTTGGATCACGTTGAGCGAGGGCGCAGCTCCGAAGACATTCTTCACGAACTACTCCTCAAGCTCGGACTGGATCTTTGCGTCTCGGTGCGTGTCCGAACGATCGCCGGCAAGACTGTCCAAGCCGTTGGTGGGGGCGTGCTGATCACGTGCTTGGAAAAGGTCATTGCCGTGGACGACGCGGAGCCATTGGCTCTCGGCGTGGTGGCTTGGCGTGAAGAACTCGCGCCCGCCGGCGATGTGACATGTGTCTTCCTCGACAGCGCCTTCCAGAACGATGTCGCCAAGACCAACTTGGCTGCCATCCTCGAACAGCACGGCATCGCCAAGGTGCGTAGCCTGTAACGGGGAAGCTGCGATGAAACTTCATTTCGAGGCTGACCTCCCCTACCAGTCTGATGCGATCAGGGCCGTCTGCGACTTGTTCCGTGGGCAGGAGATCTGCCGCACTGAGTTCACGGTGACGGTGCGCGCCGCGCGCACCGACGACGACCTGGCAGTCACTCAAGGCTCGCTAGACGGCATGCTGGCCACCGAGCAAGGGGGCGTCGGCAACCGCCTGACCCTGCTGGACGAGGAGATCGAAGAGAACCTGCGCTCGGTTCAGCTGCGCAACGCTGTGCCGCCTTCCACCAAGCTGTCGCCCGACTTCACCGTGGAGATGGAGACTGGCACCGGCAAGACGTACGTCTACTTGAAAACGGCCTTCGAGCTGAACCGCAACTACGGCTTCACCAAGTTCGTGATCGTCGTGCCCTCGGTCGCCATCAAGGAGGGCGTCAACAAGACGCTGCAGATCACGCGTGAGCACTTCGAGACGCTCTATCCCAACGCCAAGGGCTACGAGTTCTTCCAGTACGACTCGGGCAAGCTGGGCCAGGTGCGCAACTTCGCCACCAGCCCGAACGTGCAGATCATGGTGATCACGGTCGGCGCGATCAACAAGTTCGGCGACGAGCAGGAGGCCGCGCAGGAAGAGGCCGACGAAGCCCTGCGCCGCGAGAAGAGCAAGAACGTGATGTACCGCGCCAGCGAGAAAACGGGCGGTGAGAAGCCCATCGACTTGGTGCGCGCCACGCGACCCATCCTGATCGTGGACGAGCCCCAGAGCGTGGACGGCGGCATCGACGGGCGCGGCAAGAAGGCGCTGTCGCGCATGAACCCGCTCTGCACTCTGCGCTATTCGGCCACGCACGTGGACAAACACAACATGGTGTACCGGCTCGATGCCGTGGACGCCTACGAGCAGAAGCTGGTCAAGCAGATCGAGGTGGCATCGGCCACCGTCGAGCAAGGCTTCAACAGGCCCTACGTGAAGCTGGTCTCGATCACCGCGCAGAAGTCCGGCCCACCGATCGCCAAGATCGAGGTCGACGTTGATCAGGGCGGCGTGGTTCGTCGTGTCGAACGCAACGTGCAGGAGACAGATGATCTCCAGCAGACCACAGGCCGTGCGATCTATGCGGACATGCGCATCGGCACGCTGCGTGCTGCCACCAAGAAGCCGAAGATTGACGCACTGATGGAGCTTCATCTACCCGGTGGGCAGGAGTTCCTGGGCATCGACGACAGCTGGGGAGGTGTAGAGCCCCTGGCGGTACAACGCGAGATGATCCGCCGCACGATCAAGGAGCACCTGGACAAGGAGAAGCGCCTGCGCCCCATGGGCGTCAAGGTGCTGAGCCTGTTCTTCATCGACGAGGTCAGCAAGTACCGCGTCTATGACGAGCAGGGCAACCCGCAGAAGGGCGTGTACGCCACGATCTTCGAAGAGGAGTACCAGCGCTGGGCGCGGCACCCCGACTACCGCAGCATGTTCAACGAAGTGGACCTGAGCGCTGCGGCGCACGAGGTACACAACGGCTACTTCTCGATCGACAAGAAGAAGGTGGGCGGCAAGACGGTGGAGATGGTGAAGGACACCAGCGGCAGTACCGCCGCCGACGATGACACCTACAACCTCATCATGCGCGACAAGGAGAAGCTGCTCAGCTTCTCCTCGCCGCTGAAGTTCATCTTCAGCCACTCGGCGCTAAAGGAAGGCTGGGACAACCCCAACGTCTTTCAGATCTGCAACTTCAGCACGCGCTCTACCGAGCGCTGGCGCCGGCAGACTATCGGCCGCGGCTTGCGGCTGTGTGTCAACCAGGAAGGCCTGCGCCTGCGCGGCTTCGAGGTGAACACGTTGACCGTGATCGCCAACGAGAGCTACCAGCAGTTCGCCGACAGCCTGCAGAAGGAGATCGAGGAGGACGGCTTCCAGTTCGGCGTCGTGCCCGACCACCTCTTCGCAGGCGTGGCCGTCAAGCAGGCGGACGGCACGCAGAAGCCGCTGGGCTTCGACGCGTCCAAGGTGCTGGCCGAGCACCTGCGCGCGCAGCGCCTGATCGATGCCAAGGGCAAGGTGCAGGACACCCTACGCCAAGCCATCAAGGACGGCAGCTTGACGCTGCCCCCCGAACTGGAAGCCCAGCGCGCTCAGATTCTGGAGCTGCTGCGCAAGGTCGCCGGCAAGCTGGAGATCAAGAACGCTGATGAGCGCCGCCAGGTGCCGGTGCGCCGCGCTGTGCTCGACAGCCCCGAGTTCAAGGCGCTGTGGGACCGCATCAAGTTTAAGACCACGTACCGGGTCCACTTCGACAACGACAAGCTGATCCGCGACTGCATCGCCGCGCTGATCGCCGCGCCGCCCATCAGCAAGGTGCGCCTGCAGTGGCGCAAGGCCAACATGGAGATCGGCCAGGCGGGCATCGTGGCCCAAGAGACCGGCGGTGCCAGCGTCGTCGTGCTGGATGAGGGCGACATCGAACTGCCCGACATCCTGACCGAGCTGCAGAACCGCACCCAGCTGACCCGTCGCAGCATCGCGAAGATCCTGGTCGAGAGCCTTCGCCTGCACGACTTCAAGCGCAACCCGCAGCAGTTCATTGAGATCGTGGCCGACGCCATCAACCGCTGCAAGCGCGTGGTGCTGGTGGACGGCATCCGCTACCAGCGCCTGGGCGACGACCAGTACTACGCTCAGGAGCTGTTCGAGAAGGAAGAGCTGACCGGCTACCTCAGGAACATGCTGCAGGACGCCCAGCGTTCGGTCTACCAGCACGTTGTCTACGACTCTGAGGTCGAGCGGGACTTCGCAGACCAGCTGGAGAAGAACGACGCGATCAAGGTCTACGCCAAGCTGCCGGGCTGGTTCAAGGTGCCGACGCCGCTGGGCACCTACAACCCCGACTGGGCCGTGCTGGTGACGACGCCCGATGGCGACCGCCTCTACTTCGTCGTCGAGACCAAGAGCAGCCTGTTCGACAGCGACCTGCGTAACACCGAGAGCGCCAAGATCGATTGCGGCCGTGCGCACTTCAAGGCGCTGGCTGTTGGCGAGAAGCCCGCTATCTACGACAAGTTCAAGGATGTGGCTGGACTGGTGGAACGTGCCCAAGCGTTTGAAGACTCGGCTTCGCCTTCCTAACGCCTAACGCAAAGCAACTGCTGGCTAGGGCGGCGGCCAAACCACCGTACAAGCCCGCCAAGTAGAGCAAGGCAACTCAGGCTTTAAAAGCAAACAAAAGGTCAAGCATGCCCCAGGAGAAGGAGGTAAACGAAGCCGCCCTGCGGGTGCTTGATCTCGAGCAGGTCGAGAAGCTCAAGAGCAAGTCAGCCTTCTCGGTGCCGACGGACTACGTCGTTGCCTAGCCGGCTACCGAAGTACGAGAGACACGCAGTTTGAAAAACGACGATCATCCCCCCTCGGATAGGGACTCCTCCCCCGCCTTCGACCTCCATGCGCCAGTGCAGGTGTTGCTGGACCAACTGCGTCAGGCCTGGCATATGACCCCTCGCCGCCCCATCAGAGTAGTCGGACGCCTGCATGCCGCACGACGTCCGGGCGGCGAGCGGCCGCTGTACTTCTTGGAGGGCCTGCAGCACCCGGAGACCGGCGAGGAGTTGCGCTACCCCGACGACAGTAACGGCGGGGCGGCCAAAGCGTATGTGCCGGTGGCCGACGCAGAACTCTTCGATGCGGCGCAACGGCCATGGCTGTTGGCAGAGCTGGAACTCTCTTCCTTGGAGCACCGCAGCCGCCATTTCAATGCCCACGAATGCACGACCCGGCGCGGCAGCTTGCAACAGCTCGTGGCGCTGCCTGCAGACTGGTCCGTTACCCTCAGCGGCCGCCAGCCGCTTCGACTGGTTTCGGAGATGGCTTGGGTCACGCTGCAGGAGCAGTACATGAGGCGGCAGGCCGCGTTGGAAGAGTCCGCCAGAGCAACTGAGCATCAGCAGCGGACTCACATCCAGGCACTTGAGCTGGAGCGGGCCCGCGTCGTCGCTGAACGCGACGAGGCACAGCAGGGCGCTGACGCTGCCCAGCGGCTGCGCGACGAACAAGAAATCGCCCTGCGTACGTTGCGCCGGGCCCTGACCCAGGAAGAAGACAAAATGAAGCAGAGACTGCAGAGGCTTTCCGAGCTGATGGCTGAACGTGGTCAGCGCTTGCAAGCGATGGGCCTGATCGACGAAGAGGACTTGCAGGCGCTACTTCCCGCGGTGTCTGAGGCGGCCCTATCGCCAGCGCACGACTTCGAGGCGCTGCTGGGCGGCGACTATTCCCGCATCGCGCCTTTCGTCCAGGCCCGGTTGTGGGGCAAAGGCATGCTCTTCACGCAGTCCCAGCTACGCGACTTCCTTGCGCTGCTGTGCACTCACGACATGATCGTGTTGGCTGGCGACTCCGGCGCCGGCAAAACCAGCTTGGTACGCTGCCTGGCCGATAGCGTTGGCGGTCGCTGCACCGTGGTGCCGGTCAAGCCGAACTGGACCGGCCCTGAAGACCTGCTGGGTTACTACAACCCTCTGGAGCGCAGCTATCAGTCCACGCCTTTCTTGCAGGCCCTCCAGGCGGCTCAGGCCGAGCCGGAAGTGCCTCATTTCATCTGTCTTGACGAGATGAATCTGGCGCGGGTCGAACACTACTTTGCCGATTTCCTCAGTCTATTGGAGGAGCGCAGCGAACACCCTCTGATCCCCTTGCATGCGTCCGACGAGGAGAGACACACCGTCATGGAGAACGGTCTGTTCCTCACCATCGAGGCCGAAGCCCGCGCCCGCCTCGGCCTGCCCGAGACCGCCACTATTGAAGACCTATTGCGCAACGAGCAGGCTAACGCCTTGTTGCACCAGTTGGGTGGCTTCAAGGATGCGGAGTCGGTGCTCCTGCACCATGCCCGGCTGCGCCGCTCGCTGGCCTCCTCGGCGCGCACACCCACGGCCCTACGATTCCCTTCCAATGTGCGCATCATCGGCGCAGTCAACGTTGACGACACGACCTACTATCTTTCCCCAAAGGTTCTGGACAGGGTACATGTGCTGCGGTTCCGCAATCCGGTGTTGGTTGACTGGGACATGGTTGAGGCCGAGCTCGAGACCTTCGACGAATCTGCATTGGCACAGCCGCTTCGTCTCCCTGCGTCAGTGTTCGGTAAGCGCCAGCCCTATCCACCATTTGACCGCCAAGACCCGGATGCGGTTTTCCTGGCTGCCGTCGCCCGCGAGCAGCTTGACGGGCTTGGTGTGGAGTTCGGCATGCGAGCCATACGCCAGTCGATGCACTATCTGCGACAGGCACAGGCGACGGGCATCGGTCCGGAAGCCGCGCTCAACAATGTGATCCTGCACAAAGTCCTCCCCAAACTAATGCTGGACTTAGGCCGCAGCTCTCACGATGGCCGCAGCCGGCGCGACATCCTTGTCGCATTGCGTGAAAAGCTTGCGACGCGCTTGGCCGGGCTGGACCCGATGGCCGTCACGGAGTCCTGCGTGGACGCCTTGGACCGCATTCTTGCCGCGGCCGACGGCAACAACGGCATCGCCAACTACTGGCTGCGCTGATGGCCGGGATGCCGGTGGATCTGGAGGCTTGCTACCTCTCCATTGAGTGGCTTGGACCGGGCATTGCCAGGCGCATAGAAGCGGCGCCGGAACCGCTGGAGCTGTTGCGGGGGGACGATGGCGTTCTCCGGCTGCAAACGCAAATCTTCCGCGATCACCGGCCTTGGCTCGGGCTGCGGCTGACAGGCGTCTTGGCCGACGTGCAGCCAAAACTGGTGGACGCACAGGGTGGTCATCGCCCGTTGCTCGCGCTACCGGTACCCAAGGCGCCGCCCTGGTGGGTAGTGGCTGGTGACTGGGACGCGGTACGCGCCCGTCATTTCAGTGAGCTCCATCGCAGCCTTGGGCAGTTTGAGGTGCAGGTAGGCGAGCAGCACCTTTTCATCGAGAACCTTTCCAATGGTTTGGACAAGGCCGACATCGAAGCCTACCTGGGTGACTTCAAAGGTGAGCTGATCTGGTTGGTGCTTGGCACTGACGCGGCTACCACCGCTCGCGCCGGTTCGAGTACCCCGCCCTATGACGAGCGGGTATCCGTTGCGCTGGAAACCTTCACGACGGCGGCAGAGCGGGTACGCAGCAACGCGGCACAGGTGCTGCGCGAAATCCAGGCGCCCATGCCGCGAGTCCGGTTACGGCCAAACGGCGCGAGCTTCCGCCAGCATGTTCGTACGCCTACGAGTCGTCTTTTGCCGGGCCGCGTGCTCACGGAGAGCTCGGACCTGCCCGACAACCGCTATTTGCGTCATCTGCTGCAGACCGGCGTGCAGCTGGCCAAAGCCTTGGGAGACAGCGCCCAGGCCCAAGCCACCCGCTTGGTTGAACATTCACAACACGAGGAACGGCGACGCGAGGAGTACTTAGCGACGCGCAGTCAGAAGGTGTCGCCTGAGACCTTCGACCGCCAGCAGCGCGATGCGGAGGAGCGATACGCGACACTGGTGGCCTGGACAGACGACCGCCACCAAAACTCCGCTGGTGCTCCTCCACGGACGGTTCAAATCGTGTTGCGCAACCCAGTAGTAGGCGTCGAGACCGACTTTTTCTACGACAAGCCCGGCGGTCGCGACGATGGTGATGACCGCTACGGCATCGACTACAACCGCGTAAGCCTGCCTTCCGGGCTGGCGCGTCTGATGAAAGCATCTCTACATCTCTTCACCGAATACACGCTGACAGGTGTCGTCGAAGTCGCTCGTCGGCAATCGCAGAAGCACCGCGACCAGCAGAAGGCGGAAGGCGTTGCCCGGTACTATCGGCAACTTAACTTCCATCATGTCTTCGAGGTTCGGCTGGGCCGCGCTAAGCTGGAGCGGCGGCAGGTCCGGCGAGACTGGCTGGAGCAACACGATTGGATGCGGGCGCTTTCGTCGAACGAGTTGCAAGAGATGCAGCAGGAGGCCCGCACCGCCGGCCTGCGTGCGCAGACCTTCGAGCGTGAGGCCGCGCGTGCGGCGCAGACCCACAAAGCGTTGGCGGATAGCTTGGACCGACTGCGGCAGGAGGACCGACAATGGGCCGCACTTGGCGTAGCGGTACAAGCCGAGCTGCCTGTTGGCATGCGTTACTCGCTCAATCCTGACTATGCCGCCGTGCTCAAGGCCTGGCGCCAAGTAGAGGCTCTCGCCGATGAGGGCGGTTTGGGCGCGCAGGCGCTGCTGACAGTGGAGCGCATTGGCGTGCTGCATGCCAGCGCGGTGTATGAACGTTGGTGTTTGATCAAACTGATCGCACTGCTTGTCCAGGACCTGGGCTTTGTGCCTAGGCCGGGCTGGCAGGCTGACCTGCTCAAGGCCGTCACGGGCCGGCCAGTTCCCGTCAGCCTGCATTTCCACCATGCTCGCGAGGAACTGACGGCCCAGTTGGACGTGCAAGTCGAGCTGCCCAACGGTCGACGACCGGATATGCGGCTGTGCTTTCGGTCAGGTCAGCTGAAAACCTGGCTGGTGATGGATGCCAAATTCCGCTCTGGGTGGCGTACGGGGGAGCTGCCAGCGTTGCTTGCCGAGCTTGTCGAGGCCAAGGACTATGGGCAGGGGCGTGATCGTGTGTTCATCTTGCAGCCGCAGCCCTTCGCAGCGCCGGAACCAAGTTCGCCACTCGTCTGGGCCGAGCATAGCGACTATGGCCACGACGATCCTATCGACCACAAGTTCGGCCACATTCAACTGGCAGCCGGCACCGGAAATTTGAGTACCCGCTACAACCTTTGGCGCTTACTGGCCTTGGGACTGCAGCAGGTGTTCCCAGCGCCAACTCATACCGTCGAGAAGGGCTGGAACACTGCCAGCATCTGCATCCGCTGCGGCTTGCCGCACGACGACGAGTCGGTGAAGCCTTGGCGCACCAGCCGGCAGAAAGACGCTTGGGGGCTGCACTGCCGCAACTGCCGAGCACATAGCTTTAGGACTCACTGCTATGCCTGCAATCGGCCGCTGTTCAAGAACGGCGTTGCGTTCACGTACCATCGGACGTTGGCAGACCAGATCAACAACGTCGCTTGCCCTTCCTGCGGAAACCACTTCGACCAAGAGCTGCCACTGCAAGAGGCCATCAGAACAGGCGCGGGCAACGGAAAATGAAAACCACTCTTAACGCTATCCGCGCGCACGACCTCGACCCGCAAGGTTGGTGCAAGTTGCTCAACTATTTGGGCAAGGACGAAGCCGACGACGAGCCACTGAGCATCTTGACGGTGCTGGATTCAAATGGGCTTGAGGATGCGCTGTGGTGCTTGCGTGCAGTTTCGGGGTACGAACGCGAGATTCGCCTGTATGCCGTTTGGTGTGCGCGGCAGTGCCAAGGCCAAATACAGGACCCACGTAGTTTGGCCGCATTGGATGTTGCGGAGCGGTTCGCAAATGGTGAAGCAACGGATGCGGAACTTGCTGCTGCCTGGGAGGCTGCTTGCAGAGCTGTTGGCGACGCTGAATACAAATTGTCCAGGATCTCCGGGGTGGGTAACGAGCCCTCCCGCGGGGTTGTGAATGTTGCCCGCCGGCATGGTGGCCGGCCTGCTGGCAGGGCTGCGTATGCTGCGAGCAGCGCTACCCTGGCCGCAGCTCAGGCTGCCCGGGAAGCCACCGCTTCCGATGCAGCCACGGCAGCCAAGGGGGCTGCTATCTCCAGCGCCATCTCTTGGAACTCGGCCAGAAGCGCTGCGTTTCCCGGTGCTAGCTCCGCTGCTAGGGAAGCCATGACTGCCAGTATCGGCACTGACAAGCCAACGGCCGAACTCCGTCGCTTGTGCGAACGAATTGATGGGCACAAGGGTGTGTGAACTCGACGATGCACATCTATCCCGCGCCTGCAAGAATAGAACTTCATGGAACGTTCTACACGTCAACCAATCTGACAGTGACGAGATGATGAGCGAGATCTACATCTAGCCCTTCAGAAAATCGCTCATCGAAGGTTTTTGCTTTCCCGCGCAATAGCCCGCCCAGTCGGTCATCATCTTTCGGCGCTTCTCCAAAGCGTCCCCTCTGCGGTACGCAGCTTCTACCTTGTTTTCCAGTGTGTGTGCGAGCGCCTGTTCAGCGAGCTCTCTGGGGTAGTGGGTTCGCTCGCCAGCCCAATCGCGAAATGTGGATCTGAAGCCATGGGGAACGGCATCGACCTCCATGCGCCGCATAACCGCAGTCAACGACATGTCTGAGAGTTGCCCGCCTCGTGGAGCGTAAAAAACGTGCTCGCCCTTCTCGACTCGCGGCAAGGCTTTGAGAAGTTGTAGCGCCGTCGAAGAGAGTGGCACCCGGTGTTCCTTCCCTGCTTTCATGCGTTCACCAGGCACGGTCCAGATGCCAGCTTCTAAATCCATTTCAGACCAGGAAGCACCACGCACTTCCCCACTTCGTGCAGCGGTCAGAATCGTGAATTCCAGCGCGCGCGCAGCCATGCCTTCGCGCTGGCGCAAATCCGACATAAAGGCAGGCATCTCATCGATCGGGAGGGCTCGGTGGTGCTCGACTTTCTTGACTTTGCTCGGCGCCGCCAGCAAGTGATCAAGATGCCCTTTCCAACGCGCAGGGTTCTCCCCACTGCGGTACTTGCGCACAGTGGCCCAGTCAAGAACGCTTTCAATGCGGCCACGCACACGGGACGCGGTCTCGTTTTTGGTCTTCCAGATAGGCTCCAGGACTTTTAGGACTTGCTCCTGACCGACATCGCGCACGTGCAGCTTGCCCATGATCGGATATGCGTAAGCCTTCAAGGTGGCCTCCCACTGAGCACGGTGTTTTGGGCTTTTCCAGGAGTCACCGTGAGCTTCGATGTAGGCGGTAGCCGCTTGCTCAAAGGTTCTCTCACTCATTTGCTGAGCGAGCAACTGGCTCACTGCGGCTTTGCGTTGGGCAATTGGATCGATGCCGTTGCTGATGTCATCGCGCGCTTGCCGGGCCTTCTCTTTGGCATGAGCCAAAGGAACATCCGGAAAGCCACCTAGCCCCATATGCCTGCGCTTGTCACCAACCATGAAGCGCAAGACCCACGACCTTGCGCCAGCGTCGTTGACATACAGGTAAAGTCCCGAGACGCCGCCAACGGCGTGATGCCCCGCAACGCGCAATCGCCCGACCTCCAATGCTGACAGTTCTTTTGCTTTTCTGGCCATAACGCCTCACATTTTTTATCTACCATCCTTTCTACCATAGAAGGTTGGATTGCAGACGATTGGAATGGATCCCTTAAGACAGTGCGCGGGCGCACCTCAGAGGGAGATCTAAATAGTTTGGACTGCTTGGGATCGATTTGAATCCCTGCTTGGCAGACGCCCTCTCCGCCAGGACAGATCAAAACGGGCCTCATGGCCCGTTTTTTTTGCTCAAGTCAGGGCTCCAGCACCTCACGCATTCGTTCAAGGTCTCGCCGGTAGCGGGTCGCCAAAGTCACTTTCTGCCTGTCGGTGAGGATCTTTCCCGAAAGCTGAAAGAACTTTCGC
>JBFWUX010000012.1:0-30134 GCA_050247055.1 Dehalococcoidia bacterium
CAGATACAGGGTTTCGGGGAGTCCCTGACATCTGAGCTGGTTCAGTGGCGGCAGGAACACGAACGCAACTTCCGGTTCAATCCCAATGAGCCTCTCGATCGCAGAGACATCAACGCACTGGACCTGGAACTGGAGGCGCGCCGCCAAAGCTTACTGACGACGTTGCAGCAGGGACCAGATACATTGAGAAAGCTCAGCCAAGAAACCCGCGCCGCTCGCTCGCGACTCATGCCGATCCTGCAGAGAACGTGGCGTGTGTACAAGATAGCGGAAGCGAGGCGGGAGGCCGTCTTGGGCACCGGTTGACCGCGGTCAACACCTGCTGGCTTCTATACGCAACGACAAGACACGACCCATGGGACATGCCCGAATGGTCCTTGACCGACGCGCGGCAGCTGCGCGCAGTTCTGCTGCTGATCGGTCCGCCGTCGGTCCACGCCATTTCTCAGCCTAGAGGGTAGCTCTTCACTTCATCTAGCTATAGCTAGCTAGGGTCGCTACTAGCACTAGCTTAGCTAAGCTAAGCTAGCGCCCTCGCGCTGTGTGTTGGTGGAAAACACGCGATTGCCCGAATGGGACAGGCATCAGTTTCAAGGTTGGCAGCGCCACGGAACTTGCCGAGTAGGTTGGCTGACCGTTCTCTTTCATCGTCTCGAACCGGAATTGCCCAATCCCCGGCCGCTTTCCGGTCGTAGCAATCAAAGTCGCGGGTCGCCTTGTACTCGGACACTCAATCGCGAGATCGAAGTGGCGGAGCTCTTCGTTCACCCACTTCGCAAGTATCTTCTTCTCTTCGAGAATTCCGTGCGGCATGGATGCGGCTCGTGCGTTGAGCGCGGGCTCAACAGCCTCCGCGATCATGCGCCGGTTAAAGTTCTGTATATTGCCGAGCCTTCGGCGCAGCTCGTCATAATCCGCAGGCAGTGGGTCAACTACCTGACTCTCCATCCCTCTTCGATATCGCTCAACCCATCCTGGCACCTTCTCCCCGCGCTTTGGTTTGTCTTTATCCGTAGCAGATCCATCCGGAAGTGCAATCTCTACAAACTCTGACCCTTGCCAGCGAAATAGCTCCCGTATCTCTTCGACCAGTGGCTCCGCTTGTTTGACTTGCACCTCCGACAGAACTTCTGCTAACTCCCACCCGATCCACTCGTAACAACTGAGCACCTTCCTGGACGCTTGATCGACAAGCAACCTGTAGTTCTTCAGGCCGGACTCAAACACAAGGCCTGTCTTCTCGCTCGTTCCTTGTGCCAGGTTCAGTGACGCTCGCACGGCCGGCTGCACAGCCACTGCGACCGTGGCCACATCTACTCTGTCGACTCCGGGCTGCATCAGCAACGCCTCGACGCTCCCCGTCTCGCTTCCTCCCCTCCCTTCTCCTTCGTTCACAATCGCCATGGGTCCTTCCTTCTTCCGACGACGACACACAAGTGGCTCTCCGACCTCTTACACCACCTGCACCTTACTCACAGATTCCGCCTGATCGCGCAACCACCTTTGGTGCCTGACAACCCACTCCTCGATGAGTCGCTTCCCGTCCTCCGTGGCCACGCTGGGGTCCGTAACGCAGATGCTCAGCTGATGCCTTGCCTCCTTCTCTCTCGGAACATAGGAATCATACTGGGTAACACTGACCCGCTCCGTAAGCTCCTCGCCAACATGGTCGTAGTAGTCCGCGAGGTACCCGCGGCGATCCCTGTGCTTCAGTTTCGGAAGGCATGTCTTGACTCTTCCATCCGGACAAGCCCATGGCGCCTCCGGTGAAGGCTTGCACTGCGGGGTCATGATGTACTTCCTCTCTCCCAGCCTGTTACTGATGACCCGGCGCAACAGCTCCGACTCTTCGTTACCTCTTAGAGGCGCGCACAGGATAACCGCGGTGTACACACCCAGCGTTCGCATAGAACACCGCAGGATGCTCCGCCGCGTGCCTGCCGCGCCCTCAATGCTTTCTGCGCACGCGGCGAGCAATTCCGTTGCCGGCAGCCATGCCTCCAGCGCTTCGTCAGCCGATACGCTCCGTGTTGGATTGGCGCCGCTCGCCTGCGTCTCTACGCATACCGCGAAGTACCCGAAGCGCTGCGCACGGGTTTGGTCGTGCGGCAACGCTCCGCTGACTATACCTATTCGTGGACTCGGCGGACCGAACTGCACCCTTCCGCTCCAAGTTCCATCAGACGCCTCGACGATGGCTTCCGTCACCGTGTTCGCCGTAGCTCCCGACCCGGCCCGCCGGTAACACCGTACCGCGTGGTAGACCACCGCGTGCTCCATATCCACAGCGCCTGGCTCAATGATAGCGTCGTACTGCACTACACGCATGTCGGCGCTCTTGAGCAGATCGCATAGCCGCGTAACGAAACCGCCCTGCGGGGAATGCTCGAACAGGAAGTACTGGTGTTCCAACACATGCTCCGGTTCGTCCAGCAGCACGAAAGGATCGCGCCCTGTATCGAAGAAACGCGTTCGGCGGCCGCCGTTCGATCGTCTCCACTCTTTCCTCGCAAACTCCGCGAACGCCTCGCCCTTCGTCCTCTCCTGAAACTCCGGAGTTGCCTCGTAGTAGAACGCCGAGAAGCCGAACGGTCCCGTCCGGCGGACACACCCTCCCCGCCAGTTGTACGCCGCTTGGCTCCCGGGTCCATGCGGGGCCTGCTGCGCGAAGAACTTCATGAGACGAGCGAAGTACCCGGGACTGTCATTACCTGCGACGAGCACCATTCCGCGCCTGGTCATTCCCCTCAACGGCTCACCTCCACCCGCGTCGCCAGTGGCACTCTGGCCTGGCGTCCCTCTTCTTTGCGAAGAACACTTCCTCAGCTCGACACGGTGACTCTAACCTCCGGTGACCAGGTCGGTTGTTGGCGGTCATTTCTGTGGTTTCTGTGGTCCCCTTACTTGGCCTTGATGATCCAGAGGACGGCGACGTTCTTGGGACGTGTCTCCTCGTCAAATCGCACGCCTTTGTCGCCCAGGAAGGCACGTGCTTCCGCGTATAATGGATTCTCTTGCGGAGTGAAGAAATAGGTGGTCCAAGCCCAGTGGCTCAATCCCTTCGCGTCAGCGAAGGAGTTCACGGTATCCCCGGCTTTCCTTGCCCGAAACAGAAAGGTGTGCGGCCCAAGTGCGTCCTTTTGGTAATCGCCCGCTTTCCGGCCCTGGACGACATCTCCGCGCACGACATCCTCTCCGGGCTTCCAGGTCTTCCCCCAGTCCATTCCGCGGAGGAACATGCCTCGGAGATCCGGTGTAAAGTGCGGGTTGGGTGTAAAGTGCGGGTCCGGTGCCTTCAAGCCCTCCAGATGCTGGCGCAACGCATCAGTCGTAGGGGTCTCTCCGTCGCAAACAAGCCACGCGCCATCACTCGGCAGTGAGTTCCTACTCCCATAGTACGGAAGAATCGTGCCGACCGGGGCCTCTACGCGGTTCTTCAGATCCTCCTGCAGGGCGGTGACGATGTCTTGTAGTCTAACGGTAATCGCCCCAGCTCCCGGGCCTTCCAGCGCCGTGATGGTACCGTTGATTATCTCCGCCTTCTTGGTCCATTCTCCAGTATCCGACGCTAGCAGGGCCGTCAAGTCTGCTCCGAGCTGTCGAGCAGAAACCACGTCGTCGTCGAGTTTCTTCTTTAGGTTGCTCGCCTCGTGCGTTAGCGTTTCCAGCTGCTCGAGTAGCTTCGATACAGCCCCTTGACGCTCCTCCAGTTTGCCGTTTTCGCGTGACAGTGCGCGTCCCGATTCTTGGTAACGTGCTAGGGCTTGGTCTAACTCCTCGCTCTTTTCGACGACGCCTCTCGCTGCGGCTTCAGCTGCGATTTGCGCGGATGTTGTCGCCACACCGTTGAGATGTGTGGCGACCGTATAAAACCCGATAGCAAGAGCCGCCAGTCCCCCACCTGTCAGGATCATGATCCACTCGCGAATCTCCTTGCGTAGCGCCTCGCTCGTGACGCCACTTGCCAGTATCTCAACAACGCGGTCATCAAGAGATCCGGGCCTCTCGTCCGACTCTCCGTTGCTCACTAGTCTTCCTTCCCATCAACGTGCCGCAGTGAATTCCCCCCCATTGGTGGGCTTGACTGTCTCCATCTACTTACCTTCCCACTCAATCGCCTCGATCACCACCTGGTCCTCGCCAGCGGCAAGCGCCTGATTCCGCGGCACCTCCGCGAGCCAGGGCACGCGGTGCCGGATGAGCCCGTCGAGCAGCCGCACACTCCGAATCTCCGTGTTGAGCCTGCTCCCCCGAATCCGAATGCTCCGATCCGGCAGGCAGAGCGTGATGCCCTCCTCCGGCCGGTACTCAAACCGCAGGATATAGGCATAGGACACAGCGAGCACATGGCCGCTGAGCTTCCTCAGCTCGAGCGAGATCGCCCGGTCCCCCACCCCCCGCAGGAAGCCGAAGCACCCCAGATTGTCGGGGGCGTCCTCGTCGTGCAGGCGCACGACCTTCGAGTCGGGCTCGCCGCCCGGATGCCGTTTGTACTTGTCGAGGAGGCTATCGCTCAAGGTCTACCTCCCAATCTCGACTGCGCCCCCCTGCCAGCACCGGATCGGGCGTCGCGAACGCCTGCTCGATCAACCGTTCGCGGATCAGCTTGTGCGGGTCGTAGCCCACGAGCTCGGTCGCGCTCAAGCGCTCGTCGCCATGGCTGACCGCTTCCAGCAGCTCCGCCTTGCTGTCGGTGAACAGCTGCACCTGCTCGCGCGCGCGCGAAGCACTCACATAGAACTGCTCCCGGCCCGAGGCCGCGAAGGACTGCGACGATTGCGCAATGAACACGTGATCGACCGTCTTGCCCTGGCTGGCATGCGAGGTGACCGTGTGTCCCAGCGCCACGTGGCCGTAATCCTTACCGACTACCCAGCCGTTGCCCAGCACGATGTCGCCGTGGCGCGTGAAGTCTTTCACGGTGAAAAGGTCGCCGTTGTTGAGCGCATGCAGCCCGTCCGCCGTCTTGCCGCCCTGGGTAATGCGAAGGCGATCCCCCACGGAGATTCCGATCCTGTCCGGGTGAAAAACCTCGAAGCGCCGGGCCTGGTCGATCGGCAGTTTCTGTCCCGGCTCCACGGTCACGCGCTGTCCCTTCTTGTACCCCTTCGCGTTCTGGTGAAACGATAGCACGTCGCCCTCGACGTACTTCGTCGCATCCAGCTTCTCGCCGAGCGTGAACTGCGCCGGACGCAGCACGGCAAACGTGTGCTCCTGCTCGCCGAGAAGTCCACGCTGGCGTAGTTCCGCCCGTATGGAGTCGGTCGTCCTGCGCCCTTCCGCGTGCGTAGGCGACACCACGAGGCTGGTCTTCCCCGCTTGTACCGAATCCACATACGCTTTCGCGAGCGCCCGGTAACGATCCGTGTCCGCCACCTCATGAATCCAACCCAGGCGGTCCAGCCGGCGGAACCCGTCGGCGATGCTGCCTTCGCTGAGCTTGGCGACCGCCTCCTTGTACTCCTTCTTCTTCTGCCGCTGAATCTCCGTGATCTCCACGGGCGCGATCCCGGCCTGCTCTTCCAGGAGCCGCAAAGCCGAGCCTCGGGCCACGCTCCCATGTTGCCGCAAGTCGCCGACGAGCAGTAGGCGAAGCTGTTTCTTGGCGGCGAGGTCGAAGAGCGAGCGCATGTCCTCGCTGCCGACCATGCCGGCCTCATCGACGATGACGAGCGACCCACGCACCTTGTCCTGTAACTGCTCGTCTTTCAGCAGACGCGCCAGCGTCTCGGCGGACTCGAAGCCGGCCTCGCGAAGCCCTCCCCGACTTGCGCCGGCCGACGGCGCCACGGCGAACACCTTGCCACCCGTTTCCTCGACGGCGTCCCGGATCTCCTCGAGAGAGGACGTCTTGCCGACGCCGGCTGCGCCCCTCACCGACATCACCCGATCCCTGCTGCCCAGAACGTGCGCCACCGCCCGCTTCTGTTCTGCGTTCAGCCATTGGCGGTTCGTGTGGGTTCGCACCGGCGCGATCGGCTGGCACGTGCCGCGCCCCTCGCGGGCGAAGTCGAGCATGCGGGTCTCTTCGTCCAGCACGGACCGGGTGGTCACCAGCATGCGGTCGCCGCGCTTGACCCGGATTACATCGGCGCGGGCCATTTCCTTTTCCATGGTCTCGCGAGACACCTTGCCATAGCCCTGCCTGAGTGCTGCCGCGAGCAGCTCGCGTTCCGGGACGACGGACTGCCGCGCGAACGCATGCTCGATCGCACGCTCCGCCGCCGCCGCCGCTTCGGTTTTGTCTTCGGCCAGCGGCCTGCCTCCGACGCGCCGTGCCAGGCCGTCGATCTGGCCGGACTCCGACTCCGTGAGCCAGGAACGCCACTCTTTCTGGAGCTCAGGCATGGTCAGCTCTTTGACCTTGGCGGATCGGGTGCGCGCACCAAGCGCGTCCTTTTGCAGCGGGTCGGTGATCCCGAGCTTCCTCGCCAGCGCTTCGATCTCGGCGGTGCGCCGAGAGAACTTGCCGAGCGTCTGCTTGTCGAGACCGGCAATGTCCCAACCCCCGGCGGTGCGCTTCGTGTCGATCCCCAACTGCTCGATCCGGCGCGCCAGGTCCGAATGAAACACCGCCTCGAAGTACTTGCGGCTGCGCATCAGGTTGCCGAACTGCCCGGCCTTCCAGCGCTGCTCGTGATCGTCGTAGGAGACATTGAACACGAAGGCGTGCGTGTGCAGCTGCGGGTCCGGCACCCCGTCCACCGGCCGCGAGGTCAGGTGCGTGTACTCACCCCACACCATGTTTCCGGTCGTGCGGTCCTGCATGCTGCCGGCTTTGCGCACCCGCACTTCCATCTCCGCTTCCATGTCGGCCATGGTCGCGTTCACCGCATCGCGAAACGCCCCGAGCAGTCGCTCGTCCTCAGTCAGCGAGTACAGAAGCGACAGGCTTTTGGGAGCGTTGAAGGTGAAGTCATAGCCGACGCGACGGCCTTCCTTCTGGCGTACCGTGAGTTTCTCGCCCGTGTCCGGGTCGAGATTGTCGGCCAGCGCGTCCCAGTCTTCGCGTTCGATCGCGCCGGTGAGGCCAAGCCTCGCGGCACCCTGCCCGCGCCAGATCCCGTGAAGCTCCTGACCCTCCATGTAGTAATCCGCAGTGGTGTAGTAGCTCTTTGCGCCCGCCGGCGTGCTGTTCTGCATAATCCGAAGCAATCCTCACCTCACTCGGGTCCAATGACAGCTCCGAGCAAGCAAGCGTCATGCCACGGTCACGGTCACCCTCGGGCACTCTCGCGAAACCGCGCGTTCCTTTTCCTACCGCCCCCGGCCGATCCTCATCACCGACGCGAACCCTGCCCGCAAGAAGCACGTCTCGAACATGAAGCCGTTGCCATCCGCACGCCACTGACTTCGGTGCGTTCCCAGACGCGATCACTTCCACCGGCGAACACTTCGACACTCAAGGCAACTCGCCTAGCGTTCGCGTGTAAGGAGCAGGTGAGCCCCACTCTTGCCTTTGTTTCCGGCACCCCTCGCGGCCTGATTGACGGCCCTGCTACAGCCGCCGCCGTGCCGGTAAAGCAGAAAACCGGTTCCTCCCATGTTTTCCCTGCGGGAAAGACCCGGGTCCCTCCCGTTTTCAGCTTGACCGGTTCGCTTGCGCCACGGCTCGCCGCGGCTGCTTGACGCGTGCCATCAGGCCGCGATGGGCGCGGGCCGGAAACGCGAACGAAAGGACCACTCACCATGACACGCTCACTCACACCGGACGAGCTTCGAGAGCAGCTCCGACAGTTCACCGGCGGAGACTGCTTCTACCGCCACCCTCTCAACCGGCAGGTGATCTACACCGAGGGCGTCCGTTTCCTCGCCGAGCACGCCAAGGCCTACTGGCTGATCGACGCCATCGCATCGTACTTCCCGTCCCCCGTCATGGAGGACGCTATCGGCGCGGACGAACGCCTCGCGAGTTTGCAGTTCTGGACGCTGAACGTTGCGGGCGACCAGGCGGAGCTGCTCATGCTCGCCGATCGTGACGAACGCCCGCTGATCCGCCAGCGCATCGCCTTGACCGACTTCCCCCTCGACAGGATCGACATCTGGGCGGGCTTCAACGGCTCCGGCTGGACCCTCTACCTGCCGTCCGAGCACTGACTCTCGCGGCTCCGGGCCGGTGTCCGGCTCGGAGCCTTTTTCCCACGCTGAGGCTCGCTCGCCTTCCAGCGCACCTCGCTGCCGCAGCCTGTCAAACTGAGAAGTGACCCAGCGACCCCCACACCGCACCTGAGAACGCAGCCACCCCTATGAATGCGCCGCTGCCCCTGTACAGTCAGAATCCAGTTACACGTCCATGCTGCTTAGTTTAGTTAGTTAAGTTAGGATCGGGAGGGAGATCGAAGTGAGGTACACGATCACGCACTCGGAAACCCCCTCACGCGTACGAAGGCTTCTGCCGTTGATAGCTCCCTCACTTGAAGCAATCGCGCCAGAGCACTCTGCGAGGTTAGGTGACATTCTCGCTTCCGTACGCCTTGAGGTGTTCGAAGATTCCGCGCCACGCCACTCGTACTATCCGGCTCTCTGCACGGTTCGCCTGAGCAGCGGGGTGCTCGAACTTCTGTGGGCCCAGTCCTACGCCTATTTCGTCTTCTACAGCAAGGAGTGTGGCGGGGTGCAGCCGACCTCGCAGCAAATCAATCCCCGTCGGACACCCGAGGTTGACCGTGCGCTTGACCTACTGCGGTGGGCCAGCCGTGCTCTCGTGCATCCCGTAAAGGAACCATGGCCCATTGACGCCCCATCACCGGCAACGCCACCGTCCGAAGGATCTAGCCTTCACGTAGCTCAAGAGCTGTCCCTGTGTGCCGTCGGGTTCATTCTCCACCACGAAATTGCGCACCATCGCTTTCAACACCAGGGTGAACATATTGATTCCGAGAGAGAGGCTGATTACGGTGCGATCGACTGGATCCTTCATGATGTAGACGTCGGCAGTCCGGAGTACAGGAAGCGGATCCTCGGTTCTACTGTTGCTTTGCTCTACATCATTGTCAGTGGGGTTTATACCCGTCGACACGGCGGAGACTCTCATCCCAAGGACTACAACAGGCTCATGTTCACCATCGAGAGGTATGCGCCTTCCGACCGCGATGACGTCTGGGGATTTGTCGGGGCCATCCTAGGACTCTACATGCAGGACGCGTGCATACGGTGCCCTCCTGGGCCGTTCGATGATCACTACCAATGCTGCCATGCGTTGGTGGACGAGTTGGCCCGTCGGGATGTCGCTCTATAGACGCGCTGACGCGCTGCGGACGGGCACGGAAATCTCACCCTGGCGAAACGCCAGCACCATCTTGGGACTGGCGTTGCCGGAGTTGAGTCAGTTCTCCAACTGACTCAACTCCCTCTCCAGCGTCGCTCGACCGGCGTCGTCGCGACGGCTCGCAGCTCCGGGACGCCCACACCTCCGGACTGGCCGTCCCGTTTCACGCTCGCCCGCAAACCCAGCAAAAGTTCCACAGACTGATCCCCTAAGCGCTGCTTAGGGAAGATTTCACCGTGAAATCGCGGCGACGCGGCCCGGTGAGGGTCTCCTGCCGGTGACGCGTCCGTTCAACCAGAGGAGGTGAAGCGCTGTTCCGAAAGAAGCGATAGAAGGCGACACAAGGCTCGTGCGTTGCCCCTGGCATCGCACCGAAGAGTCTAACTATAACTAACGGATCCGGACGTTGACACGCCCGGACCGCGCGACACAAACGCCATCCTTGACGACGAATGCCTCGACCCAGTGAGTGCCGCGGTACGCCGTGCTCTCCCACCGAACGACTCCACTCTGGCCTTCGCCTTCTTCGAATCCACCTCGCAACTGCGCGGCACCTCCGGCTTCACTGCCGGTGTTCACAACCTGCCAGTGGACTTTGTATGGCTCCGGCGTGTTCGTGCTGGCATCAAAACGAATCCAGAGATCTTTCGGCACGGCTCGACTTGAGAGAGCCCAGAGCTGGCGCGGGGCGTTGCGCTCCTTTCGAACCGACGCTGTGACCTTGACACTCCGATCGTTGCGGACGGGCCACCCAGGAGCCTGGCAGTGTGAGCTAGCGCCGAGCGCGGGAACAGTGTCCTTTGCAACCGCGACGAGCGCGCCAGATTTCGGCGTAGAACCGAGACTGCTCTCTGCAACGCCGAACGCTTCCGCAAGAATGCCTCTTCGCTTCGTGATCGTGTCCTGCTCTTCGGCCAGAGCAAGGTCTTGCTGCAACCAGGAGATCCATTCGAAGAATGCTTCTGCACGGTGGCTGCCCAGCGAATTCCAGCGCTCGGCGAAGTTCTCGTTGCGGTTGACGGGGTTCGGCACCCACCACTTACCATCTCGTGTCTCGAGGACTCCCGTTTTTGCGAAGTCTTCAATCTTGGTGAGGATGCCGCTAATGGCACCGGCCACGTCGTCCTCCCCACGATACGCCCTCGTCGCTAGAGTGGTAATGATCATCGAGATCGGCTTCTCGTCTTCCCACTTATGGCCGACAAAGCGAACATCGCGGTGGCGCTTCAAGAGTTGAATGGCGCGCTGAAGCGGTGTTCGGATCAGCCCATCGGGAACGTCCTGTACACTCGCGTAGAGCCTCTTATGGCCCTCGAAAAGCAAACGCTTCTGAACTGGAGCAACCCTGGCCAAAGCAACCCGGTTGATACCCTCGAACCACAAGGCAAAGCCCTCTGGGTTCGACCCTCCATCTACCCAGAAATGGCGGCCGTTCGCAGCTCGCTCGGTAATGGCAATTGCGTGCCGCGCATGGCTGGGTTCGACGCCATCATGCATGAGCTCAGCCACGACCCGGGGGTCTTGAGGTAGAGCCGGCAGTGCGTCCAAGTGAAAGCCGACAGCGTCTGCCTCAGCGTACTTAAGCGTCCAACACCTGCGGCCCTCCTCGTCGAGGAGGCTACGGTAAGTGCCGTGCTCCTTTAGCCTGGTCCCCACCATCTGCTTTACTTCCGTCGCCGTGGGGTCTCGCTGCGCCGTTTGGAGCTGGCAGACGAGATCGATGTCGTAGTCCGCTTCCTTTCCCTCCTTGACCGGGCGGACAACCGTCCCGATACGGAAGGAACCCTGCGGGTAGATCCTCGGCCCGTGCTCCTTCAGGGCTGATCCGTCGGCATTAAGCCACTCACCTACGGCTGTGTAGTGACTCACAGCCTCCCGATACTTGCTCGGCGGGATATCAACGGACTCAGCGAGCTTCTCGAGGGCCTCAGAGACCTGCTGTCGGTTCACTTCCTCCATGAGAGAATCCTCACTCATTTACCTGGTTTACCGCGATCGTTCGCACGAAACGGCCCACGTCTACGCGCTTGTCGAAGTCGTAGATGATCAGCGCTGGGTCGCGCTTGGGGAGCAGGTCGCGACCGATGGCAACGGCTATGGGAGCGGGGACCGCTGGGAAAAGATGAACCTCTGGCGCCCCAGCATGGTCGCGGAGAATTCGCTGCATGGTTCGCATGAACTCATCGCGGAAGGCGTGAAGCGACGCTTCAACCTCGAGAAACCGCACGCTCGGTTCATCGTCGACAAGCGTTGTTTCATAGACCGTGAACCTTCCGTCGATGTCGTCCGGCAGATTGGTTTGCGGTATCTTGCCGCTAAGTGATAGGAGCAATGCCACGCTCTGCGGTTCTGTACCTTGCCGCAAGGCGGTGGTCCTGAACGCGACAGCGGCTCCTTGGTCCTTCCATTTCCAGCTTTCCGTGTCGCGGTGACGCTGGAAGAGGCTGGTCGGTACTTTGTTGCTGAGGGCGCTACCTAGAACCACGAGAAGTGGAATGGGTGCAAGAGCGAAGACCGAGACATGTCGAGCTGGGCCGCTCTCGAAGGTCTGTGTATAGAACGGTCTGACCTTCTCTCGAATCTCACCCGCTGCGACGGACCAGAAGGCGTCCGTGGCGGAGTCCTGAATGGCGGTGAGGTCGATCTCGAGGACGTCCCGAGACCCAACGTATCGAGGAGCAACGGCTTCCTGCATTTCGCGTAACGACACGGTAACGGCCTGTCCACCTACCCTCGCCCGCAGTAACACAACGACGGTGTTCCGGTCAGGCTTGGTATCGGTGAGCATGAAAACGCGGTCCTCGTGCGCCTTCTTGTGCTTGCGCAAGACCTCGACCGTGTACTGATCGGGATCGTCGTCTATTTCTTTGTGACACCGGGGACACAGAAGCATCAGGTTAGAGAGTTCGTGAACTTTCTTCCCGCTCAGAGCAGCGTTTGCACGCGGCCCAGCGTCGCCGAACGCCCATATGTGCGCCATCTCCGCGAACACCCCGACCGTCTTCGTCACATGGTGCTCGATGAGGTATTGATTGCACCCATCGAACGCGCACCGGCCTCCGGCATAAACGAACAGGAACAGACGTGTTTTGAGAGGGACCGCGCGGGACGGCTTCTGGAGGGCGTCATTCTTGGGTTTCTTGCTGGCCATTAGACTCCTCCCGGGAGGGCCACCGCCTCCGCCTTCTCCTGCTGCCACTTCCACCACTCGGCCTCGGCCTGATCCCAGCGGGCACGGTCCCAGCCGAGATGCTCGCGTGCTACCGCCGCGGCGCTGAGCTGCGTTCCACTGCGCTCGACGGCGTCGTGCACCGCCATGTAGTAACGCACGTCCTCCGGCGGACCCGCCACGAATGTCGGCGTTAGCGTTCGCCGCAGCTCCCGCCGATCCGGTGGCCTGCCACCGAAGTCGAGGCGTTTGATCCGTTCGACGGCGCAGTCCTCGTCGCTCTGGCTAATGTAGCTCGCCTTGCCGTCCCGCAACAGCCAGGCGAGCAGACGGCACGGGTCCTGCCCGTGCGCACGCGCCCTCTCGACCAGGGCGAAGAACTGCAAGCGGCCGTGCTCGCTGGCGCGGGCCTTCCCCCGCGTGCAGGCGTCACGGTAGAGCTCCTGGGTTCTTGCCGGGTCGTCGAGGTCCACCCGCTGCATGTCGATCACCGTCGGCGCCTGCGGTTTCTTCTTCCTACCGCCCGAATCCTTTCGCCCTGAAAGACCAGAAGCTCCGCCGAAGGTGGGTCTTCTGGTTTCTAAAGCTTCTCCTTTAGGAGAAGAGATCTGTTTATATGGGGGTGCAGATTCGGGGGCAATTGCCTCCCGAGGGGGTGCAGATTGCGCTTCAAACTCGACGACGGGACCGGCGGTTCTGAGGGCGTAACGTCCGCCCCACCGATTGATCTCCCACTGCTCGGCGGGCAGCTTCTCGAGCCAGCCGAGCTCGACCAGGCGCTGGCGTGCATCAATGACCGCACGGCGGCTGATCCCGAAATGCTCGACGATCCACGAGGCCTTGGTGCGGCCGTCCACGCGGTAGCCCTTCGCCTTCTTGTGCCAGAAGAGCGAACGGATGAGGTGGGCGATGAGCGTGCCGGTGACGGCACGGGAGAAGCCGCCGGCGAGTGCGCGCAGTAAGCGGCGAGGCACGGGAATGGTGCGCTTGGGGTGAGGCATGGCCCCGAAGAACTCCCAGAACCCGGCGAGGTCGAGATCGCCGGAGAGCTGGTCCACGGTCACGGCAAACCCGATGCGTTTGGGCTCGATCGTGAGCACACCCAGGCGGGTCAGTGCCCGCAGGTCGGACTTGAGGGCCGAGTCACTGACCCCCCCTCCCCCACCGATCAGCCGTTGGAGTTCGGGCAGGCCGTACAGGCGGTGGGCACCAGCCTCGAGGTACGCCCGGCGCTCGTCCATTTCGTGGCAGGCGAAAACCGTCCGCAGCTGCCGCGCGGTGATCGTGTGCTGGGCGTAGAGCCACCAGTACAGGGCAAGCTGCTGTGCGCTGATCTGGCGGTAGCGCCCCTCGATCGCCTCCTGCCAGTAGGGGTGAATCCCCTCCTCTTCCCCGCGCACGCGCGGGGTTTCCTGTGTGACGGCCATTGGACTCCCCCCTTGCGGAGCCTTCAGGCACAACGACACCCATCGCCAAGCTGAAAGGGCTTGACGTCGGTTACGACCCGGGCTAGGTTGGGGAGTTCTCAAGCACCCCCGGCCTGAACTCAGGTCAAAGAGATAGCCGCCCCTGCCAGGGCGGTTTTTCTTTTGGTGCGTCGTTTACGCGATAAGGCACCTTCGGCTTTTGAGTGAACCCCACCCCGTAGCGACTTTCGCCGCCACTACATGTGGGGGTTGGAACAATTCCCGCCACAAGGTGTAGCTAACTTCCCAAAACCGTCAAGCGTTATCCGTTTCCCAGCAAAGGGTTACGTAGGTCCTATGTGACGTCCGGGACCGAACGTCTTGGACCGGACGTCTGGTCCTTCGGGACCGAACGAGTGGTCCTCCGGGACCGAACGTCGTGGCCCGGACGTCTGGTCCTTCGGGACCGGACGTCTTACACCAAACGTCTGGTCCCTCGCGGTTCGTGTTTCCCCTCCAATCCCTTTGCGGACGCTGGGTTTGCCAGCTCTCCCAAGGTCAGCGATTTTTGACGTCCGGGACCGAACGTCTTGGACCGAACGTCTGGTCCTCCGGGACCGGACGAGTGGTCCTCCGGGACCGAACGTCTTGGACCGAACGTCTGGTCCTTCGGGACCGGACGTCTTACACCAAACGTCTGGTCCCGAAGCCTCACGCAAATTTCAGAAAATCGCGAACTGTTGCAGTGATGCCACAGCGTCCATTGAGCTTTGGAATCGACCAGTAAGACGGAGAAGGGGAGCGCTCGGTCTCTCAGTTCGTCTGGCACCTAACGTCTGGTCCCTAACGCAACCAGGTTGACTTCGTGAAATCGCCGTGCCATTGTCACGCCCGATCCAAGGGGCTCCGGGACCAACGTCTGGTCCCGGAGGTGGGGAGGTCAGAATGATCGCAAGGGACGACGACGTAACGGGCAAGAACACGCGGGTGATCGCGGTCGGCAACCAGAAGGGGGGGGTCGGCAAGAGCACCAACACGGTCAACCTGGCTGCAGCTCTCGGCGAACTAGGGCGCAAGTGCCTGATCATCGATCTCGACGCCAATTGCGGGGCGACGCGATCCCTCGGCGTGCCGACGACCTGGATGGGCACCTTCGAGCTTCTCCTGGGCAATGAGCCGCCCTCCGAGATCGTGATCGCGACCGATGCCGCCGACGACATCGCGCTGCCCAAGGGCGTCGACATCATCACCGGTAGCCGGCAACTCGAATCGATCGACGAAGTATTCCGGCAGCGCCGCGAGAACAAGTTCAAAGACCCCGCCGACTCTCTGAAGGCTCCGCTCGAGCAGCTTCGCGGCCTCTACGACTACATTTTCCTCGACACCGCTCCCAACGCCGCCTCGCCGACTATCGCCGCCTACAAGTCAGCCGACTGGTTCATGCTCTCCATGACCCCCGAGAAGCTCGCCTACGAGGCGCTCCTGGACGCGGTGACGGACATCCTGGCCGTGCGTAGCAGCGGCAACCACGGCCTGCGCCTGCTTGGCGTGGTGCTTTCTCAGCTCGACCGACGAACGAGGGCGGCGAGCATGTACACGGAGCGCATCCAGAAAGCCTTCCAGGACGTAGGGGAGCTCGGGGCGTTCGCCACCACGATCAGCCGCGCAGCCGTCATTCCGCGCTCCAACGAAGCGGGGCAGTCGGTGTTTCAGTTTGACCCTGAGCACAAGGTGACGGAGGAGTATCGCGAGCTCGCGCGCGAAGTCGAACAACGCCTGGTTGACGGAAAACGCGTACAGGAACCTGAGGTGGGGGAGGAGCGCGAAGCCGAGGTCAGCGAGGCTATCGATGCCTAAGAAGAGGCCGGAGGCCGACCAGTATCCCGATCCCGTAGGGGACCGGCTTCGCGGCATGCTTGCCCAGGCCGCCAGACCGCTGCCGGTCGAGATCGCCCAACCGGAGCCGACCGCTACGCAGCCCGTGGACCAAGACAATGGATCGACCGGCACCCAGAAAAGCCCACCGGCCAGGGGGCCGAAGCGCCGCCAGGACGAACGTCTGGCCAAGTCCAGCGAGTTTCTGCAACAGCACAAGGCCCGATTCACCGCCGCGGAAGCCTCAGCCAACGAAGAGTTCATGCGCGCGCTCGCCAGAGCGCTCGGCACCCGGCCCAGCCAGGCGAGCGTTACCCGCGCCCTGTGGTCCCTGCTGCGCGACACGGAAGAGTCCGTGCAGCGTACCCGCACGCGAAACAGCGCGCCAAAGCTCAACCGACCGCCGAATGGCTTCGGCGTCGAGATGGTCGAGTACGAGCGCCGCCTCGCCGACTATCTCGGTAAGCTTCTCAAGGAACCGGCTGACTTGTGATCACCCGCTCCTTGTGGTATCGCCCGGCAGGAGGCTGACAAAAGTGCTGGCAATCCTCCGAGGCATTCTTTGCGGCGACTCTGAGTTTCAACTCCGTTGAAGTGCTCTTGAAAGGAGACCGACAATGGCCGGTCTGCCAACCCCTCAAGAACTCCGGACGCTTCCGCGTTGGGCGATCGTGGCGTACGCGGCGCGCTGCGCGCGACGTGTACTGCCGCTGCATCCGGGCGATAGCCGCGACCATCCGTTAGTTGCCTCAGAGATATCAGTTGCGGAGATGTCCGCCGCCGGCGATACCGGTGCCGCCCGAGCCGCCGCCGATGCCACTCAAGCCGCCGCTATCGCCCGAGCCGCCGGAGCCGCCCGAGCCGCCGAAGCCTCCGATGCCGCCCGAGCCGCCGATGCCGCCGCAGCCGCCGCCTATGCCGCCTATGACGCCGATGACGCCTACTATGCCGCCGCCCGAGCCGCCGATGCCGCCCATGCCGCCTACTATGCCGTCGCCCGAGCCGCCGCCTATGCCGCCTATGACGCCGATGCCGCCGCAGCCGCCGATGCCGCCCGAGCCGCCGCCCTCCGAGATTATGAGCTTCTCGTTACCGCGGCCGCGTCGTGGACCGAAGACACGCACGTGCCTCCCGAATTTTTCGGTCCGATCTGGCCAGATGGCGAACCGGTAGGATGGTCAGCGGCGGTTCACCGCGCTGGCGGAACCAAGGTCGAGGCCGAGTTCAACCAGAACCCAGACCTCTCGATCGAGGTGTTCGTCGATCCGGGCGACGCGACCGAGGAAGAAGTTCAGGAGCTCTTCGACGCCCTGTCTGAGTTGAACGTCGAGCTTGGTGGGTCGGGTGTAGTGTTCAACACCGACAAGATGCCCAGCGTGCAACCCGAGGAGGCCGAACGGTGAGCCTCTTTGGAACCAACGCGACTCCACTGCCGGGGCCGGAGAACGAACGGGTACGGAAGGGCTTCTTCCGGTGGGTGGGAAGCCTGATTGGGCTTTGCAGAGACTACTCGGTAGCCGACCTCGCTCGACTCAAAGAGGCGGGTGTCAGCATGGTTGAAGGAAAGGCGCGCAGGGAGCACGCCGACGCTGCTGAGAAGCTCGCGAACGCCGCGGCGAAGCAGGCCGAAGCGGCTCAAATCCTCGTCAATGCGCAGCGCGATGCGTTGAAGTTGGCCAAGGAGCAGGCCGAGCTAGCCAAGGAGGCGCTTGAGTTGGTCGACCGCCGCAAGGTCGAGCGGGTCATGGCCCGCATCCTGGAAGCGATCTGGATACTCCGCATGAAGAACGGTGCTGTAGCTTACGATAGCAATCGCATCATGCAACTGATCATAAAGGGCTTGGCAGAGAATCCGGCCGACGAGTTCCTGAAACAAATCGAGGAGCAGCTCCTCCATCCGAACCCCGAAGAGCCGAACCCTTGAGCGACTGAATCTCCCCACCGCTGTTCGTCGATTCGTGACCCGCGTACCCTTGACCTAATGAAGCCGTCGGCCATCGCCGTAGGCTCGACGACTCACCGCCCGCCTTCTATACGGCGCGCCAACAGCTCAGCTTCTTGCAGCAGTGACGGCTCGAGTTCCCCAAGGCGCTCAATGAAGTCCATGCTGCCGTGCCACACCGTTAGGACGAAGGCATCGCTGCCGATCACGTCGCCCACGAAGACGTGCTCGCGCACGCTGTAGAAGCGAAGCCGCCCGCAGTAGTCGTGGCGGGTCCTGAAGAGAGACGAATCCTCGGCGAGACGGGCGAGGGCCTCATTCAGATCCGCCAGGTACTCGTCGGCGACGCGTTGCCCCCATCGCTCGACCGAGTAGCGCTCGATCCTGTCGATGTCGGAGAGGGCGCGATCGGTGAGGTGGAGCCTGCTCATGCGCCGCTGCGGCCGGCGCGATGCGTTTCCAGCATGGCGCGCAGGTCGCCGGTGTACTCGTGCGTGCGGCCGGCGCGAATGTCCCCGTAGCCTTCGAGGATGGCCTCGCGCAATGCGGCCGCGTCCTGACGCTCTTTCCTCTCACGGATCAGTGCGCGGACGAACTCGCTCGGCGTCGAGAACAGGGTGCCCTCGCCGGAGTTCGCATCGAGGAACCTTCGCAACTCGTCAGTGAGTGACAGATTGATTGACCGTGCCATGGCGCACCTCCTCCAGCGTGGTTTCCCAATACTGCCATGTGTGGCACATATTGTCAAGGAATGTCACACAGGCGACTCCGTCCGAGTCCAACCCCCGGGCCAAGGCGGATCCCTAACCCACGCATCTCTCTTCCTACCGCCCAGCCCTAGCTGTCAGAGCTCGCGACCCCGGCGGCGACCGCCTGGCCCCGCCGTCTCAGCACGTCATTCCAATCGCAGTCGCGAGTAGGGGGGACGTCGGCGATCAGCTCAAGATCAGCCCGCTCCGCCACCCTGAACGCCTCGCCGATCTGCTCAACCAGGCGGTCGCCGCCGGCGTCGTTGTCCACGGCGAGCACGACCCGCCCACCGGCGGGCAGTTTCTGCATGGCAGCGGTGAGCAACGAGGGCTGGGCGGGGCTGAGCGCCCCGCCCGTGCTGACAAACCGGGTGTTCAGCGCCTCCGGATGAAGCGCCACCCATGACAAGGCGTCAATCGCGCTCTCGGCGATCACGAGGCGAGTGTCGCCTGAATCGGGGACACTTGCCCACAGCCCCTTGGCGCCACCGGGAGCGAACCCAGAAAACCCACGCCCCTTGACCTCGTAGCCACAGACACCACCGCTGGCCCGGTCGAAGTGCGGAAAGACCGCGTTACCCCGGTCGTCGATGAAGACTCTCGATGCAAAACGCGAGTGAGAGAGGAGGGGAGGGGGAAGCAATCGCACCTCGACCAGGTAGGGATGGTGACCGCCGGGCAACTCGGCGACCGAGCGCATCGCCGCGAGGCGAGCGCGTACCCGCCCGACGTCGCGTGTGGTCGGCACGAGTGCGTGCGCGAAAGAAGCCGGGGCAGTAGGAAGAGAGGAGGGGAGGGGGCCGGAACCGATCCAGGGTCGAAGAGTCTTGCGTACCTCGCCGAGCGATCCGCCGCCCCGCCGCTGCACGAAGTCGATGATGCTGCCGTTATCTTCCGGGTCGCGGACGCTGAAGTACACGTAGTGCCCGCCCGCGTCGCGGGCGACAATGATCTTGTCGCCAGCCTTATTGCGAAGCGCCGTGCTGGTCCGGCACGAACTCCTACGGTCCTGTGCGTAGCCGACCGACGCCGCGTACTCGCGCAGGTCGATCTGCGTTTTGAAGCGCTCGAGCTCGTCGCGACGGCTGGTCATGACGAACGTCGTCGCAGCTCGCTCTTGATCGCGACGAGGATCTCATCGGCGGTCTGGTCGATAAGTCTGGCGCGGACGTACTCGCTCTCGCGGGCCTTGCGGATCAGGTCGGTCATTCCAGGTGCTTCCCGACGTCCATGACTTCGTGGAGGACCCGGATACGCACTTCGTCGTCCGTGAACGTGTAGAAGACCACGTGGTGTTCGATCTTCCTGGACCAATAGGTGGGCCTGATCGCGTCGCGACGGCGTCCTTTTTTAGGCGCTTTGGCGACTCCTCGAATGCCGTCTTCCAGCAGAACCAGATAGCGATCTGCCTGGGCTTCGCCCCAGCTCCCAACGGTGTAGAGCCAGATACCGATCAGGTCAGACTCGGCGGCTCTGTCTTTGCGGAGCGCTCTAGTCATTCGCAGACGATAACCCGGCTTGCTTCCGGGCTTCACGTCTGATCTCGCTGAAATCCAACTCGCCCGCGTCGCCGCTGGCTTCGCCTTCGATAAGCGCTTGCCGCAGGGCCGCGACCTTCTGCTCGTGTTCTTCAAGGAGCCGGAGACCGGCGCGCACGACTTCGCTGACGTTGCCGTAGCGGCCCGCCTCGATCTGCATGCTGATAAACCCCTCGAAGTGCTCGCCGAGCGAAATACTCGTGTTCCTGGCCATGGAGGCACCTCCTTTGTCAATACGATACAGTACTATCTATTGGTACACTTGTCAAGCTCGTTGGCTTGCCTGGTGGAAGCAAGCGTTCTACGCCATGGCCAACCGAGCGCGGTGGTCACAACGCGGGGCACGGCCGGGGCGAAACGGCTCGACCAAGAAAGCTTGAGAACGTTAGTTGACAGAAGTTAAACTGACGTCGATACAGGCGGTAGCTTGCGCGGCGCGCGAGCGCGTTCGAGCGTTGTTGTTTTGACGTATGGTTCAAAGGGGCCGTTGGACCTACCTCGAAGGGAGGGTACTTTGACTCGGTGCTTTCTTGCCTGCTGCGTTTGCGTCGCCGTCGCCCTTTTATCTGTTAGCGTGGCCGGGCAGGTGTCACCCCCGTCACCCCCGGGCATGTTTGAGTACTCGGGAGTTAGCGGCAAGGGCCAATGCTGTGTCGTGCCCTTCGAGGTTTGGCCCAGTGGCTACTGTTCGATACCTTGCGCAAGCGGCCCCGTCGTTTGTAGCTCGGACACTAACTGGACCGAAATTGACTGTGGTGGTTGTGTGCCAACTGGCGAGGAGAACGACTACTGCGGCCACCTACAAGGGGGTACGGTCAACAGTTACTCTACACATAGGGTGAGGTGTGTCAGAAACGCCTGCACCTTGCCAGGCGGCCATTGGGGCGAGGAGTGCACAATGGTGGTATCTTATGCCCATCCAAGCGAGTTTCCGACAGCCTGCACACGCTGCGCCGGTACCTTGTGTCCGTAGCTTTGCCGAGAGTCGTTTCTCCGGTGGGCTCTGCTTCACCACGAGTTCAGGTCGAGAAGAGGCCGGGCAGGAGGGCGAGTGCTTTTCGGTTTTTTGTTGGGTTTGGCTCTTTGTGGGAGTGGTACTAGCACTAGCCTCACTCTGGCGGCCAGTGCCATAGACACTCTGCATCGGATGCGCAGCACTCAATGCGGGTACCTTGTCTCCTCTCGGGAGCTTCTACAGGTCGACCTTCCGCTCCGAACAAACGCAGAGAGTGCTTGCCAAGATCCGTTGATCCGCGCGGTGGAGTTGTCACCGGAATCACTCAGTTTGACCTGGGATGAGGCGTTCGCTGCCTATCAGTCTGTGAAAGTGATGCGCCCAGAATGCTTGTCCGAGTTTCCCGAGTACTACACGGTCTCCGGGCTCACCGTTGAGATTCACTATTCTCGTGCGATGAATTCTACGCCCCAAGCAGGCAAGGCGGCCCCATACGCGCATGTCGTAACAACGGCGGACGCTTCATTGACGTGGCTGCCGGCTACGAGTCAGCTAACATGGTCTCTGCCAGCGAAGGGACAGGTAGCTGGAATTGAGGACCTTCTCTACCCATTAGACGCGAGTCACGCTGGCTTGCACGCGATGGGTCAATTCCACTGGGCTCAACCGATAGAACTTCAGTATCGCGTTCTTGTCGGCCGCGCAGAATCCAGCTCTGAGTCGTATGTGGCGATAGCGGTGGCGAACAAGAGCTGGCCCACGAGGCTATGGGGCAGGTTCGAGGGCAGCGGGACCCGCGCTTCCGCCTTCTTGCGCTACGCAGAAACTCAGAGCGGTGCTTTTTGGCTTTCCGAGGTGCTCAGTGTCTCCTTGGGTGGCGCAGGATTGGAGTGCCGATATTTCAAGTTAGAAGACATCACATTTGCTCCTGACTGGGACAACGCCAAGATTCGCTTCCCAGTAGGAACTCGCCTAATTGATCATCGACGCCCTGAGCGTGCGCTTAATCTTGGAGTAGACACTTCTTCATGGCCGTCGTCTGTTCTTGGTCACCCCTGGCTGCAGCGACCGTCAACCGGCACCCACTACAAGTAAAGCTCGAATGAGCAATCGTTTCTGGTGGCCATTCTTCATCCTGATCGTCGCTGCCGCTCTCTGGCACGGCCTTAGGAGTGTTGGCCCCCGACAAACGGTTATCCATCTTGGTACAACGGATTTTGGCAACGTTACTACAGTTGAGGATCTTTCTTGGGACGTGGTTCTGCAGAATCCCACGTCGCATGATTGGAGCATTGATCGTTTCGTGCCGTCGGACCCCACGTTGTCAGTTGACTTCCCAGAGGCGGTGGTCCGCGCCGGCTCAAGCATGTTTCTTCGTGCGACTCTAAACACCAGGCGGGCCCCGACTCTTGACACGCGATTACAATACTCGGGCGCATTTGTTCTGAACAGGGGAGCGGTTCTAGCGCATTTTAGGGCGTTTGCAACAGTGACTGACGGTCGCCCGCACTTGGAGTCCCCAACCATCTCGTGTGTAGCTAGCACCGATGGGTCTTTCTCAGTGTTTACCACACTCACGGTTCCAGGCTCCGGAAGCAGCCTGCTGATGCCTGAGCATGACAATGACGTCGAGGTCCTTGTTGGCGAGGTGGCAAACCGGGAGAGCGTTGCTCTGTATGACGTTGGGGTGTCCGGTACTCTGGCGGCCGAGGACTTGTGCCGAACATACTCGGTCGTTTTCTGGGTCAAGGGGGCCGGTGCTCAGGACTTAGGACAGGTTTGGCTGAGAGTCACTGTCGAACGAAAGCGACCATTCACAGTCAGTCCTCGGGCAATGCTGCTCCGACGGCGACCCAACATGCCGTGCGCAACAGGCCAGTTTGTTGTTACACAGTCAGCGACGCAGCCACTGTCGGTGTACTTGGCTCCGTCCACACTAGGCAGTATTGCTTGGCTTGATGCAACCACGCTGGAACTTCAGGCGTCCGTTTCTGGAATGTTGCACATTGAGTCCGCTGACAGTCGAGAGCAGATACCCATCTATGTGTTCGAGTCGGACTAAGGTCTCGATTTTCCTTTGCCTGCTTCCGCTCATCGGGGTGAGTTGCGTGGACAGCGGAACGCCAGGTCCGGCGGCATGTTTTGCAACAGTCGAGGGAGACATGGGGGCTGTCGCGCAGGGAATGCAGCCGTCTTTCATTTTCGAGCTGACGAACTCAGGCTCGAGTGCGCTTAGCATTTTTGCCGTACGCTCGTCTTGTGGCTGCACCGCAGTTAGTTTTCCGAAGATCATCGAGCCGGGAGCAGCCGGCGCGATTGAACTCCGGTTGAACACGAGTGGGATGAGCGGGCGAGTTCGAAAGAGCGTTACGGTTGAAAGTAACGATGAACGCCTCCCCAACCGCGAACTTTGGGTCGTGGCTAGTGTTGTGCCGCCAGTCTTGACCCGGCCTAGGATCGTCACCATTGATGTCAACTGCGGCGACGCGGCGAGCGCCGTCTTGTCTCTCAGCGCCGGGACGGTGAAGCGCTTCAAGGTCGTTGCGGCCCATGTAAGCCCCGGTGCCCTCCACGTTGACTACTCTGATGCCCTCCTGGCTTCGCACGAGGCCACGATTCGAGTCCCACAGGAATGGAGCGCCGGAAAAGCGGGCACTCAGCTGCTGAAACTCCGGCTCGTGATTGTAGACGAGGAGGAGGTTGAGTATGCCGTTGAGGTCCCAGTCCACATTAAAACGCACGCAATAGTCGAAATCGAACCCGCGAACTTGATCTTGGAACCCAACAACGGCATGGGGCTGATCGAGGTACGCCCACGTGACCACACCGTCTGTATTGAGGACGTTGAGGTAAACCGCGGGGCGGCGTCGGTGCTGGAGGCCCAAGTGTCAGGTCCCCCAGCGCTGAACGGTGATTGGGTCATTCAGGTGTCCGCAAGGGATCTACCCGAAGGGGCTCTGCCTCACAGGAGTAGCCTCATCGTACGTGTAAAAACTTCACGCGCGACGTACAGCCAGGAGGTCCTAGTGCTAGTGGCTCGGAGGCGGCCATGACGCACGGTCCTAGAGGTCGATATTGGGTACTCCTCTTCGTATGTCTGGCGGTTCTTTCGGTTCTCGTGCCCTGGCGCGGGGAGAGCGACTCGGACGAGAGTCCGGAGGCCCCGGTGAGGACGGAAGTCATGCGGAGTCACGACCCGGGCGAAGTCGTGCCAAGACCGACGGCGGTCGCCGCTTACCCGCCCGAGTCCGGTGGGGAGAGGCTGGTTGTTGTAACGGAGTGGGACAATGGAGACCTTGCACCAGACGTCCCGCTTTCTCTAATCTCGTTAAGTTCGCCATTGACGGTGTTTCGGCAGCGCACAAATGAAGTTGGAATCGCCATTTTTGACCGACTGAGCGACACGGAGTATCGCGTCAGTAGCTTCCTAGGGATTGACCGAGAGATTCGCTTCAAGCAGTCCAATGAACGTCGCATTCGGCTTGTGCTCCCTCGTGGGGTCACTGTTAGCGGCTTCGTCGTGGACAAAAATGGCAATGGCATCGCGGATGCAGCAATCTATTCGGCGGATGCGTATCGAGCGATGGAGCACCTTGTCGTGACGAAGTCGTCGGGCGCTTTCGAGGTCTGCGTTCCTTCAGGGACGGAGATTTGCGGCCGCGCTGCAGGCTATAGCGAGTCCGGACGATACCAAATCGTTGGTGCTCCGGGTGATTTCGTCGAGCTTGAGATCGCCTTGCGTGAGGGGGGTGTCGCGGTACACGGCCGCGTAGTCTCGCCGACGGGGATTGGAGTCAAGGATGCGAAAGTCGTGATCGCATCAGCGAGTTATGAGGAATTCGATCCGGGCGGATCTAGAGTCCGGGGTGCGGGACCGTTTTCAACACGAACTGATGCCGAGGGATGCTTCGATGTCGTCGGACTGGCACGCGTTCCCGCGACGGTGACAGTCGCCCATCCAGAGTATTGTGTGTGGTCCAGAGTGGTGGACTTGGCACGGATGGACGGCGAAATGACAATCCGCCTTGCGATCGGCGCGACCGTGGAGGGGCGTGTCTGTGATGAACACGGTGTAGCTCTTTCAGGGGTGTTCGTAGGCTGCGGTCGGTATGGTGCCATTTCTGGCAAGTCCTGTTTCACGGACCAAGTAGGTGAATACAGAATCGCTGGTCTCGGCACGGGGAGCGTTGAAATACGAGCCGCGAAGCGTGGGTACATGACCGTGGCACAGACCGTGCTCCTCCACGGGAACGAGGCGAGCCACCTTGACTTCAGGCTGGACTCCGGGCTGTGGATTCTTGGTGTCGTCGAGCTGGCTTCCGGTGAGTCCGTGAACGGCCTAGAGGTGGAAACTCGCCTTGCCAGTGACCCAGCGTCCAATTACGGATTCGCCAAGCTGTCACAGGGCGGGGAGTTCGAGATAAGTACGGACAGTCGCGGTGAACATAAGCTGAGGGTGTTTCGCCCTGGTTCCGCCATGGCGGCACGGATCCTACTTGAGGAGACCACCGTGATACCTGCTCCAACCCCTCATCACATTGTGATCTCCGATCCCGTGCCAACGTCGGTTGTCACGTGCAGACTTGCGCCTGCGGAAGAAGCAATGCCGGACGCGACTCTTGTTCTCACGAGCTTGGCAAAACCACTAGGAATGTGGCGCGGAACGCCGGACTTTCGGGGGGATATCCATATTGAGGATATTCCACCGGGGGCGTTTCATGCGGAAGTCCTCATAGCGGGAGTTACCGGGGCCATAGACTTGGGTGAGCACATGGTCACACCTGGCAGAGACTTGAACTTGGGCTTGGTGCGAATGGAGAAGCCGTCCGTTCTTGTCGTTACGGTGGAAAACTGCGGAGACTGCTCCGGCTCGGATCTAGTCAACCTCCTTGTTCGGCAAGAAGGCGGTAAGTCAGGCAGGCCGGGCGGCGACGGAACTGCTGTTCCGTTATCGCGCTTTCCAGTCACCATGCTTGTCGTGCCAGGAACATACTCGGTGAGCTGTAGCGTGAGGAGCCTAAGCTGTTCGGGGGAGGTCGACGCGTGGTCAGCGTTGACACATAGGTGGACCTGCGTCTTGGAGCAACGGCAGTAGTTCAGGGTGTTCGTGTATGGTTGCCTCAGGAGATGGGCTTGGAGACATCCGGTGTCAGGATAGTTTGTCGCGAAGCGAAGGGCTCTATGGAAGCTGGGAAGCTAGGGGTCCCTATGAGCGCACCGAGGGTGCCTTTAGTCAAAAGGTTGAATCAATAGCTCACCTTGAACGTGGGCGAGTCCTCGGGCCGTGACCGCCTGCGGTCGTAGAGCCGCGTGGTGCTCACATTGGCATGCCCGAGCCACTCCTGAACGAACCCAAGATCGGCGTCGTGCTCGAGTGCGTTCGTCGCCGCCGTCGCCCTGAGCGCGTGCAGGCACAGCCCGTCGACCTGCACGCCGGCGACGGCCGCGTAGCGCTTCACCATCTTGTAAATGCCGTCGCCGGTCATGGGCGCCTCGAGCGAACCGCGATTGTTGCGCACCGGCCGGAAGAGGGGAGCTTTCTTGTCCGTGGCGCCGCTCGCCTCGCCAAGTCCTGCGGCCTCGAGGTACGACAAGATCGCCTCCATGGCCGCCGGATGAACGGGCACGTAGCGCGTTTTCGACCCCTTGCCGTGGACGCGCAAATGCATGACGCCGCGACGTTCCTGCAAAGACCCGAGGGTCAGCGACGCGAGCTCCGAGCGCCGCAGCGCATGAAACAGGTAGGTGGCCAGGATCGCCCGGTCGCGCACCGCCTTGAGGCTGTCACCTTCGGGCGCGCGCAGCAGCGTCTTCGCCTGCGCATCCGAGAGCGCCGGCGTCTTGCCTTCGTTGCTGCCCTCGGACGGGCGCTTCACGCCGGAGACCGGGTTGTGCGCGACGGCATTCTCATTACAGAGATAGTCGAAGAGCGACGCGACCGCCGAGAGCTTGCGCCGGATGCTGGCCGCCGCGAGCGCCTGCGCCTCGAGCTGCTCGCGCCAGGCGATGACGTGCGCGCGGGTCACGAGCCGCAGCTCGTGCGGCGTCTCGATCCCGCAGAAGGAGATGAAAGCCTCGAGGTCGCCCTGATAGGCGCGCCGCGTGTTCGGGTTGTCGATGTTGGCGAGCCAGACCATGGCGGCCGGGACATCGGCGAGCTGGCGAAACTCTTCCGCCGAGAGCAGCCGCTCACCGGCCGGCACCGCTCGCGCCAGCTCGCCGACCTGCCGAACGACGATCTCGCCCCCCGAGCCCGGTTTCTGCTGACCGTCCATCCCGTCGTCACCGTTCGTCATAACTTCTTCCCCCGCCTTCCCCTACCGCCCTGTTCCTGTATTGATAATATATTTTATCACGAATAGCAAGGGCGGTGGGGAAGGCCAACATCCGCGCTTGCGTGAATGCCGGAATACTGCTATACTGCTCTCATGAAAGAGCGTATCACCATTACCGACCGCGGCGTCGTCACCATTCCCGCCATCCTCCGCAGGGCCTTCGGTCTCACCGGCGGCAGCGAACTCATCGCCGAGGACACCAACGAGGGCATCCTGCTGCGCCCCGTCATGAGCGTCCCGATCGAGCTCTACAGCGAGGAGCGCATCGCCGAGTTCGCGCAGGACGAAGCGGAGATCGAGAAACTCCTTCGCGATCCCCAGTAGCGTTGGGCCATGCGGATCTTCCTGGATGCCAACGTGTTGTTTTCTGCGAGTCAGCCAAAGAGCACGTTCGCGCGGCTTGTCGCGCTGGCCCTCGAACGCTCGGAGGTCGTAACGAGCGATCTTGCGTCCGAGGAAGCCCGGCGTAACTTGGTGCTCAAGCGTCCCGACTGGGTCGAGACCTTTGACGCGCTCATCGCCGAGCTCGAGGTGGCGCCGTCCGTGGTGTTCGCGCTTCCCGTGACACTCGCCGAGAAGGACGTACCCATCCTGTGCGCGGCGATCCGCGCGAAGTGCGACCTGCTGGTCACCGGGGACCGGCGGGACTTCGGGCACCTGTTCGAGCAGGACGTGCGCGGCGTGACGGTCATTCCTCCCCTGCGGCTCGCCCGGCTTCTGGCTCAGACGTAGCCAGGGGCTCGGCAACCGTCGACCCACCTCTTGACAGCCTGTAACTTATAGGTTACAGTTCTCTGGTATGGATCTGCGCCGCTACGTCACGGAATCAGGCAAGGACGTCGTCGGCAGCTGGCTGGCCGACCTCGATGACGCCACCGCCAGGGCGAGGATCGCGGCGCGCATTTCCAGATTGGAAGCCGACAACTTCGGCGACTGCAAGCCGGTTGGTGGAGGCGTCTGGGAGCTGCGTGTCGATTGGGGGCCCGGTTACCGCGTCTACTACGCCAGGGTGGGAGCGACGGTGGTTCTACTCCTTTGCGGCGGCGACAAGCGCAAGCAACAGGCGGACATTGAGCGGGCCAAGGCGATGTTGAAGGACTACAAACAAAGGACGAAGCAACGATGAAAACCAAGGCCAGCACTTCTCATGAGGAGACCCTTGTAAAGGAGCTCCGAGACGACCCTGCCTTCGCGGCGGAGTACCTCAAGGCAGCCATGGAGGACAGCGACGAGCCCAAGGTGCTGCTCATCGCACTTCGCCAGCTGGCCAAGGCGCAAGGCATCCCCAAGGTCGCAAAGAAGGCTCACATCGAGCGAGAGAGCCTGTACCGCGCTTTGTCGCCGACGGGCAATCCCCGCTTCTCGACCATCGTGGCGATCACCAAGGCGCTGGGCCTCACGCTTACCGTCCAGCAGGCGTCAACCGCGCCGTAATGGAAAACCACCTGTAGTGGTGAAGCGGTCGCGGGTGCGCATCGCACTCAACGGCGTGCGCGCGGTGTTTCACCGTCCGCACCCGCAGAACGAAACAGACAAAGGCGCTCTCAAGTCGGTACGGCGGTTTCTGAGCGAAGCAGGGATTGAGCCATGATGGAATACAAGGGCTACCACGGAGCCCTGGAAATCGACGAGGAGAACAGCCTGCTGCACGGCGCTGTGCTCGGGCTGCGCGACGTCGTGACCTTTCAGGGGCGCACCGTCGACGAAGCCAGGAAGGCGTTCGAGGAGTCCGTCGAGGACTACCTGGAGTTCTGCAGGGAGCGCGGCGAAGAACCAGAGAAACCCTTCTCCGGGAAGTTCCGCCTCGGCGCGGAGCCCCAAACTGGCGTGTGGGGTTCACCAAGTCGCTCGGACTCACTCGGCCCCTGGAATCGACGCCCCTCAAGCGGACTAGGCAGCGGGGACACCCGAGTGGACGCGCCTCTGCACCCGCCGGGCGTGCGACCGGGATGACAGACCTTCCTTGAGCACGGAGGACCGCTCGAAAGAGCGGCGCAGATTGCTGGACACCGGACGTCAACGCCACCAAAATGCGCAACCGACTTCGCCATCCAATTCAATTCGAGGAGCCAGAACATTGCGGAATATGCAGAGACTCAGCGTTGACGTGAAAGACGGTTCCATCTTCATTTCCAACGACGACGACTTTTGCGAGAACGCTTTCGTACAGATTTCCCCCGATCAAGTTGACATCTTGGTGGCATGGTTGAAAAGCGCCAAGCAAGAAGCTATTGCCACCGACGAGCACCCCGTCGAAAGGTGACTGGCAACTAAGACGGTCTCCGAAGCCCCCGGTGTCAGGGTAGGCCCAATACTGGCGAAGCCGTCACCAGCCGCCATCGGCATGATGTGGATTCTCAGCTTCGATCTCGATCGCACGCTCACGCTCCGACACTCCCGCGGCTTCTATCTGGCGAACCAGGGCTACGACCTTCGGCTCATCCAGAACTACCTCGGCCACCGCGATCCCAAGCACGCCGTCCACTACACGCGCGTCGCTGGCGTCCGGTTTGAGGGCCTCTGGAAGTCCTGACCTCCGCCAGATGGCGGCTGGCGACACGCATTCTGGTTCTGGGCCAAACACAACTCATGCGCACATCTCGCATGCTCTGACCATGGCCCGAACTCGTCGCCGCGCCAGCCCACTGCGTTCACGCGGCGTTGTGAAACCCGGGGCGATTAGACTAGTGCCGCGATCGCTTCACGGATCACGCTGACCATAACTGGGAAGGCGCCCGGGATACTATTCCTAGCCCCGAGGTCAGTTACGCCGTAAGCACCCAAGGAACCGCATGGGTGCGTCGATGGCCGGCTTTTTGTTAAATCCCGCCCTCCCAAGAAAGGAGGGCGCGATGGTCGCCAAGAGAACGAGTCGGCGAGGTTCCGCGGGGATCGAA
>JBFWUX010000013.1:0-23720 GCA_050247055.1 Dehalococcoidia bacterium
ACGCGGCTGGCGCCCTGGGCGACCATGAAGGGCTCGAAGCCCTCCTTGCGCAGGCCGCGCAGCACGTCGATGGTGGGGATGTAGGTGTAGCGCTCGGAGCGGCTCGCGTGCTTGCCCTCGGCGAAGATGGACGGTGCCGCGGCGCGCATCTGGTCTTCGCTCAGGGGTTGGTCGCCACGCATCACGCGGGTGTTGCGGGCAAAGCGGGTCGCCAGGGTCGGGGTCGAGTACATGATGGTTTCCTTCGATCGTTGAATGAGGTTCGAAGGGCGGGCGCGGCTCGGTTGTGTGTTGACCAGCTTCACGCCCACCCGATGAGGGTTCAGGCGTCGGCATGCGCCGGCTGGCGCGCGCTGCGGGGCTTGCGGCTCGCGGCCGGGGCGCTCGGGCGTTCGGTGCTGGTGGTACCGCCTTCGACACCGGGGGCGCCATTGCGGCGGGCTTCGCTCTCGGCGCGGCTGTCGAGGTAGTCGATCTCCTCGGCCGTGAACGCCATGCCGTAGACGGTTTCGCCGTCCTTCTCGTAGTTGTTGTTGCGCAGCCGGCCGACGATGTTGACGTGCGAGCCCTTGCCCAGGTACTCGGCGGCGTTCTCGGCCTGCTTGCCCCAAAGCGTCCACTGGATCGCGGTGGATTCCTCCTCGCGCTGCTCGCCCGAACCGCGCCGTGTGTTGCTGATCGCGGTCAGCACGGCCTTGGCGATCTTGCCTTCGCGGCCGTTGACGAATTCGAGCTTGACGGCGCCGGCCAGGTGCGCGTGACGCTGGATCACTTGAACGTTTGCCATGACGATCTCCGATCGAGAGCAACCAGCCGGGTCCCGGTCCGGGTTCCCTGAAAACTGATCCTCTCGCTCGGACTCCCTTGCTCCCGCCCACGGGCGGGCGGGGGGTGGGCTGCATTTGGCAACTGCGCCCTTCCCTCACGGGAAGGGGTTGGGGATGGGTGGTGTTCTTCGCAGCCGAAGCAGTGAGCCGGTATCCCGGCCCACCGCTTGAAGATCCCCCCACAAGTCCCCCTCGCAATTCGACGGGGGCGCGTGGGGGGAGCGCGGTGGGACGACTGGCGCACGGGCTGCCCCCTCCCACGGGCGGCGCAGCGTCGCGGCCGATGTGCCAGCTTGCCTGGCGCAGCGGTTGCAGCGCAGCCGACCGAAGGCCACGAGCAGCGGCGGCTCTGCGGCCGACGTGCCACCAAGGGAGCCGAAGGCGATCGACTGGCGCGGCGGTCGAGCCGCTGCGAGCACTTCAACGCATTCCGTCTTCAGCGGCCCGGCTCCGGGCTTGGCGGGTGACCGGGGTGGCGATCTGGCCGGCGCCGCACCGAGCGCAGCGACCTGCAAGCCGGTCAGTTCGCCAAGCGGGCCTCGTTCACGCGCAGCGTGAAGGAATCAGGGCCCGCGATCCCCGGGCACGGGAAAGGGCCGCCGCGTGTCTCAGCCGGCTTCGCCGGCCTGACCGTGTTGCGTGAGGGATGGCAGCCCGTCAGGGTCGAGACGCTGGGCCTTTGACAGCGGCTCGACGCGAAGCGCAACAGCCCGGCCCCGCGCAGCTGGGACACGCCCATAGAGGGCGTCCCAATCACAACAGCGAAAGCATGCGCCACCCTGGCTGCCAGAGCCCCCGCGCCTGCGAGAACTACCATCCCGTCTCGCCCATCCAACCAGGCCTTCGCATGCCCCGGAGTCCAACACCCCGACCAAAGTCCTCGCCGAAGGACCTCACGCCAAGCGAGCGCGTCTACTACCGCGACCGCTTCCGCGAGGCACGCTACGCCGCGCTGGCCGATGCCGAAGGTTTCGGCGCCATCTGCTTCGCCCTTGAATCGCTCGGCCTACGGCTGCTCGGGAAGCAGTGGGCGCTGGAGCAGTACAGGCCCAAACTCGCCGACTGCGCAGCGAACTCGCCGACGCTGACAGACCTTCCTGAGCGCTTCCCGTCCACGTTCAAGTCTTTCGAGGCACTCTTCAAGACGGTCCAGACGGCCCGCAACGACGCAATGCACATCGGCGCCTACGCGCGCCACGCAACCGAAGCCGCCATCGAGCTGAGCATCGGTCTGGAGGAAGCACTCATGGCGAACTTCGAGAGGAAGGTCAAGGACGTGATGGTGAAGTCACCCATGACTGTTCAACCCTGGCAGCCGGTTGCCCAGGCGAGGCAACTCATGCTGATGCACTCGTTTTCCTTCCTGCCGGTGCGTATCGGCCGATCGTGGTGGCTCGTGTCCGAGATCGGCTTGGCCAAGTTCCTGAACGGCGACGGAAAGAAGGATCGCCTCGCCCAGTCCATTCAGGATGCGAAGGCGGCTGGCATGCAGTTGGTCAGGCTGCGGGACAAGGACCTGCTGCAGGAAGACACGACGACCGCCGAGGTGCTAGAGCGAGCGAAGGTTCAGAAGGGGCCCACCCTCTGGCTGGTCGTCGACAAGCAGCACCCTGAGCATCTCGCCGGCGTCCTGTCGCCGTTCGAGCTCATGTAGCTCCGGACCTTCTGTTGAAAGGCCGCCGGACTACGGCGTGCCGGCTCCGACGCCCGCAGCAGGATCGAACAGCGGGTACTTGACCTCACTCCCGGTGGTGACCACCACCGTGCCCGCAGCAACCAGCTTGCCGAGGGCGACCTCGATCGATGCATCGCCCGTCTCAGCGGCGAGCAGGGACTTCAGCAAGCGTCGCAACGCAGCCGCTTTCGTCGGCCGGTTGACGCCGACCTTGCGCAGGTTCTCGGTGATCCGCTTGATGTCGCCGTCCAAGACCGCCACCGTCCGACTGGGCGACGGTGGCACGACGACGGCATCGCTACCGCCAGCGACCAATGAGATTGGGACGGCCACCTTGCTTGGCGCAGCCTGACCAAGCTTGGGCCCGACGTGCTTGGCGGGCACCGCTGTCTTGGCAGGCGCCACCTTCGGCGCTGCCGCCTTCTTCGCCACCGGCGCGGGCGCCGCTTTCTTCGCTGAAGGAGTCTTCGCAGCGACCGGCTTGGCTACGGCCTTCTTCGCCGCCGCCTTCTTCGCAGCAACCTTCTTCGCCGGAACCTTCTTGGCCGCCACCTTCTTCGCCACAGCCTTCTTGGCGGGCGCCTTCACAGCGCCATGCGATTCCCGACGCACCACGAACCCCATCGCCCTTGCATGCGCCAGCATGGGCTCGTAGCCCTTGTCGTTGGCCACGACGACCATGGGCGACTCGGGATTGCGCGACGCGATGTAGCCCATGTAGAACGACAGATGAAAGTCCAGCGCGTTCTTGCCCGTCTTGCTGATCGGCACCGCCGTCGCACCAGTCCCGAACGACGTGAATCGCTTCTCGACCTCGCGCTGATGCGGCCCATGAAACACCCAGACCTGGCTCACATCCGGGACCAGCGCCCGCAGCTCGGCCTCGCTTGGCTGAACGTTCTCGTAGTCCAGCAGAACATGTGTGCCGGGCACCGATGCGCGCGTGGGCGACACCCTCGCGATTGCATGCTTCGGCGGGTACTTGATGGCGTTCTTCTCGAGCTTGTCCCGCACCGCGTTCGCCACATCGATCTGGCAGTGGTCCGCTACCTGCAGCAGATAGAGCAGTACATCCGCGACCTCCTCGCCGATCCGCTGCTTGGCACTGGCGTCCTGGTGCGAAAGCCGCGACTCCTCGGGCGTCTGCCACTGGAAGATCTCCGCCAGCTCGGCGGCCTCGACCATGAGGGCCGTCGAGAGGTTCTTGGGCGTGTGAAACGGCTGCCAATCGCGCTCCGCCGAGAAATGCCGCAGTTCGGCCTGCAGTTCACCTAGGTTCATCCCTTTCTCCCATCTGCAAGCGCATCTTGCCATCCGCGCCAACGCCATCGGCACGCTTCAGAATCGGGCCGTGAGCCACCCCGACATGACATGGCTACTGTTCGACTTCAGTGACCCCGACGCGGTCGCCGAGTGGAACTCAATCGACGACCGCGTGATGGGCGGCGTCTCGAGCAGCCGGCTCAGGCACGACCCGGCAGGCCACGCCACCTTCGAAGGCATCGTCTCGCTCGAACACAACGGCGGCTTCGCCTCGATCCGATCAACACCGGACAACCGCGGCAAGCCTGGCGCGCAGACCTGCTTCATTGAAGTCCGCGCCACGGGCAAGCGCTTCAAGCTGAACCTGCTGACCGACGACGCTTTCGACAGCATCAACTACCAGGCCAGCTTCACCCCCGAACCCGATTGGCAGACGCTGCACATCCCGTTGGCGACCTTCCGCGCCACCTTCCGCGGCCGAGAGGTCCTCGGAGCACCACCACTCGACCCTGCCCATATCCGCCAAGTCGGCCTCATGATCGCCGAGCGCCAGGTCGGCCCCTTCGCGCTCGAAGTGCGGCGCATCGGCCTGGCATGAATCGCAGGCGGCGCCGCGACGCGGCGCCTTTGCCGAGCTACACAAGTCCTCGCTCTGCAAACGAACACACGTCGGCACCGGCCACCACCAGGTGATCGAGCACCCGCACGTCGACCAACGCCAGCGCCGTCTTCAGCGTCTGCGTCAGGAACTCGTCGGCGCGGCTCGGTTCCACGGAGCCCGACGGATGGTTGTGCGCGAGGATCACCGCCGCCGCATTCACCGCCAGCGCTTCCTTCACCACCTCGCGCGGATAGACCGAGGTCTGCGACACCGTGCCGCGGAACATCTGCTTGAGCGCGATGATGCGGTGCTGCGCATCCAGGAACAGCACGCAGAACACCTCGTGCTCCAGCACGCCCAGCTCCAACAGCAGATGGTCCTTCACGGCCTGCGGCGACGACATCGTGGCACCGCGCCGGACGCGGTGGGCCAACAGGCGCCGTGCCTGCAACAGCACCTCGTCGGCATGCGCCGGTCGGTACTGGCCACTGACATCGCGGACCAACAGCGTGTCGGTGACGGCAACGGATGAATGGGAAGACGTGGCCATGAGGAACTCCGGTGTGTCGGGCGGGATTGCCCGAGACCGGAGCACCACGGCGCAGCGCAGCCGTCAGGGTTCGAAGACGGCCGCAGGCCGCAAGCGCTCGCCCTGCGAGCGCACAGACCTTGACGGCGAGAACGACGTGGTAGCGTGGGTCGACACGGCAAGCCCACCCCCTTCCAGGTTCATTCCAAGGAGGGGCCGCCCGTTGGGGGCGCTACGAAGGCGTCGTTGAATACTGTATGGACATCCAGTATGATGCCTCCATGGAACCCGAAGGCGCTCGCGCCGCCCGCATCTGGATTGCCGCTTGCTCCCACCGGCTGCAGCGCCGATGGCGCACGGTGGCGCCTGAGCAGCTGGAAGAGTTGGCCGAGACGCTGTGGGCCGACGAGCAGCTGCGGGCGCTTGATCCCGACGTAGCTGCTGCCGAGTGGCTCCGACGGGGGATCCCCGACCATTCCCACTGACTGGCGATGTTGTTGCCGGCGAAGCTTCTCCGCCGCAAGGGGGTACGGATTGCGATCGAGGAGATCCCGCGCCTGCCTTGGACGTATGTCAACGTGCTCACGCAGACCGACGACAAGGACACTCGTCGGCGGCAGACGATCCGTGGCCGCGAAGACGGAGTTTTCGGCATCCCTCGCCTCGAGCTGTTCCTGCTTGTTGACGCCGAGTGAACATTGACCGGTCAAAGTTCGATCGGCGCGGATTGCTAGATGGTCTAGATGCGTCAGCGGCGCCAACGCGACGGATACCGGCAGCAAGTGCGTCATGCGAGCACGCTACACTGGCTCGACATCGTGGATACGGGCAGGGTTCCATGGGCATCGATCGGAGTACGACGAGGCGCGACCTTCTTGCTGTCGCAGCAGCGTTGGCGGGGACACCTGTCGTCTGGTCCCAGCAACCGGCCGCAACCTACCTGGTGCTGACGCTGTCGGACAAGGGGCTTCCGGTCTCCACCCTGGCCTCGTGTACCGAGCTCGAGAAGACCGTTCAGTTCTTCGCTGACGAAGCCAAGCGAGCCAAGACCAAGCCCGACGAGGTTGGCACCGAGTTCATCAAGCGCGCAACTGCCAAGCGCACAGAGCTGCAAGCGGCAATCGCTAACGCGAAGACCGCTCACGCGAACGCCAAGGTCGACGAGACGTTCGTTTATGTCAACACCGGGCTGGCCTTGGGGTTGACGGGGCTGGGACTCGTGATCACTGGCCCGGTTGCAGTTGGCGTGTTGGCAGCCGCAGGCGTACTCGGCGGGGCCGCTTCCTTCACCACGCAGGTGTACTTCCGCAAGGGCCAAGCGGACGCAGACTTCGTGGTGGGTTATGCGCAAGGTCGCTCGATGATGTATGTCGAACTCGCGACCACCGAAGCCGCGACGGTGGGCGGCAAACTGCTCGGGTCGGCGGTGACGGCGGCGGGCTACTTCACTGCTGCCTTTGAGTACCAGACCGCGCTCAACGACCAGAAGTCGGCTCTGGCCTTACTCAAGCGAGTAACCTCCGAGCTCGAACTCGTCGACAAGGGAATGCAGCAGATGGGCACCGACAAGAAGGCTTGGGCAGCGCTCTACGAGAAAATGTCGACTGCCGCAGGCACGGCGCTGAAGCTGTACATCAGCTCACACAAGGCCACTGACTGCCGATTGCCGTTGATGCCGCCTCCAAAGGGCCCGATGCTGTACAAGAGCTAGTTGGCCGTCAAACTCGCGGCGAAACGCCGCATACCCCCAGGTCACGGACGATTCGATGATTGCCTCGTTAGTCAGTTCGTACACGCATGCCAAGACGAGTGCGGGGGCCCCTGGGGTCGGCGTCATGTATGTACCTTGGAACGTGCAGGTTTAGCCATCATCGGCTTGACCATTTGATTGCCCTGCTTCTGTGCCATCAGCCTACTTTAGGTTGACCAAGGCGACCAAGTTGACCGGGTTCAGCACAGGCGCCCCTCGCACCCATTCTCCCGATTTCGTTGTCATCGAGTCCGTAGGGCATGACCAAGTGCCATCACTCTTCAAACTGAAGATGACGGTTTCCAAGTCGGGCTACAGGCCATCGCAGCTGGAGAGTATGCGATCGCGCCTGCGCCTGCGCCTGCCAACACTTGCAGCTTCAGCATAGTTGCCTTTGTAGGGAACACGGTCCGACGTTTGGCAACACTTCGCTGTCGAATCGCCAAGCCCACAACTCCGACACGGGAATCGCCACGCGGCGACATCCAGATGGTGAGTCGCGACTGAAGCTCAATGAGGCACGCCAAGACGGCAGCGCAGCACTCGGCACCACGACAAGTTTTGACACATAGACGAAATCCGTGGAGGATCGTTCCTAGGCTTGCCCGCCCCCCCCCCGGGGCACGGAGCAAAAGAAGGCCAGAACCATGGGAGGGCACCATGAAATGGACGAACTCTCTTCCGGGACGCGCTATGGCGCATCTCGGTAGAGCTCGGATGAATGCAGCGTGGCTGTGCCGGCTGATAGTCGCGGCAACGTTGGCAACCGGCTTCGCATCGAGTGCGCGCGCGCACTACATGGCCCTCGCGAACCCTGCCGCGGACGATCCAGTTGTCAACGATAACTGCCAGTTCTTTGCACTAGCGATCGCCTTGGCTTGGTGGCGTGATCACGACCTTACGCCCGACTCCCCGGTAGATCTCTTGGCTTTGCAGGATCGCCTTGCGATTGCCGCGCGGGCGTCCTTCCACGCGCGGACAGCTGATGGCGACAGCACGGCAGGGGGGCGTTCCATTAGCCATGGCGATCTGGCCGTGGCTGTGGCAGAAGCAACGGCCAAGAGATATGCACTCCACTATGCCGATGTCGAACCAGGCAAACTGATCGACACCATTCGCGAGCGAACCAGGAATATCACCCCGCAGCTCAAACTCGGCCAAGTGCAAAAGCTAGGTGTGGACGTCGCCGTTCCTGTCCTGATCGCAGCGCGGTTCATGGCAGGAGGGTCAAACTCCTACGGGCATCTACTTCCTGTGTTCTCCGTGAGCGCTGAAAAGGCCCCCTCGCTGCTCATTTTGCTGGCTAAGGCGAGGCTAGTGGGCGACGAGAGCCAACGTCAGCGACTCGCGGCGATCAGCGACTTCGACTGTCAATTCCGGGGCAACTCCAGCGCAGACTTGTCCGGCCTGGATTACGTCGCCCAGCTGTCATGGCGACCAGCCAGCAGCTTCCAATGGCACAGGCGCGGTCAGCGTGTGCGCGTGTTCTGGCTTGAACGGAGCAAGACCCGTGAAAACTGAGATGGACCGATTCGACGCCGAACAGCCGAACCTCTCCGATCTCACTGCAGAGCATCCAGCGAGCTCTGAGGTCACGTTACGGCGTCGTGACTTCCTCTGTGCAGTAGGGTCGGCGACGCTCGCGCAAAACGCAGCTGCTCAGCCCGCGGTTCCGCCAGTCGATCCGGCACTGCTAGTAGTCCGCTTTCGCGCGGACTCTCCAAAGGATGTCGAGGTTCTGTACAAGGATCTGCGCTGGAACATCGACCGACATCTGTTCGGCCAGGATGCTCAGTTCCGTATAGACGACATTTCCCCGGGCGAGCGGCGAGTGCGCATTGAAGGGGCGCAGTGGCGTCGGGCTGAAGCGTTCCAGCTTGAATTCAATTTTGTGCAGACCGATGTTGGCTGGAACGTCGCGATGCAGACGCGCAAATGGCCTGTGGCAGGCACGACCTCATTCTCCAGCATTGACATAGTGGATTGGATGGGTGGACGCGTCGCTCTGCGGGCAACCTTGAAACAGCCGTCCGCACAGCAGGCGCTTCGATCCATCATCGAGGATACCGTGCTGTGCCGAACGGCAATCACCTTGACTGTCTTGTCGGACCTGACCTGGAGCGGTGAGGCGATTGACGCACCGATGGCCACAGCCTCCGGACCTAAGCTGACCTTTCGTACGTTGCGGTTCCGGCGCCTACGACAAGGCAGCCAGCAGAACGGGGCTTCGTCTTCTGAGGACCCAACGCCGCTGCGCGGCAGCGTGGCGTCTGCAAAGGGAACCACTCAGGGTGCCCCAAAGGCTTGGGAGTTGGGTCGACATGATCAGACCGCAACTTGGCTGAAGTACATCTCAGATGCTGCACTCGAATGGACACTTCCCGATCGCACCGCCTTACCGCTGTCAATCACGCTCTCCGGCGAGGCCTTGCTAGGTGTTCGGCAGGATCGAGAAGAAGAGGGCCCGTTCTACGGGAGCTCATGCCAGCTCACAATTCGCAAAAAGCGAGACGAGGAACGCACGAGTTTGTCGCTTGTACCAGCATCGGGACCCCTTGGCCGCAGTTTCCGCAGCCGCCTTTCCAGATTGTTGGTCAGCGGGCATGAATTGACTGGACCGCAGTCCGCGGAGAACCAGTCTTGTGGCGATATTCAAGTCGAAGTCCAGCGAGGAAAGCTGCAGCGCTTCGGTGGCGTCCTTCGAGTTCAGCGCGCCTCGATGAGATTGATCGGTAGCGACTTCAATGAACTGAGCTTCGAGGGTGGCGGCGAACCTACAAAGGTGCGTATCGACGGTGTTGAGGTGCCTTCGTGCCAGACGGTACGAAGCGAGATTGTCCTTGGGAGGCGGGCTTCGCTGCGGCTGTCGCTAGATCGAGCCCGCCTGCAAGCAGCGCGTGCGTTAGACCTGATGCGCCTCGACTTCCGCTTCCAAGGGCTGGCACTGCGCGCGGAAACTGGCATTCCTACAATCGTTCGAGACATCCAACCAGGCACACCGCTCACGCAGGGGCGCGATCATGCGGTGATGACGGTGGAACTGCCGCCGCAGCACATCGCAGAGCGTGCCTACTTCCGCGCGCTCGATTCCACAGGTCAAGAGGAACTCGAGACAGTTTTTCTGCCAAATGTGGCCCTCGATCTTGATCGTGCGGTTAGGTCGGAGTTGAGACTGACGGAACCGACCGTCGTTCACGACTTGATTCAGTTCGATCCTAAGGACAAGAAGCACTGGAGACTCACAGAGGCGCTCAAGGACCGGCTCGATCCTGAGTACCGCCGCTTCCGAAAGGCGTTTGCCGCGGACCGCTCGCTCCGCGACAAGTTCGGTTGGGATGTTGGGAACGCAGACAAGGAGTATGTGGGCGGCCGAACGTTTGACGAGAGCAGAGGATTCACTGTCGAAGACATTGCAGACTATCAGTCACGTGTCCGCGCACTCATGCGTGATCTTCAGATGCGCGGTGATCCTCGGGAGGCGCTTGAAGAAGTCACCGGTGCGCGGTTATCAGGGAGGTCGAGGGTTTCCTTTCGTATCGGCAGCAGTGCCGAACACGATCAGACGATCTTCGACTTCACGCTGCAGGACCTAACCGACTGGTCCACCATGGACCTAAATGTCCAGCGCCGAGCTGAGACAGTTACCGCCAAGAGACTTGCCGAGCATCCCAAGTGGAGGGAGCTCCTGGGTGAAGAGAGAAGTGATCTAGCTGCCACGTTGCTCTACCAATTGGAGGCCAAAGAGCAGACGGCCGAACAGCGCATGCAACGCATCTTCGAGAGGTTGCAGCCGGCCGGCGCCCACGAGACCTCGATCGAGCTTCCCTTTCGGCTCCACCTTTCCCCGGGCCAGACAGCGCGCTGGCGAACGAGCGGTTTGCCAGTGGATGCCGGGACACGCGGCGTTCCGCTGTGGCAGATGACTCTAGATGAAGACGCGGAGCACGGGACAGTGCGCGCGATCTGGTCCGATGACTTCCGTGCCGCCGCATTCTTGCCGACCGAGAGTAAAGAGCGGCGCGAGGCACCGATCCAAGGAATGCAGGCGCCCTGGCTGCAGGAATCGTCGAATCCCGCACTCTCGTCCAGGCAGTTTCGGACAACGATGGATTCACTCGACCGCCACCAAATTGTCGGCCTGTCATCGATCCACGGCTTGCCCGTGTTGCCGAGAGTAATGGTCGACGGAAAGCTCGACCTGCACCAGTTGGAACCACCGAAGGGCTTTGAGCTGAAAGACGCTGCAATCGGTGCAGATCGCCAGGCGATCTACATTCCCAGGGTGCTCAGTGTGCACGAACTGTCGCTGTCGTCTCTAGGCGGGAGCCTAAACCTGGACACGTCGTTCGAGCCGCCAGCCGCACTGCGAGTCCCAGACCGACAACCACTCTTCGACGCGTTCTCCGTAGAGCGTTGGCGGCATCGCGCCGTTCTCGGCCGAGACATTGAGGTGGAGCTTGTATACAAGGGATTCCTGTTTCCATTGGGCTTGCGATGTTCGCTGGTCAGATTGACAGAGCGGCGCTTTCTTGCGAACCCGGTGGGCGGACATCCCACGGCCTACCTTATCCAGCGCATGTTCCTGCGCATTGGACGCCCCGATAAGACCTTCCCTGCGCTAGGTCAGCCCAATGGTGGAAGGCGATGGCCGGCCGAACGAATGCGATTGTTGACTCGTCGCACGCCGGACATTCTGGATGCCACGTCACCACGAGCTACTCCAACGAATGCGGTTCTTGAAAGTGGAGCGCACGTTGACGATACGGGACGCGTGCGGATGTCCCCCGCGGACAAAGGCCTGATCTTCTGGCCCAGGACCGGCCGCGGCGAATACGTTCGCTTTGAAGTTCAGCTTGATGACAGTGCAGGGTCAGTACAGATTCCAATGCTTTTCGCGGACAACACGGCCGTGAAGGATGAAAGGACGCTTGAGAGGCTGGCAAGTTACTACAACAAACTGAAGGGTGAGGACGAGCTACGTTTTCGCACCGTGGAGCATGGCGGCGCACGCCGCCGCTATGCACCAGAGGAGAAGTCTGGGCAGAACACCCACACGACACACCGCTGGAAGTTGGCAGTCGAAGGACGTGCGTTCCAGAGGACCGGTGCTTCACCAGTCGGTGAAAACAACTACTTCGCAACCGATCCGATTCTCGAAGGAGCTGATCAGCCCCCGTTTTACCCCGTCATGGCGAATGCGCAGTTGTCGCTATCGCAATCTGAACGATTCTCCGGTTCCTCCGAGGCTCCGACATGGTCGGCCTACGCACCTTCCTATGTAGTCTCCGGCTTTGACGAAGTCGCAAATCCGGCGCTGCTCTACTTGGAGTTCAGTAAGGGAGATGAAGTCCCATTGCGATTCTCGGGGAAGGCAAGGGATCGCCAGTACGCATCCAATGGGCATCGCAGCGGAGGCGTTGCACAGCCCGTAGTGCTGCAAAACGGCCTCTCACGCGACCATGGCCCCGTGCACACGAGTGCCGATGCGGGTCAGCGGCCTGTCTTCAACTCGAAGGAGTTCTTTGACAGCGATGCCAAGGTGCTTGGCTTCATCAAATTGAAGGATGTCATCAAGTCCGCCGACTTCACTCCAAAACTGCAAGAGCGTGTGGACTATGGGCTTGCCCAAATACACGAGTTCGCCTGCAAGGATCTCATTGCGATTCTGGGGGCGACGGTCGACAAGTTGATCGAGGACGTGTTCGAGACCAAGACCGTGCAAGCTCAGCGGGCCGGGAGTTCCGATGCGGATAGGAAAGCTCGCATCACCCCCCTGCTGCAGCTCTATCCCGACGTGGGACAAGCGGCACGTTCTTGCCGTGACGCCATCGACAGTGTGAGAAAGCACTGCCTTCAATCCGCCGATGATGAGTTTGCACTACTCCCTTTGCTAAGCGGCGTTCACGAGACAGGCAGGCGCTTGTTGGCGGCCCTGTCCCGTGCTAGCCGCGATCCGCTCGCACCTGTGCGCGAATCGCTGCGCGAGCTCTTGCGCAATTACCAACTGGGATTGACAGGTCAGGTCGGAGACACACTTCGGGCGGCGTTGGGCATTCAGCAACTGGCAGACCTGGTGGCGAAGCAAGTGGGTCGACTGCTGTCCGCCCCCGAGTTTGAGAACTGGCGCCGAATCGTACTGGCCTATCCCTTGCCACCAAAGGGCATAGGGCTCGACGATGTTGCCGCGCAAGTCGACGCATGGATGGTCGAACAGTTCGGGCAAGGGATCAGACCGGACGTTAAGTTCGATGTTGCGATCGACGGCGCAATCATGAGCGTGCGAGCGAGGCTGGTCAGTCGGATCGAGCAAGCCTCGAAGGGAGCCACTGCAGACAGCAGGGCAGCGTTGGAAGCCTACCGCCGCTTGGTCGAGGCTGAATGGAGAGGGGCGTCCCTAGTACCAAGAGCACTACCCTCACTTGCAGGCCTGGTCGATAGAACGACCGAACTGATGCGCACGCTACAAGGCGTGGCATCTTCATGGGACCTGGTGGGCATCAACGCCGTACTAGAAGCGATCCGCCAGCAACAGAGCGCGTTTCAGAAAGCACTGGCGGAACTGCTCGAAGGCGCACTTCCCGCAGGTTATCAGGGCCTGCCGCAGCAGTTGTGCGAGAACGGTGCGGCATGGCTGCAGAACGCGCTGCTGTCCATGAGTTTCGAAGAAAGGAACCCAATCCTCGCTGCCTGTTACCGGGCGGGCGTCGATGGTCGCGTTGATCTGCGTAAGGTGCTGTCGCGCGATCACCTGCGCCCCCAGCTGGCGAAGATTAAAGATGGCCCGGCGAAGAAGTGGCTGGACAGCATTGATGCACAGTTAGCCAAGATTGCAAGCGGACTAGACGCTAGCCTGCGAAATCTGTGTCGCAATGCGGACGAAGTGACGAGGATACGTCGCGACTTCGCTCCCAACGCCAAGTGGCCACAGACCGTGTGCGCACCGGTTGCACGGGAAGCACTGTCACTGTTGCCTCGCCTCGAGGCCGCACGTAGCGCTGTGCTGCAGTCCACCACAGAGGCGCTGCGAGGATTGCGTGATGATTCACGGAGCCTCAAGGAGATCCTCCAGACTTCGCCAGTTGATCCGACCTTGTCAGCGGACACGATTGAAGCGATCTGGAAGGAATGTGGACTCGCACTGGCCGCTACCGCCAAGGCATTGCTGCCGTGGGTGGCTCAGACCACGCTATTGGGGGCCACTGCCGAAGTCGATCCACCGGGCATCTGGGACCGAGTCACCGGTTTTGTCGGGTTCGGTGAAGGCCGGCGTGCCGAGTTGGGCACACTGCTGAAGGGGCTCGAAGAACTCCATAGGCAGCTGCCTGCCGCGCGATTGGGCCAAGAGGCTGGAGCAGTCGTGCGGGCAATCAAGGATCCGGGCCGAGGCATCTACGTACTGGCGAGGGAGTACGTGGACACGCTTGACAGCCTTGCCCTGGAGAAGGCGGGGTTGACAACAGGTGAGCAATACATGCAGCGTGTCCTCGACTGCGTACCGCTAGTCGAAGACTTGGTGTCGACCACGTCGAAAATCGAACTTGCCGTTCGCCAGATGCTATCCGCGACACTGACCGCCGAGTCGCAAGTTGCTGCGCAGTTGGTGAAGTTGGCTTGGGAAACGACCCTCCCAATCCTGCGGGGCGCCGAGGCGGTTGACTCGGCTGTCTACACGGCATGGCTTGCCCTCAAGGATCAGTTGCCGAAGGGGTCTGATGGCTTCATCGACAAGATCCTTGCAAAGATACTCGGGCGTCCGCTAGCCGAAGGCTCGCCGATCAACGTGGCAGCAGCAGACCTTCTCGCCGAACAAAGAAGGCTGAAGGCGCTGGTCGACCAAGCAGAGCCCACAACGCAAGAGGAGTACGCGCGGCGATTGTCGGAGGCCAGGGAACTACTAGAGGAAGTGCAGAAGAGGTCTGCGGCGATCCGATTGGTGCTTGGTGTCGGTTCGCTGAGCGAGACCGTTCTCAGCGGCGATCTCTCCAATCTGGTAGACCTGGATACGCCGCGCCGCATCCTTGAGGATCAGCTCAAGCAGCTGGTACCGGTCAGGAGCTCAACACGCTACAAGCTTGGCACGAACCTGGACAACGGCGACTTCTTCAGCTTCGAAGAAGCTGATCCCGGAAAGCAACATCTGGAGATCGAAACTGAGGCGTCCGTAGGGCTGCTTGACACAGCACCAAGGGTCACGATGAAGGGCCGGCTTGCACCCATTACTCTGAATCTATTGCCTGGCTTCGAAGTTGCGCGTCTGACGTTCAGCGAGACGATCTTTGAATCGCTCAACGGGTCGCCGCCGAAGTTCGCGATGAAGCTCAAGACGATCAAGCTGGGCCCTGCGGTGAGCTTCCTCGAGGTGCTTCAGAGCTTTCTGGTACCCAAGAGCGATGACGGCTTCTACCTCGACACCCTGCCAGGCTTATCCGGCATCCAGGCAGGCTATTCGATCAATCTCGGCATCATCTCGTTTGGAACGATGTCATTCAGCAACGTAAGCCTAGGCGTTGGTTGCGTGTTGCCGTTCAACGATGGAAAACCTGTCTTCACTGCTCAACTTGGCCGGCGTGACGCGCCCTTCCTAATCTCGGTCGCGCCTTACGGTGGGGGGGGATTCGTACAGCTGCAATCCGACGGCGAGCGGATTACGGGCTTCGACCTTTCGTTCGAGTTCGGCGGCGTCGGCGCCTTTAGTTTCGGTCCATTGAAAGGACAAGGGCGAATAACGACCGGCATATTCATTCGCAACCAGAAGGAGATGGACGGACTGTTTTTCTGCGGTGGGTCTGCGAATGTGGCGTGCTTCGGCATCGCAGCTTCGCTCGCCGTACGGATGCGTCAAGACAGTGGGCAAGGCATGGCGGGTCAGGCGACCTTCAGCTACTCCTTTTCAGTGGGCTTTGCCAAGATCAAGTTCCACGTGACCGTTGCGAAAAAGGAAAGTAAGCCGAAGGAGAAGACGGCGGCAAACCTCTTGATAGACCACACTGAAACTCGCTTTGCCCGCGCTTCATACGACAGCCGTTGGCTTCAACCGGTGGCATACCTCCCGATCGGAGCTTCCACCTCGACAGTCGCCCAAGAGTGCTACGACGCGAGGCTGACCAGCCGTGCGGTTTCGCAGTCCGAGGACTGGCGTACCTATCGCAACTATTTCGATGGCACCCTGGTGCAGGAGGTCTGAGGATGGCCGATACCAAGACTGGGCAAGACTCCCAGGTCCACCTGTGCAATGTAGTACCCAGAGTGGTCGCATCCGGTGCGGTTCGACGCGCCGACGGGTGGTGGTTGCGCGTGACCCTTGTCCTGATGCCTGCGAAGGGCACGGGGGGGCCAGCAATATCCATCGCCGAATGGCCGAAGCTGATCGGGCCTGAAGTGATCAACGCCTTGCAGCTCCGCATTTCGCCCATCAAGGTGGAGCATGGGAAGCGTCCCGAACCACGGCAGCCCGATCCTTTGTCGCCACAGCCTACGGTGTCATGGGTACGACGTGGACGAGCACCACGCGACGGACGCCACGCAGATAAGGTGGTCGATCTCTGGAAGCGCGTGATGGCACCTTGCAACGCCGAAGGCGACCCCTGGGCAGAACTGCTGAACGCACTGTCCCCTCCCGGCGGCGCTGCACCTACGGATGACGAGCCGACAGACATCGTATCGATGCCACGCTCGGAAGCGGCAATGCTCATTTCGTTGAAGCGCGCCCGCGACGCCTTGATGCGAATGCCGCACGCTGATCCAATGCAAAAGTCCGCTTTCGGTCCGGGCTGGGACTATTGCGGGCAGGAACCCTGGATGGGCTCTTCGGGCGAGCCACTCTGCGCGGCACCTGCGGGAGCGTCGCAGACGTCCACAAAAGAAGAAGCAGATCGCGTCCTGGCCAGCTTGGCGAAAGATCTCCAACAAGCCACAGCATTCCGAGACAGGCAGACCGGCTACTTCAAGTCGCCCGATCCCGTCAGCGCACTGAAGTCTAGGCTATGCGAAACCAGCCTAGCTTCGCCGCCCAGTCAGCTAGCGCAGAGTATCGCAACGCCAAGTGTCGCAGCCGTGGCGGATGCTCAGAATCGATTGCGCAATCTCCACACGGCGTCGACGTTGCAGGGATCAGGGGACGATGATGTCCCAGAGAATCAGCCCGCGCCCACGCCTGCTGAAGCAGCTGCTCGGCGACTGATGGGATTGCACTCCCAGCCCGCCCTGCAACGGCTCTTCGACATGACGGTCGACCTGGAGATCCACCTCGATCGGAACGGCCTGCGTGAGTGGCTGGAGTCACCATCCCAGAGCACCAGCTTCGACGACGATTGTGTTCCCAACACATCGACCGTATCGGCCGCCAAGTCCCGCTATATGTTCATCGGCGCCGATTTCAAGGGCACCGGAGCGTCCCCATACTTGTGGACAGCGGCGAAGTTGAGCCTGCCGTCAGTACCTACCGACGCATTGGGTGAAGCACACTTCTGGCCCTGCACGCGCGAGGAGATCGAGCTAAGGATTGCGGACACGGCTGCCTGCAGTGATCCAGCCCTCCGCGCGGTGGTCAGCCTGCGTGACGGCGTCGTAGATTTGGGCGCAATGATGTGCGAAGGCCCGCGGTGGGACATCATGACGCTAGACCCCATAGCCGTCGAGTCGGAGATACAAGCTGCTTGCTGCGACCATGCCGCGCTGGCAGGAGGTCGCCCACCCTCCTCCGATTGCCGCCCGACGCTTCGAACATTGGGCTTGGCACTCGTCGATCGGGCGCGGCAGGCTCATGCCATCGACGAATCTGTCACGCTTGAACGTTTGCTTCGTCAACCAAAGGGGGCCGTGCTGTACGCCGGCGACTTGTGCACTGGCTACAGAATGGATATCGGTGTGCCAAGAGCCGAGCAGCAAAACTTCGAGTGGCGCGCCTTGAACAATCGCAAGGTGCAATTCACTGACCCAAAGTATCCGGGACAACTGTGGATTGACGAAGTTTTGGCGGCGTGCTTTCCGGGCGACGCCAACGAAGCACTGCAGACATTGCTGGCCGGACAGGTGAATGCGCCGACTCGCGTGCTGTCCCTCAAGGAGTCCAAAAAAAGGATCGGTTTTGCTGAGGAGACGACGGCAGAGTGGCGGGGAGACCCGCTTGGAATCGAGTGCCGACCGTCAGTTGTCAACATCGATGCGCGCCACGACCTCGGGATCAATATTGCGTACGACCTTCCAACGGACCGAAAGTCATGCCCGCCTGCACTTCGTCTCGGCTGGCGGTATCGCCTCGGCCTTAGACCCGTTTTCGCCGGGGGCATAGCGCTGCCGATATCGCGTGCGGCCAACGCATACAACACGGCCATGCAGGGCGGGCTGGCCATTCCGGATCGCAAGCAAAGCGCCCGCCGCTTTCTTCGTCATGAACGCATTGAAGCGCCATTGCTCACCCTGGCGAAGACAGACCTCGATGCCTTGCGGAAAAGCGGTCGCCGCGAGTTGCCAACGGCCCCAACGGCAATCGTTCGGTCCTCCTCAAACGCCGAGGACTTCATCTTCAATACCGATATTGCGCACAGGGTTCTGGTAGCGCCCGTGGTACCACAGGTGTTCGCAGCTTGGCATGGCGTTTTCGATCACTCAAACGCACGCCGACCCGACGACGGCCTCCCGGGAGTCGACTTCGAGTGCGAGCATGGAGGATTCCCGCTGCTCGATGGCTCCGGAGCCGTGGCAAAGATCCCACCTGCCAACGCAGACCGGCGCGATGCCGTATTCCAGCTGAAGCCCGCGCCACTCAGGAATTCATCTATGGTGCGGGAGCTTCCATACTATCCGGATCCAGCGGCAAAAGGCATGGTGCTCGCCGCGCGCTCTCGGTTTGGCGATTGCGCATGGCTTCCCGGCAAGCCGTTGTCGATCGACCTGTATGCGGGGGGCAAACTACCGTACCCACATGCAGCTGTGGTCCTGCTCGAAGTTGTTGCTGCCAAGCGAACGAGCCCGGCGACTCAAAGCATTCTGCTCCACGATCCGGCTCAGGACGTCGGCTTGTTGAGCACCACCAACGGCTTCCGACCGGCGAATCTTGCAAACTGGAAGCCAACCTCTGCAGGCGTGCCTACTTTGCGCGTCAGGGTAATGCTGGCCCCTGGCGAGGATCTCGACCTGGTCAGCTGGTGCGTAGCGGACGCAGCAACGCTCACTCGCTGGTTTGACGTGGTGGAGTCGGCAGCCCTCGTCTGTGCGGCTAGCATCTGCGGCTCAGAGGGCAGTCAGACGTCGAAGGATGAATTGGCGCAGGGCTTCGCGAAGCTATGTAGCGGGCACCTTCCGAAAGACGCCGGCCCGGTGGGAGAGAAGCAATCGCTACTCTGCGGCAGTGGAGGCCTAGACCTACCCTCCATCGCGCAGTTGCTCCGATTGGGACAGGCCCTTCATGGCGCCATGCTGAAGCGCCCGAATCCCGAGATTTCCAGTTGGTGCTCTACGCGCGTAATGCACGCGGTATCCCGTCCGCAGCAAGCACCGCGCTTTATCGAGACGGATGGACTTCACTCGCCGATTCGGCCGCTTCGCACTCACTTCCGAGACGTTGTGCAGCAACTGGCTTGGGTCAGCAAGAATCCCGTTTCGAGTTGGGCTGGCGAAGGTTGGCCCAAGGACTGGATACCCACTGGGACGGACGCCAAGTCAGCCGGCGATCCCGCCAAAGCAGATGGAGCCACGGACGTTCTGCTCGGCGGTACAGTGATGATTGAACTCAACACCACCAGTGGGCTTGAGATCGAGGGAAGCATGCCCTTTCCAGCCCATGGGCGATTCGACGACCCATCCCGTCGCATGAGTGATGCACAACGAGTGCGCGGAGAGTTCCCTTCGAACCCCGAGGAAACCTGGGGTTTCAAAGTCGACCGCGAAGGAAACGTGACGCTACCCTGCAAGTCGGTCTGTATGCTGCGTATCGACAAGCTGGAGCAACCGTCTACCCAATCGGGTCGGGTGGACACGCTCGAACCCTTGGATATCTTGATCGCAAGGAAGACTGTGCGCCCGGCATCCTGCGACAAAGATCCTTGCGCAGAGATTGAGTTACGTCCGCAGTCCGCCCGTCATATCTTTGACGATACGAAAGCCCGCCGAGTGACGCTTTCCATGACAGCCTACTCTCGCTTCGATTCAGAAATGGGCGAGGTTCTCGGCCAACGCCCGAAGCAAAGGACCAGACGTTCGGAGAACACGCAGGAAATTTGGATTCCCTCGATGAAGCGGCCCGACAGAATCGATCCAAAGACGCTGGTTCCAACCTTTGTCTGGCCGCAGCCCGTGGCGTCGGGGTCTATACATGTCGAACGCCACTGCCGCATCCGTCTGCGCCTGAAGCGTCCGTGGTTCTCCAGCGGCGAAGATGAGCGCCTAGGCCTCGTTGTCTGGCCGCACGATCTCACCGAGCGGCACAACGCGCAGTTAGCCGGGAATGTCGCAACCACGATAGACGGAACGAAGGACCAGTTGTGGACTGATTTCTCTGACGCTTCGCTCGGCAAAGGTGGCGCCTACATCAGCCGCTGGGGATCGGACCCGATTCGGAAGGGACCAACGCCGCAGGGCTGGTTCATGCCTCTGGAAGCGTTCCGCGACTTGGTCCCATCAGTGAGCGGTGGTGCCGCCCGGGCGGAACTGGTATCAAAGGTTCGAATGCCTGTGCCTAGCGGAGACGATGACCCATCGAAGGTCGAAGACCGATTCCTCACCGTTTCACTGCTCACCTATCAGCCAAAGTTTGAGTGGCGTGACGAGCAATGGTATGTCGACATCGACATCGATCCACTGGACTTGCCGTACCCGTTTGTTCGCCTAGGCCTTGTTCGATATCAGCCTCACGCACATCCGGACCTCCAAGTCTCGGAACCGGTCGTGGAGTGGGTTCAGCTTTTGCCTCGCCGCACCGTCAGCATTACCTTCGACCGGGTGCGGAACAACACATACCCCGTAAAGGTCGAGGTCCGAGGGCGTGGCTCCCTGAGTGCGGGTAGAGATGGAGCGATACAGGAGCCGAGTGAGGAGGGCCCGGCAACCCTCCAGCGGCATCGTCCGATCATCCGCATGAGACTGGTGCGCCGCGATGACACAACTGGCTTGGAGCAGCCAGGCGAAAGCGTCGTAACGGGCTCCGATGGCACGGAACTCGTCTGGGATAGCGGGGTTTGGAACAGCGGAAGGAGCAATGAAGACCAGCAACCTCGCCGAACGAATGAAGGGTTGTCCTGGACCCACACGTTCATGCTTGCCGAGAACCCTCTGGACCCAGGCAATCGGTTCGCGGTGTTCATCGAAGAGGTGGAGCGAATGCGTCCGATTTCTTACTGGGAAAAGGACGGCGTGACACCGCTTCGCGAACTGACTGCAGAAATAGAACTGAAAGTACCATTGGTCGAGACCGGACCTCGATTCATGGCCTACATTCCACTCGTCCGCGAGAAAGCCTAGCTACTATGATTAAGGTCGCGACACATACCCTGGGCGCAGTAGCGGCGTTGGTCGTTTCAGGGGGCGTCTTGGCGAACCCTGGATTTGCCGTAACACCAACGGGTCAGGCGCTCAGCAGCACATGCCAGTCGTATGCTCTAGGCCTTGCACTTGCATTCAAGCGCGACCCCAACTACAAGGTAGAAACTGCCTCGCAGTTGAGAGCGATTGAATTGGCGATCCGCGAGCAGATCAAGAAGGCCGCAGGCGCTGCCAGCGTCAACCACGACCACATCCGAGCTGGCTTCGAGAGCTTTACTGGTGGCAAGTACAAACTAGTGTTCAAGGACGTCGACGTGGCCAGCGTTGGGGAAGAAGCGGGAAAGCGCTCCGGTGTCGCAATAGCTAGCGCCGTGCCGCAGACCTTCCTGCTCGGTGCTGTCATCAAGGACGCAACGCTCGCATCGGCGACAAAAATCAGCGGGGACAGCTACACGGCCGGCCACATCTTCACGATTCTCGGCAAAGACGGCCCACCGAACTCGAATCAGAAGCTCCTGATCCTGAACAGCGCGGTTAAGGTGAAAAACCTCACCAAGAACATGTGCGTTGACGGTGTTCCCGATGATCCCGGCCCCTATACCGCAGAGCTCTCCTGGAAGGTCGGCAGTGAGATCACGTACAAGATGTTCGGTGGAAAGGTCAGACTCTGGTTGATCGAAAAGTCTTGATGCTTAGTGAAACCATGCGCAGAGTGTGCAGCGTCGACAAGAGGAGGTAGGCGATGCGATTCACGTCAGTTTTGGCAGGGCTGGTCGCATTGGCAGTTTGTTCTACCGGTGATGCCGTGACTGTGGCCGAGAAGAACCAAGCCACAAAGCCGCCCGCGATTTCGGGCGCGCCAGAGGCTTGCAAGATCACATTGGCTTTCAAGCCAGCGATAGGGGAAGGCTTCGAAGACAAGCACGGGTACCTTGTCGTCACGCAGCCGAGTGGATCAAAGTTGGAGCTTCGCGGCGGGCCGACCCACAGGGGCCCGTCAAGTCCAGGCATGGGGCCGGTCGGGAATCCGTTCAGTTGCTCTGTGAACACCGACTGGGGTGTGGTCGTTCCGTACATTGGACCCCATGGCAGGCTGGGGGTGGACGCGAGCGGCGTTGCGGTGTTCTCGCCTGACGGCAACGTAGCGGCGCCAGCGGGGGTGACGGACATCACAACCACTGCAGACGGTAAGAAGTCCTGCGTGATCGCAACCTGCCTGATGCAGGTGATGCAAACAGCGGGCAAGTCCTGTTTGCCCTACACAGTTGGCACAGGCGAACTCCGCAACTCGAACACAATCATCTCGTTCGCGCTAGCCACATGTGGTGTCAAGGATCCTCTTCCTTCAGGAATCCAGGCAACAGGTTGGGGAGGGTCTTGGCAGAAGCCATAGCCGGGCCACACGGAAGTCGTTAGGCCATTTCCGATTTGGGCCGCGAACTGGAACCTTCGCCTGAAGGTGCCCCCACTCAGGGAGAGATGCTACGACGCGTCGCAATCTCCTGCCCCCTGCCGTTTCCTTGCGCTCGCCGGCTGAAATTGAAGGACTGTGACGGCGCCGGCTGATCTTCCTTGGACGCTTCCGCTTCGATGAAGTCCGCGACCGCTTGCCACCCGGCACGCAGCTGTGCCTCGCTCTTGGCCACGTAGTGCCCAAGCGTCACGTCACCCACCGTAGCATGGTTCAACATGCGCTTCAGCAGTGCCGACGACACCAGTTCCTCGGCGATGCTCGCGAACGTCGCCCGCAGACCATGCCCTTGGACCTTCGTTCCTGCCCGGTCGTTGATCCAAGCCAGCGTCTTTCTGGCATCGACGATCGGGAAGAGCGGCTCCTCGGCCTTGCGCCCCTTGCAGTTGCGCGTCGCGATCTCGAGCGCCTGGGTGGACAGCAGCAGCTTGTGATCTGCACGGTTCTTCGTGTCGCGCAGCAAAACTCTGCCGGCTCGCTGATCGACATCGCCGACCGTGAGCGGCGGGTAGCCGTGCAACTTGTGCCCGTGGATCTCGATGCCTCGACACCCAGTCAACAGCTGAAACCGGTAGTAGTCGGCCGCCAGCTGCGACGGCGCGATGCCCGCGGCGCGCCACCACGCGCCCAGCAGTTCCGGCGGGATCGGCGACGGGTCGCCGCGCGACGCTGAGATCGTGATCCGATCACGGCCCGCGGTCTCACGACCGAGTGGGTTGTCCGGCACGATAATCCCGTGCCACCGAAGCACCGCGCGCAGCACCTGCATCGCGTACTCTGCGCGTCGCGGCGACTTCTTGACTGCGGCGTCGTACGCATCGCGGATGTCGCTGGCGGTCATTTCCGTGAGCGGCGTCTTTGCGATCGGGTACAGGAAGCCTGCCGCCTGACGTGTTCCCTTCTCCGTCTTCCGGGCGCCTTGCACCATCGCCAGGTAGTCGGCACGGGTGCGTGCCTTGAGGCCAAGACCATCCTTGGCACGACGCTTGTTCTCGACGTAGGTGAGCGTCTGGCCGGCCCACCTTGACGGCAAGCAGGGGTTCAGGCTTGCGCGGATGTCCAGCGATGCGGCAGCAGTTCGTCGAGCTGGGTGTTGAGCAGCGTCGGCAGACGCTGCAGCACGTCG
>JBFWUX010000014.1:0-20033 GCA_050247055.1 Dehalococcoidia bacterium
CTGGAGGTGCCGGGGGGGGCGAGGTGGAAGTTGCGGCGTACGATTTCTGTGTGCGCGGTGCTCTACGTGGTGGACAGGCGTTGTGTGCCCCCACCCCCCGGCCCCCTCTCCCGACTTCGCGGGAGAGGGGAGTGCGCGGCGTGGTGGGGGTGGCGGGAATCTGGTGTGCGCGGTGGGCCCTCATCCCCTGCCCCTTCTCCCGCGACGGGAGAAGGGGTTCTTGGTTGGCGAGAATTGGTGGTGCCGGGGGGAGGCGAGGTGGTTGTTTCGGCAGCTCGCGGCTCAGATGGCGGAGAAGGAGAACGTTGTGGATGGGCCTCCCCTGGGCGTCGAAGCGCTTTGGTGGCTGGGATGAGGGTGTAGCGCTCCTTGGCAGTCGCGCCTTGGCTTGATGAGCGGTGAGAGCGCCGGCCGGCGGTAGGGCGAGCCGAGTCAAGTGGGTTTCGGCATCCGCTTATTGCGTGCGCGGTGGGCCCTCATCCCCTGCCCCTTCTCCCGCTACGGGAGAAGGGGTCTTGGTTGGCGAGAATTGGTGGTGCCGGAGGGGCGAGGTGGTTGTTTCGGCGTCCGATTACTGGGTGCGAGGGTCTCAATGTGGTGGCCCTGTGCTGTCCGCCCTCACCCCCGGCCCCTCTCCCGACTTCGCGGGAGAGGGGAGTGCGCGGCGTGGTGGGGGTGGCGGGAATCTGGTGTGCGCGGCGGGCCCTCATCCCCTGCCCCTTCTCCCGCTACGGGAGAAGGGGTTTTGGTTGGCGACAATTGGTGGTGCCGGAGGGCGAGGACGGCCCGTTCCTTGCCAGTCGTGGTTCAGATGGGGGTGTTGGGGGTGTGCTGGAGGGGGGATTGGCGGGTCGCTTACGCTCGCGGTGCTTTGGGGGCGGGGTGGCGTGCGGTGTTAGCCGGCGTGGCGGTCGCGGGTGCGGGCTTCTCGGTAGGCCTCGGCGAAGTCTTTGATTTCGCCGCCGGGGTAGTAGTCCTTCACAAGCTGTTCACGCAGGGCGCGGGGGTCTGATGCGGTGGCGGACATGCTGGTACGAGGCCGAGCAAGGCGAGGTTCGACGATTTCGCCGCCGGCGAAGCTGAGGAAATCGAGCGGGCCGCGGAAGCGTTGCGAGTCGTATTCGACGGCTGAGACTTCGACGCCGACATAGAGTGGCACTTTTGATCGGGAGGAGGACTTCAGGGGTCGGTTGCTGACGGCGAGCGAGAGCCTGTCGCTGTAGAGTGAGGCCTGCCTTCCGCTGCACTGGAGGAGGATGATGCCGAAGGTCGATTCGTCGATGCGGCAGAGGAAATCGGAGGCACGGGTGATGCGGCGGAGGGTTTCGGCGACATGGTCGATGGCGGTGCGGGCGGTGCCGCCGCCCCAGGCGCATTTAAGGTCTTCGTACTGGCTGACTTTCACGACGGAGAGCGTGAGAGCGTGGGAGTAACGCTCGCAGCGGGCGATATCGCGGGAGAGGGTATCGATGAGTTGTTGACGCCCGGGAAGACCGGTGTGCTCATCGACGAAGGCGGCCATGGCTTCGGGGCTGACGTTGCTTTTTGGGGCGAGCGATTCGATGCCGCGGTAGACGAAGGCGCCGAGGCCGGCGGTCATGACCATCATCGTCAGGCCAACCGAGCCTGAGAATTGAAACGTTACGGCGGCTTCGCCTGTGAGAAGGATGATGCCCGCGGCGGCGACGGCGCGACGGACGACCGCGACTCGCCGGTCCTGTCCCGTGGGGATGGCAATCAACATGTGGAGCCAGTAACGAATCGTGCGCTTCATCATCACCTGGGGACGCGAGAGTTGGCTCGCGCGTCGGGTGGATTATCGACTGTGAAAAGGTCGTGGATGGTCGCCAGAGCGTGACATTGCGTGAGAAGTGCGTTTCGAACCGGTGGACGAGGCGCAGTTTCGGGGTGTAGCGTTGTGGATGAACAACTCAATGCTGTTCGGGATCGCTGGGGGTGCCCTCACGGGCTGAGATCAGACCCCTTGAACCTGACCACGTGAAATGCGTGCGGAGGAAAGCGATCGGATCCCACGCCGAAAATCGTGCGCGGAGTCCGGCTTTCCGGGCTCCTTTTTTTGTGCCCGGAGAGTGCCCACCAGCCCTCGGGCAGCAGAAGGAGACCTTCGAATGCGAAGGCTGCTGTCGATCCTGGTGGCCGGGGGGCTGCTCGTAGCGCTGGCACTGGCTGTGGCGGGATGCGGTTCGAGCGACAACGAAAAGACCCTGACGGTGATCACGCACGACTCGTTCAACCTGAACGAGGACCTGATCAAGCAATTCGAGACGGACAACGGTGTGACGGTGAAGCTCCTGCCAAAGGGCGACGCCGGCGCGATGCTTACTTCGCTGATCCTCACGAAGAAGAATCCCGAGGGAGATGTCGCCTTCGGGGTCGACAACACGCTGCTCTCGCGGGCGCTGGATGAGGGCGTGTTTGAAGGTTACTCATCGCCGCTGTTGAACCGCGTGCCGAACGAATTCCAGGCGGAGGGCGCGAACGTCGTTACGCCGGTGGATTATGGCTACGTGAACTTCAACTACGACATCGACGCGTTGAAGAAGCTGAACGTTGCGCCGCCACAGACGCTCGAGGATCTTACGAAGCCTGAGTACAAGGGGCTGGTGGTGGTGGAGAACCCGGCTTCTTCTTCGCCGGGGCTGGCGTTCTTGATCGCGACCGTGGATTACTTCGGCGAATCGAAGTACCTCGACTGGTGGAAGGCGATGCGAGCGAACGACCTGAAAGTGGTCGACGGCTGGGAAACGGCCTACTACACCAACTTTTCGCTTTCGGGCGGGAGCCAGCCGATCGTGCTGAGCTATGCGACGAGCCCGGCCTTTGAACAGCTCTTCGCGGACCCGCCGCGCCCCGATGCGCCGACGGCGAACCTGCTCGTGGCCAAGGGATTGTTCCGGCAAGTGGAGTACATCGGTGTTTTGAAGGGCACGAAAAAGGCAGCGCTGGCGCACAAGTTCATCGACTTCATGCTGAGCGTGCCTGTACAAGAAGACATCCCAGAACAAATGGCAGTGTTCCCGGTGAATGAGGACGCGACGGTGCCGGAGGCATTTACGGAGTTTTCGGCGGTGGATGTGCCGGCGGCCGACGTGAGCGCCTCGGAGATCGCGAAAAATCGGGACAAGTGGATAGACGATTGGACGCAGGCAGTTCTTCGCTGAACACGCCGAACAGGATGCGCTGGAGGACGCTGGCGTTGATGGCGCCAGCGTTCCTGATGCTGCTGGTGTTCCTTGCTTACCCGCTCGAAGGGATCCTCCGGGAGTCGTTCGGGCGGGAGGGCGGAATATCGCCGCTGTTCGACGGGACGTACTACCTGGAGCGGGGATGGTTCACGCTCTGGCAGGCGACGGTTTCGGCGGGTTTGACGATTGTCCTGGCGCTGCCGCTGGCGTGGTTGCTGGCGTGCCATTCGTTCCCCGGGAAACGGGCGCTCGAAGCGACTTTGATGGTGCCTTTCGTGCTGCCGACGATTGTTGTGGCGGTGGCGTTTACGGCTCTCATTGGGCCAAGCGGATCCGCGAACGGGCTGTTGATGCGGTTGCCGGCGGTCGAAGACCCGCCGATTCAACTGTTGAACACGGTCTGGGCGATTTTGCTGGCGCACGTGTTCTACAACGTGGCGGTAGCGGCGCGAATTATCGCGACCGGCTGGCGCGGGCTGGATACGCGGGTTGAGGAATCGGCGGCGATGTTGGGGGCCGGACCGGCGTCCCGATTTTTCCTGGTGACGTTTCCGGCCCTGAGGAACTCTGTGCTGGCGGCGGGTTCGCTGGTGTTCCTGTTCTGCTTCACGAGCTTCGGGGTGATCCTGATCCTCGGCGGATCGCGGTACGGGACGCTGGAGACGGAGATTTACCGTGAGTCGCTGTTTCTGTTCCGGCTGCCGGTGGCGGGCGCACTGGCGCTGGTGCAGATGGTGGTGACATTCGCGGCGATTGTGGTGAACACGCGGCTGCAGAAGACTTCGGCGCAGCGTTTCGAGGCGCGGCCGGTTACGCGCTGGACGCGACGGACGATGGTCTTCGGGACGCTGGTGGTGGTGGGCCTGGTGGTGCTTACGCTGGCGCCGATGGCCGCGCTCGCGGAACGGTCGTTCCACGCGAGTGACGGGTACACGCTGCGGTACTACTCGATGCTGGACGACAACGTCCGGGGGCAGGTGCTGTTCGTGGCGCCGGTCGAGGCCATCCGCAATTCGCTGGCTTTCGCGCTGGGGACAGCGGCGATTTCGCTGCCGATTGGGACTTTAGCGGCGATCGGGGCGGTGCGGTCGAAGTCACGAATCGCGGAATCTGTTGTGCAAATCCCGCTGGGAGTTTCGGCAGTGACGCTGGGACTCGGGTTCCTGGTGACGTTCGATGAACCGCCGCTGGAGTTGAGGCAGAGCCCGATGCTTGTGGTGCTGGCACATTCGCTGATTGCGGCGCCGTTTGTCGCGCGGATCGTGGGGGCGCGGCTGCGGAGCCTTGACCCGCGACTGCGCGACGCGGCTTCGATGCTGGGCGCCGGGCCGGTGCGGACGTTCTTATCGGTTGAAGCCCCGCTACTTCGGGGGGCGCTGGCGGTGGCCGGGGTGATGGCTTTCGCGACTTCGATGGGGGAGTTCGGCGCGACGCTGCTGATTTCGCGGCCTGAGTATCCGACAATCCCGGTGGCGATATTCCGGTATTTCGGACAGCCGGGGGCGCTGAATTACGGCCAGGCACTGGCGATGAGCACCATCCTAATGGCTGTAACGGCGAGCATGTTCTTTTTCGCGGACTGGCTCGCCGGCGACCGCGACCAGGGCTTTTGATGGACGGCCTTGAGTTCGAAGGCCTTCGATTTGAGGCGGACGGCAAGTCGATCCTGCGGGGCGTTTCGGGACACGTCGCGAAGGGTGAGACGCTGGCGTTGCTGGGGCCGAGCGGGTGCGGCAAGACGACGCTGCTGCGGATGGTCGCGGGGTTGGAGGCGGCATCGGGCGGGGATATCAGGTTTGACGGGGAGAGCGTGAGGAATGTGCCGGCGCATCGGCGCGGATTCGGGATGATGTTCCAGGACCATGCGCTTTTCCCTCACATGGATTGCGCGGGGAACATCGAGTTTGGGCTGAAGCGTGCGGGGTGGGAGAAATCGCGCAGGGCGGAGCGCGTGGCGGAATTATTGGCCCTGGTGGACCTTCGCGGGTTCGAGAAGCGTTCGATCGAGAAGCTTTCGGGAGGGGAGCGTCAGCGAATCGCGCTGGCGCGGGCGCTGGCTCCCGAACCGCGGCTTTTGATGCTGGATGAGCCGCTTGCATCGCTGGACCGGGGGCTGCGGGAGCGGCTGGTGGTCGAACTGCGAGGGATCCTGCAGCGCCTGGGATTGCCTGCGATTTATGTAACACATGACCAAGCGGAGGCGTTCGCGATCGCGGATCGGATCGCGATCATGAATGCGGGGGAGATCGTCCGGGTTGGGATGGCGCGGGATATCTGGGACGACCCGAAGACCGTGTTCGTGGCGCGGTTCCTGGGGATGGACAACATCGTGACTGGCGAGAGGGACGGGGCCGGGTGGGTGGAGACTGCGTTCGGAAAGTTCGGGCCGGTCGAGAGTGAGTCAGGCGAGGTGACGTTGTTGTTGCGGGCGGGGGTACGCGATCGGATGAGTACCGAGCCCACCGAGAACGTGGCTTTTGGCGAGGTGGAATCGGTCGGGTTTCGAGGAGATACGACGAGCGTGGTGTTGCGCAGCGGGAACGAGCGGCTGGAGTTTCTGATGCCTGGTGGGAACGAGGCGCCGGAGCCCAGAGAGCGGGTGGGGTTCACGGTGGATGCGGTGCAGGAGTTGGCCCTCACCCCCGGCCCCTCTCCCGACTTCACGGGAGAGGGGAGTTTGTAGGCGGACGCGGCAGATTTGCCGAGCGGATGTTGTACGCTTCGGTGATGTCGTCGCTGGCGTTCTGGAAGGCTGCGGTGCAGGACAAGTCGAACTTTCTCGAACGGGTCATCCAACTACTCGAGGAATCCGGGTACGGGTATTGCGTGATTGGGGGAGTGGCGGTGAACGCGTACTCCGATCCCGTGGTGACTCAGGACCTGGACGTGGCACTTTCCAGAGCGGACCTTGGGCATGCCATGTTCCGGCTCAAACTTGCGGCGGCGGCGGAGCCCTCTCGGCGGGCTAGGAAGCGGCTGAAAGACCTGGCCGACCTTCGCCGACTGATCGACGTATTCCCAGCCTTAGAGTCCGAGGTTCCCGAAGACCTCCGGAGCAGCCTGCTCCTGTGAACGGGCCGCTTGAGGGAATCCGGGTGCTGGACTTCACGTGGGCGCTGGCGGGGCCGTTCGCGACGATGCAACTGGCCGACCTGGGGGCGGAGGTTGTGAAGGTGGAGTACCCGGAGACGCACGAAAAAGAACGCGGGTTCGGGCCGTATCACGACGGGATTTCGACGTTCTTTTTCAGTCCGAACCGGGGGAAGCTGGGAATCGCTATCGACCTGAAGGCGCCGGAGGGGAAGGCGCTGGTGAAGCGGCTGGCCCGGAGCGCGGATGTGCTTTGCGAGAACTTTCGGCCGGGGACAATGGAGCGCCTGGGCCTCGGGTGGTCCGTGCTGCGCGAGGAAAACCCGAGGCTGGTGTACGCGGCGCTCAGCGGGTTCGGGCAGACGGGGCCGTACAGCAGCATGGCAGCGGTAGATGCGGTGGCGCAGGCGATGGGCGGGACGATGTCGCTGAACGGCGATGCAGGCGGGCCGCCGATGCGCATCGGGGTGAGTATTGGCGACATGACCGCCGGGTTGTACCTGACCATCGGGATACTGGCGGCGCTGCGGGCGCGGGACGTTACGGGCGAAGGGCAACTGCTGGATGTCTCGCTCATGGAGGCGCAGATCGCGCTGTGCGAGAACGCGATTGTTCGACACTCGGCGTTTGGGGATAACCCGACACGGCAAGGAAGCAGGCATCCGCTGGTCGCACCGTTTGGGCCGTATCCGACAAGCGACGGGTGGATCGTGATTGCGAACGTGAAGGAGTGGGAACTGTTTTGCGCATTGATCGGGCGGGATGACATGGCGCTGGACGAGAGGTATCTGACAAACCGGGCACGGCTCGAGAATGTTGAGACGCTCGAGTCGGAGTTGTGCGGAGTGCTTTGCGAACGGCCGACAGATGAGTGGTTCAACCTGATCGAACCCGCGAATGTTTGCGCCATCGGGAAGGTGAACAGCGTGGCGGACCTGTTCGACGACCCGCATGTGGCGGCACGACAGATGCTCGTGGATGTGCCGATGCCCTACGGGAAGCCCGGGGCACTGAAGTTGCCGAATTCGCCGCTGCACCTTTCGGGGACGCCGACAGTGGTTGGCAGAGCGATGCCGGAGCACGGTGGAGACACCGATCACGTCTTCGCGGAGTGGCTCGGGATGGGCACGGCCGAGGTGGCGGAGCTGCGCGGGCGCGGGATTGTGAAGTAGATAGCTGACGGAGTTCGCGGCAGTGGGTTAGAGTAGCCGGGCCAGGCTCCGAGCCCAACGGCCCCATGCGGGAGTCGCGGAGCAGGCCAGTAAGGAAAGGGCTTCAGCCGCCGCGATGGTGCGCGGCGAGAAGGAGCCTCCTGATGACAAGTCCCTGGAACCCCGACCAATACCATCGTTTTCGCGACGAGCGGAGCAAGCCATTCTATGACCTGCTTGGGCTGGTGGAGCCGTGTCCGGGCGGGACGGCGATCGACCTCGGCTGCGGGACCGGCGAATTGACGCGCGACATGCATGCGAAGACCCAGGTGAAGACAACCCTCGGCCTCGATAGCTCAGAGACGATGCTGGCGAAATCGGCCGGGCAGGCGGGGAACGGTCTCACGTTCGAGCAGGGTGACATCACGAAGTTCGACGGCGAGTTCGACATTGTGTTTTCGAACGCAGCTCTGCAATGGATCAACGGGCACGAAGAACTCATCCCGGCAATTGCGGAGCATGTGAAAGCCGGGGGACAACTGGCTTTCCAGGTGCCCGCGAACGCCGACCATCCTTCGCACCTGGTGGCACACGCAGTCGCGCGGGAGGAGCCGTTTGCGACGGCGCTCAAGGGGTATTCGCGGGAGTGGCCGGTGCTTCCTCCGGAACGGTACGCGGAGATCCTGGACGGGCTTGGGTTCGGAGAGTTAACGGTGCGGCTCGAAGTTTATGGGCATCACCTGGAATCGACTGACGGGGTTGTCGAGTGGGTGAAGGGCTCGCTGCTGACGGATTATGAACGGCGGATGCCGGCAGAGCTGTTCGAGCAGTACCTGGCGCGATATCGCGAGCGGCTGCTGGCCGAGCTTGGAATGAGGTCGCCGTACTTCTATGCCTTCAAGCGGGTGTTGGCGCGAGGACGGAAGGCTGCCTGAGTGACCGTTTCGATCGAACTTGTGCCGCTCGCGAAGAAGCAGGTGTTGTGGCGATTGCTGCAGATGTACATCTATGACTTCACGGAATTCGATGCGATGGAGATGAATGACGAGGCGGTGTTCGCGTACCGGTACTTCGACGAGTACTGGGCGCCAGCCGAGGGCGAGGAGCGCCATCCGTATTTCATCCGCGTGGATGGAGCGCTGGCGGGCTTCGCGATGGTTCGGACGGTGAATGGGGCCAACGTGATGTCGGAGTTCTTCGTGATGAAGCGGTTCCGGCGTGGCGGCGTTGGGCGTGAAGCGGTGAAACAGGTGCTGAAGGCGCTGCCAGGAAAGTGGATTGTGCACGAGCACCCGGCGAACCTGGTGGCTCAGAAGTTCTGGCCAGAGGTCATCGGAGAGGTGACGGGGGACCGGTTCGATCAGCAGCGGAGTAGCGACGGCGCGCTAACGCAGCGCTTCACGGTGTAAACGAATGAAGGGGCCGCGCTCGATGAGCGCGGCCCCTTCGAAGTGAGTCTCGACCGGAATTACCGGAGGAGGCTGAGGGCGGACTGGGAGGCCTGGTTGGCCTGAGCGAGGACGGCGGTGCCGGCCTGCTGGAGGATCTGGTTGCTGACCATCTGGGTGGAGAGTTCGGCAACGTCCGCGTCGCGGATGCGGCTCTCGGATGCGGTCAGGTTCTCGACGCTGACACCGAGGCTGTTCACGGTGTGCTCGAGGCGGTTCTGCGCGGCACCGAGGTCGGAGCGGCGGGTGTTGAGCGTGGTGATGCTCGTGTCGATCTGGTTGATGAACGCCTGGGCGGCCGTGTTCGAGGCCACGATCGTCGCCGAGGACGTCCAGTCCACGCCACCACCGGTGGTCAGGTTGAGGCCGGTCGCGGCCGTCGCGCGGACGTCGTTGAACGCGATGTTCATCGAGTCGTAGGCGGTGGTGTTGGCGCCAACCTGGAGGGCGGCCGAGCCGGTGCCCGTCACGACCAGGGTGTCGTTCGCGGCGGCGGCGAGGGCAGCGCCGATGTTGTCGGCGGTGTCACCTGCCGAGCTGTTCAGGGTGATCTTGATGCCGTGCTGGCTGAAGTCCAGGGTCTGGGTGCCGTTGGCAGCCATCGCGCCGAGCGTCAGGTTCTGGGCGATGCCAGAAGCGTTGGTCAGCGTGAGGGTATCGGTGGCGGCGGCGTAGGTGAAGGTGTAGGTGCCGGCCTTGGCGCCAGCCACTTCGATTTGGGAGGCGATGGCGCCAGCAGCAGCGTCGTTGACGACGAGGTCGGTGCCAGTGGCGCCGCCGAGGGAGCCGGTGAGGGTGCCGGTCAGGAGGTTCTGGCCGTTGAAGCTGGTGGCGTTGGCGATCCGGTCGATTTCCGAGCGGAGCTGCACGAGTTCTGTGCCGATCGAGGTGCGGGCGGCGGAATCGTAGGTGTCGTTCGCGGCCTGGACGCCCAGTTCGCGCATACGCTGGAGGATGCCGTGGACTTCGTCCATCGCGCCTTCAGCGGTCTGGATCATCGAGATGCCGTCCTGGGCGTTGCGGATGGCCTGGCTGTTGCCGCGGATCTGGGCGCGCATCTTCTCGGAAATGCCGAGGCCGGCTGCGTCGTCGGCGGCGCGGTTGATGCGGTAGCCGCTGGAGAGCTTCTCGAGCACCTTGCCCATTTTCATGCTGGTGCTGTTGAGGTTGCGCTGACCGTTGAGGGCAGCAACGTTGGTGACGATTGAAGACACTTCTTTAGTCCCCTTGTTTCGACTTTCGCCGGTATTGCCGGCGCCCCGTCCCTCTGGTGGATTTGGACAGGTCTGACACGATGTTTATCGCGAAAGAAGGCCGGCCTAAGGGGTACAGACGTGGATACGGAGGGAGTACAAGGGTGAAGAAACGGGGGTAAAGGGTGGAGGGGAGGAGGATGGGCGGTGGCAGGCGGGTGAACTGCTCGGATGTAGGTGAGCCGGGTTCGGGAATTCCCCTCATCCCCTGCCCCTTCTCCCGCTACGGGAGAAGGGAGTTGTTGCGAGCGGGAGTTTCTTCCTGGCAGTCGCGACTCGGAGGGGTGTTGGGTGGAGGAGGTCCCTCATCCCCTGCCCCTTCTCCCGTTACGGGAGAAGGGATTCAATGCCTATCCGGATTCGCGGGTTGGTGGGGTGTGTTGTGGTTGGGGTGAGGGGGCCGGCCGGTTCGGAGGATGCGGAGGGGTCGCGTCGTTCCCTCATCCCCTGCCCCTTCTCCCGCTACGGGAGAAGGGACTCAATGCCTATCCGGATTCGCGGGTTGGTGGGGTGTGTTGTGGTTGGGGTGAGGGTGCCCCGCCGGCTCGGAGGATGCGGGGTGTCGCGTCGGTCCCTCGTCCCCTGCCCCTTCTCCCGCTACGGGAGAAGGGATTCAATGCCTATCCGGATTCGCGGGTTGGTGGGGTGTGGCCGCTTCCTGGCAGTCGCGGCTCGGAGGGCGTGGGGGTGGAATCAGGGGACACGAAGAAAGGAGGCTCCGTGGGGAGCCTCCTTTCTTCACTCGGAGAGCGGCGTCGATCGCGGGGTTTGGGGTTCGAGGTCTGAGGTGTCAGACCCGGCCCGGCCCTACCGTTATTAGCCCTGGAGGAGCTGGAGGACGGCCTGGGGGGTCTGGTTCGCCTGGGCGAGGACCGAGACACCGGCGGACTGGAGGATGTTGGCGGACACGAGGTCGCTGGAGAGTTCTGCGATGTCGGCATCGCGGATGCGGCTTTCGCTGGCGGTGAGGTTTTCGACGGCGACGCCGAGGCTGTTGATGGTGTGTTCGAGGCGGTTCTGGGCGGCGCCGAGGGTGCCGCGGCGGCTGTTGAGGGTCTGGATGGCGCCATCGAGGGCGCTCATGAGGTCGTGGGAATCCTGGATGGTGCGAACGACCTGGTCGCCGAGGGTGGTGATGAGGCCAGTGGAGCCGCCGAGCTTGTAGGCGGCGGAGCCCAGGTTTTCGCTGAGCATGCTGACGAACTGGAGCGAGAGGGTATCGGGGACGTTTGCACCGACCTGGAGGGTTGAGGTGTTGCCGGTGCCGTTAATGATGATGGTGTTGTTCGTCGCACCGGTGAGATCGGTGACGGCCTGGGCGGCGGTAAGGCCGGCGGGGCCGGTCTGCAGGGTCATGGAGATGCCGAGCTGGTTGAAGTCGAGGGTGCGGGTTTCATCGGCGACAAGGTCGGCGATGTTCAGTGTCTGCGAGGTGCCATCGGCGCCGGTGAGGGTCAGCTGACCAGCGGCGGGAGAGGTGAAGGTGTAGGTCTGGGGTCGTGCGGTGGTGGCGGTAAGCGTTGTGCCGGTGAGGCCATTGATGGAGAGATTCTGGTTGCCGCCGACGGCCATATCGCCGAGGAAGGCAGCCCAGGAGTAGGCCGCGGCATCGGTGGTGATGCCGAGCTGGAAGCCGTTGGTGAACGTGACGGTGCCCGCGGAGCCACCGGCAATCGTGGAGCCCGAGCCGAAGCCGGCGGCGGTGCCAACGAGCGTGCCCGTGGCACTGCCGAGGTGCATTTCGAGGATGCCGCCGTTGTTTACGAAGGTGTAGTCGCCGGCCGGTGCGGTGGCGAAGGTGGCGGTGCGGGTACCGCCCGAAGGGAGCGCATCGCCGGAGACGAGGTGGGTGCCGGTGGCACCCGCCTGGGCATAGCCGATGGTTTCGCCCTGGATGAAGTTGGTGCCGGCGACACCAGCGGAGACGCTGGAGAGTGCGCCGGTGAGGACCTTCTGGCCGTTGAATTCGGTGCTGAAAGCGATGCGGTCGATTTCGGAACGGAGCTGGACGATTTCCTCGCCGATGCTGGTGCGTTCCGGGCCATTGTCGGAGTAGGTGCCGTTCGCAGCCTGGACGGCGAGTTCGCGCATGCGCTGGAGGATGGCGTGGACTTCGTCCATGGCGCCTTCAGCGGTCTGGAGCATCGAGATGCCGTCCTGGGCATTGCGAAGGGCCTGCTTGTTGCCCTTGATCTGGGCGCGCATCTTTTCGCTGATGGCGAGGCCGGCGGCATCGTCGGCGGCGCGGTTGATGCGATAGCCGCTGGCGAGCTTTTCGAGCGTCTTGCCCATGCGAAGGCCGGTCTTCTCGAGGTTTCGCTGGCCATTGATGGCGCTCACGTTGGTCATAATCCGAGTCATTTCAGTCTCCTTGGGGGCATTTCGGCCCGGTAAGCGTTTCGCCCCTCGGTGAGAGTGCCGCTCTCCCGAAGAGTGTCTCTGTGGTGACTATCGGGTGGACGAAGTGGACGTTGAGTGGCAAAACGGTGGACGGATGCAAATGTGGGGAAGACCCCTAGGGAAGAACGGACGGGACGCGGCTGAATGGGGCCGTTAGAATGCGGCCAACAGGTTCGGAGCAGGAATGAATAATGTTTTCGCGATGATCCTGGCCGGTGGCCAGGGGGATCGCCTCTCGATTTTGTCGGAACAACGTGCCAAGCCGGCGGTGGTGTTTGGCGGGCAATACCGGATCGTGGATTTCGCACTTTCGAATTGTTCGAACAGCGACATCACGAAGGTGGCGGTGTTGCCGCAGTACCGCCCGCGTTCACTGGTAAACCACATTGGTTCGGGCAGGCCGTGGGGCTTTGATGCGCTCGATGGGCAGATCCAGATCCTGCAGCCCTACCTCGGGCGGGCGGACAGCGACTGGTATTCGGGAACCGCGGATGCGGTGTACCAGAACCTCTACGTGATCGAGGAGTCGCGGGCGAGGGAGGTGCTCATCCTGGCGGGGGACCACATTTACCTGACTTCGTACCGGAACATGATCGCGTACCACCGCAGCCAGGCGGCAGACGCGACGGTGGCGGTGTATGCGGTGCCGCGAGAGAACGCGAGCCGGTTCGGGATCCTGGACCTGGATGAGACGGGGCGGATGGTGGACTTCCAGGAGAAGCCGCAGAATCCGAAGGGCGCGTGGGCTTCGATGGGCGTGTACGTGTTCAACAAGGACGTGCTGGTGGAGCAGCTCCAGGCAGACGCGGACCTTGGCGATGAGAGCGCGCACGACTTCGGCAAGGACATCATTCCGCGGATTTTCAAGTCGCACCGGGTGTTTGGGTACCAGTACCAGTCGTACTGGCGAGACGTCGGCACGATCGAGTCGTACTGGTCGGCGCACATGGATCTGATCGGGCCGCGCCCGCCGCTGAACCTGGAAGATGCCGATCTGAAGCTGCGAACAGCGGGCGGGATTATGCCGCCGGCGCGGTTCGGGCGGGATTGCACGGTGCGCGAGTCGATGATCTCGCCGGCGGCGGTGATCAACGGCGAAGTGACGCGGTCAGTGATTTCGCCGGGAGTGATCGTCGAAGAGGGTGCGGTGGTCCGCGAATCGATCATCCAGCACCGTTGCGTAATCCGATCGGGGGCGGTGATCGACCGTTCGATCCTGGACAAGGAAGTGACGGTGGGACGCGGGGCCGTGGTTGGCGAAGGCGATGACAGCATCGCCAACTTCGACCGGCCGGACATTGTGAATTCGGGAATTAATGTCATCGGCAAGCGGGTGGAGATCCCGTCCGGACTGCATGTAGGCCGGAACGTGGTGATCGGCCCCGGTGTGCGCGACGAACTGATGGACATGGGCACGCTGGAGAGTGGGGCATCGATACATCCTGTGACGATGCCGTTGCACCTGTTTGTCTGATGAAGCTGTACACGGTGGAGGAAGCGGCCGCGGCATTGGCGACAGTTGTGCCAATCGTGACCGAGCTACGGGACGCCTTCGTTCGGTTGCGGTCTTTGCAGGCGACTATCCAGGCGGATTCTCGAGGGGCATCGGCTGATGGGCATTTGCTGGCTGACGCGTTCGCGGAGAGCAGCGGTGACAACGAAATCGAAACGCTCAACCGGCTGGTACGGCAGGCCGCGTTGCGGCTGGAGCGGCTGGGAATCGAAGTGAAGGACCCGGAGCGGGGGTTAATCGATTTCCTGCACGAGCGGGAGGGCCGGACGGTGTACCTGTGTTACGTGCTCGGGGAGCCGGAGATTGGCTTCTGGCACGAGATTCACGCGGGGTTCGCGGGACGGAAGCCGCTTTGATCGTGTCGCGTTGCTGTCGACTACAATGCCGCATCTCGCCCGCATGAGGGACACCATGGCGACAAGTTATCCCGTTCGCGACATCTTCGTTGAGGCCAACGGAATCAGACATCACCTGGTGGCGCGAGGCGCGCCGGGTTCGCCGGTGGTGATGATGCTGCACGGGCTGGCGGGGCAGGCGCGAGTGTTCGATAGCATCGCGAACCACCTCGCGGCGAAGTATCACGTGTACTGCCTCGATGTCCGCGGGCGAGGAGAGAGCGCGTGGGGGTCGCCTGACGGCTATGCGGTGGACACGTATGTCGAGGACCTGGAGGCGGTGCGGGATGCGCTGGGGCTGCAGCGAATGAGCCTTGTGGGGACTTCGATGGGCGGGCTGATCACGATGCAGTACGCGCCGAAGCACCCCGAGCGAGTGGCGAAGGCGGTGCTGAACGATGTTGGGCCGGAAGTAGATCCGAAGGGACTCGAGCGAATCCTGAGCTATGTCGGCGGGGCGCCGGAGATGTTCGCGGATCTGAAGGCGGTGATCCGGTACTACAAGGAGCACTACGCGCCGATGGTGGAGCACATGCCGGACGACCAGATCTCGGAGTTCGCGCGGCACAACGTGCGCCGAAGCGATACCGGTGTGTACGTATGGAAGATGGACCCGGCGGTTCGAACGACGCTGGCGGCACCGCCTGCGGTCACGCCATGGGAAGCGCTGAAGGGAATGACGTGCCCGACGCTGATCCTGCGCGGGGCGAACAGCGATGTGCTGAGCGCGGACATTGCGAAGCGGATGCTGGAGGCGTTGCCGGGGGCGAAGCTGGTGGAAGTTCCGGGAGTGGGGCATGCGCCGGTGCTTTCGGAGCCGGTTTCGGTGAAGGCGCTGGACGAGTTTTTGGGGTAGGCCGTCACCCCCCGGCCCCCCTCTCCCGACTCCTGCGTCGCGGGCGAGGGGAGTTGTTTTCGGGGCTGGAGGAGTTCTGCTTACTGCGTGCGCGGGGCCCTCATCCCCTGCACCTTCTCCTCCTTCCCGGGAAGGACTGGGAGAAGGGGAGGCTTTCGGTGGAGGACGGCGGAGTGGTTCGCGGACGCGGCCCTCACCCCCCGGCCCCCTCTCCCGACTTCCCGTTGGTCGCGGGAGAGGGGGAGATGTTTTCGCGGCTGGAGGAGTGCCGCTTGCTTCGTGCGCGGGGCCCTCATCCCCTGCCCCTTCTCCCGCTACGGGAGAAGGGAGTGTCCTGCGCGAAGGGTTTGGTAGGGGCCGGCCACCGGATAGGGGTGAACGCTCCGCTCGTTGGCAGTCGCTGGTCAGGTGGCGGGGGGTGGATGGGTGGGTCGAGGGCCGCAAATGTTATTGACAACCGAGGCGGGGAAACCCTACTTTGATGGCTCAACTGAAGAGTATGCGTAGATCGGGAGAAGTATCCGGTCAGGCGGGCCTCCAGAGAGCCGGGATTGCTGAGAACCGGCGGCTGCGCGACAGGTGAATGGACCCGGGAGCACCGAATCCGAACCGTCCCTTCGAGGACCAGTAGGGTGAGGCGGAGTGGCACCGTTATCACAGCCAAGGCCCTCGCGGTTTTCCGTGGCGGCTGAGAAGTGTCCTTTCCCCGCGAGGGGGAGGAAACAAAGGTGGTACCGCGAGAGCCCCTCGTCCTTTGATGGCGAGGGGTTTTGTGTTCCCCGGAACTTTCATTTCAACCAACGCCTGGGAAGGCAAGGAGTACGAATGGCAAGCGCAACAACGAGCAGCCGGCTTGAAACACGAATCAAGGCGGTGCTCGATGAAAAGTCGATGCTGAAGCACCCGTTTTATACGGAATGGACGAAGGGTGAACTGCCGATTGCGAAGCTGCAGGAATATGCGCGGCAGTATTTCCACTTCGAGGCTTCGTTCCCGCGATTCCTGAGCTCGATCCACAGCCGCACGGATTCGCCAGAGATTCGGCAGCTGTTGCTCGACAACCTGTGGGATGAGGAGCACGGCGAACGCAATCACCCGGCGCTTTGGCTTGAGTTCGCGGCTGCACTGGGAGTGGGCGAAGCCGAAGTAAAGCAGGCGAAACTGCGCCCTGAGACGCAGGCACTCGTGGACCACTTCAACCGGACGTCCCGCGAGGCTCCGCTGGCCGAGGCGCTGGGCACGCTGTTCGCGTACGAAGGGCAGGTGCCAGCGATCGCGTGGCAGAAGATCAAAGGGCTGACGGAGCACTACGCATTCGAGCCCAAGCAGTTCGAGTTCTTTTCGGTGCACCTGGTGGCGGACATCGCGCACGCTGGGGCGGAGATGGATTCGATTTCGATGGCGTGCGAGGACGAAGACGGCGTTGTGCGCGCTGTCGAGAAGTCCTGCGACCTTCTGCTGTCGTTCCTCGACGGCTGTTACGACGTGGCGGCAGCGTAATGGCAGAGATGGAGGGGCAATCAATCGAGGCGTGGAACACCACCATCCGGCTGGCGGCAGCGGTTGGGCGATTGAAGATTGGCTCGAACCTGCGAGCTTCTTCCGATGCGCAGGCGAAGGCGTTCGAGCTGGCGGGGATCGCCTGCGGGCTGATCGCCGAGGCGGCGAGCCGCGAAGGCCCGGCCCAGATTGGCATTCTGCGGGATGCGCGCGGAGCGCTGGCGCAGTGCAAGTCGTGGATTCATGTGCTGGCGGCGGTGACGAACGAGCAGGACAGCGTGTTCGGGAACGAACTGGACATGGTGGACCAGGCTTCGCGGCAGGTGAACGCGTACATCCGGTCGATGGACCGGGGACCTGCGCAGGCGGGACCGCGCCCGCCGATGCGGCAAGGTGGCGGCGGGCCAAGGCAGAACGGGCCGCGTAATTCTGGGGGAGGACCTCGATGACTGAGCGCAAGCGCATCCTTACGGGCATCCGGCCGACCGGCGCCCTGCACCTCGGACATTACGCCGGGGCGCTAGAGAACTGGGTGCGCTTGCAGCACGACTACGAGACGTACTTCCTGATCGCGGACTACCAGGTCTCGGACTACGCGGACGACATCAAGCGGGTGCGCGACGCCGTGTGGGAAGTGGCACTGGACTGGCTGGCAGTGGGGCTCGACCCCGAGGGGAGCTCGTTCGTCATTGAGAGCCTGGTGCCCGAGCATGCCGAGCTGACGACGTGGCTCGGATGGTTTCTGCCGGTTTCGATGCTGGAACGGAACCCCACGCTAAAGGCCGAGATGGCGGCGATGGAGAACCCGGAGGATGGTTCGCAGGAGCGCAAGCCGGTGCCGGTGGCGTTTTATACGTACCCGGTGATGCAGGTGGCGAACATCCTGCTGCCGCGGGCGCACCTTGTGCCGGTCGGCGAGGACCAGTTGCCGCACATCGAACTGACACGTGAGACCGCCCGCCGGTTCAACCACCGGTTCAAGGAGATCTTCCCGGAGCCGGAGGCGCTGGTCGGCCGCGTGGCGCGGCTGGTGGGGACCGACGGCAATGCGAAGATGAGCAAATCGCGCGGGAACACCATCGACCTGAAGGACGACGCAGAGTCGGTCGCGAAGAAGGTGAAAGGGATGTACGCGGGGCCTCCGCGCGGCGCGACGGAGCCGGGTAACGTCGACGAAAACCCAATATTCCTCTATCTCGACGCATTCGATCCGGATACGGCAACCGTCGCGCAGATGAAAGAGGACTACGCGAAGACAGGCCTCCCGAACAAGGTGTTGAAGGACCGGCTGACCGACGTGCTGCAGACGAAACTGGAGCCAATTCGCGAGCGGCGGGCGAAGTACGAACAGAACATGCCGCTCGTGCGAGAAGCGCTGGAAGCAGGCACGAAGCGAATGCGAACAATCGCGGCCGAGACGATGGACATGGTGCGAGATGCCCTGGACCTCGGCTACCTGGAGAAGTACTAGGTGTTGCGGCCAACGCTGGACGAAGTGAAGACGCTCGCGGCGAAGGGCGAGGGCAACCTTGTGCCCGTGTTCCGCGAAGTGCCTGCCGACCTGGAGACGCCGGTCTCGGCGTTTTTGAAGGTGCAAACGGGGCAGTACTCGTTCCTGCTCGAATCGGTGGAGGGTGGCGAGCGGCTGGCGCGCTACTCGTTCATCGGGACGCAGCCATATCGCGTGCTCAAGACGGGCCCAGGCGAGGAGTACGACGGCGATCCGCTTCGACCTCTCGAAGAGGAGATGGCTCGCTATAAAGAGGTAAGCGTGCCAGGCGTGCCGGCGTTCACCGGGGGAGCGATCGGGTATGTGGCCTACGACGCGGTCCGGCATTTCGAGTCGCGGATTGTGCCGCCTGAAACCGATGAACTCGGGATCCCGGAGGCGGTGTTCCTGTTCTGCGATTCGCTGGTGGTATTCGACCACCTGCATCACGTGGTGAAGGTCATCGCGCACTGCCGGCTGGATGGCGATGTTGAAGCGTCGTACAGCCGGGCTTCGGCGCAGATCGATGAGATTGTGGAGCGGTTGAACAACCCGACGCTGCATCTGCCGGAGCAGGACGTGGAGGCGGTGTTGCGCGGCAATAAGACTGCGCAAAGCAACGTTGGCCGCGAAGGCTACGAACTAATGGTGGAAAAGCTGCGGGACAACGTCATCGCCGGAGACATCATCCAGGCGGTGCCGTCGCAGCGGCTCGCTCGGCCGACTGCGGTACACCCGTTCAACATCTACCGGCAATTGCGGACGGTGAACCCTTCGCCGTACATGTTCTACCTGGACATGGGCGACTTCCAGATTGTGGGCGCTTCGCCAGAATTGCTGGTGCGAGTGGAGGACGGGCAGGTTGTGAATCACCCGATCGCGGGGACGCGACGCCGCGGGCAGAACGCCGAGGAAGACGAAGCGCTCGCGGTCGAACTGCTCGGGGACGAGAAGGAGCGCGCGGAGCACATCATGCTGGTGGACCTTGGCCGGAACGATGTGGGCCGCGTTTCGAAGCCGGGGACGGTCCGGGTGCCAAAGATGATGGAAATCGAAAAGTACTCGCACGTGATGCACATCGTTTCGCACGTGGTCGGCGAGCTTGCCGAGGACAAGACTGCGTTCGACGCGTTCCGTTCGGTGTTCCCGGCGGGAACGGTTTCGGGAGCACCGAAGGTACGGGCGATGGAACTCATCGCGGAGATGGAGCCTTCGAAGCGAGGCGTGTATGCAGGTGCCGTTGGCTACGCGAGCTTCGCGGGGAGCCTGGACACCTGCATCGCAATCCGGACGATGCTGGTGAAGGACGGGGTGGCGTATCTGCAGGCAGGGGGCGGGATTGTTTTTGATTCGGAGCCGTACGCGGAGTACGTGGAAACGGTGAACAAGATGGCCGCGCTGACGCGGGCGATCGACCAGGCGGAGCTTGCGGTGGCCGAGACGAAAAGCGGGACGCTGGTATGAAGGCCCTCACCCCCCGGCCCCCTCTCCCAAGTCTGGGAGAGGGGGAGCATGCGATGGACGTTTGGCCGGAGGCGCGGTGGTGTTCCGGCCATCGTGGTGGGCCTGCCGGTGGACGCGCTTACTTGCGTGCGCGCCTCGGATGCCCTCACCCCCCGGCCCCCTCTCCCAAGTCTGGGAGAGGGGGAGCATGCGATGGACGTTTGGCCGGAGGCGCGGTGGTGTTCCGGCCATCGTGGTGGGCCTGCCGGTGGACGCGCTTACTTGCGTG
>JBFWUX010000015.1:0-19783 GCA_050247055.1 Dehalococcoidia bacterium
TATGCCCTTGACGGCATATTCCTCGGAAGCTATAGTCCATGGCGCACTGGGACATCGAGTACACGGACGAGTTCGGCGAGTGGTGGGACCGTCTGACGGAAGCCGGGCAGGAATCGGTCAGGGCCTACGTGCGGCTCCTCGAGGAGCGCGGACCGCAGCTCGGACATCCGTACAGCTCCGGCATCTCGCGCTCGAAGCACGCGCACATGCGCGAGCTGCGCGTGCAGCACCGCGGGCGACCGTACCGAGTCCTGTATGCGTTTGATCCCCGTCGAACGGCGATCCTGCTGATCGGCGGAGACAAGACGGGGAACGATCGCTGGTACGAGGAATTCGTGCCGCGGGCGGACAGGCTCTACGACGAGCACATTGCAGCGCTGCGAAAGGAAGGGTTGATCGGCGATGGCTAGGAAATTCAGCGAACTGCAGGCGAAGATGTCGCCGGCTGCGCGCGCGCGCTCGGAGGCGCGCGCTCGCGCCATGCTCGCCGAGATGCCGCTGCAGGAGCTGCGCCTTGCGCGCGGCCTCTCCCAGGAAGCGCTCGCCGCCACGCTCAAGGTGCGCCAGGCGAGCATCTCCAAGCTCGAGCGGCGCACCGACATGTACATCAGCTCCCTGCGCTCGCACATCCGCGCGATGGGCGGCGAGCTGGAGATCGTCGCCCGGTTTCCGGACGGAGAGGTCAGGATCTCGAACTTCGAGGAAGTGGGGGAAGCCGGGTAGGTCGATTCCCGGGGCGGCCGTTAGACTGCCGCCCTCCATGGCCCTGCTCACGCTGCTCGACGCCCAACTCGCCTACGGCGACCTGCCGCTGCTCGATCGCGCGGCGTTCTCGATGGAGGGCGGAGAGCGGATCGGGTTGATCGGGCGGAACGGCACGGGCAAGAGCTCGCTCCTTTCGGTGATCGCGGGGCGCGCGCAGCTCGACGAGGGCGAGGCGCGGCTGCGCGAGGGCGCGCGCGTGGTGCTCGTGGAGCAGGAGCCTTCGCTTCCTCACCCGCCCACGCTGCGCGCGGCGCTGCTGCTGCGCGGGCACATCCCTTCGATTGCCGATGAGCGCGCGCGCTGGCAGGCGGAAGCGCGGCTGACGGAGTACCTGCACCGCTTCGGGCTCTCCGAGGACTTGTCTCCCCAGGCGGCCTCGGGGGGCGAAGCGAAGCGCGCGGCGCTCGCTCTGGCCTTCGCGCTCGAGCCCGACCTGCTGCTGCTCGATGAGCCCACCAACCACCTCGACATCGGCGGGATCGAGACGCTGGAGGGGCTGCTGTTGAAGATCCCGGCGGCGATCGTCGTCACCCACGACCGGGCGTTTTTGGATCGCGTGTGCACGCGCATCCTCGAGCTCGACCGCGGGATGCTGCGCTCCTACCCGGGGAACTGGTCCGCCTACGAGCGCGTGAAGGCGGACGAGCTCGCCGCCGAGGCGGTCGCTTCGCGCAAGTTCGACCGGTTCTGGAAGGAGGAGGAAGCCTGGATCCGGAAGGGGATCGAGGCGCGGCGGACGAGGAACGAAGGGCGCGTGCGGCGGCTCGAGCGCCTGCGCGAGGAGCGCGCCGCGCGGCGCGAGCGGCTGGGGGCGGTGAAGCTGCAGCTCTCCGCGGGGCCTCGCTCAGGAAAGCTCGTAGCGGAGCTCGCCGGGGTTTCCAAGTCCTTCGGCGAGCGGGCGGTGGTAAAGGAGTTGGACCTGCTCGTCTCGCGCGGCGACCGCCTCGGCCTCGTGGGGCCGAACGGCGCGGGCAAGACCACGGTGCTGAAGCTCATCCTCGGCACCCTCGCGCCCGATTCCGGCTCGGTGCGTCTGGGGACCAACGTCGTTCCCGCCTACTTCGACCAGATGCGCGAGGCCCTCGACCCGGAGAAGACCGTCGCGGAAACCATCTCCCCGGGCTCGGACTGGGTCGAGCTCGAGGGCGGGAGGAAGCACGTCATGAGCTACCTGGGTGACTTCCTCTTTCCCCCGCGGCGCGCGGCCTCGCCCGTGCGCATGCTCTCGGGCGGCGAGCGCAATCGCCTGCTCCTCGCGCGCCTCTTCGCGCGGCCGGCGAACGTCCTCGTGCTGGACGAGCCCACGAACGACCTCGACATCGAGTCGCTCGAGCTCCTCGAGGCGGCGCTGCAGGACTACTCGGGGACCCTGCTCCTCGTGAGCCACGACCGCGCGTTCCTCGACAACGTCGTCACCTCCGTCTTCGCGCCGGAGGGCGGCGGGAAGTGGAAGGAGTACGCGGGCGGCTACACCGACTGGCTGCGCCAGCGGCCGGCGGCTGCCGTGGAGGAGAAGCCTGCGGCCAAGGCGCCGGCGCGCGAGAAAGCGCGGGCGAAGCTTTCCTACAAGGAGCAGCGCGAGCTGGAGGCGCTGCCCAAGGAGATCGAGGCGCTGGAGGCGGAACAGAAGGCGCTGCAGGAGAAGACGAGCGCGGGGGATTACTACAAGCTTGGGGCGGAGGAGGTGAAGAGGGACCGGAAGCGGGCGGAGGAGATCGAGGGCCGACTCATAGAGTTGCTTGAGAGATGGGAAACTCTCGAGCACAAGTCTAGGGCGGGATTTGTCCAGCCTTAGGCACTATTGCTCTGAGTAACAGGGAGGCACATGGATTCTGTTGACTACAGGCAGCTCCCGAGAACTTATCGAGTATGGTTGTCCCGAACAGCTTGGAGACTGCGCGACGCGCTCACGCCTGCGCTACGTGACAAGACAGTTTGCAAGGATGTCGGTGCACCTGCAAGGTCAGGCACGTTTGGCTGGGCAGTATCTCTGGCAAGGCTTCGTGGCAGAGGGGGTCGCCAGTTTCAACTCTGGCTCGATTACTATGCAAACATCGGCCGACCGACACTGTGCCTATGCTTCCGGTCTCCCAACCGCGCTCAAGTCAAGGCGGCGAGTTCGTTTGCCCGTCCAATACGCTCGTTCAGCACACGCGACTTAGCTAGATTGGCCGGCCCGAACTACATTCTGCGCACGCCACTGCGCCATTCGGATTTCTCCCGGCCCATCCTCGAGAATTATCCGGACGAGAATTACCTGAGCGTTTACTTCTTCGATCGTATCCTGCCCCAATATGCACTGAGCGCGAAACTCGAGAAGCGGCTGAGTGATCGCCTAGTGCAACTCGTCCGCTCCGCAGCATCCTCGGTGGAATCGGTAAGTACGAGCGCATTCCAGCGACCTGAGAACCGCAGTAAGGTCAGCATCCATCTTCGGCGGGAACGATCCCGAGTCCTTGCCCAGAAGGCGAAGGAGAGGGATGGATTCCTTTGCCGAGTCTGCGGTTTTCACTTCGCCGAGGGATACGGTGAAATGGGCCGAGGCTTTGCGGAGGCACACCACATGGTATGGCTATCCAAGTTGCGAGGAGAAACCAAATCCACGCCTGACGACCTAGTGACCGTCTGCGCAAATTGCCATCGAATGCTCCACCTAATGACCGGAAAGCCATCCGACGTTGAGACGCTTCGCCGTATCGTGCTTAGGCGCAGAGCCAGTAGATAGCACTCAATATTGGGGCATGTGGGAAGTTGTGATTAAACGACATGCAGCCGCGCCCTCAGTTTTGCGCTTTGCGGAAAGAGTTTTTTTGGATGAACGATCTCGCACCACCGTCGGTCAGTTTGGGGTTGATATCTGCAATGCGCAAACGTTGGTGACGCCCGCCCTGTTTAACGACGGGAAACGCATAGCCCAACTGACCACCGCAATCCAATGGCGTAACAATTCAGGGAACGCTCGCCTTACGCCTCCCCGCCACCTATTGCCCCAAGAATGTCTCGTCGAATCTGCGCGCGACCGATGCCGGATGCTTGATACTTTGTACCGTCCGGGTCCAGCTCTGCCGCGGGGGCGAGAAGCTTAGTAAGTGCATCTACGGAGAAATGCTGCCCATCAAGGCGTAGTCGCTTACTTAAATAGAGCAATACATCGAAGAGCGCCTGAATTCCCACCGTCTTCCGTAAATACGACCCCGGTAGCGCGCGGCTCCAGATTGTCTTTGATACCGCATGAAAGTAATTGGCCACCAACTCATAGATTGCTCGATCATTGCCGTCCAGATACGTTGTCCGCACTGGAAGGTCCGGTATTGTCGGTAGCGCTCGACGCCCCTTCGCCTCGTTCTCGGGACGTCGCATGAAATAGCGATCCTCCATCGGCTTACGAGATATTAGACGCACTACTCCGTCCACGACCGTCGCCATGGAGACCTTCACTTCCCGAACGCCTCCGCTCCTTGAAGGCGAATTCGCGGCCAACTGATTTGGAATGGCGCCCTCAAAGAGCGCCCTTGCGTCTGCCGCGGGAGCTATGCACCTGAAAAGCGGCGACGTTGGCTCAGTGTTAAGAAGCCTAGCAATGTACACACCCAAGGTCTCCGGCGCCCAGAACTTGGCTGAGCGCTCTTCTAGATCGAAGCCAAAGAGCTCAAACGCCAGGCTCCGGTCAACCTTCTTCTGATTGAAGTTTATGGTTGCGAAGACGTAAGCGTGGTAGGGAACAGGAAGATCGATGAACACAACACACAGAAGCTCCATCTGCCTTCGTTCGGAGTCCGTGGGTAGATGGCGAAACGCATGCAAGCGGTGCTGCCCATCGATGATTGATGCCGTCGGACTATCGAGGTCCGGAATATGGACGCTCCACGAGCCGTTACTCTCTGTCGCAGACCATCTGCGCGATTCATCTTCAACGAAGTTGCCTGCATCGTCGTAATTCGCAGCAAGAATTATTGCATTTGGAAAAGTTACATCCGAGCTCATGATGTACTTGGCAATTTCGTCTAGACGCTTCTCATCCTCCCTGCGCTGCGCGCCAAAGATGCCGTAACCACCTACGCCATCTCCGCCCACCTCACTATCCAATTTCTTGCGGACTTGGGCTGGAAGGGAGTATGTGATGCGATTCAGTATCTCGGCTGAAAGATTAAATGCAAAGAACTCGCCCAATGGCTGAGCGACTCGTATCGCCTTAACGATGATTCCGCTCATGCTTGCGGTAGGCCCGTGCCCGCAAGACCTTCTACCAAAGCCCGTTCACCACCAACAGGTGCCGCTGGGTCATCTGATTTGAACTTGTCAGACCTGCTCATCACGATTATCCAGACGAGCACCGCAAGCGCAAGGCCCGTCCAGCTCACATACCAGTTGTTCTCAGACTGTTTCAGCAGGAGGCCCGCTAAGGCACATGTCCCGGCTATAGAGGACAGCAAGAATACGAAGATTCTCAGGTCCTGACTAATGCGACGCATAAAGGCGCTAGACATGAGGAAGAAGTCTGCGAATAGCGGAGCGAGTACAGCGAACACATAAGTAGAAATTGCGTCTACGCGAATCTCCTGCGACATAAGGTATGGGACCCAAATGCCGGCTGCGCCCCCAAAAACCAGTGTGACAGCGAGATAGGAAACAGCGCTTGGATCCGAGAAGAATTCCCGAAACGATGCACATACTTCAGTTCGCAACCGCCCCCATTTCTCCCACATCGCAGCCCCCTTAGTCCCGCTCTTCTTCTCGCACTTGTGCCCGGCCGGCGCTCACAAAAATCTGACTGGGCTCACGATCTAAGGCCAAGTCAAGGGCGTAGACAGGTATCAGCAAGGTCTCCACTTGAACGCCTAGTCTCTTCTCGATCATTAAGTCCACGATTGCCGGTCCGTCCACTAAGACGACAGGCACGGCACCCCGCTTAATTGACGCGCCAATCGCACCCGCAGAAAACGACGTTGTTGCGAAGAAGATTCCTTGCTCAAAATCGCCCTGAATCACGCCCCTGAACTTGTCTATGTCGACTCGCTGCACGTTCCCCTTTGTCCAGCGCTTGCACTGAAACGCGACATTGAGGTGTGCCAATCCGACCCTCAGCTTTCCAAATCCATCTATTCCACCGTCTCCCGATTGCCGCGTCACGTGAAGGTCTTCGAATCCGTACACAGCGAGTAGTTCTTTCGAGAATCGCTCAAATGAAGTCGGCGGAAGCTTCCGAATCTCTGAAAGCATCAAGCCCCTTAGCGATTCCAAGTAGGCCGCACAGCGCGTCTGCAGATCACCAAGGCTCGCTGCTAGCTGAGCTGTAGGCGTCCGCCCATCGCCTGTCAGCCGCGCTCTAGCTTGGTGCCGATGTGCTCTTGGCCGCGCCAACGCTTCATACTTATCGGGCGGGACAAATTTGAAATGTTTAGTTCGCGATGCAGAGGGGAAATGAATGCCGACGCTGTGCCGCCGAATCTGCATCCTGACTACGTGCTCGGGATTCTGTGCGTGGAACTTGTAGAGCCCTTCCTGAACTATCGCTCGAAATGCTTCTCTTGCGGTCATCGGTGCTACATGCGACCGCATAACCGACTTGATCGCTTCGATGATGGTCATCCACCATTCATGCCGCAGTTGGCCGCCACGCAAAGATGCGCCGCGTCCGCGCTTCGGTCCTAATGCGACAAAGCGCTTCGCCAACTTGAAGGTCAACCAATGTCGCGCCTTGCCCGAAAATTGCGCGCGTTGGCCCTGGCTTTGCCTGAGTATTGAACGCGAGGGTAAGACCCATATTGTCCAAGAAACCTTCTTCCTCGCCCTCAAAATCATCAGGCGATTGCGACACCAACATAATTACCCCACCTTTCGATCGGCTCATGCGAATCAAATTATTCAGAGCCGGCAAGCGCGTCGCTAGTATTACGTGAGCCTCATCAAGCATGCAGACGTGTCGCACCGCTCTTCGTCCTTCGACAATTGGAGCGTCGTTCAATGAATTTAGCCATCGGTCCAGCGCGTCCAGCGTCAGATTTATTACGAGCCTCCTGACCTCGGCAGTCCCATCCTGCGGTAGTCGAATAATCCAGCTACGGGAGAAGAACTCTGCCGGCTGCATTTCGCCAGTGAACAGGGTGAACTGTGTAAGCTCGTTGAGAGTCGCGGTTAGCTCATCAGGTCGACGCCCTCTTCTCTGGTACTCCGCGGATAGAGCCCTTGCCACGTCTGCCAACGCTGGAGAGCCTTGAGTCGCTCGCCGGAGCGCGATTAGCACAGCCTCCCTAAGGGCATCTGACTGCACGCCACTTAGCTTCGTACTCTTGACTCGACCGATTGACTCCCTGATGCGCCCGGCGGCCTCTCGCAGACCAAGTTCGTCCGCCACTTGAACCGAAAGAACATTCAGGGGAACAGGCACTCTTGGCGGTGAGACTATTGTCGCGCCAACGCTTGGCGCGAGTTTCTCAGATAGGTCTCCTTTGAAGTCAAACGCCAGAATTGGAACTGGTCCGAAAGTCCGCAACTTCTTAAGCATTGTTACAGCGGTATACGTCTTACCGGAGTTTGTCCCTCCCATTATCGCCATGTGCGGGCTACCGCCTTGCGCATTCAACGGGAAGTTGACCACTCCGCCTGTTTCGGCATCTTCAGCAGTCGGCCCCACCGGCAAGACAACTTCTGCGGTAACTACAGGGATATCAGTGGTACGCGGCTCCAGCCCCTGGCGTCCAGGTTCGCCAGCGGTCAGGCTCGCCAAATCAGCAAGCCTAGTAACGAACGCTGCTAGGCTACCATTTGCCTCTTCCCAGTCCCGTGTGAGCAATTGGGCTCCGCGGCGCCAATGTGCCGCAACAAGCGCTTGAAAATCCTTGCGTGTAATACCCGTCTTGCCTGATCGCTGCGAAATGAACGCCAACCAAGCAGCGGGGTCACCACCGTCCCCAAACAGCTGTTGACCCCTTATAGCAACTGCAGCCTCCTCTTCATCTTCTTCGCCAAGCAATTCGGGCGGCTCACTCAGTGATAAGGAGCGGGCTATTGCCAAGCGCGCTGCCAAGTAACGTACCTTATAGCCCAGGCGTCTCAGTAGCTCAGCGCACTGTGCATCCGCAACGCGAGTGGTGCGGTACTGCGCATTCGTCACATCCAAGAGAGTGAGAGACATAGTCAGCTAGACGCGATCCTCTTCAACCGAAGTGACGGAAACTCCATCGTCACTCTTCACCCTCAGTTGATAGGCAGCAACCACTTTGTCACGAATCGCGTCCAATTTATCGCCCACGACCTCTTCATCGGTTGAAAGGAGAATTACCTGTCCGTCACGATCAGTGAATGTCTTGAGTACGCCCAGTCTTTGATCACGGCTCAACCTTGCAAGGGGGGTATCTACAATAAAAGGGAACTGCTTCTGGCTTACGTGGGTCACGGCCCATATGAGCGCCTGTGTAAAGACCTGGCTTGCCCCCGCAGATTTCTCAACGTCGTGCAAGTTCTCGCCCTTTCTAGTCAGCATCCGCACATCACATTCAGGGGTTATCTCGATACGGTCAACCCGCTCCGTCATGTGGGCCATTGACTTCCAGGCCTTCGTCATCGCCTCCCCCACTGCACCAACCTGTGTGGGAATGGCTTCTTGAAGAATCTCGTCAACCAAGCCTGCAATTGATTCTGCCTTCGCGGCTTTGCGCAGCACCGGCGCGCCTCGGCCAATGCTGTCCGTGTATCGACCAAGCTCCTGGCGCTTTGACGCAAGATTCCCTTCGCCAGCAGTGGCGGCACGCTCAGCTTCGTCCCTAACGCGCCGCAGCCTGCCTATTTCCTCACTTACTTCCTTCAATCGAGCGCTCATGCGCTCCGCCTCAGGTGCACTCTGTTCTAGTGCGAGCCGCTCCCGTTTCTTGGCCTCAGCCGTGTCCACGCCATTCCGAATTGCACCCACCAGATCGCTTAACTCAGCGACCGATCGGTTCGCGACAGCAGTGATTCGCTCAATGGCTTGAACGCGCGCAGCCCCCATCAACGAGCCATGCAGGTAATCTGGCGCACAACCATCCGGTGCCGGATACCAGAGGGCCTGCCAGGCAGCGCGCACATGCTCAAGAATCGACGCTCTTTGCTCAGAGGTTAGTTCAGGATTTGTTGCGATCAATCTCTTCGTAAGATCATCGACGTATCGCTCAAGATTCGCATTACCTTGATTGCGGCCGGCTTCCCATGATTCGCGAAGTGCCTCGGACCTGAGCTGTGTAAGAGTCTCCTCCCGTAGGCTTGGTCCAACCAGAGCTAGAGCAACGTCTTCCGCCAGCAGCTTCATTAGTCCATCGGTGGCGCGATCCGCCTCTGCCCGAAATCGCTCCTCTTCTCTTATTAGGTCGGCGACCAAAGCAACAGTGCCTTCCCCACCGCCCCCAAGTTTTTGGACTAGGTCATCTGCCTCGCTCTCCAGACCCGGCAACAATCCACCAGCCTCATCTTGCTTCTTTCGTTCAGCCGCGATCTCAGCCTCTAGGCGAGCGATCTCGGCTTCTACTGCTCTCACCTTCTCATCTGAGGGCGATGCGGCGGTGGCACGTTGTGCCTGCGCATACTTTTGGAGCGACTCTCGTAGGCTTCGCAGAACCGGAAGGCCAAGCAAGCCCTCGATGCCTAGTCGGACCTGAGTCGACATACCACGGCTTGCATATCGCTGTATTTGTTCCCCATCGAAAAGAAAGAACTCTGCCAATGGGGCTGGAAGAAAAGTGCGCGAGATAAAGTCTCTGAACCAACTGTCTCGGTCAGTCACAGCCGCGGGAGGTGCGACCGGTCGACGACCCTGACCCTCAAAAATGATTAGTTCGTCGTCGTACGTCTTGTGCTGTCCATTGGCGGAAAAGTGCCACTTTCGCGTGAGGCTCAACGGCTCGCCGTCGTCGTCCTCGAAGTCCAAGGTAACCGAACAGCTTTGCCTGCCCTGGGCAATCGCCCTCTTGTGAAGAGCGCCTGCGAGAAACTGGCTGTACGTAATGGCCTGACGATTCGACAGTTCTCCGTTTATTGCGACCCGAGCGCGGGGAACGAGGAAGAGCCCTTCCCTACCAAATAAGCCCAGCGTTACTGCTTCAAAAAAAGATGTCTTACCGTGTTCGTTTGGCCCGCGAACCAAAATGACGTTTCGTCGACCCTTCGGGACTGGAAACTCAAAGCGAGCATGGCGATACGATCGCCAGTCGCGTAACTCTACGGCTCGCAAATGCACTAGGACTGATCCTCAGCCGGATCGAGGATTCGATCGAACTCCTCCCATAGTCCAGCCTTGCGCATCTTGCCTTGCTGGTCGAGTTCGGCTTCGATAAGTTCTTCCAGCATACTGATCTTGATACCAGCGGCCCTGCACTTCTGCTTGACCAGCGCCCGCCCCTCCTCACTATTGAGCAATACGACAATGTTCCGTGGCATAGCGCTCCCCTAGTGGGTTGGCACCCCTGCTATCGCATCTTCGGCCCAGATTGTCCTAATGCGCTCTATCTCGGCAACGGAGATTAGGGACCAGCCAACTTCCTTCTGAAGTTGTATCAAGCGTGAAAGTATCTCTGCCCTCGTACTGAGCGTAAAGGGGCCTGGAATGTGGGCCCCATTCGAAGCAAACGTAACCCGCCCCCCTCTTCTACGTGCCAGCCGCCTGTTCGGGTCATTCCTTATCGAAACTAGCCAGTCGCGGAAATCCAATAGAGGCGCAAACTGGTTGAATCCCGCGTCAACAAATCCAGTCAGGCTTCGGTCTTTCTCAACCACAGTGCAGGTCCAGCACCCGAATCGTGACGAAGACGTGCCGCATGACGGTGCATCCGACTTTGCGAGAACAACTGGGCATTCGCCTCCCCCGGCGTCCCGATACAGCTTGATTAACCTATTGTGCGACCCCCCCCAGGGTGGGGCATTTGCACCCAGGAATTCCCAAACGGCATCGGTTGAGATATCGACAATTGGTCGAAATACATAGCAGTCCAGCAAATCATTGTGTCGATTTAAACGAGTGCCATTGTCATACCGAGCAACCGTGCCCGCGCGCGTGGCACTCTCGGATCGCCGCACTCCCAGCAACAGTATTACTTCACCCACAGCATCGACCTGCTCGCGGATATAGCGGCTAGTCGGCTGGATCTTCATTCGATCCGTGCACCACCTAAACGTGCGATTTGGGGACGGATAGCCACGACCAATAAGATTCACCCAAAACGTATGGCCCAGGTCCGGCGACGTCTTTGCGACAACTACCGGCAGCTGAAATGCGGCCGCTGCGTTTTGGATCTCATGTAGCACTCCTTCAATATGCGCGATTACAAGCGGGCTCTCGACCAGCGTGTCGTTTGCAACGATATGGATGTCTCTTGTGCGCTTGCTGCGCGGTATGGACAAGAGGTGCTCTACTACGAGATGGGCTACTACACTGCTGTCCTTGCCACCCGAGAATCCAATTATCCAAGGCTTGGAATGGGGCTGTCCGTACTCGTCAGCGATTTCTGCCCGGACAACATCCCAATTGGTCGCGGTATCGTGCTGTCTGGCCCGAGGGCCATCCAACCGAACTATCACTTGTTCTTGTAGCACTGTCTGCGGTCCCGCCTCAGGCTGGTTGGTCGGCGGATTATAGGCTCGGCACGCGCATCCTTGCACAATGACCATGGTCAGTGCACTTGCCGCGATGGCCCTGACTCACCCCATAGCGACTCCGATCTCAGTTGCCCGCACTTGCACTGGGGTTCTGATCAGTCCGATGATTCAAGATCTTCCAGGTCAGGCAGTGGCGCGATCTGGTCCAATTGGGCCACTGCCTCTTGCCCAATCCCCTGAAGGTCCCCCACCACGGACAACATGCCGCCGCTCATTCGCGCGAGCTGCGCCTCGCGCTTCTTCCAGATGCGCGTCATCGCCGCCTTCTCGCCCTCGAGGTCCTTACGCATGGCTTCGAACCCCTCAACGATCGTACGCACGCGCTGCGCAAACTGCGGGCTGCAGATGTAGTTATAGAGAAGCTCCATCTTCTCGCTTCGCCCCGCGTTGGCCTGCCGCAGCTTGTTCATCTCGAGCAGCGTACTGCGTAGTGCCTCGGCAAGCGGGCGCGCGGCCTCTAACCGTGCAATCCAGACATCGCCCTCCCGCAGGAAAGGCTCGCGGGCGTCGCGCGGCATGGCCGCCGTCACGATCACAGCAATCTCGGCGCCAACGGTCTGCTGGTCGTCCTTCAGCTTACGCAACCAGGCGCTCTGCCACGCCTTGGTCTGCTTGGTTTCCCAGACGATGGTCCCGCAGACCTGTCCCGAGGGTGACCGCACCCGCTGCAGGAGGTCGGCGCCATTCACGCCCTTGGGCACCGGCAGCACCTCATCCATGGGGAAAGCCCCCTTGAGCATCGCCTCCAGACCTAGCTCAAGTGCTTCGCCCTGCGTCTGCTGCGAGCCCTGCTCGAGCTTGCGCTTCAGGTCCGCCGCCTCGCGCTGAGCAGACTCGATCTGCGCCTTGAGCTGCGCCTCGCGCCGGCTGAACTCCTCGCCAATCGCGTTCCGCGCCCGCTCCTCGATCTGCTTGCGCTCCCCGTCGAGCTTGCGCTGGTACTCGACGTCCTGGTTCCGGCTCTTCTCCTGCAGCTCCCGAAGCTGGCGGCGCAGCTCGAGCTCAGCATCCCGGAAGCCCGAGAGCACGTTCTCCTTGGCGGTAAGAGCCTCACGCGCCGCCTTGAGTTCGGTTTCGAATTGCTCGCGGGCAAGTGACTTCGCTTCCTCGCGCACCTTGTCGACTTGCGCCTTACTCTCGTGCGCCGCGGACTCCGCCGCAGCCGCCCTTTCCTGGAGCTGCCTGATCTGCTGAGCAGCTTCGCGCTCTGCGTTGCGCTTCGCCTCCGCGGCCAAATCGGCCTCGAGCTCCTTGCGGCGCTCAGTCAGGCCACGCTCGAACTCGTCGGCGTAGCGATCGATTGTCTGGCGAGAAATGCCCTCAGAAAGCGGAAAGGCGTGGCTGCACTTGGGACAGGCGATTTCCTCGTCGGCGCCAATGATGATGTTCCTGCTCATGCATTCCCCTTTGAGCAAACAGCAACGCGATGCCAGCGCGAAAAACTTCCTGCCATCACCTCGGGAGATATCTCACGTAGGCATCTGGGATACGCCACCACAAGTATTCGCGAATGCTGGCCTGGCCCGCAAGCCTCAATGTGCCTGAGCACACACGACAAACCTGACCTATCTAGTACACCGCAAGATCCTACGGTACTGATGTCCTACCGTGACCACGACTCCATTCCCTCCCACCACCTTGTAGGTCTTGAAGGGCCTCTCCGCCCCCCCCCGCGCAACCCCCTTATCCGCCTTCGCCAGCCGCTTGTTCGCCTTCTTGTCGAAGAACACAATCTCCTTGTCCCGCGCAAGGTGCTTCACGCTCCCGAAATCGAGCAACCGCTCCAGCGCCTCGGCGCTGATCGCGCGCTGCTGCATGCGCACCTGCGCATGGGGACTGAGATACGGATGCATCGCGTAGCCCACGACGCCCCCTCACTCCCGAACCAACCACGTCACCACCACCGCCACGAACGGCGCGAGCACCACCAGCACATCCAGCGGAATGTGGACCGTCATCGCCCCACCCCATGCGCCGCCAGGTGCACCACCCGCCCGCCCGCGGCGAGCGCCCCGCCCGCCAACCCCTCGCCGGACAAGCGAATATCCTCCCCCTCCCCGAGCGCCGCGAAGCGCTCTCCGGCCGCGGCGCCCACCCGCTCGAGGAACCGCCGCACCTCCTCCTCGGGCGGCGCCAGCACCTTGCCGTTCGCCGTCTCCACCGCATCGAGCGCGTAGCCGCGCACGAGCTTAGCGAAGTACCGGGCGAAGGCCGAAGGCGAATCGAAGAGCTCGAGCCCCTGCACCCGGCCGTCGATGGCGAGCACCGCGCCGCACTGGCGCAGCTCGGGAAAGAACGCCGCGACGTACTCGCCGAGCGAGCGCTCCATCGCCGCGTAGGCATCGCTCATGGAGGAGGAGACGGACACCGGGATCACCACGCGCGCCCCGCCCGCGACGAGGACGGAGAGGTTGAGGATGCGGTTCTGCTTCGCCCCGACCAGCTCGTCGCCGTCCACGAGCAGGATCTTCTCGGCCGAGGAGTTCTCGAAGGCGAGCTCGGGCACATGCCCGCGCTCGGACACCTCGGTCACCCGCGCGAGCTTCCGCTCGAGCGCCTCGTCGAGCAGCACGTAGCCCGCCCCGGCGTCCTTCGCCGAGACCAGGGGAAAGATCGCGAGGTTGCGGAACACCTGCGGCGCGCCGAGCTTCAGCGCAGAAAGCGATGCCTGGATCTCCTGCATGACGGCCTCCCTGCCTGATCTGGGGAGGTCAGTCTGAAAGCCCGCAGGCTCACAGGATGAGCCCGAGCCTAGTGACGCGTTCCAGATCCTCGAGCGCCGCGCCGACTCAAGCGGGCGTATCCAGCAGGCGCTGCACCGCCGACCGGAGATCCTCCAGGTAGGCCTCGACCACGCCCCAGACGATCCGGTCGTCGACCGTGGCGTAGCCGTGGATGAGGATATTGCGGAACGCGATGATCTGCGCGCGGTCCGGGATCGCGGCGGCGACCTCGGCATGGTCCTTCGACAGCCGGGAAAGCGCTTCGCCGATGATGCCGAACTGACGCTCCACCGCGGAGCGCAGCATCTCGTCAGCGAGGTACTGCTGGAAGGACTTCCCCTGGGTGAACCGCGCTATCCGATCGGCCGCGACCTGGATGTCGCGCAGGTACTTGCGGGCCTCAAGCCGCATAGAGCAAGGTTTTTTCCTGCTCGACGCGCTGGCGGAAGTACGGATTTTCGAGCCCCGGCGGGGTGACCAGGTCGACGGGTCGCGCAAAGAGCGCCTCGAGCTGCTCGCGCAACGCGAAGTACGCTGCAGCATATTCCGCGGGCGGGCGTTCGCCCAGGTCGACGAGGAAATCCAGGTCGCGCGGCGTGCTGCTCCGCGTGCCGGAGCCGAACAACTCCAGCCGGCGCACGCCGAGGCGCGCGCAAATTGCGGCGATTTCCGCGCGACGGGACTCGATCTCGGACTGGATGACGGCGTTCACGCCGGGCAGTCTACACCCCGTGCGCAGCCGCTGGCTCAGGGCATGAGCCTCCCCCGCGCTAAGCTCGCGTATGGCGAAAAAGCGGCTCTTCGACCCGGACCTCCGTACCCCCTTCCCGTTGAGCCGGACGAAGGTGGACCTGTTTCTCGAGTGCCCGCGCTGCTTCTACCTCGACCGGCGCCTGGGGATCTCCCGCCCGGCGGGCTTTCCCTTCAACCTCAACTCGGCCGTGGACGCGCTCCTCAAGAAGGAGTTCGACGACTACAGAAAGTGCGGCGAGCCGCACCCGTACATGCGCGAGGCGGGCCTGAACGCAATCCCGCACGCGCACCCGCAGCTCGACGCCTGGCGCGCCAACTTCAAGGGCGTGCGCACGGTGCACGAGGCGAGCGGCCTCGAGCTCTTCGGCGCGATCGACGACCTGTGGCGCGACCTGGGCACGAACGAGCTGATCGTCGCCGACTACAAGGCCACCTCGAAGGACGCGGAAGTGACGCTCGATGCCGAGTGGCAGGACGGCTACAAGCGCCAGATGGAGTTCTACCAGTGGCTGCTCCGGCGCCAGGGGCTGAGCGTCGCGAAGCGCGGCTGGTTCGTCTACGCCAACGGCCGCAAGGACCTCGAGCGCTTCGACAACCGGCTGGAATTTCGCATGAAGCTGATTCCCTACGACGGCGACGACGGCTGGGTGGAAGGCACGCTACAGAGAATCAGCGAGGCGCTGCGCGCGGCCCAGCCGCCGAAAGCCACCGCGGACTGCGAGTACTGCGCCTTCGCCGGCAGGTGGGCCGGCGTCTAGCCGTACTTCGCCGCCGCCTCCCGCAGCTGCCTCGCTGCCCGCTCCCTTAGCGCCGGCGGCGCGATCACCTCGGCCTCCGGCCCGTACTTGAGCACGTCCATCAGCAGTTCCTGGTCGTTGGCGTAGGGCAGTTCCAGCACGTAGCTGCCGTCGGCTTCCGTCCTCGAGCGCTGCTTCGAGTGCCAGCGCTGCGCCGAAACCCAGCGCGCGGCGAGCGGCGTGAAGCGGATCGTCGCCCACTCGACCTTGCGCCCCGCGAAGATGCCGTAGCCCGACGACAGGTATTCCTCCAGCTCCGCCCTCGGCACGTCCTTCGCGCGCTCTTCCAGCATCGCCGCCTCGCGGAACGCGTCCACCGAGAAGCTGCGCAACTCGTTTCTCAGATGGCACCAGGCATCGAGATACCAGTTATCCCGATAGAACACGAGGCTCTGCGGCGAAAGATCGCGCTCGGTCTCCGCGCCGCTCGCGCGGTTGAAGTGCTTCACGCGCAACCGCCGGCGCCGCAGCAGCGCCCCCGCCACGACGCCGAAGTGCCCCGCCTGCGAGGCGCGCCGCCCGATGGGGATCAGCCGGATCCGGTTCTCCACCTCCTTCCAGCTGTGGTCGCCCGAGCCGAGGATGCCGCGCAGCCGCTCGAGGAACGGCGCCACCTGCTGCCCGAGCACCTCGCTGTCGAGGCCTTTGAGCACCTGGTACATCGTGAGGAGCGCGAGCGTGTCCTCCGCCGAGAACCACAGGCCCGGCAGCTCGTAGCGCGGACCGGCGAGCGGCCTGCCGAACCGGTAGCCGTTCAGGTCGCGGTCGTACTCGATGGGCGCGTTCAGGCGCTCGCGCATGTAGGCGAGGTCGCGCTTCAGCTGCGCGCGCGACACGCCCAGCGCCTCCTGCAGCTTCACGAACGGCGTGACGGGGCTTGCGCGCAGCAGGCGGTCGATGCGGTAGAAGCGCTCGGTGCGGTCCATCCTTCCCCTAGACCCGCTGCACCACGCTCACCCGGTCCCGCTCCCGCACCACCTTGTCCCCCCACGCCTCGTCGAAATCCTTCACCAGCCGCTTCATGCCCTCGGACCCCGGGAGCGCGCGCACCTGCTCGATCGAGTCGAACTCGTACACCGCGTAGTGCACCAGCGCGCCCTGGTCGCTCCAGCCGCGCCAGGCGCCCTTCGCGCCGAAGGTCTTCACCGCGTCCGGCAGGTGTTCCTTTTCGTACCACCGGTCGAACGCGTCCTTCACCGACGCATCCACCACGCGCGCCTTCACGATGAAGACGGCGCTCATTGCCCGTCCAGCTTCTGCAGGCGGATGAAGTCGTACTTCCCCGGCCCCTGCACGATCAGGAACTGGCACTCCTCCTGCGAGACGTTCACCGCCGTGTGCGGCGTCTTCTTCTCCACGTTGTGCCGGTCGAGCGCGTGCATCACGGTCGTGCGGTCGGGCTTCACCTCGCGGATCTCGAAGCTGCCGCGCAGGCAGATGAAGAGGTCGTCGTTCTCCGGGTGCAGGTGCCAGGGCACGCACTCGCCGGGCGCGAGCGTGAGGTCGATCACGCGCAGCTCCGGCGTCTCGGCGAGGACGAGCGTCTGCTGGATCGTGTAGTCCCGGTCCCAGGGACGCGTGTTCGGTGACTTCATGTCCACCCCCGCCTGTAGTCTGCCTTCGTTCGTCTACCATTTAAACCCATGCCCCGCATCCGACAAAGCCGCCCGGCGGACCTGCCGCAGGTGCTCGCGATAATCAACGACGCCGCCCAGGCCTATCGCGGCGTGATCCCGCCCGACCGCTGGCACGAGCCCTACATGCCGGCGCCGGAGCTGGAAGCCGAGATCGCGGACGGCATCGCCTTCTGGGTGGCTGAAGAAGACGCTTCACTGCTCGGCGTGATGGGCATCCAGGACAAGGGCGAGGTGGCGCTCGTGCGCCACGCCTACGTGAAACCGGGCGCGCAGAAAAGAGGCATCGGCACGCAGCTCCTGCGCCACGTAATGAACCTCGCAAACAAACCCATTCTCATCGGCACCTGGGCCGCGGCGGGCTGGGCGATCGAGTTCTACCGCAGGAGCGGCTTCAGCGTCGTGCCCGAAGCCGAGAAGGACCGCCTGCTGCGAAAGTACTGGTCGATCCCGGAGCGGCAGATCGAGACCTCGGTGGTGCTCGCCGACGCGCGCTGGCAAGCCGCGCAGCCGCGCAAATAGCCCGGCCCTACGGGATCCCCACCACCTTCCCGCCCGCCGCCGACGCGACCGCGGCTTCCGTCGCCGCCACCACGTTGACGAGCTCCTCCGGCGCGATCACGAACTTCACCCCGGCGGCCGCCGCGTCGGCGAAGGCCTCGAGCTCCGCGCGCTCCTTGTCGATCGCCTCGAACGCAAAGCGCTGCGCCTTCCCCTCCAGGTCCGAAAGCTCAAGCTCCGTATCCCCGCGCAGCTCCAGCGCCCCGTGCGACCCGAACGCATGGATCCGGTAGAACCGCGACGCCGCGTGCAGCGTCGCCAGCACGCCCGTAGCGCCGGACGCAAAGCGCAGCAGCAGCGCCGTGGTGTCGTCGACGTCGATCTCGTGCTGCAGGCGCGCGCTCACGGCGCTCACCTCGGTCGCGAGCCCGGCGAGGTGCACCATCGCGTCGAGCACGTGCACCCCGCGCGCGGTCATCGAGCCGCCTGGCGACTCGACCTGGCTGGAGCGCCAGTTGCCGGCTTCGGTCTGGTAGCTTGGCGGGCCTGAGAAATTCCCCTCGAGGTGGCGCAGCCTGCCGATCTCACCACCCGCGATGCGCCGCGCCATCTCGGCGTACGAAGGCGCGTAGCGGCGGTTGAAGCCGACCGCGATCGTGACCCCCGCGCGCCGGCAGGCCTCCACCGCCTCCTCGGCGCTCGCGCGCGTGAGCGTGAAGGGCTTCTCCACGAACACGTGCTTGCCCGCCTTCGCCGCCGCGACCACCTCCTCGCCGTGGCGCGAGTGCGGCGTCGCGAGCACCACCGCGTCGATCGACGGATCGGCGAGGACCTCGGCGTAGGACGAAGTGAGCGAAAGCGCGAAGCGCTTGCCGAGCGGCGCGAGGGCGGCCGGATCGCGCGTCACGGCCGAAACGAAGCGCAGCTTCGCGCTGCCCTCGACCGACTCGAGGAGCCGCGTTCCCCAGTTTCCCGCCCCGCAGATGGCCGCGCGCAGCATGCCGAAGCATGTTTCCCGCCACGGCAGGCGGTCAAGCCTGCTCGAGGCCCGCCCGCTAGGGCGCGTGCGAAACGCGCAGCCCGGGCCGCGACCGCCGGCCCGTCCGGGCGCTGATGTGGATCTCGACATCCCGCCCGAGCGCCACGAGGAACTCCATGAGCCGCTCGACCGAGAAACGGTCGAGCCGGTAGCGGGCGAGGTCGGACACGTGCGGCTGCAGGATGCCGAGCACGCCGGCGGCCGCCGCCTGCGTCGTACCGCGCGCCTTCAGCAGCCGGTTCACCTCCATGGCGAGCTGCACTTTGAGCGTGCGCTCCTTCGCGTCGGCGAAGCCCAGGTCCTCGAAGACGTTGCCGCTGCCTGCTTCAACCGCTTTTCTCTTCGCCGCCATAGCGCACCTCGTAGTCGTCCCGCGCGAGTTTCAGCCGCTCCTCGATCAGCCGCGCATCCGGGCGCGAGGTCCGGATGCCGGAAGGCGACTTCTTCTGGAACACGTGCAGCACGTAGATCGCCTTGGCGAAGCGCACCGTGTACACGGCCCTGTACGTACCCGCCGCGTCGCTTTCCACGATCTCCAGCACGCCCGGCCCGAGCCCCTTCCACGGCTTGGCCGACGGCGGCCGCCCGCCGAACTGCACGACCCCCAGCGCGTAGCCGATGCTGTTGACGACCTCCGCGGGGAGCGCGAGCAGATCCTTGCGCGACCCACCGACCCAATGCAGCGGCTTCTCGCCCGCCGGCCGCCAGGGGCGGGTCACGAATTATACCTATAACGGTATGCCCGGCAAGCCATGGGATGACCTCTCATGGCTTCAACGCACGAGACCATCACGCGGTGGACAGGCCGCGCGATCCCTTGCCGTATCATGGCGCGCCCCCATGCCCTCGCCGTCGCGGCTCCTGCGCAGGCCCCGCTTGCTCCAGCGCGCCGCGCTTTGCGCGCTCCTCGCCGCCGGCATCGCCGCCTCGGCGCACGCCCAGGCGCCG
>JBFWUX010000016.1:0-18478 GCA_050247055.1 Dehalococcoidia bacterium
GTGTTTCGTGGAGTGGGCGGGGTGGTGTGTGGGTGGGGCGCTTACTTGCGTGCGGCGGATCTCCCTCGTCCCCTGCCCTTCTCCCGCGACGGGAGAAGGGTGTTTTGTGGAGTGGGCGGGGTGGTGTGTGGGCGGGGCGCTTACTTGCGTGTGGCGGATCTCCCTCATCCCCTGCCCTTCTCCCGCGACGGGAGAAGGGTGTTTGGTGTGTGGGGCGGGCGGGGTGGTGTGGGGGCGGGGCGCTTACTGGCGTGCGCGGATCTCCCTCATCCCCGGCCCTTCTCCCAAGTCTGGGAGAAGGGTGTTTGGTGGTGGAGCGGGCGGGGGTGGTGTGGTGGGGTGATGGGATTACTGGCGGGAGCGTCCCGGTGGGCTTGGGCTGTTCGGGTCAGGGGCCTTCGGGGAGAACGGCGAGTTCGGCGATGAGTGGGTGGTGGTCGCTGCCTTCGCCGGTGCCTTCGCGGATTGAGAGGCAGACGACCTGGTCGCTGTGGAAGATGTGGTCGATGCGGATGGGGCGGAGTTTACGGCCTTTAGGCCAGGTGGTGGCGTTTCCGCGGCCGGTTTCTTCGTGGCAATTGTCGAGTCCTTCGGACTTGAGCTTCCGGTACCAGACGTGGTGCTGATCCATGTTCAGATCGCCCGCGAGAATGACCGGGCCGGTCTCCTCCGCTATGAATGAGGTGATTGTCTCCCAGCCGTCGTTCCAGCCATCGGCGACATCGATACCGAAGCCGGGAGAGACGGGGTGGAGGTCGTAGAGGACGACCTGTCTGCCGGCGACATCGACGAGGGCACGGATGAGCGGTCGATTGCTGGCTTCGAGAACCTGAACATCGGAGAGTGGGAGTTTCGAGTACATAGCGACGCCGAAGTGTTCGTTTTCGAAGGCAAATTTCTGGTAGGGGTAACGGTCGGCGACACCCTGTTCGACGAGGGCGGTGTGGACCCTGGGACCGAATTCCTGGATGAAGAGGATGTCGGGGTCTTCTTGCTGGATTTCACGCGCGATGCCGGAGTAGTCCGGGTTCAGGAAATATACGTTGGCGGTCATGAGCCGGATGTGAGGCGCGGCGGCCGCTTCGGCGGGGATGGATTCGGCCGGGCGATAATCGGGGAGCACCCAGGCCAGGTGGAAGGACGCGACGGTGATGGCGAGGCCGACAAGGAGCCATCGGCGAAGGGCGACTCCGAGGAGCAGCGCCGGGTACGCGGGAAGGTAGATCCAGAAGGTGTAAGCATCGGCCCAGATGAAGATGAGGTTGGCATCGGGGTGGTAGACGCGAGCAGCGATGAAGACGAGCAGGCCAAGCATGCCTGCGGCGGCGGCGGCAACCACGAGGTCGAGGACCCAGTTCCACGGCGAGTTTGACCGAGGAAATGTGTTGCGGAGGGCGGAGGAGATCAGGTGGCGAGACCTAGGGACCGCGTTGCCAGTCGAGCATCATGACATCGATCTCGGTGCCGGCTTCGACGACTTCGACGTTTTCGGGGATGACGGTGAGGGCGTTGGCGGCGCTGAGGCCGGTGAGGACGTTGCTGCCCTGGGGGCCGGTGAGGTCGGCGACCCAGCTTCCGTCTTCGGCAAGGGAGACGATGCAGCGGGCGTAATAGCGGCGCGGGTCGGGGTTCACGACCCTTTCTCGAACGGTGGCCCGGAGCATGGGGCGTTCCCAATCGTTGCGGCTAAGCATCTTGAAGATGGCGGGGCGGCCGAAGAGTTCGAATGAAACCATGGAACTGACAGGGTTCCCGGGGAGGCCGAGGTGGGGGACCCTGCGCCCATCGGGGGCGGAGAAGGCACCGAAGGCGAGGGGCTTGCCGGGGCGCATGCGGACTGTCCAGAAATCGACCGAGCCTTCGCGGGCGAGGACATCTTTGACGACATCGAAATCACCGCGGGAGACGCCGGCGGAAGTGACCAGCATGTCGGCGTCGAGGCCCTGATGGATTTTGCGAGTGAGGTCTTCAACGGTGTCGCGGGCGATGCCCAGGAGGCGAGGGATGCCGCCGAAGTTGACGACCTGGGCGGCGACAGCGGCGGCGTTTGCATCGTAGATGCGGCCGGGGAGGAGTGGCTGGCCGGGCTCGGTGACCTCGTCGCCGGTGGAGAGGATGGCAACGACCGGGCGCCGATACACGGTGGCCGACGTTAGGCCGATGCTGCTGAGCACTCCAACCTCGGAAGGGCGGATGATCCGGCCAGTCTGAATGACCGTGGTGCCTTCGCGAATGTCACCGCCGCGGGCACGGACATTGGCGCCGGGGAGGGCTGTTTTGAAGACGGCAACGGAGTCGCCGCGGGTGGGCTGCTGGTTCGGGCCGCGAAGGATTTCGTCGGTCTCCTCGAATGGCACGACGGCGTTGGCGCCAGGAGGAATTGGCGCGCCCGTCATGATGCGGACGGCTTCTCCGGGACCGATGGGGACATCGTGGACGTAGCCGGCGGCGAGATTCGCAACGACGTTCAGGCGTTTCGGGGCGGACTCGGAAGCGCCCTCGGTATCGGCTGCGATGACGGCATAGCCATCCATGCCTGTGTTCGCGAGCGGGGGGAGGTCGAACGGGGCAATGATGTCTTCGGCGAGCACCTGGCCGAGGCAATCGAGGAGCGGTTTGGATTCGGGCTCGAGGCGTGAGAAGAAGGCGAGGATGCGCTCGCGGGCTTCTTCGACGCTAATCATCTCTGACGATGGGAGCATGGTTCGATTGTCGAGGCGTCGCCGGGCAATGTCGATTGAGCAGACAAGGAAAACGAAATGCCGCCTTGCGGCGGCATTCGCATCGTTTCTTCTAATAGTGTCAGGCCAGGCGGACGGCAAGACAGGTGGTGGTGCGCTGAACCCCCGATACCTTCTGGACTGCTTCGGTGATGGCGTTGCCGAGGCTATCGAGGTCTTCGGCTTCGAGCTGAACGATGACATCGTATGGGCCGGTGACGGTATCGACGACGGCGACGCGGGCACCGGGGTAGGTGAATTCCTGGATCGCGGCACTTACAGCCTTGGCCTTGCCGACATCGGTTTCGATAAGGACGTAGCCACGAACGGCCATGAGAGCCTCCTAGCCTCCGCAAAGGGCGGGGGGACATCTTTCTGCGGGGCCGGGTGGACTGTCAAGAAATCCCACGGTTCCGCCGCCGTTTACGCGCGAGGTGCGGACGTTGCGGGGCTGGTGGCGCCGGGCGGGTGCACGGCGTGCGATTAGCGGTTCGCAATTGGGAGCTTCAGCCGTGGTTGGGGCGGGGAGCTTTCCGGTTGGGGCGGTTCTTGAGGCGTTTCATGCGCTTGCTCACGGCGTGCGGATCGATGGTGATGAGGCCACGACCGTGGACGACCATCCGACGTTTCTTCTTCTCCAGCTTCTTCGCGCGCTCTTCCCAGCCCATGAGCGTGATCAGTCGTGGTGGTTGGCGTGAATGACGCCGAGGTGTTCATCGAGGTGTTCGACCATTTCATGGAGCTCCTGGACTTTGCGGTCGAGTTCGTTGAGGCGTTCCCACTCCGGGTCTGGCAGGCGCTGGATCGCGCCGTTTGAGTCATCGTGGAAGGCGACGATGTGGCCCGGGACGCCTACGACAGTAGCGTTTGGCGGGACGTTCGTAACGACGACAGAGCCGGCGCCAATGCGGGCGTTCTCCCCGATTTCTATGCCTCCGATGACCTTGGCGCCGGCGCCAACGACGACGCGGCTGCGCAAGGTGGGATGGCGCTTTATGCGACGCGTGCTGGTGCCGCCGAGAGTGACGCCCTGGTAGAGCATGACATCGTCGCCGATTTCAGCTGTTTCTCCGATGACGACCCCCATGCCGTGGTCGATGAAGAAGCGGCGGCCGATGGTGGCGCCAGGATGGATTTCGATGCCGGTGACGAAGCGGGTGAAGTGCATGATTCCGCGCGGGAGGAGCGGCACGCCACGGCGGTGGAGGGCGTTCGCTGCGCGATGGGCGAGGCGGGCGTGGAAGCCGGGATAAAACAAGGCGACTTCGGCGGCGTTCCGGGCCGCAGGGTCACGGTCCATAGCGGCCTGGATGTCTTCCCGAATCTCGTGCAGCAACGACATAGAGATCACCTTAGCCGGTTGGGAACGAACGCGGCAGGTGGGGACGAAGCGTCGTTTCGGGCGAGGACTTCCGGGTATGGAAAACCCCCTCCACAAATGTGGAGAGGGGTCGACCGGAGTTTACGCGTTTCTAGTCGTGTGGTTCGGGAATTTCCGGCTCCGGTACGTCGCAGCTGCCGGACGGATCGCCGGGATCGATGCCGGGCTCCGGCTCTTCGATTTCGGAGTTCCCACCGAGGATGGTGCAGAAGCGGATGAAATCCTCATCACATGGGGTGAACGGCGAGCCGCTGTGCGGGCCGCAGCCCATGTGGAACTCCGCCGTGCCACCATCGGTGTCCTTCGGGTTCGCCGTGAACCCGCCGACGGATCGCGTGGGCTCTTTCGCGACGAAGGAGGTCGCGCCCGAATCCCTGGTGGGCGTGGCGGCCTGGGCGAAGGCCGGCATTGTTGCGTTCGCGGCGAGCGCGAAGGCCGTGGCGGCGGCGATCCCGATACGAGTGAAATTCTTCATTGTCCTACTCCCTGGCGGCGTTTTGGAGTTGTTGTGTGCCGCCGTTGGAAGTAAGACCGCCAGGATCGGGAATTCTTACAGGGCATCGAGGAAGCTCGCGAGAACCGAGTGATCCCGGCTGACGCTCCCGACCTACTGCTGTAAGGAATCGTAGCCTTCGATAAGCCCCTCTGGTCCGATCGTCACCGACATGCGGGCACCTATGATCTTGTATGCCCGCGCGGCTTCGAACTGCGAGTCCATCGCAACTGGGATAGTCAAACCGGTGGTTTCAGCAAATTGGAGGGCTATCTCCGGAGCCTCATCGAGGCTCAGGGCGATGAATACGGTCGCGGGGAACAGCTCGGCCAACTCTTGAACCTGTGGTACCTGAGCCTTGCAGGCGTCGCACCAGCTAGCGAACCACCACAACACAACACGTCGCCCGATAGACGCGTTGAGGTCGATTTCAGCGCCAGGGTTTCTTGCGTCGTCAAAAGTCGTCCATCGTGCCGGTAGTCCCGTCAGCGCGCGCGCTGCACCCATCGACCGCGAATCCGGCCGGTTTTCGAGCCCCGGCCGCCCAAGGCACGAGTAGTTGTTTGTGTCGGTGGTCGAACCATCGGGGCAGGTTGCGTTGAGATAGGAACCACCAACGATGCTGTCGGTGAAGTGCGCTCCGGTGAGGTCGGCGCCGTTGAAGTTGGGAGCCATCACGCTGGTGATGAACCATGCATCCCGGACATCGGCTCCGCTGAGGTTTGCGCCGAAAAGCGTCGCGCCTTCGAATACGGCGCCGCTCAGGTTTGCGCCCGAGAGGTTCGCGTCATTCCACATCACGCTCCCGAAATTCACTCCGCCGAAATCGCAACCGGAGTGATCAAGTGGTCCGTCGTTGATGTGGCGTTGGCCCTCCTGCCAGTCGCAGGTATGGGCCTGGGGCGTTGGCCCAATGACGTTGGGTATGCGCGCAGCCAGCGTTGGTTCCGCCTGGGTGATCGAAGCGTGGAGCGTGGTGGATTGTGGTTCTCCACCGCCGTCATGCTGGAGGATCACCACGCTCGCCACCGAGAGCGCCGCCACGGGCACGGCCACGGCGGCAATCCCAAGCCCCTTCGCAAGTCCCAGCCACCCAAACGTCCACACCCGATGGCGTTCGCCCCGCCGCCTTGCGATACGGTCCTCGGCGAGCGCCGCGAGCCGTTCTGGGACTTGTTCGCGACGCTCAGCTCCAACCTTCGAAAGCACCTGGCTTGTGTGCCATTTCGCGGTCGCGAAGGTAATTCCAAGGCGCTCCGCGATTTCAGCGTTCGTTAGCCGTTGTTCCAGGAGACGAGCTATCTCGCACTCGCGCTCTGTGAGAGCTGCAGCTTCTGCTGCGGCTGCCATGTCCACTCCATCAACCATGGCGAGAGCCTACCGCGCGGTGCCTGACCGCACACCGGCCTATGGCAGCCATCGGAAGACGTAATCTTGAACGTTAGCCTGCCCCTTCGATCACCACCCGCATCGGGCTCCACTGCCCGATTACGCCCTGCCCGTGGCAGCTCACCGACTTCCCGTCCACGATATCGATCTCCGACATCAGCCCCAGCGCCGCCGTGAACCCCGTGATCTTGTCGGGCACGTTTTCGTACCGGTCCACGATCTTGCCATCCGCCTCGAACTCGACCGTATCCGCACCCTGGTCGTACGTGATCCGGTAGGCGTGCCGCTGGCCCTGGGAGGTCGGGAGGTCCTTCAGCTCGTTGAAAATGCAGAATGCTCGCGCCTGGCCGGTGTCCGGCACCGCGGCGCCCGGAAACGGCAGCCGCCCGTACACCGTCGCCACGGTGTCGCCGCCGGTGAAGAAATCGAGAGCCCAGCCGGTGGTGAGGTCGAGCAGGTTCCAGCTCACATAGCCGTCGTAGAGATTCCCCGGCTGCGTGCCGATGGTCCGCGCGGCGATCTGGATTTCGAAGGTGATTTGGCCGCCCTCGGGCACGTGGAAGCGCTGTTTCGAAAAGTACATGTGCTTGGCGTTGTCCAGGATCTGCACGCGGTCGTTTCCCCGCGTGTACGGCACCGCCGAGACCTGGAGCGTGCCGTTGCGCACCAGCACGACAGCAGCCGGTTCCCGGTATTGCCAGGTGCTCCCATCGGGAAGCGCAAACCCACCGAGTTCCCACTGGGAATCGGTCTCGAGGATGCGATGGAAATCCCCGACCACAATCTCGGTGGCCGGCCGGTTGGTTGCCTCAGCTGTCATGCCGCGAATCTACCCCGAAGCGGCGCTCAGCGGTAGCGAGCCGCGCTACACGCGGTCTTTCCAATACCCGGGCCGCCGCGATGCGTGAGCAATAGCCAGAAACTCCACGGCCGAGAGCGAGTTATCGACCTTGTAGAGGATCGAAAACGGACCGCCGTCGATTCGAAGCGAACGCACGCCATCTTCCAGGACTCGTCCGCTCTCCGGGAAAGCCAGTATGCGTTCTGCAGCGGCCTCGAACTCATCGGCAAATCTCTCCGCCTGCCCGACGGACCGAGCCAGGAGAAAGTCAACGATTTCTTCCAGGTCCGAGTCGAAATGGCGATTGAAGCTAACCTTTGGCGGCATCAATACGGGCGCGGAGCGCCGCTTTCACTTCGTCCCACGTTCGCGTCCGCGCCGTCCCGTTCTCAACTTCCTCGACTCTGCGTCGGATCTCCGCCTGCCACTCGGGCGAAAGTTCGGGTTCGTCGGAGACGCCCTCGTACAGCATCCGGAACTCGTCCTGCTCGTCCTCACTGAGGGCTTTGACCTGCTCAAGGAGCTCTTCAACGCGCGTCACAACCTGATCATACCAAATCGCCTGACCGCGACCTTCCGAAGGACTCTCTTCTCCCAGTCCTTCCCTGGAACGGAGAGGGGTAGGCTACGCGCGCCGCAACTCCGCGCCAAGCTCCTTCGAGAGCCTCACCACCAGGCCGTTTTGGACCTTCGCCACGTCGTTGTCGGTCAGTGTGCGGTCGAGCGCCTGGAAGCGAAGCCGGAGCGCAAGCGACTTCTTCCCCTCGGGCACGCCCTTGCCCCGGTAGTCATCGAACAACTCCGCGCTGATCCGCGTCGTGCCGCTGCGGTGCGACCGGGCAATATCAAGCACGCGCCCCGCGGGCAGATTCGCATCCACCAGGATGGCGATGTCCTGACGAACCTCCGGGAACCGCGAGGGCGCGACGTATTCGGGACGTTCCGGCAGGTGGTGGACCAGGTCCTCCACCCACAGTTCGAACAGGAACACCGGCTCGCTAACATCGAAGGCGGCGGCATTGTCGGGATGCACCTGTCCCAGCACGCCCACCCGTTCCTTCCCGACGCGAATCTCGGCGGCATGTCCGGCGAGCAGCCCGAACTCCTCAATCGGCGCGAAGTTCGCATCGATTCCGACACCATCGAGCATTCCCTCGATAGCGCCCTTGGCGTCGTAGAAGTCCAGCCCATCGCCGCCGCCGCCAGCCCAGCGGGTCTCCCGCGTCCCTCCGAGTGCGGCGCACAAGACCGTCCGCTCGTGCGGCAGGTCTGCTTCGACCGGCAGGTACTCGAAGCCAACTTCGAACAACCGCAAGGCCCCATCCACGTTGTGGCGGTTCGATGCATAGGTCTCCAAAACGCCCGAACGGAGCGTCGTCCGCAGATAGGTGTGCTGCGCCGCCACCGGGTTCACCACGCTCAGCGGCGCGTTCCGAAGGTTGTCGGTTTCCGCAACCATCCGCCGCAAACGGACCATGTCTGACAGCGTGTAGTTGATGGTTTCCTGGAATCCCATCGAGGTGGCGAGGTCGCGCAGACGCTCGCGCAGGTCGCGCGTCGGGTTGAACTCGGGCTCCGGGAGAACTCCGCGGAGCATCGTGGTCGGCAGCTTGTCGTAGCCGTAAATCCGCCCGATGTCCTCGATGACATCGTCTGCAATCTCAATGTCCGGGCGCCAGTCCGGTCGCTTCACCGCGAAGGTCTCCGGAGCTGAGAACGAAACATCGAATCCCAGGTCCCCGAGGATGCGTTCCACATCCGCGCGCGGCACCGCGATACCCAGCACCTGCTCGATTCGCGAAGCGCTCACGTTCACGGTCGGGCGTTCGGCCTTCCCCGGATATACATCCACCAGCCCGCTCGCCACGTTCCCGCCGGTGAGCTGCTCGAAGAGGTGCAGGGCCCGATGCTGCGCGTACTCGGGCATCTCCATGCCGAGGCCCTTTTCGAAGCGAAGCGAGGCCTCCGTCCGCAACTTCAGGTGGGTCGAAGTGCGGCGGATGTTTCCCGGCTTGAAGTTCGCGATCTCCAGGAGAACGGTTCTCGTCTTATCCGAAACCTCGCTGTTGCCGCCGCCCATTACCCCGGCGATACCCACGGGCCCCTCGCCATCGCAGATCAGCAGCATCTCGCTGTCGAACTCGCGTTCAACGCCGTCGAGCGTCACCAGCTTCTCGCCCTGCGTGGCTCGCCGCGCGACAATCCGCTTGCCGCGCACCATGTCGTAATCGAACGCGTGCAGCGGCTGCCCCGTTTCCAGCATCACGTAGTTTGTGATGTCCACGACGTTGTTGATTGGGCGCATGCCCGACTTCTGCAGGCGTTCCTGCATCCATGCCGGGGAAGGGCCGATGGTGACGTTCTCTATGAGCGAAGCCGTGAACCTGCGGCAGAGGTCCGGGTCTTCGATAGTCACCTGGATGGCGTCCGCGACGTTTCGCGAGGACTCGCCATGCGACGACTCCGGCTGGCGCATCTGCTTGCGTGTGATGGCCGCAGTCTCGCGGGCAAAGCCCAGTACGCCGAGCAGGTCGGCCCGGTTCGCCCACGTCGAGATATCGAAGACGATATCGCCAAGCTCTTCGACCAGTGGGCGGCCGGTTGGCGCGTCCGGGCGAAGCACGAGGATGCCCTCGTGGTTGTCGCTCAACCCGAGTTCTTTCTCGCTGAGCACCATCCCGGCCGAATCGACTCCTCGAATCGGGCGCAGCTTCAGTTTCGCCTTTTCCCCGGTGTGCCCATCGATCAGCTCGGCACCCTCGGTCGCGAACGCGATCTTCTGTCCCACGGCCACGTTCGGCGCGCCGCAGACTACCTGCTGCTCGCCATGCCCGGCGTTCACTGTTACCAGCCGCAGCCGGTCGGCGTTGGGGTGCGGCTCAACTTTCAGTACCTCTGCCACCCGGATTCGTTCCGAATCCCAGTTCGCGCCGATGGTCTCCCAGCTTTCGACTTCCGCCGTGGCATCAATCAACTGCCGCGCCAACTCGGCCACGGGCAGATCGACATCGACAAACTCACGCAGCCAGTTCAGTGAAAGTTTCATTGTTTCGCCTCCGGCGCCAGTGAGCCGTTCGCCGTTGGCCTTTGGCCGTTCGCATCGGCTCGTGCGGTGCTCCCCGGTGTCTGTATGCGCTGCATGAATCGGACGATCATCGGTTTGAGAACCTCAATCCTGGTGTTCAAGTCATTGAAACGGTCGCCGCTCAGGTAGCCGAGATCGCGGGCGAGAAGCAATCCGTAGTCCAGTTCGGCGGCGGACGCGAGCGCCATTCGCAAGAACTGGTGGAACTCCTTCTCGCCGCGGGCGCTGCCTTCGACGATGTTGAACGGGATGCTGTAGGCGGCCCTTCGAAGTTGGCTGGTTAGTGCGAATCGCTCATCTGCCGGAAACGACTTTGTGTCTTCGTAAACGGCGAGCGTCAGCTCATGGGCGATTTGCCAGACCTTGTTTTCCCGAAACGGCCTCATTGTTCATCTCCCCGCCAACGGCTAACGGCAAACGGCAAACGGCGTTCGCTAGAACTGCCGCAGGAAGCGGACGTCGTTCGAATAAAACCGGCGGATGTCGTCGATGCCCCAGCGGAGCATGGCGACGCGCTCGACACCGATGCCGAAGGCGAAGCCGGTGACCTTCGAGCTGTCGTATCCAGCGGTCTCGATGATTTCCGGGTGGACCATCCCGGCGCCGAGAATCTCGATCCAGCCCGTGCCGTGGCAGGTGTGGCAATCGCGCCCATCGCCGCGACAGATGAAGCAGTCGATCGCCATTTCGACGCCCGGCTCAACGAAGGGGAAGTAGCTGTGGTGGAAGATGATCCGCCGGTCGCTGCCGAACATCTGGCGCGACCACTCGTAGAGGACGCCCTTGAGGTCGGTCATCCGGATCCCCTCATCGACGGCGAGCCCTTCGATCTGCGTCAGCATCCATTCATGCGTCGCGTCGGTGGCCTCTTGCCGGTAGCACTTGCCCGGCACCACAACTCGCACGGGCGGCTCGGCCGTCCGCTCCAGCACGCGTACCTGGTTCGGCGACGTGTGTGTGCGCAGCAGCATGTGGCGTTCGCCGTTGATGAGTGTGTTCACCCAGATGGTGTCCCACATATCGCGCGCCGGGTGATCCTCCGGGATGCGGACGCCATCGAAGTTGTAGCGGTCCCATTCGACTTCGGGGCCTTCGGCGACGCGAAAGCCCATTTCGCCGAACGCCTTGAGGCAGTCGCGCATCGTCTGAGTCACGGGATGCAGCTTGCCGATGACCTGCGGCCGCCCGGGAAGCGTCACATCTAGCGCCGACTCGCGGCTCAAGGCTTCGAGCCCTGCGGTCTTGAGCGCCTGTTGTTTGGCCTCGAGGGCGGCTTCCAGCGCTTGCTTCAACTGGTTCGCGTTCGCACCGAAGCTCGCGCGTTCTTCGGCCGGGATGTCCTTGATCGAGCGCAGGAGGGCCGTCATGCGGCCGTCCTGCCGTCCAAAGAATTCCACCCTCCAGCGTTCAAGCCCAGCTTCGTCAGAAGCCGAGGCGAGCGCTGCCAGCGCCTCTTCGCGCAGGCCATCCACGGACGGTGCTGTTTGCATGGGACTTCGAGTATACGGGGTTCCCTTGTTTACCGTCCGTGAACCGCCGCGGTTCGTACTCCGTAATGTCTTGCTTCGAAATGCCACTACCCTTGGGATGGTGAAATCGTCGTCTCCGGCACGGGCCTATTGGCGGCTGCCTACAATGCTTGTATGCGTTGCCTTTCTAGCGGCGGTTGTAGTGGTCGCCTGTTCCAGCGGATCGAAACCGAAATCGTCAGCCCCCGGCGGCACCGAAGTGGCTGATAGCACCGACACGAGTGGCCAGAAGTCCTGGGCTGGCACCGATCCCGCGCCGGCGATCCCAACCGGCGTCACCTGGTTCAACGTTCAGCGTCCCATCACGCTCGATGGGCTCAAGGGCAGTGTGGTCCTCCTCGATTTCTGGACGCTGGGCTGCATCAACTGCCAGCACATCATCCCGGACCTCAAGCGCCTTGAATCCGAATTTGGCGACAAGCTGGTCGTCATCGGCGTTCACTCGGGCAAGTACGCAACCGAACACGACGACGACTCCATCCGAGACGCCATCAAGCGCTACGGCCTCGAACACCCCGTCGTCAACGACCCCGATTTCGTTATCTGGCGCGCGTTCGGCGCCAGTGCGTGGCCGACGCTGGTGCTCATCGACCCCGCAGGGAATCTGGTCGGTGGTCACGCGGGCGAGGGCGTTTACGAGCTCTTCCAGCCGATCATCCAGTCCCTCGTCGATGAATTCAGCGCAACCGGTGTCCTCAAACCCGCGGCCGTCCCGCTCTCGCTCGATTCTTCGCCCGCGACTGCGGTGCTTTCGTATCCCGGAAAGGCGCTCGCTGATGCGGCCTCGAACCGCCTGTACGTGGCGGATTCGGGCAATGACCGCATCGTCGTCTCGACGCTCTCCGGCGAACTCATCGCGGCGATCGGCAACGGCAAAGAGGGTTTCGCCGACGGGGCCTCCGATGAGGCCGAATTCCGCCAACCCCAGGGCCTCGCGCTGTCGGACGACGGCAAGACCCTTTTTGTCGCCGACACACGAAACCACGCCATCCGCGCGGTCGATACGACGACGTTCGTAGTCAAGACCATCGCGGGAACGGGTCAACAGCTCTCAATGCTTCCAGGCCCAGATTCCGAGGCACGAAAGACGGCGCTCTCGAGCCCGTGGGATGTGGTCGAAGTGAACGGAACGCTCTTCATTTCGATGGCCGGCATCCACCAGCTCTGGGCGATGAACGTTGCCGCCGGGACCATCTCCGTGTTCGCGGGCACCAGCCGGGAGGGCATCGACGACGGCAATCGCCGCTCCATGGCAACCCTTGCTCAGCCCTCGGGCATCACCACCGACGGAAAGAACATCTACTGGGTGGACCCCGAATCCAGCTCGGTTCGCGTCACCGCCGCCGATGGCAGCGAAGACGTGAAGACACTTGTTGGCACTGGCCTGTTCGATTACGGCGCCGACGACGGACGCGGAACCAAAGCCCAGCTCCAGCACGCCCAGGGCGTCACCTATGACGACGGAGCGCTCTACATCTCCGATACGTACAACCACCGGCTCCGCGTTTACGACATCACGTCGCAGGAAGTCGGCACCGCTGCCGGCAGCGACCGCGGCTGGGCCGATGGCGTCGCCGGCAAGGCGAAGCTCGACGAACCGGGCGGCCTCTCCGCGGCCAACGGCAAGCTCTACATCGCCGACACGAACAACCACCTGGTGCGCGTGTTCGACCTGGCGAGCGGGCAGCTCTCCACGCTCACCTTCACCAACCTCGCCGCCATCGCTAACGCCAGCCCCGGCCAGGCCACGCACGTCGATCTTCCCGCCGTCACCGTCTCCCCCGGCGCCACGAACCTCCGGCTCGTCTTTAGCTCCCCCCAGACCTTCCACCTGAACGGGGCGGCGCCTTCGAAAGCCACCCTCACTTCTTCGAACCCATCAGTCCTGAGGACGGGCGAATCCGAAATTACCTGGAACAGTGATGACTCCTCGGTGATCCTGCCGATCCCGGTCGCACTTTCCGAAGGCACGGCGGACCTCACCATCTCGGCTTCGGTGTACTACTGCCGCACCGGCGCGGAGGCCCTGTGCTTCATAGGCCAGTTCGAACTGGTCGTCCCGGTGACGGTTTCCTCTTCCTCGACCGTCGGCGAGATCGCGGTTTCCTACGAGCTTCCTCCCGCCTAAGACTCACAGGGGTTCGCCGGATTGCGAGCCTGCAACGGCAGCGGTCATACCATTGAGCCAATGACAACCTTTCTTGAAACGGATCGGCTCCGGCTGCGCGAGTTTCGAGAGTCTGACGTCGACAACCTTGTCGCTCTCGATAGCGACCCTGAGGTGATGCGCTATCTCAGCGGCGGCACAGCAACCCCACGCAAGATCATCGAGACCCAAATCCTCCCGCGATTTATGGCCTCGAACTCCGAAAGGAGCGGTCCCGGCTACTGGGCGGCCGAGGGGCGGCGAGCCGGAGAATTCCTCGGGTGGTTCGCGCTTCACCCGAACGACGACGGGCCGCCAAACACGCTCGAACTCGGCTACCGCTTGCGACGCGAAACCTGGGGCCGGGGCCTGGCCACCGAAGGTGCTCGGGCCCTGGTGGAGGTTGGCTTCCGCGACCTTCACGCCCACCGGATCTTCGCCCAAACGTACGAGGACAACGCAGCCTCCCGCCGCGTAATGGAGAAGGCCGGGATGAGGTTCGTGCGGTCGTTCCGGGTCTCGTCCGCAGAGGAACTTGCCGGCGGGACGTTCGTTGCCGATGGCGCCGCACTCTTTCCCGGCGAGGATGTGGAGTACGCAATTGAACGCGACGAGTGGATGTTGAGATCGGGGCAGGCAACGCCTGCGTAGGTCGTCGCCAGCCGGGATGGGTGGACAGACTACGCGGTGGATTCGTGCTCTTCGCGGCCGCCGGGTTCGGGGACGCCTCCGAGGCGAGCAGGGATCCAGTCGGCGAGGAGGTCGTCGATCTGTTGTTTTGCCTGGATGAGGGAGTGGCCGGCTTCGGCGTAGAGGACGATTCGCTTCGGTTCGAGGGCGCGGCGGTAGATGTCTTCGCTGGCTTCGTGGCTGAGGATGGTATCCGACACGCCGTGGACGAGGAGGAGGGGGCGGTTGAGGTTCTCGACCTGGCGGGTGCCGAAGAGCTGGGGGGACATGGAGACGACGCCGCGGACCATGTCATGGAGCTCGCCGGCTTTGACGACGACGGCGCCGCCGAAACTGTGGCCGACGAGGACGAGGTCGGTGGCACCAATGCCTTTCATGAAGGAGCAGCCGGCGAGGGCATCGAGGACGCATTCTTCGAATTCGTTGGGTTTGCGGTATTCGATGCGAAGGACGGTGACCTTCGCCGAGGAGAGGAGGAGCGGGAGGCGGGCGTAGAGGCTGTCGGCGGGACCATCGAGACCACCCATGGCGCCGCCGACGCAGATGACGGCGGAGGTGCCGCCTTCGACGGGGTGAAGGATGCCCTCGATCTGGCCGCGCGTGGTATCGAGGAGGACTCGAAGGGCGCCGGAATCATCGAAGGGTTGGGCGCCGACGCGGAGGAGGCGGAGGTCGAGGTCCTGTGCTGGTTCTTCTGGCTCGTCCCACATGTTGCCGGGCATGCGGGGAACTATACGGCGGAATCCGAACGAAGGCTGAGCCAGGCTGAATCGGTGCTTTGCATAGCACTGGCGCCTGTTAAGCTCTGAATACGAGCCGTTCGCCTTTTCAGCTCAATCCCGGCCACGTGGAGTAGTCCCGCCGATGTGTGGAATCTCCGGCATTTTGCGAGCAGACGGCGAACCTGTGCCGTCGGAACTGATCGACGTGATGATCGCCGCGTTGCGGCACCGAGGGCCGGACGGCGAAGGAACCTACTTCGCGCCGGGGATCGGGTTCGGGCAGAACCGGCTGGCAATCATCGACCTGAGTCACGCATCAGATCAGCCTTTCATCGATGAAGAAGCCGGATTAGCGCTGAACTACAACGGCGAGATCTACAACTACATCGAACTCCGCGACGAGCTGAAGGCGCTCGGACACAAATTCCGCTCCACCGGCGACACGGAAGTGCTGCTGCGGGCGTTTGAAGAGTGGGGCACGGGGTGTCTGAGGCGTCTGAACGGGATGTTCGCGTTCGCACTGTGGGATGACCGGAAGAAGACGCTGACGCTGGCACGAGACCGGTTCGGCGAGAAGCCGCTCTACATGGCGCGATCGCCGCGAGGGGTGGTGTTCGCGAGCGAGATGAAGGCGATCCTGGCGGTGCGTCCGGAATTGCGGGTGGCGAATCGCGCGGCGGTGTATCGGTACCTTTCGCGAGGGGACCTGGACCTCGACCAGCAGAGCTTCTTCGACGGTATCGTGAGCCTGCCGGGAGGCCACTACATCGAATTTGACGCGCAGGGCCGGGGCGAAGCCACGCGGTACTGGTCGCCGGAGGCAACCGACGTCCCCGCCGGGCGGGCAGAGGCCATTGAGCGGTTCCGGGAATTGCTGTTCGACAGCGTGCGCATACGGTTGCGGAGCGACGTGCCGGTGGGAAGTTCGCTGAGCGGCGGGATCGACTCATCGAGCATTGTCTCGACGATTCACGCTCAGAAGACAGTGCAGTGGATGCACCAGAAGACGTTCAGCGCGCGGTTCCATTCGAAAGACCATGACGAGGGCGAGTTCATCAAAATCGTGACGCACCGGGTTGAAGCGGAGAGCCACGATGTGTGGGTGGAGCCGGAGCAGTTCATCGATACGTTCGAGCGAATGCAGTACCACCAGGAAGAGCCGATGGCGAGCACGAGCCCGTTCGCCCAGTGGCTGGTGATGGGCCTGGCGAAGGCGAACGGGACGACTGTCCTGCTGGACGGGCAGGGGGCGGACGAAATCCTGGCCGGGTACGACCAGGCGCACGGGATGTTCCTGGCTCACTGGCTTCGGCATGGGCGGGTGGACAAGATTGCGCGGGAGCTTTCGACGTACGGGCGGCGATACGGTGGGATCCGGGAGCCGGCGCTGTTTGCGGCGTACTACTCGTTGCCGGGGACGCTGCGGGATGGGCTTGCCGAGCGGTATTACCGATCGACGAAGGTGGCTTCGGACGCGCTGCACGCGGAGTTTTCGCCGTCGCATGTCGAGGGCTTCCACCCGTTCGACGACCGGCTGCGAAATGAGCTTGTGCGATGGCAGACGACGACGCAGCTGCCGGAGTTCCTGCGGTATGCGGACCGAAACAGCATGGCGTTCAGCCGCGAGGTGCGGCTGCCGTTCCTCGACCACCGGCTGGTGGAGTATTGCTTTGGGTTGCCGCCGGACCTGCTGTTGAAATCGGCGACGACGAAGGTGGTGCTGCGCGAATCGATGCGGGGGATCGTGCCGGATGCAATCCTCGACCGGAAGGACAAGCTCGCCTACGCGCCGCCGCAGCAGCAGTGGAACCACGGACCGCTGCGACCGTGGATCACGACCATGCTGGAGCGTGCCGCGAAACGAACAGCGTTCTTCAACCCGGAGACCGTGCAGAGCCTTCGAGACCGTTTCGACGCCGGGAAGGACGACACGCTGGCGTGGCGGGTGGCGAGCACCGAGGCGTGGTTCGGGACGATGGTGGAGCGGGCGGAGCCGGTAGCTGCCGGGCATGCGGAAATAAGCTCAATAAGCTGGTAACCTCCCTCGTTGCAACGGACTAACTGGACCCGAACGACGTTCGGGGAAATTTCGTACGGCACACATTTCCGGACAGGAAGGGACTCAAAACGATGACGATTTCATTCGAAGGACAGGTTGCGCTGGTGACCGGCGCTGGCGCGGGACTCGGCCGCGCCTATGCGATGGACCTCGCGGCGCGCGGGGCGAAGGTGGTGGTGAACGACCTCGGTGGGGACCCGCATGGGCAGGGCGAAAACCGCGCGGCCGCGCAGAAGGTGGTCGATGAGATTAAGGCCGCCGGTGGCGAAGCGACCCCGAACTACAACTCGGTGGCCGAATACGACGGCGGCTTCAACATGGTGAAGACGGCGATCGATACGTATGGACGGCTCGATGTGGTGATCTGCAATGCGGGCATTTTGCGGGATGTGGCGTTCCACAACATGAGCGAAGACGACTGGGACAAGGTGTTCGCTGTCCACATCAAGGGCTCGTTCACGGTGCTGCGGGCGGCGTGGCCGGTGTTCCGCCAGCAGTCGTACGGCCGCGTGGTGCTGACGACTTCGTCTTCCGGCATTTACGGGCAGTTCGGGCAGGCGAACTACGGTGCGGCGAAGACGGCGATGCTGGGCCTGATGAACGTACTGAAGCAGGAAGGCGCAAAGTACAACGTGAACGTGAACACGGTGGCGCCCGTGGCGGGCACGCGCCTCACGCAAACCGTGATGCCGCAGGAAATGGTGGACCGGCTGAAGCCTGAACTAGTAGCGCCGGCGGTGGTGTACATGGCTTCGAACGAGTGCCAGGACAGCGGACTGATCATCGAAGCTGGCGCGGGGAACTTTAACCGGGCTGCCATCGTGAAGGGTCCTGGTGTGCAGCCGGGCATGGCCGAGATCCAGACGGCTGAGTGGTGCCAGGACAACTGGGACAAGATCACAAGCCTTGAGGGCGCGGAGCCGATGTGGCGAACGGGCCAGACGCTGAAGAATTACCTGGCGGAGAAGAAGTAGGGGCCTCATCCCTGCCCCTTCTCCCGCTACGGGAGAAGGGGTTTTGGTTAGCGAGAATCGGTGGTGCTGGGGGCGAGGTGGTTGTTTCGGCGTCCGATTACTGGGTGCGCGGTGCTCAATGTGGTGGCCCGGCGTTGTCCGCCCTCACCCCCGGCCCCCTCTCCCGACTTCGCGGGAGAGGGGAGTGCGCGGCGTGGTGGGGGTGGCGGGAATCTGGTATGCGCGGTGGGCCCTCATCCCCTGCCCCTTCTCCTGCTGCGGGAGAAGGGGTTTTGGTTGGCGAGAATTGGTTGTGCCGGGGGGGCGAGGTGGTTGTTTCGGCGTCCGATTACTGGGTGCGCGGATCTCAATGTGGTGGCCCTGTGCTGTCCGCCCACACCCCCGGCCCCACACCCGAATTCCCGGGAGAGGGGAGTGCGCGGCGGGGTGGGGGTGGCGGGAATCTGGTG
>JBFWUX010000017.1:0-17130 GCA_050247055.1 Dehalococcoidia bacterium
ACGCGACCGGCTCGCCTCCCCTCCAGCGAAGCGCCGAGGGCGCTGACGCCCACCCCCCCCGCCCACCGCCACCACACACCCTACTCCCGTCGCGGGAGAAGGGCCGGGATGAGGGAGGCCGCCTCCAACCTTTAGAACCGCGAGCGTAAGCGACCGGCTCGCCTCCCCTCCAGCGCAGCGCCGAGGGCCTGAATCCCCAACCCCACCGCCCACGCCACCAAACACCCTTCTCCCGTCGCGGGAGAAGGGCAGGGATGAGGGAGAACCGCCGACCCACCCGGTCCGAGGCGCGCACGCTAGTAACCGCGTAAACCCGGCCACCCCCCTCCAGGCCAAAAGGCCGCCGAGGGCCCTGAAGCCCCAACCCCACCGCCCGCCGCCACCAAACACCCTTCTCCCGTCGCGGGAGAAGGGCAGGGATGAGGGAGCACTGCCACGGATCACCTCGATGTCCGCAAGGCCTACACCAGCCGGATCCACCGCCGTTTCCCCACCTGCACCACCGTCCCCTTCCGCCCCGGCGTCGATGGCTCCACCACGTTCCCATCCATCGTCACTGCCCGCTGCTCGAACAATCGCCGCGCCTCGCGTTTCGAGGGCGCTGCCCCCGCGGCCACAACCACATCCAGCAGCAGCTCGCCGCTCGAAAGCCGGTACTCTGGCATCTCGTCCGGCGTCTCTTTTCGCTGCACCGTCCGCTCGAAATGCTCCTGGGCGCTGTCCGCCGCGGCGTCTCCCCAGAACTCGCTCACAATCGTCCAGCCCAGCAGCTTCTTCGTATCGATTGGGCTGCGTTCGCCGGTCTTCATCGCGCCCATGACTTGCCGGACCTCGTCCGGGTGGAGGTTCGTAGCCAGCGTGAAGAAGTTCTCCAGCACCTCGTCCGGGATCGACATCGCCTTGCCGAACTGCTCCTCGGGAGAATCGCTCACCCCGATGTGGTTCCCCTTCGATTTCGACATCCGCTCCTTGCCGTCGAGCCCCACCAGGATCGGCAGCGTCACCGGCACATGCGGACGCTGACCGGCATCCTCCTGGATCTTCCGTCCCGCCATCAGGTTGAACAGCTGCTCCGTCCCACCAACCTGCACGTCGCACTCGAGCGCGTACGCGTCGTACCCCTGCATCAGCGCGTAGAGGAACTCGTGCAGGTACACCGCATCCCCGGCATCGAACCGGTTCCGGAAATTGTCCCGCCGCAGCATCTCCGCCACCGTGAACTTCGACATCAGGCTGATGATGTCCGGGAATTGCAACTCTCCCAGCCACTCCGAATTGTGCCGAAGCTCGGTCTTCTCCGAATCCAGGATGCGCGCAGCCTGCTCGAAGTACGTCGCCTCGTTCTGCTGGATGTCCTCCTGCGTCAGCATCGGCCGCAACTTGTTCTTGTCGCTCGGGTCGCCGATCAGCGCCGTGTAATCCCCGATCAAGAAGATGCAGTGGTGCCCGAACGACTGGAATTGCCGCAGCTTCCGCAAAGGCACCGTGTGCCCCAGGGTCAGCGAAGTCGCCGTCGGGTCGATGCCGAGGTACACGCGGAGCGGCCGATCCTGCTCCAGCAGGCCCCGCAACTCCCGCTCCATCTGCCGCCGCAGCAGCGCGTCGCCATAGTCCACGCCGCTCATCAGAACAGCAAGCTGGTCATCAACCGCAGTCATCGTTCTCGTCATACTCGCCTCAGTTAACGGCCTGGTCCTCGCGCAACGTATCCGCCACCAGCGCGTTGGCATGTCCATGGCCCATCCCATGTTCCGATTTCAGCCAGTTCACCAGTTCCATATGCTTTTTTGCTGGATTCGCCCGGATCAGCGCCTTCCACTCCGAAATCGTCCGCCCATACTTCTTCTCGATCGAAGGAAAGTAACTCGCCGGCCCCGTCACCTTCTCTCCCTCACTCACGAATCAAACCCCACAGCGCAAACTCCCCTCTCCTGTCCTTCCCGGAAGGATCGGCTGAGGGGCCGGGGGTGAGGGCCACCGCCGCCGCCCCACCGCGTTCGTCGAAACCAGTCTCCCCTCTCCCAGACTTGGGAGAGGGGCCGGGGGTGAGGGCCACCGCCGCCGCCGCTCCGCGTTCGTCGAAACCAGTCTCCCCTCTCCCAGACTTGGGAGAGGGGCCGGGGGTGAGGGCCACCGCCGCCGCCCCACCGCGTTCGCCGAAACCAGTCTCCCCTCTCCCAGACAAAGGAGGGGCCGGAGGTGAGGGCCTTCAAAGCACCAGCCCTCGCGCGGTCTCGACATCCTTCGCAATCTGCGCCTTCAACTCATCCACGCCGTCGAACTTCACCTCGCCTCGAACCCGCGCGAGTATCTCCAGGTCCATCCGCTCGCCGTAGATGTCGCCTTCGAAGTCCAGCAGGTACGTCTCGATCGACACATGTCCCGCATCGAACGTCGGCCGACGTCCGATATTCGTCGCGCCGACCAGCGTGTGTCCGGCAACCTTCGCCCGCGTCGCATACACGCCCAGCCCGGGCAGCGCCCGGTCGGCCGCGACCGAAATGTTCGCCGTCGGAAACCCGATCGTCCGCCCGCGCTCGAAACCGTGCACAACCGGCCCCGAGATCTTGTACGCCCGGCCCAGCAGCGCGGTCACTCGCGCCATGTCGCCTTCCGCCAACGCGTTCCGCACCGCCGTCGAACTGTAGCGCTCGTGGTCGTGCATCAGCGGCTCGATCTGGATGACTTCGAATCCCCGCTCCGCGCCCAGCCGCTTCATCCGCCCGGCCGTGTCCTTTGGCGCGCCGCGTCCGAACGCGGCGTCCGGGCCGAGCACCATCAGTCGCATGCGAAGCCGGTCGACAAACGCCGTCGCGAGTTCCTCGCACTCCACTTCCGAAACCTCGCTCGTGAAGGTCAGCGGGATAACCCAGTCCGCGCCCGCCTCGCGCATCAGCTCCATGCGGTCCTCGAGCCCGGTCAGGTAACTCGGCGCGATCTCCGGCCGGAGCACAGTGATCGGGTGTGGGTGCAGCGTCACCACCCCCGGCGAAAGCGCCCGCTTCTTCGCTTCGGTACTCAATCGTTTGAGCAGCGCCTGGTGCCCGAGGTGCACACCGTCGAGCACACCGATCGTCAGCGCGGTTTCCGGGCCGGGAGCCCCGGCAGCGAGTTGTGCGGCGGTAAACGAAGGCACGGTCATTTGTGTAGAAACAGCCTACCAACGCAAGGTGGACTGCGCATTCTGGCGCCGAGTGGTTCTGCCAATCAGTCATCCATAACGCGACTATGCATCCACCGGCACGGAACCGAACCGCGCACGCAGTAAGCGGATTCCGCCGGGCGCTCAATTCACCACTTCAAGATGAGGCTCTCTATGGACGATCAGGCAACCAGCATCCAGAAGCGGCTCGATCCGTTCTTTCCCGGCACCCTTGGCGTGCGCATTACCTCGGCCACCCCCGATCGCGTCACCGCCGAGCTCGATGTCCGCGATGAGCTCTGCACCGTCCCCGGCATCTGCCACGGCGGCGCTCTCATGGCCTTCGCCGATACGCTCGGCGCCGTCGGCACCGTCCTCAACATCCCCGCGAACGCCGGCACCACAACCATCGAGTCCAAGACCAACTTCTTCGCGCCCGGCAAGGGCGGCACAACCCTCCAGGCCGAGTGCATCCCCGTGAACCGCGGCCGCCGCTTGCAGACCTGGCAGACCAGCATTCGCGGTGCCGATGGCAGGCTCGTCGCCCAGATCACCCAGACCCAGATGGTGCTCGAACCCTGATCAGACTGGCCCGTTCGATCCATCGTGCGGGCCCGTTGGACCCATCAGATCTGCCTCCACTCGCCCTACCCTGTCTTCGGATTTTTGGAGTCAGAGGTGAAGTGTGAAACGTCTCCTTATCCTCCTTATCGCCGCCATGGTGGCGATCATCCCGTCAGCAGCATTCGCTGATAGCGAATCAGAAGGCGGGTTCGTCCTCCGCATCAATGGCGACTACACCCTCCCCGCCGGCCAGGACCTTAACAGCCTGGTCGTCATCAACGGCGACGCGAACATCCAGGGAACGGTCCACGATGCCGTGACTGTGGTTCGCGGCGATGCGCTCGTCGGAGGCCGCGTGAACGGCGACATCATCGTCATTCGCGGCGACCTCCACCTGGCCAACACTGCCGTCGTCGATAACGTCCGCCTCGTCCGCGGCGACCTTACCCGTGCACAGGGCGCCACCGTCACCGGCAGCATCGATCACACGTCGGGATTCTTCCTCCGCACAGGCTGGGCCATCCTCTTTGGGATCGTCTTCTTTGTCGGTCTCGGCGTCGCCCTCATGGCTGTCGCCGTAGGGTTCGCCCTCATCGCCGGAAAACAACTGGGTGACGCCGCATTGTCCATGGGTGCCCGGCCATGGCAGACGATCGTCTCCGGATTGGTGACCGTCGTCGCCCTGCCACTCATCGCGGCAATCGCAATCGCCACACTCGTCGGGTTCTGGATCGGGCTGGGAATCTTCCTCGTCCTCATGCCAGTCCTCGCAGTCCTCGGCATCGCCGTCGCGGGCACCTGGATCGGTCTGCTCGTCCTTCGCCATGGCGAAGAACGCCCCGGCAGGCCCGTTGGCGCGGCAGCCCTCGGCACGATGATCCTCCTCGTCATCTTCGCCGTCCCTGGCATCAACGTCCTTGCCCTCTTCGCCTTCGCCACCTGGGGCATCGGAGCCCTCACCTACATGGCAATCCACGGTCTCCGTGGTCCGAAGACCCAGGGCCAGCAAGTCCCGCCAGTCGGAACGGTTCAGCCATCCGCCTGATTGGCAACGAGTTCACTGGAGAGGGCCGCGAACTTCGCGGCCCTCTTAGCGTTCACAGGTTTGCCGCCCGTAGACTTTCCCCGTGGCCCGCCATCACCGAATCGTTGCTGTCGCAGTCTGGGCCGCCCTGATTTTCACCGTCTCCAGCTTCCCCAATCCCCCCGGCACCTCCGGCGGCGAATGGAAGTCCCAGCTCGCCCACACCACCGAATACGCAATCCTCGCCTTCCTCGTCCTTCGTGCATTGCGCCATTACTTCCCCGCCCAACCCTGGCCAATGGTCGCCCTCGCCACCTGGGTACTTTGCGTTTGCTATGGAATGAGCGACGAATTCCACCAGTCCTTCGTCCCCAACCGCGATGCCAACTGGCTCGATGTCGGCTTCGATTCCCTCGGCTCCGCCATCGGCGTCACCATCGGCGTCACCATCGGTGTCGCACTCGCCTGCACTCGCCGAAGACTTAAGACTTGGGACTGACGACCACCGTCAGCTCGCCCGAACCAGCGCCACCACCACAATGTCGCCCCACGCGGAATCCTGTTCCGCGTCGCATTCGCCCGCGCGAATCAATTCCAGCACGGCCATGAACGAGACCACCACGTCTACCCGCGTCTTGCAGTCCATCATCATCCTGCGGAACGAGAACCGCCCGCGCCGCTGCAGCCGCTCCCGGAAGTCCATCAACCGTTCGCCCAGCGTCATCGCCGTGTCGCGAACGATGATCGCCCGCACCCGTGGCTCCGGCGGCTTCTTGTTCAGCACTTCGAGCATGATCGCCCGCAGACGCTCCATCGTGACGTTGTGTAGGCCCGTGCCCTCCGGAAGCTCCGGCGGCGGCGCCAACCGCGTATAGATGCGGGCGCCCTCTTCCTGCCGCTCTTCCAGCAGGTCCGCTACTTCTGCGAACCGCTTGTACTCCTTCAGCAGGTCCACCAGTTCGCGCCCCACATCGTCGTCGTCGAGTTCCTCGCCATCTTCCTGCGGAGGCCGCGGCAACAATGCCCGCGACTTCAGGTAGATCAGCTTGGCGCCGACCGAGACGAACTCGGCCAGCGCCTGCGGATCGAACCCTTCGGAAGTCCGGATGGTTTCGAGATACTGATCGGTGACGGTCACAAGCGAGACGGCCGTGATGTCGAGGTCGTCCCGCTCGATCAGGTGGAGCAGCAGGTCCAGCGGACCCTGGAAAACGGGCAGGGTAATTTCGGCCATGACTCCCGACGGGCCAGCGCCCCCCCGCAGGGGCACCCCCGTCCCGGTCTTCCGACCCTTTCCGTTATCGTGCCGCGACAGGCGCTCTCACTCCGGTGAGGGTCCTCTCGACGGCGGCAGCGATACCGGCGACCGACTGCATCATTACCCTGAACTTGTCATAGGTCAACGATTGCGCGCCGTCGCTCAATGCGTGGTCCGGGTTGTTGTGCACCTCGATCATCAGGCCGTCCGCGCCTGCTGCGATGCCGGCCATCGCGACCGGCGTCACCAGGCTCAGCTTCCCCGTGCCGTGGCTCGGGTCCGCGATGATCGGCAAGTGGCTCAACTCCTTCACCAGCGGGATTGCGTTTACATCGAAGGTGTTGCGATACGAGGTCTCGAACGTCCGGATGCCGCGCTCGCACAGGATCACGTTCGGATTCCCCTGCGCCAGGATGTACTCTGCCGCCAGCAGCCACTCTTCGATCTGGCCGCTCAACGCGCGCTTCAACATTACCGGCTTCTTCACCTGCCCCACTTCGTCGAGCAGCATGAAGTTCTGCATGTTCCGCGCGCCGATTTGGATCACGTCCGAGTACCGGCAAACCGCGTCGATGTCCCTCACGCTCATCAGTTCGGTGATGACCGGCAGGCCCGTCTCCTTCCCGGCCGCAGCCAGGTACGCCAGGCCCTCCGGCCCGAGCCCCCGGAAAGCGTACGGCGAACTGCGCGGCTTGTAGGCGCCGCCCCGAAGCATGTTCGCTCCGGCCGCCTTCACCGCCCGTGCCGCATCGAAGATGTGCTCCTCGTTCTCGATCGAGCACGGCCCGGCCATGATCGCCAGCTCCGTGCCGCCCACCGTCACGCCATTGCCAATGTCGACGATGGTGTTATCCGGGTGGAACTCGCGGCTTACCAGCTTGTACGGCTTGGTCACCCGGTGCACGGACTCCACATGCGGGAGGGCTTCGAAAATGTCCTGCAGCGATGGGTCATCGTGCCCGATGACGCCGATGATGCTGCGCTCGGTGCCCACCGAAAGGTGGGCCTGGTGCCCGGTCTCTTCTACCCGGCGGACGATGTGGTCAAGGTCATCCGGAGTCGCCTCCGGGGATACAACGATGATCAAGGGTGGTTCTCCACTAACACACGGCCGAGACGGTTCGCGGACCAGGATCTGGTCCGAGACACGCGGTCTCGCAGGGATCGAAATGATGGATGTCACGTTGGGTCTTCTCCGATGTCCATAGGAGAAGGAGACTCGTGGGGCGTCTGCCAGGCGCCGCAAAGGCGGCGGTCAAATCGAATCGTCTCCGGGTGTGCTCAATCACACCGCGGATGCCGCGATCGGGCATACGCGCAGTTGCCTCCTCAAGGGTTGGTTCGGTTGGGTTAGTCGTGCCCTTGGCGAACCGGGAGCCCAAAGACCCCGGCCGGCGAACACGCATATACGCGGCCCACGAGGGGCCAACGCCACGCCCATCGGCGCTCGTCTACCCACGTGCGGGCCGCATTCACCTGTTCGCTATCGACCGGAGACATCCTCCACAAACTCCCTGACGCGCTGCGCGCGGCGGTCTTCCTCCGCGGCGTCAATGGTCGCGATTATAGCACTGCCCACCGCTACCGCATCCGCGACCATCCTCACCCGGTCCGCCTGCGCCCGCGTGCTGATCCCGAACCCCACCGTAAGCGGCAGCGAAGTGTGCTCGCGCACTCGCTTCACGAACTTCTCCACATCGCCCGAATCCACCGATTTCCCGCCCGTCGTCCCGGTCACGCTCACGCAGTACAGCCACGAATCCGATGCTTTGGACAGTTCCTCGATTCGCGCGTCCGTGGTTGTGGGCGCGATCAGCGGGATGAAGCTCATGTCGTTCGCCCGGCACGCTTCGATGAACTTGCCCGCCTCATCCGCGGGAAGGTCAACCACGATGAACCCGTCAGCGCCCGCTGCCTTCGCATCCACCACCGACTGCACTTCTCCGTGCGCGAGCAACGGGTTGTAGTACCCCATGAAGACAACCGGGATGGTCAGCCCTTTCGCCCGCGCTTCCGCCACGATATCGAGGCACCCCTGGAAGCTAATCCCGTGCTCAAGCGCGATCTGGTTCGCGTGCTGGATCGTCGCACCGTCCGCCAGTGGGTCCGTAAACGGCATCCCCAGTTCGATGATGTCACCCCCGCCGGCCTCGCAGGCCAACAAGATCGGCACCGTGTCCTCGTGCCTCGGGTAACCCGCGGTCACGTACGGGACGAACAGCTTGCGGCCCTCGGCCTTGGCGTTCGCGAACAGTTCGCGCATTCGTTTCGACATTGGTCAGGTCCTCGCCAGCAACAGAATGAAACTCAATGAGTTGAAGAGCACGTGAAAGGTGATCGCGTCCCAGATAGACCCGCTCCGCCAGAACAGCCAGCACATCGTCAGCCCGACCACCGTGAATGGGATGACCGTCGCCGCATCCACGTGCGAGAGCGCAAACAGCAGGCTCGATACCAGCGCCGCCGGCAGGAATCCCCAGTGGCTCAGCCCCGTAAACACCAGGCCGCGATAGAACAGCTCTTCCCCGAAAGGCGCCGCAATCATCGTCGTAGCCCCGTACAGTCCGAGCGCCCAGCCATCCCGCAACGTCACTTCGAGGCCGCCCGGTTCCTCCCGCAGCCAGTCGATCCCGAGCGCGTCCACGGCTCGCGCATATCCCCCGACGCCCAGGTACACGATCGCGACCGCCAACCCCGGCACCCACAGATGGTCGATATCGAACCGGTCGAGCCCGATCGATTCCGCGAACTGCCTCGGCCGTTTTCCGGTCGCAACCGCCGCCACCCCCGCGAAGAGGAACGTCGCCACCACCGCATACGCCCACGCGATCCGCGCCGTCACGATGTCGCCGACAATCCTTGGAGGTGCGGGCAACTCGTTCCCCGCAGCCGCCCGAACGAGTCGCAAGTCCGCATACTTGCCCACTGCCGCGGCCTTCTCGAACGCGTTCCCGATATCTGTGAACGCTCTTCCGTGGTCAAGCGCCTCCGCCGTCGGCGCAATCAACAGCCGCGCGCCCACGAATACCACGAGCGCCAGCCACAGCCCGATGAGCACCGCCGTTTCGCCCCACGGAATCGCCGCCAGCCGCCGCTCGCCGATCATCGCGAAGCCACCAGCAGCGCGAAACTCGTTGCGTTGAACATGAAGTGGAACGCGATCGAGTCCCACAGCGACCCCCGCCGCCAGTACACCCACGCCAGAACCACCCCGATCCCGATGAACGGCAGCAGGCTACCCGGGTCGAAGTGCACCATACTGAACGCCGTCCCCGAAATCAGTGCCGCCGGCCAAAACCCCCAGCGCAGCAGTCCGCTGAACACCAGCCCGCGGAAGAAACATTCCTCCGAAATCGGCGCACCGATGAGCGCGACCAGCCCGGTGATACTGAGAGTGAGGTCGTCGCGAATCACGCCCGAGGGCACCGTCGAACTCGGCTCAAGCCACGAAATCCCAATCGCTTCTGCCGCCAGCGAATAGAGAAACAGCGCTGCATACACCAGCAACACGATTCCGAAAATCATCCAAAGTCGCCATAGCTGAATGCGGTTGAGCCCCGCGGCCCGGATGAATCCCGAAACCTTCTGCCGGGTCGCATAGAGCACAATCCCCAGCAAAACCGCCTGCGAGAGCATCGTCACCAGCAACGTGAACTGCAGGTCGCGCTGCTTCGCCAGGATGATTGGAGCTTCGGGCAGTTCGAGGCCGCGCACCGCCGCGTCCAGCCGCTCTACGCCGTAATGGCCGACCTCCTGCATGCGTTCGAACGCGTTCCCCACGTCCTCGGTGGAAAAGTCGTCGTGGTTGATCGCCCATATCGCCACGATCGCGTTGATCGTGAAGAACATCAACACGAACGCGCCCGCGCCGATCAGCACCTCGCGCGGCCCCCACGGGTAACTCCGCGATCCCTCCGCAGCATCCGGCTGGTTCAGAGCGTTACCCCGAGCGCCGCCGCTACGGTGTGCATGTCCTTGTCGCCCCGGCCACTCAGCCCGATGAGGATGTCGGTGTCAGGGCTCGATTCCCTCGCCACCTGCATGGCGTGGTACACGGCATGCGAAGGCTCCAGCGCAGGGATGATTCCCTCGGCCCGCGTCAGCGCCTGGAAGCCCTCCAGCGCCTGCTTGTCATCGACTGCCACGTATTCCGCGCGTTCGGTGGTCTTCAGCCAGGCGTGTTCCGGGCCCACTCCGGGGTAGTCCAGTCCCGCCGAAATGCTGTGAGTCTCAAGGATCTGCCCGTCCGCGTTCTGCAGCAGGTACGTTCGCGTTCCGTGAAGCACGCCCGCCCGGCCTGCCACCAGCGTCGCCGAATGCTTCCCCGTCCCGACTCCATCGCCGCCCGCCTCCACCCCAATCAGCCGCACCGGGTCGTCGATGAACGGGTGGAACAACCCGATCGCGTTGCTCCCGCCGCCCACGCACGCGATCGCGATGTCCGGCAGTTTGCCCGCCTGCTCCAGCATCTGCGCCCGAGCTTCCTTGCCGATCACCGACTGAAAGTCCCGCACGATCGTCGGAAACGGGTGCGGCCCAATCGCCGAGCCGATGATGTAGTGCGTGGTCTCCACGTTCGTCACCCAGTCGCGCATCGCCTCGTTGATCGCGTCCTTGAGCGTCTTGCTCCCGGACTCCACCGAGACGAGTTTCGCCCCGAGCATCTTCATTCGGAACGCGTTCAGCGACTGGCGCTTGATGTCCTCGCTTCCCATATAGACCACGCACTCGAGGTCGAGCATCGCGCAGACCGTCGCCGTCGCCACGCCGTGCTGACCGGCCCCCGTTTCGGCAATGATCCGAGGCTTGCCGATGCGCTTGGCCAGCAGCGCCTGCCCGAGCGCGTTATTGATTTTGTGTGCGCCCGTATGGGCCAGGTCCTCGCGCTTCAGCCAGATGCGCGCCCCGCCGCAGTCCCGCGTGAGGTGCTCCGCGAAATACAGTGGCGTCTCGCGACCCACGTAGTGCTTCATCAATTCGTCGAGTTCGCGGTGGAACTCCGGGTCGGCCTGCGCCTCCTTATAGATGCGCTCGAGCTCGTCGTGCGCCGCTACCAGTGTCTCCGGGATGTATCGCCCGCCGAATTCCCCGAACCTCGGCGAAAGTGCTGTCTCAACGGCCAACTGCTGCCCCCTTTGCCGCGCGGATGAACGCGCGGATCTTCTCGATGTCCTTCACCCCGTCGGTCTCGACGCCAGTCGATACGTCGACGCCCCACGGGTTCACCCGCTCGATAGCCTCGGCTACGTTCCCTGGCGTCAGTCCCCCCGCCAGCAAAAACGGCTTCCGCTCCGCCACCTCAGCCGCCACTTGCCAGTCGAACACCAGGCCCGTCCCCCCGTGGGCACCGCTCGAACCCTTGTCCAGGTGCAGGCCCGCCGAAATCCCCGGCACGCACCGGTCCTCGACGGCTTCGGAGCTCATCCCTTCGTGCACGTGGACCGTCCGGATCACCGGACGTACAACCCTCCGCACAAAGTCGTCATCCTCCCCACCCGAGAGCTGCACCAGGTCCAGCCCCGCCGCATCCGCGATGTCGTTCACCTCATCCGGATTCATCCCGGTAAACACGCCGACCAGCAGCGGCCGCCACCTCGCCACGCTCTCCTCCAGCGCATCCGCCCACGCACCAAACCACGTCCGCGCCGAAACCTCCCCGCGCGCCGGCCCCTGGAACACCACTTCGCCCGGCATCCCCCGGCCCCCCTTCACCGCCTCAACAATGTCGTGGCACTGCTGGGGCGTCACCCGCCGCTTCGATTCCGCTGCGAAAACCATCCCAATGAAATCCGCCCCGGCCTTCGCCGTCTCCACCGCCGTCTCGGCATCCTTCAACCCGCAAATCTTCACCAGCGTCACAACAACCCTCCCATGAGCTCCCCCTCGCCCGCGACCAACGGAAGTCGGGAGAGGGGGCCGGGGGGTGAGGGCCACGCCGCCGCCACGCCGAACACTCCCAACCTGGCATCACTCTCCCCTCTCCCAGTCCTTCCCGGGAAGGAGGGAGAGGGGCCGGAGGTCAGGGCCACCGTCATCTTCCGCCCACCTTCTCCCCCTCGCCCGCGACCAACGGGAGTCGGGAGAGGGGGCCCGGGGGTGAGGGCCAACCCCGCAATTCACCAATCTTCTCCGCCGGATCAACAGCCACCATCAACGCCTCCCCCACCAGCACAGCACCGGCCCCCGCCGACTCAAATCGCTCCACATCGTCCCGCGCACTGATCCCGCTCAGCGCCGCAAGCAGCACCCCGCCCGAAACCATCCCCGCCAGCCGGTCCGTGGTCCCGAGGTCCACGCTAAAGCTCCGAAGGTCTCGATTGTTGATCCCAACCACGCTCGCTCCCGCCTCCAGCGCCCGCTTCATCTCATCCGCGTTGTTCACCTCAACCAGCGGCTCCATCCCAAGCTCGCGCGACATCGCCATCAGCTTCGCCAGCGACTCGTCGCCCAGCGAAGCGACAATCAGCAGCACAGAGTCAGCTCCTGCAACCCGCGCTTCGAGCACCTGGTACTCGTCGAAGATGAAGTCCTTGCGCAGGATCGCCGGCCGCTCGTCGCCAAGTTCGGAAACGGCCTCGCGGACCGAGGTCATGTCTTCCAGCGTCCCCTTGAACCACGTCGGCTCAGTCAGCACGGAAATGCCAGCGGCGCCGCCTTTCGCGTATTTCATCGCCTGCGCGACCGCATCCATCCCCGGCGCGATATCACCCTTGCTCGGCGAAGCGCGCTTCACTTCGGCGATTACCGCCATCGGACGGTCACGCCGCAGCCGCTCAGCAAAATCGATCGGCTCGGGCGAGCTCGCCACCGCCGCTTGCAACTCCGCGGTCGAACGTTTCGCCTTCGCAGCCGCCACGTCCTTCCGCCGCTGCGCCACGATCGTGTCGAGGATCGTCGGCTCACTCACCGCCGCCAACCTCCTGGGTCAGCGAAACGTAGTGGTCCAGCACCTCACGTGCTCGCCCCGACCCAATCGCCTTCCGCGCCAGTTCAACACCCGAAGCCAGGTCCTCGCACTTGCCAGCCACTTGCAGCGAAGCCGCTGCGTTCATCAGCACGAAGTCGGTCTTCGGTCCATCCGCGCCGTCGAGAATCGCGAGGATGTCCCCGGCATTCTGTTCGGCGTCTCCCCCGGCCACCGATTCGAGCGAGCTCTCCGCCAGCCCGAAGTCCGCCGGCCGCAGATCTCGCTCGGTGACCTTGCCGTCCCCGACCATCCACGCATGCGTCGAGGTCGCCGGGCTGATCTCGTCCATCCCGTCGTCAGAGTGCACCACGGTTGCACGGCCCAGGCCTCGCAACGCCAGCGCCTCCGCCACGATCGGCCCAATTGCTCGGGCTCCCACTCCAACGAGCTGCGCCCGCGGACTCGCGGGGTTCGAAAGCGGCCCGAGGATGTTGAAAATCGAGCGCACCGCAATCTCTCGCCGCGGCCCGCCCACATGCCGCATCGCAGGGTGGAATCGTTGCGCGAACAGGAACCCGAACCCGCATCCCTCGATCACCTCGGCCACCTGCTCCCCGCCGAGGTCGATCCGTGCGCCAAGCGCCTCCAGTACATCCGCGCTGCCGCATTTCGATGAGGCCGCCCTGTTGCCGTGCTTCGCGACCCGCACTCCCGCCGCCGCCACAACGAAACCCGCTGCCGTCGAAACGTTGATCGTGTCGATCCCATCCCCACCTGTCCCGCAGATGTCGATGACATCCTTCACCCGGCACGGTTCCGCATGGGTCTGCATCACGGTCAGCCCCGCGGCAATCGCCTCAGGCGTCTCACCGCGCACCCGCATCGCCGCGAGGAACGCGCCGATCTGCGCCGGCGTGGCATTCCCGGTCATAATCACTTCAAGCGCCGCAGCCGTTTCCGAACCCGTCAGCGGCCCGCGCTCAACAAGCGCCCGAATCGCATCCTGTATCACGAATTCGTCTCCTCGCCCTGACGCCGCCCCAATCCGAAATCCGAAATCTGAAATCCGAAATCGTTCACCATGTGCCTCCCTCCATCTCGAGGAAGTTCTTCAGCAGTTCCTTCCCGTGCTCCGTCGCGATCGACTCCGGGTGGAACTGTACCCCTTCGACCGTCAGTTCCTTGTGCCGCACGCCCATGATCACGCCACTTTCCGAAGTTGCCGTCACCTCCAGCTCGTCTGGCTGCGTATCAGGCGTCCCCGCGAGCGAATGGTAACGGACGGCCACAAAGTCGTTCGGGATGTCCTTGAACACGCCCTTCCCGTCGTGATCGATGTGCGATGTCTTGCCGTGCTTGATCTCCCCGGCGCCCGCCACCGTCCCACCGAACACGTCGTAGATGCACTGGTGCCCAAGGCAAACGCCCAGCACCGGCACCTTCCCGGCGTACTCGCGGATCACATCGCGCGAAATGCCGGCCTGGTCCGGGTCGCCCGGGCCTGGAGAGATCACGATGTGATCGGGGTGCAATGCCTCGATCTCCGCCAGCGTCACCTGGTCGTTGCGAAACACCCGGACGTCGGCGCCCATCTCCGCGAGGTACTGCCAGAGGTTGTACGTGAAGCTGTCGTAGTTATCGATCATCACGGTCGTCATCGGTCGAGTCCCTCTTCCTCCTGGAGATCTTCAGCAACCAGCCGAAGTGTGGCCGCCAGCTCCTCTGGCGTGTACCCGTAGCCTCGCCGGTCCAGTTTGAACTTCTTGGCAAGGTACGAAGCCTCATACGAACCCGGCGAATACAGGTCCAGCGGATACGCGCTTCCTGGTTCGCCCATCAGCGTCACGAGGAAATAACCATCCCCCGCCGAACGCGTGAACGATGCCGTTTCCTTCATCAGTGGGACCAGCACGAGTTCCACCCCGCCGCTCCGGTAGAACCGTACCCCCACGTGCGCCATTCGTTTCTCGATTTTCGCGCTCACGCTTCCGCCGCCTCTCCTGCGATGACCGAAAGCACATCGCCCGGTGTCTTCGCCGTGTAGTCAGGCATGGCATCGAGCAGGAGCTCAGCGTCCAGCGTCCCCCACAGCGCCGCGACCGAAGTCACTCCCGCGTTCTTTGCCGCCCAGATGTCGGCCGGGCTGTCCCCGACGAAAATGACTCGGTTCGAAGCCTCGATCAGCAGCCGATCGAGTGCCTCATACACGGGCGCCGGGTCGGGCTTATGCAGGTCCGTGTCATCGAACCCGACGATCGAGTGGAAGTAGTGCAGCATCCCCGCCGAGGTCAGTTCTTCGGTCGCGCCCCATGCGATCTTCGAAGTGACAATCGCCATTGGCACCTCGGCGTGCTGGAACGCTTCCAGCACCGCCACCACCCCGGGGAACGGCTGGATGTTCCGCTCCAGACCGTAGTAGTGGTCTCGATACGCCTCCACAAACCGGAGATAGTTAGTCTCGCCCATGAGCCGACGGCCCATGTCCTCGAGCGTCCCACCCCGGTGCGAACGCCACAGTGCCTCCGGGTCGGTCTTCGAACCAAGGCAGCGTTCGTACGCGTAGGCGAGCGCCTGCATCCGCCCCGGGAGCGTGTTCAGCAGGGTGTCGTCCAGGTCCCAGAGCACCGCCGTCATGACAGCCTCCCCGGTCGTGGTATGCCGCGCTGTTCAAAGACCCGCTCCATCACCGGCCATGCCTCAAGCGCAGCCGGAAAGCCCGCGTAGACCGCAACCATTCGCAGCGTCTCGACGACCTGCGCGGGGCTCGCGCCGTGATTCAGCGCCCCGTTGATGTGGGACGTCAGCGGGCCGCCGGTCCGACCGGTCGCTGCCAGCATCGCAACCACCTGCAGGCTCCGCGTTTTCCGGTCGAGCGCCGCCCCCGACCATACCTCGCCCAGCGCGAAGTCAATCACGTCCCCGGCAATCTCCGGCTGCGATTTCTCCATTGCGGCAGCGGCAGCGTTCGGGTCCCGCCCTGTCAGCGTCCGCAACACATCCAGTCCCGCTACCCGCCTTTCGCTGCTCCGCTCTGATGGGGCTTCGATGCCGCCTGAGACACTCCCCCTCTCCCAGACTTGGGAGAGGGGGTCAGGGGGTGAGGGACTCAGCGCAGCGAGTATCGCCGCAGTGTCATCCTCTGCCTCAACCATCCCGAACGCCTGCAACACCGCATTGCGCGCGCGCTCATCCATCGCAATCGTCTCGAGCTCGTCTAGCGCGAACCACCCCGCCCCGACTCCCGGCGCCGGGGAGGGATCACCGGCCCAATCGGTCGCCGCATAGACGTTGTACACCACCTGCCCGTCATCCACGGGGAAGTAATGGGTCTGCAGGAAGTCTTCCTCGATCGCCGGCGCCATCACGCCCAGCCGCTGCAGTACCGCGTCCATCTCGTCGTCGATGTCGTCCTTGTCCAGCGGCAGCGGCCCGCCCGGCAGCCCCCACGCCGAATCCGGCCGCTCCCGGATGAGGAACAGCCGCCCGTCGCGCTCGAGGATCGCCGCCATGTGGATGTGCTGCTTCATGTCGTCTTCACCGCCTGCGTCTGCAACACGCTGAACAGCAAAATCCGCAGCGAAGCCGGCACCGCCGTCATCGCCAGTTCATCCGCCGACATCCATTGGCCAGCCTCGTCCGGCACATCCCCCGTCCACTCCCACACCGAATAGAACCCGCAGAACTTCTCGCGCACCTCGTCAGGGTTCCGGTACTCAAACGCTCCTTGCGCCCATATCGAAGTCGCTTCGATCCCGAGCTGGTCCCACAGGTGAGCCTTCAGCTCCACCTTGCGGTCCTCCGCCATCGGCCGGAACACGCCGCCCGGCAACCCAAAATGTCCGTCCATCACCCGCACGAACACCCGCCCCTCGCGCACCAGCACCCCATAAACACAATCCGGCCGCCTGTCCGTCATCTCAAATCACCGCCCCCGCCCGTCCGAGGCCGGCACGCCAGCAAGCGCGTCCATCCGCAGGCCCTCCACGATGGCCGAAGAACAACCGCGCCTTCGGCCCAACGTCCATCGCATGCTCCCCCTCTCCCAGACGTGGGAGAGGGGGCCGGGGGGTGAGGGCATCCGAGGCGCGCACGCAAGTAAGCGCGTCTATCCGCAGGCCCTCCACGATGGCCGAAGAACAACCGCGCCTTCGGCCCAACGTCCATCGCATGCTCCCCCTCTCCCAGACGGGGGAGAGGGGGCCGGGGGGTGAGGGCCTCCGAGGCGCGCACGCAAG
>JBFWUX010000018.1:0-16429 GCA_050247055.1 Dehalococcoidia bacterium
CCCAGACGCTCTACGTCTCGGCGCGCTGCTGGGACTCGGCCCCGCCCGAGCGGTGGGTCGCCAACGAACTGCGGCGCGACACGAACCAGCTCCGGCAGAACGATACGTTCGGCGTGATCGTCGACACGTTTCACGACCGGCGGAACGGGTTCCTGTTCTACACGAACCCGCTCGGCGCCCGTGCCGATCAGGCGGTGACCGACGAGGGGAACCTGAACGTCGACTGGAACCCGGTCTGGGACGTGCGCACGGGCCGGTTCGACGGCGGGTGGACGGTGGAAATGGCCATCCCGTTCAAGTCGCTGCGTTACAGGTCGGGGCAGGCACAGACCTGGGGCATCAACATCCGCCGCGTGATCCGGCGGAAGAACGAGTGGACGCATATCGCGTACATCCCGGCGGCTGCGGGCGTGCCTGGCGGCATGTTCCGCCTGTCGCGCGCCGCCACGCTGACAGGGCTCGACCTGCCCGAGGCGAGCAGGAACGTCGAGCTGAAGCCCTACGGCATCTCGCAGCTCACCACGGACCGGACGCGAACGCCCGCCGTGCGCAATCGCATCGAGCCCGACCTCGGCCTCGACGTGAAGTACGGCATCACGGCGAACCTCACCGCGGACGTCACGGTGAACACCGACTTCTCGCAGACCGAGGTTGACGAACAGCAGGTCAACCTCACACGTTTCAGCGTCGTCCTGCCGGAGAAGCGTGACTTCTTCCTCGAGGGGCGCGGCATCTTCGACTTCGCACGCAGCGGACCCAACGGCACGACACCGGCGGCGACGCCGATCTTCTTCTACAGCCGTCGCATCGGATTGAACGGTGGCCGTGTGATTCCGATTACCGCCGGCGGCCGGGTCACCGGCAAGGTGGGAAAGTTCAGCGTGGGCGCCATGAACATCCAGACCGGCGGCGAGGCGGTGTCGAACACGCCAGGCACCAACTTCACGGTGCTCCGCGTCAAGCGCGACATCCTGCGCCGAAGCACCATCGGCGTGATGCTGACCAACCGGTCGCATGCCTCAGCGCTGCCGAGCGCGTCGAATGCCGCCTACGGTGCAGACGCGTCGTTCTCGTTCTTCCAGAACGTCAACCTGGGCGGCTACTACGCGCGCACCAGGACCGACGGGCTGCGCGGCGACGATGACAGCTATTTGGCGCGGGCAAGTTACGACGGGGATCGCTATGGTGCGGTCGCGCAGTACCTCAAGGTGGGCGACAACTTCACGCCGGACGTCGGCCTGGTGCGGCGCGACAACATGAGGCGGTCGTTCGGGTCGCTTCGCTTCAGCCCGCGGCCGCGAGTCCGCTTCAGGGGTATCCGGCAGTTCGTCTATCTCGCCTCGGTCGAGTACATCGAGAATGCGGCGGGTCAGGTGGAGACGAGGAACCAGACGGGCCGGATCTCGGTGGAGCGCCAGAACAGCGACACGTTCTTCGTCGAGGCGGTCTCCAGCCATGAGATGCTGCTCCGTCCGCTGACCGTGGCGAGGAACGTCGCGATTCCACGGGGCGAGTATGCGTTCTCGGACGTGCAGGTCGGCTACCAGATGGGGCTGCAGCGACGGGTGTCGGGTACGTTCACGCTGCAACGCGGGTCGTTCTACGACGGCACGATAGCCGCGTTCGGCTTCACGGGTGCGCGCGCCTCGCTGCTGAAGCAGTGGTCGGTCGAGCCGAGCGTGCAGATCAACAGCGTCGACCGTCCCCTCGGCGGGTTCACGACCCTGCTGGTGAGGGCGCGGTCCGACTACGCGTTCACGCCCCGGATGTTCGCAAGCACGCTGGTGCAGTACAGCTCGAACGACCGGCTGTTCAGCAGCAACCTCCGGTTTCGCTGGGAGTACCGGCCCGGCAGCGATCTCTTCGTGGTGTACACGGACGAGCGCAACACGCTTGGAACGGGATTTCCGGCGCTGAACAATCGCGCCTTCGTGATCAAGGCCACCCGGCTGATGCGCTTCTGACGGCCGACCGGATTAGGGAGGCCGCGTACGTGCTGGCACCCAATTCTGTGGCTTTCCCGCGACATTTCCACTACCGTCCACGCCATCTGGAGGAGGCCATGAAAAGGACCGGTGTTGCGATTCCCAGGCAGGGAGGCCGCACGGCTGCGGTGGTGTCCGCGCTCGTGGTCACGCTGCTGCTGGCGCCGCGGCCCGTCGCCGCACAGCTGAACGAAGACCGCGACGACTTCCCGCAGCAGCTCTCGATGGCGCTGGCACGCAACGCCAAGCAGCTCTGCTCGTCGCTGTGGGTCGTGGGACGCTCGCGGGAAGAAGCCATGTCGGTCGGCGACGTCACCCGCTGGGAAGGGCTGAACGCCTGGTGGCGCTGGTCCAGGATCAACATTCGCATCGACCAGCAGCGCAAGCAGGTGACGCTGTCGCGGTATCCGGCGCCACCGCGCACCGCCGTCTACCACGGCTCGCAGGGCTGCACGATGCTGCCCGCGGGCGAGGACCGCGTCTTCTTCGACCCGATCGACATCCGTCCGAACCTGCCGCTGGCCGACAGCACGCCGTGGCCGATGGGCGATGCCCCTGACGGCACGCGAATCGTCGGCGTCAACCAGGCGGCGGTGACCGCCGCACTCGATGCGGCCTTCGAGCAGAACAACCCGGAGAAGGGCGAGCGAGGCTGGGTCGTCCTGCACGACGGCGTCATCGTCGGTGAGCGCTACGGCCGTGGCTACGATCGCAACACGCGAAACCTGAGCTTCTCCGCCGGGAAGAGCATCGCCGCCACGCTGATGGGCATCGTCATCGGCGACGGCCACCTGAAGGTGACCGACCCGGCGCCGATTGCGGAGTGGAAGGCACCGGACGCGCGGAGCACGATCACGCTCAAGAACCTCCTGAACATGTCCAGCGGTCTGGCGTGCAACAACTTCGACCAGACGGACCCGCTCCACTTCACGCCGCAGGACCACCACTCGATCGCGTACAACGACGGTGTCGACGCGGTGCAGGCGTCCATCAGCGTGCCGCTGCGATACGTGCCGGGATCGGTCTACCGCTACCTGAACTGCGACGTGATGGCCATCGTGAAGGTGCTGCGCGACACGGTGGAGCAGAAGTACCGCATGAACTGGCTGGAGTTCCCGCAGCGGGCGCTCTGGGACAGGATCGGCGTACGCAATGCGGTGGTCGAACCCGATCCGTACGGCAACCTGATCTTCCAGGGGCACAACTACCTGACGACGCGCGACTGGGCACGGCTCGGGCTGCTGTATCAGCAGCGCGGCATGTTCAACGGGCAACGGGTGTTGCCGGAGGGCTGGGACACGTTCGTGTCCACGCCTTCGCCGGCGAGCGCCACCTACGGGGCGTTCTTCTGGCTGCCGGCGCCGAATGCCGGGCTGCCGAGGGATGCCTATTACATGAGTGGCGCCGAAGGGCAGACCATCATGGTGTTCCCGTCGCATGCGCTCGTCATCGCCAGGCAGGCGTGGAGCCCGGTGAAGAACTTCAACGCGATTGCCAGGACGATTGTCGATGCGGTCATTGCCGACCAGGGGCAGTGCGCGGGCAGCGGGTTCCGCGGCTTCGGCTTCGAGACGGAAGCCGAGTGCACGGCGTACGTGTCGCGTCGGGGGACCGCCCAGGCTGCGCCCATGGCGCGGTAACTCGTCCCGCTGAGCTCGCGCGGCGCGCCGCTCACGCTGAGCAGTGAGGGGATGCCTTGACAATCTACACATGCGCGGTGCATCCTGCCGTGCATGTGTCGGTCGTCTAGGTATCACGATGCCGCCGGGCAGTTCTGACCTCCTGCAGGGCACGCTTGACCTGCTGATTCTCCAGGTCGCTTCTCTGGGCCCATTGCACGGCTATGCGATCGCGCAGCGAGTGCAGCAGATCTTGCGCGACGTGTTGCAGGTGCAGCATAGCCGCCGCTCTCTTGTCGCGGCATGAGCGTAGCGGAGCGCCGCCGGCGTGCGGAGGCGTCGCGCCCCTCGGTCGACGTGTGGAGGCCCGATCGATGATTGGCGAACTGCTCGCGAAGGCGCGCTCAGTCTGGGGTGGTGTCGTCCGGACGCGTCAGCTGGACGATGACCTCAGAGAGGAGTTTCGTCTCCACGTCGACCTGCGCACTGCGGACCTGGTCCGAGCTGGCACGCCTGCCGCCGAGGCGGCGCGAAGGGCGCGTGCCGAGTTCGGCAGCACGGAGCACCACCTCGAGAACGCACGCAGTGCACGCGGCCTGGGCTGGTTCGACGAGATACGGTTCTCCTGGCTCGACCTGAAGCTCGGCAGCCGCATGCTGCTGAAGTACCCGGTGCTCACGATCGTGGGCGGCCTGTCCATGGCGTTCGCCATCTGGGTCGGCGCCGGCGCGTTCGAGGCGATCCGGCAGCTCGTGTTCCCCGTGATACCGCTGCCGGAGGCGGATCGCATCGTCGTGCTCCAGAACTGGGAGACAGCCGAAAACCGTCCGGAGCTCCGCGCGACGCACGACTTCCTGGCCTGGCGCCAGGCGTTACAGTCGGTGGACCTCGCCGCGTATCGCACGGCCACCCGGAGTCTCGCGATTGCGGAAGGCGCGGCCGATCCCGTGGTGACTGCCGAGGTGACCGCGTCGGCGTTCCGGGTCCTGCGAGTGCCACCGGCGCTCGGACGCGCGCTCGCGGAGCCGGACGAGGCCCCGGGAGCGCCGTCGGTCGCCGTCATAGGCTTCGATCTGTGGCAGACACACTTTCAGGGAGACGCCGGCGTGATCGGACGCACGGTCCGGATCGCGGGAGAACCTGCGACCATCGTCGGCGTCATGCCGTCCGGATTCGCGTTCCCGCGGACGCAGGAGTTGTGGCTCCCGCTCAGGCTCGACGCGTCGACATCCGAGCCCCGGAAGGGGATGACGATTGGGATCTTCGGGCGGCTCGCTCCGGACGCTACGCTCCAACGGGCGCGAGCCGAGGTTGCCAACCTGGGACGGATCGCGGCCGCTGACTTCCCCCGTACCCACGCGCACCTCAGGCCCCAGGTCCTCACGTTCGCCGAGTCGGTGCGTGCGGTCGGCGGACCCGGGCAACCGATGACGCTGCTCGTGGGAAACCTGTTCGTCATCATGCTCCTCGTGCTCGTGTGCGCCAATGTCGGCTTGTTGATGTTCGCTCGTGCCGCGACACGCGAAACCGAAATCGTGGTGCGCACGGCGCTCGGCGCCAGCAGGAGACGCATCATCATGCAACTCTTCGCGGAGTCCTTGGTGCTGGGAACGGCGGCGGCCGTCGTAGGGGTAGCCGCGGCGGGATGGGGCGTCCGGTGGGGGCTGGACCTGCTGCGAGGAGAGCTGACCGACGGCAGCGGCAGCTTCCCGTTCTGGGTTGACGGACGGTTGTCGCCGCTGACCCTCTTGTATGCGGCGCTGCTGACGCTCCTGGCGGCGGCGATCTCCGGAGTGCTCCCGGGACTCCAGATCACGCGCAACCTGGGCGATCGGCTCAAGCGCGCGACGGCCGGCGGGGGTGGCCCGCAGTTCGGGGGCTTGTGGACCGTGGTGATCGTCGCGCAGATTGCCGTGACGATGGGTTTCCCGATCCCCGCCTTCTTCGTGCGCCAGGATGCCGTCCGTATCGAGACGCAGCCGCTCCCGTTCCCCGTGGATCAGTATCTCGCCGTGCGTCTCGAGATGGACTCGCCGGAGGCGGGCACCGATGCCCACACGGAGGCTTTCCAGGCGCGCTACGCAGCGGCGGTGCGGAGACTCGAGGAACGACTCACCTCCGATCCGATAGTGGCTGGTGTGGTGTTCGCCGATCGGCTGCCGAGGCAGTATCACCGGAACAACCAGGTCGAGGTCGATGAGGGGGCGGTCGCGCCGCACGACGAGCGTGGCCATTTGGTGGCCAGGGCCAGGGTCGATTCCAGGTATCTGGAGGTGCTGGGGGTTCCCATGGTGGCCGGCCGCTGGTTCACGGGTAGTGAGGCAGGCCTTGGGGCCCGAGTGGCCGTGGTGAACAAGGCGTTCGTGGACCGGGTGATGGGTGGCAGGAACCCGGTCGGACGACGCATCCGGTACCCGCGCGCGTCGGACCCTGCGTCGCAGGCCTGGTTCGAGATCATCGGCGTCGCACCAGACATGGGCACGAATTCTGGCTGGGGGCCGGCCGGGATCTACCACCCACTCGACCGCCAGACGATGTACCCGTTGCATCTTGCCGTGCACGTCCGGGATGACCCGAGCGCGTTTGCACCGCGTCTGCGGGCGATCGCGACCGAGGTGGACACGACCCTGCAGTTGGCGGAGGTGATGCCCCTTCGGGACGTCGTGAGCGCGGAGGTCGCGTTGAGACGATTCTGGGTGACCCTGATCACGAGTGTCAGCGTTCTCGCAGTCGTCCTGTCGCTATTTGCCATCTATGCGGTGACGTCGTTCGCGGTTTCGCGCAGGACACGCGAGATAGGCGTGCGCGTGGCGCTTGGTGGGAGTCCGGCGCGCATCGTTGGCGCTGTCTTCGCACAGCCCATGCGCCAACTCGGGTTCGGCGTGCTCGCCGGCACCGTCCTCGTTGCCTTCCTGCTGGGGATGCTGAAGGGAGACCCGGTCTCAGCGAGCCAGGTCCTGATGCTCGGTGGGTACACGGCGGGTATGACCGTGGTGTGCCTGCTTGCGTGTGTCGTGCCGACACTTCGTGCGCTTGGGGTGGAGCCGGTCGCAGCGCTGCGGGAGAACTGACGGAACGTGGGGCAACGTTCGGGCTGACCCTTCGACTCCGTGACTGTGGGGGGGGGGGGCGGATTCACCCTTCCCGCGCGTCGCGCGACTCCAGCGGGCGGACCAGGAGCGTCAGCACGAACCCGACGGCGAGCAGCGCCGCGAGCACCTGCAGCGGCGCGTCGTAGATGTGCACGCGGGCGGCACCGGGCGCCAGGCCCACCCGGGCGCGGTTCGACAGCTCGGTGATGACGAGCGGCCCGACGATGGCCGCCGCGCTCCACGACGTGAGCAGCGCGCCGTGGATGGCCCCGACGTTCGCCGGCCCGAAGATGTCGGCGAGGAACGCGGGGATCGTGGCGAACCCGCCGCCGTACATGGTGAAGATCACGAACAGGCTCAGCTCGAAGAGCCACCACGCGCCGCCTGCGGCCAGTCCGGGAATCAGCAGGAACAGCGCCACCTGCGCCACGAAGAAGATGACGTACGTGTTCCGCCGGCCGATGTAGTCCGATCCCGACGCCCACGCCAGCCGTCCGCCCGCGTTGAAGAGGCTGATGAGCGAGACGACCGCGGCCGCCTCGAGCGGCGTGCGACCGAACATGTCCTGCATCATCGGTGAGGCCTGCGCGAGGATCCCGATGCCCGCCGTGACGTTGATGAAGAGGATGCCCCAGAGCAGGTAGAACTGACGCGTCGTGATCGCCGTGTCGCGGCTGACGCTGTGGTGGGCAATCATCGACCGCTTCGACGGGGCTGGCGGCGTCCAGCCTTCGGGCGCCCAGCCGGGTGGGGGCCGATGCAGCAGACGGGCGCCGACGAGCATCATCGCGAGGTACACCGCACCGAGCACCATCACGGTGCTCGCCACGCCGACGCGCTCCATCAGGAACACGTTCAGGTAGCCTGCGACGAAGGCGCCGCCACCGAAGCCCATGATTGCCATCCCTGTCGCCATGCCGCGGCGATCCGGGAACCACTTCACCAGCGTGCTGACCGGCGAGATGTAGCCGAGCCCGCAGCCGATTCCGCCGACGATGCCCATGCCGAGGAAGACGAGCCAGGCTTGGCGCGTGGCGAGGCCGGCGCCGCCGAGCACCAGGCCACTGCCGAAACAGAGGGCTGCCGCCGTTGCCGCTGCACGCGGACCACGCCGCTCCACCCACGGTCCGCCGAAGGCGGCGCTCAGCCCGAGGAGTGCGAGGGCGGTGGTGAAGGTCGTGTACGGCGGGCTGAACCACCAGGGCTGATCCGGCAGGAGCTGCTGGATGGGCCGGTTGAAGGTGCTCCACGCGTACACCGAGCCGATGCCGAGATGCACGAGGACCGCACCGATCGGAATCTGCCAGCGGCTGTGTGCGGCGGTCGTGGCGAATGCGGGTGCGGCGACGGGAGCCGGCATGCGCCGGATTATCACGGCGGCGACGACGGAACACAAATCGCCCGGCAGCGTCCACCGAGGTGCTCCACACGGTTCCGGGTGAGTCGCGGGAGCCCTGACATGCGGCAGCCCCAGCCGCAGTCAGGTCTGACAGTCGGTTCAACCGGTGGTGCCCTTTGCCCGGCAATGAACGCAGGGTAGGCTAGCGCATCCCCATGAGTCAGTCGCCCGGACCACAGCTACCTCAGCCGTCAACAATGGTTGACGATCTCCCTCCAGAACGCCGCGCCAAGGTGGAAGCGGCGAGGCAGGGGTGGATTCGCCAACTGGTCGATATGTCGCGGCGCAACAACTTGCTGTACTTCCGCGAACTCAAGGTCGGGACGCTCGACCTGACCGAGGCGCCGCCCGGACGGATCGAGGAGCTGCTGCAGTCGTCGAAGAGTGACGCCGGCGTGCCCCTGGCCGATCTGGTCCCGGCAGTCCGCAAGGCGCAGGCTGTCGCGTCCCTCAACGACATCGCTGCACGCGCGCGCAGCAATTTCGAGGAACGCGGGCTCGACACGCTGTTTCTGGCACTGGGTATTGCGTCGTGGCCGGCGGCCGACGGGGGGCGTGACTCGGCGTCTCCCGTGCTGCTCGTGCCGATCAAGGCGGCGCAGACGGCAGGGCGAAACGGCTCATGGACGTTGAAGCGAGCGGGAGATGTGAAGGTCAACGACGTCCTCGCGCACGCATTGCGGGAGGAGCACGGCGCATCGCTGGAGACCGACGCGCTCATGACTCATGTGCTCGGCGACGACGAGGGAGAGGGCTTCGATCTCGAGCCGTTCTTTGCAGCGGTCGCTTTGCAAGCTGCACGTGTGCCTGGGTTCTCGATCGCGCGCCGCTGGATTCTGGGCAACTTCGCCTTCCAGAAGATGGCGATCGTGAAGGATCTCCAGCAACTGGGCGACGCACTCGCCCGTCACGATCTGATCGCCGGTATTGCCGGCGACACCGGAGCCGCTGCCCGCGCCCGTGGCGATCGCACCGGCGTGGACCCGAAGGAGTTCGACACGCGGCCGCCCGGCGATGAGTTTCTCATTCGCGATGCCGATTCGTCGCAGCAGCAGGCGATTGCCGCGACGCTGCGCGGACAGAACGGCGTCATCAGCGGCCCTCCGGGAACAGGAAAGAGCCAGACGATCTCGAACCTCATCGCCGAGGCTGTCGCACGTGGAAAGACCGTGCTGTTCGTCGCGGAGAAGCGCGCCGCGCTCGATGTGGTGCTCAACCGCCTGAAGGAGGCCAACCTCGGTCACCTGTGCCTCGACTGCCACGGCGCCGAACTCACGCGCCGGCACGTCGCCGAGCAGTTGCAGGCGAGCATCGAGCGGGTCCGCGAGGCCCCAGTTCCGGACGCCGAGACCCTGCACCGGACGTTCGTCGAGCGTCGGGACCGGCTGAATGCCCACGTGCGGGCGCTCCATCAGGCACGGCAGCCAGGCGGTCTGAGCGTCTACGCGCTCTATGGCCGGATCCTTCGACAGCCGGCCGGCGTGTCGAGCACGACGAGACTGCCGCGCACGGTGCTTGACGACCTCGACGAGCGGGCTGTGGACGAGTGCGCGCAGACGCTTCGCGAGCTGTCGTCACTGGCCGGTCTGGTGATACGGACGTCGGACTCCGCATGGAATCTCGCGCGCATCACGTCGGCCGACCAGCTCCGAACTGCTATCGAGCTGGTCCGTCGGCTCAGCCGGGAGCACTGGCCGGCCTGGGAGAAGGCGTATGCGGCACTGCGCGCAGAGTGCCCGGTCAAGGCGCCGCAGCGAGTGGCTGACGTGGCGCCACTGCTCGCGACCCTGAACGGCGTCCAGCAGACGCTCGCAGCCAACAGTGCCACGTTGTTTCAGGCCGACCTGTCTGCGCTTGCTACCCAGCTCGCTCCCGCGCGGTCGATGATCGGCGGGCTGGTTGCACTGTTGTTCAACGGCGCCTACCGGCGGGCGCTACGCGATGTCAGGAGTCTTCACACCGGCGGCGCATTGGCGGCCAGGGCGGCTCTCGTGCTGGTGCAGGCGGCGGCGGAGCAGCGCGCCTCGTGGCACGCAGTGTCGTCCGACGCCAGCGCGGGTCCGCATGTGCTGACGACCCTTGACTCCGCCGCTCGTGCGTGGGCCGCCGTGCAGGAGGATCTGCGCGGCCTTGCGACGACCTTCGACGGGACGCCGTTCGACACGCAGTCTCTGGACGAGATGGGCGAGTGGGCCAGGCGTCTGGCTGATGACCTCGTCACGCCGTCGCAACTGTTCCGAGTTCACGAACTCGAAGAGCGGCTGACGGCGCGCGGCGTCGGCCCGCTGCTGGCAGAGATCCGGGCGCGCCGACCGGAGCCCTCCACGTGGGCCGACCTACTGCGCAATGCGTGGCTGCTCTCCTGTCTCGACGAGATTCAGCTGCAGGACCCGTCCCTTCCGGCCTTCAAGGGAAGCCTCCAAGACGAGATTGCGTCCGAGTTCAGACGGCTCGACAGGGAGCGCCTGGCGGTTGCGGTGCAGCGCGTGCAGCGCGCCCATGCGGTCGCCGCCGTTGAGGCACGCAACCGGCATGGAGCCCAGAGCACGCTGGTCGGACGGGAAGCCGCGAAGCGCGCACGTCATCTGCCCCTGCGCCGGCTGTTCGCCGAGGCGCCTGATGTGATGCTCGCGCTGCGTCCCTGCTGGATGGCGAGTCCATTGTCGGTCAGCCAGTTGATCCCAGGGGACCGGCCCTTGTTCGATCTCGTGGTCTTCGACGAGGCGAGTCAGGTGCTACCCGAGGACGCGGTCACGTCGCTGCTTCGTGGACGCCAGGCGGTGATTGCGGGTGACAGCCGGCAGCTGCCTCCGACGATGTTCTTCGCGGCGGGAGCGGGGCTGGGCGACGAGGCGGATGACGACGAGGGGACGTCCGGATTCCAGAGCATCCTCGATGTGATGTCTGCCTTCCTCGAGCCGGCCTGGTCGCTCGACTGGCATTACCGCAGCCGAGACGAAACCCTGATTGCCTACTCGAATCACCGCATCTACAACGGGAGGCTTGTAACCTTCCCCGGACCCGGGTTGGCCAAGGCGCTCAGTCACGAGCTTGTGCCGCACCTGCCGGGACAGGGTGGGCAGGAAGCGAGCGCCGCTCGCGAGGTGCAGCGCGTCGTGCTATTGATTCTCGAGCATGCCTCGACGCGTCCGCAGGAAACACTCGGCGTCATCACGATGGGCATCGAGCACGCGAACCGCATCGAGATGGCACTCGCTCGCGAACGGGAGGCGCGTCCGGAACTGGACGGGTTTTTCGATCAGGAGCGGAGTGAGCGGTTCTTCATCAAGAACCTCGAGCGGGTCCAGGGCGACGAGCGGGACGCCATCATCCTGTCGATCGGGTACGGGAAGAACGAGGCTGGCGACCTGGTCTACCGCTTCGGTCCGCTCTTGCAGGAGGGCGGCGAACGCCGGCTCAATGTGGCCATTACGCGTGCCAGGCAGCGCATGACGGTCGTGTCCTCGTTCAGTCATGCAGACGTTCATCCGGACTACCCGAAGCTGGGCGTACGTTTGCTTCGAGGATTCCTCGAATACGCGGCTTCCGAGGGACAGCGGCTCGAGTCGGGAGTCGTGACGGACGTGCCGCTCAACGACTTCGAGCAGTCGGTTTGCGATGAGTTGACCCGGCAGGGGCTGCACCTGGTCGGCCAGGTGGGTAGTTCCAGATACCGCATCGACCTGGCGGCCATGCACCCGCAGAAGCCGGGCCGGTTCGTGCTGGCCATCGAGTGTGACGGCGCCTCTTACCACTCGGCGCCAACCGCGCGGGACCGTGATCGACTGCGCCAGCAGCAGCTCGAATCGCTGGGCTGGCGCTTCCATCGCATCTGGTCCACGGACTGGTTCCTGCGCCGCGACGATGAGGTTCGACGCGCGGTCGCGGCATTCGGCGACGCCGTGGCGCACGCCGATTCGCTGGACGCGGTCGTCAGCATCCCGACACCGGCGCCCGCGGTGGCGGTACCTGTCGCTGAGACACCCGCCACACGCAAGCGGTCGCCACGGCCGAACGTCCCTCCCGGCCGTTCCATCGATGACTATTCATCTCGGGAGCTCCAAAGCCTGGTGGGATGGGTGCTGTCGGATGGGCGACTGCCCACGGACGAGGAGATCATTTCCGAGTTGGTTCGAGAGCTCGGATTCCAGCGGCGGGGAACCCGAATTGTCGCCGCTCTGACCAGCGCGATTGCGGCTGCGAAGAGGAGTCAGTCGGGTTCCGTGTGATGGCGTCGAACCGCCTCACCGCCAGAAGAACTCCGGAAACTCAATTCGGAACTGGTGCCGGCGACCCTCCGGGTCGGCCAACTCCGGGCGCCACGAGGGGTGCAGTCGTAGCGAGCCGACGTGGCCGTCCCAGCCGCCTCGAGAACCCCGGAAGACCGTGTTGCAACCCGGGATTGGACGGGTGAACTCTTTGGCGCCTGACGCCGGCCGCGGTGCACCGACTTCGGACCTCAGCACCGGTCGCGCCGGCGGAGGGCTGAACCCTGGGGAAGGCTGCGCGGCCGGCTGAAAAGTCGCTTCCCGGAGGTTCAGGTTGATGCTGCCGCAGCCGAGAATGCCACCCTCCTCGGCGCTCGCCGCATCCGGCAGTGGAGCGAGTGGAAGGCCTTTGAGGACGCAGCGTAGCAGGGCCGCCGCCGTGATGCGGTCACGTCCGCGACGACGACGGCGCGCTTGCGCGCTTCCTTGCCCCAATCGGCGCAGAGGATGGATGTCGGCCTCAAACGGTGTGATTCTACGGGCAGGGGCGCTGGATTCGAAGCCCCAAGCCACAGCCATTGCGGTATCGCCTGAGGGGTAAGGCTGAGCCTTGCGCGAAGGCTGGGTCGCTCGGACCTTCACGAGACAGTGCGTGATCGCGGCCAGCCAACCGAAGCCGTGAGCCTAGCGCGCGCTTGGCGAGATTGGGAGAGGCGGCGGGAGTTGTGCCGAGAGCGACGAGCGTGAGGTCGTCGCTCGAAGCCTGAACGCGTCGCCGACAATTCGACGAACGCGAGTGAGGAGAATTGGAGGCGGCGGGAGTTGAACCCGGTTGGACGGCTTTCCGTAAGTTATTGGCGGGACGCGTCTTGTTGGTCTAACGGGTTGATTCTCTTCGACTTCGCCGCCTGACCGCTTTCCTCAGTAGTCCTCTCTCATCCATCCAGGTTCCCCCCGGTCGGGGCAACAGTGGGGCAACGGCTCGCTCGATGTCCACCGCTGTCCATTCGAGTTCAGGTGCGCCAGTTCTGGCCCGACTTTGCCAATGTCCACCGATGTCTGGTCCACCACCGGGCGCAGTCGCGCACGCGACGCCGAATGGTATCATCCGCTCGCCCCTGCGAGGCGCGTTCAAGCCCTCACAGCTACGCGTTCCGCGCGTCGGTGTCGCGGAGATAGGTGCAAACGGTGCCAGACGTTCGGAAGTCGGCGAATAGGAGCCTTCACTCTGCGAAGGCTGCCAAGCAGGACGAGTTCTACACCCAGTACATCGACATCCAAAAGGAAGTGGAGGCGTACCTCGAATTTGACGCTGACACCTTCCGGGACAAGGTGGTGTACGCCAATTGTGATGACCCCTTCGAAAGCAATTTCTTCAAGTTCTTCGCCACCAACTTCAACAAACTCGGCCTGAAGAAGCTCATTTCCACCAGCTACGATGGGTCGCCCATCGCCGGCCAGGGCACGTTATTCCCTGAATACAATGAAGGCAACGGGGGCCGTCAGAAGCCCAAAGCACTGGCCGTCATCATCGATCATGTTAAGGATGAGGATGGAGACGGCGCCGCCAATGTGACCGACGTTGAGCTCTTCCTGAAGAGGAACAAGGCTGCGAGGAAATCCCTTGTCGGCGACGGCACGTTTCCGGGTGGCGACTTCCGCAGCGCCGAGTGCGTCGCGCTGCTGAAGACTGCAGATATCGTGGTCACGAATCCCCCGTTTTCGCTATTCCGCGAATACGTCGGCCAACTAATCGAATACAACAAGAAGTTTCTTGTCATCGGCCCGAAGAATGCCGTGACCTACAAGGAGATCTTCCCGCTGATCAAGCGGACCAAGCTGTGGCTTGGCGCTGGGTTCGCTGATGGAAATGCATTCTTTAGTATCCCCGCGGGTCGTGGGCGAGACTTTGCCGAGGGCGTCTATGACCCGAGTACGGGTTTGGTGAAGTTTCGAAACGTAGGCTGGTTTACAAACCTAGACCATGGCCGCAGGCATCACAGACTGCCCCTGATGACCCTTGAAGACAACCTCCGGTTCAGCAAGCACAAAGAGATAAAGGGGCGGAAAGCCTAAGCCCGGTACGACAACTACGATGCCATCGAAGTGCCGTTTACGGACGCGATCCCTAGCGATTACGACGGGGTGATGGGTGTCCCGATTAGCTTCCTGGACAAATTCAATCCAGATCAATTTGAGATTGTGGGCACCACGGAGTCGAATGACCCGGACAACGACTGTCGCACCAGGGTGTACACGTCTGCCGAGTGCCGAAAGGCGTACGAGGAGCGCTTTGGGACACCTGGCGTTTACGACCTCAATGCCTCAGGCGTCGTGAACGGAGTGAAGGTGTACAAACGCGTTCTCATTCGTCATCGTCGCCGCCGCCCGCGAGCAAGAAGGGACGTGAAGTGAAGACCAATCTGAGAACCGACATCACTATCGCCGACATTTGCGAGGGATTCGTCTATAACGAACTGGAAGGCAAGGGACTGTTTGGACTTGGCGGAACGCTTACCATCCAACCAGAGTACCAGCGCAATTACATCTATGCCACCGGCGGAGGCCGAAAAGAGCAGGCCGTGATCGAATCGCTGCTCAAAGGATACCCACTTGGCCTGCTCTACTTCAATCGGGTAGCGAACGACCGGTTTGAGGTGTTAGACGGACAACAGCGAGTCACTAGCATCGGGCGGTTCGTGACGAACAAGTTCGCAGTCATGGACAACGGCAATCCGATGCTCTTTGACAGCTTGCCCGTCGACCAGCAAGAGAAGATCCGCAACTCAGTGCTGCTGATCTACGAATGCGAGGGGACCGAGTCCGAAATCAAGGAGTGGTTCGAGACGATTAACATCGTAGGCGTGCCGTTGAACGATCAAGAACGCCTAAATGCGATCTACTCCGGCCCGTTCGTCACTAGGGCTAAGGCAGAATTCAGCAACAGTCAGAATGCCAACATCCAGAAATGGAGCGCGTACATCAAGGGTAGTGCCAACCGGCAGGACTTCTTAGAGCGGGCGCTGGAGTGGGTCAGTAAGGGAGACATCGGTCTTTACATGAGTGCCCATCGATACGACGACAGCATCACTGAGTTGAAGGGCTACTTCAACAGTGTGATCGATTGGGTTTCGACTGTGTTCATCGACGTTCTGCCAGAAATGAAAGGATTGCAATGGGGCAGATTATACGAACAGCACCACAGCAAATCCTACAAGCCCAAAAGGATGTCGGCGGATGTGCAACGGCTGATGGCCGACGACTGCGTGACCAGCAAGAGGGGCATCTTCGAGTTTCTACTGGGCGGTGGCACGGAGACGAGGCTTCTAGACGTGCGGATGTTCGAGGCAAAAGTCAAGAGGGTGGCCTACGCGAAGCAGACGCAGGTGGCGCAAGCCGGAGCGTATTCCAACTGCCCCTTGTGTGCTATCGGAAACAACTCGAATAAGAGCAGGATCTACGATTTTGCGGAGATGGACGCCGACCATGTCTCAGCATGGAGCAAGGGCGGCGGGAGCTCTGCCAGCAATTGCCAGATGCTCTGCATCACGCACAATCGCGCGAAGGGCAATCGCTAGTTTGGACGTAGATAGGGTCGGACCGCTAGGATGCGATCCCGCACGCCATAGCCGGCGTTATTCGCCAGGTTTCGCTATGGATGTGCGCTCGTCGTTCATGAGAACGATCTCGGTGTCACGCGGCTGTTCGGGCCACCGAGAGTGTGGGTAACCTCGAAGCGACAGCCCCAAGACCCGAGCTTGATCGTTCGTCGCATCAAGCGGGAGAGGTGTGATCTTCTGGTGGGCTTGCTCAGCCGACGAGAGTGTCAGCCAGAAAGCTAACGGGAAGAACTTTAGTACGTCACCCACTATCGGGCCGTAACGACGAGGTCCTAGAACGCCACTGATGGCAAACCCTTTAACGATGACTTGCGTGGCCGCTGGATAGGGCCAGACATAGAGTCGCATCCCAGCGGGCCATGAAGTCCTCTCGTCGAGATGACGTCCTCCCCGAATTGAGTAGCGATTTGGTTTAGAGTCCGGCCTAGCCGAAAGGGTCGGACGATGAAGAAGCGATTCACCGAAGGGCAGATCGTGGGCTTCCTGCGGGAAGCCGATGCCGGGGT
>JBFWUX010000019.1:0-14728 GCA_050247055.1 Dehalococcoidia bacterium
TCTTTCTCGTCGACGGCAAGAGCGGCTACACGATCACCTTCACTTCGCCGCAGGCGATCGCAGCCGAGTTCCATCCCCTCTTCGCGGCGATGGTGCGGAGTGTGAAGTTCGGTGGGGGGTGATGGGGTCGTTCTGGCAGGCGCGTGCTGTCTTGGACTTGTGGCCACCTCCCCGCGAGTTTGTGCGGCCTTCTGCGTCCGCCGGCCGAGGGTGCGCGACGTGGGCGAGCGCAGGCATGCTTCGAGATGCTCGGCACGTCTTGTCGCGTGCTCGCCGCTCGTGGGTTAGCGGTCCAACGACTTGACTACGGACGCCCTCGGCATCAGGCTTTGCGACTCGCTCCGATCGCGAGCGTTGTGTGGCTGTTCGGCCTCTTCGGGAGGTGCCGGTCCGGCCGTCGAGAAACCTGTCCGTCCTCTGCACCCTCCGCGTTCCTCATGGTTGAATTCGCCCTAGGCAAAGCGCGTCTAGCAGTCGTTGCAGGCTGTCTCGGACAAGCATGGACGGGTTTCCTTTCGGCCGACTTCCGCTTCGGTCGCGATCGATGACCGGCGAACCCCGGAGAACCCACGTGCTTGCGAGTGGCCTTGTTCCTAGGAGCTACTCATGGCTTCGCATTGTCGAGGGTTGGGGCCTAACCGAAGACAGTGTTGGATGGCTGGGAGAACCCGACTTGGTCGCGGCGAAAGCCTCGGTCGAGTCCCGTCGGCGGGGTGATAGGCTCTCCGATCACGGTGATCGGGAGACATCGCAATGAGCGGGGCAGCCACACTCCAAGGTCTGGACCACATCTTCCGGCTCCGGCTGGTGGTTGCTCGCGTTGGCGAGATGGACTTGGCCAAGTGGTGGAACACGCAGGGGCTGCTCGGTCCTCGCGGTGCTGCGGTCATGCGCCGGGGGTTGCCCAGAACGCACTACTTTGCCCAGGCCCGCGTAGTGTTCGCCGTGGCGCGCGCCCGGTGCGCGGAGATCTTCAGCCCACCTGGGTGCGTGACGCTGTGGGCGCTGCCTGCCGATCTCGAGGACCAGTTCGAGGAGCGATGGCAACACTGGCTCGACGACACCGCAACCTGGACGCCCCTCTTCGAGCAGTTGGCGCAGCTGCAGACGGGCGACCTCGTCACGGCGTTGGACCACCTTGGGCTGTTGACCCCCAAGCATCGCGACGCGATCGCCAAGCTGAAGCGAACCGCTGAGAAGCGCGCCGTGCAGCTCCCAGGCAGCGGCTACCTCACGGACGATGTGCTCACCCTCCTGGCCGGTGGATTCGCTCGCGGGGAGACCGGGATTCCCGCCATTCCCTACTTCCGGCTGGACGCATGAAGACCGTGGCCGAGTCCAGGGCGAACGTCGTCTCCTCCTTCACGATCATCAAGGGATCGCTGATTGCTGAGACCTGGGAAGCGTTTCGGTGCTGGGACCTTTCCGTCTCGAAGCAGGAGAACCTGCAGCGCATCAAGAGCGACAAGCTCATCCGAGCCAAGAGCGCGAACTGGCTGCGAGACGTCGCGTTCGTCTTGGGGCGTAGGTTCGATCCCGATGGCCGGGACCGCCCCCTGGTCGAGCTGGCGAAGGCCGGGTGTCGGCGCGAGGTCTGGGACCCGCTGCTGCTCTGGCATCTGACACGCGACGAGTTCCTCGTCCGCGACTTCTTCATCAGCTGGCTCTACGGCCAGTTCGCGGATGGCGTCTTCCGACTCCACCCAGCAGACGTCGCGCCCTACCTGCGATCGCTGTCGAAGAAGCGCGGCATCGAGTGGTCTGGCAAGTGGAGCGAGGCCACGACGGAGCGCGTCGCGACAGGTCTGCTCCGCATGGCTGCGGACTTCGGCCTCATGTCCGGCGGCAGCTCCAAGGAGTTCGCCTCTTATCACCTCCCTGAGGAGAGCTTCCTCTACCTGCTGCACGCCATGACGGACGCTGGGCTCCACGCCAAGCGGCTCGTCGAAGCGCCCGACTGGAAGATGTTCCTGATGGACGCTTCGGACGTGGAGCGCGAGCTCCTGCGCCTGCACCAGTTCCGCAAGGTGCACTACGAAGTCGCGGGCACGATTGTGCAGCTGGACCTGCCGTTCCCAAGCGCCGCCGCCTACGCCAAGGAGATCTCGGGATGAGTGACTGGAAGGAGAGGCTGACCGAGAAGCTCGAGCCTGTGCTGCGCAAGAGCGATCCGCGTCCAGAGATCAGCGCCTACCACGACATGCCGTACGCGATCTTCCGATACCCGCCGGAAGACGAGTTTACGGTTCGACAGGAGGTCGCCTTGCTGCGCACGCGCCTCGATCAGATCGGCAAGCGCGTGACGACCATCTCGCTGGCCGAGTGCATGAACTCCGCGTTGGAAGCGGAGGGGCTCAGCGCTGAGTCCCTCGCCGAGGCCGAACGCTCCGTCGGCATCACCGCGACCATTGAGACGATTCACGAGGTGCTGAGCAGCTACCGTCCGCTGGACCAGATCGTGGCGGAGCGGATCCCCAGCGACGCAGATCCGCTGCGCGACATCGTGTTCCTCGTGCGCGCCGGAGCTCTGTTCCCGGTGTATCGGACGTCGTCACTCCTCGAGCAGCTCAAGGGCCAGGTGCACGTGCCGGCGGTGCTCTTCTACCCGGGGGTGCTCGATGGCGCCGCGGGCCTTCGCTTCATGGGCGTGCTCGACGCCGACCACAACTACCGGCCGAAGATCTTCTGAGGGGAATGCAGATGACCACCAAGCCCATCCGGTCTCTCTTCGCGAACGACATCGGTCGACGCATCGAAGAGGTCATCAAGGTCGACCAGGACGACGAGCAAGTCGTGCACGACGAGCTCAGCGAGTATGTCGTCACGGACTCGATCCGTAGCCACTTCCAAGAGATCCTCGAGGTCTATCGTGAGACCCCGAACAAGCCGCACGAAGGCACCGCGATCTGGGTCTCTGGATTCTTCGGGTCCGGCAAGTCGAGCTTCGCCAAGAACCTCGGGCTCGCCTTGGAGAACCGTACCGTCGCTGGCGAGAGTGCAGCGCAGTTGTTGGCCAAGCGGGCGGGGGATCCGAAGACCGAGGTGTTGCTGAAGAGCATCGCCGAGCAGATTCCGACCGAGGCCGTGATCTTCGACGTCTCGACGGACAAGGGCATCCGGTCGGGCAATCAGAGCATCACCGAGATCATGTATCGGCTCTTCATGCAGAGCCTCGGGTATGCCCGAGACCTCGACTTGTCGGAGCTCGAGATCACGCTGGAGGAGCAAGGTCGGCTCGACGAGTTCAAGGCGAAGTACGAGGAGACCTTCGGCCGCTCCTGGGACCAGGGCAAAGGGCTGATCGCCTTCGCGGTGCAGCAGGCGAGCCGGGTGATGCACGAGCTGGACCCGGACACCTACTCGACGCCAGACAGCTGGCGCGAGTCGGGGATGAACCGCGCCGACATCAACCCTGGTGAGCTGGCCAAGCGCGGCATCGAGCTGATGAAGCGCCGCCAGCCTGGCAAGAACCTGCTGTTCGTGATCGACGAAGTGGGGCAATTCGTTGCCCGAGACGTGCAGAAGATGCTCGATCTCCAGGGCGTAGTGCAGAGCCTCGGTCGGGTCGGACGCGGCAAGATGTGGATCGTCGTCACGTCGCAGGAGAAGCTGACCGAACTCGTCGGCGGACTAGACGACAAGCGCGTGGAGCTTGCGCGCCTGATGGACCGCTTCCCCCTGCAGGTGCATCTGGAGCCCGCTGACATCTCGGAGGTCACAAGCAAGCGGGTGCTGTCGAAGAACGCTGAAGCGGAGAAGGTGCTGCGTGAGCTCGTGACGCAGCATCGCGGCCGCCTGACCGACAACACGCGGCTCACCGCCGACATCAAGCTGCCGGAGCTGGCGACCGAGAGCTTCGTCGACCTGTACCCACTGCTGCCTTACCAGATCGACCTGATCATCCAGGTCGTCTCCGGACTTCGCACGCAGGGCGGCGCGAGCAAGCATGTTGGCGGCGCCAACCGCACGATCATCAAGCTGGCGCAGCAGCTGCTGATCCACCCCGATGTCGATCTCGCGTCCGCCCCGATCGGCGCGCTCGCCCGCATCGACCAGATCTACGACCTGGTCGCCGGCAACATCGCCAGCGAGGTGCGCGGCAAGATCGACGACATCGGCAAGAAGGTCGAGCACCCGCTGGCTCAGGAGGTGGCCAAGGCAATTTGCCTCCTGCAGTACGTGCGCAGCATCCATCGCACCGCGGAGAACATCGCTGCCTCGCTCCATCCCGCGGTCGAAGCGGACTCGCGTATCGCCGAGGTCAAGGGGGCGCTCGATGCTTTGGAGCGTGCCCACATGGTGCGGCGGGGCGACGACGGCTACCGCATCCCCTCGCCGGCAGAAGACGACTGGGAGCGCCAGCGTGCGAGCCTCTCACCGAAGCCGGGTGACGTGCATCGGCTGCACACCGAGACCGTGGCGGGTTTGTGGCATCCCCAGCCACAGCACAGCTTCATGGACGTCAAGGTGTTCAAGGCGGGACTGTTCCTCGGTGGCCGTGAGGTCGAGCAGGGCGACATTCCCGTGCACCTGACCTTGGCGGATGCGGGCAAGGAATTCGACGAGCGAGTGGCCGAGGCGCGCAAGCGCAGCCAGACCGAGACCAAGTCGATCTTCTGGGTGAGTGCGCTCGATGATGCCATCGATCGCGAGACGGTCGAGCTCTTTCGTTCCAAGGAGATCCTCTCGAGGAAGGAACGAGGTGCGCAGACCAAGGACGAGACCGCGCTCGTCGCAGAAGAGAGAGTGCGTCAACGGCGTCACCAGGACGAGCTGCGCCGTTTGATCAAGCAGGCCTTGCTGACCGGCACGGTGTTCTTCCGAGGTAACGAACGCAACCCGGACGACGGGTCGGCGGACGTCGGTCGTGCCGCGGCGAAGGTGCTGGGGCAAGCGCTCCCCGAGGTCTTCGAGAGGTTCGAGGAGGCCGCCGCGCGCGTTGGCAAGAAGGACCTCGATTCGCTGCTCTCAACTGAGAACCTGCGTGGACTCACGTCCGTCTTCACCGATCTTGCGCTGGTGCGCGACCAGGGCGGGAAGCCGGTGTTCGACACCGACAGCGGGCCGCTGGTCGAGGTGCTGGGCCGGATCGAGAATCGTACGAGCTACGGCGAGGTCGCGACGGGTCGCTACCTGACGGATGAGTTCGGCAAGGAGCCGTTCGGCTGGGACTTCGACGTGGTCCGCCTTTTCGTCATCGCGCTGCTACGCGCCGGGAAGATCGAGGCAACCAGCAAGGGAGCCGTGATCGAGTCAGCGTTGTCGCTCGATGCGCGGAACACGTTCACGAACAACAACCTGTTCCGGCAGGCGTCGTTTCGCCCCAAGGTCGGGCTGGAGTTCAGCAACGTCGTCGACGCGGGCGAGCACTTCAAGGAGGTGTTCGGGCGCGAGATCTCCGAGCTCGAGCAGGGTGTCGTGGCTGCTGCCATCCGGGAGGAGATCCACCGCCACGATGAGGAGCTGCAGGAGGTGCACACGGTGCTGGTGCAGCACAAGCTCCCGGGCGCGGATGTCCTACGCACGGCGTTGGATCAGATGCGCACGATCCGAGGCGGCAAGGAAGACCAGGCGATCCTCGCCTTCAACTCCTGCTACAAGGAGCTGAAGGAGGCGATCAAGCGCGGCGCCGAGTTGAGCAAGGCGCTCGACGAGTCGCGTCTCCACGATATCCAGCGGGCGCGCAAAGCGCTCGACGGCATCTGGCCGGTGCTCCGTGATGAGCAGGGGTTGGGTGACGAGCCGGGCGAGCACGCGGGAAAACTCGCGGACCTGATGGCCAAGGAGACGTTCTTCCGCGAGTTGCCGGCCATTGATCAGCACACCCGCGCGCTGGAGCAGCTCCACAAGCGTCTGCACGCAGAGGCTGCGGAGGCCCGGGCCAAGGCCTACGCCGCTGCGGTAGACAAGCTGCGCGGAACTCCCGGATGGGAGCAGCTGGGCGAGGACCAGCAGCAGCGTGTGGCGGGGCCCTTGGTGTCGCGGTCGGCCACCAGCGGCACGGAGGGAATGGCAATCCCCTTGCTGCGATCGGACCTCGACGCCTGCTCGGGCAGGTTGGCCCATGCTGTGGAGGAGATGCTGCGCATCCTCGATGGCAACCGGCTCGTTCGAGTGAACGGGGCGAGCTACTTCAGTGGCGGCATCGAGACCGAGGAACAACTCGATCAGGCGCTGGCGGGACTTCGCGAGAAGTGCCTCGAGCTGATCGCGGCCGGCAAGAAGGTCCTGGTGCAGTAGGAGCTGTGGCGTGAACAAGGAGTCAAGGCACAAGCTCGAGCGGATGACCCAGGAGGCGCGCCGCCTCTTGGAGCAGGAGTACCGCGAACAGCTCGAAGGCCGCTTCGACATTCTGCTGGACGGTCGCATCGCACTTGCTCCAGGCGGGCACCTGTCGATGCGTGAACGTGTCCTGTGGAATCGGCTCGTGGCGACGATCGCTCACAAGCGCTCGACTGGACTCAGTTCGGCTGCCGCGGTGGCCGCCTACCTGCGCGAGGCTGCGTTTCACACCCTCAACCGTTTCGTCGCCCTCAAGATGTTGGAGGCGCGTGGCTTGCTGCAGGAATGCGTGTCGCGCGGTGAGGAGTCAGCTGGGTATCGCGAGTTCTGCGGACTCGCGCCGGGCTTGAGCCCTCTCGGCGAGCAGGGCTACCGCCTCTACATCGAGTCTCTCTTCGACGAGATCGGCAGGGAGGTGCGGCTGCTGTTCGATCGCCGGGATCCGGCGAGCTTGCTGTGGCCGCGTCGCCAAGCGTTCCTCGAGCTTCTGCGTCTGCTGAACGAGTCCGAGCGGGCGCACGTGTGGGAGGAGGACGAGACCATCGGCTGGGTCTACCAGTACTTCAACGGCGAGGACGAGCGGCGGCAGATGCGCGCTGAGAGCCAGGCCCCACGCAACAGCCGCGAGCTCGCCGTCCGCAACCAGTTCTTCACCCCGCGCTACGTCGTCCAGTTCCTCACCGACAACTCGCTGGGGCGGACGTGGTGCGAGATGCGTGGAGCCGATACGCAGCTGGCCGACCTGGACTACCTCGTGAAACCGGAGGAGGGCTTCGATGCGCGCGCGCCGAAGGACCCCCGCGACCTGCGCGTCCTGGATCCAGCGTGCGGCTCCGGCCACTTCCTTCTCTACGCCTTCGACCTGCTCGCCGGCGATCCCTCTCGCAGCTTCTCCGGCATCTACGAAGAAGCCTGGCGTGCAGATGCCGCTCCGCAGTCCGAGGTCACTGGAAGGACTCTCAGGGAGGACTACGACACCGAGCAGGCCCTGCGCCGCGCCGTTCCCGAGCTGATCCTGAGGCACAACCTCCACGGTGTCGACATCGACCCGCGCGCCGCGCAGATCGCCGGCCTTGCCCTCTGGATGCGTGCCCAGCGCGCTTACAGGGACCACAAGGTCGTGGCCAACGAACGCCCGCTCATCGAGCGCACGAATATCGTCACCGCCGAGCCGATGCCTGGAGACCGGAGCATGGTGGCGGAGTTCGCCTCGACGCTTCAGCCTCTAGTGCTGGGAGAGCTCTTTCAGCGGATGGTCGAGGAGATGAGACTGGCCGGCGAGCTGGGCTCGCTGCTCAGGATCGAGTGCGCCCTCCAGAGCGCGGTTGCCAAGGCTCGCGAGCAGTTCCTACGCGCAAAGCGAGAGCAGCAGAGGTTTCTGCCTGGTCTGGGCCGTCCACAGAACGAACAGCTCGAGTTTGACCTCTCCGGGATTTCAGATGAGTCCTTCTTCGATTCCGTCGAGGAGCGAATCGTCCAGGCTCTGCAGCAGTACGCCGCCGGTGCGCCGGCCTCGATGAGCGTGCGGCGTCAGCTGTTCGCTGGCGACGCCGCGCAGGGCATCGCGTTCATCGACCTCTGCCGCAAGCGCTTCGACGTGGTCGTGATGAATCCGCCGTTTGGGGCAGCATCACAGGACTCCAAGGGCCATGTCGACGATGCATACCCTTCTAGCCGCCAGGACCTGTTCGCGGTGTTCGTGGAGCGTGCAGTCGATTTCACCCCGAATGGCTTTGTGGGCGTGCTCTCCACCGAGGCGGGCTTCTTTAGGCGAACGCTAGAAAGCTGGCGTCGAGACGTGCTTCTCAACCAGACTTCGATGTCGGTGATGGCCCATCTCGGAGGGCACGTCCTGGATGGAGCTACGGTGCGCACTGCAGCTTACGTTCTGAGCACACCTCGTAACGGCCGCGAGTCCACGTTCATCCGGGTGCTCGAGAAAGAAGACCGCCAGGCACGCCTCCTGGCTTGCGTCGATGCCCTTCGGACCGCCACTGAGCCTGAGGGTGTCTTCCATGCGCCGCAGACGGACTTCGAGAAGCTGCCGTATGCGGTATTTGGCTACTGGTGTTCACGCGAGATGCGCGACGCCTTTCAACAGCTCCCACAGCTCGAAGGTGGCGTCGCGCAAGTTAGGCAAGGGCTCGCGACAGCAGACGACTTCCGTTTCCTTCGCCTTCGCTGGGAAGTCCCGAATCAGGAAGTGTGCGCCAACCACTGGATTCCGTTTGCCAAAGGCGGCGAATACAGCCCGTACCACGACGACATCCATCTACTGTTGAACTGGGCACAATCGGGGCAGGAGGTGTATGCCTGGGGCAAGGGTCGGCCACAGAATGTCGGATTCTTTGGTCGCTCCGGCCTAACATACCCGCGTCGCACCAACAAGCGATTTGCGCCGAGGGCATTGCCAGCAGGGTGTGCTTTCGGTGACAAGGGGCCCGCGATAGTTGAGATCGGGGGTTCACGCTGGGGTTTGCTTGCCCTCATGAACTCTCGGACGGCGAGCTACCTTATCAGTTTCGGTATCGGAACTGCCGAGGCCGAGGGAGGCGCTGGTGCAAATTCATACGAAGTGGGGCTCGTCCAGCGCCTGCCGGTGCCGGCCAATGCGCTGCGAGATCGGGAACTCGAGAAGGTCGGCCGTACGGCTTGGCAGACTCGCGCAGACATCGACCTCCGGGACGAGTCGGCCGTGCTATTCCACTCGCCAGTGGCCCCCTTTACGCTATTGGAATCAGTCCGGGAGTGCGCACAGTCCCTCGCCGATCATCTCGCGAGCGAGGCCGCAACGTACGTAGAGGCCCAACTGCAGATCGACCGGAAGGTCGCTGCCCTCTACCGGCTCGCGGATTCGGATTGGAATGATATCGAGGCCCAGGGTGGCGAGATTCACAGGCCCGACACTCCGAGGCGTGACGACGAGGACCACCTGAAGGGTGTTGCGCAGCGACTCGCACTCTTCCTGCTTGGTTGCGCGTTTGGCCGATGGGATGCGTCTCGTTTGGCGACGTCCGGACCTTCGCTCGCTGACGTCGACCCCTTCGATACGCTGCGTTCTCCGTCATGGATCAGCTGTGATGGCGCAGTCTTTCTTGCCGACGACCGCGGACACCGTGCCGACCTTGACCGAGCCGTATTCGAGAGCCTTGCCTCGGTCCCCTGCGTGAATGCGGACGCTGTTTACGCCGAGCTGTCTGATCTCGTCGGCAGCGGTTCGGGCGGTCTACGGGGATGGCTCTCGGCCAAGGCATTCGACGAGCACCTCAGCACCCACAGCAAGAGCCGTCGAAGGGCGCCGCTGTACTGGCAGCTTTCAACCCCCTCGACATCATACTCGGTGTGGTGCTACTACCCGCGCCTCACGAGGGACTCGCTCTTTCGGCTGTTGAACGAGATCGTGGCCCCAAAGGCCCAGCACGAGGCCTCCAAGCTCGCAGCGCTCGTCCAAGCTGGCGGTCCGAATCCGTCACGGGACCAGAGATCCGACATCGACGCTCAGGAGGCATTTGTTGATGAGTTGCGGGCGTTTGAATCAGAGCTTGCCCGAGTCGCTCCGCTGTGGAACCCGCGCTTCGACGATGGCGTCCTCATCAACTTTGCGCCGCTTTGGCGACTCGTGCCCCAGAGCCGGAGTTGGCAGCGCGAATGCAAGAATGCCTGGGATAAGCTCGCGGCCGGCGATTACGACTGGGCGCACCTCGCCATGCACCTGTGGCCAGAGCGAGTAGTGCCCAAGTGCATCGATGACCGCAGTCTCGCCATCGCTCACGGGCTCGAGAACGTCTTCTGGCACGAGGACGACTCGGGAGCCTGGTGCAAGGTCCGTGTGGCCGATGCGACGGTTCAGATGCTCATCGGCGAGCGGACATCTGCCGCCGTCAAGGCTGCTCTGAGGGAGCAGCTGTCCGCCGCGACCCCTGCGGCGAGCATAGGACGCAAGGCGAAGGGCCGGAGCGCTCCAACGCGCACATCCGCGCGAAAGCCCACGCCTGCCGCGAAGCGGACAACCGTCGCTCGCACAGATGTCGACGACGCTACGCTCCGCGCGGTCAAGGCCGCCATCACCAGCGTGGACAACGGGGCCTCCAAGGCCGACGTGCTCGCCGCCACGGGTCTCTCGGACGGTGACTGGAACAAGGCAATTGCTGCCCTGCTCGGGCGGGGCGAGGTTACGCGCACCGGGCAGAAGCGCGGTACACGCTACCACGCGGCGGAAGGCGGCGAGCGATGAAGCTCAAGGGCATTCATGTTCAGAACTTCCGCGGAATCAAGGACCTCGAGCTCGACCTCGACGACTTGGTTGTTCTTGTTGGCGAGAACAACACGGGCAAGACGGCCATCCTCCACGCGATCCGGTTGTGCTTGCGTGACCTGGGGCCGAGGCGTGGCGTCGTGTTCGATGCGCTCGACTTCCACTTGAAGGACGAGCATGCTGAACCCAGCAGCGCCGACCCTATCGCGATCACCATCACCTTGGGGGAGGGTGCTCAAGGTGACTGGGATGGCGGGAGACTGCGCCGCCTGAAGGACATCCTTCATGTGGATGCCGCGTCGGGTCTCACCCGGGTCGTGCTTCGGGTCACTTGTGCCTACAACCTCACCGAGCGTGACTTCGACCAGAGGTGGGACTTCCTAAACGAAGTGGGGCAGGCGCTTCCGAGCAAGACCGAGGCCCACCTGGGTGCGCTGCAGCGGGAGGTGGCCTTCTTCCTGCTTGATGCTCTGCGTGATGCAGGGCGTAACTTCGACGCCAAGGGACCGTTTTGGCGGGCTTTCCTGAAGGACAGTCAACTCCCTCCGGAAAAGAAGACCGAGATCGAGGCGAAGCTCAAGGAGGTGAACGACCTCGTGGTCAGCAGCCACAGCAGCTTCGAGCAGGCGCGCGAGCGGCTGAAGAAGGTCCAGGAGGTCGTGCCGATGCAGGCGGGTGACCTAGTCTCGATCGAGGCGGTTCCGGGGCGGATGTTCGACATGCTCAGCAAGGCGCAGGTCCATCTCGGTACCACCACGGGCGCAAAGGTGCCCGTCGGGCGTCACGGCGAGGGTACGCAGAGTCTTGCTGTACTGATGCTGTTCGCAGCCTTCCTCGACCTCAATGCCGCGGGGCCGGGCAAGAATCGGGCTCCGGTGGTGGCGCTGGAGGAGCCCGAGGCGCACCTGCACCCGTCGGCGGTGCGAACGCTCTGGAAGACCATCGAGGGCGTTCCTGGTCAGAAGCTGATCTCGACGCACAGCGGTGACCTTCTCTCCCAGGTGCCGGTGACCGCGATTCGGCGGCTTGCGCGTGGGAGCAACGGCGTGGAGGCCTTTCGACTGCGTTCCGGCACGCTCGATCCCAAGGACCAGCGGATGTTTGACTTCCACATCCGCCACGCGCGGGGGGAGCTGCTCTTCGCCCGGTGCTGGCTTCTCGGAGAAGGCGAGACCGAGGTGACACTGTTCCAGGAGATTGCACGGCATTTGGGAATCGACCTGGAGCGTGCTGGTGTCCGGTGTGTGTCCTACCGCCTCGGCGCCAGCATCGAGTTGTTCCTCAAAGTTGCGAAGGACCTTGGGATCCGCTGGTGTGCGCTCACTGACAACGACCAACAGGGGCAGAAGGACCAGCAGCACGTGAAGGCATACACGCCGCCCGCCGAGCTTCCCGCGGTGCTTCACGCTATGCCTGAGAGCGACATCGAGTCGCACCTCTGCTCCAGCGGATTTGGTGCGGTCTACGAGGCGTACCTCACCCCTCAGCTCAGAACGGGAGTGACCGTGGCGTCGGGCCACGCGGACTACTGGCCCCAGGTGCTCAAAGCCATCAGGAACGTCCGTGGGTACAAGCCCGCTGCGGCCCTCGAGGTGACGCGACAGATCCAGGAGGGCGCGATGCCGGTTCCGCCACTGCTGGAGAAGGTCATCCGGGAGTCCGTCACCCTCGCGGGAGGTGTCTGATGCCCCTCGACCTCGGTACGCTCAACGAAAACCAGCGCCATGCCGTACTGTGGAACGACGGGCCGATGCTCGTGCTCGCCGGTCCAGGCTCGGGAAAGACGCGTGTGTTGGCCATGCGCGTCGCGCGCCTAGTGGAAGAGGATCCCGACGCGTCGGTGCTCGCGTTGACCTTCACGAACAAGGCCGCAGCCGAAATGCGGGAGCGCGTCGACCACATCCTGGGCCAGCGGGCGGATCGAGCGCATCTCTGCACGTTTCACTCCTACGCCACCGAAGTTCTGCGACAGCATGGTTCGCACCTCGGCGTGCGCCCGGACTTCACGCTGCTCACGCTTGACGAAGACCGTCTCGCCCTGCTTGAGCCCGTCGTGCGTGAGCTCGAGGATGCGGGTCAGCTGGTCCCGGCGGACCGGCAGAGCATCCTGCGCCTGCTCGACCACCTGTTCCGGGAGTCGTACGAAGGCGGCGCCTCGGGCCCCGGCCTCACGACAACCCCCAAATGGGTCCCGCCGCTGTTTGAGCGGTACTGCGAGTCGCTCGTGGCGAACAACCGGCAGGACTTCGGAAGCCTGCTGCACCTCGCGTCGCGCCTGCTCCGCGACAAGCCCGGCGTGGCCCGCGTGCTTCGCATCGGTTGGTCGCACGTGTGCATCGATGAGTTCCAGGACACCAACAAGGCTCAGTTCGACCTGATGAAGCTGCTCGTCCCCTCGCGGGACGCCAACCTGTTCGTGGTCGGCGACGACGACCAGATCATCTACCAGTGGAACGGCGCAAGCCCGGAGCGGCTGCAGGCTCTTCGGGCCGATTACGACATGGAGCTCGTCCAGCTCCCGGAGAACTACCGTTGCCCCAGTGAGATCATCGACCTGGCCAACCGGCTGATTCGTCACAACAAGCTGCGGACGCCAGGGAAGACACCCCTGTTGGCGAACCGCGCTCCCACCGGTGTCGACGACATCATCCGATGCCTGGAGTTTCCCCAGCCCGAGCAGGAGGCGGACTTCGTGGCGAAGGACATCCTCGCCCGAGGGGCGGAAGCACCGGAATGCGTGGTGCTGGCCCGCACCACGAAGCTGCTCGAAAGCGTGTCGCGGGCGCTCCAAGGGGGCGGCCTCACGCCCTACCTGGCGAAGAAGAAGAACGACTTCGAGAGCCCGCCGGTCCGCGTTCTCGTTCAAGCGCTCCGCCTCGCGAACGCACGTCACGATCGCGAGATCCTTCGACGTATATGCGTGGCTTGGGGGGGGCTCACGAACGCTACGATCGAGGTTGAGGATGTCGTCGCGTCGGCCACCTTGGTGGGCGGCGACTTCCTCCGTGCCTGGGCCGATGCAGCCTCCGATGGGAGTGCATTGGCGAGCGCTGGCCTGCTGGGTCGCCTGCGGTCCGCCCTGGTGGACCGCCTGGACTTCCCCGGCGTCGTCGACTGGTTCCTCGACGAGGGCTGGGCCGCTTGGAAAGAGGACTTCGGCGAGGATCTGCTAGACGAGGTCGAGATCTGGCGAGAGCTCCACGGCCAATACCTCCGCGAGCACGGTGCCGAGGACGTGATGCTTCACGGCTACTTGCAGTCGATGGACCTGGCATCGAAGGTCCCTCCGCCCCCACGCGGTGCAGTTCAATGCCTAACGGTACACGGCTCGAAGGGGCTGGAGTTCAAGCACGTGTATCTGATCGGCATGTCGCAGGAAGTGCTGCCGTCCTTCCAGGCGCTGAAGAAGGGAGCCACCAGCCGGGAGCTCGAAGAGGAGCGGCGCAACTGCTTCGTAGCCATCACCCGTGCCCAAGCGACGCTGACGCTGACGCGCTCGTCCCACTACAACGGGTGGCCGAAGGCGCCATCGCAGTTCCTCATCGAGATGGCGGGAGACGAAGAATGAACAGCTCACGACGGCTAGTCCTGCAGCTTGCTCGTCCAGGAATGGCGAGGGGTTCTCGGTGCGAAGCGATTCGAGGTGATGCGTGATGCATCCGCTCCACGACTACCTAAGCCAGCAGCTCGACGACATGTTGCGCAAGCACCGCGTGGTCGTCTTCTACGATCCCCGGCGCGAGTTCGAGTCGTACTTCAGCAAGGAGTTGCCGGAGGTGGGTCAGGGCTACGATGGGCTCTCTCGAGTCTTCGTCGCCGACAATCTCGCGTTTGTCGTGAGCTTCGACGGATCGTTCTTCGGCCTGCGCGCCAGGGTTGAGCCGATCGCGGATCTCGACAAGCCAGATCCCCTCGTGGTCTACCTGCCGGGAATCGAGCGAGATCGACATTCTTCCGTGCTGATGGAGATGGAGAAGGGGGGCACGACCTACGAGCCGCAGCTCCGCAGGTTGGCACGTCACGTGTTGGGCAAGAAGTTCACCGATGGTCAGATCGATGAGATACTCGCGCCCGCGAGTCTCTCCTACCCAGACATCGTCGCGTTCTTGCAGCAGGCCGAGGACGGGGCTTCTGCCTCGGTCTTGCGGTCGATCTTCAGCGGAATGCAGAGCGAAGCGCTGCTGGTGGAGT
>JBFWUX010000020.1:0-13057 GCA_050247055.1 Dehalococcoidia bacterium
GCGACTTGAAGCCCGAGGCCTGGATCGCGCTGTGATGCACGAACAGGTCCTTGCCGCCGTCGTCCGGCGTGATGAACCCGAAGCCCTTTGCGTCGTTGAACCACTTTACGGTACCGGTAGCCATGTCGCTCTCTTCCTGAACTGGTCGCGCATCAGATCACGCGGCCGCCAATGTAGCACGGGATGGCCGGCGTGACCTCGAGCGGGGGGCGGCGGGCGCGGCAGTCCGCCGGCTCGTCGCCCTGCGCCCGCTAGCCCCGCCGCACCGCCTCGGCCGTCGCCTCGTCCGCCGGGAAGAACATCTCGATCGCGAGCTCGGCGAGCGTCACGTCCACCGGCGTGCCGAAGACCGTGGTGGTGCTGAGGAAGGACAGGAGCCCGAGCGGGGTGCGGATCCTGAGCGGCACCAGCACCTCGTTCTCCAGCCCCGCCTGGCGCGCCGGCGGCGCGGGGTAGGCGGAGACTTCCTCGAGCAGCTTTCCGAGGGCCGGGTCGGCGGTCGCCTCCGCCTGCTTCTCGAGGCGCGCGAGGAGGTGCGCGCGCCACTCGCCGAGGTTGTCGATCCTCGGCGCGAGGCCCTGCGGGTGGAGCGAGAGCCGCAGCGCGTTCGCAGGCTGCTGCAGAAGCTCCGGCGCCACGCCCGCGTAGAGCTGCGGCAGCGCCTGGTTCGAGGCGACGATGTTCCAGTGCCGGTCGAGGGCGAAGGCGGGAAAGGGCTTCTGCGCCTCGAGCACGAGGCCGATCGCCGCGCGCGCCCGCGCGAGCGCGGCGTCGTCGAGCTTCCTTTCGCGGAACATCGGCGCGTAGCCCGCGGCGACGAGGAGCGCGTTCCGTTCCCGCAGCGGGACCTCCAGCCGCTCCGAGAGGCGCAGCAGCATCTCGCGGCTGGGCTGGCTCCGGCCCGTCTCGAGGAACGAGAGATGGCGCGGCGAGAGGTCGGCCTCGAGCGCGAGGTCGAGCTGCGTGAGCCGCCGGCGCTTGCGCCACTCGCGCAGGAGCGTCCCCACCGGCTGTAGTGCGGTCTGCGTCATGGCCGGGAAAAGATACCAGCCCCGCGGCGCGGTTTCCTTACCTCCCGGGTAATCGACCGCGGCGCCTTACCTCGGCACCCTGCGGCCCGTTTCGATTACCGAAGGAGTTTCCTGATGAGTGCCGTTGCCGAAACCGCGGACCGTTCGTCGTACCTGCGCCGCGTTCTGTGGGTGGATGCCGCCACCTGCCTCGCCATGGGGGTGCTGCTGGTGATTGCGGCCGCGCCGCTTTCTGAATTTCTTGGCCTGCCGGCGCGGCTGCTCTCGTATGCCGGCGTCGCGCTCTTTCCCGTCGCCTTGTTCATGGGCTGGGTGGCGCTGCGGGAGTCGCTTTCTGTTGGCGGGGCCTGGGTGGTAATCCTCGGGAACGCGGGGTGGGTGGCGGGAAGCGTCGCGGCGCTGCTCGTGTTCTCCCCTACCGCGATCGGCTACGCCTTCGTGCTCGTGCAGGCCGTGGCGGTGGCGCTGCTCGCGGAGCTGGAGTACGTGGGGCTGCGGCGGGCAGAGAACAGCTAGAACCTGAGCTCGAGCTCGACGCCGTCCGCGAGCACGACCGGCCGCACCGGCGCCCTGCCGCCGCGGCCTTCCGCCTGCCCCTGCTGCAGCTCGACAAGCCCGTAGCGCTCGAGCGTATGCAGCGTGCGCGTGAGGTTGCTCGCCGCGCGGCCGGTGAGCTTCTGCAGCTCGGCGATCGACTCGGGGTTGCGCTCGCGGATCGCCTGCAGCAGCGCCTGGTTGTCCTCCGAGAGGACGCTGGCGAGCGACTTGAGCGAGGCGAACCAGACCCTGGGCTCATCGGCCGCGGGCTTGAGCTTGCCCCGGGCGATCGCGATGGTGCGCGCCTTCATTTCCTCCAGCGGCATGATGCCAACCTTGAGCGACTTGCGCGCCATGTTCTTACTCCCGCTCCTCTCCAAGAATCCGCTGCACTTCTACGCCCATTAATCTATCACTTGATGATAGGTTCAAGGCATCCCATCAGCAGTAAACGCGCGAAGCGCGGTTCGGATGACAGTGGAAGCGGCCGCAGGTTCGGGTGGCGCTGCCGGCAGGTCGGTCAAGTATGAGTCAAGCTCTCGGTCAAGCCGTGCCCCGGCCGGCCCTGCTGCGGCTCGGCACGATGTCGCCCTTGAGCGCCGCCGCCTACCACCAGCTCCAATTCGCCCGATGGCGATGGCGGACCTGTTGGACCGGGTCGTAGCCCGGATCGCGGAGCCAGCGGCGCAGCTCCCGGTCGTTCAGGGTGCGCAGCTCATGGTCGAAGACGCGGCGGTACCAGCGCGGGGCCGCGCTGCGGACCGTGAACTCCGCGTCAGAATGAAAGCGCGCGATCGCGCGCCGGCCTTCGCGGGAACGTCGATCGAGCAGGATCCTGCTCCAGAACGGCGCCGACGCGCAGTAGCCGCGAAGAACCCACCGGTACTCGAATTGTTCTCGGCGGCGGCGGAAAGTGCGAGACATGACGAGCCTCCTTGTCGGGATAGCTACGTCATGGGCTGGCTCTCCTTGCCATGTTGCGGGGGCTTGACGACGAAACCTTACAGCGCGACTTCGAGCGGGGTGTCGCGAAGCGCGCTAACGCGCATCACCGAGAAGCCGAGCACATTGCCCTGCTCGTCCACTTTCTCCATCACGTGCGGATTCGACGTCTCGCGAAAATAGCCGGGACGCTGCTCGAACATGACTTCGAGGAAGTCGCCTTCCTTGTCGTACCAGATCTTCAACTTCTTCTCGGCCATAGTTGTCTGCCTCCCGCGGGCTTGCTCATCAGGTAAGCCGTCAGGACGAAGGCGTCATTCTGCTCCAGCTTCACGGCCACGCAAAGGTGCTTGTCCCCCACCTGGGTACCCAGGTAGAAGCGATAGTAGAGACGCGCCTGGGGGTCGCTGAGAGACTCCAGCACGCGCTCGGGATGGCGCAAGGTCTCCGCGATCCGGTGCTCCATCCCCCGCATTTCCGGATGCTCGAGGATGTGGGCCAACCGTTCGTCGGTGAGCCGGATTCTCCTGCCTTCGTAGTCCACCAGGACCTGCATGCGCCTCCCCCGGGCATATAACGCACGAGGCGTTCCAGGGGATGACACCAACGGCGCCGAGCCGACTGCCGGGTCGCCGGCGCCGGCACGATGCGCCCGATTCAGGCCGCGAGCGCCTCGGTCCTGCCCGCGAGGTACTCCTCGTAGCTGCCTTTGAAGTCCACCGCCGTGCCGTCGGGCTTGAGCTCGATGATTCTGGTGGCGAGGGAGGACACGAACTCGCGGTCGTGCGAGACGAAGACCAATGTCCCGGGGTACTTGTCGAGCGCCGTGTTCAGCGACTCGATGGATTCCATGTCGAGGTGGTTGGTCGGCTCGTCGAGCAGCATCACGTTCGGTAGCGTCAGGACGAGCTTGCCGATGATCATGCGCTGCGCTTCGCCGCCGGAGATCACTTCCAGCGTCTTCTTCTGGTCGTCGCCGGAGAAGAGGAGCTGGCCAAGGGTGGCGCGCACGATCTGCTCGTCGTCGCCTTTCTTGCGCCAGCGGCTCATCCACTCGGCGAGCGTCTCGCCCGCCTTCAGCTCCTCGGCCGCGTCCTGCGGCCAGTAGCCGGGGCGCGCCTTCTCCGCCCACTTAACCGAGCCCTTGCCGTCGGGTTGTTGCTGTCCCGCGAGGCACCGGAGGAGCGTGGTCTTGCCCACGCCGTTCGGGCCCACGATCGCCACCTTCTCGCCCGCCTCGATGGTCAGGTCGAGCTTGCCGTAGAAAAGGCCCTTCGCCTCCACCGCGAGGCGGTGGAGCTTTTCCTTCGGGTCCACCAGGAACCGGATGAAGGGGTACTGGCGGCTGGAGGGCTTCACGTCCTCGACCTTCAGCTTCTCGATCTGCTTCATCCGGGAAGTCGCCTGCCGCGCTTTGGCCTTGTGCGCGCGGAAGCGCCGCACGAAGTCCTCCAGGTCCGCGATGCGGTCCTTCGCCTTCGCGTTGTCCTTTTCCAGCTGCTGCTTCGCGAGCGTGGCGGCTTCCATGTAGTCGTCGTAGTTCCCCGCGTACACGCGCACTTCGCCGTAGTCCACGTCCGCCATGTGCGTGCAGACGCTGGAGAGGAAGTGGCGGTCGTGCGAGATGATCACCATCGTGCTGGTGCGCTTGTTGAGGATGTCCTCCAGCCAGCGGATGCTGTTGATGTCGAGGTTGTTGGTCGGCTCGTCCAGCAGCAGGATGTCCGGGTCTCCGAAGAGCGCCTGCGCGAGGAGCACCCTCAGCTTCCAGCCCGGGGCGACATTGCTCATCGGGCCGTCGTGCTGCTCCTTGGGGACGCCGAGGCCGAGGAGCAGCTCCGCCGCCCTCGCCTCGGAGGTGTAGCCGCCGTACTCCGCGTACTTCGTCTCCAGCTCCGCCGCCTTGACGTAGTCGTCTTCGCTCGCGTTCTCGTTCGCGTAGATCGCGTCGCGCTCCTGCATCGCGCTCCACATCTCCGCGTGGCCCTGCAGCACCACGTCGAGCACTCTTTGTGTTTCGTAGGCGAACTGATCCTGGCGCAGCCGGCCGACGCGCTCGTTCGCGTCGATCGCGATCGTGCCCGCGCTCGGCTCGAGCTCGCCGGCGAGGATCTTCATGAACGTGGACTTCCCGCAGCCGTTCGCGCCGATCAGGCCGTAGCGGTTGCCGCCGCCGAACTTGACGTTGACGTTGGAGAACAGGGGCTTGGCCCCGAACTGCATGGCGATGCCGGAGGCGACGATCACTTAGTGGATTCCGGAAATAAAAAAGCCGGGTGCGACCGGCTTTGGGTTGGGCGAGTTGCGGGGGTGGATTATAGCAGCGTCACAACTAGACACGGAAATCTAAAAGCGAGACAGGCGAGAGTCCAGTGGAAGTGGCGTAGTTGATGATCAAGTGAACTACCACTCATCTACGAGTCACAGTTACAGCCGGCTAACTAGACTCGTTTACGCATTAGCAAGCTCTTGTCAATCGAACTAGTGACGCGCGTACGTCAGGACTACTTCTGACAACATTCTCTTAGAAAGAGGTCCGCGCTGAGTGACTGGAAGGTAACGCGCGTCTCTTACGATCTTACGCTTACGCCACTCGGTAAGCCGAAAACCCGCCAACTCCGCAGCACGGGTCACTGCCTTGCTTGTCAGAATCTCAGACCCACCGATTCTTGATTCGCCCACAACAAGGTGCACTTTCCCAGAATCGCGAAGAACCCGATCACACTCATTGAAAAAGAGCACCATATCGCGCGCGTACCGCATAAGCACCGAATGGAGTTTTCGATCGACGCCCTTCCTCACCCCAAAGGCCTTCACAATATGGGCATAAGTGCCCGTCTTGTCGATCAGCATTCGTTCCGAGCCAATGCTCCGAGCTCTAATATTTCTCAGCCGACTAATTGTGTATCCCAACCACACAAGTGCAAGTCGATGGCCGCGCATGTAGTCGATTGCATTCAAGTAGGGCGGAGATGTCAGCACTACGTCTACCGAACCATTGCCTACACGCGTCAACTTCCGTGCATCTCCAATGTGTATGCGGGGCCCAAAGCGAACCGATTGAGCTTCCACTTGACGCCCCACGACAAGGTCACATGCACGCATGAATTCATCTAGTACATTGAAGTCGTTCTCGTCCAATACTCTATGTGGCCTGCTGTGCGACACATCCCAGGCCAGCGATGCCCCACGTTGCTTTGTTACGATCAGCCGGCTTAAAGCAACTTCGAGTACAGTCCTAATGGCCAGGCTGTAGTTAACGCCCGCGCCATATCTAAGCGAATAGGCCAAACGGCGAAGATGTCTGCGCTGATTCCTAGCAAACCAGAAGCTGATAAATCCTTTGGTCTCCTCGTCCTCATCTATCCACGGAAGGTGCACCTTCCTGCTCAGCATCGCGCGCGCTTCGGCCGCGACGTGATCCGCGGCGAGGTACAGCTGCGTATGCGATGCCGCCGCAAATGATGCGTGGCTAATGCGAACTGCGAGCGGGTCCAGGTCGATTCCTATCGCTCTTAGACCAAGTTTTGCAGCCTCCTGTAAGACAGTGCCTGATCCCGCCATTGGGTCGAGCACGACACTGCCTCGCGGAACTCGATTAAGTTCGCCAAGTGCAATTTCCGGTGCCATTCGAGCTGGGAACGGGTGCACATATGCCCTACTACGCATTATTACCCTCCGGTTCCTCTACCAACTGTGCCAAGCCCAAGTATCCAGATACTCGTCGCACAAAATCCCTATCTGAGATCTTCTTGTCCATCTCACTCATCGGCCCCCACACTCGATAGAGTTCTCTTCGTCGCCTCTTAGTCGATATGGCCACCTGCCTTTCGACCTCCGACCCGATTAAGAACGTTACCTCATCAAGGGACAATCCCACTATTCCGTCCTTATGACAGACGAGGGCAATAACGACTTGCTTCATCGCTGCATCAAGGACAGCTAGGTCCTTGAGGTGATCAGGCGTAAAGGTAAAGATCCATGGTGGAAGGCGCTTGCTTGAATACTTCACCAGCAATCCAACCTGATTATTGATTGCGTAGGCCGAGCCACCTGCCGCCGGATATCGCCCAATCTCAACGCTTCCAGGAAATGACCGCACAAGACGCGCCAGGGCGTAACCATGAAATGCCTCAATCTCACGAATCATCGTCCCGTACGACCACGCATACGAAGAAACGAGATGGAACCCTGGTATCTGTAGAAGACTCTAGCTTTACCTCTACTGTTGTGAAAAATCTTGATGTGGTGAATCGCCCTCGGAAACTTCTGCTCCTCGCGATCCGACTTCCCAATAAGCCCCTTCTCCCGGGCGATTAGCCCCTTGTCGGCATCGCCATACCCCTCGATAGACTTGGATGCATGTAAGGCAATAGAGTCATCCCCATGGGGCACGAACGCGCGTATATACGAAAGTAAGTAAGTCGGGAGCGCGCTATCACCTAGTCGGTTGGCCAACTTCTCGAGCCTCGAAAGCGCCGATTCCCCCTGAAGTATGATTTCCTCAATTGACGCCTCATAGTCAAAGACACCGAAGCTCATCTCCCCACTGTTCATCGACAACATTGCGCGGTTCACGCTTGCGCGTGACACCGCCGCAATTCTTCTGTCTTCCAGCCATATGGGCGAACCATTTCCCGCACGAATCGATGCAAGGGCAAGGCGATGAAAAATAAAGCATCTGTGCCAATCTAGGTAGAGACTTTCCGGGATAGTCAACTCAAAGTGCCGCAAGTCGTAAGTACGTACGCCAAACATCCGCGCCCGCTGAATGTACGTGTCTTGTTGAATGCGATGCTTTACATCTCGCGTAAAGAACATTGACAACAAGCGATTGAACGTTACTCCGCGAGACACTATGTTCCCGCCAATTGCGACTGTAAAAAGCGTGGTTGGCTCAGTGGCCGTTTCATAGTCCATATTCCTCTTATCAAAGTCACTGTTCATCACGACTACAACGTGACGATTGATGTTCTGAACTATGTAAGCTGTTAGTCGATCTTCATGACCGGGATACCGCTTTTGCACGACATCCCAGAGCTCGCGCACATACTGCTGGTATCTCACATGCGACGGTGACTTTAGGACGTTGAACAACTTTACGACCTGCTTGTAATCGTCGGAGTGGTCGGCGCGCTTGCCACTCGTATGTATAAGAATTGAGTAGCACTCCTCCACGTCGTTCACGTTTGTGTTGAGGTAGGCGACATTGACAAAAAAGCCATACATCGCCTCGCGCAAATGTTGCTTGAGGTCGTAGTTGTCTGGTAGTGCGGTTAACCTAAAGCCAGGGTTCTGAAGATCAACAAGCGCGGCAGGAAAGAAGAACTCCTGTCCTTTGTAGTCGGGGTGGGGTGGAAAATCGACCCATCGCTCGCTTTCATTCTCAAAAGTTCTATTCAGATCAAGTCGCGCAGGCGTTGCTGTCACACCGATGTACTTGCCATTGTTTCCCAGCAGGCGCCCAACGAGCTCATTAATCTTGGTTCGTTGCCCCGCGTTCACCTTTGCGTTGGGGGTGGCGTAGTCTGCCTCATCATCAATAACAACCTTGCCCTCAATATGGCCCAGCTTTCCGATTAGCTTGTTGAGATCACTCTGATTTTTCTTGCAGAAGATCACGAACTCGCCCTCGCGAACGTCCACTACGGCATCGAGAATTTCCGCAAAGCTACGAGGAGCCGGATCTAAACCCGACGCGCGAAATCTAGTGAGGTTCTGATTCAGCAGTTGGACGCTATCGTTTAGCAGCACAACAACAATTCGGAAACCTGAGTCGAGCAGCTTGGCGGTAAGAGCAATCATCATCTCAGTCTTTCCGCTCTGGGGCTCACCATAGATCACAAACGCCCGCGAGCCACTCGCCAGTCCGCCCATTGCACCGGTTACAGCAGTTTCTATGGACTGGGTATAGCTACCTTTCTGCTTGAGCGCCCCAATTCTTCGGTCATATCGGGATTCGCGCGGTTCAATGCTTTTGAGTTTTTCGATATCGAACATAGGACCCCACCAATCAAACCGGCATCGACCACAACGGGTCTAAGCCACCACTCGCCAAGTGGCGTGCATCGGAAAGTAAAGTGCCCTTGCCATACGTTGCTCCGCGCTGCCTAATGCGTCCGCATACAGCCTTAGTTTCTGCGCGTAACGCTCGACCTCTCTATCAAGGAAGGTCTCCAAGTTACCTCCCTCGTGCCGACTCGTCTTGTAGTCGATCACCCACTCCTCCCCGCTCTCCTCCCGAATCCGGCGATCCGCCACCAACCTCCTCCCCTCCCGCGTCCGGAACCGATACTCCGTCCACGCCTCCTGATGCGGCCCCAGTATCCACCTCCCCCGCTCATCCTCAATCGTATTCACCAGCGCCGTCTTCACAAGCCCCGCAGCCATCTCGATCTCTGATGTCTGCACGCCTTTTCTCTCCAAATCCTGCCTGAACTGAGGAACCAGCCGCTCTATTCGCTCCTTGGACCACCCGCGCAGCTCATCCTCCGCGATCCGCTGCAGCCACCGATGGACGACGGTCCCCACGTGCCGCGCGGTCTCGCCCACCCACGAAAACTCGATCGGCTCCTCCTCCCTTCCCTCGTCTACAACCTTCCACTCCACAGCAAAAGGAACCGCAGGCATCTGAAAACTGGATGGCAGGCGGCGAAGCTCCCCCGCGGGCAAGACAACAGCCTCCTCCTCCCCGACCGCCGCCTCGGGCAGGCGCACGGAAGATTCGACCGCCGGCCAGGCCAACCCGAGCAGGGAGCGCCGCGAAGGCATCTTCAATACCCCGTCCTCGTCCACCTTCACGCACCCCAGCAGGTGCAGCCGCGACTCGGCGCGCGTCGCGGCGACGTAGAAGAGCCGTCCGGCCTCGATGTCCTCGGCCTCCCGATCGAGCTGCCTTACATATTGGTACAGCGGCTCCTTGTCGCCGCCGGTCTCGTCGATCGGCGCGAGCAAGAGCCGCCCGCCGGCCAAAGCGCGCCAGGCAAACAACGGCTTTCGCCCCGAGCGCGGCGCGCGATCCAAACCGGGAACGATGACGGTGTCGAACTCCAGGCCCTTCGCCTTGTGGATGGTCATGATCTCCACCGCCTCGGGCCCGGCCTCCACGTCGGGCAGCGCGTATAGCTTGCCGAGGCTATCGGCAAGAAGCGAAAAGTCGGAAAGCTCGCCCGCCTCCTCCAGCCGCTCGAGCTCGTCGAAGTAGATCTCCGCGTCCTCGAGATCGGTCGCATCCTCCACGCACGCGGGCCCGCCCAGGGCGAGCCAGGCGCCTTCCACGCAATCGCGCAGCGTGCCGCGCAGCCGGTTTTCCAGACAAGGACGAAGGACGGAGACGATGCGCGAAAGGCGCGGCTGGTTCTGCATTAGCTCCCAGATGGTTTCATTCCGTCCTTCGAAGTAGGCAGAAAGCTCATCCAGCGTGAGCCCGCACCACGGCGCGCGCAGGATCGCGAGCCAGGCGACGCGGTCGGCGAGGTGGGTCAAAGCCCGCGTCAGCGCATAGAGGTCCTGCACCACCTGCTTCTCGCCCAGCTGCTCGATCTCCACTGCGCGATAGCGCACTCCCGCCTGCTTCAAGGCTGGCACGATCGAATCGAGGTGGCTGCGGTTGCGCACCAGGATCGCGGTCTTGCCGCGCGCCTCGGTGACGAGCTGCGCCACGCGCTTCGCCTCCGCCTCGCGATCGGCGAGCACGTGGAGCACCGGCTCGCCCTCCGCATCGGCAGGATGGAAGGGCGCCGACGGCGAATACGCCACCGCCCCCGCGGCCTCGTCTTCGTAAGCAGGCAGCACCGAAGGAAACACTCGGTTCACCCAGGAAACGATGGCGCCTTGCGAGCGGAAGTTGGTGGAAAGCGTGAGCCGCTCGAGCTCGACGTTCGGCAACCCGTGGTCGCGCGCGCGCAGGAAGAGCCCGACCTGCGCGTCGCGAAAGCGATAGATCGACTGCATCGGATCGCCCACGACGAACACCGTCCGCCCGTCCCCCGGCTCCCAGCCCGCGGTGAGCCGCTCCAGGAGCTCCCACTGAGAATTTGAAGTGTCCTGGAACTCGTCCACCAGCAGGTGGTGGATGCGGTAGTCCATGGAAAGAAGGAGATCTGTAGGCTCCTCGGGCGTGCCTAGCGCAAGGAGCGCGCCATGCGCGATCTGCGTGAAGTCCACCTCGCCGCGCTCGCCGAACAAAGTGACGAGCTGCGCCACCGCGGGCTTCAAAAGCGCGAGGATCGCCTCCAGCGCCTGCCACTGCGTGTCGGTGTACTTCTCCGGCGGCATGAGAAGGAGCGCGGCGAGCGCCTCCTGCAGACCGGGAACCGCCTGCAGCTCCGCGGGCGCGGCGGGGCGCTTGCGCCACTCGCCCTTCTGCGTGAGCACGGCCTGCGCCATCTCGGGCGAGGCCTGGGGATGCAGAGCCCGCGCGCGCGCGATCAGCCGCGCGCGCTCTTCCACCAGCGCCGCCTCCAGCTCCGCGCGCGTGGGCGCCTCGCCCGTCTGGCGCAGCCACTGGTCGCGCCGCGCGAGCATCTCCGCCAGCAGCGCGGTCGCCTCGCCCACGTTGTTGTCCAGGTGCGCAAGCAGCCGTGCCACCGGCGGTGAGAGCTCCGCGAGCGTGCGGGCCGCGGCTTCCCGATAGAGCTCGGAAACATCCTCCGCGATCCCCAGCTGCGCGCCGAACTTCGCGAGCACGGGCATCTGCGAAGTCAAAGAGGCGCAGAAGGCGTCGATCGTCTGGATGCGAAGGCGCGTGGCGAGATCCGAAGACACCTGCCCGCCCACGCGCTCCCTCATCTCGGCCGCGGCCTTCCTCGTGAAGGTGATGGCGACGATCTCCTCGGGCTTCTGCACCGTCTTCAGGAGCCTGAGGTAGCGCTCCACGAGCAGAGCGGTCTTCCCCGAGCCCGCGGGCGCCTGCACGATGAACGAGCGCGCGACGTCGAGCGCCGCGTGGCGCTCGGGCTGGTCGGCGACGCGGATTTCGGTCATCTGCGGACCCCGGGAGTAGAATCCCCCGGCAACCTACGGGGACGGCCATGGACCAGATCGAGATCAATCCGGAGATCATGCTCGGCAAGCCGGTGATCCGCGGCACGCGCATCCCGGTCGAGCTCGTGCTGCGCAAGCTCGCCGAGGGCGCGACCGAGGCGGAGCTTCTTGAGGCCTACCCTACGCTTACGCCCCAGGGCATCAAAGCCGCCCTGGAGTACGCGGCGAAGACCATCGCGCACGAAGAGATCCACCCGCTCGCGCGCTAGCTGATCTGCGCGGCGCGCGTTCATGCGTTTCCTCGCCGACGAAAGCTGCGACATGGCGATCGTGCGTGCGCTCCGGGGCGACGGCCACGATGTGGCGCGCGTAGCCGACACGACCGCGGGAATGAAAGACGACCGGGTCGCGGCGATAGCGCAGGAAGAGAAACGCATCCTCCTCACCGAGGACAAGGACTTCGGGCAGCTGGTACACGCGGTTTCCGGCATGCGGGTGGGCGTCATGCTCTTTCGCTTCCCGCATGGCACGCGATCCGATATCGGGCGCGCTGCAACGGACGTCGTGAAGGACCTCCGGGAGCGTCTGCACGCCTCGTTCGCCGTCGTGGAGCCGGGCCGCTTCAGGATTTCAGATCTCAAGCCATAGGGGGCTGCATGCGCTGGGCCATCGTCATCGAAGGAACCGAAGGCAGCTACGGCGCCCATGTTCCGGATCTCCCGGGATGCGTGACGACCGGGGACACGCTCGAGGAAGTCCGCAGCATGATCAAGGAAGCAATCAAATTTCATCTTGACGGCATGCGCGAGGACGGAACACCGATTCCGAATCCGATCACGCACGTCACCTATGTCGACGTCGCTGCCTGACCGGAAATTGAGGTCCGTCCCCATTTGGGTGCTGCCATGAAGATGTGGGACCTCGCGGCCGCGGAGGACGACCGGCGCTTCTCGCCCTACTGCTGGCGCATCAAGATGGCGCTCGCGCACAAGGGGCTGGAGGTCGAGACCATTCCCTGGCGCTTCACCGACAAGGAAGTGATCGCCGTCTCCGGCGCGGACAAGGTTCCCGTCCTTCAGGATGGCCAGGTGATCGTGCACGACTCCTGGGAAATCGCGCGCTACCTCGACGAGAAATATCCCGCCAACCCGCTCTTCGAGGGCGCGCAGGCGAAGTCCCTCGCCTACGTGTTCAAGTTCTGGGTGGAGGCGAACCTGCACGGGCCGGTGCTGCGCGCGGTGCTGCTCGATCTCTTCGCGGCGATCCACGAGAAGGACAAGGCCTACTTCAGGCAATCGCGCGAGAAGCGCTTCGGCAAGACGCTGGAGGAAGCGGGCGGCAATCCGAAGCAGGCGATCCAGGAGCTGCGCACGCTGCTCCTGCCCGTGAGGAAGCAGCTCGTGGAAGCACCGTTCGTCTGCGGCGAGAAGCCCGCCTTCGCCGACTACATCCTCTTCGGCCCCTTCCAGTGGGCGCGCGCGGTGTCGCCGCAGCGCCTGCTCGAGCCCGACGACCCGGTGTTCGCCTGGCGCGAGCGCATGCTGGATCTGCACGGCGGCCTC
>JBFWUX010000021.1:0-13013 GCA_050247055.1 Dehalococcoidia bacterium
AAGACACCGTCGCCGAGTATGCGCTACGCGGAACGACGCAACCGATGGCGGTCTCGCAGTACGAGCTCACGAAGGCGCTACCCGAGAACTTGAAGGACAAGCTACCGAGTGTCGAGGAGCTCGAGGCGGAGTTCGAAGGCGACCAGTTCCCGGGAAGTGAAGGTGAGGGAGGAAGGCATGCGACTTCGTCGACTGAAGATTGAACGGTTCCGAGGGATCCTCGCGCTCGACTGGCAGAACATCGGGGACACAGCAGCGCTCGTCGGTCCCGGGGACTCGGGCAAGTCCACGATCCTCGACGCGATCGAAAGGGTGCTCTCGCCGCGTTGGAATGTTGGCTTCGATGACGCGGACTTCTGGAACCTCGACACAAGTCAACCGATCTCGATCCGTGCCACGCTCACCGACCTCCCTCCGGAATTCCTGAAGGAGTCGAAGTTCGGGCATGCGATGCACGGTTTCGACGTTGAACGAGGCATCGAGATCGCCCCGGAAGGGACCGACGGCGAGGCTCTTGCGCTGGTCGTGGAGTTGCGTGTGGGGGAGACCCTCGAGCCCGTGTGGAACGTGGTCGACTCTGAGGGCCGTGAGCAACCGATCCATGTGAAAGACAGAGAGCGCCTTGGGCTCCTGAGAGTGGGTGGCTACGTCGACAACCACCTGGCGTGGAGTCGTGGTTCGACACTCTCGCGTCTCACGAGCGAAACCGACTCGCTCCCGGGGGTACTCGCGGAGGTGACACGGCAAGCTCGCGCTGGTCTCAAGAAGGACAACCTCAAGCGGCTCGAGGAAGCGGCTGCGAAGGTTGAGGCCCTGGCCAAGGACGTCGGAGTGAAGCCAGCGGCGAGCTTTTGTCCGCATCTGGACATCGACTCGATGACAGTCTCGGCGGGAGCACTGTCGCTTCACGACGGCGACGTACCTCTTCGCAGGTCTGGGCTCGGAACTCGGCGTCTTCTCGCTACTGCGATGCAGCGAGAGGCCGCGTCGCAGCATGGACTAACGCTGATCGACGAGTTCGAGCACGGGCTCGAGCCGCATCGAATCCGGAGACTTCTCCGCATCCTCCGCGGGAAACCCCCAGCAGACGCTCGTGCAGCGGGTCAGCTACTGCTCACTACGCATTCGCCGACTGTGCTATCGGAGTTGGAATCGCAAGAGATGAGTGTTGTTCGCCGGGATGGTGATGGCAAGGTGTCGGTGGCACGCCTTCCGACGGAGTCAGCAACCCTCTTGGCGCGCGTCTCGGGGGCGCTTCTCGCTCACAAAATCGTGGTTTGCGAGGGAGCGACCGAGGAGGGGATATGCATCGCTATCGACCACGCTGCTGAGGCGAACGGGCGGCCGAACTTTGCCTACCAAGGTGTGGCCATTGTTGATGGAGGCGGGAGTGATCAGCCCGCAACTGTTGCAGGCAAGCTGGTCCAGCTCGGCTACACGGTGGCGCTGTTCGTAGACTCGGACGCGAAGGCCAGGGCATCGAGAGCACAAGGAGCAGTGCCTCTGATTTGGGAGGGAGGGACATGTACCGAGCAGCGCCTTGCTCTAGACCTTCCACTAGAAGGTTTTCGCGAGATGGTGACGCTGGCGACGAGGTCGGCCAAGGCGAAGAGCTTTCGGAGTGTCAAGGACACGATCGCCGACGGTCTGTCGATCTCACGAGCGACGTTCGGGGACGATCCCGCTTGCTGGGTGGAAGAGGCAAGCAGTGCGAACGTGGAGGAAGCGCGCTTCCGACAGGTGTTCGGGGCATCCGCCCACGCCAAGGAGTGGTTCAAGAGCCGAGCGCTCGGACAGGACATCGGAGCGCTCGTAGAGCGCTATGAGGAGGCTTTGAAGCCCACCCCGAGTGGGCAGGTGCTCCAGTCCCTACGCGGCTTCGTGTTCGATGAATGACTCGGCCATAGACCGCATGTTCGCTGCGCGGCGCGGGTTCACGGAGGCTGCGGCCGGTTGCGGGAAGACGCAACTCTTGAGCTCGATCGTTGCCGACGAGCGGTTCGGTAGACAGCTCATCTTGACTCATACCCATGCGGGCGTGGCAGCCCTGAGAAAGCGGCTACGCAAGCGAGGTGTCGCAGAGACACGGTTCCATCTCGACACGATCGCGGGATGGTGCCTGCGGTGGGCGACCGCCTACCCGTCGATCTCGGGAGTAGCTGTCGATCCAGCAGCACAACCCGCGTGGTCCGCAGTCTACGTCGGTTCCAGAAAGGTGGTCGCGACGTCGCTAGCGCGACAGGTCCTGGCGGCGAGCTACGAAGGCGTGCTGATCGACGAGTACCAAGACTGCACGCAGCGTCAGCACGAGGTCATCGCAGCGATCGGCGAGGCGCTTCCGTGTCGTGGAGTGGGCGACGACCTGCAAGCCATCTTCGACTTCGGCCATGAGAGAGTGGTCGGCTGGGACGTGGTGAAGAGCTACTTCTCCTTCCAGCCTCCGCTCGAGCACCCCTGGCGGTGGCAGCAGCATGGATGCAATTCAGAACTGGGCGAGTGGTTGACGGATGCTAGGAGGGAGCTCCAGACTCAAGGGCGCCTCACGATCGCCAGGGACGCGCCGGTTCGATGGGTAGCTCGCCGCGATCAGAGTGTCCTCGTACAGGCGTGCCGCGGCGTCGTCAGGAACGGGGAGACAGCAGTCGGAATCGGGAAAATCACGAACCGCGACTGCATACCTCTAGCCAAGAGCCTGGGACGCGGATGGCCGGTAGTCGAGGTCTTCGATCATGGAGATCTTCCGAAGTGCGCGAAGAGGCTGGCGACAGCAGACGGGAGAAATGCAGTGGCGGCGTTGGTCGAGTTCCTGAAGCCGCGAGTCACGAAGGCCTACACCGAGATCCAGGGGATGATGCAGACGGTGCGGGATGGGAAGGACACGAACCGGATTCGCAAGCACAAGGACCACTTCGCTCGCATGAAAGCGCTGGCGGACTCTCCGTCTCCCGAGGCCGCGCTAGCGCTGGTGGATGGAATCGTCCAGCACACGGGCTGGTGGCTCTATCGACCCGAGTGCGTGCGACAACTTCAGACAGCTCTACGGGAGGTATCAGGAGGAACCCTCGCAGATCTTCCGGAAGCCGTGGCAGCGGCAAGAACCCGCGCACGCCATCGGGGCAGGGTCGTTCCGATGCGATGCCTGGGGACACCACTCCTCGTGAAGGGACTGGAGTTCGACCACGCGGTCGTGATGAATCCGGAGGAGTTGACGGTGCGAGAGCTCTACGTGGCGATCACCAGAGGATCGAAGTCTCTGACCATCGTCGCGAAGTCCCGAGTCATCGCACCCAAGGTTTGAATGCGCCCGGCTCGGAATCAGGTGCCCAGAACATCATCGAGTGAACGAGCCACGGTGTAGGTGGCCGGTGACTCGCTCACCCGGAGCGCGGCGAAGTGGGCCTTGCCGCACATGATCTTCGCCTCCTCGGAGTCGCGTAGATCGTCGAGGAAGAGGCCGCTCTTGGTCTCGACGACGAAGTAGAGCCGTTCGCCATCCGGAGTCCGCAGCAACACTGCCCAGTCCGGGTTGTAGGAACCAAGGGGGGTCGGCACCTTGAACCAGCCAGGGAGCTTCGCGTAGACGCGGACTGCCTCGTTCTTCTCGAGTTGGTCGGCGAAGTTGCGCTCCGTATCGGACTCGAAGATCACATGGTCGTAGACGCAGCGGTCTTCCCGGGTGGCGAGCATGTTCTTCAGATACCCCGTGAGCTCTTCCTGCTCGAAGAGTTCTTGCGCGTAGTAGTGTTCGCTGCCCAGCCGCCGGTACTTGATCCCGTCGACGATGGCCAGTCGCTTGCACCGGTTGATGGCCTCGGCCGCCAGATCGATGAACCGCTGCGGGTTTAGACGGAAGTCCTTGAGTCGACCGCTGCCAACCAAGATTCGGTGGATGCTCTTTCGGGTGAGCTGGGTGCGGTCCTGGAGGTCGGTAAGCAAGTCGGGAAGCGGGATGTCGGCCTCGTTGAGAATGACCGTGGCAGAGCCACCGACCTCCGTGGCCTCGATGCCGGACTTGCCGATGGCCAGGTCGGCCTTCCGCCACTGGAGTCGAGTCTTCGGGATGGGCGGAGCGTCCTGGAGCGCCTTGATGCAGCGGGCGACGAGGAGCTCGTTGTCGAACTCGACGCGGTAAGTGGTCTTCTGCTTGATCCTGTCCCAGAGGGCGCGGAACTCCTCGCTGTGAAGGATCGCCTGTCGTGGACGCACCGGGCGGCGCTCATCGGCATTCTTGATGTCGAGTCGTCCAGCGAGCTTCCGCAGAACCTCCGTGATGCTCTCGGCGTGCTCGATGAAGGGATCCGGAAGTTCTAGGGAGCCCTTCTTGATGGCCTCGCGAAGGGTGTCCTGGATGCGTCCCCTGGCGTCGATGAGCTCCCTGTCCTTCAGGTGATCCCAGAGAAGCTGGGACTGCTCCGCGCCTAGCGGCGTGGTGCGGCCGTCTTCGTCCACGGTCACGATGGCCGCGAACTGGTGAGGTTCGACCACGCCGAAGCGAATGCCCGTGTCCGCCTCGATCTCCTTCTGAAGGTTCTCTGCGAACTGCTCGTAGCTCTCCGTCGCGATCACGGTCAGGGTGTTCACGTTGAAGCCTCGTAGCCGGACACCTTCCTGGTTCACGCACAGGCGTAGCCCGCGCCCGATCGTCTGGCGACGCTCCCGTTCGCTCCGGATGTCGCGCAGCCCGCAGATCTGGAAGACGTTTGGGTTATCCCAGCCCTCGCGCAGCGCGGAGTGGGAGAAGATGAACTTGAGCGGCGTGCCGAGGCTGAGAAGCCGCTCCTTATCCTTCATGATCAGGTTGTAGGTGCTGTCGTCCGCTTGACTGTCTCCGCGGGTGTCCTTGAAGACCTCGATGGTCTTCGAGCCGACCTTCCTCCGATCGATCGAGAAGTAGCCGCCGTGGACCTCCTCCGCCGCGCTCGTGGTGTCGATGCCATCGAACAGGGTGTGATAGTCCGGGTGCGCGGCGAGCCGTCGGTACTCCTCTTCGAAGATCCGGGCGTAGTCGCCCTTCGTCGGATTCCCTTCGTCGTCGTAGACGCGGTAGCGGCTGACGTTGTCGATGAAGAAGAGCGAGAGAACCTTGATGCCTTGGGGCCGTAGCCGAAGCTCCTTCTCGAGATGCTCTCGGATGGTGCGACGGATCATCTCCCGCGCGACGGCAAGCGGGTCAACGTCGCCGTAAGCCTCGCCGGGTCTGAGGAAGTGCTCGCCGCCGGGAACTCGCAGCTCGAGAGACTGGGATCCCTTCGGCACGCGGATCTCGCCGATGCGGCAGTCTGCGTAGACCTCTCGACCTGTTGTTTGCTGGAGGTCGTCGCTGTCTTGAACCGTGACTTCCTTCCGGCGGACGCCCGACCCTGTGGTGACGTCCACCTCGATCTTCGCCGTGATCGCGCCGCGCCGGTTCGCGGCTGAGAGGAAGCGGACGTAGGGCTTGTTGTGTGCGTCCTCGATGGTTGCGGCGGCCACCTCGATTTGCTTCACGAGCTTGCGCTCGTACGCGTCGACCGCGTCCAGTCGATAGACCATGTGGTGCTTGTCGACGTGGGTGGCCGAGTAGCGCAAAGTGCAGAGCGGTTCCATGGCGGCGAGAGCTTGTCGCCCATTGCCGAGAAGACCCCCGTCCACGGACTGTGGCTCATCCACGATCAGGATGGGGCGTGTGGCCTTGATGAGGTCGATCGGGCGTTCACCGCCAGTTTTCTCGGTGTCTCTGTAGATGTTGTTGACGTCAGGCCTGTTGATGGCACCGACGGTCACAACCATGACCTGGATGTTGGAGCTGGTGGCGAAGTTGCGCACCTGGCCGAGCTTCGACGAGTCGTACAGGAAGTAGTCGAAGGGTGTTCCGGCGTAGAGGCTCCGAAAGTGGTCCTCCGTCATCTGGAGGGCTTTGTAGACGCCCTCCTTGATGGCGACCGAGGGAACCACGATCACGAACTTGGTGAAGCCGAAGCGCTTGTTCAGCTCGAAGATCGTGCGCAGGTAGACGTAGGTCTTGCCCGTGCCGGTCTCCATCTCGACGGTAAAGTCGCCGGATGACAGGATGGGGGACTGGGCGAGTCCGTTCCGTAGCTGCACGTCGTGCAGGTTCTTCAGGAGCTCGTCGTCGAGTAGCGAAAGTCGGTTGCCGAAACCAAGCTCGCTGCCCATCCCTGGGAGAAACGGCTTGTCCGCCGCGGGAGCGCTCGTGACGGTGAACTCCGTGCGACACAGCTCTTGCCCGCGGAAGAGGTCGCAAACGGCTTCGATGGCGGCGAGCTGGTAGTCAAGGTTCGGTTCGAACTGGAGCTTCATCGGCTACAGGCTCCGGACATTCTCGAGGCCATGCTGCTGGAGGATGGCGGCGAGGTTGGTCTTGGCCACGTCATTCTCGAAGGCGCTGTCGCGGAAGACCACCGTTGTTTCTCCTGCCGGTGCGAGCTCTTCGTGCCAAGCTGCGATGCCTAGAGCAAGGGGCTCGACCTCAACGGACTCGACGCTATTGGGGAGGCAGACGAAGAGGGTCCCGGCGCCCACGGAGTGGACCGTCTTGCCAGCGATCGAACGTTGCTCGATGGGAACGCAGAGATCCAAGCCGAGCTTCAAGAGTAGTTCGTAGAGCACGTCGTGCTCGGTGCGGCCGTCTCGTAGGTGTTGGATGGCGTCGAAGAGAGCTCCATCGAGGTCGTCGGGAGATTGGTCCCACGCGCGGATGTTCGAGTGGTCGAGCTTGAAGACGCGAAAGCCAAGATCTCCGGAGTACTGGGAAGCAGTTTCTTGGACCGACTGACGAGACTTGCAGAGGCGCGACCTAGTGAGGTCAGCGATTGTCGAGGAGTTGTCGTCGTCGACGGGCTCAGGGAGCTGAACCAGGACGAACCGGCGGTGATTTCCGTCTTGCGAGTTCGCGTTCCATGTGGCGTGGCCGACGGTTCCCGAGCCAGCGAAGAAGTCTAGAACCAGGTCGGACCCACTGGTGAGCCAAGACACCACTTGAGTAGCGAAGGCGACAGGCTTCGGATTAGAGAACAGAATGTCCCAGGAGGTGAACAGCGAATCATCGGAGGCTCCATGGGCTACTATCGACGGGATGCCTTCCAGCATGTTTTCGTCAAGGAAGTAGCGCCGCTGCGGTTGCGTAGATTCGTCGGCGCCGAACTCGATGAGACCACCATCCAAGAGTCGCCGCATCGTAGCGGGAGGATTACGCCAACCACGCGCGGGGACAGGACATGGCATTTGAGTGCGCGGATGCAGCAGGGGTTCGAAGTAATCGTCCGGCGCTCGGTTCTTGTTCGGCCACGCCATCGAGACAAGACGGTAGACTCGTCCGTCGCTAGAGAGGCGGTTGTACATGGCTTCGCCCCCCGAAAGGTCTGGCTGTTGCCGCAACCACTCGCGGAAGGTGCGTTCCGCATCCTCAATCGTCGGAGATGAGGAGGTGCAGCGCTTGGCCGCGGAGAGCATGGAGGCGGCATTACGCTTGGGGCGGCGCAGAGGGCTACGTTCTAGCAGGACGCTACTGTCGCGCGCGAAGAGAAGCAGAGACTCATGCTGATAGGCGATGCCCCGGGCATCTCCCTTGGGGTTCCTCTTGTCCCAAATGACTTCGCCGAGAAAGTTCTCTTCCCCGAATAGGTCACTGAGCATCAAGTGAAGGGTTGCGCGTTCGTGCTCGTCAATATGTGTTACGAGGAGTCCGTCGTCGCGGAGGAGAGTACGCGCCAACTTCAGACGCGGATACATCATGTTGAGCCAGTCGGTGTGGAACCGGCCCGAAGCCTCCGTGTTCGACGAAACGCGGCCGTTCTCGCCATCAACCTGGCCAGTCACGAACAGGTAGTTCCGGATGCTGTCGCGGAAGTCGTCGGGGTAGACAAAGTCCTTGCCCGTGTTGTAGGGCGGATCGATGTAGATGAGCTTGACCTTCCCCGCGTAGCTCTTCTGCAGGAGCTTCAGGACCTCGAGGTTGTCGCCCTCGATCATGAGGTTCTGCGTCGTTTCCCAGTCGACGCTCTCATCTGGGCATGGCCGAAGCGTCCCCTTGCTCGGGGTGAGCGCGAGTTGGCGCGCGCGGCGCTTGCCGTGCCAGTTGAGGCCGTACTTCTCCTCACGCTCGTCAACGTGACCACCGAGGAGCTGCTTCAGAACCTCGAAGTCGACCCTGCCCTCGGTGAAGGCTTCGGGGAAGAGCTCGCGGAGGCGGTCCACGTTCTCGGCCACCACGTCGGTGGAGTGAGTCTCCGGCTCCTCGGGCGTGAGCTTCTTCATGGGCGTGTCCTCGTTCATGTTCACAGTTGCTCCCGAGCGGAGGCATGCGCTTCGGCCAGGCGTCGCAGTTCCAGGTTGAGCTCCGCACGCTTCGCGAACTGCTTTTCCCGAACGGCAGCGGCCCGAAGCGAGGCCATCTCAGACTCGAGGCGCTCGCACTCGCGAAGAGCCGCGTCACGAGCCGCGGCGTGCGCCCGGTCGCGCGGCAGGCGAAAGTCGCCGAGAAGCGCGGCGGCTCGCATGGCGAGAATCGTGTCCAGCCATCCCTGGTACAGGTCGTATAGCGTGGCTTGGGGTTGTTTGGCCAGCGCGAGCGCTGAGAGGAAGCTCTCGCGGTGCTGCTCGGGAAGCTCGTCATCCAGAGGAAGTGCGACGAGGTCGCCATCGACGACAACGCGGTCCTTTTCTGCCTGAGACCAGCGCTTGTGTACCAGCGACAGCGCTGCGGTGTCCGCAGCGGAGCTGACGAGCACTACCGGGTAGGGGATCGCGCGGTGGATGAGTGGCAGGAGCATCGCAGGCTTACCGACGGGACGAAGCGCGAGGTGCAGCACGGCGATCTCGAGGTACTCTCGGGTTGTGTCCGCGTGCGGCGAGATACCACAGGTGGATGGCTTGAGCGCAGCGATCCACCGGAGCTCTTCGACCCCGTCCTGTACCTGTCTGCGAGCGGTTGCGGTGGTAGCCCCGTGCTCGGCCAGGGTCTTCTTCGGGACCCGCTGATCGACCAGCGTGCTTTCAGGCAGTCCCAGGGCTTGGATGCAGTCCTCCGGGCTCATTCCTCGCGCCTCCGAGGTGCTTCTTCAGGGAGCACAACGAAGAAGGCGGCGACTTCGAAGTCGCCGCTGCCTGCGAACTCGCCACGCAGGGCATGAGTGCCGCCGGGCCTGAAGAGACTCTCGACGGCGCGTTCCTCGGTCTTCCCGACGATGGCGGCTACCGCTGACGCAAGGCACTGCTGCACCTTGCGCATGTCCTTGCCACCTTGAGTGCCCTTGTCGAAGCGTGTGGTGGCGCGTGCGTCGGGGATGTCGCGACCGATGCAGAGGCGCTTTAGGCGGTCCAGGATCTGCTTGGTCTGCGAGTGGGGGAGAAGAACTGTTCCGTCCTCGCCGATGTGTACCAGGTAGTAGGGCGCCAGGGAGTAGCCGGGTTCTGCTGCACGCTCGGCGGCCGGGCCTTCGGCGCGGAGGCAGAAGATGATTCCGGGTTCGATGTCCGCATCGCGGCTCGTGGTGACGCCGCAGACGCCGAGCGGCATCGTGTCGAGTGTGTTCCCGTGGTCGCGCTGGAACTCAGCGAGGTCGATGCGAAAGTCGGTCAAGGTGAGGTCCGCGATCGAGACGCCAGTGGAGAGGTCTTCCAGGTCGATCACGGCGTCTTGCAGCTTGAGGAGCTGCTTGCGCCGGTACTCGAGGTCGTTCATCGGGTCGCCCGACTGCTTTTCGATCAGGTTCTCTTCGCCAGTGGCGGAGATGTCGAGAAGCACCATGCGGCCACTCACTCGTTGCTCGAGGTCGAGGTATTCCTCGAGCTCCATGTTCGGCCAGAAGTTGACGAGCTGGATGCGCTCGTTGGGGGAGCCGAGGCGGTCGATGCGGCCGAAGCGTTGGATGATCCGGACGGGGTTCCAGTGGATGTCGTAGTTGATGAGCCAGTCGCAGTCCTGGAGGTTCTGGCCCTCGGAGATGCAGTCCGTGGCGATGAGGAGATCGAGATCTCCATCGCTCGCCAACTCCTCCGGGCGCTCCTTCGCGCGGGGCGAGAACGCGGTGAGGATCGAGGCGAGGTCTTTGCGAAGGCGAGGCAGTGTGCTCCGGTTGCTGCCGCTACCGGTAACCAGCGCTGTCTCAACCCCATGCTCGCGCTTGGCCCAGGGCGCGACCTGATCGTAGAGGTATCGCGCTGTGTCGGCGAAGGCGGTGAAGACGAGTACCTTGCGGTTGCCTGAGTTGATGGGGGAGGCGCACTTCTCCGAGATCACGCCGCGAAGCGCAGCGAGCTTCGCGTCGTGCTCCGGATCGACCGATTGTGCGGCGGCGTGCAAAGACGCAAGGCGGTTGCGATCCTCGAGAAGGTCCTGCTTCCAGCGAACCAGATCTACGTCGCCTAGGAGCACCTTCACCTTGCGTCCGACGAGCAGGCTCTCGAAGGCCGGGTCCTCGAGGTCAACATCGGTGATGTCGAGCTCCTCGATCTCCTCACTCTGCGACTCGATGCGCGCGAGAGTCGACTCGACATCGTGGAGCTGGCGCTCGACGGTCAGAGCAAAGGAGGAGACGGCGCTCTCCATCCTCTTGAGAACATTCACGCGGATGAGGTGAATGAGACTCTCTTCGCGGTCGACCTGGCGGAAGAAGCCCTCGCCGCCGCGCACCTCCGTGCTGTACTTCCTGTCGTAGGCCTCCTGCCGGTGGGGGAGGACATACCGAAGGGGAGCGTAGGAGGCCAGGTGTAGGCGCCGGATCTCCTGGTTGATGTCACGGACCGCGGGGAACGCACCAGAGCTGTCGACGTCAGCCTTGATGTTGATGGGCCTGAGGCGCTCAGGGAACTTCCCGGTCTCTTCGGTGCCGTAGTACTTCTCGATGTGACGCCGGGAGCGGGCGATGGTCAGCGTGTCGAGCAACGTGAAGTAGTCGAAGCCGAGCATTTCGACGAGGCGGCTCGGAGTGCGGTGGTCATCGGGGAGTTCGAGCCAGCGGTTGAACTGCTTCTGGGCCAGCCGCGTGGTTCCGGCGATGCTCGCGATCCCAACGTCCTCGAGAGCATCATCTTCGCCCTCGGTCGCGAAGGCGATCTGGTTGCGCAGATCGGCCAGGCGGTTGTTGACCGGAGTAGCCGAGAGCATCAGGACCCGAGTCTTCACGCCCTCACGGATGATGCGGCGCATCAGGCGGTCATAGCGAGTCTCACCTCCCTGGCGTGGAGTCCGCTTGTTGCGGAAGTTGTGGGACTCATCGATGACGACGAGGTCGTAGTTGCCCCAGTTGACGTGAGTGAGATCGATGTCGCCCGAGATGCCGCCGTCTCGCGATAGATCCGTGTGGTTGAGGACATCGTAGTTGAATCGATCCGCGGCGAGGATGTTGCGGCGGTCGTTCGCAGCGTAGAGCGTCCAGTTGTCGCGCAGTCGCTTGGGGCACAGGACGAGCACGCGGTCGTTGCGCAGCTCGTGGTACTTGATGATGGCAAGTGCCTCGAAGGTCTTCCCGAGACCGACGCTGTCCGCGATGATGCACCCACCGAAGCGGTTGAGTTTGTCGATTGCGCCAACCACCCCATCGCGTTGGAACTTATAGAGCTTCTGCCAGACGACCGTGCGACGGATCCCGGTGGCGGACTTGACGACGCGTTCCTCATCGAGCACGTCGTCGCGCGTTCCGAAGAGGTGATACAGAATGAGTGCGTAGAGCTCACGAGGAGACCGGACCGAGGCGATGGCGTTGAGGCGTCCCAGCACCGAGCAAGCTGCGGCATCGCTCGACGGCAGGTTGGACCACAACGAGTCGAACCATCCGGACAGCTCGCGGCTTTCTTCTTCGCTTTCTGAAGCCTGAATGAGGCTTAGAGGGTTTCCCGGTGTCAGCCCGAGGCCTTGCGTGCTGAAGGCGAAGGAGCCTAGGACTACTTGTGTTGGGGACGATCCGCTGTCGCGCACGACGGCGGTGCCTTGAGGGATCGAGCCTGCGGCGCTTCGAAGCGAAGCCTTTTCATGGATCCAGGAAGCGCACTGCCGAGCCAGCCAACGGCTCTGCAATCGGTTCCTAGCCGCGCGGTCCGTGGTCGATCCGAGGAGTTCGAGAGCGTCAGGACTTGCGGGAAGCACGAGTCGGACCCTACCGAGTTGCGACAGCTCCTTCTGGAGCTCCGCGAACGCGAAGAGGGAGAACTGCGGCGAAACGACGTCGAACTGCGCACCCGGAAGCAGGTTGGGGCGGATGAGATCGAGGACGCGGTCATTGCCGGTGTTGCGAAGGATCCTCATGCGCAGGTTCCCTCGCATCGGGATGGGCTTGACCTCGTCCAGATTGATTCCGACACCGGTGCGGTGGCGGGACTTGGTGTCGCGCGGCGAGGTGTGAGGAGTGATCGCGTCCGCGGTCCGATCGCGCGGCGGTTCTCGATCACCGGGTTCGCCTCGAGGACGTGGCCGGTCCCGAATCGGTCGTAGAGTCCGCTGGCGGTCGCGTGGAAGCACCCGCGGAACCGGTGCCCTGCCGGGGCTGGCCGTGCTGAGAGCGTTTGTTCGTCCAAGAGAGTCGCCGAGAATCCGCTGCAAGTCGTTCCAGGAAGCGGGCAACGGGACTCCTGACCGAGCCCGCTACCACCTCCGTCGCGAACGATAACGTCGTCGGTGGGGAACGACGAGCCCGACGTGGGTGAGCCACTCTCTTGGCCGCCACGCACTACGGGACCAGTCGCCTTGCGCGTCCACCATGGCCACAGAAGCAGTCGGGAGGCATGAGTTCGTCGAAAGGCTCAACCAAGACATCGGACAAGGCCTCGATCGCTCTCGTCAGAACTCCGAACCGACGACGGGTCTCGATGCCTCGGACCTACACGAGGTCGCTCGGGGCTCCTTCTTCGGCGTGCGCACATGCAGGGTCCAGTTGCCGCGGAAGCGGTAGCCTCCCGCGAACCCATCGGCGACGATCGCGCGAGTGACCACGAGCAAGGCGGCGACGCACACGACCTCGAACTCGCCCGCGCGGGTGACAGCGGTGATCGTGCATTGGATTGACGCGGACTCCACC
>JBFWUX010000022.1:0-11988 GCA_050247055.1 Dehalococcoidia bacterium
TGCACACCCCGGAGGGCGGCCCCCGCCCCGCCGGGATGGTGCTGACGGTCGAGTTCGAGCTATCGGGGGTGCCGTTCGTCGCGCTGAACGGCGGGCCGGAGTACCGGCACACGCCCGCCGTGTCGTTTTGCGTCTACTGCGAGGACCAGAAGGAGATCGACTACTACTGGGACAAGCTCGTCGCCGGGGGCAAGCCCGTGATGTGCGGCTGGCTCGAGGACCGCTTCGGCGTTTCGTGGCAGGTCGTGCCGAAGGGGATCGACGAGTATTTTTCGGACAAGGACCCGAAGCGCGCCGAGCGGATGATGCAGGCGATCCACACGATGGTGAAGCTCGACCTCGCGAAGCTCGAGGAGGCCGCGCGATGAGCAAGCTGCGCGTGAACTGCTTCGCGGTGTCCCTGGACGGCTACGGCGCCGGCCCGCGGCAGTCGCTGGAGAATCCCCTGGGCGAGGGCGGCATGGGGATGCACCAGTGGTTCTTCCCCACGAAGACCTTCCAGTCCGCTGTGCTCGGCAAGGACGGGGGCGAGACCGGCCTCGACGACGACTGGGCGCGGCGCGGCATGGAGAACCTCGGCGCCTGGATCCTCGGGCGGAACATGTTCTCGCCCGGGCGCGGCGCGTGGGACGAGGCCTGGAAGGGCTGGTGGGGCGACAACCCGCCGTACCACGTGCCCGTGTTCGTGCTCACGCACCACCCGCGCAAGCCCCTCGAGATGGAGGGCGGCACCGTGTTCCACTTCGTGACCGGCGGGATCGACGAGGCGCTGATGCTCGCGAAGGACGCCGCCGGTTCCAAGGACGTGCGCATCGGCGGGGGCGCGGCCACCATAAGGCAGTACCTCCAGGCGCGGCTCGTGGACGAGATGCACCTCGTCGTCTCGCCGGTGGTCCTGGGGTCGGGCGAGCCCCTGCTCCAGGGGCTGGACCTCGTGGCGCTGGGCTACCGCGTCGTAGAGCACGCGATGTCGAAAGCGGCGATGCACGTTCGACTAGAGCGTGCAGGCAGCTGACTCATTCAGGAGAAAAGCCATGAAATTCATGATTCTGGTGAAGGCGACGAAGGATTCGGAGGCGGGCGTGATGCCCACCCAGGAATTGATGACCGAGATGGTCGGGTTCCACGAGGAGATGGCGAAGGCCGGCATCCTCGTGGACGGCGCGGGGCTCAAGCGAAGCGCCGAGGGCTGGCGCGTCCGGTACGACAAGGGCGGCAAGCGCACCGTGGTGGACGGGCCGTTCACCGAGACGAAAGAATTGGTCGCCGGCTACACCATCATCGACGTGAAGTCGCGCGAGGAGGCGCTCGCCTGGACCAAGCGCTTTCCCAACCCGTCGATCGACGGCGGAGTTTGCGAGATCGAAGTGCGGCCGTTCTTCGCCCTGGAGGACTTCGAGCAGGGCCCCGGCGTCGAGAAGGCGCGCGAGCTCGGGCTGCAGAGGAGCTGAGGCCATGATCCAACCCTATCTGTTCTTCGAAGGGCGCACGGAAGAGGCGCTCGATTTCTACAAGAAGGTGCTCGGCGCGAAGGTGCAGGGCGTGATGCGCTACAAGGACAGCCCCGAGCAGTCGACATTCCCCGACGGCTCCGCGCCGCCGGCGGACAAGGTCATGCACTCGTCCTTCACCGTGGGCGAGTCGCTGATCATGGCCTCCGACGGCATGTGCAGCGGCAAGCCTCTCTTTACCGGCTTTTCGCTCTCCTACCCCGCTAAGGACGAGGCCGACGCGCGCAAGCGCTTCGACGCGCTTTCCATGGGCGGGCACGTCAACATGCCCCTCGCGGAGACTTTTTTCGCCCGGGCCTTCGGCATGGTGCAGGACAAGTTCGGCGTCTCGTGGATGGTCATCGCCGGGCAGAAGGAGGTGCCGCAATGAAGTACCTGTGCCTCGTGTACGGCGAGGAGTCGAAAATGCGGGAGGTGGACGACCTGAAGTGCCTCGCCTTCGACCAGTCCGTGCGCTCGAGCGGCCAGTGCATCGCCTCCGAGGCCCTGGAGCCCGTGGCGACCGCCACCACCGTGCGCGTGCGCGGCGGGAAGGTTTCCGTTACGGATGGTCCCTTTGCGGAGACCAAGGAGTGCCTGGCGGGGTTTTACTTAATCGAGGCGAGGGATCTGAACGAGGCGATCCAGATCGCTTCACGGATCCCGCCGGCGCAGATCGGGAGTATCGAGGTGAGGCCGGTGCGGCCGATTAGGGAGAAGCCGAATGCGCATCGAAACTCTGGTTCAGCGCGCCCTATTGAGCCATTGACCACAAACCAAGGTCGGCGTTCCTCTTGAATAGTAGTGGCATTTCATGCAGCTCGCGCATCCGTTCTGTTTTTCGCGCAGGAAATTAGGATTTGCGATCAGATCGCGACAGATACCAATATGCACGTTTGAGGGGCACGCTTCTTCTGGTAACCGACTCGCTTTTCCCGAGATGATGATCCGCTTCTCTGGGCGGCGTTTTGCAATCTCAATCGTCCGTTTCCAACGCGCCTCGATTATGGGCTCAGTAGACGGATAGATCAGTTGCTTGTTGATGTTATAGAAGCCGCTACTCGCGTCAAAGAAGTCGAACGACATGGACAACATTCGATCTATATGACCTTCGCTGTCTTGAGCGTCCACTTGTGCGTGGCCAGTTGCTACTGAGAATCTCAGAGACGACTCTACCCCAGAGGCATGAAGCTCGCGCACCCACGAATTGACGCGGACCATAGCCTCTTCACTATATGCGCAGAATCTTCCGTCCAAGAGAAGGCTGAAGAGGTACCCATGAGCGGCATGCAGCTGCACATGCAGGAATCCCGCCTCTAAGGCAAGTTCTGTACCTCGCTGCAAATTATCAACGGCTATCTGGACATCCCGCCTAGAGATCGCCGCAGCCGCCATCCTGTATTCCGCGAGCGCGTCTTCAGGCCGTCGTGCGAGAAACCTACGGGTGCCTTCAAAGGCTTTCCAAGAGGTGGACAGTTGTATGCCTGGTTTTGCCCCTGAGTCGGCTATCGCGTTCGCGAGGTCTCTCCATTGTGTTGACGTTGATATCTTGCTGCATACCGCATTACTTCCGTACCCGTTCGGAATAACCACGTTGCCAACAATTGCACAGTACAGGCCATGGCCACTCCTGCTGCCATAGAACTCGATACAACGTTCGTCGGGTACGCCAGCACGCGAATACCCCGTATTCACTGGAAGAAAGAAGTACTTCTTACTTCCGTCGTAAGCCGGCATAACGCGCCGCGTTTGCCTCTATCTTCTTTACAACAAGCTGCTCTACATCAACGTTTAGCAAAGCACTAATTCGGAGAAGGTAGATTATGCAATCGGCCAACTCCTCGTTTAGCGCTGCCTCTGCTTTTGCAAGGTCCAGATCGTACTCCGTCGGCCTGTCCAATTTGATGTTCACTTTCTTTACTATGTTCGCGAACTCGCCTATCTCACCAACGAGCCCAACGAGGTCACGAGTAAGTTGCGTGTAACGCTCCCGTCGGTCGACAAACGATACCGGGAATCCGCTGACCTCATCTAGTCGCACCTGCATTCTGACCAGGTCCGCTATTTCCATCTGTTACTCCTTCAGCTTGAAGCGCAGCACAAGTATGCCGGTGATAGCGACCGATATGAGATTAATTGCGACGGCCACCAACGGTTCAAGCAACTCATTGGATAGTGCGCCCAGAATCAATGTATTTACGATCAACGTCACGATGATCGCCACGTCGATCATTCGTTGTTTCAGGTAGATCTGTCGAAAGACCTGCCCAGTTGCGCGCGGGAGGATTCTGTAGGCCTCCTCTATCTCGCTTGCTACCCGCGAGTCGTCAGCAACCTCTTTGTATACCCTTTGGAGATGATGCTTGATGGGCCATATTTGAGTCTTAAATCCATGTTGTCCGTGATAGGGATTCGCAGAAGGACTTGAGAGAAGAGCGAAGTCAATCTTCGCTATGGGCTCGCCGAGGGGAAGCAGAATGTACTTGTCGCTGAGATTCTGAGTCACCACACCAAGATTACCTTTGAAGCCAGGGTCGGCGTACGTACTTACAGGACTCAGCCCAACACTAAACAATGATCCTTTGCTCGTCACGCGAGCGATCAGATCATTAGGAATGGATAGCTCTTCGAGGGTAATGAGTACTACTCTGTGTCCAGGCTTGATGAGTACGTGGCTTTCCGCATCTATCTCTATACGCTTGTCGCCTTCTGTTAGGTCGTAGTACACGGGGCCCATACGGAGTTCGTAGCAGGCTGGGCCCACTTGAGTTTCTGAGCCACCCACAACCAGGTGCCCCAACGCCATGGCGGCCTTGATCTGCACGTCCGACAGAGTCGTCATTCCATCCCCCTTTAGGTAGCTAGGCTCCTACGCAACCTACACGACGACCGAGGCTACGCTTTACAGACGCCGATTGAAGCCATAGGCTCGAATCCCACGCAGGGTTGGCGATATCTGGCCACACTAGCTGTGATATCACCGCATCAGATAGCTGCCGCGCTCGTTCGCCCCGTACGCAAAGCGATTCTGGGGAGTCGTCATTGATCTCAAGTCTTGTTCTTCGCAACTACAGAGGATTCGAGGAACACGAACTGCCGCTCAAGCAGCTGAGCGTCGTCGTAGGCCGTAACAACGCTGGCAAGTCCTCGATTGCTGAGGCTCTGCGAATCGTGTCGCTTGTCACGAACCGCTATCGAAATCTTCAGTATCGCGCACCACCGAAGTGGTCAGATCTACCGCGGCGCATGGTCGGCTGCGCACCATCACTACGCCTGCAAGGCATTAACTTCGCGGGCCTATGCTTCCAGTATCGTGAGCCTCCGGCCGTGATTGAAGCACGCTTCGAGAACGGCGCCCAAATCTCGGTCTATCTACGTGGTGAAGATGCTGTTCACGCTGTCATACAAGACCCTCAAGGCAATCTAGTGACTTCGTCCGGCGCAGCTCGTCGCGTTCAGCTACCTACAGTAGCAATAATGCCGCAAGTTGCACCCGTGTCCGAAGAGGAGAAACTTCTGTCGGAGGAGTATGTTCTTGGTGCGATGTCGTCGCGTTTGGCACCGTTGCATTTTAGAAACCAGCTCCTGCGGTTGCCAGACTTGCTGCCGCGGTTTAGGCAGGCGGTTGAGGACACGTGGCCTGGAGTCCGCGTGGGAGACCTCATCCGTCAGGGGCGTCTCCCGGATGTAACGCTTGCGCTACAAGTACGAAACGAGGACTTCGTAGCTGATGTCTTTAATATGGGCCACGGCCTCCAGATGTGGCTCCAAGCCATGTGGTTCTTGGTTCGTTCCCAAGGTGCTACTACGGTTATCCTAGATGAGCCAGACGTTTACATGCATGCTGACCTTCAGCGCCGATTAATTCGCTATGTCCGCACCATGTTCCCCCAATTGGTGGTTGCCACCCACTCCGTTGAAATCATCTCCGAAGTGGAGGCGGACGACATTCTCATCGTTGATAGACGCCGACCAGCTTCAAGCTTTGCGACTTCACTTCCCGCAGTGCAACAGATCATTTCTCGCATTGGAAGCACACAAAACCTTCAGCTTACGCGCCTGTGGTCCTCTAGGAGGATGCTCCTTGTGGAGGGTGAGGACATTGGGATCTTGAGACGGCTTCAGAATCGACTATATCCCCACTCGCAAGCGCCCTTCGACACCCTTCCAAACATGTCGATAGGCGGCTGGAATGGTTGGCCCTATGCGATAGGAACTGCGCTTGCAATGAGGAACGCGGTCAATGAGGAGGTAATTACATACTGCATCCTCGATTCCGACCATCATGCCCAGGAATTAGTTGATCGTCGACGAGCGGAAGCCGTCGCAAGAGGAGTCTCGTTGTACGTGTGGCCGCGCAAGGAGATTGAAAACTACCTCTTGGTTTCGGCAGCTCTGGGCCGAATTATCAGGCGGCGGCTAACAAGAGGTAGACCTCCCAGTGACGCTGAGATCGAGGAGCGGATCAATGAAATTGCCGAAATCTTGCGTGAAGAAGCTTTTGATGCAACATCTGCTTCCATACTTGCCTGCAATCGTGCACTTGGGCCGGTCGGGGCCAATCGAGAGGCGCGCGCAGTTATTCGAGAGCGCATCCAAGCGTTAGGAGGTTTGGAGTTCGTGGTCTCAGGCAAAGAACTGCTTGCACGATTGTCGACCTGGGCACAAGAGCGGTTCGGCGTGTCACTGAATGCCGGTCAACTAGCCACCGAACTTCAGCCGGATGAGATCCATCGTGATTTGGCGCACGTTATTCGAGCCATAGAGCTACAGCACCGCTTCTAGGTTTGCGCACGAACTCGAGGCGCTCACCTCATCGCCGCGTTGATCTTCTCCAACATCCCCGCCCCAGGACACAACTCTTTTTCAGATAGTTGATTAAACGGCGCCTGATAAGTATTTAGATGCGCATGCAAATCCTTCGCGTTCGGGCCCAAGTACAGCAATCCTGTCAGCACCCCCTTCTCCGCTGCCAGGGCAATATGTGCCACGGCAAACCGGCGAGGACCGACGCGCAGGGGGAAGACCCCTACGGCCGCACCCTCGGGCGCGTGTACTGCGCCAGCGCAGACGCGAACGTCGAGCAGGTACGCCGCAGCATGGCGTGGGTGTTCGAGCGCTACGCGCCGAAGGACTCGCCTCTGTACGCTCTGCAGGAGGAGGCAAGGGCGGCGTGGCGTCGTCTATGGCAGGATGCTAAGCCATTGCCGCCGTGGGAGTGGCGATCACGGCAAAGACGTTCTCAATAGCCAGATCCGGTACAGTCGGCGCTGTCGCGCTCCCAGCAGAGCCATAGCCAATCCGTCTATCCTATGGATTCGTACATCTCCCGTGCGTAAGACATCTCGAGCGAGAAGAGCGGCGCTACCACCGAGCAATCTATATATCGAAGATATAGAGATACTTGTGGGGTTACTTGCGTCACTCGGTGGAAGCAGTGTGGAACTCAGACATGCTGGATATGTTCTCGAATCGGCAGACGAACTTCATGAATTGGCCAAGGAGCTCGGGACATCAGCAATATCGACCCTTGAAGTGTCGCGCAAAGAACAGGTGTATCCATACATAGACCTTGGAAAGATGAATGCGCAAGTCACTGTCGGGGGCGACTCGCTGCAATTGCTAGGCATTGAGACACAGGTGCGAGCGCTTTTTAATAGACGACGCAAACTCCTGACTGGTTCCCGCCTATACTTTCCGCTGTTTGTCCTGGGGATGTTTATTCTCGTCGCTACAGAGACATCTCTATTGAACGTGCTGTTTGGTGGCGGGCTAGCGATTGCTGCGACCGTGTGCCTCCTTAAAGACATTCCGCCCTATAGCACAATCTACTTATACCGTCGGTCCGATAGGCCCGGCTTCTTCACGCGGCATGGCGACCACTTCGTTACCGCGATTGTGGCCGCAGTACTTGGTGCGCTAGCAGTCCATTTGCTGGGCAAGTTTGGCTAGCGTCTGCGAAAAGCCAACCTCCAGCAACTGCTAATCCACTTTTAGCGGGGAACGTCCGCCGCCTCTCCTCACGGGCATGGCGCCCGATAGAGGAGATCACCATCGCAGAGAAGCAAGTGCGGGCGAAGCTGACGAAGCGGGAGAAGGATCTGATTGCGCGCAGCGTCCAAGCGCTGGGCGGGCGGGAGACTGCTAGCCTGATCGAAAAGCTCGCGCGCCGGCGCTAGTTCTTGGTAAATATCTCCGTACCAAGCAGCGGCCCGTTGCATTCCCGATTTGCTTTGAGATTGAGGTAAACGATCGCCCTAAGTTCAATGAGTTTGTCGATCTGGGCTCGCAGGTCTTCAGGCTGTTTCTTGAGTTTGAAACCCTGGTGTGAGAAGTAACCTGAGGCGAAAGAGTGGTCGCCCCCCAGTAGCGGTTTGCCGGTTTCTGGATGAACGCCGAGTGATACCCGGGCGGCGTTAATTAGCCTATTGCAAAGCGCCTTTGCATCAAACTGCTCGTCCTCCTTGGACTCTGTCAACGATAAGACCTCAACCACGATCCTGTTTCGGTCCCAATCGTAACTCACGCTTCGAGATACACCAGTGTTCTCGATTTCAAATAACTTTGAAGCGTCAAGCGTCATCTGCATGCGGTAGATGCCCCAGTCGAGCAGCGTGAAGCTGTCGCTCATTAGGTAATTAGTAGTTGAGTCCGGGCCGGCTCTGCCGTATGCCGGCAAGAGCATTACGAAGAGCAGCAAGACTTTGGTAGCGCGCATCACCATGTCCTCCCTCGCTGGCATCGTACTACCACGCACGTAGCAGGGCACGTCACCGTGCCCTAGCGGCCCTTCTCATTGGGTACTGAGAGGTCTAGCATCGAGGGCATGAAGCCCACGCTGCGCGTCGTCAAGCCCGATGAGGCGGTCACACCGGCGGACGGCCCGCTCGTCTACCGTTACGGCAAGTTCTCCAACCTCGTGGCTGCGCAGCGCGGCGATCGCCCGAGGCCAGTAACGCCAGGAGCGGCACTGCCGGATCGATGGCGTCAGAAATCAGGCGCTGAACTCGCAATGGAAGGTCCAGGGCTGGCTGCCGTCGATCTCGAGCTCATGGACGAGGGGCTCGACGAGTACTACGCCGCGGGAGAGCTGCTCGACGAGCTTAGACCCGTTGGCGAGGTGCAGCGCGGGACGGTCGAGCGCTCGCTCTTCGAGCAGATCGAGCGCGGGGAATTGCCCAGACGGCGCCGCTAGTCGCCAGTTAGTGGTCCGGCCGACGTCGCCTAGCGCTTGACCAGTCCGAGCTCCCTAATACGGATCGCCATGGTCTCCACAGAGACTTTGAACATGGCTGCAAGTGAGTCGAAGTGGCGGCCCCCAAAGCTGGTGGCCATTGCAAGCGCCTTCTCGCGCACAAGGGAATTCTCGGGCGGGTAGAGCAGCAGCTCGGTCTCAAATGGGCGGAGGTAGTACGCGCTCGTGTCGTTTATCTCGAGGGGTCCGTCGCTAGGGAACCGGGTGAAGAACATTTTGATTAGGTAATCTCTCGGCATCAGGAAGCACGCCGCGAAGTAATCGGCTTCGCGCTCCTGGAGATCGCGGGCATTCCGTTCGATACCCCTTATTGGCGCGTCGCGGTGCTGCAACAGACGGTCGTGCAATAGCCAGTGACCGAGCTCATGGGCCGCAGTGAATCGTGCAACCTGCAGGCCGAACTCTTCCGCCACCATGATGATCGCTCGACGGCGATCAAGGAGTCCCGCCGACCTGTACCGCCCGTCGGCAAGGGCGAAGGACAGCTGCTGGTGGTACTGGAAGGTGACGCCAAGCACGGTCGCCGCAATCTCGGGGTCGGCGACTTCCAGTCCCCGCGGCTTGCGACCGGGCCAGAACTGCTCACTCTGGTCGAAGATCTCCCAGCGCAGAGCTCTGGCGCGCGTCTCGATCTGGTGCTTTCGCTCCGGACCCAAGATATAGGCCTCCAGACCGCGAAGCATACTACTAATAGTGGTGGAGCGCAGCGAGGCCTCTTCAGGCGTTGAGGACCTAGCCTCGCCACAGGCGGCGCCTTCGTACTACTTTCATACGAAGCGGGGGTCCCACTATAAGTCTTTGATAATTGGTGGGTCGTAGTGGGATCGAACCACTGGCCCCTGCCGTTTGAAGGCAGTAACCCGAAACTACCTCATCGCCGCGTTGATCTTCTCCAGCATCCCCGCCCCAGGACACAACTCTTTTTCAGATAGCTGATTAAACGGCGCCTCATAAGTATTCAGATGCGCATGCAAATCCTCCGCATCCGGCGCCAGATACAGCAACCCCGTCAACACCTCCCCCTTCTCCGCCGCCCGGGCGATATGGGTAATGGCGTTGATCTTGTCCGTGGGATCGAAGTCATCCCCCAGCTTCCGCAGCTTGATGATCGACCCATCATGCTGCGGCACCTCGATCACCCCGCCCTCCGAGTAATCCACCGTGATCGCATCCCGCGACGGCCAGAAGTCCAGACGATTGACCGCCTCGTTGTGTTCACGAACGTAGTCGTAGCTCTTGGTGGACCCAGGATGGTTGTTAAACGCAACGCAAGGCGAAATCACGTCGATGAACGCAGCGCCCTCGTGAGCGATCGCCGCCTTCACAAGGGGAACCAGCTGCTTCTTGTCGCCTGAGAAGGACCGGGCTACGAAAGTAGCCCCCATCAGCAAAGCCAAAGACACGGTATCCACCGGCGAATCGGTGTTCACCGCCCCCTTCTTCGCCTTCGAGCCTTTATCCGCCGTCGCCGAAAACTGGCCCTTGGTGAGCCCGTACACCCCGTTGTTCTCCAGGACGTAGGTCATGTTCACCCCGCGCCGCATGACGTGCGCGAACTGGCCCAACCCGATCGAAGCCGAATCCCCGTCCCCCGACACCCCGATGTAGATGAGGTCCCGGTTAGCCAAATTAGCACCGGTCAGAACCGACGGCATGCGCCCGTGCACGGTGTTGAACCCGTGGGAATTCCCCAGGAAATAATCCGGCGTCTTGGACGAGCAGCCGATTCCTGACAGCTTGGCAACAAGGTGCGGCTGGATGTCGAGCTCGAAGAACGCCTGGATCAGGGCCGCGGAAATGGAGTCGTGCCCGCAGCCGGCGCAAAGGGTCGAGACCTTCCCCTCGTAATCCCGCCGGGTAAACCCCAGCTTGTTCTTCGGCAGGGTCGGATGGTGAAGACGGGGTTTCGCTACGTAGGTCATGCGGCCTTGTCCCTCTTGATCGGCCGCACGTTGAGCGTGGAGACGATCTCGGAAATTTCCCGGGCGATGAAGCGCGCGGTGATCGGCGTGCCGTCGTAGTGCAGGACGGAAATCAGCGAAGCCGGGTTGATGTGGGCCTCGTTCACCAGCAGCGTCTTCAGCTGCGCATCCCGGTTCTGCTCGACGACGAACACCTTGGAATGCGACTGCACGAAGTCCGCGATCTCGTCCTGGAACGGAAACGCGCGCACACGCAGCGCGTTCACGAAGATGTTCTTCTCGGCGAGCGCCTCGAGCGCCTCGTGCATCGACGGCGATGTAGAGCCGTAGTAGATCACCCCGAAGCGCGCCGGCTCCTTCGAGGGCGTGAGCACGGGCTTCGGCACCAGGGTCTTGGCGAAGTCGTGCTTCTTCAAAAGCCGCTGCATGTTGTACTGGTAATCCGGCCCGGCCTCCGAATACACCGCGTAGGCGTTCTTCGAAGTCCCCCGCGTGAAGTAGGCGCCCTTCGTAGGATGGGTCCCCGGGTAGGTGCGGAACGGAATGCCGTCCCCGTCCACATCGAGATACCGCCCGAACTCCTTCCCCGCCTCGAGCATCTCGGCGGTCATGACCTTGCCGCGGTCGTACCGGCGCGAGTCGTCCCACGCCAGCGGCTTGCACAGCCGCTGGTTCATGCCGATGTCCAGATCGGTCATGAGGAACACCGGCGTCTGCAGCCGCTCGGCCAGATCCAGGCAATCGGCCGCCATGGTGAAGCACTCGTGCGGATCCTCGGGGAAGAGGAGCACGTGCTTCGTGTCGCCATGGGACGCGTACGCGCACGCCAAGACGTCCGACTGCTGCGTCCGCGTAGGCATGCCCGTCGAAGGCCCGCCGCGCTGCACGTCGATCACCACCGCCGGGATCTCGGCGAAGTAGGCGAGCCCGATGAATTCGCTCATGAGCGAGATCCCCGGCCCCGAGGTGGCGGTGAAGGCGCGCGCCCCGTTCCAGCCCGCGCCCGTCACGATGCCGATCGAGGCGAGCTCGTCCTCGGCCTGGATGATCGCGAACTTGTTCTTGCCCGAGTCCTTGTCCACGCGCAGCCGCGAGCAGTAGCGCTGGAAGGCTTCCGCCAGGGACGACGACGGCGTGATCGGGTACCACGCGCACACCGTCGCCCCGCCGTACACGCAGCCCAGGGCCGCGGCGGCGTTGCCCTCCATGAAGATCTTGTCGCCCACCGCGTTCGCGCGCTTCACCTTGAGGCCGAGCGAACCCTTCAGCTTCTCCTGCGCGAAGTTGAAGCCCATCTGGAAGGCGTCCACGTTGGGCTTGA
>JBFWUX010000023.1:0-11370 GCA_050247055.1 Dehalococcoidia bacterium
GTCTTGTCTTCCGCCACACCGAGACGCGCTTTGCTGTGTTGGGCAACGTAAGCGGCGATGTAGTCCTTCTTCAGCGTTGCCAGACGTTGCCGGTATTCTGCAGCGTGCTGTGCGCTTCGGTCCTCGGCGAGCTTGTCTAGGATCTCCTTGCGCGCTGCCTGCGCCTGCTGGACCCAGGCATGGTCGGCGGCGAGCACCATCTCGGCCTGCGAAAGATAGGCCGCCGTCGCTCCCAGCTCGGCCACCAAGTCACGAAGTTTCTCGACGGACGAAAGGACATCCAGATTCTTCTTCTGGGCGTCAATGTCGCTCTGAGTGATGCGGAGGTTCTTGAGCTTGCCAACGGTGTTATAGGGCGAGAGCCCTTCTAGGAAGCCCTTGAGCGCTTCGAGTCGCGTTCGCCAGTCGCGCAGCTCTTCCTCGCGCAGCAAGGGCTGGCCCCAGAAGCTTAGCCTGCTCTGCAGATCGGTTCCGACCGCCAGCACACGGTTGACGAGCTTCGCAACGGCATCCAAGAGTTCCTTGACCGGCTCTTCCTTGCCCTGGGTCGCCATCTGGGCAAGGCCAGACGGCAGGCCCAGCAGCTCGAACAGTGAGCGCAGCACGGCGACATTGATCTCCTTTGGTGCTTCGACGTGCTTGAACTGTTTGAGCTCATCCAGCCCCCGCTCGACCAGCAGCGAGATCTTGCCGGAATCAATCTTGTCGCCGGTGATGGCGAGGACGATGTCTCCCGAGTACACCAAACTTCCCAACACGGTGATGAGCAAGTCAGGTTCCAAGCGGAATCGAACTGGGGCGAAGTACTCGACGTCGGTCGGGCCACTTATCAGTTCACCGCGGTTGAGCACTTGGCCCTGGCCTTTCGCCTTGAGCCGGTTCAACACTTCCTGGGCATATTTCGATCGCGTAGGCTCGATGCGGTCTCCGTCAAGCATCTCCAGTGCATCCAGAACGGCGACCGCATCCTTGGTGCGCGTTCCACCCGCCAGTGCCTTGAGAGCGTTGGCGATTAGCTGCTTGCGGTTGGATTCGGTGACCAGGACCGAAAAGGTCGGATACTCCGGAGCCAGATCCGTGAAATGGGTGCCCAGCGCCAAGCCGGACGTCACGTTGACGATGTCTCGGAAGTTGGCGCGCTCGTCCGGACCGAGTCGGAGCTTGTCGCGCATCGACACACCCTTGGCCCATTCCTGGAGGGTCTTGGTCTTGCCCTGATGGGTTACCTCAAAGGCGGTCATCTGCTTGTCCTGGAGCCACTTGCTCATGCCACGCAGGGCATCCTTGGCCTTGTCCAGGTAGACAGCTTTGGCTGCGCCGCTGGCAGTCGATGCCAGCTCCTGTGCCGCGGCGTAGAACGCCAAGTGGCGCTTGATGGCATCGTCCAGCCCTTTCAGGCGGAAGAACACTTCGTCCGCCTTCGCCTCATCGCGAAAGCGTGGCGGCTCGAACGGCTGAATGAAGTAGATATAGAAGTCGCGCTCGGGCTGAGCGGTTGGGCGGTCATTGGGCGCACCCAGAAACAAGTAACCGTTTCGCTCGACGCGGTGGTCTTGCCACTCCACCTGGTATTGCCAGATCTTGTAGCCAGTGACGTAGGCATGCTCATCGGTGCATTCCATGAGCTGCATGAGCGCGCTGTAGTATGCGCGGTCCAGCGCATCGTCGGACAGCGCTTCCGCGCGCTTTTCAATCTGGGCGTCGTAATCGACATCCTTCTTGAGGTCTAGGTAGTACTGCTCGGTATCGGGCGCCTTGGAGATGAACTGACCATTGACCGTCTTGACGATCTCGCGCAGCGTCGTCTGAACTGCGGTCAGCAGGTCGTCAGCAGGCTCGCCGCCCAAGTCCTCGATGCCGGGTTGGTACAGGCAGAGCGTATCCCGCAGTTCCTCGGCGGTCGGGCCGACCGGCACGTATATATCGCCGCCGGTGGTCAGCCTGTGTACGGATAGCCCCTTAATCACGCGCATGGCCATCGCTTTGTATGGTGGCCGGGTGAAAGCCTTCTGGACGCGCTCCCCAAGCACTTCAGACACCTTCAACACCGGCCCAATGCTCGGGTCCGATCGCAGCACAGAGTTCGAGGTGACCGTATCCCAGAACCTGTCGAACCCGATCAACCCCGGACGATCAGGCGGGACTTCGTCATCCAGGAGAGCCTGAATCTGGTCGCGTAGGGTGACCAGCGCGCCGCGCTTCTCGGTGAAGATCAACTGCTCGAAGGTGCCGATGTAGTCGGGATGAACAGGGAATAGGCGCACGTATTCGTCCATCCGCTCGTTCATGTTGCTGTAAAACTTCGCGAAGGGCGTGAGGTAGTTGCGGATCTTATGCTGCTGGTCTGCTGACTTCTTGAGCAGGCGCTCCGCCACCACGAAGCTCACGTCCTGTCGGGCAAGCAGTACTTGCGTAAAGCGCTCGTTCACCCGGCGCAGGCTGTCCGCAACATGCTGGAATCGGCTGCTGTCAAAGATGGCTTCCTGCACTCCCGCCACGAATCGAAACCGCAGGTGCTTGGTCACTTCGCCCATTTCGCGCAGGAACGACAGGTCCAACACCAGGTCGTGGTCCTTTCGGGAACGGAGAAACTCTAGAAACTCGTCGACGACGAGAAGTACACCCTGATTGGGGTGAACCTCATCGAATACGGCCATCATCTCCTCGAAGGCAGCCTTGTTGTTGACTACCTTGTCTGCTGGCGGGAATGAGTAACTCACCCCCTGCTTTTCAAAGAAGATTTCAAGTTCTTGGGTAATGATGTCGCGCAAGGACATCTGGCTGGAGATTTCGATGCGGTGCACCTTGAACTTGCCCGCTATGGAGCCTGCCGCCTCAGCGACTTTTGGGTGACGGAGCATCGGTACATAGGCGGCGTCTTCGGCGATCAGAGACAAGACCGACATCAAGTGCGACTTACCGGTGCCGTAGTTGCCGACCACGAGGACACCTCGGTGATCGACTGATTCATCGAAAGATATCTGCGCGATCATCTGCTTGGCGATTCGATCGGCCATGTCGTCGGAGATCACGTAGGTGGCAACGAGCTTCTTCGCCTCATCGGGACGATTGGCGTCGAGCAGCTGGATGACCGACTCGATTGGCTCGAATTGGATAAGATCGCCGTAGCGCATGCGTTTCTCCCCTTTACCCCGTCGCGTCAATTTCGAACGGGACCAGACCATCAAGGCCATAGTCCTGATATTCCGGATGCCCAATCTCCGCGTAGCTCAGCCGGCCTTCGTGAAGCTGGCCGGGCCATGCCGCCACGACGCGTCTTGTATGGGCGTGGCGCTTCAGCAGATCCAGCGGGTCAAGCCTGAGCGACTGGTCAAACAGAAGCTCAATGTTGTCGAGCAGGAGCAGGTCCCCACTCGCGTACTCGTCGGCCAGTTCGCGCATCGCGACATTGGCCTGGAGCACCCGCTGCCGCTGCGGTAACGCCGCAAGCCGTGCTCCCAACTCGGCTCCAACATTCATCACCTTCGCGGCTCGGCTTGCGGCCAGCTGGCCCAGCAGCTTGGTCTTACCGCACCCAGGCGGCCCGATAAGCAGGACCAACTTGCTGTGCAGTGCCGCGATTTCGTCTACCAGGCGGTCCAGTTTGGGAAGCATGGGTCAGTCCTTTACCCTTTCTCACCACGATGCTCGTCAGGAACATCGTCGCCTTGGGCTTCCGCCGTCTGTCGTTTGATCCACTGGTCGATGTCCCGGCGCTGGAATCGCCATGTGCCTCCTACTTTGAAGGCCGGGATTTTCTTGCCCGCCGCCAACCGATAGACCGTGCGTTTACCTACCTTGAGGTAGGCCGCCACCTCGTCGAGGGTGAATATCTCACCAGGGTCGTCTTTCATCGCGTCCTCACCCGGTACCGGGACAGGGGCCGGCTATGGTGGTAATATTGGCAATCATACGACACTTCTGGGCAATCATGAACAGCTTGGAGCATTGATTTCGAATGGCCGCCATCTTCATGTCGTACTCACATTCGGACGAGGGTCTGCGCGACGAATTGGAGAAGCATCTCTCTGGGCTTCGCCGCCAGGGGGTGATAAGCACCTGGCACGACAGGCGGATCGGGCCAGGCGAAGAGATCCATGGCCAGATCAGTGCTCACCTGGATTCGGCGGAAATCGTCCTCCTCCTCGTCAGCGCCGATTTCCTGGCGTCCGATTACTGCTATGACATCGAGATGGCCAGGGCCATGGAGCGTCACGACGAAGGCACTGCTCGCGTCATACCGGTCATCCTCAGGCCCTGCGATTGGCATGGGGCGCCTTTTGGGCGCCTGAAGGCAGTTCCAACCGACGGAAGACCCGTCACGAAGCATGCAACGCTTGACGACGGCTTCCTTGAGGTTGCACAAGCTGTGCGCCAGGCAGCCGAATCGCTTGGTAGGCCCACGCCGGCTTCGATGCCCGCCAGTGGTTCAACAAGTTCGGCTGCCACCACTCAGCCGGGACCGCGCTCTAGCAACCTGCGCGTCAAGAAGGAATTCACGGACCGCGACCGACACGGGTTTCTGACCGAGGCCTTCGACTACATTGCTCGATACTTCGAGAACTCCATGAACGAGCTGCAATCACGGAACACGGACGTTGAAACCGACTTCCGGCGGATAGACGCCAACAGCTTCGAAGCCATCGCGTTCGTCGCTGGCCGCGAACAGAGCCGCTGTGGCATCTGGCTCGGCGGCCTGTCGAGGACGGACGGGATCTCGTTTTCTTACGACGGGGTGGGAAGTGGCAACAGCTACAATGAGTCCATGTCCGTCCGCGACGACGGCTACAATCATTATCTCGAACCGATGGGAATGGCCCATTTCGGCGAGAGGCAAGATTCGGAACTCACCCACGAGGGCGCTGCCGAATACTTTTGGAGCCTTTTCGTCGAGAGACTCAGGTAAGTGACCACATGGCAAGCCAGCAAACGAGACGACAATCTACGGTCCGACCATTCCGTGTGCTCTATGGCGGTGTGCGCGCGATGCTTGGCTTCCTTCGCCGCGCCGTAGGCCTTCTCGCCGCAACCGCCCAAACCTCGCCAGCCAATGACGAACTCAATAGCTCGATTCGGGGCGGAGTGCTGAATTATCGGACGGGAAAGCTGGACGACGGCACCGACCCGGTCGGGTGGTATGAGCGCGACTAGCTAGCGCCGAGCGCCTGCCCCCTTCGTCAGCATTCCCTTCCCGATCGCGCCGCCCTGGCGACCGGCGTCCTGAGCGGGCCCCTTCAGCGGGCTGGTAGCTGCTTCAATTGATCGACCGACCTTCACGCCTGCCCACGCCATCATCCCGCTCCAGAGGAGCGGCAGCCCGAGGTAGAGGCTGGTCGTGATCATGTTCAGCAGCATGCGCTTGGCGTCGTGCTCGCCGGGATTCGCGAAGATCTGCAGGAACACGTTCACGTCTGGGTACATGGCCAGGATCAGGTTCTGGTCTACCCACATGGCCAGGTACCAGAGCACGCTCCAGAACTTGACCGTGAAGATCGCCATCGCGCCGACCACCATCATCGACAGCGAGTAGCGGGACAGGACCACGATCATCGGCAGCAGAGCGTAGATGCCGAGCAGCATCAGCGCCTGGACCATCGGCAGCGCCTGCAGGACCGCGGTCATGGTCACCGAGAAGAGCCCCGAAGCGACAAGCACCCCGCCCGTGGCGAGACCGCCTTTGGCGAGGTTCTCGGCCGTGGCGAGCCAGCCGGTGTTGGCCGTGTTGCCGGCGACGAGCTCGTTGCTGGACCAGGAGGGCGGCGCATTGTTGAGCACGGTGCGAACGACGGCGTCTTCCTGCTGTTCGCTGGCCAGGATCGGCGCCACCGCGACGACCAGGCCCGAGAACCCCGCCGAGGTCGCGTCCGCCTCGTTGATTAGCTTTTCCCGCAGACCCTGAGCGCCGTTCTCCCACCACTCCTTGCACGTGGGCTTGCCCCAGGTGGGCGGCGTTGCGGGGTCGTATTCGGTGTCGCGGGCCGGGTTGTAGGCCCAGCCCGGGATCTGCTTGGACGGGCGCAGGGTGTCGTAGTAGCCGGCGGTGTCCCGGTAGACGTGAGAGCCCATCCAATCTGGATCGTCTTCGCCGTAGGTCGCCAGGATTCCGGCCACCGCGGCGGTCGCCGGCCGTTCCGCCTGGTACTTGGAGCGCGCGGCCACGTAGCACTCGCTGAAGAAGTCGCTCGTTTCCTGCCGCAGCCGGGGATCGGCAATGGTGGCGAGCCGCGCCTGTTGTTCATAGGTGCGCATATCGCTCGCGGCGGGCAGGCCCTCGACCACGGCATGGTTGAATCCGGAGCTCATGGCCAACACGGCGTACCACCAGACCGGGATGTTCACGGTCGCTGGCGAGCCGTTGAATCCGGCCGCCCCGTAGGTACTCTGCGGTGCCGCCACGGTGGCGGTCGCCGGCGTCGGATCGGCGAGCGTAGGCTGAGGGTCGTAACTCAAGGTCCCGGCGTTCAACGGCGTAAGTACTGCCGGCTGACCGGCCAGCACCACGACGAGTAACGCCAGGAACAGCTCGATCTCCATGCGCCGCAGGGAGAGCCCTGTGACCGCACCAAACTGACCACCCTCGGCCGGGTCGCGCCAGTTGTCGATCAGGATGCCGAGGAACGGTAGGTAGACAATGCCGGTGCCGACCAGCACATCCCACAGCACGCCGTAGAAGGCCCAGCCGAACAGCGTCGTGAAGAGCTCGAGGTAGCTGTCGACACTCATGCGACGGGCCCCGAGATCGCGCCCAGGAAGCGACCGATCAGGTTCTGCCCAACCACGAGCTCGATGACGATCAGCCAGCCGACGACCCACCAGCGCAGCGCCATCCACCGTGCATGGGTACGGTCGTCATTACCGTCGGCTCCGGCCCAGAGTGCCGGCAACCAAGGCCAAGCCAGTGCCAGCAGGCCAATCAGCGCGAAACGGACCGCGCACGCGAACGGCTTGGCCGCAGCGACCCGCTCAGAGACGGTGGAGAGCGAGTTCAGCTCCACTGCCTGCCAGAGCACCAGGCCGACGGCAATCACGCCGCCGACTGCGACCAGCGACAGCGTGAGAAACCAACGGCGGCGCAACTGTGCCCCGTTACTGAACGCGGCCATTGCTGAGCGGCCGGGGATCGATGGGTTCGCCTTGCGGGACATTCAGCGATGCCTGGCGGCGTGCCGCCGCGCGTTCGAGCAGTACCGTCACGGTGTCGGAGACCACTTCACGGCGCACACGGGTCTCGAACAGGAGGCTCTCGATCTCCTTGTCGAGTTCGGCGATCGCCGTGTCGGCGTGCTGGCGCGCGACCTCGGTGGCATACACCTCCGGAACCTGGCGACCCGACAGTAGCAGCCGCCGGGCATACAGGGCCTTCTCCACGGTGCGCGCCGTGCTGATCTCGGAGACCAGCCGGCCGATGATGAGCCCCTGCTCGGTGGCCGGCATTTCGCGGATGGCCTCGACGACCTGGCGGGTGACCGCGACGCCAGGGGCGGTGACGAGCTCGAGGTTCGCGAGCGTCGGCGGCGTCGCGCCGCTGACCAGGTTCGCAAGCTCGGTCGTCACCGTCGCCGACTCGCTGTAGAGCTTGGGCAGGAGCCCCGTGCCCGGGATGCTGTCCTTGCGGCAGGTGTCGCAGGTGGTGACGATGTTCTCGCCCACCACGTCGACCACCCAGTTCCTCGCGGCGGCCGGCGTCGGCCAGACCTCGGAGAGCCGAGTGGCCGATGCCGCAGGCACGGGGGCGGTCGAGGTGATCGGCCGGTTCATGTTGATGTTGTAGCCCGCCTGCACGATGTCGCCGGTGAAGCGGAGCACCGGCTGCCCGGCGCCGCCGGCCTGGCCACCGATCCAAGGCACACCGTTGTCGCCGTTCGAGGTCTCCACCGATTCCTTCGCGGTCACGGCGTCGTTCCCGCCGATCCCCATCTGTACTTTCCAGTCGTTGCCCTTGGAGAGAGTGATGAGATCCGCGTAGGGGTTCTTACCCTGGGCGATCTCGGCCTCCATCTGCTCGCAGCTCTTGGTCGCGAGCTGCATGGTCTCCTCCGCCTTTAGCAGCGCGTTCTGGAACAGGTCGTAGAGGCCGGGGTTTGCCCGTTGCAAGATCAGCGCCGGAAGTGCGGCGATCGCTGACGACGCGGCGGCCGTCATGGCGTTCATCATGTCGTCGACGCCGGACTTGATGTCGTTCAGGGTGTTGGTGACTGCGAGTACCGGGTCGAACTTGCCGCAGCTGTAGCCGAGGCCGAGCTGGGCGGAACCGCCGAGTGTGACGGACACAACCGACGGGTTGGCCGGCGCCGAAACCGGTTCGGCTCCACCGATCTCGTAGTACCAAAGGCTGTCCTCGGTCGGGCCTTCGGCGGCATGCGCCGCGTGCGCGGTCAACGCCGCGACGAGCATCGCGAAGGCGGCGAGCTTGGAGCTTCCGTGGTTCGGGTATGTCATTGCGGGTACGAGATCCAGTTGATGTCGAACAGAAACCACTGCCCGCGGCGGCTGCAGCACTGGTAGGGTCGCCACAGGTTCCACGCGTAGTCGCCGGCCGCATCGACCCGGCCACCGCCCCAGCCGGACAGGCCGGACAGGTCGTTGATCCCGAACACGTTGCAGCTCGCCTCCGGGCGCGGCGCGAGCATCTGCCAGGTGCCGGTGCGGGCGTCCTTCTCGAACAGCGGTCCCGGCGGCCAGACGCGCTGGCTACCGGAGTTCGGCCCGGTAAGCGGCACGTAAACATGCGGCTGACCGGTACGGGTCACGACGTCGCCAGCGCGCTGGGCAGTGACGGCGGCGGCCTTGGGTTCCTCCGCCTGGGTCGTCCAGCCGGTGCGAGGATGCACGCTGCCCCAGGTCTGCAGTGGAAAGGTACCGACCTCGCGCAGGCCCGGCACCCAGCTGGCCGCATAGAAGATCTCCGGGATCTCCTGGCGCCAGGACAGGGCATCGAGCCCGGACTGGAAGTACGGGAAGAAGGACGTCGTCTGGGATTCGCAGACGAGGCCGACGCCGGCGACAAGGCCGGACAATGTACTCAGCGGATGGCCGATAGCATCGCTCTCGCGGAACACGAGATTGCGGTGGTCCTTCCGGTCACCGGTCCCCTCGGTGCGATTACCCGCGCTATCGATCGGGACCGGCAGGAGCGCGCCCAGCAGACCGGTTGCAGCAGCGCGCTGGGCGAGACCGAGCGTTGCGCGGATCTCCGCCCACGGATTGCCGCCGAGCTCGTTGTAGACACTGACGACCAGGTCCGGGTTGTAGTGCCCGACCTTGAGCGAGGTGCGTACGCGACAGCCGGTCCAGGAGCAACGCAGCCAGAAGCACACCCCTACCGGCATCCAGCGCATGCAGGCGAAGGTCGCCGCCGTGGTCTGCGCGATGATGCCGGGTGTCGTGACGGTTGCGGCTTGGATCCCAACGGATACCAGGAGCAGCAATGTCAGGCCGAGAACAGGGAGGCGCTGACGCCTCATCGGGTCTGCTCCCGTTGCCAAGCTTCGTAACGGTTGAGCGCCTCGACCAGGTCCGTCACGCCGTAGACGACGGCGCGTCCCTCGAAAACGATGGCAGGATAACGATCGACGCCGTACTGCACCGCCTTGGCAAGCCCAAACGCCGCGTTCTTCGCCGGCGCCATGCTAGTGTCGTCGAGGTGCTGGAACCGACGGAGGGCTTCCGCCTCCGCGGTGTTCGGGTCAGCCGGGAGGCCTTCGGACAGCCCCGATTCGAAGCGCTCGAGGCCGTCAACGGCGTAGATCGTGTTGGTCGCGATTCGCAATCGCTCGTGCTCACCACCAACGACCGGCTGCTCGCTTGTGGTGAAGACCTCGATGACCAGGGCGTCGCCCGCCCAAGCGGGCACGCTGAAAGCCAGGGGCCCAAAGAACGTCAGTCCAACCAGGGCGTGGGATAAAGCGAGCATCTCTCTGTCTCGGATTGCGGGACGATGCGTGCCATCGTCCGCGCGGATCGAGAGCCGAGGAAGGGAAAACCGCCGCACTCCCCGTTGCAGTTTTCGAAGCGATCGAACTACCTTGAATTGCCTCCACCAACTCTGCAGATCTGCGGACCAACGCCGGATGTACCGATCCGCGGGGCTATTGACGGCCTTGAGCAAAATGCTGCAAATGTATTGCTATGCCTGGATTCACACGCAATCACTACGTCCCTCAATGGTTCCAGTATCGGTTCCTTCCGCCCGGCCAGAAGGGCAGCAAGTTCTTCTACCTCGACTTGCACCCGGAAGTGCGGGTGTCGAACGGCTATCGCTACAAGCGGAACTCGCTCATGCGATGGGGGCCCCCAAGGTGCTTCTGCCTCGATGACCTGTATACGACTGCCCTCGGGGACTGGAAATCGACTGAAATCGAAGAAAAGTTCTTCGGTCCGATCGATTCGAGAGGGAAAGCAGCCGTAGAGTATTTCTCCACCTTCACACATCCAAGCGCGGACGGAGACCATTTCCACGCGATGCTGCCGTACATGAGCATTCAGAAAATCAGAACCCCCAAAGGGCTCGCCTACCTCGCTGCCATCACGAGAAGCGCTCACAAGAACGAAGTCTTGATGCGAATGCAGGAACTACAGCGGATGTTCTGCGCAATCTGGACCGAATGCGTATGGAGCATCGCCGATGCGTCCAACGCGTCTACAAAGTTCATTCTCTCTGACCACCCGATAACCGTATACAACAATGCATGCTTCCCGGCCTCAAAGCATTTCCGCGGCTGCCATGACCCAGAGATCTGGCTCACAGGCACGCATACCCTTTTCCCATTGAGCCTGGATAAAGTGCTGATCCTCACCAATCTCTCGTGGGTAAGAGATCCATATGGCAATCCACTCAAAGAGCGCCCGAATTCGAATCTATTTCGGAGCGCGATGTTCAAGTTCACTGACATACAAACCGGACGATTGCTCACGGATCAGGAAGTCAACGAGATCAACTTCATCATTAAGAGCCGCGCGTATCGCTATATAGCCGCTGGCAAGAAGGAGTGGCTGTTCCCGGAAGAGCACATCGGCAACACTCGATGGGATCAACTGGGGGATGGATACCTTCTCATGCCTGATCCTAGGTCAGTTAGTTTCGGGGGCGAAATCATCATTGGATACGAGAATCGCCGATCAGACGTATTTGATGAATACGGTCGACGACCCGGTCAACACGGATTCAAGGACGAACAGAGGCGCTCGAAAGAGTGGGATACACACCTCGCGTTCCAAGGCGAGTTTGCGCGCGTTTTTGGGCCCAAGCGTCGAGGCATGGGATTTGAGTTCGGCGCAAAACACGACGACACCGATAGCCCGGACTTCCACAAGTATCATTTGTCACTGGAACGCCTAAAGCCAAAGCACGCCAGAAAGAAAGCTCGCAAG
>JBFWUX010000024.1:0-10735 GCA_050247055.1 Dehalococcoidia bacterium
TCTTTCTCGTCGACGGCAAGAGCGGCTACACGATCACCTTCACTTCGCCGCAGGCGATCGCAGCCGAGTTCCATCCCCTCTTCGCGGCGATGGTGCGGAGTGTGAAGTTCGGTGGGGGGTGATGGGGGGGTCTGACAGCTGGCGTAGTATACTCCTGCTTGAGCGCTGGCCCCGGTCGATCGGCCGATGACTTCTGGGTGACCCCCGAGCGCAAGATTCCAGGACGACGGAGGCAGGATGGCGTGGTTAAGACGGATGTTCCAACCGAGGAGATCTACACGGACTTGGGTTGTCGCTGACGATCAAGGAGAGTGCGTCCAGCGACTGGAGTTGATTGAGAAAGGCGGGCACTTCTTCCTACGGACTCTCTCCGGCGATTCGATCACCGGTGTGTTTCCCTCCGTCGACGCGGCCTTTCAGTCAGTTGTTCGACGGGTATCCGAGAACTTGGTTGAGTCGGGACCAAGTTCGAACAGAATGCTATTTGTGGCCGCGATAGCCGATGGCGCGATCCGTGGATTCTTGCCTCTCAGTATGGTTCACATACAGGGATCTCACATACTATTGACTGATGAGTGCGATCCCACAACGATGGCAAAATGTGCTCCGCGAACCGCGGTCTCTTGGCCTATAAGGAAACGTGAATTGAGTGACATAGTGACCCTGGCTGAGTTGAAGGTGTCCATCGATACTAAGTTGTGCCGCCGACATCGTCTGGCGCAGAGAAGCGAGGTAAAGGCATCCTGGTCCGCTATATACGTGCGAGGCGACGACCGATCTCAGGAAACCGGAGCTGAGTATTGTGTGGTGAGTGACAATGACGCTTTGTCAATCCAGAAATGGAATGGCCAGGACGCCATGGAGGTTATTCTTGGCAATCAAGTGGCTTCTATTGGGCAAGCCTGGAACAAGGTTGTTGACGAGAGCAAGCTCCTGCTGATGGCGGCCTATGCAGCTAACCTGCCTGATCCTGCTATCGTGCTATTGTGCGACAGCGCTGGCCATAGATGTGAGCCTCTGGTGGCCTTGTATCGCCTGGGCGACTACTGGTGTGAGGAGCGCTTCGTGCAGTTCCCGAGTCACCCCTTAGATGTCTGACCTTGCCCCGAAAAAATGGATGCCTTCCCTAGATCCAGAAACTTCTGGAAGGATGATCGATTCATGGGCAAGTCCCGCAGAAGTAAGCGCCCGGTTTACCCCCAGTGGCAGAGTAGTTGCCGCCTCTTCTGCGAAGGCTGCGGGGCCCCTGACGATGCGAAGCATCGGTAGGGCGCAGCCGAGCGCCTGCCCGCAGGGCAGGGCCGCCCCCCATGGGGGGCGCGAACTTTCCACAACTTGTTCACAGGGGGCTCGAGGTTGATCTCTCGTGGCATACACCGACGGTTTCAAAGCGCGCATGGTGCAGCGCATGGCGGGTCCCGAACGCATCTCGGCCTGCGCACTCTCGAAGGAAGTTGGAGTCACGCAGCCAACGCTCTCGCGGTGGTTGCGGCAAGCGCCTACGGTAGCGCCCATGGGTGGGCACAACGAACAGCGGGGCGAGGCCAAGAGCCCCCGCCAGTGGCGAGCAGAGGACAAGCTCCAGGCCGTCGTGGAAGCTTCCAAGCTGGCCGACGACGAACTCGGTGCGTTCCTGCGCCGCAAGGGGCTGCACGCGGCGCAGATCGAGGAATGGAGGACCGCCGTGATCTCCGCGCTATCGACACCGAGAGTGGCGAAGTCCGGCAAGTCGTCGCCGGAGACCAAGAAGCTCCGCGGGCTGGAGAGAGACCTCGCGCGCAAGGACAAGGCTCTCGCCGAAGTGACCGCCCTGCTCGTGCTCAAAAAAAAACTGGACGCGATCTGGGGGGGCGAGGCCGACGGCACGGCCACGAAGAACGAGACCTGACGCTCGGCCTTATCGACGAAGCAATCGCCAACGGCGCTCGACAGAGCATGGCCTGTAAACTCCTCGGACTCGATGAGCGAACCGTTCAGCGCTGGAGGGTTCAAGACATCGGCGACGACCGTCGTGCAGGGCCGACGACACCCCCAAGGAACAAGCTGTCCGAGGCCGAACGCCAGACGATCCTCGAAGTCGTCAACCGGCCTGAGTTTCGTGATCTGTCACCCACGCAGATCGTCCCCATCCTCGCAGAGCGCGGCATCTACGTCGGGTCGGAATCGAGCATGTATCGGTTCCTGCGCGAGCAAGGGCAGCTCGCGCACCGCGCCGCATCACGCGCTCCAGTGTCACGCGCGCGCCCGGGAGAACTTGTCGCCACCGCACCCAACCAGGTGTGGAGCTGGGACATCAGCTACCCGCCCTCGTCGCTCAAGGGCGCGTTCCACTACCTCTACATGGTGATGGACGTCTTCAGCCGCAAGATCGTCGGCTGGGCCGTCCACGACATGGAGAGCAGCGCTCACGCTGCCTCCCTGATCCGCAGCGCGTGCACGGATGAGAACATCAGGAACTCGTCGCTCGTCCTGCACTCCGACAACGGCGGCCCGATGAAGGGTGCGACCATGCTCGCAACCCTGCACGAACTCGGGGTCATGCAGTCGTTCAGCAGACCCAGCGTCAGCAACGACAACCCGTTCTCGGAGGCTCTGTTCCGCACCACGAAGTATCGGCCGGAGTACCCAGACAGACCTTTCGCGTCGATCGACGAGGCGCGCCGTTGGTGCGCCTGGTTCGTTCAGTGGTACAACCACGACCACCGCCACAGCGGCATCCGATACGTGACCCCGCATCAGCGCCATTGCGGCGAGGAGGCTGGGGTGCTGGAGCAACGCAAGCGAACTTATCAACAGGCTCGGAGTCGTTCTCCACATCGATGGAGTGGCAAAGAGCGCAACTGGACGCGAGTCGACGTCGTGCGATTCAATCCCGATCCGGTTCACGCGACCCCGGAGGTCGCGTGAGCTTCCAGGCGGCAACTACCTTGACACTCACCGCTACCCATCTGGTCGCCGCGGACTTCGCCGGCACGATCCGGCGGCATGACGAAGTCATCAGAATCGAAGTGGCGCGCCCTGATCACTGAGCAGACCTCAAGACCTCTTGGACACCGCTCTCGCGGTCTGGACGGCCGACTGCCGCATCTTGGGATCATCGACAACGAAATGCGTTCGCGCCTCTTGACGCGTCGTGGTTGTCGGCCCCGAGGTCGTAAGTCTCACGCACGGTCCCAGACTCACCAGTTCCTCAACTGGGTGCTACAGAGTGAGGTTGCGCCCCCTCGCGATGGTCTGAAACGCTGCGTCTGACTCCTCAACCCAAGACTTCCAGAGTTGAAAATAGGCCTCGTAGGCTTGCATGCGTGTCTGCTTCGGCCGCAAGAGGCCTGTGAACGCAATCGCAAAGCCGAGGACCGTCATGCGCCATAGAGCACCTGCTATCGAGGTAGGATCGGGACCGTGGTCGACGTGATGTAGAAAGGCGTCCGCCCAAGCGGTTGGACCTGTTGCGAATCGTCGATACGGATCGCGACTACCGGTACCGTATTCCATTAAGGTGACGACCCGCTCCAATAAGGACTGGACTGGCGTAAACGCCCCGATCATAGACAGTGTTCCAAGTCCTAACTGCGTTCCTAGTGTACCATGGCGCCTAACGATCGGATCCGCAACTTCGCGTGCTCCTTCCTGGACCTCGCTCAGAAAGACTCGCAGAGGTATATGGCCGGGTGACGGAACTACAAGGTAAGGGCGATGGTCAATCGCTTCTTCGCACCACAAGCAGATCCGGCTCACCTGTACAGAGTGCGCTGACAGCATGATCGCGACAAGGTTGTCATGGCTGAGTTTGGGAACACGGCCGACAAGGCGCGACATCAGAATCTGCTGTTCCGGAAGCAGAAGTAACTGCCCAATCTCGCGAAGTGCGAGCGGACGTTTCTCGCTTCTCGACGAGAGCAATCGACGTATCCAGGACGTGAACATATTCACGATGTAAATCACTCAGATGCAGGTCTAATGAGAGCCGGGCGAGCACGTCCGACCTTGGCGAGAGCCGACTGAATGCTGGCGGTCCACTTGTGACCTTGCCAAAGGTCTATGTACACGAGGTTAGAAGAGTCCGAGTGTGTCGCTAGACTTCACGGTGGTCAAGTGCCGATGCGCGGCGTTGGATGCTTCTGCCAGGCGAGACAGAAGCGGAGTCTGCAGAGAAGCAACCTGCCGAAGGACTCCCTGTACAGGATCTTGATGCGGTCGCGCCTGCGGTTGCAAAACACAAAGAGGTAGCCGCTCAACGGATCGTGCGAGAGCACGGACTTCGTGATGGCGGCGAGTCCGTCGATCGACTTGCGCATGTCGGTCTCACCACGAGCGAGGTAGATCCGAACGGATGTCGGCAAGCTCAGCATCGCAGGGCTGCCACGAGTCGTCGTAGCTCCGATGCGTCGAAGCCCGAGGGGATTCGCAGGGTCAACGCGGCGTCGATTCTCAGCTCGAAGCCGTCGACATGACCGCACTGGAGAGGGTCGTCGGCCACGACGGCGACAGGCACCAGATCAGGTTGGCGCCGCTTCAGCTTGCTGCGCCACCAATGCAGCGTGGTAGGGGTGATGCCTTGGACGTCCGCAAACTCACGGACAGACAGGCCGCTCCGTTCCTGCTCAGGGATCAGGTCGCGCCACTTCGATTCTGATGACTTCGTCATGCCGCCGGATCGTGCCGGCGAAGTCCGCGGCGACCAGATGGGTAGACCGGGCGCTTACGTGTCCCCGGCGACCGCCGCGCCGTTCGGCAACGCTTGCGGCGCGACGAGCCTCGGGACGCTGACGGACTGTTCCGCAAGGTCGGCCCACGCTTCGTGCGCGACCCGGCCCTCGACGCGTTCCTGCCGCTGCGCACGCTGCACGCCGATGCCGGCGGCACGCAGTGGATCGTCGGCGAGCCGGGGTTGGTGCGGCGCGATGGCGACGGCTGCGTCGTCGTCGGGACGCGCCCCACCTGGCCGACGCACACCATCGTCGCGCTGACGCGGGCGCCGGACGGGGCCTTGTGGCTCTGGTGGTGACGGGCTGGCGCGTTTCGACGGCCGCGAGGTCGCCGTGCCCGCGGTCGCCGAGGCGTTCCGGCAGCGCGTGGTGCGCACCATCGTGTTCGCCCCCGACGGCGCGTTGTGGGTCGGCTGCACCGACGGCCTCGCGCGCGTCGACCTGGCCACAGGCGAAGAGAAATCCTCTCGAAGCCGCTGCGCGGCTGCGCAGGCGGGAGGATGGCGGAGCCGGGTCCCGGGTGGTCCGGGATTGCAGCTTGACCTCCTATGCGCGGTTGCGGGAACAGGCCCCGTACGAGTCTCCGGGCAAGTGCGGGCCGACTTCCTGGGGCAAGGGACAAGGCAGGCGCGGCGATGGACCCTTCATGTTTGCCTACCGACCCTACACTTCATCGACCCACTCGGCCATCGGCTTCTGCGCGCAGTACCTGCGCGCTCCCGGTCCGGCCCCACTTCTCCAGAGTCTCTATCGCCTTGCGCGAAGCGGCCTCCATGAACTCCTGAGGAGAGGGCGGCGCGCTCGGCGGCCAAGCGACCCTCCAAATCGTAACGAGAATTTTAATGACAACGTAAACACCGGCCAGAACAGGAATCGTGTAACCACCGCCCAAAACAGGCTCCGCGACGCGTGCCAGCACGAACGCAATCACATACGAGGCTGCCATGAGTGACCCAATAACCGCGCCGATGACAGCTGCCCTTGCCACGACAGCGAAGAAGACGGCCACCACGTAGTCGGCGCGATCCGACCTCAGGCGCCACAGGATGCTCGACTCAGACTTGGTGGATTGCTTCAGAAGCCCGGAGTCGATTGCCCGCGCGCACATTAGGTCGACAACCGCCTCCATGCGCTTACCCTCGCCGGCCTTCTGATTCCCGGACTCTAGGAGTCCCTTGGCCTTGATACGACTCTTGCCGACGCGGCTCCGCAGGCTTGTGGCGCGGCGACAAGCGACCTGCAAGTGCATACTATCGTTCAGCTTCCAGCCAGCATCGAGCTCTGCGAGCCCTTCTTCTGCTTGCAGCAAGCGTCCGGACTCCACGTTCTCCTCGATGCGATTCAGTCGGTCTCGCGCATCCACCTTGCTTGGAAGCTCCTCCTCACCGCGATCCGCACGTGGTTGAAGCCGGCGGTCGACTCCTGCAGCTCTCTTGAGCAGGTCCAGCGCAACCTCGAACTGCTCGCGGCCATCACAACCTTCGGCATCTCTAATCAGACCCTGACCCTGCGACTCTGCCGAGCGCACCCTCTTCTCCAGCCCGCGGATTCTGGCAACTGTCGCCTCGCGATGTCTTGGTGATGCAGAGAGGATGGCCTCGTCGGCCTGCTCGATCAACCCCAGTGCCTTGTCCAAGTCTCCACCCGCCACCGCCGCGCCCCCTTCGCACAGAAAGCGATCCACGGTTTCCACGACCTGCGCATCCCGGAAATCGCGATGACCGCAGAGGTCATGGCAGCGCTGCTCTAGATCGGGCACCTTGTCGCGCAACCTCTTGCTGAAGGCGGCGGACCGAAGGTGATCTAGGGCGGCCTCGAATTCTTGCTCGACGACCGACTCGCAAGCCAATCGTATGCGCACGCCGCCTTGCAAGACCTCCATGACAGCTGCCCGAGCCTCTGCCCTCGGACCATTCGACGCGGAGTCCATCCGCCTCTCGGCCTCGCGGACTGCCCGCTCAACAGACAACTCCTGGATTATCGCGTTGGCCTTCTCCACAGCCGCAGGCTCCATTGTTGCGGAGAGATGCCAGGCCTCAGTCAAGCAATCTTCCAATGCTGCCTTGACGCCGAGCAAGACGACCTCGAAGGGAGACCTGGTGCAGCGCCAGTCCGCAAACAGGTCACGGCGGCGGCGCTGCCCCTCGGTAGTGAAGGCAGCCCCGGTTGCGCAGGAACCCAGCGCGCTCTGTATGTCGCTAACCGAGATGAGCTTCTCTGCACGGAGCGTCTCGTCGAGCCACATCGCCGGCGATCCCTTCACCGCGAACGCCGCTGCAACCACGAGATCCTGCAGTGCCTCAGCAGACCTCTCGATAGACTTGGCCAAATCATGGCGTCCTGCCACGGCGGGGTCGAGTTGCGTGGACAGCGTCAGCTTAGCAGATGCCGCAGACAGATTAAGTTGGGCGAGGTCCTCCAGGGCCAAACGCTCTAATTCGTCGCTTTCTTCCGCCGTAGCAAACACCACGTTGCAATTCCGGCAGCGGTCACGACGCAGGACGTTCTTGGATCCACAGCGCGCGCACTCCCTCAACTGGTCGGAGAGGTCCCGCCCACACACGCAGAACAAGTCAGTGGATTCGCATATCTCCGAGCAATTGGGGCACTCGAACTCGCTTGGCTTCAATCGAACTCTTGGAGTTTCTTGAGCCGTGCGAGCGCGCATTGCATGCACTGAGGCTACATGCTCTGCGATCGACCTACGCAGGTCAGCAATGCCATCGTCGCCCACGAAGCTCGTATCATGTCCACTAGCTCTCTCGTATGCCGAGAGCGCAGTGGTGGGGTGCACCGATGTGGCAACGCCGGCCAGGTCCAGGCGGATGGCAGCAATGGCATCCGCCAGCTCATTCGGTTCTGCCAAGTCCGTCTTATTGACCACGACCAGCATGGGCGTGGTAGCGGGTTTCCTCTTGGCGATCTTCTCGACTTCCTCTCGGGTAACCGCGGCGTCGATGGGTGTGACCCAGAGGATGATATCCGCCGTCCGGATCGCTCGTTCCGCCACGATGTCGTGATGGAGGTAGGTCGAGTTGAGTCCGGGTGTGTCCCACAGGTGCAAGTGCTGAAGGAAGTTCTGCGGCAGGGAGTGCTCCAAGTGATTCACGGCTCCAACCCCACCGCTCTGCTCAAGCTCGGTGATTCGCGCTCGCGTTTCCTCGAACGTGCCCTCGACGATCCGACCATCGGCCATGTGAATCCGCCCAGCTCGGGTTGCGCCCCAAGTCAGGTGCGACAACATCGATGTCTCAGGTAGCACGCCCATCGACTGCACCGTCTCGCCTACCAGGGCGTTGAGCAGGGTCGACTTCCCCGAGGAGAATGGGCCGACTATCGCGAGCGAAACGGGCTTCTGGGTTTCCATGACTCAGACTTCCGCAAGTGTCGCGCGAATCGATGCGAGGACCGACTCCCCCGACGCACGGACCTCCAGCAGCAGTCGCCGCCGCTCCGAAGAGTCCTGCTCGACCCGTTGCCGCTTGCCGTGCATCCGTTCTGCTGTCGTACTCAGGGACTCAACCTGTGTTCGCAGTCGTTGCGTCGCAGCCTCCCAAACCTGCTCGGCAAAGCTCAGGAGAGATTCGTGGAGGGCCTTCTCGAGACCGGCCAAGTCATGCCTTGCCTGAGCGCGAGACTTGCTGAGGATGCCTCTCTTCTTGTCCGCGCCCGACTCCGCCCATAACCTGTGACCCCAGCCAGCGACAACACCTGTGATGACGGCCGCCAACGGCCCGACGAAGAACGACGCCGCGATCAGTCCAACGGTGCCGATACCCAGGGTCAGACCCGTGATCGGGGCGCTGCGAGACATGCGCGGCTGGATCAGATCGACTTGCGTAGCGGTCGAGGCGTAGGGAATGTGCAACAACTCGAATCCCTCCTTTCCCATCGCATCCGTGGATTCGATCAGCCGCTCCGCCTCCGCACGCATGCGCTTGTCCAAGTATTCCTTCGCGTTGTAGGTCGCCCCGGTCAGCACTTGGCGCAACTGAGATTCGGCTCCCTCGCGCAGGGAGTCACCCCTGGTCACATAGAGTTCCGGAGCAACCCCTTCGAGTTCGGCGAGGATCTGGTTGAACCCATCCGTCGCCTGGTTGCGGACCGCCGCGAGCACCTCATCCCGGATGCTCGCAGTTGTTTCCTTCCAGCGATCGTGGGCCACCTGCAGTCGCCGACGGATGCAAACGAGTTCCGTCGTGACTTGGTCCGACTTGGACCTGGCGTCATTTGTCGACAACTCGAGACTCTCGATCTCCAGTTCGACGGCGACCTGGAGGCTGGACAGCGCGTCACTACACTCCTGGCTCGCACGTCGCACCACTGTCGCACCTCGGTCGTGCGCCAGGAATGTCCCGAGTTCCTTCTCCAGCAGCGGTAGGCGCGAGGCCTCTCTGCCCGCGACATCACTTGCGAGCGATGCTTCCAGCGCAGGCTTGGCTGCCAACGCGAAGACCCGCGTCTCGGCGATGCGACTGCCGACCAGATCCTCAACGCGTCGCAAAATCAGTTGCAGAACATCAGCGCTGTAGGGCGGCCGCAACTGGTCGGCCTTGTTGATCACGAAGAAGACCTGATCGATGTGGTGCTTGAAGACTTGGCCCTCGAGGAAGCGCTTCTCCGTTGCCGTCAGCGGTGCTTTCGCGTCGATGAGGAAGATCGCTGCGTCCGCCTTGGGCAGGTAGCTGAGCGTCACATCCTCGCGCAAGGAATTGAGGTCATTGACCCCGGGTGTGTCGACGATCCTCACGCCATGTTCGAGGAACGGATGGTCACTTCCGATCTCGACGCGCTCGACCTGCGCAGCGTTGGGCGCACGGCCGTTCAGGAGTTCCAACAGTTCCTCGGCGCCAGGGCGGATCGTCTTGCCGTTGCGCAAGTAGATCGTCGACGTACCTGGCACGCCCCTCTGGATCACGGTGATGACCGGCGTCGTCGGCCGAAGCCCGCTGGGCAGTAGCTTCTGGCCCAACAACGCATTGATGAAGGCGGACTTGCCGCGTGAGAACTCGCCGATGACCAGGATCTCGAAGCAGTGCGCGCGCAGACGATTGGCTGCGCGCAGCAAGAGCGCGGCTGCGTCATCGAAGGAGAGCCCGAGCGCCTTCTCGCGCAAATCGAGGATCGAACGCGCCAACTCCCCGCGCAGCCGGGCATGGCGATGGAGGATGGCGTCAGGAGAGGACGACTGAGCAGCTGGTTGCGAGGCCACGACTTCCCGTTCTTGGACGGACTACGCTTCCGCCGGTCATGATGCGAGCGACACCGAGGGGGGTCCTGACGGATGGTAATCGCGCATGGACCGACGCGAACATCGGGAATGTAGACTAGATCCAGCCATCTATGACCTTGCCCCGTTTCAGTGGACACGGGGTTAGGAGATGCCGAGTGTGCCGTTGAACTTCATGGTGGTCAAGTGCCGATGCGCGGCCTTCGATGTCCCCGCCAGGCGAAACAGAAGCGAGCTCTGCAGAGGTGCAACCTGCCGAGGGATGGCCTGGCCGACGGTGCGCCAACGTAACCGCCCGCTACATCCACCCCGGCAGTTGAGCACCCGAGATGACCGATCCCTGGGTCAGCTCTCGGCCCGCGCCGACCGCCACAGCCGCGGCGTGAGCGTTGCCGGGTCACCCCCTTCGGCGAGGCGCTGCAGCACATCTTTTGAGTACGCCCACGGCTCGACACCAAGTAAGCCGCAGGTGCCGATCAACGAGTAGGCCACCGCGGCGCGCTGTCCGCCCGCCGCTGATCCGGCGAAGAGCCAGTTCTTCCTCCCGACTGCTACGCCGCGCATCTGTCGCTCGACGCGGTTGTTGTCGATCTCGCTGCGGCCATCGTCGCAGAAGCGGGTGAGTGCATCCCAGTGCCGGGTCATGTATCCGATGGCCTTACCCAGAGCACTCTTGGGCAGCACGGTCTTGCCCAGCTCAACGAGCCATGGGCGCATCGCTTCGAGCAGTGGTTTGCTGTGATGCTGTCGAAGTTCACGCCTGGCATCTGCATCGAGCGCTTGCTCCTTGGCCTGG
>JBFWUX010000025.1:0-10541 GCA_050247055.1 Dehalococcoidia bacterium
GATGGGCATCCACGAGTGGAGCTACGACAGCGAGATCGCGCCGGACGCGCGCTACAAGGTGCCCTGGCGCGACATCAAGGTGGTGCTGAAGAACGTGAAGACCGAGGTCGAGCTCGGCTTCGACCCGGCCACGGCCTGGAAGGAGGCGCAGCGCTGCCTCAACTGCGACGTGCAGACCGTGTTCGCGGCGAAGCAGTGCATCGAGTGCGACGCCTGCGTGGACATCTGCCCGATGGACTGCATCACCTTCACGCAGGACGGCGAGGAGAAGGACCTGAGGACGCGCCTCAGCGCGCCGGCAAAGAACCTGACCCAGGACCTCTACCTGCAGGACGGCCTGAAGACCGGGCGCGTGATGGTGAAGGACGAGGACGTGTGCCTGCACTGCGGCCTGTGCGCCGAGCGCTGCCCGACGGGCGCCTGGGACATGCAGAAGTTCCTCATCGAGATGACCCACGCCGGCCCCGGGTGCCGGAACCGCACGCAGCGGAAGGCGGCCTGAGGATGAAGCGCATCGAAGCGGCCAACGACTTCGTCGTCAAGTTCGCCAACGTGAACGGCTCGGGCTCGGCCTCGGCAAACGAGCTCTTCGCGAAGAGTTTTCTTCGCATGGGGATCCCGGTCTCGCCGCGGAACATCTTCCCCTCCAACATCCAGGGCCTGCCCACCTGGTACGAGGTGCGCGTGACGGAGGCGGGCCACCTGGGCCGTCGCGGCGGGGTGGACCTGATGGTCGCCATGAACCCGCAGACCTGGAACCAGGACCTGAAGGAGATCGAGCCGGGCGGCTACCTCTTCTACGACAGCACGAAGACGCTGCCGCCGCAGAAGTTCCGCGACGACGTGCACGTGATCGGCGTGCCGCTGACCGAGATCTGCAACCAGACCTACACCGACGCGCGCGAGCGCCAGCTCTTCAAGAACATCATGTACATCGGCGCGCTCGCCTCGCTCATGGACATCGAGCCCGGGGTGATCGCCGAGCTGATCGGCGAGCAGTACAAGGGGAAGGAAAAGCTCCTCAAGCCCAACGTGGACGCCTTCCAGATGGGCTTCAACTTCGCGCAGGAGAAGCTGAAGGGTTCGCTCGGCCTCAAGGTGAAGCGCGCGAACGCGGTGGGCGACAAGATCTTCATGGAGGGCAACGCTGCCGCGGCCCTGGGCTGCGTGTACGGCGGGGCGACGGTGTGCGCGTGGTACCCGATCACGCCGTCTTCGTCCCTGGCGGAGGCCTTCCAGCGCTACTGCTCGCGGCTGCGCGTGGACAAGGATTCCGGGAAGAACAAGTTCGCCATCATCCAGGCCGAGGACGAGTTGGCGTCCATCGGCATCGTGACGGGGGCAGGGTGGAACGGGGCGCGCGCGTTCACCGCGACCTCGGGGCCGGGGATCTCGCTCATGAGCGAGTTCATCGGGCTCGCCTACTTCGCCGAGATCCCGGCGGTGGTGATCGACGTGCAGCGCGGCGGGCCGTCCACGGGCATGCCCACGCGCACGCAGCAGTCGGACGTCCTGGCCTGCGCCTACGCGTCGCACGGCGATACCAAGCACGTGCTCCTGTTTCCCGAGGATCCGCACGAGTGCTTCACCATGGCGGCGGATTGCCTCGATCTCGCCGAGCGGCTGCAGACGCCCGTCTTCCTCATGACCGATCTGGACATCGGCATGAACCAGCGGCTGTGCAAGCCTTTGGCCTGGGACGACTCGCGCAAGTACGACCGCGGCAAGGTGATGACCGCCGAGATGCTCGAGGCGGGCAAGGAGTTCGGGCGGTACCTGGACGTGGACGGCGACGGGATTCCGTTCCGCACCTACCCGGGGACCCATCCTTCGAAGGGCGCCTACTTCACGCGCGGAACCAGCAAGAACGCCTACGCGGTGTATTCGGAGGCGGGGCCGGATTACCAGTACAACATGCAGCGGCTGCTGAAGAAGCACGACTTCGCCAAGACCCTGGTGCCGAAGCCCGTGCTCACGCCCTCGAAGGAGCCGGCGCGCTTCGGGGTGATCTACTACGGCTCTACATCGCCTTCGATGCACGAGGCGCTCGAGGCGCTCGCGGCGAAGAACATCTTCGTCAACGCCCTGCGCGTGCGCGCGTTCCCGTTCCAGGACGAGATCTACGACTTCTGCCAGTCGCATACCAAGGTGTTCGTCGTGGAGCAGAACCGCGATGCGCAGCTGAAGACCCTTCTGGTCAACGAGGCCCACATCAACCCGGCCTCGCTGATTTCCGTCCTGCACTACGACGGCACGCCGATCACGGCGCGCTTCATCGCCAGGGAGATTTCCGAGATCGTGTCCACGCTCAACGTGCGGCCGATCAAGAGGGACAAGGCCGCATGACCTACGTCGCGAAACCCCGTCTTCACCATCCGACCCTGCCGAAGAACAAGCTGGGGTTCACCCGGCGGGATTACGAGGGGAAGGTTAGTACTCTGTGCGCCGGCTGCGGGCACGACTCGATTTCCGCGGCCCTGATCCAGGCCTTCTGGGAGCTCGACATCCAGCCGCACAAGGTGGCGAAGCTTTCCGGAATCGGCTGCTCGTCCAAGACGCCGGATTACTTCCTGGGGAATTCCCACGGGTTCAACACCGTGCACGGGCGGATGCCCTCGGTTCTCACCGGGGCCAATCTGGCGAACCGCGATCTCATCTACCTCGGGGTTTCGGGGGACGGGGATTCGGCTTCGATCGGTTTGGGCCAGTTCGCGCACGTCATGCGGCGCGGAGTGAACATGACCTACATCCTGGAGAACAACGGGGTGTACGGGCTGACCAAGGGCCAGTTTTCCGCTACCGCGGACAAGGGGTCGAAGGCGAAGAAGGGGGCGGTGAACACCGATTCGCCGGTGGATACGGTGTCTTTGGCTCTGTTGATGGGAGCTACTTTCGTAGCCCGGTCCTTCTCAGGCGACAAGAAACAGCTCGTTCCTCTGGTGAAGGCGGCGATCGCTCATGAAGGCGCTGCGTTCATCGACGTGATTTCGCCTTGCGTTGCGTTTAACAACCATCCTGGGTCCACCAAGAGCTACGACTACGTTCGTGAACACAACGAGGCGGTCAACCGGCTGGACTTCTGGCCGTCGCGGGATGCGATCACCGTGGATTACTCGGAGGGCGGGGTGATCGAGGTGCCGCAGCATGACGGGTCGATCATCAAGCTGCGGAAGCTGGGGGATGACTTCGATCCCACGGACAAGATCAACGCCATTACCCATATCGCCCGGGCGGCGGAGAAGGGGGAGGTGTTGACGGGGTTGCTGTATCTGGCGCCGGATGCGGAGGATTTGCATGCGCATCTGAATACTTATCAGGCGCCGTTTAATCAGCTATCTGAAAAGGAGTTGTGTCCTGGGGCGGCGATGTTGGAGAAGATTAACGCGGCGATGAGGTAGCCGCACGCGCAACATCTGCCAACGCGGCGGTTGCAGTTCCAGTTCTTTCGCCACTAGCCATATCTCGCGTGTGGCTGTCAACGCCTATCTATAGTACAAAGAACCCTTGTCACTCGAGGGGCTATAAACGTTGTGATTGGTTGGATTGCTGACTCTCTTGCCCGGCGGGTTCAACGAGAAGAAAGCGAGTGGCTAAGAGATAACCAAGTCCGCAGGGATCTCGCGTATCCACGACTGCAGAAAGCGATAGTGGAAAGCGCCGAGGATCCCATTCGGCATGTCTTAAACTGGTTCCTGCTGGCAATCCTACTTTCTGGTCTTGCGGTCGGCTACGAATTTAGTACCCAGGTCTGGAGACAGCTTCCGTTTCGTCTTGCGGATGCGATTGCGTACTTATCGGCCCTATGGACTACTCAGGCGACGGTAGTCGCTCTTGTGTATCCAATCGTCATTGGTTTCGTCGCGCTCCTTGTGCAAGGTAAGACAAGTGCAAAGGCGACACTGTACGTGTACTTGCACGATTCGGCTGCCCTGCTCGTCGGATTGGCCTCGATAGGCTTAGTTGCGCTTATGGGCGTCCATCACGTTGTACTACCTTACGTGAATCCAGGAACTGTGCTCGTTTGGGTGGGGTTAGATTCCGCATGGTTTCTGGTGAATGTGGTGCTTACGGCGTTCTTCTTGGTGAGGACATTTGACTTCCTTCTGCCACATAAGCGGAAGGAGATTTTGCAGAGATACGCAATCAATGTCGCTTGGCCGTCTGAGCTTCGTGAAAACTTGAGACGCGCGATCTTTGCTACTGCCGTTGAGAATCAGATCCTTCCAGGCCCGGCATTTGGGGCTAGTGGAGTTGAAACCGAACCAAAGATACTTCTCGGCCCCGCTGGATCCGGATTCGGTAACGCGATCTGCACTCGTCGCGTCGGGCGAGAAACGTCTCTGTTAGATGTCTGGTTTGCTCCGTTGCGCTGGGTAGCTTCCCGATGGCTGAGGAGGGCGCGAGTCGCGCAGGGTCAACATGGTGGGCAACCAACTGCCGAGGATGCGCCTCTGCTCCTATTTCCGCTTGCACCAGGAGATGAGTACACGGGTGAAGTAGCGCTTTCGGCCATCGATGGTCCCGTAGGAATCCGTGCATTCGAAAGTTGGCTGGTGCGATGCAGCTTCCGTTTTGGAAAGCTGCCGAAAAGGCCGTTTGATCTATCTGTATCGGACGTACTTGAGGACATGGAAGCTGGGGCCAGACACGCCTTGGCCAGTTCGGACGAGCTCGCGTTTGACGAGAAGGTCGACGAGTTGGTAGATCTGTATGTGTTGTTGTTGGAGTCGAGTGTGGTTGCAGATCCTCAAGGGAGAGATGAGAGCTATGCACGGCTACCAGCGGCGAATCACTGGGCTGATACATCAGCGTATAGGGTGTGGTCTCGAAGACTCCTTGGCATATTTGATGCAATTGCGGCTACTCCCGATATTAGGCGGACCTATGTCGAGAAGTTGGCGTACGTGCCTCTGAGGATGTTCTCGCGCTTGCTCGAGCGTGGACACGTTGAGATTCTGGCGCACACCGTGCGCATGTTGCCCGTGTACGAAAGGCGCCTTGGCGAGTGGTGGTCACGGGTCGCGGAGGAGCAGGGAGTTGCAGTCCACGACGCCTGCAATATGCACACGCTTAAGCCCCCTCAGCGAGGCTTCTACGAAAGTGCCAAAGTGTCGCTGGTTGGTGCTTGGACGTCTATAAAGAATGAACGCTTCCCGCCTCTTCGAAGTGAGACTCCGAATTGGGCCGAACTGCAGGGCTGTGGCATCTACTATCAGGAGCATCTGCTCGAGACCTTGGTGATGCTGCTTGCGGCAGTCCACAGAGGAGACAGGGCGGGGGCCGAATGGTGGTGCGACGTGCTGCTGAAGTGGTGGGCGCAGCTTGAATTTAGGTACGCTGACGTGGATTTCATGCTGCGAGGTGAGAAGTCCATAACTGTTGAGCTGCTGAGGCAATCATGGGAGGACGCAAGGCGTCACGTAGATGTTGAGGCCTTTCAGAATGAACAGAATGCACCGAAAGCAGTGTTTGCAGCTTGTATACGGAATCTCTGGACGGATACTTGCTGCGTCGCGATGTATGTCCTGGTCTTGTGGGGGCGTCGTTGCGAGTGCGACAGCTCGTTAGCGGCGCACATACTTCATTCCATGATCGAGGGCAGACCTCTGCGCGAGGGCAGTGTGAGCGGCAATCTAAGACCGGTTCGTGGACCGGGGGACTTACTGGCGTCCATGCTGCGGCAATCGTATGCGGCCAGCGCTTATAGAAGTGGGTATCGCGCCCTTTTGGACAACTGGGTGGAGCGCGTGAGCGCCCTTACCGAAGGAGAGTGGGTTAGCGGATGGGTTTATGGAGGCTGGGGCGCAAACGATCTAGCCTCACTGCGGGACGGACAGCTTTTACTCCTCACTTTCCTCGTAACTACACGATGGGCACCAGTTGCAAGTGTGGACGAAGTCTTACGCGGTTGGGTCAACAACGATGACGAGAACCTAAGAGAGCTCGGTAGGGATTTAGCGGGTTATCGCGAGCGACTGGAATCAACCGACTTTAACGACTTTGCAGGCTTGTTCACATGCCTAACACGCAAGTCCAACAATGAGAGAGACTTTAGGGCCGCGCGAGATCAGGCGCGAGCAGGACTTGCATCAGTGTCTGAGCGTATCGATGCGATACGAGGTGAGGCACTGCGAGTTGCGGAGGTAAGTGATAGGCGATTGCGGCAGATTGCCGCGTGGTGCTCGTCTCTAGCGTTTACCAGAGAAACGGCTGGTTTCCCAGTGAAGTTGTTTGAGGAGGTTGTAGCTACTGAGGAAGCAGGGGAAGAACGTACCGCCGTCCTAGCAAGACGGGACAAGGGAGAATTTACGGAGCCGGTGATGGCTCAGTTAGCTGTCAACGAAGATGATTGGTTTGCTAGAACGATCAAGCATCACGTTGCAGCATTCGTAATGGCCGACATCCTTCGGAAAGCGAACGCGGACGTAGCCGACGGATCGACGGCGGAGCGCTATTGGGCGCACGTGAAACGTTTCCGAGATATAGCCGTTTCTGGTGGGTATCAGGCTATTCTCTTGGTCGAGAATCCCACCATACCGTCTTGGATCTGGGATTGGACGAATAGCGAGTGGGAAAGGGGCAAGAGTCCCCCTTACGGTCTGGCGCTAACGCGAGATGCTCGGTTTAAGCGACATGAGGGATACCTTGGAAATGTCGGAGAAGTTGCAGTGTTTAACGCTCCGATTCCAAGCGGTGCGTCCTATCTGTTGATGATGCAGTCTCTGCGTCGCTTAGAGTTCACCAGACTTGGTGACACTTACGTCTCAGTATCTTGGCGCCCGGTCACAAATGAGGAGCGCAGAGTTGACATTGTTCTTGCGTGGCGTTTCAGACTCCAACTTCGCATGCTGCCAGCAGTTAAGGTAACGTACCCAAAGAGATCCACCGCTTAGGAAGCGTGACCTGCTCCCCGCAGGCGTCAGGTTGGAGGGGTGGTGGAAAATGTTCTACTTGCTCTCTGTCATCCGAGTCATAGTCTCGATCATTCGCGTCACCAAATCGTGCCTAGTTGTATGCGGAATCAATTCCTCGTTGATCTTGAAATCAATGGTTGCCTGAAACACGCCGCTAGCGAGCCTCCAAGGGCGCTCGAAAGCCTCATCGTCCTCCGGTCGTACGAACCGAACTGTTTCTGCGGGGATGCCGTTAATAATCTGCAACGCGCTTACAACGTTGTGAATGGACATGGCGACTAGTTGAATTAGTAGAAGATCCTTTTCGATATGCCAGTTCAATGAGACTCTGCTAGATCGAAGGTTGCGACTTCCGTCCGAGCCTAATCTGCTAATCCGAAAGAATGAACATCCATACTCGGAGGACCCTATTGTTGTCAGGTCCGCCTGACTGGCTGGCAGTCCCTTCTCGCGTTCAGGGCCGACCCTCAATGTAAAGCCACCGCGTTTGACCCGGAAACCGTGTTTAATGCTGTTGTACTCGTCGATGTGATCTTCATTCGCGAAGTCATGTGCCAATCGGGCCCAAAGTTCGCCAAACTGCTTCGTTGTCGTCGCCTGCTTCTCGGTGCCGCTTGCATAGTGCCTAAACACTAGCGAAGCTAGTTCATGCCAAGAAGGAGCAGAAATACGCCACACGCGAAAGAGACCCTCGTCCTTCCGGTCAATCCGCCTAACTACGTCTCGCAGAAGCGGAGTTGAGCACCGGCTGAGCCAGCCATAGACGCAAGACGGACTTTGGAGCATGGCACCGAGTAGTGAGAATAGTGTTTCCAGTGAGTGGTGAAGTGTCGTGCGCGCACCAACTGAGGCGCGCTTTGTATCCTGTGCGGAGGCGAAGAGATCCAATAGGAAATTGAAGTGCTCGGAATCGATGCCGTTGAGAAACTCAAGATTTCTCTTCTTTAGCTCCCATTCCCAAAGTAGATATGGCTCATCGTTCACTACGACGAGAGCGTTACCCAACGTACTGCTTTGGAGACTAGTGTTCATAATGTCGCTGCCAATTTATATCTGGAGTGGTGATCACTACCTGCGCTATGAGCATACATAAGCAATGCCTGAAGACTGACATAGATAAGCGCTTTCTTGACATTGCGCAGGCCCTAGCCAACGCATGCTGGAAGTTGCAGCATGCCCCCTCCAGTCGGCTCAGTTCCGTGCCTCGAGGGGTTCCTGGCATATACCTCCTTTCGGAGGGTGAGAAGCACCTCTACGTAGGTCGAGGCAAGGATATAGCGAGGCGCTTGGACCTACACCGGTGGGGCGGGTCTGAGCAAGCTAGCTTTGCGTTTAAGCTCGCAAGAGAGGCGACTGGGAAACTTAAGCCCACTTACAGGAAGGAGGGATCGCGCAAGGATTTGATGAATGATGCTCGCTTCAATGCGGCATTCAAAGAAGCCAAACAACGCATCTCAGGAATGAAGGTGCGCTATGTCCGTGAGGACGATGCGGTTCGACAGACCCTGCTCGAGCTCTATGTCGCAGTGGTCCTTGAGACGCCCTACAACGATTTCAATACCACCTAGACATATCTGTCCGTGTCCCGATGCGCATTCGGCGCCTCCCTTATCGGCCTCACCGGCCTCACCTCAATACTCCCGATCTGCGCCGGCGGAATCCGCGAAGCGATCTGGATCGCCTCATTCAGATCCCTAGCCTCGATTAAGTAGAACCCCGCGAGGCACTCCTTCGTCTCGGCAAAGGGGCCATCCGTAACTGAAACCTTCCCCCCGCGCACGCGCACGGTGGTGGCGGTCGCCACGGGCTCCAGGGCCTCGGAGGCGATGCACTGGCCGCTCGAGCGCACGGACTGGTCGAAGGCGAGGCAATGCAGGTCGTCCACCTCCCGCATCTTCGACTCCTCGCCGTACACGAGGCACAGGTACTTCATTGCGGAACCTCCTTCTGCCCGGCGATGACCATCCACGACACGCCGAACTTGTCCTGCACCATGCCGAAGGCCTCGGCGAAGAAGGTCTCGCTCAAGGGCATGTTGACGTGCCCGCCCATGGAAAGCGCGTCGAAGCGCTTGCGGGCGTCGACCTTGTCCTTGGCGGGATAGGAGAGGGAGAACCCGCTGAACGTCGGCTTGCCGCTGCACATGCCGTCGGAGGCCATGATGAGCGACTCGCCCACGGTGAAAGCCGAGTGCATGACCTTGTCCGCCGGCGGCATGGACCCGTCCGGGAACGTGGACTGCTCGGGGCTGTCCTGGTAGCGCATCAAGCCCTGCACCTTCGCGCCGAGCACCTTCTTGTAGAACTCGAGCGCTTCCTCGGTCCTGCCTTCGAAGAACAGATAGGGTTGGATCATGACTAGCTCCTTTGCAGCCCGATCTCGCGCGCCTTCTCGACGCCGGGGCCCTGCTCGAAGTCCTCCAGGGCGAAGAACGGCCGCACCTCGATCTCGCAAGCTCCGCCGTCGTTCGACGGATTCGGGAAGCGCTTGGTCCAGGCGAGGGCCTCCTCGCGCGACTTCACGTCGATGATGGTGTAGCCGGCCACCAGCTCCTTCGTCTCCGTGAACGGGCCGTCCACCACGGTGCGCTTGCCGCCCTTGTCGTATTTCACGCGCCAGCCCTCGGCGCTCCGCTTCAGCCCCGCGCCGTCCACGAGGATGCCGGCCTTCGCCATCTCCTCGTGAAAACCCACCATCTCGCTGATCAGCGCGTCGGTCGGCATGACGCCGGCCTCCGAATCCTTCGTCGCCTTCACCAGAATCATGAATTTCATGGCTTTTCTCCTGAAAGGGTTAGCTGCCTGCACGCTCTAGTCGAACGTGCATGGCCGCTTTCGACATCGCGTGCTCCACGACGCGATAGCCGAGGGCAACGAGGTCCAGTCCCTGGAGCAGGGGCTCCCCCGAGCCGAGGACGACGGGCGAGACGACGAGGTGCATCTCGTCCACGAGCCGCGCCTGCAGGTACTGCCGTATGGTGGCCGCGCCGCCGCCGATGCGCACGTCCCTGGAACCGGCGGCGTCCTTGGCGAGCATCAGCGCCTCGTCGATCCCGCCGGTCACGAAGTGGAACACGGTGCCGCCTTCCATCTCGAGGGGCTTCCGCGCGTGGTGCGTCAGCACGAACACCGGCACGTGATAGGGCGGGTTGTCGCCCCACCAGCCCTTCCAGGCTTCGTCCCACGCGCCGCGCCCGGGCGAGAACATGTTCCGCCCGAGGATCCAGGCGCCCAGGTTCTCCGTGCCGCGCCGCGCCCAGTCGTCGTCGAGGCCGGTCTCGCCCTCGTCCTTGCCGAGCACGACGGATTGGAAGGTCTTCGTGGGAAAGAACCACTGGTGCATCCCCATGCCGCCCTCGCCCAGGGGATTCTCCAGCGACTGCCGCGGGCCGGCCCCGTAGCCGTCGAGCGAAATGGCGAAGCAGTTCACGCGCAGCTTGCTCATCGCGCCGCCTCCTCGAGCTTCGCGAGGTCGAGCTTCACCATGGTGTGGATCGCCTTCATCATCCGCTCGGCCCGCTTCGGGTCCTTGTCCGAAAAATACTCGTCGATTCCCTTCGGCACGACCTGCCAGGAAACGCCGAAGCGGTCCTCGAGCCAGCCGCACATCACGGGCTTGCCCCCGGCG
>JBFWUX010000026.1:0-9410 GCA_050247055.1 Dehalococcoidia bacterium
AGACCTTCTGCCCGTCCTTCAGCGACTTGAAGCCCGAGGCCTGGATCGCGCTGTGATGCACGAACAGGTCCTTGCCGCCGTCGTCCGGCGTGATGAACCCGAAGCCCTTCGCGTCGTTGAACCACTTCACGGTACCGGTAGCCATGTCACTCTCTTCCTGAACTGGTCGCGCATCAGATCACGCGGCCGCCAATGTAGCACGGGTTCGCCGGGGCCGGCAGGCCGGGCGGCCCCTAGGCGGCGAGCGCCTCGGTCCTGCCCGCGAGGTATTCCTCGTAGTTGCCCTTGAAGTCCACCGCCGTGCCGTCGGGCTTGAGCTCGACGATGCGTGTGGCGAGCGAGGACACGAACTCGCGGTCGTGCGAGACGAAGACCAGCGTCCCGGGGTACTTGTCGAGCGCCGTGTTCAGCGACTCGATGGATTCCATGTCGAGGTGGTTGGTGGGCTCGTCCAGCAGCATGACGTTCGGCAGGGTGAGGACGAGCTTGCCGATGATCATGCGCTGCGCTTCGCCCCCGGAGATCACCTCCAGCGTCTTCTTCTGGTCGTCGCCGGAGAAAAGGAGCTGGCCGAGGGTGGCGCGCACGATCTGCTCGTCTTGTTCCTTCCGGCGCCAGCGGCTCATCCACTCGGCGAGCGTCTCGCCGGCCTTCAGCTCCTCAGCCGCGTCCTGCGGCCAGTAGCCGGGGCGCGCCTTCTCCGCCCACTTCACCGAGCCCTTGCCGTCGGGCTTCTGCTGTCCCGCGAGGCAGCGGAGGAGCGTGGTCTTGCCCACGCCGTTCGGGCCCACGATCGCCACCTTGTCGCCCGCCTCGATGGTCAGGTCGAGCTTGCCGTAGAAGAGCCCCTTCGCCTCCACCGCGAGGCGGTGGAGCTTCTCCTTCGGGTCCACCAGGAACCGGATGAAGGGGTACTGGCGGCTGGAGGGCTTCACGTCCTCGACCTTCAGCTTCTCGATCTGCTTCATCCGGGAAGTCGCCTGGCGCGCTTTTGCCTTGTGCGCGCGGAAGCGGCGCACGAAGTCCTCCAGGTCCGCGATGCGGTCCTTCGCCTTCGCGTTGTCCTTCTCCAGCTGCTGCCGGGCGAGCGTGGCGGCTTCCATGTAGTCGTCGTAGTTTCCCGCGTACACGCGCACTTCGCCGTAGTCCACGTCCGCCATGTGCGTGCAGACGCTGGAGAGGAAGTGCCGGTCGTGCGAGATGATCACCATCGTGCTGGTTCTCTTGTTCAGCACGTCTTCCAGCCAGCGGATGCTGTTGATGTCGAGGTTGTTGGTCGGCTCGTCCAGCAGCAGGATGTCCGGGTCGCCGAAGAGCGCCTGCGCGAGGAGCACCCGCAGCTTCCAGCCGGGCGCCACGTTGCTCATCGGGCCGTCGTGCTGCTCCTTCGGGACGCCGAGGCCGAGGAGCAGCTCCGCCGCCCTCGCTTCCGAGGTGTAACCGCCGCACTCCGCGTACTTCGTCTCCAGCTCCGCCGCCCTGACGTAGTCGTCTTCGCTCGCGTTCTCGTTCGCGTAGATCGCGTCGCGCTCCTGCATCGCGCTCCACATCTCCGCGTGGCCCTGCAGCACCACGTCGAGAGCTCTTTGTTCTTCGTAAGCGAACTGATCCTGCCTCAGCCTGCCGACCCGCTCGTTAGAGTCGATCGCGATCGTGCCCGCGCTCGGCTCGAGCTCGCCGGCGAGAATCTTCATGAACGTGGACTTCCCGCAGCCGTTCGCGCCGATCAGCCCGTAGCGGTTGCCGCCGCCGAACTTGACGTTGACGTTGGAAAAGAGGGGCTTGGCCCCGAACTGCATGGCGATGCCGGAGGCGACGATCACTTAGTGGATTCCGGAAATAAAAAAGCCGGGTGCGACCGGCTTTAGGTTGGGCGAGTTTCGGGGGTGGATTATAGCAGTCGGGCTTCGGGGCAGCGGAGATCGCGTGGAGAACGTGCCGGCAGATCCGGCAGCGCCGGAGTACTTTGCTGCAGATACGGTGGTCCGCTGCCAGCGTCTGGCGATTGCGTTGGACTAGATACAGAACTTCTTCTCGTATCTTCCGAAAGAAGGCGCGAAGAAGGCCATCGCCCCACAACAGTGGCGACCTCAGTCTCCCTCAAAATAATCCGAATCTATCTTCTTTAGCTCGTACACACCGACGGATGCAACACCCACATTGTGATCAAGCATCAAACCAGCAAGAGTCTCTCCGTCAATCAGGATAATCTTCGAACTGATCGAGGCGACGTACTCTTCGGCATCTCGACTGAATGTCGAGGTTGTAATAAAGACCCCTTTATTGGCCCTCAGACCCTGCAAAGCTCCCGCAAACTTCTGAATATCCGGACGCCCTACCGTTCCCTCCCAGCGCTTCGCCTGCACATAGATGACATCCAGACCAAGCTTGTCTTCTTTGATGATGCCATCGATTCCACCATCCCCGCTTCGCCCAATTGCGCGGCCCGCATCGTGCCTTGAACCACCATAGCCCATGCCCACTAGAAGGTCGATAACTAGGCGCTCAAAGAAAGCAGGTGATGCCGCCTTAACTTGGTCGAGAAGTTCTGTTTCAAGATTCTTCCTCAACTTCTGATAAGCACTTGCCAAGGCGTCTTCCGGAGTCTCCTGCTCCTGGCCCGAAGGGCGCTGTTCCGCCTGCTCGGATGACCTTGGTTCTGAATCGCGCCGTCGCATACGGAACGCCCTAAATTCATCGTAACGGTCCAGGAACGCCGCGTCGATTCGCTCCGGATTAGTTGAAAGCAGCGTCCTTCCGCGATCGGTAATCTGAAAAACCCCACGCCTTGGAGACTGCAGAAGTCCTGCCTGCTTCAGATAGGTTCTCGCCCAACCGACTCGATTGTCGAATACAGGCGCCGTCCCGCTAGGCAGCAACTCGGCACGTTCCTTCTCCGAGACGTTGAATTGCCGAGCGAGCTGCTCAATTGAGTCTCTGAATCGGCGCTCGCTACCATCGGCTGCGAGCTTTAGAAGAGGCAGCATCAGCGTTTGATAATCAGGAATAGGCATTTCAAACCGCCAGTTTGATGTGTGACCTAGATAGTCGCATCCTACCGGGGCGACAGCAGAAGCATCAGCTCGCTTGCATCATGGCGAGCGCTTCGCCTAGCCACCTTATCGTCGCCGGAGCCGCGCCCTCCAAGAGTACTAAAGCGACTATTAATCGAATGCTCCCTAATATGAAAATAGGTCCGTGCTATTGCTCGAACAATATCGCCTGACAAGCCATTGGAGCACTCGTGATCCGGGAACGTAAGAATTACCCTCGCGCCCTTCGCGGACAGCAAGAACAAGAGTTGATTGAGCGCATCTTCGGCATCTGACTTGAGGCTGTAGCGCGACTTCGGTCGGTAGGCGGCATCTGGGTAGCGCCCGATTCCACTCACGTCACCACGTAGTCCACGGGCAATGGACTCAAGTACGTGATAAAAGCGGCTGTATTGAACTGCTGAATACGGTGGATCAACAAACACTAAGTCATGCGGCTCGACTGCATCTGCAATCTCATTCGCGTCTGCGACACGAGCCGCGCCGAGTTTTTGAGCATACTGCTTTGACAGCACGATTAGGCAAGTGGAGATTCTTACCGCGATATCTCGGAGCCAGGCGTCCTTAAGAAATTCAACAGCGCTCCGCGTTGGTTGGAATGGCTGTGCCGTATGGCCCGGAGCCGCAATACATTGACTTGCAGCGGCAATCAGCGCCGCCAACGCCACGGTCCTATCTGAACCACGCGGCACCGTAGCACGGAAGGAGTCGATCCAGACGGCCTGTTCCGCACTGAAGTAATGCCCTCCGTATGCCCTTGTAAGTGGCAGCGTTGCTTGCGCTGCTGACCAAGCCCGCATTTCGTGGGCTAGTTGCTTCGTTAGGCGAGAACTCTGAAGGATCCTGGGGGCCTTGAATCTTGCCGCAAAGGCATGCGCCCTCCTAAACCACCTCGTCCAAAGCTTGTCCCATGCGATTGGCGCACATCTCCCAATTACGGCGCCAGCAAGTACAACTCCGTACGCCTGTAGATCCACGCCATAGACGGGCACAGAATGATTACGTGCAACAAAGGACGCGACCTCCCCTGTCCCGAGGAACAGATCGACGAAACGCTTTGCCTTGGGCACCTCCAAATCTAAGGTCTTCCCAAGACCGTTGGTGAGCATGGCCCGCTTGGAACCCATGTACTTCACAGTCCCAATCCCCACAATGGAATTCGTTCGCATTCGCTGAGCGTCCGCGCAGATCGAGCATGCGCTGCCAGGAATGCTTGCCGAGATCCACGAGTAGCGCGCCACCCTCTAGATTGTGCAATTGCGATGTCAACGTCTGTCCAAAGGTCCGCTAGATTAGAAGGGACGGATCCCATCTGCCAGAAGCCTCTATCTTCCCCAAGCACCTGCCACCAAAATGTAAGGTCGCTGCGCTCACCAGTAGGCAACATTTCCAATAGAGCCCTGGACGCACCAGTTGCGACTCGCAAGAGCAGTGCGGCGCGGGCCACCACCTCTGAATGATAAATAGGGGAACTTGGTTTCATTCGCCTAGCGGCAGCCTCGATGATAGGCAGTTCCGATTGGGTGCCCTTCGTTACGTCAAGAAATGCCCTCCAGTCCTCTACTCTCATATCGCCAGGAGCCACCGCATGAAGCACGATATCTATAAACCTCATGTACGCGCGAGGGGCTTGACGTGGGCTGACGTCATTTGTTGCAGTAAACGCCTGCACCAAGCTTCTGCGAAGTAGAAACCGATCAAGTATTCTGAAGTCGTTGAGAGCTGTTGGCTCAAAGGATGACCAGAATCCCTCTAGGAACTCGAGCGTCTGCATGAAATCCGGGCGACCTGTAATCGGTAATGACGTCGGCCTGTAGCTCGCCGAATTTCGAGCATCGCGATCCTCCACGAACACCTTCAAATCTAGGCCCCAGTCAAGTAGCCAATTGCTTACGACCTTCCCACGCAGCACAGCGCCCGTAGCGGCCGGGAAATGCTTTAACCAGCCTTCCAGTGACACACCACCTGGCTGGATAACCTCAAGTACGAGCTTGCTTGCCCCGGGTTGGTTTGCCCAGTGAGCAAGTGCCTCCCAAGCGAACGCATGGGTGCGTCCATTGACGAGATGACATTTCTTGTCGGACGCAATTACATAGTGTCGCTTGTCAAACACCCCAATGCCGGCCGCAGCCAAGATCGACATTGCGGCCCGCAACTCCGCGTAGTAAGCCAAGTGGGTGGCAGCATGTGTATCTCCAGACAGCGCAGCCTCTACCGCTCTCGCCACGTAGCTCCATCCATCAGTGCAATGGACTACCACCGAAGCAGCAATGTAAAGACTTAGCTGTGAATGATGGACCGAGGCGCCTGCTTGAACATCGGCTTCGAGCTTCTTAATCGTATTGACAGCATATCGATTGGAGGTGCCTAGCCAACGATTCTTCGGCCACTGCAACACAACCTTCCGGAACTGCTTGCGTAGTTCCGCACTGTCCGCGCTAGCGATTACCGCTAGTTGATTGGGGCCTAGCACTGTCAACTAATAGCTCGACGGATCTTGTGCGCCGTCTCGGAGAACTTGTCCTTACGCACTTCAAGGTGCCGAAGTAACTCAAGCCGCAACTCTCTGTAGCCCCCACTTCCCCTAAACACAGACTTGAGTTTGGCCTCGTCAGCACTCAATCCTGGAGCTTCAGATGCACGCCAGTCATACGCGGCCAGTGCGCCTGTTAGTTCATCCACAAACTTACCCAACTTCGACTGCTTCTCAAGGGAACGAAGGGCGGTCGTCACTTCCTTTTCTTCGGCCTCATTTGCACCTGCCCCACCCCATTCCGTCAATCCAATCTCGTCGGCATACGAATAAAGCATGTCATTGACAATGTAGAGGAAACCTCGGATTCCCTGGTCTTGATTGAGCAGAGAATTGGGACCATAGAACGCCAAGTCCATTGTCGGCGGCAGGCCTTGTGGCCGCTCTTGTGATCGAAGGGCTTTTACCCATGCATAGGGAGCACCTTTGATCGCGTTCTTGAAAGACTCGCCAAGGAAAATAAGTACGGCAGCTTGCTCTGCTCGACTCCACGAAGGGGTATCAAGAGCCTTGCCAACCGGCGAACCAAACAGCCCTCCAACTCGGGCGCCCCTACCTTCCCAACTCTTTACGAATGTAGCTAGTAGCGAGCGTATCCAAGCGGCCTGCGACACCATCAAGCCCTTGTGGCCCGGCTCGCCGAGCATGTTGATTCTGTGATGCCACGGACTCCGCTCGTGTGCCCAGAGCAGATCGACTAGTTCTTGTGATCTGGTTTCCCGATAAATGATGTGCCCTTCGAACCTCGTAAGCCAGTCCTCAGTCCTCAGAAGCGGGTACAGATCAAACGCTAAGCTCGCGTTTATTCGTTTTGGCTTTATGTTGATCGTGTAAAAGAGGTAGGCCTGCCAGCTTAGGTCAAGTCCCTTGAAAGCAACTACTGGCAACTCAAAATCGTCTGGCAAGCTGGATTCCTCGAATGCCCACAGTCGGTGCTGGCCATCAATCACCTCAATGGGATGGAGCTCATGGGGTTGCCAGTCTCGACCAGTAAAACCATCTGGCAAAGTGACTGTTGCATGACCATCCTTGCCCACTGAAACTTCAACTAGATCCGATGGCTTTACTTTTCGGCCCCTACGAGCATCGTTGGCAGTAAGAACATTCACCACAATGGCCGTTGGAAGCCACCCGGGCTTGCGTAGCGCACTGTAGTCGCCTTGCTCGCGCTGCTTCTCGGAGAGCTCCGACCACGGGTAGCCAAACTCCACGAATCGAGCAATTTCGTTTGACCTTCCCTGTTCATGGCGTCGCTGGATGCCAAGGTCCTGGCTCGCTGTAATGCGATCTCTCGTTGTTCTCTTATGAACGCCGCTTAGCGCTTTCAGATGTCCAGCGCTTATGCTGAACTGATAGAACCAATGATCTGGTTCGGCGCGGTGCTCCTTCTTTGACCACTTAACCGCACTCCATCCAGGTAGCCACTGATTAACCTTTAGCGCCGGCAGTTGTTTCCTGATATTCGACTTGCCCATAGAGGCGCCCCCGTTTGAAATGCCTGTTCTCGGGATCCACTGCTTCTAGAGAAGCATCGTATTCTAGCCACGCTCTACTCTGAGGCGCGTTTCAGCAAACTCCGCGTTCACATCACCATCAACACCTGGCGCCCCTGAGCTCTTTGCCCCAGCCTTACTCTCGCCACCCCCGCAACATCGGGAAGTAGATTCCCATCTTCGCGTTGCCCAGATGCTCCGAGTACTGCTTCAACTGCGCCGCGTACCGCTCCCTCTCCCGATCCAAGAACCCCTCCACATCAGCCCCTTCATGTCGGCTCGTCTTGTAATCAATCACCCACTCCTCCCCGCCCTCCTCCCGAATCCGGCGATCCGCCACCAACCTCCTCCCCTCCCGCGTCCGGAACCGATACTCCGTCCACGCCTCCTGATGCGGCCCGAGTATCCACCTCCCCCGCTCATCCTCAATCGTATTCACCAGCGCCGTCTTCACAAGCCCCGCAGCCATCTCGATCTCTGATGTCTGCACGCCTTTTCTCTCCAAGTCCTGCCTGAACTGGGGAACCAACCCCTCGATCCGCTCCTTGTCCCACCCGCGCAGCTCATCCTCCGCGATCCGCTGCAGCCACCGATGGACGACGGTCCCCACGTGCCGCGCGGTCTCGCCCACCCACGAAAACTCGATCGGCTCCTCCTCCCTTCCTTCTTCGACAACCTTCCACTCCACAGCCCGGGGAACAGCAGGCATCTGAAAATCGGATGGCAGGCGGCGAAGCTCCCCCGCGGGCAAGACGACAGCCTCCTCCTCCCCGACCGCCGCCTCGGGCAGGCGCACGGAAGATTCGACCGCCGGCCAGGCCAGCCCGAGCAAGGACCGCCGCGAAGGCATCTTCACCACCCCGTCCTCGTCCACCTTCACGCACCCCAGCAGATGCAGCCGCGACTCGGCGCGCGTCGCGGCGACGTAGAAGAGCCTTCCGGCCTCGATGTCCTCGGCCTCCCGATCGAGCTGCCTTACATATTGGTAGAGCGGCTCCTTGTCGCCGCCGGTCTCGTCGATCGGCGCGAGCAGCAGCCGCCCGCCGGCGAGAGCGCGCCAGGCGAACAGCGGCTTTCGCCCCGAGCGCGGCATGCGATCCAGGCCAGGAACGATGACGGTGTCGAACTCCAACCCCTTCGCCTTGTGGATGGTCATGATCTCCACCGCCTCGGGCCCGGCCTCTACGTCGGGCAGCGCGTAGAGCTTGCCGAGGCTCTCGGCGAGGAGGGAAAAGTCGGGCAGCTCCCCCGCCTCCTCCAGCCGCTCGAGCTCGTCGAAATAGATCTCCGCGTCCTCGAGATCGGTCGCGTCCTCCGCGCACGCCGGCCCGCCCATAGCGAGCCAAGCGCCCTCCACGCAATCGCGCAGCGTCCCGCGCAGCCGGTTCTCGAGGCACGGACGAAGGACGGAGACGACGCGAGAAAGCCGTGGCTGGTCTTGCATCAGCTCCCAGATCGTTTCGTTCCTGCCCTCGAAGAAGGAAGAGAGCTCCTCCAGCGTCAGCCCGCACCACGGCGCGCGCAGGATCGCGAGCCACGCGACGCGGTCGGCGAGGTGGGTCAGCGCGCGCGTCAGCGCATAGAGATCCTGCACCACCTGCTTCTCGCCCAGCTGCTCGATCTCCACCGCGCGGTAGCGCACCCCCGCCTTCTTCAACGCCGGCACGATGGCATCGAGGTGGCTGCGGTTGCGAACGAGGATCGCCGTGCGCCCGCGCGCCTCCATGGCGAGCGCCACCACGCGCGCGGCCTCCGCCTCGCGATCGGCGAGCACATGGAGCACGGGCTCGCCTTCCGCATCGGAAGGATGGAAGGGCACGGACGGCGAATACGCCACCGCTCCCGCGGCCTCGTCCTCAAGAGCAGGCAGCACCGAAGGAAACACGCGGTTCACCCAGGACACGATGGCGCCCTGCGAGCGGAAGTTGGTGGAAAGTGTGAGGCGCTCGAGCTCCACGTTCGGCAGCCCGTGGTCGCGCGCGCGAAGGAACAAGCCGACCTGCGCGTCGCGGAACCGATAGATGGACTGCATCGGATCGCCGACGACGAACACCGTCCGCCCGTCGCCCGGCTCCCAGCCGGCGGTGAGCCGCTCTAAGAGCTCCCATTGCGAGTTGGACGTGTCCTGGAACTCGTCCACCAGCAAGTGGTGGATGCGGTAGTCCATGGAAAGGAGGAGGTCGGTCGGCTCCTCCGGCGTGCCGAGCGCAAGGAGCGCGCCGTGCGCGATCTGCGTGAAGTCCACCTCGCCCCGCTCGCCGAACAAAGTGACGAGCTGCGCCACCGCGGGCTTGAGGAGCGCGAGGATCGCCTCCAGCGCCTGCCACTGGA
>JBFWUX010000027.1:0-9051 GCA_050247055.1 Dehalococcoidia bacterium
GTTCCTGGTCGCGCTGTCGCACGGCATCGAGCAGCCCGGTGACCTGTCGCTTGCTGGGCCGACGGATCAGCGAGAGCGTCAGCCACTTCCAGAGGGCGACGAGCAATGCGAGTCCCGCCAGCACGAAAATCGGGATCATGACCACGCCACCGGCCTTGACGTGCTCGAGCCAGGTCTCGTTGGTCTGCTCGATCTTGAAGGCATTGCCGAGCGACGCATCGAGCGGCAGTTGCCCCTCGCCGGTGCGCACGAGTTCTGCCGCAAGGGCTGTATGCGCCGGGTCGCTGTAGGGGATCACCGTCGGCTCCGTAGATCCGAGGCGCTGCTCCGCGAGCCCGACGTCCCCGCCGCGCTCCGCGCCGAAGAGAGCGACGGGCCCGAACACCACGAAGTTGCCGGAACTCACCAGCCCATTCGGCGCCACAGCGGAGCCGGCGAACTTCGCGCCGCCGAGCAAGTCCTCCAAGCGATCGAGAGACGTCGCGAGCAGCCCGGCCTGGACACCGAAGATCTCACGTTGCGTGAGGTCCGGCGACTCGGGTGCGAGCTTCACCGTCTCGAGATCCTTCGAGTATCGCTGCAACTCCGTGATGTGGAGTCGCGCCTCGAAGTTGCGCACGTAGTCGTCGAGGGAGTTGGACAGATAGCCGATCTCGGCCCGGCGCTGTTCGACCTCCTTGCGGAGGTTGTTCACGTCGTTCACGCGGGAGTCCAACTGTCTCGTGAGATCGAGGAACTCCTTGCGGATGGCGATCAGCGCGTTCTCGGACTCGGTGACCCGAGCCGCCAGCGGTAGCTGCAGTTCGGCGATCCGCTTCCGCTCGGCATTCAGCTCCTCAACGCTCTCACGCAGTCGCTGCTCGAGCTCCGCGCCGGCACCTTGGAAGCGATCGGTCTGCACGTCGTCCTGAGATCGGAGTCCGGCGACCGGAAGTGCGATCGCGAGCCCCATGACGACGATGTTTGGTAGACGAGTGTTCATCGTGGTGTCCTCGTTCGGCTCACTGGATCCGGACCGGAAGCGGGACATAAGCCGCCACCGCCTCGTTCTTCAGAATCGCGATCGATTGCGCGATCGCGGGTGCGGCCTTGGCGTCCACTGCCTGCCACTCCCACCCGGCGGCGGTCGGCATGCCGATGCCCGCCGCATCGCCCTTCGCGGTGACGTAGTAGCCGAGACTGATGCCGACATAGAGTGCGGTCACCTGCACGGAGGAGCCGTCCTCGAGCTGCCGCACTTCGCTCTCGACCGAGATCTCGCGGTTGAACTTGTTCACCTCGTTGAGAATCCCGATGACGTTCAGGTAACGATCGTTGAGGGTGAGGGTGGTGTTCGCCGCTTCCTTGGGGATGCGATTGGAGAGGCTCTTGAGCTTCTCGCGGATCGGACTCGGCAGCCGCGGCATCAATGCCAGGGTCCGCGCCTCGAGACCGGCGATGGTCTCGATCAGGCTCGCGGCCGTGTTCGCGAGTGCATCCTTCTCGGCGTTGAGTTCCGCCTTCTTCTTGTCGGCATCGGTCACGCTCGCCTGTGCTTCGCGGATGCGCTCACGCACACCCTCGACCTCGCGCTGATTCACATCGATCGTCTGCTCGAGTGTCTGCTTGTCCAACGCCCACTTCTGACGCTCCTTGGAGAGGATCCGGCGGTTCTCGGACCACTCGCGAAGAACATTGCGGGTGTTCTCGATCGCGTCCTTGGTTGCGCCCTGCGCCAGCAGGGCGCCGGCCGTCACAGAGCTGATCGCGATGGCTCGAAGCCACTGGAATCGGGTCGGGTTCGGCGGAGTTGTCGAGTCTGCATTCATGGCAGGTCTTGCCTTCTCGAGGGCGAGGTCGGGAGTCGTGGGGTTGGATCGCGAGGTAGTCAGAAGCGCAGCTCGCCACCGATACCGATGGAGTACTCGATGCCGCGCGTGAAGGAGGTCGTTCGAACATCGGAACCGATGAACTTCGAGCGATAGACGGTCTCGATCTCCGGGTTCGTGATGTTCTTCACGCCGAAGGACAACTGCATGAAGCTGGTCAGCCGTTGCGTGAGGTTGAAGTTCAGCGTGTCGAAGGTCTTCGCGTAGATGCTCGGCACGAAGTTGCCGACCGATTCGCCGGCACCGGTGATGAGCGTGTCGCCCTGGATCGTGTAGAAGAGTGACGCACGGGTCCCGGTCTCGGGCAGATCGTAGGTGAGGTAGAGGTTCACCAGGTGATCGGGAGCATTCGTCATCTCGCGATTGGCGATGTCCACACCGATCGCGGGCGAGCCGAAGCGAGTTCGCTCGGCGTCGGTCAAGCGAACGATCGAGTGAATGAGGGTCGCGTTCGCGCCGATCGAAAGGCCGTCCAGCGATTCCGAGAGGATGCCGAGATCCTGTCTAGCTTCGAACTCGAACCCGTCGATCTGCCCGTGCGGGTAGTTGACGGCCGTCGTGAAGTTGAACGAGACGATCCGCTGCACGTACTCGATCGGGTCCTCGATGTCCTTCTTGAACCACGAGGCGGAGACAAGACCGCCTTCGTACGGGGTCCAGTCGACGCGCAGGTCGTAGTTCTGCAGCGACGCGAGACCGAGGTCCGGATTACCGATGAAGATCGGGCCACCGAGGAACTCCTGCTGCAGGATCGGCGTGACCTCCTTGAAGGTCTGCCTCGCGATCGTCTGCGTGTAGGCTGCGCGAAAGGTCAGTTCATCGAACGGTCGATACTCGAGCGCGATCGCCGGGAGCACGTCGTAGCTGTGGAGATCGACGTCGCCGTCACCGGGATTCAGAGTCACCGGAGCCGCGGCACCGGGTGGAAACCAGAACGCTTCGCGTTCCGGCGAGTTCTCGACGCGTAGATCCGTGGTCTCGAATCGCACGCCGCCGACGAGGGTCAGGTCGTCGAAGAGCGGGACATCGAGCATCGCATACCACGCCGACACCTCGAGTGAGCCGCGGTAGTCGACGTCCTGTTCGGAGGCGAGGATCGTGTGATTCTCGAACGGGAATTGCCGACTCCAGAACTGATCGAAGTCGCCGACGAAGGATCCCGACTCGCCGGAGTTGGAGAACGTGTCCTGATCGAAGCTCCGCTTCGTGACGTCGCGGAAGCTGCCGAACTTGAGATACGCACCTTCGTCGCCGACGGGCAACTTCAGGTTGACGGCGTATTGCTCGCTGCGCTCGTCGATCGAACGCCAGATGCGCTGCAGGTTGCCGAGGGAGAACGTCGCGGCTGGGCGGAACGGGAGATGAGTCGGCGGGACGATCACACCACCGACGTCGCGTTCCGGGATCCAGATCGATCCGAACTGTCGCTTGTCGGGCTCGTAGTTCGTCGCCGTGTTGAGCGAGACGGTCCAATCGAGCTCGGGGCCCTTCACCACGAAGAGATCGAGGTCCGCAAGACTGTGGCGACCATGCAGTTGCAAGGTGCTCGTGGCTCGCTCGGTGTAGGCGAGCGTCTCGAGTCGCAAGTAAGGGGCCGCATCCGGTTCGGAGTGACCTGGCGTCGTCGGATCGTCCGGGTCGTAGCCTGGGAAGAAGAACTCCTTGCCGCGCGTGTCCTCGGCGAGAGTCGTCGCGTCGTCCGCCGTGTGCGTGCGCAGATAGGTCAGTCGCAGCGTGTGGTTCTTCGAGTCGAGTCCGATCGCGCCGAGTCCACCCCACTTCACACCCTGAACCGCCCGCGTGATGTCGAACAACCCGGTCTTGAAGTCGCCGCCGGACGCCGCGCCCTGAAAGGTCCGTGGAACCATCGGGCCACCCGGCGTCTCCACCCAGTAGGAGTCATCGACTCCGTTGTTGTAGAAAGAGGCGTCGCGCTCGTAGAAGAAGCTGCCGAAGCCGCCGATCTTGACGTCCCGCGTCAGATGGATCTTGCCGCCCGTCGCGAACGACCATTTGTAGTCCGACGGTGCATCGGTCGTCGAAACGCCAACTGCTCCGTCCCAGTTGCCGCCGAGATTGTCGGACTGGATCGCGCGCTGACCGTTGTCGCGCCCCCAGAAGTTGGGGCCGGCACCCTGGTAGCTGAGGAAGTTGCCGCGGCCGGCGACCTGATCGTTGACGTTGAGCGTCGCACTGTACTTCACGAAGAACGGCTCATCCGGCACGCCCTTCAGCCGCACATTCACGGCACCACCCGACGCATCGCCTTGCTGATCCGGCGTGAAGGTCTTCGTGACCTGCAGGCTCTCGATCACCACCGACGGGAACTGATCCAGCTCGACGGCGCGCTTGTCCTCGTTCGCCGACGGCAGCCGAACGCCGTTCATCTGCGAACTCACGTAACGATCCGGCAAGCCGCGGATGACTGCCGACTTACCGTCCTGCACGGTGGCACCAGCGACCAGTCGCAAACCACTCGCTGCGTCACCCGCGCCGGCACGACTCATCAGGTCGGCCCCGACCGAGTCCATGAGCGCGGGACTGTCGAAGCGCAACTGGAGCAACGACGCCTCGGAGCTCCCGCCGAGCTGCAGCGACTCTTGCACCACGACCTCTTCCAGTTCTTCGAAATCGCCGGTGAGGGCGATATCGAGGTCGGTCAGGCGAGATGGAGCGACCACGACATCGGCACGCACCTGCCGGACGTAGCCCTCCTTGCTGAAGATCAGCGTGTACTTGCCCGGCTTGACCTCGCCGATGACGTAGCTGCCCTGATCGTTGCTCTTGCCTGTCTGTGCACTCTCGACGATCTGCACATGGACATCGACGACGCTCCCACCGAAGTCCTTGTCGGTGATGCGCCCGCGAATGGATCCCACCTGATCCTGGGCACGAGCCGCCATCGTCAGCCCGGCAAAAGCACCCAGGAGACCGAGAGCTCTCAGTGCAGGACGAGTCTTCATGCGGCGGAATCGCGACGAGACGAACGCATGGGTGGACATGGCAGCTTCGATCCGTCACTCACCATGGATCGGTAAGACCGGCCTGGATGGCGTCGATTCGCGCAGACAGGATCGCATCGGGGAGAAAGCGCGAGCGCACCATGGAGCAGCAGGTCTCGGCGAGATCTACGGACCGCGGACGAGCGTTGGGATTCTCTGCACCAGCTTCGACGGCCATGCGGTAGACGCGCGCTGCTTCGGCACGATCGCCGATCGTCACCCACGCCTCCGCAATCGCTCGAAGGGGTGCGGCTCGATAAGTGCTCTCGATCCGCTCTCGCGACTCGGAATAGAACTTCTCGATGCGGCCAATCTGCGCGCGAGCTTCGTCCGGAACACCCGCACGCGCGTGCAAGCCGGCGATCCTGGCCTCGAACGCGACGCGCTCTTCAGGATGCCATTGCGGGGCACTCTCGAGGAAGACCATCACCGCCGCTAGCAACGTGCGCGCCTTCTCGGCGTCGCCGTGCGTCAACGCGGCTTCAGCCATTCCGGTGAGGAACCCCGCTTGAATGCCGCTAGGGACCTCTCGATGCGAAGCGCGCAGCCTGGTCTCCAGCGCTGAGCGCTTCTTCTCGTCAGCGAAGAAGCGCTCGTAGAGTGCGAGCCCGCTGGTGAGAGCAGCCTTGGTTTGTTCGAAATCGCCGACGGCGATGTGTTCGTCGATCGCCGCGAGCTGCGCATCGAAGTCCTTCGGATCCAATCGACGCATCTGCACGTCGATCACCGGGCCCAACTCCGCAGGCAGCACGGTTCGCGCGAGTTCCGCCGCCTCGGCCTCCTGACCGAGCAGGAACTTCGCGCGCGCGACTCTCGCTCGAACTCGATCGCGACGCCATTCTTGCGGGTTGTCCTCGAGCATCACCTCGTCGGCGACCGCGAGCGCGCGACCGATCAGCGGCCCGACCTCACCGGTCCTTCCGTGCTCGATCATCCAGCAGGCGGCATCGGCGAGCGCGATGCCCTTGCGCCAGTTCTTGATGTCGCCGAGCAATTCGGTCGCGAGTTCGATGCGATCCGTCTCGACACAGACCGTCACGACGTCTCCTTGGGCGCGTGAACGGTTCTTGATGTGCGGATCCAGCGGCATGCCGGAGACCGCACGGAATGAGGTTCGAAGCAGTTCTACGAATCGTTGTTCATCGTCTGCTGCCACGCTCTGAGCGCCGGGCTTCGCCGTGGAATGACCGCCGTCTCCCTCGGTGACAGCTCGCTCCCCGCTGCATCCGCTTGCCAGGGCAAGCGCCAAGGAAGCCACGATCGAAGCTCTGGACGGGAAGAAGCGGCCGAGAATCATGAGGAGGAGGACGTGCTCAGAGACGCAAAGACCGACTGGGGCGGCGAGAACGCCACCGCAGTCGGTCGCAACTGGGAAGACGTGGCCGCGAATCAGTTGTTCGAGGACACGCCGTTCGAAGCCGCGAAGTTGAACGGATTCGAGGGGTCGAAGATGACGGTCTGGTAGTAGACCGTGCCGTTGATGCCGGCCGGCCAGGTGAGGCCGAAGCTCGCAGCGCCGTTGGCGTTCGTGGTGACGCCGATCGATGCACCGGAGATCAGGTCCGGGATGATGCAGAGCCCGAACAGGGCCAGGTTCGTGCGCACCGGGCTGATGAAGTAGACAGCCGCGGTGTTCGCACGCGCATTGCTGAGCCCGAGCGTGATCGTCTGACCAGCAGCGATCGTCCCGGAACCGGCGAGAACCGGCGCGCCGGTGATCCCGCTGGTCGGCTTGCCGAGATCGCACCAGCCGGCGGCATTCGTCATGCCGTAGGCTTCCGACGCGGTCCAGCAGCACAGCCAGTTGTTGCCCGGAGCGAAGGCGCCGCGGTAGTGCGCGCCGCAGAAGAAGCCGTCGTTCGGCGCCCAGCTCACGCTGGTGAGCGCGTCGGCAGCAGGACGCGGATCGAGGAAGGTCACCTGGCGCATCACCTTGCCGGTGACCGTGACGGGCGCCGCACGCGTGATGGCAGTGATCGGCGAGTTCGCCGGCTCCTGCACGTTGTTGTTCGCCGGCGCGAAGACACCGCGAGCGGTCGCCTCGGTGTAGGCCGAGGAGTGCAGGTTGTTGTAGAAGACCGAGTCCTTGATCTCGGCGAGGTTGCCGGAGGTCTGCGCGGCGTAGAACGCGGCCGGATTGGCCGGGGCGTTGACCGTCGAGAACGTGGAGTATGGGGTGCTCCACAGCGACGCGTAGGTCGCGGTGCCGTTGTGGCCGTAGCCGCTGCCACCGTCGCCGTCGACGTTGTCGTTGCGAACCACTGCCTCACCGATGTCGGTGAAGATGCAGTTGCGGTACTGCATGCGGCAGCCGTCGCGCCAAGCCGTGCCGTGGTCGCCGTCGCTCGGCTGACCGATGACCGTGGCGTTGTAGATCACGCCGGTGGTCACGGGCTGGTAGTCGGAGTCTTCCGCACCATCGTGCTCGATCGCGTTGTCGCCGACACCGGAGCCTTGCGCCGCATCGACGCTGTAGCCCTGGACGATCAACACGAACTGCGCCTTACCGCGCCAGCCCTGGTCGATGTCGAAGCTGTCGTCACCGACGTTCCAGATGCTGAGGTACTTGAAGTTGACGGTACCACCCCACACTTCGACGCCGTCGTCGACGTTGTTCATGATCTCGACATGGTGGATGTCGGTCTCGCGACCGATGCCGCCGAGCGAGAGGCCGTTCAGCTCGTTGTTGAGACCGACCACGCGGCCGGCGTAACGGATCGAGCAGAACTCGATCGAACCGCTGTCGTCATCGTCGTTGCCGCCGCCGTAGCGAACGCGGGTGTCGCCCGGGAACGCCTCGAGCAGGCCTTCCATGACGCCGGAGTTGGTGGCACTCGGCACCGCGGTGTTGCCGGCAATCGCGTCTTCCGAAATGAACGCGTTCCCCATCACCGTGAGGTTGCCCCACTCGTTCGCCGCCTGGCGATAGGTGCCGGTCTTCGGGTCGTTGTTGGTCCAGGTCGCGCGATCGGCATCCGAGGTCAGGATGACCGGGTTGCACTGCGTGCCCTGCACGAAGAGCTGCGAGCCGCGCGTGACGGCGAGGGCACCCGAGCCGTTCGCCGTGGCGGTCGTGGCGACAACGGTGCCGGCCTGAATGGTCAGCGTGGCGCCGTTGCGCACGTAGATCTGGCGGGTCAGGTTGTAGACGTTATTGCTGGTCCAGGTGGTGGAGGTGGTGATGTCGGCACTGACATTCACCACGCCTTGGGAGGCCACGGCGCCGGCGACGGCGAGGCTCACCAGGGCAGTCTTGAACAGGGAGTTGCTCATGGATGTGGTTGCGGATTCGGGACTCACGGAGGAGAGCGAGGGAGACGGCTCCCTCGAATGGGCAGGGGAGGCTAGGCGGCTTTGTGAAGACAGAAGCAAGGCAGCGTGAGTCGTGCGTGGATCTGCGGTCGGGGACTTGGACGCCCGAGGGTTGTCCGCACCAACATCAAGACGAGATCAAGCTGGCGACAATCGGAGCCGCGGAACGGACTTCGCCGGCCCGATGCGGCCGTGTTTCTTCGGCAAAGCCCTGGCTCACACTCTTCGAATCAAGACTTCGTCAAGAGGCGGTGAATCCAAGGCCACCTGGGTCGCCGGGCTCGACACGGGCGGCGAGCCCCTCACAATCCTCCGCCGCGCCTCTGCCACAGGCCACCTGGACCCCATGCGACCGACCCCCCGTCGACTCCCCCGAGCGCTCGTGCTGCTCGGACTCCTCGGCCTCTCCTCCGCCTGCGTGGACGGCTTCGCGGGCCGACAGACGCTGCTGGCCAACGCCAAGGACATCAGTTTCTGCTGCGATGAGAACGCGACCTTCCCAGTCGAGGTCGGCGAGTTCCAAGTCCAGATCTTCGCCGGACAGTTCGACGATCTCGAGCCGAGCACCGTCGCCGCGGTGTTCACCAGCTCGATCGATACCGAGGGGACGGCCTCCGCAGGTGGACACACCGTTCCCAATGCGGTGACGCTGTCGGTGGCGTCCGGTGCTCCGCTGCAACTGCGCTCGAACACCATCAAGGTCTCGATCGAGAACTGTCGCTTCGCTGCCGCCAACGTGCGGTTCGTCGTCGACGTCAGCGGTCGCCGCATCAGCGACAACACGCTGCGGGTCGAGACCTTGACCGGCAGCTTCCGCATCATCAACACCTGTCCGCCGACCGGCGAACAACCCACTCCGCCGCAGATCC
>JBFWUX010000028.1:0-8639 GCA_050247055.1 Dehalococcoidia bacterium
ACGCGTGGGAGTTCCACCGTGACGAGGTCATCGCGGCGCTCGCCGAGGTGCTGCAGCAGAGCAAGGAGTCCGTCGAGAAGTGGGTCGACACCGGCGCCGACAACTTCACCCTGACCGTCGAGAACTTTGCTCGCTGGGTCAAGCGCTACCTCGACAGCCAGGGCCCCGAGCACCGGCTCATGTTCCTCGTCGACGAGGTCGGTCAGTTCATCGGAAGTGACACGCACCTGATGCTGAGCCTGCAGACGATCACCGAGCAGCTCGGCACCATCTGTCGAGGGCGGGCCTGGGTGGTAGTCACCTCGCAAGAGGACCTCGACTCCGTGCTCGGAGAGGTCAACCAGTCGCGGCAGCACGACTTCTCCAAGATCCAAGGCCGATTCAAGACGCGCCTCTCGCTGTCGAGCGCCAACGTCGACGAGGTCATCAAGGAGCGGCTCCTCCGCAAGAAGGACGCTGCGAGCAAGCCGCTCGTCGCGGCCTACGAGGGCAAGCACGACATCCTTCGCCACCAGCTGTCGTTCCTCAACGCCGGCACGACGTTCCGCACCTACGCCGATGGCTCGGACTTCGCCGAGTGCTATCCGTTCGCGGCCTACCAGTTCAGCCTGGTGCAGAAGGTGTTCGAGTCGATCCGCAAGGCCGGCGCGACCGGCCTGCACCTGTCGCAGGGTGAGCGCTCGACACTGGACGCCTTCCAGAGCGCGGCCAAGCAGATCGGTTCGCAGGAGATCGGCGCGTTGGTCCCTTTCCACGCGTTCTACCCCGCGGTCGAGGGGTTCCTGGACACGACGGTCAAGCGCACGATCGACCAGGCGGTCGACAACCACACGCTCGAGCCGTTCGACGTCACGGTGCTGAAGGTACTCTTCTTGATCCGCTACATCGAGGAAGTGCCCGGCAACGTCGACAACCTCGTCACCCTCTGCGTGGACGAGATCGACGCGGACAAGCTGGCGCTGCGTAAGCGGATCGAGGCCTCGTTGGAGCGTCTCGAGAAAGAGACCCTGGTCGCCAGAAACGGCGATCTCTACTTCTTCCTGACCAACGAGGAGCGCGACATCGGTCGCGAGATCAAGAACGTCACCCTGGCGTCCGGCGCTGAGGTGCGCGAGCTCGGCAAGCTGCTGTTCGAGGACATCCTTGGTGATGTGCGCAAGCACAGCTACAGCGTGACTGGGCGGGACTTCACGTTCACGCGGATCTGCGACGATCACGCTGTCGGGCAGAAGCTCGAGGGCAGCCTCGAGGTCGTCTTCGTGAGTCCGATGGGGGACAGCTACGGGCAGTATGCCTCCGATGAGGGGTGCATCCTGGCGACGGGGGGCGAGCAGGGGCGATTGCTCATTCGGCTGCCCGACCATGCGCAGCTCGGCCGCGAGCTGCGCGCCTACTTGCAGACCGAGAACTACGTCAAGACCAAGCACACCGGCTCACTGCCCGAGACCGCCAAGCGCATCTTGCGCGACCGCAGCGAGGACAACCGCGGTCGCCGCACGCGCATCCTGACGATGCTCAAGGAGATGCTGGGTGATGCCAGCTACTTCGCGAGCGGTAGGAAGCTGGACATCTCGCGCACGGACCCAAAGGCCGCGCTCGGTGACGCGCTCGAGTACCTGATCCAGAATGCCTACCCCAAGATGGGGTACATCAAGCACCTGCTTGGCAACCCCAAGCAGGAGATCCAGAGCATGCTGCGTGCCGACGACGTCGATCAGGTGCGGCTCGGCCTGGACACGCCCGAGGCCAACCCCGAAGCGCTCGAGGATCTCCGCGAGTATGTCCGCCTGTGCGCGATGCGGAGCAACCAGATCGTCCTGAGCGAGCTGATCGAGAAGCGCTACGGTGGCCGTCCCTACGGTTGGCCGGAGCTCGAGGTCGTGTTGCTGGTTGCGCGCCTTGCCGTCCTGAAGGAGATCAACCTGCTCGACACGAGCAAGGTGCCGATTCCGTTGGATCAGGCCTACGACCCGCTGACCTCGAGCAGCAAGCAGCGCAAGGTTCTCATCACGCTACGAGAGTCGGCCGCTGGAGAACTCATCAAGCAGGCGCAGAGCCTCGGGCATGAGCTGTTCGCCCAGAAGGGCGCCAACACCGAGGAGGCGCTGTTTACCTTCTTGAAGCAGAAGCTGTCGGCGTGGAATGCGGCGCTCGGCTCGTTCGAGCCGTTGGCCAAGACCGGCAAGTACCCAGGCCTCCAGCAGATCGAGGCGGGGCAGGGCCTCCTGCGCAGGTTCGTCGAAGAGCGAGACTCCCTGGCGTTCTTGAAGCGCTTCGTCGGCGACAAGTCCGAACTGCTCGGGTTTGCCGAGGACTTCCACGAGCTGAGCGAGTTCTACAAGAACCAGAAGCACAGCTGGGAAGGGCTCCGAGCCGCAGTTGAGGAGTTGGCGCAGAACCGTCTGCAGCTCGAGGCGCATGCGGACGCCGGTCCGGCCTTGCGGCGCATGGAGGAGATCTTGGCTGCGCCGCGACCCTACGGGCAGTTGCCGCAGGTTGCTGCGCTCAGCGACACGGCGCGCAAGGTGAACGGTGAGTTGGTTGCCGGCGCGCGGGGGCCCGCCGTGCTCGAGATCACGCGCCTGATCGAGCGGGTGAAGGCTGAGCTGGACAAGGTGTCAGCGGATGGCTCGCTCCGGAAGTCGGCGACGGAGGAGCTGCAGAAGCTGCTGCTCACCGCTACCGAGGACACGAGCATCGCGCACATCGCGCAGGCGGTTCAGCAGGCGGAGGGTGCGTTCGATCGGTCGCTGAGCGCGATCGAGAAGGCACAGGCGCCGCCGCCGCCTAAGCCTGGGGCGCCTGGTCCGGTGACGCCGCCGCCGGTGGTCAAGAAGCGTCGCGTCGTCGAGGTCAAGAGGTTGTGTCCCGATGGCTTCCTCGAGACGGCGGAGGATGTGACGGCGTTCTTGGGCATGCTGGAGAAGACCCTGCGAGCGGCGGTCGATGCCGGCGAACGCGTGCAGATCAAGTGATCGAAACCAGATGAACACTTCGCAGCTCAAGGCCTACGCCCCCAAGGCCCGCACCGAGTTCATCAAGGCGGTCAGTGCGCAGGCGGCGCGCTTCGGAATCACTGCGAAGGGTGTCGCTGAGGCCAGGGTGCAGGGCGACTTGCTGATGGTCGGGGGGCAGGCGTTTCCGCGTAGCTTCGCGAATGCGCGCCAACAGCTCGTGGAGCGAGTGAAGGCCGTTGGGTTCGACCGCGCGATGGAGGTGATCGCCTACACGTGGTTCAACCGGTTCGTGGCCATGCGCTACATGGAGCTGCACGGCTACCTGGAGCACGGCTATCGGGTGCTCAGTCACCCCGAGGGGCATGGTCGGCCGGAGATCCTGGATCACGCGGCGGATGTCGATCTGCCGGGCCTCGACCGGGATCGAGTGGTCGAGCTGAAACTGGCGGGCAACAAGGATGAGGAGCTCTACCGGATGCTGCTGTTGGCCCAGTGCAACGCGTTGCACCAGGCCATGCCGTTCCTCTTCGAGAAGATTGGCGACGAGACCGAGCTGCTCCTGCCCGCCAATCTGCTGCACACCGACTCACTGATCCGCCAGTTGGTCGAGCAGGTCGATGAGGCGCTGTGGCAAGAGATCGAGATCATCGGCTGGCTCTACCAGTTCTACATCTCGGAGAAGAAGGCCCAGGTCATCGGCAAGGTGGTGAAGTCGGAAGACATCCCGGCGGCAACCCAGCTCTTCACGCCCAACTGGATCGTGAAGTACATGGTCCAGAACTCGCTTGGGGCGCAGTGGCTGGCGACGTATCCGCAGTCGCCGCTCAAGGGGCAGATGGAGTACTACATCGAGCCCGCCGAGCAGACTGATGAGGTCAACGCGCAGCTTGCGGCCATCACGCCCAAGACGCTCGACCCTGAGAAGCTGACTCTCATCGACCCGGCGTGTGGTTCCGGGCACATCCTGGTGGAGGCCTATGAGCTCTTCAAGGCGATCTACCTGGAGCGCGGCTATCGGCAACGTGATGTCCCGCAGCTGATCCTCGAGAAGAACCTCTTCGGCCTCGACATCGACGAGCGCGCGGCGCAACTGACGGGGTTTGCGCTGATGATGAAGGGGCGGGCGGATGACCGGCGGCTGTTTGATCGGGGCGTGAAGCTCAACGTGATGGCGCTGGTGGATAGTGCGGGCTTCGATGCGGAGGGGCTGGCGAAGGGAGTGGAGCTCGGGGGCTACGGGCTGAAGCCGGGGGACCTCACGGAGCTGAAGCGGCTGTTCGAGCACGCGACAACGTTTGGGTCGTTGATTCAGGTGCCAGGGCAACTGGTGGATATTCTGCCGGCGCTGAGACATCTGAGCGAGTCGACTAGCTCGAACATGTTCGTGGCGAAATCTCTTGAGCTCTTAAGATCGCTGGTGCAGCAGGCCGAGCTTCTGGCAGCGCATTACGATGTGGCGGTGGCAAATCCGCCGTACATGGGCAGCGGCGCAATGAACATGCTCCTGAAGGAGTTCGTGGAAAGCGGTTTCCCGATTGCGAAGGGGGATCTCTTCACGTGCTTCATTGAGCGCGGTTGCATGCTGGCGAAGAGCTTTGGACGCAACGCGCTTGTCACGCGGCACAGTTGGATGTTCTTGCCCACTTACGAGTCTTTTCGAGCGCGGATGCTCGAACAAAAGACAATCTCTACGATGGCGCACCTTGGCGCTCGTGCGTTCGGAAGCATATCGGGCGAGGTTGTGAAGGCGACTGCGTTCGTGCTGGGCAACCAAGCCTGTACTGGGTACAGGCCGGCCTTCTTCGGGCTTCTCGAAGGGGGTGAGGAGGAGAAGCGAGTAGCGTTGTTGCGGCGCGAGAGCCGATTCGACGGGAGTGCCCAAGGGGAGTTCCGGAACATTCCTGGCACGCCGATCGCGTACTGGGTGAGCGCGGCGGTCCGGAAAGCCTGCGCCACGCTTCCACGCTTGGAGAGTCTCGCGTCGCCCAGGCAAGGGATCAAGACCGGGGACAACGAGAGATTCCTCCGGCTGTGGCACGAGGTTTCGCTCCTAAGATTGGCTTTTCCCAGCAAGGAATGCGATGCGCCCAAGTGGTTCCCGTGCACCAAGGGTGGTAGCTATCGCAAGTGGTATGGCAACTACGAACTCGTCTTGAATTGGGGGCAGGACGGACACGAGATCCGACACTTCGTGAATGATGCCGGGCGTTTGCGCTCGAGGCCGCAGAACACGGACTTCTTCTTCAAGCCGGGCATCACCTGGTCCGGTGCGAGTAGCGCGGACCTCTCCATGAGGGTCTTTCCACCGGGATTCGCATTCGAGAGCAAAGGCAGCGTCTGCTTCCCGCACCGCATCCAAGATGCTGAAGAGATTCTTTGCGCACTGAACTCGAAAGTGGCGACGGTTCTACTCAAGATGAGTTCTCCGAATCTGGACTATTCTGAAGGCGCGATTGCCGACATCCCGTTCGCGCGGGTTAACGGTCTCGACCAGCTTGCGAGCACGTTGATTGCATTCAGCCGTGTCGACTGGGACGCCTATGAGCGATCCTGGGATTTCCAATCCCTCCCCCTCCTGACCGCCTCCAACGACCCCACGCCCAACCTCGAATCCAGCTACACCGCCTGGATCGCCCAGAATCGCGACACCATCGCCGAGATGAAGCGCCTCGAAGAGGAGAACAACCGCCTCTTCATCGTCGCCTATGACCTAGCCGACGAGCTTGGCCCCGACGTCCCTATCGAGCAGATCACGCTCACGGTGAACCCCGCCTACCGCTACGGCGGCAAGCTCACCGAGGAGGAGCAGTGGACCCGCTTCCGGCAGGACTCGATGCAGGAGCTCGTCTCCTACGCCATCGGCTGCATGATGGGTCGCTACAGCTTGGATGCGCCGGGACTCATCTACGCCCACAGCGGCAACGAGGGCTTCGATCCGACCCGCTACACGAAGTTCCCGGCGGACGAGGACGGCATCGTCCCAATCACCGACGCCGAGTGGTTCGAAGACGACGCCGCCAACCGCATCGTCGAGTTCGTCTCGGTCGCCTGGAACAAGCGGCACCTCGAAGCGAACCTGCAGTTCCTCGCCGACAACCTCAAGCCAAAGAAGGGCGAATCCAGCCGCGACACCATCCGTCGCTACCTCTGCGACAGCTTCTTCAAGGACCACCTGCAGACCTACAAGCGGCGCCCGATCTACTGGCTGTTCTCGAGCGGAAAGCAGGGTGCGTTCCAGTGCCTGGTCTACCTGCACCGCTACAACCCTGGGACCCTGTCCCGGATGCGCTCCGAGTATGTGATCCCGCTGCAGGGGAAGTTGGCAGCTCGCCTCGACCAGCTCCAAGGCGACATCCAGGCTGCGACCTCGACCGCCCACCAGAAGCATCTCGAGAAGGAGCTCGCCCGTCTCCAGAAACAGCAGGTTGAACTGCTTGCCTTCGACGAGAAGCTCCGCCACTACGCCGACCAGCGCATTGCGCTCGACCTCGACGACGGCGTGAAGGTCAACTACGGCAAGTTCAGCGATCTGCTCGCCGAGGTGGACAAGGTGACCGGCGGCAAGGAGGAAGACTGAGTGAGTCACGAGGCGCCATCCCCGGAGCTGCTCGAGCGGTGGTTGGCCGACCACGAGCACGAGCGGCTCGAGTTCAAGGAGGCGAAGGCGTCCTTTGATCCCGACAAGCTGACCCGTTACCTCATCGCGCTCGCGAATGAGGGCGGTGGCCACCTTGTGCTCGGGGTCACCAACGAGCCGCCGCGCCAGGTCGTGGGTACCCAGGCCTTCCGGGACCTGTCGAGCCTCAAGCGCGACCAGGGCCAGCGGGTGCGGTTGCGCATCGACGTCAGCGAGCTACAGCACGAGAAAGGTCGCGTTCTCGTGATCTCCGTTCCTGCGCGGCCGATCGGCACGCCGATGCAGTACGAGGGCGCCTACTGGATGCGGCGAGGGGAAGACCTCGTGCCGATGAGTCCCGAGGTGCTCAAGCGCATCTTCGACGAGGCTCAGCCCGACTTCTCGGCTGAGGTCTGTGCGCCAGCCACCATGGAGGACCTCGATTCGGCGGCGATCGAGAAGCTGCGAGCGCTCTGGATTGCCGCGTCTGGGAAGCAGTCGTTGAGCGCGTTGAGTGTCGTCCAACTCCTGGAGGACGCTGAGCTCGCGATCGAGGGGCGGGTGACCTACGCCGCGCTGATCCTGCTGGGCACCAAGAAGGGGCTCGGTCGGCACCTGGCTCAGGCAGAGACGATCTTCGAGTACCGTTCCGCGGACAGCTCGGTGGGCTACCAGCAGCGCGAGGAGTTCCGGTCCGGGTTCTTGCTGTACCTCGACGAGCTCTGGGCCCGGATCGCAGCCCGCAACGAAGTTCACCTCTACCAGCACGGCCTCTTCCGGCACGAGGTGCCCACGTTCAACGAGGCGGCCGTGCGCGAGGGGTTGCTCAACGCCCTGGCGCATCGCGACTATCGCTTGGGGGGATCGATCTTCGTGCGCCAGTTCCCGAAGCGACTGGAGATCGTCAGTCCAGGCGGGTTTCCGCCGGGGATCACCGCCGAGAACCTGTTGTGGCGGCAGGCGCCGCGCAACCGGAGGATCGCCGAGGTGATGGCCAAGTGCGATCTGGTCGAACGTTCCGGGCAGGGTGCCAACCGGATGTTTGAAGCGTGTGTGCAGGAGGGCAAGGCGTTGCCCGACTACCGCGACAGCGATGAGCATCAGGTCAGTCTGGTGCTGCGCGGAGAGGTGCAGGACGAGAATTTCCTGCGGTTCTTGGAGCGGGTGGGGGAGGCAACGCTTGCGACCTTCACGACCGAGGACTTCCTGCTGGTGCATGCCGTGCATGCAGAAGCCGAGATCCCTGAGCGGCTGCGGGCTTCGCTGCCCCGTCTGGTCAAGCTCGGGGTGATCGAGGTCCGGGGGCGGGGGCGCGGGACCCGTTACTTGCTCTCCGAGCGATTCCACAAGTTCGCCGATGAGCGTGGCGCCTACACGCGGCGCAAGGGACTCGACCGCGAGACGAACAAGGCACTGCTGCTCGACCACATCGAGCGCAACGCAGCCGAGGGAAGCCCCCTGCGCGATCTCGCTGACGTGCTGCCGGCACTGTCCTCCAAGCAGGTCCAACGCTTGCTGGCCGAACTTGCTGCTGAGGCTCGGGCGCACTCGCGCGGAAAGACGCGCGCAGCGAGGTGGTTCCCCGGGGCCGGATCCGACGGGGAGTCGGGGCGATGAGGATTGCCCGCTCGATCGAGGTTGCGGACAATCTGCGGGCAATTCCTGCTCGCTCGGAATGTCATAAACTGCTGGCGCGGCGCGGTTTGTGCTATTCTTGCGATTGCCCGGGATGCCTTGCGAGGGCGGTTGCTGTGCCGCGGGCAAAAGGCGGGCAATCGGGAGCGGGGCGTGGCCCTGCTCCTCGGGCGGTCGCGCGAGACGAGGTGGTCAAGGCATGAAGACCGCACAGGTAGACCTAGCCCTGCGCCAACGGTTCGTCGTCGACGGCGAGCGGATCGTCTTTTGGCACGACGAGAAGGCGGACTTCAAGCGCTACGTAGCCGATGGGTTGTCCGGCGATCTCGCCGACGTGAAGGTGCTGGACGTCGGCCAGGTAGGCGGCCTGTCTGCCAAGCTGCTGCTGGAGCGCCAAGACCCGATCAGCAAGTTCCTCGTCTACACCGCAG
>JBFWUX010000029.1:0-7537 GCA_050247055.1 Dehalococcoidia bacterium
ACAGCTGGATCGCGACGAACGGGAGTAACGCCAGTAGTGGAAGGGACGCAACGGAGGCAATGGTGTGACTCGTCAGCAGGTGCATTGACCCAGCAGCCGTGTCTGCCGCCTCCTGCCCGCCGAACACACGGATAAGCTGCGAAACCCCCGGTGCTCGCCGAAGGGCGAGCACGCGACGCCGAAGGCGGCGCGAGGGGGTTTCGTCAGCTTCATCCGATCGTTCGACGGCGCGGCGCGGTTCATACAGCGCGGCCTTCGTTCAGCCCGATCAGATCAGCATAGAGATTCATGAAGAGGGCGAGACTTCCTGTCTCCTCACGTACGCGGCTCAGCAGGGAAGCGAGGTCGCCATCCGGATGGACAACGAACCACTCGATAACGAACAGGAGCGTTTCGCCAACCTGGACATGATCCGCCACTCGAGGCGGCAAACCTCTGACGCGCATCTGGGCAACACCGCCACTGCGACTCGAGTCGCGCACAAACCACGCAAGAAACTCAAGCGTGGTCCATGATTCGGGACGCTTGGCCATCTTGATCCAGACCTGAACTACCGACTCTCCAGGTAATCCGCCGGCAGTTCTGCGGAGCGCTGCGCTTGGAAGGTCAGCCATCTCCGACATCGACAAGAGGCTGACATCGAGTCCCACCAGGCTTGTCGGCTGGATGCCGATTTCGAGGACACCCGGAAGACGCAGCAGAGTCCGCCGCAGTTCCTGTAGCTCCACCGGCTCTTCAGCCATCGTGCCGTCTCGGCTGTTCACTCGTCTGAGCGTCCGTCGAACACCGGCGTTCAGCTGCGAAACGCGACTCAATGAAGCTGGCCCGCGAAGCGGGCCCACCTACAAGACACTCGCGTTTCGTCAGCTGCAACGCCTCGTTAGGCGCCGCCTTCCTTCGCTTCGGGTTTGACAATGCCCTTCTCAACCAGATAGGCCATCAGCTCGGGACGCAGGGCGACGGCACCCTGGTGAAACGTCTGCCCCAATACGACAGCTACAACCTTAAGCGCGTTGTCGTAGGCTCGGCGCGCATCGGTCGCCACTTGCGCGTGCGGCTGCGACAGCAGGTGCAGGTATCGACTCCGGATACCCCGTAGTTCGTCAAACGCCGTCTTTGTCCCATCATCGACAAGCTTGAGAGCGTGCAGCACTTCCGTTCTACGTGCTTGCCCGAGCTTCTCGAACGTGCTGCTGAACATGGCGCGCTGCTCCGCATCCGTCATGGGATGACCCTGAAGGGAAACCTTGCAGATGTCCCAGAGGAGGATGGCAACCATCTCGCCCACCATTCCGCAGAGTGCGATGCACCCGAGATAGTTGGCAAGCGCGTAGCTTCCCTTGGCGTGCCGCAGGGGCCACACGAGCTTCTCGAGAATGGTGGGTTCCGCAGGTACGATGGGCAGCGGATCAGCGACAGCGGCGATCTCCTCGTAGCGTGCGACGAATGCGGCACAGCTGCGATCCGCCTCCGGTGCCTGGAGGTAGTCGAGCAGCCTATCGGCCGCCGGAGTAGCTCCGGGTGCCTTGGCGTCGGGTAGGCGCGGCAAGAGATCGATCTCGGGGCACTTCAGCGGGTTGATCCAGCCAGCGAACTGCACGCGTCCTCCCGATCTTAGGCGCCTAACACCGGCGTTCAGCTGCGAAACGCGACTCAATGACGCTGGCCCGCGAAGCGGGCCAACCTACAGGGTATTCGCGTTTCGTCAGCTGCAACGCCTCGTTGGGCGGCACACTGCCCTTCATCGGGCCGTCCGCCACCGCGCTGCGCCAAGCAGGGTCGTGACGCAGGCAACGCTCACCACGGCCCAGGGTATGACGAAGCGGCCTCCTCCCTGGAGACCCCAGAATCCTGGAGAAGGAACCACGGAGCTCAGGGCTGCGAGCGTCAGCCCGTTGAGGACCACGATGCCGCGCCGAGCATGCCAGGAGAGTGGCCTGCCAAGCCTCATCTCCAGCGCGTGGGCGACGCCGGTGACCACTGCGGACACGGCGGCTGCAGCGCCCGTGAGGCCGACGCCGAAGACGAAGCCTCCGTCGCTGCCGAGCTTAGGGTCGTAATGCCCGAGGACGTAGTTGTCGATGGTTAACCAGGCAACCCACGGCAGCCACACGAGTGCGAGGGTAATCGTGGCAACCTGGCCGACCTGCCGTGCCCTCGCCAGCTGCATGTCTACGTGTCCGCCCAACACCGGCGTTCAGCTGCGAAACGCGACTCAATGACGCTGGCCCGCGGAGCGGGCCTACCTACAAGGTATTCGCGTTTCGTCAGCTGCAACGCCTCGTTGGGCAGCGCCCCCGGCACCTTCAGGAATCCCCCCTCGCCAGACGCTCGATATCTGCCCTCACCGGGCCCAGCAGCCCGAGCCTCAGCCCATAGCGCTGGCACCACTCCTTCGCCCGCGAGTTGAGGGCGATGACAGCGAAGACGCCGGCAAAGAAGACTCCGGCGGCCCATGCCCCTGGATTGCGTAGGCCGATGCCCTCCGCGGCTCCATATGCCGCTCTGGATGCGGCGGCAGACGCCACTATGAGCGTGACGAAGGACACGAGAGCGATAGCTAGCTGGGCGCCCGAATCATCCTGCCCGCGGCTGATACGTCCCAGGACTCGACTGCTGACGCCAGCGATCAGTTGTATCGTCGCGAACGTAACCATCACTCGATATCGGTCTGCTGCCTCAACGACCTGTGCCCGCTCAGCGCTACTCAGCGCGCTCGCAACGGGTGTGAGCCGGAGCTTGCCACTCGCGAATTCGTGCCCGCAGTCACAGACGAGGGCCTCTTGTGGACTGATCAGCTTGCAGCGGGGACAGGTCCGCGTCGTCACTTGCGTGCCTCCGTGTGTGCGTAAACGTCTGCCCAACACCGCGGATCAGCTGCGAAACGCGACTCAATGAAGATGGCGCGCGAAGGCGCGCCACCCTGCAAGACCCCGCGTTTCGTCAGCTGCATCCGCTCGTTCGACGGCCCGCCCGCAAGGCCCAAGACGTGATCTCCGCCGTGATGCCCGACAGCACGATCAGTCCCGCGACGAGCATAACGGCGGCACCGGTCTCGCCGTTTAGGGTCGCTGACGCCAGCAGGGGTGCTCCAAGCACAGCGCCGGGCGACGTTAGCCACGCTACCCAGCGCGGACAGCCGCGACACCAGCACCAGTGTGCGAGCGCGGTGACACACCCGCCCGTAGCCACGCCCACGATCGCGCCCCAGGCCAGGCCAGCGGTGAGCGCATCGTCGTTGTCGGCCACGAAGAGCCCCGCGACCACCAGGCCACCCAAGGCGCTGGCCACGCCTACGACCAGTCCCAGAAGGCTGATCCAGCTGTAGCGGGATAGCCGCGCCCTAGTCATCGGCGACACCACCTGTGGTCCGTCGAACACCGCGAATAAGCTGCGAAACGCGACTCAATGAAGTTGGCCCGCGAAGCGGGCCCACCTACAAGACACTCGCGTTTCGTCAGCTTCATTCGCTCGTTCGGCGTCGGGCGCCCGGACTTGCAGGGCGATCCCTTCGTGCATGAGAGCGTAGACCACCCGGCATTGGGTCGGGTAGTTCCGATTGGCCGTGGTGAGCTGCCCCGCTGGGCCAGGATGGCCCAGCCAGCGCTCCGTTGAGCCGCGCAAGGCGACACGCGGCGCCGCCACGCCCAACGACAACGCATCCTCCCCACATCGAACGCCTTGGCCACGACGTGGGTCTCAAGCCTGGCAGCAGTGGCGCTGGCTGGGCCTCGGAGGCTGCCCGACGCGGAGTGCCCCGAGCCACGCAAGCCGGGAATCCGTTGTTGCCCCTGTCTCAGAACCGGCTGCCGCCGTTAGGCTCTGCTTCCCGGCCTTCCGTTCCCGTACGTCGAACACCGCGGATCAGCTGCGAAACGCGACTGAATGAAGATGGCGCGCGAAGGCGCGCCGACCTGCAAGACCTCGCGTTTCGTCAGCTGCATCCGCTCGTTCGACGGCGCCCTCAGCGCACTAGTCAAACCTGGCCATTCCAATCGCCAACCAGGTGAGAAGTCCGATCACCGCAACGTTGACCAAGGCCACTACGGTAGCGCCGACCGCGACTCCTCGCGCGATCGTAGTCCGCTGATGCCTGCGCGCAGCCCGCCAAGCCGGAATAACGTACGCCAGTTGCACTAACGATGGGGCGAACATGAGCGCCCAGTAGAGCCAGTGGCCGGGGATGTGCGTGCGCTCGCGATCGTAGGTGGTCAATTGATGCCCGATGGCAACGAGCACGACAGCGAAGACAATCGTGGCCATGGCAGCGAGCGCCATCTCCAGCCGACTGCGACCTAGATGCCTGGATGTGGGCCTGGCCTGCGGCACTGGCCGAGCTGCACCGCTAGCCACGTCGGTCATGCGTCCGTCGAACACCGCGAATAAGCTGCGAAACGCGACTCAATGAAGCTGGCCCGCGAAGCGGGCCCACCTACAAGACACTCGCGTTTCGTCAGCTTCATTCGCTCGTTCGGCGTCGGGCGCCCGGACTTGCAGGGCGATCCCTGCATGCATGAGAGCGTAGACCACCCGGCATTGGGTCGGGTAGTTCCGATTGGCCGTGGTGAGCTGCCCCGCTGGGCCAGGATGGCCCAGCCAGCGCTCCGTTGAGCCGCGCAAGGCGACACGCGGCGCCGCCACGCCCAACGACAACGCATCCTCCCCACATCGAACGCCTTGGCCACGACGTGGGTCTCAAGCCTGGCAGCAGTGGCGCTGGCTGGGCCTCGGAGGCTGCCCGACGCGGAGTGCCCCGAGCCACGCAAGCCGGGAATCCGTTGTTGCCCCTGTCTCAGAACCGGCTGCCGCCGTTAGGCTCTGCTTCCCGGCCTTCCGTTCCCGTACGCCGAACACCGCGAATAAGCTGCGAAACGCGACTCAATGAAGTTGGCCCGCGAAGCGGGCCCACCTGCAAGACACTCGCGTTTCGTCAGCTTCATTCGCTCGTTCGGCGTCGGGCGCCCGGACTTGCAGGGCGATCCCTTCGTGCATGAGAGCGTAGACCACCCGGCCTTCGGTTGGGTAGTTCCGATTCGCCGGTGCGTGGAGCCCCGCAAGGCCAGGATGGCCCGGCCAGCGCTCCGTAGGGCCGGCCAGGTGGACGTTCAACGCGGCCACGCCCGACGACGACGCCTCCGGCGACCTCGAACGCATCCGCGGCAACGTGCGTGACAGGTTTAGCGGCGCGGCGCTGGCAGGGCCTCCAGAGTTGCCATACGCGAGGCGGCCATGCCCCGCGAGCCGGGAGTCCGTTGTTGCCCCTGTCTCAGAGCCGACTGCCGCCGTTTAGGCTCTGCTTCCCAGCCTTCCGTTCCCGCACGCCGAACACCGGCGTTCAGCTGCGAAACGCGACTCAATGACGCTGGCCCGCAAAGCGGGCCCACCTACAGTACTTGCCTCGCGTTTCGTCAGCTGCAACGCCTCGTTCGGCGGCATGCCCGCTAGCCCTGACTGGTGGCGGGCCCAGCTCGCCAGGCTTGGATCGCCCATAAGACCGTCGCATAGTACCCAACCAGGAGTAGCAGGCATGCGGTGGCGGTGAGTCCTACGACTACGGGAACCACGGGTGGAAGGTCGGCCGGCAGCGCCGCCCAGGATGCGAGCGCCACAATACCCCCGCCGAGCACCGCACCGCCGAGCGGGATAACCCAGGCCGCGCGAGGATACCTTGCTGAGGCGCGCTGCGCGGCCGTTGCTCCGAGGACAACGATCGCCAAGGCGAGCAGGAGGGCTGGCTGGAAAGGACTCACGAACACTTGCGTCCCCTCTACCGTTGACTCCTGCGGGCCACAGCAACTCCCCATGCCTCCGACGGTTCCGAGGAGGCCACTCATGGCCCACGACAGCTGGATCGCGACGAACGGGAGTAGCGCCAGTAGTGGAAGGGATGCAACGCAGGCAATGGCGTGACGCATCAGCAAGTGCATTGACCCGGCAGGCGTGTCTGCCGCCTCCTGCCCGCCGAACACGGGAGTTAAGCTGCGAAGCTCCGAAGTTTACCAGGCTTCGTCAGCTTCAACTCCTTGTTGGGCGGCCCCGTGGCCTATTCAGCAGCTTCCGCTCTCGCGAGAAGTTCAGCTTGACAGTGCGAGAGGCGGTGGCCAACTTACCTGTTGCCGTCGGCCACTTGCCCCAGACGACGAACTCCAAGTGGAGACCGCCCTCCGCAGACCCCGAGACTGTAAGAGGATCACCGAGTAGCCTCAAGACCTCGACGAGGCTCATGCCGACCGCGATGGATTCGAGGTCTGACTCGCGCGCATCTCTGGGCAACATCGCATGGCCCGAGTAGAGCCGATGCGAGAGCGGATTCGACAGCGCCAACGCCTTACCGCGGCCCAGTTGATCTGGCGGACCAGGAAGAACCCAGTAGCTTGCGTACATTCGGTCGCCGTACGGACCGATGAACACCTGCAGTCGCTTGGCGGTCGTGGCCATCAGACATGGCGGCGGCGGCTCCGGTGCCTGGGCAGCACACTGCTCGCCGCTTGAAGGACGGGCACCGATGTAGTCGGGCAGCGGACCCGTGTAGTAGCGCACCACAGCGCCAGACACGCTGTCGTGGTAGTACCCCTCGGGCCCGTGGTAAGCCTCAGTATCGATTTGCTCCCAGCCAGAGGGTAACGCCGGAACAGCCTGAGCCGCCGCTTGTGACGAGCCCAGAGCTGACAAGAGCAAAATGGCCGTGCACTGCACGCGCGCCTCCGTTAGGTCCGCCCAACACCGGCGTTCAGCTGCGAAACGCGACTCAATGACGCCAGGCCGCGAAGCGGCCTCACCTACAAGGTATTCGCGTTTCGTCAGCTGCAACGCCTCGTTCGACGGCCCCTTGCTCATTGCGTGATGAGCCCCTTACACCTTCCAACGCGCATCGTGAGTAGATGGCCACGAGTACTGAACTAGCCGCCCGAAGTGGTACAGAAGAACCCCGTTTAGCGCTGGCGACAGGTATACAACGGGTTCCAGAGCTCCACCCACCGTCGCCGCTAACGCACTCCACGGGACTCCAAGAAGGAATACGAGCCAGCCCGCGCCCTTTGGATCCTCGCATGGACCGAGCCATTGGGATAGACGGCACCGAATCAGGCTCCAGTAGCCTGTTGTAGCCACGATGCCGAATCCCGCCACAAGCACGAGGCCTAAGGCCGACCACCGAGCCGTGCTGGGCCGGGCGGGAGTCTTCACAGGCAAGGCATGCTCCTCAGGAGGCCAGCCCTCGCGCTAGAGGCCTGCTCGTTGCGGCGCCACGGCCGCTCTGGGTCCGTCGAACACCAAGGATCAGCTGCGAAGCGCGACTCAAGAAGGCTGGGCCGCGAAGCGGCCCTACCTACAGTAGTTGCCCCGCGCTTCGTCAGCTGCATCCGCTTGTTCGGCCGCCCCTACTCGATCGGTGGAGGTAGCCGTGACGCGCGGAACACGGTCACGATCTCCACAACACCCGCTCGATAGCGGTAGACCACGCGATAGGGTTTGACGACTACCTCGCGAAGCTCATGCACGTTCAGCTCCGGTACCACCCGCCCCGACTCCGGGAACC
>JBFWUX010000030.1:0-6664 GCA_050247055.1 Dehalococcoidia bacterium
CCTTGAACTCGAGCCGCTCGTGCTCGTGGTCGGCCAACCACCGCTCGAGCAGCTCCGGGGATGGCGCCTCGTGACTCACTCAGTCTTCCTCCTTGCCGCCGGTCACCTTGTCCACCTCGGCGAGCAGGTCGCTGAACTTGCCGTAGTTGACCTTGACGCCGTCGTCGAGGTCGAGCGCGATGCGCTGGTCGGCGTAGTGGCGGAGCTTCTCGTCGAAGGCGAGCAGTTCGACCTGTTGTTTCTGGAGACGGGCGAGATCCTTCTCGAGACGCTTCTGGTGGGCGGTCGAGGTCGCGGCCTGGATGTCGCCTTTGAGCTGATCGAGGCGGGCTGCCAACTTGCCCTGCAGCGGGATCACGTACTCGGAGCGCATCCGGGACAGGGTCCCAGGGTTGTAGCGGTGCAGGTAGACCAGGCACTGGAACGCGCCCTGCTTGCCGCTCGAGAACAGCCAGTAGATCGGGCGCCGCTTGTAAGTCTGCAGGTGGTCTCTGAAGAAGCTGTCGCAGAGGTAGCGACGGATCGTGTCGCGGCTGGACTCGCCCTTCTTGGGCTTGAGGTTGTCGGCGAGGAACTGCAGGTTGGCTTCGAGGTGCTGCCTGTCCCAGGCGACCGAGACGAATTCGACAACTCGGTTGGCGGCATCGTCTTCGAACCACTCGGCATCGGTGATCGGGACGATGCCATCCTCGTCCGCCGGGAACTTCGTGTAGCGGGTCGGATCGAAGCCCTCGTTGCCGCTGTGGGCGTAGATGAGGCCCGGGGCGTCCAGGCTGTAGCGGCCCATCATGCAACCGATGGCGTAGGAGACGAGCTCCTGCATCGTGTCCTGGCGGAAGCGGGTCCACTGCTCCACTTCGGTGAGCTTGCCGCCGTAGCGGTAGGCGGGGTTCACCGTGAGGGTAATTTGCTCGATGGGGACGTCGGGGGTGAGCTCGTCGGCCAGGCCATAGGCGTCGATGAAGAGGCGGTTGTTCTCCTCTTCGAGACGCTTCATCTCGGCGACGGTGTCGCGGTTCTGCGTGATCCAGGCGGTGTAGCTGGATTCGAGGGTGGGCGTAGGCTCGGAGGATGCCGTCAGGAGGGGGAAGCACTGGAAGTCCCAGGAGCGTTCGTAGGCGTCCCAGTCTGCCCGGCCATAGCTGATCGCCCGGCTCGAATTGTGAGATACGGCTGTTTGCGGACCACGCTCAAGCGGCAAGAATGGCACCTTGCCCACCGGGCCAGAGTTGAAGTCCAAAGTTGGCGCGAGGACTCTCAACGCCTCGGCCACAATTTTTGAATTCATCATCCCGATTTGGAAATCGAGTGAATCCATCCCCCTTGCGAATAGCGCCTGGCCTTTTGTGTCGAACAGGAATCCTTGCGGATAGAATCGCATGCAGAAGGTCCCTGAGGTCAAAGCAGTCCACCCTCCGCAAGAACGAAAGTAGTAGGGTTCGTTTGTGATCTTCCATGAGAGGTTGGAACCCAACTCCGGGTACCTCTCGCGAGTCAGCGCCTTGACCTCCAAGCCGTCGCTCTTCCAGTTGATGAGCAAGTCTTGGTTGCCATACCAGCGTCGATTCTCGCCGCCTTTCTGATACGGAAACCACTTCGCCCCGGAATCCTCTGCGTCGGCTGCGCAGCTATAGCCAAATCCCGACTTGCCGCGTGAGACCTCAAACCACAGCCGCAAGAACCTTGCGTTGTCACCGGTGCGCATCCCCATCTTGGGATCCGAAACACTGGCGAGGCTCGGGCCATCAAAAAGACGTACAAATGCGCCACTGAGCCAGTAGGCAATCGGAGATCCTGGGATCCTCTCAAAAAGGCTCGCCGCAGCCTTGAAACGCTGCGCCGGGTCGCCCGACAAGAAGACTCGCTCCTTATCTGCGGACTGATGCGCCGAGTTCAGATCACAGTACACGCCTTCGAAATTCTCGACTCGGCGATTAATTAGTGAAAAGACGGTTGCTTGGGCAATTTTTGAGTTCAGCGAGGGAAAACTGTTGTACCCGATTTGCGCCATAGTGCAGATCGTCTTCTCGCCGAGCATGCGCGCCCGCAACTTCTCGAAAGACTGCAGAAACATCCAGCTCTGCATAGTCACCATGGAGATTCGCCCCAACGGCCTCGTCAGCGAGTATGCGCGGTCAATAAAGCAGGCGAAGAGATCATTCTTGCCGCTCGGGTACTGATCCTTGGCATATTTCTTGACGACCGCGTTCATTCCACCGCTGCCCATATACGGCGGATTCGCCACCACGGCGTCGTACTGCGCCGCGAGCAACTCGGCCTGCTGCACCAACAACCCCAGGTCATCAATCCCCTCCGACAACGTCAGGAGGTCCCGACCGGCCGAATCGCTCAGCTGCTTCAGCGCCGATAGCTTCGCCGCCAACACCTGCGGCACCTGAATCAACGACCCCAACGTCGTCGCGTGCTCGAAAATCCGCTTCAGCTCCGCGAGGTCCCATGGCTTCAGCCCGTAGCCTGAGAGCGCCACCCCGTTCGCCAACGCCTCCGCATCGAAGCCCGCGCTGTCTACCAGCGCCATTACGTTGAGCTTCACCCCCCGCTCGAACAGCCGCCGGTCGTCCGCCCGCCCCTTCATCATCAGCGCAAAGCCCGTCAGCTGCGCCGCGCGCTCGTCGATGTCGAGGCCGAAGAGGTTCTTCTCGAGGATCAGCTGCGGGACGTCTCGTTGCCGATAGCCGCGCTCCAGGTAGATGGCCTTGAAGAGCTCGTAGGCCTCCACCAGGATGTGCCCGGAGCCACAGGCCGGATCGATCAGCGTCAGCTCCTCGGGATTGAGTGCCTTGGGCGTGATCGCCGCGAGCTGCGCGCTGACCTCGTCGGTCTGCTCGGCGGGCTCGATGTAGTACTGCATCTGCCCCTTGAGCGGCGACTGGGGATAGGTCGCCAGCCACTGCGCCCCCAGCGAGTTCTGGACCATGTACTTCACGATCCAGTTGGGCGTGAAGAGCTGGGTTGCCGCCGGGATGTCTTCCGACTTCACGACCTTGCCGATGACCTGGTCCTTCTTCTCCGAGATGTAGAACTGATAGAGCCAGCCGATGATCTCGATCTCCTGCCAAAGCGCCTCATCGACCTGCTCGACCAACTGACGGATCAGCGAGTCGGTGTGCAGCAAGTTGGCCGGCAGCAGCAACTCCGTCTCGTCCCCGATCTTCTCGAAGAGAAAGGGCATCGCTTGGTGCAGAGCGTTGCACTGCGCCAGCAGCAGCAGTCGGTAGAGATCCTCATCCTTGTTGCCCGCCAGTTTCAGCTCGACCACTCGATCCCGGTCGAGGCCCGGCAGATCGACATCCGCCGCGTGATCCAGGATCTCCGGCCGACCATGCCCCTCGGGGTGACTGAGCACCCGATAGCCGTGCTCCAGGTAGCCGTGCAGCTCCATGTAGCGCATGGCCACGAACCGGTTGAACCACGTGTAGGCGATCACCTCCATCGCGCGGTCGAACCCAACGGCCTTCACTCGCTCCACGAGCTGTTGGCGCGCATTCGCGAAGCTACGCGGAAACGCCTGCCCCCCGACCATCAGCAAGTCGCCCTGCACCCTGGCCTCAGCGACACCCTTCGCAGTGATTCCGAAGCGCGCCGCCTGCGCACTGACCGCCTTGATGAACTCGGTGCGGGCCTTGGGGGCGTAGGCCTTGAGCTGCGAAGTGTTCATCTGGTTTCGATCACTTGATCTGCACGCGTTCGCCGGCATCTACCGCCGCTCGCAGGGTCTTCTCCAGCATGCCCAAGAACGCCGTCACATCCTCCGCCGTCTCGAGGAAGCCATCGGGACACAACCTCTTGACCTCGACGACGCGACGCATCTTGACCGCCGGCGGCGGTGTCACCGGAGCAGCCGCCCCAGGCTTGGGCGGCGGCGGCGCCTGTGCCTTCTCGATCGCGCTGAGCGACCGATCGAACGCACCTTCCGCCTGCTGCACCGCCTGGGCAATGTGCGCGATGCTCGTGTCCTCGGTCGCAGTGAGCAGCAGCTTCTGCAGCTCCTCCGTCGCCGACTTCCGGAGCGAGCCATTCGCCGACACCTTGTCCAGCTCAGCCTTCACCCGCTCGATCAGGCGCGTGATCTCGAGCACGGCGGGCCCCCGCGCGCCGGCAACCAACTCGCCGTTCACCTTGCGCGCCGTGTCGCTGAGCGCAGCGACCTGCGGCAACTGCCCGTAGGGTCGCGGCGCAGCCAAGATCTCCTCCATGCGCCGCAAGGCCGGACCGGCGTCCGCATGCGCCTCGAGCTGCAGACGGTTGTGCGCCAGCGCCTCAACTGTCGCTCGAAGCCCTTCCCAGCTGTGCTTCTGGTTCTTGTAGAACTCGCTCAGCTCGTGGAAGTCTTCGGCAAACTCGAGCAGTTCTGACTTGTCGCCGACGAAGCGCTTCAAGAACGGTAGGGAGTCCCGCTCTTCGACGAACCTGCGGAGGAGGCCCTGACCCGCCTCGATCTGCTCCAGGCCAGGGTACTTACCGGTCTTGGCCAACGGCTCGAACGAGCCGAGCGCCGCATTCCAGGCCGACAGCTTCTGCTTCAAGAAGGTGAACAGCGCCTCCTCGGTGTTGGCACCCTTCTGGGCAAAGAGCTCGTGCCCGAGGCTCTGCGCCTGCTTGATGAGTTCTCCCGCCGCAGACTCCCGCAGCGTGATGAGAACCTTACGCTGCTTGGTGCTCGAGGTCAGATGGTCGTAGGCCTGATCCAGCGGAATCGGTGACTTGCTGGTGTCGAGGAGGTTGATCTCCTTCAGCACAGCGAGTCGCGCGACCAGCAGCACGACCTCGAGCTCCGGCCAGCCGTAGGGACGGCCACCGTAGCGCTTCTCGATCAGCTCGTTGAGGAGGATCTGCTTGCTCGACATCGCGCACAGGCGGACGTAGTTGCGCAGGTCGTCGAGCGCTTCGGGGTTGGCCTCGGGCGTGTCCAGGCCGAGCCGCACCTGATCGACGTCGTCGGCACGCAGCATGCTCTGGATCTCCTGCTTGGGGTTGCCGAGCAGGTGCTTGAGGTACCCCATCTTGGGGTAGGCATTCTGGATCAGGTACTCGAGCGCGTCACCGAGCGCGGCCTTCGGGTCCGTGCGCGAGATGTCCAGCTTCTTGCCGCTCGCGAAGTAGCTGGCATCACCCAGCATCCCCTTGAGCATCGTCAGGATGCGCGTGCGGCGACCGCGGTTGTCCTCGCTGCGGTCGCGCAAGATGCGCTTGGCGGTGTCGGGCAGTGAACCGGTGTGCTTGGTCTTGACGTAGTTCTCGGTCTGCAGGTAGGCGCGCAGCTCGCGGCCGAGCTGCGCATGGTCGGGCAAGCGGATGAGCAATCGGCCCTGCTCACCCCCCGTCGCGAGGATGCACCCCTCGTCGGAGGCATACTGCCCGTAGCTGTCCCCCATCGGACTCACGAACACGACCTCGAGGTTGCCCTCGAGCTTCTGCCCGACAGCGTGATCGTCGCAGATCCGCGTGAACGTGAAGTCCCGCCCAGTCACGCTGTAGCTGTGCTTGCGAACGTCCCCGAGGATGTCCTCGAACAGCAGCTTGCCGAGCTCGCGCACCTCAGTGCCGGACGCCAGGGTGACGTTCTTGATCTCGCGACCGATGTCGCGCTCTTCGTTGGTCAGGAAGAAGTAGAGATCGCCATTCCTGGCGACCAGGGTCTCCTTCTCGAGACGCTCGAGCGACGCCTCGATGCGCTTGCGCAGCGCCAACTTGTCCGCGTCGATCTCGTCCACGCAGAGGGTGACGAGGTTGTCGACGTTGCCGGGCACTTCCTCGATGTAGCGGATCAAGAAGAGCACCTTCAGCACCGTGACGTCGAACGGCTCGAGCGTGTGGTTGTCGGCGGCGAGGTCGATCGTGCGCTTGACCGTCGTGTCCAGGAATCCCTCGACCGCGGGGTAGAACGCGTGGAAAGGGACCAACGCGCCGATCTCCTGCGAACCGATCTGCTTGGCCGCGCTCTGGAAGGCGTCGAGTGTCGAGCGCTCACCCTGCGACAGGTGCAGGCCGGTCGCACCGGCCTTGCGGATCGACTCGAACACCTTCTGCACCAGGCTGAACTGGTAGGCCGCGAACGGATAGCACTCGGCGAAGTCCGAGCCATCGGCGTAGGTGCGGAACGTCGTGCCGGCGTTCAGGAACGACAGCTGGTGCCGAAGGATGTCGTGTTTGCCCTCGTAGGCCGCCGCGAGCGGCTTGCTCGCAGCGTCATCCTTGCGGAGGAGACGCTCCTTGATCACCTCGTCGACGTTGGCGCTCGACAGCGAGAGGCGCGTCTTGAATCGCCCCTGGATCTTGGAGAAGTCATGCTGCCGCGACTGGTTGACCTCCCCAAGCACGGAGTCGAGGTCCTCTTGCGAGGTGACTACCACCCAGGCCCGGCCTCGACAGACGGTGCCGAGCTGCTCGGTGATCGTCTGCAGGCTCAGCATCAGGTGCGTATCACTACCAATGAACTGGCCGACCTCATCGACGAGGAACATCAGCCGGTGTTCGGCCCCCTGGGTGTCGAGGTAGCGCTTGACCCACCGCGCGAAGTTCTCGACGGTCAGGGTGAAGTTGTCGGCGCCGGTGTCGACCCACTTCTCGACGGACTCCTTGCTCTGCTGCAGCACCTCGGCGAGCGCCGCGATGACCTCGTCACGGTGGAACTCCCACGCGT
>JBFWUX010000031.1:0-5773 GCA_050247055.1 Dehalococcoidia bacterium
GTCAGGGTTAGCGGGCATGCCGCCGAACAAGGCGTTGCAGCTGACGAAACGCGAGTACCTTGTAGGTGGGCCCGCTTCGCGGGCCAGCGTTATTCAGTCGCGTTTCGCAGCTGAACGCCGGTGTTCGACGGACAGACGGTGATCGGTGGCCGGCGGGCGCACGCACTCCTCGTGGCCTCCTGCCTCTTTCAGTTGGCCTGTCCCTACGATGCCCCGATCGAGCCGGCAGGGTCAGCTCTGCCTCTTCGGTCGTCTCTTGTGGGCTCCTGGCTCTGCAGCACCGAGGAGGAACCCGACTGGGCAACCCTGCTACTCGGCTGGCACGACGGCTCGGCCTACCATCTGACCCTGCGTCCGACGAAGCAGCCTGAGCCGGGTGCCGTTGAAGTGCCGTGGGTCGTCTACGCCAAGCCTCGGCGCGTTCATGGGCTTGAAATTTGGAGCATCTGGACGGATGACCCTGGTGATCCAGACAGGAAGTTCAGCTTCGTCCGGGTCGAAGTGAACGCCGAAGGTCTAATCCTCAACACGCTGGGGGATGGGACTTCTCTGCCCGCTCGCCTTGCTGGAGAATCGCCAGAGAGTCTCGCCAGGATCCTCACGGATCCTAGTGAGACGGTCACGGAAGGGGCGGTGAGGTGCCGTCGAACGAGCGGATGAAGCTGACGAAGCGCGGGTGTCTTGTAGGTGGGGCCGCTCCGCGGCCCGGCATCATTGAGTCGCGCTTCGCAGCTTATCCGCGGTGTTCGACGTACGGGAACGGAAGGCTGGGAAGCAGAGCCTGAACGGAGGCAGTTGGCTCTGAGACAGGGGCAACAACGGATTCCCGGCTTGCGTGGTGCGGGGTGGCAAGCGTCAGGCAGCTCCCGAGGCCCAGCCAGCGCCAGGCCCGCTAGCTTTGTCACCCACGTCGTAGCTGGGGCCCTCGAAGTTCGCCGGAGCAATCCTCCGGGGCTTGGTGTGCGTGCACTCGTCGCAGGGGCTGGCTCAACGGAGCGCTGGCCGGGCCATCCTGGCCTTGCGGCGCCGCTCACGACGGCGAATCGGTACTACCCAAGCCCACGACAGGTGGTCTAGGCTCCTCCGCATGCAGGAGCGGCCGTGTGGTTGGCGGCGCCCGACGTCGAACAAGGCGTTGCAGCTGACGAAACGCGAATACCTTGTAGGTGAGGCCGCTTCGCGGCCTGGCGTCATTGAGTCGCGTTTCGCAGCTGAACGCCGGTGTTCGACTGACCGAAGGCTAGATCGGCGTGGCAGGACGGGTCCACAGCTGGCTAAAGAAAGTTGGCTTCAAGCGGACCTGAAACCGCGGGAGGGCGAACTAGCCTTCACGAAGTCGGCCTGTCGATCTGACGCGGTCGACGAAGCCCTCGGTTCGGCGAGCAGGGCTTCGGCGCCCGCTAACGATCGACAGGCCCACCACGTAGTAGAAGGTAGCCACCTCGCCGGGCTTTGCGTCCGGCTTTCCGGGCGTTCCGGTTCGCAGGCCCGACGAGGGCAAGGCTCAACGTGACCAGGCGTACGCCTCGGGGGCTCACGGACCGGCTCTCGAGGAACCGGGCAAGGGGCAGTCGAACGAGCGGATGCAGCTGACGAAGCGCGAGGCAACTACTGTAGGTGGGGCCGCTTCGCGGCCCAGCCTTATTGAGTCGCGCTTCGCAGCTGATCCTTGGTGTTGGGCTGACGTTTAGATGAGGCGAGCGGACGGATGAGGCTTGCGATCAGCTTGGTGGCGGCGGTTCTGGGCGGTTGCGCGCACGGGGCGGCGCCTCAAGCAGCCGTGAGCCCGGTGTTCCATCAATCCTGCGAAGCCGACCCAGCGTCCGCGAGTGAACGTCACGCCCGAAGCCTGATCCACGTTCTAGCCAGCGATGAGGCTCAAGCGGCCCAGTTTGCTCTGGATTCGCTGAGGCTGCTTGGCCAAGATGCTGTGCGGCCCTTGGTGTGCGCTCTCATCAACGACAGCGCGCTGGAGTCGCGTGCAAGACTCTATTGGCTCAATCGGGGGGAGGCCTTCGAGCTAGTCGCGCACTACAGCCCAGACACCATCGGGCAAGCGGCTCGCTTGCTGCTCGGGGGCCCACCAGGGTCGTCGGAGTGTCGGGAGGACACGCAAGAGAGTCTTAGAACCTGCCAAGCCGCTTGGATCGCGCACCTGAGCGCAAGGTAACTCGATGGACAGTTCGAATGAGGCGCAGCCCAACGAGCGGATGCAGCTGACGAAGCGCGGGCATCATCTTGTAGGTGGGGCCGCTTCGCGGCCCGGCGTTGTTGAGTCGCGCTTCGCAGCTGATCCTTGGTGTTGGACCGACACTTGGCAGCCCCAGTGACGGGCCTTCCAGGCCAGGCCGAAGATCCAACGTTCGCGACGATTCGGCGGGCCTGGACCCGTTACGCGGTTCTGCTCGCTGGGTTGGGCGTGCTCTTCTTGCTCGTCGCCATTGCCCTCTGGCCGTGGCCCCACGCTGTAGTTGTCGAGTACCTCGTGTTGCCGCAGTACGAAACTCAGTTCGGGTTCCGTGGGGGCAGGCTACCTATCGGCGGGGGCGACGCTGCGTTCTCTCCATATGCACTCGTGAGCGTGGTGCCCGGTGGCAGGCTTGCATTGGCCGGGGCACGATCAGGCGACATCCCGCTTGATTACCATGGTGCCTTCTGGGCATTCCACGCAGCTCTCCAGGATGCCAGTAACGGAAGAGAGGGGCGCTTCACTGTGCTCGCCATCTCTGATTGGCCCGAGCGAAGCAAGCTTCGAAACGTCATTCTCACGCCGGCTGGGCACCCGGCGCCCCAGTAGCTCACGGATGCAAGGGTGCGGTCCAACGATCGGATGAAGCTGACAAAACCCCCTCGCGCCGCCTTCGGCGTCGCGTGCTCGCCCTTCGGCGAGCACCGGGGGTTTTGCAGCTTATCCGTGTGTTCGACGTACAGGAACGGAAGGCCGGGAAGCAGAGCCTAACGGCGGCAGTCTGGCTCTGAGACAGGAACAACCACGGCGTCCAGGCTTCGGCGACCACGGCTGGTGGTCCGCAGCTCCCGAGGCCGGCCAGCACGCGAGCCGGGCTTTCCTGACGCGGAGTCACCTTGGGGCTCGAGGCGCGGCGCACATGGCCGTGAAGTTCAGCACTACTGGCGTGCGTGTGCCCGGCTCGCGTGGCTTGCTGGCTGGGCCCAGCCCGGGTCTCGGGGGCGCTGCCAACGGCGAATCAGAACTAGCCAACAAACCGACGGGTGTCTTAGGCTCTCTCGCATGCGGGAGCGGCGTTGCCCGTCCGGGCGCCTGACGTCGAACGATGCGTTGAAGCGGACGAGGCCCGTTGTGGCACCGTCGGCTGGTGAGCCTCGCCGCTTAACGCAGTGTTCGACGGGCCTGCCATCAGCGGCCCGGGTCGCCGGCTTACGGATTGATGGGATTGCCGGCCTGCATGGATCGCCGAAGGCCGTGTCACGTCGCGTGCCACTCGATCAGGTCGCTGCGCCCTTCTCTGGAGGGGCGGCAGGGAACCGGCGAGAAGTCCTTCGCCCGCGAGGACCCTTTGGAGTTGGCGTGCCGAGCGGGCTTGCGCCCTGCGGCTTCGCCGGGGGGCACGCGCCGCGCCACGGCCCTGGTGACTGATCACGCTTGGAGCTGCCCAGCGTTGTGCCGTCCTTTGAGACAGGGGCTGCAGTTGCGGTTGTTCGAACGCGCCTTCGTGGCTGAAGCTTGGGAGCATGGTTGGCTGGGAGCAATCCACGTGAGCGGGTCTGGGGCTGGGCCGTCGAACGATGCGTTGAAGCGGACGAGGCCCGTTGTGGCACGGTCGGCTGGGCAGCCTCGCCGCTTAACGCAGTGTTCGACGTACAGGAACGGAAGGCCGGGAAGCAGAGCCTAACGGCGGCAGTCTGGCTCTGAGACAGGAACAACCACGGCGTCCAGGCTTCGGCGACCACGGCTGGTGGTCCGCAGCTCCCGAGGCCGGCCAGCACGCGAGCCGGGCTTTCCTGACGCGGAGTCACCTTGGGGCTCGAGGCGCGGCGCACATGGCCGTGAAGTTCAGCACTACTGGCGTGCGTGTGCCCGGCTCGCGTGGCTTGCTGGCTGGGCCCAGCCCGGGTCTCGGGGGCGCTGCCAACGGCGAATCAGAACTAGCCAACAAACCGACGGGTGTCTTAGGCTCTCTCGCATGCGGGAGCGGCGTTGCCCGTCCGGGCGCCTGACGTCGAACGATGCGTTGAAGCGGACGAGGCCCGTTGTGGCACCGTCGGCTGGTGAGCCTCGCCGCTTAACGCAGTGTTCGACAGACGCAGACTCAGACAGCCGCGCATCGCGGTCGCCGTGGGCTAGTCGATAGGGGAGGCGGAAAGGGCATGTCTGCGGAGGCACTTCCGGAGCCGTACCCTCGGTGGCGCACGGCCGAGTATGACCGGGCGGAAGACGCGGCGAATACCTTCGGCCACCACCTGATCACCTACTGCCGCGACAAGGCTCTGGCCACGGTTCGCCCAGATGCCTCGCCGGCAACGAGATCGGCAGTCGAGCTATCAGTGGATGAGGCGCTCCACAACGTCATGGACATGCTCGAGGGGTTCTGGCCCCTACCTTCTGGCGCGGCCCATTCGGTCGAGTACGTTCTCCAGGTCCGAGTCCGCGATGCTGGCGGTCAGGCTGTCGAGAGCGTTGATCTCTCACCGTCGAGACTCGACCTTCCCATTGGGTACTGGAAGTGGGCACGGGAGCGCGACTTCAGGTGAGCTGGGCGCTGTCGAACGAGGCGTTGCAGCTGACGAAGCGCGAATACCTTGTAGGTGAGGCCGCTTCGCGGCCTGGCGTCATTGAGTCGCGTTTCGCAGCTGAACGCCGGTGTTCGGCGTACGGGAACGGAAGGCTGGGAAGCAGAGCCTAACGGGGCAGCCGGCCTTGAGACAGGGGCAACAACAGACTCCCGGCTCGCGGGGCATGGCCGCCTCGCGTATGGCAACTCTCGAGGCCCTGCCAGCGCCGCGCGGCTAAACCTGTCACCCAGGTTGCCGCGGATGCGTTCGAGGTCGCCGGAGGCGTCGTCGTCGGGCGTGGCCGCGTTGAACGCCCACCTGACCGGCCCTACGGAGCGCTGGCCGGGCCATCCCGGCCTTGCGGGGCTCCACGCAACGGCGAATCGGAACTACCCAACCGAAGGCCGGGTGGTCTACGCTCTCATGCACGACGGGATCGCCCTGCAAGTCCGGGCGCCCGACGCCGAACGAGCGAATGAAGCTGACGAAACGCGAGTGTCTTGTAGGTGGGCCCGCTTCGCGGGCCAACTTCATTGAGTCGCGTTTCGCAGCTTATTCGCGGTGTTCGACTGACCGGAGGCAAGGTCGGCGTGACAGGACGGGTCCAGAGCTGGCTAAAGAAAGTCGGCTTCAAACGGACCTCAAACCGCGGGAGGGCGAACTAGCCTTCACGAAGTCGGCCTGTCGATCTGACGCGGTCGACGAAGCCCTCGGTTCGGCCAGCAGGGCTTCGGCGCCCGCTAACGATCGACAGGCCCACCACGTAGTAGATGATGCCCACCTCGCCGGGCTTTGCGTCCGGCTTTGTGGGCGTTCCGGTTCTCAGGCCCGACAAGTGGCAAGGCTCAAGGTGGCCAGGCGTACAACCTCGGTGGCTCACGGACCGGTTCTCGAGGACCACGGCAAGGGGCAGTCGAACGAGCGGATGCAGCTGACGAAGCGCGAGGCAACTACTGGAGGTAGGGCCGCTTCGCGGCCCAGCATTATTGAGTCGCGCTTCGCAGCTGATCCGCAGTGTTGG
>JBFWUX010000032.1:0-5733 GCA_050247055.1 Dehalococcoidia bacterium
TCAGCAAAGCCAGCACGAACCACGCATCCGCGGACATCGCCGCGAACTTATCGCGGCGCGGCGGCGACTCACGAGCCGATCAGGATTCGTCCGAAGTCAGAGACGCTGACGCCGAGCAGGTTGGCCGGCGCATCGAGCACGATCCACTCGCAGAAGAGCTTGCCGCCGATCAGCGGGGGCAAGTTGGGCATGGTCAACGGCAGATCGGCGGAGCCCTGTTGGAACAGCACCGGGATGTTGAAGTCGAAGAAGGTGTGCACCGCGCAGCCGGGCGCGCCGAAGCCGGTGATGTCGAGCGGCAGTGCGCGCGCACGCGCGCTCAGGAACAACACGCCGCCGGGCGAGGTGGGCGCAGCGTCGCGCAGGCGAATCGTGAAGTTCGAGCCCAGAGCGGGTGTGCCGGTGAAGGACATCCGCGGGGTGAGTCCGTTGCTGCCTTGGCAGCCGCCGCCGAAGACTTGAAGGTCGGTCGCATCCCAGCACACGCGCACTTTGGGTGCCCCGGTGCCGACGACGCCGCGGCCGGGTTGGAAGCGCCAACCCTGCTGCAGCACGCTCGGCGTGGTCGGATCACCGTGGAAGCCGAAGGGCCCGCCGCCGGTCGACCAGGCTCCGGACACAAAGATCTGGATCACAAGGTCGCCGAGTGTCGGGTCGTAGACGTAGCCGGTGTCCAAACCGATGAAGGACCACTGATCGGCCGGGGTGTGCCAGACCCAGTCCTCCTGCTGCATCGCCAGGTTCGTGAAGCCCGGCATGTTGGCCGAGAACAGCGGGTCGAGCGTCGGGTTCGGGCCGTGGCCGAAGCGGACCCCGATCGTTCCGAAGTGGCGCGTGCAGGTCACCTCGGACGCGAAACCCAGCGCTTGGATGTTCACTCGACCCGGCGGGAACGACGAGGCCGGCACCTTGAAGAGGATCGCCTGGTTGGCCAGCGTGAGATTGTTCGCGTCATTGGTGCCGAAGGGCGACGTGGTCCCCGCACCGGTCGCGGCGTTGGCATCGGGGAAATGAACGCAGCCCTGCGCGTGCGCAGCCGGCGCCAGGAACGCGAGACTGAGAGGGAGAGAGAGAAGAGCGGCGAGAGTGGCTTGCATCGGCGGGTCGTCTTGGTGTGGGTCGGTGGTGTGCGGGTGACCTTTCATGCGACTCTAGTGCCGGTCTGCCCTTCAGGATTTTTTGGAAGGCCCATCTGGCCGCGGATTTCTGCGACCGACGGGGCGCGCGCCGACACGTCGCGGCGCATGCGAAGTCTCGTGCTGCTCCTCGTCCTCTTCCTCGCGCACTCCGTTCCGGTTGCCGCGCAGAGCGAGCCACATCTCCTGATCGTGATCGGCGACTCCTGGGCGGCCGGTTGGGGCTCGCACACCGGCACCGTGCCGGCGGGGACGCCGAAGGAGTTGCCCGGCGTGAAGGTCTGGAATCGCTGGTACTCCGACCTCCGGTTCAGCAATCTCGCCCACACGGACTCCTGGGAAACGTTGCGCCGCGACTGCGCGCTGAAGTCCGACCTCACGATGAACGGTCCGGCGCCGGTCTTCGAGTTTGCGAACCGTTACCGACAGCTCACTGGAGTGACCACGCTCTACGTCATTCAGTTCGGGTTTCCCGGGAGTGACGTGGTTCCAAACATGTTGCCGCAACCAGGCATCCGTTGCCCGCAGCCCGGCGGCAGCACCTGGGATCCGGCGCAGTCGTCGACACCCTGGATCCTCTTCCGCGATCATTACTTGCAGCCCGCATTAGCGTCCTTGCCGAACAATACGGTTCGCTTCGCCGGAGTTGCGTTCTCGCTCGGCAACAACGCTGGGTTTCAAGCTGGGTACTGCGGTCAGGTCGCGCTCTTCGATGGTGCGATGGATCGCTTGTTGAGCAACATCGGGCTGCAGCTCGGCGTGACCACCGTCCCCGCGACCGGCTACGTCCCGCATCTCGACCCTACGGCTCAGCCCTACGCGAACAATATGCCCACGCTCGCCGCCATGCAGGCGGAGAAGTTGGCATGGCCGTCCGCCTACAACTTCGGCGCCGTCCTCGATTGTCGCCCGTTCCCGACCGGCTACTTCCCGCTCGCCACGAACGATCCCTATCACTTGAACGCTTTGGGCTATCTCCGCCTCGGCGAGGAACTCGCGACGACGCATGTCGGGTTGGTGAGCGGGCTGGTGTTGCCGTTGATTCCGTAGGCCGCCGCAATCATAAGGACTTCGATCAAGGTACGGCACGGAGGAGACCACCGCCGAGGTACCGAGTTCGGCCGATTAGTAATGGTCCTGAGATCGGCTTCTCGAAGACTAGTGTCATGTGAGCAGTGAGGCCCATTCCTGAGGCTCCCCAGATTCCCTTCGAAGCCACGGCGGGAACCGGCAACTCGAGCCGACGACACTCAGCGAGAACATCCTCGATCAAGACCTGCCTCGCATCGCATCTCTTGGCGTGACGCGTGACGACATATGGACTGATGGTCGTCCATGCAACTGAAGGCCGCGAAATCGGATCCAGGTCCACGTGGAAGTTGGTATTCGACAACGATAGAAGACCTGCCCGACCCGAACGCAATTCGCTGAATCCCTGAAGTGCATCAACCAGGATATCCAGATATTCGATTTCTCTTGCCTCCGGCTTCCGTCGCTCGAGTAGATGAGGGGCAATAACCAGGAATCTCTGCACTTCGGGATCAAAAGCAAAGGTCAGATGAGCAGAACTGGAGCGTCGAACGGGCGTGCCGTCCTCCGCATGGCCAGTGAAGAAGGAGCTCACGGGGACCGAGTTCCCGATCACTGACTGCACTCTCGCCATGACGGCGCGACGTAGCGCTCGTGCGAGATCGAGAGGGTCAGGACGGCCAGCTAGGCCATCGATGATGGCAAAGACATGAGCCCCAGGGGCGCTACAATCCATTCGAGCCATGAGTCTAGGTGTATTCTGCGTGCGACTTGCCATACCGTCCAAGTCGAGAATGTGCCAGACTCTAACGTCACCCTTCAAGTCAAATTCAGACCCCGCCGCTCTCGATACGAATTGATGCCATCGGCACGATGGCTCAGCGCCCAGAATCAGACTTCGGTGTCAATGCTCGTATCGGGCCTGACTGGATACTCTCCGACCAGTAGCGGAGCGGCATCCCTCCTGGCAAGAACACGAAGTGCGACGTTGCCAGGAGATCTTGCTGTCGGAGGCTCCGCCCTCGTCTTCGTCGCTGCGGAAGGGAGGAACTCTGATCTCTTCATCGCCTTGCTTGAGCGTCTTCGGGCTGCGCATCCGCGTGCGCCGCGAACCCATCTCATCCTCAACAACTTCGTCATCCACTCAAGCAGGCGCGTTGAGCGATTCCTCTCCGAGCACGGCGATCGGTCTTCCCTCCACTTCCTCCCGCCCTAGTGTCCGGATCACAACCGCATCGAGCCACCGTTGCGGGACCTGCGCATGAACGTCACCCGAAACCACCGCTGCTCCTCCAGGCGCGACCAGATGCAAGCGGTGCCGAGTTACCTCACCTCCAAGCACCGACGGCGGCAGGTGCTTTGTGCCGGGTCTGCGAAGACGCGGGCCATCCGACGGGTAGCCTGAATGTGCACCAAGTGTCGGCCGGTCGTTTGGGGATGGCTCCTGTGTCGAACGAGGCCACCAGGAGTGCTCTTGGACAGCAGTCTGCCCGGAGGCCGGATCTGGCTGTTGACGCACCCATAGGAAGGCCATCCCTCGGCGGGTTGCACATCTGCAGGGCCGCTCTTGATTCGCTTGGTTGGTGCATCGAAGGCCGCGCATCGGCACTTGACAACCATGAAGTCCAACGGCCCACTTCGCTTCTCCTAACAGCCCGTTGAACAAGTGGCCTCGGGGACAGCGAGCCGCAGAGGTACGATCCGGAATCGTAGAACGATAATTCCCGAGCGGCGAGACGCCAGCGCCAGGGAAGTGAGCCGTACTCGCTCCAGGGACGTCGAGAGCTTCTCAAGAGCGCGGCGAAGAGCCTCCGAAAGGCCCGCCCAGCCCCTCGGAGTCCCTACTCCGAGTAGCGATCGCAGAATCACGCCAAGGTTGTGGGCCGCAACCTGCATCAGGTAGCGCTTACTCACTTCCGTGATCCCGCGGATCCACGAGCGTCTCGCGCGACCGGTTTCGCAGATGTGAGCGAAGGTCCGTTCGACCTTCTCGCTCCGGGCTCGCTGCATCTCCTTACCCTTCGCGCGCGCGGTGCGGCGACGGGTTGCGTAGCACGTAGACTGCCACCCTTCAGGCTTGTCATCCCATCGGCGGCCGTGCTGATGCTTGGGTTCCGGGATGTAGGTTCGAATGTCCATCTCCGCTGCCCACGCCAACGTCTCCGTCTTGTTGTAGCCCTTATCGGCAGCGATCTCCTCGATCGAGCACGCTTGTGCGGTTGCGTCCATCAGGAAGCTCTCAGCCTCGATGATCGTGTCTTTGAAGGTCTCGCCGTCGGGCGAGTCGGCGTGATGGATGGACGCTGCGATCACGACGTTGGTATCCAGGTCCACGACGTGCTCCGCCTTGTAGGCAAGATGCGTGGTGCCGTCCTTCATCCGGGTGATGCGCGCGTCCGGATCAGAGGGCGACTGCCAGTCCTCGTTGCTCGTCTTCTTGTCCTTCCGGCCACGATCGAAGCGCCTCAGGTCTTCGTTCGTGGGCTCCTCGATGCCTTCCTCCTTCGCCAGCTTCGCGAGGTACTCGTTGTAGGTGGATCCGTCGTCGCGCCGCACGATCGACTTCATCGCTGCGTTTGCTTCGAGTGTCGTCGAATCGATCCCGACCGTCTTGCCCTTCAGTAGTCCCTTCTCGAAAGCCAGCTTCAGAACGAAAGAGAACACCTGCTCGATCACCTCTGTGGACAGACGCTTGCGAATGACCGTCAGACTGGAGTGATCTGGACTGCGCTCAGTGAGCGACAGTCCGAGAAAGCTCCGCAGGGACAGGCTGTCGCTGCAGCGCCACGCGATTCCGCGTTGCGAGTCGATGCCTTCGAAGTAACCAACGAACAACATCCTGACGAACACGCCAGGCGGGATTCCAGGGCGGCCGCCATCCTTGTAGGCGTGCTTGCAGAGGTCCTCGACGTACTCGTCGAACCGGGCCTCAGCGAGTAACGCGTTCAAGGCCAGGTAGAACGGGTGGCCTGGTGAGCGGGGAAGATCGAAGGTCGCGATGAACAGATCCTTCTGCTTCTCGTTCGTCCACTTGCCGAGTGTCATGGTGCTTCGTGTCCTGCAAGCTAAGACGGTCGAGGAGATCGATGGGTTCGGTTGCGGGGTGAGTTTTTCAACGGGCTGCTAAGCCGCCTACGCCGCCTACGCCGCGCTTCAATGGGGCCGCGCTCTAACGAGCGCGGAAGGTGATCGCTTGCGCAGACTTGCCAAGGCCGGGCTCGTCGCTTCAATGGGGCCGCGCTCTAACGAGCGCGGAAGGCTACGACCTCTGGTGCGAATGGTCCAGCAAGTCGCCGCTTCAATGGGGCCGCGCTCTAACGAGCGCGGAAGGGTGGAGGTCAAGCCGGTCCCGATTGCGGGTGTCGTCGCTTCAATGGGGCCGCGCTCTAACGAGCGCGGAAGGGAAATGCTGGCCAGTGTCGCCGTTCTCCCAAATGGAAGGCTTCAATGGGGCCGCGCTCTAACGAGCGCGGAAGGGTGGAGGTCAAGCCGGTCCCGATTGCGGGTGTCGTCGCTTCAATGGGGCCGCGCTCTAACGAGCGCGGAAGGGAAATGCTGGCCAGTGTCG
>JBFWUX010000033.1:0-5681 GCA_050247055.1 Dehalococcoidia bacterium
CCTACACCGTGAGGTGCTGGCGGACCATATCGGCATTGAGCTCAGTACTTTTGCCCTGGGCCATGACGGCGCCGCGGGCCATGACCACATACTTCTCGGCCAAGCGGGCGGCGAAGTGGAGGCCCTGTTCGACTAAGAGAATGGCAAAGCGGCGCGACTGTTTAAACCCGATGATCACATCCTCAATCTGATCGACGATGGAGGGCTGAATCCCCTCGGTGGGCTCATCGAGCAAGAGCAGCGTGGGACTGGAGAGAATCGCGCGGCCGATGGCCAGCTGCTGCTGCTCGCCGCCACTGAGCACCCCGCCGGGGCGATGGAGAATCTGCGTGAGCTTGGGAAAGAGCTGATAGACCTCCTCAAAGGCCGCCGGCTCGGTCACATCGCCGCTGACCGCGGGGCGGTTCCAATAGCCCAACAAGAGGTTCTGGTGCACCGTCAGATGGGGAATGATCTCGCGCCCTTGCGGGACATAGGCCAGCCCCTGGCGGGCCCGGAGGTCCGTGCGCGCCTGGGTGATCGCCCGCCCGTTGAAGGTAATCGTGCCGGACTTGACGGGGAGCAACCCGGTCAAGGCCTTGAGCGTCGTGGTCTTGCCGACGCCGTTGCGGCCCATGAGACAGACCACCTCGCCCGGTTCAATGGTAAACGACACGTTGCGCAGAATATGGCTCTCGCCATAATAGGCGTTGACCTGGTCGACGACCAACGTGAGGGGCGGCTGGGTAGCCTGGTTCATCGGCACCTCGGCTGGGTTACGGTTAATGGGCGACTTTGGCGCGCCCTAAATAAATCTCGCGCACATGCTCATCGGCTTGGACGTGCTCGACCGTGCCTTCGCAAATGACGGTCCCCTCGGCTAAGACGGTGACCACGTTGGCGATCTGCCGGACGAAGTCCATGTCATGCTCGATCACGACGATGGCCTGTTTGGCCGAGAGGGTCTTCAAGAGGTGCCCGGTCTGCTCCGTCTCCTTGTCACTCATCCCTGCCACAGGCTCGTCGACCAAGAGCAACGAGGGCTCTTGCAGGATCACCATGCCGATCTCGAGCCACTGTTTTTGGCCGTGCGAGAGGGAGCCGGCGCGATCCTGTGCATGGACGGTCAAGCCGATGGTCTCGAGCGCCTCGCTGATCTTGGCCCGTTCGGCCGCGGTCGTGCGCCCGATGAGGGTCGGGAACACGCCCGTGCTGGCCCGCTTGACCGACAGGTCCAGGTTTTGCCACACGGTCAGGTTGCTGTAGATCGAGGGGGCTTGGAACTTCCGCCCGACGCCGAGCTTGGTGATGTCCTCGGCGTTCTTGCCGACGAGATTGATGCCCGGGCCGAACCGCACGGTCCCCGAGGTCGGCGGGGTCTTGCCGCAAATGACGTCGAGAAGGGTGGTCTTGCCCGCGCCGTTCGGCCCAATCACCACGCGTAGCTCGTTGTAGTGGACACTGAAGTTACAGTTGTTCAAGGCTTTGAAGCCGTCGTAATCGACGACGACGTCCTCGCAGGTGAGAATCCGTTCGGCGGTCATGCGGCCGGCCTCCCTTCGGCCGGGAGCCCAGGCGCGGCTGACGATTTCCGGGTGGTGAGTCGCCGCAGCAGCCCGACCAACCCGTCTGGGAACAGGGTCACCACGACGACGAAGAGGCCCCCTAGGATAAAGGGCCAGGCTTCGGGAAAATAGTTGGTCAAGACGCTCCGCCCATAGTTGACGGCCACGGCGCCGATGATGGCCCCGATCAAGGTCCCGCGCCCCCCGACGGCCACCCAGATGACGACCTCCAGGGACGGCAGCACGCCGATCTGCGCGGGGGTGATGATGCCGACCTGCGGGACGTACAGCATGCCGGCGAGACCGGCCAAGCCAGCGGCGACGACGAACACGAAGAGCTTGTACACCCAGGGGGTGTAGCCGGAGAAGGTCACACGGGATTCGCTGTCGCGGATCGCGATGAGCACGTTGCCCGCGCGTGAGGCGACGATATACCGGCACAGAAGATAGGCCGCGCCCAGAGCCACGACGGTGAGGAGATAGAGGCCCCGTTGCGTCGCGGGATCGGAGAGCCGGAAGCCGAGCAGCTGTTTGAAGTCGGTCAAGCCGTTGGTGCCGCCGAGCCGCGTTTCGTTGCGATTGAACACGAGCCAGGCGGCAAAGGCCAAGGCCTGGGTCAGGATGGCGAAGTAGACCCCCTTGATGCGGCTGCGAAACGCGAGCACGCCGAAGAGCAGGGCACACAGCGCCGGGACCAGGAGCGCGCCGAACAGGCCGCCCCAAAAGCTTTTGAAGGGGTACCAGAACAGGGGGAGTTCTTTGACTTGGGTCCAGACCATGAAGTCCGGCAGCTCGCTGCCGTAGACGCTCTCTGAGCCGATTTGCAGTGCCAGGTACATGCCCATGCAATAGGCGCCCAGGCCGAAGAAGACGCCCTGCCCCAGACTCAACACGCCGCAGTAGCCCCAGATGAGGTCCAGGCCTAAGGCCAGAATGGCAAAGGCTAAGAACTTGCCGAACTGATTTAAGCGAAAGTCGGAGAGGTGAAACCAGGCGTCTTCGGCCGGCAACAGGTTGAGCCCCGGCAAGACGAGCAGGAAGAACGCGCCCGCCACTGCAAACCACAGGGTCTCGCGTCGGCCTTGTTGCGCCGGCATGGGCTCAGGCATCGGCACTCCGTCCTTTGGCCGCAAACAGCCCCTGCGGCCGCCATTGCAGGAAGAGAATCACGCCGACCAGGATAAACACTTTGCCGTAGACGGCGCCGCTGAAGGGCTCGATGAGTTTGTTCAGCCCGCCGATACCCAGTGCGGCCCAGATGGTGCCGGCGAGTTTGCCCACGCCCCCGGTCACGACGACCATGAAGGAATCGACGATGTAGTTCTGGCCCAGGCCGGGATCGACGTTGCCGACCATGGTGAGGGCCCAGCCGGCAATGCCCGCGAGGCCGGAGGCAAAGGCAAAGGTATAGGCATCGACTTTGCGGGTCGGAATGCCCAAACAGGCGCTCATGTTCCGGTTTTGGGTGACGGCCCGCACGCGAATCCCCAGGGTGGAGCGGAACAACAAGAAATAAATCCCGAGCACGCACAGGATCGAGAGCACGATGATGAAGATCCGGTTGTACGGCAGGTAGACGCCCACCATGACTTGGGCCCCCCCGCGCAGGGCTTCGGGCGCGATCACGGCAGTGAGGTCCCCAAAGTAGACGCGCGCCGCTTGCATCAGGATGAGGCTCACGCCCCAGGTGGCCAACAGGGTCTCGAGCAGCCGCCCATACAGAAACCGGATGACGGTGGCTTCGAGTACCCAGCCCACCGCCGCGGCGGTCAGAAAGGCCACGGGCAGGGCCACGAGGAAGTACCAGTCGAAGGCCTCAGGCGCGACCCAGGCTTGAAAGGCTTGTTGGGTGACGAAGGTGGCGTAGGCCCCGATCATCATCAGTTCGCCGTGCGCCATGTTGATGACGCCCATGAGGCCAAAGACGATCGCCAATCCCAAGGACATGATCAACAGAATGGAGCTCAGGCTGATTCCCCGAAACAGGGTCTCAAGGACGTTGGCCCAGGAGGACCAGGATTCGATTTGGGCGATGGCGGCGGCCGCTGCGGTCCCCAGGCTCTGCTGTGCGTCGGTGGCCTCCGGCTGCTGCGCTGCGTCGACGAGTTCTTGTAAGGCACTGACGCTGTTGAGGCTCCGCAGCTCGCCCAGCTTGGTCACGGCTTCGCGCTGCAGTGCGGGGTCCTCGGCCTTCAATTCGAGAAAGTGGTGCGCCTCTTCCATGGTGTACCGCACCCACCAGACGTCCTCCTTCGCCGCGGCCGCTTTCAGAAACGGAATGGCCTCGGGCCGGCCCGCCATGCCGAGATCGGCGGCCGCCGACCGTCGCGTATCCGGCGACGCGCTCGCCAGGTTCGCGCGGTTCTTCAGCAGGTCAACGACCGGTTTGATCGCAATCCGCACGGCCCGGCTCCCCACTTCCCGCAGCTCGTCGAGCCGCGGGATCAGGCTGGCATCCCCCTGCGCGATCAGCACGGCCACGGCCTGGGCCCGCACCGCGGCCTCGTCGCTCTGCAGATCCACCAGCGCACGCGCGATGGGGTCGCTCAGCGCACTGGCTGCCGGGGCTGTGCCGGCCGCCGCCGAGACGTGCGGCTCGTCCGCCGCCCAGCCCAACGGGACCGCCAGGCCCCCTGGCAGCAGCATGAGCCCCAGGAGCACCAGCCCTGTGTGTACGATAGCGGCCCTCCGTCTCACCACGTCACGCTCTCCTCACACGCTTTTTCCCGACTGCTGATCCTCTCGACCAATAGGCTTCTCGACGGTCAGATTGGGAAGAGCCAGCTGAATCTGCGAATCGCACGATTCCTGCCCGTCCCACCGCCTTCAGACGGCACGGGGGCCTCCACAGCGTCTCGGCGCCACCGCGGAGGCCCGACGGCGCTCGGCATCCCCCTACTTCTTATAGGTGCCCTGGTGTTGAATCCAATCGCACCCCTTGTCGGGGTTCGTGTACTCGCTCCAGGGTTCCGGTTTCACCAGCCCCTTGGAGCGGTGAATGACTTTCAACTGCCCGTTCTTCAGAATTTCCCCGATCAGCACGGGCTTGTGCGTATGCTGGTTACAGCAGTCCATCATGATCTCGCCGCCCGGGGCCAAGAACTTCTGGCCGTACACTGCCGCCCGCACTTTATCGACGTCGATGGCCCCGGCCTTCTCGACGGCCTGCTTCCACACGTAGACGCCGAAGTACGCCGCTTCGATGGGATCGTCGGTGACCCGATTCTCCCCGTCGGGCAGGTTGTTCTTCTTGCAGTACGCTTTGAAGTTGGCGACGAATTTCTTGTTCTGCGGGGTGTCCACGCTCTGGTAGTAGTTCCAGGCGGCCAAGTGCCCGACTAAGGCGCTAGTGTCCATGCCCCGCAGTTCGTCTTCGGCGACGCTGAAGGCCATGATCGGGGCGTCTTCGGCCCGCAGACCCTGGTTGCCGAACTCCTTATAGAACGGCACGTTGCTGTCCCCGTTGATGGTGCTGATCACCGCCGCGCCGCCGCCCGCGGCAAACTTCTTAATCTTGCCGCAGATGGTTTGATAGTCCTGATGATGGAACGGGGTGTATTCTTCGGCGATGTTGGCGGCCGGCACGCCCTTCGCCAACAGCATGGCCCGCAGAATCTTGTTGGTGGTGCGCGGATAGACGTAGTCGGTCCCCAGCAGGTAGAACTTCTTGTACCCGCCTCCTTCGGGGCTCATGAGATACTCCACCGCCGGCGCAGCCTGTTGGTTGACGGCGGCCCCGGTGTAGAACACGTTGCGCGAGCACTCTTCGCCTTCGTACTGGACGGGATAGAACAGCAACCCGTTGTTCTTTTCGAACACGGGCAGGACGGATTTGCGGCTCACCGAGGTCCAACAGCCGAACACGACGGAGACTTTGTCTTGTAACAGGAGTTGTTTGGCCTTTTCGGCGAACAGGTCCCAGTTCGACGCAGGGTCCACGACGACGGGTTCGATCTGCCGCCCCAGCACGCCCCCCGCCTTATTGATCTCCTCGACGGCCATCAACACGACATCCCGCAGGGAGACTTCGCTGATGGCCATGGTCCCGCTCAACGAATGCAGCACGCCGATTTTAATCGGCGGCCCCCCGGCCGCGTACGAGAGCGCGTACTGCCCCAGGTTCCCCAACAGCGCCGC
>JBFWUX010000034.1:0-5194 GCA_050247055.1 Dehalococcoidia bacterium
TGGAGCGAAGCGGCAGCGCGGGGTTTGGGCGATGCGGCGCTGCGTCCGCGGTGGGTCACGGTCCCGAACGACGTCTGAGTCCTCGTCGATGGCGCGGCTCACTCAACGCAGATGCACATCGATGATCTGGTTGTTGTGCTGCGGCTCCATCGATCTAATGACTCTACCCCCGGTTCGAATCTCATAGGTCATGAACGGGGCGCTTCGGGTGATGTGCACCTCGCCACGGCCATCGGTGCTGACCGACATCGAGAACTGTCTGTCGGTAGTCGCGAGCACCAGTGAATGATTCGGGAGCGGCGATCCGTCGTCGCTGACCAGCCGTAGGTGCACGTAGCACGGCACCATGGCGAACTCGAGTCGACTGACATCACTCTCTAGTCGGTAGGTCGCAGTGGAGACGTATAGGATCCCGTCAGAGCTCGACAGGAAAGCCCGGTAGTCTCCCGTCGGCAGGCTAGTCGCGATCTCCTCCCTGCTCCACTCACAGCGGAGCATTCCCAGATGCCGATCCTCCACGACACCGTCCGTCGTCCGGCACACGCTCAACCAACCACCGTCCGGGACCTGGTCCTCGAAACGGAGACTCACCGAGCACGGGGCCACGATGTCCTGTCCCGGCGACACGATGCTCAATCGCGTCACGGCTGAGTCCTCGATCTGGATCTCTCGAGAGAACTCGGGCAAGCTCACTTCACGGAAGCGAACATCAAGGGTCGCCGAGCCGCTGGGGACGTCTCGTAGTCGCGCGATACCGACCTCGTCGAAGGCGGCGTGTCTTCGATGCCCAAGTTCGAATTCGCCCCACGTGACGTCTACCGAGAGATCGCCATTGAGCCTCGGTTGTCCGTGGAGCTCCAGGATCACGCCCCGCTCGAGAACAAGGACCACAACCGGCTTGGGTGTAGCGCCGATCCGAAACCGCTCCTTGACTGACACAAAACCCGCTGCATTGGCCATCACGAGGCACTCCGCGATGTAGTCCGGAGCGTAGAGGTCGCATCGTCCAGTTGCCGAGCTAGTTCCTCGGGCCACAACCAACCGGTTCGCGGGCCCCGCGAAGTACGACCCGTACGGCACTTCCTTCGTGGTGGGCGATTCGGACTCGGCAGGCACTCCAAGCGCAACGTGGGCATCGCCGACCGGGGCGCCAGCACCGTCGGTCACATAGACGGTCACGTTTCGGCCGACCACGACCTCGAGATCGACGATCCCGTTCTTTGCAAGTTGACGCGGCGTCGATCGCACCCAAGGCCCAGGAAGTAGACCAGGATCCAGCGGCACAGCTTGGATACCGATTTCTTCATCGGGTCGGCAGTCCGCAAAAACCAACTCCAGGCTGCCACTCTCATGCAGCCCGACGTGTCGAGGCCCCCCCGGCACCTGATACCCTGAGTTCGAGCTGGCGAGCGCGACTCCAAAACGACGAACAATAGCTCCATCGGACCGCCGCACCCGGACTGTGACGGACGGCTGTCGCGGTAGGGCAATCACCGCCGTCCCGATGTCGGTTCCCCAAGGGATAGCTTGCCCGAGAATTCTGGTGTCGCTCGCCCACGGCAGATGCACGATCAGGTCCACCAGAGGAGAACCGGATCGAGATCCGGGCAATAGGAAGGATCCATCGATCTCGGTAAGGGTCCACGCGTCGCCGATTGGGGCGGCTACGTCGGAGACCGTGCCTGCAGGAGTCGAGGCGCGGACTCGGAGACCCGGTAAGGCCCTGCCCTCCGCACTTACACAGCGTCCAGCGATGTGTGCATCTCGATCCAAGATCATGACATGCTCGAGCGTGCCCCCAAGCATCGCTGCATCGATTCTCACCCAACGGTCTTGACGACCTGGGTAGCCGTCCACGTCCACACGCCACAATCCCATACCGAGCGGAAAGGGCATCGAAGCTTCGCCGGCTGCGTCGCTGACCGCGGAGTTCAGCCAACCTGTTGTCGGCTCGTAAATCCCTGGCCCGCCGATCCTGACCAGCTTCGCCGCGACTGGGGAGGAATCCTTGGCATTAAGCAGTCGGATGCGCATGAAAGCTCCGGTGGAGAAGCTCGGTTCAAGCTCGGAGATGCTCGCAGGATCCGAGAGAATCTCCACTGGGTGCCCGGTCCTGACCAGCGCAGCACTGCACGCTGCATTCGCCTCCACTGCGGCTGACCAAGCCGCGGGCGTCAGGAGGGAATCGAGGTCGTTCTGAGCGCGCACGACATACTCTTTCGAACCCGGGTACTGTTGAATCCACAGCACCCGGCCGACGGCTGCGGGCGGCAACGATCGCCTTCCGTCCGATTCAACCGTTCCCTGCCACTCTGGTTCGGTCCCTTGGTACCCCGACGACACGGATCCGTTCGGAGTGCTGCGTCCGTCCGAACCGGCGTACGATATGCCTGTCTCGCGGCCAAGCGAAGGTGGCGCGCCAGGATGGGCGAGCAGCCACCACACCAAGGCGATCGCCGCAACGGCGAGAAGCGCCCGTGCGCCCCGCGACTGCATCAACCCCATCAGATCAAGATCGCGCTCGTTCACCTCTCGATCCCGGACTTCGCCCAACTTGGAAGAGATACCTACGGTGCGCACTTGCTGCAGACAAACCCTAGGGCGTATACGCCATGGCCATCGACGTGAATAGTCAAGTTACCCGTGGTACTGACCGACTCGCAAGTCAGGTCCTCCACAACCAAGCCGGTAACAGTCTTCTTTCCGGGCACGACGGGCGGCCCCTGATTGGCGGCCGGCACGGAGCCCGTTCCCAATGTCCGCACTCCGGACGTCGAGGTGAACTTGATTGTAAACGTATAGGCGTTCGTTGAATCCTGGTTAGATGCGGTGACCTCGAAGTTCCAACGGCAGTTCCGCTGACTGCTGCAGCCGGGGCCGAGGCAATCACCATCGTGGCCACCATTCACATTGATCTGGAATGACAGGCCCGGGGTAAGTGGAGGGGTTGTGTTCGGGATATCCACTTGAAGCGCGGGGATACGCTCACAATGTGGGCAAGGGGCTTCGTCAAGAATGAGCCCAAGTTCCCGGTTCGCAGCTTCCAGATCGATCGAGTGGAACACGCTCGCCGATGCGGCGGCATCGCTGTGATTCGGAACCACGCCGAGACCCGCTGAGATCACGGTCGTGCACAGGGCAAGCAGAGCAGACTTCAGGCTCATGGTTTCATCCTTCTGAGATGTCGTGAATCAGATCTCGGCAGCTTTCTGCACGAGGTCCTGAACGAGGACAACAAATCGTTCGGGGATACGATCAAATTCTGTGATCAGTTCGCGAATGATAGGATCCTCCGCGTCGAGCATGCGACTGCTGGAGACACCTGAATCGGCGTATTGGCGGGCAGCATGGCGTTGCTCGTTCAGGTACTCTATCAAGAGCGCGTCGATCGAACGGATCTCGTCCTGAGCATTCTTCTGAATCGGGGCCAGCCTACGCACACAGTCCTCCAACGCCCGCGGGTCGAGTCGGCGCGAGGCACGGATGCGCTCCAATCCCAGGATCTCAAGGATCGAGAGACGGCACAGTTCGTGCGGCCCAAACGGCGGGAGCACCGCTTGGGCATCGCATGGGCCTCGCAGCTCGATCTCGCCTCGCGCGACGTGTTGCACCGACCTGTCGCACGAGAACATGAAGGCTCCACACAGGGTGCTCAACACAAGCACAACCGAGCGGGCGAGCGCTGACGAGGTGCGCAGAGTTGGGACAAGAGCCGCGGGCCTCGATGGGCAGGCGACCTCGGTCGATGGGGCTAGATCCAAGCTCACAGCGATCCTCAGTTGACGGACACTAGCCCGGACTATTCGTGAACGTCTGCTGCGATCGCCACAAGTCGCGCCCGACGGCGTCGCTACGTCGGCTCCTCCCTGGCAGCGTAGCTACGGCTACGCTTCGGTCGTCGCACGACGTAGCTCCTTGCCGAGCATCGACCTGCGGCGATCTCGCGACGACGTTCACGAATAGTCCGGGCTAGGACGTGCGAGGACCGCGAACCGGTCGGCAAATTCACAATTCTTCCGGATGCAATCGCGTGAGGATTGCCCTCAGGTCACCAAGGACGCGCCTGAACCGAGACCGAGCCGCCTCCGGCGTTCCAAGGCCCAGCTTTCCCGCAATCTCGCCTAACGATGACTCCTGCACGACTCGAAGTGTCAGGATCTCACGACTCAACGGACAGAGGCTCGCAATCGCTCGCATGAGCAGCCCGAGATGCTCGGCGTCCGCTGCGCATTCCAGCGGGTCTCGGCTTGGCTCGTCATCGATCAAGGCTTCGAGATGAACCCCTGGCTCGCGGTCGACTCGCTGTGCCCGACGTGCACGCCACGAGTCCACGAGGCAGCGCTCTACGGCTCGGCGAATCCAGGCTCTCAAGCTTCGCACATCTTCTCCGCGAAGACCGGGAAGAGACTTCAGGAGCCGTAGGGTCACGTCCTGCCTCAGGTCATCCCAATCGCACGAACCTCCACCTAGCCTCCGGCGATGGTATCGAATCAGCTTTGCGACCATCGAGTCGATCTCCCCCACTAGCAACTCAAGTGCAGCCGGGTCGGCGGATCGAGCCGCCAGAAGTTCTGAGAGCGAGATTCTCACTCCAATCAGGGAGAGCTCCCCTCTCCAAGGAAGACCGGCCACGACGGCCAATCGAATTGAAGAGACACAAAGCGCGCTACTCCCGGAAGCGCACTTGCTCCTGAAGGGTCTCGTGTGTCGTCGACCATCAATTCTCCGGAGGACTCCGATACGGATCGAGGAGGAGTATGTCAACCCCACGTGCTTCCCGACACCACCCGCAGCGGGAGCCATTGACTCGGAGTCCGGACGAGCCGCTACGCGGCCCACTCTGTGCGTCGGGGCCGATCTTGCGCGCGGAATGCTGCAGCCGCGCCCATTCAGCTACCCTGCTCGGGTACCGATGCACGAGTCGCGACCGGCTCGAAACGCGCGAACGCCTCGGGCTCGAGAGATTCTGGAGCGAAGCGGCAGCGCGGGGTTTGGGCGATGCCGCTCTGCGTCCGCGGTGGATCACGGTCACGGCGAGGCCAGGCCCGTGATCGAGCGGGTCACGCTCGACACTCCGCGAACACTTCAGCCAGCGTCGAGCGGATCTCGCCGCCCATGCCGCGATGCTCGGCGAAGCCGAAGCGATGCACGAAGGCGTCCACGGCATCGAAGAGGACGTCACACAACTGCCACG
>JBFWUX010000035.1:0-4785 GCA_050247055.1 Dehalococcoidia bacterium
TGGTTCGAGATCGACCCGCCGCTGTACGTTCCTTCCTGCGCCCGCTTGAGCCGGTACAGGGCATCCAAGGTGTACTGGGCGTCGAAGTTGCGATTGCCTGAGACGCCGGCCTTCAGCACGTTATCGACGATCGCGGTGATGTTCGACGCTTCGTCGTAGGTGATGTCCACGTCGTAGAAGTTGCGGCTGCCCGCCCCCCCAGTCTTGTACCCGGTCCACCGGCTGTCGGTCACGCGGTTGAACTGGTCCAGATCCGGATACGGATCGCCGCCCGATGCACCTTCGTAGTACTGCCACCGGGCCTTGGGCTGGGGCAGGTCGGTGCCCACGACCTGCGCGGCGCCAAGGTATTCGTACTTCGCCACCGTCACCGCCGCACCGAGATTGATCGACACGTTCATCTGGCTCACCCGGCTGGAATCGGCGTCGAGCTTGCTGCCCGTCGAGAGGTAGTCGAAGGTGACGGCGGTCGTGCCCGGCAACGACATCGACGACCGCCGGATCGTGTTGCGGCCCGCCGTCCCCCCCGCCTTCGCATACGCGTAGTCCACCTGGAACGAACTGCGCCCGCTGCCGCCGGAGATGAGCGAGTCCGGATCCTGCTTGAACGTCGTCACGTTCCCCCAGCCGTCGTAGGAATACTGCACCTGATCGGTGGCGGTGCCGGAGCCGACGGCGGCGTTGTTGTACTGCGTGACGGTGTCAACCAGGCCGCGGCTCAGGTACGCCGTGCTGATGCGCAGCACCGCCGTGTCAAAGCCCGAGGCGGCGTTGGTGACACGCCGGTCGGTCTCGCGCCCGGCGGTGTCAAGGTTCGTCTCGATGATGTTGCCTTCCTGATCCTTCATCCACACCTGCTCGCCCTGGGCGTTGTAGGCGTAGGTCACGGTGCGATCGGCGGCGGACTGTCCGCCGGACTGCGCGGGATAGATCACCTCGCGCAGCAGGTGACCGGTGCCGATGGCGGATTGAATGGGCGAACCGCTGCCGGCCGTGCCCTTGGTGGTGCCGTACACGTACGTCGTCACCTGGTCGTCGCTATCTTGCGTCCCGTCGCCGTCGATGTCCACCCACATTTCGGTCTGAAGTGTGCTTGCGTAGGTGTAGCGGGTGTACAGATCGTTGTCGCGGACCGCCGTCGAAGTGGAGCCGCCGGTGTAGTTAGCGATCGTGGCGACGAGCCGCCCAGCGTCGTCATAGAGGAATCGGCTTTCCGTGCTCTTGGGATCGGAAGTTTCCAGAACGGTGCCGTCTTCGCTATACACCGTCTTGCTCACGATAACGCTCGACGACGACGCGGTGGGGGCTGACAAGCCGTCCCGATCGAACGTCGCGACGTTCCCCGTGGTTGAGTTGGTGCCATAGACCGCGGTGGTTGTCGGACGATCCAAATCGTCGTACCACATCGCGGTGATCTGGATGCGTCCCTTCACGTCGGTATCGGTGAACTGCAACGGATCCCCGTCGCCGCTGTCGTACGTGATGTCCAGCGGCCCGGTCGTGGACGTGTCGCTGTAGTTGCGGCTGATCGTGGCCGACATCAACACCTTGTCGTCCACGTCGTACGCCATCTGGTGCTCTTCGAGCACCTTGTCCCCACTGAGACTGGCGTACATGTTGGTCGTGTCGTACACGTCGGTGTAGGTGTTGGCGGTGTCATTATCGTTGGCCAGCACGAACGACTGGATCGTGCGTCCCAACCGGTCGTACCGCGTCTTGGTCAGTTGCTCACCGTCTGACTTGATAAGCCGCCCGTCCGGGTCATACCAGTTCAGGGTCTGCAGGTTGTCGTCGTCGGCGCCGGTGCTCTGATTGATCTTGTGCCGCTGCGACTTGTACACCTGCCCGCGCTCATCGTAGAAGGTCTGCGACAGCGCCACCCGGGCGCTGGTCGTGCTCGTCGGATCCGTACTGACGGTCAAGCTGCCGCTGCTGCTGTACAGCCCCGTGGCCACCACGCGGCTGCGGTTGTCGTATTTCGTGACCGGGAACGGCGCCAGGGGGCCGACCGTGAGGACGAGCCGCCCTCGGTAGTCGTTCGTGTAGCTCGTGACGCGCTGATTCGTGGTGCTGTCAACGACGTAGGACGTGGACTGCGTGAGATAACTGTTCCCGCCGGCGCTCCCGCCGTCGTACACCATCGCCTCCGTGGTCACCATGTCGTCGGTGCCGGCTTCATCCGGATCATTCGTGCCGATCTGACGCGAGGTCACGCGGCTCAGCACGTCGTACACCGTCAGCCCGATCGTGCCGGTCGGGTCCTTGAGCCGCACCTGCCGCCCCAGGTCGTCATACTTCAGATACCACGCGTCCGCGTTCTGCCCCGCGCCCGAGTAGTCCAGCGACGCCAGGTCCGCGGGCATGTCGAACGCCACGGCCCGCATGGTCAATCGGCGCCCGGTCTCGTTGTACTCGCTGTGCGTGAGCCGCACCAAGCGGCGCTTGTTGCTGTCGGAGTTGAAGCTCAGGATCGGGTCGTTGAGCGAACTGCCGGAGATCGCGGTGTTCACCCACCCCGCCGGTGAATCGCTGGTCGGGGTATCCACCGCGATAATGAGGCAGTCTTCAACGCTCCCCGCTTGATTGGTCACGGTGTACCCCGCAGGGCCGTGGTAGCTCGCCACGCGCGGGATGCTGAATGTCACGGGCCGCTGGCTCCCAAGCGCGGCGTACACCTTCTTCGTGATCCGTCCGTCGGGAAGCTCGGTTTCGTCGGGGCGCCCCTGCGCGTCGTAGGTGTACAAGGTGATGCGGTGCTCGCCCGCAGCGCTCTCCGAGATTCCCCACGTTCCGTTCGGATCATCCGCCCCGGCGATGTCCGTCGTATCGGTCGTCTGCACGTCCTCGATCAACTGGACGACCTGCCCGTTGGCGTGCTCGGTGTACGTGAAGATCCCTCGCGCCGACACGGAGTAGGCCGTCGTGCCGTCACGGCGCACGTACCGAATGGTGGATGTGCTCGAACCGGAACCGTTCTTGCCGGCGCTGACCGCCGGCGCGCCCGTGGTCATGCTCTTGAGCGTGATGTAGTCAGTGCTCGTCGAACCCGGCGTGTTGTCCCACCAATCGTACGTCATGGTGGTTTCGTCGTAGTTCGCGGGGGTCGCGGGGTTCGTTCCCGCCGTGTGGAACGCCCGCGTTGCGCTGATCACCGGGCGAGTCAGTTTCGCGCTGACCCCTGAGTAACTCAGGTCCCGTGTTCCGAACGTTGTCCAGGAGAGGTACGTCGAGGTAGACGACAGCGTCGTATCACCCTCCTGCTGGCGCACGCCGATGACGAACCCGGTCAGGTCCCCGGTGGTCTCGCGCTGGTAGTAGTACACCAAGCCGACTGAGCCGCTGTTGGTAATCGCGCCGCTCGGATTGCCTCCAGTGTTGTGCGTATACGCCGTCGCATTCGCGGGCGTGTGCAACTGGGTCACCTGGCCAGCACCGTTCCGGACGATCTTCGTGACCCAGACGTTCGAGGCTGTCACCGGATCGGCGTCGGAAAGCACTCGCGAGAGCGATTGGCCCACTTCGTCGAAATACTGCGTAACCCACGCCCCGCCGCTTGGGGGCTCGACCACCGTCCGGTGTTCCCATGTGGTGTCGTAGCCAGACGTGCCGCTGAATCCTGGATTGGTTTCGTAGGTGAACCTCTGCTCCCCGTTGAGCGCCCCGCTGCACCCGCACTCCCCGTTGGCAAAGACGCTCACAATCCGGTAACTGCTGTCGTACTTGAAGTAGGCGTCGCTGTACGGTTTGAGGTCCCCCTCCGCCGCGCCGATGAAATCATCATCGAACGCGGCGTCCAGCCAGTCGTACCGCCGCACACCCTCGTGGCCGACCACCATTTTGATCGTGTTCGGATGGCCCGGGTTCGTTGTCGCGTTATATGTCCCGGTGTAATAGCGGTAATACTGGCGCCGCGACAGGTTCGGCGTGGATCCCGAGTCGGGCTTCGAGAGGGGTGTCGTGGTCGTCACCAGCTTGAGGTTGCCGACATCGCCATCCGTGGTGCCGCCAGACTGGTAGAACGAATAGTCCACCCGTCCAACTTCCGTGACGGTTCCGGGGCTCGCCCAGGTTCCGCCTGTCTGGATCTCGGCCTTCACCTGAGTCAGCCGATCCACCGAGTCCAGCGTCGTGTACGTATACGTGTACCGCCGATCCGAGGAATCAAAGGCGTACTGAATCCGCCCGCTCGAATACCCGCCATCGCCTGAAGTGCCGGCAGAGGTTCCCACATACGCGGTGTTGCCCGCCGGATCGACGAACTTCCACACCTGCCACGCGGCGGTGTTGCTCGCGTTGCTGCCAAAGAAGTATGTCCGATTCCCAACTTGATCCGTGTAGACATACGTGTCGGGCGAGCCCGATACGTAGAGGAACATCCCGGCCGTGCCGTTCACGCCGCGGAACGTGTCTTCATTGTCGGCGGTGCGAACGAACTCCGCGTACCGGTCGGCGCCGTACACCAGGTAGATCAGGTCCTCTTCCTCTCTCGTGCCCGAGTTGCTGTCGTTGTCGAACAGCACGATCTCCGGCTGGCTGATCTGGAACCAGTTCTTCCCCTGGTAGCCGTCACTGTTGTGGTGCGAACTGCTGAGTTCCTGCCGCGCGTTATGGGTCCGTCCGATGACCCACGGCACCAAGGCCGGGAACGTCAGATCGACCTCCGTTGGCGAGTAGGTGCCCGTCGCTCCACGGATGCCGGCAATTGACTCGCCGGGCTGACGCCCCTCGAAGGGATTCGCCGCCAGCGCCCACGCGAACCCGCCGCCGGCTCGCATCGAGCCGTCG
>JBFWUX010000036.1:0-4726 GCA_050247055.1 Dehalococcoidia bacterium
GCAGATAGGTCAGCCGCTCGGCGAGGGTGCGCAGTTGGGCGTCGTCGAGCCCGCCGGTCGCCTCTTTGCGGTAGCGCGCGACGAAGGGCACCGTCGCTCCTTCGTCGAACAGCCGCACCGCCGCCTCTACCTGCGCGCCGCGCACACCGAGTTCTTCTGCCAGCCGTTGTTCGATGCCGAGGAGTCCGGAGCTCATGGCGGGATTCTGGAGAGTCGCACTCGGCGTGCAAGTGGACAAAAAGCGTCAGGGTTCGTGCACTCGTCAGCGGATACGTTCCTTCGGCGTAGCGCAGGACGGTGCACTCGACACGTTCTGCACCGTCCAGCTGCAATGCGAGTTCTTCCCAGTAGTCGGCGGAGCCTGCCTGATCTGGAAGTCCGGCACGACCTTGTGGTCCAGCCTAACGGACTGCCGAGGATCGACGCACCTAGCCGTGTGAGTGCCGTGGGAACCAGAGTAGACCGCACTTGGGCGCAGTCTTGACTCGGGGCCTTCGACCGGGGGGACCAGGCAATCGGTGAGAGCGATACATCAGCCGAGCAAACCCAAATCAGTTTAACCCGAGCGACTTGAACGCTGCCTGCCGCAGGTCTCCGTAGAAGACCGGATCCACGCGCTCGAGCACGTCCGGATTGACCTCGAGGAATTGCCGCTTGTTCTCGATCGGGATCAGCGCTCGCTTCGCACCGTTGTCCATGCCCACCTGAAGCGGCTCCGACAGAGACCGCGCGGCCTTGATGTTGCCCTGGATACTCATGTCGCCGATCACCAGCAGGCCCGGCTGCGGGGCGGCTCGCCGGAGGATCGAGTAGGCCGCTACGAAGAACGCAACGCCGATCTCGGCCTCGACTTTGTTACCGAGCAGGTCGATGACTTCGACATGCAGGTCGGAGGTGTCGACCTCACGCGCAACCCCGAAAGCTGTCTTGTTCGACAGCAGGAAGCTGTGCGCTCGGGACACGGACTCCTTCATGCTTCCTGCCACTCCGCCGGCGAGCTTCAGCTTGCTGGTACCTGACGAGATGCTGATCTCGACGCGGTACAGGCCAACGGTTCCGTCTCCACTGACGGAAGCGGTGTAGACCGTTCCCGGCGGCAGCGGATCTGCCGGAATGAGGTCACGGCCGCCCTGCTCGGGCACTCCTACAAACTTCTCCTCCCCTGTCTCGTTCACCTGGTAGCTGAACGAGGTCTGGTAGTACTCGAAGGAGCCCATCTTCTTGAGCTGCTCCTTTACGCGCCGGCGCCCCTCGAGCGCGAGCTCGAGGATCTCACCAAGGTCGTCGCGCGATACCTCGCCGTGCGGATGGAGGATCTTCATCATCCCAGAGACAGTCCGGCGCACCGCCTTCCGATCGCGCGCGTTCAGATGGGCGCCCAGGGAGAAGTGGTGGTCGATGATCTCGGTGAAGTTGTGCTTCCGGAGGTCTCGCAGCGCCTCGGCCAGGTAGTCAACGACGAAACCGTAGTGATCCGTGAAGTGCTCGTTGCGCATCTTCGGGATCTCCCAGCCTGGCAGGAAAAAGTGCAGGCGGTCGATGAAGGCCATGTCGTCGCGTATGACATCCGGCATCGGAGCGAACAGGTGACCCGTCTGCACCATGACGTCCACCGGCTGCTGGGTGTTGCCGAACATGGCCATGCTGGCGTAGCCAGCCATCGCCTCCTGGCCGCGCTGGAACTGCCCCGACTCGCAGTAGGTCTTCATCATCGTGATGACCTCCTTGGGCATCTTCTGCAGGTCGGCGACCTCGTCGAAGCCGATGGCATCCCAGATCTGGACCATGCCCTTGTAGCGACCCTGCTGCTGCCCGAAGAGGTTCGCCACGGTCGTCGGTCCGGTGAGCAGTGCCGCATACGGCGAGATCTCCTGAACGGCGTAGCTCTTGCCCGTCCCGCGCGGTCCTAGCTCGACCAGGTTGTAGTTCCGCTCGCAGAGCGGGATCAGCCGCGACAAGAAGAGCAGCTTGAGCCGCCGGTCCGCGACCGCGGGCTCGTAGCCCATGCTGCGGAACATCAGGTCGATCCACTCGTCCGTCGTGAACTCCGCGCGCAGCTTGCGGAACTCCTCGAGGTCGAACGTGGCCAGCTGGATCGGGGTGAGCTTGTCGACCCAGAACGGATACTTGCCCTTCGACTCCTCGTCGTACTCGAAGCGCATGTCTACCTGCGCCCAGATGCCGCCGGTTAGCAGCCGGTCGAAGTCGCGCACGTAGTGGTCGGGGATGTGCACGAACTTGTGGCCGAAGTTGGTGACCTCGGCCCAGTACTGCGAGTCCACGAGGCGCACTTTCACCTTGTCGATGAAGATGTGCTTGCCGTTCTCCTTGACCTTGCTTTGCGCCTTGGTGGCTTCGTCGGGTCGGATGTAGTTGTCGGCCAGCGTCTTGTTGACGACGACCAGCCCCATGTCGATCGCCATCTCATCCGACGACGCGCAGTACTTGCCCAGCAGGTACTCCAGGACGAACACCGGGACGTTCGCACCAACCTTGACCTTGCGGACCAGGTCCTTGCGCACCACCTTGCCCGCGAAGACACGGTTGACCTTGTCGTCGAGAGCATCCCTCGTCGGCACTTGCTCGTTGCTCATCGTTACATTCCCAGCTTCACGAGGATCTCATCGGACCTGACCAGAACCGCGTCCGTCTGCGGATCCTGGACAACCACGCGGATACTGGCGCAGTCCTCGCGCGTCAGCATCATGCCGAGGCTCGCCTCGACGCCCGGCTTGATCGCGACCAAGCCCGTCGCCCGGTCGAGCTCAGCGCCAACCGCCATGCCACACTCTCCGGCCTGTTCGCCGTCAGCCATCAGCACGACCCGCACCTTCAGGAGGTCGGTGGCGAACAAGCCGCCCTCCACGCGCAAGCGCACACCGAACGTACGGTTGGTCAGCTTGTCGGGCAGACCAGAGAGTCTCAGGTCGGAGTCCGGAGCCATCGCGTCCTGCTCCCGCTTCATGCGAAGCGTGACCACCGGAACCACAAGCTCCTGCAGGCTGATGCTGCCGTGGTGGAACGTCAGCCCGCCGCCGGCCTTGAACACCCCGAGCCCCGTAGGGAAGACGAAGTCGAGGTTGGTGTCGTAGCCGAGCTCCGCCCCGCTCACTCGGACGGTTCCCGCCGGCGTCGTGCCGCCATGTCCGATCCAGCAGCGCCGGTGCAGGTCGACGGTGTCGCCGCCTGGATTGTCGGTCTTCATGTCGTCCTCCTTGCGAAGCGAGAACTGATGACCGTGGTCCGCCGTGATTACGAAGTTCTCGACACCCGCCACAGCGAGCTTGCGCACGGCACGGGCGACGTTGCCGATGACGCTCTCCATCGCTGCCCGGGCCGTCAGCTCATCGACGTTTTCGCCAAGCGCGTCGATCTCCTGCGATCGCACCAACACCAGCGGAGCATCGCCGACCGCCTTCACCAGCTTCGCCGGCGTCGAGCCCAGCAGCTTGCCGAGCGGCATGTCGACGATGCCCGGTACCTTGGCCTTCAGGAACTTCGACCGCTCCGTGAGCCCGGCCATGGTCGAGCCCTCGATCGAGGCCGCCAGTCCGCCCTTCACCTCCACCACGGAGAAGCTGGCCGCGGCCCCTGGCAACAGCGCCGCCATGCCGACCGGAGTGATGGTCGGCAGCGCCGCGATCGCCGGCCGGATGGTCAGGTCCGTCGTCCCTTCGAGCTGGTTCGCCAGCTCGATCCCCATCTCGTAGCGCATGGCATCGACGAAGAAGTAGGCGACACGTCCGCCCATCGCCTGGACCACATCCGGGTAGACCCGAGTCTGGTGCAACGCACCGGGGACTACCCATCCGCTCTGCTGGAACGACTTGGCGAAGCCATCCGCCATGCGCTTCAGCAGCTCTTCGTGCTCCCTTCGCACCAGGCCGAGTGCCTTGCTGACCTCGGCGTCCTCGTCCATCTTGGCGACCCAAGTCTCAAGGCGTCGCTGGAGCAAGTCCACGCGGTGCCACCCGTCTTCCGCCGCGTAAGCCTGCACCCACTTGGCCGGATCCACTCCGACGGCATCCATCCCGGAACGAGCCCGCTCGATCTCTCGTCCGAGCTCGGCGATCAGGCGACAAGCCTCCCACTGCGCGAGACGAGACACCTCGCGATCGACCCAGAAGCTGCGCCGGCGATCCGCAACGATTCCGAGCGCCTTCGAATAGTCGCGCTGGCAGACGAGCTCACCTGCCAGACGCAGCAGCGCCCGCTCCTCAAATCGGAACGTATCGATGTTGCCGAGCCCAGCAGGATCGAGCTGCGCCTTCTCCAGGCTGAGCTCGGCCACTACCGCGTCTGCCAAGACCGCGTAGCGGTCAGCGTGGTCACGCCTCAGCCGCGCCGCAACCTCCCGCACCCTCTCGACCTGCTCCTTGGTTGTCGTCTTCGGCACCATGGCGACCGAGTCCGGAGCATCACCCTGCAGGTCGGAGCGGAACTCGTTGACGAGCAGGTAGCGGGAAACCTTGGAACGCAGAGTCGCAACTGCTTCGGTGCCGGCCACAGCCAAACCAAGTCGAGCTTCGATCAGCTTCTGTAGTTCGTCGACCGCCTCCCTGACCTGGAGCTCCTCATCCCGCGAGTCCTTGGCCAGCCACTCCACCAGCAGCGCTTCGCTCTGCATTCCGCTGAAGATCGACCGCAAGACCGAGGCAGAAGCCCCGTCCTCGGCCTGCTGCAAGAACGCGACGATGTCTGGGTAGGAGAGACTCGCGGGCGCGAG
>JBFWUX010000037.1:0-4704 GCA_050247055.1 Dehalococcoidia bacterium
TGCACGAGCATCTCCAGTGCCATGCGTTCCAGGACGATCAGGCGGGCAAAATCGTCGGCCTGCCTTTCGAGGTTCTCGCGAGCCTGATCGGACAGCGCCTGCCCGGCCTGCGATGCAAGCCGCGAGCCGAGTAACGCGAGGGTCTTGATGTCGTTCCAGGCGACGATCAGCAACGGCACGATCGCCAGTGCGCCGAGCAGGACGATCAGTTTCCAGCGAATGGGCAGATTCACGGGGCCGCCTGTGGACAATTGATCCGTGCGACCACAGTTAAGGATGGCCGCGGGCGGGACGATGGATGGAGTATACAACGGGCGATCGTGCCGACTACGATGCGCGCTTCGCCCGTACTGTCCATGGGAAACCCTGTTCATGACTCCGCTCGAGCGGTACCAACGGGAGCGCGCCCGACCCGACTTCATTCCCGACCAGGACCAGGCTCTCGTCATCTCGAAGCTCGACGCGCTCCATCGCGAGATCGTGACCGCCGCCGACGCGGCGCCCGGCGCCTGGCGGCGTGTACTCACATGGTTGGGCCACGAAGTGCCCCGTACGACCGCGAAGGGTCTGTACCTTCATGGAGGGGTCGGACGTGGGAAGACTTTCGTCGTCGACATGTTCTGCGCATGCCTGCCGCGCAAGCTCTGTGAACGTGTGCATTTCCATAGCTTCATGCGGGAAGTGCACGGGGAACTCAAGCGACTGCGCGGCGTGCAGGATCCGTTGCGGGAAGTCGCGGCACGGTGGGCTCGTGACCTCAGGGTATTGTGTCTCGACGAATTCCACGTCGTGGATATCACGGACGCGATGCTGCTCGCCCAGCTGCTGGACGCGCTGTTCACGCGCGGAGTCACCCTGGTGACCACGTCGAACGAAGCGCCGGACGAGCTATATCGTGGAGGTCTTCAACGCGATCGTTTCCTTCCGGCAATCCGGCTCCTGAAGGAACATCTCGAGATTTTTGAGTTCACGGGGCAGGTCGACTATCGCTGGCGCACGCTGACGCAGGCAGCGACCTACTACACGCCGAACGACGCCACCGCCGAACGCGCGCTGCGCGACCGTTTCGAGGCACTGACGCACCGGACCCCCGAAACTGCTCCGCCGCTGAACATCGAGGGCCGCGAGATCCCGGTGCTCGCGCTTGCCGACGGCGTCGCGTGGTTCGAATTCGCGTCGCTGTGCGAAGGACCCCGCAGCACGCATGATTACATCGAACTCGCGTGCTGTTTCCACACTGTGCTCGTGTCGGGCGTGCCGCGCTTTCGGGAGACCGACAACGATGCGGCGCGAAGGTTCGTGAACCTTGTCGACGAGTTTTACGACCGCGGCGTGAACCTGTTGCTGAGCGCCGCGGTGCCGCCCGAAGAACTCTACGCGCAAGGACGCCTGGCTGCGGCGTTCCGCCGGACTGCGAGCCGACTGACGGAGATGCAGACCGAGGAATACCTGGCAAAGCCTCATGTCAGTGAGGTTACAAGTTTAAGTAAATCAGATAATTAAAGAATTATGTTGACAAACAAAATCAGTTTGCTAACTTAATCTCCAAGTTAACAAAGGTATTTGGCTGACAGAGCGGGCACCGGGACTGACGATGAGCGCGCAGGGAACGAATCAGGAGCTCGAGCGGCAGCTGGCAGGATTGCTCGCCAACCGCTTCGGCGACGGCACGCTCTATCTGGCGCGCGCAGGGCACCGGGGGCTGCTCGACATCGCGATCCGGCGCGGCCTCGTCAGCGAAGAAGGATTCGTGACCCGCAAGGGGCGTGCGCTGCTCGCGCGCTCAGGGCACTGACCGACCTCCGTGGGTGAGTAAGACAGGTAACTACCTGTCACCAGCGTATTGGGGCTGCTCTGCAGCCCTTTTTTTTTACTTGTGATCCGGCGCGGGATGACGCGCTTGCATCATCCGGTGGATCTTCGTTGCAAGCGTCTGGTGGTCCACGGCGGAGTTGCGCCGCAGAACGTTCGACATCAACGTGACGATGTAGTGAATTCGCGGTGACTTTGCGGGGTACTCCACGATCGCCACCGAGTTCATGAAGTTGCGGACATTCCCTTGGTAGGGGCGACACACGAAGCCCGGTTCCGGTTCGCAGCCGAACAGTGAGCCACTCTTGAAGTAGACCGCCGAATCGAACAATGCCGGCGAAGAGGCGTAACGGATCCGTCGCTCCGTCGAGTAGAGCAGTCGCTTGAGTTCGCGCGAGGAGAACTCATCCACGAGGCGTCCCTGTTCCAACCGCAATGAGAACTTCATCAGTTCACGGACCGTCGCGTAGCTGTTCTTGCCCTGTACCTTCTGTTTTCCGACCCGCGTGAAGAAGCTGCCCTGGCGTAGTTTGCCGAGATCGAGACCGTTGCGCACAACCGGCTCCTCGATGAAACCCGCCAGCAGTTCGGACAGTTCGTTCCGCGGCATCTGTTTGAAAAATGCCTTGCCTGCGGCGTCGCTCGGCGGGTAACCGGTACCCAGCCCACGCAGCAACATACCCTGCTTCATCACCGAACTGGCGGCCGAGTTCGAGCTTGCAGACAGCATCCAGTCCAGGTTCTCGAACAGCGTACCCGCGTCACCCGGCTGGAGAGGGCGTCGGATGAGCTGCTCCCGTGCGCGGTCCCATCGGCGGACGGTATGCGAGTCCGAGATCACGAACTCGTCGGCGACAACCTGGGTGTCGCGCAGGATCTGCCAGCGTTTGTCGAGATCGTCCGGGTAGAGATCCGCGAGCGCCTGGAAGATGCCGAGAGCGACGAGCAGCTTGCCGACACTGCCCGGGTTCCGGCTCACGTCCCCCTGGTGCTCCGCGTAGACCGGATGGCCGGGATCGCTCAGATCCAGAACGGCGATCGCGTATCGATCAGCGTACCCTCCCAGCAGGCGTACGACATCGGCGGTAAACGATGGATCGGCGGATGGCAACTCCATGTCCCGATGGGCGACCAGTCGCGGCTGCACATCGGCGGTGGGCAACAAGGCGCCGGACGGCTGCTTGACGCCACCCAGTTCGCCCGCCTGCACGCGTCGCGCCTCTTCCAGTCGCCCGATGCCGGTAGGTTCGTAACCATCGAGGGGATAGGCGCCGGACTGCCCCAGTGGGCAGGCGCAGAGCCACAGCCATACGGTTGCACGCGTCAGGATACGGACGGTATTCATGGCACGACCTCCAAGTCGAGCACCGCTTCCTGTGCGGCACGGTGTGCATCCATCGCGGTCAGGTACCCGGCATCCTGCGCTGCGTTGTTGTCAAGGAAGGGCCGGATCTGAAACAGCTGCAGCTGACCCTGACGGAACCCGAACTCGATGTCAGCGGGCGCAGGCTTCCCTTCAGCATCCACGATCGGCTCGAAGCGGCTCGGCAACTCCCGTGCCAGCGTCACGAGTTGCGTCGCTTCCTCGGGCTCGAGCACGAAATCCCTGCCGCTGACCGGCAGCAGCGCGATGCCGCCACGGGGGGAGATCTGGCGGCGCAGTGGCGCGCTCGCCTGGGCGAGGAGGCGTATTCGCCCCGTGGGGATGTGAATTCGCACGGACTCCGCGGACTGTCCGTCGACCGCACCGCCGACACCTTCGTTCACCGCGACCGACAGCCAGTCCGGATCCCCGCTGTCGATGTCATGTGTGACGAGCACGCCGGACTTGTCGTTATCAACGCTCCGCAACAGCAGCACGGCCGGATACACATGTTCCGGCGTGGTCATGAGCGACTGCCGCCAGGCGAAGGATCGCGCCGTGAAAGGCGACGCCCATACCTTGGGGATGGCGTTCACCAGCGCCTCGAACCCGACCACGTTCGGCAATGTCAGGTTCAGCCCCGCGCCGGTGAACCCCGGGAGGTCTTCGACGTTCGTGTCGCTGCGGACGAACACGCCGACGCGTTCTGCATCGCCGAATACCTCGAGCAGCTTTGCGCGCAATCCCGAGCGGAATGCCGGTCCAGGATCCACTGACGCGACCGCTTTCTCGAGCCGGGCGCGAAACGCCTCGGTGTCGTCATGGCGCTGCGTCGAGTCGGCGGGCAAGGTGGCCAGTCGCGCGTACTCCCGCTTCATCCAATCGAAGATCGATATCGAATCCTCCAGCGGCTGGTCCAGCGCAGCCCGGAAAACGCCGAACGGGATTGCGACGCCATCCGCTACCGCCTCCGGATAACGTTGCTTGAGCTCACCGAGTTTCGCTGCTTTCGGACCCACGATTCGCCCCGAATCGCTGCCACGCAAGGTCGCGAGATCGAGGAAGTCCGTCCGCGCGAGATCGAGCTTGGCGGGATCGACGGTGATCGTCGCGCGCGTCGCGGGAGCCGGATCGGACCACAGCCGTGTGCGCGTCTCCGGATCGATCTCAGCAATGCGGACTGCGCCCCCGGGGCTCACCGCGAGCACGATCTCGCGCCCGGCGTAGGGGCGAAGCTGTTCGAGCAGGCGCGTCTCGACGGCGACGTTGGGAATGCCGAGATTGCGGGCGAGCAGCTGCACGTGCGAGAGGGGATTCCCCTCCCCGGCAGTCACGATGCCGGCCACCGGCGGCAAGTCGGCAACCGTCTCCGGCAGCACGTAAATGCCGCCGCGATCGAACATGGCGGCAGACGCGCCTTCTTCGGCAAAGTGCAGCACGCCGTGCGCGAGGCCAGGATTGAGTCCGCGCAATCCACCCCCCGTCTGCGCGCCGAACAGCTCGTTGCGCACCCCGGTTACGCGATTCGC
>JBFWUX010000038.1:0-4701 GCA_050247055.1 Dehalococcoidia bacterium
ACGACGGCTCCACCCTCGTTCAGGGCACCAGCGGCATCTGGTTCCTCGCCAACCCGGCGGGGACCATCGACATTCCGGCCGGGATCTCCGGCGTAGCGCCCACGGATCCGAATCAGCCGCCGCAGGAGACCACCGACGTGCCCACCTCGGGCCCGGCGCCCCTGCCCCCGCAGCAGGAGTTCGCCCAGGGCGAGGAGCGCGAGCCGGACGGCGACAACGTCATCACCACAACCACCAAGCCCGTGCTTGTCAGCGGCAGCGGCTTCACGGCCGTAATGTTTTTCAGCGAATCCGGCTCCCCGAGATCGGATTTTCACTCTGACGCCAGCACCAGCTTCAACAGCGCGGGGGCAATGACGGGAAGCAGCGCGGGCTTTACTTTCTACAACCTCATGCCCGGCGGGTCCCATGCCGAGTTCGGCACCGACGGCGTCCTCGCTTGGGGTCGATGGATAGGTCCGGTGTTCGGCGATTCTTGCGGTGAATGCACGGTCAACGACAACTACACCAGCAATCAGGGCTTTCACTACGTTGTCGGCATGCCGACCCCGTCCATGCCGACAACCGGCAGTGCGACCTACGGATTGATTGGCGCTACCAGCCCCACCCTCGTGAGCGGAACGGAAACACCCGGCACATTCAGCGGCACGCTGACCGTGAACTTCGATATCGGCAATCCCACGGTCGGAATGAATCTGCGCGTCGCCGTGGGCTCGCTCGGCTACGCAATTTCGGGGAACGCCCCGATCTCCGGCAACACTTTCAGCAACAGTTTTTTCCAGGGCGAAGGGCTTTCGGCGACCACGGGAGCCAGCTGCACGAGTGGCTGTGAGGCCTCTGTTCAGGGATTCTTCGCTGGCTCGAGCGCGGAGCGAGCCGGACTGGGATACCACATCACGGATTACCTCAGCGGCCACGTCTTAGGGACGGCTGCATTCGCAAAGCAATAGCTCATAGCTGATGGCACGTCGCCCGCGAAACTAATCTAGCTCGGGAGCCCGCATGCCGAACAAGACACCCTTCAGACTCAACCGCAGCGGCCTGCTGCTGGCGCTGATCTCGACGGCCTTCGCCGGCCAGGCCCAGGCGGCCGCCGGGCGTGTCGAGTTCGCGATCGGCCCCGCCACCGTGGTGGGGGCCAATGGACAGACACGGCCCGCGACCCGCGGCACCGAGGTGGACACCGGCGACACCGTGCGCACGCAGCAAGGCGGCCGCGTGCAGGTGCGCATGGCCGACGGCGCCTACATCTCGCTCCAGCCCAATACCGAGTTCGGCATCAAGGACTACAAGTTCGAGGGCAAGACCGACGGCTCCGAGAACGCCTTCTACTCGCTTCTCAAGGGCGCGATGCGCACCGTCACCGGCCTGATCGGGCGGGTCAACCGCAACAAGTACCTCGTTTCCACGCCGACGGCGACCGTGGGCATCCGCGGCACGGGCGGCTTGATCCAGGTGCAGGACGACGGCTCTACGTTGGTCCAGGGCACCAGCGGCATCTGGTTCCTCGCCAATCCGGCGGGGACCATCGACATCCCGGCCGGGGTCTCGGGCGTGGCGCCTACGGATCCGAATCAGCCGCCGCAGGAGACCACCGACGTGCCCACCTCGGGCCCGGCGCCCTTGCCTCCGCAGCAGGAGTTCGCGCAAGGCGAGGAGCGCGAGCCCGATGGCGACAACGTCATCACCACAACCACCAAGCCCGTGCTCGTCAGCGGAAGTGGCTATGCGGTTACGAATGCATTCGGCTACAGCTCGAACTTCCCGGGTATCGAGTCCGGCACCGGCGCGGACGCCACGTTCGACTCGTCAGGACAGATGACGTCGGTGACTGTAAACAACACGACCTTCAGCCTGAACGGAGGTACGCACGCGAACTTCGGCACCGACGGCATACTGGCTTGGGGCCGGTGGACAGGTCCGATCTCCGTAGTCGGAAGTTGGTGTGAAGGCACATGCTCGAATACGAACTATTCGACCAATCAGGGATTGCACTACGTCGTTGGCATGCCGACACCTTCGATGCCGCAGAGCGGTACAGCAACTTATGCTCTCCTCGGTGCGACTCAGCCGACTTACATAGACGGCTCCGCGTCGCCTGGAACTTTTGACGGCACGCTATCGGTATCCTTCGATGCTCGCTTGCCGTCGGTTGCGTTGAATCTCAACATCGGCATCGACGGCAATGGCTACGCGATCGGTGGAAACGCCCCGATTTCCGGAAGTTCATTTACTGGATCTGTGTCGTTCGGCCAAGGCACGCTAAGCGTCACTGGCACCACCTCCGGAGCGTGCTTTAGCGGGTGCAACGCACTCGTCGAAGGGCTCTTCGCGGGATCAAGCGCCGAACGCGCAGGCTTGGGATATCACATTGATGATGTCGGCAATGGCAAGGACATCATTGGTGCGGCAGCTTTTGCCAAACAGTAGTTGTCTACAGTTGTAGAGGCCAGGACACTGCTTCGCGGCGGGCGCCCACAAGCGGCCGCCGAGGTCCTGCGACTACTGCTACGAAGCCAGCCTGCAAATGCAGACGGCTGGTTTCTTCTCGGCGTCTGCCACCATGCTTTAGGCCAGCCTTCTGCCGCCATCGAGGCATTCGCTCGCAGTCTTTCGCTCAATCCCGCAAATCCGGAAGTGCAAATCGCTCAGGTTTCTGCCCTGAGGGATTCGGGCGACCACGGAGCCGCCCTGACCGCAGCTCGGAGAGCATCAAACCGGATACCAGGACAACCGCGCCTGCTGTATGCAGCGGCGCTCTGCCATGAGGATCTTGGGCAGTTCGATGAAGCGATTGCGCAGTACGATACCGCGCTGCAGTTGAGTACCGACCTGGAGGATGCTTGGCACAACCGAGGACTGCTCCTGCTGCGACTTGGCAGGACTAACGAAGCCCTCGCCAATTTTCGGCAGTACGTTGCCACGCATTCCGCCTCCGCGCGAGCGCATAGCGGACTCGCGGACGCATTGCTAGCCGAAGGCATGTTCGATGAGGCAATTGGCACATTGCGAAGGCTTGTTGAGCTCGCACCCCATGACATAAGCGCGCCGATCCGCAAGGTCATAGCATTGGCGTCACTTCGACGCTTCGAGGACGCACGGCAAGCATTCATCGACGCGCGCGAGCAAGACCCGACCGCGTTCGCCCAGCATGTCCAGCGAGTTGCAGCCGGCGTAGAGCCGGACATAGCACTTTCCCCAGAGAACATTTACTTCTGGCAATGTCACCGCGCGCAGGGCCGCTGCGAGTGGAAGGAATGGGAAGCGTGTGCACACGAAATGCGGCACTTGCCCGATACCGCGCGCTTGGAGCCAGCGGCCGCATTCATCGCATTCCACCAAGCGATCGATGGACAAGAGCGACTTCGTATCGCGAAAGCGGTCGCGGCTCCAATTGAGCGCGACTTCCCAAGCTTGCGCGAGCCCTCGAAATCCTTTCACTCCAAGATCAGGTTAGGCATTCTGTCACCCGACCTGCGGGAACATCTCAACGGGTACCTCCTACTGCCCCTTGTTCAGCTTGCCGACCGCGATCTCTTTGAGGTGTTCGCCTATTCGCTGGCACGCGACGATGGCAGTGCGATACGGAAAGACATCGCCGCGAGTACCGATCAGTTTCGAGATCTCTCGGACACATCGAACGCGGACGCGGCCGATCTGATTCGCAGTGACGGCGTGGATATCCTCATCGATGCCGGCGGGCATACCGTCGGGTCCCGCTTTGCCATTGTTGCGCGCCGTCCCGCTCGAATTCAGGTCAACTATCTTGGTTTTCCTGGATCTCTCGGTTCAAGCAGAGTCGACTATGCAATCGTAGACCGCGTTGTCGGGATCGATCCTTCCGAATGGATTGAGTCGCTTGTCTGTCTACCTCACACTTACTTCCTGTATGACTTCCGCGCCTCAGTGCCCGAACACCCCATCTCGCGCAGCGCATACGGACTTCCTGACAACGCCTTCGTCTTCTGCGCCTTCCACAAGGCGGAAAAGATATCCCCCGACCTGTTCGAACTCTGGGTTCGAGTCCTGGGACAAGTGCCGTCCTCCGTCCTGTGGTTCCTCGCCCAGCCCGACGCCGCCCGGCGCAACCTGGAGCGCGAGGCAAAGGCCAGAGGTATAGACGCCGCACGCTTGGTCTTCGCCCCTTTTGACCCCCGCGACCGCTACCTCGCCCGCCAGCGCCTAGGCGACCTCATGCTCGACGCCATCCACCACAGCGCCATGACGACCGCCTGTGATGCGATGGCCGCCGGCCTGCCCGTGCTCACGATTCCGGGCAATGCTATGGCCTCCCGCGCCGGCGAAAGCCTGGCCCGCGCGGCAGGTGTGCGCGAGATGGTCGCTCGCGACAAAGACGACTACGTGGAGAAAGCGGTCTTCCTGGCCCAAAACTCCGAGGAACTGCAGCGCATTCGCCAGAAGCTGCTTGCGCGCACGGGCCCGCTTTTCGACACGGTCGGTCGCGTGCGCGAGCTGGAACAGGCTTTCTTGGAGATGTGGCGCCGCCACGAGCAGCGCCACTGACCGGTCAGGTCTCCGCCCACTGCCGCATCAAGTTGCTGTAGATCGACGCCAGCGCCATCTGCTCGTTGGCGTCGAGCTTCTGGCGGACCCCCATCAGGATCTCGGCGAAATCGAACAGGATGTCCCGCTTGGACTCCTCGCGCACCAGGCTCTGGATCCAGAAGATCGCCGCAATCC
>JBFWUX010000039.1:0-4443 GCA_050247055.1 Dehalococcoidia bacterium
TCATCGGCTTCGCGACCGGCACGTCCTGGGGCACCTACGCCGTGCTCTACCCGGTCGCAATGCCGCTCGCCTGGAGCATTCACCCCGACCCGCAATATGCGATGGTCTGCTTCGGCGCGGTGCTCGGCGGGAGCGTGTTCGGCGATCAGTGCTCGCCGATCTCGGACACGACGATCCTCTCCAGCATGTTCACGGGCTGCGACATGATGGACCATGTACGCACGCAGGCACCGCTGGCGTTGGGCGTGGCAGTGCTCGCCGCGGGCGCGTCCACTCTTTGCGTGTTGTGACGTCGCGCGGTCGGGCTCACTCCGAGGAGCCGGCGGCTGCGCGCTTCGCCAGGCAATCCGCATACATCGCCTGCGCGAGCAACACCCAACCAAGGTGGTAGGGACGGCACTCGCGACAGACGTAACCGCCGTTGCCCTGGATGATCCGCGTATCGAGCACGCCGAACCACGCGCTGCGCGACATTCGGGAGATCTCCGCACTGCTGAGACCGAGACGCTGCGTCGTCGCCGGATCGTCGTGTTGAACGGCCCGCCAGATCATGCCGCGCTCTTCGTCGATCAGGTTCTCCTCCGGCAGTTCGGGACGACGGTCGAACCAGGCGAAGCTCTTCTCGATCGCGACGTCGAAGCGCGGGTCGTAGCCCGCTCCGAGTTCCGTCGCGGTCAACATCATCGGCCCCATCGCGTCCTGGTGAACCGCATACACCGGGTAACGCACCGCGGCGTCGCCCTTGCTGGTGTTGTAGATCCACCACCACTGGCCCGCGTCACCTTGGAGCTTGCAGATGCGATCCGCGCAGTTGCGCGCGATGCGTGCCGACCGCGGATCGCCGGTCGCGCGCGAATGCGCCGCGAAGCCCATGGTCGGATACACCTGCGAGGCGAAGGAACCCAACCGCGAGTCCATCCGACCGCGGAAGATGTTCTTGCGACGCACGGCATTGGCGAAGGCGAACAATCCGGTCGCCGAATCCTGATTGCGTGCGAGGACCTCGGCGACGTCATCGGCCAAGGTCCGCAGAGCATCGCCGCCGAGACCGAAGCGAATTGCCTCGGACGCTCCGATCAAGAGATACCCGACCTCCATGCTCGGCACGCCGACGCCGGCGCGGAGCACTTCGTCCTTCCGTCGCAGGATGGCGGCGACGATCTCCTCGGCTCGCGAGTCGCCACGCAATGCCGCACGCCACAGGACCAGACCGGTATCGCCGAGCACCGGCGCGGTGAGCGACCAACGGAACAAGTTGCGGCCGCGGGACGCGAGCCGTCAGATGGGTTGGAAGGTGCAAGGATGACAGAACGGAGTCCAGGAAGATTGGAACCCACCGCCATTGATGCCGCTGGCTGTGAAAGGACCAGCCGCCCCGTTGCCGCAACCGGGCTCCTCTGCAATTTCGATCGTGATGCTCGCGCCGGGGGCGAGTCCGTTGATCACGCCAGTCTTGTGAGGATCCGTCACATCGATCCCCACGGTCGAGTTGTTGGTGACCTCAAGCGTCCCCTTGAAGGTGCAACTGGACCAACTGCACTCAGACGGAGGCGTGCCGGTGACGCTGCAGGTCCCCGGGAGGCCGTTGTTGATGCCGGTCGCGTTGGTGAACAGCCAAACCACGTTGGCCCCGGCGAGCGTCGAACCGGGCGCACAGCCCGCACATGTCTGCGCCGCACCAACCACGCTCAACAGCCCAATGGACAAGGCAGCAAGGATGAGTCTGGAAGTCTTCAGTATGTCTATGAGTTCTCCTCTTCTTCTCGTATTGCACTGGACTTGCACTGCCCGGTCGCGAGGAATCCAGTGCGAATCCCCGCACGACACGGATCACGAATCAGCGCCCGCGATCTGACGCGCGACGCTGAGGAAATGAACGCAACAACATGTCGGCTCTTGCGATCGCACGGTCCGCCACCTCCCAAATGGACGTCATGACTGCGTGAAGCTCTGGGCTCTCCGTGGATTGCGTTCGAATGAAGACGCGCTCTCCCCCCGCGAAGCCCTGTGTTACGGAATCCATCGGGCCGACAGTCCGGATGACCTCAGCGCTCTCGTTCGCAATGCGCCGTTCCTCCTCATCGCTCAGCCCCTGCGCGGGCCAGAACTTCCCATCGCGAAGCCGAATCTTTCGATCCAAGATGGGCGACAGGATCTCGGCTTTCTGCCGATCGAGAGACTTCATCTCCGCGACGAGAGGACCGATCTCCTGCTCGAGGGTCCGCCAGTCGCGATCGCGTAGGAGCACGTCCCTGGGAAGCCCAACCCCTCGATGGATGGCCATTGTCGAGACCCGAAACCACGCATCCTCGAAAGACGGGGGACAGCGGTCGAGATGTTCGTCGACCACCTGCTCGGCCACCTGCCCTACGGTGCGCGCGTCGCCCCCTTCCGGTTCGACGGGAAGCTTCTCGGCAACGGATGTTCGATCCTGGGGAACCGGCTTGGGCAACTTGCCCGCGATCGACCCGAGTGCGGCTCGCGGCTGGATTACCGCGGATGGGAGATCACCGACTGGCCCGGCGTCAGCATTCAGCCGAGAGCCCGAAGTGGCCCAATAAACGATCGCCGACAAGGCCGCTCCGGCGACCGCGAGACCGACACCTCGTTTGATTGCGCGACCCGAACTCCGAGTCATTGAGGAACCATTTGGGACTTCAGCCATGCCGCGTTAAGTGACGGCGCGAGCCGCGGTCCAGTCACGAAGTTGGAATTCCGAGTGCTTCGAGAATCTCGACTCCGCACGGACCCGAATCGACGACACGAACCGAGACCGAGGAGCCATCAACCTGGCCCGGATCATTCGTGAACGTCTGCTGCGATCGCCACAAGTCGCGCCCAGCGGAGTCGCTACGACGGCTCCTCCCTTGCAGCGTAGCTACAGCTACGCTTCGGTCGTCGACCGTCTTAGCTCCTTCCTGGGCATCGACCTGTGTCGATCTCGCGACGACGTTCACGAATCATCCAGGCTAGCAGCCATGGCCGGCCGAACTCGGCACTCCACGCACAGCTGTCACCCCGACTGCGAAAATCGGCTTCGGCACCGCCGTCTCTACAGGCAACGCGAGAGAGCGAGCGCCTCCCCCGCAGCGGGCCGCGACGGAGGGCAAGAACTCACGGAGCCGGCCGCGGAGTGAGTCCAGGAGGCGGCGCCGTCTGGAATCAACCGCGGCTACTGACAAACCGGACTGATTTGAAATCTCGGCGGACGAGAGGCCTAGGCCAATCAGCTCGAGAAGCCGCCGATCTGCCGAAGAGAGCAAGGCTCGACGACAGAGGTGCATCACGAACTCATGCACTCGCTGTTGCGGTGCTGGGTCATCCCCCCACTGGCGATCCGGAGCCTGGCACGCCTCGACAGATACGCCTGAGTCGATCGCCAAGCACTTGAGACGACGCAGTCGCCGAATCGACTCCAACTCGACTCGCCGAGCCACCGCAAGCACCAAGCGCCGCGGGAGCACGGGGTCCTCGGTGAGGCGCTCTTGCGCATGAACGTCGTGCTCGACGCACCAGAACCAGGCACGCATGAGCACTTCTTGAGCCAGGTCTTCGGGATCTAGTCCCCTCATCGGCCGATGACGCCAGCGCCGGACCAGAATCGAACGCAGGTTCGAAATCGGTCGCACGTCGGGACTCTCGACCGGCGATGTCATCTCGTCGTCATGTCCGGGAAGCCTGCCCGGGGCCCAATATCCAGTACTGCCCGGGCGGCCGCGGACGCTAGCGTCAGCTTCGATCGAGTTCAACCGTCCGCTCGATGCTCGTGACCTGCGCCACGGCACGGCCTCGCGACTCGGGGAACACCGAGGCGGCGATGACAAGGGCTGGCGGACGACCAGCCGCGCGGGCCCAGGCGTCGCCGATTGCTGGGCTCAAATCAAGAACGCGGCAGTCGCAAGACGCGGACGTCCCAGGGTCACCGCACGGCCGCACGCTTGGCCAAACAATCCGCGTACATCGCCTGCGCTAGGAGCACCCAACCCAGGTGATACGGTCGGCACTCGCGACAGACGTAACCGCCATTGCCCTGGATGATCCGCGTATCGAGCACGCCGAACCACGCGCTGCGCGACATCCGGGAGATCTCCGCACTGCTGAGCCCGAGGCGCTGCGTCGTGGCCGGATCGTCGTGTTGGACGGCCCGCCAGATCATGCCGCGCTCTTCGTCGATCAGGTTCTCCTTCGGCAGTTCGGGACGACGGTCGAACCAGGCGAAGCTCTTCTCGATCGCGACGTCGAACCGCGGGTCGTAGCCCGCTCCGAGTTCCGTCGCGGTCAGCATCATCGGCCCCATCGCGTCCTGGTGAACCGCGTACACCGGGTAACGCACCGCGGCGTCGCCCTTGCTGGTGTTGTAGATCCACCACCACTGGCCCGCGTCACCTTGGAGCTTGCAGATGCGATCCGCGCAGTTGCGCGCGATGCGTGCCGACCGCGGAT
>JBFWUX010000040.1:0-4432 GCA_050247055.1 Dehalococcoidia bacterium
GATCGCCGACGGCCTGAACACGTACGCCTACGACGCGCGCGGGCGGATGGTGCAGGCGGTGAGCTCGATCGGGAGCACCGACTACCAGGTGAACGCGCTCGGGCAGCGCGTGAGGAAGACCAACAGCAGCGGCGACACCGTCTTCCACTACGACACGCGAGGACGGCTCATTGCCGAGACCGACCCGGGAGGAACGCTCAAACGAGAGTTCCTGTATCTCGGGGACATCCCTGTCGGCGTGGTCCAGTGAGAGGAGAGACAATCATGAAAAAGCTCCTCGCTCTCGCGTTCTTCGTCTCCGCCCAGGCGCTTGCCCAGACGGAAGTCATCCTCGATAACGGCTCGGCCGCCTTCGCCACCACGGGTACTTGGCCGGCGTCCACCTCGGTCTCCGGCTATTTCGGCACGGACTACCAGAGCCACGTGGCAAACGGCGCGCCGCCCGATGCCATCGTCGTCGACAACACCGATCCGGGCTTCTCGGTTACGGGTACGTGGACATCGAGCACCTCCGTATCGGGTTACCTGGGTGCGAATTACCAGCACCACTACGCCAACGGCGAGCCGCCCACGGCAGTCGTGGCCGACAACCTCGCGGGAAGCTTCACCGATACCTGGCCGGCGAGCACCTCCGTAGGGGGCTACTACGCCACCAATTACCAGCACCACCCCGCGGGCACGGGAGCGAGCAGCTTCACCTGGACGCTGAACGTCGCCACCGCCGGCACCTACGAGGTCTACGCCCGCTGGACCCAGCACCCGAACCGCGCGACGAACGCCAAGTACACCGTGAACCACGCGGGCGGGAGCAACGTGGTGACGGTCAACCAGGCGCAGGGCGGCGGGAGCTGGCAGCTACTGGGGAGCTTCAGCTTCGATGCCGGGGCGACCACCGTCAGCCTCTCGGATGAGGCCGACGGCTACGTGATCGCGGACGCGGTGATGATCGTTCCTCCCGGGGCCGAGCCGAGCACGGCCACCTGGAGCGCAACGATTCCGAGCGCAGGGAGCTACGAGGTCTATGCCCGCTGGACCCAGCACCCGAATCGGGCTTCGAACGCCAAGTACACGGTGAGCCACGTCGGGGGTTCCACCCAGGTAATCGTGAACCAGATGGCCGGGGGAGGCGCGTGGAGCCAACTGGGGACCTTCAGCTTCGATGCCGGGGCGGCATCGGTGGCCCTCACCGACCAGTCCGACGGCTATGTGATCGCCGACGCGGTGATGTTCCTGCCGCAGGGGGCGGGGCCCAACTCCGCCACCTGGACGCCGAACGTGGCCCAGCCCGGGCAGTACGAGGTCTACGCGCGCTGGACCGCGCACGCCAACCGCGCGAGCGACGCCACCTACACCGTGACCCACGCCGGGGGCGAGACGCCCGTGCCCGTGAACCAGCAGGCGAACGGCGGGGCGTGGAACCTGCTCGGGACTTTCTCCCTGAGTCCAGGGAGTGCGCACAAGGTCACACTGACCGATGTGGCCAATGGCTACGTGATCGCGGATGCGATTAGACTGGTTCCCGTCACTGTCCAGGCAGAACCAGTACTTTACTTCGTGCACACGGATCATCTGAACACACCACGGCTCGTCGCCGACGCTGCCGGTACGACGGTGTGGCGGTGGGATCAGACGGAGCCCTTCGGGAATAATCCGGCGGACCAGGACCCGGACGCTAACTCGGTCGCCTTCGACCTACCGCTACGACTCCCGGGGCAAAGGTACGACGCGGAGACCAGGCTGCACTACAACTACTATCGGGACTACGACCCAAGTATTGGAAGATACGGAGAAAGTGATCCTGTTGGGCTACTCGCGGGACTCAATACCTACGTCTACGTCTTGAGTTCTCCCATCCGCTACAACGATCCTCTTGGCCTGTGGATGCCGTACATCCACAAGATGATGACCGAGGACGCGCTTGCACGCGTTAAGTGTGATTTTGACGGGCTCCCACTTGCGACGGCAAACGTAGACATCATCGAAGAGTCGCAGGAGCCCAAACATAACGCCTGGCACCAGATGGCCCAGAAAGGGCAATCCGCGGCCGCAGCTCAAGCAGACATCGACAAGTATCTAAAGCAGCGCAGGAACTCGTGTGAACTCGGTGATCTTGCAAGGGTGCTGCATAGCGTGCAAGACGGAATCTCGCCAGCACACGGATCAGCAAAAGTGTGGACCGGGGACGAGAGTATTGGGCAACTCATTCGGCACGGGCTGACCGACATGTTCCCGAGCGCGGGGAACTGGGAGCAGTCGGTCTCGGGTTCCGTGAGAGAGATTCAGGCCTTCATTGCGCGGTGCCCATGCATCTGCAAGTGAAAGCCACATTCGTAACTGTTCTCGTCTTGTGGCTCGCCGGCTGCGGGTCAACGCCAAGCAAAGTTGACCTCAGACCTGGAGTTGCTGCTTGCGATGCGGTAGAAGGCCTTCGTGGCTTGCAGATCTACGTTTCACACACGGGAGAGGATACTAAGTTCGAGTTTCGCGGCGATCAGCTCTTGAGGACAAGCATTAGCGCAGACGCGCCGCTTTCAAGGATTCCTCGCAACGATTCCGGGATGAACTGGTTGGAGAGCATCGAGGAAAGGTTTCCGCGCGAGCCTAGTCGCCTTGCGAATGGCGACCAGTTGGGATTTCCTGCGGCTAGCAGTCCAGATGGGCGCTCGTGGGCCGCGGCAATTATCACCGGAAGTGCCAGGAGAACAAACGGGCTAGTCATCCGGCACGGATCCGACATCCAGCGCCTACAAAACCTCCCTGGATTCACCTTGGAGACGCTCGCATGGAGCCAAGACTCCAATATGCTGGCCGCGATTGAGTCGCGATCGACTACTGCAGTCAGCGGTCTGAAGGATTTCTTCTCCCCGCATCCGGTCCCATACAGCGACAAAGTGGTTACCGTCTATCGAGCCACTGGAGAGCCCGTGTGTCAGTCTATTCTGATGCAGAACGCTCGTTACGCCACAACGAGGGTGGCGTGGATAAGACCGTAGCAACGCACACCCGCTGACGGCCCCGAACCACACGGATCATCTGAACACACCACGGCTCGTTGCGGATGCTGCCCAGCAGACCGTGTGGCGGTGGGATCAGGCGGAGCCGTTCGGGAGCAACCCGGCGGATGAGGATCCGGACTCGAACTCGGTCGCGTTCGACCTACCTCTACGACTTCCGGGGCAGTACTACGACATAGAAAGTGGGGTCTCGGACAACCTGAATAGGACGTACGACGCAAGCACGGGACGGTACCTTCAAGCCGACCCGCTGGGCATAGTTACGACAACTGCGCCTACCGCTACGACGTCCCTGGCCGCCAACCTCTACCTGTACGCGCTTGGCCGACCTACCACTCTGTTTGATCCAGACGGCCGAGAGGTTCAGTCGTGCTGCGGGATGACCTCTGCGTTCCCCGATGCCCTTGTGTTGGTCGGATTGGAATGTATGAGCACATGCCTCAATGACACGGTCTTCATCTCCAGCGGAACACGTACACCTACCCAGAACGCGGCCACTCCAGGAGCGTCCTCGCAGAGCCAGCACCTCACGGGACTTGCGGCTGACGTTCACATTCCTCCTTCCAAGTCAAAGATTCGCCGCGCCGCCGCGGAGTGCGGCTTCTTTGTCTTGCCTAAGGACTACCCCAAGCATGTGCACGTCGATCTTCGAGATGGACGCAATCCAAAGATCGAACCGGACGAATGCGTGTGCCAGCAGATACGGAGCAGTCCGTGAGAGCGATCACTTTCGTGCTGGCAGCCCTGCTGGCAACTGCAACGCCAGCCTACGGCAACGGCGGTACATGCCTTTTCGACTCGAAGGGGCTGGCCGGTCTGAAGATTGGCGATCCTGAAAGTAAAGTGCGGGAGGTCTTCGGAAGCGGCTACGACACGAGAGAGCATTCCGGTCAGATGATGCAACGTCGAATCGAGGTGCGGAGATCAACAAGTAACGAGAATCTCTATTCGATCGCGCTTGGGAACAGCGGTGAGGTGATGTTCATCGACATTCTGAGAAGCTGCAAGAACGCAGACGGCGTCGGCATCGGGACCACCTTGGGCGCCGCGAAGGCGAAATACGGCAAGGCGAAACTTGAGCCAACCGATGTGGGGTATTTCGTCATCTTCGATCGGATGCCGAGCATCGGCTTTATGCTTGCCAACACGGACCTACCGACAAAGCTCCGCGACTTGCCGGACGACTCGATGAGTGAGAAAGCAGAGAGGGCAATTCTTGCAACCTCGAAAGCAAAGTTCTCGCAGATCCGCATATATCCAGAATAGTCGGCGCTCAGATCACCCGGATCATCTGAACACACCAAGGCTTGTCGCCGACGCTACCGGTACGACGGTGTGGAGGTGGGATCAGGCGGAGCCGTTCGGCACCAACGCGGCCAACGACGATCCGGACGGGAATTCGGTCGCGTTCGATCTAC
>JBFWUX010000041.1:0-4431 GCA_050247055.1 Dehalococcoidia bacterium
ATGACTTCGATCCCACGGACAAGATCAACGCCATTACCCATATCGCCCGGGCGGCGGAGAAGGGGGAGGTGTTGACGGGGTTGCTGTATCTGGCGCCGGATGCGGAGGATTTGCATGCGCATCTGAATACTTATGAGGCGCCGTTTAATCAGCTATCTGAAAAAGAGTTGTGTCCTGGGGCGGGGATGTTGGAGAAGATCAACGCGGCGATGCGGTAGCTCGAGTAGCAAGGTCGTACAAGATCAGTGCACGACTGCGCATCGGCGTGCGTTAGACATTCGGGTGTGCATCGCAGTTGCCGCAAAACTTGCGGCACCGGACCTTACGACGTTTGAATCGGCTGCTCTTCAATAGACGCGAGTTCTTGGGGCACATCTATTACAGTGCCCACTAGCTCGGAAGTCACTACTTCTTCGCTAGGCAACAAATTCTCCACTGGCTGCTCGGTACCCACGACGGCAACACCAGATACACGAATTCGGTGAGGGCCGTGAACAACTCGAGGCCTACGCACTGATTCTTTAGGCGAATCCATAGCGATCTATATATGGCCTAGACAGGCGTCAGGCAAGTGCATTTCTTCAATGGGACTCGCCTTAGACCCCCCTACTTTCTTTTCTTTGCCGATTTTCCCCCAATTTCCGCTCGTGTTGCCCGTTTAGGCTTCTCGGCAATCTGGGCAGCAACAGCTGGTGCGGTGGGTGCTGGTTCTGGCCAGACGGTCCTCCACCCCTGTCGAATATTCAACGTGGACACACGGATCTGCTGATCAGGCGTTTTCGTCCCAACGACTATTCCACTAGTAACAAACCTCGACGCATGGCGACTACTTTCAATTACGGCATGAATAATCTCGAAAGGGGCAGGTGGTGCCTGAACAGCTTGCGAAAGCTGAGCCTGGATCTGCGCGAGAACTTGAGGCGACATCTGCCCAGCCTGACCGGTGGGAAGATTAATTGACGGGGCCGGCGCGAACAATCGCTTGGATTCAGGGTTCTCCGCCAGGACTGTTACGGGGTTGTGTGGTTCGCGCAATCTCAATTCCGAGCTCAAGTCAGTCCATATCTGCCACATCAAGTCTTCAAGCTCTCGGTCTCTCTCCGCCACCTTTAGGCCTATCTCCTTGGCTTCCGTTCGATTTACTGGGTAGCCATGGTGGAAATAGTCCTTCGTCAGCTTCTCTGAGATCGTGCGTGCTTTCACCTTCTCGGCGTCGCCATTCATGTGGAGAAGCAGCAACTTCTCGCCCATCGTTACACTCAAGAGAGCACTGCGGGCTGACACGCCGACCCCTACAGTGCCCACTTCATCGCAAAACTTCGAGTATACGGATAGCAGCTGCTCGGGCTCCGTCAGGCCTACCTGTTCTCGCGAGAAACGAAGGAAGGCCATGAGGTCTTCAGATCCGAAACCGACTGCATCAGGAGCGCCTTCCCTACCAGCGCGACGCTGAATTCGAATCTGAGGGTCAGTCGGGCCGAGATTTCCGTTCGGGTGCATTACGACCTCATTGGCCCCCAAGACAATGAGAGTCGCAGCACTAAACGCTGCTTGCGGAACGAGCGCAGAAAATTGCTCTGCTCGTTCTCGAATGAGTGACACGATCCGCCAAGCTACAGTTGGATCGCCCCCGTCACTGACGATGAGAAGGTCGATTGCCTTCGTCTCGGTTGGCAAACGTTGAAGCTGGTCCAGTAGCTCTGGAACGCTGTCGCCAGCGATCACGCCACTCGCGTTCGGCCTATTGCTGGTGACATAGACGATGAGTGGCCGATTCCTTTTGGCCTCAACGCGCTTGTACAGCGCAAGACGATCTTCAAGTCCCATGGGCGTGCTGAAATGGCGAGTACCAAAAAAGTATATCCCACGAGACACTACGGCAGCTTCACATTTGTCGCGGTACGGAGATATCTCAAAAGATGATTACGCTGGGTCCCCGAGCGACAGCTATGTGCGGTCAATCCGATGCGCATTCGGCGCCTCCCTAATCGGCCTCACCGGCCTGACCTCAATACTCCCGATCTGCGCCGGCGGGATCCGCGAAGCGATCTGAATCGCCTCATTCAGATCCCGAGCCTCGATTAAGTAAAACCCCGCCAGGCACTCCTTGGTCTCCGCAAAGGGACCATCCGTAACGGAAACCTTCCCGCCGCGCACGCGCACGGTGGTGGCCGTCGCCACGGGCTCCAGGGCCTCGGAGGCGATGCACTGGCCGCTCGAGCGCACGGACTGGTCGAAGGCGAGGCAATGCAGGTCGTCCACCTCCCGCATCTTCGACTCCTCGCCGTACACGAGGCACAGGTACTTCATTGCGGAACCTCCTTCTGCCCGGCGATGACCATCCAGGAGACGCCGAACTTGTCCTGCACCATGCCGAAGGCCTCGGCGAAGAAGGTCTCGCTCAGGGGCATGTTGACGTGCCCGCCCATGGAAAGCGCATCGAAGCGCTTGCGAGCGTCGACCTTGTCCTTGGCGGGATAGGAGAGGGAGAACCCGCTGAACGTCGGCTTGCCGCTGCACATGCCGTCGGAAGCCATGATGAGCGACTCGCCCACGGTGAAGGCCGAGTGCATGACCTTGTCCGCCGGCGGCATGGACCCGTCCGGAAAAGTCGACTGCTCGGGGCTGTCCTGGTAGCGCATCAGGCCCTGCACCTTCGCGCCGAGCACCTTCTTGTAGAACTCGAGCGCCTCCTCGGTCCTGCCTTCGAAGAACAGATAGGGTTGGATCATGACTAGCTCCTCTGCAGCCCGATCTCGCGCGCCTTCTGCACGGCAGGGCCGTCGCCGAAGTCCTCGAGCGGGATGAACGGCCGCACCTCGATCTCGGCCTCGCCGCCGTCGAGCGCGGGGTTGGGAAAGCGCTTGGTCCACGCGATGGCCTCCTCGCGCGACTTCACGTCGATGACGGTGTAGCCGGCCACCAGCTCCTTCGTCTCCGTGAACGGGCCGTCCACGAAGCTGCGCTTGCCGTCCTTCGAGTACCGGATGCGCCAGCCCTCGGCGCTCCTCTTCAACCCCGAGCCGTCCACGAGGATGCCGGCCTTCGCCATCTCCTCGTGGAAGCCGACCATCTCGGTGAGGAGCTTGTCGTCGGTAGGCATCACGCCCGCCTCGGAGTCCTTCGTCGCCTTCACCAGAATCATGAATTTCATGGCTTTTCTCCTGAAATAGTTAGCTGCCTGCACGCTCTAGTCGAACGTGCATCGCCGCTTTCGACATCGCGTGCTCTACGACGCGGTAGCCCAGCGCCACGAGGTCCAGCCCCTGGAGCAGGGGCTCGCCCGACCCCAGGACCACCGGCGAGACGACGAGGTGCATCTCGTCCACGAGCCGCGCCTGGAGGTACTGCCTTATGGTGGCCGCGCCCCCGCCGATGCGCACGTCCTTGGAACCGGCGGCGTCCTTCGCGAGCATCAGCGCCTCGTCGATCCCGCCGGTCACGAAGTGGAACACGGTGCCGCCCTCCATCTCGAGGGGCTTGCGCGGGTGGTGCGTGAGCACGAACACGGGCACGTGGTACGGCGGGTTGTCGCCCCACCAGCCCTTCCAGGCCTCGTCCCACGCGCCGCGCCCGGGCGAGAACATGTTCCGCCCGAGGATCCAGGCGCCGAGGTTCTCCATGCCGCGCCGCGCCCAGTCGTCGTCGAGGCCGGTCTCGCCCCCGTCCTTGCCGAGCACAGCGGACTGGAAGGTCTTCGTGGGGAAGAACCACTGGTGCATGCCCTCGCCGCCGACGCCGAGCGGGCTTTCGAGGCTCTGCCGCGGACCCGCGCCGTAGCCGTCGAGGGATATGGCGAAGCAGTTGACGCGCAGCTTGCTCATCTTGCCGCCTCCTCGAGCTTGGCGAGGTCGAGCTTCACCATCGTGTGGATCGCCTGCATCATCCGCTCGGCCCGTTTCGGGTCCTTGTCCGAGAAATACTCGTCCAACCCCTTCGGCACGACCTGCCAGGAAACGCCGAAGCGGTCCTCGAGCCAGCCGCACATCACGGGCTTGCCCCCGGCGACGAGCTTGTCCCAGTAGTAGTCGATCTCCGCCTGGTCATTGCAGTCGACGCAGAACGACACGGCGGGCGTGTGCGGGTGCTGCGGCCCGCCGTTCAGCGCGACGAAGGGCTGGCCGTCGAGCTCGAACTCGACCGTCATCACCGTCCCCACGGGGCGGGGGCTGCCCGCCGGGTAGCGCAGGACGCGGCCCAGCTTCGAGTTGGGAAAGATCGAGGTGTAGAACTTCGCCGCCTCCTCGGCCTCGGTGTCGAACCAGAGGAAGGGCTTGATTTTGCTGGCTTTTATCATCGGGTCTGCCTCCTTTCACCCAGCTGGTCGATCCGCGAGCGCAGAAATCGACGTTCCGGCTCCTGGCGGGAAAGCGCAAGGGCTTTCTCGTAGCACGCGACCGCCTCGTCCCGGCGCCCCAGCCGCCGCAGCAG
>JBFWUX010000042.1:0-4232 GCA_050247055.1 Dehalococcoidia bacterium
TTGGCTGGTCAGCAAGGAGGACCGTGAAGACCGCCACGAAGCCGACAACCGCCGAGGTGGCCGTCGCCACGAGGAGGATGCGAGCCGTGGGAGTCATCGCCGGTTCGCCTGCATGTCCGTCGAACACCGGCGTTCAGCTGCGAAACGCGACTCAATGACGCCAGGCCGCGCAGCGGCCTAACCTACAGTATTTGCCCCGCGTTTCGTCAGCTGCAACGCCTCGTTCGACGGCGCCGGCGCGATGTTGCGCATTCAGCCACCTGACACTTTAGGAGCCAGCGCATCTGTGCAGCACCGCATCTCACGCTACCACCGGCTGTGCCCGAAGAAGAGCAGGATCGTCGTGGCGGTGGCAACAACTTGCGCCCACATGACACCCGGGATGGCGCGCCCCGAACTGCGGAGTCGCGAAAGGAACGTCACGTGCCAGAGGGTCCACGGTATCCCGCCCCACACGCCAACAAGGGCAAGCAAGACGGGAATGGGATTGCCGTGGAGGTTCAGATAGAGGCCTCGGTCGCCAGTGAACGCCTCCAGCATCGTCAAGACGAGGCCTGGGAGGCACCAGAGTCCAAACCCGCAAGACCACATTAGGCGTGTCTGCTCCTCTGGTGTCAGCGCGCGCGGGCTCACCGCCACGGCCTTGGGTCGGGCTTACTCGCGTCCGTCGAACACCGGCGTTCAGCTGCGAAACGCGACTCAATGACGCTGGCCCGCGAAGCGGGCCTACCTACAAGGTATTCGCGTTTCGTCAGCTGCAACGCCTCGTTCGGCGGCATCCTCCCCCCTTAGGCTCTTGCCGGCCTCCGTGTGACGAGCATCTGCATCGAGGCTCGAACCACCAGGCCGAAGATACCCCACTGCAGGAAGAGTGCGCCAACGAAGGCCAGCGGGCTGAGCTCAAGCTGTTGGCTGGTGGCGCCCCAGACGCGAGCCATTTGCACAGCGGGAATGCTCCACAGGGTTAGCAGCGTCAGCGGTGGACTCTCGTACCCGGTTCCGAATCCGCGCCCCAGGACTATGAACGTCGGGCAGTGAAAGCAGTTGGCCAGATCCCATTCGCGGCCGGTACTTCCGCGAATAGCGTCAAGGAACATCCTCGGCTCAGGGGTCCTCGTGAGCACCGCCAGGATCCACAGTCCCGTCCAGACAAGCCCAAGAGCCAAGCCGATTCTGAGCCCATCCGAGAGCCACACGGCCCAGCCAGTGCGCATCTACCCGCCGCCGCCACCCGGCTGCGTGTCCGCCGAACACCAAGGATCAGCTGCGAAGCGCGACTCAATAAGGCTGGGCCGCGAAGCGGCCCCACCTACAGTAGTTGCCTCGCGCTTCGTCAGCTGCATCCGCTCGTTCGACGGCATCCCACGCACCACCTAGGCCTCTCCGGTGACCTGCCGCCTAGCCCACCCGAGCGACAGAAGGAGTAGACCTGCCGGAATCGTCAGAAGGCACTGCTCCGCCGCCAAGCCAAGGAGGAACGCCACTGGCGACCCAGGGTGCTCCGCTCGATCCAGTCCGCCCTCGCGAATGATAAACATCGCCCGGGCGCCGAGCATCGCTAGGCCGAGGGTGACAAGGAGTCCCAGGAAGCCCATGGCTGCTGCGGTGGGCCAGCGCCAGCGACGCACGTACATGCCGAGCCCGCCGAGCAGCCCGGCGGCGCACAGGGCCGCTAAGGCACCGCCCATCGCTGAGACTGGCGTTCTCCAGCCGACCATTGCCATCAGAAGCAGGGCGTACGTGGCGACGAGCGCCGGGATCAGGCGTCGCAACCGGTCTCCGGTTGGTGCCGAGTCATGTCCGTCGAACACCGGCGTTCAGCTGCGAAACGCGACTCAATGACGCCGGCCCGCGAAGCGGGCCTACCTACAAGGTATTCGCGTTTCGGCAGCTGCAACGCCTCGTTATGCATCGCTCGCTAGTGCGCTGGTCCCTGAGACGACCCCTTGCGCCAGGGTGATTCCGTAGCGTGTCTGTACCCAGTAGCGTGCCAGCAGGCCAAGCGCGACCACCGCCAAGAGACACGCCACCAGGACGCTCGACGACACTTCCATGCCCCGTGTGCCACGCATGCGCTGGCCAGCAAGCCTAACCGCGGCAACGAGGAACCACACTCCCGACAGGAGATAGCCGACCTGACCCAGCCACCCCAGGAGGCCGCAATGGATGACCGCCGTCGTCCGGAGGTCGAAGCCCATCGCGCCTACGCCAGGCTCGGGCCTCCAGTCGGGCCCGTGTAGCTCCTGAAGCATATTGGAAGTCTGGAGAACGTCGATGGGGTAGAGGAGAACGAGAACAACCAAGCTCCAGCCGGCGTAGCGCAGTCCGTTGCCCAGCTTTAAGGCCACGGTGCGTAGTACCTTGCCCGGAAGGCGTATGCATAACACCGGCGTTCAGCTGCGAAACGCGACTCAATGACGCTGGCCCGCGAAGCGGGCCAACCTACAGGGTATTCGCGTTTCGTCAGCTGCAACGCCTCGTTGGGCGGCACACTGCCCTTCATCGGGCCGTCCGCCACCGCGCTGCGCCAAGCAGGGTCGTGACGCAGGCAACGCTCACCACGGCCCAGGGTATGACGAAGCGGCCTCCTCCCTGGAGACCCCAGAATCCTGGAGAAGGAACCACGGAGCTCAGGGCTGCGAGCGTCAGCCCGTTGAGGACCACGATGCCGCGCCGAGCATGCCAGGAGAGTGGCCTGCCAAGCCTCATCTCCAGCGCGTGGGCGACGCCGGTGACCACTGCGGACACGGCGGCTGCAGCGCCCGTGAGGCCGACGCCGAAGACGAAGCCTCCGTCGCTGCCGAGCTTAGGGTCGTAATGCCCGAGGACGTAGTTGTCGATGGTTAACCAGGCAACCCACGGCAGCCACACGAGTGCGAGGGTAATCGTGGCAACCTGGCCGACCTGCCGTGCCCACGCCAGCTGCACGTCTACGTGTCCGCCCAACACCGGCGTTCAGCTGCGAAACGCGACTCAATGACGCTGGCCCGCGAAGCGGGCCCACCTACAAGGTATTCGCGTTTCGTCAGCTGCAACGCCTCGTTCGGCGGCCCCGCGGTCAGGTCTGGACCCAGCCTTCCGTCTGCCTCAGTGACCACGTGCCATCGCCCCCAGGTGCAAGGCGGAACGTACCCCAGCCTGTCCAGCAACACCACTGGACCCGTACGAGTACATCTTCGCCATCCTTGTCAGCACCAACAAGCGTAACCTCGACACCGTCCTTGGCACCTGAGCGAAGGTCGGAGACTTCTTCACCCTCTCGACGACAGGCCGATCGAGGGCGGAAGCTCACATTGCGGTTCGTCAGCTCAGCTATGACCGCATCTGGTGGATCCGCCGGCGTAGGGGCTTGGCCATTCGGCAGGACGTCGACACAAACGGTGTTCCAGCCAAGACGAACGAACTCCCGAACGACGACATCGTAGAGGGATGCCTGGTGAGGAAGACCGGCGACAGGAAGAGAAGGTGACGGGAATGGAGCCCAGGCCTTCGCGGAAGACAACACGGTCGGCGGCCCAGGTGTGGCCGCGACCTTCGCGGGGCCACGACCACACGAGACCAACACGAGGAGAGCAACGCAGGCGAGGGCCGGCATGGGTCTGCTAGCCGTCATGACGCTTCAAGGTCCGCCGAACACCGCGAATAAGCTGCGACACGCGACTCAATGAAGTTGGCCCGCGAAGCGGGCCCACCTGCAAGACACTCGCGTTTCGTCAGCTTCATTCGCTCGTTCGGCGTCGGGCGCCCGGACTTGCAAGGCGATCCCTTCATGCAAGAGAGCGTAGACCACCCAGCCTTCGGTTGGGTAGTTCCGATTCGCCGTTGCGTGGAGCCCCGCAAGGCCAGGATGGCCCGGCCAGCGCTCCGTAGAGCCGGTCAGGTGGACGTTCAACGCAGCCACGCCCGACGACAACGCCTCCGGCGACCTCAAACGCATCCGCGGCAACGTGAGTGACAGGTTTAGCGGCGCGGCGCTGGCAGGGCCTCGAGAGTTGCCATACGCGAGGCGGCCATGCCCCGCGAGCCGGGAGTCCGTTGTTGCCCCTGTCTCAGAGCCGACTGCCGCCGTTCAGGCTCGGCTTCCCAGCCTTCCGTTCCCGTACGCCGAACACCGGCGTTCAGCTGCGAAACGCGACTCAATGACGCTGGCCCGCGAAGCGGGCCCACCTACAAGGTATTCGCGTTTCGTCAGCTGCAACGCCTCGTTCGACGGCATTCCGGCTCCTAACTCA
>JBFWUX010000043.1:0-4215 GCA_050247055.1 Dehalococcoidia bacterium
ACCGATCGATCGGCTGCGCGCCGTGCACGCGGCCGGTGGTGGCGGGCGAGGACGCGCGCGCCGGCCGCTGGTGGTGGGAGGCGCAGGGCGGCAAGGAATGCGGGCTGCACGTCGCGCGGCGATGACGGCGCGGCTATCGCGCTCCTGAGCTACGGCGCCCGCGATCCGGCGTGAGCGGCGCTCGCGTGGTCCGGGTGATCCGGCTGTTTCTCGGCGCGGGAGGCCGTGTCGTCCGGAACGTGGGCCGGCAGCTGTCCGCCGTGCGCGCCTGGCGGCCGGAGCTGCGGATCGAGACCGACCCGGCGGTGGGCGAGCGGTCGGCGGTGGCGGATTCAATCGCGGACGCTGTCCTGGGATCTGCGGTCAGCTAGTTTTCTTCCTCCGGGATTTCCCTTTCGGATCCGAGGGGAGGAGGCTGGTGTACTTCTGGTAGAGCTCGAAGAGAAAGGCCACGCGTTCCGCGTCGGAGGAGAAAGATCTCTTGCCGTAGGCGGCGTCAACGGCGCGGTCGAGGGTCTGATGAGCCCTACTAAGCTCTGGTGGCATTAGGATTGGGTCATAAAGCTCAGCAAGCGAGGGCTCGGGATAATCACTTCTTACTGATAAAACGTTCTGAGCCGCCTTCTCTATGGAGGCGACTAGTGCTTTGTTTGAATCATCGGGCCAAGGGAAGTTGTTGTACACGACGTCTTTCGAATAGCGGTAGTCGCTCTTCAGTCGACCGCATGTGTACTTCACCCATGCCATGTGCATCGCAGAGGTCATTACACCAAAGTGATAAGCGGTTGCTCCCTCTACGGTAAGTACCTGGTCATTTGCGATCAAGTCACTCCGCTCAAATGCCATCGGAACGTACTTACGACGCTCCGAAGATACTCTGGGTACAAGCAAGTAATCGGAGTTCGGTTGAGCAAGTTGCACGAACAGTCCCGGCGTGGCTGCAGCCTTCCGGGTAGATGCGGCCTTACTCTGCAATCTATAGTCACGCACCGCTTCAAGTCTCTTAACGATGGCTGGGCATGCCTTGAGCTTTGCGGGGTCTGCCCCAATTAACCACAGACAGTATCGGCGTCCATTATTCAGGAACTCCTCGGCTCCGGTGTAGCGGCGAATCCATTTCTCGGCCGCGGGGCAATCGGCCAAGAGTGCATCGCGCTCTTCGGCTCCCAGAATTAGATGTCCGCCGTCGCGCGGCATACTTCCAAACCGCATCGGTGGGACCGAGCAGATGGGCGCCGAACGGTTCGAAAGAAACACGTCAGGGGCATCTACAAGGTATGCATTAATGTTGGTGGCGGGGACGGCGTGAGGTGGCCCGTCAATCTCTTCATACTCATAGATGGTCCGCGCGCTGGGTTCCACCTGTGAGAATCCGACTATTACGCAATGCACGGCGGCCACGCCCTTTGCTTCGTTAGTCCACTTGAACGTGCGATGGGCGAAATGAATTTTGATCTGGTATCGATGCATCATGGGTGCCCACAGCAGTCCCACCTGTTCGCCTTGTGCAATGGAGTTCGTTGATACGAAGCCAACCTTAATACCTGTTCTGTCTATGTACTTGGCAGCTTTCCAGTACCAGCACGACACGTAGTCAAGAACTCCGAAGCCGTCAAGGTCGGAGAACACTCTCTCCATGTCTTCGCGCTGGGTGTCTCCCATTACCATGGCGCCAGAGAACGGTGGATTGCTAATCACGTAGGTCGCTCGTTCCGGCGGGAGGAGCGCCCCCCAGTTCATGCGCAGTGCGTTCTCGCGGACGATGTGAGGTGTGGTCTTCAAAGGTATCCGGGCAAAGTAGAGTCCAAACTCCTCAGATACCATGAGGTTCATCTGATGATCGATTAACCACAGGGCCACTTGCGCGATCTGCGCCGGGAACTCTTCAATTTCGATTCCGTAGAACTGATCTACGTCCAGCGTCAACTCCTGGTGGATGTTCAAGAACCGTGACCCTGGTCCACTATGTACTGCACGTAGCACTTCTAGTTCCAATAAGCGCAGTTCGCGGTACGTAATGACGAGAAAGTTGCCGCACCCGCACGCTGGATCAAGGAATACCAGCGACCGCAATTTCTTGTGGAACTCGAAAAGCCGGTTCTTGTTCCTCTTTACCTTGTTGAACTCAGCCCAAAGCCCATCGAGAAAAAGCGGCTTGATGAGCTTGAGGATGTTCTCTTCGCTCGTGTAGTGCGCGCCCAGATTGCGCCGCGCCTTCTCGTCCATGATGCTCTGGAACAACGCGCCGAAAATCGCCGGGCTCACCGCTCCCCAATTCAGCGCGCAGCAATCCAGCAGGGTCGCGCGCATCTTGCGGTCAAAGGTGGCGAGCTTGAGGTTCTCCTCGAACAACTTGCCATTGACATAGGCGAACTGTGCAAGCTGTTCGTCGAGGTTCCTCTGCCTATCGGCTTCGGGTGTATTCAGAACCTGAAACAGGTAAGCCAGATGCTGACCGAGGTCCGAGCCGTCCTCTGCGGTACGCGCTTCCAGCCAGTCCCGGAACAACTGTTTGGGAAACATTCCCGTGTCGTCGGCGAACAGGCAGAAGACCAGGCGTACGAGCAGCACTTCGAGGTCGTGCCCCGTATAGCCGGTGGCCTTGAGCTGATCGTGCAATCGGCCCATCTGCTCGGCGGCCTTGATGTTGACCGGATCCTGAGGCTGGATGACCTGCGGCGCGTAGCCGGCGATGAACCCGAAGCGCTTGATGTGCTTGTGCAAGTCCTTGAGTCGGAACTCCCAGTGCTCGTCGGTCTCCAGGTCGTAGAGCCGGAAGCGCTGGAAGTCGGACACGAGGATGTACTGCGGCAGGTCGCGCTCGGCGATGCCCTCGAAGTAGTCGATCGCCTGGGCAAAGGCCTTGTCGAGATCCGCCCCCGTGCTCTTGTGCTCGATGAGGAGCACGCCCTTCCAGAACGCGTCAATGCGGCCGGCCCTGAGCTTTCTCCCGGCTCGCGATATCGCGACCTGCTTCTCGAAGGCGGCCACACGCTTGCGGCTGACGCCGAAGACGTCGAAAAAGCCGTTCCAGAACGTCTGCGCCTCCGCGCGCTCGCTCGCCGCGTCCTCCCACTCCTTGGAGAAGGCGATGGCGCGGTCGCGGATTTCGTTCCAGGAAAGCGGCACGAGGGGGTTCAGTTCGTAGTTCGGCGGGAGAATACCTTAAGGCTGTGCCGGCGCCTGTCATCCCGGGGCGCGTCTCGTGCGTTTAGTCCCTGAGGCACTCGACGGATGTATGGATATACAGTAGCCTTGTCGCGAGGCGCAGGGGGTGGGCATGTGGGCAATCGATCCAGGGGACGGTTTGCCGGCGTCCGAGTTCGGCAGCTGGTCGCTCGAGAAGCACGAGCGGCTGCGAAAGTACGTCGACGCCGCGCATGGGGCGCGCAGGAGCTTTGCGCACGCCGCGTACATCGACCTCTATTGCGGACCTGGGCGCGGCAGACTCGAGACGGGGGCGTTCGTGGACGGAAGCCCTCTGGTTGCGTTCACGTCGGCCGCCCGCCACAAGGATCAGTTCACCGACTTCTTCATAGCGGATCGGGAATCGGCCTACGTTCGGGCCGCACAAGTTCGCCTCGAAGCGCGCGGCGCCCGGGTGCACGCATACGTGGGCGAAGCGCGAAGCATTGTGGACGACGTGGCGGGGGCGCTGCACAAGGACGGCCTGCATTTCGCCTTTCTCGACCCCTACAACCTTGCGTCGCTACCCTTCGTCGTGATCGAGAGGCTGGCGGCGTTCAAGCGCATGGACTTCCTGATCCACGTGAGCTCGATGGATCTGAAGCGCGATTTGCACAATTACCTCAAGCCCGAGTCCGGCGTGCTGGAGGACTTCGCCCCGGGGTGGCGCCGCCACGTGGACCTTCGGCAGCGACCGGAGCTCATCCGGCAGGCGATTTTCGATCACTGGCGCAGCCTGCTGATCTCGCAGCTCCGGCTGCAGCCCAACGAGAGGGTCGAGGAGGTACTGAACAGCAAGAATACCGATCTCTACTGGCTCGTCTTCGTGTCCCGCGCGAAGCTGGCGCACAAGCTCTGGGAGGCGATCGCGAACGTGTCGCCGCAGGGCCGTCTCATCTGATGTATCGTCCGCCGAGCCGGAGCTAACGCCCATGCCCACCAAGAGCAGCATCGAATGGACCGAGATGACCTGGAATCCGGTCACCGGCTGCACCAAGATCAGCCAGGGGTGCAAGCACTGCTACGCGG
>JBFWUX010000044.1:0-3797 GCA_050247055.1 Dehalococcoidia bacterium
GGAAGAAGCTGTCACGATCCAGGCGCTCCGCAGGCATGCTCACCGTGGGTACTCCTGACGCCTTGGGCGTCGGAAGTCCTATCGGCAGCCAGCAAGACGACCTTTAGCGAATTCCGCAGGCCACGGTTCGCTGTGTCGAGGTCGCTGGGGGAGAACAGCCTGAGCTGGGTGGTGCGCCCAAACACTTTGGCTTCTAGGGTTATCGGATACCTGCCCGACTTTGTTGCGTAGCGCCAAGCAAAGTCCAAGGGATTAGGGTAAACGCAAGGAATCCTTCGCAATGTTCGCCAATGACGACGGTCAGTGAGCAGGCCCTTGATGATTTTAAATGAAAATGGGAGCCGGGATTTCATAGGAGACCTCTAGGCTGGCAGCCCTCGCCTGACCGCGGCATCGTCTCATGCTTGAGTCCCGACCAGGGTCCGCAGTAACTGCAGGCTGAACCGCTACACGGGGTTGCCCGTACCCCCGGGAAGTTCGAGTAACCTAGCAAGCTAACTTCCCGCACTGTGCCCGGGTGGGTGATCGCGCAACAACAAGAGATAACCGCGCACGAGGAGCGTGGCATACGCAAATGACCAAACGGCAGCGAGAAGTCTGAGCCACTGGATTGGGGGAAGAGAGGCGAAGATGGTTGCCCCTGCCGCCAAGGCTCCAAGCCGAAAGAATTCCCAACCGAGAAGGAACTTGCCATCCCGCGCGACTGCTACGGCAGCCACCGATGGAATCGCAGCTAGCCTCGTCGCGAAGACTGGGACGAAGGTGATTAGAACGGGCACGGCCCCTGCCCAGTCCGGGGCGAGGAACTCGACGATCCTGCAATAGTGCACAAGTAGCATCAGCAACGCAAAGCACAAGCCCAAGGCGACGGAGGCAGCGTACACCCGCGACGAACTCGCACGGGATCTAGCAAATTCAGGCATCAGGGCGGTGCTGACCGAATTGCCCAGAAGCAGGAGTGGGGCACCAAGAATTCTATTTGAAAGGGCGAAGTATCCGGCCCATGTGTCACCAAGCACCGCGGAAATGATTGGGATCGGAAAGTTATTCGCCAAGGTGTTAACAAGGCCGGCAGCAACATAGAGATTTCTTCCGAACTCGGCTTGATAGCCAGCCACGGGCGGGGAGAAGTCTGTCCGTAAGCGCCGGAATATGAACAATGCAACGATGGCGGCAAGTGTCTGGCTGAGGACATGACCCCAGACAATCGCGCCCTGGAGATGTGCGCTAAGGAATAACATCTGCAGTGGTAGAATCGTTACGCCGAAGAAGAGCCGAGGAACTGCCGCTAGACCTGAGCGGCCCTTTAGTAGGCTAAATGCTGAAAGAATGGCAACGAACGTACTGCCCACAGCAGACAAGACAGCCGCCGCACCATCCGAGACTGTCGAAAACCCGACCATGGCCATTAGCGACGCTAGAGCGAGTCCGGTCGTTGTTGTGAGAAGAAGCGTTCTCCTATGCGCTCCGAGGACGGCCAGCGCTTCCCTCTCATCTTTAGCACTACTGATAAGGACATCGTGCCGCAGTGTAGATACAGCCGCGACCACCGCGCTCACCGCAAGAAACGAAGCATAACCACCATAGGCACTGGGACCTGTGATCGTTGCGAGAGCCACTGAAGAGACAAGTATGACGCCCTGCGCCAATGCTTGCATTGAGGCATAGGAGAGCAAACGCCAGATCACAAGGCGGTGGCTACTGCCCGCAAGAGAATTGGGGCTAGTTCTCTGCGTATCATCGGTGCGAACCCACAATGGAGGATAACTAGTCGTGTGGCTGGGATTCAAGGCGCCAACGCATGGGCGCAAGATGCCGAGGGCAGTCCTGGGCAACCATGATCAGCCGTATAGCTGTATGCGTCCGACGATCTGCTTTCTCGACGGTGCGCGACGCTTGCGAGGGTCGACCCGCGCGCACGTTCCGCTGGTCCAGGCTCGGGCCGAGGTCTGCGACCGACGTGCTCAGCGCTGGTAGGCGAGCCTGTGGCTACGTGGGGACGGGCGCGGTGGCACCCTTGTTGTCGATGGCGTGGACCCGCGGGTTTCCAGCGGCCTGACCGATGGCCAGGATCCGCGTCGCGTTCGCACCCCGTGGTCTCGTGGGCGCTGCTGGCGGCGCTCGGGGAGTGAGCCGGCTCACGGCCGAGCTCCCGGATCCCCGATCCGGCGCAGCAGGTCGTGTCCCTCCGGCAAGCGCGCATGAATCCCGTCTGCGCGCCCCCTACGATTGCCCTCTCGCGCACAGGCGCGAGGGAGGCGACGCGTGGAGCAGGTCGAGCTGGGCGAGGTGAAGCGCGCATTCGCGCGCTGGCGAAGGGAGAGGCCGGCGCATGAGCCCGTGCCCGAGCGGCTGTGGGCGAAAGCGGCCGCGGCGGCGCGGGCTCATGGGACGACCAGGACCGCACGCCAGCTGCGATTGAACCACTCGGCCCTGAAGCGGCGCCTCGGCGCGGCGGCCCCGTCGCCGGCCCCGACGGCACCGGCCCCGACGTTCGTGGAGCTCGCGCTGGGCGCGCCTGCCGGCGGCCTCGGCGGGCATGAGGCCACGGTCGAGGTGGAGGACCCGGTGGGCTTCCGTCTGCGCGTGGTGCTGCGGGGCGCAGCGCCCCGTGAGATCGCCGCGGCGGCCAGCGCGCTGTGGAGCCGCAGGACGTGATCCAGCTCACGCCGCAGATGCGCGTCCTGGTGGCGATCGAGGCGATCGACTTCCGCAAGGGGATCGATGGCCTGGCGGGCGCTGTCAGGCTCGCCCTGCAGGAGGACCCGTTCTCGGGCACCGTGTTCGTGTTCCGGAACCGGCGGGCGACGACGCTCAAGGTGCTGATCTACGACGGGCAGGGCTTCTGGCTCTGCCAGAAGCGCCTCTCGAAGGGCCGGTTCCGGCACTGGCCGGACGTCAGCTCGAGCGGACCCGCGCGCTCGGTCGCGGCGCACGAGTTGGCGGTGCTCCTCGCGGGCGGCGACCTCGAGGCCATAGGGGCCCAGCCGGTGTGGCGCTCGGTCGCCCCGGAGCCGAGGCGGCCGGCTCAGGCCCCGCCGGCCTTGGCCGTCGCCAGGGTCTCGAGGTAGGTCCAGGGCAGCCACGCGCCCGGGGCTCGCGCAACCTCGCTGGCATGCTGGAGGAGCGCGGTCAGGTAGGCGAAGGGGTTCCCGCCCTCGAGCTCGGTCGTGTAGATCAAGCTCATGAACAGGTCACCGACCTGCGCGCCCTTGCGGGTCTTGTAGAAGAGCGAGTTCTTGCGGTGCAGGATCGCCTTCTTCAGGGCGCGTTCGCACGAATTGTTGTCCAGCGGGGCGCCAGGCTCTCGGAGGAAGAGCGTCAGCTCCTCCCAGTGGTTCAGCATGTAGTTGATCGCCCCGCCGAGCGAGGAGTTCGGCTCCACGAGGCGGTCCGCGAACTGACGCTCGAACCACTCCTCGAGGTCGTCGAGCAGGGGCTTGCTGTTCTCCACGTGGTAGGCCAGCCGTGCCTCGTCGTCGAGGTCGCGCTCGCGGCACTCGTCGTCGTGCAAGAAGACCTGCCCCAACGTCTCCAGGACGTGCACGCACTCCACGGGGAAGCTGTCGACGATTTCGACGAAGTTCCTCCTGCCGTGCGCCAGGCAGCAGCCCCTCACGGTCGCGGCCCCGCGTGGCGCGTTGTGCCCGAGGCCGTCGCTCATGTGCAGCGTGTCCCTCCGGCAAGCGCGCATGAATCCCGTCTGCGCGCCCCCTACGATTGCCCCCTCGCGCACAGGCGCGAGGGAGGAGACGCGTGGAGCAGGTCGAGCTGGGCGAGGTGAAGCGCGCATTCGC
>JBFWUX010000045.1:0-3765 GCA_050247055.1 Dehalococcoidia bacterium
GTCAGGGTTAGCGGGCATGCCGCCGAACAAGGCGTTGCAGCTGACGAAACGCGAGTACCTTGTAGGTGGGCCCGCTTCGCGGGCCAGCGTTATTCAGTCGCGTTTCGCAGCTGAACGCCGGTGTTCGGCGTACGGGAACGGAAGGCTGGGAAGCACAGCCTAAACGGCGGCAGTCGGCTCTGAGACAGGGGCAACAACGGATTCCCGGCTTGCGGGGCATGGCCGCCTCGCGTATGGCAACTCTCGAGGCCCTGCCAGCGCCGCGCCGCTAAACCTGTCACCCACGTTGCCGCGGATGCGTTCGAGGTCGCCGGAGGCGTCGTCGTCGGGTGTGGCCGCGTTGAACGTCCACCTGACCGGCTCTACGGAGCGCCGGCCGGGCCATCCTGGCCTTGCGGGGCTCCACGCAACGGCGAATCGGAACTACCCAACCGAAGGCCGGGTGGTCTACGCTCTCATGCACGAAGGGATCGCCCAGCAAGTCCGGGCGCCCGACGCCGAACGAGCGAATGAAGCTGACGAAACGCGAGTGTCTTGTAGGTGGGCCCGCTTCGCGGGCCAACTTCATTGAGTCGCGTTTCGCAGCTTATTCGCGGTGTTCGACGTACGGGAACGGAAGGCCGGGAAGCAGAGACTGAACGGCGGCAGTCGGCCTTGAGACAGGGGCAACAACGGATTCCCGGCTTGCGTGGCTCGGGGCACTCCGCGTCGGGCAGCCTCCGAGGCCCAGCCAGCGCCAGGCCCGCTAGCTTTGTCACCTACGTCGTGGCTGGGGCGCTCGAGTTCGTCGGGGCAGTCCTTCGGGGTTAGGCGCGTGCAAGCGTCGCAGGGCTGGATCAACGGAGCGCTGGCCGGGCCATCTGGGCCTTGCGGGGCTCCACGCCACGACGAATCGGCACTACCCAACCAAACGACAGGTGGTCTAGGCTCTTTCGCGTGCAGGATCGGCCCTGTGGTTGGCGGCGCCCGACGTCGAACAAAGCGTTGCAGCTGACGAAACGCGAATACCTTGTAGGTTGGCCCGCTTCGCGGGCCAGCGTCATTGAGTCGCGTTTCGCAGCTGAACGCCGGTGTTGGACCGACCCTAAGACGGATGGCTGAGCGAGAGCCGCAGCAGGGCAACCACGGGTCGCAGAAGCTCGACACCTATCTCGGCGCAGTCCTTCTTGGGCTCGCCGTTGGTGCTGGGCTCGCGCTTCCGGTGGTGAGACTCCTATTCTTTTCCGGTCCACTCGGCGAGTTGCGCCAAGCGGTTGCCCCATTCACTCTGTCGCTGGGTTCAACCTGGGGGCGAGGACTATGGGCTCTGCTGAGCTTGGTTGCTCTGCTGAAGGGCACACCCCAGGGTCGGGGGCTCCAGGCCGGCGCATGCGTGGCGGGGTTGGCTTGGTTCGCTCTGCCCATGGTTATGAACGCACCGGCGTGGGAGGTAGCCGTCGTCTCCACCGTTCTCCAGGGGGCCTTCGGGGCACTGTGGGCTGCCAGCGCCTGGCCCTCGGCGACCTCGCGGGAGCGGGCGGGAGCTTCCATCGTCGGAGGTCTCGCGGTGCTCTTCGCCGTCGGTGTGCAAGCGCTGGGCACACGGATCAGACTCGGTTACTAACCCATGGCTTGGGGGCGGCCCAACGAGGCGTTGCAGCTGACGAAACGCGAATACCCTGTGAGTAGGCCCGCTTCGCGGGCCAGCGTCATTGAGTCGCGTTTCGCAGCTGAACGCCGGTGTTCGACGGACGCCCGATGACCGCGGTCGGCCAAGGACAGCGTCGCACTGCCGTCCCGTCCCGCATGTCCTTGGTCTGGGCGATGGCCCGCGACCTCGTATGGAGCGGTGTCCTGTTTGTGCCCTTCGCATTTGGAGCGGTCCTCCTCGATGGGACACCTGGCGTCGGGCAGTACGTCCTGGGCCTATTCCTCGCGCCCTACCTTGGTCTTCTGTACGTGGTATCCGAGATTCGTGGCCCAGGGGCTTGGTGGCGAGGGATTGAGGACCATCCGGACGGCGAGGACACGTCGACTGGAGTCCGGATCCTGATTCTTCTCCTGTGGATGGCTCCCTATATGGCCCTTCAGTTCTGCATGTGGTGGGTAACCTACGATGCGATACGAGGGCTCCTGGCCCGGGCGTAGGATCGCAGGGGGGCAGTGTGCGCAACGCGCCGTCGAACGAGCGGATGCAGCTGACGAAGCGCGGTGAGGACGCTGAGCTGCTCAACTGTTCGAACGCCGTCTGGCTCTCGGTCACGCGTGATTACACGAATCTGTCCGGTGCGTTCGTCATCGTGGAAGGACAGTTCACGACGAAGGGGCGAGGCCACCTTGGAGCCTGGCCTGGCGAACTTCGGGACATTCGTCGGCTCGAGAGAATGAGGACCCGGGCGGACTACGAACGCATGAGACAGGAAACGCAGAAATGACCGCTCACAGAGGCGCCGGCGGGCCGTCGAACGAGCGGATGCAGCTGCCGAAGCGCGAGGCAACTACTGTAGGTTGGGCCGCTTCGCGGCCCAGCCCTATTGAGTCGCGCTTCGCAGCTGATCCTAGGTGTTCGGCGGACCACGCTGGGCATGAAGGCACGGCGGTTGCGAACGGCTGAGCGCCTGGTCCTCGGGACCGCTCTCTCCATGAGCGGGCTTGTCTGTGCTCTTGCAACGTCCCTTGTTCTACTAGCGGCCGGTGCCGACGAGCACGTCTCTCGTCTTACTTTCACCGCGGCAATGCTGACGGGTCACATCGTCGGGGGCCTCGCTGCTCCCCGCGTCTTTCCAAGAGCGAGGCTCTACTCGCTGTCGCGCAGGATCCTAGCGGGCGTCCTTGGGGTTGCCGCCGCAGTGCTCGTGGGCAACCTGGCTTCCGCGTTGGGAATCACGATTGACGAGTTGAGCCCGGACGCATCGTTGTGGGAGCTGGCCCAGCAAGGGATAGGCTTGGTCTCCTTCTATGGCAGCATGGCCGCAGTTGCCTGCTGGGTTCTAGGAGTACGTAGTGAGCCAGATGGGCGGGGGGCCGCCGAACGAGGCGTTGCAGCTGACGAAACGCGAACACCTTGTAGGTGGGCCCGCTTCGCGGGCCAGCGTCATTGAGTCGCGTTTCGCAGCTGAACGCCGGTGTTCGGCGGACCTGACGCACACTGGCCGGCCTGAGGGCGGGAGCCCGTTTGTACCGATTGCTTGAGCCGCCCAGGTCGACTGAATACCTCGGGTCGTGGGAAAACCCACTCGGTCAATACCGCGAGGTTGTTGGATACTCGTACCTCGGTTCCCTCTTCGTCCGCGACCCTGTTAAGCGGGAGTATCTGGTCCTCCACCCGCTGAACTATGGGAACAACGCTCGACGCTACGGGTCATTTGATTCCACGGCCGAGTTCGAGTCGGCGGTGCTGAGGGACGCTGCCTTCGTCGAGGAGATTCTTCGCCCTCTCGACCTCGCCGAACTCGAGCAACGCCTTGGGTCTCTGGGGCCCAACCAAGTCTACTTTCCGGTGCCATATCCCCTGATCGGCGGCTCAGGCGAGCTGGCAACCTTCCAAAAGGGGAATGTCTGGGTCTTCGCAGACTTGGTTGGACAGACCCTGGGGGTAGGCTAGGGCTCACGGAGGCCGCCGAACGAGCGGATGCAGCTGACGAAACGCGAGGTCTTGTTGGAAGTGACCCGATTTCGTGGACACCTTGGAAGAGGGGAACATGGGTGTCCATATGGAGAGAAGGAAGCGTCGGGCGTTCACGAAGGAGTACAAGGCTGAGGCGGTGCGGTTGGTGCGGGGCGGTC
>JBFWUX010000046.1:0-3569 GCA_050247055.1 Dehalococcoidia bacterium
GTAAGCGGTAAGGGAGCCGCATCTGTTCGTGGGCGGGGCGGGAGAGGCAAGATGGCGGGGTGAAGAACGAACGAGATGAATCGGAATGGGCGGTGACATTGGCTGAGCGGGCGGGTTGGGTCAGGCGCTACCGCGAGAGTGGCGTGGGTCTCAAGGAGTTCGCGGAGCGGAACGGTCTCCGAAGCCAGCAGTTGCATTACTGGACCTACGGATCCCGGCGGTCGAAGGGCGGGGAGACACGTGTGGGATCCGAAGCCGCGGTGGTGTTCCGGGAGTATCGGGTGGCGGGGGAGGCGCCGAGTCGGTGGGAAGCGGAGGTCGCCTGTCCAGATGGCACGACGCTCCGATTGGGACGAGGAGCCGAGCCGACCTGGGTTGGGGCGCTGGTCGAACAGTTGCGCCGGCCATGCTCGCACTGACGTCGAGCACGCCGATCTTCGTTGCGATGGCGCCGGTGGATTTGCGACGCGGATTCGACGGTTTGATGGCCCACGTCCAGACGGTGCTGGAGAAGCAAGTCCTGGAAGGTGGTCTCTTCGTGTTCACCAATCGCCGCAAGACTCGCCTTCGGTTGTTGTGGTGGGACGGCAGCGGTCTGTGGCTGGCGACCAAGCGATTGGAACGGGGATCGTTCGATTGGCCGGAAGGCGACGGCCCCTCGCGGGTGCTGAGGCCGGAGCAGTTGAGCGCGCTGATGACGGGGCTGGAGGTGCGTGAAAGGCCCGGGTGGTATCGACGATGACCCTCCCGCGGCGACGTGTTTTCCCCTCTGGACTCTGGCGCCCTCGTGGTGGCAGGCTGGTCCGCGTGACGCAAAGTTGCATCCTTCAAGGACGACGGATCGAACCGACGGATCTGGAAGCGGTTCGGGCCTTGGTCGACGCGCACCCGCAATGGAGTCGCTACCGCTTGTCGCGGGAGTTGTGCGCATTGTGGGAATGGCGAAGCGAACGGGGAGTGTGGAAGGACATGGCGGCGCGCACGCTCCTGTCCAAGTTGCACGATCGGGGGTGGATCCGGCTCCCGGAGCGACGGGTCGCCTCGCCCAATAGGCATCGGTTGGCTCCGCCGCCACCGCGGGACTGGGAGAAGGCGCCGATCCGCGCGAAACTCGGCGAACTGGGTCCGCTTCGGATCGAGGAGATCAGTGGGCGAGCGGAGGAACGCGCGGAGGCGCGTTCGGCATTGGCGAGTTTTCACTACCTCGGCTACCGGGCGGCGGTGGGCGAGAACCTTCAGTATGTCGTGCGCGATGGCGGGGGCCGGATGCTGTCGGTGATGGTGTTCGGGGCGGCGGCGTGGAAGTGCGCGGCGCGGGACCGGTGGATTGGTTGGGAACCGCGACAACGGGAAGCGGGGCTGGGAAAGATCGCCAATCAGAGTCGTTTTCTGATCCTGCCGTGGGTCGAGGTTCATCACCTGGCCAGCCATCTGCTGGGAGCGGTGGCGCGCCGGATCGCCAAGGATTGGGAAAGCAAGTACGGGCATCGCGTGGTGATGCTGGAAAGCTTCGTGGAAGCCGGACGCTTCCGGGGCACGTGTTACCGGGCGGCGGGATGGCAGGAGGTCGGAGCCACGACCGGACGCAGCCGCCAGGATCGGAAGGGGACGTTGCGGGTTCCGGTGAAGCAAGTGTTCGTGCTGCCGTTGCGGGCGGACTTCCGGCGGGAGTTGATGCGATGAACGAATCGAACCACCCGACATCGCTGGCGGCCATGGAGGAGCGACTTCGGGCGCTCGAAGCCGAAAACGGACGGCTGGCAACCGAGCGCGAACGGCTGCTCTGCCGTGCCAACGAACTGGAGAACGACCGCGAGCACTTGCGCGTTCTCAAAGCCGGCCTGGAAGCGCAACTCCAGGAGGCCCTGTCGGAGTTGGCCGAACTCAAACGCCAGATCTTTGGGGAAAAGTCCGATCAACTGACTTCGGAGGAGGAGGCGCAACTGGGGGAACTGAGCGCCGACCTCCAGGAGCAGGCGCGGCGCGACCCTCCCGCCAGCCAAGGCGTTCTCGAGGACGAAAGCCAGGTCCGGGACGAGGCGCCCGATGCCAGGAAAGACGAACGCAAGCGGGGACGCCGACACCCGCTGCCCGAGCATCTCGAACGTCAGACCGTCGTGCTCGAACCCGAGAGCCTTGCGCCATGCCCCCAATGTGGGCGCCCTCTGGAGCCCATCAGCGAGGAAGTCAGCGAAGAGCTGGAGTTCGTGCCGGCAAGGCTCGTCGTGCGCCGGACGGTGCGTCCCAAATACGGCTGCCGCTGCGGGTGTGGCGGGATGCACATCGCGGCGTTGCCGCCGCGCCTGGTGCCGCAGAGCAAACTCGGAACGGGTTTGGCCGTGCATTTGCTCCTGGCGCGTTTCGACGACCACGTCGCGTATTACACACTGGAGCGCATCTTCTTCGAGCGTCATCAGGTGGTGGTTCCAAGGCAGCAGATGGTCCAGTGGGTGGCGCAGATCGCCTTCCTGCTCCAGCCCGTGGTGAAGCTCATGTTCGAGCGGATGAAGCAGCGCGGGTACCTCCAGATCGACGAAACGCCCGTGAAGGTGATGGATCCCGAGGTGAAGGGGAAGTGCGCCCGCGGTTATCTCTGGTTCTACGCCGTACCCGACGGGGATGTGTACCTCGACTTTCAGGACACTCGCGGACGCAAGGCGCCGCACGCCCAGCTGACTGGCTTCTCGGGCACCATTCAGACAGACGCGTACGAGGTCTACGACTCCCTCAAGAAGGTCATTCCGGGCCTGAAACGAATCGGATGTGCGGCGCACGCCCGACGCAAGTTCGTTCGGGCCGTGAAGGACGGCGACCGCCGGGCCATCCAGTTCGTCGGCTTGTTCCGGCGGCTCTACCGCATCGAACGCGAAGCGGCGGATCTGGCGCCGGAAAACCGACACTCCCTCCGTCAGGCCCACGCCGCTGCCCTCTGGGCGGAGCTGAAGGAGCAGGCCGCCGCGCTCCAACCGCGGATCCTCCCCCAGAGCAGCCTCGGCAAGGCCCTGAGCTACCTGCTCAACGAGTACGAATCCCTGACCGGGTACCTCGAGTCCGGGCACCATCTGATCGACAACAACCTGGTGGAAAACTCGATCCGGGTCCCGGCCGTAGGTCGGCGTCGATGGCTCTTCATAGGGCATCCCGACGCGGGATGGCGCAGCGCGGTGATCTACTCGCTGATCGTGAGTTGTCGTCGCAGGGGTATCAATCCGCAGAACTACCTGACCGACGTCCTGCGTCGACTGCCATCGATGAACATCACCCAAATCGATGAGTTGCTTCCCGAACGCTGGAAACCTCCGGGCCCCGCCGGTTGACGGCCCCTCCGCTCCGCCCGAAGACGACATCCAGCGGGCGTACGGTTCCCACCGCTGCGCGCTTACCACGCAATACATTGCGAGCCAGGAGGCGGCAACCGACGAGGAGTGCCTCCGGCGCATCACGCCTGAGCGCCCGGTCGCCTTCTCGCCGACCACGAGCGCCCATCCCACCGGGCCCGCTCCGCAGAAATCCTCCAATCCTGCCAGCCCATTCGTTCAACGAATAGATGCACCCCGCTTACCGCTTAC
>JBFWUX010000047.1:0-3400 GCA_050247055.1 Dehalococcoidia bacterium
CCCTGTCCCTCGAGCGTTCCGTTCGCGGCAGTCGCGCTGTTCGCCCACAGCCGACGCAGCAGCGCACCAGGACTCCCCGACGGGAGGATGTGGCGAACTCCGTCCGAGAGCGACACCGGTACCGGTGTGCGGCTGGGATCCGGAGTGAGCGCCTGCATCTGCAGCGAAGTTCCGCCCAGAGCCGGGTCGTAGGGCCCGAAGGGCAGCGAGACGGAGAGTCTGCCCTGCGCGCTCGTTGTCCCGATCCCGGTCGAGATCATAGGGTCGACGCGCACCATTCCGCAGAAGCCCGGCAAGGTCAACATCGGATCGCTGATGCCCAAGAAGAACGTCACCGGCTGGGTGACCGGGGCACCGGAGATGTTCAACGACAGCGAACTGGTGAGACCGTTGGTGAAGTAGCTGGACGACAGGTCGAATGTCCCACAACCCGAGCCGACCCACTCACCGGTGGACGACAAGGTCCGCAGCGACGCGTCGGCATCGGCGATGTAGTTGCCCGAGGAACTCGAGCCGAAGACCGTCAGATCCCACAGCAGATGACGAGCACCATCATGGAAGTATGGAACCTCCAGCGGGATCGTCGCATCGAAGCCGGCGATGCCCGCAACGGAGTTGCGCCAGTCCGGCAACGACACGTTTCGGCGTGACAGCCCCACCCTGGACGCACCAACGTAGTTGGCGGCGAAGGAGGTCTGCATGTTGTCGATGTCGGTGGACCCCAATCGCAACTCTACATCCACGGTGCGACCAAAGGCGGAGCCGGACGACGTGATGTCGCGACGGAAGCTCAGTCGCTCGAACGTCAACGGCAGACCTTTCGTCTCGCGAGCGGCCTGCTGCACTCGCGCCGTCGGCAGTCCGAAGGGAAGTCCGGTGGATGTCGAACCGTCGGAAGCCACCCTCGACAGCGGAAACACGGCGCGGGTCAGCGAGCGCCGCCGAACGATGATGTCCGCCACACCGTTGAGGTCACCGAGAACGATGTTCGACGCAGCCGTGCCGTAGGCGATGCTGGTCCCGTCGGCAGTCAGGTCGCCGATGGAACTGACGTCGTTCGCGAAGGCGCCTTGCCAGGTGTCGCTGACGAGCTCGACGAAGCCGCCGGCGATGTCGTAGAGGAACAGATCCGTTCGCCCGTTGGTGTCGCCCGGCACGAGGTTCGTCGCACCGCTCTCGAACACCACGGCGTTGCCTGTGGCACTGATGATCGGGAACAGACTCGACCCGTTGGCACTCGCGTTGGCGGGAGTGACCGAGAGCCTGCGTGTCTGCCTGGTCTGCCGGTCATGGAGGAACACGTCCGTCTGCCCATTGAGATCACCGGCAACGAGATTGCTCGCCAGACTCGAGAACGTGACGTAGCGGCCGTCACCGCTGATGCTCGCGGTCGAGCTTCCGGTGTCGGCCTCCTGACCCGTACTCGAGACGCTCACCCGAGTCGTCCGATTGCTCACGCGATCGCGCACGAAGATGTCGGCGACGCCGTTGGTATCGCCCGCCACGAGGTTGGTGGCGTCGCTCGTGAACACCACGTATCGCCCATCATCACTGATGGCCCTCGGGCTCACTCGGCTCGCTCTGTTGGCCTGCACACCGGTATCGGACACACTGATCCGCGAGAGAGTCTCGCGCAGGCGATCCCGCACGAAGACATCGTTCACGAGGTTCGTGTCCCCGCCGATCCCGTTGACCAGATTCGTGGCATTCGAGCTGAACACGACGAATCGACCGTCGGCGGAAATGCTGGGAGTGTCGCTTGGCCCGTTCGACAACCCGGGGAGGTAACTGTCGGCCCCCCACTTGCTCACCAGTTCGGTGACCTGCCCCTGCAAGTCACGCACGAAGATGTCCTGGGCCCCGTTCGTGTCGCCGGTCACGAAATTGCTAGCCAGGCTCTGGAAGGCCACGAAGCGCCCACTACGCGCGACGGCCGGCTGACGCGACGCGCCGTTGCCCTGGATGAACCCGGTACCGCTGGCAGCTCCGACCGAGATCCGGGTGGTGGATCCGGCGTTGCGATCGCGCAGGAACACATCCTCCGTACCGTTGGTGTCCGCGGGCGTGAGGTTCGTGGCCACGCTCGCGAACGCGACGAGTCGACCGTCATCGGACATGGATGCGTGTCGACTGAGCGCGTTGCCTTCGGCGCCGAAGGTACCGAGATTCACTCGTGAGTACTGCGAATGCGGATCGACCGGGGGCGTCGCCTGCGCGAGGAAGATGCCGCGACCGTAGGTGAACGCGTAGAGATCGGAGCCGCGGAAGACGAGCTCGCTGATGTCCGCGGCTGCGGGTCCCTCATCGCTGGCCGACCAGGACGCGCCGTTGTCGGTCGAGACGAAGAGCCCGACTTCGGTGCCTGCGTAGATCCAGTCGTACACGACAGGATGCACTGCGAGCGAACGAATCGGCGCTGCCGGGAGCGCCGAAGACCCGGAGCCGCCGCGAAGCGACCAGGTCGCGCCACCGTTCGAGGAGTAGGCGACGTTGTTCGACGAGTAGCCGCCGAAGCTGACATAGACCCGCTCGGGACTCCGCGGGTGCACCACGATCTTCAACGGCACGCGGGCCGGCAGTGGCGACGCGGAGACTCGAGTCCAAGTGGGTGTCGTGGCTCGCGCGTTCGTAGTCTTCCAGATCTGGCCCGATCCGTAGCCGACATAGACCACGTCGGAGTTGCCCGGCGCGACGGCGATGGAAAACACGTGCGAAGATCGATTCGGCGCGATCGATCGCCATACCGGCGTCGCGGCCTTCGGGTCGCAGACGAAGAGCTGCCACTGGCCGCTGTAGAGGCGACGATCGTCATTGGGATCGAGCACCAGCGGTGCGATGAAGGGACCATTGGCCGCCATGCCCGCCTCGGGCGGGTCGAACCGAAACGGCTGACCGCTGCCGCTGTATCGAAACACTCCCGCGAACTGGGACTCGCCATACATGAAGGTGCCGTCCGCGCTGTCTGCCGCGCAGTCACCACCGTCGAACGGGTAGAAGTTGTTGAACGTCGTCCGGTTGGTCCCTTGCGAGATCACGGAACCGCGATCTTGCGTGCCCCCGAAGACGCGATTCGTCGCCGACACGGCACCGCCGTGAAACTGGGTGATGCCCAGCGTTTGATTCAGACTCGTCCACGTGACGGAGGTTCGCGGTGCGTGGATGTCCGTGCACCGATAGACGCCGCCGTCACAGCACACGAACACGGTCTTGTTGGTGGTGCCGTCGTAGGCCGGATGCGGGACCACGGCGTGGATGTCGGGATGCAACGCACCTTGGATGTCCTGCCAGAGGGCGCCGTTGTCGAGCGTTCGAATCATCGTCACGCCGCCGATCAGGACATGCTGCGAGTTGAGCGGACTGACCCACACCGTGTTGTTGTAGTCGCCTTGCCTGGCGCCCA
>JBFWUX010000048.1:0-3397 GCA_050247055.1 Dehalococcoidia bacterium
AGCAGGCTGGGGTGTCGACCGAGGATTTCGTCAAGATGCTGTAGGTCATGCGCTCGTCAACCCTCCTGCGTCGCCAATTGCTCTCATTGCACCCGGGGTATCTGAACACACCACGGCTCGTGGCCGACGCTGCCGGTACAACGGTGTGGCGGTGGGATCAGCAGGAGCCCTTCGGCAACAGCCCGGCGAACGAGGACCCGGACGCGAACTCGGTCGCCTTCGATCTACCGCTACGACTACCTGGCCAGCGGTACGACGCGGAGACCGCGCTTCACTACAACTACTTCCGGGACTACGACCCAAGTATCGGAAGATATGGGGAGAGTGATCCAATCGGCTTGGGCGGAGGCCTCAATACTTACGCCTACGCTGCCAGCTCGCCGTTGAATCTTGGCGACTTTTGGGGACTGGTTTCCCAAGGCATTGCGGATTACCTAGGTGGCCTGGGTGGAAAGGCTGCCAAGGAAGCCGCAGACGCCATCATAAATATGCTCGGAACTCCTGGGGCGGCTGGCCAGGATGTAGCAGTCAGGCTGTGTCTGAGATACGCTGGACGTAAGCCCAAGAACCTTTTCGACGACTGCACGCAAGAGTGCTTCAGAATTTTGGAGGCCATAACCTCGCAGTCCAAAGCGGCATCTGGTTGGCTAGTCAAGTGCACTCAAGCGTGCGAAGACTACTTTCCAAGATGCAACAGGCAGAAGACCTCTATGGCGTGTCTATAGCGCCCACCAGGTTATCTGCACATGCGACCAAAGAGCCTAACCGTATTCGTGACGACGGCAGCCCTGTTTCTTGTCATTGGTGTCGGCGTTGGCCATTACTATTCGAAGAGTGAGATCGAAAGGCTAAATGAAGCCAGATTGGAGACCGGCATCATTCTGCGAGCTCTTGATCTAAATAACCGAGTTGTAATGTTGCGAACTCTCCGCGAGAAGGGCGTTCCCACCGACGACGTATCGGCCTTGGAGATTGGCGCGACAACTCTTCTCGGTACTATCGATTTGGAAAGAGGCGCGCGCAGCCAAGATGCGCTTCATGTCTTGATAAGGACTGCCGATACGGTGCGCACGTATCACCGGGACTTCCCAATGACCGAGCTTGCGCCGTCAAGAAACGCCTCTGTAGCCAGACTCTTGGCGGTCTTGGACAAGTAGTATTTCCTTAAGTAGGGTGTCGCAAGCCACTGCACATCGCGAGATCGACCAGGCGACCATCGTGGCGACAGTCTGTCGGACACGCGTACTAGCTACCACTCCTCACTCGAACCCGCGAGGGCTCCGCGGTGACGATCGCGCCTTGTGCGAGCTCTTGTCCATAGCGTTCGAGCAGCTCGGCACACAGGGTTCCTTGCCTATCGTGGCGCACATCCACGAGGCGCACGATCCCGGCATGGGAATGCCCCAGGGCGACGACGAGCTCGCCGAAGTCCTTGTCCAATGTGACGATGACCTGTGAATGGCGAGCGGCGTGCGCGAGGATGTCGGCGTCACCCGGATCCGACGCCCAGTTGCCCACCCATTCGACTTCATGTCCCTCACGGGCGATGTCCTGCATCGCGCCCGGCCAGATGCAGCTATCGAGCAGGATCCTCAAGCCGGTTCATCGACGATGCGCGGCTCCACGCGCTCGTGTCCGACCACCCTCCGCGCATACGCGAGGCAGGCGAGCACGTCTTCGCGTTCGAGCCACGGGTAGGCGGCGACCAGGCCCTCGACAGTATCCCCGGCCGCGAGCATGCCAAGCACGTGTTCGACGGCGAGCCGGCGCCCGCGTACGATCGGCTTGCCGCCGAATATGCGGGGATCGACCGTGATGCGCTTGAGGAGCTCGTTCTCGTCCATAACCCGCGAGATTCTACACCCCGCCTGCTACTCCTCGCGCGTCTACGCTGAGCGCCCGGTGTGCGTGGGTCTGGGGCGGAGCCGATGATTCACACGAATCATCTGAACACACCGAGGCTTGTCGCCGACGCTGCCGGTACGACGGTGTGGCGGTGGGATCAGCAAGAGCCGTTCGGAGGGAACCCGGCGGATGAGGATCCGGATGCGAACTCGGTCGCCTTCGATCTACCTCTACGACTACCGGGCCAACGGTACGACCAGGAGACCGGGCTTCACTACAACTACTTCCGGGACTATGACCCTAGTATCGGAAGATATGGGGAAAGTGACCCCATCGGCCTACGGGGTGGCCTGAACACCTACGCCTACGTTGGCTCAACCCCTCTAACTCGTACTGACTTCGAGGGGCTAGCCGCTGGCGGCCTAGAAGTGTGCGACTTCTACCTTGACCAGTACAGCAGATACAAATGTCGCTACTACCTTGCCGCGTACCTGATCTGCTACACGGCGGACATCAATCCGGTGTTCCGCCGAGATCCTGCAGCAAATCGGCAATCCCTTCAGTGCGTTCGCGAGTGCCTTGTCGATGAAGATCGTAACGCGCATCAGCGTAGGCAAGCGAGCTGCAATGACGGCTGCCTGAGCGACAAGGAGATCGACGACTATCACAGGCTTTGCTTTTCCAAGTGTGGACTTAATCCGAACACTTATCCTGGTGTTGGTATTCTGAACTGACGGAGCGCACGGATGACCAAGTTGGCGATACTAGTGGCAACGGTGCTGATCTCCGTTGTAGGAACAACGAGTAGTCTCTTCGTTGTGCCACGCCAATCACTCACCATCGGGTATGCGGCATGGCATGTTTGGCCGTACGCACTTCTTGCAGTTCTAGCGTTGATTCAGCCTCGCTTTGCCTATGTTTGGCTAGGTGCGGCCGCATTCATGGCGATAGTCGACATCTGGATCTTGGGGGAAACTTGGCTAGGGACCAGTAGCCCTGTTCTGATGATGGCAGGGATGCTTGCCGCTCTAAAACCCCTTGTGTTGCTGCCGATCGGTGCGTTGCTTGGTGGCTTCCTGCACTGGTATCTTGGCCGAACTCCGACGTAGTCACACGGATCATCTGAACACGCCAAGGCTGCCCGCCGACAGCATCGTCGCCGGCTCCGCGCAGCCCCCTACCCGAGCTCGATCACCCTCCCCACCTCCGGCACCTCCGCCGCCCACCCCAGCTTCTCCCGCACCGCATCCCTCAACGCATGCGCGGCGAGCGACTCGCCGTGCACCATCCACGTCTGCCGCGGCGGCCGCTTGAACTTCCCGAGCCACGAGAGCAATGCATCGCGATCCGCGTGCGCGGACAACCCGCCGATGGTGAACACGCGCGCGCGCACCGGGTACTCCTCGCCGAACATGCGCACGCTCTCGGCCCCGTCCACGATGCGCCGCCCGAGCGTGCCCGCGGCCTGGAAGCCGACGAAGACGATGGCGCACTCGGGGCGCGAGAGGTTGTGCTTCAGGTGGTGCTTGATGCGCCCGCCCTCGCACATGCC
>JBFWUX010000049.1:0-3095 GCA_050247055.1 Dehalococcoidia bacterium
CGCGTTCCGCTTGCGCCAGGTCTTCAACGCCTCCTGAACGTAGGCGCGGAGCGTCGGATGCTGAATGAGCCGCCAGGCCTCGTCCATGACGCACAGCTTCAGCCGGGCCGCATCGCCGCTGGCCGCCACGCGCTCGTTGACGCGGTGCAGCACGTAGAACAGCAATGGCTCGATGAGCGTCGGGAACGACCGCATGGCCTCGAAGTCGAACACCTGCAGCCGGTCGAAGGTCAGCGTGTCATCGACGTTGTCGAACAGCGCCGCGTACCGGCCGCCCTCCACCCACTTCTGCATGCGTGCCGCTAGTCCTCGGGGAAGCAGGTTCGCCACGGTGAAGAGGCGCCGCTGGCCTCGTTGAAGGGCATACAGGTTCTCGACCGCTTCGTAGACCTCCCGGTCCTCGGCGTCCGACAGCCGGTAGCCGTCCTCGCCCTCCAGCAGGACCCGGACGAACGCGTGGAGGAAGTGGAGATGCTCAGGCGTCGGCTCCAGCGAGAAGGGGTTGATCGTCACCGCGTCCTGGCGAAGACCCAGTTCCACGTACCGTCCGTTGAGCAGCTCGGTCAGCTTCCGGTAGCTGTGGCCGAGGTCGAGGACGATCGTGAACGGGTCGAAGCGCTGGGCGCTCGTGATCAGGAAGTTCAGAAGGAAGCTCTTGCCGCTGCCAGTGGCGCCGAGGACGAGCGTGTGCCCGACGTCATCGACATGCAGGTGATAGTCGAACGGCGTGCGGTGTGGTGTCTCCAACGTGGCCACAGGCTCCGCCAGGAGCGCGGAGCTGGCGGCCCCGTGGTCCACCGTGAAGAGGAAGCTGAGATCGGCCGCATGGGTCTCGAGCATCGAGAGCCGGCGGAGGTTCCTGGCGCCGTTGCCCGGAACGATGCTGAGCCACGCATTCAGCAAGTTGTAGGTCTCGTCGATGAAGGCGCCGTCGTGCAGGCTCAGCGCCTTGGCTGCCTGCGCAGCCTGGTGCTCGACAGCCCGAAGGTCGTCACTGTGCAGGACGAGCGTCAACGAGCAGTTGCCGAAGGCGTGGCCGTTGACTTCGATGTCGGTCAGCGCGTCGCCGAGCTGCCGCACTATCGCGGACGCTGATTCGTCGACCAGCATGTCTTCCGTGCGCGCCTCGCCTGGCGTGATGTAGTTGACGAGCGAGATGCGCTGGTTGAAGAAGTGGCGCCGCCGCGTCTGGATGTCGCGTCGCATGCGGTCCGACGGAATTCGCTGCCACTCCAGGCAGGCGATGAACTCCCCGGGGATCTCGAGTAGGCCCCCGAGGGCGTCTGCGTGGGTTTGGCTCGGCGCCTCCTTCATCGACAGGACCTTGACCGCCCTGCGGCCGACGATGAGGTGGTCGCGATGACACTCCACGGCTGAATCGCCCATGAAGTAGTCCACGTGAACTGCCGGCGGATTCACCATCGACGCGTCAACCACCACGTCGTCGTAGTTCACGAGCCGTCGCAGCAACCGAAACGTCTCTCGGCGCGGCATCCGCTCGATGCCGAAGTCGACCAGTTGGGCTTCGAAGAGCTCGGCCTTGTGCGCGAGACCGTCGATGGCTGCGTCGAGCTCGGCCTCGACGACATGCAGGGCATCCGGTGCAAAGAGCCACTCCCGCACGGCCAGGCGCGGGTTACGGCGGAGGTTCGACAGTGACGTGCTGACCCGCGGACGACCCGGAGGCTCGTACACCAACGCCATGAACAGTTCCAGCCGATACAGCTCGGAGCGCCGCCCATTCAGATACGCCGTGCGCCGCGATGCCGCCTCCTGCGCGATCGGCTCCGGACACGTCGGTGCGATGAAGGGGTCAGCGACCCGCTTCACGAGGTACTGGTAGACCCGGCACCGCTCATCCAGCGTCCTCAGAGCCGCCTCCATTCGCCTCGCCAGGGCATGACGCTCGGGGTGCGTCAGTCCGTCCACGTCGATTCCGCGAATTCTGTAGATGCGAGCCAGGTGGCCGGCCTTGGTGAGCAGGGTTCCATCGTCGACGAATCCCCAGGGCGCCAGAAGCGTGTTCACCCCGCCAGCGTCGGAGTAGTCGCGAACGATGCGCGAGAGCCTCACCACGGCGAGACCTCCACTTCGAACGGCTCGTGCTTGCCAGGGTCATATCGGCGACGGGCGCCGGACGAGGCGATCAAGATCTGGAGCATCTGCGGGTCCTTGGCGGTGGACCACCAGGCGAAGCCGTACAGGCCGCTAAACATCAACAAACCGGCGAGGAACGAATAGAACAGGTTGAAGGTGGCGCCACCCATCAGCAGTGCCAGGAAGAACAGTCGACGGTCGACACCGCACACAGTCAGCGGACGGTGGAGTGCTTTGTGGACGCGACGATACGTTGGTGCCGTCGACACTTGCCCCTCCCTGTCCTACTCAGAACAACCAGGTCAGAAACTGCCCCGCGAAGAGCGCCAGTCCGCCGCCGAAGACGATGCCCGAGATCTGCCGCTTGGCACCCTGCTCGGCGAACATGAACAGCAGCCCACCGATCACGATGGCCACCAGGGCGAGGGAGCGGGCAAGCGGGCCGGTGAACGTCCGTTCAAGGTTTCCGGCCGCCCGTTCCCACGGCGACGCTTGGGCAAATACCAGCGTCGGGATCGTGATAAACGCCAGGGTCAGAAGGCTGAGCTGGGCGCGCCGAAGGGCGGTGACTGAGCCGCGGCCGGACACGAGCGTGGTGGCTTCACGTTCAAGCAGCATGGGTAACCTTCCTCGTTGACAATCGCCATTCGTCCGGCGAAGATGCGCTTCAGTGAGTGCATCAGGGAACGCCAGCTTGATGCCGCCTCGCTGAACACCAACTGAATCTCGCGGTTCGCATTTCGCGTTCACTCCCCTAGAGCGCACATTCGGACCGGAACCTTACAGCGCAGTCTTCCTCCTTCCGGCGGCCCGCATACTGGCGTCGTTTCCCTCCATCGGCGAGCTCTCAGCTCGCTAGGCAACAGGGGGGTCGTATGGAGCAGCTGCGGAAGCTGGAGTTGCTCGACGAGCAGGGACGACCGGTCGACGAGCGCACGCTCGGCGTCCTCGAGAAGCTTCAGGGCAAGTTCAGGAAACACTTTCGACGAATCCAGGAC
>JBFWUX010000050.1:0-2967 GCA_050247055.1 Dehalococcoidia bacterium
CCCAGATTCGCAAGCAGGGGGAGATCCTCGAGGTCGTTCTCGGTCTGGGGCTCCTGGACTGGCGGGCAACGAAGAACGAGCGAGCGATGCCCATTCGGCGTCACGCTATGGTGGCTCGCGCCGAGATCGAATTCGATCCCGCCAAGGGTGTCATCCGGGTGATCCCGCCCGGTGATGGCGCGGCTCTTCTCGTCGAAGACGACATGCTCGAGCCCGAGATGCGCCCGGATCGGACACACTACGCGGCGGTCCAGATGCAGATCGATGAGATCGGAAACGACATCTGGGACCGGCCCCGGCTCCAGGCCGCGCTCAACTACTGGGCGACGTCCCTGCATGCTGACTCCCAGTGGTTCCCTGACTTGCAGGCGAGGCCCGGCGTTGCGGACCGGCTCGTGGTGAGCCTCGCGCCGGCTCTCATCCTGCGAAAGCGGCCGCAGACGGGGATGGTCCGCATCTACGACGCGCTGATCGACCAGTTGAGTCGGGAGCCGGATGCTGCGCCGAGGGGGTGGGAGGACTTGATCGATGACTCCAGCGACTTCTCGGGGGGACCCGCGGAGGGTCACGCGGCGGACGGCGATCGAAGCGCGCCGGATTCGAGCTCGGAGATCTACTTCCCTCTGCCGGCGAACCGTGAGCAGCGCCGCATCGTGCAGGCCATTGGCCGGCATCGCGGGGTACTCGTCCAAGGTCCGCCCGGCACGGGGAAGAGCCACACGATCGCTAATCTGGTCTGTCATCTGTTGGCCACCGGCCAACGAGTGCTGATCACGGCCGAAACGGGTCGTGCACTGCAGGTCCTCAAGGAAAAGCTTCCCAAGGAAATCCAAGCCCTGTGTGTCAGTTTGCTCGGGCAGGGCGGAGACTCGTTTGCCGAGCTCAACGCGTCGGTCCAGGCGATCACGACGAAGCAGGCTGCCTATTCACCGCGTGCCTACGATGGACGCATCGCCGAGCTCGAGCGCGAGCTCGATCAGAAGCGTCGTCGCTTGGCTGCGACCGACTCGGAGATCCGCAGTCTCCGTGAAGGAGAGACCTGTCCCCACAATGTCGCCGCGGGCGCGTACACCGGGACCGCGTCGGCCATCGCAGAACGGGTGACGCGCGAACGCGAGCAGTTCTCGTGGCTGAGGATCTCGAGGGATGCGCCCTCGTCTCCGCCGCTGACGACCGATGAAGTCCTGGACTGGTTGGCGATTCGGCGGCGCTACACCGACTCGGACCTTGCCGCCACCCGGCTGCAAGCACCTCCCAGTGCCGAGCTGCCAGCGCCGCGCGCGTTCGCCGCGGCGGTCGCATCGGAGGCCGAGTCCAGAAACCGGGCCGCGTCAGTGGACTCTCTCCGAGGTCACGCTGCCTACGAACCGATCCGCGCTCTGCCTCCAGAGTCACGAGCCGCCCTCAGGGAAGAGCTCGTCAAGCTGGAACAGGCGCGACTGGCGTTGGGTTCCTTCGGCCACGATTGGCGTCGGGAGGCTGTCGAGGATTTGTTCGCCGATCGACGGGCTCGGTGGGTCGTAGTGGCGGATGTCAGTCGACAAAGCTCGGCCAAGATCGAGCTCTTGCTGGCACGGCTTGGTGACCGCGCCGTCGACATTCCGGCCCCTCTCGATGCGCGCAGGGTCCGGGATGACGCGGCGATCGCGGTATCGCATCTTGGCTCTGGCGGGCGGTGGAAACGCTTGGGGCTTTTCACTCCGCCGACGCTCAAGGGTCGGACCTACTTGCGGACGCGTGTGCAGGTCGATGGACAAGGAGCTTCCGACTCCCTCAGCCTACAGGCGGTCGTGGATTACGTGGATCTCGAGTCGGCGATGAGCGCGCTGCACGCCGCTTGGTGCGGTGTCGGCGCGATCGTGCCGCCTGCAGATCGCAGGATCCGCTACGCCATGTTCCAGGAGCAGGCTCGGACACTGAATCGATTGACCGACTTCGCGCTCGCGTGCGATCGGGCTGCGAGCTCCATGGCTGCTTCGCCGCGACCCGTCCCGGTTCCGGTATGGCTCGCGGGGGAGGCGCAACAGTGGATCGAGATGATCGATGCCGCCGTGTTGGCAGAGGAGTTCGCGACCGTGCGGCGCAGCGTGGACGAAACAATGCGTGTCCTCGAGAACGTGCGCCGTCTGCACGATGTCCACACGCTGGTATCCCGGCTACTCGCGGCGATCGCGGCGCGCGATGTCACCGAATACAGCAAGCACCACGGCGCTCTCGTCGAATTCGAGGCGGCGCGCGACGCGTACCAACGACGGGAGAGAATCGAAAGTCAGCTCGCCACCATGGCACCGGGACTGATCGAGTCCGTGCTCGCGAAGCCAACCGATCCTGTCTGGAACGAGCGGCTCGGTGCCTGGCAGGACGCGTGGGCCTGGGCAGTCGCCGATTCGTGGCTCGAGAAGCGAGCCGATCTCCCATACCAGCAGGAGCTGTGGCGTCGTCGAGGCGAGATCGAGGGGAGCATCCGCTCACGCCTCGCCGAAGTGGCAGCCTTGCGGGCGTGGACGCACTTCTTCGATCGCCTCGCACCGCGTGAGTCTGCGGCTCTGAAGAGTTGGCGGGAGGCGGTTCGCGCCATGGGGAAGGGAACGGGGCGGTCGGCGAAGATGGGACGCCTGCGGCACGAGGCGCGCCGGTACATGGACATCTGTCGCGACGCCATTCCGGTCTGGATCATGCCTCGCTACCTGGTCGCCGAGATGATGGACCCTGCTCCAGGCCGCTACGACATGGTCATCGCGGACGAGGCGAGTCAGCTCGGCATCGAGAGTCTGTTCCTCTTCTACGTCGGGAAGAAGATGATCGTCGTCGGCGACGATCAGCAGATCAGTCCATCGGGCGTTGAACGAAACCGCTGCGCGGTAGCCGCTCCCGGGCCCTCGTGCCGGTTGAGCAAGCTCGGACGCGAGTGATCGCTCGCGCGCACGCAGTCGCGAGTTGACGCTGTCGGCAGGTCGGCGGGAGGAC
>JBFWUX010000051.1:0-2928 GCA_050247055.1 Dehalococcoidia bacterium
CGGGAGTTGCACGACGCGGAGCACCCCGAGCCTCGCGAGCCGGGAATCCGTTGTTACCCCTGTCTCAGAGCCGACTGCCGCCGTTCAGGCTCTGCTTCCCAGCCATCCGTTCCCGTACGCAGAACACCGGCGTTCAGCTGCGAAACGCGACTCAATGACGCCGGCCCGCGAAGCGGGCCCACCTACAGGGTATTCGCGTTTCGTCAGCTGCAACGCCTCGTTAGGCGTCACCTGGGATGGCGCTGGACTCCAGTACCACATCATCGGCCTCGATTAGCCAGCGTGCGGTCTGAGCCTGGGCCGACCACTCGATTTCGTGCTCCAGGTGACCCTGCTCGTTGACGCGGAACTCATCGTACCGCCAGTCGGCATGCCCTGCCCCGACGCCAGTGGCCTCCAAGGCGTACCGGTAGACGCGGCTATACCGGAGCGTCAGGAGGTGATCGTGGTAGGCACCGAGGAGCTCGATCGATATGCCAGCACTGCGAACCTCGTTGCGGTTGCCCCGCCCTGTCTCCTCAATCCCCAGACGGAGAAGCCACGCATCGTGTGGACATCGCCGGTCGGCGGGATCGAAGTACCACTCGGATGTCGCCAGCGACAGTGCCCCAGCCGGGAAGCGGTGTCGTTCGCCTTCGAGGTACTTGTGGTAGCGACGAAACGCCACCAGGACGTCTCTCGATCGTTCCTTCGCCAGAATGAATGCCATCGCCGGATGGTCGCTGTGGTGACGCCTAACACCGGCGTTCAGCTGCGAAACGCGACTCAATGACGCCGGCCCGCGAAGCGGGCCTACCTACAAGGTATTCGCGTTTCGTCAGCTGCAACGCCTCGTTATGCATCGCTCGCTAGTGCGCTGGTCCCTGAGACGACCCCTTGCGCCAGGGTGATTCCGTAGCGTGTCTGTACCCAGTAGCGTGCCAGCAGGCCAAGCGCGAGCACCGCCAAGAGACACGCCACCAGGACGCTCGACGACACTTCCATGCCCCGTGCGCCACGCATGCGCTGGCCAGCAAGCCTAACCGCGGCAACGAGGAACCACACTCCCGACAGGAGATAGCCGACCTGACCCAGCCACCCCAGGAGGCCGCAATGGATGACCGCCGTCGTCCGGAGGTCGAAGCCCATCGCGCCTACGCCAGGCTCGGGCCTCCAGTCGGGCCCGTGTAGCTCCTGAAGCATATTGGAAGTCTGGAGAACGTCGATGGGGTAGAGGAGAACGAGAACAACCAAGCTCCAGCCGGCGTAGCGCAGTCCGTTGCCCAGCTTTAAGGCCACGGTGCGTAGTACCTTGCCCGGAAGGCGTATGCATAACACTGCGTTAAGCGGCGAGGCTCCCCAGCCGACCGTGCTACAACGGGCCTCGTCCGCTTCAACGCATCGTTCGACGTCAGGCGCCCGGACGGGCACGGCCGCTCCCGCATGCGAGAGAGCCTAAGACACCCGTCGGCTTGTTGGCTAGAGTTCTGATTCGCCGTTGGCAGCGCCCCCGAGACCCGGCCTGGGCCCAGCCAGCAGAGCCACGCGAGCCGGGCACACGCACGTCAGGAGTGCTGAACTCCACGGCCATGTGCGCCGCGCCTCGAGCGCCAAGGTGACCCCGGGTCAGGACAGCCCGGCTCGCGTGCTGGCCGGGCCTCGGGAGCTGCGGACAACCAACCGTGGTCGCCCGTGCTTGTTCCTGTCTCAGAGCCAGACTGCCGCCGTTAGGCTCTGCTTCCCGGCCTTCCGTTCCTGTACGTCGAACACCGGCGTTCAGCTGCGAAACGCGACTCAATGACGCTGGCCCGCGAAGCGGGCCCACCTACAGGGTATTCGCGTTTCGTCAGCTGCAACGCCTTGTTCGACGTCGGGCGGCGCCAACCACACGGCCGCTCCTGCATGCGGAGGAGCCTAGACCACCTGTCGTTTGGTTGGGTAGTGCCGATTCGTCGTTGCGTGGAGCACCGCAAGGCCAGGATGGCCCGGCCAGCGCTCCGTTGAGCCGGTATTGCGGCGATTGCACGCACACCAAGCCCCGGAGTATTGCTCCGGCGAATTAGAGGGCCCCAACTACGACGTGGGTGACAAAGCTAGCGGGCCTGGCGCTGGCTGGGCCTCGGAGGCTGCCGGACGCGGAGTGCCCCGAGCCACGCAAGCCGGGAATCCGTTGTTGCCCCTGTCTCAAGGCCGACTGCCGCCGTTCAGTCTCTGCTTCCCGGCCTTCGTTCCCGTACGTCGAACACCGGCGTTCAGCTGCGAAACGCGACTCAATGACGCCAGGCCGCGAAGCGGCCTCACCTACAAGGTATTCGCGTTTCGTCAGCTGCAACGCCTCGTTGGGCGGCAGTCTCACGGCTTTCGGACCTCGAAGCTGTTGATCATGAATACGCGCTCGGCCCCAACAGCGCCGATGTACATGATCCGGAGCTGGAGGCGGCTGCCACGAACGGCCTCCGCGGCAAAAGGCCCAAGTAGGACGTTTTGCAGGGGCAGCCAGTATCGGTCCGTCCCGACCCTAATCTCGATCTCATGGGAACACAGGTCGGCACTAGAGGGGGGATGGCCAAGGGCCTTGGCCCACCGACGATATAGCTCCCGTCGCGGCGCCAGCATCTCCCGATGCTCGCCTGTGTACGGCGCGGTGATCGTGTACTTGACGTTTGCCGCTTCGATCGTGAAATCGGAGCCCTCGACGATGGCTGCCTCCACCCACGCCGTCGCCGCCGGCACGGGCTTGTACGCAGACCAGTCCGCGCCATCGGATACCGACAGCAGAAGGGCAATCGCCGCGATCATCTGTTCAGCTCCCTGCTGTCCGCCCAACACTGCGGATCAGCTGCGAAGCGCGACTCAATAATGCTGGGCCGCGAAGCGGCCCTACCTCCAGTAGTTGCCTCGCGCTTCGTCAGCTGCATCCGCTCGTTCGACTGCCCCTTGCCGTGGTCC
>JBFWUX010000052.1:0-2811 GCA_050247055.1 Dehalococcoidia bacterium
GTGTCCCTCCGGCAGGCATGCTTGACGTCCTTCACAAAAGGTTCCTGCAACAGTTGCTGAATTGGCCACATGAGGGGGAAGCGCTCCGCGAACTTTTTCCGGGTCGTCTTCGCTTTTCGATCAGCGACCGCATTCCGGCAAGCCTGCGTGACACCGCCACGTGCTCGCGTCTATAGTCAGTCCCGAATTTTCTTCACGACGGGAGTTCGGTATGCAGCCGTTATCATCAGCCCAGGCCGAAGAGGCCCTCACGCAGTTAACCCATCACTTTGCGCAGTGGCGGCACAGTCGCCGCACCCCGCGGGGACGCATTCCGCAGGAGTTATGGGTGCAGGCGGTTGCGCTCACGGCCACGTTGTCAGTGACGCGAGTTGCGACCCAACTGGGGCTCACGCCTCATGCGCTTAAGAAGCGGCGCGAGGCTCTAAACGGGACGGTTACGCCCCGCCCCTCTCCTCCGGCCCCGCACTTTGTGGAAGTCGCGGCAACGTGGCGGACACCCGCGACGGAAGTCGAGATCCAGCGCCCGGATGGGGCACGCTTGCGGATCATGTACAGCGATGCCGCTCCCACGTTAGTCCCCTTACTGCAAACCTTTCTGGCCTCCCGCTGATGCTCCAACTCACCCCCCAGAGTCGCATCTTTCTGGCCGTGCAGCCCGTCGACTGCCGGAAGGGCATCGATGGCTTAGCCGCACTGTGTCGCAACCGCCTGGACGAGAATCCGTTGGGCGGCACGGTCTATGTGTTTCGCAACCGCACCGGCACGACGTTGAAACTGTTGGCCTATGACGGCCAAGGCTTTTGGCTCTGCACAAAACGATTATCCCACGGGCGTTTTGCCTGGTGGCCTACGACCACTACTCCGAGTGTGACGCTCTCAGCGTGGGAGCTGCACGTGCTGCTAGGCAACGGCCATCCCGACCGCGCCCAACTCGCGCCCGACTGGCGCCCTCTCCGTTACGACGGCACGCGGGCGGCCTCATAGTTCCACGGCAGCCAGGCGCTGGGATTGGCGCGTACCTCCTGGCGGTGTTCCTGGACCGCCACCAGATACTCCACCGCATTCACCCCGGCCTGCACGCAGGTGGCAATGATGCTGGTGAGGATACTGGCGATGGTGGCACTATGCGCGGTGGCATAGAACAAGGAGTTCTTGCGCTGATGAATCACTACTTTCAACGCGCGCTCGGCCACATTATTGTCGAGTGGTGCTCCCGGCTCCGTGACGACGCGGGTGAGCGTTTCCCAATGCTCCAGCAGGTAGGCGATCGCTTTGCCGACACTACTATTGGGCTCAACGACCCGCTCCGCCGTTTGCTGTTCCAGCCACGTCTTGAGCGTCATGAACACGGGGGCACTATAGGTTTGGTGATACACTAACCGCTCCTGCTCACTCAACTGCTGCTCCCGGGCTTCTTCGTCATGGTCGTAGACCAGCTTGAGCGCGTTCACGACCACGGCACTTTCGGCGGGGAAGTCGTCTGCTAGCTCGGTGAACTTGCGCCGCCCATGCGCTAGACAGTGGCAACGAATGAGTTCGTCTTCCTCCGCCTTGTTGCTGCTCAACGCATCCGACATCACCAAGGGTTTGTCGCGTCCTGGCTCTCGCTTCATTAAGAGGGCGGCCAGATTCTCCCCCGCATGGCGGCGGCCCGTGTAATAGAGACAAATCCGGTACGTCCCCACTTGCACGATCAACGCCGTCGTCTGCATTCCCGTCCGCTCCTCCGGCTTGGCTTTCCCTTGTGCCTGCGCTTGCGCGCGCGCCTGCTGGTTCTCTTCAATAAGCGTCAGGATGCGGTGCGACGTATCGTCTTGAAAAATTACGTCGCCTTGCGCCGCCATCGTCTCCAAGCATTTGAAGATCGGATAGCTACAGTCGCCCACCACCTCGGCCTGATCCCATTGCGTGGCATCGGCCACGGGCACACCAACCAACACTTGAAACCCTTCGAGCCGATACCACGGCAGGCCAAGATAGTAGCGGGCCAGCGCCAAGACTGCCCGGGCGCGCGCCGTATACTTCTCTGCTCCAGCGCCTCCCGGCACGGAGGCCGTGAAGACTTGCCCACAAGCCGAGCAGCGCAACTTCTCTAACTCATAGCGTACCGCTGACAACAGTGCGTTGCCATCAAGGCGCATCTCCACGCCGGGCAGTAAGCGATACAACGTGCCACGCCCACAGGCCGGACAGCGTTCGCCCACCGCTAATGTTTCGTGGCGGCACTCCACCCTCTGGGCCGCCCGATAGACTTCCGCGCCGTAGCGCCCATGCCCGGGGGGCGTGGGTTTCTTCTCTGGGATGGGTGCAGCCGCAGAGGATGCCTCGTCTTGTGAAGCGCTTGGCTCCGTTTCTCACTCATCTGGGCTTCCTCCACCAGCTGTCCCACCGGACGCGGGCGGTTTCGGCTTCTTCGGCTTCTCGCCAAACACCAAGGCCTTGAGCCGGTTGAGACTCAGCTTGGCTTCCCGCAACGCAAAGAGCAGCCAAAAGTAAAAGGTCAGAATCTTCACCAAGAGCCGCCGATCCTCAGCGCTCAAGGCATTGCGCTCGATCCGCTCAATCAGCGCTTCTCCTTCTTCACGACTCAGATGGACGTCTTCCGGCTGTTTCATGGTTGCTTTTCTTCGGCCCGCGACTATATAGAACCGCAAGTGTTCTTCCGCTGTTCCCTGCACGGCGTATAGCAGAAGTCGTGCGCAGCCGTGAAGCCCCGTCCGCCACCAATACTATGCGACTTATGCCCGCAAGCGAGATCTCAGAACAGACAAGCCAGAGAAAAGTCAAACACGCTTACCGGAAGTTCAC
>JBFWUX010000053.1:0-2804 GCA_050247055.1 Dehalococcoidia bacterium
CCTGCGCATTGGCGTGGGCAACGACGATGTAATCCGCTCCGCCCAGACCGTGAACCTTCTGGTCCGGCGCGTCGGAAGAAAGCGAGCTCGCGTGCGGCCCGCCGAGGATGAATTCGTTGTCGGGCTGGTCGGTGCCGAACTTGTCGGTGTAGGCGCGCTGCGGGGCGTTCGGGTCGAGGAGGATGCCGAAGTCGCCGGAGACGAAGTTGGTGAGGGTGACGATGTTGGAGCCGTCGTCGGCACGCCAGAGGACCAGATTGCCCGGCGTCGCCTTGGCGAGGTCGCCGAGGTAGGCGGCGACGTATTGGGAGCCGTCGCCAGCGGTGAACGTGTAGTGCTTGCGATCGGGGTCCGCCGTCGTGAAAAGACCGGCAATCCGGATGTCGCCGTTCGCGCCGCCGAAGTAGATCTCGCCGAGCTGGTGCTTCGCGTTGCCAGCGGGTTCGGCTTCGTCGACGACCGTGTCGTGCCCGCCGCCGGTGTAGAAGTAGTACTTGTCGGTGCCGGTGGCGCCGTTGAGGGTGTCGGTGCCGGCGCCGCCGAAAAGTGAATCGTCATCCCCTTTGCCATAGAGACGATCGTCACCCGCGTCGCCGTAAAGGTGATCCCTTCCGAGACCTCCGCGCAGCTCGTCGTCACCGCCTGCCCCGTATAGCCGCGTCGTCGTGCCACCGACCAGACGAGAATCAACCGCATCCCCATCCTCCCGACCAAAAGCGACTCCCGCCAGTGCGGCAAGAGGGCGCAGCAGGACTGCGCGCGCAACGTCCCAATAGGACACGTCGCCACCCACGACTGGGGAGGTACTGTCCTTTGTGTTGCGCTCGAGTACCGTTGCGAGGTACCGCGCCCTGTCCACGAGATAGTCGTCGTTGAAGCGTCTCGCCCTTTGTTGCGGGATCGCGAAGTCTGCCTGCCACAATGCATGCAGGTCGGGATGCGCCTTGCTCAGCTGCTCCGCCGAATCCTCAACTGCAAATGGCGACAGCGTTTCGAGGGCAACGAGATACCCGAAGTCCAGCTTCGCGCTGTTCGCGATCTCGGCAGCGCCGAGATTGCCAATGGGCATGATCGACGCCGCACCCTGAAGTGCCTGGTACGCGTCCTGAAGGCGCAGCGCCGCGATGTTGTCGTACAACGCCTCTCGGCTCTCTGCCGCGGTCGGAGCGACCTGCGCTCCGAGCAGCGTCCGGCGAAGGGCGTCCAGCAGGTTCTCGAGGGTTCGGCTGCCCGTACCGGCAGCCGCCCGAAGGAGCGCGTGCACGCTTTCTTCCGGCATCTCCGGCGCGAGCTCGGTAAAGAGCTCCGCCACGGCAAGCGCATCGGAAAGCTTGACTATGTAGTGATTCGCGATCACCGGCCCCGGCTCGTGCTCGATGGGTACCAGCACGCGCCTGCCTTCCGACTTACGCAGCGTCGAGGCAACGGTCATTCCACCTTCGGCGACTACGTTGGTGATCTTCGCTGCGATCGCTCTAACATCTACGCGGGTGTTTGAGGTGAAGTACTCTTTCTGTCCAGGCGCATTGAACGTAACGACCTCTCCGAGGGCGATCTGTGAGGCCGCGTTCGCGTCGGCAAACTGGTTGACCATCCCCGCGAGTAGCGTGGAGACGTGTCCTCCAAGGCTATGTCCCGTGAAGTTGACCGTTGCGCCAACCTCGATCGCGCCTAAACCCTTATTTGTCTCAAGCGTCGCGTCGACCAGCTCACGCCGGAATCTTTGGACCGCGAACTGCTTGAGCACAGAACCGGCGATGGGAAGCGCACCGCTTATGGCCGTAAATGCCAGCTCAGATTGCGCGTAGATCTCGGCAAGCTTGTCCAGCTCGGCAGAGGAGTACTGGACTTGTTGGCCGCTTGGGGTGATGAGTTGTTTGTAGTAGCGATACGCGCTGATGAGTTGGTCGCCAGCGCGACCCCTTATTGCGATTCCCAGAAAATCAGCGTCCAGAACATCAGCTAGCGAAGTGAGCTCCGTACCGCGGACTGCGATCGTGTACTCATTTCGAGCAATCGACTTAAGAACTGCAGCGGAGAATCCAACGGAATCGTTGCGCCTCTGTTCCTGAAACTGGATACCTTCGGGTCCGCTTGTAAAAGACTCGCTTTGCAAGCGCACAAAGCGATTCCCGCTGCCGAACGCGTCCGCATCGTTTAGATCATCGCGGAACCCTGTGGTGTCACCTGGTTGTAGATCCACAAAGTCACGATAGGCCGCCTGCGACATCCACGCGAAGTTTCTTTGACGCAAGAAGCGAATTGTCATTGCGGAAAGCTACTTCAGTCGAACAGCCGTGAGGGCGCGGGAGACTATGTCAGCTGATCGGATCCTCCCTTTGTAATCTGAGCAAGCACCACCGTAAGCCTCCCCTGCGTCCGTGAATCTAGCCAATAGCCGCTCCGCCCAACCGCCGCGATAACTGATATTCGTGTACCTCGCGAGAACCTCGCCATCCCTAGTTGCACGGACAACCGTCTCACTACGGTGGAGTCCTGAGCCAATTGGATTCCTCACGTACGCGACCTGGAACTCGCTCTGTCGATGTGCCGGCTTCCTTAGGACCAATTCGCCGTTGGCTGCCCTCTCAAGGCGAACAACTGCCCCGTCTACATCTATCCCCTCGACAAACTGAAATCCGTGCTCTGTTATCCACTGGGCCGCCGGACGTCCACCACTGTCGAAGAAACCTTCCACATCACTTGCCACCCTATAGACACGCAGCTCCCCCTCATCCCTACACAAGTACCAAAGGGCAGCGCGCCCAAGCGTCGCATCCGCAGTGGGAATAAGGACAAGCACG
>JBFWUX010000054.1:0-2775 GCA_050247055.1 Dehalococcoidia bacterium
AAGAAGCCGCTCACCGAGCAAGGCTTCCTCGACGCATCTGTCGACCCTGAGCAGATCGATCGCTGGTGGCGACGATGGCCATCTGCGCATATCGGCGTCGCGACCGGAATCGCTCACCTGTGCGTCATCGACCTCGACTTCGACCCGGTCAAAGGCAAGAACGGCCAGGCGAACTTCGCGAAGCTCTGCTCGGAGATGGGGTCGCACGAGTGCGCGCTGATCGCATCGACGCCTCGAGGAGGGCAGCACTACTTCTACCGGATGCCGCAGGCCGTTCTGACCTCGCGGGTCGACATCCTCGAGAAGGGAAGCGGGATCGATGTCCGAGCGAGCGGCGGGTACGTCATCGTGCCGTCGCCAAGCTCGCCGGGTCGAGAATGGCTCCTCGGCGACTTGAGCGACGTCGGCCCGCTGCCTGAGTGGCTGGTGAAGATCCTCACGCCGGCCCGCAGCCGGGAAGGCTCGAGGAAGCGGATCAACAGCGCTTCGGATATCCCGCTGCAGCCGGAGACGAAGGAATCGATTCGGCGAGCTCTCGACTACATCGATCCCAATCCCCGCGAGGAATGGATCTGCGTCGGGATGGGGCTCAAGTCCACCGGCGCTGGAGAGGCGGCCTACGACCTCTGGTACGAATGGTCCAGCAAGTCGCCGAAGTTCGACGAACGAGTGCAGCGCGACCAGTGGGATTCCCTCGGCGAGTACCTCGCCAATGCCGGCGAGATCACGATCGCGACGATCTTCTGGATGGCGGCGAAGGGCGGGATGCCGGCGGGCTCGACGCCAAGCGAGGACGGCATCGAGACGATGACCGTCGCGAAACAGACCATGGCGCGGATCCCGAAGACGGAGATCCGCGCGATCGTCGACGGCGACGGCGACGGCGACATCCTCGAGCAGGAGCCGTTTCCGACGCACCTACTCAACTGCCCAGGCCTCGTCGGTGACCTCGCGCGATGGATCCTCGAGACATCGCCGCAACCGCAGCCCGCGCTTGCGCTTGCCTCGTCGATCGCGACGGTCGGCGCGATCCTCGGCCGGCGGGTGAAGACCGAGACGAACCTGCGCACCAACATCTACGCGCTCGGCATCGGCGAGACGGGCTGTGGGAAGAACCCGGGCATCCGCCGGCCGGTGACGTTGCTCGCGCACGCCGGCCTGGAGCGCATGATCGGGCCCGGTGAGTGGAAGTCGGACAGCGGACTTCGCACCGCGATTCGCGAGCGGCCGTCGCAGGTCTGCTTCATCGACGAGTTCGTCAAGGTGCTCGCGACGATGAGCGGCGACCGGGTGCCCGCCTACATCGCCGGCATCAAGCGCGCGCTGCTCGAGCTTTTCTCGTGCGCGGCCGATACCTGGCTGGCGACCGCCTACGCGAACAACACGCTGCATCCCGCCGAGCCGTTGCACGAGCCGCACCTGTGTGTCTACGGCGTTGGAACACCGGCGGACTTCTTCTCAGTCGTCGATCACGTCGCGGTGAGCGACGGGTTCCTGAACCGATTCCTGTGCTTCTTCGTCGACGACCACCTGCCGCGGCGGGTTCGGCCGGCGACCTTCGAGGGGGCACCTGCAGCGCTCGTCGAGCAGGTTCGAGCGATCGAGGACCGGACGGCGCCCGAGGGCAACCTCGAAGGCCTCTCGCACTCGATGGCGTTCCGCAGCGGCGCGAAGCTCGTGCCCTTCCTCAAGCGAGCGCAGGACCTCATCTGGAAGGTCGAGGCCGAGAACGACGAACGGATCCGGGCGATGCAGGCGCGGAAGAATCCGCTCGCCTCGCTCTGGGGCCGGTTCAGCGAGCACGTCCAGAAGCTTGCGCTCCTTCGAGCGGCGAGCGATGATCGGACTCGTGAGATCAGCGAACTCGATGTGGCCTGGGCTGTCGAACTCGTCGGCTGGTGCCAGCGACGGGTTCACGTCCTGGCTCGAGCGCATCTCGCCGGCAGCCGCGTCGAGGCGGACCTCAAGCGGGTGCTCCGAGTCATCGAGGGCGAGGGGGCCGCAGGCGTGACAAGCTCAACGCTCACCCGCCGAACTCAGTGGCTTCGGCGCAGCGAGCGCAAGGACGTGCTCGCTACGCTCGCAGAATCGGGCCAGATCGTCGTCGACGTCGAACAGCGGGATTCCGGGAGGGCGCCGATCGTCTATCGCTCCACGCGCTTCGTGGCGGCTCACACGGCCAGCGAGGACGCCGAGCCGATCGACGTCGCGCCGCAGTCGGCCGTCGATACCTCGCCGCAGGAGTCGGCATCGTGATTCGCTTCGCCGCAGCTTCGAGCGAGTGCTCGCTGCGGCCCGTCGTCCGGCTGTCGGGTTCTGCCATGGGTTCCCGCGCCGACTTCCTTCAGTTTGAATTCAACCCTTCTTTCAAGGGCCGAATTCCGGCTGCATACGGCCTGCCGGGCCGATCCTAGACTTCTTTCAATCTTGCAACGCGAAACGAGGAGGGCGCCGCGCTGCCGGGAGAGGTAGCGCAGGCGCTTTCGCGTTGAAAGATTGAAAGAAGTCAGAAGTGCCGCAGAGAGAAAGGGTTAGGGCTGTTGTAGTAGATTGAAAGAAGTACTGAATTCAGTACTGAATTATCATCTAGTACTAGATGACTACCCTCTACCCTCCGGGAAATGCGGTAGAGCGTAAACTACGAAACTGCCGTATCCGCGGGACTTGCGGGGTGCCTCGAACCGGTTGCTTCTGCCCGCGGAAAAAAACTAGACGCTAGCTTGACTTCCCCCGACGGAAGTGCGATACTCCCTCCATCGCGCTCGGGTGAGCGCG
>JBFWUX010000055.1:0-2701 GCA_050247055.1 Dehalococcoidia bacterium
CCGACCCCGGCGAGGTGATGTCTCCCGCGATCGGCTTCGACGCGATGATCGCTCTGCCCTTCGCGTTCCGCGACCTGAACTTCGCCTACCTGCGTCAGGAGGTCTTGCTGCGATGATCCTTCGAAGTCTCGCGGTGCTTCTGGTCGGTGCCGGCACCCTGCTCGCGCAACGATTGCCGACCACGCTCGATCAGCTCGTCCGCAGCGCCGACGTCGTCGTGCGCGCGCGAGTCCTTGGGTTCTCGACCGGAACTTCGGGAACGGTCAGAGTCGGTTTCCTCACGCAGGAGCACTTGGTCGGCGTCGCACCACGGACCTTCGCCCTCGAGGAGTCGCAGGAGGAAGGCTGCGCACGTGCGTTCCGCGGGTTGGTCCCGAATCTCGGCGTAGTCCTGTTCCTCGAGCGCGGCGCCAACGGCGAACTCCATTTGGTCCACGGGGACCCCAACGCTGCATGGGACCTCGAGCCTGCGTTGCTCGATCGCCTGAGAGCCAGCCTCGCGACGCCGCTCTCGATCACTTCGTTGGACGCCGCGGTCGCAGCTCTCTCCGGCGGCAGTCGGCGACTCCGGCTCGATGCAGCGCACAGTCTCGCACAGTCCCCAGACCTCGCAGCGATGAGTCCGGCCGCTCGTGACCGACTGCACGCGCTCTTGCCGACGATCTGTGCAGAGGTCCCTGCGCTGTTCGAACCGCTTGGCCGCGCAGTCGAGCGACTCGACGACCCACGACTCGACACGCGCTTCGCGCTCGCCGCCGCGAGTCACTCCGGCGGGTCACAGCTCGCATTGGTCGATCGACTGCTTGCGCGCCGTTCCTCGCACTCTCGCGAGCGACTCCTCGACGCCCTCACTCGCGACGGCACTCAGACGCTGCGACGGCCACCGCAGAGCGACGGCTCGGTGCTGCCACGCTTCCGCGCAATCCGTCCGTACCGCCCATGAACCGTCTCGAAGATCGCACCGTGCACCCGCCGGATGTCGCACTGGGCCTGGATACGCAGCTCGCCGAGCTCGTGCCCACGCGACGCGCGACCGCAGCACTGCGACGGCACGGAATCCATACGATCGCGGACTATCTCGCGGTGGGTACCGAGGGTCTCCGCCAGCTCGGGGGGGTCGGCCATCGCACCGTCGCTCTGGTTGATCGCGCGATCGCCGAACAGTTTCGGAGCTTGTGCAGTCCTCCGACCGACCCGCCGATGGAGGATTGGCTCGATGAACTGCGTGGCCATCTCACGGGACCGGCGCTCGCCTTGCTCGACGCCGTGGTCGGTCAGCAGCGTCGCGCGACGGACGTGGCGACCGCGGCGATCGCACTCCGCCTCGATCCGGAGATGGTCGAAGGTGCCGCGATCGCCATTCGCACGGCACTCGCCAAGGTCGCACCGAATGGTCACCGCGAGTTCGAAGCGGACATCGATGCGGAACTCCAACGGCAAGACGGCATCATCGCTCTCGTCCGCATCGATCCCCGTTCGCGCCTGGGGGCAAGGCTCCGACAGCCGGGCGTTCGATCCTGGTTGTTGCGACTGGCCGCTGTCATGGCACCGAGCCAGCGCACCATCGAGTGCCAGCGACTTCTCGGACTTGGTTACCTCCGGTATCGAAAGCTCCGCGACGCAATCGCTCGTGACCTGACATCCCGCCGATCCACTCCGAGTCTGCCGACGATTCGCGCGCGCCTCGGACTGGCACCCGACGAAGACGGAATCCTGCTTCACGCACTCGAGCGCCATGCTCGGCTGCGACTGAGGTTCACCGGGGAGCGAGGCGAGATTCTCGTGAGGTGCCATCGCAACCGCCGCGCTCGACTCGAGCAGATCATCGAAGAGGCCGGTCGCCCGCTGCCGCTTGCGGACATCGCGTTCGCCTACCAGGATCGCTTCGGCGGCTGCTGCCGAACGAAGCTCCGCGACTGCCTCTACCGATCGGGGACCTTCCTGCAAGTGGCGCCGGACGTCTTCGATCTGCGCACGCACCACCTGGATTCGCTGGAGCTGCTTCGTCCCCTGGCGGAGCGTCTGTCCGCCTCGGTCGCGAGGCGTGGCGGCAGGCTCGAAGTCGATTCGCTCGTGGCCGCCGGTCGCATCAGCGCGCGGAGCGGCGCGGTCCTCCGCGAACTCTTGCGCCGGCAATCCGCGCTCCGCGACCTTGGCCGCGGACGATTCGTCGCTCGCCACACCGACGGCTCCCGCATCGTGCGGAACATCGTCAGAGAACTCCGGCGCGCGATGGGTGAAGTGGTGTTCTCGCGCTTCCTCCAGAATCACAAGGAATCGCGTCGCCGACTCGTGAGCACGCTCTTGCGATCGAATCGCCTCTTCGTGGCACCGGCACCCGATCGCGTCGACCTAATCGAGAACTGGCCCTTCGATGCATCGCGTCTCCAGTTGCTCGAACGCACCATCGCCTTGGCGCTGGAGGAGCGCGGCGGACATGCACCGCTAGACAAGCTTCGTGAGGTGCTCGTCGAGGCTGGATTCCGTGAGCAGTTCCTCTCACCCACCTTGCTCGTCGATCTCCTGAGGCGGCACACCCGATTCGAACTCCTCGCCGGACATCGCGTCGCACTGCCGGATCTTCACCTCGCCGAACGAATCCGCCGTGAAGTGCGAGTGCTGTTGCGCACCGCGCCCGATGGCCTCTCCATCGCGCAGATGCTCGACCGTCGCCCCCATCTCGCCGAGGTCGGCGAAGCAC
>JBFWUX010000056.1:0-2629 GCA_050247055.1 Dehalococcoidia bacterium
GTGTCATTCCGGTCAGCCTGCGTGACAACGGAATGAGAATGCGCTTACCTTCTTTCCTCATTACCGTTTCACAGAGGAAGGAAGGTTTCCATGACTATGTTGTCCCCATCCCGCGCGGAAGACGCCCTGTACCACGTCGTGCAGCAGTTTACCCACTGGCGGCGGAGCCGGAGTACGCCACGCGGCCGGATTCCTCCAGCGCTCTGGGATCAAGCGGTGGCCCTGACCCGCGAGGTGTCCCTCACCCGTGTTGCCAAACAGCTCGGACTCTGTCCGCAGCGCTTGCGCAAGCGCTGCAAGGAGAAGGCTGGTACCGCCAGCGTCCCTTCCATGCCCACGGCTTTGCCCTTTGTAGAAGTGCATCCTGCCTGGCGCGTGCCCACGGCGGAGGTAGAAGTGCAACGGCCCGACGGGCAGCGGCTGCGGTTGAGCTTGTATGAGGCGAGTCCGGCGCTGGTGGTGTTGCTGCGGACCTTTGTGGAGCGCCGCTAATGCTCCAACTCACGCCGCAGAGCCGGATCTTTCTCGCCGTCGAGCCTGTCGACTTTCGCAAAGGCATAGATGGTCTCGCGGCCTTGTGTCGCCAGACGCTTAATGAGAATCCCCTCGGTGGGGCAGTCTACGTCTTTCGCAATCGCACCGGGACGACGCTTAAACTCCTCACCTATGATGGCCAAGGGTTTTGGCTCTGTACGAAACGCCTCTCCCAAAGTCGATTTCACTGGTGGCCGACCGCTCCCACGCCTAGCGTGACGCTCTCGGCCCGGGAGTTGAGCATTCTCCTGTGGACCGGCAATCCGGAGCGGGCGCAGCTGGCCCCGCTCTGGCGACCCCTTCCCTACGAGGGAGCCAGCGCCGCCGGATAATTCCACGGCAACCAGGCGCCAGGATTGACAAACACTTCCTGACGGTGCTCCTGGATCGCTACCAAATAGTCCAACGCATTGACGCCCGCTTGGACACAGGTGGCGATCACACTGGTGAGCAGACCGGCAATGGTGGCACTATGCTCGGTCGCATAGAACAGTGAGTTCTTACGTTGGCGAATGCAGAGTTTTAAGGCCCGCTCTGCCGTATTGTTATCGAGGGGTGCGCCCGGAACGGTTAAAAATCGTGTCAGCGTCTCCCAATGACCCAGCAGATAGGCGACCGCTTTGCCCAGACTGCTATTCGGTTCCACCAGATGCTCGCTGGTTTGTTGCTCCAGCCACGTCTTGAGCGTGTCCATAATCGGCGCACTATAGGTCTGGTGATACAACCAGCGCTCCTGGGCACGCAGTTGCTTGTCACGCCCCTCCTCCTCATGCTCGTACACTGCCTTGAGCGCGTCCGTGACGACCGCACTCTCCGCCGGAAAGACCTCGTCTAACTCGCGGAACTTGCGCCGCCCATGCGCCAGACAATGACAGCGGATGAGTCCAGCTTCCTCGGCCTGGTTGCTGCCCAACGCATCCGACATCACTAGCGGTTTCTCGCGCCCGGGCTCCCGCTTGCGTAAGAGGGCCTCGAGATTCTCGCCCGCGTGCCGTCGCCCCGTATAATAGAGGCAGATCCGCCGCTCCCCCACCTGCACGATTAACGCGGTGGTTTGCATGCCCGTCCGCACGTCCACCTTCGCTTTGCCCTGCGCGTGTGCCTGCGCTCTTGCCTGCCGGTTCTCCGCGATCAACGCCAAGACCCGCCCGGGCGTATCATCTTGAAAGATCACTTCACCTTGCGCCGCGAGCTTCTCCAAATACTTGAACACGGGATATGTACAATCGCCCACAACCTCGCCCTGGTCCCATTGCGTGGCATCGGGCACCGGCACCCCCACCAGCGCTTGGAATCCTTCCAGCCGATACCATGGTACGCCCAAGTAATAGCGAGCCAGGGCGAGTACCGCCCGTGCGCGCGCACTGTACTTCTCTGGCCCCGCTTCGACGGGCAGGGGCGCGGTGAAAATTTGCCCGCAGGCCGAGCAGCGCAGCTTCGCCAGCTCATAGCGCACCGCCGACAGCAAGGCATGGCCGTCCAGTCGCATCTCTACACCCGCCGGTAACCGATATAACCGCCCCCGCCCACACACTGGACATCGCTCGCCCACCGCTAACTCCTCATGCCGGCATTCCACCGCCTGTGCCGCCCGATATACCGTGGCCCCCTGTCGCCCATGCCCCGGTGGTGGCGCTTTCTTCTCGGGCAGCGACGCGGGAGCAGAGGGTAACCCTCCAGATAAGCCGCTCGGCGGCATTGCCCTCTCGCTCGAACTGCCACCACTTGACGATGGCGGTTGGGGCTTCTTTGGTTTCTCCCCAAATACGAGGGCCTTGAGCCGCTTGAGGCTCAGCTTGGCTTCCCGTAAGGCAAAGAGCAGCCAAAAGTAAAAGGTCAGCACCTTCACAAGCACCCGCCGATCTTCGGCGGTCAAGGCATTGCGCTCAATCCGCTCAATCAGCGCTTCTCCTTCTTCGCGACTCAAGCGCACGTCTTCCGGTCGTTTCATGGCTGCTCCTCTCCGGGTTGCCACACTGGCTAACAAGGAGTGTTCGTCTGCTGCGGTCTGAACGGTGTATAGCAGAACCCGTGCACGATCGTGAAGACCTGCCCGCTACCAACACGACTGAACTCTCGCCACTAGGCACAAGCT
>JBFWUX010000057.1:0-2581 GCA_050247055.1 Dehalococcoidia bacterium
AGTCGCGCGGAGGCGCGTTGAACTGCCGGCGGAAGCGTCGTGAGAAATGCGCGACGTCCCGGAATCCACACAGGTACGCGATTTCGGACACGGTCTTGGGTCCGCCCAGCGCGGTTTCCAGCATGCTTCGCGCCGCCTGCAGACGGGTTTCCATGATCGATTCGAATACGCTGACGTCACCGCTTCGAAATATTTCGTGCAGGTAACGGACTGAGATGCCGCACGCGGCCGCAACGACTGCCGGGGTCAGCGCAGGATCGCGATACGCGTGCCGGATATAGCGTTGTGCGCGGAGACGATGGGCGTTGTGGACCGACCGGCCGACCAGCGGCGAATCTCCGTCGCGTGATTCGAGCGCGATGGCCAGCAGGTCCATCAGCCGGTCCGCCACGGACGACCTGACGTCATCTTGGATGTACGTGGCGTTCTCGACTAGGGCCGCGGCGAGTGATGCAAAAAGTGCCCCCGCGGATCGCACGCAGGGCAATGCCACGGCGACGCGCGAGACGGTGTCGCGATATCGTGCCCGGAGCGCCTCGCCCGGCATGCGGACGATCAGCGCGCCGACTGCAGGATGTACCAGTTCGGATGGTCGGGCGGTGTGCTGGACTACCAGCTGACCCGGCATGCACTGCGCGCGACGCCCCTCCTGGGTCAGCCGCATCGTGCATCCCGCCAGGTAGGGCATCGACACGAAGTAATGATCCTCGCATCCCGGACCGACGTGACGTGCTTCGCGCAAAAAGCGCATGGCGCCGCATTCGTAGTCCGAGATCTCGACCGCGCCGAACTCCCATTGACGAATGCGGCCACCGAGGCGACGAGGCTCCAGTACCGTCGACGCCTGTGGTTTGTAGACGTCGAACAGCACCTGTCCCCAGGCAGCGGGGTCCCCACGGTACTCGTGGACTACCAGCTTGGCGTTCACCGTTCCTCCCGGACCCGGATGGGCCAGCCTAGGAGCGACAGCGCAGGCAGTCAACCCACGTGGCGCGACGGAAAATTGGGGTCAGAGTAACGTTTCCACAGAAACGTTACTCTGACCCCAATTTTCCTGACCCCAATTTTCCCGCAGGACCGACGTCGGGCGCACGCTGGGTCAAGATCAGTACACACAGATCCATGGTCTGCCGCGCGGCGATTGCTAGTCTTGCCAGTACCGGTGGTTGTCCGGACTGCCGCGAGTGGTTCCGGGAGGTCGTGTCCCGGTCGAACTGTTCGGGTCTGAAATGAATATTCCATATTCTGGGGGAAATCCGCATGAGCTTGAATTTCGGTCTTTTCAGCCCCTTCCGCAATCCGCCCAAGTGGCGCATGCCCTGGCACGCCTTCTACGAATCGCAGCTTGCGCAGGCGGAGCTGGCGGAAGCCCTGGGCTACGATGAAATCTGGTTGTCCGAGCACCATTTCTGCGAAGACGGCTGGTCCCCTTCGCTGTTCCCCATTGCCGGGGCGATCGCCCAGCGCACGAAGAAAATCCGCATCGGGACGGACATGCTGCTGCTGCCGCTCGGCAAGCATCCCATCCAGGTGGCAGAGGACGCCGCGACCGTGGACATCATGTCAAACGGACGTTTTGACCTCGGGTTGGCACTCGGCTACCGGGTGCCCGAGTTCAAGGGCTTCGGGATCCCGCGCGAAGAACGCGCGAGCCGTATGGACGAAGCGCTCGAAATTATCTATCGCGCATGGACCGAGGACACCTTCTCGTTTTCCGGAAAGCATTACCAGCTGCAGAATGTGTCACTGATGCCGAAGCCCATCCAACGCCCGCACCCGCCGCTGTGGGTCGCGGCGATGAGCAAGCGTGCGGCGGCGCGCGCGGCGCGCTTCAACTGTCACGTGGCGGGCACGGGCGGCGAGAACCTGCAGCGCTATTTCGACGACGCGCTGAAATCCCAGGGCAAGGACCCGGCCAACTTCGGTGTTTCCCAGCTCCGCCTGGTCTACGTCGCGCCCACGCGCGACCAAGCCTGGGACGATGTCCAGGACCACGCGCACTACATGATGATGGCATATGACAAGTGGCTGAAGGAGGCCGCGGATGTTCCGTGGTTCCAGGAGACGATGTCGGTGTCATCGTTACCGGAACCAGCACAGCTCCGCCACACGCCTGATCTCAGCTTCTTCGAAGCCCCACTGATCGTCGGCACGCCGGAGGACGCCATCGTGGAAATCGAGCGCTACCAGCGTGAGAGCCGCGTCACGCACCTCGTCATGTGGATGCAGCTCGCGGGGATGGACCCGAAGAAGGCGGAAGCCTGCATGAGACTGTTCGCGAAGGAAGTGATGCCGCATTTCCGGCGCTGAGCCGCTGCGCGGGAGCATCGCGCGGCGGGTGGGTGCCGGCACCGGTAACGGCACCCAACCAAGCCGGGCACGGTGGGCATGGACTTGCGCCCGTGGGTACCCGTGCAAACTGGGGTCAGAAACTGGAAGTAAATTGGGGTCAGAGGAAAATTGGGGTCAGAGTAACGTTTCTGTGGAAACGTTACTCTGACCCCAATTTTCCTCTGACCCCAATTTACTTCCAGCGGCAGCGTTTCCTTGCGTCAGAAGCTGATCTGCCCGGACACGTACA